>NZ_CP080414.1:432500-3292500 GCF_019457615.1 Shewanella zhangzhouensis
GTGTGACGCCTGCCCGGTGCCGGAAGGTTAATTGATTGGGTTATCGCAAGAGAAGCTCATGATCGAAGCCCCGGTAAACGGCGGCCGTAACTATAACGGTCCTAAGGTAGCGAAATTCCTTGTCGGGTAAGTTCCGACCTGCACGAATGGCGTAATGATGGCCACGCTGTCTCCAGCCGAGACTCAGTGAAGTTGAAATTGCGGTGAAGATGCCGTATACCCGCGGCTAGACGGAAAGACCCCGTGAACCTTTACTATAGCTTGGCACTGAACATTGACCCTACATGTGTAGGATAGGTGGGAGACTTTGAAGCGGGAACGCCAGTTCTCGTGGAGTCAACCTTGAAATACCACCCTTGTAGTGTTGGTGTTCTAACCTCGGTCCATGAATCTGGACTAGGGACAGTGCCTGGTGGGTAGTTTGACTGGGGCGGTCTCCTCCCAAAGAGTAACGGAGGAGCACGAAGGTTGGCTAAACACGGTCGGACATCGTGTGGTTAGTGTAATGGCACAAGCCAGCTTAACTGCGAGACAGACACGTCGAGCAGGTACGAAAGTAGGTCATAGTGATCCGGTGGTTCTGCATGGAAGGGCCATCGCTCAACGGATAAAAGGTACTCCGGGGATAACAGGCTGATACCGCCCAAGAGTTCATATCGACGGCGGTGTTTGGCACCTCGATGTCGGCTCATCACATCCTGGGGCTGAAGTCGGTCCCAAGGGTATGGCTGTTCGCCATTTAAAGTGGTACGCGAGCTGGGTTCAGAACGTCGTGAGACAGTTCGGTCCCTATCTGCCGTGGGCGTTGGAAGATTGAGGGGGGTTGCTCCTAGTACGAGAGGACCGGAGTGAACGAACCGCTGGTGTTCGGGTTGTCATGCCAATGGCATTGCCCGGTAGCTACGTTCGGAATCGATAACCGCTGAAAGCATCTAAGCGGGAAGCGAGCCCCAAGATGAGTCTTCCCTTGGACCTTGAGTCCACTGAAGAGCCGTCCGAGACCAGGACGTTGATAGGCAGGGTGTGTAAGCGTTGTGAGGCGTTGAGCTAACCTGTACTAATGACTCGTGCGGCTTAACCATACAACCCAGATGGGTTTCAGATGGTGTAGATAGTCTTGAAGAAACCAGACTTGATTGAAGTGATAACTCAATAACACAGAATACCGGTCGCTTAGCTCAGCCGGGAGAGCACCTCCCTTACAAGGAGGGGGTCACTGGTTCGATCCCAGTAGCGACCACCATCATTTTCTGAGAAACGCAGCTTTCCGAATTAACAAATTTGTCTGGTGACAATAGCGCTCTGGTCCCACCTGATCCCATTCCGAACTCAGTAGTGAAACGGAGCAGCGCCGATGGTAGTGTGGGGTCTCCCCATGTGAGAGTAGGTCATTGCCAGACGCCTAATTCTGATTTCTAGTTTTAACGTGAAATCAAAGAGTTTGCTGATATGGCTCAGTCGGTAGAGCGCATCCTTGGTAAGGATGAGGTCCCCAGTTCGATTCTGGGTATCAGCACCATTATTAGCAGCCAGGTACTAAATGGTAGCAACAAAATTTGCTTGGAAACCATAGCGCTGTGGTCCCACCTGATCCCATTCCGAACTCAGTAGTGAAACGCAGTAGCGCCGATGGTAGTGTGGGGCCTCCCCATGTGAGAGTAGGACATTTCCAGGCTTCAAATACGAGAACCCCGACGTCAACGTCGGGGTTTTTCTTTATCTGTGTATAAAAAATCTATTTGAATACTCCAGGACATCATTAGAGTTCTTCGGTAGAAGTATTACGTCGCCGTTGACGCAACACTTCTGCAGAAAAGTTCAGCTAAAGTCCTTCAGTACTTTATTTAGAATTGGCTGGTTGGCATCCGGGAACTGATAGTTGCAGATGTCCTGCAGTGACACCCATTCGATTTCCTGCCCTTCGATACCGCGTGCTTCACCACTGAAGTCTTCAACCAGATGAATATCCAGCCGTACCTGTTTGTCAGGATAATCGTGGCTGATTTCCATATAAGGTTGGCTGGTGTGTACCATCAGGCCAACTTCTTCTTTTAGCTCGCGTTTGAGGGCTTCTGAAGTGGTCTCACCGGCCTCGACCTTGCCTCCGGGAAACTCCCATTTCCCACCCTGATGCAGATGACCATGACGCTTCGCCAGCAAGATGTGCGAGCCCTGTTTAATGATGCCTACGGCAACGTGAACACGTTTGGTCATACGATGACTCTTTGATAGTAAGTTTCTGAATTGGCCTTGGGTCAATCGGGAGTTTTAAAGAAGTCTGCTTCTTCATAACCCAGCTGATCCAGCAGCTCTTCGCTGATGTCATCTTTTACGGGAATAGCGTGCTTCTCGGAGGCCCAATCTCCCAGGTCAATCAGTTTGCAGCGTTCACTGCAAAATGGCTTGAAGGCGGAGGAGGCGTCCCAGATAACAGGCTTTTGGCACTGGGGACACTTAACCGTCAATGTCATGAGAAAAACCTTTTCGGATGGAATAACAAACACAAAATTGGGATGGCTTTATGGTAAAGCCTTCAGGCGCAGGTCGCCAGCTTAAAGGCAATAGTCTTGTCGGAATGGCGTTGATCGGCGAATTGAACGAAGTGTATGGCATAGCGGGTTTTGTGACCACTGATGGTGGGATAACAACCCTGTGCCGGATCAATCTTAACCCGGATGAGAGAAAGCGGTTGGGCATTGGTTCCCTGATAGAAACCGCCGGCTGCCGTGGCGTCCTGATATTCAGACGTACTGCGGATTAGCGAGAGCAGCAGGCTGACAGGGGTAAGTAGGGGAGTAAAGTGCTCAACCCACTGCAGATATTCGCCCCTGCGTTCATCCCAGGGCTTGGCAAGCCAATAATGCAGTTGAGGCAGGTCGAAGTTACAACAGGCGCCGGGCATACCGAATCGCTGCCGTAATGCACTTAAAAATCTATCTTGCTTGAGGGCGCTGCCAATTCGTGAAGGGTTCTGGAGCTGTTCTCTGGCTTTAGATAAGCCATCAACGACATTTTGGACTTGGGAGGCGTCTACGTGGGGTAATAATTGCCACTTGGCGAGAATAAAGAGTTGTTTGTCTATTTCTTTAAGCAGATCGCCACGGTAATCGCAACGCTCATTCAATTCGAGCAAAGAAAATAAAGGATAGAAACAGCGCTGCTGATGGTCATTTTCCAGATTATGCTGCACCTGCTGGGCGAGATATTCGAGCCGCAGATAGCTGCGGATTTTTTCGTTCAGAGGTTGCTCATATATCAATTCAGTCATGCGGTGCTTTTGATGCCGCCAGTGTTAAATAATACTGGTGGAGCCGGTTAACCTGCTCCCTGAGGTCGGCAATCTCTCCTCTGTTGTCGATAATATCGTCGGCTTTTTTCAGCCTTTCTTCCCGGCTGATTTGGCTGGCGATGATGTTGGCGATTTGGGCTTCGCTCACGTTATCTCGTTCGGCTGTACGTTGGATTTGCAAATCAGGTGAAATATCAACCACCAAAGTTCGATCAACTAAGCTATCCAACCCATTCTCAAATAGCAAGGGCACAACCAAAATAACATAATCTGAATCAGCATTTTTTGCTGATGAGAGCATGGTTTGCCTAATCATGGGGTGGAGTAAATTGTTCAGCCACATCCGCTCAGATTCATCGGTAAAAATCCTCTCTCTCAGCTTGGCGCGATCGAGACTGCCATCGGCTTTGAGAATGCGACTGCCGAAGTGTTCTTCAATCGCCTTGAGCCCTGCAGAACCGGGCTCCACAACTTCCCGCGCGATAACATCGGCATCCACCAGTCCAATACCGTGTTCGTGAAAGAGGTTCGCGACAGTTGTCTTGCCACTACCGATTCCGCCGGTAAGGCCAAGGATAAACCCGGACATCAAAGAGTACCCAGATACCAGCTGACGATATCTTGTCCCCAAAGCAGTGCTATCCAGCCAGCGGCCGCGATATAGGGGCCGAATGGAATTGGATTTTCACGCTTATGGCTTTTCCAAACCATCATCAGGATGCCAACGACAGCACCAACCAGGCTTGAGAGAAGAATAATCAATGGCAGCATCTGCCAGCCGAGCCAGGCGCCAAAGAGCGCCATGAGTTTAAAATCACCGTAGCCCATGCCTTCTTTGCCTGTGGTGAGCTTAAACAGCCAATAGACAGACCAAAGCGACAGATAACCGGCAACAGCACCTATAAGCGCATCTTCCAGATTGGTAAATAAACCCTGATAGTTAAGCAGCAATCCAAGCCACAGCAGCGGAAGAGTGAGGCTGTCTGGCAGCAACATTTCATCTAGGTCGATACCCGACATGGCAATTAAGCCAAAGGTCAGTAATGCAGTTGCCACAAATTGCCAAGTCGGGCCGAAGTGCCACGCCAGCGTTGCAACGGTCAGGCCGGTAAAGGCTTCCACTATAGGGTAGCGGCTGGAAATCCGGGCTTTGCATGCGGCACATTTACCGCCAAGGATTATCCAGCCCATTACCGGCAGATTGTGCCAGGGTTTAATATGAGTACCACATTTAGGGCAGGATGAACCTGGAACAATCAGGTTGTAACTCTCCGGATAGCTATCAATGGGTTTGTCTAAATTCGCTTTGCCAATCTTTTTGAAAAGCTCTGGCTGGTACTCTTCAAGATAAGCATTACATTCCTGCTGCCACTCTCTTTTCATCATCACCGGCAAACGATGGATTACCACATTGAGGAAACTGCCAATGGTGGCTGAGAAGAGGAATGCGAGCAAAATAAAGAGCCAGGAGTACTGGCTCAATAGGGCGATAAATTCAGTCATCTAATTTTTAAGTTTCAAAATTGTTCTAGGTTTTTAGGTTGGGCTATTAGCCAACCACGTTACCCATCTGGAAGATAGGCAGATACATACCCACAATCAGGCCGCCCACGAGGGTGCCGATAACCACCATCATAATGGGTTCAATCAGGCTAGAAAGGCCATCCACTGCATCATCCACCTGCATCTCATAGATATTGGCAATTTTGTTGAGCATATTATCGAGCGAACCTGACTCTTCACCAATCATCACCATTTGGATCAGCATATCCGGGAAGAGATTTACGGTGCGCATGGCCACGTTCATTTGCATACCTGCCATCACTTCGGTGCGAATTTTAAGCAGGGCTTTACGGTATACAGCGTTACCAGAAGCACCTGCAGCGGACTCCAGGCCATCAATTAAAGGCACACCCGCAGCAAAGGTGGTCGCCAGTGTGCGGGCAAATCGGGCCATGGCGGCCTTGTGTAAAATTTCACCAATCACGGGGATTTTAAGCACAAATTCGTCTTGCCTGTCTCTCACCGCCTGGGAGTTTCTGTGTGCGCGAACATACAGCCATATAGAGCTTACAATCACAATTAAAAAGATGTACCAAGAAGACTGCAAGAATCTTGAAATGTTAACTATCAATTGGGTAAAGCCTGGCAGTTCAGCACCAAAGCTGGCAAAAATGCTTTCAAACTGCGGCACCACAAAGAGCAGCAGCAAGGTAGTAACGGCAATAGCCACCACCACAACCGCAGCTGGGTAGAACATGGCCTTTTTGATTTTGGACTTAAGCGCTTCGGCTTTCTCTTTATAAATCGCGATGCGGTCAAATACGGTATCCAGTGAGCCCGAGTGCTCACCGGCTGCCACCAGGTCGACGTATAAATCATCGAAATATATTCTGTGGGGACGAAGGGCGTCAGAGAGCGGAATACCCGCCTGAATGTCATTAAGAATGGTGCCAAGCAATTCTCTCATCTTGGGCTTTTCATGGCCTTTACCGAGGATTTCTATGGTAGTGACCAAGGGCACGCCCGCCATCAGCATGGTGGCAATTTGGCGGGTGATCATGGCGATGTCCATCGCATTGATCTTTTTATTGCTGGCACCAAAGAGGCCATCAGACTTTTTACGGACGACCTTGGGGTTTATTCCTTGATTTTTAAGAATGGTTTTAATCTCGGCGACAGATGCGCCCCTGAGCTCGCCACTGGATTTTTTTCCATCGCGGTTTAAGCCCTTCCATTCAAAGTTATAGACCTTGGGTGCCAGCTTTTGTGTCTGCTTTTTGGATTTGTTTGCGACGGCCGTTGCCATGTTCTGTCCTTCCTTTTATATCAGCTTGACTGGTCAGGCTGAATGCGGCCGCTCAAGTTTTGAATCCATTAATAAGCGGCTTGGTGGGATTGTTCTTTTAGTTATAGTCTATCTGAGATTGATAGCCTGCCTGCTCGCTAAAGCCCTGCGCCATGTCGTCAGAAACTGGTGACGCGGTTTACCTCAGCAATACTGGTTACGCCTTGTATTACCTTAAGAAGGCCTGACAAGCGCAGGTCTCTTACTCCCTGAGACTTGGCCATGCGAGCGATCTCCAACGAGTTACCGCCTTCCATGATAACCCTTGCTATCTCATCACTCATGGGCATCACTTCATAAATACCCACCCGGCCTTTATAACCACCGGAACATAAATCGCAGCCGCAGGGCTTGTAGGCGGTAAAACCTTCAGCAATTTGTGCCTCATTAAAGCCCAAACGCTCCAGCTCGTGATTAGGGATCTCTTCCGGTTGTTTGCACTCGGGGCAAAGACGCCGGGCGAGGCGCTGGGCGATAATTAAATTCACCGAACTTGCAATGTTGTAGCCGGGTACGCCCATGTTGAGCAGTCGGGTCAGGGTTTCGGCGGCCGAGTTTGTGTGCAGGGTAGATAACACCAGGTGGCCAGTTTGTGCCGCTTTAATAGCTATCTCAGCGGTTTCCAGATCCCGGATTTCCCCCACCATCACCACGTCAGGGTCCTGGCGCAGGAAAGAGCGCAGTGCCGATGCAAATGTCAGCCCTGCTCGGTTGTTGATATGCACCTGGTTTACACCTTCCAGGTTAATTTCCACCGGGTCTTCCGCTGTGGAAATATTGCGCTCGGCGGTATTGAGAATGTTCAAACCTGTGTACAGGGATACAGTTTTACCAGAGCCGGTGGGGCCTGTTACCAGAATCATACCCTGGGGTTTGGCCAGGTTATCCAAATACAGCTGCTTCTGGTCTGGCTCATAACCGAGCTTCTCGATCCCCAGCTGGGCTGAGGACGAGTCAAGGATACGCATTACAATTTTTTCGCCCCAGAGCGTAGGCAGGGTGCTTACCCGAAAGTCGATACTCTTGGTGCGGCTGAGCTTCATCTTGATGCGGCCATCCTGTGGCAGGCGGCGCTCGGCAATATCGAGTTTCGACATCACCTTTAAGCGGGCAGCGATACGGCCGGAAAGATTAATGGGTGGCTCTGAGACTTCGTGCAAAATGCCATCGATACGAAACCGAATGCGGTAGCGTTTTTCGTAGGGCTCGAAGTGTAAATCCGATGCGCCGCGGCGAATGGCATCGGTGAGAATCTTATTAATGTAAATAACAATGGGCGCATCGTCAGCGCCGTCGTTATCATTTTCCGTGCGCTTATCGGTATCGGCGACCTCAATGCCCGCCAATGAGTCTTTATCTATACCGCTTAAGTCCAGTGCGCTGATGTCTTCTTCGAGTATTTTCTCGAGGGCGGCAATCAGCTTGTCATCTTCCACCAAAATGGCTTCGGCGTGCAGGCCTGCGGAAAACTGGAAATCTTCGAGAGCAGCGATATTGGTGGGGTCTGAGGTGCCTATATAGAGGCGGTTACCACGTTTGAAGAGCGGCAGGCAGCGATGTTTCTCGATGAGTTTTTTATTGAGGAACTCTTCCGGAATACTCTTTATGTCAAATTCGGCCAAGTCCAGCAGCGGCGTGCCATATTCCTCGTAGCAGAGCTCGGCTATTTCCCTTGCCGATAAAAGTTTGCTGGCCACCAGGGTGGTGACCAGCGAATGCCGGTTTTTTCGCGATAGAGCGACGGCCTCCGACAGCTGCTCTTCACTTAGCAGCTTCTTACGGATAAAAAGTGTCGATAACCCTAAGTGGAGGCCTGTAGTTGGCATATTTTGTATGGTTAATTAACAGTACAGTTCTTGATTGCGACCGCAGTAGCGTTGTTAATTCCAGTCAAGGTACAAGTCCATTCTATTTCACCTGCTGGAACACTTGTTGTACCGTCAGCAATAGTAGCCTCAAGATCTACTTGAATATTGCCAACCTCGTTTGTCAATACTCCATCAGCGGAGCAATATGCTATGTCTTCTAACGCATTGCCCTGATCATCTGTAGCTGCGGATGAACAATCTAACGTGTTGTAAACAGAATATCTTTCACCTAATTTGATCTTCGAACCGCTCATAGATGCTAGGGCATTAGTTGCGTTGGATTTTGCAACATAGTCCTGATACGCAGGCAGCGCGATGGCGGCCAGGATACCGATGATGGCGACCACGATCATCAGTTCGATCAGGGTGAAACCCTTGGCGTTCTTTTTAAAATTGATACCTTTCATTTCTCTCTCCGTTTATTGCTAAGTAGTGGCAGGTAGCTCAGCGTTGTGACTATCCAACCTCTGTGCAAATTAACTCAACTCGGTTTGTTTAGTCACCAATAGCTATGGCAGACCTTACATCCAGTTGTTTTCTGACCAAATTGGAGCAAGCTTCATCGCGTACGGATCTTTCTGCAGACGTAACTGATGTTCATCGATGCTCATTCTTGACTCCATTGAGAGTCAATCACGAATAAACCCATGAGCAGTTCATCAACACCTGATGCATTCAAATCTGCCTGCAACTTGGCTGTGCGCCAGTTCTCACCCTGTGTGGTAGGCCGTGGGACACATTGACTGCTATTACAGCAGTGCCAGCTATGCCCTCGAACTCGCCACCTTGGTTTGTTATTGCCCCATCGTTCAGATGGCGTTGAGACTCAAAAGCTTAAGCCCAACAGCTTTAAGCACAACACTGTCTATCCGTTGAGGTAGAAACCGATTATGGCCCTTTCGGCTGTCTCGGTTGTGTTCGTTATACCGACAAAGTTTCAGTCGCATCTGGTTATGCATCAGTCCAACGTTGGCTTTTACGCCGCTGAGTGGTTTCTACACCAAAGTTTGAACTTTGCATTTCCATCGGCTATCACCACCTATGCTTTCCTTTCTGTCCGCCAGACTCGGTAGTCAAGGTTGACAAAATGTAAACATCGAGGTTAGGGCATAACGTACTTTATTCCGTAAGTGCAGTAAAGTGAGCTTGCTTGTTGTCAAGAATGTTGCCAAGAAGCGAATTTGAATTTGCCTTTAGGCCATTTCTCTTCCACTTCTTTTGCTAGATTTCCGCTCCAATCATGCCGTTTTTATGCACCAGCCGGAAAGGCCATAAAGCCTAGGCTAAAGTTAGTACAAAGTTTGCAAAAATGAAACAAGAAATTGCACGAAAGTCTGTGCTATTCGCTTAATTTTTCTAAGGTAGTTTGTTTTGCATGCGCTTTGTTCTAACAATTTTTTGACTATGATGCACACCCTGACGGTTTTGTGTTCTCAGTCAAAAAAGTGTCGCGCAAAAAGTCATCAGATTGCTAGCAGGACTGGAGATATTGATTTACTTGAATACAACTTATGGCTGATGTGCTCGCAGAGGTTATTCTGACGATTGCGGCATGCATCAGTGGATCCTGTGGTACGAGACTGCTTTGTATTATGTTTGCTATTTCAAACAGTTTGTCAATCTGTTCCAGGTTTCACCAGTAGGTTTGATGGACCGCTTTTCGATTTTACCTCAAACAATCTTTTATCTGTGCATCTATCTGTATCTTCTCAGGCTTGGGGCAATATGCACATCGATTCGTCCGTGTGAGTTGCCACCCGGAGCGAACAAGGTGACTGAATCAGAGAAATAGAGATAAGTGCGCAAAGCTGGCGCTCATAAGCACCGCTATAGAGTGCTTTTGGGTTTAAGTCGATTTGGACACCAGTAAAGCGTGGTGAATGCCCATATGTTAAAACGTATGGGTCAGAACATCTGGGCCAAAACCTCTAGGCCAGAATGTCTGGTCTAAAACGTCCAAGTCACACGAAACGTGGGCGCGGGTTACAACCTGGCAGTTGCACAGCAAGATAAATCTCTTGTTAGCAACTGCCAGCAAGTAAGCGTGTTAGTGTTTAAGTCTCAGGGAAAGATCCATGGCGCGGACGTGTTTGGTGAGCGCACCGACGGAAATGAAGTCAACACCGGTTTTGGCAAACTCGCCAAGAGTGTCCAGGGTGACGTTACCGGATACTTCCAGCTTGGCACCGCCGCCTTGCACCTTGAATGCATCATTAATAGCAACGGCTTCAATCATCATGGTGACATCAAAGTTGTCTAACATGATGATATCGCAGCCTGCCTGCAGCGCCTCTGTCAGCTCAGCCAGGGATTCAACCTCTACTTCAACCGGTTTATCCGGGTGCAGGGTTCTGGCCTTATCTATGGCGGCTTTAATGCCACCGCAGGCCATGATGTGGTTTTCTTTAATCAGGAAGGCATCGTACAAACCAATGCGGTGGTTTTTACCGCCACCACAAATTACCGCGTACTTCTGTGCGGTTCTAAGCCCAGGGATGGTTTTGCGGGTATCAAGCAAGCGGCAATCGGTGCCGGCAAGTTTATCCACGTAAACCCGGGTCAGGCTGGCTACGCCAGACAGGGTCTGGATAAAGTTCATTGCGGTACGTTCCCCGGTGAGGATGGCGCGCGCGGGGCCTGACAACTCACACAGTACTTGATTCGGCACCACCCAATCCCCATCGTCCACGTGCCAATGTATTGCCACCGTTCCACCAAGCTGATTGAACACTTGCTCGGCCCAGGCTTTGCCACAGAAAATCCCTTCTTCGCGGGTTATGAGCGTTGCCTCAGCAATTTTATCTTCGGGAATGAGCTGAGCAGTGATGTCGGCGCTGGCATCGCCATGACCAAGGTCTTCATCCAATGCGGCTTTTACTGAGAGTCTGATGTCATTTTCCAGCATGACGACGTCCTTTGTTTTACTTATCTGGTTTGCTATCTGGTATGGTCGGTACGAGGGCGTATTTTTATGAGCGCCTTGATGCTCAAAGGATACCATGTGCTGTGGCATAGGTGCAGTGATTGCTTTATTGAATGGTACAGTGATTGGCGCTGTGAACGTGTTATGCAGAGCCATTGCGATAGTGATTCAGGGTAAAAATCGTTACAATCACAGCCGGTTATACTTATGTCTGCCTTGGTACGAACCGGGCCTCCAGCGTTCCTGGGCTTTGTTCGTCGCCACTTCGAAGTGGTGGTTACTGAAAGTCGTCTCATTGTGAATACGGAAACCAGATGTCGTCGCATCCTTTAATACAGTGGCATCAAGGGTGGATAAGCAGCGCCCGACATAGCCAGTCGCCCTTCTATAATAGCCGTCCTCAAGGGGAGGTCAGTCTGCTGGTTATTCACAATATCAGTCTCCCAGCAGGCCAGTTTGGCTTACCTTATATAGAAGCGCTGTTTCAGGGCTGCCTTGATTGCCAAGCACATCCCAGTTTCGCCGATTTGCAGGGCCTTGAGGTATCGGCTCATTTTCTTATTCGCCGCGATGGCGAGCTGGTGCAATTTGTATCCTGTGAAGACAGGGCCTGGCATGCAGGGGTGTCCAACTTTGATGGTCGTGAAGGCTGTAATGATTTTGCGGTGGGGATTGAGCTGGAGGGGACGGACGACCTTCCTTTTACCGATATTCAATATCAGATACTGCATGAGTTGACGCTGGCACTGATGGCCGAATATCCCGATATCACCCAAGACCGAATAGTGGGTCACAGTGACATTGCTCCGGGGCGTAAGACGGACCCGGGCCCCGAGTTTGACTGGGCGAGGTATTTTAGGGAATTATCTCAGGAGTTCAGTGGGTAACCAAGTTAGTGGTTTGTTGTTGAGCCCGCGCTTAGTACACATGGATAAGCCCGGAGCGGTGTAACCTTAAAGGGAGAAACAGGATGGCACTATTTTCATTATTGATGGCGATATTAGCCGAACGCCTTAAGTTTTTACCCGAGACCTGGCAATTCGATACCCTGATTGCAAAATTGCATCGCAGGCTGTGGAAAGACGAATTTACTCAGGGTCAAGCTTCAGAGTATCAGGTGTTGTTTGCCCTGCTGTTACCTGCGGTGTTGGTGTATGTGGCGCTTTTATTGGTCAGTGGCATTGCCTGGGGGCTGCTCACACTGGCGGTGTGGGTACTCACTGCCATGGTGTGTTTCAGTCATCAGGAACAACGCAAAGCCTTTAAGCGGTATATTCAGGCGGCGTGCCGGGGCGATACGCAAGCCTGTTATCGTCATGGGTCAGAACTCGATTGCTCTTCCTGTCTTGAAGCCGTGACTGCCGATGAGCTGGGGCTAAAGGTTGGACAAAGTGTTGCCTGGATAAACTATCGCTTTTACGGCGCTGTGGCCTTGTATCTGATAGCGCTTGGCCCTGTCGCGGCGGTGCTCTATTGCAGCGTGCGTTACTATGAGCAGATGCAAAAGCGCAGCAATCTGCAGCTCCCTTATGTGGATGCTTTACTGACAGTGTTGGATTGGCTGCCAAGCCGTATATTTGCCTTTGGTTATGTGCTTGCAGGCCAGTTCAGCAGCGCATTCAATCGTTGGCGCAAGCTGTCATTCGACCTATCAACTCCCGCCAGACAAATTGTGACAGAAACCGCAACCGAGGCGGAATCCATCCCACAGCCCTCATCTGCACCTGTATGTCTGCAGCCAACCCTGGTGCTGCTCGGGCTAAGTAAGCGCAACTTTATACTGCTGCTGGCGGCGGTCTCCCTGCTGACCATTTTTGGCGTGATTAACTGAAATCTTTTGGTGGGTGCAGGTGCCTGAAATGCCGTACTTGCGTAGGCTTTGTTAATTGGTCTGACCCCATGACAATTTTTTTCAGCTATGCTCTCATGTCGTGGGTGATATGGATCACTGTATAGACTTTAAAACCGTGATTTGATAAAGTGCGCTCACTCGCATAAATTGGTAAGACCAATTTACAATGGAGCTGAGGGCCCACATGGCATATAGCAAAATAAACCAGCCGAAGATCTCCGATGTGATCATGCAGCAACTCGAGCGCATGATCCTTGAAGGCAGTCTCAAGCCCGGCCAAAAACTGCCCCCTGAGCGGGAGTTGGCCATTCAATTTGAAGTTTCCCGTCCTTCCCTGCGCGAAGCCATCCAAAAATTGGAGGCCAAAGGCCTGCTTATGCGCCGTCAGGGCGGTGGCACCTACGTGAAAGAGCAGCTGTGGCAAAGCATGGCCGATCCTATCGTAGAACTCATGCAGAGCGACACCGAAAGCCAGTACGACCTGCTTGAATTCCGTCATGCCACCGAAGGCATGATGGCGTACTTTGCCGCCCTGCGCGGTACCGATGCCGACATGAATAACATCCAAAAAATGATTTTGGAAGTGGAAGAGGCCCAAAATATCCAAAGTAAGGCCGATGCCATCGTGCGTTTTTATCGCGCCGTAGCCGAAGCCTCACACAATGTGGCCATGTTACATCTGGTTTTAAGTTTAACTCCGGTGCTGCACAAGAATGTGGCACAAAACCTGGAGCTTCTGAGCCGCCGCGAAGATGCCTCCAGAATGGCGAACGAACACCGCCGGGCACTGCTCGCCGCTATCGTTCGCCGCGATCCCGAAGCGGCCCGCGAAGCCTCGAATGAGCACTTGAGCTACATCGAAGAGGTAATGTTGGCGGTGAGGGAAGAAGATAGCCGGTTGCAGCGCAGCCTGCGCCGATTAAAGAGTGGTGCCTGATAGTCGGGATGGCGAAGTTGCCAGTACCTCAAAAGCCACTTTTCCCATAAATATGTATATATAAGGACAGTCTCATGTCTGAACCTATGCAAACGCTACAAGACTTAGATCCCATCGAAACCCAGGAGTGGCTTGCTGCCCTCGAGTCCGTTGTTCGCGAAGAAGGCGTAGAGCGTGCTCAATTCCTGCTGGAACAAGTGTTGGAGCAGGCTCGTCTGGATGGTGTGGACATGCCAACCGGCATCACCACCAACTATGTGAACACCATTCCGCTGACCCAGGAACCCGCTTACCCGGGTGACATCACCATCGAGCGTCGTATTCGTTCCATCATCCGCTGGAACGCTATCATGATCGTGCTGCGTGCCTCCAAGAAGGATCTGGAGCTCGGTGGTCACATGGCCTCTTTCCAGTCGGCGGCTGCCTTCTACGAAGTGTGTTTCAACCACTTCTTCCGCGCCCCTAACCATAAAGATGGCGGCGACCTGGTGTACTATCAGGGCCACATTGCCCCCGGTATCTACAGCCGTGCTTTCCTCGAAGGTCGTCTGACTGAAGAGCAGCTGGACAACTTCCGTCAGGAAGTGGACGGCAAGGGTATTTCGTCTTACCCACACCCCAAGCTGATGCCTGAATTCTGGCAATTCCCAACCGTTTCCATGGGTCTGGGCCCTATCTCTTCTATCTATCAGGCACGCTTCCTTAAGTATCTGAATGGCCGTGGCCTGAAAGACACCACCGAGCAGCGCGTATATGCCTTCCTCGGCGACGGTGAAATGGACGAGCCAGAAAGCCGCGGTGCCATCTCCTTCGCTGCCCGTGAGAAGCTGGACAACCTGTGCTTCCTCATCAACTGTAACCTGCAGCGTCTCGATGGCCCGGTAATGGGTAACGGCAAAATCATCCAGGAACTCGAAGGCCTGTTCAAAGGCGCGGGCTGGAACGTGATCAAGGTAGTGTGGGGCAGTGGCTGGGACAAGCTGCTGGCCAAAGACACCACCGGCAAGCTGCTGCAGCTGATGAACGAAACCGTTGACGGTGACTATCAGACCTTCAAGGCCAAAGATGGCGCCTATGTGCGTGAGCACTTCTTCGGTAAGTACCCAGAGACTGCTGCGCTGGTTGCCGACATGACCGACGAAGAAATCTTCGCCCTCAAGCGTGGTGGCCATGAGCCCTCCAAGCTGTACGCGGCATTCAAGGCTGCCCAGGAGACCAAGGGCCGTCCAACTGTGATCCTGGCCAAGACTGTAAAAGGTTACGGCATGGGCGATGCGGCCGAAGGCAAGAACATCGCGCACCAGGTGAAGAAGATGGATATGTCCCACGTGGCCAAGCTGCGTGACCGTCTGGGTGTGACTGATCTGGTCAGCGACGAAGACCTGGTTAACCTGCCATACATCAAGCTCGAAGAAGGCAGTGTTGAGCACAAGTATCTGCACGAGCGTCGTGATGCGCTGCACGGCTACACGCCCAAGCGTCTGCCTAACTTCACCGGCGAGTTTATTGCTCCTGAACTGTCTGAGTTCCAGCCTCTGCTGGAAGAGCAGAAGCGCGATATCTCCACCACCATGGGCTTTGTTCGTACCCTGAACATCCTGCTCAAGGACAAGAATATCGGCAAAAACATCGTGCCTATCATTGCCGATGAAGCCCGTACCTTCGGTATGGAAGGTCTGTTCCGTCAGATTGGTATCTACAACCCGTACGGTCAGAACTATATCCCTGAAGACCGCGATATCGTGTCTTACTACAAGGAAGACACTTCAGGCCAGGTTCTGCAGGAAGGTATTAACGAGCTGGGCGCCATGTCTTCATGGGTTGCCGCTGCCACCTCGTACAGCACCAACAACCTGCCGATGGTTCCGTTTTACATCTACTACTCCATGTTCGGCTTCCAGCGTGTGGGCGATATGGCGTGGATGGCGGGCGACCAACAGGCGCGCGGCTTCCTTTTGGGTGCCACTGCCGGTCGTACTACGCTGAACGGTGAAGGTTTGCAGCACGAAGACGGTCACAGCCACATCCTGGCCGGTACCGTACCTAACTGTATTTCTTACGATCCGACCTTCGCGTACGAAACAGCCGTGATCATTCAGGACGGTATCCGCCGCATGTATGGCGAGCAGGAGAACGTGTTCTACTACCTGACCCTGATGAACGAAAACTACGCCATGCCAGCCATGCCTGAAGGCGCCGAGGAAGGTATCCGCAAGGGTATCTACAAGCTCGAAAGCCATGAAGGCAAGAAGGCAAAAGTTCAGCTGATGAGCTCGGGCACCATCATGAACGAAGTGCGTAAAGCAGCCGTTATCCTGGCTGAAGAATACGGCGTAGGTTCTGATGTGTTCTCAGTGACCTCGTTCAACGAGCTGGCCCGCAACGGTCAGGACTGTGAGCGTTTCAATATGCTGCATCCAGAAGCCGACGCCCGCGTGCCTTATATCACCTCGGTGCTGGGCAATGAGCCTGCCATAGCCGCAACGGACTACATGAAGAACTACGCCGAACAGGTACGTGCCTTTATGCCAAGCGTGTCTTACAAGGTGCTGGGTACCGATGGTTTCGGTCGCTCCGACAGCCGCGCCAACCTGCGTCGTCACTTCGAAGTGAACGCCGGTTACGTGGTGGTGGCAGCCCTGAACGAGCTGGCCAAGCGCGGTGACATCGACAAATCTGTGGTGGTTGCTGCCATCAAGAAATTCGATATCGACACCGAGAAGATGAACCCACTTTACGCGTAAGAGACGAGACAATGGCAATCGAAATTCATGTACCCGATATCGGCACTGATGAAGTCGAAGTGACCGAGATCCTGGTCAAGGTGGGGGATTCCATCACTGAAGATCAGTCGCTGATCACCGTGGAAGGCGACAAGTCTTCCATGGAAGTACCGGCTCCCAAAGCCGGTGTGGTCAAGGAAATCAAAATTGCGGTGGGCGACAAGGTCGCCACCGGCTCACTCATCATGATGTTTGAAGGTGAGCAAGCTGTTGCCGCACCGGCTGCTGCTCCAGCTCCTGCGGCCCAGGCCGCGGCGCCAGCACCGGTTGCTGCAGCGCCTGCGGTATCCGCACTGAAAGACGTTTTCGTGCCCGACATCGGCGGTGACGAAGTTGAAGTCACTGAAATTCTGGTGAAAGTGGGCGACAGCATCACTGACGAGCAGCCACTGATCACCGTAGAAGGCGACAAGGCTTCTATGGAAGTGCCTGCGCCATTCGCCGGTGTGCTGAAAGAAATTAAGGTCACCACCGGTGACAAGGTAGCCACCGGCTCCCTTATCATGGTGTTCGAGACTCAGGCTGCATCCGCTGCCCCTGTGGCCGCAGCTGCCGCGCCTGCGCCGGTTGCTGCAGCGCCAGTTGCTGTTGCCGGCGGTGACAAAGACATTCAGGTGCCGGACATCGGCGGCGATGAAGTGGAAGTGACCGAAGTGCTGGTGAAGGTAGGCGACACCGTTGCTGCCGACCAGTCACTGTTGACCGTGGAAGGCGACAAGGCCTCCATGGAAGTACCTGCGCCATTCGCCGGCACCGTGAAAGCCATCAAGGTGGCCGCGGGTGACAAGGTGTCTACCGGTTCACTGATCATGGTGTTTGAAGTGGCTGGTGCTGCTCCTGCTGCCGCGCCAGCTGCACCTGTGGCTCAGGCAGCTGCTCCAGCTGCTGCTCCGGCCGCTGCGGCGCCGGGCGCCAATGCCCAGGCTCAGTCTCCGTCTCAGTCTCAATCTCAATCTCAGTCTCTAGGCAAGACCGGCGAGTTCGTGGAAAACCACGAGTACGCCCACGCGTCACCGGTTATCCGTCGTCTGGCCCGTGAGTTTGGCGTTAACCTCGCCAAGGTTAAAGGTACAGGTCGCAAGGGCCGTGTGGTGCGCGAAGACGTGCAGTCTTACATCAAAGAAGCACTCAAGCGTCTCGAGTCAGGCTCAGCCACCGCCGCTGCGGGCGCTGCCTCAGGTGCCGGTCTGAACCTGCTGCCATGGCCTAAGGTCGACTTCAGCAAGTTTGGTGAAGTTGAAACTCAGCCGCTGTCTCGCATCAAGAAGATCAGTGGTGCCAACCTGCACCGCAACTGGGTGATGATCCCCCATGTGACTCAGTTTGATGAGGCCGACATCACCGAGCTTGAAGATTTCCGTAAGGCGCAAAACGCCGAAGAAGCCAAGCGTGATACCGGCATGAAGATCACCCCACTGGTGTTCATCATGAAGGCCGTGGCCAAGTCGCTGGAAGCCTTCCCATCGTTCAACGCGTCTCTGTCGGAAGATGGCGAGAGCCTTATTCTGAAGAAATACATCAACATCGGTATTGCGGTGGATACCCCCAATGGTCTGGTGGTACCTGTGGTACGTGATGTGAACAAGAAAGGCATCTATGAGCTGTCCCGCGAGCTGGCCGATATCTCCAAGAAGGCCCGCGCCGGTAAGCTTACTGCCTCTGACATGCAGGGCGGCTGCTTTACCATCTCCAGCCTGGGTGGCCTCGGTGGTACTTCGTTCACCCCAATCGTGAATGCCCCTGAAGTGGGTATTCTGGGTGTGTCCAAGTCTGAGCTCAAGCCCAAGTGGAACGGCAAGGAATTCTTGCCACGTCTGATGCTGCCACTGTCGCTGTCGTACGATCACCGGGTGATCGACGGCGCCGAAGGTGCCAAGTTCACCACTTATCTGAGCGGTGTACTGTCAGACATACGCAAACTCGTTCTGTAACCGTAAAGGCTGTCCTGAATAGGACGGCCTTTTTATTGTGATCCGTGTCGAACGCGGGTTAAAATGCGGCCACCTTACAAGCGGGCCGATAGTTGGTTTAAAAAGTCGCCTCCCTCAAATGCTTGAGCAACTTTTTAAACGACGGAATGAAGAAAAATTCAGAGGAAAACATGAGTAATCAAATCAAAACTCAGGTAGTAGTGTTGGGCGCGGGCCCTGCGGGTTATTCCGCCGCTTTCCGTGCTGCCGACCTTGGTCTGGAAACCGTAATCATCGAGCGCTTCAGCACCCTGGGTGGCGTGTGTCTGAACGTGGGTTGTATCCCATCAAAGGCCCTGCTGCACATTGCCAAAGTGATTGAAGAAGCCAAAACTGCTGCCGAGCACGGCGTAGTATTCGGCGAGCCAAGCATCGATATCGACAAGCTGCGCGGCTACAAAGAGAAAGTGATCGGCCAACTGACCGGTGGTCTGGGTGGCATGGCCAAGATGCGTAAAGTGCAGGTTGTAAATGGTCTGGGTAAATTCACCGGCCCTAACAGCATCGAAGTAACCGGTGCCGACGGCGCTGCGACCGTAATCAACTTCGATAACGCCATCATTGCTGCCGGTTCACGTCCAATCCAGCTGCCATTCATTCCTCATGAAGACCCACGTATTTGGGACTCTACCGATGCGCTGGAGCTGAAAGAAGTACCTAAGAAGCTGCTGGTGATGGGCGGCGGTATTATCGGTCTGGAAATGGGTACTGTGTACCATGCACTGGGCAGCGATATCGACGTGGTTGAAATGTTCGACCAGGTTATCCCAGCTGCAGACAAAGACGTGGTGAAGGTTTACACCCGTAAGATCAGCAAGAAATTCAACCTGATGCTGGAAACCAAGGTGACCGCGGTTGAAGCCAAAGAAGACGGTATCTACGTCTCTATGGAAGGCAAAAAGGCCCCAACTGAGCCTGTGCGTTACGACGCCGTGCTGGTTGCTATCGGCCGTACCCCTAACGGCAAGCTGATCGACGCCGACAAGGCTGGCATCAACGTTGATGAGCGCGGCTTTATCAATGTAGACAAGCAACTGCGCACCAACGTGCCACACATCTTCGCCGTGGGCGACATCGTGGGTCAGCCAATGCTGGCGCACAAAGGTGTGCATGAAGGCCACGTGGCTGCCGAAGTGATCTCTGGTCTGAAGCACTTCTTCGATCCTAAGGTTATCCCCTCTATCGCTTACACCGACCCTGAAGTAGCCTGGGTAGGTCTGACCGAGAAAGAAGCCAAAGAGAAAGGCATCGCGTACGAGACTGCGACCTTCCCATGGGCTGCTTCCGGCCGCGCCATTGCCTCTGACGCCAGCGACGGTATGACCAAGCTGATTTTCGACAAAGAGACTCATCGTGTTATCGGTGGTGCCATTGTTGGTGTGAACGGCGGCGAGCTGCTGGGCGAAATCGGCCTGGCCATCGAGATGGGTTGTGATGCCGAAGACATCGCGCTGACCATCCACGCTCACCCAACTCTGCACGAGTCTGTGGGTCTGGCGGCTGAGGTTTACGAAGGTTCTATCACTGACCTGCCAAATCCCAAGGCGAAAAAGAAAAAGTAATTTTCTGAAAAGCCGCAAAAAGACGCCCAAGAGGCGTCTTTTTTTATGGCTCTATTTGTGAATGGTGTAAAATTTGTGTAATTATCTCTTGGTGTTAGGCAGTTAGTTTCTGCCTGTGCTTGGTGTTCGGGTCGTGCTGCGATAACAACTATGATAAAAAAAGTTGCTCAATCTCTGCTGCTGATGTTTGTACTTATGCTGCCTTGGCTGAACGCCAGTTATGGCGGTGAATTTGTGCAGCGGATTTTTGCCAGTCGCGATGGCCTGTCCAATGGCATGATCAACTCCATTACCTTCGACCGCTATGGGTTTGTCTGGGTTGCTACCGAAGATGGCCTGTTTCGGGTCAGTAAAACCATGGTGCGCAGGGTTGATTCCCACCAGGGGGAAAACCGACTCAACGATTCATACATCATGGACGTGGTCGCGTTGGGTGAGGAGTATCTTCTGGTCAGCGTATCTGACACCCTATATCGCTACCATATTCCCTCAGATACCTTCGAAGAAATCGGCAGCGCCGCCCTACTGCCCGCATATGAAGGGGGCGGCATTATTGATCGCACTGTGGTCGATCAACATTCCTTGATGCTGCTGAACAGCAAGGGCCAAGTGCTGAAGCTGGACTATCAGAACTGGCAACTGGAGAAGGTCATTCAGCTGCAGCAGGACCCCGATGTTCTTTGGGATAAACTGCTTTATCTGCCCTCAGGACAACTCATCATAGGCAAGCCCTATCATCTGGAAATTCGCTCCGCCAAGGGCGAAAAGCTGGTGGATTTACCCTGGGTAGAGGCATCCGGCCAGGCCAAACGCCTCTACCGCGACAGGGCCGGGCGGGTGTGGCTTACCTCGAGTGAAGGTCTGTTTGAAGTACTGCCCGACACCCAGCAGATTTTGCCTGTGTCCCAGGTACCTTTCTATGTCACTGCCATCAATGAAGATGGTAAAGGCAACCTGTGGATGGCGAGTCGTTCGGGAGTGCTGAAGTGGTCTCCGGTCGAACAGACTTTCGAAAAATTCGACAGCGATCTGCGTCAACTTGCCAATATTGATTATGTTCAGGACGTTGCTATCGACAATCAGGGGTTAATCTGGTTGGGCGGCGCCGGCGAGGGCTTGGTGCTGGCGGTTGATAGGCCCACGTTCCTCAGGGGAACCTTTAACGATCAGCCGCCCTATTCACTGGGCAATCAGATGATTTGGTCAATCTTCACCGAAGGCAATCGCTATTGGTTCGGTACGGATGCGGGCGTTGTCAGCGTTCAAGAGGGGATAGCCGGCTCGGTGCTGAGCACGCCTGAAGAATTTGAGCCCAATGACAGCGTCTATGCCATCACCTCACTGAATAGTGAATACCTGTTGCTCGCCACTACCAATGGGCTGTTTTTACAGGATAAAACTACCCATGCTACCAAGCGGTTCCATGAGTGGAGCCACGGTAGTGAGTCGTTGAAACGCAAATGGATATTTCAGGTTTACAAAGATCCGGGGATCCCGGGGCGCTTGTGGTTCTTAACCGCAACCGGTTTGTACTACTGGGAGCCTGGCCTGTTTGATCCTCAGGAGTATGCCATTGTCAGCCGCAGTGGTGAGCGCCACCAACCCGCGATATACAGCATGCTGAGGGGCGCGGATGGCAAGCTGTGGCTGGGTGGTCCGGATGAGTTTGGTTACCTTGATGCCGATGGCTACTTTATCGATAAGCGTGAACTTTTCAGCGGAATGAAGGGCGACTTACAGGTAGGGCATATTCTGGAAATTGCACCAGGAAAGCTATGGCTGGGGACATCCTTGTTTGGGGTGATGGAGTACCAGGTCAGCACGGATACGCTGGAGTCTTTGCAGGAAAAGTGGAAACTTAGCTGCTATACCACCTTTGGCCTGCTGGATACGCCGGATTACCGTGTGATCCTCTGTCCTCGTTCTTTGGTGCGTCAGCACAAAGAAACGTCCGAAGTGCAGGTGTTTACCGTGGAAGACGGTGTCGTCAATACCGAGTTCAACGAAGGCGCCTATGCCTACCGTGAAGATAAGGGGCTGTTTTTGGGCAGCCCCAACGGGGTGCGTCAGCTGGACGTTAACGGCCTGAATAATCGCATCACCGACGAAAGGGTATTTCTGGAGTCGGTGACGGTTTTTTATGATAACCACACTGAAAAATCCCTGGTGCCAAGCGACTTTACCACAGTAGCACCGGGCGCCCGCATGATCAGTTTGCAGCTGACCAGTAACGACTATTTGGATGACTCGCCCATTCGGCTCAAATATCGATTGGGCAAACAGGGGCAATTGGTTGAACCCAAGTACCTGCTGCTGGATGGCCAGCCTCAGCTCAATCTTTCTGGACTGGATGCCGGTAAGCTGGAGCTTGAAATATTAAGCCGCCGCAATGAGATCTGGGACGACACTCCATACGTTCATCGTCTGCATGTCCAGCAGTACTGGTGGGAGACGGCGCTGTTCAAATGGTCACTGATAGTGATCCTGATGTTGTTAACCCTGGCCATTATTCTGATACGGCATCGCCAGGTTGAGCGTTTTCGCAATATGAACACGGCGCTTTTGGAGAGTGAAGACAGATTGCGCCAGTCTTTGCGCGGCAGTGATTCGGATCTTTGGGTTTGGACCCGCAAAGATAACGCCTTCTATCTGGACAACCGCAATGGCGTGTTATCTGTGGAGCAGGAAGTGTTAAGGGTCACCTTTGAGGAGTTTCCTATCCACCCCGATGACAGAGACAGGGTGGTATCTCACTGGTTGGCCGTGATCAACGGTGAAATTGAGCGTTTCGATGCCGAATACCGATTCCAGCGCCGCACTGGCACCTGGGGATGGCTCAGAGTGCGGGGACGTCCAAGTCAAATCAACAAAGAGACCGGTGACGTTGAAAAAATCAGTGGTATCTACAGTGATATCACCCAGCACAAGTTGCTGCAGAACGAAGTCGATCTGTTGGCACAGGCATTTGAAAACACCTCTGAAGGGGTGCTTATCCTCGATGCCGATGAACAGGTCAAGGTCGCCAACCGTGCAGCACAAGCTATCCTGGGCGCTAACATGGCGGAGCTTGCTGGCCGCAAATTTATTTCCTTGCTTACCGAGCATGGTACCAATCGCAGTGAGATAGCGACTTTGCTGGCCAATGGCATGAGCTGGACCGGTGAGCGGGAGCTGCGTATCGCGGCCGGGCAGGTGTGCCCGGTTTGGCTGAACGTCTCTGTGATGTTGGGGCTGCAGGGTAAGGTACAACACTATGTGGTGGTGTTCTCTGACATTACCGAGCGTAAGCGCAGCGAGGCCGACCTGCGCCGTCTTGCCAATTACGATGTGCTCACCGGCCTGCCCAATCGTTCACTGTTTGCCGCAAGGTTGAATCAGGCCATCCACAAGGCGACCCAGAATGAAGAAAAGCTGGCCTTGATGTTCCTTGATTTGGATAGATTCAAGCACGTCAACGACTCCTTTGGACACGGCATGGGAGATGCGCTGTTGGTGGAAGCGGCGGCGCGGCTGCAATCCTGCATCGACCCCGAATATACCCTGTGCCGATTTGGTGGCGATGAGTTTGTGGTCCTTATCCACGGTGCTGAGGTGGATACCCTGAACCACCTGGCCAATACCATCCTTGGCCAAATCGAAACACCCTTTAAACTCTTTGGCCGCGAGTTCTATATCTCCACCAGTATCGGGATTTCCATTTGGCCCGATGACGCCCGCCAGCCTGAGGCGTTGATCAAAAACGCTGATTTGGCCATGTATCATGCCAAGGAAGAGGGGCGCGGTAACTTCCAGTATTACTCTCAGGAACGCAATGCCGAGGCGCTTTATCACCTGCGTTTGGAGGCAGATTTACGCAAGGCGCTGGAAAGGCAGGAGTTCTGCCTGCACTACCAGCCACAAGTGGATGTGAATGATGATAATCAGGTCATAGGGATGGAAGCCTTGTTGCGCTGGCAGCATCCCAAGGATGGCTTTATCCGTACTGACATTTTCATCAAGGTGGCCGAAGCCTGTGGCCTCGTCATCGACATAGATAAATGGGTGTTACGTCAGGCTTGTTTGGACGGTGCGCGCTGGAGTCGCAAACTTAAGCGACCCTTTAAAATCTCGGTCAACATCTCTGCAGTGCATTTCCGTCAGCCCGATTTTATCGACAACCTGCGCCGCACCCTGGAAGAGACATGCATTCCGGTGGAAAACCTGGCGCTGGAAATCACCGAAGGCGTGTTGATGAAAGAGCTGCACATTGCCCGCGATCATTTGCGCTTGCTCAGGGAAATGGGAGTACAGGTAGCCATTGATGACTTTGGTACCGGCTATTCGTCGCTGGCTTATCTGCGCCATTTTGACGTTAACCTGCTGAAGATTGATCGCTCCTTCCTGATAGATATCGCCGACAATCCGGCGGATCAGGCGATAGTCTCCAGTATTATCGAGCTGGCCCGCAACCTGAAACTCAAGGTGGTGGCAGAGGGCGTTGAAACCCGGGAACAGCTCAATCAGGTATTGGCCCGGGGTTGTCATGTGATTCAAGGTTACTACTTTGCCAAGCCGATGGCCCGTGACGATATGGATGCCTATCTGATGCTGGACGGACCGGCATCAGCTTCCCCCGTTCAGGTCTGATGTGTTTGTTACTGTTCAGTAATTACTCATGTTTTTAACTTAATTGCGCCATGTCTGTTAGAATGGCGACCACTGCAACCCTTTCACTTAGCTCCCGGGTCACATGAAGAAAACTCTGTCACTGCTGCTGTTCTTTTCTCTCTCTCTTGCCCAGGCGGCAGACCGTCCCAAGGTGGGTTTGGTGCTAAGCGGTGGTGGCGCAAAAGGCGCCGCACACGTCGGGGTGCTCAAGGTGCTTGAAGAGCAAAACATTCCGGTTGATTACGTCGCCGGCACCAGCATTGGGGCCTATGTGGCGGGCATGTATGCCCTCGGTTACAGCGCCAACGAAATTGAAGCCATCATGATGAATGTCGATTGGAATCGGGGCTATTCCGATACCATCCCCCGTGAGGCACTCAGCTATCGTGACAAGCAGCTCAGGGACAAGTACAACATCCCGCTGAATATCGGCTACGATGCCGAGGTGAAAACGCCCAGCGGCTTGCTGCGGGGGCAGACCATGTCGCTCTTGCTGCGTGAGTCCACCGATGTGGTGCGTGAATTTGCCAGTTTCGATGAACTCGCGATTCCTTACCGGGCCGTGGCCACCGATTTGGCCACCAGTCAGCCGGTTATCCTGTCCAGCGGCAGCGTCATCAAGGCGATGCAGGCATCGGCCACTGTGCCCGGTGCACTGCAGCCCATGTTGATTGAGGGACGATTACTGGTGGATGGCGGTATCGCCAACAACATGCCGGTGGATGTGGTTAAGGCCATGGGTGCCGATATCATCATCGCGGTGGACATAGGCTCGCCGCTGGTGGGCAATGATGAGCTGAACAGCACTATCGCAGTGCTGAACCAGTTGTCTACCATGCTGACCGCAGCCAGTACCGAAGCGCAGAAGAAACTGCTGACCGACAAAGACGTGCTTATCCGTCCGGCCATCGATGCCCTCAGTACCACAGATTTCAGCATCATGAGTACCGCGCTGGCTCTCGGCGAACAGGCTGCGAGGGAGCAGCTCGCGCAGCTTCAGGGCCTCGGCATTGAGGCGCAGCAATACGCAGAATATCAACACAGCAAGCGGGACAGATCCAAGGTATGGCTCGATGACATGCAGCGACCTGTCGTCGACATTGTGTATGACAATCACTCCAGGGTCAGCGAAAGTCTGCTGGAGGATACGCTGGGCATCAAGGCCGGACAGATTGTCAAACGCGAGGACCTCGAAGCGGGAGTGAACCAGCTCTACGCCCTTAACCGATTCGAGCGGGTGGATGCCGAATTTACCGACACGCCTGAAGGGCGGGTACTGACCGTCTCCACCAAGGCCAAGTCATGGGGCCCCAACTACTTCGATTTGGGTTTTAACTGGGAAGATGACTTTACGGCCGACTCCGCAGTGACCCTGGACACCGCCTACACCATGACCAATCTCAATGAGAATGGGGGAGAGTGGCGCAACGAGCTGAAACTGGGTTACGAAAAGCTGCTGGGCACCGAGTTTTACCAGCCACTGGACCGTGACCAGGAGTTTTACGGCCGTGCCCGCTATCAGTATGAAATTACCGCATGGGAACTCTTCGACGCCAACAACAAGGTGTTTGAATTCGATAAAGACTTACACCGAATCGACCTGGGACTGGGACTGAATTTCGCCCAACTGGGTCAGCTTGAATTGGGGGTCACAGGTGAGAAGGGCAAAATTTCCAATGAGGCCTTGTTGTTGGAGGATTTGAAGTTTTCATCCTATGGCGGTTATTTCCAGATTGGTTACGACAGCCTAAACAGCATCAGCTTCCCCACGTCCGGCAACAGGGTCACGCTGCGCGTAACCGTGCGCAAGGAAGACTACCACATAGACGACTATGAACTGGAAACCAGCACTCAGGTTCAGGCCGATTGGAAAGGGGCTTTGGGCGTTGGTAACCATGCCTTCGTGGGCAAGGTGTCGCTGGAGTCTTCTGACAACGATGGCGAGTCGTATGTTCACCTCGCCGAGCTGGGCGGCTTCCTCAACCTCTCGGGCTACCGCAAAGATTCGCTGGTGGGGGCTCACAAGGTCTTTGGTGCCTTTGTATATCAGTATGACCTTGGGCGCGATGCCCTCGGAATGACGGACTACCCACTCTATCTTGGCGCCAGCCTGGAGGCCGGTAACGTCTGGTGGGAGATGAAGGATGTCTCACTGCAGGATCTCATCTACGCCGGCAGCCTCTACATAGGCACGGATACCGATCTTGGCCCTGCAGCCCTTGGTATTGGTCTTACCGATGACGGTCAGCGCTCCTTCTACCTGTTCGTTGGAAAGAATTTTTAACAACTCACAGAAAGTTACAAAAACCCGCTTAGAAAGGCCTGACATCTCCTGTTAGGCTGTGCGGGACCTTTCCGCCCGCAGCTTGGGCACATAACAGAAAAATATCGGGGATGAATATGACCAAGTTATCTACTCTGGCGCTGGGCGTTGCCCTGGGGCTGGGTTTGGCTGGCTGTGCCGACAACAATAAAGCGCCTGAAGCTGCCGTCACCAAGGCCGTGGCCGTCTCAGGAATCGATAAGCAAAACTTCGACACGGGCGTGCGCCATCAGGACGATTTTTATTACAGCGTTAACGGCACCTGGCTGAAAGACACGCCTATCCCGGCCGACAAATCCAACTACGGCGCCTTCTCTGTGCTGTACGATGACAGCCAAAAAGCGCTCAAGCAAATTGTGGAAGACGCCGCTGCCAAGCCGAATAAGGCTGCAGGCTCAAACGAGCAGAAAATTGGTGACTTCTATGCCAGCTATATGAACACCGACAAGCTGGAGCAATTGGGTGTGACCCCCATCAAGGCAAGCCTGGAAGCCATAGTGGCTGCCGGCGATCACAAGGCGCTGGCGGGGCTTATGGGTAAACTGCTTACCAACGGCAGCTCGATTCCTTTCGGGTTTTGGGTTAACAACGATGCCAAAAATTCTACCCAATATGCCGTGTATATGAGTCAGGGCGGCCTGACCCTGCCTGACCGCGACTACTACCTGAAAGACGATGCCAAGTATGTGGCCAACCGTGAAGCCCTGGCCAAATACGTGACCGAGGTGCTGACCGCTGCCGGTTACGCCAATGCAGAACGTGCCGCCAAGAGCGTCGCCGACATCGAACTCTTTATTGCGCAAAATCAGTGGAGCCGCGTTGAATCCCGTGATGCCAACAAGGCTTACAACAAGCTGAGCCGTCAGGAACTGGCTGGCCTCTTTGGTGACTTCGACTTTGAAGCCTTCGCCGCCAACGCTGGCCTGGGTGAAAAGGTAGCCGACGTCATAGTGCGTCAGCCTTCTTATTTTGAAGCGCTGGGCAAGGGTTATAGCAGCTTCCCGGTAGAAGCCTGGCAGGACTACCTGGCTTTCCATCTCACCGATGGTGCAGCAGAGCTTTTGAGCGACAACTTTGTGCAGCTGCACTTTGATTTCCACGCCAAGACGCTGGCCGGTGTAGAAGAGCAGGCGCCACGCTGGAAACGCGCTGTGGATGCGGCCGATCAGGTGATTGGTGAGCTGGTGGGCGCCGAATACGTGAAAGCCCACTTCAAGCCAGAAGCCAAGGCTCGTATGGAGCAGCTTATCCATAATCTGATCAAAGGCTTTGAAGTGAGCATTAACGATCTGGAATGGATGACCCCGGACACCAAGGTTGCCGCTCAGGAAAAACTGTCCAAGTTCACCTACAAGATTGGCTATCCCGACAAGTGGAAGGACTACAGCGGTCTGGACATCAAGGCAGACGACCTGGTGGGCAACTATGTACGCTACGCCAACTTCGAATATGCCGACATGCTGGGTAAGCTGGGTCAGCCTATCGATCGCAGCGAATGGCATATGACGCCACAAACCGTCAACGCCTACTACAACCCGGTGATGAACGAGATTGTGTTCCCCGCCGCGATTCTGCAGCCACCTTTCTTCAACATGGCGGCCGATGATGCGGTGAACTACGGTGGTATCGGTGCCGTAATCGGCCATGAAATCAGCCACGGCTTTGACGATCAGGGTTCCAAGTACGACGGCGATGGCAACCTGCGCAACTGGTGGTCTGACAAAGACCGCGAAGAATTCCAGAAGCGTGGCAAGCAACTGTCTGAGCAGTATGCTAAATACGAGGCCCTGCCCGGCAAGTTTGTGAATGGTGACCTGACGCTGGGCGAGAACATCGGTGACCTCGGTGGTCTGACGGTGGCCCTGCGCGCCTATCAGATGAGCCTGAACGGCCAGCCTGCACCGGTTATCGACGGTTTGACCGGCGAACAGCGCTTCTTTATGGGCTGGTCTCAGGTATGGCGTCGTAACTACCGTGACGAAGAGCTGGGCCGTCGTCTGCTGACCGACAACCACTCACCAAGCCACTTCCGCGCCATGGGTACGCCACGTAACATCCCCGGTTTCTACGAGGCCTTCGGTGTGACCGAAAACGACAAGATGTACCTGTCAGAACAGGAGCGGGTGAAGATCTGGTAACCGATTTTCCCCATTAAAAAGCCGGGCCACTGTTTTGAACAGGGCCCGGCTTTTTTATTGTCTTTTTACAGCCAGTTAGCCGTGGTTTGCCAGCAGAGGCGGCAGCGCGGTTAAATCCTCGGCTTTCACATGGGCCACGGCCCAGCGGGCTTGCTCACGTTCATGTGCTGGGGGAATGGCCAGCGTCTGCATGGTCGCGGCGCGGGCCGCAATCAGGCCGTTGAAAGAGTCTTCCACCGCCAGACAGTGACGTGCAGGCACCCCCAGGGCATCGGCACACTTAAGGTACACCTCGGGGTGGGGTTTGCCGTAATCGAGATGCTCGGCAGACTCCATGGCCTCGAAATAGTCGCGGATACTCAGGGTATCCAGCACCGCATCGATAATGGCCCAGCTTGACGAGGTGGCCAAGCCAATCTTAAGCCCCTTCTGCCTGCAGTAATCCAGCGCCTCAATCACGCCCTTCATGGGCACACCCTCGGCCAGGATATGAGCGACCACGCCATCGACAATTTGTTTGGCCACGGCCGCGTTGTCGTAGTTGTCCCAGGGGAAGCGGCGATACCAATAGTCCACCACCATATCGATACGCAGCCCCACGGTTTCGTGAATATCTTCGGGCTTGATGGGCAGCCCAAGCGCGGCCAGCACTTCGTACTCGGCGAGTTGCCACACAGGCTCAGAATCGATAAGTACGCCGTCCATATCAAAAATCACGGCATCGATGCGGTTGGTTAACATGCTGTCTCCTCGGCTGAATGAGCCGATATTGTCGCTCGGGCAAAAAAAATTTTCAGCGCAATTTTGCGTTAACAGAAAAAGGGTGTGTTGAATTTTAATGGATGGGTTATTGGTAACTTTTTGTATTGTATGAAATTTGCTCTTGTTTCAAACTATTGTCTAATTTCGTGCGTTTAATCGCTGGGATAAGGTGCCGCTTGCCCACAGAATTTCCGCAGATTTCCCCCGCACAAGAGTGTGAGCTGATTCATACTTTTTCAAAGCTGTAGTATACTGCAGCCCGGAAATCCGGGTCGTCCTGTCGGACTGTAGCCTTCATCCACGAAGACGTGCAGTTTCGTTGAGAGCGCCAAACAAAGAGGAATGTTGCCGTGCTAGAAGCATATCGTAAACACGTCGAAGAACGTGCTGCAGAGGGCGTTGTCCCTAAGCCACTCGATGCCCACCAGGTAGCCGAACTGGTTGAATTAGTAAAGAATCCTCCAGCTGGTGAAGAAGCCTTCATCCTGGACCTGCTTGAAAACCGTATTCCCCCCGGCGTTGACGAAGCCGCCTATGTTAAGGCCGGTTTCCTGGATGCCATCGCCAAGGGCACTGCCACTTCTCCTATCCTGAGCGCCGAGCGTGCCGTTGAGCTGCTGGGCACCATGCAGGGTGGTTACAACATCGAGCCGCTGATCCATCAACTGGACAACGACAAGCTGGCCCCCCTGGCCGTGAAAGCCCTGTCACACACCCTGCTGATGTTCGACTCTTTCCACGACGTGGTTGAGAAGATGAATGCCGGCAATGCTCACGCCAAGCAAGTGGTTGAATCCTGGGCCAACGCCGAGTGGTTCCTGAGCCGTCCAAAGCTGGCTGACAAGATTTCCCTGACCGTATTCAAGGTGACCGGTGAAACCAACACCGACGACCTGTCTCCGGCCCCCGATGCCTGGTCCCGTCCAGACATCCCGCTGCACGCTCTGGCGATGCTGAAAAACGCCCGTGACGGCATCGTGCCCGATGAGCCAGGCGTAGTTGGCCCAATCAAGAAAATCGAAGAGCTGAAAACCCAGGGTTTCCCACTGGTTTACGTGGGTGACGTAGTAGGTACCGGTTCTTCCCGTAAGTCTGCCACCAACTCAGTGCTGTGGTTCATGGGTGATGACATCCCATTCGTGCCAAACAAGCGTGCCGGTGGTTTCTGTCTGGGCGGCAAAATCGCTCCTATCTTCTTCAACACCATGGAAGATGCCGGCGCTCTGCCAATCGAGCTGGACGTCAGCAAGATGGAAATGGGCGATGTGATTGATATCTACCCTTACGAGGGCAAGGTACGTCGCCATGGCAGCGACGAAGTGATTTCTGAGTTTGAACTCAAGACCGACGTGCTGCTGGATGAAGTTCGCGCCGGTGGCCGTATTCCGCTGATCATCGGCCGCGGTCTGACCGACAAGGCCCGTGAAGTGCTGGGTCTGGGCGCCTCTGCCGAGTTCGTTCGTCCTCAGGATGTGGCCGACACTGGCAAGGGTTTCACCCTGGCCCAGAAGATGGTTGGTAAAGCCTGTGGCGTGACAGGTGTTCGCCCCGGTCAATACTGCGAGCCCAAGATGACCTCTGTCGGTTCTCAGGACACCACTGGTCCTATGACCCGTGATGAGCTCAAAGACCTCGCGTGTCTTGGCTTCAGTGCCGATCTGACCATGCAGTCATTCTGTCACACTGCCGCTTATCCAAAGCCAGTGGACGTGAACACTCACCACACTCTGCCTGACTTCATCATGAACCGCGGTGGTATTTCACTGCGTCCAGGTGACGGTGTTATCCACTCATGGCTCAACCGCATGCTGCTGCCCGATACCGTAGGTACCGGCGGTGACTCGCACACCCGTTTCCCAATCGGTATCTCCTTCCCGGCCGGTTCCGGTCTGGTAGCTTTTGCTGCTGCCACCGGCGTAATGCCACTGGATATGCCTGAGTCGGTACTGGTGCGCTTCAAGGGTCAAATGCAGCCTGGTATCACCCTGCGTGACCTGGTGCATGCCATCCCGCACAAGGCCATCGAAATGGGTCTGCTGACCGTTGAGAAGAAGGGCAAGAAGAACATCTTCTCTGGCCGTATCCTCGAAATCGAAGGTCTGGAGCACCTGAAAGTTGAGCAGGCGTTCGAGCTGTCTGATGCCTCTGCCGAGCGCTCTGCCGCCGGTTGTACCATCAAGCTGGATAAAGATCCTATCATCGAGTATCTGAACTCCAACATCGTCATGCTCAAGTGGATGATCGCTGAAGGCTACGGTGACCGCCGTACCATCGAGCGCCGCATCAAGGGCATGGAAGAGTGGCTGAAGAACCCAGAGCTGATGGAAGCCGATAAAGATGCCGAGTACGCTGCGGTTATCGAAATCGACCTGAACAACATCAAAGAGCCAATCCTGTGTGCCCCTAACGATCCGGACGATGCCGTGCTGCTGTCCAGCGTTGCCAACACCAAGATTGACGAAGTGTTCGTCGGTTCCTGTATGACCAACATCGGTCACTTCCGCGCTACCGGTAAGGTACTGGACAAGTTCGCCAAGAGCCTGCCTACCCGTCTGTGGATTGCTCCGCCAACCAAGATGGACAAGGACCAGCTGACCGAAGAAGGTTACTACGGTATCTTCGGCCGCGTCGGTGCCCGTATCGAAATCCCGGGTTGTTCTCTGTGTATGGGTAACCAGGCTCGCGTAGCCGATGGCGCCACTGTGGTGTCTACCTCTACCCGTAACTTCCCGAACCGTCTGGGTACCGGTGCCAACGTGTACCTGGCCTCAGCCGAACTGGCCGCCGTAGCCGCCCTGCTGGGCCGTCTGCCATCGCCAGAGGAATATCAGGTATACGCCAAGGAAATCGACGCCACTGCCGCCGATACCTACCGCTACCTTAACTTCGATGAGATTGAGTCCTACACCAAGAAAGCCGGTGAAGTGATCTTCCAATCTGCGGTCTAAGCACTGTCGCTTCGTGAGTTGAAAAGCCGGCGCAAGCCGGCTTTTTTGTGCCTTTTCCCGTGTGTGGTATGTTGGCTAAAGTGCAGGGCTGATAGTCGTGGTCATTCTGATTTTCTAGGATGTATTCTTCAATAGAAGTGTTTTGGATGTCCTGATTCTTTTTGGTTTAAAGGCCCGGTAGGCACGTTGGAAGATCTGAGCCGCTACTGCGAACACTTACAGCAGCGACGACAGCAAGTGGACGCCAATTGCCAGAAGTGGCTTTGCTGACCGAAATTATCCAATAAAGGCCAACACACTACCTATCAAAACATTCTGAGGCTTAGGCTGTTTGTCAGCCGAAAAACTGCAGTATAACGACTGAAAAGTCGTGCTTTATCCAGCTGTATATTCGCAACTCTCATCCCAAATAAGCTGCCAGCGGCCAGTTGCTATATGGGTTTGGTTTAGTCATCATAATTATGGGTGTCTTTATTACTTCTGGTAGAGGTTTGAAAGGTATCAGGTAAGAATATGATAATAACCCAATTGGCTTGATACAGCAGATTATAGATGTCCCAGATATAAACCCTAGGAGTAATTGAAAATGCGTTATTTTCAAGATTTTATTGTTGGCGGATATGCATATTACAGAAATAAAAAGCTTGAACACGGTAAAGCTGTGACAATGCTAATATTACCAGTGTTTGGCTTGCCTGCTTTAATTTTTTCAGGGGTGGTTTTTTATGTAATTAAAGACCTTTCTGTAATTTTTGATAAGTACGTATTCGAACTAGTTTTCATGTTTTTGGTTGTTGGGCTAATTACTATTTATAAGATGGATGAATTTCTAGAGGCATACCAAAGCGACGAGGTGTTGAAGACTTTATCGAGAGAGATTAGCATTCATAATGTAAGCGTTTATTCTCTAGTGGCCATAAATTTTTGCGTTTGGTATTTTTTAAGGTAAAAATTAGATTTAGTAGAGATATAATTAACGCATTTAAAATAACGGCCACGGCTGTCTGTGATGAGTATCTTTGATTAGCCAATCAATATCAGCCCAGGCAACTGGGTTAAGCTGTCAAAGGACTTTACCCGTCTGTTTAAAGGCCGGTAGGCACGTTCGGAAGAGTCAGGACAGCCATAACACTTCACTCGCAGATTGCACCAGCTTTTACCCCCATCGAAGCCGCTTTGGCGGTTGGGCTGAGTGAAACGGGCAAGCCGAGATAGGGATATCGAGGCAGAGACCGTCGAGCTTGGAGCGAGTCGGTCTTGGTGACCGTTTTCAGCCCATAAGGCCAAAGTGCTCGGCTTCGTCTGGGGCGGCAGGGACTCTTATTTATAAATCGGCAAGAGGGGATTGCTGTAGATCCCCTCTTGGTCGGGTGTGGGTTGAAGACCCACGACCTTCTGTCGCTTGCAAAGCGACCGTCCTCACTCATTGATTCCACAGCTCAGGCCGCTGCTTGCGGCCTCTTAGATTCGCCCCGTGGCTTGCCTGAGTCCTTGCCCTTTGGCGTCCCTGATCTGGCGGTGCCCGCTCCACGATGTGGGTTTGCAGGTTTTTTCCGTTGCGCCGCTGCCCAAGGGTTTTTGGCTGCAGTGCCGCCTTCGCTTGCCCTTGGCTTTTCTGGGCGAGCTTTTCGTTGAGAGCTGGGCAGAGAGTCGCGTTGAGAGCTGCGCTGAGCTTTTGGCTGAGATTTGGGCTTATAGTCGAGAATAGACACAGGGATAGGCTTTTTGGGCTCAAATCCCTCAATGACCCGCCTTTCAATCACATGCCCGAGGCGGCTTTCAATCATACACAGATTCTTGAAATCATCTTTTGACAGCAAAGACACCGCTTCCCCTGTCATGCCCGCGCGGCCGGTACGACCGATACGGTGAATATATTCATCCGGCGGGAATGGCAGATCGTAGTTCACCACCCGTTCAAGCTTATCGACATCAATCCCCCGGGCGGCCACGCCGGTGGCGACCAGATACTGCAAACTGCCGTCTTTAAACTCACTCAACACCTGCTCGCGCGACGCCTGACTGCGGCCACTGTGAAAGGCTTCGGCGCGAATGCCACGCTTTTCAAGCTGGCTGACCAACTTGGCCGCACCATGTTTGGTTTCAATAAAAATCAGCGCCTGCTGCCATTGTTCAGCTTGGATAAGATGGCTCAGCAGTGCCGACTTGGCGTCTTTATCGACCGTTACCAACCACTGGGAAATCTCCTTTTTGCTGGGCTTGGCGATGGCAATTTCAACCGGGTCCGGCACCGCCGTTTTGGCCAGTTCGCGGATCCGTGGGGATAAAGTCGCCGAAAACAGCAGATTCTGGCGGTTCGTGGGCATACGGCCGATAAGGTCGTTAATGACTTCAATAAAGCCCATATCCAGCATGCGGTCGGCTTCATCCAGCACCAGCACCTGGATTTCTTCAAAATACACAGCACGCTGATGGTACATGTCTTTGAGTCGACCCGGCGTCGCCACCAGAATATCCACCCCCTCAATCAGCGCCTGCTTTTGGGCCTGCATATCCACACCGCCATACATGGCCAGCACGGTCAGCGGCAAATTCGCCGCGTAGGCGCTGAGATTGTCGGCCACCTGCACCACCAACTCCCGGGTAGGTGCCAGAATCACCGCCCGTACCCGTTTTTTCCGTTCGGTCTTACCCTGGCTTAAGCGCTCAATCAGCGGCAGTCCAAACGCTGCCGTTTTGCCCGTCCCGGTTTGAGCCGCGGCCAGCAGATTGCGGCCACTTAAGGCCACCGGGATTGCCTTTTGCTGGATCTCGGTAGGCTGTTGATAGTTCAGCGACTCAAGTGCAGAAGTAATGGCGGGAGCTAATCCCAGACGGGCAAATGACATAGCAAATCCAACTCAGTGTTAAGGGCGGTAGCCTTAGTGTTAGGGCGGTAGCCTAAGGATGGGCGCGCATTCTATCGCTATTCATCCGGGATTCAAAGCCAGCGGCGCTTAATGGCGCCTGCCGACATTGAACCAAGTCAAGCACAGAAAGCCACGGCAGAGAAGCGTCAGCACATCTATGGATGCATTCCACCGATGCAAGCCGTTTTTGGTTCTCGTATAGCCATCCGGTGTGTGGGGAAAGGACTCGGTCCAATCCATCCTATCCCGTCAGATCCCATCGGATCCTATCCCGTCAGATCACTCTGCCGTACCGTGCACCCAATCCAGCACTGGGTTCAGCCACTCGGGTAGGGGTTGATAAAAGGCGCCGTGCAGTTTCCCCGTGTCGATTTTAAGCTCCTTGAAGCTCACCGGTTTTTCGGGATAGTCCATAAAGTGGCGGCAGCTTGCGCCCAGCGTATCGCTTGCCTCATAAATCGAAAATACCCTGCCGGATAATCTCAGGCTGGGTGGCACGGAACCTTCGGGGCAGGAGGCCAGCAGCACGTAGCGCAGCTCAGGGCGATGCAGGTAGCTGGATACCCGGGTGGTAATGCCGCCGCCCTTCGAAAAGCCGACCACCACTATGTTGCGCTCAGGCACGCCTGCTTCAATCAATTGTTCAATTTGTGCCACCAGGGTGCCGGCGTAGGCGTAACTGTTGGAATTGGCCGGTCGCTGGGCTGAAATCACCACTGCGCCACGGGAAGCCAGCGCATCCAGCACTGCCGGGTAATCATATAAGCCAAAGCGTGGGTCGGTTGGCCTGGGGCCGCTGTTTTCAATAATGCGGCCGTGTAAATAAAAGAGATAGGTTGCCGACGGGCTTGGCTTGTCGGGCGGCGTAGTCACCACAGTGCCTGCAAGCGTCTGCTCTGCAGTTGACTGTCCCGTTGTGGTCTGTATGGCTAAACTGCTTGCCTGCCCAGCGGTTGCCTGTATGGTTAAACTGCTTGCCAGCACCAATGTTGCCAATCCTGCTTTCATCACAACCTCATCAGTTTGTTCTTCCGGTCACTCAAGGTCACATACATTGGCAGGCTTGAGCGCAGATAAGATGCCATTTGGGAATGGTATTCGCGTAAGCCCGCCTTTTTGTACCCTGATTTCAGCCGTAAGTTACTACCTTGATATAAACGCTACCAGGCAGCCAGTACCCACGGTTACAGATTGTCTATTTGGCCGCGCGGGCCCGATAGTAAGCGCTAATGACCGGCTCGGCACCAATGCGCTCTGCATAGGCTTGCAGCGAGGGCGCGATACGCGCGACGCTGTCTGCCGGAATATGATCCAATTGGCCCGAACCCAGCCAGCGCAGCAACATAAACACTTTAAGATCCGCTATGGTCAGCTTGCCGTTGGCGAAGTAGTTACCCTGTGCGGCGAGCTTTTGAGACATCCACCCCAGGTACAGGGGCAGGGGGCCTGCCACAAAGGCCTCGCGCGCACTCTTTAAGGCATCACCCTGCAGGCCGAAGCTGGCGACCAGTTTATTGGTGAGGTCTTCCGAGCCATCTATGATTTCATCGCACAGCAGTGCCTGAAACGGGTCCTGGGGATAAAGGTCGGCCGCCTTGCCAAAATAGCGCAGCAAAGCACTAGACTGGGTGTACTGCACTCCCTCTATATTGACAGTGGGCACCTGGCCCAGTGGTGTGGTTTTGCGCACTTCGGCAAATTCACCATAGCCGAAACGGAAATCCTCAAACGGGATACCGGCGGCGTGGAGTACGATACGGATTGGCTCACCACGGCCGCCATCAACATCGAAATAACTGACTTTAATCTGGGTCATTGTGCTCTCCTGGGATGTGTATTTTGCTGGATATGAGTTCTGGTCGTTTTTATACCCTGAGGGTTACGACAAAGAGGGGCTGGTATCGTCTTGTGGCGTGGTATGCCTGTACAGCTTGTGCCTGAAACCTGTCTGGAAACAACAAAGCCGGCGCTGGCCGGCTTTGTTGGACATCTGCAAGGTATTCAAGAGTGTTTGCTGTGCAGCACTTCGAGCAGCTGATCTTCCAGCTGGAAGCGGGTCTCCATGGCGTCGCCGAGGTGGGAGAGATCTTCATCGAGCTGCATCAGCACATTGTCGTCATCCACGCCCGTGTACTTATCGTTGAAGTCCAGTGCCATATCTGTGGTGTTGTGAATTTTGGGAAGCAGGTTCTTGGCAATGTCCTGGCTTGACTTGCCGTTGGTTTCACAGGCGCTGACCACCTTGTTATAAATCTCGAAGTGGCCTTCGGAAACATAATCAACCAGCAGATCGCAAAAGGCTTTGACATGATCGAAGGAAGGCAGACGTGCGCGGTCTTCGTAGGGAGGTAAACCCGCGATTTGGCAGTAATGCACCAGCAGGTTTCTGCGGTTTTCCAGCCACTGGTCAATGAGCTTATTGGCGCCGCCCCATCTTTGTTCGGCTTTTTCCAGCTGACTCAGCATTTCGGGCCTCTCTTCCTTAGATGTCGTTCTCTTACTGTAGGAGAGAAATCGGGTCCTGATCAACTGATTTTTGACGCATTCAGTCTCAGGTATTGAATGGACAAACCAGTTGTTTTGTATACAAAAAAGCAGAAATAAAAAGCCCGGCTACAGAAATCTGTGGCCGGGCGAGTCGGAATATATGCGGGCTCGATGTGACGAGCTTCTTGATTGTTCTTGCTAGCGCAGACTTTTTATACCAAAGGGGATCTGCCCACGCAACTTTTTTCTGTCTTCCGATTCACATAAGCGTCATTTTCCCGTCATCCTTTTGATCCTGATCAGAAGATAGGCTGATAACTTTTGTCCGGGCATTGAGGCGCAGCGCAGCTCACAGAAATGAATTTTGAAAGGTTACTTTATTCCCGTAAATGCTAAACTACCGCGCAGCTTTCATAAGAACAGGAATCACGCCAAATGGCAGAATTGAAAAACGATCGTTACCTGCGCGCCCTGCTTAAACAACCCGTGGATGTCACTCCCGTGTGGATGATGCGTCAGGCGGGCCGTTATCTTCCTGAATACCGTGCAACCCGTGCCCAGGCCGGTGACTTTATGTCACTGTGCAAAAACGCCGAACTGGCCTGCGAAGTAACGCTGCAGCCACTGCGCCGTTACGAGCTGGACGCGGCCATCCTGTTCTCTGATATTCTGACCATTCCCGATGCCATGGGCCTGGGTCTGTACTTTGAAGCCGGCGAAGGCCCACGTTTCGAGCGCAAGGCCGACACCCTGGAAGCCATCAAAGCGCTGCCAATCCCGGATCCGGAAGATGAGCTGGGCTACGTGATGCGTGCCGTAAGCACCATCCGCCGCGAACTCAAGGGTGAAGTACCACTGATTGGTTTCTCCGGCTCGCCATGGACCCTGGCCACCTACATGGTGGAAGGTGGTTCCAGCAAGGCGTTCGAAAAAATCAAACGCATGATGTACTCCGAGCCAATGGCACTGCACCTGCTGCTGGACAAGCTGGCCGACTCGGTCATCCTGTACCTGAACGCGCAAATCGCCAACGGTGCCCAGTCAGTGATGATTTTCGACTCCTGGGGCGGCGCCCTGTCTCACAACGCCTACCGTGAGTTCTCACTGCGTTACATGCAGAAGATTGTTGATGGCCTGACCCGTGAAGCCGATGGCCGCAAAGTGCCTGTGACCCTGTTCACCAAGGGCGGCGGTCTGTGGCTCGAATCTATGGCCGAAACCGGCTGTGATGCCCTGGGTCTGGACTGGACCGTGGACATCGCCGATGCCCGCCGCCGCGTAGGCCACAAGGTTGCGCTGCAGGGCAACATGGACCCATCCATGCTGTACGCGCCAATCCCACGCATCGAAGAAGAAGTTGAGCAAATTCTGGCTGGCTTCGGTGAAGGTACCGGTCACGTGTTCAACCTCGGCCACGGTATCCATCAGCATGTGGATCCTGAGCATGCAGGCGCCTTCATCAAGGCGGTACACGAGAAGTCGCGCAAGTATCACAAGTAAGCGGTCGTAACGCTTAACTGAATACTGTCAAAAGGCCCGCCAATGCGGGCCTTTTTGCTTTTGAAAGCCGGTTATTGAAAGACGATTGGTGCATGCCGGTTGGTGAGTGCCAATTGTTCAGAGCTTGTCGCCGATGTGCCGGAAGCTGTGAAATCGACTCGCCTTTCAGGCGGGCAGTTCAATTCTGAACTCGCAGCCCTCACCGGGGCGGCTGACGGGCATCAGCTTCATGCCCAGCAGGCCGGTCAACTGGCGCACAATCGACAGGCCGACCCCCAGCTGCGGCAAATCAGTACTGCCGGTTTGCTGCCAGGCCGCCTGCAATTCGGCGCCCATGCCGGGGCCTGTGTCGCGAATGCTGATGGTCTGCTGCTCGCCCTTAAGCAGGCTTACAGAGATTTTGCCGCCCTGCGGGGTGTAGCGCAGCGCGTTGTCCACCAGATTGGCCAGCACCCGGCCAAAGAGCTGCGGATCGGTATGCAGCGACAAGGTGCCGGGATCGTCGATACAAAGCTCAATCTGTTTCTGCTGAGCCTTGGGCGCAAAGCACTGGCCCAGCTCATCCAGCACCGGCTTAAGCGGCGTTAGGCGCGAACGCACCCGTATCTGCCCATTTTCCAGCGCCGCCAGTTCCAGCAGCTCGCCAAGTTGCGATTTAAGCTTTTCCCCCGAGCGCATCCCGGCTTCAAGCCAGGCGGTGTCGCGCTGTTTTTCTGCGGTAATGAGGAAGGTTTCCAGATACCCCAACAGTGAGGTCAGTGGCGTCTTGAGATCGTGGGACAAGTGCAACAAAAACTGCTGCCGGGCCACTTGCTGGTTCACCAGTTTTTGATGCTGCTGCGACAAGGTTGTCAGCAACAGATTGATATTATTGGCAAGACTTTCTATTTCGGCGCCGCCACCATAATGCCCCGGCAATGTGGTGTGGCCCGCCTCGGCGCCCGACAGCCGCAGGGTTTCCAAATCTTTACTCAATCGCCTGAGCGGCGTGCTCAGCGCCTTGGCCTGCAGCAAAAACAGCGCTATCACAAAGCCGATGGCCAGCAGCATGCCGGCGCCAAGGCCGCGGCTTTGAATGTCACTGGCGAGCAGCTGATGCCAGCTGTCGTAAATCTCGCCGCCGATGATGACATAAAGGTAACCCGTGAGTTTGCCGCTGGGGTCTTTAAGCTCACTGACCGAAAATATCTTTTGCTGTTTGCCCGAGCGCGGATCCGTGCCGGTAATCGGCAGGGGCTCGCTCCGCAAAAAGCGCGCAATCGGCGCCAAATCCACCTTGCCGGTGACGACCTTGTTTGGCGCGGCATCGAATGCCAGCACCTGTCCTGTGGGGCTTAGGGTATAAATCTCAAAGCTTGGCCCCAGCAGCATAAAGTCGTGAAAGGCTTCTTTGAGGGCGCTGTCGGAGGTGACCCCCCGCGACAGCATGGGGTTGATATGGGCCATATGGGCCGCCAACTCCAGATGCAGCGACTGCTGCACCTTGTCACGCCCCAGCCGGTGGCTTTGCTCCAAAAAGGCGCCGAGAGCCAGCATCAGCCCCAGCATCAATACGGTCGAGGCCAGCAGCAGCCGGGAAAACAGGGTTTTCATCAGTGCAATGCCGCCTGGGCTGCGGGAGGAGAAAATTTATAGCCCACGCCCCACACGGTTTGCACCAGCTCACGGGAGCCGGGGATATGGGCGAGTTTGCCCCGCAGACGATTGATATGGCTGTTGACCGTGTGCTCGAAGCCATCAAAACGATAGCCCCACACGGCATCGAGCAGTTGGGTGCGACTGAAAACCTGTTGCGGGTGGCGAGCCAAAAAGGCAAGCAAGTCAAATTCTTTAGCGGTGAGAGGCAGGGGATTGTCGAAGGCGACCACTTCGCGGGAGTCTACATCGATGCGCAGTCCTTCAAATTCAATCAGCTGCCGCGAAGGAGCGGCGGTCAGACGGCGTCTGAGCAGCGCTTTGGCACGGGCACGCAGCTCAAGCACGCTGAAGGGCTTGGTCATATAGTCGTCGGCACCGCTTTCGAGCCCAAGAACTGTATCGGCCTCGCCATCGCGGGCGGTGAGCAGCATCACCGGCATTTCCTGGCCTGCGTTTCTCAGTTGCTGACACAGCAACAGGCCATCGCCATCGGGCAACATGCGGTCGAGCAGCAGCAGATCGATACGCTTGGCCTGCAACAGCGCCTTCGCCTGATGCAAAGAGGCGGCGTGAAAGACCCGGAAATTAAGGGCCGTCAGGTTAACCATAATCATTTGGGCCAAATCCTGCTCGTCTTCCACAAGCAGGATCTGCACCCCTCCTTCCATAGCATGGCTATCTTTGCTGTTGCTTCCATTAATCTGATAAGGCATCACACAGGCTCCGGCGGTGACAGGTAACAAGATGACCTGACGCCGGCGCCTTTTATTTCACCCTTATTCGGTGCGTGTGATGGTTACCTTGAGCACAGGGTTGTCGAACCTGTGTGACGCGTGCAGCACTGAGTCGGCCAAACCATCGTCCTGGCTGATAACACCCGGATGCACGTGAACCCGGTTCACATCGTCCCGCGCGGCGTTAAAACCTTCGCCGCCATCAGCAGGGCCGGGGATAGTGCCTTTGGCTTCGGAGTTGGCCTCGGTACCTGCATCGTATGCCATCAGTCTCAGGCTCTTGCTGGCGCCATTTTCCATGGACTCGATATCCATGGCGTTGAAACCACTGAAGGCATCATTGGTATTAACCAGCATGGTCAGCAGCGACAGGGCATCCACCTTATCTTCTGCGAGTGTGAGCGTGAGGGTTTCACTCATGCCCGGCGGCAAAATGCCTGTGCCGCGCACCAGGGTATCAACACCGCTGATGGCATCGAATCCGCTACTGTCGCCACCTTCGGCCAGTTGCTCCAGCGCTACGCTGGCACTTTCACCTATTTGCCACAGTGCTGTGTCATCATCATGACTGACAAGCGCCAGCGGCGACATCGGCTGATTGGCAGTGAGGTTGGTGACTGTAACTTCAAAGCTCTTCATCACCACTGGAGGCGGCGCAGGTGGCTCCGGCGGCGGTGGTGGCAGATTGTCACTGTCGGAGCAGGCTCCCAGCCCCAACAGGGCAAGCGCCAGCAGGCTGGTTTTCATGGGAAGCTTATTCATCTTGAGCCTCCTTATTTCACAGTGACAACCACGCGGGCTACGGGGTTGAGCCAGCGGTGGATACGGCTGTCGAGATCAGAGGCGCCGCCATTGGGGTCGGTGTCACCCAGCACGCCGGGGTGGATATGCACCTTGTCATTGGTTGAGCCGTCGGCCACGCCGGTACCGTTGCTGCCGCCATCACCGCCGGGTGCAGCCGGAATACCCGGTTGGCCCGGAGCGCCTGCGCCGTTGATGATTTCATCGTTGGCTTCGGTACCGGCATCGTAGGCGTTCAGGTACAGGGTGTAGGTGCCAGGCTCGGTGGGAATAGGCCAGCTATCCAGGCCGATAAAGGCATCGTTGGTGGGCAGCACCATGGCGACCACACTCAGGTGGGTTTGGCTGCCGCTGTCCATCATGACGCCGGATACGCTGCTACCAGCGGCCATCAGGCCAGCGGCGGGGTTTTGTACTGTGACGCCACCGGCGCCTTCGACCAGAGTAACCAGCTCGTCGATAGCGCCGCCTTCGGCCATTTTTTGCAGCGCCGCAGTGGCCATTTCGCCACTTTGGAACAGGTGCATATCAGCGCCATGGGCGGCAATCAGCACCGGAGTAAAGTGGTTGCCGTGGGTGAGATTGGTAATGCTGATGTCCAATTCGGCGGCGTTGCCGACAAAGGGCAGGGCAGCGGCAAGCAGGGCGCCTGCGGGCAAAATTTTGTGGGCCATGGTGTCTCTCCTTTTGGTGATTGATGGAGAAAGCATCCCGCGAGAATTTCACCCAAATATCGCCGAAATATCACAAAAAAATCACTGCGGGCACTTCTTCGTGCCAAATGCTGCGCTATATCAAGGCATGCTGATGTGCTTTTGGGCAACCTGCGAAAGTTTTTGCCTTGGAAGGCTCAGGACTGGTTTCGGTGCGTCTGCAAATAGGGTATGTTTCGACGCGCTTATGCAGTACCCGTGGTCACCCTCGATTCATGGGATATACACAGCCGTGGTTTATGATGCACATTGGCAAGAAGTTTTTGGTTTTTATCGCTGCTTTCTGTATACCGGCAATATTGCTGGTGTATTGGGGTATGGGTCTTTGGTTTGAACGCAAAGCCACCTCGCTGCTGGAGCAATCCATTGCTCAGGAGCTTGTCAGCATTGAAGAGCAATATCAGCGCAGTGTTTGGCGCCAATTGCAGCTGAGCCACATATATGCAGGGCCGCTGAGCAGTCTCTCTCCGGAAGCTCAGGCGAGTATGGATTCTGCCTGGCATGAACGCACCCATGCCCTGGGTCTGCATTTTTACCGCTATTCTGATGCCGGGCTAATTTCCCTCGGCCAAAGCGGCGATTCTCTGTTATCCCCCGATATTATCTCCGCGCTGGTGCAAGGCAGCGACGATGTCGCAGTGGCCCTTCTACTGGACTCGGGTCCTCACCTGTTAACTGCCATCACACAGGGCGACTCCCGTGTTTTGGTGTCCCGCAGCCTGCCAGAGGAAGAGCTTACCCGCCTCGGCCAGTCAGGTTTTGTCGAACGAATTCGGCTGCTGGAGTCGGGTGCTGCCGGTAAATATCAAATCCCGGTTGCCGGTATTGGCGCTGGTCGATTGGTACTCGATGTCAGTTTCGGAGTGCGTGATTTTCATAAATTGGCCATTCAGCCCGACAGGGTGGTAGTGGGTATCTTACTGACGGGCATATTGTTGCTTGCCCTTGGTTATCTGTGGATCCGCCGCAGCTTGGTGGTGCCGCTCAATGGACTTATGTCTCAGCTTGGCAACATGGACCCCAGTGCCAGTCGTTATCTTCCCCTCAGTGCCGATGGCTGTGCCGAAGTGCGGCATTTCTCCCGGGTCAGCAATAAGTTACTGGCCGAAATCTTTGCCCAAAAAGAACAGGCCAGGGTGATTCTGGAAGGCATTGCCGATGCGGTTATTCTCACCGATACCAAGGGTGATGTGCTTTACCTCAACCCGCCAGCCTGCCGCTTGCTTGGTGGACAAGCCCCCGATTTTACCACTAAACCCATCAGCGACATTCTGGGTATTAAACCGGCGCTGCTGCACACCTTTTTGAAAGGGCAGGGTCAGGCATGCAAACAAGTCTCCCTGCGTTTTTCTGGCAGGTTATTGCAATGCACTCTGAGCCCGATTGATGACCATCAGCACAAGCGTACCGGTGCCTTGTTGGCGTTGCGGGATGTCACCGCTGAGGAGCGCCTCAAGGCTGAGCTCAGGCGTCAGGCAGAAGAAGATGCGGTAACCGGATTGCCCAACAGAACCACCTTCGAGGCCCGAATGAAGCGACTTGCGTCGGGGCACGACACCGTGGCCCTGTGCTATCTCGACCTCGAGCAATTTAAAATCATCAACGATAGCTGTGGTCATCTCGAGGGCGACCGCATGTTGTGTATGGTGGCGAAAGCCTTCCAATCCTGTTTGGCACCCGGTGAATTATTGGGGCGTGTCGGTGGGGATGAGTTTGGCATTTTACTGTTGGAGCGCAGCGCCCATGAGGTCGCCCTGTTGCTCAAAACGCTGCAGCAAAAATTGGCTATGCAGGTGCTCGAGAGTCAGGGACAGTGTTATCGGGTCGGTGTCAGTATTGGGGTGGCGTTTGCCCGGGCGCCGTTGCCGCCCGTGGCCGAGCTGTTCAAAGATGCCGATATTGCCTGCGTGGCGGCCAAGCAAAAAGGCAGCAACCAAATTCATTTTTACGACGATAAAGACAAAGAGCTGAATTATCAGCGTAATGCTCCCAAATGGGCACTGCGCATTGCCAAAGCCATCCACAACAGGGAGCTGGAGCTTTATTTTCAGCCCATACATTCGCTCCATGGCCGCAGCCTGCGCAAGCGGATGGAAATCCTTCTCAGGATCCGTGAGAGTAATGGCCGCATCTTGCCGCCGGCACAATTTATTGCTTCGGCGGAGCGCTTTAAGCTGATGCCTGAAGTGGACAAGGCTGTGGTAGCCATGGCCATGGAGTGGCTGGCTGCACACCCCGAACTTTGGCACGACCATTGTCTTTCCATCAATTTGTCGGGCAATAGTCTGGGCGTGGAGGGCATGGAGTCCTATATCGTGGGACAGCTTAAGCGAAATGGCATCCCGCCTGCCTGTATCTGTTTTGAAATCACTGAAACCACGGCAATTCAAAATCGCCAAAGGGCGCTGGATATGCTCAGGAGTCTTCGAAAACAGGGGTTTGCCTTTGCTATTGACGACTTCGGCAGCGGCTTCGCATCCTATGGTTATCTGCGGGAATTGCCGGTGGATTATGTGAAAATCGACGGCTGCTTTGTTCGCCAACTGGCCAGCAATGCCAAGGATTATGCCATCGTGAAGTCCATCCATGATGTGTGCAGCGTGATGGGGATAGAAACCGTGGCGGAGTTTGTGGAAAGCCAGGACATCATGGAGCGCCTTGAAGAAATCGGCATTAATTATGCGCAGGGGTATGCCGTGGGGCGCCCGAAACCCCTGGTAGACTACGCCCCATTTCCGTTGCGGCAACCGGCTTAAGATTGCAAGTCAGCAGGGATTGTGACAGTGTAACTCTCTGTAAAATTGGAAAATCTTAATTCGGGGGAACTATGGATGGCCTGATGGACAAGGTGGTGATTTTAACCGGGGCTTCGGAAGGCATTGGCCGGGCTTTGGCTAGGGAGCTGGCCAGGCTTGGCTGCCATCTGGTACTCACCGCCCGCAGCGAAACCCGGCTGCAGTCGCTGGCGCTGGAGTTGGCACAGGAACAGGGAGCACAGGCTGATGTCCTTGTTCACAGCGCTGACCTTACCCATGCGCATGAATGTCGTGAGCTCATCGATGTCTGTATAGCCCGCTTTGGCCGTTTGGATATTCTTATCAACAACGCCGGTATGACCATGTGGTCACGTTTCGATGAGCTGGAAGATCTCGCCATTCTTGAACAGATCATGGCTGTGAATTACCTCGCTCCGGCGCGCCTCACCCATATGGCCCTGCCGCATTTGAAACAAAGCCGGGGGCAGGTCGTGGCCATTGCCTCGGTGGCAGGCCTGACAGGCGTGCCTACCCGCAGTGGTTATGCGGCTTCCAAGCATGCCGTGATGGGCTTTTTCGACTCCCTCAGAATAGAGCTTGCCGACGATGACGTGGCCGTCACCGTGATTTGCCCCGACTTTGTGGTATCGCAAATCCATAAGCGCGCGCTGGATGGCAAAGGCAATCCCCTCGGCACCACCCCAATGAAGGAAGACAAGATAATGTCGGCCGAAGCCTGTGCGGCGGCCATGGCGCCTGCCATCGCCTGTCGCGAGCGCTTGCTTATCATGTCCCGCCGTGGCCGTCTCGGTCGTTGGGTGCGTCTGCTGTGGCCTTCGCTGATTGATAAGCTGGCCAGAAAGGCGATAGCCGGCGGGCATTGAGGTTACTCAGGCCTGTAAACACGGTTGAGTTACCCATTAAAAAACGCCCCGAAGGGCGTTTTTTTGTTTTACAAACTGCAACTTGCCGGTGAGCTGCCATCGCGCCACTGGGTGGTGGCATCTGAGAGTGACAGCGGCAGGAAGCTCAGGCCTTCACTCATATTGGCTGGCGGCAGGTCGGTCTCCAGCACATACATGCCCATCGGCAGACTGCCTTTGGTGGCATTGGCCTGCGCCTGAGTGGCGGCGAGGCTTGAGTAGCGCAGCCCCAGCATGTCGAAGTGGCTCTGCCAGTTGATGCCGGTGAGCTTGCTTAACGACACCAGCATAAAGTCGTTGCCCGGAATATCCCGCACCTTCTTGCCCGCGTAAACGCTGTGGCCTTCGAAGGGGAACAGGCCAAAACCGAGACGGTCTTTATTGGCATCCCAATCGGCCTGATTGCCGCTTAAGGCGCCAAAGATGCGCTGGTGCTGGTACAGCAGGGTGAAGATATTGAAACCATTGGCCAGACGGGTGCCATCGGCCAGCTGCATGCCGTGGCTGCGCAGCGCCATCTGGATGTAAAACGCCATCCGATAGCCGTTGTGCACCGCATAGTTGTTGCTCTTCCATGGGGCTTCATAGCGGTCGCTGCCCGCATCCAGTACCTTGCAGTTGGCGCCAAGCACCACCCGGTTGCCGCTGCTGTCTTTCACGCTGGCGGCGTCCGACATAAACACATAAAACAAATCTTTATGGTTCATATGGCCATCGGTGATAGGCGTGGTGTTGCCGTCACGCAGATAGTGAGCCTGCCATTTCACCACGTAGGGGAAGATATTGTTGGAGTTTTCCCCGGCGCGGCTGCCGTAACCGGCCCAGTTGTCTACGTCGCCTGCGGCGGCATATTGCACATTGAGGCGGTTGGTTTGCAGGTTGTGGCCAAGCTCGTGGTTATCGCCCCAGCCGGTCGGGCTGATGTTCCAGGCCGCATCCCAGGGGTTGCCGCTGCAACCGGCGCCGCAGTGGGCGTTCTGGTCGTAGTTGGCGTGCTGGATGATTTTGCGGGTGTGCAGGGCTTCATCCAGGCACTCGCTGCCAAGTAGATTCACACAGGCGGCTTTCACATCGGCAGGCAGAGATTCAGCCAGGGTTTTGCCCTGAATTTTAAAGCCGGCCAGGGTGTAAACCGCATTGATATGATCTTCCGAGATGCTTTTCAGCAGCGCATTCACATCGGCCACGGCGCCGCCAATGGCATTGGTAAAGCGGTCACGGCGCATATGCTGCTCGGCGCCATCGGTACGCAGATCCACATGGGGCAGCTCGGTCTGGCTCAGGCGCTCATTAAAGGCGGTGATTTGGCTGTCATCGCTGAAATTCATGATGGCCGGATGACGGGTTACGCCGCTGGCGCTGATGTCTGTGCTCAGGGCTTCACCGCTGCCACCCAGATACAGGTACAGAGGTCCGCCATAGGGACTTGAAAAGCTGATGCTTTCGCCCTTTTCCAGTCGCAGGCGCTGGGTGGCCAGCTCCAGTGGTGCCCGGTACACCTTTTGCTCGAAGGCGCGGTTGGTGTTGCGTCTGTGGTAGTTGAGTTTGATTTCCACCCGTGCATCGCTGTTATCCAGTCGATTCAGGGTCACAGTTTGCCCCGGCAGCACATACCAGCCGGTGGTGGTCCACTGGTTAGGGTAGGGCACGCCTATGGTCTTGCGCTCGGTGACTGTGGCCGGATGGGCATAGCTGGCGTTGCTGCCCTTGGCGAGATTGCTGCGGTCAGTCACGTACTCACCCAGATCGGGCTGGGGTTTATTATCTGTGCGGGCATAGTTCACCAGCCAGTCGGCGAACATGGCTTGCTGCCAGTTTTGCTGCTCTTCCCAGGCGATGGGGTAGTCGATGGCAGCGCGGTATTTGTCGGCAAGCAGCACGGCGGCATGCAGGGTGTCGGCGCCATTCAGTGACAAGGCATCCTGGCCCATATTATCGAGCGTGACGGCTGCGCCTCGAAGCCAGTCGGCACCGGCTTTGAAGGCATCAACAAAGCCAGCCTCATCACAGGAGAGGAAGTTGCCGCCACAGTTGGCCAGCAGCGCGGTATCGAAGTTACCGGCGCCGAGGTTGGCCAGCAGACGGTCGACCGCTGCCAGATTGGCATCGCTGGCGCGGATGTCGCTCACGGCCAGATTGTCGGCGTTGAGTTTTGACCAATAGTTGCCATAGGTCACCAGCCCCATTTGCTGGTACAGCGGGCTGAGCATGGGGCTGGCTTCACGCCAGTAGTTGGACAGCAGCAGCGGGATCCCCGTTGCTTTGGCTTTGGCGACGGCCGCGGCTATGCCCTCATGGCCAAGGGATTGGCGGTCGATGTCCGACAGGATAATCAGGTCGGGCTTGAGGTTATCTATGCAAGTCGATAACGCATTGTAATCACAGCTGTTGGCGTCGTTGATGCTGTGGGCATTGGCATAGTTATTGGTCAGCCAGGTGCGAATCCCTTCGTTATGGGGGAAGTACCAGCTGTCGGCGCGGCTTGGCATTTGCGCCGTGACTATGCTGAGGCCATTGGTTTGGTCGGCGCCCCTGGTGAGCCAGCCGATGAGGCGTTTGAGCAGCATATCGGTGTCGCTTGAGGTGCTGACCGAAAACAGGTTTGCTGCCATGGCGGCGCTGCGGTACTCACCCTCTTCTGACACCATCACCAGACCTCGATTGGCGCTGTTGCCACCGCCATCTTTATTGGCGGGCAGTAAGGTGTGGGTGCGTTCAGGCAGGAAACTGGTGAAGGTGATGGAGTCGTGGCTCGGGTGCCAGCTGATTTGGGAAATGCCCTGATATAGGGAGTCGACCAGCGCCTTACGGGAGCCTTCGGCCGCAGCGACGGCATCTCTTGCGTGGCTGATAAGCTCATCATCGGTGGCCAGGCTGTGGTCGCGGTGGCGAATGGCATTGGCGGCATTGGTGATAAAGCTGGCACTGACGGTGCAATCCGCACCCATGGCAGCCGTGGTGTAGTTGCTGCCCGACAAGGTGCCGCCACAACCCTCAATGGTATCCAGGATAAAGCCGCTGCTTGGAGTTACAGTAAAGCTACCCTGTTTACCTGCTTCAATGCTGAGACTGGCGGGAGACAGCTGGCCGCCGCTGCTGCTTTGGGCTTTGGCGGTGTACAGGGTTGCAGCGGGTGGCGTGGTGCCACCATCACCGTCGGAAGAACCACCTCCTCCGCAGCCATAGAGGGCCAGGCTCAGGGCGGTGAATATCAGGGTATTTCGCATGGCCACTGTGTTTCTCATGGGTATTCCTTGTGGGTTTTTTGTACTGTTTTTGTGCGGGCATTATAACCTTTCCCTCTTGGCTTTAAAGAATTTAGTTTAATAAATTCATTGCGTTACAGAATGGTGTCTTTGACGTTCGTCAAAATGCAGGCACAAAAAAGCCGGCGTATGCCGGCTTTCTCAAGGACGGGTATTTACTGCTGTTCGCGGGCAATGGCGCGATAGCCAATGTCGGTGCGGAAGTACACGTCATCCCAGTGGATTTCATCCACCAGCGCATAAGCGGCTTTTTGCGCTTCGGTCACGCTGTTGCCAAGGGCTGTGGCGCACAGGACGCGGCCACCGTTGGTGACGACGCGGCCATCGACCATCTTGGTACCGGCGTGGAACACCTTGGCATCGTTGTTACCAAGGGACAGCCCCTCAATCACGTCGCCCTTGCGGTAGTCATCGGGATAACCACCGGCGGCCAGCACCACACCTACGGCGGCGCGGCTGTCGTACTCGGCGGTGACTTTATCCAGCTCACCGCGGCAGGCTGCCAGACACAGCTCAACCAGATCAGACTTCAGACGCATCATGATGGGCTGAGTCTCCGGGTCGCCGAAGCGGCAGTTGTATTCCAGCACCTTGGCCTGACCCTGTGGGTCAACCATCAGACCGGCATACAGGAAGCCGGTGTAGACATTGCCCTCGGCAGCCATGCCATCCACGGTTGGGCGAATGACGTTGGCCATCACCCAGTCGTGTACGTCCTGAGTCACCACAGGGGCTGGTGAGTAAGCGCCCATGCCACCGGTGTTGGGGCCGTGGTCGGCGTTATCGCGGGCCTTGTGATCCTGGCTGGTGGCCATCGGCAGAATGTTTTTGCCATCGACCATCACGATAAAGCTGGCTTCTTCGCCCCTGAGGAACTCTTCCACCACCACGCGGGAACCGGCTTCACCGAACTTGTTGCCAGCCAGCATATCGTCGATGGCGGCATCGGCTTCGGCCTGATCCTGAGCGATGATCACGCCCTTACCTGCGGCCAGACCATCGGCCTTGATCACCACTGGGAAACCTGTCTTGGCGGCAAGCTCGGCCACAAAGGCTTTGGCGGGTGGGATTTCGGTGAAGTTCTGATAATCCGCCGTTGGGATCTGATGGCGGGCCAGGAAGTCCTTGGTGAAGGCCTTGGAGCCTTCCAGCTGAGCGGCACCCTGGGTTGGACCAAAGATGGTCAGGCCTTCGGCGCGAAACGCATCAACCACACCAATCACCAGCGGCGCTTCGGGGCCAACTATGGTCAGGGCGATATTGCTTTCTTTGGCAAAGGCCAGCAGCGCAGGGATGTCGGTGGCATCAATCGCCACGTTTTCCACCTTGGGCTCGAGGCTGCTGCCGGCGTTGCCGGGGGCCACAAATACGGTATTTACGTCGGCATTCTGAGCGGCTTTCCAGGCCAGGGCGTGTTCGCGGCCACCACTGCCAATTACGAGAATATTCATCTGCTTATTCCTTAAATCTTGAATGCGAAAGGCAGCCCTAAGGCTGCCTCAATCTTATCAGTGGCGGAAGTGGCGCATGTTGGTGAACACCATGGCCATGCCGTGCTCGTCGGCGGCGGCAATCACTTCCTCGTCGCGGATAGAACCGCCGGGCTGGATGATGCAGCTGATCCCGGCAGCCGCTGCGGCGTCGATACCGTCGCGGAATGGGAAGAAGGCGTCAGACGCCATCACAGAGCCCTCAACCACCAGACCTTCATCGGCGGCTTTGATGCCGGCAATCTTGGCACTGTAAACGCGGCTCATCTGGCCTGCGCCCACGCCAATGGTCATGCCTTCTTTGGCATAAACGATGGCGTTGGATTTAACGAACTTGGCTACTTTCCAGCAGAACATCAGATCTTTGAGTTCAGCTTCTGTCGGTACGCGCTTGGTCACGACTTTAAGCTCAGCCTCGGTCACCATGCCCTGATCGCGGTCCTGAATGAGCAGACCACCGTTTACTCGCTTGTAGTCCAGACCCTTGGTCTGCTCGGTCCACTGACCGCACTCCAGCAGGCGTACGTTGGTTTTCTTGGCAACCACGTCGCGGGCAGCCTGGCTCACCACGGGGGCGATGATCACTTCCACGAACTGACGCTCAACGATGGCAGCGGCGGTGTCGCCGTCCAGCTCGCGGTTAAAGGCGATGATGCCACCGAAAGCAGACGTTGGGTCGGTCTTGTAGGCGCGGTTGTAGGCGTCCAGCAGGTTGTCGCCCAAGGCCACACCACAGGGGTTGGCGTGCTTGACGATAACGCAGGCAGGGGCGTCGAATTCTTTTACGCACTCAAGGGCGGCATCTGTGTCGGCGATGTTGTTGTAAGACAGGGCCTTACCCTGAAGCTGAGTGGCGGTGGCCACAGAGGCCTCGTCGCTGTTCAAATCCACGTAGAAGGCAGCGCTCTGGTGGCTGTTTTCGCCGTAACGCAGGTCCTGCTTCTTCACCAGCTGGGTGTTGAAGGTGCGTGGGAATTTGGAGTCGTCGTGGCACTCGTCGCTGCTGTGAGCAGGCACCATGGTGCCGAAGTAGTTGGCAATCATGCCATCGTAAGCAGCAGTGTGCTCAAAGGCGGCAATGGCCAGGTCGAAACGGGTAGCGTGGGTGGTAGAGCCGCCGTTGGCGCTCATTTCGGCCAGCACGCGGTCGTAGTCTTTGGCGTTAACCACAATCACCACGTCTTTGTGGTTCTTGGCGGCAGCGCGCACCATGGTAGGACCGCCGATATCGATGTTCTCGATGGCGTCTTCCAGGGTACAGCCAGGCTTGGCAACGGTAGCGGCAAAGGGATACAGGTTAACGGCAACCAGATCGATAGGACCAATGTTGTTGGCAGCCATTACATCTTCGTCCTGGCCGCGACGCGCCAGAATGCCACCATGCACCTTGGGATGCAGGGTCTTGACCCGACCGTCCATGATCTCAGGGTGACCTGTGTAGTCAGAAACTTCGATCACAGGTACGCCGTTATCGGCCAGCAGCTTGGCAGTGCCACCGGTGGACAGAAGTTCTACGCCCTGTGCATGCAGTGCCTGGGCAAACTCGAGGATACCTGTTTTATCGGACACGCTCAGCAGCGCGCGGCGAATGGGTCTGGCATTATTCATTTTGGGTACAGTTTTCCGCTGTTAAGGGTTCAAGGATCTTTCGGAAAACAAAACAACATCAAGGTTTTATTTTCCAAAAGCCCCTCGCGTTCCCCTTACGCGAGTTTATTTGTCTGCCAAGACACCTTTTTATGGGCGCGTATTCTACCGTAAAACGCTGCCCGGCGCTGTTTTTTCTGCGTGATTTCACAATATCGTTCTGCGAACGACACACAAGGCAATACAGACCCTTGACCTTGGATTAAACTCCAAGGTTTATACTGGCGCCATTGTTGAAATTCGGAATAGACACATGTATCGCATTGGTGAGTTGGCCAGCCTCTGTGAGGTGAAAGCCGATACCTTGAGGTTTTACGAAAAGCACGGTTTGCTGGCGCCCTCAATGCGCAGCGATTCGGGCTACCGGCTTTACAGCCAGGGAGATGCCGCCCGGCTCAAGTTTATTTTACGTGCCAAGGCGGTGGGCTTTAGCCTGAATGAAATCACCGAGCTCTTGTCCATTGAGCTTAATAAGGCCGAGTGGGCCTGCGCCGATGTGAAGGGCATGGTGGATGACAAGCTCGAGCAGGTGAGTGCCAAAATCGCTGAGCTGACGGTGTTTCGCGATTCTTTACAGCGTTTGTCAGACGCCTGCTGCGGCGGCCCCGAAAGCGCCGAACACTGCTCCATTTTGGAAGCCTTGGAAACCAATCATCAGGTGCGCCCGGAACATCACGGCAGCGCGCAGCATAAGGATGATGACTCATGTTGTTGAATAACTTTCTCCACTTGTTTTTGGAATCGGCCCCCTGGCTGCTGCTGGGGCTGTTTTTGGCCGGTATGCTGAAAATGTTTGTGCCCATGGCGTGGATGCAAAAGCAGCTCGGTGGCCACGGCTTTAAGGCCACGGTGAAGGCGGCGCTGCTGGGCGCGCCCTTGCCGCTGTGCTCCTGCGGGGTTATTCCGGCGGCCGTTGGCCTTCGGCGCAGCGGCGCCTCCAAGGCGGCCACCACCTCGTTTTTGGTCTCCACTCCTGAGACAGGCGTCGATTCAGTGACCGTCTCCTATGTGCTGCTAGGCCCCTTTATGGCCATAGTGCGCCCCATTGCCGCCGTGACCAGCGCCATAGTGGCAGGGCTGCTGGTCGGCCGCGATGAAGATGAGCCGGATAACAGATCCCAATCCACAGAAGCATCGTCTGAAACGCAGTCTGAAAAGCCAATGGCCCAGACCGCCAAGCCTGCAATGAGCTTCAAACCGGTTGCGGCAGACAGCCCACTGATGACCCCCACCGGCGCCAAGCTGTCGGGGGCGCCTGCGGTGAGTTTCAAACCAGTTACCGAAAAAACAGCGGCAAAGACTGGCGCCAGCTGCTGCTCCGGCAAAGCCGAAGCTGAGTCCAAGCCCGAACCCATACAGGGAGCCTGCTGCACGCCAAAGGCGGTTGCGGCTTCTTGTTGCGACGCCAAGCCCGCCGTTGAAACGGCCTCCTGTTGCAGCCCCAAGGTCGCGGTGCCCGAGGCACAAAGCTGCTGCGCTTCTTCATCCACACCCACAGCCAAATCTGCCGATGCGGGCTGCTGCGGCAGCACGCAACAGCATGCTCACACGGCGGATAAGCCTGCCTCTGTGATTGCGCGGATATGGGACGGGCTGGTGTATGCCTCAACCGACCTGGTGCGCGATACCGCCATCTGGCTGCTGATTGGTCTTTTCTTTGCCGCCTTGGTGCAAACCTATGTACCGGCAGACTTTTTGGCTCAATGGGGCAATGGCATTCTCGCTATGCTGGTGATGGTAGTGGTGTCCATTCCCATGTATATCTGCGCCACGGCATCGACCCCGATTGCGGCCGGTTTGCTGCTGGCCGGTGTCTCACCCGGGGCTGTGCTGGTATTTATGATGGCAGGCCCTGCCACCAATATCGCAACCCTGGGGGTAGTGACCAAGGAGCTGGGTAAGCGGGCGCTGTTTGGCTACCTCGGCGGTGTGCTGGGTGTGGCCCTGGTGTTTGGTGTGCTGGTGAACTATCTGGTGGCGACCTTCGGCTTTGAAGTGGCGCCGCAGATTGGTGAAGAGCATGCCATGCTGCCAGACTGGCTGGTGGCCTCATCCGGGCTGCTGCTCGCTTTCCTGATGGGCCGGGTGCTGTGGCAAAAGCTGCCGCGCAAACAGAAAACCGGCAGCTGCTGCAGCTAAGGTTCACGGCACAGCATTAACAGGCCCCGCACCAGCGGGGCCTTTTTATTGGCGTTGATGCCATGAAGGCGAGGTTGAACTTGCCGTTGGTTATTGTATTTGTTTACAAAATAGACTTGTCTTCCCGGCATTGGCGTTGAATGATGTGGAAGTTCCTGCGGTAACGGACTGACCTTATTACAAAGAGGGATACACATGAAAAAGACCCTGCTGACACTCAGCCTGGCCACGTTGGCGCTGGCTGGTTGCCAATCGACCCAATCCAATCAGGGGGCGGATACAGCGGCGAATGCCAACGCCACCAATAATCAGGATGCCGCCACTGCCAAGCAGCCCTACGCCAAACCCTTGCTGCTGGCACACCCCAGGTACGATGCCAAAACCTTTTTTGATACCACCTCCTACACGGGTTCGAGCATTTCTGCCGACGGCAGCGCCGTGCTGGTGGGGTCGGATGAATCAGGTATTTATAACCTGTATCGCCTTAGCCTGCTCGATGGCAGCAAAACTCAGCTGACCAACTTTGAAGACAGTACTTTCCCGGTGCGCTGGTTCCCAGGGGATGACAGGGTGCTGCTGAGTAAGGACAAGGGCGGTAATGAGCTGAACCACCTGTATGTGCGTGAGCTGGATGGCAGTGTGAAAGACCTGACTCCGGGCGATAACACCCGGGCGAGCTTTGCCGGATTCAGTGGTGATGGCACGGTGTTTTTTGTGCAGACCAATGAGCGCAATCCCAAGTTTATGGATTTGTATCGTTACGATGCCAGGACCTATGAGCGCACCCTGGTTTTTCAAAACGATGAAGGCTATTCACTGGGTGATATAGACCGCAGTGGCCGCTTCGTGGCGCTGAATAAGTCAGTCAGTAACAAGGATATCGACATCTATCTGCTGGACCTTCGAAGCCGCGCCCTCAAACCCGTGATGGTGAGCGAACCGGGACTTGAGGCTGCCGAGGAGGTATTCAGCTTTTCCCACGATGGTCGAACCCTGTATTACGGCAGCGATGCCAAATCCGAGTTCAACGAGGTGTGGGCATATGATATCGCCTCCGGCACCCGTAAACCTATCGCCAGCCGTGATTGGGATGTCAGCTATTACGGTTTTTCGGACAGTGGTCGCTATCAGGCCATGGCGGTGAATGCCGATGCCAGCACCAAGGTCACCATCACAGACACCCAAACCGGCAAGGCGTTGGCCCTGCCACCTTTGCCACCGGGGGATTTCCGTGGCGTAAGTTTTTCCAAAGACGATAAAACCATGGTGTTTTATCTGAATTCAGATATTTCACCGTCTGAGCTGTATGTCTGGCAGATAGGCGAGCCTTCAGTAAAGCGTCTCACCAAGGCACTCAGTCCTGCCATGGACAGCGCCAATCTGGTGCCTTCTGAGGTGGTCAGGTTCAAGAGCTTTGATGGTCTGGAGATCCCAGGTCTCCTGTATAGACCCAAGCTGGCCCACGCCGCCAGTCCGTCCCCTGCGGTTATTTATGTACACGGTGGCCCCGGTGGCCAGAGCCGCAGCGGCTACAATCCGGCCATCCAACATCTGGTCAATCACGGCTACGTGGTCTTTGCCATTAACAACCGCGGCAGCTCGGGTTATGGCAAAACCTTCTTCCATCTGGATGACAAAAAACACGGTGATGGCGACCTGAAGGACATGGTGTGGGGCAAGAAATACCTCCAGAGCCTGGACTGGGTGGATAAGGAGCGTATCGGCATCATGGGTGGCAGCTACGGTGGTTACATGGTTGCCGCCGCGCTCGCCTTTACTCCCGAAGAGTTCAAGGTGGGGATAGATATTTTCGGTGTTACCAACTGGGTGCGTACCCTGAACTCCATCCCGCCCTGGTGGGAGAGTTTCCGTAAGTCGTTGTACGACGAGATGGGCGACCCCGCCACCGATGCCGAGCGGCACAAGGCCATTTCGCCGCTGTTCCATGCCGAAAAAATTGTTCGCCCTCTGATGGTCATTCAGGGCGCCAACGATCCGCGGGTACTGCAGGTGGAAAGCGATGAGTTGGTCGAAAAAGTCCGCGCCAATGGCGTGCCGGTTGAGTATGTGCTGTTCGATGACGAAGGCCACGGCTTTACCAAGAAAGCCAATCGGATCACCGCATCCGAGGCGTACCTCAAGTTTCTGGATACGTACCTGAAACCCTGAGATTAAGGCAATCAAAAAAGGCACTCATTGAGTGCCTTTTTTATTGGATAAGGTCACGACCTTATTTGCTTTTTTTGCCGAGGTTTTCAACCTTGCCGCTGCTGACAACCTGCTTTTTGGCTTGTTTGGCGGCGCGCTTTTCCTTCATGGATTTTTGGGGCTGTTTTTTCTGATCTCTGCTCATGGTGGCTTCCTGCGTTGTTGTGAACGTTTGCCAGGACATTTTTTGTTCGGCAAGAACCAGAATAGAGAATTGAAATTGGCGTGGATAGATTATTTTAAGCTAAGCCAACATTGCTTATATCGACAAATACTAGCTGGTCGTACTGGCAAAATGGGGGCACAAAAAAGCCCCTGAAACAGGGGCTTTGGATGCTGATTATCAGCTGGCGGGAGTAAAGTCACCGGGGAAGTGGCGAATGGTGGTTTCACCTTTGGTCACTGTTACATCCTGCTCATCGGCATGGATGAAGAAAGGCATTTCAACATCGGTTGGCGAGTTGTCGGCTTCCGGATCGTCGTTCTGGGCAACACAGGTGTAGCCCAGTGCGTAATCACCGGTGACCACGAAACCAAACTCGTAGTCATGACCGATTACGGCTTCCTCTGCATTGGTGATTTCGTTTACGCGGGCAACGGCCAGCGGAGCGACCATGGGTTCGGTAACCGTGGGGCTGATATCACTCATGTTGTCCAGCAGAGTTGCGGCGGGGTAGAGGTACACGGCGGGGGCAAACTCGCTGCCACCGGCGGCAGTTTCACAGGCAGCCATCAGCTCGTCGCTGACCTGGCCGCTGATGTTGCCAACTTCGGCGCGGTTTACCAGTTGCACTGAGGTAGGCTTCAGGGTCCAGTAGTCTTTGTTGCCATGGGGCGCCTGGATGCCACGGGCGAGATCAAACTCGGCCACGTAATCGTTGGCACCGGCTGCAATGGTGAAAGACTTGTTGAAGAACAGGCGACCTGTATCGGCTTCATCGGCGCCAACGCCACCACAGCTGCCATTGCTGTTGGTCACCAGACCGTGGTCGTTGCCATCGTTGGTTTTAACGAATGAGCTGGTGGTATCCACAGTTTCACGGTTTTCCATGTAGATACACATCTGGTATTCGCCAACCGGTACCTGAACGCCTTCTACCAGGATTTCGGCCGAGCTGCCCTGAAATGCCAGCAGATCAACCTGTTTGGAGTTGCCGTCGGTGGACACATTGAAAGACTGAGACCCATCGGCGTTTTTCAGCACTACCTGTTTGAAGGCAATGTTGACCTGGGTTGCATCGGCTGGGTTGTCAGATACGCCCAGACTGAAGCTGCCCATCTGAGGTTGTGGATTTGAGTCATTGTCACTGCCACCACAGGCTGCAAGCAACGAGGTCAGGGTGACGGCGATAAGCGTTTTGGTGAGTTTCATGTTGCACCTTTTTGTTATTCAGAGTTCCATTTTTCCCTTTTTTTGAGGTTGTCTTCTTCCATGATCCCCCAGCCCTGAGAGTCAGGGCGTGCCTATCAGGATAAGCAATCATGCGGTAAACGCAATCTTTTGCCCATTAAACCTGAGATGAATTGATGTTAATGAAGTCAGGTATTTCAAGCACCTGATCGCCGAATTGGGCCACCAGGTGTTGATAAATAAACTCGATAAATACCCGGTATCGCCGTGGTAAGTACGCGCTTTGAGGGTAGCTCAGGGTAATTTTCGCCTGATGCATGGGATAGTCCTCCAGAACGGGGACCAGTTTGCCTGAGGCAAGGGCCTCACTGGCGATGAGGGTTGGCACAGTCGCTATGCCCAGCCCCTCGATGGCGGCCTCCCTTGCCAGGGTGACATTGTTGACGGTGAGCTGGGCCACGGGTTCGTATATCTGCCACTGCTTGCCATCAAATATCTTCCAGACGCCGTCGATATGGGCCGATACCAGCCTAATAGCCCTGTGGTGCGCCAAATCGGCCGGTGCCTTTGGTGTGCCAAACTGTGCCAGATACTCGGGGGAGGCCAGCAGCATCTTGTCTGCCTTGACCATGGCATGGCAGGTGAGGCGGGGGTCCTTGGGTTCGGCGATTTGAAACAACATATCGATATCTTCTTCAATCACATCGATCCGGCGATTGGTGAGTTCGGTATTGATTTGGATGTCGGGATATTGCTTCAAAAAGCGGGCGAGAATACTGCCAAGAAACAGCTGGCCCAGCTCTATGGGGCAGACAATCTTCAGCTTGCCGCGGATGTTTTGCTGGCTGGCACTCAGCTGGGTTTCGGCCTGCTGCAGCTCCGACAGCACCCTGCTGACCCTGTGGTAATAGTTGCTGCCGGCTTCGGTTAACTTGAGCGCGCGGGTGGTGCGAAACAGCAGTTGGACGCCGGCGTTTTCTTCCAGCTCGGCAACTTTGCGGCTCACCGTGGCCTTGGTGATCCCCAGTGCGGTGGCTGCGGCGGTAAAACTGCCATGCTCCACCACGGCCGCAAATATCTGCACCCGATTCAAATCCATTATTGTTACACCTGTGAAACAGTGGGTTGAATTTCCACTGACTAATAATATTAAAGAGACAGTTTTACAATAGCAGCCACTGAATAAGGAGTCTATTGTATGAGCAAGTCAAAAGCCCTGGTGCTGTTACCCGTACTGCTGGTGCTGGCCGGTGGTGGCTTTTATCTGTGGCACAGCCTCAGATTTATTGAACACACAGACAATGCCTACGTTGAAGCCGATATTTCCCAATTGAGCGTGAAAGTGCCTGGGCTGGTTGTGCAATCTGAGGTGCAGGACAACCAATATGTCACGGCGGGCACCCTGCTGGCGAAGCTGGATGACAGCGAGTTTCGCGCCAGAGTGCTGCAAAGTGAAGCCAGGCTGGCCAGCGTAGGGGCCGAGCTCGCGACCCTGGAAGCCAAGCTGCTGCTGCAGGCATCTTTGATTGCCCAGGCCAAGGCGGGAGTGCAGGCCAGTGAGGCCGATGTTCGCCGGGTACAGCAACAACTGACACGCGCCACCGAGCTGCGTCGTCGCGATTACAGCTCCCAGGATGATGTTGACCGTCTGACAGCCGAGTTTGATGGCGCTGCCGCCAGACTCGCCGAGTCCCGGGCGTCACTGGCTGCCAGAGAGCAGGAGCTGGGGGTGCTCAAGGCCCAGCGCGAGCAGCTGTTTGCTGCCAGGGCCGAAGCCAATGCGGGGCTGGAGCTGGCCCGGCTTCAATTGCAAGATACCGAAATTCGCGCACCCTTTAACGGCATAGTGGGCAAGCGCGGCGCCTTTGTCGGCCAATATGTGCAGCCGGGACAGGCGCTTTTCAGTTTGGTACCGGACGGAACTGTGTGGATTACGGCGAACTTTAAAGAGACCCAAATCCAGGCCATGGTTCCGGGCCAGCCGGTGGCAGTGTCACTCGACGCGTTTCCCGACCATGATTTCCATGGAGTCATCGACAGCCTGTCACCGGCTTCCGGCGCCAAATTCAGCTTATTGCCCGCCGAAAATGCCACTGGCAATTTCACAAAAATTGTACAGCGCATTCCCGTCCGTATCCGCCTTGAGCTGCCACCCGGAGAGCAAAAGGTAGTACCGGGGCTCAGCGCTGTGGTGTCTGTGGATACGGCCGCTACGCCTGAGCTGACAGTGACCGCCGGTCGCTGAGGGGACGGGCATGAGTGCGAGTATTGCGTTGCCGCAAACCGAGGTGGATTACGGTGTAGGCAGTCGCCGCGCCTGGATTGCCGTGATGGGGGGGCTTATCGGCGCCTTTATGGCGATTCTGGATATCCAGATCACCAATGCTTCCATGAAGGAGATCCAGGGCAGTCTGGGGGCGACCCTTGAAGAAGGTTCCTGGATTTCGACCGCTTATCTGGTTGCTGAAATGATTGCCATCCCCCTGTCGGGGTGGCTCAGTACCGGTTTGTCGGTGCGCCGTTACCTGCTGTGGAGTACCACCGCCTTTATTATCAGCTCACTGCTGTGTTCCATGGCATGGGACCTGAACTCGCTGATTGCGTTTCGTGCCCTGCAGGGATTTTTTGGCGGCGCCCTGATCCCGCTGGCGTTTCGTCTGATTGTGGAATGCCTGCCCTTTGAGAAGCGTGCCATGGGGATGGCGCTCTTTGGCGTCACGGCCACCTTTGCGCCCTCCATCGGGCCTACTCTGGGTGGCTGGCTGACCGAGCATTTCAGCTGGCATTTTCTGTTTTATATCAATGTACCGCCCGGACTCCTGGTGCTGTGGATGCTGGCGTATGGCCTGCAAAAAGGCCCCATCGACTGGGCAAAGCTTGGCAAGGTGAGCTGGGGTGGCATCGCCACCATGGCGCTCGGGCTTGGCTGCCTTGAGGTGGTGCTGGAAGAGGGGAACCGCAAAGACTGGCTCGGCTCCGACTTTATCCGTGATTTGGCCATCATAGCCGCCGTCAACCTGGTGCTGTTTGTCTATTTGCAGCTGAGGAGCCGCAACCCGCTGGTGAACCTGCGTCTGCTGGCCCACAGGGACTTTGCGCTGTCGTCACTGTCGTATTTTTTGTTGGGGCTGGGGTTGTTTGGCGCCATTTACCTGATCCCGCTTTACCTGTCGCAGATCCATAACTATTCGGCGCTGGAAATCGGCAAGGTCATCATGTGGATGGGGTTTCCGCAGCTTTTGGTGCTGCCTCTGGTGCCAAAACTGACCCAAAAGCTGGATCCCCGTTATCTGGCGGCCTGGGGCTTTTTGTTGTTTGCCCTGAGTTACTATCTCAATGCCCATATGACGGCTCAGTATGCCGGTGAGCAGATGATTCTGGCGCAAATCGTCAGGGCGCTCGGGCAGCCATTCGTGTTGGTGCCCATTGGTATGATAGCGACCATGCATTTGCGTCAGGAAGATACCCCAAGCGCCTCTACGCTACTGAATCTTATCCGTAACCTCGGTGGTGCCTGTGGTATTGCGCTGGTGGCAACCATGCTGGATAACCGCTTCCGCCAGCATCTGGCCTATTTGAAAGAGTCGCTGCCCGCGGTCAGTCAACAAGCGCACTCCTACCTGCAACAGCAGGCAAGCAGCCTGTTTGCGGCAGGGGCCGATCCCATGGCAGCCGATTCGATGGCCCGCAAGATGCTGTCTGATACCCTGGTGCGGGAAGCCTACATGCAGGCCTATAACGATGTGTTTTTTGCCATAGGGGGCCTGCTGCTGGTGGCCGTAGTAGCCGTATTGCTTATCAGACCTTCCTCTCAGGCCGGGAATGGCAGCGGTGCCGGGCACTGAGGCAAGGCGTTTGTGGGGCGAGGCGTCTTGGTTGGCAGCAGCGGGATGGCGTCTAATCCTCCAAAGCGGGGCTGCAAGGGGCCGATGGCGGTGATAGACTGACCGCGGTCAATTACCCGGAGGCCCCTATGATCCGCTGGCAAACACAGGCTTTTTCCGACCTCGATGCCCTGACGTTGTACCGTTTATTGAAGCTCAGAGTGGATATTTTTGTTGTAGAGCAGCATTGCCCCTATCCCGAACTCGACGACAAAGATTTGCATCCGCAGGCGATGCATCTGCTGGGTTGGCAGCAGGATTCGCTGGTCGCCTATGCGCGCATATTGCCGCCGGGACTCAGTTACCCTGAAGCCAGTATCGGCCGGGTCGCTGTTTCCGAAGCGGTGCGCGGTGGTGGCATGGCCAGAGCGTTAATGAACAAAGCCATTGAACATGCCCTGCAAACATGGCCTGACGCCGGCATTCAAATCGGGGCGCAGGAATACCTGCAGGGTTTTTATTCCTCACTTGGTTTTACACCAGCCTCCGACGTTTACCTTGAAGATGGGATCCCCCATCTGGATATGCGCTTTCATCAAAGGACATGAGAAGATGACAAACTATGTGATTAACCGTCGCCAACTGGTGTGTGTGGCGAGCTTTTTAGCGTTTCCCGGTAAAGAAGAAGCCCTGATTGAGGCCCTGGGTGCGCTTATTCCCGATACCCGCCGGGAAGTGGGTTGCATCCGATACGAGCTGAACCAGAGCCGCGACGAGCCAGGGCGCATTACCTTTATCGAAAAGTTCGTGGATGTGGAGGCGTTCGACAGCCACTGTGCCAAGGATGCCATTCAGCACTATTTTCATCAGCAGATGCCCGAACTGGTGGAGTCTTTCAAGGTAGAAACCTACCACGAGATCATTGTCTGAGTCGGTTGATATTTGGCAGCAGGCAGCAGTAACACAGACGTTAAAAAGCCCCTGAGAGGGGCTTTTTTAATGCTGAAAACCGGCGGTAGTTATCTTTTATTGGCCGCGCAGCACTATTTGCGGATTGGTATCCAATTCGCCATCGGCAGTCAGGGCTGCCAACTCTTGATCCTGCGCTATCACCGCCAGCGGTCCCCTTGGCATGCTGCGCACAAACAACAACCTGTATCCCCAGGCCTGTAAGCGGTAAAAACTCATTTTTTGTTCGGCAGTCATGATATTCCAATGCTGCTGAAACGTTGGGGCGCTCCCTCGCCTGTCTTGCTCCACCAATGCGGTTTGATTCATCATGACTCGCCTTTTTAGGTGAAAACTGGCACAGTTGCCGCGCATTTTAACAGCAGTTGTATGGTTAAAATTTGCGCTGGCGCATATTTGTAAGCATTTCTTATGACTGAATAGTCAAAGGTTCCTGTTCATGCTCAATTACATAGCTCCGGTATTTCGTCCTCCCTCTGAATGGCAATCGCTGATCCTGCAGGTGACAAACGGCTGCAGTTATAACCGCTGCCGTTTTTGCGACATGTACACCGCTGAACAAAAGCGTTTCCGTGCCTTTAAAGAAGACAAAATTGAAGCTGACCTGAAACAGGCCGCCGCATCAGGTGTGCCCATAAGACGGGTGTTTCTGGCCGATGGTGACGCCATGACACTGCCATTTGCCCGCCTGGAAGCCATTTTGCTGCTTATCCACAAATACCTGCCCGATGTGAGCCGGATTAGCAGCTATTGCCTGCCAAGAAACCTCAGCAACAAGTCGGTGGAGCAACTTGTCCGCCTCAGAGAGCTGGGGCTCAGCCTCATGTATGTGGGCTGCGAGAGTGGCGATGATGAAGTACTGGCCCGAGTCGAGAAGGGTGAAACCTTTGCATCCTCCCTGGCGGCACTGGAGAAAATACGCGCGGCCGGGATGAAGTCCTCGGTGATGATTCTAACCGGCCTTGGTGGCATACATTTGTCACAGCAACATGCCATGAATTCTGCCCGGCTGATGAATGCCGCCCAGCCGGACTATTTGAGTACCCTGGTGGTTACGCTGCCCCTGGGCAAGGCACGCATGGATGAAGGCTTTGACAAGGACTTCCGCTTGCCGGAACAGCGAGGGTTGCTGGAAGAAATGCATACCCTGCTGACGCACCTTGAGTTGTCGCAGACAGTGTTTCGCTCGGATCATGCGTCGAATTATCTGGTGCTCAAGGGTGTTCTGGGGCGGGACAAAGACAAGTTGTTGTCGCAGGTGCGTTTGGCGCTGGACTCGCCGGGCGCCGTGCCGCTGAGGCAGGAATGGCAGCGGGGACTGTGAGGCGCTCGTGGAGCGCCTCCGGCCTGTTTATTCACCGATAAGGTGGGCTTCCCGGCTCAAAGACGGGATCTTGATGGCAGCGGCTTTCAGCGCCCCGTGAATAGCCTGATGGGTGATGTATTTGTCCTGAAAATAGCTCTGGGTGGGCAGCCAGTATCTGAGGCCAATTTCAATACCCAGATTGTTAAACCCGTTAATCCCCACCTGGGGAGGCTGCTCGGCATGAAGCTTTCCGCTGCCAAGCAGCGCCTTGTTGACCAAGGCGATAACGGCATCGGCATCCTGGTCATAACAGATGTTGAATTGGCTTTCTACCAGCTTGTATTCAAAGGAGTTATGCAGGATTTCTCCCACTATGTGCTTGTTGGGAATGCTGATCTGTTCGCCTTCTTCATTGGTGAGAATTGTCATGCCAAGCATTATGTCTTTCACCACCCCGGTCACCCCGCGCACACTGATGGTGTTACCCACGGCAAAGGGGCGGGTCACTATGATGGTGATGCCGGCGGCATAGTTTGACAGCATCCCCTGAATGGCCAGACCGGCACCGAGTGAGGCTGCGCCTATGGCCGCCACCATGGGGGTGACGCTGATCCCAAGCTTACCCAAAGCGACTATGGCCACCATGATGATAATCAGAATGCGTACCAGGTGGGTGACGAAGCTGGCGAGGGTGATATCGACCCGGTACTTTTCCAGTTGTTTGTTGACCATGCCGGCGACCTTGGCCGCAAGCCAAAGGCCGAGCAAAAAGATAAGCAGGGCACCAATCAGCTGAAAACTGTATTGCACCAAAAACTCGGTGATGAGGTCATAGACGTTTTGCAGCTGAGCCAATTCCTGTTGCAGTCCCTGCTCCAGACCTGTGTTATTCATATTTCCTCCGCAGCTTCCTTCATTTGCCGATGAATTCACCCTGAGGTATCAACATCTGCTTCAAATATCCTGACATTTTGCCTGTTGGCGATGGGAAAGAGAATGCCTGTGTGGCGGCTGGAGAAGGAGGCTGACTTCTCCTCAGCCCAGTTTCAGACTCAGCATGCTGATGGCACCCATGGTCAACTGGTTGTTGAACAGAGTTCTGGGTTCATCCGGGTAGCCTGTGCCCAAAAGGTAAAACAATGGCCTTAAGTGCTCGTCCGTGGGATGGCAGAGTCTGGCGGTATCGGCATTGACCAGACTGGTGTAATCCAATACGGCGTCATCGGCCTTATCCAGCAGCCGTTGGCCTATTGCTTCGTTGAACGCTGATGCCCAGGGATAAGTACCGTCGCCGGGAACCAGCGCCCGCAGGTTATGCACAGTATTACCCGAGCCGATAATCAGCACGCCTTGCTCCCTCAACGTCCGTAATGCCCGTCCTGTGCCATACTCTTGTTCTGGCGTGAGTTGCATGTCCAGGCTCAGCTGCAATACCGGAATATCTGCCTCGGGGTACAGATGAACCAAGAGTGACCAGGCGCCGTGGTCCAAACCACGCGAGTGATCCAGGCGACTGTTGGGTAACAGTGCTGCGATTTGCGCCGCCAGCTCAGGCGCCCCCGGCGCTGGATACTGCATGGCATAAAGGGCATCGGGAAAACCGCCGAAGTCGTGGATAGTGTCGGGCTGGGTAGCGGCCGAAACCAAAGTGCCACGGGTGTTCCAGTGGGCCGATATCATCAATATGGCCCTGGGTCTGGGCAGGGTTTGCCCAAGCTTGCGCCAGCTTTGGCTGATGGGAGTATGTTCGAGCGCATTCATTGGGCTGCCGTGGCCAAGAAAAAGGGCAGGCATGGGTAAGGTTGACATTGGGACTCCATTGGTTGATTTGTCGGTCCAGCATAGTCCGACACATCCATCAGGAAAATTGCAAAATTCTCGTCAAATCTGCTCAGAAAATCGAACAGTAAAAGAGATAGGTAAACTGATACTCAAGCTACTGATTAAATTGGTAAAAAATTGCAGTCATTGAAGTGGAAAATGAGTGGAATAAAAATTTGCTTTTATGGCATAAAAATTCGTTGCATCTTCAGCGAAAATAGCGTCTACTTCGCACGTTTTTTACCATCACATTGATGCCATCCACTCGGGCTAAGTACAGGAGAACCAAGGCCAATGAGCCAGTTTCAATCTATTGACGTTGCTGATTTTTACGATAGTGAAACCTTTGCACGAATTCAGGAATTCGCCAAAGACAAGGCAACCCCTTTTGTGGTGATTGATACCAATATCATCGCGAAGCAATACGATGACATGGTGACCAACTTCCCGTTTGCCAACGTTTATTATGCAGTTAAGGCCAATCCCGCCAAGGAGATCCTGACCCTGCTGAAAGACAAAGGCTCCAACTTTGATATCGCATCTATCTATGAGCTGGATATGGTGATGGCAGTCGGTGTGACTGCGGATCGCGTCAGCTTTGGCAACACCATCAAAAAACGCAAAGATGTCCGTGCTTTTTATGAGCGTGGCGTGCGTTTGTTTGCATCTGACTCTGAAGCCGACTTGCGCATGATTGCCGAAGAAGCCCCGGGCTCCAAAGTGTATGTGCGGATCCTGACGGAAGGTTCGCAAACCGCTGACTGGCCGTTGTCACGCAAGTTCGGTTGCCAGAATGAAATGGCCTATGAGCTGCTGGCGCTGGCAAAAGAGCTGGGTCTGGATCCTTACGGCATATCCTTCCACGTGGGTTCTCAGCAGCGCGATATCGGCGCCTGGGATGCCGCCATCGGTAAGGTGAAGGTACTGTTCGATCGTCTGCGTGAAGATCACGGTATTGTGCTTAAGATGATTAACATGGGTGGCGGTTTCCCGGCCAACTACATCGACAAGACCAATCAACTCGGTGTTTACGCTCAGCAAATCAAGCACTTCCTTAAGGAAGACTTTGGTGATGAGCTGCCTGAAATCATTCTGGAACCCGGTCGCTCACTGATTTCCAACGCCGGCGTGCTGATTTCTGAAGTGGTACTTATCAGCCGTAAATCTCACACAGCGCTTGAGCGTTGGGTATACACAGATGTGGGTAAATTCTCAGGTTTGATTGAGACCATGGATGAGGCCATCAAATACCCCATCTTCACCGAAAAGAAGGGTGAGCTGGACAAGTGTGTGATTGCCGGACCAACCTGCGACAGTGCCGACATCATGTATGAGCACTATGCCTATGGTTTGCCATCGGATCTCGCCATCGGTGACCGCCTGTACTGGTTGACCGCCGGTGCCTATACCACCACTTACTCAGCAGTGTGCTTCAACGGTTTCCCGCCGCTCAAGGATTACTACCTGTAATCGGCGTTTCAGGGATAACGGTAACGTAAAAATAAAGGGTGCCATTCAGGCACCCTTTATTTTTGAAGCAAGCTGGCAGTGTGACATCAGTTGTCGTATGACTTGAGGATCTGTTGCAGTTCCTCTTTCAAGTGCAGCTTCTTTTGCTTCAAAACTTTTAATTCTGGGGTGGCATCACTGGAAAGATGTTTTTCCAACTCCTTTACTTCTTTATCCAGCTCATTGTGCTCGTTGAATATTTTTAAAAAATGCGCATCTTCGGTTTTTAATCTGGTAATCAGATCCCGGTATTCTGGAAACATCTATTCTTCCCTCTGCTGTGCGTTTTCTCCTGGGTTCAAATCAACCCTACGCCCAGTTGCATGGGATAAAAGTGATCCGGATCACTAAGTCGATACACATATTTTATCTATTTGATTTTTATTTAAATTATCTTGTTTCACATTGCAGGTCCAAGTCCTGATTTGTCTTGCTGTTAATCCGTCATTCGGGCCATGGCGTATCACCCCACGGCTGCTATCTTAATAGTCAGTAAGCGTGCTTCGCGGGCTGAAAAGTGGCCGGGACAAGGCTTAAGCGTCTCAACGCGGTATTCGTAACCGTATTGGTAATTGGATTACGTTTTTTGCCATAAAGCTTGGCGGAAAATTCGTGATCCAGTTAACCTTATCCGCTTCGATACTAGGTTAAAGTCGAAGCTATTAGAATTTTATTATCAAAAATGAAAGGGGTTTTCACCATGGCTGATGTATTTCACCTGGGTTTAACAAAAAACATGTTGGATGGTGCCACGCTGGCGATTGTGCCTGGCGACCCAGAGCGTGTGAAACGTATTGCCGAATTGATGGATAAGCCAACCTTCCTGGCCAGCCATCGTGAATTTACCAGTTACCTGGCGTATCTGGATGGCAAGCCTGTTGTGGTTTGTTCAACCGGTATCGGTGGTCCTTCCACCTCTATCGCTGTGGAAGAGCTGGCGCAGCTGGGTATCAACACTTTCCTGCGTGTAGGCACCACAGGTGCGATCCAGCCCCATGTGAACGTAGGTGACCTGATTGTGACCCAGGCGTCAGTGCGTCTGGATGGTGCCAGCCTACACTTTGCCCCGATGGAGTTCCCGGCGGTAGCCAACTTTGAGTGTACCACTGCCATGGTGGCGGCTTGCCGTGATGCCGGCGTTGAGCCCCATGTTGGTGTGACCGCTTCCAGTGATACCTTCTATCCCGGTCAGGAGCGTTACGACACAGTATCAGGTCGCGTGACCCGCCGTTTCGAAGGTTCCATGAAAGAGTGGCAGGAAATGGGCGTGCTGAACTATGAAATGGAGTCGGCGACCCTGTTTACCATGTGTGCTTCCCAGGGCTGGCGCGCTGCCTGCGTGGCGGGTGTGATTGTAAACCGTACTCAGCAGGAAATTCCTGATGAGGCGACCATGAAAAATACCGAAGTCAGCGCTGTGTCTGTGGTGGTCGCTGCAGCCCGCAAACTCTTGGCTTGATGGTCAATGAATAAAAAAGGCGCCCCGGGGCGCCTTTTTTATGGGTGGTCCAGCTTATCAGAAATGGTACTGGGCGATGATGGAATAGGTGCTCTGGTCTACACCGTCCACACCGTATTTGTTTTTCCAGTAGTCGTATTCGATACCGACCAGCAAATGGTCTTTCCTGGCATCACCAAAGAGAGTGGCGCCCAGGTCGTATTTGATTTGCGGGTTGAAGTGGAAGTTTTCTTCATAGCCGTCTTCATCGGCGACAAATACCCAATCGATAAAGCCATCGAGGACGATTTTGCTGCGGCCGGCCGGAATATCAATCCGGAATACCGGGGTCAACTGCCAACCATCGCTGATATTGGCACTGTTTTGTGCGTCGCGGCGGTAAGTGTTGAGCTGGAAATAGGTGAAAAACGGCAGTTTAAAATCCATACCCACGCCATAGAGCAGGGTCTCCACCGGGCCTTCGCCTTCTTCCAGGGTCAGCGCCAGTGACATATCGGTTACCGGGCCAAAGCCGACGGACTTACCGAGGATTTTACCGGCACTGAAGCGAGTGGATATTTCACCGTAGGTGGTGCTGTCCTTACCGCCATTGTGGCCGTTAAAGTTAATAAAGTCCTGAAACGCAAACCAATCACCGTACTTCCAGCCGCCGGCGGTTTCCAGGGTGATAGTGGTTTGTTCATCAGAAGGGGCTAAATCGTAATTGGTGCCATAGAGTGCGGTGACGCTGGCGTCCCACCACTGAACCAATTCGTTGCTGTACGCCTGGGGCGACAGCAGCAGGGCAAGACACAGACAGGTTTTTTTCATTATTCATTTCCCTTGGGTAGAGGCAGATGCAGATTGCATTCGCCCGGCATATATGAGTGCCTGATGGCCTCCGGCATTTTTGTGTCCGGTCCGGGTCGAAAAGCCAAGGCAATATAGGGAAAAAGTCCTTCGGGCTCAAACCCTTTTTTCACCGCGAAGGTCGGCCGTTTTTTCTCCATTTTATTTAACAAAATTATTATCTTATAAGCGATTTCGTGGTGTTTTTTTACGCATGGCTTTTGGTAGAGCTCGGGATAAACTCTTGATTTTGTGACCTTGCTCCCTCCAGTGTCCCATTTTATCCACCAACAAAAAGTCTCAGTTGACATAATATGTCGCATTGCAACAAATCTGCTGTTATAGTCGGCACAAGGATGCTCTGCATTGGAGGGGGAGATGGAGTTTTCTAATCCGGTACTGATATGGGCGGGTATTGGCGTAGTGCTGATGCTGGCCGAAGTCATAGTGCCAGGTGGCATAGTGATACTGCTCGGGGCTGCGTGCTTGGTGGTTTCGGGGGCGTTGGGACTGGGCCTGGTGGACGGTTTCATCCAGAGCATGACGCTGTGGTTTATCGCGTCCATGGTATTGCTGCTTGGCTTTCGTCATATTACCCAGCGTCTGGTGGGGGGAGACTCCCATGTGGACAACACAGATGAGGCGCTGGACATCTATAACCAGACTGCGCTGGTCAAGGCCGACATAGGGCCGGGTGAAAAGGCCGGCAGGGTGGAGTTTCAGGGAGCCGATTGGCCTGCACTGGGGGATGGCACTCTTATCCCCAGTGGCACCCAGGTACGGGTGATCTGCAGGGAAAACATTTCTTTGATTGTTGAGGCGCTTCCTGCGCAGCACAATGTCTGATTTTGCAAGGAGGGAACCATGTTGCTGTTAACCATAGCTTTTCTTTTTATTCTTTTCATTTTGTATAAGTTGATGCTGATAGTTCAAATGCGGGAAGTGGCCGTGATTGAGCGTCTCGGTAAATTTCGCACCGTGCTGGAGCCCGGGTTTCACTTCCTGATCCCCTTTGTCGATCGGGTGGCCTACCGCCATGACACCCGTGAGCAGGTGCTGGATGTACCTGCCCAAAGCTGTATCTCCAAGGACAACACCCAGCTGGAGGTGGATGGCCTGGTGTATCTCAAGGTGATGGACGGCAAGCTGGCGAGCTACGGTATCGAAGACTATCGCCTCGCTGCAGTAAACCTGGCTCAAACCACCATGAGATCGGAAATAGGTAAGCTCACCCTGAGCGAAACCTTTTCTGAGCGTGACCGTCTGAACGAGTCCATAGTGCGCGAAATCGATAAGGCCTCTGAGCCTTGGGGCATCAAGGTACTGCGTTACGAGATTAAAAACATTACTCCTTCGAGGCATGTGATCCACACCCTGGAGAAACAGATGGAAGCCGAGCGTCGCAAGCGGGCCGAGATTACCCTGGCCAACGCCGAAAAGGCGGCGATGATCAATCTCTCCGAAGGGGAGCGCCAGGAAGCCATCAACCTCTCAGAAGGGGAAAAGCAGAAGCGTATCAACGAGGCTAAAGGCACCGCGGCTGAAATCGCCATCATCGCCCGTGCCAAGGCCGAAGGCATGGGCATGGTATCCAGTGCGCTGGCGGTTCAGGGCGGAACCGAAGCCATGAACATGCAGCTCAAAGAGCAGTTCATCAAACAGATAGGCGAAGTGATGAAAAATGCCGAAGTCTCTGTGGTGCCGGCGGAGCTGGCGAAAATGGAAGGCTTTTTCGAAGGCATGGATAAAGTCAGCCACGCGCTGAATGGCAAGGTATAAGGAGGACCACAGATGCAACTAGCAGTGAACGAAGACCTGATCGTGATGGCGATTTGGGGACTTATCTTCTTTATATTTATTATCAAGCTGTTCCAGTCTATTCGTCTGGTGCCAACCAAGTCGGCTTACATAGTCGAGCGTCTGGGCAAATACCATTCAACCCTGGATGCGGGCTTTCACGCCTTGATCCCCTTTGTGGACAAGGTTGCCTATGTTCATGACCTGAAAGAAGAAACTATCGACGTGCCACCTCAGGAGTGTTTCTCCAGCGATGAGGTTAAGGTTGAGGTCGATGGTGTTATCTATATCTCGGTGGTGGACCCTGTGAAAGCGAGCTATGGCGTGACCGACTATCGCTATGCGGCTATCCAGTTGGCCCAAACCACCACCCGCTCTGTCATTGGTACCCTGGAGTTGGACCGCACCTTCGAAGAGCGTGATGTTATCAGTGCCAAGGTGGTGGAAGTGCTGGATCAGGCCGGTGCTCTCTGGGGTATCCGCGTGCACCGCTATGAGATCAAAAACATCCAGCCACCCGAAACCGTGAAAAACGCCATGGAAATGCAGGTGAATGCCGAGCGTGAGCGCCGTGCCTTGCTGGCCAAGAGTGAGGGTGACAAGCAGGCCAAGATTAACCGCTCCGAGGGTATCAAGGCCGAAACCATTAACCGCTCTGAGGGTGAGATGCAAAAACGCATCAACGAAGCCGAAGGTAAGGCCGAGGAAATCCTCGCCATCGCCAGGGCCACCGCCGAGTCCATTGAACGCCTTGCCGAAGTGATTGCCGCTCCCGGTGGCCAGAATGCCCTGCGTTTACAACTGGGTGAGCAGTACCTGACGCAGCTGAAAGGGCTGGGGCAACAGGGCAGCCGTGTTGTGGTACCCGCCAATATGGTGAACTTCGACCAGTGGATGGACGCCATGGGCTTGAAAGAGCAGCGTTAACCCTGAAAACACAGCGTTGAAATAAAAGCGCAGCGCTGAAATAAAGGCGCTGAGTAGTAAATGAGATAAAGGTTCTCCCTCCCCGGGGAGGACCTTTTTTATTTGGGACCTATAGTTAAGGAATAGTGAATAAAGAAGTCAGCGAGCAGTGCGCTGCATTTGGCCACTGGTACAGATACCTGGCGTCATCAGGCAAAATCAATGGCGCATAGCTGTTTTAAAACATCCTCTATGGGAACCCTCTTCGCATCCGAGGCAATGGACAGCCAACGACCCGCAACGAACCGCCGCTCAGTGGCAGTTTGGACAGCGGGCTATGACCCTGTCCTTTTTCTCAGAGGTGTTTATGGGTATCTATCGCACCCAACTGCCACAGCTTGATGGCAGTGTGTTTCTCACCGATGGTGGTATCGAAACCACCCTGATGTTCCACGAGGGGTTTGAACTGCCTTACTTTGCGGCCTTTGAGCTGCTGAAAACGCCCCAGGGGCGAGAAGCCCTGACTCACTACTTTGTGACCTATGTGAAGCTGGCCGGGAAATTTCACACCGGTTTTATTCTCGAAAGCCCAACCTGGCGCGCCAGCAGCGATTGGGGTGCGCTATTGGGTTACACCCCAGAGGCCCTTGCCCAGGCGAACCGGGATGCGATAGCACTGCTTGAAGCCATACGTCAGGCACATTCAGGGCGCCTGCCTATAGTCGTCAGTGGTTGTATCGGCCCCCGTTTTGACGGCTATCTGCCTGACCAAAGCATGACGGCAGAGGACGCAAGGCATTACCACAGCATTCAGATTGAGACCCTCGCCTCGACCTCGGCTGACATGATTTGTGCCCTGACACTGAATCGTGTTGAAGAAGCTATCGGCATAGTGGAAGCGTCGAGGGAAGCGGCGATGCCCGTGGTGATTTCATTTACCCTCGAGACCGACGGCCGCTTGCCCACTGGTCAAAGCCTGGGTGATGCTGTGGTTCAGGTGGATGAAGCAACTGCAGGCTATGCCGCCTACTTTATGATTAATTGTGCTCACCCGAGCCATCTGGAGGCTGTGCCGGATGAAGCACCCTGGCTTGCCAGGGTGAAAGGATTTCGTGCCAATGCATCATCCCTAAGCCATGCCGAGTTAAACGATGCCACAACCCTGGATGATGGCGATCCCCATCAATTGGGGCAGGAGTATGCCAGCTTGATGTCGACCCGGCTTAAAGGGCTGAATGTCTTGGGTGGCTGTTGTGGTACAGATCATCGTCATTTGGAGCAGATAGCCAAGGCCTGTATTAACCCCGGATAACAGTCGGGTCCTTGGCAATTTCCTGTACAAACAGATAGCTATTTATTGAGCTGAAACAAGAGATAGAGGCTGGTGGCGATAAGGATGATTAACAGCAGTGCCAACAACATAGCAAGCGACTCCCAAAATCAGGGATGAGGATGTGGGTTGGTGGCGCCCTGGTCATCCATGACCATGGTTGAAGGCTGGCTCGACTCCAGAACTTCTTCCACTGCGGGCGCCATCTTGAAGGGATCTCCCAATACCCTTTCCGCCGGGACAACGCCTGTAAGTGGCGCTGATGTCGGACACCAAGGTTATAGCATTCGTTGTTGCAGAAACGGGTTTGAAACTTTGTGAATGTTTTTGAAATTGTATTAAATCAATTGTTTGAATCGATTTGAGTGAGCGGGGTGCTTCGTTCGTCCTCACGCGGCGCTGTCGATTTTATGCCCCAGTTGACCCGTTCGAGCAGGGCAAACAGGGCTGTTTCATCCACGGCCACGCCCTGTGCGCCGTGTTCCAGCACCAATTGTCGCTGGGCATCGGACGGTAATATGGTGTACAGAAAAAATGGCGTTTGGTCGCCGCTTTGCCTGAGGCTTTCCACCAGTTTGAGTCCGGCCAGGGAATCGTCGGCACGCCCCATGTCTGAAATTACCGCATCGTAGCGATACATGGACAATAACATCAGGGCTTCTTCAGTATCCAAGGTGGTATAGACAGCGATATTGGCATCCCTGAGTTTGGCTATTTCGGCAGTGTTGTTTTCAGGATGATCATCCACCCAAAGAAGGCGGCCTTTGACATTGGCAGGTTCACCTATCAATAACCCCCGGGGAGATTGGCCCACATACTGCACAATCGCGGCCACCATCAGTGCGGCTGTCAATGCAGCCCAGGCCAAAGGGCGGGTTTTGGGTACGCGAGTCACGCCGGTGTTGCCGGCCTGGACGTGACTTTGGAGTCTGGCGGCCAGCTCGGGCTCAAGGCGATACCCCCTGCCGTGGAGGGTTTGGATGACGGAGTCTTCCATGCCCGCATCTTTGAGCAATTTACGGGCATCGGAGATAAGCCGGGCGACCGACCAGCTACTGACAACCGTATTTGGCCACAGTTTTTCCAGCAAAAGCGTGGCTTCCAGGGGCTCAGGATAGGATTCAATCAGCAGCTGAAACAGCATCAGGGTGCGTTCATCGCACTGAAGCTTGCGTCCTTTGTACGTCAGGCTGCGTCCCTGCACATCCAATGTGAGTGGATCGAGTGAATAGATCATCTTGGCGAAAGGTTCATCTCAATGATTGGCATTTGCAGCTCTATCATAGCCACAGTTGCAGGCATTTGCCCAGCCCAACTCTCAGGGGCAATTCCACCCATTGCCGCAGGCTTCTGATATAATGCCGCCTCGACTTTTGGGAGGCATGAATGGACGTTTCTTTTTTGCTGGATGGCCTGAACGATAAGCAGCGCGAAGCCGTGGCTGCACCCCAGTCCAGCATGCTGGTGTTGGCCGGTGCCGGCAGTGGCAAGACCCGGGTGTTAACTCACCGTATCGCCTGGCTGCTACAGGTGGAAAACCAGAGTCCCTATTCGATACTGGCGGTAACCTTCACCAACAAGGCTGCGGCCGAAATGCGTGAGCGGGTCGAGAAAATCGTTGGCCACAATACCGGCCGTATGTGGATAGGTACCTTCCACGGTCTGGCCCATCGTCTGCTGCGTACCCACTGGCAGGATGCAGGCCTGCCACAAAGCTTCCAGATCATGGACTCAGACGATCAGCAGCGTCTGCTGAAACGCATTCTCAAGAGCATGAATCTGGACGAAAAACAGTATCCACCGCGCCTGGTTGCCGGGTATATCAACGGTAAAAAAGACCAGGGACTGCGCCCAGGCCATATAGACGCAGGTCCATTCCCCATGGAGCAAAAGCTGCTGGAACTGTACCGTATCTATCAGGACAGCTGTGACCGGGCAGGCTTGGTGGACTTTGCCGAAATTCTGTTGCGCGCCCATGAGCTTTGGCTCAATAAACCCCATCTGCTGGCCCACTACCAGGACAGGTTCCGCCATATTCTGGTGGACGAGTTTCAGGACACCAACGCCATTCAGTACGCCTGGATCCGGGTGCTGGCAGGCAACACGGCAAATGTGATGATAGTGGGGGACGATGATCAGTCGATTTACGGCTGGCGCGGCGCTCAGATAGAAAACCTGCATCGCTTTTTGCAGGACTTCCCCGGCGCCAACACCATACGCCTGGAGCAGAATTACCGCTCCACCGGCAATATTCTCAAGGCTTCCAACGAACTTATCGCCAACAACCCCGACCGTATGGGTAAGGAGTTGTGGACCGAAGACAAGGATGGCGAGCCAATTTCCCTCTACTGCGCCTTTAACGAGATGGACGAGGCCCGCTTTATTGTCGGCCGCATCAGCGACTGGCAGGACAAGGGCGGCATGCTCGGTGAGTGCGCCATTCTGTACCGTTCCAACGCCCAGTCGCGGGTGCTGGAAGAAGCCTTACTCCACAAGGGCATGCCCTATCGTATCTATGGCGGCTTGCGCTTCTTCGAGCGTCAGGAAATCAAGGATGCCATGGGCTATCTGCGCCTTATCTCCAACCGCGACGACGATGCCGCCTTCGAACGTGTGGTCAATACGCCGGCCCGTGGTATAGGTGAGCGTACGCTGGATATTTTGCGCAGCACTGCCCGCAAAGAGCAACTGACCCTATGGCAGACCTCGCTGCGTCTGCTCGAGGAAAAGGTGCTGTCGGGCCGCGCTGCCAATGCGGTGAAAGGATTTTTGGATTTGATAGTGCAGCTTCGAAGTGACACCGACGAGTTGCCGCTGTACCGCGTGGCCGATCATGTGATTCAGCACTCAGGGCTTAAGGCCATGTACGAGGCCGAAAAGGGTGAAAACGCCCAGGCCCGGGTGGAAAACCTGGAAGAACTGGTCACGGCAGCCCGCAGCTTTGAGATGCCGGAAGAGCTGGAAGACATGGGGGAGCTCAATGCCTTTTTGTCCCATGCGGCACTGGAGGCGGGGGAAGGTCAGGCCGATGCCCACACAGATGCTGTGCAACTGATGACACTGCACTCCGCCAAGGGACTGGAATTCCCCATGGTGTTCATGGCCGGGGTGGAAGAAGGCATATTCCCCAGTAAGCTGGCGCTGGAGGAGGGCGACCGCCTCGAAGAGGAGCGTCGCCTTTGCTATGTGGGCATGACCCGGGCAATGCAAAAGCTTTACATCACCTATGCCGAGTCACGACGTATCTATGGCCGTGAAGACTATGCCAGACCCTCGCGCTTTATCCGCGAAATCCCCCCCGAGTATGTGGAAGAAATTCGCCTCAAGGCGCAGGTATCGGCGCCACTGGTGGCCAACCGTTTTGCCCATGCCCAGCAAACCTTTAATGATTCAGGCTTAAAGATTGGCGGCCGGGTACGGCATTTTAAGTTTGGTGAAGGCACTGTCACCAACTACGAGGGCAGTGGCCCACAGGCGAGGGTACAGGTGCATTTTGATGATTTCGGCAGCAAGTGGCTGGTGGTCAGCTACGCCAAGCTGGAATCCCTGTGAGCCCAATGGCAAAGATGCCAGAGCAACACACACAAGATAACAACCGCGCGATGACCCCAAACGGGGACAAGGAAAGACAATGAGCAAAATGGCGCAAAAGTGGGATGCCTATTACCGGTTGATGCGACTCGACAGACCCATAGGCACCATGCTGCTGCTGTGGCCCTGCCTGATGGCGCTGCTGCTGGCCGCTGATGGAATGCCCGACTTACGGGTGCTTCTCATCTTTATCATTGGGGTGGTGGTGATGCGCGCCTGTGGCTGCATCATCAACGACTATGCCGACCGCAAGCTCGACTCCCATGTGGCCCGCACCAGGTCTCGGCCTCTGGCCAGTGGTGAGGTCACGGTTGCCGAGGCCCTGACCCTATTTGTGGTGTTGGGTCTGTTCGCTTTTTCGTTGGTGTTGCTGCTCAACCCTTTGGTGGTGCAGCTCTCGGTGGTGGGCATTATCCTGACCATCATTTACCCCTTCACCAAACGCTGGACCAATATGCCGCAGATGTTTTTGGGGGTGGTGTGGAGCTGGTCCATTCCCATGGCCTATGCAGCACAAACCGGTGAAGTGCCTGCCTCGGCCTGGTGGCTGTTTGCGGCTAACTGGTTCTGGACAGTGGCCTACGACACCATGTATGCCATGGTTGACCGGGATGACGACCTCAAGGTGGGGATCAAGTCCACCGCGATTTTATTTGGTCGCTTTGACCGTGAAATCATAGGCGCATTTCAGCTTGCGGCCCTGGGCTGCTTTATCGCGGCGGGCTGGAGTGCCGATCGCGGCCTGCTGTATGGTCTGGGGGTGCTGACCTTTGTTGGCTTTTCCGCCTATCAGCAAAGGCTCATTTATGGTCGCGAACGGAGTGATTGTTTCAAGGCCTTTTTGAACAACAACTGGGCCGGACTCAGTCTGTTCTTGGCTCTTGGAGCTGATTACGCCTTTGCAGCGCTGTAGCGCCGCCGATGGGGGAGAGATCCTGATGGATCATCCACTGATGTTCCGGCGGCAGTGTCAGGCTTAAATCTGCCTCTGCCAGATTTTCACTGGTCAGTACCTGAATAACCGGACTGACAAGCCGGGGTGCGCTGCCCTGTTCCAGCCATTGCACCGCCAGGTCCACTGACACCCTGGCCTGCAGTACCGGCGAGTCGGTGACCGTGGCCTGCAGCGTACCATCCCGGACCAGCTCTATGGTCTGGGGGTTGGAGTAAAAGGCAATGACCTTGGTTTTGCCCCGCTTTCCAAAATATTTGGCTGCCACAGTGGCCGCCACCGCGTTGGCGATGATGTACTCTGGCTGAATGCCACTGACCAAACCACGGACCAGGTCCGCCTGGACAAAGGTTTCCGTCATCCCGTAACCGCCGTGCACCAGCCTGACATCTTCCCCCACTATGGCTTCAGCCAATCCGGTTTCGGCATCCCTGACCCAGGCTGCGCCATCCGGGCCGGGAAACCAGGCAAGATTGAGGGGGCGGTTGGGCTCGGTCGTCAGCATGTACTGGGCAGCAGCTGCGGCCATATCGGCGAAGGACACCAGCGAGCGGCTGCTCACCTGGCTGTTCATGCCGTTGACAAGGTCTATTACAGGAATGCCATCGGCCATCAAGAGATCCACTTCGGCCGACAGACCGTCGGCGGCGATGGCCGCGATAATATAGCCATCGGCTTTGAGGCGGTGGCAGTGTTTCAGCTGCCTTTTTTGTTCAGCCAGCTTGTCGTAGCCCCCGGCATCATAAATGCCGATTTCTACCCCCAGCCGTGCCGCTTCCTGTGACAATCCCCAGGCAACGCCCCACCAGTAATGATCCTTGCCATGGGGCAGCAGCGCACAAATGCGCCACGGGCGGGTAGCTTTGTCCGGCGCTTGAAAGAGCCCTGCCTTACCGTCGACATTCATCTCCAGCGCGGGGCCCTCTGCTAAAACGGGAAAGGCGATGAGGCTGAGTAGCAGCAGAAAGATATTCATGATCCCTTGGGTGACAGACGTCCTTTTGATTAAGCCTAGTCGGGGGTTCTTGAATTGACAGCAGCTGAAACAGAAATTCCACGGTTCCAATAAAAAAGCCCCGTTGACGGGGCTTTGGGGATTGAAAGGCGTATCAGCCAGCGACCAGTGCACTTAAGTTGGCGGGACGGTAGTACACAGATTTAAGCACCTTGCCCTGACGCACGGTTTTGCCTTCCAGCTCAACGTCTTTGGCGCACTTGGCAATCAGGAAGTCCCCCTGACGACTGCCCACAATCTCTACCCCCTGTGTTGCGTAGTGGGCAATGGTGTCGGCCAGCTCTTGCTCGGTGCGGCATACCTTGCTCATGTTGCTGGAGTGCACTTCATCCCAGCAGATTTCGAAATTGATGCCACGGTTGGCGGCAACATGCAGCAGCACATCGACAAAGTAGCTGATTTCCAGGCTGGCATCGGTAGATTTGGCGCCCAGATGGACGGCGCGGCCCATAAGCACATAAACGCTGTCCACTATGGCGTCGGCCTGCTCAACCTTGCAACCGGCTTCGGCAAGTTCGGTCAGCTCTTCAATGATCAATGAAGAGTGCAGGGTATCGGCTTTGGCATCCAGGCTGGCAGTGTCTTCCACTGGTAAATCAAAGGTGGTGCGAAATTCGTGGATATCCCGGTACAGCTTTTCATAGAGTGCCGGAGTCAGCATGGTCAGTTTCATGGCTCGCCTTTTTGCGGAAATTACGTGAGACTCGGGATGATAAAGAATTGCCTCGCCCGAGGCAAAGAAAGCTGCCAGGTAAGGATGGAGAAAGATGAACCCGGACAAGGTCGATAGAAACCGTTTACGTAAGCTCACCGATTTGCCCAATGTGGGACCTGCCACCGCCAAGGACCTGGTGCTTTTGGGAATTCACACTGTGGATGGTCTGAAGGGACAGGAGCCCATGGCTCTGTATCTGAAATTATGTGAGCTGACCGGCGAGCGCCATGATCCCTGCGTACTGGATGTGTTTATGTCTCTGGTGGCCTTCAGTGAAGGGGAAGCTCCCCAGCCCTGGTGGCATTATACCGACGAGCGCAAACGCCTGTGGCCGGAGCTTTAACCGGGGTACTTTTCAGTGCAGGTACTTCTGGGTAATGGTTGCCCAGCTGCTGGTTTCGTCTGCCAGGGGCGTTTTGAGCGTATCCAGGGAGTGCTGTAGTTGTACCCGTAACGCTTCGGGCACATCGCGGCTGAAGGCGTAGTAGAGCTCTGCTTCTCTTAGCAGGTACACCACCTCAAAGTCATCAAAGCTCATACCCGACTCTTTGATAAGCCATTTCGCCACGGTTTCTTCGTAGGCCCAGAGGTCGATGCGGCCACGGGCCATCATCTTCAGCAGCAAGTCGGCGCTGGCATTGGGCTGAAGTTGGTCCGCCAGGCCAAGCTGTGTCAGCACTTCTTCGCCTATATCGTTGGTGACCACACCTATTTGCTTATTTTGTAAGTCTGCCAACGACTCAACGTGGATATGTTGCTGCTTGAGCGCAATCAGCACGATTCGCATCGGAGCTATGGGGCCGACCCAGTGAAACAGGGGTTCCCGCTCCTCGGTGCGGGTGGTGGAAAACAGCACCATGTTATGGCCGCGCAATGCCATGGCGTAGGCTCGGGTCCAGGGGTACACCCGGATGGATTCGCGGCTGATGCTTTGCCCCTCCAGGGCGGCGGCGCTCAGCAGCAAATCCACGGCGATACCCTGCACCTTGCCATCGCGGGTGAAATTGAAAGGCGGGTACTCTTCGGTCAGAAACGACAAGGAGCTCAATTTTTCCTGGGCCAGGGGCGCAGTGATGCCGGGCAACACAGTCAGGAACAGCAGCAGAAGCCGGATGGCGTGATGCATGGATAAAGCCCTCAATGCCCGGATTCTTTGAGTGTAGTTCTCCCGGACGCGGGCGTAAAAAATCCCGGCAATTGCCGGGATTTTGCATTGGGTCGTTGGTGCGCAGTTACTTGATAAAGGCGAAGGCATCACCGTACAGGTGGGCTTCATCCACACCCATTTCACGGAACTGCTCCCGCGCGGCGCCGACCATATTAAAGCGGCCAGCAATGTAGATGTCGTAACTGACGAGGCTGATAAAATCAGCCTTGATTTGCGCCAGCAGGTTATTGGTTTTGCCATCCCAGCCTTCGGGGGCCTCTTCCACCACGGGCACAAAGTGCAGCCAGGGATAAGCCTGGTGCCACTGGCGGGCGATGGACTCGTAATACATGGCATCCTGGGTACGGCAGCCCCAGTAGAGGGTGGTTTCCACTTTCTGCCCCAGGGCTATCTGCTGCTCGACAATACTCTTGATGTAAGAGAAACCCGTGCCGCCGGCAATCAGCAGCCGTGGACGGTGGCTGTCTTCCCGCAGGAAGGCGTCGCCGCCGGGGGCTTCGATGTCGATGTGGCTTTCGGTCTTGAGGCGTTCCACCACCTGCATGGGGTAGCTTTCACTGACGGCAGCACCTATGTGCAGCTCCAGAGTGTCATTGCCGGGGGCCGAGGCGATGGAGAAGGGGCGCTTGTCCTTCTCACCCATCACCACGCACAGGTATTGGCCTGCCTTGAACTCCACAGGCGTTTCCGGGGCCAGGCTAACCTGATACACGGCGTCATTGAACGGCGTGATACTGAGGACTTTACAACGAATGCTGTTCATCTGTGTTCTTTGAAACCTCTTGGTATGCTTTCCCTTTCTGTGAAGGGTTTCTCTTTACTGTGTCTTTAGTATAGGTGCCGCTGTGCGGCACCCGGATTTTGGTATTGGGTATAGCTGGGGACTAGAGGGTTGGGGACTGGTCGATACCGAGTTGGTCCCAAATGTCATCCACCCGGCGTTTCACTGCCTCGTCCATCACTATGGGGGTGCCCCATTCACGATTGGTCTCACCTTCCCACTTGTTGGTGGCATCCAGGCCCATCTTGGAGCCGAGGCCCGCGACCGGAGAGGCAAAGTCGAGGTAATCGATAGGGGTGTTATCTATCATCACGGTATCGCGGGTGGGATCCATACGGGTGGTAATGGCCCAAATGACGTCCTGCCAGTCACGGCAGTTCACATCTTCATCCACCACCACAATAAACTTGGTGTACATAAACTGACGCAGGAACGACCAGGCGCCCATCATCACCCGCTTGGCATGGCCCGGGTATTGTTTGCGGATGGAGATCACCGCCATCCGATAGGAACAACCTTCGGGTGGCAGGTAAAAGTCAACGATTTCAGGGTATTGCTTTCGCAAAATCGGCACGAACACTTCGTTCAGTGCCACCCCCAACATGGCCGGTTCATCGGGTGGACGCCCGGTGTAGGTGCTGTGGTAGATAGCATCTTTCCTGTGGGTAATGTGGGTTACGGTAAACACAGGGAAGCTGTCGGTTTCGTTGTAATAGCCGGTGTGGTCGCCGTAAGGACCTTCCTCGGCCATCTCACCGGGGGCGATATATCCCTCGAGGATGATTTCGCTGGTGGCCGGTACTTCGAGGTCACAGGACAGGGCCTTGACCACCTCGGTACGCTCGCCACGCAAGAGACCCGCAAAAGCATATTCGCTCATGGAGTCCGGCACAGGGGTAACAGCGCCAAGAATGGTCACGGGATCTGAGCCCAGCGCCACCACCACAGGGTAGTTTTCGCCCGGGTGCTTTTCCTGAAAATCACGGAAATCCAGGGCGCCGCCACGGTGGGATAACCAGCGCATGATGAGCTTGTTTTTGCCCAGCAGCTGCTGACGGTAAATGCCGAGGTTCTGACGTTTCTGGCGTGGGCCCTTGGTGATAGTCAGGCCCCAGGTCACCAGTGGCGCCACGTCGCCGGGCCAGCAGTGTTGAATCGGCAGCTTGGTCAGGTCGACATCCTCACCGGAAATCACCACTTCCTGGCAGGGCGCGCGGCTCACTGTCTTGGGGGGCATGTTAAGCGCTTGCTTGAACATGGGAATTTTGGCAATGGCATCTTTAAAGCCCCGTGGTGGCTCAGGCTCTTTGAGGAAGGCCAGCAGCTCGCCGACGTCGCGCAGCGCAAGTGGGTCTTCTTTGCCCAGTGCCATGGCGACACGCTTTGGTGTGCCAAACAGGTTTGCCAATACCGGCATACTGTGGCCTTTTGGCTGTTCGAACAGCAGCGCCGGGCCACCGGCACGCAACACGCGGTCGGCGATTTCGGTCATTTCAAGATAAGGATCAACCGGATAGCTGACGCGCTTAAGCTCGCCGCACTCTTCGAGGTGGCTGATAAAGCTACGTAAATCCTTAAAACTCATATGGAAATGCCTCTGTTTGCAAAACCCTTTTGTGGCGCGCACTATACCACTAAAGCCCCGTTGGCGGAATCAAAAGCGCCCCGGGCAGGAGGGGAGTATGACAAAGCCTTGGTGTTCTTTGGCTGTGGTGGCGGTACTGGCCCTGTCCACCGCGCCCTTGCCTGCATTGGCGGATTTAAGTACCTCGGTGTGGATTGGCAATCACAATGGTCTGGGCCTGAGTTATTCCAGCGGCGGTTATGGCCACTGGCGCTACCCGGGACCCTATTGGCGCACCGGCATCGGCTGGGGGTGGCGCGATCCCTTCTATCGGGATCCCTTCTGGCGCTACAACGACAGCGGGTATTGGCAGCAGCGGGCTTTTGCCGAAAGTGTCTGGGCGGAAAGAGAGAGGGAGCGTGAGCGTCAGGCTGAGCGTGAACGCCAGCGATTGATAACGCAGCCAAGGCCGGTACCGCCCGCCATGATCACCCGTTCCCGGGAACAGGTTGAAGGCTTGGCCTCTTTGCCGCAAAACGCCAGAGTGATCATGGTTGACGGCAAACCTCAGTATGAATGGCAGGGGCAGAGATACAGTTTCGACTGGCAGACTCAGCGTTACATGCCGCTGCCGCCAGTGTCCTCAAGCGAAAGTAAGTAATAAAAAACGCCGTCCACTGGACGGCGTTTTCAGTTTAAACCGGTTAGCTTATCAGAAGCTTACGGTTTCAATGTCGGAGCAACCACCATCGGAGTTGCACACCTGGAAGGTGACGCTGCTGCCGGCAGTGGCAGTGAAGCGGTCAACATAGCTGTTGGCGCTGGTGCTGCCTACGGCTTCACCGTTACGCAGCACAGTGTAAGAGGCGCTGTTGCCGGTCCATTCCAAACCGATACGGGCGCTGCCACGGCGTGATACGTTCACCTTGGTGATGCTCAGATCCATCTCGGCAGCAGGCACTTCCACGTTGAACACTTCAGAGGTGCTGGCGGTGGCGCCGTCATCGTCGGTCACGGTCAGAGTCACTGTGTAGCTGCCGCTCACCAGATACTGGTGGCTTGCAGCAGAACCGGTAGCGGTTTCACCGTCACCGAAATCCCAGCTCCAGGCCACAACGCTGCCGTCAGAGTCGGTTGCAGTGCTGGTGAAGTTATACAGGGCGCCGGTGTAGTCAGCGGTGAAGCTGGCAACAGGGGCTTCGTTTGGCTCAGTGCTGCCGCCATCGAAGCTGCCCACCAGAGTAGTGCCGCTGTACGAGCTGTAGCCGTTCAGCATCACCCAGTAAGTACCTTGCTGTACATTGCTGATGGCACAGTTTTCGTTGTTGCCTGCTGCATAGGGGCGGCAATCGTAGTCAGTGCTGGTTGGGTTGGCGCCAAACTTCACATAGAGGTCGGCATCGCCCGAGCCACCGGACAGGTTGAACACCAGGTTGCTGGCGCCGGCGGGCACATCGAGGGTCCAGTATTGCTTGGAGCCTGTGGCGCCGCTGATGTCAGTCACGGCTACGCCGTTTTGCAGTACGTCAGCTTCTGGTGGTGGTGGTGGTGGCGGTACGTCACAGGGGGTGATGCCCACGGCTGCGAATGCTGAGTTTACGTCGGCAGTGCTGTAGCCCTTGTCGGAAGCCGCGTTGCGTACACCACAGGCACCTTCGTACATCAGGCTATTGGGCGTCCAGTACAACTGGTTGGCAATAACGAAGACTTCAAAGGCTTTGCGGGTATCCCAGCCTTCGGTGGTCGCCAGAGTGTAGAAGGCTTTATTGAATACACCTGAGCTGTAGTGTACATCCAGACCATCATAGTAGTCGTCGATATGACCGATAGACTGGCCGTCCAGAGTTGGGTCAGCCATGTAGCGCAGGGCACCGTCGCCTTTGAAGATATCGGCGCCAACCAGCCAGTCGTTGCTGCCTTTCATAAAGAACTCGGCCGCTTCACCGGCCATATCCGAAAAGGCTTCGTTCATACCACCGGATTGGTTGGCATATACCAGACCTGAGTTCTGTTCGGTAAAGCCGTGGCTCACTTCGTGGGCAGAAACGTCCAGGGACACCAGTGGGTAGAAGTAGTTCTGGCCATCACCGAAGGTCATGGCGCTGCCGTCCCAGAAGGCATTTTCGTAGTTGTTGCTGTAGTGCACGCGCATGGTCAGCTGGAAAGACAGGGGCGCTGTGCCATACCACTGATCGTACATGTCATACACAACGCCACCGAAGTAGTGGGCATCGTTCAGCGGTGAGTAGGCACCGTTGATTTCTTTCACTGTGTTGCGTGGACAGGTGTAACTGAATGCGGTGTTGCCGCTGGTGCCGTGGTTCAGGTTGACGGTTTTCACGTTGGCATTGTTCATGGTGCAGGTGTCACCATTCACTTCCACGTCCAGGTTGCCGAAGTCAGTGCCGTACTCATACTGGCCAGTCTTGGCGTTACCGCCTGGGCCGGTACCTGTGCCGGCATGGTTCAGGCCTTCCCAGCGTTCCAGTACTTCACCTGAGTGGGCGTCGACCATGGTGAACGGACGGCTTGGGGCATCGCCATCAACCACATAAGAGGTGATATACACCAGTCGTGGCTCCTGAGCTTTGCCGTACAGGATGATCCATGGCTGGGCGCTGTCGTTACGGGTCTTACCGGCCTTGAGACCGTGGCCACCCTTGGCGGCTTTGGCGATTTCCAGGGCTTTTTCTTTGCTCAGGCTGGGCTTGGCAAAAGCCGCATCCTTGTCGATATTCGCCAGCATCTGGCCTTTGAGGTTGCTGTAGAACCCCATCTCAGAGCGATCAGCGGCCACAGTGAAACCATAAACAGGCACGCCGTGGAAGTATTGCTGCAGACGTTCCTTCTTCAGGCCCTTGCCCAGATCCAGTTGTTTTGCAGTACGGAACTCGTGACCGGGGGCCAGTTGCAGTACGCTGCCGATGTCGCCAGTGGCGTGGCGCATCTTGGCCACGTCCACTACGTTGGCGGCATAGGCTGATGTACCCAGGGTTGCCGAAACGGCGATAAACAAGAGTGAGAGTTGTTGCTTGCGCATAGGTGACTTGTCCTTGTTGTGTTGCGGCTAAGCTGCCGCGAAGCACTTCCTTAGTGCCATCAGCCGGGTTAACGGCGAATGGCCATGGCTCAACAGGTTTTTGCGGGATATTGAGGCCCGCTGTTACAGGGTTTTAACCTGAACGAAACCTCATGTTATGGAGCTGTAAATGGATGGGCAATTGCACAAATGCACTATACTTGCGGCTTTTCGTCCGTGGGGGATGCTACTTTCGACTAGGTGGCCGGACGATTATTCCGGCCCTTGAAACACTAGCGATAACTGATATTCATGGGGATCATTGGCTCTCTGGAGCCTTTTTCGGCACGCAGCCGCGCCAGATATTGTTCCCATAAATTTAATTGATTGGTGGCGAGTTGATGCAATACCTGCCACGAATAAAGTCCGGTATCATGGCCGTCATCAAACACCAGTTTAACCGCGTAGTTACCTACGGGTTCGATGGCCGTGATGTTGACGTCCTTTTTATGGGTAACCAGTACCGGGTTACCGTGGCCGTGAACTTCTGCCGATGGGGAGTAAACCCTCAGGAATTCGCAGCTCAGCTGATACTGGCTGCCATCGTCAAATCCCACTTCCAGCAGACGTGATTTTCGTTTCAGCTTAAGGGATACAACCTGGGGATGGCTCATGGGGGCTCCTGACCGTAGATTAACCCGGGTATGGTCGCTCGCTTTGCGATGATTGTGAACCCCGAAACACAGAAAAAGGTGTGGCTTTCCAGCCAAGGTCACAGAGGGCTTCAAAGGGATGACAGAGACGATTTTCTTCTTCGGCGACTGGCAGGTTTCGCCCCAAAGCAACCGCGTCAGTCGCGGCAGTATCAGCCGCCAGCTCGAGCCCAAGGCCATGGAGGTACTCTTGTTTCTGTGCCAGCGCCAGGGAGAGGTTGTCAGCAGTGATGAACTGCTGGATGCCTGCTGGGCCGGTCTTGAGACAGGCGATAATCCGCTGCATAAAACCATCGCCGTGCTGCGTCGTGCTCTGGATGACAGTGCCACCAATCCCCAATTTATCGAGACCCTGCGCCGCCGCGGTTACCGCACCCTGGCGCCTGTTTCTTTTCCGTCTGGCCATGAACAGGGTGCTGCCGAAGGCGTGTGGCAGGCGGGGTCACCTTTTCCGGGGCTGCGCCCCTTCGGCAGCCAGGACGCCGACGTATTTTTCGGCCGCCGGGAGCAAATCAACACCCTGCTTGAGAATATCCATCGCCAGGTACGCAGTGGCCGGGGCCTGTGTTTGTTGCTTGGCCCCAGTGGCAGCGGTAAAACGTCGCTGATCCACGCCGGTATTCTGCCCAACCTCAGTACCCCTCAGGGAGTTAATGGCATCGGCCTGGTGTCCAGCGCCGGGCTGGATATGGCCGATGTGGCCCCGGGTGCGCTGATGCTGGAGCTGGCATCGGCCATGCTCGACTGGGAGGTGGATGATAAGCCGGTATTTGAGGGTGAAAGTGCCGACACTCTCGCCCTGATGCTTGGCCAGAGCGGCGAGTCTGTGACAGAAAGCTTGCTGGCGGCGTTGCCTTCAGGACGCTGGGAAAAACCGCGTTTTGCACTGGTGGTGGACAGGCTCGAAGTTCTGCTCTCTTCGCCTGCGTTTGATGAAGCAGACAGAAGTGCATTTCTGGCGTTGCTGGATACTTTTTCCCGCAGTGGTGCCCTGTTGGTTCTCTGTGCCTGTCGCAACGACTTTTATCCTCTGGTGGTAAGCCACAGTGTGCTGATGGCGGGCAAGGGCAACGGCGCACACTTTGACCTGGAGCCACCCAGTCGCCAATCACTGCTGCAAATGATCCGTTTGCCTGCAGCTGCGGCGGGGCTCAGTTGGGAGCATGATAAAGACAGCGCCCTGGGGCTGGATGAGCTTCTCTGCCGAGAGGCGGCCGAGAGTCCGGATGCCTTGCCCATGCTGCAATACCTGTTGCAGGCGCTGTATCTGGCCCGGGATGAATCCAATCAGCTAAAACTCGATGTCTACCACAGACTGGGCGGCATCGAAGGCGCCATCGGCCGCGCCGCCGATGAGGCCATTGCCGACCAGAGCGCCACCACCCGCGCCGCTCTGCCCGGGGTGTTGGCGCGGCTGGTGACCCTCAAGGAAGATGAGCTGTCGGTAACCAGTCGCAGTGCCCGCTACAGTGAGCTTTCCACCGGGGATGAGCGCCGACTGGTACAGGCGCTGGTGGACAGCCGGTTGTTTGTCTCCCATCTCGAGGGAGCCGAACCCAGTTTCAGTGTGGCCCACGAAGCCTTGCTGCGGCGCTGGCGCCGTGCGTCACGCTGGATTGAAGAACATCGGCAGTTGCTGGCGCTCAAGTCGCGCCTGTTTCATCAGGCCAGCCGCTGGCACAGTGCGGGGCGTGAGCGTGACTACCTGCTCGGGCCGGGCAAGCCCATGCTGGAGGCGAGGCAACTCCTCGAAGATGGCCAATTGGCGCTGGATGCGCAAAGTCGTGACTTTATTCATGCCTCCCTCGCCCGGGATGTGCGCCGCAGCTGGATAAAGCGAGGCACTGTGGCACTGCTTGGTGTGCTGACGCTAATTTCCGTGGTGATGGGCGTCAGGAGTATGCAGGCCGAGCGCCTTGCCACCGAGCGGCGTCTCGCTGCTGAAGATTTGCTGGGTTTTATGGTGGGCCAGTTCGCCGACCGGCTGCGCAGCATCGGCCGTATGGACTTGCTCGACGGGGTCAGCAACAAGGCGCTGGATTATTTCAGTACGCCCGACGCCAGTTTGTCGGTGGCAGCGCTGTTCCGCCATGGTCAGACACTGGAGGCCATGGGTGAGGTGGCCTACAGCCGCGAAAAGCCCGATGAGGCCAGGGCGGCGCTGCTGGCAGCGCGGGATAAGCTATTGCCCCTCAGAGGCCGTGATGTGCCTCAGCTCGAACTGTACAAAACCCTGGGCGCCAATGCGTTTTGGCTGGGGCAGATTGAGTACGACAACAACAATTGGGAAGAGGTAAAAATCTGGTTCGGGGCATACCTTGAGCACAGTGAAGCCATGGTGAAACTGGCACCGGAAAGTCGGGATGCACGTTTGGAGCTTTCTTATGCCGAAAACTCCCTCGGCAGTCTCGCCATGAAGCTGCAGGATTACCCCTTGGCTCAGCAAATGTTTGAGGCTTCTCTCGCCCTGAAATTACAGCTGCTCAGCGACGCCCCCGACGATGGCCAGCTGATTGCTGACGTGGCCGATACCCAATCCTGGCTTGCCAGCGCGGCCATGGCCACGGGGGATATTCCCCTTGCAGTGAAACTGCATACCGATATTGGCACCTTGCTTGGGCGCTCCAGTGAGGCCTACGCCCTCGACCGTCTGTCCCACAGTCAGGCCAATCTTGCCCGTCTGTATGAGTGGCTTGGCAATACCGACGCAGCCAGGGAAGCCATCCTCAGGGCCAAAGCCATTCGCATTCAGGCCCTGGCCAAAGACCCGGGTAACCAATCCTGGCGCTACGACCTGTTGATAACCGGTCTGCACGAGATTGAACTCGGCATAGGTTCCGGCTCCGAGGCTGAATTGGAAGCCAGCCGACAGCGACTCAGCGCCGAAGCCGAGACGTTGTCGCTCCAGCGCCAGCAAAAGTTTGCCGAGCTGTATCCGCTCGCTGCCGGCAGACGGCTGTTGCAACTTGGGCATTTTACCGCCGCCGAAGCCATGGCCGAGCAGGCAATCGCGGTGTTGTCGGCAGGGGCGGCCCAGGTGTCCGACGACTGGGAAGATAAGGCCCGGATGGCGGATGCCGAACTGCTGTTGGCACAGAGCCAGTCGGCGCAGGGCAAAGGTGAGGAAAGGTTGGCTATGTGCCGGTCGGTGAAAACCCGCCTCGACCCGGTTATCGCCGTGTCACGGGCCCCGCGATTTGTGCGTGCCTATGTGATGGCGTTGGAATGTCTGGGGCAGACGGATGCCGCCGATGCTCTTAAAAGCCCACTTGCCGCTCAGGGGGTTAGATTCCAGACTTTCTGATTCTATTTTATGAAATAAAATCAATTGACTACCCCGTAAGCTTGCCGGAAGGTGCCTTCAGGCAAGCTTGTTAGTATGGCCTTAGCAGCCCCCGCGGCGGGGGCTCATAGACAGCAAAATAAAGGAAAATCTATGTCAGTTCAGAATATTCAGGTCACTGTGTCTCTCGATGCCAATAACACCCCGGTATTTAACTATGTGCCGGCAGGACCCGTGGTCGTGACCGAATCAGGCACCCAGATTATTTATTCGTTGCAGGACAAGACCGGTAAAGGCCTGAGTTTTGCCGGTGCGGCCTTTGCTACCCCGTTTGATCAGGTGATAGATGCGGTGGAGTTGCTGAATGAAACCACCCTGGCCCTCTATGACACAGATACCATAGTCGGCGAGACCGGCTTCAGACTGGTGTTCAACATAGCCGGCAGCACGCTGCAACTTTGCAGCCCTGACCCCCAGGTCATCAATAAAGACGTGAAGTAATTTGGTACGTCACACACACCCGGCCCTGTGCCGGGTGTGTTTGTTTTAGGGCGCAGCAATGGCGGGTGGAGCCCCGGTTTTGGCCATTTTTGGTGGCAAAAGATAGCCTTTCAGCGGAAATCAGTCTTCGTAAGGTTTATTTATATCATTTGATATCAGTGTTTTGCGTCGTAAGCTTGCGGGAAGGTTAAAGTTGACGCCGCATTCTAAAGTGGTTGGCATAGGACACACCGTCAGGAGCCAGCCATGTACCCCGTCCATGAAAATTATTGTGAATTTGCCGCCGTTGCCGAGGTCGTTCAGTGCCTTCAGCAACCCATGGCTTTGGCCGATGCCTCCGGTAAGGTGCTCTGCGTGAATCAAGCCGCAGCCGCATTGCTGGGGGACGAAGCTGAGACCTTTATTGGGGAGCTGTGGCCAAGTTGGCTGGAGAGTGGATATCAGGGCCTCTATCGGGAACTGCAGTCTGCCGCCGAAGGGCAATATCAGGGTCTGCAACACGGCGGCAGGGAAGTGCAGCTTCGGCGGGTGGACGGTGCCCTGTTGTGGGTGAAGCTGAGTCTGTCGTTTGTGCAAGGGTTGTTGCCGCTGTTTCTGGTGGGTTTTGAGGACTTGTCTTCGCAAAAGGCGGAGGTGCAAAGGCTCACTGCGCTGGCGGCCACCGATTATTTAACCGGTCTTGCCAATCGTCGCACCCTGATGGAGGCGCTGGAAAAACAGTGGCGACAGTGTCTGGCCCGTCGTCACCCTATCAGTGTGGTGATTGTGGATGTGGACTTTTTCAAGCAGTTCAACGATCTCTACGGCCATTTAAAGGGTGATGACTGCCTCCGGCAGATTGCTGCTGCCTTGGCTTCTGCCCTGCCTTCACCCCAATGCCTGGCAGCGCGATTCGGCGGTGAAGAGTTTGTGCTGCTGCTCCCCGGCCTTAATGCGGCCATGGCGGAATTGATAGCCAAACAGGTGTCTGAGGCGGTAGCAGCCATAGATATTGCCGCCATGGGCTTGCCACAGGGGGCTTTGCTGACCGTCAGCCAGGGGATTGCCTGTGAGATAAGTGGTCAGTTCCGCACTGCCGATGCCATGTTGCTGGGGGCCGATACGGCGCTGTACCGGGCCAAGCGCGAAGGCAGAAACAAGATAATACTGTCGGACTGAGCGGGGAGGGATGCCATGAACTGGCAGGCAATTTCCAAGCTGGGCTGCGGCCGTGAGCGGGCCAAAACCTTCCTCGAGCTGCAACGCAAACGCTATGGCCGCACGCCCCAGCAGGCGGCGCTGTCGCTGTGGAAGGGGATTTGCACCGAGCCTTCGGCCCGGTGCATCGTCATGGATCTTAAAAACCTATCCCGGCAACCCCATCTCGACGGTAGCGAAAAGGCCTATTTACACGGAGTGCTCAATCATTTTGACCATCTGTCCTGAAAGGGGCACAAAGGTCATCAGCCCTTGAACACCTTGCCGTCTTTCATCACGAAGCTGACATTTTCCAGCAGGCGGATATTGTCCAGTGGGTTGCCGTCTACTGCGATGATGTCGGCCAGGAAGCCGGGTTTCAGCTCGCCTACATCCTGCTGTTTCAGCAGGGCGGCGCTGGTAAGGGTGGCTGCCTGAATCGCCTGCAGTGGCGTCATACCAAATTGCACCATGGTGGCGAACTGCTTGCCATTGTCACCATGGGGATAAATGGCGGCATCCGAGCCAAATACCATTCGGGCACCGGCCTTGGTGGCCTTGCGGAAACTATCGCGCTGGGCCTGAGACACCTGTTTTTCTTTATTGATGTTTTCCTCAGGCACACCGTTGGCTGCGCCAAAGGCGAGGGTGTACTCGGTGTTGTAAATATCGCAGCTCAGGTAAGTGCCGTTTTTGATGGCCAGCTTGATGGCCTCATCGTCGAGAAAACTGCAGTGCTCTATGCTGTCGATGCCGGCGCGGATGGCGGCCTTGATGCCGCCGGTGCCATGGGCGTGGGCGGCGATGATAAGCCCGCGCTGATGGGCTTCTTCAGCAGCGGCCCTGAGTTCATCTTCGGTGTATTGTTGTACGCCCACCTTGGTGCCCTTGGAGAACACACCGCCGGTGGCGCAAATCTTTAAGGTGTTGGCGCCGTATTTGATATTTTCCCGCGCCTTGGCCCGTACCGCCCAGGGACCATCGGCCACACCGCCGGCAACCGAGTGCATTTCGGGGGCGCTGAAGTTGTCGTCGCAATGGCCACCCGTGATTGACAGGGCATGGCCCGCGCTCCAAATACGTGGGCCGGGGATTTCACCGGCATTGATACCATCACGTACCGCAATCACGCTGTAGCCCGAATCGCCGAGATCCCGCACCGTGGTAAAGCCTGCTTCGAGGGTCTTTTTGGCGTTTTTCACCGCCTTGACCGTCTGACGGGGGATTGAGTAGTTCATCGATTCGAGGAAGTTGTCCTCGGCATCGCTGCCAAGATGCACGTGCATGTCCATCAGCCCCGGCAACAGGGTCTTGCCTTTGAGTTCAATGAGCTCGCTGCCAACTGGGATGTCGAGCTTGCCCTGGGTAGCCAACTCAACGATGCGACCCTCTTCGATTTTCAGCAGCGGCGAGTCAATTATCTTGCCGCTGCGCACATCCAGCAGTGCATCGGCGCTGATAAAGGTGGCAGACAATGCCGAAAAGGGCAGCATGGCCGCCGACAAAGTCAATGACAGTGACAAATAAGACAAGCGGGGCAGGGATGAGGTATGGCGCATCGGATGTTCTCGTTGTTGTTCTGCAAAATGGCCCGGCAGCGGGCAGATTTTTGAGCATACCTCAGCGACCCGGACGCAACAACGCCCGGACAGGAGTCTTTACTTTCAAGGGGTTCAGCCCTGGTGAGGGACCTTAGCAGGATATCCGGTGCAGGCGATTGTGACTGAAATAATAAAAGGCATCCTGGGGTTTATCCTGGCGCCACATCTCGTCATCACCGAGGTTTTGCAGCAGGCCTCTGAGTACCACGCCGGTCACCCCGTGTGACACCAAAATCACTTTTTGCGGTGTGGCCGGGTCCTCAAGCCAGTGAAGCAGACGCTCACGCAGTGCACTCAATGGCTCGGCGCCGGGGCCCTTGATATACCAGCCCGGCATGGCCTCGAGTCCCGGCCAGCTGCTGTGGATATCGGGGATATGTTCCTGTTCCCACTCACCCAAGCCGGCTTCTTTGATGCGTGGCTCTGGGATGATGCTGTCAGGCGTGCGCCCCAGGGTGTCGGCCACGATAGCGGCGGTTTCCATCGCCCGACCCAAAGGGCTCGTCAGCAGGGCGTAGTCGTCGAGGTTGCCACAACGCCTGAGTGCCTGCCCGTAGGCTCTGGCCTGCGCTCTGCCAAGGGCGGTGAGGGGCGAGTCGCAGTGTCCCTGGAGTCGCCTTTGGGCATTGAACTCTGTTTGGCCGTGGCGAAGCAGAAAAATATCGGTGGGCATGGCAAACCTTTCACGAATTACAGCGGTAAAGACGGGACTCTAGCCGAGCTGACAGGTGGCGGCAAGCGGATTGGCATGCAGAGCCCGACCCCGCTTACGTCATGGCAAGCCCAGCAGTCGTTGATGTCCAATGCCCTTGATAGTGGGGCGACTGGCAATTTGTTTGGCAGCAAACTAGAGTTTTGATTGATTTTTATACTGTTAATCAATCAGACAAGGACGCGACCATGAAACTTGGATACTTAGCCATTCCCCTCATCTTAGTGCTTGGTGGCTGCGCCACCGGCTCGACTCCCGAGGCCAAGAAGGCCAATGCCAGAAAAGAAACCGCCGGAGCGCTGCAGGATATCTATAAAGATCATCCCACAGCAAAGTCTGCGGTATCTTCCAGTTTGGGGTATCTGGTGTGTACCGGCAGCGACAGTTACCTGTTTGCAGCCTCCACCGGGGGGGGAGTTTGTACCTTCAGCAGCGCCGGCAAGATTGAATACTATCGCTTCGCCTCCCTCGGTGCCGGGTTGGGAATTGGGTTTAAAAAAGTGGCCTTCCTCTATACCTTCCACGATGCCGCTGCCATGCAGCGTTTTCGTACCGAGGGCTGGGATGCCGGCGCCCGCGCCGAAGCCACGGCCCGACACGAGGAAGATGGTGGCCAGGTGGCGGCGAATACTTCCTACGATGTGGGTGGTGTGAAGGTGTTCCAGTCGGCCATCTGGGGCGCTGCCGCTCAGGCCACGGTTCAGGGATACAAATTCTGGCCCACTGACTTTACCCAGGATGTGACTGAGTACAATTAGACGACTGATTTTTCCGGTAGTGTCTGTTTGGTCACTACCGGAATACAGAATTTGAATTTTGTACGTAATTACATACAATCAAGTCCATAGCTTCAGGAAACAGGCGATCATGGACTTAAATGAATTTATCCTGCTGGTGGATGACGATCAGGAACTGACAGAGCTGCTCAGTGACTTTCTGACCAAGAACGGCTTTGAGGTCAGAACCGAATCCAACGGTCTCAACGCGGCAAGACGCATCATAGAAGAAAGACCAAGACTGGTGGTGCTTGACGTGATGCTGCCAGACATGGATGGCTTGTCTATTTGCCGCAAGGTGCGTTCTCAATACGCTGGGCCCATTCTGATGCTGACCGGCCTTGGGGACGATATTGATGAGGTGGCGGGGCTGGAAACCGGTGCCGATGACTATATCGCCAAGCCTGTTCGTTCCCGGGTACTCCTTGCCCGCATTCGCAGCTTGCTGCGCCGCTCAGAATTGCAGGATACCCAGCTGCAGGAAGCACCTGCTGCCAGCGAATCGCGGCTTGTGGTCAATGGGCTTATTCTCGATAAGCTTGAGCGCACGGCGATGCTGCACGGTGGTAATCTGGAATTGACCCTGGCCGAATTCGAGCTGCTGTGGCTCTTAACCAGGCACGCCGGCCGCATCCTGGACCGTGACGCTATTTGCGACCACTTCAAAGAAATTGGCTACGACAGTACCCCCCGCACCATCGACCTCAGGGTGTCACACCTGCGCCGCAAAATGGGCGACGACCCCCGTGAACCTGCTCTCATCAAAACCATGCGTGGCCAGGGCTACGTACTGACATTGAATTGAAATGACGCAGCCATCGGCATTACCCCATCCTCAAGGACGCCGTTTGCGGTCGGGTGGGATGCCATGGCTGTCGTCGCTCTCGTCCTGCGTATTGGCGCTGATGTTGGCAATGATAATGGCCTTGTCCCTCTCTGGCTGTAGGGAAAATCAGGCCAGTGACGCTGACAGAGCCAGCGCTGAGTTAAGCGGTGATGCAAGAGTGCAGGCGCTGCTCGAACTCGCTGCCGCGTCCCGCAATGACGATCCCCTCAAAACCATCGACTACAGCAGTCAGGCATTAACGCTGCTGAAAGAAAGGCCCGAACCCGCCTCCGAAGTGATGGCGCTCAGCAACCTAGCCTGGGCCAAGATGTTATTGGGAGACTTTGCCGAGGCCGCAAAATACGGCGAGGCGGCGTTAACGCTGGCGGAGAATCAGCACCAGCCCGAGATGTTGGTGGTGCCCCTCAATGTAACAGGCCTTATTTACTGGCGTCAGAGCCAGCTGGACAAGGCGCTGACCTATTATCAGCGGGCGCTGGAGGTTGCCAAAGGGCTCAATAAGCGCTCGTTTGAGGCGACCACCTACAACAATATGGGGCTTATTTACAGCGACAAGGCGGAGTACCAACTGGCGCTGGAGTGTTTTACCCGGGCGCGGGACATACACCAGGGACTGGGGGACGAGCGGCCTTTGGCTACGGCGCTGAACAATATTGCCGGCATTCATGCCACCCTCGGGGATTATGGAGAGGCGCTGGCCAATCAGCAGGCATCGCTGCGGATCCGCGAAAAGCTGGACGATAAGCCCGGCGTTGCCGAGCTGCATCACAACATGGGTATTACCTATGAGCAGATAGGGGATTTGAAGGCGTCCATGCTTCAGTTGCAGCAGGGGCTGAAGGGATTTGAGGCGCTGGGGGATAAAACCGGCATGGCGCAGGCGCTCACAGCCCTGGGCATGGTCAATCAGAAACTGAAAAATGATGCCGATGCCAGAGCCTCCATGGAGCAGGCTCTCGCCTACGGTGAAGAGCTTAACGATGGCAATATCACGGCCACAGCCCTGATGAGCCTGGGTAAGCTTTCGCTGGCCATGGGTGATACTCAGGGCGCAAGGCGCTATCTGGAGCGCGGGCTGGCCATTGCCGATCGCCTGGGACTGGTGGCCTTGCAGGCTCAGGGGCGCCTGCGACTTGCGGATTATTTTCTGGTGACCAGTGAGGTGGACGTGGCGCGGGAACGGGCGCTGCAGGCACAGCAATTGGCTCTGACCAGCGGCGATCGCAGCCTGCTGAGGGATACCTATGACATCCTTTCGCAAGTCTATGAGCGAAAAGGGGATTATCTACAGGCGCTTGCCAGCCACAAAGAATTCAAAAGCATTAATGATGCCCTTTTCAATGCCAGTTCCCAGGAGCGGCTGGCCTGGCTTCGCAGCTCCTTCGAGGCGGAAAAACGCCAGCGCCAGATAACCGAGCTTGAGAATGAAAAAGCACTGCAGGCGGAGGTGATAAAACAGCAGCGGGTGGCCCGTAACCTCTGGATTTTGGCGCTGATTGCCGTTGCCGCCATCATGCTGCTGCTCTACGGCCGACACAGTCAGGCCCGGGTCAATCAGGCGCTGCAGCGCTCCATTCAAATGCAGCGGGACTTGATGCAGGCGGTGGCCCATGAATTCAGGGCACCGTTGGCTAGGGTACAACTGGCCTTCGATATGCTGATGGAAGCCGATGCCAATGAGCAGCCACAGTTGGAAGACAGGGTGCTGCGCGGGCTGGAAGAACTGGACGAACTAATCCGAGAAATTGTCAAACTTATCAAAGCAGAAGGCAGCCCGCGACGTGCGCCGAGTGAATCCCTGTCATTGGCGCCCCTGTTGCAAACCCTGGTGGCACGCCAGCATCAGCTGTTCCCAGAGAAGCATCTGAAATTGGCGGCTATCGATGAAGACTTAAGGCTCACCGCCAGTAAGAAACATCTGGAGTGGGCCATCAATAATTTACTCTCCAACGCCCTGCGCTACAGCCGCCAGCAGGTTCAGGTCAGCTGCCAGCGAGAAGCGGAACACATCTGCATCATAGTGGATGACGACGGACCGGGCGTGCCAGCCTCTGAACGGGAACGTATTTTCGAGCCCTTTGTGCGCCTGGATCCCAGTCGCACCCGGGCCACTGGTGGTATTGGCCTTGGGCTGGCGATTGCCCGTCGGTTGGCTGAAAACGGTCATGGCCATATCCGGGTGAGCGACAGTCCGTTGGGCGGCGCCCGTTTCGAACTTATCTGGCCCTGCTGACGCATTTGCACGTTCACCCATCCTGCACTTTCTTTGTATTCGAAAAAATACACTTGTCTCAAACTCCTTCTATTTGCTGATAAAAAGCGTACTCAGACAGGATGCGGCGATCTTTTTTGTCTAAAAAGTGTCATTTTTGTTTGAATTTTGTTTCTTGTGTGTCTAGATTGTATGTGTTCGCATACATAATCATTATAGCGGACACTCTTAATCACAGGAGACCACACATGAGAAAGCTGCACCCACGCCTGAGCCGATTGACTTTGGCCATGCTCTCAACTTCCCTGATGGCTGTTACCGCTCCGGCGCTGGCCGCAAAGAAGGTTGAACCCAAACAAGACTTCGACAATTCCTCTGTTATCGTTAAATTCAAAGAAACCGCCAAGAAAGCGGACCGCAAGCAGTTGCTTGCTCAGTACGGTGTGTCATTTAAAGACAAAAATGACGACGGTGTGGATGACCGTTTCCGTAACATCGCCAAAGGACGCCTGGCTGAACTCACTGTGCCCCGGGGGCTGGATCCCCGTCTTATGGTGGAGCGTCTCAAGCACAATCCAAACATCGAATACGCCGAACTCAACCACAGATTCTACCCCTCAGTGGTGCCAAACGACCCAGGCTACAGCCAGCTCTGGGGCATGCCAAAAATCCATGCCGAGCAGGCGTGGGAAATGGAAATGGGCTCACGAGAGGTAGTGGTTGGTGTGATTGACACCGGCTTTGACTACAACCATCCAGATCTGCGTGACAACGTTTGGGTCAACCCCAACGAAGTGCCCAACAATGGTATTGACGACGACGGCAACGGCTATATCGATGATATTCATGGTATTTCTGCTATCAATGACAACGGTAACCCCCAGGACACTCACTACCATGGCACCCACGTTGCCGGCACCATAGGCGCCACCGGCAACAATGGCACAGGTGTGGTAGGTGTTAACTGGAATACCGCCATGGTGGGCTGTTCCTTCCTCGGCAGTCAGGGCGGTACCACAGCAGACGGTATCCAGTGTATTGATTACATGGTGGATTTGAAAAACCGTGGCGTGAACATCCGCGTAACGAACAACTCCTGGGGTGGTGGTGCCTTCAGTCAGGCGCTGGAAGATGCCATCACCGCGGCCAACAATGCCGATATCCTGTTTGTGGCCGCGGCCGGTAACGATGCGGTGGACAACGATGTCAACGACAACTGGCCCTCAAACTATGATGTGCCCAACGTGATGGCCATTGCCTCCACCACCAGTGATGACCAGATGTCCTACTTCTCTCAGTGGGGCCTGAACACTGTGGATATGGGTGCACCCGGCTCGGATGTGTACTCCACCATTCCGGGCAATGACTACAACAACCTGAGCGGTACCTCCATGGCGACTCCCCATGTGGCGGGAGCCGCTGCACTGATTTTGGCCGCCGATCCCACTCTGACCACCGCCGATGTGAAGAACATCCTGATGTCCTCCGGCGACCCCATTGCCGCGCTGGAAGGAAAGACAGTGACAGGTAAGCGCCTGAATCTGGAAGGTGCCCTGAACATGGCCGGTGCCGGTGGCCCGGGCTACTACCTGCTGGTGAGCCCTGCCAGCCGCACGGTGAACCAGGACTCCTCTGTCACCTTTGATATCGATATGAATGCCGTGGGCGGTTACAACGGCAACGCCAGCTTCAGCGCCGATGTACCGGCTGGACTGAATGCAGCTGTGACCTTCTCCAGCAGCACTGTGCCTGCCGACGGTCGCACCACCATGACGGTTGCCACCGATGCCAACACTGCTCTGGGTAATCACATCATCACCATCAACGCCGTTGACGCTGATATCCACAAGAGCATAGATGTGAGCCTGCTGGTGTACCCCGCAGGTACCTTCAGCACCACTTACAGCAATGACATTCCGGTAGCGATTCCCGATGACAATGTCGCTGGTGTGAGCAGTGTTATCAATGTGCCCATGAACCTGACCCTGACCGATCTGGTGGTGAATGTGGATATCGCCCACACCTACATTGGCGATCTTACCGTTACCCTCGCTTCGCCAAGTGGCCGTGCCGTGACCCTGCACAACCGTACTGGCGGCAGCGCAGATAACCTGGTGGCCAGCTACGCGGTGGAAGACTTCGATCTGGAAGACGCCTCCGGTGACTGGACCCTGCACGTGGTTGACTCAGGTTTCCGCGATGTGGGCACCCTCAATAGCTGGAGCATGGACGTGACCGGTGGCTCTCAGCCCGGCACCAACTTGCCACCGACGGTGACCATTGGCGCCAACCTGCAAAATGCCCTGTACCTGCCCGGCGATGTAATTAATTTTGTTGCCGACGCCACCGACTCTGAAGATGGTGATGTGCGTGCTTCGCTGGTGTGGACCTCCAGCCTCGATGGTCAGATTGGTACCGGTGGCAGCTTCTCCCGCTCAGACCTGAGTCAGGGTACCCACCAGATCACAGTATCAGCCTCTGACAGCCAAGGGGTGGTGAGCAGCCGTGAGTTCTTTCTGTACGTTGTTAGTGACGGCACCGTTGTTTCCTATGAGGACACGAACCGTCAACCGATTGTGGATCTGGGAACAGTAGTGGCCGAGATTGACGTGCCCCTGGGGCTGAAAATCAAGGACATGAGCCTGTTCGTTGATATTCAGCACAGCTTCGCCAACGATATGCTCATTCATCTGGTATCGCCCAATGGCACCCGGGTCGAGATTTTCGATCGCAAAGACTCAAGCGAATACTATCGTGACCTGGTGAAAACCTTCTATCCGGTTGAGTTCAATGGCGAAATGGCAGCGGGCACCTGGCAGCTCATCATTAAGGATGAGTGGAGCAACAACTCCGGCTGGCTGAACCGTTGGACACTGAGCTTTACCCATGATGGCGGTTCTACGACCCCAGACAACCAAGCGCCTGTGGTTAACATCCATGCCCCAGTGGGTGGCAGCAGCGTTATCGAAGGTGACACAGTGACGTTCGTAGGCTCTGCCAACGATGCCGAAGACGGTGATGTGACCAACACCCTGGTATGGACCTCGGATCTGGACGGTGTGATTGGCTCTGGCGCTTACTTCAGCACCAACAGCCTGAGTGTGGGCCAGCACACTGTCACCGCCAGCGCCGCCGATAGCGAAGCTGCCAACGGTGAAACTATGGTGACCCTGACAGTAGAGCCTGCCCCAGTGAATGAGCTGCCTACCGCCGAGTTCAGCTTCCAGGTCAATCACCTGGATGTGAGCTTTGTCGATGGCTCTGGTGATGCCGATGGTTCCGTGGTTACCTGGGCATGGGACTTTGGTGATGGCAATACTTCAACGCTTGCCAACCCAAGCCACAGCTATGCAACAGGTGGCAGCTATCAGGTGACACTGACTGTGACCGACAACAATGGCGCCAGCCACAGCATCAGCAAGCAGGTCACTGTAAAAGCCGCCATCAGTCTTGATGCAGCCGGCAGCACCGACGGTAACAAGGTGAACATCAGCCTGAGCTGGAGTGGTTCTACTGCCCGCAACGTTGATGTGTATCGTGATGGCCAGCTGATCAGCAGCACCCGTGACCGTGGCAGCTTCAGCGACCGCTTCAACAGCAGCGAAGGTAGCTTTGCCTACCAGGTCTGTGAAGCAGGCAGCGATATCTGCTCCGAAGTCATCACTGTAACCCCAGTGTTGAACACCCGCGGTAAGGGTAAGTAACACTGAGTTCCTTCGCTGCTAAGCCGCTTGCCAGTCAGGTGGCTTAATCAGGGAGGACTATCCGATACCTTATCTCAGGTAAATAAAAAGGCCGGGAATCATCCCGGCCTTTTCTATGCTCAAGTGCTTTGCCGTATCAAACAAAGCATCCCAAGCCGATGGCTTACAGAATAAAGCGGCTTAAGTCTTCGTCCTGCACCAGGTTGTCCAGATGCGCATTCACGTAATCAGCATCTATGGTGAACTTGCTGCCGGACTTGTCGCTGGCTTCGAAGGAGATATCTTCCATCAACCTTTCCATTACTGTGTGAAGACGGCGGGCACCGATGTTTTCGGTGCGCTCGTTCACCTGCCAGGCGGCCTGGGCGATACGATCGATGCCTGTCTCGGTAAACTCGATGGTCACGCCTTCGGTGGCCATCAGCGCCACATACTGCTCGGTGAGCGAGGCGTGTGGCTCGGTGAGAATACGCTTGAAGTCGGAGGCAGTAAGGGCATCCAGCTCTACCCGGATGGGCAGGCGGCCCTGCAGCTCGGGGATAAGATCCGATGGCTTGGACATCTGGAACGCGCCCGAGGCAATAAACAGGATATGGTCGGTTTTTACCATACCGTGCTTGGTGTTGACTGTGCAGCCTTCAACCAAGGGCAGCAGGTCGCGCTGCACCCCTTCGCGGGATACATCGGGGCCAGAGGTTTCGCCGCGCTTACAGATCTTGTCGATTTCATCGATAAAGACGATGCCGTTCTGCTCAACCAGTTCGATGGCCTTTTCTTTCAGATCTTCCTGATTCACCAGCTTGGCGGCTTCCTCATCCACCAGTTGCTTGAGTGCATCTTTGATCTTCATCTTTTTGCGCTTGGCAGGTGCCTGACCCATGTTTTGGAACAGGCTCTGCAGCTGGTTGGTCATTTCTTCCATGCCCGGTGGTGACATGATTTCCACGCCAATATGCGGGCCAGCGATATCGATTTCGATTTCTTTATCGTCCAGCTGACCTTCACGCAGCTTCTTGCGGAAGATTTGACGGCTGGCAGAGTTGTCATCGCTGCTGTTGTCCCAGTCGTTTTTGGGGCGTGGCAGCAGGGCATCCAGTACCCGCTCCTCGGCGGCCTCTTCGGCGCGGGTACGGCACTTTTTCATTTCCACTTCGCGGGTCAGCTTGATGGCGGTGTCGGTCAGATCGCGAATGATCTGCTCCACTTCCTTGCCCACATAACCCACTTCGGTAAACTTGGTGGCTTCCACCTTGATAAAGGGCGCGTTGGCAAGCTTGGCCAGGCGGCGGGCGATTTCGGTTTTACCCACGCCGGTGGGGCCAATCATCAGGATATTCTTGGGGGTCACTTCGTGACGAAGCGCTGCATCCAGCTGCATGCGGCGCCAGCGGTTACGCAGGGCCACGGCCACGCTGCGTTTGGCTTTCTGCTGGCCAATGATGTGGGCGTCCAGCTCGTGAACAATCTCGCGGGGAGTCATTTCAGACATGGTGATTCCTCAGTAACTCAGTTCTTCGATGGTCTTGAACTGGTTGGTGAATACGCAAATATCGCCGGCGATGGTCAGTGACTTTTCGGCAATCTCGAGGGCGCCAAGGTCGGTGTTTTCCAAAAGTGCAGTGGCGGCAGCCTGGGCGAAATTCCCGCCTGAGCCAATGGCAATCAAATCGTTTTCGGGCTGCACCACGTCGCCGTTACCGGTAATGATGAGTGAGCTTTCGGCATCGGCCACGGCCAGCAGCGCCTCGAGTTTTCGCAGCATGCGATCGGTGCGCCAGTCTTTGGCCAGCTCCACCGCAGCGCGCATCAAATGGCCCTGGTGCATTTCCAGCTTGGCTTCAAAGCGCTCGAACAGGGTGAAAGCATCGGCGGTACCACCGGCAAATCCGGCCAATACCTTGCCGTGGTACAGGCGGCGAACCTTGCGGGCATTGCCTTTCATGACAGTATTGCCGAGGGATACCTGGCCATCACCTGCGATAACCACCTGATTATTACGGCGCACGGATACGATAGTAGTCACAATGGATCCTCTTTTAGCGTCCGAAGGATGGGCCTTCGGGGGACGAATACAGCCTATATGGGGTCGTGCGCCCGCTTTTCAAGTGAGTAAAGAGTTTCAAGTGATGAGGGTCAAAAGAAAGGTCGCCCTGAGGCGACCTTAAGTGTTGTGTGCTTATGCTCTGTTTGTCACAGCCAGACATGTCTGACAGGTGTTCATGCCGATGGGGTGCTGAACACTTGAGCTGATACTCAGTTTTGCCACAGCCATATTTGGCATGTGTTCATGCCGATGGCCTGCAGCTTGTGGCGGGCGCGCTCGGCCTCGCGCTTGCGCTCATAGGGGCCAATCACCACCTTGTACCAGGTGCCGCTGCCACCCTGCACCTTGCGAATTTGCGCTTCCATGCCCTGGAAGGCGATGACCGCCTTCATCTTTTCTGCCTGGGACATCTCGCGGAAAGAGCCACACTGCATCTGATAAGGACCGGTTGAGCGCAGTGTCTCAGGTGGCGGAACATCCACCTCAACCTGCTTATTCTCGAGCTCTTTCAGGTAGGTCCATTCTTCCTGCGGCTTGGGCGGCAGCGCGTTGGGGTCTTTCTTGGGCTTACTGGCTTTGGTCTCGGTTTTGGCCGGTTCCACCTGGTCAGCACTGCCCTTGATGGTCCACAGGAAATAGCCGAAGCCCGCCACCAATGCGACAACCACAATCAGCGCGATCCAGGGCTTTCGCCCCGGCGTGCGGGCATTCTTGTTACCGCCACGACCTTTGCTTCGTGGCGTACGGTTGGCGTAATCGCGACTCATGGATTACATGCGCTCCAGAGTCTCGATGCCCAGCAGCGACAGCCCCTGCTTGAGGGTGTTGGCGGTCAGGCGGGACAGCAGCAGACGGCTGTCACGGGCAGCTTCGGTGTCAGCGCTCAGCACTGGGCAAGCCTCATAGAAGCTGGAGAAGGCGCCTGCCAGCTCATACAGGTAACCGCAGAGGATGTGCGGCTGACCCTTGTCCACCATGCGGGCAAGGATTTCACCGAACTGCGCCAGCTTGTTGCCCAGCTCCTTCTCTTTGTCGTGCTCGAGCACCAGCTCGGCGCCGGACAAATCGATGTTCTCGGCTTTCTTAAAGATACCGGCCACACGGGTGTAGGCGTACAGCAGGTAGGGGGCTGTATTGCCTTCGAAGCTCAGCATCTGTTCGAAGCTGAAGATGTAATCGCTGCTGCGGTTTTTGGACAGGTCGGCGTATTTCACCGAGGCGATGCCGACCACGCGGGCGATTTCTTTAACTTCGGCCTCATCCATATCCGGGTTCTTGCTGCGCACCAGCTGCTCGGCACGTTCAACGGCTTCATCCAGCAGGTCAACCAGCTTCACCACGCCGCCGGAGCGGGTCTTGAATGGGCGGCCGTCTTCGCCGTTCATGGTGCCAAAGCCCATGTGCTCGAGTGTCATGTTGTCACGCACGAAACCGGCGGTGCGAGCCAGGCTGAACACCTGCTGGAAGTGCAGTGCCTGACGCAGATCCACAAAGTAGAGCACGCGGTCGGCATTGAGGGTGCCGGAGCGGTAGCGCATAGCAGCGAGATCGGTAGTGGCATACAGGAAGCCGCCATCGGCTTTCTGGATGATCACCGGCAGTGGCTCGCCGTCTTTGTTGCGGAATTCTTCCTGGAATACCACCTTGGCGCCGTCGCTGATGGCCAGCAGGCCCTTGGCATCGAGATCGGCAACAACCTGGGCCAGATCGGCGTTGTAGGCGCTCTCACCGTGGACGTCGTTTCGGGTCAGGCTCACACCCAGACGCGCATACACGTCGTGACAATGGCTCAGGGAGATGTCGTTAAATTCGCGCCACAGCTTGTTGCAGTACTCATCACCGCTTTGCAGCTCAACCACCAACTGACGGGCGCGGGTGGCGAATTCGTCGGATTCGTCGAAGCGCAGCTTGGCGGCGCGGTAGAAGCTTTCGAGGTCTGACAGTTCCAGGTTGGCCTTGTCGTCGCCCTGTGCGCGCAGCTCTTCCATGTAGGCCAGCAGCATGCCGAACTGGGTACCCCAGTCACCCACGTGGTTTTGACGTATGACCTTGTGGCCGAGGAATTCCAGCGCGCGCACCACGCTGTCACCAATGATGGTGGAGCGCAGGTGACCTACGTGCATTTCCTTGGCGAGGTTGGGGGAGGAGTAGTCCACCACCACGGTTTGAGATGCGGCGGCTTTTACGCCCAGCATAGCATCGCCAAGCGCGGCCTTGAGCTGGTTGGCCAGGGCGTTGTCGTCAATAAAGAAGTTGATAAAGCCGGGGCCGGCAATTTCGACCTTGGCTACCTGCGCGGACGCGGGCAGATTGTCGATGATCAGCTGCGCCATTTCACGTGGCGGCTTACCGGCAACCTTGGTCAGCATCATGGCCAGATTGGTGGCGAGATCGCCATGGCTCTTGTCCTTGGTTCGGTCGACCTGAATGCGCGCTTCAAAGTCGGCGGGCACTATGCCCTGAGCTTTCAAGGATTCAAGGGTTTGTTCGAGCAAGGATTGAATGAGTTCTTTCATCGGCCTGTATCTATTGACTTCAAGGTTTAACGGGAATAACCGGGAATTGTAGCCTCTGCGCCCCCCGGCTGGCTATTGGCAGAAGGAACTTTTTGAGCAAAAACACAAAGCACCCGGGTGAATTGTGTAGATGAACATTAATTCATGCGTTGCCAAGGGGGAGTTCATGGTGACTGGTGCATAGTGTCAGCATGGTTCGTTAGACATGGATGTTGGTTATGCTGGGTAGCTTGTTCTTGTTAGCGCAGTAAGGTTGACCAGCGACTTATGGCCTCACAGAGGCTGCAGAGTGAAATGTAACTTTGCTCTGGTGTGTCCTCTGTGGCCATGTTTTTTCACCTGTTTCTCACTCCTGTTTGCCCGCTTTTGTGAACAGAGCTCATTGACATCCCACCTTGCGCGGCTTTTTAGCCGCGATTTTTTTATCTGTTATTCAAATAGCGGTTCTAAAAAATGCAGCCCTGAGGCTGCATTCTGCAGAGTGTGACTTCAGTCTGGTCAGTTGGCGGACTCAGCCATCATCTGGCTCTGCCAGAGGGAGTCTTCGTTTTCTGATGACGTCAGAGAGATAAGGACGGCGTTGGGTTTCCCTGCAATCGGTGCCAGCACCATCACAAAGGTCGTTTCACTGGTGTCGGTATAGTTTATCTCGATGGAACCAGCCAAATTGATGTGCCAGTTCATTGCCAGACTGGGCTCTTCACCTTCCCAGATGGTACCGACGCCGTCAGCATCGAAATAGACATGGAAGGTACCCATGTCACCATCGAAAAGTTTGAAATTCATACTGAACTGTTGGGTCAGTACATCTGCATTGCTGAAGCCGTCGGTGGCGCGCACCAAGCTGACCTGACCAAGGGGATGTTCGCTGTCGTAATCCTGCAGCATGGCAGCAAAGCGTTCGAGTTTAGGCAGGCTGTAGCGGCCATCTTCAGCATCCTGGAACCAGATTTCGCCAAAAGGTTTGAGCACGAGAGTGTCACCTGAGGTTGAGCTGTCCTTGTCGTAAAGCCCACCCGGACCATCGGCATCCACGGTGACCGCGGTAACGCTGAAACTGCTGCCATTCCACTGGTATTGGCCAAATTCTCCGGAGAGTGCCCGGGGCGAGGAGTCGGCGTAGCTTTCCTGATTGTTGGTGTGCACCAGAGCGTATTCAGTGCCTGAGAGAAACACCACCACGGTGAGGTTTTCATCGGCTTCTTCCCACACCTTCCAGGAGCCGACGAGGTCGCTGCTGCCATCATCTATTCGAGTCAGGCTAATGCTGTCCTCGCTGAATTGAATGGTCAGCGACTCACCCAACGTCATGGACTTTGCTTCGTGGCTGCCACCATCAAAAAAGCCACCGCTGTTGTCAGACTCGGCAATCAAACTCAGGCTGAGCGAACCGGTAGTAGGGTCCCATTCATACTCACCCAACTCGGCACTGCCTGCCAGCTGATCGCCATCGTCTGAATGTTCGTGAAGTATCAAATAATGGCTTTCATCCACAAAGGTGAGGATATTGCGCATGCCTTCACCTTCTTTAAGCAGCCAGCTGCCAAGCAGTTGTTGCCTGAGAGAGGTTTCCACATGGGCCCTGGCATCGGCATCACTTATCAGGGTGCGGTTATCCAATGTGGTCAGCACTGAGGCAACGGCATCGGCAAAGCCGGTACTGCCGACGTCCAGTGCCGTGCCGTTAAAGGCCTCTGTGGTGGCCTGTGACAATGTAATACCGTTGCTGGGGTCTTCATCTTCATCCAACGTTTGCAATATGCGGGCGATGTTGGAAACCGTGGTGGCATCGCCATCGGCAAAATCATTGGGGGTAACCAGTCCTGTGGCTTCAACAGCAGGAAACGTCAGATCGCCAATGAAAAACACCACGGTTTCGCCCGGCAAATACTGGTAGCGACCCATAGCGTCGGTGAGGCCACTTTGGGTTTCGGTGCGATAACCTATACCAGCGACCGGACTGTCAAGGAATAGCCCTGCCTGAGCACTGACGCAACTGACCTGAGCGGCGTTGGCATTGGCACTGCTCAGGGTTCCGCTGGCACCTGTGATGCTGCAGACCTGTCCTTCAGGTTGGCTGCTGATACTGATGCTGAATCCCGTGCCTTCAGCCACACTGTTGGTGAACTGGAAACTGCTTGCTGTGACGCTTTGGGTTTGCGTGCTGCCAGCGGTGAGCGTCAGTCCCAGAGTGCCATTTAGGCCGCTGATGCTGCCGCCAATCTTCAGCTGGGCAGGTTCAGTGGGTTGCTCTGTGTTGTCGTCATTGTCGCTGCCACCACAGGCGGCCAGGCCAAGTGCCAGCGGCAGCAACAGACCACCGCGTAAGAAGAGGGATATGTGCATGATTCGATCCTTAAGTTATGCGTCCGTTTAGTCCCTGTTGGGAATTGGGGGTGTACGCCCAGATGACAGCATAAGAAAGACCGACAAAAGTGAGATGTGATTCTTTTTGAAAAGATTTGAATCTTTTAAAGTCAGTGCCTTAGGTGTTTTTGTGGTTACAGCAAATCCTGCGGGTCCCTGTCCAGACTCCAACGGCAACGTTTGGCCTCTGGCAGGAGGTCGATGGCAGGCAAGATGGCTTCCAGCGCCTGCTGTAATCCCTGACGTTGCTCGGCCTGAAACATCAACTGGCGTCTGTGCTTGCCGGCCTTACGGTCCATGGGGGCGGGCAGGGGGCCAATAACTTCATACCCCTTGTCCCTTGGCAACATGGCTGCAATGGCAGCCAAAAAGGCCTCGGCATCTTCTGCCCTGTGGGCTTCGGCCCGTGCCAGCACCATGTGCCACGCCGGTGGCAGTGCTGCCTGTTTACGCTCACTGAGCTGGCCACGGGCAAATTCACCGTAGCCTTTGTGCATCAGCTCCCGCAGTATGGGGTTATCGCTCTGGTGAGTTTGCAGCAGTACAGTGCCGGGTTTGGCGGCGCGGCCAGCACGGCCCGCCACCTGGGTGTAGAGCTGGCCAAAGCGTTCCGGCGCCCTAAAATCGGCGCTGAACAGGGCGCCATCCACATCCAGCAGACCCACCAGGGTCACGTCCGGGAAGTGATGGCCCTTGGCCAGCATCTGGGTACCCACCAGGATTTTGTAGTCACCCCGATGAATGGCCTGCAGGTGATTTTCCAGCGAGCCCTTGAGGCGGGTTGTGTCTCTGTCGATGCGTACCACAGGGTACTTGGGGAACTCGTCTTTCAGCACTTGCTCGAGCTGTTCTGTGCCTATGCCCTGGCCCATCAGCATGGTGGAACCGCAGTTATGGCACTGGCGCGGAATCGCATATTGGTTGCCACAGTGATGGCAGCGAATTTCGCCAAGCTTTTGATGCACAGTAAAAAAGGCATCGCAGCGATCGCACTCATGTAAATGGCCGCACTCATGGCACAGGAGCGCCGGAGCAAAGCCGCGGCGATTCAAAAACAGCAGCACCTGATTGCCTGCATCCAGATGCAGCCGCATTTCGTTGAGCAGCGCCGCCGACATACCTGCCTTCAGCGGCTGGTTGCGGATATCGATAATGCCCTGGCGTACCTTTTTGGCGTTGCCGGCCCGCTCCCCCAGATGCAGGTGCCGGTAACGACCCGAGAGGGCGTTTTGCAGCGACTCCAACGAAGGGGTGGCCGAGCCCAGCACCACGGGAATATTTTCCAAATGGCCACGCATCACCGCCAAGTCACGGGCATGGTAGCCCACGCCTTCCTGCTGCTTGAAGGAACTGTCGTGCTCTTCGTCGAGGATGATAATGCCGGGGAACGCCATGGGCGTGAACAGCGCACTGCGGGTACCGATAATGATGGCGGCTTCGCCGCTGCGCCCTGCACGCCAGGCATCGAGGCGCTGATTGTCGGTGAGGTTGGAGTGGATGACCGCAACTTCAACCTTGAAGCGGCGACGGAAGCGGTCAATGGTCTGGGGCGTCAGGCCTATCTCAGGCACCAAAATCAGGGCTTGTTTGCCTTCGCTCAGAACCTTTTCCAATACTGAAAGGTACACCTCTGTTTTACCTGAGCCCGTGATGCCCTCCAGCAGTGCGCATTCGTACCCCTGAGCGGCGTTGATGGCGGCGACCGCTACGGCCTGCTCCTTGTTCAGCTTATGGGGCGTTTCCCCAAGCTCAAGAGCTGTTCGCCAGCCAAGGTTGATGTCTACCGGTACCTGTTCCCGCTGTACCCACTCTTTGTCTTCGAGACCTTTCAGCGCCGCCTTGCTGAGCTCCATGGCGTTGAACTCATCCAGGCTCAGGGGATGCTGCCAGAGCATTTCGGCGAGCTTTTGCTGCGCAGGTGCCCGCTTCAGGGTGGCGATGCCAGCCTCTCTGGCCTTGTCGGTTAATTTAAGCCAGGTGCGACTCTTTGGGGCGGCATCCGCACCTTTGCGCAGTGCCACCGGCAATGCCTGGGTCAGCATCTGTCCCTGACTGCAAAAATAATACCTTGCGGCCCAGAGAGTCAGTTTATAGAGTGGTTCAGACAGGGCCGGTGCATCATCGATTATCTCAATGATTTCTTTGATTTGGGCTTCGGGCAGCTCGCAGCTGTCTTTGATGGCGGTAATAAGACCTATCAGTTGTTGTTTGCCAAAGGGGACCTTGACCCTTTTGCCGGGGCAGGGTGCAGAGCTTGGCTGTGCTGGCAATCGATAGCTGTAACTGCGGCGCATGGGAACCGGCAGAGCAACTTCAACAAACTGTGGCATAATCAGGTACATCTGGCTTGAGTTGCCTCTAGTGTAACGGCAGCGTGGGAACTCAGCCACAGCTAAAGCAGCCCGGTAGCTATGCAAGAAAAACAATGCAAGAAAACGATGCAGGAAAAACAATGACTAGACTTTTCATCCTTGCCTTGCTGTTGATGGTTCAGGCCCTGACGCCCGCACAGGCGCGTCTATCCCATGTCAGTATCAATAAAAGCCAATTCACCCTGGGGGAATACCCGCGCCTGCGAGTTAACATCGTGTCTGAGCGCAGTGACCTGTCGCGACTGGAGTTTGTGGTGCGCCAGGGTTCCCGGGAAGAAAAGCTCATGGTGGAGCCCCTTAACAACTTTATGCTGTTGCTGTTTGGCGTTGACAATGTGACAGACGCCAATGCCGAATTGGTGGTGCGCGAATACGTGGTCAATCAGTGGCAGGAGTATAAGGTTATCCCGCTGTTTGGCGGCCAGGAGCGAGTCGCGAAAGCGCCGAGTGCGCCCCCAAGAAAGGCCGCCGAACTGTTGGCGCCCGAGTCTGTTCCTGTGGCGAAACCCACTCATCCGCAATTGGCGGCTGCCAGCGCCGCCAACCACAGCAGTGGCTGCGCCGTGGAGTACCAGCCGGGCGAGACCCTCTGGCGCATTGCCAGCCGTTATGCGCCGCGCTGGAATACCAACGTATACAGCACCATGATGGCACTGTTTGATGCCAATCCCCGCGCCTTTACCAAGGGCAAAATCAGCGGCCTCAAGCAAGATGTGAAGCTGGAGTGCCCATCACCGGCGCTGCTGGGGCGTTATCCGGATACCCGTGAGGCGAGACGTATTTTTGAAGCCAAAAGCCTGGAGTGAATCGCTGGCTTTTTAAGCGATAATCCGCTTGTCAGTATGGGTGAGATCCTGTACCATTCTGCGCCCTAACATACTTGTTATTAACTGCATGTGGTGTCCGACTTCGGGTTGGAAGAGCGACATGGCCTTTACTTTGAGGTAATCCCGATGAAACCAGGTATCCATCCTGAATACGCCCAGATCACTGCCACCTGTACCTGTGGTAACGTTATCAAGATCAACTCCACTGTAGGTAAAGACCTGCACCTGGACGTGTGTGGTGCTTGTCACCCATTCTACACTGGTACCCAGAAAGTGGTTGACACTGGTGGTCGTATCGACAAGTTCAACAAGCGTTTCGGTATGCTTGGCAAGAAGTAATTGCAACAGCAATGAATTCATAAAAAGGGCACCCTCGTGGTGCCCTTTTTGCTTTTGCGCCTGAGCCTGTTCTTCATTTTTCCACCAACCTTGCCACGAACCGTGTTGTGTGCACCGAGGTCAGATGAGTTTATTTTCCGAGCGATGATTTTACGACTTTCGGCTGTGATTTCCGGTGAAGTCATGAAAATGGAATTAAATTTGGTAATTTTGCTACATAAATCGTGTTGCGCTGCGCCAATAAGGCGGTTTTCACGAGTTGCTTCAGTATAAAAACAACAAAGTTAATTAATGGTTTGGCTTTTGTTTGCCAAAGTTAATTGCTGAAAATGGCGCTTTGATGTGTTGGCGACGATCAAGTCCCTGAAATTTGTTGAAGGTTGGTTTCAAAGCCCAGGTAATTCGCGTAATCTTTATGGCCTTAGTAAAGGGGCCTGAACTTGCTGTTGCAATGCCCTTTTACCCGCGGATTTACCCATAAAAACGTCGTTCAGGATTAAAAAATGGCAGACCTTCGTCAACAAGCACTCGATTATCATGAATTTCCGGTTCCTGGAAAAATGGCTGTGTGTCTCACCAAACCCGCTGAAACCAGCATGGATCTGGCGCTGGCTTACAGCCCGGGTGTGGCCGAGCCGGTGCGTGAAATCGCCTCCAATCCTGCCGACGCTTATCGTTACACCGCCAAGGGCAACACGGTTGCCGTGATTTCCAACGGTACCGCCATTTTGGGTCTGGGTAACCTGGGTCCCCTGGCCTCCAAGCCCGTGATGGAAGGTAAGGCGCTGCTGTTTAAGCATTTTGCCAATATCGATGCCACCGATATTCAGGTGAAGCACCGCACTACAGAAGAATTCATCAATACCGTTGAAGCCATTGCCGACACCTTCGGTGGCATCAATCTGGAAGACATCAAGGCGCCCGAGTGTTTCGAGATTGAGCGTGAGCTGATTGAGCGCTGCGCCATTCCGGTTTTCCATGACGATCAGCACGGCACTGCCATAGTCACCGCTGCCGGCATGATCAACGCGCTGGAAATTCAGGGTAAATCCATCGATAAAGCCGTGTTCGTGTGTATGGGTGCCGGCGCCGCCGCCATCGCCTGTATGACCATGTTGGTCAAGTGTGGTGCCCAGCGTGAAAATGTATACATGCTGGACCGCAAAGGTGTCATCCACACCCGCCGCGATGACCTGAACGAATACAAGGCGCTGTTTGCCAACAACACTGACAAGCGCACGCTGCAGGATGTGATTAAGGGCGCCGACGTGTTCCTGGGTCTGTCCGGTCCGGACGTCCTTGGCGCCGAAGATGTGCTCTTGATGGCCGACAATCCGGTGATCTTTGCCTGTTCCAACCCGGATCCCGAGATCAAGCCTGAACTGGCCCACGATACCCGCAAGGACATCATTATGGGTACCGGCCGCAGTGATTACCCCAACCAGGTAAACAATGTGCTGTGTTTCCCCTTCATTTTCCGCGGTGCGTTGGATGTTCGCGCTTCACGCATCAACGATGAAATGAAGATTGCCGCCGTACACGCCCTGGCAGACCTGGCGAAAGAGCCGGTGCCTGCCTCTGTGCTGGCTGCTTATCCCAATGTCAGCAGTCTGAGCTTTGGCCCTGAGTACGTGCTGCCAAAACCCATGGATCCTCGTTTGCTGCCAAGGGTTGCCCGTGCTGTGGCCCAGGCTGCCATCGACTCCGGTGTTGCTGCCATCGACACCCTGCCAGAGAACTACCTGGCCTGATCCAAACCCCTCAGTGGTAAAGACAGACAAAAGGCAACCCTTGTGGTTGCCTTTTGTTATTGAGTACCTGATAATTTTTAACAATTTGCAGTGTCCCGCCGGGGCCTTGCCGGCACATAAGAACTAAAACATCAGGACGGCCTCATCTCATGCAACTGACTCGCATGCTGACCAAAAAACTCATCAGCTTCTGGATGATGTCGCTGGCGGCTGTCGCTTTTGTGTTTTTGCTCAGCGCCCTGATGAGTTTCGTCCAGCTGACCTACCGCTTTCAGCAGCAAAAGGTCGCCGAGCTGGAAACCATGTTGGTTAACCATTATCAGCATCAGAGCAGTTGGGAGCTGGATAGCTGGTTGCCGCCCATGCTGCTGGCCTACAACACCGTCAGTTTCCGTTTAACCCGGGGAGATGAACTGGTATTTGAATATCAGGGCAATCTCGGCTCGGAGCAGACTGTACTTTACGAGCGCACTCTCCATGCCAACGATGCGCTCAGGATGCGACTGGAGCTTCCCCGTCCGTTTTCGGCCCACAGACTTGGCTGGCGTGAGTTGATGATCTTGCTGGTGGGCATAGTGGCGGTAGCGGGATTCGTGCGCTTCGGATTTCTGTGGTTTTCCGCTGAGCTTGAAGGCATTGAGGCGCTGGCGCAGCGCAGCAAACTTATTCTCGATGGCAAGCTGGATGAGGCGGCAAAAACACCTGGGAACGGTAAACCACGTCTAATTAATCGGGCGCTATCGAGACTGCTGGCGGAACTTGCCGACGCCCACAAAGAGCGGGCCCGTTTCGATAAATTTATTCGCTCCAATACTTTTCTCGATCCCCAAACCCGGATAGGTAACAGGCTGTTTTTACAAAACCGCCTCAATGCGCTTTCAAGCGACCAGGGAATGCTGGCACCGGGTGTCTTGTATCTGCTTGAAATGGAAGACCTGGATATTTTGCAGCAGGAGGCCGGCGATGAAGTGGTACTTGAGCTGCTTCACAGCACCATCAATGCCATCAATCTGGTGTTGCAAACCCAGGCCAACAGTATCTTCGCCCGCCGCTCCCATAATCAGCTGGCTATCGTTGTGCCGCAAATCTCCCTGGTGGAAGCCGATGCTCTGGCTGATAAGTTGCTGAAAATTTGTCTGGCGCAGCCGCTGCCGAAAATTGAGGAGGCCGATAACTTTTTCCATCTTGGGGGCGCTTACTTTAAAGAGGGAGACATGCCCGAGCCCTTGCTGGACGAGGCCGATATGGCTTTGCGCGCCGCGCAGCTGCAGGGTGCCAGTGGCTGGTTTATGTATGACAAGGGCGCTGTGGATCAAGAATTTGCCAAGGGTTCAGTTCGATGGCGCTCTTTTCTTGAAAATGCCCTGGTTAACCGAAATTTCGTCACCTTTGCCCAGCCTGTGTGCGAAGGCGATGGCAGTCATCATCACCATGAAATCTTTACCCGGGTACGTGACCCCATGGGCAGTCTGGTCAGGGCGACCCTGTTCATCCCCATGGCGGTGAAATGCGGCCTGATGCCGCAAATCGAGCGGCAGGTAGTGGAGCGTACCCTGTTTGAGTTGATGTCTGATACCGGCACTGCCAGGCGTCATTACAGCATCAACCTGAGTGTGGACTCGCTTACCAGCCGAGCCTTTGTGCGCTGGCTGCAAACCACCTTGCTCGAGTACCGTCATTTGGCTTCCCGGCTGGTGTTCGAGGTCACCGAAGACATGGTGATGAAGCATCGCAGTCAGCTCGAGCCCAAACTCAATATGCTGCGCAAAATGGGCAGCCGTATCTGTGTTGACCATGTGGGGCAGCAGGTGGTGAGTACCCAATATATCCGTGAGCTGGGTTTTAACTTTATCAAGCTGCACCGCTCAGTGGTGCGTCAAATCGATTTACGCCCCGAGAATCAGCTGTTTGTCCGCAGTCTTATCGGCAGTTTATACCGCACCGATGTGCAGGTGTTTGCCGAAGGGGTTGGCTCTTTTGAAGAGTGGCAAACACTGCAAATTTTGGGGGTAAGTGCCGGTCAGGGCAGTTACTTTGGCGATCCACAGCAGATCTGAGTGGCAATTTGTGCCAAAACCCTTGTGAAACACAGGCCCTCGGCCTATCTTATGGGGTAATCTCTGCATAATACTTATTAAAAATAACTAATTAGTACGCCATCGCCGCCCACTTTCCCTGACTTGGCGCGTTTCACGCGGTACATGGCAAGGCGCATAATCACACGGACATGACTGCAATGGGCCGATCCTCTTTTTGGCAAAAGAAAACTGAGCGGCGCGACCTTGGGCTCTATCTGGCGAACAACAGCTGTTGGGTGTTCCCGGCTGCAGGCGCCGAGACAGAAGCTGCTGAAATTCCTCTTGATGGTGATAATTGGCAAGGGCTGATGGCAGCCATAGTGTCCCGCTTTGGCCCGGCGCGTCTGGCATTGGTATTGGGTGCCGGGCGCTATCAATTGCTGCTCACCGACAAACCAGCCGTGCCCGAAAGTGAACTGGCCGATGCCGTTCGCTGGTCCATTAAAGATATGGTGTCTGAGCCGGTTTCTTCCCTGAAGCTGGATTATTTTGAGCCTCCCCATACCCATTCCAACAAAGTAACCGTGGTGACTGTCAGTCGCAGCGCCCTTGAACAACTGGTGCTGGCCGCCGATGACAAGGACTGCGAGATAGTCGGTATTGGCATTGAAGAGTTGGTCACTGCCAGACTGTTTGCCGCCGAGCCGCAGGCGCGCATGGTGGTAAGTCATGTGCCCGGCAATGAATTGCTGCTGACAGTCATCAAAGACGGTGAGCTGTGGATGCAGCGTCGGGTACGGGGATTCAGTGAACTTGACGAAATAGCCGAGTCTGATTTGGCCTATGGCGCCGCCGACAATCTCAGTTTGGAGCTGCAACGTTCCATGGATTATTTCGAGAGCCAACTGCGTCAGCCGCCGGTGGCGAGCATAGAGCTGTTGACTCAGGGGGCGACCCAGGCGCTGGCCAGGTTGGTGGGTGCCAACTTCAATCAGCGGGTCACGGCCTTAAATGCCGAGCCCGTGGGACAGACCTTTGCCCGCCTCGCCTGTGAAGAGTTTTTGGGGGCGCGTCCATGACCAAGACCCGTATCAATCTATACGACGAGTCCCTGCTGCCCACCCGGCAGCGGCTGAATTTCACCCTCATGACCCAGTCAGTGGTCGCCGTGCTTGCCATACTGCTGCTGGCGGGCATTGCAATTGGATGGCAGCTCTCAACCGTAAAGGCAGAGCTTAACAGTGCCAGAGCCGAATCTGAGCGCCTCGGCCAGCAAAAGCAGCAGCTGGAGGCTCAGCTGGCAAACCATAAGGCCGACGCTACCCTGGTGGCTGAGGTGACTGAGCTGCAGGATTTTCTGGCGTTGAAACGGCAACTCCTGAGTGAGCTTGGCAATCAGCAGCGATTTGCCAGCGGTGGCTATGGCTCGCTCATGACTGACCTGGCCTCTGCCGCCGACGGCAATGTCTGGCTTGAACGTATTTTGGTGGCCGAAGGTGAGCTCAGGTTTGAAGGCTTTGCCAAGGCGCCCACCAGTGTCCCTTTGTGGGTCGAACGGCTTAAGCACACCCAAACCCTGCGGGGGAAACAGTTTTCAACCATGACCATGGCCCGTGAAGAAGGCGCGCCGCTGGGCTTTATTCTCACCAGTGGCGCACTGAGGGAGGAGCAGAAACCATGAGCCGTTTCGATTCCCTCGCGACCAAATACGACGCCCTGACCATAAGAGAGCGGGGCATTATCTTTTTTGCCACCTTGTTTGGACTATTCATGTTGCTCTCCATGCCGGTGGAGAGCCTGTGGAAGGAATATCGCCAGGCAAGCCAGACGTTAAGTCAAACCCGGGCCACTAACCACATCAGTGAGCAGCAGCTTGCCCTGTATCAGGAGCGATTGGCTCAGGATCCAAACCGGGATTTTCTTCAGCGCAAGGCACTGCTGGAGAAAGAGCATCAACAGCTGGATAAAGCCTTGGAAGAGCAAACCCTGGATATGGTACCCGCCCGCCTGATGCCCAGTGTCTTGGCCAAAATGCTGGATGGTGCCAAGGGGCTGACACTTACCGGGTTTGAATCCATCGCTCCCGTGCCCCTGATTGAAGTCGGTGAGGGCGAGCAGAAACTGAACCTGTATTCCCACGGCATGGCGCTGACTCTGGAAGGGGATTTTTTTGCGGTGCAGCGGTTTGTTGAGGCGGTGGAAGGTCTTGAAAATAAGCTTTATTGGAAGCGAATGGATTACCGGGTTAAGGCGTATCCCAAAGCCGAGGTGCAGCTGATGCTGCATACCCTGAGCGTAAATGAGGACTTTATCCGTGTGGCGAATCAGTAGTTTACTTTTGTGCCTGTGCGGCGCATCCCAGGCGGCAGAGCCACTGAGGGACCCAACCCAGCCTGCGGACTTCAGGGCTCAGGCCGTGGGTAATACCCAGGGAAGTCGGCTGACCAGCATCATCAACTCCCCCGAGGCGAAATATGCCGTGATAGGTAACCGGGTGCTTACTTTGGGCGACAGTATCGGTAACGCGAGGATAACCGCTATTGGCAGTGATTATGTGTCCCTGTCTGACGGGAAAACCCTCAGGCTGTTTCAGGCTATTACAGAGAGATAAAAGATATGGCAATTTCTGGTATCAAATACCTTACCCCTCTGCTGTCGCTGTGCCTGATAGCATGCCAAACCACTGACAGGCCCAACCCTCAGGCGTCAAAAGACGCGCTCAAGGAGGTTGTGGCTCAGAAAAGTGTAGAAACTCAGCCACCGGCGAAGCTGCCGGATTCGGTCTCCCGCGAACTCGCTGGCAGCAACACAGTATTTGCGCCTAATCTGCCACCGGAGCGCCGTTTCGATGTGGCCGCCAATGCGGTGGATGCCCGGGTGTTTTTCCCCAGTCTCGTTAAAGGCACTCCCTTCAGTGTGGCCGTACACCCCGAGGTGCAGGGACGGATTTCGCTGTCGCTCAAAGGGGTGACCCTGAGTGAGGCCTTGCAGGTGATTGAAGATCTGTACGGCTATGAGGTCAGCCACGAGGGCAAGGTGCTTAAGGTGTTCCCATCGGGAATGCGTACCGAAACTTTTCCGGTGAACTACCTCTACATGGAGCGCATGGGGGTGTCTTTAACTTCGGTGACGTCCGGCCGTATTTCAGACAACAACAATAACAACAATAACAACGGCAATAACAACAACGGCAGCAATGGCAATAATGCATTTGATAATAGTGGGGCAAACAACGGCGTTAACGGTAATTCCAACGGCAACAACACCAACGGCACCTTTATCCAGTCCCGCAACAAAACCGACTTTTGGGGGGAGTTGAAAGAAACCCTCGAATCCCTGATTGGTGGCACCGGTAATAACCGCCATGTAGTGGTGACGCCCCAGGCCGGTTTGGTGACTGTGCGTGCGCTGCCGGGCGAACTGCGTCAGGTGAGGGAGTTCTTGGCCACCGCCGAAACCCACCTGCAGCGTCAGGTGATTTTGGAGGCCAAGGTGCTTGAGGTGACCCTGTCTGATGGTTACCAGCAGGGTATCCAATGGAACAAGATTGCCGGCAGTGCCCTGGCCGATGGCAATACCAAGATTAATTTTGCCACGTCAGCGGGCAATGAATTCGGCAATCAAATTTCCAGCGCTCTGGGGGGCGTGACCTCACTGTCCATCATAGGTTCAGACTTCGACGCCATGATAAATCTCCTCGATACCCAGGGGGACGTGGATGTGCTGTCGAGCCCCCGTGTCACTGCCTCCAACAACCAAAAGGCGGTGATAAAGGTGGGCAAGGATGAATACTTTGTCACCGATGTATCATCCACCACTGTGGCGGGCACTACGCCTGTGACCAGTCCCGAAGTCGAGCTGACGCCCTTTTTCTCCGGTATCGCACTGGATGTCACCCCGCAAATTGACGGTCAGGGCAATGTGCTGCTGCACGTGCATCCCTCAGTTATCGATGTGAAAGAACAAACCAAGACCATCAAAATCAGCAACAGCGATCTGGAACTGCCTCTGGCCCAGAGTGAGATCCGCGAATCGGATACCGTGATTAAAGCAACGTCGGGCGATGTGGTGGTGATTGGTGGTCTGATGAAGAGTGAGAGCATGGAGCTGGTGTCCAAGGTGCCGCTGCTGGGGGATATTCCGCTCCTGGGTGAAGCCTTCACCAACCGTAGCCAGTCTGTTCGTAAAACTGAGCTGGTGATACTGCTCAAACCCACCGTGGTCGTAAGCGGCACCTGGCAGAAAGAGCTGGAACGCTCAAAGGCCTTGTTGGATCGTTGGTATCCCGAGGGCGAATAAGGTGTATTTGCAGCACTTTGGTCTTCGGGAGATGCCGTTTGCGCTGACCCCGAATACCGGATTTTTTTTCGCACTGGCGCCCCATGCAGAGGCGCTGCAGGTGCTGCAAACTGCACTGCAAACCGGCGAAGGTTTTATCAAGGTCACCGGTGAGGTGGGGACCGGTAAAACCCTGATTTTGAGAAAGCTGCTCAACGACCTGCCCGCACCGCTTCGCTGTGCGTATCTGCCCAATCCCTGTCTGTCGCCCAACGAACTGCGCTGGGCGCTGGCACTGGAGCTTGGCCTCAAATACTCCGCCAATATCGATCAGCAGCAGTTAACCAGCCTTATTCAGCATCAACTGATGGCGCTGGCCGCCCACGGTCACAGCGTGGTGCTTATTCTGGATGAAGCCCAGGCTTTGCCTCAGGAGAGTTTGGAAACCTTAAGGCTATTCACCAACCTGGAGACTGAGAGTCGCAAGCTCCTGCAGGTGGTGCTCTTTGGTCAGCCCGAATTGGATGAGAGACTCGCGAGCCCTGAACTGAGACAACTGAGGCAAAGGATTACCTTCAGCTATCGTTTGCGCCCCCTCAACCGGCAAGAAATCGCAGCCTATGTGGAGCACAGACTAAAGGTGGCGGGGTTACGCGATACAGGCCTTTTCGATAATGCCGCCATCGCCGCCATCGCCAGGGCATCGAGAGGAATACCCAGACTTATCAATATCCTGGCCCATAAGGCGTTAATGCTGGGGTTTGGCGAGGGCCTGCACCGCATTGGGCGACGCCAGGCGCTGGGTGCCATAAGGGATACCGAAGATGCATCCAAACCCTTCTGGCCTCATTGGTTGCCGGTGCTTAGTCTGGGCAGCCTGATGGTTGCCGCCATGGGCCTATGGTGGCGCGGGGGCGGATTATGAGCGTTATCAATCAAATGCTGAAAGATTTGGATAAGCGCTCCGAGCCACATCAGCTGCAACAAGTGCCCGCCGCAGTTGCCATTTCAGCGAGCAAATCCTCGGGTCTGCCCTGGCGCTGGCTTATCTTGCTGTCGCTGCTCCTTGTCGCAATCGCGCTGATGCTTTGGAGCCTGAAAGCGTCTGATAGCGAGCGAACGATAGCATCAGGCCCTCAGGGTTCCGCACAACAGGCTGCGGAAAACATGGCAACTGCAGGTGCTGCACCGGTAAAAATGGAACCTGCGAGTAATGCTTTGGAATCTCATCGTCAGGAGTCTCCTGTTCAGGCGTCAAATGTCCCGGGGCCCGCAAATGCCAGTCGAGGCACTGAATCAGGTGTGTCGAGAGAGCCAGTAAGCGAGTCAGGGAGCACAACCCAAAACGCAACGGAGGATGGCGAGTCTGAGACCTTAACCGAACCGACCACAGCCTCTGCGGCAGGTGAGGTAATTGCGCCGGCTTTGTCAGTGAAAACCTTAAGCGAGCCGCCGGTGACTGGTTCTTCCAGCGCTGCCCTGAATACCAATACGCCTGCGCCAGGCAGCATGGCGGTGACCGAAGTAGTGCTGACCCCGGCAGAACAAGCCGAGCGCGCCATGGTGAAGGCCAATGCCGCCAGGGACGCCGGCAAGCTTGATGAGGCGATGCGCCAATACGCCATGGCACTTTCTTATGAGCCAGCCCGGCATGAAGCAAGACGTCAATTGGCGGCGCTGCATTATGGGCAGGGGCAAGCCGGGGAAGCCATTAAGCTGCTGCAGCGTGGGCTGGCCGAATTTCCTGAGCAGTCGTCTATTGCGCTGCTCCTTGGTCGTCTGTGGCGCGAGCAGGGTGATAAGCAGCAGGCGCTGGCAGCCCTTCAGTCGATTGGTGACAGCGACACACTTGCCCGGGATAAGTGGCTATTGGTGGCAGATATTGCCCGTGAACAAGAAGATTACGCACTGGCCGAAACCGCCTACCAGAAGCTTTTGAGCAGCGGTATGGAAAAAGCCCAGTGGTGGCTGGGGCTTGCCTACGCACAGGATGCACAGGGCAAGTTGAGCGATGCCCGTTATCACTATCAGCGTGCGCTCAGCACCGCCGGGTTATCAGCCGACGCCCGTGCCTACATAGAAAACAGATTGACGCAGTTGGGAGATAGCCAATGAAACCAAAACTCAAGATGCGCCTTGGGGATTTGCTGGTCTCGGAACAAATCATTGGTGAGGATCAGCTGACTGCTGCACTGGCTCAGCAAAAGAGCACCGGTCGTAAGTTGGGGCGGACCCTGATTGATATGGGGTATATTGCCGAAGATCAGCTGCTTAAGTTCCTGTCCCAACAGCTGAATATTCCCTATCTCGATATCAGTCGCCGTCCTGTGCCTCCCGCTGTGGTGAATCTGCTGCCAGAAGTGCAGGCCCGTCGCTACCGCGCCCTGGTGATTGAAGATAAGGGGGATGCGGTGGTGGTCGCCATGAGCGATCCGGCGGATCTGCAGGCGCTGGATAACCTGGAAGTGCTGCTGGCACCCAAGCGCCTCGAGTTGGTGGTTGCCCCTGAAGCCCAGCTAATGCAGGCCTTTGACAACCTGTACCGGCGCACCGAGCAAATTGCCCAAATGGCCGGGCAGCTGGAAGAGGAATATGCCGCCGACGAGGCATTCGATCTGGCCGCGCTGACCGCCGGTGACAGTGACAGTGAAACCACTGTCGTAAAACTGTTGCAGTCGATTTTCGAAGACGCAGTACAGATGCGGGCATCGGATATTCACATCGAACCCGGCGATAAATCGCTGCGCATCCGTCAACGCGTGGATGGCCACCTGCAGGAAACCATACTTAACGAAGTCACCATAGCCGCAGCGCTGGTGCTTCGTCTCAAGCTGATGGCGGGATTGGATATTTCCGAAAAACGCCTGCCTCAGGACGGCCGTTTCCATATGGAAGTCAAAGGCCACAAAATCGACGTGCGTATTTCCACCATGCCCATTTACCACGGTGAGTCTGTGGTAATGCGTCTGCTTGACCAATCGGCCGGTTTGCTGACCCTGAATGAAACCGGTATGCCAGATGCGATTCTGCAGCGGGTACGTAAACAGATTAAGCGGCCCCACGGCATGCTGCTGGTGACAGGTCCTACGGGTAGCGGCAAAACCACCACCCTCTACGGCATCCTGAGTGAACTCAATACGGCCGATCGCAAGATAATCACGGTGGAAGACCCGGTGGAATATCAGCTGCCCCGCATCAATCAGGTGCAGGTTAACCACAAGATTGGGCTGAATTTTTCCAATGTGCTGCGCACCACACTGCGTCAGGACCCAGACATCATCATGGTGGGGGAGATGCGTGACCACGAGACCGTGGAAATCGGATTGCGGGGCGCCCTGACGGGGCACTTTGTGCTTTCGACTCTGCACACCAACGACGCGGTCACCTCGGCACTGCGACTCCTGGACATGGGGGCAGCCAGTTATTTGGTGGCCAGTGCGCTGCGGGTCATCATTGCCCAGCGCCTGGTGCGACGCGTATGCCAAAACTGCGCCGTGGATTATCAATTGACCAGTCAGAATAAAGCTTGGCTAACCAGCGTCAGTAAGGGGATGGATTTTTCTCAGGCCCGTTTTCGCATGGGCACTGGCTGTCAAAGCTGCAGTGGTACAGGTTACCGTGGTCGTATCGGTATTTTCGAGCTGCTGGAGCTGGATGAGGCCATGGTGGATGCCATGCGCACCGGCAATCCTCAGGAATTTGCCCATGCCGCATATGCCAGTCCCAATTTTACCCCCTTGCTTATCTCGGCACTCAATTACCTGAAGCAGGGGATGACCACCATTGAAGAGGTCGCCAGGCTGGTGGAGGACGTCAGCGAAACCCAGATACCTCTGTCGCAGGAAATGGCCCAGTTTGATGGGGCGGGAGCCTGACGATGCCTGTGTATAAGTATCGGGGGCGCAATGCCCAGGGACAGCAGGTAACGGGGGAGCTTGATGCCGCCTCCGAGAATGCGGCCGCCGATCAGCTGCTGTCGCGGGCGGTTATTCCGCTGGAATTTCGAGAAACCAAACCCCGGGGTGAAGGTGTCAGCGTATCCAGTTTGTTTCGCCGCCGGGTCAGCCTGGAAGAGTTACAGATTTTTACCCGGCAGATGTACTCCCTGACCCGCTCAGGGATCCCGATTCTCAGAGCCATTGCCGGGCTTAGTGAAACCACCCATTCCCAGCAAATGAAGCAGGCGCTGGATGATATTTCTGTGCAGCTGACCGCGGGTCGCCCCCTGTCATCGGCGATGAATCATCATCCCGAGGTGTTTGATGCCCTGTTTGTTTCCATGGTGCATGTGGGCGAAAACACGGGTAAGTTGGAAGATGTCTTTTTGCAGTTGTCGGGTTATCTCGAGCGCGAGCAGGAAACCCGTCGCCGCATCAAGTCAGCGGTCCGTTACCCCACCTTTGTGCTGATAGCCATCTCCCTGGCCATGGTGATTTTAAACATCATGGTGATCCCCAAATTTGCCGACATGTTTTCCCGCTTTGGCGCCGAGCTGCCCTGGGCGACCCGGATACTGATTGCCACATCCAACTTTTTTGTCAATTACTGGTGGCTGTTGGCACTGCTGGTGGTGGGGCTTGTGGGTGGTCTCGCCTATTGGCATAAAACGGAGCAGGGTGAAAAAAAATGGGATCAGTGGAAGCTGCACATGCCAGCCGTGGGCTCCATCATTGAACGCTCGACCCTGTCTCGCTACTGCCGCAGCTTCGCCATGATGATGGGCGCCGGTGTCCCTATGACCCAGGCCCTGAGCTTGGTGGCCGACGCGGTGGATAACGCCTACATGCACGACAAGATTGTTGCCATGCGCCGCGGGATTGAGTCGGGCGAGTCCATGTTGAGGGTTTCCAACCACAGCAAACTCTTTACCCCCCTGGTGCTGCAGATGGTGGCGGTGGGGGAAGAGACCGGACAGCTGGAACAGCTCCTCAACGATGCCGCCGATTTTTATGAGGGCGAAGTGGATTACGACCTGAAAAATCTTACCGCCAAGCTTGAGCCCATTCTCATCGGAATCGTGGCCGGCATAGTGCTCATTTTGGCGCTGGGTATTTACCTGCCCATGTGGGACATGCTCAACGTGGTCAAGGGAGGCTGAACCTTGTTACCACAGCGGGAAGCCGAAGGAGAACTGATTGGTATCTATCGCCGTATGTTGGCGGTGATAGTAATGCTGTTACTGCTGGCTGTGGTGGGATTCAGGTATTTTTCCGGCTTGGAGTCCGTTGCATCCCACAGCATGGTGATGGAACAGGGACGCCTGCAGAATCTTGTGTCAATGGCGCGCTCCAAATGGTTGGGGCAGGGGCGGGGTGAGATACTCAAATTGGAGTGGGAGCTGCTGGACAAAGATAAACCGGCTGCCCCTGTGCTTATTCATATGAGCGCTGCCGGCTGGCCGCAGCCGCCCCAAAGAGATGCCATCGGTTGCCGGGCATTGTGGCAGCAGCTCCTGGGTTATGGCACTGAAGATTTAATCGATGTGTCTTTTGATACAGGCAGCGGCAGTTGCCAGTATTTGGGCGAAGCAGACAGTCTTATCAGCTACCATTTGGACACCGGAAAAGTGACCTTGGTCAACCATACTAATTAGCTGTTATATATGAGACTTTTCAAGATGAATTTAGCTGCTACAATGGGAAAATGGACGATTGGGGGCACCTATGAAAGCTAAACAGCAGGGATTTTCACTGATTGAGTTGGTGATAGTCATAGTTATCCTTGGGCTATTGGCGGCGACCGCTATACCCAGATTTCTGAACATCACCGACGAAGCAGAAGCGGCCAGCGTGGATGCGGTGAGCGGTGGTTTGGTTACGGCGGTAAGTTTCGTGCGCGCCCAATGGGAAATCGATGGCCGCAACAACGACTACGTGTTGCTGGATGGCTCCCAAATAGGGCTCGACAAACGCTTTGGTTACCCCACCGGCGACAATAATGTATCTGCCACTGATATGACAGATGCCACCTGCCAGCAGGTATTTAATCTGATTTTGCAAAGCACGCCCCGTAACGTGCTTTATACCCAGGACGCCCGTAAGCAACGTTATACCGTGAGGGTAATCGGTGGCGCAGGTGGCAGCAGCAACGATCTCAATGGTCAAACGGTTAATGGCCTGGATTTATGCGTGTACCATCAGGTGTCATCTTTGAACCTGGACCCCAATACCGGCATTGCCACCCCGGTACCGGACCTGACCACGTCAGGCGCCTCCGGCATTACTTATAATCCGGGTACCGGCAAGGTGCTCAGCTTCACCAACCCCTGAATATCAGGCAAATTAATTTCACAGAAAGGTAAGAAAGCATGAAAAAACAGCAAGGTTTTACCCTGATTGAGCTGGTGGTGGTGATCATCATTTTGGGCATTCTGGCTGTGACTGCGGCACCCAAATTTATTAATCTGCAAGCCGATGCACGTAAGTCAACTGTGGAGGGTGTTAAAGCCGCCCTGCAAGGCGCCAACACATTGATTTATTCCAAGGCTGCGCTTGCAGGAAAAGAGAAAGCAGCTGGCGAAACTGTCACTATTAGTACAGGTGTTACAGTAACCACAGATTTTGGATATTTGGATAGTGCGACTGATTCAGCTACGGTCAAAGCTAATCTTGAAAAAGCGATGGATATGACTTTTGAAGCCATTACAGATGCTGGAACTGTTGCGACCGGTGATTACGGTGTTATTTGGGTGAGCGATAGTTCATTCATCATTATGCCCAAGGGTAAAAAGAGTACTGATTCATGTCTTTTAAATTATACCCCTGCGACGGCTACGACAGCGCCAAACTACGTTTTGATAGTAACCGATTGTTAAAAGGTGAATTTGATGAAGAGACAACAAGGTTTTACCCTGATTGAGTTGGTGGTGGTGATCATCATCCTGGGGATTCTGGCAGTGACCGCAGCGCCTAAATTTATCAATTTGCAATCTGATGCGAGGCTCTCAGCTCTTAACGGTCTAAAGGCCTCCATCCAGGGTGCAAATTCGCTGGTATATTCCAAGGCCGCACTCCAGGGCGTAGAGACCAAAGATGGTGGCACTACAGCTAACATCGATCTTAATGGCGATGGCACTGCGGATATTGTGGGTGTTTACGGCTACGTGAAGGCCACAAAAGCAGACATGGAGAAAGTGTTGGAGTCCAAGTTTGATGCGGGCACTTCTCCAACTGTTACCGGCTCTAATGACTGGATTATTGATGCTACAACAGCAGCAGGCACTGCGACTTTCTGGCAACGTGGCGCACCTGATACATGTAAGTTTTCTTACACTCCACCTGCAGCTGCTGGTGGCCAGCCAACCTTCTCCGCGTTACCCACAGCGAGTGGTTGCTAATTGAAACTAAAAGGCCTGCTTCGCAGGCCTTTTAGTTTCAGGTATATAGTCAAGGTCTGAAATTTGCCTTATGGCACAAGTTGTTGGAAACTTGGATGACCTAGTATTGCAGGTGAGCGCTGGATGCAGTCACGTCATTCTCTATCGCGTGGTTTTACCCTGATTGAGCTTGTTACCACCATCATCCTGATAGGGATTCTGGCGGTGGTGGCCATTCCTCGCCTGTTATCTGCTTCTTCCTACAGTGCCTACTCCCTTCGCAATGAATTTATGGCTGAGCTGCGTAAGGCGCAGCTCTTCGCCATGAATAATACCGATCTCTGTATTCGCGTGTCCGTATCCAGCAGCCAGGGGTACCGCATCGAACGTTATCAAGATCGCACCGCCAATCAATGTTCCGGAGCTCAGGACACCGCCCATGAGCAGCCCTGGCAGGGATTTCAGGGCGGTAGTGAGCTGGCGCTGCTTGCCGGTGGAACCCGCAGTTTTAATCTGGATTTTGATACCCTCGGCCGACTCCCCACCACGGGCTGCAGCGGCGACTGTATCCTGGCTATCGCCGACGAAACCCTGGTGCTGGCGATAGAATCCGAGGGGTATATTCATGCCCGTTAGTCTCAGCAATGTGCCAGTGTTATCCAAACGCACAGCGGGATTTACCCTGGTAGAGCTGGTGGTTGGCATGTTGGTGCTGGCCATTGCACTGGTATTGCTGTCCAGCATGCTTTTTCCCCAGGCAGACCGGGCGGCAATGACGCTGCAGCGGGTAAGAAGTGCTGAGTTGGCACAGTCGGTGCTCAATGAGATCTGGGGCAAAAGGTACGATGAACACAGCAATATCAATGGCGGCGTGCCGGCCTGTGGCTCGCCCTCAGCCTTGGCCTGCAGCACTCAAATGGGGCCGGAGGGGGAAGGGCGTAATGATTTCGATGATGTGGATGACTACCATGGATTGAATGAATCCCAGTTTATGCTGAACTCCAGCCAGCGCTATATCGACCGTTACCCCGGCTTCAAACTGGCCGTGGAGGTCAGCAGTTCGGCCCCTGAAGTGAATAAACTTATCGCCATTCATGTCACTACACCTCAAGGCGAAGTGATCACTTACCATGCCGTGAGGAGCAACTACTGATGCGCCGCGCTGCGATTGGGCCAAGCGCCCGGGGGTTCACCCTGGTGGAACTGGTCACCGTGATCCTGGTGCTGGGGGTATTGGCCGTGGGGGTGAGCAGCTTCATCATCTTCGGCACCCGCATCTTTATCGAGTCATCGGCCGTTGAGCAGGTGACGGGTGAGAGCCGGTATGCCATCGAACGCCTCACCCGTGATATTCGCCGCGCGCTTCCCGGCAGCTTGAGGCTTGGTGCCGGCAGCGATGGCACCGATAGCTGGCAATGTCTCGAAATGGTGCCTATTGCAGCGAGCACCAGCTATTTGACATTGGCCATATCACCAGATGCTGCGGCGCAGCAGGCCAAGGTGATGCGCGATGGTGCCAATACCGGCATTACCGCCGGGCAAATGGCCCACGTTTACCCCCTGATGGCGACAGATGTTTACCCACTGGCGACGGGTGATACCGGCAAGCGTTTTGCCGTGAAGTCGGTGATAGACGGCGTCGATTCGCTGGAGCTGAGTTTTGATAAGCCGGTACGCTTCAGCCAGGGGTCGCCGAGCCGCCGTATATACTTCAGTCAGGATGTGGTGAGTTATTGTTTTATCGAGCAGCTGACCAGTCACAATATCAGCCTGTGGCGCTTCAGTGGCTATGGTCTCAGTGCGGTGCAACCCGATGTGCCTGCCATGAAGCTTGCGGGACGTTCGGCACTGATGGCAAACGCGGTGACTACGCCTGCGCCCATCGCACTGCAGGCTTCCACCCTGATAAACAATGCCATGGTACAGCTGGACGTGGGCTTTGCTGTAAACGGCGAAATCTTCCAATATCAACATCAGGTACATACAGCCAATGTCCCCTAATTTCCCTATGCGTTCCAGGCAGCGAGGCAGTGTGCTCATCGTAGGGATCTTTGTGATCACTGTGATGTTTTTGCTCGCGGCGGCGCTTATCCGCATGGTCAGCGATGCCGATGAAGCCTTGACACTGGAAGTGTGGGGTGCTCGGGCACTGGCTTCAGCCAACAGCGGCGCCGATGCGGCCATGGCGAAGCTGTTCCCCATCAGTGGCGGCGCACCTGTGTGCAACAGCAGCGACAGTTGGACGCCGCCTGCGGTGGTGGGGTTTCATGGTTGTGTGGTGAATCTGTCCTGCAATAGTTTCAGTGCCGAAGGGGTGACTCAGTATCTCGTTGTCAGCCGTGCATTCTGCGAAAGTGGTGACCTGAGAGTAAGCCGTAGCGTGGAGGTCAGTGCCCGTGCCATACCTTAGACTTCTGCTGATAGTACTGCTTTGCTGGCTGCCACAGGCTATGGCTGTGCCGGTTTGCTCCGATATTTTTACGGATCCGCCAACGGGTAATCACAATCCAGGACTGCTACCACCCCCCAATCTCGAAACCAGTCGTGGCAATATTGAATGCAGCAAACACGGAAGGGCGTCGTCGTGCACCCTGAACAACCGCAATTTCAATGACAGTTTTACGCCGGGGGATTACAACTATTCCAGCGGCAGCTTCAGCCACGGCAGCTATATCAACACCAATGGCCGCACTACCAGGCTTTACTTTGATAGTTTTGATTTGAACCAAGCCAGTCTCAACGCCAGTGGCCGCGCTGAAGACCTGATTATCTATGTTCGCGGCTCCTTCAGTATGGCAGGACAAAACTACATCAATGCCATCCTGTATGTTGCGGGCTCAGTACATATCACTGGTAATGCGTCCCTCGATGGTGCGCTGGCCGCCGGGGGCTCTTTGGCTATCCAGGGCAACGGCGATGTGGATGTGGATCTCTCGGTTGTGGACAATGCTGATTTTGGCGGTATGTGCGATAAGCAAAAGGCCATCGAAATTGACCACTTTCTGCTGCAATACTCCCAAAGTCCCCTGACCTGTAAAGCCGAGACAGTCACAGTGCTGGCCTGTAAAAATGGCAGCTGCAGTGAGTTGGTCACAGACCCGGTCAGCGCCACCTTAACTGCAGCGAATGCCGTAACGGGCTGGGAAGGCGGCAACAATATCAGCCTGGTGAATGGCAGTGGCCAAAAGCGGCTTTGGCATACTGTGGTGGCGCCGCCGGTGACTATCGGTGTGGGCAGCTCTTCACCGGTGGCAGTCAATCCGACTCTGTGCCAGCGGGGAAGCGGTACACCCAGCATGGCCGCCTGTACCTTTGCCTTTGCCGACAGTGGCTTTTTATTTGATGTGCCCGACAAGCTGGCGGGTAAGGCCGCAAGCATTACCCTGAGTGCAGTGCGTAAAGACGACCAGTCGCAGCGCTGTGTCCCCACGTTTCAAAACACCAGCAAGCAGCTGGCATTTTGGAGCGACTACCTCAGTCCAGATGCAGTAGCCTTGGTGGGCAGTCCGAAAATGACGGTAGAGAGTAGCCCTATAGGTACCAGCGTCCAGAATGCGACTTCCATCCCCCTGAACTTTAACAGTCAGGGTGAGGCCACCTTGAGTGTGAATTATCCGGACGCCGGCCAGCTTGCGCTCAATGCCAGGTATCTGGGTGGCGGCAGTGAAGGGAATTTGCAGCTGGATGGCAGCGACAGCTTCGTCAGCTTTCCTGTGGGAATGTGTGTCAGAGCAAAAGACCCGCTGGCGAGCTGCCCGGCAGGGGATGCCACTTGCGCCGCCTATCGCAAAACCGGCGACAGCTTTGACTTGCTTATCTCGGCCCATGCCTGGAGCTCAGATACTGACAATGAATATTGCGATAACGCAACAACCCCCAATTTTGAGATACAGAACATTACCCTCGGCAGTACCCTGGTGGCGCCTGTGGGCGGCAGTGACGGGGTCGTCGGCACTGGCAGCTATTCCCATAAAGCTCAGGTGGACGCCAACCAAATCAGCCAAAGTATTAATGAGGTGGGGGTATTCCTTTTCAGCGCCCAGGCACCGAACACCTACCTTGGCAGCCAGTTTTATCGCATTCCGCAGGCACAGTCCGGCAATATTGGCCGCTTTGTGCCTGCGGGCTTTGCGCTGAAAGACGTCAGTCTGATCCCGGCCTGTGGCTTGCTTAACTCGCCAAGTTTCAGTTACATGGGGCAGCCGACCCCGCTGTCGATGCAGCTTGAGGCGCACAATCATCAGAATCAGGTCACGGTGAATTACCGGGATGATTTTGCCAAAGGCAAGGCGGTACTGGCGGCGGAAAATGACAACGATGGTACGGACTTGTCTGCCAGATTGAGCGCCTTGGCAGGGGCCTGGGCAGCGGGCGTTATGGCGTTTGACAGCACATCTACATTCATTTTTGCGCGCACCACGGCCCCCGGCATGGATGGCCCTTTTGAGCTTTTGGATATTGGCCTCTGGGTGAATGATATGGACGGAGACCTCTCCAGGCTTGCGCCATTGGATATGAAACCAGACAGCGTCGGTGACTGCAGTGTGATGCCCGATGGCTGCAGCGCCCAGCGACTGGGCACTGTGCCCATGCGCCACGGCCGGGCGGTGCTGGATAACACCTACGGCCCTGAGACCGATATATTGCGCATGCCAGCCTATGCTCAATACTGGAACGGCAGTGCCTGGACGCTGTCCACCGAGGACAGCTGCAGCATAGCCTCTGTACCTTTAAGTTTTCAGGTGGATAACCCTGCTCTGGGTTATTTGTATCAGCCGGGATTGCTGGCCGGGCAAAGTATTGACCGCAGCGCCACATCGGCAAGTTTCAGTCAGGGGCAATTGCCGCTCTTCTGGCAGGCTTTGGGCAGCCCCTTGTACCGCGGACAGGTGACGGCGCCACTGGATGTGCCGGATTGGCTGCATTGGTACTGGAATTGGAGCGGCAGCGAGCCGCAAACCCTCAGCGATCCCAGGGCAAGTGCCTATTTTGGTCGTTACCGTGGCGACGACCGCATTATTTTCTGGCGCGAGATCAATTGACGACTACAGAGAATTTGACCCTCAAACACGGTGGAACTCTGTCAGGTTTGGTGTGAAAAACTGCCGCATTTTTCATCACCTTACTTTCGGTTCAAAAAAAATCACTTCATTAGCGATTGTTAACCTCCCCAGTCTTGTGGAATCAGGGTGGCATTGATAAAGTTAGCTGATTTTTCTTTTCTCTGGCTCCTCTCAGAAAAACAGGCTGGTTACATGTTCAAAAAGCTGCGTGGCATTTTTTCCAATGATCTTTCGATCGACCTGGGTACCGCCAACACCCTTATCTATGTGCGTGAAGAAGGTATTGTCCTCAATGAACCTTCGGTGGTGGCAATTCGTAACGAACGCAACAGCTCAGGGCAAAAGTCCGTGGCTGCTGTGGGTACCGAAGCCAAGCTGATGCTCGGACGTACCCCTGGCAACATTCAGGCGATCCGCCCGATGAAAGACGGTGTAATCGCCGACTTTTACGTGACTGAGAAGATGCTGCAGCACTTCATTAAGCAAGTTCACAACAACAGTTTCTTTCGCCCAAGTCCCCGGGTGCTGGTGTGCGTACCAGTAGGAGCCACCCAGGTGGAGCGCCGGGCCATCCGTGAATCAGCCATGGGCGCCGGTGCCCGCGAAGTGTATCTGATTGAAGAGCCAATGGCGGCGGCCATCGGTGCCGGTTTGCCGGTATCTGAAGCAACAGGTTCCATGGTGGTGGATATCGGTGGTGGTACCACTGAAGTGGCCATCATCTCCCTGAACGGCGTGGTGTACTCTTCTTCCGTGCGTATCGGTGGTGATAAGTTTGACGATGCCATCATCAATTATGTGCGTCGTAACTACGGCAGCCTGATTGGTGAAGCCACCGCCGAGCGTATCAAGCACACCATAGGTACTGCTTATCCTGGCGACGAAGTACTGGAAATCGAAGTGCGCGGCCGTAACCTGGCCGAAGGTGTGCCAAGAAGCTTCACCCTCAACAGCAACGAAATTCTCGAAGCCCTGCAAGAGCCACTGTCGGGTATCGTCAGTGCCGTGATGGTGGCACTGGAGCAGTCTCCACCGGAGCTGGCTTCCGATATCTCCGAGCGCGGCATGGTGCTCACCGGTGGTGGAGCGCTCTTGCGTGACCTCGACCGCCTGCTGATGCAGGAAACCGGTATCCCTGTGATGGTGGCCGAAGATCCGCTGACCTGCGTGGCCAGAGGCGGTGGTAAGGCCCTTGAAATGATCGACATGCACGGTGGCGATCTCTTCTCCGAAGAAAATTAACACCACAGGTGAAAGAGGCGGTAATGCTACCGCCTCCTTTGTTTTATGAAGCCTATTTTTGTTCGCGGCGTCTCTAACCAATTCCGACTGACACTGGCAATTATTTTGTCGGTGCTGCTTATCGTGGCCAACGATCGCCTCACGCCGGTGCGCCAGTCCATGGCGACCCTGCTCAGCCCACTGCAGTATCTGGCCAATGTTCCCGGCGACATGCTGGATGGCTTTGCCGAAATGCTCGCTACCCGCACCATGCTGGAACGTCAGAATGCCGAAATGTTGCGTCAGCAACTGATGATGAGCGAGCGACTGCAGCGTTTCGAACATCTGCGCCAGGAAAATGAGCGCCTGCGCACCTTGTTGGGCTCGCCCCTGCACATGGATGCCCGCAAGATGGTGGCTGAAGTGATGGAAGTGGCCAGCGATCCATTCCATCAGCAAATCGTTATTAACCGCGGTACCCAGAATGGGGTCTATGTGGGCCAGCCTGTGCTCGATGCCCAGGGCATTGTGGGACAGGTGGTTGAAGTGAGTGCCATTACGGCGCGGGTGCTGCTGATGTCAGACACCAGTCATGCCATCCCTGTGCGTATTACCCGCAACGATGTGCGCATGATAGTGAATGGCACAGGTGAGTTGGATGAAGTTGAATTAAGACACGTCGCCAAAAGCACCGACGTCAAAGTCGGCGATTTGCTGGTGACCTCGGGTCTTGGGCGTCGTTTTCCTGAAGGTTACCCGGTTGCGCGCGTTACCGTGGTAGAGCGTGACGATGCTCAATCCTATGCCAAGGTCATGGCACAGCCGCTGGCGGCGCTGGACCGTATTCGTTACTTGCTGCTGATTTGGCCCGATGCCGGAAGTAACCCTGTGAATACCGAAGCCGTTGAGGGCTCAGCTGACGCAGCTGATGCGCCCGCTCAGGATGAGCCTGCCACAGAGGCCGCACCAATTGCTACTGAGGAGGCCCAATGAGTCTGCAGGCCCCCAATCGCCGCATCGTTGTATGGCTGACTCTGTTTGTCGGCTTATTGTTTCAAATTATGCCGTTGCCGGATCTGGTTGCCGCCTGGCGCCCGGACTGGCTGCTGCTGGTACTCATCTACTGGACCATGGCTTTGCCCCACAGATACAACATTCTGACCGCCTGGATTTTGGGTGTGGTACTGGATGTATTGCTGGGCGCGACCCTTGGCGTCAGGGCGCTGGCCTTTTCACTGGTGATTTACGTGGTGGCGCTGCATTTCCAGCGTATGCGTAACTTCACTATCTGGCAGCAATCTTTATTGGTTGCATCCCTGGTTGGGGTGTTTCATCTGGTGGTGTACTGGCTGCAGTACGTGCTGACCAAGGCCACTTACTCCCACGCCATCTTTTGGCCTGTGTTGTCCAGCCTCGTTATCTGGCCCTGGGTGTTCTGGTTCCTGCGTCGGGTGCGCCGCCGTTATAAAGTGAGATAAATTTCATGACTCTGGTGCTGGCATCCCAGTCACCCCGTCGCCGAGAGCTACTGGCTCAGGCTGGTTTGGGTGTGGCGGGATTTTCCTTTGATCGCGTTAATCCCGATATCGATGAAACCCCGTTGGTTGGTGAGTCACCTGCGAACTATGTGGCTCGTCTTGCGGTCGAAAAAGCAAAGGCCGGGCTGGCACTTTGCGGGCACATCAATGCGCCCGTGGTGCTGGGTTCAGACACCATAGTGGTGCTCGATGGAGCGCTCCTTGGCAAACCCGGTGACAAAGAAGAAGCCGTTGCCATGCTGAGTGCGCTCTCTGGCCGCGAACATGAGGTCATGACTGCGGTGGCCCTCACTGACGGTGACCGTACGTTGTGCGACACTGTGACAACCAAGGTACGCTTTGCCGACCTGTCCCGGCAGGATATTCTTGCCTATGTGGACACAGGTGAGCCCATGGATAAAGCCGGTGCCTATGGTATTCAGGGGCTGGGTGGTGTCTTTGTTGAAGCCATCAATGGCAGTTACAGCGCCGTTGTTGGGCTACCTTTGGTGGAGAGTCGCCGTTTACTGGCTGCATTTTCACTGATTTAAGCTGCATCGGCCCCAATCGATTAACTGACTTTCCCTGAGGGGTAACCGTGAACACTGTGAGTAACTCCAGTCAGAAAAATCCGCGCAAGATTGGCTCTGAGCTTTTGATTAACGTCACCCCCAACGAGGCCAGAGTGGCGCTGGTGGAACACGGGGTATTGCAGGAAGTCCATATCGAGCGCCGGATGAAGCGCGGCCTCGTCGGCAATATCTACAAGGGCAAAATCAGCCGGGTTCTCCCGGGCATGCAAGCCGCCTTCGTTGACATCGGCCTGGATAAGGCCGCGTTTTTACATGCCTCCGACATCATGCCCCATACTGAATGTGTGGCCGATGTGGAGAAGGGCAACTTTGTGGTGCGCGACATTGCCGAGCTGGTGCGTCAGGGCCAGGACATCATGGTGCAGGTGGTAAAAGATCCCCTGGGCACCAAGGGCGCACGCCTGACCACCGACATCACACTGCCTTCCCGCTATCTGGTATTCATGCCCGGCTCTGCCCATGTGGGTGTGTCCCAGCGTATTGAATCTGAAGATGAAAGAACCCGCCTGAAAGAAGCCACACTGCCCTTTGTTGACGAGGATGGCGGCTTTATTATCCGCACCGCGGCCGAAGGTGCCGGCGCCGAAGAGTTGGCACAGGATGCCGCTTTCCTGCGACGGGTCTGGGCCAAGGTGACAGAGCGGCGCAAGCGCAAGGGCAGTTCACTGCTGTATCAGGATCTCGCCTTGCCGGTGCGCATTGTACGCGACTTTGTCGGCACGGATCTGGACCGTATTCAGGTGGACTCCCGCAGCACCTTCGAAGAGCTCAAACATTTCGCTCAGGAGTTTATGCCGGAGTTTGAAGAAAAAATTGAGCTCTACAGCGGCAGTGTACCCATCTTTGACCTCTACGATGTGGAAAACGAAATCCAGCGGGCCCTGGGGCGCAAGGTAGAACTCAAGTCGGGTGGGTACCTGATTATCGACCAGACCGAGGCCATGACGACTGTGGATATCAACACGGGCGCCTTTGTTGGTCATCGAAACCTTGAAGAAACCATCTTCAACACCAACCTCGAGGCGACCCAGGCCATTGCCCGCCAGCTGCGGCTGCGTAATCTCGGCGGCATTATCATCATTGACTTTATCGACATGCTCAGCGAAGACCACCGAGCGCGTGTGCTGTCGAGCCTGACATCGGCCCTCGCCCACGACAGGGTTAAGACCAATGTCAGCGGTTTCTCCGGCTTGGGGCTGGTGGAAATGACCCGCAAACGCACCCGGGAGAGTCTCGAACATGTGCTCTGCGGCGAGTGCCCGGCCTGTAAGGGCAGCGGTTATATGAAGACGGTGGAAACTGTTACCTACGAAGTTTTCCGTGAAATCATACGTCTCGATAAGGCCTATGATGCCGATGAATTCTTGGTGTACTGCGCGCCTGCGGTGCACGCTTGCCTCAGCGGCGATGAGCATCACCATGTGGCCGAGTTGGAAGTCTATATTGGCAAGCGGATCCGGGTACAGATGGAGCCCCTGTATGCCCAGAATAAGTACGATGTGGTAATGGTCTAGTGGCAGCATTCTGGCGTCCGGCCGCTTTGGGCCGGATTTGTGGATTAACGCTGGCAACCTTACTGGTGCTGTTTGCACTGGGGGTCAGCCTCATCCGCAGCCTGCTGCCGCAACTGGAACAAGCCCGCGACAAAGTGACTGATTACCTGTGGGAAAACTACCGCATTGAAGTCAAAGTCAGTCGTCTGGCGGCCGAGTGGCAAGCCTTCGGGCCATCACTGACGGTTGAAAACCTGATTTTGCCTCCCCAGGAAGGGCTCCCGCTTACCCTGATTATCAAACGCACCGACATCAAGCTAGATTTTTGGCAAACGCTGATAAGCCGCGAACCCACGGTGGAGCACGTGGCCTTCGAAGGGGTACAGATTGCCCTGGACCTTGACGCCATGGGGGGCTCAGGCCCGCAAGAGCCTATTCCTGCCAGTAACGACGCCGCTCGGGTAAAAGAGTCCACCCGGGTAATAGATTGGCTGTCGCCCCTGCTGCTGGAGCAGCTGCAGCAATTTGCCCTGACCGACGCCACTGTGCAGCTCAAGAGCAAGCACCACGATTTCCGCCCAATCTACGTGGGTGACATGCGCTGGCTGAACCTGGATGGTCGCCACCGGGCGGAAGGCTATGTGTATCTGGATGACAGGGCATCGGTCTCCGAGCGTTTATCGCTGCAAATCGATTTGAAAGGCGATGGAAGTCAGCCGGAAAGCATTCATGGCCAGTTGTATCTGGCCGCACGGGCGCTGGATTTGGGTGAGTGGGCAGCCCGCCAACCCAATCCCTTCAACGAGACAGAGCCCTTACCCTTGGCCGGTGTGGTCAATTTTGAAGCCTGGGCCGATGTGGCCGACCTCAGTTTGATGTCGGCGCTGGTGCAGTTTTCACCTTCCTATGTGCAGTGGCCCGGCCTCGAAAATCAGCAGCGCTTTGCCGTCGATGGTGGCAGCTTGGTGTGGCAACGCCATGGCCGAGGCTGGTTATTTGGCAGTGACCAGCTGGCGCTCGTGAGCAATGATATGCCCTGGCCAGAGGCCAGCATGGCCGCCATGTACGATGGTGTTGAGCTTAAGGCCGAACTGGATGCGCTGGATTTAGGTTCCTTATCCCCTCTGGTCCCCCTTATTCCCGGGCTCACTATCGATGGCTTGAAAACCCTGCTTGCCATGCACCCTCAGGGGCAGTTACAGAACATGCGCCTGCACTATAAGGCGTTGCAAAGCACAGCTCAGCAGGATGCAACCCATCAACTGACGGTAAGCGCCGGGGTCAGTGGGCTGGGATGGCTGCAGGTGGGTCATATTCCCGGGCTTAAACAGCTCGATGCAAAATTGTTTTTCGATGGCGAATTACTGTGGGCTTCTTTACCTGCACAGACCCTCGAAGTCGACTTTGGCACCCAAGCCTTTAAAGCGCCGCTTGTCTTCCAAACCCCAGGGATGGAACTTGGTTTTGATGTGACCGAAAACGCACTGCTCGCCCCCTCGGTGCAGCTCGAAAATCCCGACCTGGCAGTGGATGCGGCCATGAAAATGGTGTTCAGCCAACCGACTCATCTGGCGCTCAGCGCAGGTGTTGAGGTGCGCGACGCTGCCCGTGCCGGCTACTATTTTCCCCGTGCTGCCATGGGCAACGAGTTGGCCGACTACCTGGAAGGGGCGATTATCGCAGGTCGTACACGAGATGCAGCCGTGGTATGGAATGGTGCGCTCAAGGATTTTCCCTATCGGGACAGCAGCGGTATTTTTCAGGCGGGCTTTGTGATGGACGAGGCCAGTTACGCCTTCCAGCCTGACTGGCCGGCGGTGACGGATTTGTCGTTGCGTGCCCTGTTTGAAAACCTGCGCATGGATATCTGGGTGGATGAAGGCAAGCTCAAGGCGGTTAATGCCGCCGGAGCCCATGTGTATATTCCCAAAATGAGCCACGAAACCGTATTGCACGTGGAGGCGGCGCTTGCCACCACAGGATCTGCAGCCACAGCAGTGCTGCAGTCTTCTCCTTTGAAACACTCAGTCGGCGCCGTATTGGACGTGGTGAAGGTGCAGGGCGCAGTCAAAGGGGATCTGGACCTCGTCATTCCCCTTTACCATGGCGGCAAGCCTGACATCCAGGGATTGGTGCTCTTTGATGATACCCCCGTATACCTTGATACCCCAGGCGTACAGCTCAACCGCCTCAAGGGCGAGCTCAGGTTTGCCAACGACAGGATTGAGGCCGGGGGGCTCAGTGCCCGACTCTTCGGTCAGCCCCTCAGTCTGGATGTGTTTGGTGCTGATGGTGCCAATGGCTATCGAGTGGATACCAAACTCAAGAGTGGCTGGGATCTGGCCTCCTTGCCGCCATCACTGGACAACCCCCTGAGTGATTTCTACGCCGGTGTGTTGGCGTGGCAGGGCACTCTGGCCCTCACACTGCCCAAGACCGGTGGTTTTGATATTAAGGCAGAGGCTGAGTCCAGTTTGCGCAACGCCGAGCTGAAACTGCCTCCTCCCTTTGCCAAAAGTGTGGGCGTACCCATGCCGCTTAAACTGGCGCTGCAGGGCAATGGCGATGGCCTGACACTGGATGTGTTTCTGGACAATAAGGGACATTTTGCCGGCCATATTCTGCCATCGAGCGGCACCATGGACAGTTTTCTGCTGACCCTGGCTGACAGCCTCGCCTCGCCACAAAGTGTCGGCGTGTCCGAAACAATCGGCGATTCCGAAAACTCAACGGCGCCTGAAAACCCAGGTGCTGCAGAAGGCGCGGGCGACAGCACCGTCACCGCAGCCGCCGGTCTGACTCAGGCGGAACCTGAGTCCACGTCGGCCGGGGATGCAACACAGCACGCTGAGCCCGCTGCCACACAGTCAACCTCAGTAGCGGCTGTGACCTCCCTTGCACAGAGCGCTCGCTCTGCAACCGGAGGCCACCTCGATGTTACGTTGCGCCAGGCGAGTTTTAATGACTGGCTGCCCATCATTATGGGATTTGTGGACTCAAGCACTGCAGAGCCCGCATCTGACAGTGCCCAGAAAATCGCTTCAGATGGTGAAACCTCCCCAGAACCTCAGCCCAAGGGCTTCTTCCCGCGCCTGGAAGGCATTTATGCAGATATCGGCGAGCTGACGATATTCGGTCAGTCTCTTGCCGATGCGCTGATATTTGCCCGTCCGGAAGATGGACTGTGGCGCGTCAGCACAGATGCCAATGAGTTCAGCGGTGATATCGATCTCTTCCCCGATTGGCACAGTGGCGGCATTAAACTCAGGGCCAGCAAATTATATCTGTCTCCCGAGTTCACCGAGGCTGAGGCCGAAACCTCGGTGTTGGGGGATGAGCAGTTCAGCAGTAATCTGCCGCCAATCGCGGTGGATGTGGATGACTTCCGGCTCTACGACCGGGCCCTTGGGCACCTGGTGCTACAGGGGTTGCCCGAGCCGGGCCGCTACAATTTTCAAACCCTGTCACTCTCATCCGGTGCGGCCACCTTGAAGGGGCAGGGCGGCTGGTTGATGGACGTCAACCAAACCCGCATGGAGTTCAGCCTCAAGGCGGATAAGTTTGATGCCATGGCTCAGCAGTTGGGCATTACCCCGGGCATCAAGGATTCACCTTTGGATATCAGCGCCGAGCTTTTCTGGCAGGGGGCACCCCACGAATTTGACCTTGGCACTCTCAGCGGCGAGCTCAAGTTTGCACTCGGTAAAGGCAGCCTGACCGAAATCAGCGACAAGGGCGCGCGTATCTTTTCTCTCTTCAGCCTGGATTCGCTGCTGCGCAAGCTGTCGCTGGATTTCACGGATGTATTTGGCAAGGGGATGTTCTATAACAGTTTTGCCGGTACTCTGGAGCTGGATAATGGTGTGGTGAAAACCCGCGATACCGAGATGGACGCCATCGCCGGCAATATGAAGGTACGTGGCTATACCGACCTGACCACCCAGAGCCTGAACTACGATATTCGTTTTGTGCCCCAATTGGCCTCCAGTGTGCCAACCGTGGTGCTGCTCAGTACCAGCGCCTGGACCATGGGCCTCGGCGCCTTTGCCCTCACCAAAGTATTGGAACCCGTGATTGAGGTGATTTCGGAAATCCGCTTCCGCCTCTCCGGTACCATGACGGACCCGATGCTCGAAGAGCTTGAGCGTAAGAGCAAAGAGATAGAAATTCCTGAGTCGGTACTGCCAAGACCAAAAGAGGGTGGGGCACCAGCAACTTCAGCGGATGGCGCTGCGCCGGTCGTGCAAGGGGGCCCAGAGCCGACACCAGCTGCGCAGTCCGGGCCACAGCAACAAGCCCCTGAGCAGGCAAAGCCAGAATCCGTGCCTGAGTCGGCGCCCGTCAACTCTCCTGTGCCGGAGCAAACAGAAGAGCCGGAGCCCGAAATTCCTGAAACGCCCTTGACCGGCGAGCCTGAACCTTTGTCGCAGTTGCCCGGCGCATCCAAGCCGGTACAATTGAGCCATTATTTACGCCGTGGAGAACCGCATGCAGGTCAGTTTGCTGCAATGCCAGAGCAGCCGGGATGTGCAGGCCAATCTGGCCTTTATCGAATCGCAGCTTGAGCGGCTGCCAAGAGTGCCCGGTGAGCCCCAATTGGTGGTGCTGCCCGAGTGCTGTTTGCTGTTTGGTGGTCATGAGAGTGAACAGCTCGCCTGGTCCGGCGAAGATGAGCCACTGAAACAGGCGCTGGCGACACTGGCGGCCCGCTTTGGAGTATTTCTGGTGGCGGGCACTATCCCCGCCCGCAGTGGCGATGGCCGGGTTTATAGCCGATGCTATGTATTCGATGACGCCGGCACTGTGCTGGGGCACTATGAAAAAATCCACCTGTTCGATGTGGATGTGGCCGATGGCACCAAAACCTACCGCGAGAGTGACACCTTTTGCCCCGGTGAGAACCTGGTGGTGGTGGACACCCCCTTCGGTAAACTGGGTCTCGCCATTTGTTACGATGTACGCTTCCCCGACATGTTCCGTGCATTGAGACTGGCGGGCGCCGAGATAATCGCACTGCCGGCAGCCTTTACCAGGGTGACAGGGGAAGCGCACTGGGAAATACTGCTCAAGGCCCGTGCCATAGAGAGCCAGTGCTTTGTACTTGGCGCCGCCCAGTGGGGCGCCCACAATACCGGCAGCCGTGAAACCTGGGGCCAGAGTATGCTGATTGACCCCTGGGGGCGCACCCTCGCCGAGCTTGCTGAGGGCACAGGTTGGGTGCAGGCGAGGCTCGACAGGGATGAGTTGGCCAGGGTACGTGCCGCCATGCCGGTGGCCAGCCATAATCGTTTTGCAGCCCCCGAGCTGCTGCCCGCGAAAGCCGGTAAATAACTACAGAATTTTATTAGGGAAAAGAGAAACCAGATGCCGTTTTTAACCCAAGTTGAACAGAGCCTGCTCGCCAACAACCTGAGCCTGGATAACCTGGCCGAGTACCTCAAACTCATCCACAGCCATAATGTGGACTTTTCTGATCTCTATTTTCAGGGCAGCAGGCACGAAACCTGGGTATTGGAAGACGGCATCATCAAGGAAGGCTCCTTCCACATCGAGCGGGGTGTGGGAGTGCGCGCCATCAGTGGCGAGAAAACCGGATTCGCCTACGCCGACGAAATCACTCCGGCCGCCCTCGAAGCGGCAGCACTGGCGGCCCGAGGTATAGCGCAGGTCGGCAGTGATTATCAGGTCAAAGCCTGGAAACGCCAGGGTGCCAAGACCCTGTACGACAGCGCCGACCCCATAGCGGCCATGGAAGAAGCCACCAAAATCGCCATGTTGCGTCAGGCCGATGCCTACATCCGCAGCCTCGATTCCCGCATCATCCAGGTGGTGGTGAGCCTCTCAGCCGTGCACGAAGAAATCCTGGTAGCCGCCAGCGATGGTACCCTGGCGGCCGATATTCGTCCGCTGGTACGCTTCAACTGCTCGGTGATTATGGAAGAAAACGGCAAGCGTGAACGCGGCGGTGCCGGTGGCGGTGGTCGCCACGATTTCGCGCCCCTTTTTGCCAATGACGACAGCGGCATGCCGGTGTGCTTTGCCTTTGCCCGTGAAGCTGTGCGTCAGGCCCAGGTAAACCTCACCGCCGTGGATGCTCCAGCCGGAGAAATGCCTGTGGTGCTCGGTCCGGGTTGGCCGGGTGTACTGCTGCACGAAGCCGTTGGCCATGGTCTGGAAGGCGACTTTAACCGCAAAGGTTCCAGCGCCTTCAGTGGTAAGGTGGGCCAGCAGGTGGCATCCAAATTGGTGACTGTGGTGGACGATGGCACATTGCCGGGCCGTCGCGGCTCCCTCACCATAGACGATGAGGGTGTACCAGGGCACCGTACCGTGCTCATTGAAAACGGTATCCTGAAAGGCTACATGCAGGACAAGCTTAACGCCCGTTTGATGGGAGTGGCGCCCACAGGCAACGGTCGCCGTGAGTCCTACGCCCACCTGCCCATGCCACGTATGACCAACACCTACATGACAGCCGGTCAGGACAACCCTGCCGATATCATCAAGTCGGTGGAAAAGGGCATTTACGCACCCAACTTCGGCGGCGGTCAGGTGGACATCACCTCGGGCAAGTTTGTGTTCTCGGCCTCTGAAGCCTACCTGATAGAAAAAGGCGAAATCACCCTTGCCATCAAGGGGGCGACCCTCATTGGCAACGGCCCCGAGGCCATGAGCCAAATTTCCATGGTGGGTAACGATCTCGAGCTCGACAAGGGTGTGGGCGTATGCGGCAAAGACGGCCAGAGCGTGCCCGTCGGCGTTGGCCAGCCTACCCTTAGACTCGATCGCTTAACCGTTGGTGGCACCGCCTGAGGCCCCGCCACTCAATCAGGCTGTACTGATTATTAAAGGCGAGACTATTTTTAAGGCGATCTGGGGATCGCCTTTTTGTTGGGCGAATTCCGTCACCCAGTCTCTCGTTCACAGCATCTGGCAACTGACCCAGGTCAATTACCTCCGGGGAAAACTGCTCTAAGGTTGGCTCGCATCTCCAATCGGAGACACCTGAGCTTGCAGGAAATCCGGGCCAGGAAAACCAAAGCGAGGACATCGAAATGAGTTGTTGTGGTGCGTGTGGCGGACAGGCTGAGCAGACTAAACCGGCAGATAAACCGGATACCAAGTTAAACAGCGGTGAGACAGCCAGGGGCGAGCCTGTGGATCCGGGGCTGGCGGCCCTGAGTGAGGCGCCGAAAGTCCAAAACGCTGTGCAGGCTTATCGCCCCTGAAAGGTGTCGGGCATCAGCCACCTGAAAAAAAGCCTGTCCAGTGGACAGGCTTTTTTTCATCGATGATTCTTCCGGATTACTCAGCTCTTAAAGCTTGGCTCTGGACTTCTTCGCTGCGGCCTTGGGGGCTTAGCGCCGGAGTCAGGCAAACATTTAGAGAGGCTGATTCACCTGAATGACCAGCTTGCCGAAGTTTTTGCCCTCCAGAAGGCCAATCAGTTGCTCGGGGGCGTTTTCCAGACCCTGCTCAATTTGCTCACGGTACTGGATTTTACCCTCGGCCAGCCACTGGCTCATATCCTGCTCAAACTCTCCGTAACGGTGGCCATAATCATCAAAAATGATAAAGCCCTGCACCTTAATGCGCTTGGTCAAAATCAGCCCCATCAGCAGCGACAGTCTGTCCGGTCCGGCGGGCAGCCCGGTGGCGTTATACTGGGAAATCAGGCCGCACACCGGAATACGGGCGCTGGTGTTCAAAAGCGGGATGACGGCATCGAACACGGCGCCGCCGACGTTTTCAAAGTACACGTCGATGCCGTCGGGGCAGGCGGCGGCCAGTTCGGCGGCAAAGTTGGCTGACTTGTGGTCGATACAGGCATCAAAGCCAAGCACTTCAACCGCATGGCGACACTTGTCGGCGCCGCCGGCAATACCCACCACCCGCGCGCCCTTAAGCTTACCAATTTGGCCCACGGTAGCACCAACAGGCCCGGTGGCAGCGGCCACCACTATGGTTTCACCGGCTTTGGGCGCGCCAATGTCGAGCAGGCCCATATAGGCGGTAAAGCCCGGCATGCCCATCACGCCGAGGGCGTAGGAAGGGTGGCTTGGATTGGCCCCCAGTTTCAGCAGGCCTTCGGCGCCGGACACGGCATAGCTTTGCCAGCCCACGTTGTAGGCGAGTACCCACTCACCCACGGCAAAGTCAGGATGGTTGGACACTTCCACCTGGCAGACGGTGCCGCCAATCATCACTTCGCCCAAGGCTACAGGTTCGGCATAAGACTTGGCATCGCTCATGCGGCCGCGCATATAGGGGTCGAGTGACAGGTAGATGGTGCGCAGCAGCACTTCACCCTGCCTGGGTTCGGGTTTGGCCAGGGTTTCCAGGCGGAAGTTGTCGCTGGTGGGGGCGCCAACGGGGCGTGAGGCCAACACGATGCGGCGGTTGATGGAATCAGTCATAACTCTGTCCTTTGTTTAAATTAGACCAGTCGTCTAGTGTTCGTTTCAAAAAATCCGCTATCGAAATAGCGGCTTGGATTTGGGGCTATTCTCGTGTTTGGCTTCCGGCTCAGGCCGTTGGCTGCAACACCTGTCTGGTGGTCAGCAGTGCCTGCTGCAGGCTGGCATCGTCCAAACGTATCTTGTTCAGCAAGCTGGCGCCGATCCACAGGTTATAAAGCTGCTCGGCAATCTGGTGGCTGTCACCGATGTTGAGCTCGCCCGCCACTCGCCCCTGCTCGATGCAGTCGGCTATTCGCCCTATGATGCGGTTGGTGCCACTAAGGAGTGCCAAACGCATGGGCTCCGACAGGTCCGACACCTCACCGGCAAGCTTTACCACCAGGCATTTTCCGGCCTGCCCCTGGCAGCTGTTTTGCTCGCTCCAGCGCTGCCAGTAGTGCATCAGCTTGTCAAAGTGATTACCCGGGGCAGCTTCAAGCAGCTGGTTCAGCTGGCTTAAGTAGTCGCTGAAGTAGGCCTGGATCAGGGCTTCGCCAAACTGCTCCTTGGACTTGAAGTAGTGATAGAAGGAGCCCTTGGGCACCTCGGCGTTTTTCAGCAGTTCCGACAGGCCCACACCGGCAAAGCCTTTGTTGACCACCAGTTGGTAGCCAATGTCGAGTATGTGTTGCCGGGTGTCTTGGGTTTTGGTGTTCATGGCGGCGATAATATCGACAATTAGACCAGTCGTCTAGTATTTTTTTTGCTTGGTGATCGTACGGTCATTTGGGGTTGTTCCCCAGGCTTTGCTCTCGCGCTGCGTGTTCAGTTTGGCTCAAAGTGAAATCGAGTGGGAATGGCGGCTTCTGAACGCGGTGAAAGTGAAATTAGTTGCGTTTTTTATCAAGCGTATGAAATGAAACGTGGAAGTATTATCAGGCGTTAGGGAAAATCTGTGTTAGTTTCCCGATGAATATGTAAGCTTGTATCGAGAAACTTGTTCACCCGAATATGGAACTGATATGAAACGGATTTTAACAGTATTACTTCTTTTGAGTTTTTCAGGCTGCGCCAGTATCCCGCTCAGCACTATGATTGAGTTGAGCTCATTTGATGAAAACGCGTTTTTAGAGCTGGAACCCGAAGACTTGAGTGTGAAAGTTCACGTCGATAAGCCAGTCGAGCTTGATAAAGATAATATTGAGATGGCTGTAACCATCACAACGCACAAAGGCGACTTAAAATTTTATTTCCCAATTGGGTTAATTTCTCAGAAAGACATTCCGAAGGACGATGCCTGGTTCAGTTCAGTACCGGAACGCACTGAATATCAATTTGAACTTACAATTGAGGCTGTCGATACTTTCAGGCAATTTCAGTCAAACATGAGTGCAGAGAAGCCAGAAAGCTACGGCCTCGATGTAAGATTGTCGATGATAAGGCCGGAGCAAGAAATAACAGAAGTAATAGCATCGGTTTTTATTAAGTTGAATCGCGAAAGTGACTATTTGACGTTATTTGATCGGGTGTCGCTCTCTCCCAAAGTAATGCGATATGAGAAAACACAAATGGCAGGCGCTTGCGAATTCTCTAAATGGGACAAGAGATGTTGGCGTGGCCGTCATGAATAACAACACCCTGGTACTGAGTGTTCAAAGAGCCTTGCTTGGCGCAGTGCCTCCGACTCTAAGATTTATCTATGCGCACATTGAAAGCCAGACGCTCTTTTTTCATGCAGTGTTTACGGATGATGCCCCCGAAGATCATCTGGAATGCGTCAATGTGGCACTGACTGAAGTGATAGCGACTTTGCCGCCTGCTATTCAACTGTGTGAACTCATCGAACGGAATAGCTCAGCCCCTTGGCGAATGGGTAATGCTGAGGGGTTATTGTTTTTACGATATGGCGAAAGTGAAACGGCTTAGCAGACAGTTTTATTCAGCTCGCCGCAAGATTTTTGCAGCTGCTTACCCTGAAAGCTGCCCCCCCAGTCCTTTAGACATCATGCTTGCACGTGCTGCCAAGGTTTAAACATTCACCAAAAAAGATTAGGATCCGGGGACTTACCATGGCTTATTGGCGGCCTTTTCGGCCTGGCGACTGAGTCTTTGCGGCGCAGGGTATTGGGCTGCTGAACTGAGATGGCAAACGTGATGTGGATGTCATGGCGCTCAACTGCCCGTTGGTGAGTCAGAGAATGGAATGCTATCATCCGCCACTGGAATTAGAGTTAATGCTCTAGAGGTGTCAATGAAACCTATCACCACACTGGTTTGTCTGCCAAAAATGGTGTGTTCGTCCCGTCAGCGGGCAAGGCGTACGCTTGTTGCGCAAAAAGGCCGCATCACTAAATCAGCTCTGTTTGCGGCCGTGCTTGCGTCTTGCGTCGGCATGTCTGTGATAGCCACAGCTGCCCATGCCCAGAGTTTTGATGAGGCCTGGCAGCAGCTGCAACAGGTTAGCGATAAACTGGCGGCCTCCAGCGCCAAGGTCGACCGGGCCCGCGCCGAGCGTGATGCCGGTGAAGACATGAACCTGCCGGAGCTGTCGCTCAATGGCAGCTATACCCGCCTCGAAAAGCCGCTGGAGATGGATCTTCGGGATCTTAATCCCATGGCCTCACTCGACCCCGCAAGTCTGCCGCCCGCCCTGGGCGCGGCCCTTGGCAGTATTCCCGGCGAACTTTTTATTACTCCTTTCACCGAGCAGGATATTTTCCGTGCCAGCCTGTCGGCCATGTGGCCCATCTACACGGGTGGGCGCATCAGTGCGGCCCAGGGCATACACGAGGCCCTGCTTGCTGAAGAAGAGCAGCAGCGTGAGCTCACCCGCCGTGAGCTGTTTACCACCCTGGTGGACAGGTACTACGGGGTGATGGTGGCGGCAGAGCTGGCCCGTACCCAGGACAAGTTGGTGGCGTCGCTGGAAAAACACGTCGACCATGCCCGCAAGCTTGAGGCCCAGGGACAAATCGCCAAAGTCGAGCGCCTGAACGCCGAAGTGGCCCTGGATAACGCCAGGGTGCAGGCATCCAGCAGTCGCCGCCAGTATGAGATGACCAATATCGCCCTGAAAAGCCTGCTGAAAAAAGCCGATACCCCCTCGTCAGGGCTTTTTATTGCGCCGAGCGAACCTTCGCTGCCGCGCCTTGCAGAGCTGACCCAAAAATCCCATCCGGCGCTTAAGTTGCTGGATGCCAAGGAAACCCAGGCCAGCGGCCTGATTGAGGTCGAGCGCGGCGCCTACAAGCCCACAGTATTCCTTTACGGCAACTACACCCTGTACGAGGACGATAGTCTGTTCGCGAAAATGGAGCCGGACTGGATGCTGGGAGTGGGCTTTAAGATGCCGCTGCTCTCCCGCGACGGTCGCAGTGGCAAGGTCGAAGCCGCCCACAGCGCACTGCTGCAGGCCCGCCACACCAAGGCGCAAACCCGGGAAGACTTGAGTCTGTTACTGGAGCAAAGCTTTCGTCAGCTTAAGCAGGCCGAAGAAGAATATCGTGCCCTCGACAGCTCGCGGGCGCTGGCGATGGAAAACCTGCGGCTTAGGGAGCTTGCCTTTAATCAGGGCATGTCCACCTCTATCGAGCGGGTGGACGCCGAACTGAAACTCACCGCCGTGGATACCCAGCAGCTGGGTGCCAAGTTTCGTTATGTGCAGGCCTATGCGCGCCTGATGGCCATCTCAGGCCAGTTGGATGAATTTATCGGTCAGGCCCAGCGAGTGTCGGCCACCATGGGAGAAAAACAATGACAGTCAACCGTTTGCTGGCAACGTCTGCACTGGTGACGCTGGTGATAGCCCTCGGCTGGGGGCTGATGCTGGCTCACACACCTGCCAAGGCGCCCTTGCAGGGCCAGATTGAAGCCCGTGAATACCATGTTTCTTCCAAGGTGCCCGGTCGCATCGAACAGGTGATGGTGCGCACCGGCGATACTGTGGCAGCAGGGGATTTGCTCTACGTGATTGACAGCCCCGAGCTTAATGCCAAGTTGATGCAGGCCGAAGGGGGCCGGGATGCTGCTCGTGCCATGCAGCTTGAGGCCGACACCGGTGCCCGTAAGCAACAGATTGCCGCCCAGAAAGAACAGTGGCTCAAGGCCAAAGCCGGGTTGGATCTCGCCAAAACCACTTTCGAGCGGGTGGATAACCTCTTTAACGAAGGCGTGGTGCCAAGGCAAAAGCGGGATGAAGCCTATACCCAGTGGCAGGCGGCCAGATACACAGAGCAGGCGGCACTGGCGGTGTATCAGATGACCGAAGAAGGCGCCCGGGAAGAAACCAAGGCGGCGGCCGCCGGCAATGCCCGTATGGCCGAGGGCGCCGTAAAGGAAGTGAGCGCCATTCTGGCCGACAGCCAGATGCGCGCGCCACGGGGCGGTGAAGTGTCGGAAGTGCTGCTGCAATCCGGCGAGCTGGCGCCGTCCGGTTTCCCTGTGGTGAGTCTGGTGGACATGAATGACGCCTGGGCCGTGTTCCAGCTGCGGGAAGACATGCTAAAGGATGTGAAAAAAGGCGAACTGAAACAGCTGTATATTCCAGCGTTGGATACCCGCGCCGAGTTTAAGGTGAGCCATATTGCGGTAATGGGCGACTTTGCCACCTGGCGCTCCACCGAGAGTGGCCACGACTTTGACCTGCGCACCTTCAAGGTGGAGCTGGTGCCCCAGCACCCCATCGAAGGGTTGCGGGTTGGCATGTCTGCCATTTGGGAATAAGCGATGAAAACCCTGTTGCGCCGTGAGCTTGGCGCACTGTGGCAAAACCCCTGGCAACTGGCATTGGTCAGCTACCTGCCCATTCTTGCCATGCTGGCACTTTGGTGGCTTTTCAGTGCCGCCTTGCCGAGGCAACTGCCGGTGGCCATGGTGGACCTGGATAACAGCAGCCTGAGCCGTGAGCTGGGCCGCCATATGGCCGCAAACCCTGTCGTCAGCCCCATATCCTTCGCGTCTTTGCCACAGGCCCAGGACGCCATGAACCGTGCCGAGGTCTATGCCCTGGTGGTGGTGCCCCACGGCTTTTCCCGCGAATTGAAAACTGCCGTACAGCCCACGGTGGATGTGCGTTACAACGGCCAGTTCTTATTGGTGGGCAAACTGCTTGCCGCCAATTTGCAGCAAGCCATTGCCGATGCCATGAAGCCGCTGGCCTACAGCAAGCAGCTGGCCCGGGGCGCCAATCCCCATCAGGCGCATATCAATATCGCCCCCGTCGCCACCCAAACCACGGCGCTCTTTAACCGTAACAACAACTACGTGGGCTTTTTGGTGCCGCCGGTGCTGATTGCCCTGTGGCAGCTCACGGCCATGTTGGTGTTTGCCAACGCCCTCAACCGCGAGTTGGAACCCGCGGCGCGGCAAGAAGCCATTGGCATGCTGCCAAAACTGGGTGCCAAGTTGCTCTGCTACACACCGCTGTTGATGCTGCAGGGGCTCTTTATCCATGCGCTGCTGTTTGGCTATTTGAAACTGCCGGTGGCGGCCTCGCCGCTGTGGCTCATTCCCGCCATGCTGGCCCTGCTGCTGGCGGTCTTTTTGATAGTGGCAGTGATATTTTTATTGATGCAGGAGTCCGCCCGTGTGGTGAGTTTCTGCACCGCGTTGTTTGCCCCGGCCTTTGCTTTTATGGGGGTGACCTTTCCGGTACACGATATGCCGGCAGCGGCGCAGTATTGGCGACTGCTGATGCCATCGAGCCACTATATTGACTCCCATATTGCCCTGGTGAGCTACGGTGTAAGCGGCATGGAGTTACTGAGTAAGAATTTGTCTTTTATGCCATTTTTTCTGCTTTTGTTGCCAATAGGGCTGCTGGCACGAAAAGGGCTTAAGGAGGCGCAGTCATGACACTGCTGCGGCTTATCCTTGAGGAACTCAAAGCCATAGTCGCCGATAAGGCGATTGCCGTGACCCTGTTTGGTGGGGTGCTGTTTTATGCCTTGTTGTACCCCTTGCCCTATTTGAATCAGGTGCCTACCGAGCAGGCGCTGGTGGTGGTTGACCTGGACAATACCAGCCTCAGCAGGGAGCTTATCCGTCATGCCGATGCCAGCCCGAAAATCCGGGTGGCGAGGGGGGCAGGCAGTGTGGCCGAGGCGCAGCACTATATTGCCAGCGGCGACTTCCATGGCTTGCTGGTGATCCCGGCGGGCTTTAAACGCGATCTCCTGCTGGGCAAGGGCGCGACTCTCAGCTATGGCGGCGATGCCAGTTACTTTCTGGTTTACTCGGCACTGGTGGAGGGCCTGGTGACCGCCGGTATGGATGCTGCAAAGTCGGTACAGCTGCTGGGGATGTTGAGTCGGGGCGAGTCTTTTGCCGGTGCCAGCCTCAGTCTGGCACCCATGCACCTGAATGCAGTGCCTGCCTATAACCCGGGTTTGGGTTACACCCCCTATGTGGTGCCCGGCCTGTTCCTGCTCATTTTGCATCAGACATTGCTGATTGGTACCGGTATTTTGGGGGCCGGGCAATGGCGTAAATCGGGTTATTGGCAGCAGGTGTCGGCCCTTGAACTCTTGATGGGCCGTCTTGCGGCATTTAGCCTTATCTATGCTGCCCTTGGCGCTTTTTACCTTGGCTGGTGTTATCACTGGTATGGGGTCAGTGTGCAGGCGGGGCTTGGGGATATCGCTGCCTTTATCGTGCCTTTTTATGTGGCTACCGCCGCGGCCGGGGTGGCGGCGAGTTGCCTGTTCCGCCGCCGCGATATGCCTACTCAGGTGATGTTGCTGGCCTCCATGCCGATTCTGTTTGTCAGCGGTTTTGTGTGGCCGCTTTCGCTCATTCCGGAGCCTCTGGTGATGGCGGCACAGGCCATTCCGGCAGTGCCTGCCATTTTTGGCATGCTCAAACTCAATCAGTTGGGGGCGGGATTTGACGCTGTCTTCTCTGAATGGCTAACCCTTTGGGTGTTGGCACTGGTGTATCTGGCACTGGCATGGTGGGGGCTGGCTGTCAGGCAGCGGGAAGTGGATCGCCCGGGTATCCCCAAACAGGCATAAAAAACGCCCCGCATTGCGGGGCGTTGATCTGTCTGGCGGTATGGCAGTCTTCAAGACTCGGGAGTATTGTCCCTAAGGTACTTGAGCAGCTCTTTGGCCGCCTTGGACTCCAGACCTTTTTCGGCATCTTTGCTGACTTCCTTGGCGGTGGCACGCACCATCTGACGCAGCTTCTGACGGTCAAATGCGGGGTGTTCCTCTACCAGCGCCTGGATCTCGCTGTCGCCTTCGGTGAGCAAACGATCGCGAATTTTTTCCAGTACATGCTGACGGGCAGCCTGGTTGTTGTTCTTGTTGGCCAGTTTGTCCAGCGAAGCGACTATGGCCTCGGTGTCCAGGTTACGCATCAGTTTGCCAATAAATTGGACCTGACGGCGCAGGGCCTCACTGTTGGGTTTAATTTTTTTGGCTGCAGCCAGGGCATCCAGCAAGTCTTCTTCCAGATCCAGCTTTTCGAGCTGGCTCTTGCTCAGACCAAGCAGACGCTTACCCAGGTCCTGGGCAGCATGGGATTCCCGCTTGAAAGATGACTTACTGACATAGTTTTCGTCATCATCATAGGGCTGTTTGAAATTCTCTGGATCGCCAACGACGTTCATTCGCTAAAAACCTCTCTACACGCAATCCGGCAATATTACCATTAAGCAGGGGAAACTGCTGCCTCGGGCGCAGATTTTGTCTGCAAAGGGAGCACATTTGTGGATGTGATTTGCCACAGGGCTTTGTTATGCTTAGCCCCATCAGGCAGTGAACAAGAGCAAGACAGTGTCATCTAACAAAATTGAATTGGAATTGAACGCCCTCAAGGATGCCGTGGCCATGGCGCTGGACTACGCCAAAACCCTGGGAACAGGCGCCGCCGAAGTGGCCATCAGCAAGCAACAGGGATTGTCGGTTTCTACCCGACTCAAGGAAGTGGAAACCGTTGAATTCAATAAAGACGGTGCACTGGGGATCACGGTATTCCGCGATGGCTGCAAGGGCAGTTCATCCACCTCCGATTTAAGCCCCGAGGCCATCCGTCAGGCAGTAAAGGCCGCAGATGATATCGCCCGCTATACCTCCTCTGACCCCTGCAACGGTTTGGCAGAAGCCAGTTTAATGGCCAAAGCCGTGACTGATTTGGATCTCTATCATCCAGAGAGCCTGACTCCGGAAGAGCTGACAGAGCTTGCTGTTCGCGCTGAGGCTGCTGCCCTCGACGCCGATCCGCGCATTAAAAATTCCGATGGTGCCAGCGCCAATGCCCACACGGGTATCAAGGTGTATGGCAACAGCCATGGTTTCCTCAATGGCTACTGCTCTTCACGTTACTCCTTAAGCTGCGTTGTGATTGGCGAAGAAGACGATGGCAACATGCAGCGGGATTACGACTACAGCATTTCCCGCAAATATGCCGAGCTGCTGTCTCCCGAGCTGGTGGGGCAAAAGGCTGCGGCCAAGACATTAAGTCGCCTCGGTGGCCGCAAAATTGCCACAGGTACCATGCCGGTACTCTTTGCCCACGAGGTAGCCACCGGCCTCATTGGTCATCTTATCAGTGCCATCAGTGGTTCCAGCCTGTACCGCAAATCAAGCTTCCTGCTGGATGCGCTGGACACCCAGGTGTTCCCCGAGTGGCTGAATATCCGCGAAGAGCCGCATCTGCTGGCGGGCCTTGCCAGCGCCCCCTACGACAGCGAAGGGGTGGCGACTGTGGACAGAGACATCATCAAGGACGGGCTGCTCGCCACCTACCTGCTGACTTCCTATTCGGCCCGTAAACTGGGGATGACCAACACAGGTCATGCCGGTGGTATATACAACTGGACCCTGAATGACACAGGCGTGGATTTCGATGCCCTGGTTCGCCAGATGGACAAGGGGCTTATCGTGACCGAAGTCATGGGGCAGGGCGTGAACATGGTGACGGGTGATTATTCCCGCGGCGCGGCCGGTTTCTATGTGGAGAACGGTGAAATCCAGTTCCCGGTGGAAGAAATCACCATCGCCGGTAACCTTAAAGACATGTATCGCAGTATTCAGGCCGTGAGTCAGGACAGAGATCTGCGCTCTTCCATCCGCACCGGCGGTATCCTGCTGGATAGCATGAAGGTAGCAGGTAACTGATACGCCTGACAGAATCGGCCATTCAGGCCAAAAAAAGCCCCGTATTGCCGGGGCTTTTTTGTAGCCGATTTTAGCCAGAACCCGGTGGCGGCATCACTCAGCCAGTGGACCGGCTATGGCTGCAGTTTGTCTTGTTTGGAGGCGGCTTCTGCAGCGGCTGGCGGCGTGTCTGTGGCTTGAACTTCTTGTGTGGTGGCAGAGGGCGCTTGTATCTCTGGATGTAACACAGCCTCTCTGTAGGCTGCGATGGTGCCATCATGCATCATCTCGGTAAGCGCCTGCACCAGCTGCCTGGCAACACTGTTGGGTGACGGTATACCCGGCTGATTGTTTGCGGACATCGGCTTGTCGGCTAAAAAGTCCGGGTTGGCTATCTCTTGAAAATGAGCACTCTTGCGGGAAAAACCAAAGAACATGGTGCGGGGCTTTTCGCAGCAATCAGGGTGCAGTTTGAGGCCATCCCCCCCTTCCTGATGGAGGTAATACTCCAGGGTAAATTCATCATAAATAAAGAAGTCGCCCTTGTTGGCCCTGAGCATGGCAAAGGCCTTGGGAATATCCAGGTCCTGGGGGCGGCGCTGATTGAGTCCCTTGGGCAGTCCGCCAAGGTCGTAACTGCCGGGTGCCATCAGAAGCACCATCTTATGGGGAACCAGCTCATCGAGCTGTTTGATATCCGGCGAATTTATCCGGCTGATCCCGGTATAGCGCTCCGGCAGGCCGTTCGGGAAAAACCAGGCATATTTGGCACGCTTCGGGGTAAAGCTCAAGCTGGGGTAGAAATCGATATGGCCCTGCTCCAATTCGCGAATAATGCGGTTTTTCGGGGCGCGGATTACGGTCAGGTTGCAGCCGATACGCTTTGCTGCCTCCTCAAAGAGGGTGACAAAAAGCCCGGTATCCGTGGGCTCTGCGTGAATATAAGGCAGGCGTTCGTTGGTGCGGTAACCCATGGTCAACTCGCACCCAACAGCGGGCACATTCAAGAGCATCAGCAGTAAGAATAACGGCGGCCTCACTTAATATATCTCCTTGATTGCTCTGTTCTTGGCTTCATGCCTGCTTAAGAGTTACACAAAAAACTGGGTGGGGGAAAACAGAAATAGCGTACGAACGCGTAAATTTGATCTGGATCCCGGCGGCCATTGGTCTTATGCTTGGCCGGTTTTTAACCAAAGGAGCAAATCAGTGAGCAAGCATCACGATCATGGCCGCGGAGAGATCCGCGACAACGCCGTCAAGGCGCTGGTGACCTCAGACCTGTTCAGGTTGAAGGTCGAGAAACCGAAAAAAGGCAAAGGGTCTTATCAACGCAAGGCTCGCAACCAGAAGGGGCATCAGCATAAGGGCGATGCCCCTTTTGATTTTAGGGCGTTTGGCAACGCAAAGACAAAAAACGGGCATAAAGCCCGTTTTTTAATGCGCTGAACGTCAGTCTTCCAGGGCGACCAATTCGGCCCAGAGATCATGCTCGTCCGAGGCAACGATACGGGCACGCACCATATCACCGGGAGTCAGCTCAGTTTCGCCATTGATAAACACCATGCCATCGATTTCAGGGGCATCGGCGTAAGAGCGGCCGATGGCACCTTCTTCGTCAACATCATCAATCAGAATATCCAGCTCACGGCCAACCAGACGGGCCAGACGCTCGGCGCTGATTTCGGCCTGTACTTCCATAAAGCGCTCGTACCTGTCTTCTTTCACTTCTTCGCTGATAAGCTCGGCCAGGGTATTGGCCACGGCGCCATCCACCTCGGAATACTTGAAACAGCCAACGCGATCGAGGCGTGCTTCACGCAGGAAGTCCAGCAGCATTTCGAAGTCTTCTTCGGTTTCGCCGGGGAAGCCCACGATAAAGGTAGAGCGGATCACCAGGTCAGGGCAGATCTCACGCCATTTCTTGATGGCATCCAACTGGCGGTCAACCCGGCCTGGACGCTTCATCATCTTGAGAACGCGCGGGCTGGCGTGCTGCAGCGGCAGGTCCAGGTAAGGCAGAATGAGACCTTCGGCCATCAGCGGGATCAAGTCGTCAACCCAGGGGTATGGGTACACGTAGTGCAGACGCACCCAGGCGCCCATCTTGCCCAGCTGGCGTGCCAGGCTGGTGATGTCCTGTTTTACCGGCATGCCGTTCCAGAAGTCGGTGCGGCCATCTTTGTCTTTGCCGTAGGCGGAGGTGTCCTGGCTCACTACCAGAATTTCCTGTACGCCGCTTTCAACCAAACGTTTGGCTTCGTCCAGCACACTGCCGACGCCGCGGCTGTCCAGGTCGCCACGCAGGGCTGGGATGATGCAGAAGGTGCAGCGGTTGTCACAGCCTTCAGAAATCTTCAGGTAGGCATAGTGCTTGGGCGTCAGCTTTACACCTGTCTGGGGGATCAGCGAGATGAAAGGGTTGTGCTCAGGCTTTGGCACATACTTGTGTACGTGGTTCAGCACAGCCTCGTAGCTGTGGGGGCCGGTGATTTCCAGCACATCGGGGTGCACTTCGCGAATTTGGTTTTCTTTGGCACCCAAACAGCCGGTCACAATCACCTTGCCGTTTTCTTCAAGGGCTTCACGCACGGCGTCCAGCGACTCTTCCACAGCGGCATCGATAAAGCCACAGGTGTTTACAATCACCAGATCGGCATTGTCGTAGCTGTTGGTTACCTCGTAACCGTCGATACGCAGCTGGGTCAGAATGCGCTCTGAGTCCACCAGATTCTTGGGGCAGCCCAGGCTGACAAAGCCGATACGGTTGCCCTGAATGGTGCCGTCGCTGGCCTTGGCTTCTGCTGCCAGGGTCTTGGCTGGGGTCTCGAGCGTGGTAGTCTGCTTGGGATCAAAAGTTTCGACTGTCTTGTTCAAAGTGCGCGTTCCGATATTGCGTGACTGGTTTCATTTACCGCGCCGGGCCGGGTGCACAGTGGCTTGGGCTGTGGGCAGTAAAAAAGTGCGCGCGATTATACCGCAAGTGCCCGAAAGGTACAGGGTGTGTGGTGAAAATTTGTTCAGCAAGATGATGGAAAATTTTTTTGAAAAATTTAACCCTTTTTGAATTTTATGCCGTTTGTAACGTCAGACAGATTTGAAAACCAAGGAGAATCCCATGAAAAAAACTCTGACAGCCCTCGGCGTGAGTGCCCTGTTTGCCGTGACAGCCCTGACTTCATCAGCACAGGCAAACGAGTTCCCCACTTTGGACACCACGGGAGTCGCCGAGCTGAAAGTGACGCCCGACACCGCCGTTATCTCGGTTGAGGTGGTATCCAAAGGTAAGGACCCCCGTTATGTAAAGGGCGCTTCTGACAAGGCCGTGGCCGGTTTTATCAAGCGTTTGGAAGCCGCCGGTGTGAAGCGCGAGCAGATTGAAAGTGCCAATCTCATCATCAATCCAGAGTACAAGTACCACAAGGATGCCGAGCCTCAGCTGATAGGTTATGGCGCCAATCGCCGGGTGACGGTGCGCATCACAGATGTGTCCAGAGTGAATGAAATAGTGGACTCGGCGCTGACCGAAGGCATCAACCGGGTGGGCAATATCAGCTTTGAGCTCAGCGATGACAGCGCCGCCCGAGCCAGGGTGCGGGAGCTTGCCATTGCCGATGCCAAGTCCAAGGCCGAGTCCCTGGCCCAGGGCTTTGGCGCCAAAATTCAGGGGGTGTGGCATATCCGCTACTACGATCAGGGGCCGGTTCGCCCGGTGATGTACAAAGCGGCCATGATGGAGGCCGACAATGGGGTAGGGCAGAGCTATCAGTCCGGTGACATTACCCTGTCGGACAGGGTCGAAGTGACTTATCGACTGAAAGACTGATCTGAATTTCGTGTGGCCTGACTGGTTTGCGAACAATATAGAGAGCCGATACCGGCTCTATATCTTTTTAAAGCAGAGGATTAGTTGCTGAGCTTCAGCTGATAAAAGGCCAGATCCAGCCAGCGATCAAACTTATAGCCCACTTCTTTTAAGGTGCCGGCATGTTCAAAGCCAAGCTTCTGGTGCAGGGCTATGCTGGCATTGTTGCTGGCATCTATGCCGCCCACCATCATATGCAATCCAGCATCCTTCGCCGCTTGAATAAGCGCCTGCATCAGCTGTAGTGCGACCCCTTTGCCACGGTGATCCGGATGAACATAAACAGAGTGCTCCACCGAATAGAGGTTTGCCGGAAAGCCCCGGAATGGGCCATAGCTGGCAAATCCCATCAAGTCACCCTTTTCATCAAAGGCACCCAGCACAGGGTACGCCCCCTCCTTTTGTGCAAACCAGGCTGCAATTCTTGCCATGTCCCTTGGCTCATATTCGTAGAGCGCTGTGGTGTTGGCGATGGCGTGGTTAAAGATGTGCTGAATGATGGCGCCGTGTTGTTCGAATTGGCAGGAAGCTATGTGCATAGTGGTAAGGAGTCAGTAAGAAGATGACCAGTATGCCAAGGGTGCAGCGCCCTTGCCAGCGTCTCGCCGGGTTGCCGCTGTGCAGATGAAAGCCCGGATATTGGGAGCACTGGTCTTATCATTTCAATTAACAATGCTGGATCATTTGATTAACGCGGGGTGATTCGCTAGCTTTAGGGTTACATCATGTAGTTTGTGCCGTTTCAGGCTGCGTCGTTGGTGTCTGTGTCGCACGGTACGCCGTGATTTGACTAACAAGATAAAGACAAGGAGCCCATTGTGAGCTTTATTGCAAAGACCTCTACCCTGATAATGGCACTGGGTTTGGCTACAGTGCCTGCGATTGGCAATGCCAAAAACGACAATGCCTTCGACAATGCCAACCCCAATGCATCCTTCCTGCGCTGTGGTACCAAGCAGCCCAGCATCCAGGAAGCCGAATTACGTGAGAAACATTTTCAAACTCTGAAGGCCGCCAAAGGTAAGCCAGGTGGTGGCGGAGGCGGTGGTGGCGGCAGCACTTACCAGCCTCGTCCCAATGGCAGCGTGGTGGTTGATGTGTATATGCACGTAATCACTGATAACGGCGGCAATGGTGATTTGTCTGCAGGTGCAATAAATTCCCAAATCAATGTGCTGAACGATGCTTATGCCAATACGCCCTTTACCTTTAAAGTGGCAGGTATCACCCGTACCGCCAACAACAGCTGGTACACGGCTACCCATGGTTCAACCGCTGAGAAGGAAATGAAGGCGGCACTGCGCCAGGGCGATGCCTCAGACCTCAACTTCTACACCAACAACATGGGCGGCGGCCTCCTGGGCTGGGCAACCTTCCCAAGCAGCTATGCATCCGATCCGGTAAATGACGGTGTGGTTGTGCTCTACTCCAGCCTGCCCGGCGGCAGTGCCGCGCCCTATAATGAAGGCGACACAGGTACCCATGAAGTGGGCCACTGGCTGGGGTTGTATCACACCTTCCAGGGTGGCTGCAGCGGCAATGGTGACTATGTTGCCGATACTCCGGCAGAGCGCAGCCCTGCTTATGGTTGTCCTGTGAACCGTGATTCCTGCGCCGGTAGCCGTTATCCCGGCCTGGACCCCATCACCAACTTCATGGATTACACCGACGACTCCTGCATGTATGAGTTTTCGGAAGGTCAGGCCAACCGCGCCGATGAACTGAGCTTTACCTACCGTAATCTCTAATCATTGGACTGTTCAAAAGGCACCCTCGGGTGCCTTTTTTGTTGGAGAAGTTGCCCTACCTGACCACCAATACGGGACAGTGGGCTTTGTTCACTACCTGCGCTGCCACATTGGGATGTAGCCAGTGGGTGAAAGGGGCATGATGATGGCAGCCGATGACGACCATGGCAACATCATCCCGTGCCGCCTCGGCAAGGATCTGGCTGGTGGCATTGCCCTTGTCTATTTGTATTTCCACTTCCTGATCCGGTGGCAGGCCGGCCAGCAAGGCGTTGATCCTTTCTTTGGCATAGGCTGCCGAATGGGCCTGCTGCTCTGTGGCGTTGGCTACCACTATGCCGAAGTTGTCTTCGTGGTGTGGCTCTGTGGTGATGTCATCGCCATAAGGACGACTTATCACGTGCAGCAGGCGCAGTTTTTGATGGCTCTTTTGGGCGAGATCAAGAGCCTGTTGCAGAGCGTGGGTTGAGCTTTCAGAGAAGTCTGTCGGGTAGAGAATATATTGCTTGTCCATACTTCCCTCCTTTGGCTGTATGTAGGGGAAGGGCACTTTAAATTATAGTGTTTTTTCTGTCGGCCAAAGGTTTGACACAGGGAGTTGTACTGGGCACAACAGTATTTTAAGGTAACAAAATATGCAATTGGCCGGGGCTTCCCGAAAGGGCTTCAGCTCGACGTGTTAACGCGCTCGATGCCCCAGGCCAGCAAGGCGAAGTTCGCTTTGGCTATTAAAATCTGCAATCGTCCGTATAAAGCGCACAACCGAAAAGGCACCCATGGGGTGCCTTTTGTCGGTATATCGCAAACAAGTGTTTGTCGACATGGGTTTTAAATAATCTGAGTGCCTTTGGTTTGCACTTTTTTAAACAGCGCAGAGTCCATATCCCTGGTCACGATAAAACTGGTCCAATCGGCGGGGAGTTGCCCAAAGCATTCCTCCAGCACCTTGTCTTTGCCGGTCCAGCCGCCCACCTTGATGGCAAGCACCACCACAGGGCTGTCACGGAAGTACTGCACCGATTTTTGGCAAAGCCACACATCCTCCACCCTGTCTATCGCAATCAGCCGCGCGGCGAGTGCATCTATGGCCTCTTTAGGCAGGGTGGGCGCCATCAAGGGGTCTTTGGCGCCTACCGTGATGCGCTCCTGCCTGGCGCGTTCGGCTATCTCACCGTGGGCAACCAGTTTATCGAGCCACTCGTTGGCCTGATTGCCGTCTCCCAGATGCAGGTAGTAGCCATAGGCACCCATGCAGGCGTCGTTAACCAGCTCATCCTTGGCAAGGCAGGCCCGGAATAGTGGCAGACAACGCGGATTACCTGCTTTGGCATAGAGTTGTGCCAAACGCAGACCTGTGTCGAGATCATGGGGTTTGGATGCCATAATGCCGTCGTAGAGCGCCACGACCCGCTCCGGGTCTCGCTGGAACTTATCCAGCAGGAACGCCAGTTCTTCCTTTTGGTCCAGCGATAGCTGATTGGGATCTATCTGCTCAAGCTCCTTGAGTCTGGCCAATTGTTCCTGCGCCAGCTGGTACTGGAACTGCCACTCCTGGCCGTTATACATCAGCCAATTATCATTGAATTCTTTAATGATTTTATGGGCCGATTTGCCAAGCAACTGCCAGGCATTGTTTTCCCTGAGTTTTAATTCGTCGGCATCGAATGTGCCCAGTGCTTCTACCCTGTCTTTGGTGCAGGGATGGGTATTGTGGGGGGAGGTGCGTTCGGCCATAACCTTCGCAAGACGCAGTGGCAGATCGCCAAATTCACCGGCATCCATAAACTGCTTAAAGGCAGTGTAGGGCAAGGTATCGGGGGCGGCTTGCTCATAGGCCCGGCGGTAATATTGCGGCCAGAAATCTTCATCTGTGATTTCGGCAAGCAGTGAGGTTTTGACCAATGCCGACTGAAAAGTGGCTGCGGAGGTCTGCGTGGCGGCAGACAAATCGGCTTCGTACTCGTTGAGCCTCGCCAGTGCGAATGAATAGGCCGAAAAGCGCGGCGCATACCAGCTGAAAAACTTGCGCATGGGGTAGGTAACCAGGGAGCCTGAGCTTTCGAAGCTGTGCATCATCTGCTCCCACATGGCGCGGGCACGGTAAATCTTGCCGTTGAATTTGGCGTGGTCGCCGCTCAGGTGACCAAGCTCGTGGGCCAACACCGCTTTGAGCTCTTCTTTGGACAGCGACATAAGCAGCTCAAGCCCTATGATAAGCGTGTTCTCGGTTGGGCCGCCCACAAACCAACGGGGCGTTTGCGCCATGGCGGCATTAAATTCCGGCGTGATAATGATGTTGTGCACTCTGGGGGTATTGAGGCTTTTGGTCAGCTCATTCACCTGGCCAAACAGCAGTGGGGCTTCGGAGCGTCTGAGTCTATACCCTTCGGGTTTACCTGCCCCGAGAAAGAGTACTCTTCCCAGCATCCAGCCGATGATCAGCAGCGGAATAATCAGCTTTTTCTTGAGTAATAGCACCAGGAATACTGAGCTGGTGAACGCCAGTCCCACCGTACCTGCCACCAGGCCGACAAAGAGCAGCAGCAATAACAGGATGACGCCGTAGGCCATCCACACATAGAGGTTGAGTTTACGTTTGTAGCTTTGCTGGTCGCTGCTGAGGTCCTGTTGGGCCTTTAGCATCAGCTCGTCGAGTGTTCCCTGATTGAATTCCATGGCTATGCCTTCATCTTGATCTTCCCTAAGCAACTATGATGATAAGTGGCTGCTTTGGCAATACTTTTGTGTGAAAGGCTTGGCAGGGTTCCCGCTTGTGCCGGAGAGAATGGTTCGGCCGTCGTCTCTGTGGTTTGGGCAAGCTGAAGGTTGTCAGCTAAATAAAAACCCCGGCATTGGCCGGGGTTTCTTGTGCGGAATTAAGTGCGCCGTTTCGGGGCGCGTACGCCTTAATCCACCAAAGCGTACTGCTCTTTGAGGATGGCGATGATTTCTGCCTTGGGATTGTCGGACAGTTCAATCTTGCGGCCAGTTACCTTCTCGGCGATGCCGGTGTAAGTACGGGATACATTCATCATGGCATCCAGCGGCAGGGCATTGTCGCGGGCCAGGGCTTCACGTTCCGGCATCCGGTCTTTGTTGAGCAGGATGTCCGGATCAGGGAAGTGGTTCAGCAAGAACTGACGGAAACCTTCTTTTGAATTTTCGACAATCTTGCCGTCGCGGTAGGCGGCGCCTTCCCAAATACGTGAAGAATCCGGGGTGCCTACTTCGTCCATGTAAATCAGCTTGGAATTGCCGTTGCGGTCGGTGACATAGCCAAATTCAAACTTGGTATCCACGAACACCTGATCCAGCTTTGCCAGCGCCTCGGAGATAACGCCAAAGCCTTCTTTGAGCAGCTTTTCGTACAGGTCGATATCTTCTTTCTTTTCAAAACCAAAGGCTTCGAAGTTGGCTTCGATATCGGCGCGGCTGATGTTCACGTCATCCTGTTCTGGCACGCCGGGAATACCGGTGAGAATGCCCTTGGTGGACGGGGTGATCAAAAGCTCAGGCAACTTCTGATCTTTTTCCAGTCCTTCTGGCAATGTGATGCCACAGAACACACGCTCGCCCTTTTGGTAAGCGCGCCACATAGAGCCTGTGATGTATTGGCGAATGATGGCTTCAACCTTGATGGGGCGGGCTTTTTGCACGATCCAAACAAAAGGATGTGGAATGTCCAGAATATGGCTGTCGGCCAGACCGTTCTCTTTGAACAGCCCAAACCAGTGGTTGGAGATGGCATTGAGGGCCGCGCCCTTACCGGGAATACCACGCAAATCGCCTTCACCGTGGAAGATGCAATCGAAGGCGGAGATACGGTCAGAGATCACCATGATGGCCAGCGGCGTGTCGGCAGGGACATCGTAGCCGCGTTCGCGGATAAGGCGGGCGCTGTCGGCCTCGGTCAGCCAGTAAACGCTGCGTACCTTGCCGCTGTGCACAGGTTTGTCGGTACGGATGGGCAGGTCGTTGTTCACGGCCAGTACGGAATCAGCAAGACTCATGACGAGTATTCCTCTGAATGTGTGGGGTCAGTGTTAAGTCGGGCAGGCTTATTATGGTGTGTGCCTGTTTCCCGGAATATCGGGGATTGCAGCGAATGATACGAGAGCGCATTCAGAAAAGTGCGTTTGGTATCCAGACTGTGATTGGGATGGCTCACTGACTATCTGCCCACTGCAAAAGATGGGGTATTTTACAACGATTGGGAAAATTTGCCATGGCGACGGTAGTCCGTACAGCTAAAAGACTGTTCGCTGCATTAGATACCAAAAGGCCCGCCGTAGCGGCGGGCACTCGAGGGTCAGGTGGCTTGTTTGAGCTTTTCCCGGGTGACCTCAAAGGCTTTTTGGGTCGTCTTGCAGGGCGCACGCCCCAGATAGCTCACCAGCACTATGGTGGTGGCGCTGACAATAAATCCGGGCACGATTTCATATATCAGGCTGGACAGCGGTTGACTGTTTTCAAGCAGTGGCAGCTGACTCCAGACAATGACAGTGCCCGCACCACTGATGATGCCAGCGACTGCACCGCTGTGGGTCATTCTGCGCCAGAACAGGCTCAAGAGTACAAGGGGGCCGAAAGCGGCACCAAAGCCTGCCCAGGCATTGCCGACCAGAGACAGTATGCTGGCGTTATTGTCCAGCGCCAGCAAGGTTGCCACCGCCGCCACCGCGAGCACGCCGATGCGACCTGCGGTCACAGTGGCTTTCTGATCCATTTCTTTATGAAACAGGGCGCGATAAACATCCTCAGACAGTGAACTGGATGACACCAGGAGCTGCGAGGAAATGGTGCTCATAATCGCTGCCAGAATCGCCGCCAACAGGAAGCCACTGATAAGCGGATGAAACAGGATCTCAGAAAATAGAATGAAGATAGTCTCACCATCATCCAAACCCGGCTTGAATTTGTTCACGTAAGCCACGCCGATGAGTCCGGTTGCCAACGCGCCTATGATGGTGACCAACATCCAGCTCATGCCGATATTTCTGGCTGTCGCAATGTCCTTCACCGAACGAATTGCCATAAAGCGCACAATGATATGGGGCTGACCAAAGTAACCCAGTCCCCAGGCGAGGCTGGAGATGATGGCCAATAGACTCATTTGTTCGAAGGAGTCGGTCAACGGCGTAATGCTGCGCCCGGCCTGGTCCAGCATTTCGCTGCCACTGTTGAACTCCTGCAGTGCAACCAAGGGTACCAACACCAATGCGATGAACATGATACAACCTTGCACGAAGTCAGTCAGACTGACCGCCAGAAACCCACCGAGCAGTGTGTAGGCTACCACCACAGACACAGTGACCAGCAAACCGACTTGGTAGTGTAAGCCAAACGCCGATTCAAAAAACTTACCGCCAGCGACCAATCCTGCGGATGTGTACAGGGTGAAAAATAGGATGATGACTGCCGCTGAAATCATGCGCACCGAGCCGTTGTCTTTATTGAAGCGCTTGCTGAAAAAGTCTGGCAGTGTGAGGGCGTCATTGGCTTCTTCGGTGAACACTCTGAGTCTGGGGGCGACCAGCAGATAATTCAGCAGGGCACCGAGCAACAATCCTGCTGCAATCCACAGGGCGTCGTAGCCCATGGTAAACATGGCGCCGGGCAGCCCCATCAGCATCCAACCGCTCATGTCGGATGCCCCGGCGGAAAGGGCGGTAACTTGGGGGCTGACCTGACGCCCGCCAAGCATATAGCCCGCAAGATCATCGGTGGAATTACGATAGGCAAACAGCCCTATTGCCAACATGGCAATAAAGTAGAGTGCCAGCGAAATATAGCTGGAGTGTTCCATTTAAAAATTACCTGCTTTTCGAAGGAAGTATATTTTTGATATTGGCTGATAGCCAAGGGAATATATAGCTTGAGAGAATTAGCCAAAAGCAGACTAATTGAACTGAATAAATAAGCTTATTTTTAATAGCGGTAGTATCCAGTAACACGTTCGTGTCTGGATCCTGTGAGTTAGAGGATGACATGATGATTTCCTTTTTAACTGCTTGATTGTAATCGCGGAAAAAATCATTTGAAAGCCAACTAAGTCAACATTTTCGTGTTGTATTTTTTAGCATTCGAATGAATTTGACCGGGCTATTATGTAAATTATCGGCTGAATTTTCAAGGCCGGTTGAAGATGTGTTCTATTTCTTGGTTGATTTTGTCGTCAGCCGATTCTTAATATTTTCCCGTAGGGCAGTGACTTACGGTAGAATAATTTTTCTGAAATTATTTAGTCAGACTTTAATAATTTCTGCGGTTATTTAGCAGTCTGGGGAGAATATTTTACCTGCAAACAAGTTTGTCCTGATTGGTTGATACTGAGGAAGGTGCGAATAAGTGAGGTGCAAGTAAGCGGGGCATGCACGCGATGGGGCACGGCCTGACATAGAAAGTGTAACTTCACAAAAGTGTAACTATACACATATGGAATTTCATATATTATGGCAGCCATATATGATTGAGGAGGCGGCGATGGATGTAGTGAGTTTTTTCAAAGCGCTGGCCGATGATACCCGGCTCAGAATCCTGATGCTGATTGTGGGGGAAACTGAGCTGTGCGTGTGTGAGCTGACGGAGGCGCTTAATCTGAGTCAGCCCAAAATTTCACGCCATTTACGTCTTTTAAAAGACGCAGGCTTGCTGACAGACAGGCGTCAGGGCCAGTGGGTGTACTACCGCCAGGCCGATGACCTGCCACTGTGGTGTGCCGGGCAACTGGCACATTTGGCGCAGAAAGGACCAGACTGGCTGGTGGATGAAAAACAACGTTTGGCGACCATGGGTTGCAGACCCGGACGCTGCTGTTAATAGCGTGTCTGACTGGGAGAAGAGACAAAATGAGCAAGATTAAAGTAGGTATCAACGGTTTTGGCCGCATGGGGCGTCTCACGCTGCGCTCAGCATGGAACAGTGACGCGTTTGAATTTGTACATATCAACGACCCGGCGGGGGATGCCACGGCGCTGGCGCACCTGCTGGAATTTGATTCCGTCCATGGCCGTTGGCAGCATCCGGTGGCCAGCGATGGCTGCAATATCCTCATTGGTGAAAAGCGGATCAGCACCAGTATGAACAAGACCATCGAAGAGACCGACTGGTCGGGCTGCGATCTGGTGATTGAGGCCTCCGGCAAGATGAAAACCAGGGCGGTGCTTGAAGCCTATCTTGCTCAGGGCGTTAAGCGGGTTGTGGTGACGGCACCCGTGAAGGAAGAAGGCGTGCTTAACGTGGTGATGGGGATTAACCACGAGCTGTACAACCCGGATGTGCACCCGATTGTTACTGCGGCTTCCTGCACCACCAACTGTCTGGCGCCCGTGGTTAAGGTGATCCACGAGGGGCTGGGCATCAAGCATGGCTCCATGACCACCATTCATGACATCACCAACACCCAAACCATTCTGGATGCGCCTCACAAGGACCTGCGCCGTGCCCGCGCCTGCGGTATGAGCCTTATCCCTACCACCACAGGCAGCGCCACCGCCATTACCCATATTTTCCCCGAGCTCAAGGGACGCCTTAACGGCCACGCCGTGCGGGTGCCGCTGGCCAATGCCTCGCTGACCGACTGCGTATTCGAAGTGGAGCGTCCCACCACTGAAGTGGAGGTGAACGCCCTGCTCAAGGCTGCCGCAGAAGGCGAACTCAAGGGTATTTTGGGATTTGAAGAAAGGCCGCTGGTGTCCATCGACTATCGCACCGATCCCCGCTCCAGCGTGGTGGATGCCCTGTCCACCATGGTGGTTAACGGCACCCAGGTGAAGCTCTATTGCTGGTACGACAACGAGTGGGGTTATGCCAACCGCGTGGCCGAACTGGCGTTGATGGTCGGACAACGGGATAAGGCGTAAATCCTATGTTTGCGAGGGGCAATACACTGACGCCGGATCAGCGTCAATACCTGTTGGTCACTGCCAACTATTGGGCCTTTACCCTTACCGATGGTGCCCTGCGGATGTTGGTGGTGCTCTATTTCCATCAGTTGGGGTATGGGCCGCTGGCGATCGCCATGTTATTCCTGTTCTACGAGTTTTTTGGCGTGGTGACCAATCTTGTAGGGGGCTGGCTGGGCGCTCGTATTGGTCTTAATCGCACCATGAATATAGGTATGGGGCTGCAGATTCTGGCACTGGGCATGCTGTTGGCACCGTCGGCCTGGCTCACGGTGGCCTGGGTGATGGCGGCTCAGGCGCTGTCAGGTATCGCCAAAGATCTCAATAAAATGAGTGCCAAAAGCGCCATCAAGTCTCTGGTGCCCAAGGATGGTGCAGATGACAGGCTGTTCAAGTACGTGGCCCTGCTCACCGGCTCGAAAAACGCCCTCAAGGGCGTGGGTTTCTTTGTCGGCGGGGCACTGTTGTCGCTGGTTGGCTTTACAGGTGCCGTTGCAATCCTGCTGATCCTGCTCGGGCTGGTTTGGCTTGATAGCCTGAGTGGCCTCAGGCATGAGCTCGGCAAGGCCAAAAACAAGCCAAAATTCAAAGAGATTTTTTCTAAAAGTGCCAGAGTCAATACCCTGTCGGCGGCGCGATTTTTTTTGTTTGCGGCAAGAGATGTCTGGTTCGTGGTGGCACTGCCTGTGTCCCTTGCCAGTCTCTTTGGCTGGAGCCATTGGCAGGTCGGGAGTTTTCTGGCGGCCTGGATTATTGGTTATGGCATGGTACAGGCTGCTGCCCCTCGGCTTATTCGCCGAAAGGGACGATTGCCCGGCGGCCGTGAAGCCACCTTTTGGGTGGCTTTGCTGGCCCTGTCACCGGCGGCTATCGCCATGGGGTTGTATGCCATGGGGGATGCCGGACAGGGTGGCAGTTTAAGCCTCTACTGGTTGCTTGCAGGGCTACTGATTTTTGGTGTGCTCTTTGCCATCAACTCGGCACTGCACAGTTTTTTGATAGTGCATTATGCCGATGAAGACGGGGTTTCGCTGGATGTGGGATTCTACTACATGGCCAATGCCGCTGGCCGTCTTATGGGTACACTGTTATCGGGAGCCGTGTTCCAATTTTATGGTCTGGAAGCCTGTTTATGGGTCAGTGCGCTGATGTTGGGTATTACCGCTTTCATCAGTTTAAGACTACCTGACAATAGCGTCGGTTAACATTATCGGGTATTAATTGCTGCTACACTTGAACCAAGTCTTTAATGCGGGAGCCTGAATGGAACGGTCGGTGCGAGTTGCTGTTAATTGCGGGGGGGCCAATCGTGGGTAAACTCTTTGCCAGCGCCCGTAAACTTGAGGAACAGCCGCTTCAGCCTGAGGCTCCTGTTGCCCCCTGGATCATCGGTATTATTGACGATGAGCCTGCCATTCACGATGTTACCCGTTTGGCCCTGAAACATGTTCGCGTATTCGGACGCCCCCTTGAGTTTGTATCGGCATTCAATGCCAAAGAAGGCTTCGAGCTGGTGAAAAAACACCCCGAGATGGCATTGGTGCTGCTGGACGTGGTGATGGAAACCGATGAGGCCGGTTTGATGCTGGTGGACCGCATTCGCAATGAACTCGATAACCACCTGTTGCAAATTGTCCTCAGGACAGGCCAGCCCGGATATACCCCCGAAGAAGAAGTTATCCTCAAGTACGAAATCAACTCCTACAAGACCAAGAGCGAGCTGACACGCAATAAACTGTTTACTGTGGTGGCAACCGGACTGCGATGTTTCAGTCAGATGGATGCATTGGAGCGCAGTCGTCAGGGATTAAGGTCGGTAATTAATGCGGCCGCAAATCTGTTTCAGGAACGATCGCTCCATGAGTTTGCTGGTGGGGTGCTCGAGCAAATCGATGCCCTCTTTAACATCAAGGCCGACAGCCTGTTTTGTGTCTCCAAACGGCCAATGAACGGGCCCTTTGCCATAGATTCCGGTAATCATGAGTTTTTTGTGGTGGCCGCCAGTGACAAGTTCCGCCCCTTCTACGGTAAGAGTCTGGACGAGCTGAGTCCCGAGCTTGAGCAGCGCAAGCTGGTGCAGGAAACCCTCAACGCCCATCAGCATGTATTTCATCCCAACTGCAGTTGTTTATATCTGTCGACGCCATCGGGCTGGCAGGGGGTGATCGTCGCCGAAAATGCCACCGGTCTGACCAAGGTGGATCAGGAGCTGTTACAGGTGTTTTGCCTGAACGTGGCACTTGGGCTGGAAAATGCCAAGTTTTTTGCGCACCTCAACAAGGCGGCCTTTTTCGATGAGCTGACCGGCCTGCACAACCGCGCCGGATTGGTGGAGTATGGCGCCAGTTTCCTGAAACAATTTGACCCGGGGGCTGCGAGTCTCTTTATGGTGGATATCGATTATTTCCACCAGATTATCGAGTCCCTGGGGTACGAGTTTGGTAACAACATTCTGGACAAAATGTCGCGGGTATTGCGCAAAGAATTTTCCACCCGTGCCCTGATTGCCCGCTTGCATGCGGATGTGTTTGCCGTGCTCTTGCCTGAGGTAAAACTCACTGCCCATGAGTTGGCGGTGCGCTGCGCCAAACCCCTGATGATAGACGAGCAATCGATTCGATTGGGTCTTACTGTTGGCTGCGCCGTGCTGGATGCCACCCAAGAGCCTGATATGGAACAGATGCTCAGGCATGCCGAGTCGGCGCTGAAGGTGGCCAAGGAGCACAGGCGTGGCTCCGGTGAAACCTTTAACAAGCGCTACGAGCAGGCATCGAGAGACAGCATGACAGTGCTCAGTGACCTGCGCATTGCTCTGGATAATCGGGAACTCTATCTGGTGCTGCAACCCAAGGTGAACATTCACACCGGTGCCGTAGTGGGTTATGAGGCGCTCATCCGCTGGCAGCATCCGGAAAAGGGCAACATTCCCCCTGGCGCCTTTATCCCGGCGGTGGAAAAATCCGGACTCTACTACGGCCTGGATCTCTATGTAGCGCGGGCGACCTGCGAGCTCATTACTCAGCATCCTGAGCTGAATGTCCCTGTATCGTTGAACATCTCCGCTAATTCACTGCACCACGAGACCTTTGTCGACGATCTCAAGGCCGAATTTCTCCGTGCCGGCGTGGCTTTTGACCGGGTAGAGCTGGAAATCACCGAAAATGCACTGGTGCACTCAGACCGGGCCATCAGTGAGCTGCATCGGCTTCATCAAAGCGGCTTTATCATCTGTCTGGATGACTTTGGGGCCGGTTTCTCCTCCCTGGGGTATTTATTGCGATTGCCTATTCAGGTCATCAAGATAGACAGGGCCTTTATCTCTCATCTGACCGACAGCGACGAAGCCATCGCTGTGTTGCAGGGGATTTTGCGCATTGGACGGGATCTCAAAAAGCAGCTGATTATTGAGGGAGTTGAAACCGAGGCGCAACTGGAGCTACTGAAATCCATGCAGGTGGATTTTGTGCAGGGATTTTATTTCCACCGGCCTTTGCCCGTTGGCGAGGCGCTGGCGCTGCTCGACCCGGCGCGAAGTACCACCGCAGGTCTTTAAACATAAAACTTTTTGAGTTTTATACGCTTTTTCGGCAATCTGCTTATGTACTTACAGCGTGATTGCAGGAGGCAATGTCATGAGTATGACCCTGACGTTTTGGGGAGCCACAGCGGAAGTCACAGGCTCCTGTCACTTACTGGAACTCAACGGTAAACGCCTGCTGCTGGATTGCGGCCTCCTGCAGGGAGGCAAGCAGCAGGAAGCCCGAAATCGCGAACCCTTCCCTTTCGACCCCGCAAGCCTGGATGCCGTGGTCTTATCCCATGCCCACATTGACCATTCCGGTCGATTGCCTCTGCTGGTAAAGCAAGGCTACAGCGGCCCCATTTATACCCACAGCGCCACCCTCGACCTCTGCGCAATACTCCTTAAAGATGCGGCCATGCTGCAGGGCAGGGACACAGAGCGGCAAAACAAAAAGCGGCTGAAACAAGGATTGGAACCTTTGGAAGCACTTTTCGATGAGCAGGATGTGGATGTTGCCATGACCCGCTTTATCCCGCTGGAATATGGCATGCGGCTGGACCCTGTTCCGGGGGTGACCATCACCCTCAGGGATGCCGGGCATATTCTGGGCTCGGCACTGCTGGAGCTGGAGCTGGATGACGGCCAGCGCCAGAAACGTCTGGTGTTTTCAGGCGATTTGGGGCGGGCCGGTATGCCGATACTGCGGGATCCCGATTTGGTGGACCGCGCCGATCTGGTGCTCATGGAGTCTACCTATGGCAACCGCCTGCACCGCAGCTGGGAAGCCACACTGGAAGAGCTTAAAGGAATTTTTGCCAAGGCCATCAGCGACAGTCGCGGCAATATTCTTATCCCGGCATTCTCGGTGGGCCGGGCGCAGGAGCTGTTGTACCTGTTTCATTTGAATGCCAAAGACTGGGACCTTTCGCGCTGGACCATTTGCCTGGATAGCCCCATGGCCATTGAGGCCACCAAGGTGTACATACGCCACTTGCCGCTGATGGATGATGATTTCAAACGCTTTGTGCGCCAACATCCGGGTAAGCACCCCTTGCTCACGGACGTGGAGTTTATTCAAAGCACCGACGAGTCCATCGCACTGAATGAGGTACATCAGGGGCTCATTATCATTGCAGGCAGTGGCATGTGTAACGGCGGGCGTATCCGTTGCCATCTGGAACACAACCTCTACCGACCCGAATGCGACGTGATCATCTGCGGCTATCAGGCCGAAGGCACACCGGGCAGGGCGTTGGTGGATGGGGTGGATAAGCTGACTATCAATGGGCAATCCATTGATGTGCGCGCCCGTATTCATACCGTGGGCGGTCTGTCGGCCCATGCGGATCAGGCCGAACTGCTGCGTTGGTATCATCACTTCGAGGGGCGGCCGCCGCTGGTGCTGGTGCATGGCGAAAAAGAAGCCCAGGAAATTTTAATGGCCACCCTCGAGAATGAGCCCGAGCCACCCAAAGCAATCAGTGCGGCCAGTTATGGCGATCATCTTGATCTGGCGGCTTTGCCACGGCTCAGCTGGTTGTATCAGGGCAAAGCCCCCGGCTGATAGTGCTGGAGTTGTCTCTGTGCTTGCTGCATCATTGGCGCTTTCCTCCTTGGAGAGCATGAAGTGGATGCTGCATCGTTTCGGGCCGGTTTTATTTATGTCGCCGTCGCCGTGTTTTTTTGGGGCATGCTTCCCATCGCGCTCAAATTATCGGCCGACTTTATCGACCCTGTTACCCTGACCTGGTTTCGGTTTTTGGTAGCCCTGATTGTCAGTGTGGCGGTGCAATGGTTAGGCGGCCGGTTGCGGCAGTTTGCAGCGTTGGCAAAGCAGGACTGGCTGCTCCTCCTTGGCGCGGCTGTGCTGCTGATGGCCAATTATGTTTCCTTCGTTTACTCCCTCGATTATCTGGCGCCCGGTGTGGCGCAGCTCAGCTTCCAGACGGCGCCTTTCTTTCTGGCGTTTGGCGGAGTGATGTTTTTCGCCGAGCGATTGAAGGCGGTGCAGCTTGGATGTTTTGCCTTGCTCGCCGTAGGCATGTATCTGTTTTTTGCTCCCAGATTAAGTTTTGAAGGGGATGCCGGTGAGCTCTTGTTGGGGCTTGCCATAGTGCAGTTTTCGGCGCTGGCCTGGACCAGTTATGCCCTTATCCAAAAGGCGCTCATCCCCAGGATTTCACCGGCCAATGTGCTGCTGTTTATCTACGGTGTGGGTGTGGTGCTGATGGCGCCCTTTTGTGAGTTCACAGCCTTTGGGGCCATGGATACCAATGCCTGGTTGGTGGCAGGCTTTTGCGCTATCAATACCCTGGTGGCCTACGGCTGTTTTGGTCAGTCGATGAAGTATTGGCCCACGGCGCAGGTGAGCGCCATGCTTGCCCTGACACCCATAGTCAGCTTCAGTTTAACGGCGGCTGTCGTCGCCTTTGGCTGGTGGCCAGAGAGCTTCCAGTCCGATGCCCTGAGCTCTGTGAGCATGATGGGAATAGTGCTGATTGTGCTGGCGGTGGCCACGCTTCAATTGTTGCCAAGATATCTGGCTTCGTTCAGTAAACCCGGGAGCGTGCAGCCATGAGCCGTCAGGCACAGCCGCCGCTCTGGCTTTCGGACATTCGCGCCGTTGTCTTCGACCTCGATGGCACCCTGGCCCATTCCAACCCAGACTTTCCGGCTATCCGGCAGGCGCTCGGGCTCACTGCCGGGCAGGATATTCTGGCCCATATTGCAGGTTTACCTGCGGCGGAGCAGGGCGATGCCATGGCGACAGTGCATCACTATGAAATGGCGGCCTCTCATCAGGCTGAATGGATAGGGGGCGCAGCGGAACTGCTGCAGTTTGTGCAGCAAATACCGCTGCCGACGGCGATTTTGACCCGCAATATGCGTCAGGCCGCACAGCTGACGCTGTCGCGTCTGGGATTATCGGTTGGCGTCTTGCTGACCCGGGAAGATGCGCCGGCCAAGCCCGACCCTGCCGGCCTCATCCACATCATGCAAATCTGGCAGCTTGCGCCGCACCAGGTGCTCTACGTTGGTGATTATCTGTTTGACCTGCAGACGGCCCATAGCGCCGGTTGCCGGTCGGCGCTCTACTGCCCGGAGGGGAAGCCGGACTATGCCGATCTGGCTGACTTGCTGGTGCCCTGTTATTTTGAGTTCATTGATTTGTGGCGCGGCGCTGAATAAGCAGTCTCAGGCTGTCCAGAATCCCAAACAGCCACACGCCGATGACCAGGTACAGTGCAAATGAGTCGATGGCGCTACTGCGATTGTGGATCTCTGCCAGAATTTGCGGCATGTCCAGCGGCAGCATCCCTGACATTATCTCGTTGGCAATGTCGTTGGCGACCCGGTAAACGTCACTGAGCAGCAGAGAAAGGCTGATTGCCGTCAGTAGCAGTATCAACCAGCCCAGCCACTTTTTACCCAGCAGCAGATGCCCACTTCCCGGGCATACAAGGGCGTTGCACATCAGTGCTTTCAATTCGTTAGACATGGATTCTCCTGTGAACCATGGCAGCATAACAGCTTGAAGGCCGCTGACAAGGCGGCAAACATATACAGGCAAAGGAGATTAATGGATGAAACTCAGCATAATCACCGGTGTTTTTACATTGGCATTTCTGGGCGTGGCGGCAGCCGAGGCTCCTTCTTTTGATTGCAGTAAATTAGCTGACAATGCTCCCTCGGCCGAAAAGCTGGTGTGTAGCGACCCGGCGCTGGCTGCGCTTGACAGAAGATTGGCAGATACCTATAAGGCGGCCCTGATGAAGGCTGTCAATGAACATCCACCAACCCTCAAGGCGGAGCAGCGGGGCTGGATTAAAGGCCGCAATGAGTGCTGGAAATCCGAAGAACTGGCCGCTTGTGTGGCCCAGAGCTATCGAACCCGGACGGCGGAATTACAGGCACTCTATCGTTTGGTGCCCATGAAGGGCCCTTTCAGTTGGCGCTGCGGCGATAACAGCGAAGTGATTATCAGCTATTTTGACACCGCCCCCGCAAGTGCCATCGCCGAGCGGGGCGATTCTGTGTCGCTGATGTTTGTTGCCCCAAGCGGCAGCGGCGCACGCTATCAGGGACCCAATGAAAGCTTTTGGGAGCATCAGGGCGAAGCCGAAGTGGTTTGGGGGTATGGTGCACCTGCGCTCAAGTGTACATTGGTACCTTGATAGGGGTTTTGATAGAGATAGAACCGCCGGTATCCAAAACTTGCCCCAAATGGGGTTCACCCAATAAAAAGGCCGCCCATGGGCGGCTTTTTTGCGGGTGCGTTTTAATCACCGAGCGTTTGTCACCGAGCCTGGTTTGTCACCCAGCTTAGTTATTCACCGAGCAGCGCTGCCATCATTTTCTGGCCCACTTCGGTGTGGTGCTGCATGGTGGAGAATTGCTTGGTCACACCATAAGGACCAAAGGCGTATACGGGCACTGGCGCGGCCGTGTGGGTGCCTGTACCCCAAACCACGTTCTGATCCGCAGCCAGGGCACGGCCAATCAGGTTGGCGTGGACTTCATCTGCGTAAACGTAGAATTCCTTGAAATCATTAACCTTGGGAAACACGGTGGCAGACAGGTAGCTGTGGCCATCGACCCAGTACTCGTTGGCTTCACGCAGGGCGACCGGCGCGGCTTGCTCTGGTGTTACCTTGAAGTCGCTGTAGTGGTTAATGGCGCCGGCCCATTCGTCACCGGTGGAGCTGTCAAAGGCCCAGTCGGCGCTGACCATGTCCATCATGTTGTAGAAGGTGCCGCTTTGGGCATAGAGGCGGTCCAGCTTGTCCAGGCTGCCAAAATTGAAGTTGGGCTGATAGTCGGCGCCCTGCATACCGTCACCGGGCAGGCTCTGGGCGTCTGGCAGATCTTTGCGGCTGTAGCTTAACCCAAAGCTGCCGGTTTCGTGGTCGGCAGTGACAATTACCAGGGTATCGTCGCGGTCTTTAACCCACTTATAAACGGCATCCACGGCTTCGTCGAAACGCAGCAGCTCGTGCAGCATCCAGCCGGCATCATTGATGTGGCCGGCCCAGTCAATCTGGCCGCCTTCAATCATCAGGAAGAAGCCGTCTTCGTCCCTGGACAGAATATCCAGTGCTTTGAGGGTCATTTCACGCAGCGAAGGTTCTTTACAATCACCGGCTTCCTGACAGGCCTTGTAGGCGATGGCATCCATCATGCCGGAGTTGGCAAACAGACCCAGCAACTTGTCGCCGTCGGCGGCATTGAGCTGCGCCTTGTCGAATGCCAGCTGGTAGCCCTTGGTATCCTTGGCTTCTTTGACCAGATTGCGATCGTCCTTACGCTTGGATTTTTTCACAACCGACGTGCCGGCGCCCAGGGCGGCCAGCTCGGCTTTTACCGCGTCGTTGCTGCCGGCATCCTGAGGAATGAATTCGCGGGCACCACCGGAGAGCATCACGTCTACCACGGCCTTGTCGATAAGCTCGGCGGCAATGGCAGACTCATAGCTGCGATGTGGCTGGTGGGCGGCGAAGGCCGCGGGGGTGGCGTGAGTCAGGCGGGTGTCAGAGACCAGACCTGTTGCCTTGCCTTTGGCTTTGGCTTTCTCAAGGATGGTTTCAACCACATAACCCTGGGCATCCAGGCCAATCATTTCTGAACCTGCCGCCTTGCCGGTTGCCAGCTGGCTGGCAGAGCAGGCTGAGTCCACTACCAGGCTGCCATCGGGGCCATTGAGCGACAGACCCATCTGGCCAGCATCACCCAGGCGCTTGAGGGCGGTTTGGTTCCCTTTGCTGTTGTAGGTGGAGTGCGGGGCACGGCGGGCGTATTCTTCGAGCAGACCAACCTGCTGGGCACCCATACCATCACCGATCATCAGGATGACGTTCTTCACCGAGGTGATTTCCTCGGGAGCCACTTCCTTGATGACTTCCACTTCCTTGATCACTTCAACCGTTTTATCGTCGTTGCAACCGCTCATCAGTGCGGCTGCGATGGCTACTGCCAGCAGGCTTTTGTGTTTCATGCTTGATCTCTTTTGACTTTCTAATGTGTAGGGCGTGATTTAAACGCCCGAAAGTCTGACGAGACCAGATGACAAAATGACGAAAGTTTTGTGTCAGTTTGAGTATTTACTTATTTATTTTTATCTGAATATCATGCGGTTAACTGTCAAAGTAGCACTTTGCACACTACCTTGCGAACCCTTACGGGTGTAGTGCCTGTACCCGGCATATGCATGTCTTCCGGCATGAAAATGGCAAACATCCCAGCCTTCAAGGGGACAAAGCAGGCGGCCTCGCGATTCTGTTCGTAGTCATATTCGATAAAGTCATGGGCGTCATGGTAGGGCGCCAGGGGGGCTTGATCTTCGAGCGGCAGATAACCAAAGGCTTCTTCGCCACTTACAACAAACTGTACGTCGGCATAGCGTCTGTGGGTTTCAAAGGGTTCTGTGCCCGGGGGCTGGGTGTCGTAGTCGTTGACTATGGCAAAGAGTGCATCGCCATCAATGGTGTGGCGGCCCTTGGGCAAGGCGGCCAAATCCGTGTTGGCCAAAAACTCGAGTGCGGCCTGGATGCCTGAATGGAGGTTACTGTATCTGTGTCTGTTTTCGAGTTTGTCGACAATCATAAAAGCTCCGGGCTGATACGCGGGCCTCACTGGCCACGCTGGCGTGCTGGAGTATAGCGAAAGCCGCCTGCTTTGGCATCGTTAAGAATTGAGGTAACCTCTAGCCTTATTGCTGTAGACGACCCAAGGGTAAAAGATTGAACGCACTCAGATTACTGGCCGGCAAAACCGCCATGAAACGGATCCGCGAGGAGGGGCTCAAGCCTGAGCTTTTCAGCCGTCTGCTGGCGGCGTCCGGTGGCCCCAAATGGCTTGGCATTGCCGGGCTCGATAAGTATCTGTTCAGTGAGTTTTTTAAAGACCGTAAGACGCCACTCTATACCCTGGGTGCCTCCTCCGGAGCCTGGCGGCTAGCCTGTTTGGCACAGCAGGACGTGCTGGCGGCCTATGGCCGCCTGGAAGCCTTTTATATCGGCCAGCGTTACGACACCAAACCCAGCCGTGAAGAGGTCAGCCGTCAGGTCACAGGTATTGTGGCCGGGATTCTGGGTGACACAGGCGCCGCCGAGATATTGGCCAACCCGGTATTTCGTTCGCATTTTGTGGTCTGTCGTGGGCGACATTTAAATCGCGTTAATGGCAAGCTGCCCCTGGCACTGGGGCTTTCGGTAACGGCGGCCACCAATCTCGTCAGTCGTCGCAGTCTGGGTTGGCACTTTGAACGGCTGGTGTTTTCCCAGGCAGACAATGACTCCCACTTTCGTCTGCTCACCGATCTGCCCAGCCGTGATTGCGAGCTGAGTCAGGATAACCTGGCGGACGTGTTGCAGGCCACCGGTTCCATTCCCATGGTGCTGGCCCCGGTGGGGCACATAGAAGGCGCGGGGGAAGGGCACTTCTATGACGGTGGCATTACCGACTACCATTTTGATTTCCCGCTTGAGCAGCACCAGGGACTCACCCTGTATCCGCATTTTTTCCCCTCCATCAAGCCCGGTTGGTTTGATAAGTCGTTGCCGTGGCGAAGGGCCGTGGCCAATTATGACAATGCGTTGCTGCTGGTGCCCAGCGCCGGGTTTGTCGCCTCCCTGCCCAATGGAAAAATTCCTGACCGGGACGATTTCAAAACCCTCGACACACAGAGCCGTCAGCGCAGTTGGCGGCAGGCGGCCCAGGCCAGCGAACGGTTGGCAGAGGAGTTTTCCCGGGTGCTTGAGGGCGACATCTCCCGGATAGAATCGTTTCCGGGATGAAACAAATCACTGTGATAGTGGGTCTAATGCCTGAGACTGATTAATTTTTGTTCATTGATGATTGGTGCCACTCACCTGCTAAAATTTGATCAGTTGAGTAGTGTTACTCCGCAGACCGTTGCAGGAGGTTACCATGCAATCACAGGACATGGCGTTACTGATCCACGACGCCTTACTGTTGCCAGATGGACGGCTTGAGTTGAGGATTGTTGAGCCGCGCTATTTGCGCATGGTGGCAGAAGTGTTCAAAGGGTATTACCCTCTGGCCTTCGCGATGCACAAGGCCAACGGTCATCCACCTTGCTATCCGGAAGCAACCCAATGCGAGATCATCGACTTTAACCAGTTGGAAGACGACACCCTGAGTATCATTATTGAGGGGCGTCAGCGGGTGGAAATTCTCTCTGCCAGGCAGGATAAAGACCTGCTGTGGAAGGTGAGAGCGGCCCCTTGCCACAACTGGGAAAAAGAGCCCATTGATGGCGAGTTCGAAATCATCAGTGCGGCGCTGGAGCAGTTTTACCAGGTCAATCCGGATCTTTTCGGTTTGTACAGCGATGTGCACCTTGAGGATGCGGCCTGGGTAAGCCAGCGTTGGCTAGAGGTGCTGCCCATGTACAGCCAGGACAAATTCAAACTGATTAATCAGCCGGATTGTCACAAGGCCATGGACTTTGTGCTCAAGCTCATCAAATCCCACGCCGGATAAGCGAATGCGGGGTGTTTGCCCCGCTTGCGCTTTGCCTTTACACTGGGCGCCCTCTTGCCAGGGAGCCATCTTGTGTCTGAATTAACCGCCACCGCCCGTGCGGCCCAACCTTCTTATGTGGTCTTGCCACGGGATAACCCCAGTACCACGGTATTTGGTTTTTTGTGCAGCCATTTCGCCCGTATCGGCGAAGAGGTTTGGCGTCGCCGCATTCTCGATGGCAAGGTGCATTGGCAGGATGGCACGCTTATTACACTGCTCACGCCCTATCGCCCCACGGCAAGGGTCTACTACTACCGCGAAGTTGTGGCCGAGACCAAGATCCCCTTCAGCGAGAAAATACTGTGCCGCAATGCGCATATGATGCTGGTGTTTAAACCGCATTTTTTGCCGGTGACCCCTTCGGGTAACTATGTCAACGAGTGTCTGGTGCATCGGCTGCGGCTTGCCACCGGCATCGACACCATCAGTCCGGCCCACAGACTCGACAGGGAAACCGCCGGGGTTATTCTGATGAGCCTGAACCCGGAAACCCGGCTTCAGTACCATCAACTTTTCTTAAATGGTGGAATACGCAAAGACTACGAAGCCATTGCCCGGTTAACGCCAGAACTCCTGGCAAAGCATGGCGAGGGGCAGGCTTTGCCGCAGCGCTGGACAGTGAAAAATCGTATGCAACCGGCAGACCCGTCGTTTTTGATGCAGGTCGTGCCGGGAGAGGCCAACAGCCACTCTGAAATCGCCTTGCTCAAGGTAAAGGATGGCCGCGGTTTGTTTGAGCTCAGCCCCATCACAGGTCGCACTCATCAGCTAAGGGTGCACATGCAGAGTCTCGGCATGCCGCTGGAAAACGATCGTTTTTACCCCAGCCTGCAACCCCAATCGGCAGATAACTTTAATACCCCCTTAAAGCTGGTGGCCAAGCGACTCAGATTTACCGACCCCATCACCGGGGAGAAGTTGGATGTCGGCTGTGATGGCTTTTCACATGAATTCAGTTAGTTAGCATTTGCTAATTGTTGCTGCAAAAAGCAGTTAGGCAAACTTTGGTTGCTTTTGTTACGTCCTTTGGGGTGTTTGTTCTGAAAGTTGCCCGATAGATCCTGGTTACGTTAATCGGCTATTAATGCAACCGATCTGCAGTTCATCAGGCTGTTTTGTTTTGTGGACTCAGTGTTTTATGTGGTGCTAGCCTGAGCATAATTTCACCGTCCCGGGTCGGTAAAGGATGCATTTTTGACCCACAGGCGGCCACACCAGGCGCCTTTTTAATGATTACAGGGATATTTGGGCGGTCGGCTTTTATCGCAGGTATCCCATGTTCACCGCCGTATCCAATATCAATCAGCTTCAGCCCAAGTCGTCCAAACACCCCTTTCTATGGATTGGTCAGCGCCAACCTCAGTCCTGGCACCCGGACTTTACTGAGGTTCCCGGAGCGCAGGACGCCATTCGCCTGTTCAGTCCCTCAGCCATGCTGGTACTCAACCTTGCCAGTGCAGAGCAGGATGCTGCACTGAAAATATTACGGGCGCATGCCGCTACAGCGCTATCGGCGATTTACGTCGTTAATGAGAGCACACTGTCGCCTTTCCTCGCCAACGGGCAGTTTGATTCGAACTATGGCGAGCATCTGATGCAATACCACACCCGCCTGACACAGAGCCGTTTGCGTCACGGGGACGACCCTGAGTTCAGATTACTGAATTGGTTGTGGTTAAGCGGTTTGTCGCTGACTGCACATGCAGTACCTTCACAGCCTGAGCTTTATCACTACCCGCTGCTTTCTGCCTGGGGAATAAAGGCTCAGGAGAGTTTTGCCTGGCTCACCAACCTCAAGCAGAAAGGGTGGATAGCGCCGCAGCGGCTCATCAATCGCACGCGCTACTGCCCCCGGTGTGATTCGGGTCATTTGAATTATATCGATGTCTGTCCCCGTTGCCGTAGCCTGGATATAGCCCATCGGAGCAGTCTGCACTGTTTCAACTGTGGTCATGTTGGTCCGAAAGACGCCTTCCTCGGCAATGGGCAACTGGGATGCCCCAATTGCCTGACGCAACTGCGGCATATCGGCGTCGATTATGACCGCCCCATCGAGAACCAGGGATGCCACAGTTGCGATCACAGCTTTGTGGACGCCGAGGTTGAGGCGCACTGTCTGCACTGTGACACCGCATCCAGGCTCGACAATCTTAAGGTGCGCAATATCTATGGTTATGAGCTGGCACCGGCGGGGCGGACTCTGGTGCGTCAGGGGGAGTTGCAGAATCTGTTTAATCTGGTACCCGGTGAGCGTATGGGGCAGGGGCAGTTTTATTGGCTGATTGACTGGCAAAATCAGTTGGCCAGGCGCCATGGTCATCAACACGCGGTTCTGGCGATTGAGATGACGAATCTCGATGCATTTTTAAAGGCCGAAGGGGAAACCAAGGGGTTTGCCCGATTGGACGCTTTGCTCGAACGCCTGAAAGGTCTTATCCGGGTAACCGACGCCTGCAGTAACTATACGGCTCAGGGACTGCTGCTGTTTTTGCCTTACACGGCTATCCAGCAGGTCAGGGTTGTGGTGGCAAAACTGAGGGAAATAGAAGGTTTGCAGCAAGGCGCGCAAATTGACTTGAGACTCAGGGCTCTGGCACTTCCGGCACAAACGGGTGGGGACATGGCCCTGTGGCTGGCTGAGGCGCTTGCTGACGCCGAGTTGCTCTGATGAGTGAGCTGCACACACTGCACTACATTCTGGCGGATGTATGGCATCAGTTGGCGACCCATGGCAGCTTTATCATCTGGTTGGTGCCATTGATCCTCTGCTATGAACTGCCTCTGATGATAATGGTGGTCATGGGGATTTTACGTTTTTACTATCAGGAATATTGCACGGTTTCCAAGGTCTCCAGCTATCAGCCAAAGGTGTCCTGTGTTATTACCTGCTACGCCGAAGGCGACGCGGTGCGCTCTACCATTGAATCCTTTGTGGAACAGGTATACGACGGCGAGCTTGAAATCATCGCCGTGGTGGATGGCGCAGTGCAAAATGGCCATTCTTTTAACGTCGCGATGAGGGCCAGCCGGGAATTGTCGCGCCCCGGACGGGAAGTGATAGTGCTGCCCAAGTGGCAACGGGGAGGTCGGGTCTCGACCCTGAATGCAGGGCTCAGCGTGGCGACCGGCGAGCTGGTGATTAATGCCGATGCCGATACCTCCTTTGATAACAACATGGTGGCCAGCATAGTTCCCTATTTTGACGACCCCAATGTGCCCGCCGTTGGCGGAGCGCTGCGAGTGCGCAATGTGGGCGACAGTTTCTGGAGCCGCATGCAGGCCATCGAATACCTGATTTCCATGCAGGGGGGCAAAACCGGCCTCGGGCAGTGGAATCTGCTTAACAATGTCTCGGGGGCATTCGGGGCATTTCGGCGTGAATTGCTTATTCAGATTGGAGGCTGGGATACCCACACCGCGGAAGACCTGGATCTGACGTTGAGGTTTAAGCAGTATTTTGGTCGTCATCCCGAATGGCGGATCCCCTTTGCGACTCTGGCCATAGGCCACACTGACGCGCCAGCAGATCTGAAAACCCTGGTGCTGCAGCGGCTGCGCTGGGACGGCGACCTGTTGTTTTTGTATTTCCGCAAGCATTGGCCAGCCTTTACCCCTAAACTGCTGGGCAAAGGCACATTTTTGTTCACATTACTCTATGGCTTCCTGCAAAATGTGCTGATGCCATTGGTGATTGTTATTTATGGTATTGGCCTGATACTGGCTTATCCCTGGCAGTTTTTAACCTCGATAGCCCTGACCATCTATGGTTTCTATCTCGGATTTTTGGTGTTTTTCTATTTATTGGTGTTATTGGCTATTTCCGAGCGGCCGAAGCAGGATTGGCGGCTTGCACTCTGGTTGCCTGTATACCCTTTTTATGCGCTGTTTATGCGACTGATATGTGCATTTGCGCTTCTTAACGAAGCGGTGCGCCGCTCTCACGAGGAGAGCGCTATGGCCCCCTGGTGGGTGATGAAGCGCGGGAGACGATTTTAAGTGAAGGTAAGTTACGGTCCGTCGGACAAATCTCAGGCACCCACTGCGGATGCCGGCCTCAAGGTCAACTACGACAGCCCAAAGCGAGGCGGTTATCGCGGTCGCTGGTATATGCTGCTGGCCCTGGTTATTGCCCCTGTGTTGCTGGTGCTCTGGTTTGTGCTCAAGCCATGGCTGTTTATTCTGGCGCCCGGCATAGTGACCAGCGAGCCATTGGAGATGCGCTCTCCCGCCTCAGGCGTGGTGCATGCGGTATATCAAACCCGGGGCGATGTTGTGAGTACCGGGCAGCCACTGCTGGTGCTGAAAGATCCCGCCCTTGACGCCCAGATCCAGGGGCTTGAGCGCCAACTCACCCAGATGCAGCAATTTCGCGATTTGGGGGCCGAGATCAGTGCACAAATCGGCGAGAAAATCCGCGTCGCCGAAGAGGGAATGACTCGTCAGGATGAGCTCTTGTCCCAGTTTGAGAAATTCCGCGCCAAAGGTGTGGTGCCTACCGCGGATATGGCGGCGGTGCTGCAGGCGCACACCTCCGCAAAAATGGCGTTGGAGCAGGCCAGAGCCGAACTGGTCAGCGAACTTCAGCGCCAGCAGGAAGCCCGTCAGGCGGGGGTGGTGACCCAGAGCCGTCAGCGAATGGAGCTGGAGTTGTCCCGTCTCAAGGCGCTTCGGGAGCAGCTCACCATACGTGCCCCTTACGATGCGCGAATTGCCGATATTCAGGTGCAGGTAGGTGAACAACTGGCCGCAGAGCGTCCGCTGCTGCTGCTCTCGGGGCGTGCCAACCCTGTGGTTGTGGCCTACCTTGAACCCAAGTACCTGGACTATGTGGACCTGGGCCAGCAGGCGAGCATCAAGCTGCCCAATGGCGAGAGCTTCAATGGACGCATCGAAGAGCCGACAGAGCTGGTGAGCAAGTTGCCCAAGCAGTTGTCTGGTCCATTCGATGGAGAAAAGCCCGTGCTAAAAGTGACGCTGACCCCGGTTGAGCCCTTGTCGCTGGTGGTGGAAGGGGTGCCGGTGGAAGTGAGTTTCGATCGTTTTTAACGCCACCAGATGCCAGGCATGGCTCTGCATCAGCAGCGCTTATCTGGCAAATCAGGTTGGTGTCTGCACCTTCCTGTTCGGTGTCAGTGTTCCCGTGGCGGCAGAAACTCGGTCTGGCTCATGTCGGCATGGAGCACGGCAATACGGCGGGGGGCACCTGATTCTGACAGGTGAACAAGGCCAATACCACTTTGATTTACCAGTCGTTTGCTGCGCTCGCCATTGGGTCTGCGGCCACGGATAAGCATGCGTTTTCGCTTGGTGAACAGGTTCAGCGGCGAGAAATAACCGTAAAGCCAGCCATTTAATTTATCGAACCAGGGCAGCAGTTTTTCAGGGAACTGATTTTTAATGCCGCTGGAGGTAATTTGATAAATGTTGGGGCTGGCGTGGCGGAAACGGATGCTTACATCGTAGGCAAAGGAGTAGTGCACGTCCCCCGAGAGAATAATAAACTCCTGCGGCGTTTTGCGGTGCATGAACATCGACAGCAGGGCGCCGGCGGCGCCGGGATGTGCCATCCAGTTTTCGGCATCCACCAGCAGAGAACCACCCAGCAGGGTGGCCGTGCGCTGCACGGATTCAATCAGCTTGACGCCAAACATGGGGGCCGCCGAGACAATAATCACCTTCTCCTGACCAATCAGTTGCTGCTGAAAGTCCATCAGGGCTTCCCAGTCCATCAAGCCCGAGGGCTTGGCGAGGTTGGACTCGCTGCGCCAGCGGCGGGTGCGGGTATCCAACACCACCAGTCTGGGGCTGGTGTCCAGGTGAAAATGCCAGTCTTCAAACCTCAGCAACTTATCTATCATTGCGTCCTGCGTCGATACATCCAGTCTCGGCGGTGCCAGCATCGCCTCGAGTTCAGATATCACTGACTCAAACTTTTTCGGCGCGTTGCCTATGGCCTGAAACAGGCAATAACTCAGCAGGGCATTGCCAATGATGCGCTTGGAAAAGGCATGACCATAGGCCGCTTCTTCCCATTTTGCGGTGAGGTTCCAATCGTCGGTGATGTCGTGATCATCAAAGATCATGTAAGTGGGCAAGTGGGCCATCAGGCGCCTCACCTGACTGAGTCCGGCCCTGAATGCCAGCAGATGATCCCATTCCTTCTGCCACTGGACGAGGCGTTTCCCATACAGCCCCTGAGGTGATTTGGGAATATCAATCAAATGCCAAAGCTCTGGCGACCAAACCAGTAAATACAGCGCCGTCATTTCGGCAAAACTCACCAGATGGTTCTCGGCAATGGAGGACGTAAAAATCGGATGATTGATGTACCAACGCCACAGTGCGGTTTTGGCCGGATATTGGGTGTGGGGCAGAAGCCGCTTGTACCTCTGGTACAGGTTCGCAGGCGAGTAATCGATATTGTCGCTGCCCGCGACAGGAGCGCCGACAAAGTCTTCCTGCCGGAGTTTCAGTAGCTCAATGACCTGCTTGATGGCATAGAGCATGGGGCCGGCGACATCGTCGATATACACCTGATCGCCGCTTAACATCAGCAGCGCAGGCCGCTCAGATTTTCCTTCAGCCAGCAGGGTATCGGCCGCCACCAGAGCATCGCCACTGTGATGGTGAGGGTTACGGCAACTGCCGTGCAGCAATGAGTGTATGTTGCGGCTGTAACTCAGGTTGGGCAGGGTTTGCCCGGGATAACAAAGGCCATCCAGCTCGCCAAGCAGACTGCTTTTACCGTCGATAAGATCGTAAGAAATTGACTGGCCTTCGGGCAGCAAGTCGTCGCCAGAGACTGTCAGCAGGTACATCCAGGCAGCTTCGCCGAGGGGAAATTCATCTATGTGCGGCTGATGCGCTTTGCCATTTAACGTCAGCACAGGCTCCCGCAGTGGGCGCGAGCTGACCAGCCACAGCGTCATGCTGCTGTGGTCGCAGTGACGCAGAATTGGGCCGGCAATCAGTGTGGGAAGCGGGTTTCGTGCTTGGCTGCTGTCCATAGATGCTGCTTTGTGAGTTCCTCTGTTTCGCCGCCTGTGTGAACAAGGCGGACTGAATGTGCCCCAAGGGTAAAAAAAGCGCGCTGTGGCCACAAGATCTGAGGCGTATTTAATCGTAAGCTGATGTAAAGCCAAGTCTTGCCGTGCTAGGCTTTGGCCATTCTTTGCCTGGCTAACATGTGGCAGGCGCGATTCAGGGGCGATTCAGGAGGTTGTTAATGGCAAACATTATGGTAACGGGGGCAACCGGGCTTCTGGGCCGCGCAGTGGTCAGGGCATTGTCTGCCAGCCACACAGTTACAGGCACAGGTTTCAGCCGCGCCGCAGAGGGCATTATTCGGCTGGATTTAACTGATGCCGATGCCGTTGCAACAGCGGTGGCTGATATTGCGCCCCAGGTGATAGTGCACTGCGCCGCCGAGCGTAGACCCGATGTGTCGGCACAAAACCCGGACGCCGCCAAGGCACTCAACTTATCGGCCACCGAGGCCCTGTGCCAGGCGGCCAGGGCCTGTGGTGCCTGGCTCATTTATATATCCACTGACTATGTGTTTGATGGCACTGAGCCGCCCTACAGTGAAGATGCTGCCCCCAACCCGGTGAATTTTTACGGCGAAACCAAGTTGCTGGGGGAAAAGGCCACGGCGAGCTTGATGCCGGATGCCGCCATACTGAGGTTGCCGATTTTGTATGGTGAGGTGGAGCGCCTCAATGAGTCGGCGGTGTTGGTGTTGATTGAGCAGCTGCTGGATTATCAAAAGCAGGGTGTGGATGACTGGGCGATTCGCAGGCCAACATCAACGGCGGACATAGCCGATGCCATCAATGGCATGATTGGCAAACATCTCGAGGGTGAGCAAATCAGCGGCATCTATCATTTCAGCGCTGCCGAGACCATGACCAAGCACGGCATGATAGTGGCGCTGGCCCAGATTTTGGGTAAAGACAGTGGCCATTTGATAGCCCAGTCGAGCCCCACAGATACCGCCAGGCGACCGAGAGATTGCACCTTAAGCTGCCGGCGGCTCGAGGCGCTGGGACTCTTGAAGACCCGGCCGTTCAACGTGGCGGCGGCCGAGGCGCTTGCTGCCTCTTCGGCAGCGCTGGCCAATGCAGGCCATTGAGGTCGCACTCAAGACCAAGACCGGCGTTAAAGCGCCAACGAAAAGGGGCCAGTCGGCCCCTTTTTACTTAACCCGCTGCTATTCAGCAGCGTGCATCGCCTTATTCGAACTGCGTGGGCTTGTCGCGATTCACCCACAGGCTCAGCAGCATCGAGCCCACCAGGATAGTGCCCACAACGCCAAGTGCCACTGCAATCGGCAGGTGGAATACATCAATCAGCATCAGCTTAAAGCCGATAAACACCAGGATGATGGCCAGGCCATATTTGAGCAGGCTGAACTTCTCGGCCGCGCCCTGCAGCAGGAAGTACATGGCCCGCAGGCCCATGATGGCGAAGATGTTGGAGGTGAGCACAATAAAGGGATCTGTGGTCACGGCAAAAATGGCCGGGATGCTGTCCACCGCAAAGATAAGATCGCTTATCTCCACCAATATCAGCACCAAAAACAGCGGTGTGGCGTATTTCACCCCTTCACGCAGCACAAAGAAACGCTCACCTTCCAGATGCTCGGTCAACTTCATCTTACTGCGCAGCCACAGCAGTCCGCGATTGGTGGAAAGGTCGGTTTCCTTGTCGGCGGTCAGCAGCATTTTTACGCCGGTGAACACCAGGAAGGCGCCAAACACATACAGCAACCAGTGGAACTGGTTAATCAGCCAGATGCCGCCAAATACCATACCGGCGCGCATCACAATGGCACCCAGCACCCCATATAGCAGCACCCGCCGTTGCAGCTCAGGTGGAATGGCAAAGTAAGAGAAAATCATCAACCAAACGAAGACGTTATCCACGGCCAGCGCTTTTTCAATCACGTAGGCAGTCAGGAATTCCAGCGCCTTGTCGTTGGCAATTTCACGGCCAACCGAGTAATCGAACCACGCCCAGACACCGGCGTTAAACGCCATAGCCACCGCAAACCACACCAGCGACCAGGTCAGCGCCTCCTTCATCGAGACTTTATGACTCTTGCCGCCTACAAATTTAATATCGACCCACAGCAGGGTCAGCACTATGGCTGCAAACGCAGCCCACAACCACCAGGTTTCCACGAGTAATACTCCCAAAACAAAAACAGCCTGTACCAGACGGTACAAGCTGCTCTGAATTGGAGATACACCTTGCCCGTCGGCAAGGTCTCACTTACAGCCCCCCATGGCTGCCTGGTTGCCGGGTGCAAAGCACCGTCATGACGACAAACCAGCGAGAAGTTACTCCCCTTGTTGGCGCTTACTCTACCAGTGCCAAAGCCTCTGTGCCAGTGGCCGATACAAAAATAGTCGCCAATAAAAAAGCCACCTCAGGGGTGGCTTTTCTTATCAGGAATTAGTCTTCCTTTGGACGGCGTGGCTTGCTGGCAGGCTTCTTGTCGAAGCTCTTGCGCTCGCCGAACTTGCGGTCGCCACGATCACCACCGCGGTCACCACGGTCACCGCCGCGATCGTTGAACTTACGCTCACCGCGCTCAGGACGATCGCCGGATGGCTTACGTGGGCGCTTGGAAACAGGACCGTTGCTTACCGGGATTTCGTCGCTGCCATCTGTGCTGACTTCACGGATGTTCAGTGGCTTGCCACATACGCGCACTTTTTTCAGGTGCTGCAGTACTTCTTTTGGCATGCCGTCTGGCAGGTCAACTGTGGTCACGGCATCGTACAGCTGGATCTGGCCGATATAGCGGCTGTCGATGTTGGCTTCGTTGGCGATGGCGCCGACGATGTTGCCCACACCCACGTTATGGTCACGACCCACATCGATGAGATAACGCTTCATGCTGATGTCCGGGTTGTCCTTGAGGGTATCGGCACTGCCGAAATTGCCCGGAAGAGGACGGGAGTCACGACGGCGCTCGTTACGGCCTTCACGATCACCGCGCTCGGCGCGATCATTCTGGCCACGGCCGGTGCGCTCGTCGAAGTTGTCACGCTGACGCTCGTGCATGGCTGGCAGCTGCAATGGACGCTCCAACTGCACCTGATGCAACAGGGCTGCGGCCAGTTGCTCGGTATCCACTTCCAGCTGCTGACACAGCTGAGCCACGGCGCCTTTCATAAAGTCCAGGTGCTCGTTGGCGAGGATGCCGGCAACCTGCTCACCCAGGCGAGACAGACGGCGCTCGGCCACAGACTCAGGGCTTGGGACCTTCATTGGAGATATACGGCTGTTGGTGGCACGCTCGATGGTGCGCAGCATGCGCATTTCACGGCTGGTCACAAACAGAATTGCCATACCGGTACGACCCGCGCGGCCGGTACGACCAATACGGTGTACGTAAGCTTCGGTATCGTAAGGAATATCGTAGTTAACTACGTGGCCGATACGCTCAACGTCCAGACCACGGGCGGCCACGTCGGTGGCGATCAGAATATCCAGCTTACCGGATTTCAGTTGATCTACGGCGCGCTCACGGGCTTGCTGGTTCATATCACCGTGCAGAGGTGATGCGGCATAACCACGGGCTTCCAGCTTTTCGGCCAGTTCCACACAGGAGTTACGGGTACGCACAAAGATGATGATACCTTCAGTGTTTTCCACTTCCAGTACCCGCACCAGGGCCTCGAGTTTGTTGTGCTGGGAAACCTGCACAAAACGCTGCTCGATAGATTCCACTGTGGTGTGGCTGGCGGCGATGCTGATGTTCACCGGATTGCGCAGGTGCTTGTTGGCAACGCGCTTGATCTGCTCAGGCATGGTGGCCGAGAACAGTGCCAGCTGGCGGCTCTCCGGGGTGTGCTCGAGGATCCACTCGATATCGTCGATGAAGCCCATTTTCAGCATTTCATCGGCTTCGTCGAGTACCAGCGCTTTGAGGGTGTCGAGCTTCAGGGTGCCACGGCGCATATGGTCCATAACACGGCCTGGTGTACCCACAACCACCTGTGGACCACGGCGCAGTGCCTGGAGCTGCTGATACATGCTCTGGCCACCGTAGATAGGCAGTACGTGGAAACCCTTCATGTGTTTGGCATAGCTGGTGAAGGCTTCGGCAACCTGTACCGCGAGTTCGCGGGTTGGGGCCAGCACCAGAATTTGCGGGGCATTGAGGTTGGCATCGACACTGCACAGCAGTGGCAGTGCAAAGGCACCGGTTTTACCCGTACCTGTTTGTGCCTGACCCAGGATGTCCTGGCCGGACATCAGAGGTTGGATACTGGCGGCCTGGATGGGCGTAGGGGTTTCATAACCCAGCTCGTCGAGGGCACGCAAAACAGACTCGGTCAGACCGAGTTCGCGGAAAGTCTTTTCATTGGATGACATGGATAACGCCTTAGGGTGCGCGTGATTGCGCTTGTTGATTCACTAGACAGACCAGAAAACCAACCCCGTGTCGATTTCCCGTTCCGAATCCGAAAACGCCAGAGTATAGCAGCCTTTGCTGATTTTGGCCAAGAAAATATCCATTTTGACGATTTTGGCCCTTTTTTGGCGCCAAATGGGCAAAATAACAAAAGATTAACTTTTACCCCTGAGGCTGCTTGGGTTCCAGCCGGGTCCAGAGTAAAGGGTATACCGCCTCTATGGTCGCCGCCAGGAAGTTGAAGTCCAGTTTATCCGGGGTATCGTCCACCGTGTGGTACTGAGGGTGGGGAGGCACACCAAAATACAGCCAGGGCACGCCGCTTTTATGGAAAGGGTAGTGATCAGAGGCTTTGAGATAGTTCACCTTCATGGCGCTGCCATCCCGCTCTAACCGTGAATGACTGAGACGGGCACAGAGACCGTTACTCTCCACCAACGCCCTGAGTTCATCGGCATTGGCAAATTTGCGGCTGCCTTCCATGTAGATGGCGTAGGGACTGCCGGGATGGCCGACCATATCCAGATTCAGCGCCAACTCGGGCACTATACCAAGCTCGCCGAGATGGGTTGCCAGCGCCTGACTGCCATACAGCCCAGGCTCTTCTGCATCGGTTGCCACAAAGACCAGGTTGAGATCCGCCGGGCGCGACGGATCCTTTGCCGCTTGTTTTGCCAGCGCCAACAGGGCGGCGACGCCGGAGGCATTGTCATCGGCACCGGCAAAGTGTCTCGAGCCACTTGTGCCCAGATGATCGTAGTGGGCCAGCACGACCCGCCAGCGCGAACTGGCCTTCGCCGCCGGCAGCAGCCCTATCACGTTGGTTCCCTCACGTTGGCCGAAGAGTTTTTCAATGCTGAAGGGGTGAAAGAAGGGATGGCTGTCTTGCGCCGTTTGCTCAAGGCTTCCCGGCGTCATGGGCGAAAAGTCTGCCGCCACCGGCTGCAGACCCGACTCACCAAAACGCACAGCCAGATACTGGCGGGCAAGCAAGGCCCCTTCGGTGCCGGTTTTGCGACCGGCCAGGGGCGCCGAGGCCAGGTATTCGACATCCTGATTTATTGCAGTCAGCGAAACCCAATCGGCCGTCAGGTCACGCCTGCATGTGGGAGCAGACACGCAAGCTGTCAGCCAACATGTCAACAAGGCTGCTCCCAAAGTCCGGTACCCAAGACGTCCGTGTCCCATTGTGAATGCCTCTAGCGTTGCAGCAGCGGCTTTAAGAAGCGCGCTGTGTGAGAGGTGGGATGCTCGGCCACTTCCTCCGGCGTGCCGGCCACCAAAATGGTGCCACCGCCAGAGCCGCCTTCGGGGCCCAAATCCACAATCCAGTCGGCTGTCTTGATGACATCCAGATTGTGTTCAATCACCACTATGGTGTTGCCATGGGACTTGAGGCGGTGCAGTACGTCCAACAGCAGCTGGATATCGGCAAAGTGCAGACCCGTTGTTGGCTCATCGAGAATATACAGGGTTTTGCCCGTGTCGCGTTTCGACAGCTCCTTGGCCAGTTTTACCCGCTGGGCCTCGCCGCCCGATAGGGTGGTGGCGCTCTGGCCGAGACGAATGTAAGACAGGCCTACATCCATCAGGGTTTGCAATTTGCGGGCGATGGCGGGCACGGCATCGAAAAATTCCCGGGCGTCTTCCACCGTCATCTGCAGCACTTCGTGGATGTTCTTGCCCTTGTATTTCACTTCCAGGGTTTCGCGGTTGTAGCGTTTGCCCTTACAGGAGTCGCAGGGCACATACACATCCGGCAGGAAGTGCATCTCTACCTTGATAAGACCATCGCCCTGACAGGCCTCACAGCGGCCGCCCTTAACGTTAAAGGAGAAGCGGCCCACCTGATAACCCCGGGTGCGGGACTCCTGGGTACCGGCAAAGAGTTCCCGTATGGGGGTGAAGATGCCTGTGTAGGTGGCGGGGTTGGAGCGTGGGGTACGGCCGATGGGGCTCTGGTCGATATCCACCACCTTGTCGCACTGCTCAAGCCCTGTGATGCTGGTGTAAGGCGCGGGTTCATCCACAGTGGCGCCGTTGAGCGCCCTGTGGGCAATCTTGAAGAAGGTGTCGTTAATCAGGGTGGATTTACCCGAGCCTGACACCCCGGTCACGCAGGTAAAGAGGCCAACCGGAATGCTGAGGTCGACATTTTTGAGGTTGTTACCACGGGCACCCTTCAGTTCGATAAGTTGCTCTGGGTTGATGGGGGTACGACCGCCCTCAACCTGGATTTTACGCTTGCCGGAAATGTACTGGCCGGTGACCGAGTGCTCGCAGGCGGTGATGGCGGCCAAATCGCCGTCGCAAATCACCTCGCCACCATGAACACCGGCGCCCGGGCCTATGTCGATAATATGGTCGGCCATGCGGATGGCGTCTTCATCGTGCTCCACCACAATCACTGTGTTGCCAAGATCCCGCAGGTGAGTGAGAGTATTCAGCAGTCGCTCATTGTCGCGCTGGTGCAGGCCGATACTGGGCTCGTCCAACACGTACATCACCCCAACCAGACCCGCACCTATCTGACTTGCCAGACGGATACGCTGGGCCTCACCGCCGGAGAGGGTTTCGGCCGAGCGCGCCAGGCTCAGGTAATTGAGGCCCACGTTCACCAGGAAGCCAAGGCGATCGCGCACTTCTTTTAATATTTTCTCGGCGATCTGCGCCTTTTGCCCTTCAAACTCCAGCTTGTTGAAGTAATCCATGGCTTCGCCGATGGACCAGTGGGTCAGGGTTGGCAGGTTGAGATCTTCAATAAACACATGGCGGGCTTCTTCCCGCAGGCGCGAGCCACCGCAGCTGCTGCAGGCCTGATTGCTGATGTACTTGGCCAGCTCTTCGCGCACCGTATTGGACTCGGTCTCGCGGTAGCGTCTGTCCATATTGTTGAGAATGCCTTCGAAGGGGTGCTTGCGTACCACCACATCGCCGCGATCGTTCACATAGCGGAAGGCCACCTCTTCTTTGCCAGAGCCGTAAAGCACAATCTTTTGCACCTTGGCGTTCAGCTCGCTGAAGGGGGCTTCCACATCGAACTCATAATGCTCCGCCAGCGACTTGAGCATCTGGAAATAATAGAAGTTACGTCTGTCCCAGCCGCGAACGGCGCCACCCGCCAGCGACAATTCACCGGAGACGATAACCCGCTCAGGGTCGAAAAATTGCTGTACCCCCAGGCCGTCACAGGTCTGACAGGCGCCGGCAGGGTTATTGAAGGAGAAAATCCGTGGCTCCAGCTCGGCCATGGAATAACCGCAATGTGGGCAGGCAAAGTTGGCCGAGAAAATCATCTCCTCGGCAGCGCCTTCTTCCATGCTGGCCACCACGGCGATGCCGCCGGACAGTTCAAGGGTGGTCTCAAAGGACTCCGCCAGGCGCTGCTGCATGTCGTCCTTTACCTTGAAGCGGTCGACCACCACTTCGATGGTGTGCTTCACATGCAGATCCAGAGTTGGGGGATCGGACAGATCGCACACCTCACCGTCGATACGGGCGCGGATATAGCCCTGGGCCGACAGGCTGTCGAGCAGCTTAACGTGCTCACCCTTGCGGGCCTTGACCACAGGGGCCAACAGCATCAGCTTTTCGCCCTCGGGGCGTTCCAGCACCTTGTCGACCATCTGGCTCACGGTCTGAGCCGCCAGCGGTTGGCCGTGGGTAGGGCAACGGGGCTCGCCCACACGGGCAAACAGCAGACGCAGATAATCGTACACCTCGGTAATGGTGCCCACGGTGGAGCGTGGGTTGTGGGAGGTGGACTTCTGCTCGATGGAAATGGCCGGGCTAAGACCTTCGATATGGTCCACATCGGGCTTTTCCATCAGGCTCAAAAACTGGCGGGCGTAGGCAGAGAGAGATTCCACATAACGGCGCTGGCCTTCGGCGTACAGGGTATCAAACGCCAGCGACGACTTACCTGAGCCCGAAAGACCTGTGATCACAATCAGCTTGTCTCTGGGGATTGTCAGGTTGATATTCTTGAGGTTGTGGGTGCGGGCCCCGCGGATTTCAATCTTGTCCATCTGCCACTTCTAAACGCCGGAAAAAAGACCATCAGTATCGCATAATTTGCGCCTGAAACTACAGCCGCACCAAAGACTGCTGCCAGAGGATTTGGGTGTAAGCTGCAATACCCCTTTGCCAGCGGCGTGGATCAAATTTACAATCGTGACAATTTTCACTTCCGGCATCTCAAACGCCGGATCGCCAACTTGGGGGAGTGTGGCCGCTGTGCTACCATTCGCGCCCCCGGTGCATTCTAGAATCAAGGTTTTCAGCCATGGCTAACAGCGGTCTTTCGGCCACCGAGAAAAAAGTCGCCTTTTCACTGGCCAGCGTATTCGGCCTGCGAATGATGGGTCTGTTTATGATCATGCCGGTGTTTGCCCTTTACGGCCAACACCTCGAAGGTTTCTCACCCCTGTGGGTGGGTATCGCCATTGGCGCCTATGGTTTGACCCAGGCGCTGCTGCAAATCCCCATGGGTATTCTGTCGGATAAATTTGGCCGCAAGCCCATTATTCTTATCGGCTTGCTGGTGTTTGCCGTGGGCAGCGTGGTTGCCGCCATGGCCGACAGCATCTACGGAGTAGTCTTCGGCCGTGCCCTGCAGGGCATGGGGGCCATTGCCGCCGCCGTACTGGCGCTGGCCGCCGACCTGACCCGTGACGAGCAGCGCACCAAGGTCATGGCCATTATTGGCATGTGTATCGGTTTTTCCTTTGCGCTGTCATTGCTGGTGGGCCCTGTGGTGGCGCAGCATATGGGGCTTTCGGGGCTCTTTGCCCTCACCGCTGGCCTGGCGCTTTTTGGCATGCTGATAGTGCAGCTTTTGGTGCCAAATCCGGTGCATCAGGCACCCAAGGGTGACACCCTGGCGGCGCCTGCCAAGCTGATGCGGATGCTCAAAGACCCGCAGCTGTTTCGCCTCGATGCCGGTATCTTTATTTTGCACCTGGTGCTGACGGCGGTGTTTGTGGCGCTGCCGCTGGATCTGGTGGATGCAGGCCTTGTCAAAGAAAAGCATTGGATGCTCTACTTCCCGGCCTTTATCGGTGCCTTTTTCTTGATGGTGCCGCTTATCATCATCGGCGTGAAGCGTAAGAACACCAAGGGCATGTTCCAGGTGGCATTGGTGATCATGATGCTGGCCCTCGCTGTGATGGCGCTCTTTGCCGATAACCTGTGGTTGTTGGCCTTTGCCGTGCTGCTGTTTTTTACCGGTTTTAACTACCTTGAAGCCTCTCTGCCCAGCCTGATTGCCAAGTTTTGCCCCGTGGGTGAAAAGGGCTCGGCCATGGGCGTGTATTCCACCAGTCAGTTCCTTGGCGCCTTCTGCGGTGGTCTGCTGGGCGGCGGCGCCTTCCAGTTGTTGGGAGCGGCGGGCGTGTTTGTGGTGGCGCTGGGTTTGATGGCGCTGTGGCTGGTGCTCACCCTGGGGATGAAGAACCCGGTACTGCTCAAGAGCTACACTCTGGAAGCCAAGGTGGCAGGCCGTGAGCAGGCCCGCGAGATGGCCAGCAGGCTGTCGCAATTGGCCGGTGTAGCCGAAGCCATTGTGGTGCTTGAAGAAAAAGTTGCTTACCTCAAAGTGGATGAGCAATTCGATTTAAGAGAAGCCAGAGCTGTGTTAGGCTCTGCAAATTAACTCTGTTTTATACGCAAAATTTCGGGAGAGATTGAATGGCCAGTCGTGGTGTGAATAAAGTGATTCTGGTAGGTAACCTTGGGCAAGACCCTGAGGTGCGCTACATGCCCAACGGCAATGCGGTAGCCAATATCACGGTCGCCACCAGTGAGTCCTGGAAGGACAACCAAGGTCAGCAGCAGGAGCGTACCGAATGGCACCGTGTGGTGATGTTTGGCAAGCTGGCTGAAATCACCGGTGAGTACCTGCGCAAGGGCTCTCAGGTATACCTGGAAGGCAAGCTGCAAACCCGTAAGTGGAAAGATCAGAGTGGTCAAGACAGATACACTACTGAAATCGTAGTGGATCAGAGCGGCAGCATGCAGATGCTTGGTGGACGCAACCAGGGCCAGGGTCAGGGCGCGCCTGCAGCTGGTCAGGGTGGCCAGTCTCAGGGCGGTTACAGCGCACCTGCTCAAAACCAATACGCACCGGCGCCGCAGGCCGCACAGCCAAGCTACAGCGCTCCTGCACAGCAGCCTCAGCAAGCGGCTTATCAGCAGCCACAGCAGGCTCAGGGTGGTTATGGTCAGCAGGCGCCACAGCAGCAGGGCGGTTATCAGAGCAAGCCTCAGCAGTCTGCTCCGGCTTACCAGCCACAGCAGGCACCACAGCAGCGTCCGGCCCCTCAGCCACAGCAGCAAAACTACACCCCTGATCTGGATGATGGCTGGGACGACGATATCCCGTTCTAATTCAGTCCATTAATTCTTGGTCTGAATCGAAAGGTCAGAATCAAAAAAGCTCCCATCAGGGAGCTTTTTGTTTTTGGGCAATCCAGTGCCAATGCCCGGGTCTCTTCCTCACGTGCCCCGGGTTACTGGGCCGTCCAGCCCCCGTCCATGGCGAGTGAAGCCCCTGTGATGCCGCGGGCAGCATCACCGCAGAGGAACAGCGCAAATTCGCCTATTTGCCTGGGGTCGAGCATTTCCGGCAGCGGCTGTTTGGCGGTGACCAATTGGTATCTGGCTTCGTGATAGTCAAGCCCTTTGGTGTTGGCGACGGCCTCTATCTGTTTGTTGATAAGGGGAGTGTCGACCCAGCCGGGGCAGATGGCATTAACGGTAATGCCCTGCTCGGCGCACTCGATGGCAACCACCTTGGTCAGGCCGACAATGCCGTGCTTGGCAGCACAATAGGCGGCCTTATTTACCGATGCCACCAGGCCATGTACCGAGGCGATATTGATGATCCGGCCCCAGCGCTTTTGCGCCATGGCGGGTACGGCCTGCTGTATGGTGTGAAAGGCCGATGACAGATTTATCGCGATGATATCGTTCCATTTTTCAATGGGGAAATTGGCTACTGAGTCGGTGTGCTGAATACCGGCATTGTTGACAAGAATATCTATGCTGCCGAGGGCTTCAGTGCCTTCTGTCATAAAGCGGTGGATGCTCTCTGGCTGGCGCAAGTCTGCATTGCTGAAAAAGGTGCGAATGCCGTATTGGGCCGCAAAGTCGGCCGCCAGGGATTGGCCTTCATCCTCTGGTAACAGCCCATGCAATATCAGGTTGCAACCCTGCTCGGCCAGTACCTGAGCCGTGGCCAGGCCAATCCCACTGGTGGAGCCTGTGATAAGCCCGACCTTGCCTTCTAAACTCCTTTGTCCACCCGACATCACTGGTGTCTCCCGTTACTCTGTGTATGTGATGCAAGTCCGCCAGACCGACATTTTCCGCGCGCAGGGCGCGTGCGTCCGGGCTGACAGGCTCGCGATTGATGTCCCCAGAATAGAGCAACGGGCCCGGCTTTTATTTGGGACCTTAGTACCATAGGCCGACTCCTAAAATTGGGTGATAGTAGGCGCCACACATCACCCAGGGTAAGAGAGCAGATTGTGGCGGGATTGAATAAAGTCGTTACCAGTTACGCACAGGCGTTGGCTGGACTCGAAGACGGGATGACAGTGATAGCCGGAGGTTTTGGCCTGTGCGGCATACCTGAAAATCTCATCAAGGAAATCAAACGCAAGGGCACGCGAAATCTCACCGTGGTGTCCAACAACTGCGGCACAACCGAATACGGTTTGGGCATTCTGCTGCTGGATAAACAAATCCGGAAGATGGTGGCCTCCTACGTGGGGGAAAACGCCAACTTTGAAGCGCAAATGATGTCGGGCGAGCTGGAAGTGGAGTTGACCCCCCAGGGCACGCTGGCGGAAAAAATGCGTGCGGCGGGTGCCGGAATTCCGGCCTTTTACACGGCAACGGGCTTTGGTACCGAGGTGGCCGTGGGCAAGGAAGTGAAAGAGTTCAACGGCCGGCAATACATTCTCGAAGAGTCCATCAAGGGCGACTTTGCCCTGGTCAAAGCCTGGAAAGCCGATACCTATGGCAACCTGGTCTTTCGTAAAACGGCACGTAATTTCAATCCTTTGGCGGCTATGGCGGGCAAGATTACCGTGGTGGAGGTGGAGCAAATTGTTGCGCCAGGCGAGCTGGACCCCGATGAAATCCATACACCCGGCATTTACGTCGACAGATTGATCCAGGGCAGTTTCGAGAAGCGCATCGAGCAGCTCACCATACGTCCCTCTTCACAAGGCCAATAGGAGTTCACCATGGCACTTTCCAGAGAACAACTCGCCCAGCGTGTCGCACAGGAACTCAAAGACGGCTATTACGTCAACCTCGGCATAGGTATTCCTACTCTGGTGGCTAACTACATTCCCGATGGGATGGAAGTCATGCTGCAATCGGAAAACGGCTTGCTGGGCATGGGGCCTTTTCCCACTGAGGATGAAGTTGACCCCGACCTTATCAATGCGGGCAAACAAACGGTGACCATGGCGACCGGCGCGGCCTTGTTCGACTCCGCTGAGTCGTTCGCCATGATCCGTGGTGGCCACGTGGACCTGACTGTGCTCGGCGCCTTTGAGGTGGATACCCAGGGCAATATCGCCTCTTACATGATCCCGGGGAAACTCATCAAGGGTATGGGCGGCGCCATGGATTTGGTGGCGGGCGCCGACAACATCATAGTGACCATGACCCACGCTTCGAAACAGGGCGAATCCAAGCTGCTCACCCAATGTAGCCTGCCGCTGACCGGCAAAGGCTGTATCAAAAAGGTGCTCACCGATCTCGCCTTTATCGAAATTAAAGATGGGAAGTTCCATCTGCTGGAGCGCGCCCCCGGTGTGAGTGTAGAAGAGATTATCAAACTCACGGCTGGTGAGTTGGTGGTGCCTGAGCATGTGCCCGAAATGAGCTTTAAGCGGGGGTAAGTCCGGTAGCTAATGCTTGTGTCTGTGGCGTGGGTCAGGACAGTTCTGGATCTAAAGTGCCATTGTCAGCCGGGTGCAAATTACGCAAGTTTGCAGTGTCTGTATTTCTGTGTTGGAGCCTGTTTATGCTCAAAATCTCTTCGTTGGCGCTTAAGGCCGCGGCTGTCTTAAGCTGCAGTCTCTCTCTGAGTGTTGCGGCCCATGCTTCCGCCCAGGTATTTGAGCCGGTTAACGACTTTGGTGCCAATCCCGGGGCGTTGACGGCGTCAATCTATACGCCTGCAACCAACCCCGGCAGTGCACTGGTGGTATTGCTGCACGGCTGCGTACAGGACGGTATCGAGCTTGCTGACAACAGCGGGTTAACTGGCCTTGCACAAGAAAAGCAATTTGCCGTATTGGTGCCACAACAGAGTTTTGATAATAACGTAAAACGCTGTTTCAACTGGTTTTCCGCGCAGGATACTCAGGCTGACAGCGGCGAAATGCTATCGCTGAAAAACATGATTATCCGGGCGCAGGTCAGCACCGGCACCAAACGTGTGTATCTGGTGGGTCTCTCTGCTGGTGGTGCCATGGCCAGCGCGGCACTGGTAAATTATCCGGACCTGTTCAGCGCCGGGGCCGTGATAGCCGGCCTGCCTTATCCCTGTGCCGATAACCTTACCAAAGCCATTTCCTGCATGAAAAAAGGGCCAGCAGAATCCACCGAGGAGCTTGTTAGCTTTGTGCGCAAGTTACATCCCGAGCAAGCCCACTGGCCGACCCTCAGCATCTGGACGGGCACAACAGATGCGGTGGTGCATCCACAAAATGCCCAGAGCCTCGCGGCGCAGTGGGTGCAGTTATCCGGAATGGAGACAGCGCCGAGGGTCGAACAATCTACCGATTATCGGATAAGCCGCTGGACCGATGCCAATGGGCTTTTGCGGGTTGCTTTGGTGGAGATTAATAACATGGGCCATGGCATTGCAGTGAATCCGGAAATAAATAATGGCGGAAAAGAAGGGGACTTTTTATTGAAGGCACCCATCGGCAGTATGGATGAAATTATTCGGTCCTGGGGATTATAGGCTGATTAAATTAAATGAGTTTTCACACCGCTTCTTCAGCCGGTTTTAAAATCACTTTGACTTTTTAAACAGTCTTGAATTCGATATGATTTTGAAATTTTATCGATGGCAGAGTGAATACGTTGTTTAGTTGAATCAATTTAAAAACAACTGGTTATAAACACATACTACTATAGTACCGATTTAATTTTTAAGGAACTGCTATAGAGTCGATGTGAACTTAAATAGCAGTAAGTACCAACCTTTAAAAAATAAATACTACAACGGGAACTCTGTATGAAACAGAACACTATTAAAATGAGTTGCATTGCTTTAGCTATCTCATCGGCACTGGCAGCACAATATGCTGTCGCCGAAGATGAAAATAGCACAGGGGAGAAGCAAGCCACCTTGGAACGCATTGAGGTTTCCGCGCGCAAAACCGTGGAAAGTCTGCAGAATGTGCCCGTTGCCGTGACCTCGGTCAGCGCCACGGATCTGGCTGAAAATGGCATCAATGTCATGACCGAAATTCAGCAGTTTTCCCCCAACACCACCCTGCAGGCGAGCCGGGGCACCAACTCAACGCTCACCGCCTTTATCCGTGGTGTAGGCCAGGAAGACCCGCTCTGGGGTTATGAGCCCGGGGTCGGTATTTATATCGATGATGTGTATGTTGCCCGTCCACAGGGCGCAGTGCTGGACATTCTCGATGTACAGCGCATCGAAGTGCTGCGCGGCCCGCAGGGCACCCTCTATGGTAAAAACACCATAGGCGGCGCGGTGAAGTACGTGACCAGGAAGATGAGCGGCGATGCCGAGCTGAGCCTGAACGCCACCGTTGGCAGCTATGCACAGCGTGATTTCAAGGTAGCAGGTCAGTACCCCCTGGTTGACGATAAACTCTATTTTGGTTTTGCGGTGGCCAGTTTAAGCCGTGACGGTTACGGTGACTTTGTTACTTCGGCGCTGAACGATCAAGACACTGAAAACTATAATAAAGACCTGATGGCAGGCCGTATCAGCCTGGAATATACCCCGACAGATGCGCTCTTTATGCGTCTGACCTATGACAAAACAGAGGACGATTCCAACGCCAAGGGTGGGTATCGTATTCTGCCAAGCTTGCTCACCAATGCGCCCGTGCCTGACAGCAAGTACGACTCCTATACCAGCATGCCCACCTGGAACAAGGTGGAAACCGAAGGTTGGGGGCTGACGCTGGAATATGGTCTGAATGATGACTGGACCCTTAAGTCAGTCACCTCATCCCGTGAGAGCTATTCGCCCACCAACATCGACTTTGACAACACCAGCCTGCGTATCTTCGATGTGCCTGCCATCTACGATGATGAGCAGTTCAGTCAGGAGTTCCAGGCAAACTATGATGGTGAAAATCTCAAGCTGGTGTCTGGCCTCTATTACTTTAAAGGTGACTCCTGCGGCGTGTTCGATGCCATTCTCGAAGAGGCTTTCAAGGCGTATGGTGGCCTGACCCGTGAAGTACGGGGTTGCAACAACAGCGAAAGCTATGCCGCCTATGCTCAGGGCTCTTACGATATCACCGACAAACTGTCGCTGACCCTGGGTGCCCGTTACACCCGCGAGACCAAGGATGCCACCGTTTACAACGGGGTGATTTTCGACAGCATCTATCCAGAGACAGGTTGGTATCCGGGTTATGTACGGGACGAGGCCCAGATTGAAGCCAGTATCCCCAAGGTGCTCGACGATGAAGAGACCTGGTCCAGATTCACCCCCAGAGTCGGGGTCGAGTACCAGCTAAACGACGACATGATGTTCTACGCCAGTTACTCCCAGGGCTTTAAGTCCGGTACCTTTAACCCAAGGGCGACCGGGCCTGAGCCGGCAGTAGATCCAGAAGTGGTTGATTCATTTGAAGTGGGTGTGAAGAGCGAGTGGAACAACAACCTGCGCATCAACGCCACGGCTTTTTACCTGAACCATAAAGATCGCCAGTTCGTGACCGTCTTGCCCGGTGAAGATGCTGCTGACCTCAATCAGCGTCTCGGGAACATTGGTACCTCCACGGCATCGGGTCTGGAGCTTGAGCTGGAATATGCTGCCACTGAATCATTGAATCTGTTCGCCAGCCTGGGTCTTATCGATGCCAACTTTGATGAGGTGATTTCTTACGATGCGGATGGGAATCAAATCGATATCAGCGATACCTACACCATCACCAACACCCCGGATACCACAGCCAACGTGGGCTTCAGCTACAACATAGACACGGATTTCGGCAGCTTTGTGGCAAACGGAAACTACTACTACCGCAGCGACTATGACCTGGCTGTAGTGGATAACCTGCTGAGCCAGGACGGTTATGGCCTGCTGAATCTGGGGCTGAACTGGTACAGCAATGACGGTCACTGGACTGCCGGATTGCACTGGAAAAACATCACCGATGAAGAATACCTGGTGGGTAACTATGCCTTCGTGACGCCGGACGGCAACGGTGGCTATATTCCAGGATTGGGTGGTGACAATACATTAATTGGCTATTATGGCGATCCGGAAACCATTTCACTCACCGTGGGATACAGTTTCTAGCATTTATTGCCAGCATAATTCGTAAATAACCGACTCCCCTGAGTCGGTTATTTATTGAAGCAGGACAGGTTTGTCTGGAATTAATTTCTGGTGTGATTAAACTGGGTTAAAAATAAAGGGAGTGGATTATGTCTCAGATAAAAGTGGCTATTGCAGATGACCACCCACTATTTCGCGCAGCATTAACTCAGGCCGTTCTCAAAAATGTAAATACGGCTGAAGTATTGGAGGCCGAAAACTTTCAGGAACTCATCAGAGTCATTGAAAGTCATCCCGATATTGAGCTGGTATTTCTCGACCTGCATATGCCGGGTAATGAAGGGTTTACCGGATTAACCCTGTTGCAGAACCATTTCCCCGATATCGTGGTGATTATGGTGTCATCGGACGATCAGCCCGACATCATTCGCAAGGCAATCAATTTGGGTGCCAGCGCCTTTATTCCCAAGTCGGCCAACCTCAATCAAATAGCCGATGCCATAGGCACAGTGCTCGATGGCGAGGTGTGGCTGCCGGAGAACACCGACATCAATGTCGACCAACAGACGGCGGCAGAGCATCAGCGGCTGGCAAAGCAGCTCGCTCAGCTCACGCCGCAGCAATACACGGTGCTTGCCAGCATTGCCAATGGCCGCCTTAACAAACAAATTGCCTACGATCTCAATATCAAGGAAACCACGGTTAAAAAGCATGTGTCGGCCATACTGCTGAAACTGGAAGTCTACAATCGCACCCAGGCAGGGCTGGTGTTCCAGCAATTGATGATCACCAGTAGCGACAAGCAGGCGGCGACTGCCTGAGCAAACCGCTTAAGAACATAAAAAGCGCACATAAAAAGCGAAAATAAAAAAACAGTGGCATATGGCCACTGTTTTTGTTTGCGCCCGGGGGGTGCCCTCGCGCAGCGTTGCGTTAATCAATCCTGTATCAAGCCGATGCAATGACTCATGACAGTTGCTTAATCAGCCGCTTAAGTGCAGTGGCTTTCACCGGTTTACGCACAAAGCTGAAATTGGCGCTGCTGGTGTGCTGCCGGACGGCCTCTGAGGGGTCTGCCGAGCAGATAACGCAGGTGGGGCGCGCTTGTAAAAGCCTTGGATGCTCAAGCAGGCTTTGCACCAGCGAAACCCCGTTCTGGTCATCATCCAGGTGATAATCCGCAAGAATCAGTCTGGGCGTGTCCGTCCCTTCAAGCTGTGCCAGGGCACTCGCTTCATCTCTGGCCGTCAGTACCTTACAACCCCAGCCGAGAAGCAGCGAAGAGATGGCTTTTAGCATCAGCTCGTCGTTGTCGATAACCAGCACCTGAATATCGAAGCTGTCGCCCATGGTCTCGTCGTCGCGCCGCAGTTTGACCACATTACCGGGCAGCTTTTGCTGCCTTATCCTTGGTACTTCCACGCTGAAGCAAGTGCCTTTACCAAGCTCAGAATGCAGATAAATCCGGATGCCAAGCAGCTTGGCTATGCGGTCACAAATCGCCAGGCCGAGGCCGAGTCCGGGAATTTCCCGGGTCTGTTCCAGGCGTTCAAATTCACCGAAAATTGCCTGCTGTTTTTCCGCCGGGATCCCCGGGCCATTGTCCCATACCTGAATAAGCAGGCTGTCCTGACGCCTGCGAACCCCAAGCAGTACTCTTGGGACAAATTCGCCGCCGCTTGCCATCGACTCTCCACCCTCCAGCTGTACTCGCGATGCTGCCTGAACCTGATTCAGGGCGCCGGCAGGGGAGTAATGAAAGGCGTTGGAGAGGAAATTTTGAATGATGCGCCGTAGCAGGCGTTGGTCGCTTTGCACAAAGCAGGATGAAAACTGATAGCCAAACTCAATCCCCTGCTCTTTGGATAACACCTTGAATTCGTTTACCAGCGTCGAGAGCAAGTCATCGAGGGCGAATTGGCTCTGCTCGGTTTTCAGACTGCTGCTGTCGAGGCGGGAGATTTCCACCAGGTCAGACAGCAGACTTTCCACCACATTGAGAGAGTCTTCGATATGGGTCGCCAAATCCTGAAGCTCGGTGGAGGTCACCCTTTGCTTCAGCATCTCAGTGAACAGGGTGAGCGCGTTAAAGGGTTGCATCAGGTCGTGGCTGGCCGCGGCCAAAAAACGGGTTTTGCTGCTGTTGGCGGCTTCGGCTTCGGCCTTGGCCTTGGCGAGCTCCCGGGTGCGGCTCTCGACCCGTTTCTCCAGCGTTTCGTTGGCTTGCTGCAGTGCCTTTTCGGCCTGAATGTGGGCGGTGATATCGCTGAAGGTGCTGACAAAGCCGCCCCCCGGCATCGCCTGGCCGCGGATTTCCAGCACCCGGCCATCGTGCATGGTGCGCTGGAAATGATGGGGGCTGCCGCTGCGCATATGGGCGAGGCGCTTCTCCACCAGCTCGTGGGCCTCGTCACCGACTATGATGCCGCGTGCTATGTTGTAGCGCAGCAGCTTCTCGATTGGGATGCCCGCTTTTACATAATCTTTTGGATAATCAAGGAGCTCAATATAACGCTTGTTCCAGGCTACCAGGCGCATGTCGGCATCGACCACGCTTATCCCCTGCTCGATATTTTCCACCCCCGATTGCAGCAGTTCACGGTTGAATTCAAATATCTGGTTGGCTTCATCGACAATGCTGACCACATCCTCCAGCGGCACTTGCTGGGCGCGGGAGGCGGCGTTCATCACCATGCGGGTGGAGGCGGACCCCAATACACCTGAGAGTTTCAGCCGGGTGTAATCCACCAGTTCCTCCCGGCGGGACGACAGCTCAGAGCCCAGCAGTTTGGCTTTTGTCACCAGGGCATCGGCTTCTTCTTTGTTGATAAAGCGGTGTAGCAGGCTGGCCAAATCGCTCACCGACAGATGGCGCTCAAGCTGCAACTGCTTGCGGTTTACAAACACATCGGCCTGCAAGAGCTCGCCCACACTCTGCTCTCGGAAGAGGGAAATAAGCACGAAGCTACCGATATTCACCAGCAGGCTGAAGAAGAGGCCGTGGCTGATGTTATCCAGACCATTAAGGCCAAAGAGGGCATTGGGGGTGAGCCAGCCGATGTGCCATGGGCCGTTGAGAACCCAGTTGGCATCGGGGAAGGTGGCGGGCAGCAGCAGGGTGTAGAGCCAGACCAGGCTGCCCAGCAACATGCCCCAGAAAGCACCCTGGGTGTTGGCCCTGCGCCAGTACAGCGCTCCCACGGCGGCGGGTGCAAATTGCGACAACAACACAAAAGATAAAAGGCCTATGCTGGCGAGGTGATTTTGCTGGTCGATATAGCGCTCAAAGGCAAAGGCCGATAACAGGATGGCGGCAATGGCGACGCGGCGCAGGTTCAGCAGAATTCCCGCAAGCTGCGGTGTTTGCTGAGAACTGAATCTGGGCAGACGGAGCAGCAGCGGAGTGAGGATCTCCGTGGATATCATGGTGCTCAGTACAATGGCCGCCACAATCACCATGGCGGTTGCTGCGGCAAGACCACCGAGATACACCAGTACCCCCAACCAGGCCTGTTGGTAAAACAGCGGCAGGGTAAGCACATAGGTATCGGCATCCACACTGCCGCCTGGGAAACTCAGCTGGCCCGCAAGGGCTATCGGCAGAATAAAGGCATTCATGAGCAGCAGGTACAGGGGGACCATCCAACGGGCAGATTTGAGCTCTTTGGCATGATGATTCTCAATCATCATCATGTGGAACTCCTGGGGCAGGGCATAGATGGTGATGGCCCCCAGCAGGATTTGCGACAGCACAAAATAGAGGGAGTTGGCCTCTGTGCTGGTGGGGAGCGTTTGGCTCCGGGAGAGGAGATCGCTGAAGCCGTCGAAAATATAAAAGGTGGCAAAGATGCCCACAGTCGTCAGTGCCAGCAGCTTCACCACCGAGCTGAAGGCAATGGCCAGCACCAGCCCCTGATTTTGCTTACTTGCCGACAACTGGCGGGTGCCGAATAAAATGCTGAATATAATCAGCACAATAGTCACGATAAACGCCGTGCTTATTCCAGACTGGAAGGTGCCTGTCAGGAGATCAAAACTGGTACTGATGGCCCGAAGTTGCAGGGCGATGTAAGGAATGGTGCCCAGCAGCGATACCATGGCCACACTGGCGGCAATTTTGGGCGAGCGGTCGAAGCGGCAGGCAATGAAGTCGGCGATGGAGGTGAGGTTCTGGCTTTTGACTATGTGCAGGGTGCGCATCAACATGGGCCAGGCCAGCACCAGACACATAATGGAGCCGATATAAATGGGTGCCAGCCAGGCACCTGTGGTGGCGGCCTGGCCGACAGTGCCGTAAAAGGCCCAGGAGGTACAACATACCCCCAAAGACAGGCTGTAAACCCAGGGTCTTTTTCGCCACTGGCCGAAGGGCTGGTTTTGCCCCCATTGAGCAACAATAAAGAGCACGGCCAAATAGGCGATTGAAATAACGCTGATCCACCAGGTATCAACAGACAGCCAAGCCAGCAAAATAAACCCCAGAATGATGTTCCAATACCCAGCCAAGCTACACCAGGCAGGCCGATTGTTAAAGGCTTGATCCCTCTGCGGTGCACTAAGGTAGTACTTCTTTATCCCACTTCATCAGATAACCTAGCCCCCAATATTCATCTCAGGTTTTGAGCCATTACGCCTATGAAAATAACCCATAAATATCTGGTGGAAGGTCTGGTTTTTACCAGTTACGTATTATTTGCCATGGCATGGGTTGGCGGCACCGCGAGTATGGACCAGATAATGGCCTCGATGCATATCGAGAGCTTTGCCTCGGCGAGTTTACTGAGCGGCGCCGTGACCCTGGCGAAGATTGTCGGCACCTTTGCCGCAGCTTACCTCACATTGAAATTCGGGGTGAAATACGCCTTTTTGGTGGCGGCCTTGTTGATAGTGACCGGCATAGTCACGCCCTACGCCCCCAACTACGATGTGCTCCTGGTCAGCCGCTTTCTGATGGGGCTTGGCGGCGCCTTTATGATTGTGTATTTCAACCCCATAGTGATGCACTGGTTTGCCCCCGAAGAGCGCCCGGTGATCAACGGCTTGAACGCAGTGGCCTTTAACGTGGGTACCGCAATCGTGCTCTGGGGCATGCCTGCCATCAATGCCATTACCGGCGGTTGGCAGCAAAGTTTGCTGGTGTTTTCATTGGCGAGTCTGGCGCTGGCACTGCTGTGGCTGATGGTGAAGTTCGACCGCGAGCAGCCAGGTGCTGGTGTGCCAGCTCAAGAGTCCAGCCATTACAGTTATCTCGATGGTTTGAAGGACGGCTTTAACTGGGCGTACGCCTTAACTTATTCCGGTCTGCTGTCTTTTTATATTTGCCTGTTTACCTTTTATCCCCAGGCGGGCATCAGCCAAAGCAAGTGGGTGATTGGCTTTGGTATTCTCGGCACTGTCGCCGGTATCCTCTACAGCCGCAAACAGCCGCTGCGACTGCCCATCATCCGGATAAGCGGGCTGGTGATTTTTATCACTGTGCTGGGCTTATCCTTTGGCAGCGAACCCTGGCTGCAAACCCTGTGCGCCATCGTACTGGGTTTTTGTATCTTCCTGCCGGTGACGGCCCTTGTCAGCATTCCCCACGAGTTGCCAAAGATGACGGGGCAAAAAATCACGGTGATTTTCAGCCTCTTCTGGTCCATCAGTTATCTCATTTCCACCATAGTGCTGTGGCTCTTTGGCAAGTTGGTGGACATGAATCAGGGCAGCTATTTCGCCTCTTTTGTCCTTATTACCCTGCTGAGCGCCACCGTATTTGTTGGCAGCTATTTTCTCCCTGAAACCGGAAAACCCAAGGAATAAGCATGCAAGACTCTCCACGTGGTTCGGCGTCAGCAAAGCTGGCGGAGTTTCTGGCCCAAGCCAACCAAAACATAGCCCTTGCGAGGGAGCAAAACATTCAGTTCACACCGGCGCTGTTGAGGGAGAATCTCAATAAGCTCGCCGCCTTCATGACCTGTAAACCCGATGTGAGCTACATCGCCGACAGAGCCTGGCAACTTGGTGACCGAGCCATTCCCGCACGGGTTTACAGCCCCGACCCACATAGCGCCTTGCCTGTGGTGGTGCACTGCCATGGTGGCGGCCACATGTGTGGCAGTGTGGAGCTATACGACCCCATCTGCCGCCAGTTGGCGAGCACAGCTCACTGCGTGGTGATTAGTGTGGAGTACCGCTTGGTACCTGAGCATCCTTATCCTGCGGGTCTTGAGGATTGCGAGCATGCCCTGCGCCACTACGCCGAAGTGCTGGAGGACGTCGCTTTTATCACCGGCCCCTGCATCATGGGCGACAGTGCGGGCGGTGCCATCTGCACCAGTTTGAGTGAGCGCAGTCTGGCTGACCCGAGTCTGGATATTCGCAAGCAAATTCTGATTTATCCCAGCGTGGATTACACCATGGCGAGCGCCTCGTACGAGAGCAACGGCGCGGGTTTCTTGCTGGAAACCCCAAGGGTGAAGTGGTATTTCGAGCAATACTTTCAGGATTCGGCCCTGGATGCTGAAAAGGTGAGGGCGGCATCGCCACTGCACGGTCGTATCGAGGCTGGATTGCCTGCAACGCTGATCTTCACTGCTGGCTGCGATCCGCTTCGCGATGAAGGCCGGGCCTATGCCGAGGCGTTACAGCGCGCGGGGGTAAAGGTAGAGCATCACGGGCTGGAGGACATGATCCACGCCTATATGCTGCTTCACGACCTGGTGGCAGAAGAGTGTTTAAGCACCTATCAGCGTATTGCCCGCTTTATCCATGCCCCCTGACGGCGCCCGGACGCGCAGACAATCTGGCTCCTGTAGTCATCGCAGGCGCGCAGCGTGGTTGCGTACTCTGCCGGTAGCAGCCTCTGCCCGCATCATCGGGCAGGGGCGTTTACATTTCAGTGTGTGGCTGGAAACACAGGGAAGGCGTCTTTACCCAGCAGCACCCCATCCTGGGTGGTACCGTAGTAACCATCGTGCTTGTGGTAGCGAGACTTGGTTGCGTCCAGATTGCCTTCGAAGCGAGGATCCTGGGGCCGTTCTTTGGCGTTGATAAAGGCCGCCACATCCCAGGCCTGCTGAGTTGTCAGCTGCATACTCTTTCCAAGTGGCATATTTTCATAGATGAAAAAAGCAGCCGTGTTGACCCTGTGCATGCCCGCTCCCCAGTTAAAGCTTTGCGGTCCCCACAGGGGCGGCAAGGCATAGACGCCGGCAATGGCCTGCCCCTGCCCGTCACTGCCATGGCAGGATTGGCAATGGGCCTGATACACCAAGGCACCTCGGCTGGCATCGTAAGGCAGCTCTGGTTTGGGGATTGCCGGATAACCCCTGCCGGGCAGTTGCGCTCGGGCGTCTACCGTCAATGCCGCCTTGATGGCATCCGGTGCTGGAAAATCATCGCGCTTTGCGCCCTTTAGCAACTCGGCATCATCAAGCTGGGGCACTTCACCGGCAACACCGTATTGAACCATCAGGCCGCCCATTCCCAGCCAATAGGCATAGGCAGACATGGCAACCAGTTCAGGGCTGCCGGAAGGTGGCGCTTTGCCATTCATGGAATAGGTAAAGCAGCCCTGTATGCGCTCTTCAAAGCTGTTGACCTTGTCGTTTTTCTTGCGGTACGCCGGATAGGCAAAAAAGGCCCCCCAGATGGGTGAGGCATTGGGTTTGCGGCCCGCATCCATATGGCAATTTACGCAGTTAAGCTCGTTGCCAACATACTTGCCCCTCAGCTGCTGGGTATTCACAAATAACTGATAGCCGCGGCGTACCTTATCGCCAAAGGCACCCTGAGGAATGCTCTCCAGTGGTCTTGGGATGAGATATTCCTGGCCCTCGAGTTTGGGAGATGAGGGTAGCTGTGCCTGGCGATCGGGCAGGCTGGTGGTGGCAGGTGGAGCTGCGTGGGCGGCCGTAACCGCTGCGGCGCCCAGCATCAACATCAGTACAGGTTTCATGTCGGGCGTCCTTACTTCAGGTTGGCAAAATAGTGGGCAATGGCGTCAATTTCCGCCGCCGAGAGCTTATTGGCAACATTGGCCATCATGCCGTCACTGTCACCCTGACGCGTTCCTGCCTGCCAGGCCAGCAGTTGACTCTTGAGGTAGCTGGCTTGTTGTCCGGCAAGACGGGGGAAGGTGCCAGCGCCGATGCCCGATGGGCCATGGCAGGTGACACAGGCCGGTAACTCACGGGACCAATCTCCCTGGTAGGCAAGTTGCTCTGTGCTGTCCTTAAATGTCACTTGCTCACCACGGCGCTGAATGCTGACGCTGGGTACGGCTTGCGCCGCAAAATAATCCGCAACCTGGACAATCAAGGCATCGCCCTGCAGCGTCATGGCCATGGGCGTCATGGTGGGGTTTTGCCGTTTTGAAGATTGAAAATCTTTGATTTGCTTTTGAATGTACTCGCTCGATAACCCCGCCAAACGAGGTCCCAGCGGTTCTACGCCAAGGCCCTGGGGGCCGTGGCAACTGCCGCAAAGTGCTGCCTGTGGTGGCATGGCGGGTGCCGTAGTCGCCTGGGCACCATGGGTAGTGGCCATCAGCAACAGGCCAAAAGCCCCGATTAGTTTGGATGTCATGAAATCTTCTCCCATCATGAAAGATGTTCAGCGTAAACCTAAATCGATAATATTAGAAGAATTTAATGGAAGGCAAAAAACAGCGAGAGTGATTCGGGCCAGCCAGGGCTCTGTCCTGACTACTCTCGCTATCCGTGGTGCTGTCCTTTCGAGCGTCAGGGCGGTAACATGCCGGGCAAAGACGATAGGGGACAAGTGGATGAATACAAGAACCAGCGCTGATAAACGTGGCTTCAGTGGTGCACAGGTATTGCTCATTATTCTGGCCGTGATGTTATTGACTGTCGTGGCAAGCTTTTTGATTATCCGTACCTATATTTTCCCAAGCCCCTTTACCCCTGTGACCCTGAGCGCCAAAGAGGAGAAGAAACTCGAGGCCAAGCTGGACACCCTGGGCTGGGATATTCAACGTCCATCGAATAAAGACAGGCAAGGGACAGCCAACCGGGGAAGTACGGACCTGACTCCCGAGCCCTACCGGGAGAGGGATGATTTGCGGCAGGTGACCTTCAGTGAAAAAGAGGTCAACGCCATGATTGGTCGCAGCCCGGAGTTTGCCGAGCGACTGGCGATTGATTTTTCCGACAACCTCGCCAGTGCCAAATTGTTGATCCCCATTCCCAGAGACTTTCCCATCATGGCCGGTGAAACCCTGAGGGTGAATGCGGGGCTGGATATCCATTTGGATCAGCGTCGCCGTCCTGTGGTGGCTTTGGTTGGGGTGAGCCTGATGGGCGTGCCCCTTCCCAATGCCTGGCTTGGCAATATGAAGCAGGTGAATCTGGTGAGTGAATTCGGCGACAGTGGCTTTTGGAATGCCTTTGCCGATGGGGTCGAAGATATAGAAATCCGCGAAGGAGAGCTTTATATCAAACTCCGCCCCTGAGCTCTGCGGTCTGTGGCTTGCCAACTTGGGCAAGCTGGATCTCGGTGAGCCCGGATATGGGTAAACCTGATCAAAGTTTGTTGGAGTTCGCTGGCGAGACTGGGTTAACATGGCGCCAGAAATATCTTATACGGTACTGCATTCTGATTTGTGCAGTGCAATAAAAAGAGAGTGAGAATGGACGCTTACACCCTACATATAGCCACGGCCTTTGCCAGCGCCATGATGACCATCAGCCTGTTGGGACTCTTTATCGCCAGCCCCAGGGAATACAGTCTGCTCGACTGGTCCTTTGCCGGTTTATGTTTTTTGGCGACTAATGGTTTGACTGTGTTGGTGTTTCATTTTCCGCAACCATTTTGGGTGGCACCGGTACTCACTAACGCCTTCTATTTTGCCGGACACTGTGCCGTTCTGATGGGGGTGAGGCGTTACTTCGGCCTGAAAACCCACTGGCAGTTTGGTGTGGCGGTGGCCATCTTCATTGCGGCAGTGCACGCCGTGCCCTGGGTTCAGGCGTCCGTCGCCAACCGTCTGTTACTGTTTTTCCCACTGTTGATGCTCATCAGCGGCCTGACTATCTCCGTACTCTGGCGTTACGGCGCCAGGGAGCTGAGGCTGGCGTGCATGCCTCTGTTAGTGTTGGAGTTATTGTTTTTGCTGCAATTGTTATTGCGCACTCTGATCCTGGGCACTTCGGCCGAGATGAACCTGACCTACGCCGGGAGCCAGTTTTTCCAAACCTCGGGCACCCTGGCGATTTTTGTGTTTTTAAGCCTGGGTACCATGGCCTGCGCCACGATGGTTATTCGTCGCCAGGAGCTTGAGCTGAGGCAACTTACCACCACAGATCCCCTTACCGGCTGGTTCAATCGTCGTGCCCTGAATGACATTGCCGTGCGTGAGTTTGAGCGCAGTGCCCGCACTTCATCCGAGCTGGGGCTCATGGTGTTGGACATAGATCATTTCAAGAAAATCAACGACACCTATGGCCACGTTGATGGTGATGCGGCGCTCAAGCATGTCACCAACACCTGCGCCTTATTGCTGCGTGGCTACGATTATCTGTTCCGCTTTGGCGGCGAGGAATTTGTGATCCTCCTACCCGGCAGTGATGATGAGTGCACTCGTAAGTTGGCCAATCGGCTAAGAGTCAAAATTCAAAATGAACCTGTTACCCTTGGGCAAGACAGAGTCAATCTTACCGTCAGCATAGGTGTGGCTCAGCGGCGTGAAAGGGACCAAAGCTGGCTACAAATCCTCGAGCGTGCCGATTCGGCGCTTTACCATGCCAAACAATCCGGGCGTGACAGGGTTGCATTTCACAATGGCCTGGAGTTAAGCCAGGTCAGCTAGTCTGGGTCTGCCACAACAGATTACTGGTGTGGTTTTTTCTTAATCACTTTCAGAAAGGCGTGTTTGGGTCACATGGTGCCTGCTGGGTTTTGGCATACAGCCCGCATTAACACGCTTTCGCTTTAGACTGGATTTACCCATCGCTATCAGGCTGGCACACTGGGGAAAATTCCAAACCAGATACGCCCATGACTCCAGCGATTAAACAGGCCGAAAAGGCCGGGATCCCTTTTGAGGTGCTCGAATATGAGCACGATAGCCGTGCTCCGTCCTACGGTATGGAGGCCGCCGACAAATTGGGGCTTGCGCCCGAATTGGTTTTTAAAACCCTGATGGTGGCACTGGACGAAAAGTCTGCCCCCATCGCCGTGGCCTTGGTGCCGGTAGCAAAGCAGCTGAATCTTAAACTGGCTGCCAAAGCCCTGGGGCAAAAAAAGCTGGTGATGGCAAATCCGGCGGCCGCCGAGCGTTCCAGCGGTTATCTGGTGGGGGGCATAAGTCCACTGGGGCAGAAAAAGCCTTTGCCCACACTCATAGATATCAGTGCCGAGCCCTTGAAGCAGATGCATGTAAGCGCTGGTCGACGGGGGCTTGAGATTGCCCTGGCACCCCAAAGCCTGGCTGGGCTTTGTCGGGGGAGTTTTGCCGCAATAGCTGGCTGAGTTCCGGCTGAGTAGATTTTAAGTGACTGTATATTTTAAAGGTTTTGACTAGCGCTTTTTGTTTGCTGCAAATGTGCAGTGGATCAATAAACAGACATCTCAGAGACACTTTTTTTGCACTGCATCAATTTAATACAGGCGTTAAAAGGTGAAAATCTTGCGCATCAATTGGCCAACAAGAATAAAAGATGCGCAACAACCAACCCGTTACCCTCAGGGAGGTGGTGCTCGACAACGAGGCCATCATTCTTTCTACCACAGATCTGAAAGGGCGTATCAAGTACGTCAATCAGGACTTCTGTAATATTGCCGGTTTCCGGGAAGAGGAACTGGTGAATGAACCCCACAATCTCATCCGTCACCCCGATATGCCACCTGCGGCATTCAAGATGCTCTGGAATCGAATTCGCGAAGGACGCCCCTGGATGGGGTTGGTGAAAAACCGCTGCAAGAACGGGGACTATTACTGGGTCGATGCCTATGTCACCCCCGTGTATGAAGATGGCGAAGTCCACGAATACCAGTCGGTGCGCCGCAAGGTGAACGCCAAACACAGGGAGCGCGCCGAATCCTTGTATGCCGAGTTGGTGAAAGGTCATCAGCCCGCAATGCTCAGGGATAGCCGCTTTGGAGTGTGTGGCAAACTCATGCTGTGGACGGCCCTGATGCTCGGATTGTCGGCCCTTGCCGCCCAGTGGTCTTTTTGGTTGATGTTACCGCTGTTGCCCGTCGCCCTGTTGGGGTGCCGTGGTTTATTGGCGCCGCTGCGCGATCTTGCCAGTGAGGCACGCGGTATTATTCAGGATCCCGTGGCCAGAGCGGTATACACAGGTCGGCGGGATGAAATTGGTGACCTTATGCTCGCCATGCGTTTTATGACCAATGAAACCGGCGGTGTGATGGGGCGGATGGCTGACTCCACCGAGACCATGGCGAACCAAAGCAATGAGCTGCTTGATGCCATTGCCCGCAGCGCCGAACGGGCCGACGGTCAGCGTCAGCAAACCCAGCAGGCCGCCGCTGCAGTGGAAGAGCTGCACGTGAGTTTTGCCGAGGTCAAAGAGCATACGCTGGCGGTGGCCAGCGATGTGGAACAGTGCCAGAGTGCCATGGGGCTTGGGCAACAGCAGCTGGCGGAGGTTGAACGGGCCATGCAACAGCTGCAGCAGCAAATGAGCCTGTGCGACGCCGTTGTGCGTGAGATTGCCAGCGACAGCCAGGCCATCAATCAGGTGCTTGAAGTCATAGGCACCATAGCAGAGCAAACCAATCTGCTGGCGCTCAATGCCGCCATCGAAGCCGCCCGTGCCGGCGAGTCAGGACGCGGTTTTGCCGTGGTAGCGGATGAAGTGCGGCAGCTTTCAGGACGCACCGGCGAGTCGACCGGACAGATCGAAGGCATAGTGCGCAAATTCCAGTCCAGTACGGCGCGGGCCGAAGCTAATCTGGATAACAGTCAGCAGCAGCTCAAGAATCTGGCCGCAAGACTTGAGCAGGTGCAACAGGCTTTTGGGGCGCTGGATAGTGCCATCAACACCATTAAATCCCTCTCCGATCACAGTGCCCACGCCATGACCGAGCAGTCCAGCGCGGCGGGCAGTATCAGCGACTCGCTGCAAACCATCAATGAACTGGCCGAAGCCGTGCTCAGCCAATCCCGTGAGGCCGAGCAGTTGGGGGCTCGTATGTCACGCCTTTCAAGTAAAACCAGTGGTTTATCCAAGCAGTTTTGGCAAAAAAGCGTAAGCGGCCGAGGTTAGGCTGCAGGCATTTTTGGCCAGGTGTTGATATGAAGGGTCCGCTATCGCGGACCTTTTTATCTAATTCTCTCGCACACAAGACGTAAAACCTGTGTAAGGGATGGGCACCATCCGGTGGAATGGCGCTGCTTTGTGGACGCTGCTTACCCAGAATGGCGGTTGTGTGTTTCAAGTCCCGGTTAAGTTTCATCTTTTAGCCTTGCCGGAAGCTGCTATGCTTGGGACAACTTTTCTCAGTCTGCGTAATTTTTCTTTATGACTTCACTCCATACTCAGGTTGTGTTTGATGCCCCCGGTAGCCCCGAGGTGATGAAACTGGTGCAAGGGCCTGCGCCTTCCCCAATAACCGGCGAGGTGCTGATTCGGGTCGCCGCCGCCGGCGTTAACGGACCGGATTTGGCGCAGCGCAAAGGCGCTTATCCACCACCGCCGGGCGCTTCGCCAATTTTGGGCCTGGAAGTTTCTGGCGAGGTGGTTGAGGTTGGCGCCGATGTCAGCTGGCCAAAAGTGGGAGACAAGGTTTGCGCCCTGGTGCCCGGTGGTGGCTATGCCGCCTTGGTGGTGACCCCCGCAGTACACTGTTTGCCCATACCCTTAACTATGTCCCTTGAGGAGGCCGCAGGCCTGCCTGAAACCTTCTTTACCGTGTGGGGCAATCTCTTTATGCGCGGTGGCCTCAAGGCGGGCGAGACCTTGCTTATTCAGGGCGGCAGCGGTGGCATTGGCTCCACGGCTATTCTGCTGGCCAGGGCGTTTGGGGCGCGGGTGCTGGTAACCTCAGGCAGTGCCGATAAACGCGATTATTGCTTGAGTTTGGGGGCTGACATGGCCTTTGACTACCGGGATGAGGCGCTGGTGGACAAGGTGCTTGCAGCCACTGAAGGCCGCGGTGTGGATGTAGTGCTGGACATGGCGGGTGGTGCCATGGTTAATAACAATCTGAAAATGCTCGCCAATGATGGCCGCATGGTTTCTGTGGCCATGCAGGCTGGCCCCAGGGCTGAGGTGGATGTGTTTCGCATCATGAGTAAACGCATCCTGTGGACAGGCTCAACCTTAAGACCCCTGAGTATCGAGGCCAAGGCAGCCATCGCAGAGCAGCTTAAAGAGAAGGTTTGGCCGCTGCTCGACGCCGGTCAATGCCGTATCCCCCTTTTCGGTGTTTATCCCCTTGATGAAGTGGTGAAGGTCCACAGCATCATGGAGGCAAAATCCCATCATGGAAAGCTGGTGCTCAGCCTCAAGGGAATTGCTTGATATGGCGAAATTTTCGACTAAAGTCGAGATTAAACGGAAAAATGAAAAAAACAGGTTGAAATTAATCTAAATATCACAAAAAAATCGCTTAATTTAGCATTGATTCTCGGAAAGATTCTGTAAGAATACCCAACTTGAAGCGTCCGAGTTATTCGGTCGATTTTTTGCTGGGGTGGTGTGCTTCCCCGCGAATTCAAACAACCGTAAATTCCTAGTGTATGTGTTGATTAAAAGGTATTGGCATATATGTATAACACGGCGAAGAAACAGGTTTGGTGGGGAGTGTTGAAAACTGCTCGCGGAACTTCCATCGTCATTCACGACAATCAGTTGCCCGAAGCTTCCGCGGGACGTGTTTATCTTTATAACACCGAGCGCAAAGCCATTATTGAGTATGTTGAAGACATCGTTAAGCCCAACCTGCATGAGCTTGATGATGCCGGACTCAAGGCTGCCGAGAGCAATTACAGCGGAGAATGGAAAGCCGCTCGTGCGTCCTTTATGGAAAAGCACCACGCACGGATCAACTTGAGCAATATCAAGGATGCACCAGCCTCTTCCCGCAAGGCCAAAGCCGAAGCTGAGCCTGAGTATGAAGACTTGAGTGGTGGTGGCAGCAGCGGTAGCAGCGACGATTTCGGCGACGATTGGTCCGACGATTTCGACGATTAATCCGTCGATTGCTGCAATCAGGTCGACCCAATGGTCGACCTGGCGCTTTTCTGTTTAGTGGTGAGCTCTCACCCCGCAGCATCCAGTGCTTCAGCACCTTCCATCACTTTGTCGGTAGGCTCTTGCTGAGCTGCATCTATGGCGCGCTGGGTTACCTCGATTCAGTCTTTTACCTCGAACTGGTAACGACTGATGTGATGATAGATTTCCCCCGGCATTAACCAGGCCTTGCCCAAGTCGGGTTGATTCGGCGCATCCGGAAACAGTTGTGGCTCCAGGCAAACACCCTGATAGGGTCGATAAATTTTGCCCTGCCGCCCACGTTCGCCATCGAGAAAATTCGCCCCATAGAGCTGTACACCCGGCTGATTGGTATAGAGCTTAAGGAGTCTGCCCGAGTGTGGACTGTGCAGCTCGGCTGCCAACGCCAGCTCGTCCTGCGTCTTGTCGATAACAAAACAGTGGTCAAAACCGCGGGTGGAGGCCAAGTCCGGGTGTTGTACCCGGTCACCAAGGCGAGCATCCTGCAACGACAGCGGTGTACCTGTGGTGGAGGCGTGTCCTGTGGGTATCCCTGCCTCGTTACAGCGCAGAAACGTCTTGGCGTGCATGGTCACAGTGTGATCGAGACAATCGGCGCGTCCGTCGAGGTTAAAGTAGCTGTGTTGGGTCAGGTTGACCGGGCAGGGCTTGTCGGTCATCGCCATGATTTCAACGTAGAGGTTGTTGCCCGCGAGCCGGTAATCCAGCTGGACCGAGCAATTGCCCGGAAATCCCATGTCACCATCGGGGCTGCGAAGGCTCAGACGCACACCGTCGGGAAGCAATCCCAGCGTCCATTGCTTGCGATTAAAACCTTCCCGGCCGCCATGCAGGCAATTGGTTGCCTGATTCACATCCAGTTGGAAGTCTTCACCGTCATAGTGCAATTTGCCGTGGGCGATACGGTTGGCATAGCGTCCGGCAATGGCGCCAAGGTGCGCATTCTGGGTGAGATAGTCTTCGACACTGTCACAGCCAAGTACCAGATTGGCGCGCTCGCCCCGGTTGTCGGGGGCCCAGAGTGAGCGAATGATACCGCCCAGACTCAGTACTTCGATGGCCAACTGGCCGTTATCCAATCGGACCCGTTCGATTTCTCCGCCCCTGGGATCCTTCCAGGAGTCGAGCACTGAGTGACGCACCATGAGTAGATTGCCTTATCCATATAAAAGTCAAAGCACTATAAACGATAGCCCAGCCACGAAACAGTGACTGCATTCGTATGTTTTGGCTGAAAAAAATCAGCCGTCGATACGTCCTGCGCCTGCGCTTGGGGCACACATATACAGCACGGGCTCCAGCCCGGTTTTGGCAGGGTATTCCGACTCTACCGCGTGTACCACGGCATCGGTCAAATCATGTTCCACCAGCGCAACGACACTGCAGCCGTCGGTCATTCGCACCCCGCCACGGTCGCCAATGGCCTGAGCCATGATTTGCACCAGGGTCTCAACTTCCGGGACCATGAGTTCAAAGTCATCCCGCAGTGAGGCGTGGGAAAGTGCCATCAGTTCCGACAGCCTGGCCACATCACCGCGTTTCAATGCCCGGCCGGCACTCTGGGTGCGCAGGTTCTCGGTTATGACATGTCGGGCGCGTTTATAGAGGGTTTCATCCAGCACGTCGCTGGCGGCCTTGAGCTCGTCCAGTTCCAGATCCCGTAAGGAGTCGAGCCCGAAAAATTCGGCGGCATCGCGGCACTCATCGGCCCGGGCCTTATAGGCCTCTTCCAGTAACTTGGGGTCCAGTGGCGAATGCACAATGATAAGGCTCAGGTTATCGGGGATCAGCACGGCTTCTATATCCAGATCCAGGCAGTCAATCAGCAGGGCTGAATCCGCCTCGGCCAGGGCGCTGGTCATATGGTCCATCACGCCGCAGGTACTGCCGTGGAAACGGCTCTCGCCGCGCTGTGCCAGTTGGGCAATGGCCATGGGGGAAAGGTGGAGCTGACAGGTGTCATTCAACGCCGTGCCAAAGGCAATTTCCAGCGCGCCTGAGGATGAAAAGCCCGCTCCCATAGGGATGCTGCTTACCACCGCCAGGTCGAGCCCCTTGGCTTTGAGTCCGGCCTGGCCCACTGCCTGGGTGAAACCTTTGAGGTAGTTTACCCAGTCACCTCCGGCAGTGACTTCGCCTTCTTCGCCGAAACGCCACTCCTTCAGCTCACCGGGAAAGGCCTCTGTGACGACCCGAAAACGGTCGTCATCACGCTTTTTTACTGCGATAACCGTATGAAAATTAATGGCTGCAGGCAGCACAAACCCATCGTTATAGTCTGTGTGTTCACCAATGATATTGACCCGGCCCGGAGCCTGGTAATAGGCATCGGCCTTGGTCCCGAAAGTTTGGACAAACAGCTTGGTGGCGCGCTGCGCAGGGTTCGACATGCTCACTGATCCCATTGATAACCGGGTTATTCTGAAGTGCCGCACGAAATGGCGGCTTCCCTGAGTTATACCACGTCTTAAAAAGCCGGAAAACTGAGATTTTTGCGATAAGTGAACAAACAAAAACGCCGCGAATTCGCGGCGTTTCAAATCAGCCTCTGGCCTGGGCCAGTTCACCCTCTGCGGGCATCAGCTCTGTGGCGACGTGTTCCACAAAACCCGCACCCGCGGCTTCATAGAGGTTGTAGACGCTGTGCACGCCACTCTCTTTCAGGGAGTCGGTGTGTTCTGCGTACTGGACAATGGCGCTGATCTTACCCTGATAGTCCTGTTTCTTCAGTTGTTCTACCGCAAAAAGGTTGCCCGCGTGATGGGGCATGGCAAGGAGGACAAGATCCAGGTTGGGGGCTCTGTCGAGCTTTTCCCAGAAGTCGGTATCCGAGGCATCGCCCTGCACTACATTACGTCCCTGTGCGCGGTGGAAGTCCACCAGTTCCTGCTTGTGCTCAATGCCAAGGATTTCCCCGTCGAATCTGAGTTTCAGCTCATCATAAGCACCTGAACCAATACGGCCCATACCCAAAATCAGGAAACGGGGGTTACCAATGGGGATGGGTCTGTCTTCCGGATGCAGCGGCGGGCGCTCCATGCGTCTCAGGGGCTGCTGGTATCGCTGGTAAATCTTACCTACCATATTGTTGAGGGGGGCTGCGAGCAAAAAGCTGAAGCTCAGCGCCACGGCGATAATAATGAGCCACTGTGACGGCAGCCAGCCTTTGGACGCGGCCACCGCCGCGACAATCAGACCGAACTCGCTATAGTTACCCAGGTTGAACGAAGCCAGCATAGAGGTACGGGAACGCAGCTTGAAGCGGGTCAGCAGCACCACAAAGAGGGCGACCTTGAAGGGAATGAGTGCCACCAGGAGCCCCGCCAGCGCCACGTCTTCCAGGCTTGGCAGCCCATTGAGTCCTATGGTGAGGAAGAAGGCTACCAGGAAGAGCTCTTTGAAGTAAAACAATGATTTGGCAAGCTCGGATGCCTTGGGGTGGCCAGCAAGCAGCACGCCGATAATCAGGGCGCCCAAATCGGGCTTAAGCCCCACGGCTTCAAAGAGCCAGGCACCCAGCACCAGGGCCATGACCAGACCAAAGAGCACCAGGAGTTCACCATGGCCAACGCGATCAAAAGCGCGGTAAATCAGCGGTCTGGCTATTGGCAGCAACAGCAGTGTCAGCGCCCAGATGGAAGGCCATTCCCCCTTGGACACGGTCAGGAAGCCTACGGCAAAGATGTCCTGCATGATGAGGATACCAATGGCGACACGACCATAAAGGGTTTGCATATCCCCTTTGTCTTCCAGCACCTTCACCGCAAATACCGTGGAGGAGAAGCTCAGGGCAAAGGCCAGCAGCGACAGCTGATTAAGACTGAGGTCGGTAAGTTGGCTCAGGCCCAGAATACCGAGCAGTTTGAGCACGGGAACCAAAAACAGCATGGTGCCCACCAGATGCAGGCTGGCACCGGCCCAGACTTCGGCCTTGAACAGGCTGCGAATATCCAGTTTCAGGCCAATGGCAAACAGCAGCAGGGTTACACCGAGATCGGCAAATTGCTGCAGCATCGGCAAACTGGATTCTTCAATGCCAAACATAAAGAGCACAAAGCCGGCGGCCAGATATCCTATCAATGGCGGCAAACCAACGCGGTTGACCAAGAGGCCGCAAGCGAGGGTGATGACGAGAATGGCCGGCTCCATGAAACTCCTTAACAGATAATTCAGCTATAAATCAGGTATCTTAGCGGACTTTATTTAATGTGAGATGAAAAAGGCAAAGATTTCAGTGAAATCTTTGCCTTTAGTTATAAGGGAAAATGGGGATTAATGCACTTGCAGCAGGTCCAGGTGCGCCGCAAATTCTTTGGGGCCCATAAAGCCGGTGACTCTCAGGTCATCACGCAGGCCACTCTGGGGATCGAACAGCAGCAGCGTCGGCAGGCCGAGCACATCGTAGGTTTCCAGCAAGGTTACGTCGGTGGCGTCTGACCTGGTCACATCGGCCTGAAGCAGCACCATGTTATCCAGGCGCTTCTTCACTTCCGGGTCGGGGAAGGTAATGTGCTCAAATTCCTTGCAGGCCACACACCAATCGGCGTAGAGATCCAGCATCACAAACTTGCCTTCTAAGCGGGCAATGGCCAGCTCGGCATTGAGATCTTCCACCGACTTGATGCGTTTGAATTCAACTCCCTTCACGGCTTGCTGTGCCTTGTTGGTGGGCATCTGGTAGCCCAAACCACCCATCACAGCCTGGAAGCCGTAGGAGAACGCCGCCAGCAGCCCCAGCATCAGCAGCACAGTGCGCACGGTTTGTTTCCAGTTGAACTCGGTCTTTTTGTTTTGATGCAGCAGGTAGCCCGCCAGTGCCACGCCCCACAGGGCCCACAGCAAGTCAGACACCATGCCCGGCCAGATGCGGCCAATCATCATCACAGACACCGCAATCAGCAGGAAGCCAAACACCGTCTTGATGATTTCCATCCAGGCACCGGCGCGGGGCAGCAATTTACCACCGGACGTGCCCATCAGCAGCAGTGGCAGACCCATGCCCATGCTGAGCACGTACAGGGCGGCAAAGCCCATCAGCAGATCGCCACTTTGTGCCACGTAAACCAGCGCACCCGACAAGGGGGCAGTGGTGCATGGCGAGGCCACCAGACCGGAAATCACCCCCATGATGAAAACGCCGGTGAGGTTGCCACCTTTCTGGTTGTTGGATAGGCCATTCATCTTCTCCTGCCAGGATGACGGCAGCTTGAGATCATATAGGCCGAACATAGACAGGCTGAGAACAAAGAACAGTACCGCAAGACCAATAAGCACGGCGGGGTGCTGCAGCGCGGCCTGATATTTCATCCCGGCCGAAGCCACCACCAGCCCCAGCAGAGAGTAGGTAATTGCCATGCCCTGCACGTAGGCCATGGACAGGGTAAAGGCGCGGCCCGTGGACAGCTTTTCACCCTGGCCGACGATGATGCCCGAGAGAATGGGGTACATGGGGAACACGCAGGGAGTGAGCGCCAGACCAATGCCCAACCCGAAGAAAATCAACAAGGTCCAACCGAGATTTCCCTCGGTCAGCATCTGCGCCAGACTGTCCTGTTGAGTCAGGGGGGCTGAGGCGGACGTGCTTGAAACTGTGCCGCCGGTTAGCTGCTCTGCGGTTTCGCCCGACAGCTTGCCATCGTTGGGTGCCACAGCGGCAAGCTGCTTACTGACCTTGGTGGGTGGGAAGCAGAGTTTGCCTTCGGCGCAGCCCATAAAGGTGACTGTCAGCGTGCCCTGCTCCAGTGCTTCTTTGAGGGCAACGGTGAACTCAACATAGCTGTAAAACACCTGCTGCTCGCCAAAATACTCGTCGTTGTGCAGCTTGCCCGGCGGCAGAGCAACCTCGCCCAGGGTGGCGTTGTCGGCCTCAAACTTGAGCTTGTCGCGGTACAGGTAATAGCCATCGGCAATCACAAAGGACAGCCGCATCCGATCCCCGTCCTGCACGGCATCGAACACAAAGGCCTCATTCACGGGCATCAGCTCGGGCTCGCCCTTAAGGAAATCGAACTTCTTGCCAAAAATATCATTGGCATGGGTCGAGGGCGCCAATAACAGCAGACAGCTAAACAGCAGGGTGATGATTTTTTTCATGATTGTGTATTGTCGTTTATCCAGTTCAAATAGCCGGGCAGGGCCTCGGTTACGGGCGTCGCGATAATCTCAGGCAACTCGTAGGGATGCAGCTCAGAAATCACCCGTTCCACCTCGGCATACAGTGCCCGCCGGGTTTTGATGAATAAGGGATATTCCCTGTCTTCACAGAGTTTCCCCTGCCAATGGTACACCGAAGTCACGGGGCCACCCTGCTGCACACAGGCAGCAAGGCTGTTGCTCACCAGACGTTTGGCAATGGCAAGGCCGACATCCTCTGAGGGGCAGGTGGTCATAACCAGGATATAGTCATCCATGGACTGTGCCATGATCTCTCCCAAGGTTTAAAACTCCCTTAAGGCTGCTAAGTTAGCCTTAAGCTCAGGTTGGCAAACACTTTACGTGTTTTGTCTGACTCTTGCATTAAGAGAAAGCTGAAATAGTGATACGGGTTGTTTCCCCGCAGCGACAGCCGATACTCTTGAAATTTGACCGGACAGCCCCCATATATCTTGCAACCCACTGCATTAGAGGCCGCCATGTTTTTTGCTTTTGTTCTGATATTTATCCTGATCCCCGTGGTCGAGCTCTCGGTGCTGATTCGGGTTGGTGAAGCCCTCGGTAGCCTGACCACAGTGGCGCTGGTGCTCTTTACCGCGGTGGTGGGGGTATCTCTGGTGCGCAGTCAGGGATTGTCCACCCTGATGCAGGCGCAGCAGAAAATGGCCAAGGGGGAGGCGCCCACGTCCGAATTGGTTCAGGGCATGATGCTGGCCATGGCCGGCGTCTTGCTGCTGATTCCAGGTTTTGTCACCGACTTTATCGGTTTGCTGCTGCTGACACCCATTACCCGCAAACCCCTGGCAGCCTTGCTGCTGAAGCGCTTGCAATTGAGAGTGGTGGGGCAGGGCGGTTTTGGCGCCAATTTTGGTCAGGGGCCTTTTGGTCAAGGTCCCTTCGGCCAGGGGCCTTTCGGAAATGACCCCTTTAATCGTGATGGGGGCAACACCTTTGACGGCGACTTTGAGCGTAAAGATGACCCCATGGCACGAAGTCATCAGCTGGACCAGCCGAAAACTCCGGCCAGTGAAGATGATGCCGCCCACTCTGACACCAACAAACCTAAAGACTGAGCCGCGCGACGGGTTTACTGGCCGCGCGTTCTCAGTATCTTGTCCCACACTCGATGAGTCAGGTTTCGGATTGTAACTGCCTGGGATCTTTAGGATAAAAGGCCTCGGGCTTGGTGCTGATTTTGGCGAACCTGCGGGTGTTCTTGTATGGCAGCTTCATAAAGCCCGATACGCCGTTACCGTGAATTTTATCTACATGGTGCAAAATCCTGTCGAGACTGGCCCTGAAGGCCGCCTGCTTGCGCGGGTTAAGCAGCTTTAAGTAGCTGTGGATCTTCAAGTGATCGCCAAGGGCCTCAAAGATGATGCAGCCTGTGTGGTGAATTTGGTTGAGCCAACCAAGCTCGGTCATGATTTCGGCGGGCAGCTCCAGATTTTCGTCCGGATCTTTGCCATCTTCAAAGTACGAGTGCAGTCGCGACTTGTCTTCCAACATGGGCACATCGCCCACTTCAAAGGGTAACTGCTGAGCGGGGCTCGCCACAAAGGTGCCGCTGGTCGAATCCCGGCTGATGTGCAAAGTGTCCCTTGCATTAAAAAAGCAGGCTTTGAAGGTACCGAGGCGACCTATGCCCCTGGCCAGGGTAACCATGTTATTGACTGCCTGCACCAACGCCTGCTTTAGCGCAGCGTCGTGGAGCGCCAGGTTGGAGTCGATAAACACCCCATCCTGTTGCCAATGGATAGCGAGCCCGCCCACTATGGGATACTGTCCCAATCTGCCCACTGCGGCGATAAAGCCCTTCTCCGTATCCCCCATGCCGGCCAGGAAATTGCGGTAGTACTTATCCAGCTGCACATCATCGACTCGGGCGATGGGTTCATCGGCGTTGTGCTCGCGTAAAAAGGACTTGCGCGAGCTGTAGCTCACCGTATCTACCTCTTTGCCACGGTTTTGTACCCACACAGGAATTTCGGCCATGGCCTCGGGGCGGGGGATATTCGGTAACAGCAGGCGGTGACTGTGGCGCATGCTGCGAAGGAAATAGTCGCCGCCCCGGTTGCGGGTCTGGGCATCATCACTGAGCATGGCTTCGAGAGTACGGGCTAGCTCCATCGGCAGGCCAATGCTGGTGGGCGGAATAACCCGGGAACCAAAGCGGCTGGCTTGTCCCGATGCCAGGGCATACAGGGTGGCTGCAACCCCCTGCTCGTCGAATCGGGGGCTCGAAAGGGCGCCACTGAGCTGTTCGTCACCGATAAAGTACACATCCCCCATGCGGGCATTGGTGTGCTGCTGGTCGCTGGAGAGCAGATTCATCACATGTTCTTCCACCGGCCGCCCCAGTTCATCCCGCTGGGCAAACACCGCCGAGCCCCAGTCAATCAGGGACAAATGGCCGGTGGCTTCGTCATAAACCAGATTGGATGGTTTGATATCGCCGTGAACCAACGGCCTGCCGGTGCGAAGATACACAAGCAAATCAGCCAGCTGGCGCGCAATGCTCATGATCATGGGAATAGGCAGTGCGCCTCGGCGCCGACACAGCTGCTCCAGCTCTTCCCCCGGAGCACGGGCCATCACCAGAATCCCCTGTTTGCCCACACGCTCAAATTTGACCAGCGGCGGCACATTGGGGTGGCGGCAATGGGATAGCATAAAGGCTTCTTCTTCCAGCCTGTCCTGGATTTGCTGGGGCAAAGTAATACGGGAAAACTTGAATACGTGTGCTTCGCCGGCCTCGTTGACCCCTGCAAACACAAAGCCATAGGCGCCCTTGCCAATAAACTCTATGTCCCTGTAACCCAGTTTGGACAGCTGTTGCTTACACAGGCGCACCCACGCCTTGTGTTTACGGGCGTCGTCGGCCTTGAGCAGGTAGATGGATTGTTCTTCAGAAATATAGAAGTGTTGCAGCTGTGGCGTTTGGGCGGACAAAAAAGGGATCCCCGGCGCTGATATCAATCCACCATTAAAGCCATATCCGCCGCAGACAGGCAAGGTATTTAGCGGCCGCCTACCCAAGTTTTTTACCCTCCATTTTGATGCAAATCAACTCTGGCGCAGACAGCACAGGCTAAGGTGTTTTTATCAATTTATACTTTGCTTAACCGCAGGCTGTCGGCGATTGAGGAGGGCAGGATGAACGCCCAAAAGAAACAACAACTGATTGAACTGTATGACTTTGCACGCAAGCGTATCATTCAGTCGATGGAACTGAGGCACTGCCCCCATTCGGGTTTTTATAACAGTGTCGATGAGCGCTGCATTTATTGCCATCAGGGCATGGAATGCGTGTGGATGAATCACAATGACGAATTGGTATCGCTGGAAGAGAAAAGCGAAGAAGATCTGAGGCAGCAGTTGTTGGTGGCCGTAGACTTTGTCGACTCCAATTTGTCGCCTTATCACCTGACCCGGCGCAAGTGCCAGTGTGAAAACTGTGTTTGGTTGCGTCAGGTGAACGAGGCACTGAACGCGCCCTGAAGCGCGCTTTGCATCCCCCAGACTTTGCCGCTAGAGTAAGGCGTCTTTTTTCGTCATAGGGGATGGTCATGGAGCCCGGATTCTGGCACGACAAGTGGCAGTCACAACAGATTGGATTTCATCAATCGGATATCAACCCATTCTTGGTCAAACACTGGGAAAGCCTGAAACTTGAAGGCAAAGGCAAGGTGTTTGTCCCCTTGTGCGGCAAATCCCTCGACATGGAATTTCTGGCCGCCCAGGGGCACGAGGTTATCGGCAGCGAACTGTCGGCACTGGCAGTGAGCCAGTTTTTTGAAGCCGCAGGTGCACAGCCCCAAAGCCGCACCCTGGGTGAGCACGTACATCACAGTGCACAGGGCGTTACCTTGATTGAGGGTGACTTCTTCACCCTGGATAATGATCTGATATCCGGGTGCAGTGGTTTTTACGATCGCGCCGCCCTCATCGCCTGCCCAGCAGAGATGCGCATCGATTATGTGCGTAAGCTCGCCGCCTTGATCCCCGCCGGTACGCCGGGATTGCTCATTACCCTCGACTATCCTCAGGAAGCCCTGATGGGCCCACCTTTTGCGGTTTCACCCGATTGGGTGCAGGAGTTCATTGGGGCATATTTTGAGGTCACGGCGCTTGAGAGTCAGGATGTGCTTGCCGACAACCCCCGCTTTGTAAAAAAGGCTGTGCCCTGGCTCAATGAAGCGGCTTACCTGTTGGTGCGTAAGTAATCTCTCTATCGCCGTTGGCATTTCTGGCAAGGCGAGCATAAAAAAAGCGACCCATGGGGTCGCTTTTTTGTGCCTTCACGGCGGCCGGTTGCTTTAAACCCGGCCTCCGATTTGGTTAAGCCAAGGCTTAGAAATCGTAACGTACACCTACGGTGAACACGTTGTCGTCTTTCAGGTCAACCTTGTTACCGGCAACCACGTGGTCACCTTCATACATGGCATAGTGACCGAACAGCAGGGTGGATTTGGATACGCGATAATCGGCACCCACTGTGATGCTGGTTACGTTTACATCGGTAGCTGGCTCAGTACCTTTCAGAGAAGAGTAGTACTTACCAAAACCTGCTTCGTCTTTACCGTATTCGGCTTTCAGGTTTACACCGCTCAGGTTGTAAGCCACGTTCACGAAGTAAGTGTTGTTGTCGTTGCCGCTGTCCACTTTTTCAGTGTTCTGGAACAAACCGCCTACCTTGAAGTCACCCAGTTTTACCTGAGCAACGGCACGGTATGCATCTACGTTGCTGATGCCCTTGTTATAGGCACCGGCCAGGTAGAAGTTGTGCTTCTTCAGGCCTTTGTCACCCACGGTTACAGACAGGGCATACTGAGCGTCGTCGCTGCTGTTGTTGTCTTCCATCAGGTAGGTGGCGTTCAGGGTCACCAGGTCAGCGATGACTGGAGAGTAGTACCAGATACCGTCGGCGCTGCGGGTTTGTGCGGCAACCAGACGGTCGATATCCGCGTTGGTGTTACCGAACAGGTCAACACCACCCTCGGCTTGTTTGAATACTGTGTCATTGCGACCTACCAGTACAGTACCGGCACCGGTCTTGATACCCAGGAATGAGTTACGTGGCTTGAAGGTATCACCTTTGGAAGAGGTGTTTTCTACCTGGAACTCCAGTTGGTAAACGATATCGATACCAGAGCTGATGTTCTCAGAGCCTTTCACGCCCAGGTGAGAGAAGTTGTTTTCAAAGTAGGTGCCGCTTTCGCCTACGGTAGCGCCATTGGTGCCGGATTGCAGGGTAGAGCTGGCGTCAGAGTTGGTTACTGCAAGCTCGATACGGCCGTAGAACTGAGGACCTTCGGCCAGCGCGCCGAATGATGCCAGGGCCATTACCGATGCTACTGATGCAGAGATAAGGGTCTTCTTCATGTTTACATGCTCCCTAGAACCGAAGTTCTGTTCCATTTTTATGGTTATTGAGTTGTTTTCGCTGGTTTGTTACAGGTATCCAGCCTCGTAACAAAGTTGCCGATGATTTTTACAGGTTTACCGATTGCAAGTTGTGGAGTGGATCAAACTTTCAGGCCGTACAGGAAGGATTTAAGGCATTTTTGTGACTGAATCCTTTCTTGGCGGCGTTTTTACGATAAATCGAGCAAAAACACAGCGTTGACTACCTCCAAATGGGTAATTCGCATCGACAAATTTGGTTTAACTTTAGCAGTGATGCATATAACTGCAATAAAAGTGACAAATTTTTTGCATTAAAAAGCGACCCGAAGGTCGCTTTTTATGGGTATTTTTATCAGATGCTTAGAAGTCTACTCGCAGACCCAGGGTGATCACGTCGTCGTCCAGAGAGACCTTGGTGCCGCCAAGCAACATATCCCCATCAAATCGGGTGAAATGACCATAAACCAGAGTATTTTTGCTCAGACGATGATCGGCACCCAGGGTGTATTGCTGTAAATCGACGTTCTCGACCTGTTCCATGCCAAAATCAGAATCACCTACCATGCGGCCGACATACTTACCCAGCCCTGAATCGTCCTGGCCGTAGGTTGCCTTCAGGGTTGTGTTACCCAGCTTGTAACCGGCGTTGATAAACCAGGTGTCACCTTCCAGATTGCTGTATTTATCTGCCACATGTTCCGAGTTTTGATAGAGCGCGCCCAGTATCAGCTCCCCGAATTTAACCTGAGCCACGCCGCGGTAAGCTTTAATGCCATCCAGGCCATCGTTGTATGCAGCAGCAACATAGTAGTTTTGGGCCTTCAGGGCCTTGTCACCCATGGTCGCGGACAGGGCATAGGTGTTACCGCTCCAGTCATCGTCTTCACCGGGATTGAACCAGCTGCCTTGTTCATAGTTATCTTCCATGACGTAGGTGGCGTTCAGCGTGAGAATGTCAGCGATTTTCGGGGAGTAATAGGTGATGCTGTCACCGAGGCGACTTTGCCCTGCCACCAGCAGATCAATATCTGCGTTGGTGTTGCCAAACAGGTCGAAGCCTCCCTCCGACTGCTTGAACACGGTGTCGTTACGGCCAATTAAAGCAGTACCCGCTTGAGTTTGCAGGCCCACGAAGGTGTTACGGGTATTAAAAGTGTCGCCTGAATTGTCGAAGTTATTTACGCCAAATTCCATTTGATAAATCAGAGCGATATTTTGGCTAAGCTGTTCGCTGCCTTTTACGCCGAGCCAAGAGAAATTGTTTTCAAATACAGTGCCATCTTTTTGGTTTTGGGTGGCGTAACCTGTATTGGAATTGGTGGCGGCCAGGTCGACACGGCCATAAAACGCAGGGCCATCAGCCAGGGTGGCGAAAGAAGACAGGGCGGCACCCGTGGCAACGGCCGATGCGATAAGAGATTTTTTCATGGCGGATTCCTCACTATTGACGGGACAGGGGCGTTGGGTTGTCGCCCCTTTCTTGAATGCGGCAGCAGTGTGGCAGTCCGTTAAAAGGCAGAGCGTGATCCAGATCACGCTAGATAAAATGAGGCTTGTTTATATCCTATTGTTTTACTTTGATAAAACAGGTTTTTGCTGAAAGTGTAACCGCTCTATTTATCTTCTGGAACCTGTCGCTGACAGTGCTAACATGTCAGGCACACATGGCCTGATTTGTATCAAGCCGCTCTGAAACGTCCCGTGCTTTCGGGCTGCGGCACTTTAGGCTAGAATGCGGCGTTTTTTACGGCATGGGGATCCACAGGTGGAACAGCAGCTGACACAGTCCTATCTGGACCGATTTGGTGGTATTGGCAGACTCTATGGTCAGCAGGCGCTGGTGCGTTTTCAGCAAGCCCATGTGCTGGTTATAGGCATAGGGGGCGTCGGCACCTGGGTGGCAGAGTCCCTTGCCCGCAGCGGCATCGGTCACCTTAGCCTGATGGATCTGGATGATGTGTGCGTGACCAACACCAATCGCCAAATTCACGCATTGAGCGACACCATAGGCCAGTCCAAAGTGGCGGTGATGGCAGAGCGTATCCGCGCTATCAACCCTGAATGCCAGATTGACGAGTTGGAAGACTTTATCACCCCCGACAACCTCGCCGAGTATCTGGGGCCCGCATGCGGTATCGACTATGTGGTGGATTGTATCGATGCCGTTAAACCCAAGGCCGCACTCATAGCCTGGTGCAAACGCAACAAAATTCGCATCATTACCGTGGGCGGTGCCGGCGGCCAGTTGGATCCCACGAAAATTCAGGTGACAGATCTTTCCCGCACCATTCAGGACCCCCTGCTTGCCAAGGTGCGCAATATTTTGCGTCGTGAATACAATTTCTCCCGTAATCTCGAGCGCAAGTTTGCCGTCGAAGCGGTGTTTTCCACCGAGGCGCTGACTTATCCGGGTAAGGATGGCGAGGTTTGTGCCACCAAGCCTGCCGAAGGTGGCAGCATGCGAATGGACTGCGCTTCAGGCTTCGGCGCCGTGACCGTGGTCACCGGCACCTTTGGTTTTATGGCGGTGAGCCGGGTGTTGATGTGGCTTAAGCAAAAAGCCTAAATATGGAATTGATAGCCGTCTTTGACTGAGTCGCTGGCCTGCAGATTGTCATCCCGTTTTACCGGTATGCTGAGGACAAAGCAGGCCCCTCCCAGGGTTGACTTTCCTTCATAACGCACGCTGCCTTTCAGCAGGGTGGCTGCGTTGAATGCCGCCGACAGTCCCAGCCCAGTGCCGCCCCGGGCACGGGTGGTGGTATAAAAGGGCTCAAACATATGCTCGGCGACATCGGCTGAAATCCCGGGCCCATTATCCTCAAGGCGTATTATAAGGCGCCGGTTTTCCAGATACGCCTCTACCCGGAACAGATTTTCCCGTCCCTGTGCAAAGGCATGGGCATAGATGTTGGACATCAGATTACTCAGGATCTGGTTGAGCAGGCTGTAGTTTGTTTCCACTTGCAGTTCATCGGCAATATCCAGTTCCATATTGGCCACTGTTGGCGCATAGATAAGTTGCGTAGATTCGTGAATGTCACGGCAAAGCTGGGCAACGGGGATTTGCTCGTGGGCCTCATGGCTGTTTTCTGCCGCAATGGTTTTGAACTTCTGGATGAGGTTGCTTGCGCGGGTGATGTTGCTGACGATGAGTTCACAGCTTTGCTGATACTCTTCGAGGATGGCGTTGATTTCCTCCAGGGTGGCCTCTTCACTGTGAATGAGGCTGATTAGCTCATCGATGTGAGCCAACTGGGTGCTGGCGGCGGTCAGGCAAATCCCAATTGGAGTGTTGATTTCGTGGGCCACACCGGACACCAACCCCCCCAGTGCCGCCATTTTTTCCTGTTCAACCAGCGCTTCCTGCGCCCGTTTCAGAATCACCAGCGACTGTTCCAGCTCCATAGTGCGCTCTTTTACCTGCTTGGCGAGTTCTTCCTTATATGAACGCTCCAGTTCAAGCAGCCGTTCCCGGTCTTCCAGCGCGTGTTGCAAGTCGGACTTGGACTTTTTCAAGGCACCGAATGAGCGATGCAGCTGCTCCTGCATTTCGTTTATCGCCAGGGCGACCTGATCGAATTCGTTTTGGGCACCGCGCTTTTGAAACGTCAGCGGCTGATACTCATGTTCGACGCTGATGTCCTGGCAATAGGCTGCCAGGGTATTGAGGTGGCGGGTAATGTTGAGCCACACCAGGATAAGGATCATACCGGCCACCAAAAAGGTTTTGATGGCGTTGGAGAGCAATATGATTATGGCCTTGTCATAAATGCGTTCGTACACGGCATTCAAGTCGGCCTGGATGGTGAGTTTACCCACAGAGATGCTTTCACTGCCGGAGCTGTAGTTCAGAGAAAACACCTTCTCGATAAAGTTCTTGTCGATGGGCGCACCACGGCTCCAATGCTGACCGCTGTCGTCATCGATGGAGATATAGGTAATATCGGGCAGCTGGATAAGGCCTTCGAGTTGAGTATTGATAAGACGCTCATCAATCACCCAGATACTGGCCGCCAGTACGTCGAGGTTCACTTTCTCGATGTTGGAGAAGGCACGATCGATACGGTTAAGATCGCCGTTATAGTCATTAAACAGCTGATAGCCGGTGGTGATGAGGGTGATAAGCGAGCTGAACAGCACGATCGAAATCATCAGCCTGCGACCGATTTTGCTGCTCACCGCCTGACGAGAAAAACCCAGCATGCTTTCTAATTAGTCCTAACCTGCATTTGAATATGTATAAGCATAGTTTGGCTAATAAAAAAACGCTGAAATTCTGCAACCTGAGTACAAATTGACATATCTGTTAAGGCTGGCATCCAACTTGCTTTGAGTGAGCAGAAGTTCAATTTTTTGACGGAAGAGGTGTGTGATGAAGGTGCCTGAATGGAATGTCCCGGGGGTAGCGTCACTGAAAGCCTGGGGATTTAGAAGCATGCTTTGGCTGCTGATAGCGACCCTTACATTGAAATTTGCGCCGCAATCCTGGCTGGCGACTTTGCATCTTGACCAGTGGGTAATTCAGGAGTCGGCCTTGATAGGCCTTGGGTTGATTGTTGCCTGCGCTTTTTTTGCATCGCTTTTGGCCAATTTCTTATTGGACGAGGCTATCGGTTATCTGGGGACCAAACGGAAAAAAGAAGTCATTGAGCACAAGGTTAAATTGCTCGATCCGGCTGAACGTGCGCTGCTCAGAGAGTTTTTTTTACAGGGAAAAACCATTTTGACCCTGCCGGTGGAAGAGTTGGCAGTTCGCAGCCTGGTGGATACCAATATTCTCGAGTGCCTCGGCAATCTGAAGCACTATGCCATCCAGGGTTCAACGGCAGATTACAAGATAAGCATGCTGGCGAGAGAGCATCTGAACCGAAATGTGCTCAGATTGCCCAATGGGGAGCTGAGTCAGGAAGATATGCAAAACCTGATAAAGGCGCGTCCTGGCTTTGTGGGTAACGTGGTATCACACCGCAAGCCACCCCAGCGCGCTGCCTGAGCCGCGCCGAACAAAAACACAGACATAAAAAGGGGGGCCATTCGGCCCCCTAATTCACTCTTGAAACATGCACAGTTAAGAACATTGAAAGCAAAAACTAAGGCTTCGCAGACTTCACAAACAGCATCCACATGATGTAGGAAATTATCCCTAAAGTGGTGAAGATCACTATCATTGACATTAACCCTATCGGGTTACCAAACATCAAATCCAGCCAAAACGCCATGATTGAAATCCTCTTTTCCGTGAAGTCGGATTTAAGGTAACTCTCAGTTCAGTTGGCTTTCCTGATCTTGATCAATAAAGCTCCCTATTGATTAGCACTATGAAAAACAAGTGTTAATAATTTGATGTGAATCAACTTTTGCTCAATTTTGAGAGCCTGAACCATAATTGATTTTGGGATGAACAGAGAAACTACCTGACTTCTCTCTCTTTTGGGGTAGCCGCGGAGTGAGCTTGAGGGATGCCAATGCTTTTTGAAAACAAGATGTTCCAACGACTGGGCTGGCTGCTGCTGTTGGTTGTATTGGTGCTGTTGTTGGCCAAATCCCTGTGGCTTGAAGCCATGGCGCTGCTGCTCGCGGCAGTTATCATTGGTGTTGGCCTTATGGGGCAGGCCAAAGCCTTGGCGAGTTTGGAGACCGGGGTAGCTAATCTTGCCGACGGTGATTTGACACAGAGGTTTGATGGTCACGCTGGTGATAACTATGCGCAGGTCGCCAAAGGGTTGCAGCGCATGAGTGAAGACGTCACCCGGACCGTGTCGGCGCTTTCGGATACCAGCGAGGCGATGAATCAGGTTGCCAGAGAGCTTAAGTCTGTCAGCGAACTTGCTGCCTTGGGTGTGGCCTCACAGGAACAGCGTACCGAAGAGGCGGCAGCCTCCATGGCGCAAATGGTTCATACGGTGCAGGATATTTCTGCCAGTGCTGCACGTGTTGCAGCATCGGTCGATGACACCATGGGCCGCGCCGAGCATGGTGGTCGCCTGGTGAATCAGGCGGTGGGACGCATCAACTCGATGGCCGAGCAGATCAGCCAGAGTGAAATTGTCATTGAGCATTTGGCGCAGGATGCCGCCAGCATCAGCAGCATTATCGACACCATCTCTCAGGTTGCTGAGCAAACCAACTTGCTGGCCCTCAATGCTGCCATTGAGAGTGCCAGAGCCGGCGAACACGGCCGTGGTTTTGCTGTGGTGGCAGATGAAGTGCGCAATCTGGCCAAACGCACCTCAGAGGCGACAGTGGAAATTCAGCAGCAAATACAGGCGCTGCAGGCGGGGAGTCGCAATGGGGTGGCGGTGATGCATGCCTCGGTAGCACTGGCAGAGGAAACCCGGGGGCTGGTGAGTGAGGCCAGCGAAGCACTCACAGTGATAGTGACGCAGGTTGGCGAAATCACCCAGATGAGCCACCAAATCGCCGCCGCGTCCGAGCATCAGCAGCAAGTGGCCGAGCAAATCAACGAGTCTATTGCCTCTATCTCCCATCAGGCGACCGAAAACGCCGCCAACACCAACCGTAACAATCTTACCAGCCTTAAACTCTTCAACATGTCTCAGGAAATCGGTTCGCTGCTGCACAGATTCCATGCGGACAAGAGCCGTATCAGCCATGAGAAAGCCTTTGTCAGCTGGGGCCCCTCCCTCGACATTGGTATGGCCGAAGTCAATCGCCAACACCAAAGACTGATTACCCTGATAAACGAGCTGCACCGGGCCATCAATGAGGGCTATGGGTTGGCGGCAATCAAACGTATTGTGCAGGGGCTGGTGGATTACACAGCTAACCACTTCAGCTACGAAGAGGAGCTGTTTGCCCGCTTTGGCTACCCTCAGAGTCAGGCCCACGAAAACGAGCACAAGCAGTTGGTCACTCAGGTGCTCGACTTCCAGCGCCGGGTTGGCAGGGGGGAAAATGTCTCCGATGAGCTGATGGCGTTTCTCAAGGCCTGGCTTATCAACCACATCCAGGGCAGCGATAAGGAATATGCTCCCTATCTGCTGGCCAAAGGCGCCGACTAACGTCGCCTGTCGTATTTTTGCGCAATCGAAACATCCTTTTTCGGTAAGCGCGGGAAAGGGCTTGCCAAGAGAATGGGGCCGCGTATAATCCAACGTCATTGTCGGGTTAGAAGCCTGATAATGAGAAAATTTGTGCCAGAGTGGTGAAATTGGTAGACACAGGGGATTCAAAATGCGCTGCGTCTTCTCGAAAAATTTCACTAAGCTGTTGAAAGTAAGAAGTTAGTTCTCTAGAATTAACACGCGAAACCCTTGCAAAGTTTTGCAAAGAATTTCGCGAAAAAATTTGTGCCAGAGTGGTGAAATTGGTAGACACAGGGGATTCAAAATCCCCCGCCCTTAAAAGCGTGTCGGTTCGAGTCCGACCTCTGGTACCATCCTTAAAGCCGACATGAAGTCGGTTTTTTTGTACCTAAAATAAGGTGTTACACGCTTACGCCTTGGTCAGGAACCGGTTCCGGTTTCTGCTTTTTCTACCCTTCAGCCCTTCCAAATTTAACATTCTTTGCAAGACACTCCGGCACCTCTTTGCCCTCGATTTTGACCCTAAATTGGCTATCTCAGCTTTGCATATCACTCCGGCGAAATGGTCACTGTAAATACGTCCATTTCGAGCCAGTAACTAAGGAAGTTTGACTCCCATACTTGATATATCTCCACAGCTGACTTGATGCTGTAGACGCCAACCATGTTCTGGAACACCTTGCAGTCGAAGTCAAAGTCCAACTCCTTCGCGAGCTCCCAACTGTCACCCATACCGACATAGCAAAAGTCGGTGATGTAACTCAGGCGCAGGTATTCCCCCTGCCGTTCAAGACGGATTTCCACGGGATGGAAACCGCCTTTGCTTGGACTGTAGTTCGGATCTTTAAAGCTGATTGTGATGACGGAGCCGACAGTGTTGCTGACACGCTGCTCAAGCGCACTCAGCATTTTCTCCGACACAGGTAAGACTAACTTTCTGATGATGGTATTCATGGCGTGGGTTCCTTATTCAAAGATGTCGCTGTGCGACTCACGTAGGCTATGGTGTTGGTTTAATCCGATAATCACGTGATCAATCACAGTGATGTCCAGCAACTTGCCGGCCTCGACGACTTTGCGCGTGAACGCAATGTCATGACGGCTGGGCTCTGGGTTTCCCGACGGGTGGTTATGGATGAGGATGACGCTCGGCATATTGAGGATCACAGCGCTGCGTAGCACTTCTACTGCGCGCATACTGATGCTGTTGACTGTGCCTGTCGCCACCACTTCAACGCAGTTAATCGTGTTCTGTGACGTCAGATTCGCGACGACAAACACTTCCTTCGACTCGTACTTGAGATAGTCGAACACTTCTGCAGTCTGCGCAGGACGCTTGAGCTCCTTTTCAGCGAGCTCGGAATTTATCTCGCGGAATTGATACTTCACGTTGATTTCCCGAATGATAGCCATTGGATTTCTCTCCTTATCAAACGCCAGAAACAACAAAGGGGCCGAAGCCCCTTGCTGGAGTCGGCAATAGCGTCATGCGTTGGCTTTGGTGGTGTTGGTGGCAGTAGGTTTTGACTTGGCGGCTGTCTCAGACTTCGCAGCAGATTTGCTGTCAGTCACAGGCTTTTGCTTTTCAGGCGGCTGTAAAAAATCATCGAGCTCTCCTTTCTCAACTGCATCTATCAGCAGTCGCAGGATCTCCGGCAACTTGGCTTTGTCTCCCACATCAATGGTGGGCTTCCCCTTTTCCAGCTCAATGACTTTTCCACTGACTCTGACTTCGAGAAAGTAGTGTCCATCGCTGTCGTAGTACCAGGGCCGGACATTGTATTTCCGGCGAATAGTCTTACGCTCTCCTGTCTCGGGATCTTTCACAGTCTTCTCGCGGAAGGCTTCAAACGGCTTCCCGGCAACATCGCACTCTGCCATTTCCAGTTGCATGTCGAGCTTATCCAGCATCTTCATGCGTTTCCCAAGCACAGGTGGCTTAGGGGCAATTTCAGGGCGAACGACGACCTTGAGCGAACTCAATACATTAGACATGGTGTTTTCCTCTATCGGTGGGTTATCGGATGAATCCGATGGGGCGCTGTACTTGCTTGCGGTTGTTCTCCGCACTTAGCAAAGCAACAGCATTGGCTCTGTGGGTCTGGTTGGGTTGAAACATCATCCGGCGCGCAAGAATGGCAAAGTCTCCGGGCGTCAGGTACGCAAGCTTGGCAAGGGCAGATTGCTCATCTACTGTCAGCTTTCGCAGTTGCAGCGTCTGTCGATACAGCAACTCCTTTTGCTGCTGAGTGAGATAGTCGCACTCCAGCTTGAAGTCGAAACGACGCATCACAGCGCTATCCAGCGCATTCAGATGATTCGTCGCTGCAAACACTGGCACTTGGCAGCATTCTAGCTGGGACAGCAGTTCATTAACGAGCTGCACTTCGTGAACTGCATTCGCGCTCTCTCGCTTCGATAAGATGCTATCGACTTCATCGAGTAAGATGAGCTGCTGCGACTGCTGAGCACTGCGAAATAGCGCAGCGAGCTTTTGCTCACTGTCTCCGACATATTTGCTGAGTACATCCGAGCTTTTGACGTGCAGTACATCGAGTCCCATGCACTCTGCAAGATAGTGCGGCCAGGCGGTTTTCCCTGTCCCTGGTGGTCCGGTGAGTAGCACCCGTACCGGAAGTCCTTCACTGACAGCAAATTCAATGTCTGCAAGTGTTGCATTCGCTTCCTGTCCTTTGAGATTGAACAGCGCTGGATTGAACGCAATATCGCCTTGATAACGCGTGTTATATAGCTCCTTGCCGCTTGCCTGCTGTGTAGATGCAATCACGCTGTCTATCAGCGCTTCCGCTTCTTCTCCTTGAAGCTCCAATGTCTTCGCAATATGCGCAGCATTCGCAATAACGGCAGGTGATACGTGAAGACTTCCTGCAAGCTGCAACATGAACTCCTTGGAGACATTGAGCGGACTCAGAATCGGCTTATTCATCCGATAATAAAAGTGCTCATCCGGTACAGGCAGATCCATTACAAGCTTGAAGCGACGCACATAGCTTTGCTCCAACAGCTCCACATGGTTGGTAATCCAAATAGCAGGAACAGCGTTGGATTCCAGCAGACGCACAAACGCTTCCTTCGTGTAGACAGTGCTGATGTCATCAAACAGTCCTTCACATTCATCGACGAGCAGAACAGTGCTGTGACTGTGCTTCAGCAGCGATTGCAGCATATTCATGTAGCCGAGCCGCCTGCGCGACGGAGAGCCTGTACCTATGTCATCGAGTAAACGTCCTTCTTCGACATGGACGCTACGGACTTCCAGTAATTGCCTGTTAATGGACTTTGCGAGCGTACGCGCCAATTCGGTTTTACCGGTGCCGGGCTCACCATACAGTAGGATATTGATCCCTTTAAGCTGCTGCTTGGTCGCGGCAGCAAGATAGCGTTGCAGCATCTGTGCATCCACATGCTCAAACTGTTTCAGCGTGAATTGCGCAGCAGGACTTTGGACAGTGACTTCCGACAGTAGCTCGGCAGGCTCATTCAATTTACGCGTCGTCAGCGTATTCGCTAAACGTCCGGAGAGACGCAGTAATCCAAGATGATATGTTGATGACGCACAGATCAGCTGGAAGTCCGTCAGCGTTTTCAGGATGTTATTGAAGTCGTCTTGCGTGATGTTGTAATGAGCACAGAGCGTACGCTCCAGCACCATAGGATCTGCATCTGACAGTTGCTGCATCACATGCTGCAATCCATCGTTGCTGCTCAGCACTATCATGAACTCCAACATCTTTTCAGCATGCATCGGCAGTTCAAAGGTGCGGCTCAGAAACGCTGCGTTGTGATGCACAGTCTCGGATACGACAGGATTGCTATCCTTCGCAGGAAGCAGTGCAGTGATGTCGTTCCACTGATAACGCAGATGCACACTTGCGTCTTGTCCTGTCAGGATCCTGAGTGTTGATCCCGACAGCGAGAAGTCCTTTTGCCATGCCTCATTTACGAGCAGTGCAGCGTAATGAGATGCGAGAAACTGACACTGCTTGTTGCTTCTCAAGCAACGCTTTCGCTTAATCATGTCTGTCTCCTGCGCTTGCGTGTCGGCAGCGCATCAAAGTTCAACTGCGCTGCTGCTTGTCGCATAAAGTCGTCGCTGCGCTTGTCATACAGCGTTGTTGTACTGATATCAGCGTGTCCTGCCATCTGCCGGACAGTGTTGATATCCACGCGCTGCGATAACAAGCGGGTAATAAAGGTGCGGCGAAGGTCATGGGGAGAAACGCCTGGAACGCCGAGCTCGGACAACGTTTCCCGGACGATGCGATATAACGTATCTGGACTGACAGCCGTACCCGTTCGCTTAATCCCTGTGAGACTGCATTTGCAAATCAGATAGCCTTGCTGCTGCCCACGGACCTTGAGCCATGTAACCAGTGCCTGTTCTACCCATGCAGGGAGAAACAGAATTCGACTCTTGTTGCCTTTGCCTGCGAGTACAGTCAGCGTCTGTTTCTCTAAGTCCAGCTCTGAGAGCTTGAGCGCTGCAAGCTCGCTGCGTCGTAGCCCTGTGCCGAGGAACAACGCGAAGATTGCGAATGTCCGTTTCCCATAGTCAGTCTTTCGCTCTTTCAGTCGCGTAAACAACGCCGTGACTTGCTCATTTGTGAGTGGATTACCCTGATGCTGTCCATGCTTCATCTGTCCTATCGTCTCAATATGCGCAACTTGGGAAACATCTGCTTTTCCCATCAGCGCCGCGACTTTGACGATATTCCGAATAGCTGTCATTGCTCTGTTGATGGAACGCGCCGACCAGCCTGCATGAACCATCAGCGCCCGAAGCTGCATTGCTTGCTGATAGTCGATTGCAGAGAGCTTTTGTGCCAGTTCGCTGCTGTGCCAGTCCATCAGTTTGCCGATGCTGCGCATCTGCGAATGGATAGAGCGCTGACTTGTCGCCGATAACCGGCTCAAATACAGCGCGTACGGAGTCGCTGCAGTCATAGTTAACTCCAGTGGATTCTGATTGAGATGTTGAGATAGTGGGTTGAATAGATGCGGGATAGCGATACCACGCTATAAGGCCATGGTATCACTGGAAATGTGGTGTTTCAGCCGGTGTTTTTGACACGGTGGGGAAAACGAAAAAGGGGGCTGTATCGCCCCCAAACTGCTTAACTGTAATTGTCTTTAAAGTGCTTACGGACCTCTTTGGCAGCACTATGGTTGAAAGCACTGTCATTACGTCCAAGGACTAACGCTGCAGTCCTCTTAAGTTTCTTTTCCAGTTCGCGATAGACTTTCTCATTAGGAATTAAGTCAACACGACAGGACTCGAAAGCTTTACGATAACGACGACGCTCAGGCTTCGGAAGAGACTGAAATGCAGCCTTCAAACCGAGCGTTTTGATGACGCTCAGCGTATGAGGGTGCAGTCCTTCAAGTGCTTTGATCTCATTAAGATCGTAAACCTCGATCCGTTCAAGAAAGTGACTCTTAAGAAGCTCGCTTGACAGCATATCGAGCGAACAATTAGGTTTCACCTGCATTTCAATCCGGGTGCACGGCAATCCCGAGTGTGCCAAACCCTTCGCCTTGCAGTTCGCAAGACGGTCATAGATAACAATGCGAATCTTGGATTTTTTCGTACCTATGTAGATAGTACCTATCCTGCCACTGGAGTCGATATCCAAATACACTCCGGAGGTGTGAGCATGCATGAGATTCACAGCGACCTGAGCAATGTCGAGAGGAAAATCCATCGCAATATCCAGAGCAGTAATTTTGATGTTACTTGCATGCAAGATACGCTCTGCGTGAGAACCAATGATTTTATGCAGCCATAAACTTGCTGCGTAGTATTGACGCTTCGTCGGGGAGAAGCCTTTCAGTTCAAACTTGATGAATGGACGTTTTTTTCCAAATGGAGCAACTTGAACATAAAGGTGTGGCACACCATGCAATGCGCCACTCCAGGGGATCGACTTAATCAGCGGCAGCTTGATGCTATAGCGATATCCTCCTTGGCTCTTCAGCAGTTTAAACTTCAAGTCGTGGCGTTGTTCAAGACTATCTGCAATGCGCTGGATGTTTTGAATACACTCCTCTTTAACTTGCTCATCCGAGCATGCAATGACGGCAACGAATTTATCGATCAGGATAGAGACACTGGCGTAAAGGTTATCGAGTAATTTGCCCAGCATGTTACACCTCTTTAGAGTTCAGGCTCTTGAGGTGCTCTGTGAGCAGTTTCACCGCCTTCTCAAGTGTTTTAGGATTCGCCCCATCTTTGGTTTTCAAAAAAGCGTTGAAAATCGCTTTCGACGAAGTGTTGTCACGGCACTCCTTTTCAAAGTGCTTGAGAAAGTCAGTCTGAAGCTCGCTATAAGTAGCAAGCGTCTCTTTGCCCGCTGTCGCAGACTTTTTCTTTGAGTGTTTTTCAGCGTTTTTGTCAGTAAAGTTATCCGTCTTATTCTGGCTTTCAGATTTAATTTCAGTGTCCGCTTTCTGTGAGCGATGCTTGCGTTTGCGCTCATGTGGCTTGTGCTTATTGTCGCGAGCAACCTTAGTACCATCGGCGGCATCTTCTTGACTGCATTTACCACTGTGTGAGTGTTTGTCTTTACTGCCAATACCAAGCTCCGCAATCGCCTCTTTGACCATTTCTTCAGTCAATTTGATTTTGGTAATTTTAGGTTCGCCATGTGTTTTTTTAATTGCTTTGATGACGGCGTTGATTTCTTTTTTCTTCAACTTCTTCATCGCGAGCATACTTGCGTCGCTGAACTTGCCAATAGCTTTTTTGCCACCGATTGAATAAGCAATATCTGCAGCATTTACTTGCTTAATTGCTGCATCGTATGAGAGTGAGGTAAAAGTTTCGATATAAGACTTGAAGTCTTTACACTTGAGTTTCTTGTAGCCTTTGTTCTTATATACGAAGTAAATGATGACTTTTGCTTCACGTGTTGATTTGTTAATGCACTTAGTTAAGATTTTCACCTGCTTCTTATTGAGATTGACATAACGCATATCCTGGCTGTTAAGAATATCGCGGACGATATCGGAAATGTTCGACTCTTTGACATTGATAAGAGCATTTTCAATCGCTACGCTGGTGTGTCTACGTTTGATCATGTGGATCTCCTTGATTGACTTTTTTACCGAGCAACACGCTTCGGCGTTGAGGGATTTACAGGTTTGCGTTCGTATGAACCGGCGCCTGTTCCTCTCACGGAGATTTCTTTACAGATTCGAAAACACACACTTCATCACAGCACATTTCACACATCAGATTTGCGTTCTCAACGGCGAGCTCGCTGTTGCTTCTAGAAGTGTCTACACATTGACATCTACACGATAGGATCATCTATTGTGCTAATGCTTATCACTGTATGTTCTACATTACTCTTATTAGACATGTGCTTACGTGTGTATTCTTCACATGTCTATGTTGTGTGAAGATGCCTGCCTGCAAACGTAAAGCAACGGCCCGTCGTTTAGGTTCTTTTTTAAATCGTCGGGCCGTCGATAATGGTCTCCTGCAAGAAATGAAGCTAGAACCTGATGATGTGTTAATCGACGGGTCGGCGTTTCTTGTCTGCTTGCGTTGCTTTGATTGGATCATGTAGCTTGAGCACATGAGATAAAATGGGAGCAGCGAGCTCGCTGTTGAGATGGTTTTACTATGCCGAAATCAAGACGCCGTTCGATTGAAGAGTTCAACGCAAACCTAGATTTGCTTGAGCACTGTGTCGCCGCTAAAACTTGGAACAAATTGAAGCAGTTTATTGGTCGTACTCAATCAATAAAAAAAAGAGAGGTCGAGAAATTTTATAGTGTTATCGGTGATATTTCTGCTGAAGAGTGGGAGAAGTACTTGCGAAAATTAAGAGATAAGGAATATGAGAGTAATAGGGCAAGAATATCACTGAAAGTAGAGACTGCAGAAAGACTGAAGTCCATTATGAAGTCTTTAGGTTATAAAAGCTTTGATGAAATGTTTGACTCCATTTTTGTTAGCGATGATGTTTCGAAAAAAGTAATGCAACTTTTAGAGAGGGAAGTGAGAGGTAAGTCAGAGGTGGAAATTAAAAATCCAACAAAAAGAACAGTGGTGAAAAAGTCAAAATTAAAGAAAAAAATAATGCTTTTGAATAAATCAGCTCAATGTTAATTATGTGACTGTTGAATCTAATGGATTGAGTAAGTTTGTGTTCTTTATGCAGGCAAGATTTTAAATAAGGTTCGATTTTATGACGTACTGATAGCATTCTTGCGAACCAAAGCACTGTCGGAGGCTTGTGCAAACGGTCAGGTCGCTCAGGTTAAGTAAGGAAAGACTGAATTTCACAGTTGAAGTAAAAAGAGGCCAGCAAATTCATGGATAGAAAGAAAAAAACTGCACGATTTTTGAGGAAAGAGTTTGGGGTACGGAAAAGAACATTGCCTGAGTCATTGAAGTTTCTCAATGATGTTTGCTTCCATGCTGTGATAGAGGAGAACGTTGGAAACCGTACCGTTCGTACCATTGAGATGAAACCTAGATCATTAAAAAATTTAGTATCTGAAAGAGACTATTATTACGAAGAACTGTTCGAGAGTAAGAAGTCCATTAGCCATTTAAAACGATTGGTTAAAAGTCTTAAGGTAACACAAGACACATTGGTAGAAAACATTTCAATAGCAAAAGATGATGTTTCCAATACATCTAACTCAGTATGCAAAGATGAAAATCTAAGAGAAGAGCAGCAGGCTAACATAGATATGTATATAGAGATAATCTGTGAATTGGAAAAGAAAAATCTAGCCCTTCTGGAAGAAAATAGTCTACTTCTACATAATAATGAGATTTTGATGCGTAATATTGATTCAATTTGTGAGCCTGAAATTAAAAGGAATGAGAATGCATTTTTCAATGACGACGTGAGATCAAAAACTAATGCAGGGAGCCCGCCCATACAAGGAGGCGCTCCGCAATAGTGCATGCAGATTGAGTTCTGAAAAATCATGAATTTTTGAGCTAAATTGTTTAATCCATTCTGTTTATTTATGGGACTTAGTAAAGTGCAGAGCTTCATGTGATTTTTGGGGACATTTTGAGACGCAGGTAAGCAATTGCCTACCTGCTTTGGGACATTCGGTGCTTTGTATTCGATAATTACCAGCGTATAGCTACTGTGTTACCCATCTCATCTGTTGCTGGAAGGGAGCCTGTATCGATGAGTTTTCCCCGTATCCAAATGAATTCTGGAGGCCAAAAAGAGTACTTTCGCGCTAACTCTAACACCTCTTCTACAGTGTTCAGCGATATTTCAGGGTTAAGCCTGTAGTGCTCAAAGCACGCAAAATGCCGAAAGTCATCGTCCAGCTCTACGTCTGATAGCGTTTCGCCAAGTGTCCGTCCTTCGTTGTCGTCTTCATCTTCCAGGTTCCTGTGGTAGAGTCGCAACGAGTTTTCGGTAAAGACCTCAAGCAGGTGGTCTCTTATCAATGCGCTATCGATCACAGATAACTCAGATGCTTCTTTTAAATCGAAGGCCAGAACCACTCCAGAGAGAAACGCTGTTTCAGTAGGCAGATACCTCGAATGGCTTTCGGTGACCTCTTTCCAATGGTTAAATCCTGCGTTTATAGCGACGATTTCAAGAGCTTGATGGTGGGGGATGGATTGTTCACGTTTGAGCTTTCGCGCAAGTTGCTTTAAACGCTCAACGTTCTGAGAGGAAATAACTTTTATCAGGTGCATAAGGTTCTCCAGTCGCGAGAACGGTGCCCACTGCCGAGATCGCTGAAAACCTGAGCCGAAAAAGAACTGTTTGTAAAGCCATCCCGTCCGGGTTCGCCAAGGTGGGCAGCAGGTCTTGGCCAGACCTTGAGCAATCCTATCAGCCTGAAGCACCACCAATCAATAGCCTCTGCCATGGACATTGCCGAAAATGGCCAAAACACACTATACTGTATAAATGTACAGTTATTTGTGTGTATTCCATGAAAGTAATTCCTCTTAGAGCCAGAGCAGGGATCACCGGCTTCGAAAGTCCTGCAACGGATTACTACCAACTACCCCTGAGCCTTGATGAGCTACTTATTGAGCATCCGTGTGCGACCTTTATCGGCCAAGCAGCGGGTGATTCAATGCAGGGAGTTGGCATCTTCGATGGTGATGTTTTGATAGTCGACAGGCACGTCAGGGTAAGAACTGGCGATGTGATAGTGGCCAACCTGAACGGTGAGTTTGTTTGTAAGCTGATTGATACTAAGCGTAAGCTTCTGTTGTCTGCAAACGAATCGTATCAGCCGGTGCCTGTGTTGGAGTGGGATCAGTTTTCCATCGAAGGTGTGGTGATCCGTTCTATTCGTTGTCACAGGCCAAGCAAGGTCTTGGAGGCGAGCTGAAATGTTTGCGCTGGTCGATGCCAACTCTTTTTACTGCAGCGCCGAGCAAGTATTCAGACCGGATTGGCGCGGAAAGCCTATTGTGGTGCTGTCAAACAATGATGGCTGCGTAGTTGCCGCAAACAAGCAAGCCAAGGCTGCTGGAGTTGAAAAATTCAAAGCCTTCTTTGAGGTACGAGACTTGTGTCAGAAGGCAGGTGTCATCGCACTATCATCAAATTATGAGTTGTATGGCGATCTCTCATCCAAAATGATGCAGATCATTGGTCGTTTTGCACCCGAGCAGCATGTTTACTCAATAGATGAATCCTTTCTCTCTTTTCGCCGTTCATATCCAGCGATCAAAGATCTCTATTCTCAGGGCATGGCAATCCGGCGCGCAGTATGGAAAGAAGCACGTTTGCCTGTGTGTGTGGGTATGGGCTCAACACTTACACTCGCTAAAGCTGCAAACCATGCAGCGAAAAAACTCGAAGGCTATCGGGGTGTCTGTGTCATTGATAGCGAAGATGTGCGTCAGTATGTACTTGAGCAAATGGCTGTAGGGGATGTGTGGGGGATTGGCCGCAAGTTGTCAAAAAGACTTGAATTGATGGATATTCGGAATGCTTGGCAGTTGGCTAACATGCCCCCAGGGTTAGCACGTAAGCAATTCAGCATCGAAATGGAGCGTACCGTTAGGGAGCTTTCAGGATTGCCGTGTAAGGGCTGGGATGAAGCTAGGGCAGACAAGAAGCAGATATTTTCAACTCGCTCTATCGGTGAGCGGATCACTGATCTGCAATCTTTGAATCAGGCTATAGCCAAGCATGTAGGAATTGCTGCGGCCAAAGCCCGCAAGCAAGGTAGCCTTACTGGCACTGTGTTGGTGTTTGCCAATAACAGCCCGTATGACGAACGTCCTGTGGGTTTTAAGCGGTTGGTTAAGTTTGCAGTATCTACTAATTGCTCCGCAGTTATCACCTCAGAGGTCAGCAAGGTAGTGCCTGAACTCTACCGCCCAGGTGTGCGTTACTACAAGATTGGGGTAGGGTTGCTCGATCTGACAGAAGAAGCACACTTTCAAGTGGATCTCTTTTCTCCCAATCCAGCAAATCCACGGATAATGCAAGCTTGTGATGCCCTTAACCACCGCTATGGTTCCGATACTCTCTTCCTTGCAGCACAAGGCATAGAACAAAAATGGGCTATGCGACGAGAGCTGCTTACCCCACAGTACACCACCAATTGGCACCATCTTCCGGCTATACGATGTTCCTGACGCCTCGAGCACTTAAACTATGGTCTCACTTTGGGACATGAGTGGCTTTGAGTTAATGCCCTAAATCGATGATTTTGGATAAGCTTGGTTTGGGCAAAGAAAGGCTCGAATGAGTCAGTAGCTATTCAGGAAATTTTCTTAATAAATTCCTTCAAAAGAGCAAAATAAATTCACAAAACACACGAGGAGAGCACATAAGGCATTGAAATGCTGTAATATCATTCGGCCACACTGGCTATTCGCTAACGGTGAAAGGAATTCAAGTGAGCCCAGAAGATGATGAGAACTACCCAGCCAGCGCCATATCCTCGTGGAGCGGTTTCGTTTATCAAGGAAAAGTTGCGCTATATCATTCACTTAAACTTATTCACGATGGCGACTTAGACTTCGAGCTTCAGCTAGACAGTAGCGACGACTTCGCTATTTATAAAGATGGAAAAATACATACCGCCCATCAAGTCAAAGCGAAGATTAGCAAAAATCGTAGTGGTTACACCACGGCGCTGGAGCAGTCCACTTTAATCGAATTCGACAAAAACAAAGGGACGTCCCGTTATTTTCACGTATCCGTAAAGCTAGACAATACCGATGATCACAAAGGCGCTAGCGGAGAAATAGTGAAATTCTACCGCTACGGAGACAGTTGCCATTGTGGACTGGGTGAAATTGAAGGGCTGACCAAAGAACTCATAAGAAAAATATGTGAGGAGCAGTCCATCACTTACAGTGATAATCTTATAAATTTTAACTACTGCCTACTGTCAGAAAAAATCAGTACTAAGGCAATACATATCCATAAGTTAAATCAAGTTGACGGAATATCAGCAAGAGAAGCTGCATACGAGGAGCGTATCAAGGCTGAAGAAATCTTAGAGGACCTTCTGACCCAAAACCCCTATCAGAATCGCGACTACTATGCTGTTGAATTAAAGGCTAGGCTCCAGACCCATCTAGAAGAGAGACTGGATCAGGCACTACCAACAATGAGTGACGCCACTTATGAAAGAGCTAGGCGTCTGTGTGAGCATGTTCGCGAAACGCACATGAACGAATTAAAAACCCTATGCCAGATGATGAAGCCATCCGAGCGGTTTCAAGACGTTCAGACGAACGACATCAGGCGATACACCAAGCTCATCCAGGCTATTTCGGTCGAGCCCATATTCAACCATCTACCGCACTACCTCGACAGCGAAAATCGGTTCTACGTACCTACCGCTCTTGACGTGGATGAAAGCGAAGAGTGTGAGTCTGACATGATCAGAGAAATGAAAAACAACGGGGATCTGCTGAGACTACTTTTTGAGTACAACCATCTAATCGCCAGCAAAGCGGAAGCATCATTCACCTTTAATACAAAATTCACAAACTCAGATGATTTCGACAACAAGCCAGCCACTGAAAAGCTTGCAAGTAACATCACCAAATCGCTATGCATTAGCGTAATGACAAAAGATGACGCAGAGGGTCGACTGAATGATAAAACAACTCATTGATGAAGCACTTGCTGCCCATGGTTTTGTGAGTAAGCGAGAACTGGACACCACAAGCTTTTATGTTCGCGAGTCTGGGTCTGCCATTAGATTCGCAGTCTTACATACTTTAGATAGCCTTCCTGACCCTGCCGAGCTGAATAACCGAATCAATCACCTTGCTCCTGAGGAATTTCTCAGAAACCCAAGTTTCAAGAAGAATTGCGATCTGATTTGCATTCATCGCTTTGACGTTCTGGCCGAGTTCAAGGATCACGAAGAAGAAATCTTCGCAATCGAGGAAGACCCGCATTTTTATAAAAAATATGTCCTCTACTACAGCGTTGCGGAAGAAAGCGCTCTCACTGATTTTACCTACGACAAACTTGTATCTGTGATTGCTGACAAAAAGGAATTTCTTAATTACAAAGAAAATCCCCTTGAAGCTTCACAATACAGCTTCGCTGCAAAGACCTTTATCAAGCTTCCTTTCCTGGAGCTACCTGGTCATCCAGGAAACCTCGTGTCCTTGAGGCAGCAAGCAATTGAGGCCGTCGCACAAGCCGGCCTAAGCGATACGTATGCGACTATTCTGCAAGTCACAAACGCAAACGCCGACCAGATTATTAAGGAAATGATTAAAAATGAACTGGAAAATATCCAAGATTGAAGTCTCTAGCTTCAAAGCATTTAAGCATATCTACTTGGACCTTGGCGAATCAGCTTTGCTAACACTTGATGGCCCAAATGGTTTTGGCAAAACAAGCATATTCGACGCCATCGAACTGCTGCTTACCGGTCAGATTAGTCGAATACAAAACTTATTTTCAACTTTACTAAGTAATCGCACAAAGAACTACGCAGACAATCTCTTCTGGAATAATCGCTCTGGCGAGAACGACCTCTACATTAAAATTGAATTCACCAATGATGATCGCAAACTTGTTTTAGCTAGACATTGTCCAGCGGCGATATTCAAGAAGCCAGCGAACAATCGTGCAGACAATTATGAAAACTTTAAGCTCTACGAGCTACCGGAATTAGAATCATTTGACTTTACGAAGATCAATCTGCGCGACAACAACTTCCTTGACGAAGTTTTCGGTAAAAACTTCAGGGAAAACTTCTCCTTCCTTAACTATCTGGAGCAAGGACAAAACCGACTGTTGCACTCACGGGTAGACCAACGGAAGGATAAGCTAGGAAACCTCTTTAATATCAGCGATGTCGAAGCGGAAATTGAAAACTGCAACACCATATACAGTAAGTTCACAAAGTACATCAAAGATCCTGATCGTAAGGCAAAAGTCGAGTCAATAACGGAAGAGATCGCTACCCTAAGACGCACATTACAGCTTGAAGCAGGGATCGTTGGGTACAAAAAACTCTCCACGACTAATGTTCAACCAATATGGGACAAGGAGGTTCTATTTTCAACGTACTCAGCGGCAGATCATGCTGCCTACCAGGAATCAGTTCGCAAAATTATTGCCCTTCTACCGCTCAAAGCCACGATAAAAACTCGGGTTCACAACGAGGCTATCGAGGCCGACATCGAACGTAACGAAGAATCTCTGAGAAGCTTGGCTCAGTTCGGTAAAGATCTGAATAAGCTTGATGGGCTTGAAGCAATCAAGAAGCAGATTAATGAGCTGGATCGTTCAGCGGCTATAATCAAGCGTGGAGCCTCGATAATTAAGGTCGAAGAAGCTCAATCACTACCAAACTGGGCTGATGGGCGCCTTGAGTTGTTTGAGTTACAAATTGAATCCCGAAACAGCCTACGAAAAAAAAGCAGCGCCAATGCGAACATCGTAACCGAATTGGAACGCCTGAAAAGGCAGCTGATTGATGAACATAAGAAGTCCTATCCTGATGAGCAGTTGTGCCCTCTCTGTGGTACGGACTGGGAAGATCATAAATCAATGGTGGCTGCCATTGAAGCAAGAACTAAGCAGATCTCTGAATCATTAAGCAAGGACGGTAAGGATTTAGTTGACCTTATCGCTGCTATGGATGCTGAGCTGAAGCTCATCGACATCCATATCCAAGACGGTTTAAAAGCTCTTAAGCCCACATTTGAACCCAATCTTCATGCAGAGCTGACCAAAATTAAGCTTCGGCTTCCAGCAATAACTCAGCTAATGGAGAAGCTGCAAAGCAACAATATTCAATGTACTGACTCATTTACGGAAAATGATGACGTAGTTAATGAACGATTTGAAAAGCTCAAAGTGAATCTGAGGAATAAAAAGGAGATTGAAGCTGATGCATTAGCGCTGCCGGAGGGCTGGCGAGAAATAATAAATAGCGCCTTTAAAAACTTGCAGGACTTCTACATAATCACAGCTGAAGACCTAAAGGACAAAGAGCTGTACATATCGATTAAAGCCAACGAGGCTCAAAATGCTCGCCTTCAAACCTGTATTTCCGATCTTAAACTTATCGAAAACGAAACCCTAGCGGCCCAAAAAGCACAAATTAAAATCAAAACACTCCGCGACACTCTGAAGGAGACAGAGCAAAGGTATACCGACCAGACAATTTCGGCTATTGAACTCATATTTCATATCTACAGTGGCCGACTAATCCAAAACTACCAGCGTGGTCTGGGTCTATTTATCGAGAGCCGCGAAGGTACACAGTTGAGATTTCTGACTGCCGAGAAGTCTGAACACGACGCAGTCATGTCCATGAGTTCTGGTCAGGTGTCAGCCCTCAGCCTTGCCTTCTTCCTCTCCCTCAATAAGGTCTATGCTCGGGTGCCTCTCATCCTGATTGATGATCCGTCGCAATCTCTGGATGAAGTCAACGTTGCTTCCTTGACCGATCTACTCCGTTGCGAACTCAAGCATTGCCAGTTGGTTGTCTCCTCCCACGAGGATGATATCTCAGCCTATATGCGCTACCGGTTCGACAGGGCAGGTTTGAAAACAAGTTCGCTCAACATGCAGCTCTTGGCGAAAGAAGCGTCGTAAAAGCCGCCTGTGTTCACCTAGAAGAGCTGGCTTTTTGTGATGGAAATGCGGATGAGTTGGCCATTCTTGAATGGCCTTTATAAACAATACATTATAAAGTTCATGTTAATATGTATTAACCCGGTTTAGCCTCATGGGAGGCTGAGAACGTCGTTCATTAAAGAGATAGACAAGCGATTTGAGTAGTATCAGTCTCAAAGCTACCAGTAGAGCCCTAGAATAGATCGCCTAGATTAGTGCGCTGGAACTCGGAGCCCAAATGAGGCGCCCCCCCTGAAAGTCCTACCGCTCACGAGTAGTTGCAAGTGAAGATAGATAAAACCAATGTTAAAAGGGTATGATGAAAATCTTTGATTATGAACAAGTTGACGAAACTTCAAGAGATTGGGTTTTAAAGTTTAGACGTAGTAAGTGCCTGAATACTTTGGACTTGATGGTCGATAAGGCAGAAAGAGAGCACAAGGCTGATAGAATAGTACTTGATGCAATAAACTTAGCCTGGTGTGTCAGAGAACAAGAGATCAAAAACGGCAAATTCACATAGATTTTATCCAAATACCGATGTGAGTTTTCCAGTACACGTACTACTGCAAGTATTTAGCGACGGAACATAATTTCGGTTAACAAAGCAGGATGGCTTTCAATTGAATTCAATAAGTGACTCAGAACTGGTTCGGCTGTTCGACCAAGAAATAAGTGAAATATACGATCGAGCTAAACGCCTTTATAAAACTGCACCGATTCATACTCTCATTCTGCTGAGAGCAATAGCAACGAATATCGCGTATAGCCTTCTTGAAGAGTTCCAAGACGCTATTATTGAAGCGGACTTGTATGGATTGCTAGTTGCACTGGAAAGGAAAAGAATAGTTAATCAAGAGATTGTGCACTATTTACACCAAATCCGAAAGTCTGGCAATAGAGCAGCGCACCCAGAAGAATTTTCAGATGATGAACAGGATTTAGTTAGTCAGGCTCGCACAGTATTGTTAACTTTGTGCGATACATTAGGCCTAATTAGGACCTCAGTGCACGGTGTTGCCCCTGTTGAGTATTACTTTGAAGAGCCAACTGAGATGGCTCTACAAGAAGCAAGCTATAGAGCCATTTTCAACAATGACCCGCAGGCAAAGTTTGAGGTAGCGATATCCCTCATCGAAGGGAATCAACTCAGGATCAAACATGAGCTCGCAACTATGGGGCATTCAAACATCGACGAAAATGACCATTTAAAGAATGCTATTTTCCTCTTGGAATCATCATCCAATATTAGGCATTTAGATAGTAGATTTACACTTGGGCTAGTCTACCAGCAAGGACTAGGTTGTAAGTCGGATATAGTTAAAGCTATTGATCACATGTACTTTTGTGCTAGTCAAGGAAATGTAATGGCAAAGGCCTATTTTGGCTTTTTCGTAATGAACATGAGTGATGCCGATATAAATGATAAACAGTGCGCATTGGAGTTTTTAGAGGAAGCGGCGAAAATGTGTAATCCCTTGGCCCAAAATGTGCTTAGTGAGGTGTATAGTGCCGGCGAGTTGGTTGAAAAAAATCAGGCTCGCTCAATTGAGCTGCTGACCGAGGCTGCCAACTGTGGATTCCCAGAGTCACAATACAGGCTTGCAGAGATATATCGACAATCTGGCGAGTTAGATAAATACTGGGAATTGATCGAGAAGGCTATAAACAATAACCACGTGCTCGCACTCCTTAGCGCTGGCAGGGCCTTAGCTTCAAATGAGAGTCACCATCAAGCTTTAGAATACTATACTCGTTATCTAGATCTTAACGATGACGCCATCGCTAAATTCGAATATGGGATACTCAGACTCAAAATTGCTGGTGGAGATACAACAGAATTAAAAAAGGGAATTTGGGATTTAGTTTTGAGTTACCGCAACCCGAAATGCCCACTAGGCGTACGAAAGAAGATTGAGGCAGAAACCACTAAGTACCTGAAAATATTTGATAAACTAATAAATTTTCCCAGTTTAAACGAAAAAGAGCAAAACGACCTGATAGTATTTTATATGCAGTTCAAAGCCAACGGTTCACCACATGAGTCTATGGAAAATATGTATGAATTAATATCGCAAGAGGGGTCGAAAATAATTGATGCTAAGTCTCCGTACAGAGTAGATTCCGTAAAGTCGAATTTCTATCTGCCTAAAAGTTACAAAGCTAAGGCTTCTCAAACTCGCACTCCATTGGGAAAAGTCAAAGTTGGAAGGAATGAACCATGCAAGTGCGGCTCTGGTAGGAAATACAAGCAGTGTTGTGGCAAGTAAAGTATCGGGGAATGGACCTTATCTCGGATACGGTCCATTCTTTTGATGAGATTTTTCAGTTTTGACAGGCTTGCAGGTGATTCTGCATGTTGAACTATTAAAGTGGACTTTCTGTTCTTATAAAATACTACGCATTTTACGCATTACACTGGCATACATGCTTAAACTCAGTTGAGTAATCTTCAAGTGAATTACAGATTTTCATGATTATGGTTTAACCATTAGGCCGTATAGCGGCGCTGCCCTAAACTGCCCAGCCCAGGTGGAAAACAGTGGCACTTATACAGGCCAGTGCTGCTTGACCTTTACCCAAAGATGAGAATTATCTATTAATGGCAAATCCATTTGCCACTACATATCAATATTAAAAACAATACATTAAACTACTCTATGTTTATGATGCTTATAACAAAGAGCTTAGAGTGCTAATATATCTTTCACCCAGCTGCACTCTTGCTATATATTCTTTGTACTTTATAGCATCAGGATATTTGGCGTACTCGAATTCAGCTGCATCTTTATGTACTAAGTTTACATTTGTCTTGTAAACATCTTTTACGGCATAAATTATACTTTTTGGAGTGGAAGAAGATTTAGATTGAATCATTTTTGCTAACTTGAAGTAAGGATTGTCCTGTGGCTCTCCTAAAGCATATTTATGTTCTTCAAGCATTGCTGAAATTGGTGAGCCTTTATCAGGGTAGTATCCATCAAACATTTTAAGTAATGTCACTTCAAAAGCTATGAAATTATTCTTAGATACGTCAACTTCATTGCTAAGAATAAATTTTGCCACCTCGATATGTTCATTCTCAATAGCCAAGGCTAGCGGAGTGTAACCACTAATTGATATTTCATCTGAATTGTGTCCGCGATTGATCAATACCTCTATTAGTCTTAGATTCCCCATCGCAGCAGCGGTGTGCATTAGTGTATATCCACCACGCTGTTTTGTTTCTTTACCATCTCTTTTTCTAGGATAGCTTATTAACGAAAAGTTAACATCTGAGTGATTGCTACCTGTGAGACGCTGCGGGTGAGTTACATTAGTTCTAACATTAGCCAATGTTGGATTTATTGACTGCTCTGCATAAAAATCAGCCACCGGCGATTTCAAATACTCGCTTCCCTCGAATACATTTAGAACTGCCAATATCTTTTCAATAGGGTAATCTAAGTAGATAAGAGCATGTACTAAGTTTGTTAGCTTTGGCATTCTCAGCAGTAAAGCATTACGCTCATTGTCGTATGTAAAAAGATCTGGCCAAACATTTGTTTGGCGAGAAAGCTTCAACTGTGCATCTTTAAATAGCGATAAAACATCATGTAACTCTTGTCCTGAAAGCTCTTGGACTGCACGAAAGAAATCACTCTGGTCACCAACTCGATAACTCAATTCAGCGAGCTTCTTGGTAGCAGTCATTCTAGTGTTTTCTAAAATAGTCTGAACATCATCATTTGTTTTGTTCACAGTTTGCTGCGTTGTCTTTACGACACTATTGGTATCTTTAACTGTTTTATTTGTATCCTTTACAATGACGTTAGTTTCTCGTGCTAAAGACAATATTTCACTTTGAATTTCTGCAAAAATTTGAATTTTGTCTGATAAAACACCATTTCCACCATTGGCGATGCTTTTGCTAGTAATGTTGGCACACAGGAAGGTAATTGCTGTTAATATGATAAAACTAAATATCAAAGGTGTTTTCCAGTGTTGCGAGATCTTTTTTATGAGCATTCCAAGCTTTGAGTCTTCAGGAATACATATCAAAATCACTGCTAATGACGCAAAGCTTATACCGGCCCAAATGCCGAATTTGCTGATCGGCGAAATAATATCTTGAACAGCCCCTATGAAGCCACCGATTACAGTTATAGGCAGCACCAATTCAGTAATTTTTTTTCCTAAGCTCATTTAGTCGTTCCTTGTGTAGGATAATAATCCAGTTTAAAAGTTTAATTTCCTGCTATGGTTTTTAAGAGTCATAGAATAAGCCTCCTAAATTATGTATGGAGAAGATGAGCATTTCTAGCTTTTTTTAACTCGTAATTTCACATCTATCTGAATATGTGTTGTAAATCAAAAATCTGGTCCTTTAATACCAATCTGATACAACTCAGCTTCTTTAGGTCTAGCACTGCAAGTAAAAGTCATTACACATAGCATAAACATTTTAGAGTATTTAACTGCAAGTATGTATGTTAATGTAGAAGTAAGATAGAATCGAATGACTCCAGATCTCAAACCAGTGTATACATAAGGGGAATCCTGAGGTTTACATCTTTAGTAATTAAAATAAGATCATCTTGTTGAATAACGGATTGTTTGCATCATGCTCTTTTGGAACATGGGAGTAGGTATGATCTTTAACCAATCGAGAAAGCTCCTTAAAACTCTATGATTTAAATTCTAAACCAGTGCTTTTTCATTATATTGGGTAAAGATAAATGAGAGCAGACTATTGAAAGCCTGCTCTGTTTCAATGCCCGGTTTAGATCAGAAAGTCTTCAATAGAACGACCGTTTTGAACTTGCTCTTTGAAGACGGTCGGCATCCTTCCCTGTCCTGTCCACGTTACAGTTTCCCCACCGACTTCAATGGAGTACTTAGGAGGCCTAGGCGCTCTTTTACTTTTTACTTTAGTAGGAACATCTCCCAAATCATCAAGAGATAAGCCTGCTGATTCAATCATCTTCTGAAGTTCTGCTATCTTAGCTAAGCGCTCAGCATTCGCTTCAGCATCAGCGATGGCTTCTTCTTCCCGTTCTGCAATGATCTTGCTCAGCTTATTGTAAACATCTTTGAGCTCATCAACTGATAAATCTTTTACTGATGCTTTCAGACGGCGGGCGTGTGTCAAAATCTCCAAAAATTCAGACATTATATTTCCTAAATGAGTTAGTGATTCCTCAATATAGATGATTTCTGACTCGCTGTGAATACGTTAGACGAATCATTGCTAGTTAACTTGACACTCTTAATCATTTCTAAAACTGTTATTACTCTTAAAAACATTCAAATATACGTGTATCCTGAGTATGAAATTCAGCATATTAAGAGTAAAACATGTAGCAATGCTTGTAAGCCGAACAAGCTGAAAAATCTCATCAATAGATTGGTACTAATCTCGGGGAAAGGTCAGGTTCAATACGGCTAAACGCTAAAGCGAGCACTGTTTCGAATCGACTTGTTGGTAGTCATAACTTTCATCAGCGACTATGGCTGGATGGGTAACGCCATTAGGGGCGACGTCGTACCCCATTTTTTATATGTAGCCTTGGTCTGTAAACCAATCAAGGCGGAACTTTTCTAACTGGTCCTCGGTGGTTATTAAAATAGTCCTGTTGTATCGTCTTTTTTATTCATGCAATCATTAAAAAAAGTGGAGAATTGGTTTTCATTGCTTACATCTAGGATTATGAGATTTTCTACTGAACGGGTGATTGACGTATAGACAATTTCAGGGGTATCCTTTTCAGACATCAAATAGAACACTACCTTAGACTCCAGGCCCTTAAAGCTATGGACAGTAGAAAGCTTTATTAAACCACTATTAGCATAAAAGTGATTCTTTTTGGTTCGCCTAGCTCGCTCTATATCAGACGTTAGCCCCTTATGCCTATTGATGGTTTGCCATAAATCATCTTCAGACATTGACTTTAGTTTCTCAAAGGAGATGCTGCTATCATAAACTGCAATCATCTGATGTAACTCTTGATACGTCTCAAACATACAGTGGGTTTTCTCTATATCCTGAAACATCTCAGCTAGCCTTCTGACATGATAAATGTTGGATGACAATATGACCACATCATTTGGATTGAAACTATTAGCTTTAACAATCCTTTGAATATGCTCAAAAGATTTATTTTCCCAATCAAGGTAGCACTGGTGAAACTCTAATATCTCGAATGAAAAACCTTGTTGCACAGGGATGGTTTCGAGCAGTTCTGAATCAGAATATTTCTCAATTAGGTACTTTGACTGATAGTCTTTAAACACTTGGTTTAAAGGTGATTCTATGCTTGTTCGGTATGATCTTTTAAGCTTTTTCCAGCGCCCAAAACCTTGTGCAATCACGGCTGCACGCTCATTATCGCGCTCGTAAATGTTCTGTGATTCATCACCAAAAAGCACCATTTCTCCGTCGGGAGCAAGGAAATTGTCCCTTAGGATTTTAACCCACTCACTTTCAAAGTCTTGAACTTCATCAACTAAGATGGTTTGATAACGTGATAACACATAATCTTGAAAACAATCTGTTTTATAGAGTTGCTCCAGGCCGTAGACTTCTATCAATGCAGAGATATCTTGACCACTCGTGTTAATTTGAGAGTTATAAAATTGATGATAATTGGTAACAGTAAAATTTTGCTCATCACGATAGCCTAAAGTGTCACTTATCCTATCTTTGATTAGATTCTTTAGAGTAATATTAAAGGTCACAATAAGTACATTGTCCTCATGCCTTTTATGAGCATTAACGGCTCGCTGAGCTATGATCGTCGTCTTGCCGCAACCAGCAACGCCTTTGATCTTTTCTTTGCCAACAAGACTTACTGTTAATTTCGCCTGCTTATCATCTAAAGGGATTGGTTTACCTTGTCGTTTTACATGTTCACACGGCTTTAGCCTTCTTTTAAATTCATCATAAACACGATCATCAAAAAGACAGCTTGGGTAAAAGCTTTTCATTTTCTTGAGCATGTCAACGACGCGGTCAATCCCGTAAGCCATCGATTTATCCCGGGACAATTTCTTCTTGCTTGAGGATACGCCATCAGCTCGGCGGTTATATATCTCTAGAGATATCTCTCCACTCTTTCTTTGCGTAAAAAGCATATTTGAAGCACTTCTCTGTTGATCTTCGGCATGCTTGTAAAAAGAGTTTATCTTTACTTTGTCGGCTTTGTGCAAATAAACAAAAGGTTGGACCAAATTATAAAAGTGGCGATTACTTAAATTACTTAACCCTAATATAGGTAAGTGGAGCTGGTATAAATTTCTCTTGTAAGTAAACGCTTGTGCCTGAGGCGACGCAATTCTAGAGCTACCTCCTGCATGCTTTACTGACCACTTATTGAATTCGTCTACGCTATAATTGTCTAAATTGTAATCCTTCACTTCAATTACAAAGATCGCAACACCTTTTTTTATAACAATAAAGTCGGGCCTATCACCATCTAAAAAAGGGTTAAAAAACACCTCAAATGTGTCATCCAAGTTCTGCGCAAAGGTGTTTAGTAGGTACATCTCTCCTTCAGTCGGCTTTACTTTTAAGCGTGATATATTCTCTAATGATGGAAAAATTTTAGCCATTTATATTGTCTTACAAAAATGGAAATCCATACAAAACACCATTAACACCAATAGGGCAGATGGGTAAAGCTACATCTGACACGAGTATTGATTTGCACGTAAAACTGATCCACCGTTTAAATCGAATTTTGATCCGTTTTACTCTGCCATTATTGGCATGAGGTCGTTGGTTTCTCAAGTATTACTTTCTAGTCGCTTTTGTCTTTCGAGTGGATTCATTAAACCGGTAACTGTTATACCTGTTTTCAATATTATGGCAGTAATGCGTCAGCCTATCCGGCAACGCCATGGTCACCTTGGCGTCACCAAACACCTTGGACCATTCACTGACGTAGAGGTTGGAGGTGATAATCACGCTGGTTTTCTCATACAGTTTTGTCAGCAAGTGAAACAGCAGTGTGCCCCATGTCTGACTGAACAGTACATTAACCATCTAATCGAGGATGATCAGACCGACCCCTGACAGCTTGGGAGTCAGTCGTCCAGCGTACTGCTTGCGATTCTCTAACTTCAGTGCGTATACCAGTTACAGCGTGGACACAAATCTCAGCCGCAGCTGATGATGTTGGATAGTTTGAGCTCCAGAGTCGTCGCCAGATACGCTTTCCCTGTTCGGCCCACTAACTAAGACAATTTTTTGGCTGTTGTGGATAAATTCGCAGTGTTGTAAGTCCTGAAGCACTTGCTCATCGGCTTCATTGTTACTGAAGTGTAAGCCATACAGACCACGGTAGGCTCGGAATTTAGCTGCATTCATCTGATACGCTACCGAGCGTACGTCACGCTCTGCCACCCCTGCTTTCAGCAAGGTCTCCAGGACAGGCTACGCGTGCTGCAAGGTCTGGGCATTTCGCCGTGCCAAATCCTGACATTCTGACACATGCCATTTAATTTCAGTTGTTTCATCATCGAGAGCAGGGCTTCAGTTTTCTGACCGATTGCCGAAGGGGATTGGTTTGTTCGATCAGCTCCTGACTCATGTATTTCTTCAGGGTATTTCTGGACAACCCGGTACGTCTGGCGATTGCCCGTTTTGACATGCCGTCCCGGAAAGGCAAACGTCTAATCATGCTTAAAAGTGCCACATCAATCACTCCACATTCTCCTGCAGGAACCTGACAGAATTGATAAAAAATGTCGATCAGTTTTTGATGAAAATCTGTGGGATTAGTGGAACACTGCCGTGTACAAATAAACAGCGTTTTTTTTTAAGTGCTCGCCGATGTCGCAGTATTTTTGTTCTATGACAAAAATATGCTATTAATGCCATCATATAATCCGTACGGTACTCTAGTGTTTTACAAGGAGTTTGCACTTGAATGTTTCTCCCTTTCCTATCTTTCCTTTGCTGCGCGTAGTCATGGCACGGAGCTCCCCTCAAGGCTGCAGGTATTCAAAAGCTGGCTTCAGGATGTCGATACGATGATTTGGTGCTTGATTTCAGAAGATGGGCCAACTTAATTGCAACTTCCATAGCATTCATGGGGTACGATAAATGAAACTAATTTGGTTGATCGTTGGACTTTTCTGCTCTGGTGCATTGGCGGCAGGTAATACCGAAATTGAATCGTTCTCGGCTGCCAAGAAGTTGATGCAGAATAGCATCTACACCACGGAAGCTTTGCGCAAAACGATATACTGTGGTGCCACATTTGATAGTCAAAAGCAGGTCACTTTTCCTGACGGATTTCAGACCGCCGTCTATCTCAAGCGTCGTTTCAAATGGGAAGCTGAGCATATCGTACCAGCCGAGAACTTCGGCCAAACATTCTCAGAATGGCGAGAGGGAAGTCCTGTATGCGTCGATAGCAAAGGTAAGAAATTTAAAGGACGAAAATGTGCTGAAAAAGCGAATAAAGAGTATCGCTTAATGCAGTCAGACCTCTATAACCTGGCACCAGCAATAGGCAGCGTCAATGCAGCTAGGCAGAACTACAATTTTACAATGTTACCAGCAGCTAAGCCAACCTTTGGTAGCTGTGATATGCGGATCGAAAACGACAAAGTTCAACCGCCTGAAGAAGCCAGAGGGCGGATTGCGAGAGCGTACCTGTACTTTGAAGCGAGTTATCCTCGTTACAAGATGAGCAAAAGCCAGCGTCAACTAATGAATGCGTGGGATAAGCAGTATCCAGTGACTAAAGGCGAATGTGAGATTGCGGAAAAAGTAAAGGCGGTGCAGCAGTCTGATAATCCAGTTCTAGATGGGAAGTGTGCTGCATTTTGATGGGGCTATATTGAGAAAAAATGGAAACTTACTTCGCCATGATTGTTATAGCTTTTGCATCGGCAGCTGTTTGTAGGCCTATGATCGATGTGCACTTTGATTATGCGAACTCAAATATGTTTGATAATGCTATTAGGAGCGCACTACTCCCCAGCGCAGTTAGGGGAGATCGAGGTCAGTCGATTGAAGACCGTATGACAAAAGAAGTTGGCTTATGCCGAATAGACCATCACACAAGTTAAGGCAATTAATCTTCACAATCCAATTTTTAACTAATAATCATAAGGTTTCAAGGGCTAGAGAACATGAAAATATTCGATATCCTCACCTCAAATCAGCTTCTGAAAGAAACTGATGCATACCATGAAATCAGCTCATCGATGACTCAATCAAAATATCACCAACACATCGAACGTAAAGGCAAAAATATTGTTATAGATGCCGAGCGTGAGAACAGAGCTGTGCTACGAAAAAGGGTTGGAGATCACAAAAAACTAGCCAAAGGCTCCACCATTTCAACAAAAATTACTCAGGTAAGACATCTAGAGCATGAGCTGCTTCCCAATACAGAACAAAAAATAAAAGAAATCGAATACGACCTCAAGGCAGAATTCGAGAAAAAGAAGTTGCAGGACACAGAACTGGCAAAGTTTAAAGAGATTAATAATTTGAAAAGGGAAGCTAGATACCCCGAGGATCAAAGAAAAATATGGGGGTGGATTGTATTTGGATTATTGTTTGAATCAATTTTAAATGCTTTTTTTCTCGCAAAAGCTAGCGAATTTGGCTTGGCTGGAGGCTTTGCCATGGCGGTAGCAATTTCACTCATCAATATAGTTATTGCTTTCTTCTTTGCTAATGGTTTTAGGAGTGCTCATCATATTGAATCAAAAAGAAGTATGTTAGGCATCTTGGGGATGATACTAGTCCTTCTAGTAATGTTTACTGTGGCACTCTTTATCGGTCATTATCGCGCAGCCTTAGACCAAGAAGCAGAAAGTGCAGCATTTGAAGCAGTGAAAGCTATGTGGGAACAACCTTTTGGTATTAGCACCTTTGATAGTTGGATGCTTTTCTTAGTCACTGTGACAATCTTTAGCGTCGTTGTTTATAAGTTTTGTACAAATGACGACTCATATCCTGAGTATGGTGATATCACGCGAAAAACCCTTGAAACAAGAAGAGTTTTTTCATCGATGAGAACTAAAGCTGCGGAAATGATTAGAAGGGAAAAGGAGTTGCTAAACAGAAAGCTCGAAGAGACCTATCAAGAGTTGGTCAATCTGTCCCATGAGCTGGATGAAGACATAGAAGCAATTGCTCAGTTAGAAAGTGATTACCGCACATACCTTTTACAACAACGTAATGAATTTGAAACCTTTTGTGAAGAATGTCGTAAGCGCTTCGCAGCAGAATGTAAAGCCATCCTTGAGGAGCAAGCTGTGTTGCCAGAAAAGTTTCTTGAACTCGAAATACCAGAACTAGAGACGTTACTGGAAGAGCAAGACAAACATAGGTTTGCTGAGGTTTCCAGCCAATTGAGGGCGTTCATGGAGGTCGAGTTTTCCCTGCTCAGGAAGGAATTCCAAGCGAAAGTACATCTACTTTATGCGGAGAAGGAAGCTGCGTAATGAGTCTCTTACATGAAGAACAAAAGAATCGCCCTCAATGGTTATTAATAATTTCTGGAGTATTCTTACTGGTAATTCTTGTGTCCGCAGGCTGGTATGCGATAACAAAGAAAAAATTCGATAAACTCACGCTTTGCGAATTAGATGCTCCAAGCCAAGTCGTTGCGATTCTAATCGATAAAACTGGTGGATTTAATCAGAACCAACAACGCTTAGTTAGTAGGGCTATCATCAAAGAGATTGATGAGCTTTCCGTTGGCTATCGTGTTGCAATTTATGAAGTTGACCCGGCAACTTTCAACGGCTTATCGACAGCAGTTTTTGATAAATGCAAGCCTCGAGACGGTTCTGACGCTAATCAGTTTTTTGAAAACAAGCTAATGTTGGAAAAGAAGTTTAAGCAGAGTTTTAAATCTCCAGTAGAGGATATTACTGAGGCAGCGACGCAATCGTTAGATGCAAGCCGTTCCCCTATCCTGGAAAGTTTAACTGATCTAGCCACCATCTATTCACTAGAATCGGATCAAAAATTAGCAAGGATTGTGTTGATAACAGATCTTATTCAACATACTGATGCTATTAGTTTTTACCGCACTCATCTCTCTGCTATTCCGCCTAAATCTCAGGTAAGCCGCTTGCCGGATTTATTCGGTGTGGAAGTACAGCTGTACTGGTTACTTAGGGAGGGAAATGAGAAACGTATCCAAGATTCCGGGTTAATCTCATGGTGGGAGCAGGCCTTTAATCTTACAAGTACTTCTGATTTTAAAGTAATAAAGGTTCGGTAATGGAAGACACAAACAAAAAAACTACCGGTGGTACAGAGTATATCATTTCTGCAGAGCAGTTAAGAAAAGCCTTTTATATCCATTTGCTCATGGGTATAGCTGTAGCCATCATGCTTAATTTGCTCAACCTGAATGTTTTCCTTGGTGTAATCCTGGGCGGGGGGGTTATTGGTTCATACTTTTGGCAGTTCAAAAAGGGTAAAGAACCACATGGGCTCATGAAAACCTTTTCCGATAGCGTTTATTACCTTGGGTTCATTCTAACGCTGATGTCGTTGATTGTAGCTATGATGTTCTTCAACGTAGAGCAAGGAGTTAATGCAGCGTCTGCTGTGATAACTCAGTTTGGTGCAGCAATGACGACAACATTGGTTGGAATGGCTTTGCGAATTTATTACCAAAACTTTGACATGACGGTAGAGTCTGCACAGCTTTCTGCAAAAGAGACTCTGGAACAAACAGTAAAGAGCTTCAATGTGCAAATGCGCTCTACTAATCGCTCACTTTCTACGTTGTCTAAGGCCATGGATGAAAGCATACAAGAAGCTGAAAAGCGGAACAAAATTTCTATGGAGCTATATGAAAAAACCCAAGAAAGTATTCAGGAATTAAGTAAAAATGCGTTAGAAGACTTCACTAAAACGATGGAGCATGCATTAAAAAGCTCTCTGGAGAGGCTTGATAACTACAGCACCGAACTAGCTTCAAAGTTAGAGTTAATGATCGGCTCAGTTGTTGATACTAACAGAGATGTTCACAAGAACAGTCTTGATGAGTTGAAATTCGCATTTAGTGAATCGTTTGAAATGCTCAAAAATGAAATGCAGAATAACCTAAACAGCTTGGAGAAAGGCTCAAAGTCCGCATCTGAAGAGCTTTCAGCCACGGCCTCTCAAGTTAACAAGTTAAATATAGCGATTGAAAATGCAGCGGGAAATCTGCAGGGACTAGATAAATTTGCTGCTAATGTAACGATACTAGAGCAGACACAGCATAAATTTATCACCGCAATTGAAGGCTTATCACAAAAGATAACAGAAAAGTCCACTGAACTGATGGCTGGTGATAGAAAGCTGAGTCAGCATATTTTTGAGCTTTCTGGAGAATATAAGCGCTTATTAGAACAATATCGGCAACTAACGGCCGGTGAAGAGATGCAGAAGCTTCTGCAAGAAGAATCTAACATCATCGAAGAGTTGAAAAACCGTAGAGAACAGATTGCACGACTCAATGCCCAGTGGGAAAAAGACAGTCACTCTATGTCGAACAGCTCAAAGGCTTTTACTGAGAATCTAATTAAGACTGCAAAGTTTATAACAGAAGAACTCAGTATTACGAACCAAAAAACAGAGCAAGTCAGGGATGCTGCAGCAACATGAGTAAAGATAAGGATGATGTATTCAGTATTTCAGTTACAGAGTTACTCTTAATACTTATGTTCGCCTTGTTGATCGTAATGATACTGATGAACTCCACACTTACTAGAGATCTGAGTACTGCTAGGGAACAAGAACAGAATTACATAAAGTTGATTGAAAACCTTGAAAGTGTCACGAAAAAGTTAGGGTTGGAAGCTCAATTTAATGAAGGGGTCAGTACTGAACTTTCTACGGCCTTGGCTCAACTCCAGGCTTTGATCAAAGCACTAGAAAAGTCGGTCGAATCACCTGAGGCAGCAAGTGTTCTTGCGAAAATGACGCTTAACGAAGTTTGGACTTCTTTGGGACGACTTACTGAGAGCGATATTAATTTTGCAGAGTTGCTTAAATCGATCAACAGGCTTAATGAAGAACTTAGAGATTGTTTAACTGAACTAGAAAAGAGCAATAGAAAATTTGCAGAAGAGAAAATAAAAAGCGGAGAGCAGCAACAAGCTTTAAGTAAGCTTAAAGAAGAAAAGGAGAGACTTAAGAAAGCTTTGGCTAAATCTGAGATAATGCTTGCAGCAGCTACTTCGGAGATAGTTAAAAATAAAGTGGATATTGAAAACTTGATCGGGCAAGTAACAAATTTGTCTAATGGTTTGGAACTGCCACCATGTTGGGCAACCAAGGAAGGAAAACCACAATATACCTATTCAATTGAAGTTAGCGATGATGCCTTATATGTGACTTCAATATATCCAGAAGAACGTAAGGCGGCCTATGAATTATTAATGGATAAAGACTTTGAGGCTGAGAGAATAGTAGTGAGTGATTTCTATGGTCGTTTCGATATTTTTTATAAAACTGCAGTCTCCAGTAACCCTGAATGCAGGTTTTTTGTACAAGTGAAAGACTCCACATCTCCCGCAGCAAAACAAGAATATAAAGCTGGGCTTAGAGCTGTTGAATCTATTTTCTACAAGTATCTACAGCAGTGAAAAATATGAATATTGAAAAATTTATAGAAACGCAAAATGAGGTATTCGTATTTGCCGTGAACCGGAAGTTAGGATGCCCTCTACCAGAGAGCTTAATTCAGAAGCAGTTGAACGCAAGACAGGACCCATTCGCGATTGCTAAACTGGCAGTTAGAACAAAAATCGAAATTGATTCCATTACGTCTGGTTCACAGAAATCTACTATTGGATCTGAAAAGAATCTATGGTGGCAGTTTATAAGTTGGATCATGCGGAAAAAGTTATAACGTGATCTTTTCCCCAACTGAGTGCAACTTGTAGTTATGCGCTTGAACTTGGTGCGTTGTAGGTATACTGAAGGACACTGATGGAATGGTTCGACAACTTTCGGCAGGACAGCGATTTGGTTATCGAGTACGCTAAGAGGTAGTACACAGAAATCAGCTAACACCATTACATTGGTGGATTTTCACTAAGTCAATTAGATGTACTAGCTCAGACCTAATCTAACACCAATTAACAAATGGGTAACTATCAGATCAGGTCTGAGCTAGTACAAATGACCCTCGCATTCTCAAGATGATGCGTCAGTTCAAGTCCCGTCTAATACATCTAACTTACGACGTTAATTATCGTAATACTGATCGTAATCCAGTTCACAGGAAGGCTTAAAATCAGGGCCTAGATACGAACACTTACCGTTATAGCGGTCATTACAGCGTTCCCAGGCACGTTTATATTGTTCCTGACAAGGCAAGTCGCCCCCCGTCACCACCCTTAAGACTGCAAGAAGAATGAATCCAATAAACAAAAAACAAAATACAATCATAACTTTATCAAAAAATTTCCTAATCCAGTTAGAGTCGTCCCTGGCATTCTTTTTCATATCTAAGTCAGCTGATTTGATTGTGCTATTTGTGGTATTCCTCGGTGCCTGTAGTGGCTTTGAGGTCTTTGCGGTTGGCGAGACTGGTTTGTGTTTTACTAGCTCTGGTTCATCAGCGTGTGTTTCAGGCTTATGACTGCACACTCCGATTGAAGGGATGGGCTGCATTGAATTGTTGATTGAATTGGAAACTGATTCCCACCGCTTTTTGATGTCCTCCATAACATCGGACATGTACTGGTTCACTTTTCCGACAATAATTTCAAACTCAGTATCAGGGTACTTACGAGAAAGCTCATTAAGCTTTAATTCTAAATTTCTATTTGTGGATACCCTATACACATCTGAAGCAGGGATGGTTCTGTGAAAGTGAACATTTAGCTTGTCATCGATAATTAATACCCAGACTTTATCTTCTGTCCTTATATCAAAATTAACCGAGGTATCTATACAAGCGAAACAAACTCCATTCTCATAGTAATGATATTGTGGAAGGTATCCAGTTCCGCCGCATTTTTTGCAGTTGCTTGGTTTGGTTTCTTTAACGTGGGAAGACAAGGATGAAACTGACTTTGAACTTGAGCTACGCTCCTTCTTGTTTTTCCAATATCCGATAGGCGAAACTCTTTTGTGCGATCCTGGTCTATAGTGGCCTACATACCAGTGTTTTCCATTGTGCTTCAAACTATCCTTTATAAGCACCATTTCTTGGTTTAAATTGAAACTGACGGTAACAGAGTGCTCACTTATCGAAGTGATTTCTCCAAGGCCCAACTCAGGTTTCCTACGATGCTCAACTTTATCACCAACATTCATGTTTCTATCTAGTTTTCAATACGTTTACAGACAGACTTCCATTGATATTAAACGCCAATATTGTTATGTTCAATGAGTAAGGTTGACCTTTCCCCGAGATTAGTACCAATCTTTTGAAGAGACTTTTCAGCTTGTGCGGCTTGCGAGTAATTCTGCATGTTAAGAGTAATTAACCTGGCATGCCTGATGATCCATAAGTTTAATTGAGTGGCATTCTTCAATCACAGAGTATTGGTAACATCAGCTCTTGCGTTATAAATCTGAAAACAGGATGTAGGCAAGAGCAGACTATCGAAAGTCTGCTCTATTGTTGTGCCGTTCTTAGATGTACTAGATCAAAAAATCATCAATAGAACGGCCGCCTTCAACTTGCTCTTTGAAAACGGTCGGCATCCTTCCCTGCCCTGTCCATGTAACAGTTTCCCCACCGACTTCAATGGAGTATTTAGCAGGTCTAGGCTCCCGTTTGCTTTTTACTTTTGCAGGTACATCTCCCAAATCTTCGAGAGACAAGCCTGCAGATTCAATCATTTTCTGAAGTTCTGCTATCTTAGCTAAACGCTCAGCATTCACCTCTGCCTCAGCCTTTGCTTCTTCTTCCCGTTCAGCAATGATCTTGCTCAGCTTATTGTAAACATCTTTGAGCTCATCAACAGATAAGTCTTTTACAGATGCTTTAAGGCGACGACCGTGAGTTAAAATCTCCAAAAATTCAGACATTGTATTTCCTAAATGGGTTAGCGATGGCCCAATATAGATGACTTTTGAATCTATGTGAATACGTGATGGGAATCATTGCTAGTCAACTTAACACTCTTCGTCATTTTAAAAACAATTTTGTACATCTTAACAATGTTCGAATATACGTATGCTCTGAGAGTGAAGCTTTGCATGTTATTAGTTAATAATTCTGCTTGTTGAAAAATTTGCATGTTAAGAACTATTAAAATTCACTTTTGGCGTATTGCTTCACTTACTCAGCTTGTTTGTAGTTTATTCAGCGAAGCAAGCTTTAACCAGCAATTGCCGGAGCAGCATAGAATGGCACGTAAAATCTTCAGTTCCGTTACTCAATGACTAGCAGAGTGTGGCGTTTTGATGACCCAGGGCACTCTGGTGGATTCCACGATATTTCAAGCCCTCAGTTCCACCAAAAACAAAGACAACACCCGAGACGAAGACATACACTAGGACAAGAAAGGTAACCAGTTTTATTTCGGCATGAAAGCGCACATCGGCGTGGATGCTAAAAGTGGTCTGACCCACAGCTCGGTGACCACGGTGGCTAACGAGCACGACCTCAATCAGGTCACCAGGAATATCTTATAGTTAGGACACAATTCTGCATATAAAAGAAATATATTGATCGATATTGTAAACTTTGCGTTTGAAATTCTTACAGCAAGTGCAAGAATTTAATTACGAGCTAAATCAAATGACTTGGTCTAACCTTTACCAAGATCTTATAGGGAGTCATAAATACTTATTAATTATGTATTCGCAGGCTTTAATGTTGATCTTTACAAATTCTTCCCAATTATATTCTTTTGAAAAATTGAGATAGTACTGTTTGTCAACCCGGCAGATATCTGGTCGGTTTTCATAGATCAAGCATAGCTTTGTATCCTCATCGTAATGATGACAAATCCCATCTCCACGATTGAGATCTCTAGTTTCTTGAGCCATTCCGACGAGTTGACAGCAAAGTCCACACTTAGAACAAGGGAATGTATTCATTTTTTTGTCAACGTAGTAAGCCATTGTTTGGTGCTGTCACTATTCCCCATCTCAAAAGGAAGATCGATATTTCGCATTTTAATCTCTTGTGTAATTAAATTAGACTTCATTAATTCGTTGTTGCAGGCCTGTAGTTGTTCCGAAAAACTTAAAATCTCATACGTATCGAGGTTAAATTCTAGTTTACTCAGCTCAAGTAAGTACCTATCGAGCTCTTCATTAATCGCCTGATACTTTTTGATTGTACCTGCATGAGGCATGATAGATTCAATGTAGCTCCAAATCTTTTGTGCTATCTCACTATGCAGTAAAAAATAGTTTAAGCCTAAGGTGACAACGCCAGTGATAAATGCACTTGCAAATGCCGCAAGCTCAGCGCCTAATGGAAATGACAAGATCGGGGTAAGTTGCGAGTATGCAATGCTGCCAACAACAGTTGATATCGCCAGTGTTAAAATAGTGACGACTGACTGACATAACTCTACGAAAGATAGATTTTCGGGATTAAAGATTAAAACTTTAATCGCTTTAACAAGATGAGACCATATTTCACGGATAATCTTGATTGATTGCTTTTGGGTAGTGGCAAAGATGTTAAAGACCGTCGTTGTTAGACTTCCCATTACGCCAGACAGAAACCCGTCTTTAAATGTAGTAAGAAAATCTTTAAATCGTGCTTTTACTCTTTCCCAAATATTTCTAAATGTATTACTTATCTTTTCAATAAAAACATCAAGGTGAAACTTATCTTTCAAACTTTGATAAATTTTTGGTAATTCATCACGAAGTTCGAACCAAACTTCAGCTAAAACAAGTCCTAGAACTTGTCTTGTACCCATCTTAAGACCCGCAAAACCAGAAGCTTTTACTGCAGAGGCCAAAAACTTACTGCTGGAGTAGTAGGTTTGATTGATTTGTTGGTTATAATTATCCCTAGCCTCTTGATCCGCTTTACGAAGTTTCTCAGTATCAACTGACTTCAGTTGGTTTACTTTATCCTTTGCGCTTAGGATTTTATGTTCTAGTTCACGAGCTTTATGTTGCTCTTCAGGCGTATTTCTTGGCATGCCAGATAGACGAGATTCATCAGCAAAAATCTTTTTCTCATTTGCTTCAATCAAACCTGGTAGCTTATCCAAGTAGTCTGATATAGACGTTTGGCCTTTAGAGCGATTGATTGATTGATGAGTTGATTTCAAATTTATTGATTGGTTTGCTAGCTCAGCACCATCAATTCCAGCAAGTATCCGCCCAGCATCTTCGTGGATCTCTTTCGCGCTAATGACATGGTCGAGGTCTCGCTTTTTTAGCTCATCCAGAGACATAGCTTGGTCTCTATAACCATCATCGAGTTTACCCTGTTTATGTAGTTCTTTATCATTGCTTCCTGTTTGCTTGTAGTTGTAATGTTTGTGATATGGAGTTGAATTGTATGCCTCTAGATTTTTGTATTTATGCAGCTCGAAATCAGTAGCATATACACCATTTCTTGCATTATGAATGGTGTCAACTTCGCCACCGACCTTATCTTTAAAAAGTAGAAAATCTAACCCGAACGTAGTGGTCAGGCTCTGTACAAAAGTCCTCTCTAGCTCTCTTTGCCAAGGGTAATTTATAGCATCCAATTTCATTTATATCGCTTTCCTTAACAAAAAGGAGGGGAACTCCCTCCTTAATAAACTTAGTAACATGCTGCGTTAAAGTTTGCTTTATTAATTGCAATATCTATTTCTTCTGAGTTAATGACATTGAAGCCATCTTCATCTGTTTGAAGGGAAGGCGCACCATTTTCATCAATAACAAACTCATCACCGTTTTTTTCAACCTTGAAGATTGGAGTTTTAATGATATCAACAATAATTGCAGCTAGCGCGTAACCGTTCTGGATATCTGTAATCATGCTTTCATTATTCAGTTTATCATTTATGTCTTCACCTGACTTCTGTGCCGCTTTAATCATTCTGTTCACAGCTTTAAGTGAATCGAAATATTCTTCAAATTGAATATAAATAGAATCAATTGCTCTTGTTATTTTTGAAACATAAGATTGAATCTCTACGTGTTGCTTAGTTAGGGCTTCTAGCTTTTCTACCGCATCGTTTACTTCACGTCTAACCTTTCGAGCATTGAGAAGAGATTCTTCACCGTGTTTATCATATGCCCAACCGGCGATAGCTAAAACTGGAGCTGCAACTGCACCACCTAAAATGGCAGTACCGCCAGCCATACCTAAACCTCCAGTCGCTAATGACCCCCCTCCAATTGCGGCTAGAGTCGCGTTAGTAGCCGCTGCTCCAGATAACGACGCGATAGCTGTTCCTGTTGATGCGGCTCCTAATGTCATAACTCCGCCATAAACGGCAAACCCCGCCGCTACACCACCAATACCAGCACCGGCAGCCGTACCAAGTACTCCAACTGCCGTGTAACTATAGTTTTCAATTTTTTGTAGTTTATGTGCAGGGATATTTACTGATAGGCGTTTATCGCTGGCATTATTAAGCTTTTGCAACAGCTCGTTAGCTAATTCGTGAAACTCATTAAATTGCTTACCTATCTCAAGTTCTTGAGTGCCCAATTCGGTAAATGCGTTGGTGGTCTCAGCCTCATGAGTTTCAAACACTTCCTTGTGTTCATTGTATTTTTGCTCAGCATTTTTAACGATCTCATCTGCTTCAGAATGCTTCTGATACCCGTCATACCCTTTCTTTGCTCCAAAGGCCGCAGCGCCTAGTGCTGCTACACCTATAATAAGTGGTAATGGCATATAGTTTTCCTTCACTGGGGTTAAAAATAGAACGTTATGAATGCTCTAATGAGCTTGTTATATTTCCGATATCTAATGGTAATTTTAATACCTCTAAGATTTTACTAATAGTAAGCTAAGATTTCTAAGAACCGCCACTAATTTTCTCTGAAAGGTACGAGTAAGTTTCGACTGTGAGATCTCTGTATCGTGACCTGAACCTAGGATGAGCAACATAATGAGCCAGCAACTGGCTGTTGCCAATTGTGCGTGTTCAACTACCGGAAGACTTGGCGCTTGTCTTTGCCCTACTTTGGAGATTCATTCGCTCTCATCGACTATCTGAAGCACTGGCAAGTCAATTCGCTTTCGCGGGCATATGATTCATCACCAGGTTGTCAAAAGTAAAGGCATCTTCAACAGAGTCTTTAAGACGGTTCGCATAGATGTCCTTCAGTACATAATTCGGATCCACAAAGGGAGAATATGTTTTCCCTTCACCGTACTTGAACGCCCATTGGGCGCCATTAATTTCGAATGTGTCATCAAGATTGATCTGGAAGCTCACGGCCAGTAAAGCGACATTTATGTGAACGAGAAAGCTGTCATCCATTTGACCTGTAACAAATGTTAAAGACCGTTTTCCAATGCTTTTCACTTGATTGGCATTCATGCTGCACTGATAGATTACGCTGATAGCACCGTTACTGGCTTGCTGCTCGCGCCATGAGGTCTTGGTACAAGCCTGCCAACCATCAAATGCCTTCCCAATCGTCGTCTGTTTGTAGCCCCCAAGGTAACCATCCTGAACAAGGGACACATTATCGGCAGCGGCCATCTCTGAATATGCGAGTAACACAACTCCAATTAGACTGGCTGCCACCAAGGATACGGTACCAACACTGCTTGCCATCCATTTTGGCATCCAGTCCCAGGTTGTTTCACCCAACTTGTAATATCGGTAAAAGTCATAATTGGCGGTTAAGCCGTAGATACTGGAGTTGATGATGTACAACACCTTGCTTATGTCTCTGTCTGTGAACATGCCCACCAACACCAAAGACAGCAAATTCAATCCCAGGGTAAGAAGGAACAGATAAAGACCCTTCTTCCACATCCCTTTTGTTATGTAGTAGAAAGGGCCAAAAATGAACGCCAGCACATTGAAGTTGATGACGTTCTGCCCTTTGATTTGCTCTTTCTTAGAACGGGATAAGTGAGGCTGACTCTTAGGGAAGGTGCGAATAAGTCCAAGATGTGAGATCTTCGTGTCGTGACCTGAACCATGGATGAGTAACCGGATGAGCCAGCAGCTGACTTTTGCCGACAGTGAGTTTTCCAGTAAACGCCGCCAGACCCGCAAAGAAGTCTTCCTTGGCAGAATGGATGACTTGCTTCCCTGGGACAAATTACTTGGCGCTATTGAGCCTGTGTATCCCAGGGCCGGTAATGGTCGCAGGCCCTATCCACTGGAAACCATGCTGCGCATTCACTGTATGCAGCAATGGTACAACCTGAGCGATGAGGCCATGGAAGATGCGCTCTATGAAATCGCCTCCATGCGCCAATTTGCCCGCCTGTCACTGGATAAAGCCATTCCAGACCGCACCACTATCATGAATTTCAGGCATTTGCTGGAGCAGCATAAACTGGCCCGCAAAATCTTCAGTACCGTTAATCACTGGCTGGCAGAGAGTGGCGTTCTGATGACCCAGAGAACCCTGGTGGATGCCACGATAATTCAAGCCCCCAGTTCCACCAAAAACAAAGACAGCAGCCGCGACGAAGACATGCACCAAGCCAAGAAAGGTAACCAGTGGTACTTCGGCATGAAAGCACACATCGGGGTGGACGCCAAAAGTGGCCTGACCCACAGCTTGGTGACCACGGCGGCTAACGAGCACGACCTCAACCAAGCAGGAAATTTATTGCACGGAGATGAGGAGTTCATCTCTACGGATGTGGGTTATCAGGGTGCCGAAAAGCGCGAGGAGCACTACCATGTCAGCGCGGACTGGCTTATCGCCGCGCGTCCCGGCAAGGTGAATGCATTGAAGAAACACCCGCGCAAGAACAAGCTAACCATCCGTTACGAATACCTGAAAGCGAGTATCCGAGCCAAGGTTGAACATCCATTTCGGATAGTTAAATGTCAGTTTGGTTTCGTCAAAGCCAGGTACAAGGGACTGGCTAAAAATGACAGTCAGCTCGCGATGTTATTCACCCTGGCGAACCTGGTTCGAGTGGACCAATTGATACGGGCACAGGCGAGATCTACCTAAAATGGGAAAATTGGCCTGAAACAGGGCCAAAATCAGCAACGAAGAGACGATTTTTGGCTGAAAATTGGAAAATTGAGCCACTGGACGTTGATAACGATGAGTTGGGGCGTCATGTAGGGAGAAGCTGACTACTTAATCGCAGCTTCCTTAGACGAAGCCAGATACGAAATCGAACTATGGCGTGAACACCACAACCATGTTCGCCCACATAGTTCACTGAACTATATGCCAACTGTTGAGTATGCCAAGCAGGCAGCATAAGCTGGAAAATCTCATCAAGGAAGTGGTACTAGTCTAGGGGAAAAGTCAGTGCTCGCCGATGTCGCAGTATTTTTGTTCTATGACAAAAATATGCTATTAATGTGTACTAGCTCATACCTGAGCTGATAGTTACCCGAAATTGGGGCGTAATGCAGGGGTAGGCAGGAAAATGAATCGATTTGTCCCTTGTGGTATCCTGGGTTGCACGCAATGATTAAGCCTTAATGGCAAGCACGAATGGTATAGTTGATCTAGGCTCTACGCCATTTTTTATCTGATTGTCAGTTGTGTAATTTATATATGACCAATAAATTTCTTAAAGAAGTTATATTTAATAAAGAAAACATCTGTCTGGCAGAGAAAAGGCCTCTCATAAGAGGCTTGAATTTAACTCGTTGGTGCTTTGAAAGTGGCAATGTTTTTTTTGAAAAAGATTGCTGCAATACATTAAGTTTATCATTGGAAGGTAGTTATAGCGCTTGTCAAGGTTACAATAATCCTTATCAAAGAAATCCAAACAGCATTTCTATTATACCTAAAGATGTGACGACATATTGGCATGTAAATAGTAAAATAAAGTTTGCCCACTTTTATATTGAGTCAAAAGTTTTGACCGAGTTTGCATCTATTAACTATGGGATGGATGTTAGGGGATTGCTGCTAAAAAACTCGAACTGCCTTAATGATGAAACACTTTTAACTTTGATGAAAAAATGCCTTGAACCGGACTTGACATCTGTAGGATATGAGCAGTTAAGCTATTTATTGCTAAATCATATTTTAATGAATTATTCAGGCTGTAGCCTAAATCATAATGAGCTTATTGGTGGTCTCTCCCCACACCAACGCATACGTATAATTGAATTCATTCATGATAATATTTCTAATAAAATAACCATAGACGAACTGTCTAAAGAAGTTTGTTTAAGTCCATTTCATTTCGCTAGAGAGTTTAAGCATTCTTTTTCCATCCCTCCTGCACAGTATATTTTACGCAGGCGACTATACAAGGTAAAAGAAATGCTAAAAACTACGCTCTCACTTGCTGATATAAGCGTCACTTGTGGTTTTAATACGCAAAGTCATATGACAATGTATTTTAAAAAGCTATTTAACATCACACCGGCAGAGTATAGAAAACTTTTATAATTAAAATAACCACCCACATAAAAAATTGACCGAAAAATTTAAAGGCGTGACAGATAAAAAGTCAAAAACGCCGTTTAAATTTCGTACTTTAGCTCACTGCCAGATAACGTATTCTGCCAAAAAGACCATATTTTTAACACCAACTTTTCTTGACTGCGAATTGTCAGTGAAGTGGTTTTCCAATCAATAAAGATAAAGTAGCAAGATTTTGATATCAGTTGGTATCGGTGAAACCGCAACATACAGTCTAGTTGCGAATACTTGAGTTAGCACTGTGAAACTCGCATATCTACGCCCGTTTTAAATTTTAAGTTGTATTCAAGGCAAGAGGTGTTGGTCTATGTCGTTGAAAATGTTGAAAAGACGAAATATTACTTCAATTATTTTTGTTGGAGTGGCTTGGATCTGTACGGTTGATAGCGCGTACTCTGTGACTGAAAAATTTCAGCAGAAAGGTAAACTAGAGCTTGTGACATCACAGTTTGTTCTGGATGGCTACTATTTTTATCCAATTAGTGCGACCTTTAACGGCTTATCAGAGTACAACAACCGCTATACACCTATCTATTCAAATGATAATCAGACTTTAAAGAAGCAGTATTTAATTAGATATCAAAAAATGCTCGCGGAGATTAATCGCAGTGAGTTAAATGACGAAGACAGAATTACATTTGATGTATTCAAGCGTAATCTGGATTTAGGGCTTGAGCGTTTATCATATCCTGAGTATTTGTTGTCACTTAACCCTGTGTCAGGCGCACATTTGCATTTTGCAATGCTAGGATCTGGTGAAAGTGCACAACCATTTAATACTGAACAAGATTACGGAAACTTTGTTCAACGCAGCAAGGGCTTTGCCGACTGGGTAGATAGTCAAATAGCCGTACTCAGAATTGCGTCTGCAGATAATATGTTGATGCCAAAAGCAATAGTCGATGCTGTCATTGCTCAACTTAAAGAACAGTTAGTTAACGATGTGACTAAAAGTGTTTTTTATAAGCCGCTTTTGCAAATTCCAGAAGCGTTATCAGACAGCGATAAACAGAATCTCCGTAAGGATTATGTCGCAGCTATTGAGCAAGTTATCATTCCATCTTACCGAAAGCTGCATGACTTTTTACAAAACGACTATATCGTGTCTGAGAATAATGGCGCTATTGGTTTAAGCCGTTTGTCAGGTCACGAATTATGGTATGACTTTTACATAAAAGAACACACAACAACCACAATGTCAGCTGAAGAGCTACATAAGTTAGGTCTGGGTATTGTTCAATCTAATACAAAACGGCTGGACGAGTTAAAATCTGTCCTTGGGTTCTCTGGTTCAAGGGAAGAGTTTTTTAACTTTTTGCGCACAGACAAAAAGTTTTACTTTAACTCTGAGCAAGAGGCGTTAACGGCATATAATCAGGTTGCTGAGCAAGCCAATCAACGAGTGCAGCAAGCATTCAATGTGTTGCCAACATACCAATATCAAGTAGCGCCCGTTCCCGAGTTCGCTGCACAGCATGCACCTAAAGCGACGTATCGTCCACCTGCACCAGATTTTAGCCGACCCGGTATTCTTTATATCAATACTTCTGATCTGAAAATGCAGCCTAGGTATAGTGTAGAGACAGTGTCTTTGCATGAGGCCTCTCCTGGTCATCATTTGCAGCATTTAGCCATTCTAGAAAACACCGCGTTGTCTGATTATCGTAAATCATTGAGTGTTTCTGCATTTGATGAAGGCTGGGGTTTATATGCTGAAAGCCTTGGAGCCGAATTAGGTTTTTATAAAGAGCCGATGATGTTGTTAGGGCGGGTTCTAGCTGATCAACAACGGGCGATTAGGTTAGTCGCTGATACGGGGATTAATGCTAAAGGCTGGTCACACAAGAAAACTGTTGATTTTATGTTGGCCAATTCTGCAATTTCTCAACAAGAAGCAGAATCCGAAGTTTTCAGATTTATTAGTCATCCAGGGCAGGCATTAGCTTACAAAGTTGGAGAGATCCAGTTACGTGCGTTAAGAAGTCGAGCTGAGTCTAAGTTAGGTAATGCATTTGATCTTAAAGCGTTTCACCGTGAAGTATTAAGGCACGGTAGTATTCCGCTAAACATTTTATCGTCTGAGATAAATAAGTGGATTCTTAAGCAGTTAGTTGTGAAAGGTGTAGATCTTTATCTGGCTGAAGAACTGGTTTTGGAATTAAGTGAACAACAACAGAAATTATTGATAAATACAATTAATGACGTTGTTAGAGAGGTTAAAAGTCAACTACCCAATTTCCCTGACAACCTTAAGTTGAGTGTCAATCTAGTTGCACGAGATCTGGAGTCTGTTTCTGGTGTATCGGGTATTGCAGAAACTCACCAGTCGTTGACTTTAGATATTTCAGAAACTTATTCAAAAGGGTTTGATGAAGCAATTGTTAAGGGGGTCAGAAGTACGCTTTATCATGAATTACACCATGTGATTCATGGCTGGACGATGCAAGGTAATAAGTTTGGTCCAGGCATAGCTATTGCTGCGGTTAACGAAGGATTAGCTTCAGTATTTGCGGAGCAACAATCAGGGGTGACCGAACAGTGGTCGTTTTATCCCGATAATGTCCTTGAATGGGTAAATGAGATTTTGTCTCTGCCAGTGAATGCGCCATATGAGGTTTGGATGATGGGGAACCACCCGGATGGCCGTCACAATATTGGATATAGAGCAGGAAGGTTTATCGTACATCAAGCAATTGAAAAAACGGGCCGAACGGTGACCGAATTAAGTAGTTTGTCGCCATATGAAGTTTTACACCTAGCAGGACTGATATCTCAACATGCACCTAGTTTGGAGTGTTTGGCTGATACACACATGAAATCGCAACGTACTGATCTGGCGTCTGAATTCTATAAAAAGGCCATAGCGGTTTCATCTGGAAATGATTCTGAAATGGTTGGCAAAATCAAGAAAAAGCTCAAACTGATTGAGTCACCTGTGGTGCTATCGGAAAAACAGCTTGCACGTGTAATAGGAAGTTACTCATCTGAACAATTTAATCTGAAAGTGTTTAAAGACGACGTGACAGGACAGCTAAAAGTCCAAATGTCTGGTAAACCAGCCTTTGATTTTTACCCCGAATCTGCCGAGGTATTTTTTATTTACGAAGCAGACATAGTCTTCACATTTACTGCTCCTTCCGAAAAAAACCAAGCAAAAGTAACGGTCAGGATGTTTGGACGTGAAATGGTATTGGAAAAGGATGTGTAGAAGCTGGTTCGCTGTTAGTAACGAATTGGTCAAGTTTAGTCGGAGATTTGGAGTAAATGATTTTGTCTATTGAGCGGTATCTTAAGTTGAACGTGGCAGCGTTGGTTTATGTTCTGTCAATATTTATCGGTTCTGCTTATGCGGAGTCAACGCATCTCAATGCAATCGATGAACATTTCTGCGGTACGGATGATCCGGAATCGGCCCATGACATATCAACACTTGTTGCTCACTTGTATCAAATAGTCTCAGGCAAGGCGGGTGAGGAGAGAGATTGGGCTGCTCTTAAAATGCTGCATAAACCTGATGCCATAATTACACCTGTTTTTCATCAGGGCGATGTTGCTATTGCCAATCGTTATGATCTGGACGGATTTATTAATCTAAACAAACAATATTTTAAAGATGTTGATTTTTATGAAACTGAAGTTGCTCAAAAAGTCTTTCAGTATGGCCATATGGCGACTGTGTTAAGTCATTATCAGTCACGCCGAGCACTTGATAAGACACCGTATTCTGAAGGTATTAACTCATTTCAGTTGCTAAATGACGGGCGCCGCTGGTGTGTTATATCCGCAACATGGGACAGTGATAAAGGCGAGCATGAAAAACCTGAGTTTAAATTAGAGAGACTACGTAGCCTAGCTTTAGAGATTGAGACGTTGCTTAAGAGCATACATTCTGTAATAGAAAACCGAGTGTTTAACTAGTTTACTGCACAACACCTGTTTGAATACATAACCATACCAATGAGTGAAGATATAAAACCATGTACATACCGAAAAACCTTGAGATTAACGACCGTGCAGTAATAAAACAAGTTCTTGCTGAGAATGGTTTTGGTGTCCTTGTAACCTCAGATTTAACTGCGACTCACTTGCCCTTGATTTATAAAGCTGGGGATGGAGAGTTAGGCTCCATTTTAGGACACTTCGCCAAATCTAACCCACATTGGGAGGCTGCGATTAACCAAAGGGTTTTGATAGTCTTCCAAGGGCCTCATGCTTATATCTCTCCAAACTGGTATACAACTAACCCTGCAGTGCCAACATGGAACTACGTAGCGGTGCATTGCTATGGCTATTTAGAGCTGCTAAGCAATGAGGAAAACAAACTAGCGATGGATCAACTTGTGAACAAGTATGAACCTGGCCTTAGTAATAATATGGATATTATGCCAAATGAATATCAGGAAAGACTCAGAAGCGGTGTTGTAGGATTCAAAGTTGTGCTTGATGACATACATGCTAAAGAAAAGCTTGGTCAGCATCGTAAACCAGAAGATCAAGCGGGAGTGTACGCGGGGCTTAGCGCATCCAGCGATCCCGATTCACAAAAACTAGCGGCTTATATTTTAAAGCGAAGCATAGGCGTCGGTATCTAGCTGGAGCCCTATACACATGTACTTTATCCAAGGTGATTTTATGCGCTTTTTGATTGCGATAACGATGCCATTTATGTTGTCGGGCTGCGTTGGTCTGGCGGTGGGTTCCTTTGATACCTTTGAAGGGAAAACAGAGGACTTTACGCTATCGGAAAAGCGATACGAATTTTCATTCGGCAACGCTGTGGCTTACACATCTGAGCAAGTCGTTACTCTTTGGGGGCAGCCAGATGAAAAGTACCAGGAAGGACGGTGCACTGTATTCAGTTATTATGATGGTTACAATTGGAGTGGTGTAGGTGCATTTATATTGCTTGTGCCGGTTCCGTTGCTGGTGCCTTCAGGTCATAACGAAATAAAAATTTATTTCAAAGATAACAAGACTACAGCGGTTACTACCGAATCTGGTGAAGTATCAAGCATGTTCGGTTTTATGTGTGGCAGTAACGAATGTGGTTTTAAAGCTGGGGCTGTTAATCAAAACCGAACGCGAAACATAAAACCGGTTTGGTGTGAGTAGCCAGAAAATTATGCGTCAATAGCTGACCTTATCCTTACGATAGCGTTTTTAGGCTTCCCAAAATGTTTGGCGGAAAGGTTGGTTGTTATTTTTTACCTGGGTACCGTATTGTGGATCTTTTCCGATGGGATATTTAGATTGCCTCTCAAGTATAGATTCATTACATCGGCTGAAAGGAAACATGCATCGTTAATTGTTTGGAACATTATTTGAGGTTTGAATGGACACTGTGCTTATTTTGCAACCTGTGATTGCTATGGCAATCCTCACGCTTTTCGTTGCTCTACGCATGTTGTGCTCTCGAGTGACGGCTATGCGGAAGTTAAAAATACACCCACAGCAAGGGCAGGATGCTAAGAAATTAAATGCTATGTTACCCAGTGAGGTAGCAAGAATTGCAAATAATTATAATCACTTATTTGAGCAGCCTTTAATTTTCTATGTGATATGTCTTGCTTTAGCAATTATGCAACAGGTAGATGAAATTCATATTTGGTGTGCATGGCTATATACCGCTCTGAGGTTTGCCCACAGTTGGGTTCAAACTACCATTGATTACGTCATGCTACGGTTTGTGTTATTTGTCATGTCCTGGATGGTGCTTGCAGTGATGTTGGTTCGTGTAGCGATATACGCGTTTGGAATATAACGTTATGCGTATTTTTCGACTGGTAAAGCTTTTCGCGATATCACTAATTTTATTGATTGCGTTGGCGTTACTCAGTATTCCAGCTTCAATTATTTGCAAGCCGGACGACTTATTGGCTGTGAATAACGGTGCTGACATGGTTTTAAAAAATGGCAACCTTGTTGATGTAGAAACTGGGGTGGTCGTTTCTGGACAGTATATTTACCTTTCAAATGGACGAATTGTTTCAATAGGCAGTGAACTACCAGAGAATGCGGATTCAGTAAGCATTGTCGATGTCAATAACGCTTATATTCTACCTGGATTATTTGATATGCACGTCCACGTGCATGATAGAAAATATCTGGCAATGTACCTAGCTTATGGTGTGACTTCTGTAAGGAACATGCGTGGTAATGTTGCCCATTTGCGCTGGAAGCAAGAGCTAAATGCTGGCCAGTGGTTGGGCAGCAATCTTTTTACTTCCTCACCAGTCCTTGATGGCCCGTTGCATGCTCACGCATTACAGAAAGTTGTTACGTCAGCTGAAGCCGCGAGACAATTGGTCAAACAATACAAGAGCGAGGGCTACGATCTAATCAAAGCGTATGGATATCTCGAACCAGATATTTACACAGCGATTGTGGATGAAGCTTTTCGGTTGAATTTCCCTGTTGCTAAACACGGTCCGCAAGCCATTTTAGGTTTAGACCTTATAAGTAATGCTGGCTTACAGTCTTTAGAGCATGTAGAGGACATATTTCAAGGCCCTCTTAACTATTCACTCGATGAGGCTAAAATGGTCGGCTGGGTACGCGAGCTTAGGTATCTAAAGCCGCGGATAACACCAACGCTTGCAACATTCCATCACTTAACCGAGTTAAGTATTCGAAAACAAGATTATGTTGAAACAATTCCACTAAACACTCTTAATCCATTATACCGCTTACTTCATCAGCAATTAGAGGTTAAACGTTGGTTGCAGGCGTCACCCGAGCTTGCCAATTGGAATAAACAGGAAGAAGCGTTTCTGCTCAAGATTGTTAATGAGTTAAATAAACAAGGTATCGAGCTTCTACTGGGGTCAGATGCTGGAACATTATTTTTAACTCCGGGAGAGTCCACACATCTTGAGATAGCCTTGTTGCTAAAAGCTGGTGTACCGCCTTTAAAGGTATTACAGGCAGGGACAATTAATGCTGCAAGAGCTTTGGGGGTGGAACATGAGTTTGGCTCAATTACTGCTGGAAAAGTTGCAGATTTAATCGTGGTAAAAGCTAATCCTTTGACAGACATGCAAACATTGATGATGCCAATTGCCGTGATAAAAAAGGGTCAATGGATAGGTGAAAGTGAAATTGCAATGTTAAAACAGTCTGCACAGCAACCCGCCAACCTTTATCTTAGTTTCGGGCAATTACTAGAAGACTTAGGTTCTCGGGCGCTTGACTAGATTAGAATTGGATTGTGGCAACTACGTTGCTTGACGGGTAGCCTTAGGATCTTATAAAAAATCCATTCTTATTAACTTACTTAAAAAGCAGGCATTATTACATTTTAATCAGGGGGATTTTATCTTTATTTTGCAGTGTTTAGTTCTAGTAATTCTGAGAAATGTCTATTTTCATCGCTCATAACTATTGAATTAATGCGTCGTTATGGTTCTTTTTAATTCAGAGCCTATAATTTAAGTTCTTTTAGTCAATTTCAAATTAATATTGTATAATCATCTCATGCTTCTATAATTCAACGATTTTTAAGAGTTGGTTTTTTAGTTTTGCTTTGTCTAAATTTGATTCTCAAGTTAATGTTATCAGCGGGAAAAAAAGGGTAGGGTCGTGGAATTAGATTTTGCATTAACCAATATTGCATCAGTTCACCAGCAGCATTCAATTAAATGCTATTTGGCTATACAGTCCTTAAAAGGATTTTTTACATGGAGTGATTTAGATTGGGAACAAGTTGCTAGCCTTGTAAGATTTGACGAGCCAAGATTTGATGTTGAAATACTGAAGAGTAGTGATATCTATTTTGATGTGGTACCGAGAAGACGGCATTGGATCTTATCTCACGCCATATATCCACACTCATACTTCACTATGTTAGAGTGGTTTAATACAGCGCCTAGTGATGAAATTTTCAATTTTTACATGGTTCAAGCTCGCCAAGGAAACCAATACTTGAGTCATAATATTTCTATTCTGATTGCATTTGAAAAGGTGTGGAAATTACTGTCAACAGAATGGCAAAAGTTGAGGTTCATTGAAAGATTTTGTGAATTTGTCACTACAACATTTTATCGTAACAATCTCCCTTGTTATCAAGTAAAAAAATGTTTCAAACCCGTAGCTACGGTTGACATAAAAATATTGTCAGCAGCATGCTTGGATAACCCTGGATTCTGGGGACATAACTTGATAGCGTTTGCATGGATGTTGAAACATGAATCTTCTATACGAAAACAGCTTTTTAATGGACTTTTGCTTAATCTATATGAGCAATGTAATTGGGAGTTCGATGACGAGTTGGACAACCCTTGTATAGAGTCCACATCCGTCGTTGATGCCTGTAGAGAAAGTTTAGAGTCAGCATGTCGTAAGTTGTTATTAACAAGCACGCATAACTTGCATCAGATTACCCTCACAGATGCTGTCGTTTTCTTATTCAACATGCATTGGATGTCCCAATCTCAAAAAAAGCGATTAATTGACATTCTTGAACATTATGCGAAGATCTAAATAGCTGTTCCTAAATGTTGAACAATGTGTTTCGAAGATAAAATGGAACTCGGCTCGATTTGAGTGATCTGATCAATCGCTAAACCAACCAACTCATGCAAGCCGAGCAGAGACCATTATTTTAACACTACCAAACCGCTTTGAGAGACGTCGAATCCAAAAAAGACCTGTAAAATCAGAGAAAAAGATGCGTGTCTTTGTTTGAATGCTTTTTTCTTACTGTTATCTGGGTGCGTTGTGGCTGAAGTATTCGGTTTTATTGCCGCGGCTCGTTCCTCAATTAACCGAAGGGTATATTAGGGAAGGTGCGAATAAGTTCGAGACGTGAGATCTTGGTGTCGTGACCTGAACCATGGATGAGTAACCGGATGAGCCAGCAGCTGACTTTTGCCGACAGTGAGTTTTCAAGTAAACGCCGCCAGACCCGCAAAGAAGTCTTCCTTGGCAGAATGGATGACTTGCTTCCCTGGGACAAATTACTTGGCGTTATTGAGCCTGTGTATCCCAGGGCCGGTAATGGTCGCAGGCCCTATCCACTGGAAACCATGCTGCGCATTCACTGTATGCAGCAATGGTACAACCTGAGCGATGAGGCCATGGAAGATGCGCTCTATGAAATCGCCTCCATGCGCCAATTTGCCCGCCTGTCACTGGATAAAGCCATTCCAGACCGCACCACTATCATGAATTTCAGGCATTTGCTGGAGCAGCATAAACTGGGACGCAAAATCTTCAATTCTTTTAATCACTGGCTGGCAGAGAGTGGCGTTCTGATTACCCAAGGCATCCTGGTGGTGGATGCCACGATAATTCAAGCCCCCAGTTCCACCAAAAACAAAGACAGCAGCCGCGACGAAGACATGCACCAAGCCAAGAAAGGTAACCAGTGGTACTTCGGCATGAAAGCACACATCGGGGTGGACGCCAAAAGTGGCCTGACCCACAGCTTGGTGACCACGGCGGCTAACGAGCACGACCTCAACCAAGCAGGAAATTTATTGCACGGAGATGAGGAGTTCATCTCTACGGATGTGGGTTATCAGGGTGCCGAAAAGCGCGAGGAGCACTACCATGTCAGCGCGGACTGGCTTATCGCCGCGCGTCCCGGCAAGGTGAATGCATTGAAGAAACACCCGCGCAAGAACAAGCTAACCATCCGTTACGAATACCTGAAAGCGAGTATCCGAGCCAAGGTTGAACATCCATTTCGGATAGTTAAATGTCAGTTTGGTTTCGTCAAAGCCAGGTACAAGGGACTGGCTAAAAATGACAGTCAGCTCGCGATGTTATTCACCCTGGCGAACCTGGTTCGAGTGGACCAATTGATACGGGCACAGGCGAGATCTACCTAAAATGGGAAAATTGGCCTGAAACAGGGCCAAAATCAGCAACGAAGAGACGATTTTTGGCTGAAAATTGGAAAATTGAGCCACTGGACGTTGATAACGATGAGTTGGGGCGTCATGTAGTGAGAAGCTGACTACTTAATCGCAGCTTCCTTAGTACACTTAATGTAGTATTGAAGGTCTTGAGTTCTCAACCCGAGGCTGTTCTCGCGCACTGCCTTTCCACTAAATAGGCCGCATGCTAAAGCGCCACCCCAAGAGCTAGGGTATCAGCGACCCTGTTGGATTACAGAACTGATGGCGATTGAAATTAGCTGGATGTTTTCATTGCAAGTTCACTCTTCAACTATTCGACTGGTTGCCGAAACTCGGTATTGATATGCGTTGGACGACTCAGACACTGCATATTAGTGTCACCACGGAGTCTAAAAATTCGGAGCAATTAGGGATGCCCTATAGCATTGTGATCGACTACCCAGTGTTTTATGATAATGAGTTTAATATCCATCTCAATCCGAAAATTGGCGCAGATTGGATGGAAAAAGGTTAACAAAAACAAGTGACTATACTTGGCCAAAATGTCAAGCGGTACCTTGCAGGTGCGCTTCACGCAGGAACCTGGAAAGTAAGCGATGTCGCCAGCGCCACCAAAGATTCAACGCTGTTTATTTCGATGTTGAAGTTACTGAAAAGACAATACAGGCGAGCCAAAACAATTACGCTCATTGTTGATTACGATATCATTCACAAGAGCAAAAAGACTCAGATATGGCTCAAGAAAAAACCGAAGTTCGTTTTACTTTTTCAACCAGTTTACTCCGCCTGGGTTAACAAGATAGAGAAGCTGTGGCATTCACTTCACGAAACGGTCACTACGAACCATCAGCACAGGAATATTTAGAAACTGATGTAGCGGGTTAAGTATTTTATAGACCATGCTTCGCCATTTCCTGCTGGCTGGCATGGCCTCATGAAAGTGGAACACAATTAGGAAAATTATTTGTATTAGTCATGACTTGATCTGACACATCATCTTGAAAAGGTGAGAGTTACCCGTTTTGATAAAGGTGTCGAATCTTCAATCAAAACAAAAGAGGTAACTCTCATGTTGCATACTAACAACCCCATCATTAAACACAAAGCAGGTTTACTGAATCTGGCTGAGGAACTCGGCAACGTTTCCAGGGCCTGCAAGGTTATGGGGGTGTCCCGCGACACCTTCTATCGCTATCGTGAGCTGGTTGAGGATGGCGGCATTGATGCGCTTATCAACCGCTCCAGACGCACGCCCAATCTGAAAAATCGTGTTGATGACCATATAGAGCAAGCTGTCATTGATTACGCCATTGAGTTTCCCGCCTATGGTCAAACCCGAACCAGCAACGAACTGCGCAAGCAAGGCGTCTTTGTTTCCGGCAGCGGCGTACGTTCAATTTGGCTCAGGCACGGGCTGGAAAACCTCAAGAAGCGCCTGGCCGCATTGGAAGCAAAGATGGAGCGCGATGGCATCATTCTGACAGAAGCGCAGGTGGCAGCCCTGGAAAAGAAAGCCCAGGACGATGAGGCCTGCGGTGAAATTGAAACCCATCATCCTGGCTATCTGGGCTCACAGGACACCTTTTACGTCGGCAACCTCAAAGGTGTGGGGCGGATATACCAGCAGACCTTCGTCGATACCTACAGTAAGGTCGCCTTTGCCAAGCTCTACACCACCAAAACCCCAATCACCTTTGCCGACCTGTTGAACGACAGAGTATTGCCGTTTTTCGAAGCTCAGGCGCTGCCGATGTTGCGTATTCTCACTGACCGGGGCACCGAGTACTGCGGTAAGGTTGAGCAGCACGATTATCAGCTGTATCTGGCCATCAATGATATCGACCACACGAAAACCAAAGCCAGACATCCACAGACAAACGGTATCTGCGAGCGTTTCCACAAGACTATTCTGAATGAGTTCTATCAGGTCACGTTCCGCAAAAAGCTGTATAGCACACTGGAGGAGCTGCAAAAAGACTTGGACGAATGGCTGGCGCTGTACAACAATGAGCGCACCCATCAGGGCAAAATGTGCTGCGGTCGCACACCGATGGCAACATTAATTGATGGAAAACGGGTTTGGGCGGAAAAGAATTTAGCCCAAATCTAATCTGACAACGGCACCCAAGAATCGGGTAACTGTCAGATCAAGTCTGAGCTAGTACAAATTATTTATTACAACCAATCTTATCATAGAGGGTCATCGCGAGATCTTCCCCAAGCCGGACAGCTGTTAAATTGTCCCATTTAACAATGCTGCCATCTTGCGCTAAAGCCTTAAATGATGCTTCCAACAGAGCACTGGGAACGCCAAATTGCTTTTGTACGAACTGCGTTGCTAATTGCTTACCACAACTACTTTCGCTGCCACAGCAACTTGTTCCCCCGCAGCCCATATTATTGTCATAATCATATTTTGTTTGAAAGTGTTCATTGCAAATCGCCAATTCGCTCTTAACTTCCGTGATAACATTGTTATTTCCCTCTGATATAATAAAGTTATGAGGTAGTGTCTCATCACCATGTAAGTCAAAAAACATATCAACGCCATACTTTATCATTGCCTGTTTAACAAGGTGAACCTCCGGACAAAGTTTAGGGTCAGGCGTTCCCCAATGACGGTTTAAGTTAATACCGTTTGCATTGGTCCGATGATTACCTATGGCTGAGCCATCTGGATTCATATTAGCAACTATATAAACGCATACGTTATTGTCGCCAACGTTCCGTACAGAAAAAAATTGAATGAATCGATTTATGACTCCTTCGGCCATCCATTGCGCCATAGTTTCACCTGGATGCTGTCTGGCTATAAACCACATTTTTTTGGCAGTTGAACTGACTGAACCAATACGTAATAGATTAATATTTCTACCCTGACTAGTTTTTCCCAGTACTTCGACATTTACTGCTGGATTGATTTTTATTTTATCCAGCAAAGCAATTTCACGTGACATTGGATATGGAACAAAGTAAGCATAAAACACTTTCGGTTGTTCCGCATTCAGTGTCAGTATCAGTTCACCCTTTTGAAATTGAGTATCTATCCGAAACCATTGCTGATTATCGTATGAAGCAAATGCTTGATATCCATTAAAAGCTTCAGAGAATGTTACTTGTGATGCGTTAACAAGTCTTATTGTCTGCAAAACACCATAACCAGTATCAACAGAAAAATAAAACCACTGTCGGGTGCAGTTTTGATTATCTTTAGTTATTGCAAGTTGAATGTTGTCAAATTCCTCAGCCGATATAACCTCAATAGCACCGCCATCGAACTTGCTGTCAATAGTAATCATAAATTTTTTCCTCGCTTTTTAGTTCAGGATTTCAATGCTGATACCGGTAATACAAGCAGTTAGTAGTACAATCAACACAAAAGTTATCAATAATGGCCATTGAAATATTTTCTTCAACATAATCATTTCAGGCAAACTTGCACCTGCACCAGCAATAGTTAAGGACATTACGCTGCCCATGCTCAAACCTTTGGCTAGTAACGAAGTAGCAATGGGGATCATTGTTGAAGCCCGAACGTAGAGGAAGATCCCTATTAATGCTGCAAGCGGGATCATAACGAAGCTATGTAACTCCGCCAGTTGGTTAAACAAAGCGAGCGGTACAAAACCGTGTATTGCTGCGCCCACGGAAACGCCGATAACCATGTAAGGCAGCATTTTAAGCAATTGGCTAACAGCATCGCTTGATAGCTGCCGTATTGGCAAGCTAATGTTCCGGCTGGGGTGAGGAGCGAGAATTTCCTGCGTGCAGCAAGAATTGGCTTTAATAGTGGCTATCGTAGCATTATCACTGCAAACACTCTTGCGCGTCGCAACTGCTACAGCATCGCTACAGCCACCGGCATTACACGCAGTATCGCAACTACTGCTATCTTTTGATGCTGATTGAAGAAGTTCCTGACGAATGTAACGATCAAAGCGCAACCTTTGCAGTGCGTAGCCTGCTGTGGTGGCAGTCATAAGCACACAAACGCTGTATATCAAAGTCACCTTAGCCCCAAAGGTCAGCCAAAACAATGCAACAACAAAGGGGTTCAGCAGAGGTGAGGTAATTAAAAACGCCATCAAGGGACCGAAATCGGCTCGGGCTTTAAGCAGGCCCACTAGCATTGGAAGGGTCGAACAACTACAAAATGGCGTAACAGCGCCGAGCGCCATAGCTACACCATAACCACGGTTGCCAGATAGAAGCTTTCTGACTTTCTCCGCCGGCAGGTAATAGTTGATTACACTGACAAGTAGACTTATCAGAACAAACAACACCGCCAATTCGGCAAAAGTGCTGACAAAAAATGTCACAGCAGATTCCAACTGTGTTTCAGTTCCCATGATTTTCTCCAAACCATATTACTAGAAATATGGAAATATATGTTAAAAAATTTTAGCTGCCTAAGCAGCATTCGTCAGATAAAAAGTGAATCAACTTATTCAATTGTTGGTACTGTGCCTGACAACGCAATACTCTTCCTTCGCGCGTCTGGCTAACCAATCCCACTTTAACTAAGCGTGCTATATGGTGAGAAAGGGTAGAGCCCGGTATATCCAGCTGTTGCTGGATAGCCGATACTGCGAGGCCATTCCCTCCCGCCCGTACTAAGATTCGATAGATCTGTAGCCGGGTTATGTGACCCAACTCTGCCAGCTGTGTTGCCGCGACATCAATATTCATCCGATTAGTCTACGATTAAGTTTTGCATTTAGCAATAAATTTCTAGAATAATGGAATTAATTGGTTTGTCACTTCTAAGTCTTGAATGTAAAATTCGAGTCTTAGCTTGCGCTTGTACTTCGTAAGAATCCAACAAAATCAAGTGGATGTTTTTTGATCTGACTGTTACCCAATTTGAGGGAACAGTTGTCAGATTAGGTCTGAGGTAGTACACGTAAGCAGGGTCAGATACATCCCCGGCTTTTGTAGTTATTCTCCCATTCTGAGTACTTGCGCTCGAAATACTTGATGGACTTATCGGGCAGTGGCTCAAACTTAGCAATCACCTTATCCGGATCCGGTAGATCCACGCCGGACAATTCCTTACTGAACATTCTTGGAATCACGTGACTGTAGTGCTGTTCAATCATCTGAATGCTGGTGCCACATTGTTTTGCCAGTACGTCGATGGTGACGTTTTGTGCAACGAGCTCCCAAGTAATGTACGAATGGCGCAATGAATATAGTGTACGACTGCCGAAGTTCGAATCTTTAAGACCCGCCAGTTCAACGGCTCTGTCGAAGTGACGCCCCAGCTCACGGGTGGTGTTGCCATCTCGCAGTCGGAATAACTTATCCGTTGCTTTTCTGTCCTTAAAACGTAAGGTCATTTGTAGGATGGTGTCATGTAGCCCTGCCTTACAAACGACTTCACGAGTTCCTGTGTGCTTAGTCGTTTTGCCTTTGCGTACAGAGATACTGAAGCGACAGCGGTGTCCCTTTCTTTCGATGTGCAGGTCACCCCAGGTGAGGTTATCGAGCTCAGTTCCCGGGCGCATACCCGTATGGATAGCGAACTCCATGTAATCACTGAGCAGCTCCCGTATTTGCCTGGTAATCTCTTTTCGGCTGCTGTGCTGCATTTCAACCACAGTGTCATAGACCCTGGCATATTCTTCAGGGGTAAATGCGGCTCGGCGTTTTGCTTCAACCCCAGCGGTTGATAACGATGGAATTTGCCCCGGAAGCATCCACTTTTGAGCCACTGCTTCCTGAAATACCATCTGCATCGCTGCATTGTGGTTCAAGATGGTGGATTTGGCAGGGACGCGTTTTAGTTGCTGAATTCGCCATGCATCAAATTCCCTAAGTTTATCCATATCGATAGTGCTGATGTGGATACCGTCGAAGAAGGGAATATGGTACTTATTCAGGATAATGATGTAATCGCGAAAGTTGGCTTTACCAGTACCTTTATCAAGCTCAGACTGCATAAATTGTATGGCTTTATCAGCGGCATCGCGAAAACGTTTTGAAGTTACCAAAGTGCCGGTTTCTGAGCGGATTTGATACTCCATCAGCAGCCGATAAGCGGCATGAATAGCTTTGTCTTTTTCTTTTTGCTTAGTCGCTTTGCACAGCCACTTGCCAGCGACCTTGAACCTTGCGTACCAGAAGTGGCTGTTATCTTGCAGAAAAATATAGAGATCATCCGAGATTGGGTGGCGCTCAAGCTGCTTTGCCATAGGGTGTACTCATCTGAAATTTGCAAAGAATTTGCGAAGTTTCTAGCAATTTTGACCATCTTATTGAAAATTAATTAGAAAGTACACGCGATATTTTTTTCAAAATCCCCCGCCCTTAAAAGCGTGTCGGTTCGAGTCCGACCTCTGGTACCAACTTAAAAGTCAGCCTTGAGCTGGCTTTTTTGTTTTGGGTGCAAATGGGGCGAATAAGGCAAACCGACCCGCCGCGTGTCGGCTGGATGGCCAGCCCCGTCGGTCCGACCTCTGGTACCAACTTAAAAGTCAGCCTTGAGCTGGCTTTTTTGTTTTGGGTGCGAATAAGGCAAACCGACCCGCCGCGTGCTGGCTGGATGGCCAGCCTCGTCGGTCCGACCTCTGGCGCCCTCAGAAGGCTGACATCGTTAGATTAGGTCTTTAAATAAAAGGCCATACATTATTTATGACCTTTTCCCTACGCCTGTTGGTAATCAGAAACTATACCGCACACTGATTTTGTAGCTACGCGGTTCACCCGGCATTGTCCACAGCGACGAATAAGAGCTTTGATAGTAAACCTCGTCGAACAGGTTGTTCACGTTGAACTGCAGGCTAACATGCTGGTTTAACGCGTAGGTACCATATAGGCTCACTAAGGTGTATGCCGGCAGTTCGTAGCTGGGATCTATGGTTTCCCCCAAGCGATCGCCCACATAAAGCACGGTCGCACCCGCCGATGCATCCATATCAAACAGTGACATATCATGCTTAAGCGTAAGACTTCCGCTGTGTTTGGGAACATTGATTAAACGGCTCCCCTCAGGAATGCTCACGCCCCAATCGACATTAAGAATGTCGTTGGCAGTTTGAGCATCGGTATAGGCATAGGAGAGCATTAACTGGGTATTGTCAGTCAGGTAAGCTGCCAAGTCTAACTCAATTCCTTGACTGTCTGCCTTGCCTAATGCTGCTGAGAAGCCTGAGTTTACCGGGTCTGCGGTGAGCACATTGCTCTTTTCGGCACGAAACAGCGCAATAGAACCCGTGAGGTTTTCCAGTTCAAACTTAGTGCCCAATTCAAAGGACTTGCTTTCTTCGGGCTCGAAGGCCACGCCGCGGTAATCTGATCCCGTGTTTGGACGGAAGCCTTCAGAATAGCTGCCGTAGAGGCTCAACCAGGATTGCCATTCGTAAACCACACCTGCTCTGGGACTAAACACGTTTTGGCTCTGGTTGGATACGGTCTGAGTTTTATGGTTTTCAATCTTTTGCTCGAAACTGTCGAAACGGCCACCCAGGGTGAGTTTCCATTTGTCGCTCAGATCCAATTGATCTTGAAGATAAATACCGTAGTTGTCCTGGGTTTCTACCTGGTTGTAGAGCAAGGCACCGTCGGGGGCAATCTGGCCATATTCAGGGTTGAACACATTGATGCTGTAGGTGGCATCGCCAGGACTTGGGCGGTAGCGTTCCCAATATTTGTCGAAGTGGAAGTGATAACCATCGGCACCAATCAACATGTGGTGGGTGATATCGCCGGTGTTGACTCTGCCGCTTAACTCAACACGGCCCGAAAGATCGGTTGATTGGAAATTACGGTAGCTGTGCTGACGGCTCAGGGTTTCACCGTCGGTAAACAGCAATTGACGGCCTTTTACCAGCTCTGGATCGCTGGAATAGCCTTCCAATGCAGTATCGCGGTAGCTGATTCCTGACAATAGGCTCCAATCGCCAAAATCATGTTCCAGGGTGAATTGGTGGCCCAGCAGGTCAATTTGGGTCGCGCCATCGCTTGCTTCGCCCAAATATCTGTCGACAGGCAGCGCATTGATGTCGCCATTAATGGCGACTATGCCGCGATCGAAGGGCACTTTTTGATTGGTATATTCCAGCTCATAACCAAAACGCGTCGCATCGCTCGCTACCCAAAGTAGGGATGGGGTTAGCACGCGTTTTTCGGAGTCAACCGGATTACGGAAACTGCCCTTATCTTCATAGGCGCCGTTGACTCGAAATGCCAGAGAATCGGTAATGGCGTTGGTGTAATCCCCTTCAAAGCGGTAATTATCCCAGCGGCCAGCACTGGCCTGTAGATATCCCTCTTGGGAGAATTTGGGCTTTTTGGTGATGATATTGATGGTGCCGCCTGGCTCTGAACGGCCATAAAGAGCCGAACCCGGACCCTTCATAATTTCAATACTCTCCACGTTGGCAGTATCACGGGGGCCACCAAAGCCGCGCCCGGCATCATAGCCATTGACCAGGTAACCAGAAGGCACGTTCTCATCGCCCACAAAGCCACGTACGGCGAAACTGTCCCATGCGCCACCAAAGTTGTTTTGACGACTGACCGAGCCTGATAAGTCCAGTGCATCTATCAGAGTCGAAATACCCGCATCACTCAGCTGCTCCATGGACAGGCGTTCCACCGCTTGAGGCTGTGCCTTTAAGGGCACATCACCCCTGAATGGTTGCCGGATGCCTTTAACTTCGAGCCGTTCGATATTGGCCCCAGCCTCCTCGGCATTCACAGTGTTGGCAAGTCCGCCCAGGATGGCGATTTGGATGAGGGATAAACGAAAAATGCCTCTAGCAGACATATGAGTAGACTCCGGGTTTTGGTCTTTAGGAAGAGTTCGAGAACAGCCTGGTCTGGCAAAGCGAGCCGTAGGTGAATGGTCTTTGCGAAACCAGTATTATTCCTTTTTATGATAATGATATTGGTTCTCATTAGCAATGATTGGCAGTGAGATGTGGTCGAGCTTTTTGGCATCTAATCAATGATGTTGTTCCTGGCAGTAGTGCTTTTACTGCTGGTCTTCAATGAGGGAATAAAAAGCCGCACTGGTTTTGGCAGTGCGGCTTGGAAAGTTATGAATCACGAGCAGAGATTACTTCAACTGATAGGCGCGCATCATCAGCTGTTCGGCACGGCTATTGCCTTCGTCTGACATGGTCAGCTTCAGGTGCACGTAGTTACCGGCTTCGGCCGCGTTGGGGATGATGGCAACCCACTGGCCATTTTCCTGAGTGACTTCGGCAGACTGCCAGCTGCTGTCGGCGAACTTCTGCGAAACAGGGCAGTACAGGAACACGCTTGGGCTCTCCGGTAAGCATTCCTGACCATAGCCATATTGCAGGCTGACTTCGGTCAGGTTGGCTGGGCCCTTGCCGTCGACAATGGCGCCGAGGGTGACCTTGATAGCCTCACCGGCCGGGGCCGTGTTGTCCAGTGCAAGTGGCAAGTCCACCGCCGGCATCAAGAGTGGCTGAACGCCCTGGTTTTCCGGCATGGTAGTAAAGCTGTATACCCCCATATAGAAAGAACCCAGGTTGTCCCGCACCGGTGAATAGTTGCTCACACCACGGGGATAGGAACGTAGCTCCAGGCTCACTTCGGCTGGGTAGTCAGGCACGGTCAGGGTGCCGGCATTCAGATACACATTGCTGCCGTCCAGTTTAACACCATAGGCGCCGCTCTCGTTTCTGCCGGTCACGGCATCGTGACCATTGGCATCGCCGTAGGCCGAGAAGCCAAAACTCAGCAGGTTGGTATCGCGACGGGCGATGGCAGTGTTACCTGAATTGAGGCTACCGGTACGGGCACCTTTGAGCCAGTTGGTATGCTCAACTGCACCTTCGGTCATGCGTCTTGGACCATCGAAGAAACCGCCGTTGGTACTCAGCTGCTCGTGTTTCATCACTATGTTGGTCCAGGCATTTTTGCTGGTGGCCGTGTAGTACTCATCGCGTACCTGCGGGGTCATCAGCATGTGCGCACTGCCGGTTGAGTAGAACTCACCGGTGCTGTTGGTCGCAGCCATGGTGTCCTGCCAGGCAGGGCGGCTGTCATTCTGGGAATGATAGGCAGCCGTTATCTTGTGCATTTTCTTTTCTTGCAGCGTGATAACGCCTGACTGCACATGGCCATCGGTGATGTGGTTGATGAAATAGGAATAGGGTGAGTATTCGGGTGCAGTACCCGACCAACGCACTGTGTCTTTGCCTTCGGCAACCATGTCTGCCAGCACTTGTCCCTGCTCGCTGCTCAGGGCAACCACAGGGATTTTGGCCGTGCCGGTGATCCCGGTTTTATAGCGACCGCCAGCGCCAGGACGATAGAAGATAACCCCGGCAGCACCTTTCTGGGCCACGTTGGAGATCATGTAAGAGGTGAGATAGTAGGGGTTGGCAATCAGCGCCACCTTGCCCTGCAGATCGAACTGGCTCCAATCGGTGCTATAACCGGCATCACCCACGTTCACGACCTGAGCCTCGCCTTCGCCGTTGAAGGCCAGCGACATGCCCTGATTGACATAGTTCAGTACTTCACCGTCTGCCGTAGTCAGCACGGTTTCCGGCGCCACGGCGCGGGTTGTCACGAACGAGCGGAAACGATCGTCGTGGCCCTGAGACCAGGCGTAGAAGTTATCCACGTAGTCGGGTGCCAGCTCTATAGCCGCCAGTTTGGCCAGTTTGTTGTCGTCCAGCGCATAGGTAAAGCCGAAGGAGAACCCCTGAGTTGCCAGTGGTTTATCGGCCTTGAACTGCAGCTTCTTGGCGGTTCTGGAGTCGAAGCTCAGCGCCGTGTCCGTCTCAACCTTGTAGTCGAGGTAGGCCATTTGCGTGGCGGTTTCCACCAGGCCTGAGGTTTTGCTTGCGTTATCATAGGTCATGATGTTGGCGATAACGCTGTAGTTTCCTTTGGGTACCATCTTGCTGCCGGCACCATTGCTGAGGGTGATAAGGCTGCCCCAATCGTCCTCCTCGTTGATGATGTACACCTTGGATGGGGAAGAGGCCGGCAAGCCCATATGATCTGTCAGGGAGACCGACAGCTCCACCATGGGTGGCTCAATCCAAAAGGATACTGGCACTGTGACCTGGGTGTCTTTATCGCTGCCCACCAAGCGGCCGGTGATGGTGCCGTAGGCGCCGCTTCTCAGGGCAACGTCTGAATCAATCCATACCGGCACATCGGTACTGCCACCCGCCGGGATGGTGACCGACTTGGTGCCCAGACCGGCCAGGGTAGCCGGCAGGCGGGTGCTGCCGTCTTCACCAATCAGGTCCAGGGTCAGTCTCAGGGTCACGTCAGCGTCAGAGAGGTTATTCAGGGTCACGGCGGCTTGATGCATACCGGCAGGCGCGGCCGAGTCAAAGCGTCCCAGCTCCTGATTCGCGGCAGCGATAACGACCTGACCCACGGCGCGGTTCACATCCATGGGGCCGGCACCTTGTTCAAGCACGTGGGCGTCGGTTTTTTGCACCGAAGAGGTCAGCACATCTTTTACCTGCTTGGGGCTCAGCTCGGGGCGAGCCTGCATCAGGATGGCAGCGCCACCTGACACATGGGGCGCCGACATGGAGGTGCCTGACAGGGCGCGGTAGGCTGTGCTGCCAAAGCCACCGGATGCCGCCGCCACTACATCAACACCCTGGGAGCTGATATCGGGCTTGGCCGAGTGGCCATCGGGGGACGGGCCGCGGGAGGAGAACGACGCTGTGTTGTTGTCTCTGTCCAGGGCACCAACGGTAAGGGCGCTTGGGGCACAGCCGGGTAAACCAACGGTTTCGCGGGTAAAGCTGTTACCGGCCGAAACCACAAACAGTGCCTGATTGCTCAGGGCTTCAACCATATCCACCAAAGGGCCGCTACAGCTGGAGCCACTGCCACCCAGAGACATGCTGACAATGTCGGCGCCCTGGGCCACGGCCCACTGCATGCCGTTCAAAATCCCGGAGGTGGTACCGCCGCCGTTATTACCCAGCACCTTACCGATGATGAGCTCGGCACCGGGGGCTACACCCACCCAAAGACCATTGGACTCGGCACCTGTGCCTGCGATGGTAGAGGCTGTGTGAGTACCGTGGCCATTCAAATCGTCCACGCCATTGCTGGAATAGGTGAAGTCTTTCGATGCAATTACGCGGCCGTGCAGGTCATGGTGCTCGGTGTCGTAACCCGTATCGAGCACGGCAACTTTTACTCCATGGCCCTGGTATGGCATTGCCAGTGGGCCATAGGCGCCGGTCAATGGTACCGTGGGAGTGAGAGCGGCTGTCGACGGGATAGACTTATCGGCGTGGATAACGGCATCCAGCCACAGGGCTTCGATGCTGGTGTCGGCAGTCAGAGATTGCCACACTTCGGCGGCGTCTTTTTTGTTAATGCCGATAACGGCGCTGTCAATGAGTTCAATCTCGCTGACCAGCTCACTGCCAAGCGGGGCTACAGGTACGGCGCTGCCGGCGAGGGCTCCATCGCGATACTGAATGATCACCGGCAAGGTTGCGCTTGAGGCGTCGTCATAGCCACCCGCATGGAGTTTGGAGATATTAAACAGCTCCATATCCACCAGTCGGGATTCCACCAGTGCCTGAGATTTTGGCGTCACAATGTACTGGTCATTGCCCACCTGATACAGGCTGGTCACCTGCTCTGTACCGTCTTCGCTGTGTAAACGGATACCCGCGAGTTGGCCATCGGGTTTGACCACGGCAGAGACTTTTTCGCCGGTGATAAGGGTAAATTGCAGGCTGGCCGAGGCCTGATCCTGGATGTCGTCATCGGCATGGGCCGGAATGGCGACTACGCCTGCTCCTGTGAGGGTTAAGCACAGGGCGGCAATTTTTGAAATCCTGAACAATGGTTTCATATGGGTGAGCTGCCTTAGAATTAGCTTTTTATTAATTGATTGCGTGTTTTCTCCCGTTTGAATTCTGGCGGGGTGTTCGGCCATTTTGACCTGAATTTATTTCCCGCTGTATTCAAATGGGGACAATGAGCAACTTTGCAACATAGGATGCTTGTTGGTGGTGCCTCAACCTGATTCGGGTAGCATTTTGTACCTGAGGCACCGGCCAAGGGGGTTAGCCTGAGCCCAAAAAAAAGCCGCCCAGAGGGCGGCAAAATGGAAGGAACCTTTGATTCTGTGATGTTGGAACAGACCTTGGAGACACCGGGTTACGTTAAATCCCGCTGGCTATCGAAGCAGGCACCGAGGGTGTGGTAGTCACATTTGGCACCGGCAGCACTTTTCTCGTTGGAATACTTGCGGTTATTTCGATACAGCACCCGAAACCAGGCGCCGTGCTCATGGTCGACGAAATGTTGCCAAACGTAGTTCCAGAGGGCGTTGTAGGCATCGAGGTACTTTTGCTCGCCGGTCTGTTGATACAGCATGGCGGCTGCGGCAAAGCTTTCTGCCTGCACCCAGAAGTACTTGTCGTCGTCACACCAGTCGCCATCCGGGCCGAAGCCATACACCATACCGCCGTGCTCCTCGTCCCAGCTCTTGTCAAAAGCGGTGTCGAACAGGGTTTTGGCTCGGCTTATCAGCCAGGACTGATGGCTGTGGCGGGCGAGTGACAGCAGCAATTTAGCCCATTCGGTCTGGTGCCCGCCCTGAAAACCCCAGGGGCGATAGAGGTTCTTGGGGTCGTCCTTGTTGTAGTCCCAATCGATGGCGAATTCGGGGGTAAAGTGTTCCCAGATGATGCCGCCGGTGAGCGCCGCCTGACGGTTGGCAATCCTGTCGGCAATCTCCATGGCACGGTCGAGGAAGCGGCCTTCGCCGCTGGCTTCAAAGGCGGAAATCATGGCTTCACACAGGTGCATGTTGGCGTTCTGGCCGCGATAGTCAGACAGCACGCCATCGGCACTGATTTCATCGGCATAGAGGCCATACTCAGGCTGCCAGAAGCGCTGCTCGAGCAACTTGAAGATCCACAGCAGCTTGTCGTTGTCCGGTAAAATCCCGGCCTTGCGGCAGGCAGCGAAGGCGAGCAGCACGAAGGCATAGCCATAGGCCTGCTGGGTCATGTCCTCGGGCTGATGGTTGCGCAGTGTCCAGGCGAAGCGCTCATCCGCTTGCAGATGCACCTCCAGCAGATATTGCAGACCATGGCGTGCGTGGGCCAGATACTCAGGTTTATCCAGCACCTCGGCGGCGCGGGCATAGTTCACCGTGATGCGGCAGCTGCTCACGAGCTGGCGAAACCCCGGGTCAAACAGGCTGCCGTCATCATAGTAGTTGTGAAAGTAACCGCCGCTGGCATCCAGTACCCGTGGGTCGTAAAAATCCAGAATGCTTTGGGAGTGAGCCATCAAAAAGTCACGACTGTAGAAGTTCATAGGTGTCTCTGCCTTCAGGTCTGGTTTTCTGTGTGCTCAAAGGACATCGGCTGGAAGGTGTCGCCCATCGAGGCCTGAAACGCCTCGGCCTCGGCGAGTCCCGGCAGTGCCGGGAAGGCGCCGGGCCGGCTCACGGCCAGTGCGCCGCAGCCAATGGCAAAGCCAAGAGTATCTTTGAGGGTGGTTTCAGTTTCGAGCAGGCTATCCAGTCCATCGCGGGCGATGCAAAACAAGAGGCCACCGATAAAACCATCACCGCCTGCTGTTGTATCCACCACATCCACCTTGGGCGCTGCCAAGGTGAAGCTTTGCTTGCCGAAAAAGGCGCGTACCGGATTGCCGCCATCAGTGACCAGCAGCAACTTGCAGCCGGAATCGAGCAGGTTTTGGATAAAGTCGAGCTGATTGCTATCTGCCAAATACTCTAGTTCCTCCCTGGCAAACTTGAGCACATGGGCCTTGTGCACCAGGCGCATCACTGTCTCTTTGCAGGCGCGGTTGCCTTGCCATAAGTTGTGGCGAAGGTTCACATCCACGCTCACGTAAAGCCCGGCGGCAATGGCTTTGTCGGCCATCGACAGGGTGGCTTCTGCGCTTTGGGGCGTGGTCAGGGTGTTGCTGCACAGGTGTAAGATGGCGGTGTTTTCAAACCAGCCGGCGTCCACGATGCTGGCTTCAAACAGGGTGTCGGCACCGCCATCACGGTAAAAACTGAAGCTGCGGTCGCCCTCATCGTTCAAATGCACAAAGGCCAGTGAGGTGGGCGCAGAAACATGGCGCCCAAGCAGGCTGATATCCACGCCGTAACGGGCGAGCGAATGGGCCAGAAAGTCACCGAACTTGTCTTTGCCCACCAAGCCGGCAAAGCGGGCATGGCCACCGAGCTTGGCCACCGCCACCGCCGCGTTGGCCGGGGCGCCGCCCGGATATTGACGAAAGCCGGGCAGCATCAGGCCATCGTCTTCATCGTTCCCGGTACACAGAAAATCAATCAGGGCTTCACCGAAGCACAGCACCCTTTTACTCATGATGCAGTTTCTCCATGTGCCCGGTTACGGGCAAAGAAGGCATACCAACAAATGTAAAAATAACAAACGGTTGGCACGATAAAGCTCAGCTGGACACCCACATTGTCGGCAACAAGGCCTTGTATTACCGGCAGTATGGCGCCGCCTACAATCGCCTGACACAGGAGGCCCGAACCTCGGCTGGTGAGTTCCCCAAGGCCTTCAATGGCGAGAGTGAAGATGGTGGGGAACATGATGGAGTTGAAAAAGCCCACCGCCAGCACTGCAATCATGGCCAGCTCTCCGCTGGAAATGATGGTGACCATCAGCAGCAGGTTGGCAAACACGGCATTGGCTGCCAGCACCATGGCCGGGTTAAAGCGGCGGGTGAGAGCTGCACCGGCAAAACGGCCTATCATGGCGCCGCCCCAATACCAGGACACCAGCTCTGCGGCGCTCTTCTCATTCAGACCACCGATGCTGGGCTCGGCAAAGTAGTTCACCAAAAAGCTGCCAATCGACACCTCCGCGCCCACATAGAGGAATATCGCCAGCGCGCCCAGCAGCAGGCGTTTATGGGTCAGCAGCGATCCCGAGTGGCGATGATCTACCCCCATATCGGTTTGTTTGACCTTGCCGCCAAGGAAGATAAAGCCCACCGCAATAATGCCAATCACGGCGGCCAGCAGCAGATAGGGCAACTGCACAGCTTCGTGGGTGCCAGCGGCAGCGCCGAAAATCAGCAGGCTGCCAAACAGGGGGCCCAGCGTATGACCCAGCGAGTTCAGCGCCTGGGCCAGATTCAGGCGGCTGGCGGCAGTGCGCTCGGGGCCGAGGCGAGCCACAAACGGATTGGCGGAAACCTGCAAGATGGTGATGCCCGAGGCCAGCACAAACAGCGCCAGCAGGAACAGTTCATATTCTTCCAGGCTGGAGGCGGGGTAAAACAGCAGGCAACCTGTGGCCATGGTGCACAGGCCAAAGATGATGCCCCGCAGGTAGCCGATGCGGGCAATGATAAGCCCCGCCAGTGGTGATACCAGAAAGTAGGCGCCAAAGAAGCAGAACTGCACCAGCATCGCCTGGGTGTAGCTGAGCTCGAATATCCCTTTCAAATGCGGGATAAGAATATCGTTCAGCGCCGTGATAAAGCCCCAGATGAAAAACAAACTGGTCATGGCGCCAAACAGCAGTTGCTGATGGCTCTGGGTTGGCAGGGCGCTTTCGCTGTGGGATGAGGTGGATGAAACGAAGGCCATGGCTTAGTTTCCTGTCAGTGAAAATGAAGGCGGACGGTCGGTCTTGGCCTGACCAAAGGCCGGATTCGGCTCGTCTGATAGCTTGAATTCCAGGCTGGTTTTTCGCTCTACGTAATCGGCCGGAATATAGCTTTTCAGGCTGGGTTTGCCATCAAGCACTATTTCATCAACGTAGAGTCTGTCGTTGCTGGCGCCGGGTGCGCGGATGCTGAGCTTGCCTATCTCGGCGGCTTCAAACACAGGGGCGGCCAGTACCAGCTCGGCGCGGCCCGGCAGCATGGGGTAAAGCCCCAGCGCCGAGAACACATACCAGGATGACATCTGCCCCAAATCATCCTGCCCCGGAATACCCTTGGGCGTTGGCAGCCACAGGGTGTTCAGGGTCTCGCGCACCACCTTTTGGGTTTTATAGGCGGCACCTGTGTGCAGGTACATCCAGGGGCTGTTGATGGAGGGCTGGTTACTCACATCGGCAAAAAAGGCATCATCGCGGAACAGCACATAGCTGCCGTCTGGCTTGATAAAGTGGCTATCAAGCCTAGCTTCCATGGCGGCGTCGCCGCCAAGCTGCGCCGACATGCCCGCGCCATCAAAGGGCAGCATCCACAGGTACTGGGCCGGGCTGCCCTCAACAAACAGATGCGGACTCGCCGGGTCGAAATCGGCCTTCCAGCTGCCGTCTTTGTTGCGGCCCTGAATGTAGCCAAGCTCGGCGGTGGCCTTGGGGTTGTAGAGGTTTTTCCAGTAACCGGCGCGCTTAAGCAGCTGCTTGCTCTGGCTCTCATGACCAAGGCTTGCGGCAAGCTGCGACAGGGCGAAGTCGGCGCTCACCTGCTCCAGGGTTTCGCTGGCGCCTTCCCAACTGTTGGATTGGTCGGAAATGTAGTTGAGCGACAGCCACTGATCCAGCGAGGGCCGCTGACCACGGCAGAATACAGGGCAGCCGGTGTCGCTAAGGTCAAACTGAGTCGGCTCGGTGGCGGCCTTGTACAGCGACTTATAGGCGGCTTCCACCGCAAAATCATCGGCGCCGAAGGCGACAAAGTTGGCGATGGCGATGGTGGAGGGGTCGCCTGACATCACCGAGGTCGCGCCCGAGTTGTGGGTCCATCTGTCCCACACGCCGCCATATTGATTGGCTTGATTGAGCATCGATTGGGCCATGTCGGAGGCGATTTTGGGCTCCATCAGGCTTATCAGCTGCAACTGCGAGCGGTACACATCCCAGAGGGAATAGTTGGCGTACTGGGCCTGCTGGCCAGCACTCAGCTTATGCACCTTGCCATCGAAGCCGGTGTACTCGCCGTTAACGTCGCTGAAAAGGTTGGGGTGGTGCAGCGCATGGTAAAGCGCGGTGTAAAAGGTGGTGAGCCGGTCTTTGTCGGCCTCAGGGTTGGCGGCAACCCTGACCTTGGCGAGGGTCTCGTTCCAGCGTGTATTGGCCGCAGTTTCCACGGCACCAAAGTCTTTATGGGCCTGCTCGGCGGCCAGGTTGTGGCGGGCGTTGGCCTCGCTCACGTAAGAGATCCCCACCCGCATGGTGACTTTTTGCTGCGCGGCGGTATCCAGTTCAAGCCACAGGCCTGAGCCCTTGCCAAGCTCGGGCACGCCCTTGGGGCCGTAGCCGGTGCCGCCTTCGCTATAGCTGGCGCCCGGCAGCATCTTGTCATCCTGCCAGCCGCCGCTGGCGGTTACGGGCACGTCCAGTTTGGCCACAAAGTGCAGGGTGTAATAGCTGTAGCGGTTGGCTTCGCCCAGATAGCCGCAGAAGTTGCCGCTGGTGACTGAGCCTGTGATTTCGCCGGTTTCGGGATTAAAGCGGGTGCTGGATTTTTCGCTGCCAAGCTGGTTGTAGGCGGTACGGAACAGCAGCTTGGCGTCGGCATCTTTGGGGAAATCAAACTCGGCGATGCCGCTGCGCTCAGTGGCGCTTAAGTTCACACCAACGCCGTTATCCAAGGTAAGACGGTAACTGCCGGGGCGCACACTTTCGTTGGCGTGGCTGTATCCCACGCTGTAGTAAGCGTCCATCAAATCTGTATCGGGTGAGTGCTTGATGGGCTCCAGGAATGGCAGCACCGGTACTTCGCCTGAGGCGCCGAGGCAGCCGGTGCCGGACAGGCGGGTGAAGCTGAATCCCTTAACCCGGGTGGCGTCGTAGTTGTAACCGCCGGGGGAGACGGGAATACGCACCTTCTCTTCCAGTACGCGCTTTTTCAAGCCTTCGCTTTCATCAAGCAGCGCCTGTGTGTAGGCGTGCTCGGGGCCAAAATTGAACATACCAAAGGGCAGTGAGGCGCCCACGGCCACGTTGGCCGCCTGGCGATGGTTGAATACGCCCTGGCTGCCAATCAGCGGATTAACAAAGTTCACCGGCTGGCTAATCCAGTTCGGTTTTTTTGCCGCTTTGTTGGCGACGCTGCTGTCAGCCTGGCTGCGATTTGTGTCAGCCTGGCCGCGATTGTCTGAGTCGTTGCTGCCGCAGCCACTAAGTGCGATGGCGCCCAGTGCGGCTGTGACGGCCAGGCCGATTAGGGTAGGGTAAGTGTGCATTGTCAGTCCTTGTGTGTCCTTTCCCGTTTTTGACGGTGGACGCTTTTAGTTTTTGTAAGGGCTCATGGCCTTGGGGCGCGCATCAATCGCCTTGCCCCAGGCTTTGTTCGGCGTTGCTGCCATCTCAAACACCAGTTCACCACCGGCCATGATGTCGTTATGGTGCAGATAGCTGTGGCTCAGCGGCTTGCCGTTGAGGCTCACGCTGGCAACGTACAAATTGTCCTTCGACAGCCCCTTGGCGATAACCTTAAAGCGCTTGCCGTTACTGAGCTTGAGGGTGACTTCCGGCAGCTGCGGCGCGCCTATCACATAGGTCATGTCCCCCGGGGTAACCGGGTAAAAGCCCATGGCGGAGAACAGGTACCAGGCCGACATCTGGCCCACATCGTCGTTACCGGCTAGGCCCGATGGGGTGTCGTTGGAGAGGGTATCCATGATCTGACGAATTCGCGCCTGGGTCATCCAGGGGGCGCCTGCGTGGTTGTACAAATAGGCGATATGGTGGCTGGGCTCGTTGCCGTGGGCGTACTGGCCAATCAGACCGGCAATGTCTTCGTGTTCCTTGATTTTGTCGGCATGGAGCGGGCGGGTGAAAAGCTCATCCAAACGCTCGATAAAGGCATCATCGCCACCCTTGATGTTGATAAGGCCCGCCACATCGTGGGGCACGTAGAAGCTGTACTGGAAGCTGTTGCCTTCGGTGAAGGGGCCCATGTACTTGGCTTCCTCCACATCGAAGTCTTTATCCCAGTTGCCTTTGCTGTCGCGGCCACGGGCAAATTTGGTTTCAGGATCAAACACATTGCGCCAGCTCTGGGCACGCTTATCGAAGGCTTTGGCGATATCTGTCTCGCCCATGCTTTCGGCCATGCGGGCGATGGCAAAGTCATCGTAGGCGTATTCCAGGGTGATGGACACTGACTCTGGCAGCACATCCATGGGCACGTAGCCGTATTTCAGGTACTCGGGAATGGCATCGTAATTGGGGTGGTTGGCGGTGGCCGTCATGGCATCCAGCGCCCGCTCGCCATCAAAACCGCGAATGCCTTTTTGCCAGGCATCGCTTATCACCGACACCGCATGGTAGCCAATCATGGTCCAGGTCTCGTGGCCGTGGAACGACCAAATCGGCAGGATGCGGTCATAGCTCTGGTCGTAGTGGGCCAGCATGGAGTTAATCATGTCGGGTACGCGCTCGGGGGAAACCAGAGTCAGCAGCGGATGCAGGGCACGGTAGGTGTCCCAGAGCGAGAACAGGGTGTAGTGAGTAAAGTCGGCTTTATGGATTTCACCATCAACGCCCAGGTACTCGCCATTGACGTCCTGATACAGGCTTGGCGCCTGCAGCGCATGATAAAGCGCGGTGTAGAACTGGCGTTTTTGCGACTTGTCGCCCTTGGCTTCCATGCGCTCAAGCTCGGTTTGCCAGGCGGCTTTGGCGTCGCTGCGTACCTTATCAAAGTCCCAGTGGGGCAGCTCGCGGTTCAGGTTTTCCAGTGCATTGCTTTTATCCACGGCGGATACGCCCACCTTGACCAATAGCGGCGCCTGATGGGGATTATCGAAGCGGGCCAGTACCTTAACTGCCTTACCTGCGGTGAAAGGAATGCGGCTGTTGACTATGGTGGAGTGCTTGCCATTTTTATTGTCGAGACAGCCCATGCAGCGGTAGCGGGCGTTGTCTTCGTTAATCAGCTCGATATCGTCGAAAGGGCGGGAGAAGCGGATGGCGAAGTACATGGGGCGCTCGTGCGCCCAGCCGTTGGAGCGGCGCGAGGCGATAAGGGTGCTGTCATCCACCATCCGCACATCGCTCCAGATCACCTTATTGGCGAAGTTGTAGATGCCGTGGGTGAGATCGATAACCACATGACCTTGATCGGTTTTGGGAAAGCTGTACCTGTGCATGCCGGTGCGGGCTGTGGTAGTAAGCTCAGCATCGATTTGATAATCGGTGAGTTTTACTCTGTAGTAGCCGGGGGAAGCTTCTTCATCGTCGTGACTGAAGCGGGAACGATAGCCGCTGTCAGGGTCGGTGGCCGTGCCCGGTTCTGTGTTGGGCTTGCCGGTCATTGGCATGATGAGCAAATCGCCCAAATCCGAGTGACCGGTGCCGCTGAAATGGGTATGGGAGAAGCCGACTATGGTGCTGTCGTCATAATGGTAACCGGCGCAGCGTTTGTAGATTTCACTCTGGGGCGAGACGCTGCGCATCGGGTTGTCGGTATCAGGGCTTAACTGCACCATGCCGAAGGGCACTACGGCGCCGGGAAAGGTATGGCCATCGCCGCCGGTGCCAATAAAGGGGTCGACCCACTGGGTCAAATCCCCGGCCTGCACCTGAAGGCTGCCCAGCAGTACGCCGGTCGCCAGCGACCATTTCGTTAACATTCCCATCCGCAGGGCTCCTCGCTGTTCTCTTTTTAAGGCAAAGGGTTAGTCTGGATAAAACAAGTTTGGAACGTTCCAATTTGTGTTAATATAATGAGTGACTGGTTATAATTCAAACCCTTTTGATGCGCTGGCGACTCTTCAGACCAGACTCAGGGAACAGGAATGCAGGCAAAAACAACCAAGAAAAACGTGACTGTGATTGACGTGGCCAAGGCAGCAGGCGTCTCCAAATCCACGGTATCCCTGGTGCTGCAGGGCAGTGACAAGGTCAATCCCGCTACCCGCGACAAGGTGCAGGTGGCCATGGCCGAACTGGGCTATGTGTACAACCGTGAGGCGGCGTCGCTTCGGGGTAAGCGCTCCAATCTGGTGGCGATTGTCATTAACGACCTGACCAACCCCTACTCGGCGCAATTGGCGGTGGGGCTTGAGGCCAATATCCGCCGTATGGGGCTGTTTTCCATGGTGGTTAATTCAGGTGAAGACAAGGACACCCAGAGCCAGCTGGTGCAAAGCCTGAAAGAATACAATGTGGCGGCCTTCGTGATTTGTCCTGCTCCCGGCACGGATGCGGGCTGGGTGGATAGGCTTGCCGCCACTGTGCCCGTTATCCATATCATGCGGGAAGTGAAGGGGGCGAGCGTACCCACAGTGCAGCCCGACAACCACGCCGGCACACTGGCCTCGACCCGCCATCTGCTGAGCCAGGGTTATACCCGTATCGGCTTTTTTGGCGGTAATCAGCGTATTTCAGACTACGGTGAGCGTTTGGCGGGCTTTAAGGCGGCGCTGGCAGAAGCCGGACTCGAACCTGCAGGTGTGTGGGAAACGCCGCTCACCAATCGCCATGGCGGTCGCCTTGCCATGGCTGAGCTGCTCGCATCATCACAGCGCCCCGAGGCGCTGGTGTGCTTTACCGACATTGTTGCCTACGGTGCCATTGAGCAATTAAGGCTGCAGGGCCTTCTGCCCGGTGAAGATATGGCGATTGTAGGCTTTGACGATTTGGAAGACTCCTGCCTGATGACGCCGGCGCTGAGTAGCATCGCCATTGATGCCGATGCTCTCGGTGCTGCAGTATGTCAGGTACTGGAAGACATCCGCAGTGGCAAGCAGATTCAGGGGTTGCAGCGACTGCCGGTGCAATTGAAAGTACGGGGGTCGAGCCCACGTGCTCGTTAGCCACGGGTAAACCAAAGTAAAAAGGGCGCCAGTGGCGCCCTTTTGAGTTCTTGTCGGTCAGCTTTGCAGGATTTGCAGCGGCAGTCCCAGCAAACCATCACCCATACCGGCGAAATACCAGATGATGCCGATAAAGGCCGCCAGGGTGAGGAGATACCAGACCGTTGAGAAAATCTGCCCGTATCTGTCCAGTGGGATCAAATGGCTGTGATGACGGGCGCGCCACTCAAACAGGATTTCCGCACTGCCAATCAACAGTAAAAAGCCCAGCAGCGCCAGCCCCAGACTGTAGCTCAGCCAAACGCCAAATACCGCACCGAGCACGCACAGCAACAAGCCCGTTTTGCTGTTCATGGAAAAGCTGATGCTCTTAATCACATGGCCACCATCCAGTGGCAGGATAGGCAGCAAATTAAAGAGGTTCAAGAGCGAGTTAAAGGCGGCGAGACCGGCGAAAAACGGATTGTCAGTTACCCACCAGCCCACCAAACAGGCCAGTGACATAAAAAGACCGAAGGTGGGGCCCATGATGGAGATGACCACATCCTGCCAGCGGGTGTTTATCTTGTCTTCCGACAGGGCCAGACCGCCCATAAAGGGGATCAGATAAAAGCCTTTGGTTTTCATGCCGAAGTATTTCATCGCCCGCACATGACCGTATTCGTGTATCACCAAACAGGCGATAAGCGCCAACGCAAACTGGAATGAAAACAGCCAGCTGTAGGCGGCCAGACTGGCACCTGCCAGCACGGCTTTGATGACCTTGGCACTTTTGAGCAGCTTAAAACCAAGGGAGGCCAAACCTACCAGGCTCAGCTTTTGGGTATTTTTCCGGGGCAGTTCGGGTTCCTGGCGCTCCATGTCTTTTTCGGTGCGGGTGCCTTCGGCTAGCACCTGGTCTTCGGCCAGGAGGCGATAGTTCAGCTTAAAGGGTTGCCAAATCAGATCGGTTTCGAGCCGCACTGCGATTTGCTCCGGGGCTTCCTGATTGGGCTGGTGGGATTGCAGATTGAATTCGTGTACCCGCAGGCCGTCATTCTCCACGCCGGCTACCTTTTGTGACACTAATTGATTATCCCAATAGAGTTCCTGCCAACCGGCAAGTGAGCCTTCCAACCTCAAGGTTTTTCCAAGACACTGAACTCTGAGCAATTCCAAAATGCACCTCATTTCCCTGCGGTAAACACGTATCTGACCGTCAACATGGTCATATACAATAAATTGGCGAGCATCATAGCGGGAAATACGGGCTTTTTCAGCCCTCCAGTGCATTGAGAAAATCGATGGCATCCATCAGAGAATATAAATGCATTTTGCTGAGGCAACAGTGACCGAGGGTGGCGCAGTGGGCGCGAATAAGGTCATTCAGCCCCTCGGGTGGCAGGGAGGCGGTTGGGTGCCAGTGGGCATCTTCACCAAGTTCAAAGCGGTTAAAGTTGGCATCTATCAGGCTGTCGCCATATTGCAGCAGATGTTTGGAGTCAGCACAGAACCTGTGCCAATCGTCGGCGGAACCCAGCGGTAAGAGTTCGTCACAGCCCTGCTGTTTGAGCAGGGCTGGCCAGATTAACTGAGGATGGGGGAGGTAACGGGTGCTCATTCGCTCAGGGCTTGGCACTGTAATCGAAATGCACTTCCTGCCCCTGATTGGTGACTATACAGGTACCGTGTTCCCTTTGAGTGCGATTAAAGGCCTGACCTATATGCAGCTCGACGTTGGCAAAAATGTGTTTAAGCACTTCTACCCGATAATTGGCATAGTAATTATCAACTTCCTGCTTGAGGGCTTCGAATCGCTGTTCTTCCAGAACGCGCTCGTCTGACATGCGTTTTTTCTGCTCCATCATCATACGCACCTGTTCGAGCATAACGGGATCGTCCTGCCATTCGCTCTTGGGGGGCAGTTTGCGGATCCGGGCGTCGATGTCCAGACAGGCAACCACCATGGACTTGACGCTCTCATCCAGGGCCTTGAGTTCGTTCTTCAAGTCGCTCAAATCCATGGCACAGAAGATTTCTGTCTTGGTGCCTGCGGTAGCGCCTATGACTACGGCGCGCACGCCCTTGGCTGCATGGGCCTGCCCACCGACCAAATCGCCGCGGCGGCCGTTGTTGTCACTGACCAACAGTTTACTCAGGGTAGTGGTGTTGCTGTGCAGCAGCTGTTTGGTCACCTGAATATCGCCTTCGGCGACGAGTTCTGAGTATTGTACAAACTGCGCGGCAATCTGGCCTTTGGCCTTGAGCACTGTGGAGTGTTTGTTATCGGCCAGTTGGCGGCCAATGACCCCTTTACTGACGATGATGTCGCCATCGGCCTCCAGCTGCGCCGAGTCGACAAAACCCATCACGGTAATATCACCACTGGCCTTCACCTGCATGCCTTCATGCACATCGCCCGTGATTAACACCGAGCCCTTGAAGTTGACGTGGCCGTACTTCACATCCACTTCTTTGATTTGCAGCATGTCGTCAACTTGCATGCCGGTGCGGGTTTCAACCGGCTGACCTGCCACAGTGGCAATTAATTTATGGGGATCTTGGGGCGATAGCGCCGTACCTTCACCGGGGATTAAAGGCAGGTCTTTTCCGGGGGTTGGAGGCAGAGGGGTTCCTTTCACGGTAAAACCCTGTATGCCATCTGTCGCCGGGAGCTTGACCATCAGCACATCATTGGGTTTAACCGTGATAACCGAGCCCAGGTTGCGCATATCCACGGTACCGTCTTCCCGCTCCTGTGGTTGCAGCAAACGTTCCCTTGCGAGGGGTACTTTACGGTCAAGGACTGCGTTTTCACCGTTAACCGCGGGCTTACCGATGGCAATGACTTGTTTGCAACTGGCGCCGGGGGCAAGGTTGGGAATTTGTTTCAGCAGTTGCTCAATACGCACCTTGCTGAGCCCCATGGAAACGCCTTCGGCCTTCAAAGCCACCAAGACATCCTGCAGGGTAATTTGGTTACCGCCGTAGGCGGCGAAAATTTCCATCTCAGCCTGCATTTGATCCGGGCTGACCTCGATGAGGACTTTGCCATTGCGACGCTCGGCAATGGCAAAAAATTGCTCAAATTTGCCATCATCCTGCCCACATAGCTTGTTGATACTGATGACAGCTTTTTGGATAACGGGTTCCAGTGGACAAAGATCGGTAAAGCCGGGCAGGGCCAGCAATTCCCTTAAATCATTTTCGCTGACAGGGCCATGTGTTGCGGGGATCAGTCTGAGTTCCGCTTTAAGACCATCTTCGCTCAATTCGAGCAGTTCTGGAGCCAACATAATTATTACCCGTTTATCTGTTGTTATTTTTCTTCGAGCCGCCGGATGACGACGATAAACCCCATTTACGGCAGGGGCTTAGTCAGGGATACAGCTTTCGGAGTATAACAAGATAAACTTTCACCAAAAAAGACTTCAGTGGCTAATTTGTGCACTGATTTTCAGTTTAGTGATTTTTTTAGCAACTGGCGAATGAGGGCTGGGGGGCCAAACGCCCTGAATCAGGGCGTAGAGCATAATATTTTCAACGTTTTTTGTTGGCGTAGACCTTGTACTTGTTGTTTTCTGCCACCGTATTGACCTCCCCAAACACCTTGGCAATGGTATCTGAATAAGGTAGGTGTCGGTTGGCAACGATTTGCCAATCGCCACCTTTTTGCAGTTGCTTGTAACTGTCGGCCACAAACCGGGTTGCGATATCTGTGGTGCTGCTTAAACCGTCGTGAAAGGGCGGGTTGGAAACAATGGCATTAAACAGGCCTTCAGTCTGCGCCAAACCATCGGATGCATAGACTTTCGCCTGCATGCCATTGGCCTTGAGTGACAGCTCACAGGACAGGAGCGCCATGGCATTGATATCCACGCACTCCAACTGAAGATCGGGATTTTGCTGCATCAGCGCTATGGCTATCACACCGGCGCCGCAGCCGAAATCCAGTACGCGGCCCTCAAGTCTGGGCAGGTTATCCAACAGTAAAGCGGTGCCCTGGTCCAGTTGCTTGTCGGAGAACACGCCCACCATATTGCAGATTTGAATATCGCCTCCGGGCAGTGAAAGCCGATACCGGCTCACCCAATCTTCGGCAGTGGGCTTGGTTGCCTCTGCTATCAGGGTGGCACTGTACAGCAGGCAGTGTCTGGCGTTATCGATTTTACTGGCCGGGGAAAAGGCGCTGCCCAGCAGTTTATCCACTGACTTGATGCCACCTTTGTTTTCACCGGTGATCAGCAAAGTGCCATCCGGGTGCAGGTGCCACGCTGCCAATGCAAATAAATAAGGTGCCAGGGACTTGGCTTTGGGGAAATACACCACCACCACGTCGAACTTTTCATCCCGGCTCCACTGGTGACCAAATTCACAGCGAAACCCATTTTTACCCCGAGGTTGTGCCTGAAAATGATTAAAGTCGAGCGCCAGCGCCGCGACTTCGGTGCAGTGGCGAGTCAAGCTATAGCCCAGCTCGTCCGCCTCGATGTTTATTAACATAACGCGTTGATTTTCAAGCTGCTCTATGTTTCTTGTCAGGAGCTCGGAGGGGTTGGTAAGCAATGTGGTGTTCTGCGTCGCGAAATTTGAGCCGATTATAGCCCATAGGCTTGGGAGTCTTCAGCCACTTTTGACGAGCAAACAACGGATTCGTCACCTACGCTATAAAAGAAGGCTACAGACTGCTTCGGGCCAATTTTTGGATGGCTGCCCGGGCGTTAGCGACCAGAAAGGGAGTGTCAATGTACCGTTTAACGACATGGATGTGGTTATTGGTGCTTAGTTTGGGAGCAAATGCCGAAATCATTGCCCATGACGAGACTCTGGCCAAAGGTCTTACGGTGTCAGAGCTGAGGTTGATTTTTTCACGGCAACGATTGTTTTGGCCTGATGGAAGCCCTATCCGGGTATTTATATTGCCGCCGGAATCTGAACTGCACAGGCAATTTTGTACAGAGTCGTTGGAAGTGTTCCCCTATGTACTGCAACGTCACTGGGACCGACTGGTATATTCGGGGACCGCCGATCGCCCCGAAATAGTCGCCTCCCCTGACCAGATGCGGCGCAAAGTAACGGAAACCCCCGGCGCAATAGGCTACCTACCGGATGAGACAACTGCAAAGGACACTGCCCATGAAAGTCACTGATTGTCTGCTGCTTTCGTTGCTCTACAGCGGTGTAACCTATGCTGATGAGTGGCAATTCAATGGCTACCTCAGCCAGGGGCTTGTGGGTGTAAACGGCAGTGACTTTTTAACCGATGGCGATGATGTGAGTGTTGCGCTGTCTGAAGCATCGCTGATGTCCTCCTGGCGCCCCACAGAGAATATTCGTTTGGCAGGCGCCCTGGTTTACCGCCAACGGGGTAACCTCAGCGATGAATATTTTCACCTGGATTATCTGTTCGCCGAATATCTCAGCCCCCTCGACAATGGCTTTGCCGGCATCCGTGTTGGCCGGGTGAAAAACGAAATCGGGTTTTATTCCAGTACCCGTGACGTGCCCTTTACCCGCCCCGCCATATTCCTGCCCCAGTCCATTTATGCCGACTACTACCGCGATGCCCAGTCACATATCGATGGTGTTGGACTGTTTGGCAGTCACAGGCTGAGTAGCGGCACGCTGGAATGGAATGTCAGTGGCGGCGTGCTGCATGTCACCGATGATTTGAGCCGGAATATTCTCGGTACCCTGGATTATGGTGAATTTGAGTCTGAGTACTTTTACTCGCTGGACCTTGATTATAGCAACGACAGCTGGCGGCTTGGCGCCAATCTGTATCAAACCAGGCTGAATTTCGAGACCGAACTGAGCAATATGAACGGCGACATTAAGTTGTTGAACTATGTGCTTTCTGCTCAGTACCGTTGGGCTCAATGGGAATTCACCACTGAATATTCTCGGGGTTGGCGAACCTTAAGCGACAACATGCTGTTGGGGGAATGGGGTGCCGAGCAGCCCTATCGTGGCTATTACCTTGATGTCCGTTATCTGCTGGGAGAACGGCTGGAATGGTTTGTTCGCTATGACCATTCGGTGGAAAATCTGGACGATCCCGATGGGAAGCGTCTCGCACTGCAGGGATTGCCTGAGTATTTTGGTTACAGCAAAGATTGGAGTCTGGGGCTCAAGTGGCGTTTTGCCGACAGCTGGCTGTTAGGGGTGGAATATCACTGGGTCGAAGGCGCCTCCTGGGTACCACCTATCCTCAACAAAAATCCCGCAACACAGGACGAAGACTGGTCCATTTTTGCGCTGCAACTCTCGTATCGATTGCAATGGTGAGCCTATGAATGAGATAGCACAAAGCCGTTGGTATCTGAGCCTGAGATGGAAATTATTGGGGGCCGTGTTTGCGCTGATGAGTATTCTCACCCTGGTGCTGGGTACCTTTGCCTATCGAGAGCTTGGACATCAGCAGGCGTTTTTACTTGAATCTCAACAGCACGCATTGCAGCAGCACCTGCGCCGTGCGGTTAATCAGGCGGTGGAAGATGCCGTGAGCAGTGCTCATCAGGTGCTCCTTTACGCTGGCCCCCGTGTATATGCACCGCAAATAAGCCATAAAGATCTCAATGAGCAATGGCCGGATATGCAGCTTGCCTGGGGCATGGATGCTTTTGGACGCATTAGCTCCGTTAGCCACAGCGGCTTTTACCTTGGACGCTTGCCGGGTGACAGCGAGTACAAATGGTTCCAGCGATGGAGCAAGGCCAGCGTGCCCATTTGGCGTATTGATTGTGTGGAACGTTGCTTATTGCAAATTCAGGTGCCGGTACTGCACAACAAGGAGTCTTTCCGGTATTACCTGGAATTTGAGCTGACTAACCTGCTCAGTAGCTTCCGGGCCCAGGAAGAATTCGAGTTGGCAGTATTGGGGCCCAGGGAAAACGTAACTCAGGACTTGCTCTTCTGGGGGCGCCGTCTTTTCAGTATCAGTAATCGGACATTGAGTCTTCCCTTGCTGGAACAAGCCAAAATCCAGTGGAACTGGCAGGAAATTTCCAACAAACAGAGCCTCTATTATATTCTTGGCCACCCTTACGCGATGTGGTTTTATTCTCTGGATGCCACCGAAGATGGACCCGGGATCATAGTGCTTTGGCAGTTGGATGAATGGCATTTTCTGCTGAAAGCGTTTCAGCAAAATATGTTGGGATTACTGCTGATTGCCTTGTTGCTCACTGGCGCTACCCTTGGACTGCTGGCATGGTCACCCATCCGCCGCCTTGAGCTATACACCCGCATGCTGCCGCTGATTGCCGAGCAAAAGTTTGATGAAATCAGGACAAAATTGGGTTCGGGGCGTGTGCTGGTATCCGATGAGGTGGATGTTATGGGCCGGGCCATGATGGCGCTCACTGAACGGCAGCAAGTCCTGGAATCCGATGTCGACTCTTATACCCGAGAGCTGGAGCGGCTGGCGATGCTGGATATGCTCACAGGCTTGCCTAATAAATCAATGCTAATTCATGAGCTTAATAAATCGATTGCCTGTGTGGGGCGGGTACACGACAAGTTGGCATTGCTGTTTCTGGATCTGGATGCGTTTAAACGTATCAATGATGCCCTGGGGCACAACGAGGGCGATGAGCTGCTGAAAATCATCGCATCGCGACTGGGCAACAGTGTTCGCAGTATGGACACGGTATTCCGCCAGGGGGGCGATGAATTTTTGATTCTGCTGCGGGGTATCCGCGATGAGCAGGACGTGCGGCGGGTAATACACAAGATTTTCGCGTCGTTGCAGCAGCCTGTGGTACTGGGGAATCACAAGCTGATTGTCACCACCAGTATTGGGGTGGCCATGTGTGACTCGCCAACCACCAGTGCCGAAGAGCTGATTAAGTATGCAGACCTCGCCATGTACCAGGCCAAGGACGCCGGCCGCTCCAACTTCCGTGTCTTTACTGAAGATATGTTGCACAAGGCCAATAATCGCCTGATGGTTGAGCAGGAAATCGGCAGTGCTATCAGCGAGCGGCAACTTATGCTGTTTTTACAGCCAATCGTCTCGTTGGATGGCAGCATAATAAAGGGTTTTGAGGCCCTTATCCGTTGGTTTCATCCCCGTCGTGGCTTAATCATGCCGGGCAGTTTCATCCCCCATATCGAAGAGAGTGATGCCATTATCAAGGTTGGCAATTATGTGCTGGGCGAAGCCGTGGAAATGCTCAAGCGGTTGAGACTTCAGGGGTGGGATGATCTCTATATTGCGGTGAACTTGTCGGCCCGCCATTATCTCACACCGGGGCTGAGTGATTTTATTCGTAAATTGCTGACGGCTTCAGGCGTTCCACCAAGTTGCTTACTGCTGGAGGTGACGGAAGAGAGCGTGATTGAGCAGGTAGACAAGGCCATGGAGGTAATGCGGGAGCTGAAACTGCTGGGTGTGCGCATTGCCATTGATGACTTTGGTACCGGTTACTCATCGTTGAGTTACTTAAAGCAGCTCCCCTTTGATGTACTCAAAATTGACAGGTGCTTTACCGCTGGGGTGCTGGAGAATGGTGCCGATACCCACATAGTCACCACAGTAATAGATTTAGCGCATCATCTGGGCAGAACCGTGGTGGCCGAGGGCATTGAAACCGAACTGCAGAGGGAGTTTTTGGAAACTGCAGGTTGCGAGCTTGCCCAAGGGTATCTCTTCTCCAAACCCATCAGTGAAGACAAGGCGATGGACATCTTAACCGGCATTACCGAAGGGCGGGAGTGGCCCAGGAGCGGCGATGGCGAACTCCTGGGCAAAATGGCGGGTTAGTTGCTGGTCGCCTTGGCTTCAGTCTCTTGGCTGACTTCCGGTAGCTGAGCAGACTCTGGTACAAACTCACTCGCCTGTTCGGTGTTACTGACAGGCGCTTCCGGTGGCAGGGTTACCGAGGGGGCTGTGGGTTCTACCACAGCGGCTGCTTTTTTAGGTTTAGGCAGCAGGCTCATCATCTTTTGGGCAATTTCAGTGTTGTCCTGATGGCCGATAAAGAGTCCGGATGCGGGGCCCTGGGCAAATACCTGCACATCGAGCGCAGTGTGGCCGCCACTGGTCCAGCCGGTATAGCTGCGTTTATCCAGAATAGTTTTGATGGCAGTGCTTAAAACGTCCTGCCCTTGCATTCTCGCCCGTGAAATCGCTGCTTGCTCATCGGACTCAAGGGTAAAGCCCAATTGCGTTTCAAGCTGTTCCTGCCAGACATCGTTGGCGATGATAGCCGCCGCCATCGCATCGGGACTTGCCTTCACGCCGCGCAGCAGTGCTGCATCCCACAGGTATTGGTCATCTGCCCCTATGCTCAGACCACCGGTATTGTGATCGGCAGTAATCACCATCAGGGTATCGCCGCGGGTGCGGACGAATTCTTCCACCACTTCAATGGCGCGGGCAAACTCGTCCATCTCGGCCATGGCAGTCACTATGTCATTGTTGTGGCCGGCCCAATCAATCAGGCTGCCTTCCACCAACAGCACAAAACCTTTGTCATTCTGGGACAGGAGTTCCAACGCCTTGGCCGTGAGGCGAGAAAGCTGATGTGCGTCCGGGTTATCTATCACCCATGGCAATTGCACTTCGGCAAACAGGCCCAGCACCTTTCCACTGCTGATGGTGTCGAGCGCAGCGATGTCAGTGAGATGCTGGTAGCCCTTGGCGCGGTAGTCGGCGAGCAGTGACTCATCAAAATACTTTTGACCGCCGCCCAGCAGCACTTCGGCATTGCTGTTCAGTATAGCTGCGGCCAGCTCGTCGTAGTTTTTGCGGCTTTCATTGTGGGCCAGAAACGCGGCTGGGGTGGCATGGTTTATCTGGCTGGAGACGGCAACGCCCGTGGCTAAACCGGCTTCCCGCGCTTTCTCAAACAGGGTGGGTAGGGGAGCTTTGTTCACATCCACCGAAATGGCGCCGTTATAGCTCTTGTGGCCTGTTGCCAGCGCCGTGGCGGCGGCGGCCGAGTCGGTTACATAGCCGGACACAGGTGCCGGATAGGTGCTCGCCATCCCCGCCAGCAGACGGTCGAACACGGTTTGCTCGATTTCTTCCGTGTCCGGGTTGTCTTTAAAATAACGATAGGCCGAGGTGTAAGCCGGCCCCATGCCATCGCCAATCATGATGACCATGTTTTTGGGCTTGGATGGGGTTTTAAGCGGATCGGCCGCAGTGGCTGTCAGGGGCAGGGCCAGCAGCAACAGGGCCAATAATTTCGATGACATAGGGTTCCCCAAGGCAGAAGGGCGCCAGGCGCCCACGGTTATTTCTTATTGATACGGGCTTCGATGGCATTCATCAGCATACCTGTGATGTCCACCTCGAAAGCGGCTTCGATTTCACGGATGCAGGTCGGGCTGGTGACGTTGATTTCGGTGAGCTTGTCACCAATCACGTCCAGGCCCACAAAAATCAGCCCACGGCGCTTGAGCTCTGGCCCCAGCGCCTTGGCGATGCGCCAGTCTGATTCAGACAATGGCTGGGCCACACCGCGGCCACCTGCGGCAAGATTACCCCGGGTTTCACCCTGCTTGGGGATGCGCGCCAGGCAATAAGGAACAGGCTCACCATCCACCACCAGAATGCGCTTGTCGCCGGCGGTGATTTCAGGAATAAACACCTGGGCCATGGCGTAGCAATTGCCGTGGTTGGTGAGGGTTTCTATGATGACGCCAAGGTTCGGATCGTCCTGTTTGACGCGAAAGATAGAGGCGCCGCCCATGCCGTCCAGTGGTTTTAAGATGATGTCGCCATGCTCGGCATGGAAATCGCGGATACGGCCGGCATCGCGGGTGACCATGGTCAGAGGGGTAAACTCACTGAACCAGGCGGTAAACAGCTTTTCGTTGGCGTCCCTGAGGCTCTGCGGCTTGTTGACAATCAACACGCCCGCCTCTTCGGCGCGCTCCAGCATGTAAGTCGCGTAAATGTATTCGGTGTCAAATGGTGGGTCTTTACGCATCAGGATGACATCAAGCTCGGCCAGCGACTGCTCAATTGCATCGCCCAATTCAAACCAGCAATCGGCGTTCTGCATTACCTTGAGCGGATGCATGCGGGCGCGGGCCTCGCCTCTGACCATGGCCAGGTCCTGCATTTCCATATAAAACAGCTCATAGCCGCGATTTTGGGCGGCCATCAGCATGGCGAAGCTGGAGTCTTTCTTGATGTTGATGTCGCTGATGGGGTCCATCACTATGCCGAGTTTAATCATCTTGCGTCCTCTCATGCGGGGGAGCCGGGTTTAACCCAGATCGCCAAATTTCATTTGCAGTGCCGTAATGGCGGTCAGCGCGGCCGTTTCAGTACGAAGTACCCGGGGGCCGAGCAATACTTCGGTAAATTTGTGGGTTTCTGTCATGGCAATCTCGTCTGCGGACAGCCCGCCTTCTGGGCCAATAAGCAGCCTGACCCTGGGATTGTCCAGCACCAGGCCATTGATACCATGGTCGGCACGGGGGTGAAGATTCAATTTAAGGGCCTGTGTTTGCTCGGCGCACCAGTCTGCCAGTTCCATGACGGGGCGAACCTCTGGCACAGTGGCACGGCCGCATTGCTCACAGGCGCTGATCACGATTTTTTGCCACTGGGCAATTTTTTTATCGAGCCGCTCACCGCTGAGCTTGACGCCGCAGCGCTCAGAAAAAAGTGGCGTGATGGTGTTAACACCGAGTTCCACCGACTTTTGCAGGGTGAAATCCATACGGTCACCACGGGAGATGACCTGGCCAAGGTGCAAATGCAGCGGTGACTCACTCTGGTTGTCTTCAACTGCAACCACTTTTACCGTGAGAGACTTTTTACCTGCCGAGACTATGTCTGCCAGGTAATCTTTACCATCGCCATTGAATACCCTGATCTGCTCGCCTTCACCCATGCGAAGTACCCGACCCACATGGGCAAAGCCATCTTCATCGAGGGCAAACTCCGCTGAAGGAGACAGGTCAAGTGGCTGGAAAATTCTTGGAATTCGCATTCGGGATCCTGAAACTGTTAATCTGCCGTTTGAACATCGAGGGCGCCCGCTCTACAGCCGCGTGCGACAAAGGGATTGTGGTTACCCTGGGCGCCGGCAATAAGCTGGTCTCTCTGGCACTCAATACTATCAACTGGATAGCTTTTATCCCATGCCTCAAACAACTTTAATTGGGCAGGTGCAATCTTGAGACCGTATTGTGCCTGCATGTAAAGGTAACTGCGGGCGATGGCGCCGCGGCTTCGACGTGGTGGCTGTACGTGGCGGGCCTTAAAATCCACCACCATCTCGCACTGACCATATTGGGTTGGGGCGGCGTTCCATTCACGGAAGCGGTAGTTGCTTCTGTCGCCGTTGATTTCGCCTATGGCTGGCACCAGATTATGCAAGTCGGCCTCCATGCGCACGAAGGTGGAGTCGTTTTGAGTGCACTCCTTTCTGCCTCCCTGTTGCCAGCACTGGCGCTGGTGACCGAATTCCCAGGCCGGTACCAGATGCTCCCACTCTATCCGCTCCGCTCGTCCGGCGTTTTTACGGACCTGATAGCCGCAGCTGTTGTGGTCAACTTCCCAGCGTTTACCCTTGGTTTGAATGCTGCAGCCGCAGTAAAAGCTCTGCATCGGCAGGGCGGCATAGATTTTTTGGGCCGTACGCTTGGCTTCGGCAAAGTTTGATGGCGGCGTATTCTGGGCAAAACACAGGGGCAATGGGGCAACAAATGCTGCCAAAGCAAGTAGATAGCGCAATGGGTTTCCTGATACTGCTGGCCGCTTTTATTGCGGCTTTTTTGATTGGCTGGGATGTTAATCCAATGGGGTAGGGCTGACAACCTCAGCGCATGCCGCAGTGCGAGTGGTCATGTATTCACGCTGAGTCGCGTCAGCGTTTATCGGGCTGTTTCAGGTAGTCGCCGCAGCGACGGCAAAGATAGCGTGTCTCACCCCTGACAATTTTGTTGTGGCGCCTGACGGAGAGTGGAACCGGGCCACATTGGCAGCGGTATTCGATACTTCTGCTGACGCTGCTGGTGTCCAGACTATGGGTGGTGCGGGGGGATAGCCCAAACAGGCCTCGCATCAATGCTTGCCATTCCTTGCCGTGGGGTTTGACCTTACCGTGGAGGGAATGGGCCAGCAGATGGCAAAGCTCATGGGGGATGACTTCGGTATAGAAGATGTCCGGGTTTTCTTCCAACAGTTTGGGATTCAGCCGGATAAGGTTGTGACTGCTGTACGCCATACCTGCTGTTTTGCCCCGGATATCGAACCTCAATGTGGGCCTTGGAATGTCCCGGCCAAGTCCTGCTTCGGCCCTGAGGCAGGCGCGCTCGAGATGCAGGCAGGCATCTTCCTGAACTGCGGTTGCAGGCGTCATGGCATCTGTGGCGAGTTGTGATCTGGCAGGCCGTTTGGACTGGCGAAAAAGGGAAAACATAAGGGTCCTGGAAACAGAGGCGTTGGCATAATACCTCTGTCCCCAGGACCCAAACAAGCCTGGCGGTGTTTACAGCGTTGCGGCGGCAAGCTCAACCATGGCGCGCACCTGCTCTGCTATGGCTTTCCCTGCTTCGCCGTCATATCCGGCGACTTTGGGAGTATGGATATGACCAACGGGTAACCTGAGGCCAAACTGGTCCCTCAGCAGCACGGCGCGGTAAGAAATTTCATTGGACAGATAGCCGCCACCAGAGCCTTCCACCGAAATGGCTTCTTGAAGCTCAGCGAGGGAAGATGCATCAAAGGTGCCTCTGCCCAGGGTGGTTACCTTGCGATTGTCGTTGACCTTGTAGTTGCCCGGCGCCGCTTGCATGGCTGTCACAGGTAACGAGAACTCCACGAATTCATCCCCATTGAGTGACTTCCCGTTCAGCATGGGGGCTATGGGTTGGGTTTTGGTGGCGCCGGTGAGCACATTCAGGTTATCCGGGGCCTCGGCGCTGCGGTTGCGGCCGGGGAAACGTTCGAGGTCGAAATCATCCCGTCCCATGCTCACGGTAAATACCGCATCAATGGAGCGCTTGCGATAGAAGGGAGTCAGCAGTGATTCAATCATGCCCTGATCGAAATCGGCAAAGCGCACCGGGATCATAACGGTTTCAATCTGCGCCTGCTTGCCGCCTACCTTGAATTTATAGCCATCCAGCATCAACGCGGTAATACCCGACGGGTTGCTCTGGCCAATGTTGCGATCGAGGAAGAAGGGGTCAAAGCCGGTGAGCAGAATACGAATTTGCACATCGTCACCAAAATGGATATCCGAAAAACCCCGGGAGGCTGTTTCCACGGCGCGCACCAGAATATCTCTTTGCCAGGGCACAATGGCATAGCCGGCCTTGTCCTGCTTTAAACTGGCTCGCATAGCCAATCTCGCCCAATACAAGCTGCGGTCATCGATATGACCGGACTGCACATCCCGCACCGCCTGCTGCCACAGCCGAATGCCCTGATATGCCATCGCCTGGGTCACGGCCTTTTCTTCGTTGCCGGCGGCCAATTTGTCTTTGAGGCCGTCAATCAGCCCCTGATAGCGGCTTGCCACTTCACCGAGGTCGCTGTTTGCCTTGGCAAGTCGCAGTTCTTCCACGTCGAGATTGGCCTGTGCCAGGAGGGGGAGAGTACCCAGACCAGCAACGAACAGAGCAGGGAGCATACGCTTTAACATGGGGCATCCTTAACGACAAAATTCATCTTTCAGACTATGGGGTTAGCTTTAGTTTAGTCAAACTTTAGGGGTACCACAGCATGGGGGAAAAGGCGAGCTTTTCGGTCTCGCCATGATGAATAGGCGGATAATATGAGTGTCTTAGCCCATCATGCCAAGCAGGGACTCCTGACTGCCGAAACGCTTGATAAAGAAGTCCAGAAACACACTGATGTTGGTGGCCAGCTGTTTACGGCTGGAATAGACGCCATACACCTTAAAAGGCTCCATGGGCCACTCGGGGAGTATGGGCAGCAGGGCGCCGCTGGCGAGATCTTTCTTGCACTGGGCATGGGACAACATGGCAATGCCAAAATCATCCAATGCGAATTGACGTACCATCACAGCGCTGTTTACCCGCACCTTGCGATTGAAACTGACCATGGTTTTACGGCCCCCTTTGCCCAGGGGCCAGATGGGGGCTGAGCGTGTGGTGCCAAGTAGAATGCCGGCATGCTGCCCCAGCTCTTTTGGCGTGGCGGGGGTGCCGTACTTTTTCAGATAGCCGGGACTTGCCACCAAAATGGGCTGACGCTCAAACAGTAATCTCGCCACATTGTCGGAAGGTTGCAGTGGGCCATACTTGATGGCGATATCGTAGCCTTCACCCACCAGACCCACATCCGAGTCGGTAAACTGCACATCGAGTTCCACACTGGGATAGAGGCGTAAAAAGCCACTGCACAAATTGGCGATTAATTCCTGGCTGAACGAGACGGGGATGGCGATGCGAAGGGAGCCGGAAACGTCCGCGTGGGTATGCTCGATCACCGCCTTGGCTGCCTCAAGCTCATTCACTATGGTTTCGCAGTGCTGATAAAAAAGGGTGCCGACCTGGGTGAGGCTCAAATTGCGGCTGTCACGCTGTAGCAGTCGTACGCCAAGTTCTTCTTCCAGTTGAGCAACTTTACGACTAATGGTGGATTTTGGCATGCCAATATCCCGGGCCGCCTGGCTGAAACCCTGAGATCTGACCACTGCGGCAAATAGCGCCATCCCATTCAAATCTGGCATGTTTTTTCTATCGTCTCAAAAATGGAACAAAGCGTCCAAGGCAGTTTAATGGTATTTGCAAACCGAAGGAAGGTATATTTGATGGCTAAAAATTTTCAGAGGCTTAGCAGAGGATCTCTTAATGACCACCAACAAGCAGCCCAAAAACATGACTCAAGCACAAAAGCCTGATCCGCTGTTTCTGCAAGCGGAACACCTGGCAAAGGATTTTTCGCTGTTCCCTGAGCACAGCAAACAAAGTTTATCTGAGGAAATCAAAGGTCTGTTGGACGATGCTGCCATCCAGACTAACCTCAAGTCTCTGGCAAAACTGGATGTGGACGGCTATGTCGCCAAGGTCATTCAGCCAACCCAGGACAAAAGCCGCCCCGGCGCCAAGCGTATTATTGCCGATCTCAAGGGTAAGGTCATCACAGAGACCCATATGGGCTCTTTCTACAGCGCTGAAGTGGACCTGAACTTTGGCAGCCGTACCCGTCGTATCGGTTTTGTTGCCCAGGAACGTACCACCGCCAACGGCGCCTGGATGCCTGAGCATCACCTGGCGGCCTGCAAGGCTATTCGTCATTTCGCCGAATTGTCCATGCCCATCGTTTACCTCATCGACACACCCGGTGCCGATGCCGGTGAGATTGCCAACAGCAACAACCAGGCACACTCCATTTCCAAGGCCATCGCCGAGAGTGCCAACGTTGATGTGCCAACCGTGGGTATCGTGATTGGTGCCGGTTATTCCGGTGGTGCGATTCCACTGGCGGCTGCCAACATTCTGCTCTCTCTGCGTGATGGTATCTTCAACACCATCCAGCCTCAGGGTCTGCAGAGTATTGCCCGCAAGTACAACCTCTCCTGGCAGGAATGTGCCAAGTCTGTTGGTGTGTCCCCAGAGGAACTGTATAACGCAGGTTGCATCGACGGCATCATCGACTTCTCGCCTTCCGACCGCGATGAGCGTCAGCACAATCTGCGCCGCGCCATCATCAGCTCTATTGAGGCTGTTGAGCGCGCAGCTGTTAACTTCGTTAAAGAATCTAAAGATCTGCGCGAGCACTACGAGCGCAGTCTGACCCGTTTCCTCAACCCTTCAAACAGCCTCAAGGCGCTGGAAAGCACGGCCGACATGGCGGTGGCGAGCAGCCCCACCATGCACCTTAACCTGTTCGGCAGTGCTTACCGTTATCTGCGTTACCTGACGCTGCGCAGCCGTATCCACTCCATCTCCATGGAGCAGTATGGCCGCCTGTCCAAGGTGAGCGTACCCGAGGGTGACTTGCTGGATCGTATCCAGAAGGAGCAGGAAAAGGTATTCCAGGCCTGGTTGTCTGCGCCGGATAAAGTGGTATACGACGAAGAGCTGTCCAAGCTGTGGAATAACTTTGTCAACAAACGCAGTGAAGTCAGCACCGAACGTAACATGCTGACCCGTTTGATTTTGGGTGAACCAAAAGAGAACTACAAAAAAGCCAAAAAAGCGCTGCTGTTCAACATCGGCTGGTCTTTGTACCACCGCTGGAAGTCCAACGCTGCCAACAACTTCAAAGGACTTATCCATTATCTGGAAACCCTGCCTGCCGAGGTGACCGAGGCCAACTGGCCTGAGCTGAACAACCTCACTGTGCTGGATGTGGTGGTGAATAAGGAACTGCGCGAAGATTTTATTTGGCAGTGCTATAACATCCTTATTTTCAACGCCCTGTATGACAACGTGGTGGGTAGTCTGGCCTCTATCGCTAAAGAAGCCATGATGAGCAAGAGTCTGTCCCGTGCCTCGGTTGACAGCCTGCTGCACAAGGCCATCGACCGCGCCCTGTCCACCCAGGACATTGCCAACGACAAGAGCAAGTTCTACAAGTGGCTGAAGTACTTCATGTCTCAGTCAAACCGTGCCGAACTGCTGACCAAGACCGAACAGTGGAAGAGCGTGGGCTTCCCACAGCTGAACGACTCGCTGTTCGTGATCCTGACGTACTTCTTCGAGCGTCTGTTGCCCGAATACTTCGACAGTGAAGACGATACCGGCAAGTACACCGGTGCCATCAACCCTGTGCGTATCGGTCGTCGTAAAGACTTCTGGAACCGTCTGACCATGGGTTACCAGGATCTGCTGATCCAGAAGGTGCTCCGCGACGAGAAGAAAGCCGGCAAGATGACCTGGGAAAACGTCATCAATAAGTTCTTCAGCAATTTTGATGAACTGAACGGCGACAAGATGACCGCCAATCTGCTCAACTTCCCCGGCTTCCGTCTGTCGATTGAAGACGCGCTGGACAAGGGCATTCGTCCTTGCGGCCTTATCACAGGTATGGCTGACTTTGAGCACAAGGGGGCTTCACTCAAGGTAGGTATCGCCGTTTCCAACACCGCCTTCCAGGCCGGTGCTTTCGATATGGCTTCCGCCGAGAAGTTCTCTGCACTGCTTATCGAGTGTGCCAAGCGCCACATGCCAGTGATCTGCTTTATCTCTTCCGGTGGTATGCAGACCAAAGAAGGTGCAGCAGCCCTGTTCTCCATGGCCGTGGTAAACGATCGTATCACCCGCTTTATCCGTGACAACGAACTGCCGGTTCTGATGTTCGGTTTCGGTGACTGTACCGGTGGTGCCCAGGCATCTTTCGTGACTCACCCACTGGTGCAGACCTATTACCTGTCAGGCACCAATATGCCGTTCGCAGGGCAAATGGTGGTACCTGCTTATCTGCCGTCCACTTCAACCCTGTCGAACTACCTGTCGAAGGTGCCGGGCGCCATGAATGGCCTGGTGTATAACCCCTTCAGCGACACTCTGGATTCTCAGCTGGCCAGCATTGACCCATTGATGCCAATGCCAACCCAGAAGATTGAAGAAGTTATCAAGGGCGCTATCTCTACTCTGGTGCCTGAGGCTCAGGTGGTGGACGAAGAAATCCGTCAGGATGATCCCCGAGCCCTGATGAAGCCTATCGACAAGGTACTGGTACATGCCCGTGGCTGTACTGCGGTGAAGCTTATCCGTAAGGCCCATGACAACAACATCAACGTGGTGTTGGTGGCGTCCGACCCGGATATGACTGCCGTTCCGGCCGATATGCTGAAGGAAAACGACAAGCTGGTATGTCTGGGTGGTAACACCTCTGACGAATCCTACCTGAATGCCTACTCTGTGCTGAAAGTGGCCGAATACGAAAACGTAGACGCCCTGCACCCAGGTATCGGCTTCCTGTCAGAGAGCCCACAGTTTGCTGCTTTGTGTGTAAACAATGGCGTTAACTTCGTCGGTCCAAGCGTGCACTCCATGACTACCATGGGTAACAAGTCCAACGCAATCAAGACCTCTCAGGCGCAGAACGTCCCAGTGGTACCTGGTTCACACGGTATTCTGTCCAACGCCGAGCAGGCGGTGAACGTGGCCAGTGAAATCGGTTACCCAGTGCTGCTTAAAGCGGTACAAGGCGGCGGTGGTAAGGGTATCCAGGTGGTAAAACGCCCAGAGGATATGATCCCACTGTTTATGAAGACCTCTACCGAAGCGGCTGCCGCATTCGGTAACGGTGACCTGTACCTCGAGAAGTACGTGACCTCGCTGCGTCATATCGAAGTGCAGCTGCTTCGCGATAAGTTTGGCAACGCCAAGGTATTGGGTCTGCGTGACTGCTCGGTACAGCGTAATAACCAGAAGGTTATTGAAGAATCTGGTTCTACCATGCTGCCACCTGAGCTGAAGCAGCAAGTGATGGCTTACACCAAGTCATTGGGTGATGCCGTGGACTATATGGGTGCAGGTACTGTGGAGTTTATCTACAACCTGGATGCCAATGAAGTTTACTTCATGGAAATGAACACCCGTCTGCAGGTAGAACACCCTGTAACCGAGGCCACCTCGGGTATCGACATCGTTTCTGCCCAGTTTGACATTGCCGCGGGTCGCTCAATCGAAGATCTGGAGCCTCAGGAAATCGGTTACGCCATGGAAGTGCGTGTGACTGCTGAGAAGGCCGCCCTTGACAGCAACGGCGTACTGCAGCTGGTTCCAAACCCAGGCAAGATCACCGAATGCGTGATGCCAGAGCGTGACGATGTGGAAATTATCTCCATCGCCGCCGAAGGTAAGGAAGTATCGCCATACTACGACAGCCTGATAGCCCAGATCATCATCCGTGGTGAGTCCCGTGAAGACGTGGTCACCAAGATGTACGACTACCTGGACAGCGTAGTGATTAAAGGTATTGCGACTAACATTCCGCTTCTCAAGCGTATCCTCAAGGATGCCACCTTTAACGAAGGCGTGTACGACACCAACTACCTGCCTCGTCTGATGGCTGAGCTGGATATCCCTGAGCTGATTGCCGAGATGGAAGCCGCAGCCGAAACCCAGGGCGTGGATACCGAGTCGCTGCGTGTGGGTGACTCCAACGAGCTGAAAGTATTGGCACAGGGCGCGGGTATCTTCTATAGCTCGCCTGCTCCGGGTGAACCTGAGTTTGTCCGTGAAGGTGACATTGTGACCACCGACACCACGCTGGCGCTGACCGAAGCGATGAAGATGTTCTCCCAGGTCACTCTGGCAAGCTTTAACCGCAAGGGCGCCGTGCTCTATCCGGAAGACAAGAAGTACCGCATCGAGCGTATTTTGAATACCAACGGTCAACAGGTGTCTCAGGGCGATCTGCTGTTTGTGGTGTCTCCGGTAGAAGACTGATAGCGTATTGCTGACATAACTCCATCAGGAGACGGGTTGTAAAACCCGGTAAAAACCCGCCCCAGAGGCGGGTTTTTTTATTGACTGTCCCCACAAAAAACGGTGTTCGCTACATATTATGCAAAACCGTACCTTTATGAGTATGTTACAAAGATTTATAATCTTGGTTAAAGTGACTTTGGGGCAGGTCTTTCATCCGTTAAGCCTGCTGCTTCCAATACGGCAATGATCAGAAAAAGATTCTAAGCTGTTGGTAACGCGATAGATAAAACGCGCTATAGCCGGGGAGAGTAATTTTGCACAAATTCGTAGCAGCAGGCCTTATTGGGCTGATGTTTGCGGGATGGGCACACGCGGAAACGGGCGTCCGGTTCAGTGGGTTTGGTAGCCTTGGCGCCATCTACAACGACAGTGACAACCTTGGCTTTCACCGCGATTACACTATGGATGCCGTGGGACAGGGTTGGTCCACCGCTGGCGACACCCTGCTGGGGTTACAGCTCAACGCTGAGATATCGGGCAGCTTTGATGCTGTGGCTCAGATGGTCTTTAAAGACAGAGTCAGCAACGGACTTTCAGATAATCTGGAATGGTTGTTTCTGCGTTATCGCCCCAACAACAACTGGGCATTCAGGGCTGGCCGATTGGGGCTCGATCTTTACATGCTCACCGAGTACAGAGACGTGGGCTATGCCTACTCCTGGGTTCGTCCCATTCCCGAGTTTTATAATCTCATCTCCTCTATCAGTCGCTATGAAGGCGCCGATATCACCTATCGGCGAGATATAGGCGAGCTTAACTTCGAGGCCAAGCTGGCCTTTGGCGAAACCGACGTGAAACTGGAAGGGCCCGAGCAGGATGTGTTGCTGACCCTGGATAACATCCTGGCCCTGACACTGTCGCTGTCGGGGGACGATTGGCTGGTGCGTGCCGCTATGGCGCAGGCCGATACCTCCGGAACCAACGCCGATACCAATATGCTGTTGGATGCGCTGCGCGCCGTGCCTGTCGCTCTTTGGCCCCAGGCCGGGACTTTGGCTCAGGAAATCGCCTTTGAAGAGATGCTTTCGCGTTATTACGCCCTTGGCTTCCAATTCGATGATGGCCAGTGGATTGTGCAATCGGAGCTTGGATACACAAAATCCGATTGGCGTTTGCTGCAGCCCTATGTGTCGGGTTACGTCAGTGTGGGGCGTCGATTCGACGATCTCACGCTTTACGCCGTATATGCGCAGGTAGAAAACACCAGGGAGGCGCCCGAGATTGAGCTGCCGGCTTCATTGCCTTATTTGTCTGAACCTGAAAAGAATGCCCTGCTGACGCTGCATCAAGCCGCTCAATACAGTTATCAGGCGTCCCGTCTGGCACAGAGTACGTATTCACTGGGCCTGAGATGGGACTTTTACGAAGACATGGCGTTAAAACTGCAGTGGGATCACTCGGAGATAGACCCCAAGGGCTCCAGTCTGTGGGTTCGGGCATATCCCATGGGCCATGATGACAGGGTCAACCTGTTTTCCGTTAATCTAAGCTTTACCTTCTGACTATGAAAATATTAATAATCAGTTTGATAGCTTGGTTACTCGTATTCTTTCCAGCCAGGGCAGACGATGCCCTGTATGTGGTGGTGAATGCGAAAAACGGTATTGAAAATTTGAGCCATCATGAAGTGGTCGATATTTTTATGGGGCGCGACCGAGCCTTTCCGGACGGAAACAAGGTCACGGTATTCGATAACAGCAGCGACACCGAGACCCGGGCACTATTTTACCGGCAGCTGGTCAATCGCAGTCTGGCACAGGTAAGCAGTTACTGGGCTCGATTACAGTTTTCTGCGCGGGTCACACAACCCAGGGAAGTAGACCAACGGCAAGCTTTACTTGAGCTGATGAACAGTACCCCCTCGGGTATTACTTTTGTCAAAAGCACCGAACTGGACCCGGCATTAAAGGTGGTATACAAATTTGATCCCTAATCGCCAGAAGCTTTATGTCAAAGTTGCCGTTGCCATTGCGGTGGGAGCCTTTCTCGCGGCGGTGGTCGCCTGCCTCTATTTTTTCTGGGATGCCAGGGAAACCAAGCTCAGGGAAGTCAAAAATCAACTTGGGCAAATCGCTTTAACGGTGCAAAAAACGGCCTCAGTTGCGCTTTACGTCAAGGACGTGGAACTGGGTAAAGAAATCGTTGAGGGTCTTGAGGTCAATGACCTGGTGGCTGGCGCTTTGCTTACCGCAGACAGCGGCGACTGGGTGAGTTCCAGGGGTTTTGTCGCAGATGATGTGCTGCAGGTGCTGGAATTCGATATTCCCCATCCGTTCTTTGCCGGTGAAGTGCTGGGCAAGCTCAGATTGCTGCCAAATAACGAATACATCCAATCGAGGGCGACCGAGGTTGCACTCAAACAAGCGTGGATGTTGGTGCTTCAATCGGCGTTGATTGCTCTGCTGGTTTCCCTGTTGGTGCATAAAACCCTGACAGCGCCGTTAAATCGCCTGACCTCGAACTTTGAGAATATTAAGCCCGGTGACAATAACCCGCTCAGCGTGCCCAAATACCATGCTCAGGATGAAATAGGCAGCCTGGTGCGGGGAATCAATCAGCTGGTGGCCAACCTGAATCAATCCATCGAAAAAGAGCGCAGCTTACGGCAAAGGACAGAGCTGCTTGAGCGTAAATTCCGGCTCATTTTTGAAAGAGCCAGCGCCGGTATTTGCTTGATTGACCCAGGCAATCATGTGCTCGTTGCCAACGAGGCATTCCAGCGTTTGTGTGGCACTGAATCCATCGACAATCAACCGGCCCTCAGCCACTGGTTCGAAGAAGAAGCCGAATTAGCGCGTTTTTTTGATGAGCTAAGAGGGAACGCAAATCTCAATCACGTGGAAATGGAGCTGCAACTGCGAAGTCAGCAAAGCGACCAACTCAAATGGGTCCATTGCCTGTTTTCCAAAGTGGAGGACAGCACTCAGACGCTGATCGAAGTGATGATGTACGACATCACTGAACGCACCTATCGGGAACGAATGATTCGGTTTGAAGCCGAGCATGACCCTTTAACCCAGCTTAAAAATCGCCGCTCAGGTGAACGCCTGTTGGTTGATATGATGCGAAAAGCCGATCAAACCAGGACGCTGATGGGCGTGCTGCTGATTGATTTGGATAAATTCAAACCTGTGAATGATATCTATGGCCACGAAGCCGGTGATTCTGTATTGAAAACCGTTGCCGAACGCCTGGTGAAGCTGGCAGGCAAGGGTATTACCATCCGTTGGGGCGGCGATGAGTTTCTGATTGGCATTCCCGATGTTGATGAGGATTACAACAAGCTGCGTCAACTTGCCCAGGAAATATTGGTTCAGATATCCAGGCCGGTAGCCATTCGGGGTAGTCTTTCCTGCGAAGTGGGCGCCAGCGTGGGGATTGCCATTTATCCCCACCACGGCCATACCCTGGAGGCGCTGCTTGAGGCTGCAGACGTTGCCATGTATGAGGTCAAGGAGCAGGGGCGGGGGAGTTTTCGCATTGGCAGGATTTCTTCCGGTGCAGCCTGAACAAAAAAACCGCCATGGCAACGGCAGCTTAACTCGGTGTCCGTGCAAAAAAACAGCGAATTTATTTGCCAGAGATAAACTGCTTTAAGGTTGATTTTTAACCGTTTTTGGCCCGGCTAACTCTGTAGCTGCTGTTTTGTCAGCTAAAAAACGTCTAAGCAGTTTGCGCCCGACGCCCTTCCCAATTACAATATGCGCCTCAAATCCTGATGTGTGGTCTGCTGCTTTTTTGTGGCATACTCCGTCTACTTTTATAAACCAAGCAAAAAAGTTGAATCATGACCGATTTATCAAAATACAGAAACATTGGTATTTTCGCTCACGTTGACGCGGGTAAAACCACGACCACCGAGCGTATCCTCAAGCTGACCGGTAAAATCCACAAACTGGGCGAAGTTCACGATGGCGCTTCTACCATGGACTTCATGGATCAGGAAGCAGAGCGTGGTATTACCATTCAGTCTGCTGCCACCACCTGTTTCTGGAAAGGTCACCGCTTTAACGTAATCGACACCCCCGGTCACGTTGACTTCACAGTTGAAGTTTATCGTTCTCTGAAGGTTCTGGACGGCGGTATCGGTGTATTCTGCGGTAGCGGCGGTGTAGAACCACAATCAGAAACCAACTGGCGTTATGCCAACGAGTCTGAAGTAGCTCGTTTGATCTTCGTAAACAAGCTGGACCGTATCGGTGCCGACTTCCTGCGCGTAGTTGGTCAGGTTAAGAAAGTACTGGCTGCCAACCCGCTGGTAATGACTCTGCCTATCGGCCGCGAAGACGAATTCACAGGCGTTGTAGACGTACTGAACCGTCAGGCTTTCGTGTGGGATGATTCTGGTCTGCCAGAAAACTACACTGTGACCGACGTTCCTGCCGACATGGTAGACCTAGTTGAAGAATACCGTGAAATGCTGGTTGAGACTGCCGTTGAGCAGGACGACGACCTGATGGAAGCTTACATGGAAGGTGAAGAGCCTTCTATCGAAGACCTGAAGCGTTGTATCCGTAAGGGTACCATCAACCTGTCCTTCTTCCCCACCTTCTGCGGCTCTGCGTTCAAGAACAAAGGTATGCAGCTGGTACTGGATGCCGTAGTTGACTACCTGCCTTCTCCAACTGAAGTTGAGCCTCAGCCTCTGACCAACCCAGACACTGGTGAAGAGACTGGCGAAGTTGCTACCGTTTCTGTAGACGAGCCACTGCGCGCTCTGGCGTTCAAGATCATGGATGACCGTTTCGGCGCCCTGACCTTCGTACGTATCTACTCTGGTAAGATGAAGAAGGGTGACACCATCCTGAACTCTGCTACCGGTAAAACTGAACGTATCGGCCGTATGGTGGAAATGCACGCCAACGATCGTAACGAAATCGACTCTGCCCAGGCTGGTGACATCATTGCCGTTGTGGGTATGAAGAACGTTCAGACCGGTCACACCCTGTGTGATCCTAAGCACGAATGTACTCTCGAACCTATGATCTTCCCAACTCCAGTAATCTCTATTGCTGTGACTCCGAAGGACAAAGGTGCTTCTGAGAAGCTGGGCGTTGCTCTGGGTAAGATGGTTGCTGAAGATCCATCATTCCAGGTTGAAACCGACCAGGAAACCGGTGACACCATCCTGAAAGGTATGGGTGAACTGCACCTGGACATCAAGGTAGACATCCTGAAGCGTACTTTCGGCGTTGAGCTGACTGTAGGTGCTCCACAGGTAGCCTACCGTGAGACCATCACTGCCGCCATCGAAGACAGCTACACTCACAAGAAGCAGTCTGGTGGTTCTGGTCAGTACGGTAAGATTGACTACCGCATCCGTCCTGGTGAGCCAGGTACCGGCTTCAGCTTCAAGTCAGCTGTAGTAGGTGGTAACGTACCTCGTGAATTCTGGCCTGCCGTAGAGAAAGGCTTCGAAGAAATGATGGGTCAAGGTCCTCTGGCTGGCTTCCCAGTACTGGACGTTGAAGTTGAGCTGTTCGACGGTGCTTACCACGCAGTTGACTCCTCTGCCATCGCGTTCGAAATCGCCGCTAAAGGTGCATTCCGTCAGTCCATGCCTAAGGCCAAGCCACAGCTGCTCGAGCCTATCATGAAGGTTGACGTGTTCACTCCAGACGATCACGTAGGTGACGTAATCGGTGACCTGAACCGTCGTCGCGGTATGATCAAGGATCAGGAAGCTGGTCTGACTGGCGTACGCGTTAAGGCAGACGTACCGCTGGCCGAAATGTTCGGTTACATCGGTCACCTGCGTACCATGACTTCTGGTCGTGGTCAGTTCTCCATGGAGTTCTCTCACTACTACACCTGTCCTGCCAACGTGGCTGAGACTGTAATTGCTGAGACCAAGGCCAAGAACGCTGCCAAGAAGTAATTAATACTTCGGTCCATAAAAACCCGCCCATATGGCGGGTTTTTTTATGCCTGTAATTTGAGTTATTCAGTTTGAATCAAGCATGGCGGCTTAGACTGGTGTCAAAAGACCCTATTTAAAGGAGGGACTCTTGATGAGCAAGGTCTTTGTGATTGTCGGACAGGATGGTCAATCAACCGCAGCATTGCAAACGGCGCTGGAAATCGCCGATGCAATGGCTCTTACACCCAAGGTTTACGCCTATGGGCATGCCTATTTTTCCGGTGCCGAGTACTATAATCCCCGCCTTGCAGGCGCTGCGCGACAAAGGCTACTCGAATGCCTCCATGATGAGCTGGAGACGGCGTTGGCCACTCTGCAACGGCAGGATGTGGCTTATGAGGCAGTGTGGAGTAAGCGCCTGCACGAGCATGCACTTCCCCAGGCGGCCAGTGAGGGCTATTCGTTGATGATAAAGGGCATCGAAGGCGCCGAGTCACCGGAGCCCGAAGATTGGCAGCTTATCAGGCACACCAAGGTGCCGCTGATGCTGCTCACCGCCAATCCCCTCGCGCGGGGGCGGCTGGTACTGATGGCGGTCGACCTGGATGCGACCAGTGCGGATAAACAGCTTCTCAATCGACTGGTGCTGGAACAGGGACAGCACCTTGCCAGTGCGCTTAATCTCCCTTTACACCTCGCCTGTGTGGTGCGGGTGCCCAGGGTGCTGCGGGAGCTGGATATCATTACTCCCCATGAAATCCTTATCGCAGCCCATGAAAAGCACCGGGATACTCTGGCGCAATTTGGCCTGCCACCGGAGCAGGTCCATCTGGTTGTCGGGGACCCTGCCCAGTGCCTCTATCAGCTCAGCAGCAGTTTAAAAGCTCAATACCTGGTGATGGGAGCACGCCAAAGGGAGGGCATATTCGGTGCCTCCATTGGCAGCACCGCAGAGCAGTTGGTGCACAAACTCAGGTGTAATCTGCTTATTCTGCCGCCGGATGCGCAGTGGCTCGGCCCCTATCACGACTGAGGGCCAGAAAGGCGGCCGCCGCAGGGGTCAGGTGCAGATGACTGCGCCAGATGAGTGCCAGATCCCACGTATGGCCGCCACTCAATGGCCTGAAACAGAGCGACTTGTCGGTTAATTTTTCACAAATGGGGGCGGGCAGTATGGCCAGCCCCATATTGGCTTCCACCATGCTTGCCAAAAAGTCCCACTGGCCACTGCGATAGGCTACATTCAGCTCTACTCCGGCATTTCTTGCCAGGCTGTCGAGCAGCTTTGCCAGCGCAAAATCCTGGTTGTACATGATAAAGGGATGGGAGCCAAAGTCGCACCAGTCGAGGGCGGCTTTGTTCGCAAGCTTGTGGCCTGCCGGCAGGCATGCGAGCAGGGGATAAGCTGTCAACGGCTGCGCGGTCAGTTCATCGGCGTGGGTTGCGGGCAGGGCGGTAAAGGCAATATCCAGATTGTTTGCCAGCAGTGCCTTCTCACAGCCGAAGCCCCCGTACTCGAACATCTCCAATCTGACCCCGGGATACCTGGCCCGAAATGCGGTAAGGAGTTCAATCACCAGGCTGCTCATCATAGGACACACGCCCAGACGTAAGTATCCCCGTTGTACCCCGCGAAGGTTTGATAAGTCTTCTTCCAATAAATGCCACTGCCCCAGAATTTCTCTCGCGTGTTCAAGCAAGAGTTCGCCCGCCTGGGTCAGTGACAGCTTTTGATTGGTGCGGATGATGAGCTGCTGCTGCCAATGGTCTTCCAGTCGTTGCAGCATCTTGCTCAGTGTGGGCTGAGTTAGGTGCAGTTTTTCGGCCGCGCGGGTAAAACTGCCGGTCTCGGCAAGGGTCACAAAACAGTGCAAGTTCTTGATTGGAATGTTCATGCCAATATGGAATGGAAGCGATGGAATAGATTCATTTTACTTATTGATGGCCGGGAGATACCTTGAGCTGCATCTCAGCTTTGGAGGAATTTTGATGAAAGCCTATCGCAGTATGTGGGTCAGCAGTATGTGGATGACAGCAACGCCAGCCCCTGATGCGCAGGAAGCCGTTAAGCCTTCACTGTGGCGTCGCTGGTTTGCGCGTCCGGCAAAGGTTGCCTAACCCCTCAACCCCATTTCATTGCCTCAATTGGGTTACTGTGCTTTAGCCCAGTTGCTTTACCCGGCTTATGCCGGGTCTTTTTTTATCTGCGGCGGGGTTTATTTGCGTTTGGGTTGCTGGCTTATCCAGATGTAAAGGCCGCTTACAGACAAAAATACAAAGCCAAGGGCGAGCAGGTCCCAAAGCCAGACGCCCCATGGACCCAATATCCGGCCAGCATGCAGGTCTAGCAATACCCGTTCCCAGTGCAGGTGTGCGCTGCGGGCATCCTCCAGTAACTGTTGTTCAGCGGCCTTGCCTTCAAGCCAATGCAATGGCGCAAATGACGTAGTGCGTTGCCACTCAATCAGGTCTTCATCCGCAAGATATTGCCCATTTTCGCCACTCAGCCACAGCTGGGATTCACCTTCGATGGCCATGGCCTTAAGCGGTACAGGTAGCCCGGTGGCTTTATTCTGGGTTTCTACCAATTGGTCATCATCATTGAGGAGATACAGGTTTTCGGCATCAATGGCGATGGTTTGATTGTGCCATTGGGTTGCGGCGATGAGGGGATATTTGGCTTCCAGCACCATGGTACCTTGGTGCCACAGCAAATTATCTGTGATGCCGTAGTCGCCAAATTGCGCGCTATGGGAGGGGAGTTGAATACCGTAATAATCTAATAACCAGGGCAAACGTACCCTGGCGTGTCCAAGCCCTGCGTCGTCGGCGTGATTTATCAGTACGCCTGTTACAGTCAACAGTAACAAAAACAGGCCACCGACAATGCCGATGCGTCTGTGCCAGGGGCGGATTTGTTTGCGCAGCCGGTGGCCGAGTTGTTTACCGGCAGTATTCGAAAGGCGTCGAGTCATCCGTTATGGGGTCTTTTGCACGGCAGCATCCAGATACAGGGCTATCCGGGACAACTTGGTCAGGGCTCTTACCGACAGGGTTGCCCCCGTGATGCCATCGATACTGCGATCCAGTTCAAGGGAGGGCGTCAGTGTCGCCGATTTGAATTGGTTGGTAAAGAAATCATGCCTGACCTCATCACCGCGACTTTCCCTGTATACCAGTACCTTGGTTTTGACTATCTGTTGGTTGGCGATGTGAATACCAACAGTGATGGGAGATTCTTTACCTATTTCTTCCAGGACCCACACTGTCTGTGCCCCATCGCGCCAGTACCTTACTCTGAGTTTGTTGTAGGCGTGGGCAAGAATGTTCTCGATGTTGGCCTTCTGGGTATCATCCAGCCATAACACGCTGGCTTTGGGCACGGTACCCAGCGCATCGGCGATAAAGCCTTCGTTACTCTGAAAGCTGGTTTCGGCGTGTCCCAACAAGGGCCAGCAGGCCAACAGGGTCAGCAGGTATTTCTTCATGATTATGCCGTCACTCAGGTAAAAGGGGGCTGACGCCCCCTCTATCTACTTGCATTAGAACTGGTAGCCAACACCGAGGTTGAAGCCATCGGCATCCAGGATGCCGCTCTGGTTCTCGTAGTCGGCCTTCAGCACGACATTTTCATGGATCCAGTAGTTCACACCCACAGAGGTTACTTTCTTCTTGCTGTCAGTGTTGTCACCGGCTTCGTTGTCCCACTCGTTGTAACGGGCAAACACACCAAATTGCTCATTGATACGGTAAGAAGGCTCTACGTACCAACCTTTTTGGCTGTCACGACCAAGCAGTTCTGCTTCTGCGCCATCGATATCCCACTGGGCGTACAGTGCCTTAACGGTAAAGTCACCGATATTGTAAACGGCATGAGCTTCCAGCAGGGTGGCAGCAGCTTCTTCACCGAGGGAGGCATCGCCCTGAGTCAGGTCGCTCTGGTACTGGGCAGTGGCAGCCAGCTCCAGGCCAGGTACACCTGTGTACTTCACGCGGCCGGTGTAAGCCAGGGCTTCCGCGCTGGCTTCAGACACTTTCTGACGACCATTACGCACCTTGAAGTTTTCTTCCACTTTCAGACCTGAGGTCACGGCGGCATCGAATGCCAGGCCTGGTGCAGCCTTGATGTTCAGAGCCAAACCACCTTCCCACCAGGTTGCCGGGATAATGTCTTTCTCAACCGGATTACGTTCTACACCGTAAAATGCAGGTGGCTCGTGGGTTTCGTTGATAAGACCCACAGGAACCAGGAACAGACCCGCTTTACCTGTCAGGGCATCGCTGAAGTCGTGTTCGATGTAAGCCTGCTCCAGTTCTACTTCGCCTTTGTCATCGTGAGAGGCAATTACGTGCTCAACTTCGACTTCAGAGAAGAATCGGGTCTTGCTGGAAAACTCGTGTCCAAAGAACAGCACAAAACGGTGGAAGTCGATTTGGGCATCCTTGTTGGACATGTTGTTGTAGTGCAGTTCACCGTAGCCGCCGATGGTGGTGGCGCTCTTGGCGCTGGCATTGGCTTCGGCTGCATCGGCAGTCTGCTCAACACGTTTTTCGGTCTCTTCCAGGCGCTTTTCGAGATCTTTCAGAACCTGTTGCTGCTGTTCAATTACTTTGCGCAGTTCGGCGGTTTCATCAGAGGCCATGGCAGTTTGGCTGGCGAACAGACCCAGCAGGGCGCTGGCGATCAGAGTCTTTTTCATCATTTCCCTTTCCCGTTTTATTATCTGAGGGTTAAGCACGCAGCGGATTCTAACAACTGATTTAACAAATGCAAACGATTCGCATTGGGATTAATGATCCAGATCAACAAACGTAAAGCAAAAGTAAAGTGGTCTGATTTGTAATGATTTTTTTTCGTTCAGTGATTAATTTCCAATTAATTGATTTTTAAGATATAAATTTAAGGCATGAAAAAGGCGGCTTAATGTAAGTCGCCTTAGGAATATTAAGAATTATTCTTAGAACTTGTAGGAATAACCAACGGTAATACTTCTGGGTTTGCCTGAAAACACCGAGCCATGGGCGCGGGTGGTCATGTAGGTTTCATCCAGCAGGTTGTCCACTGTCAGATAAACTTCCTGCTGCTTATCAATAAAGTAGCGACCGGACAGATCAACCAGAGTCTTGGCCGCAATCAGATCATCGGCGGCAATCTCACCCTGACCCGCAGTGGCGCGCATATCCGAGGTATAACGGCCTGCCAGGGTCAGCTGCCACTGCTCGGCGCTGATTCCGGCGCTCAGGTACAGCTGATGCTTGGGTGTGTAGCTGAACTCGTCACCCACCTGTACTGAGCCCCAGGTTTCAAACTCCGACTCGAAACTGTTTTGGAACTCGGTGCTGGTGTAGGTATAAGCCAGTTTTACCGGGAAGCTCAGAGCGCCTTGTGTGTTGAATTGGTGGCCAGCTGACAATTCCAGCCCTTTCACTACTACTTCGCCGGCGTTGTACTGGTTGTCCAGCTTGACTTCTTCACAGCCCTGGGCGGCGGTGCAGTTGCCATGCATGTTGCTGTAATCGCCATAGAAAGCGATGGCTTCGGCATTGAAGTTGCCGTTCACAAAGCGGGCTCCCGCCTCGTAGTTCCAGCTCTCTTCTTCCTGGCCCTCAGTGTTGCCAGGGGCGGCAGGGGCAAAGCCCTTTTGCACACCGGCCAGCAGCAGGGTGTTGTCGGTCAGCTGCCAGGTGGCAGAAAGCGATGGCAGCAGTGCCGAGAAGCTGTTTTCCTTGAGCTTTCCTTCGCCGTTGCGGCCTGGGTTGGTTTTGCCCCAGTCTTCACGCTCTACGGTCACATCTTCGTAGCGTACACCGGCGGTGAGTGTGAAGGCGCCCAGGGTGAATCTGTCCTGTACGTAGGCAGACAGAGCTTCGGCGCTGTCGATACGGTTTGAATCTGTACCCGGTACACCGGCCTTGGTCAGGCTCATGTGCTGACTGGCGTCCAAGCTGTAGGTGTCGGCCCACTGGAAGCGGTCCATCTCGTCCTGATGCAGGCGCAGGCCGATATCCAACTGGTGATCGCCAAGCAGCAGCCCCAGTTCGGTCTGGATCCCTTGAGACAGATAACCACGGTTGTTGGCCTTCACACTGACATCAATCGCCCCTTCAGGGTTGGCATCGAAGGCGCTGGCGGCGTCAATGCCACCCTTGGACAGGCTCTTGCCGTCAACCTTGTCGGCTTTGTACCAGTTACGTTTGAAGTCGTTGTAATAGGCGGTGGTAGCGAGGCTGACACTGCTGCCAAAGTCGATGATATGGCTCAGTTGCAGCTGCTTGTGCTCAGTGGTCATTTCATCTTTTTGCGAGGCCGAATAGCGGCTGAATGGCTTGGCTGCGTAGTCGGCATCGGTCAGACCCATGTAGGTCTCGTTGGAGACTTCATCGGCGTACTTGAGTTTGAGTTCCAGACGCTGGGCGTATTTGGCATCTTTAGCGCTGTCGATGGCGACTTTGGCCAGCAGATCGTTTTTCACAAAACCTGTGTCACCGCCAACGCCGTTGATGTCGCGAAAACCGTCGGCCTGATAACGGTACACTTCGGTCACTGCACCAATGCGTTCGCCCTGACCACCGGCGTGGGCGTGCAGCTTGCCGTAACCGTCCTGACCCAGGGCCACATCGAATGCGCCTGCAAGTTCGGCATCAGGAATTTGGCGGGAAACCATGTTTACCACGCCGCCGGTGGTGCGCGGGCCGTATTTCACGGTAGAAGAGCCTTTGAGCACTTCAATTTGCTGCATGCGACCTGAGGTTGGGAAGTAATAGGCCGCCGGTGAAGCATAAGGCGCCGGTGCTGCCAGCACGCCATCTTCCATCACGGTTATCTTTTCTGAGCGGTTCTGACCCGTGCCGCGCATGCCAAGATTGGGGCGCAAACCATAGCCTTCTTCTTCCTGAATATAGACACCGGGCACCGAGGCCAGGGTGCGCATGATGTCGGAATACTTGAAGGTATCCAGCTCTTCCTGGCTTAGCTGATGGGCACTGCCTGGCACTGTGTTGATGGGGTTCTTTTTACCGAAAATGCTGATCTGCTCGATGTCGGCATTGGCGGTTGCCGTGGCGGTAAAGCTTGCCAGCAGGGCGCTGGACAGCAGGCTCAGCTTGATAGCTGGCTTGGCGATGGTGGTCATGGTTTCTCCCTTTTATGATAATGACAATGGTTATCATTTGCAGCGGGAGGTTAGGTAAAGGTGCTTAAGACTAGCTTAATTTCCGATTTCTTTACCTTTGTAATAAAAACGTAAAACCTTGCTGGCAAAGCCTTTTATCTCACCGCTGTCGCAGGTGTTGCTTACTGGTGCAAGTCATCGGGTGAGTTAATTGTCATAATTGAGGTAGACTGCTTGGCCTAAAAAAACGACACAACAAGATTTCAGGTGTATCACTGCCTATGTTTCTCGAGCCTTTTTTTACTCAAACTGATGAAACTGTAACGATTTCTCCTTTTCAGGCCAGCGAGTTTGCCAAGCGGGTCGCGGAAGATTTCAACCCTATTCACGACGAAAGTGCCAAGCGCTTTTGTGTGCCAGGCGACCTTTTGTTTGCGCTGGTGCTGAGCCACTATGGCCTGAGCCAGAAAATGCAATTCAAGTTCGAAGGCATGGTGGGCGAGGGCGTGTGCCTGAACTTCCCGGCCGAGATGGGCGACAGCTTCCCCATCTGTGACAGCCGCGATAAGACTTACCTCAGTGTCAGCCGCCAGGGCGATGTGAGCCGCTGCGAGGCCCAAATCGAGTCTTTCGTGCGCAGCTACGTGTCTTTCTCCGGGCTTAACTTTATTCATGTGCTGGTGCCCATGATGCGTGAACACGGGGTCATGATTAACCCCGACCGTCCACTGGTGATCTACGAGAGCATGGCGTTCGATCTCAATACCCTGGATTTCGATCAGGTTGCGTTGGAACTCAGCGATGCCCGCCTCAGCGTGGATGGCAAGCGCGGAGACGTGACCCTGGAATTTGCCCTTATCAGCGACGGCAAGCAGGTTGGCACCGGCGTTAAGACCCTGGTGATGAGTGGCCTGCGAGCCCTCGATGAAGCCGCCCTCGATGGCATGGCACAGTTCTACGAAGAGCGCCGCGCTACCTTGTAACGCATAGCTTGGCTTAAATTCCCGCCAAACAGCTCACAAAGCCTGATATGGCGCCGCTTCAAGGCCCCGTGTGATTGCCATCCACGGGGCTTTCCTTTACCTTAATAATCCTTTCCCGTGTGTGTTCGCTCCGCTCAGGTGTTTGCCTCTAAACGCGTGTATTCCATCCATGGGCCTTGGTCGTGATCCCGACCTCTTGCCGCCAGATTGCGGCCGCTTTGCTTTAAGGATAAAGATGTCTAGCTTGCAACGAATCGTGCTTATCGACACCCACCTGCCTGGGGTGGTCGAGCTGGCCCTCGACGGCCATACCAATATCTGTGGTACCAATGCCTCGGGCAAGACCACACTGCAGCGACTGGTGCCGGTGTTTTATGGCGAATACCCAAGCCGGGTGGTGCCCTCCACCCGTGACAGTTTTGAGCGCTGGTACCTGCCCCACGACAGCAGCTATATCATTTACGAATATCGCCGCGGCGATGGCATGCTGTATCAGGCTGTATTAAGTTCCAACGGCGATGGCAAGGGCATCAGTTACCGTTTTATCGCCAAGGGCTTCGAGCTGGATGATTATGTGAAGGCCCGTAACGGTGATGCCCTGGTGTGCCACACCGCCGCCGAGCTTGGTCGCGAGATGAAACGTGCCGGCATTGCCCACACCAATCTGCTCAATACCCGCGAATACCGCGCCATTATTCAAAACGATCGCACTCTGCTGTCGAGCGGCACCAACAGGGTTGAGCTCAGAAGCTATGCCCGCCAGTTTGCCCTGTGCGACGCTGAGCACACCTTAAGACACATCGAAAAACTCGCCAAAGCGGTGCACTCCAAAGAAGGCAAGATGGAAACTGTGAAGTCCATGATTGCTGCCATTCTGGAAGAAGACGGCGTAAATCCGCCGACCTCGCGCATCAATCCACAGCAGGTGGAAAACTGGATCCGCGAGTGCCAACTTATTGCCGGATTTGAAGAAATTCGTCCCGAGTTCGACAAGCTGGAGCAGGAGTTCAATCAGCTGCTGTCTGCCGAGCTGCGTCTGGCCGGGCTGCACAAGGGCTACAAGGATGACGAAGTGCTGGAGGCCGAGCGCCTGGAGCGCTGTCAGACCGCATCCAAGGAATACAACTTCCGCCTGCGCCAGCTCGATGACGAGTGGAAGGAAAAGCGCGACGAGCTGAACCAGGAAATCTCCGCCGCCCGTGGTGATGTCAGCAAGTTCGAGCACGAACTTGAGGTGATTGAAGATCAGCACGGTGCCTTCCTCGATGCCGATATCGAAACCGCCAAGGGTGACCTCGAGCAATTGCCGCTGTGGCGCACCGACCTTGAAAACTTAAGCGAGCGCCATAAGCTGCTCACCGACAAACACCAGGACGTAGAGGCCGCCTATAACGCCCGCCGCTCCAAGATTGTTGAGCAGCTCAACCGCGACCTGGAAGTGCTGGATCAGGATCTGGATAAGCAGCGCGACGCCCGTGAGCGTCAGGCAGCCGCTGCCCGCAGCGATCTTGAGAAACTCGAGCAGTTCTGGCGCGATCAGCTGGAAGCGGGCAAGAATCGTTTCCGCGAAGAGGAATATGAGCTGAAGCTCGCAGCCTCTGAAGAAAAGCTGCGCCAGGATGCGGTGACCTACACCGAAGAGGAAAAGCTCAATCTGGCGGTGTTTGATGAGCGCATCGAACGTGCCGACGAAGAGCAGGAAGCCAGCAACGCCAACGTGGAGCGTCTGGCGCTGGAAGAGCGTCGTCTGCGCTCCCGCCGCGATCAGGCCAGCGAAGCCCTGCGCCTAGCCAGCATCCGCGTCAGCGAGCGCCAGAATGCTCTGGATGAGCTCAAGACCATGCTCTTCCCTCAGTCGCACACCTTGCTGGAATTTCTGCGTAAAGAAGCCCCCGGCTGGGAAGAGCACCTGGGTAAGGTGATTGCCCCCGAGCTGTTGCACCGCACCGATTTGCATCCTTTTAACGCTAACAGTGGCGCCGATGGCAATAGCCTGTTCGGCATAGGGCTGGACTTAAAGGCGCTGGATATTCCCGAGTATGCCCAGAGCGAGCAGGAACTCAGAAGCCGTCTTGCCAAGGCCGAAGAAGCCCTCGGCAGTGCCCGCGAAGTGCAGGAAGCCGCCGAAGAGCAGCTGGTGACAATCAACGGCGAGTTGGAAAAGCTCTCCCGCGAACTCACCTTTGCCCGCACCGCCTTTAAAAACGCCCGCGAAGACCTGCGCCGCCTGTTCGATGAAAAGCGCGCCGAGCAGGACAGGGTCAACAAGGCGCTGGCCGAGCGTAAGCAGCTGGCCGGTAAGCGTTTGGTGACCATAGAACATCAGCTTAAGCAGCTTGGCCGCGACCATCAGGACTGGCTGGAGGAGACCAAAGAAGAGTCCCTCGAAGCGCGGATGGAGAAGAATGCCTACTGGCAGGAAGTGGTGGGCGCACTGGATGCCCAGATTGCTTCGGTCAAGACGGGGATCGAGAGCCGCCGCGCCAACGCCAAGGCCGAAACCAAGGCCTGTGAGCAGTGGTACAAAAACGAGCTTAAGTCACGTGGTGTGGACGAAGACAAGATTGTGGGCCTTAAGGCCGATATCCGCACCCTCGAGCGCAGGATTGCCGATGCCGAAGGCCGCCGCGCCGATGTACTGCGCTACGAAGACTGGTATCAGCATACCTGGCTTAGCCGCAAGCCACGGCTTGCCGAAGAGCTGGCCAAGGTGCGCCGTGCCCAGTCGGAGCTGGAGCAGCAGCTCGCCCGTTTTTCAAGCGAGGTGAAAACCCAGCGCAGCGAACTGGAGTCGGGCCGCAAGGCCTCCGATGCCGCCCAGGTGGAAGCCTCGGAAAACCTCACCAAGCTGCGCTCATTGCTGCGTAAACTGGCCGACCTTAAACTCGCGCCCACCGACGATGAGGCCCAGGGCAGCATTGGCGAGCGTTTGCGTCAGGGTGAAGAGTTGCTGCTAAAACGCGATTATCTGGTGGGCTCGGTGAAGCAGTATGTAGAGCACTTCGATACCGTGATTGCCGCCAAGTCGGGCTCTGGCCTTGCCGAAACCTGGGAACGTGCCCGGGAAGAGGCCACCTCCATTAACGACAAGGGCATCCGTATTCTGGATTACCGCAAGCTGGTGCCAAGTCTGGAGCAGCTTTTGAACGTGATGGTGCCCCAGTCGATTATGGCGCTGCGGGAGCAGGGACGGATCTTCGGGGTGGATCTCACCGCCTTCTACGACGTGCTGGCCGATATCGACCGCCGTATTGCATCCCAGAGCGCCCGTATCACCCGTGAAGTGGGCGAGGAGCTGTTCCTCGATGGGGTGTCTGAATCTGCAGTGCGCATTCGCTCGCGGATCAGCGAGCTTGAGTTCTGGCCTGAGCTGGAAGTGTTTGTGGCTGCCTTCCGCCGCTGGAAGAGTGATGGCTTTGCCGGCCTGCCGGACGAGCATTACACCAACAGTATGCGCCGGGCGCTGGATATCATCGGCAAGGCGGCGCTCAGTGGCGGTATCGCCAAGCTGCTGGAAATCGAGCTGCGCCTGCGTGAAGGCAACTCGGATCTGATTATTCGCACCGACCGCCAGTTGAATGAATCCTCAAGCCACGGTATGGCATACCTGATTTTGTGTAAGTTCCTGCTGGCCTTTACCCGTCTGCTGCGGGGCTCGGCCCAGGTGACAGTGCATTGGCCCATCGACGAGCTGGGCACCCTGCACCACAACAACGTGAAGAAGATTTTCGATGCCTGCGAGAACAACAATATCTCGGTGCTGGGGGCTTTTCCGAACCCCGAGTCTGAGGTGCTGAGTCTGTTCAAAAACCGCTATATCATCAACAAGCAAACCCGCAAGCTGCAGGTGGTGAAGCCCAAGAGCAACCCCATCGCCGATAAGCTGGCCAGCCGTATTTCCAGGGAGGCGGTGTAATGTCTGACGCAAACTTTTCAGGAACTGGCACAGGTCTTGTGGGTCATGGCGCCCTGATTGAACGGCTTTTGCGGGGCGAGTTTATCTGCCGCGTGACTGACGAAGACGGCTGGCGTGCACTCAAGTCGCCTGCCGTGCGCGAGCGTATCGAAACCTACCTCAATCAAATCAACCGCACTGTTGCCAGCGCTGGCGAGGGTGAAGTGTTTTTCTGCGGTTATGCCCAGCTGGGTGAAGCTGAGCGCAAGGTGATTTCCAGCCAGTTTAAAGACATCTGCCAGGCGCTGATTCCGCTGGTGGAGTGGCTGGTGTTGGTGCAGGAAGCCTCCGGCCAGGATGCGCCCCTCACCGAAGGCGCGCCTGTGCGTTTGACTGAACTTCAGGGCCGCATCGAAGAGACTCCTGCGTTTCGCGAGCAGCTTGGCAAACTCAGCCAGTACCGGTTGTTCGGCTCCACTTCAAGCAACGTCGATGCTCAGCTTAAGCTGGTGTTCAAGCGTCTGGTGGAGCTTGGCTTCCTGACCCGCCCCAACGTGGAAAAACAAATCTACATCGCCACGGGAAAGCTTGATTATCTCTATGAAGTGATTCGCTTTATTGATGAAACTGAAGGGCTGAACCTGGAGGCGCAGGCTGAAACCGCCACCCAGAGGGAGCTGATATGAGCAGCAACCTGCACCAGTCCGGGGTGCGGCTGCTGAGGATGCTTGGCCGTCACGCCGAGACAGTGATGGATGTGTATCTGAGCGGCGCTGTGGATGAGGCCAACGCCGATGCCGGTGTGCTGAAAAAGCTCACCGAGGCGGGCATTTTGTGGCGCCCCGAGGAAGATGAGGGCCTAAGGCTAACCCGCAGCGTGCGTGCGCTGCTTGAAGAGGGTCTTAAGGATGAGCGCAATCGCCAGATCAACGCCAACGTAGGCTCGGCGCTTGCCACCATCAAGACCCTGGCCGACCACTATAAGGAAGCGCGCAGCCACTCGGACTACAGCGCCGCCGAGGCGTATCTGGCCGATCTCAGTGAGCATGTGTATGCCTTTACCGAGAACCTGCGTTATTCCATCCGTGTGCTGTGGGGGCGGATTAACAACGAATTCGGTTATGTCGGTACCATCAGCGCTAAAATCCGCGAGAACGAACTGGCCCAAAGCCAGGTGTCTGAGCTTTTGAATGGCCTGGAGCTGTTTCAGTTCAGCGAACTTGGGGAAATCGCCTCTGATATCCGAGAGCTTCGAAAGCTGCTGGTGACCACCCTGCAGGAGACCCTGAGTGACTGTACTCAGGAGCTCAGTGTGGTGCAGGCAAGGCTCCTTGAACTGCTTGGCCGCTTCCGACAAATTCAGGGCCGTACCAGGCTGCTCAGGGGCTGGCTTCTGTACACAGATATGCACCCTGACTATGAACCCATGGATCATGTGGCTCACCGCAAGGTGCCCATGCTGTTTAACCGCGCCGAGGCCATGCTGGCCGATGCCCATGTGGATGTGCGTAACCAGAGCCAGGAGCAGGAGCTCATGGAGATGGTGGCGCGCATCAAGTCCATCAGTCGCCTCGATCTGAAGCCTGCGGCCAAGGCGGCAGAAACCAGCGTGGTGCTGAGTGCGGCGGAAGACTTCGATATTCCGGAAAACCCGCTCAAGCAGGATGTGGAAGACTACTTTGTGGCGGTAATCGATTCGGGCAAGCGCCAGTCTGCGCTGGAATACCTGCAGGAAAAAGCCTTGCCGTGGGATTCAGAAAGCTGGATTTATCAAGTAATTGGCGGCTTTGAGGGCCTGAGCGAAGAGCATAAATCCTTCTTCGAACTGGAGCCTTTGGGTGAGCCTCATCCTGTGTATACCGGCAACTTTATTATCCGCGACGTGGAGCTGTGGCTCAGTTAATCCCCTTGTCTTGCCAAGGCCACCTCAGGGTGGCCTTTTTATTGGCTGTAACATGGCGTGCCGGGCTGGCTGAGGCGGTGGATGCAGAGAATTACTGAGTAAGGTGGGTTTTTGCTGGTGACATTGACTGCAAGGATTGGTGTTTTTGGTTTTATCCGCTGGCTGTTTTTAAGTGGTTGTTTTGGAAGTGTTTGCCATTGGTAACATTGGCTGCATCTGTGTAAAGGCAGAAATTTCTGCTTTTGAGTGATAGCTGTTAAATTTCAGCTGGTTATGTTCTGCTTGTTATAGGGTTGCAGGATTGTGTCCATACATTTTCGTTGAAATTGCGGCTGGCATGTTTCACTATCCGGGAGCGAACGGGGCAGCAGACCCCAGACACAATAACAACACAGGCATGCAATCTATGTTCAAATCTCTGTCGGCCAGGATCTTCCTTGGCCTCGCTATCGGACTCCTGTCCGGCACTCTGGTGCAGTACGTGCTACACGATATCAATTTCTTCTCCGGCACCCTGGTTGAAATCGCCTCTGGCCTTGGCACCATGTTCGTCAACATGATCATGATGCTGGTGGTGCCGCTGGTGTTTGTCAGCATTGTTTGCGGCGTCTGTGAGCTTAAAGATCTTTCGAGTTTCGGCCGTCTCGGCGGCAAGACCTTCGGCTTTTACATCATCAATACCCTGGTGGCGATATTCGCAGCCCTGACCGTGGCCCTGCTGCTGGAACCCGGCAAGGGCGTGGACATGACTGGCGGCGGAGAACTGGCCATTACCGCCACCGAACTGCCGAGCCTGATGGCGCTGGTGGTGGACATAGTGCCCCGCAACCCGGTGGCGGCCTTTATGTCGGGTAATATGCTGCAGGTAATCTTTATGGCCTTGCTGCTTGGCGGCGTTATCAAGTCGCTGGGTGAGCATGTGGCCGGCGCCGTATCGGCGTTCCAAACCGCCAATAAAATCATGATGAAATTGATTTCGGTGGTGATGCATCTGGCGCCCATTGGGGTTGGCGCACTGATGTTCAAACTGGGCGCTACCCTGGAAGCCGGGGTGTTCCTCAGTGTGATGGAATATCTGGTGCTTATTCTTGGCTTGCTGCTGCTGTGGATTTTCGTGGTCTACCCTTATGCGGTGCAGCTGTTCACCCCGGTGAAGGCCAGCGTGTTTCGTGAGAAAACCCAGGAGCAAATCCTGTTTTCCCTCTCTACCGCCAGCTCCAATGCCACCATTCCGGTGACCATGCGAACCCTTACCGAAAAACTCAAGGTGAACCGCGCCGTGGCCGGTTTTGGGGTGCCGCTGGGCGCGACCATGAACATGGGCGGCGTATCCATCTACATCACTGTGGCAATTTTCTTTATCGCCAACGCCTTTGGCATGCCCATTACCATGGAGCAGCTGCCAGCGCTGGTATTCAGTATCTTCCTGCTTTCTGTGGGCGCCGGTGGTGTACCCGGTGGCGGCATGGTGATGATTGGCGTGCTTATCCATCAGATGGGCTTGCCGGTTGAAGCCTTTGCGCTGGTGGCCGCTCTGGATAGGCTTATCGATATGGTACTGACTTCCTGCAACGTGGTGGGCGACACCGCGGTGCTGACGATTGTCGATCAGACCGAGCGCCCCCATCAGGTTGCCAGCGATGATGACTGAGCTGTCATGGAAACAATGAGCCGACGTGTAGTCGGCTTTTTGTTATCTGTATTTATGATGTTTTTGGAAGGCTGTATTAGCGCGGTTTACTGGTTAAAAGTCGGGCGAACATATCAATAGCGTTTGCTTTCAACAGTGCCATGAAATCCTGAATATTAATTATTGCAAGATACTAATTCAGGTATTCGCTATTTCATCGAGGGATACGGATTAAATATTAATAGACGGCTGACTAAAGCTCGATCACCGTGCTGTTGCTTTATTTTTTTGTAAAGAGGATATTATTTTAAGTCATAGTTAAGTTGGCCACGAATAGTAGTTGGTTGGGCCAACTTATACTGAAGTTTTAGTAGATTAAAAATGCATCGTTTTAAACATGTTCTGCGATTGCGTAAAGGCAGTGAAATATGTCAAAAAAATGCATCAATGAACGGCGTTGGTTAGAGCTTACAGCTTGCTGAAAAAGCGCTGATATTGTTCTTGTGTTTTTCAAGATTGAATTGTGAGATAGCCGTGTTTCCGGTTCGAAAGGAAATCGCCTCAAGGGTTAGCTCAGCGTTTTCTAACTCAGTAAGTGACTGTAACCAATCAATATTAGTTTCGCTGGTGAACTTTCTAATACTCGCTTCACCAGAAAGCTTCGCAACAACATGATTATTATTCTGAATGATAAGACTGCTCCTGTCCTGCGAAAGTGCAAACACCTTCGGCAGGGTAAGCGCAATAGACAAAGCTTGAGTAGACTTTATACAACCCAATTCAAGTTCTAGATCGGATTGCACCAATCTAATATTGTTGTCGGCTGCAAATGCCAGTTGGAGTGGAAGAATTACACTTGCGAGAGCACAGAAACTTCGAAACACTTGGTACATCCTTAATACCTGATAAAGGGATATTGGCTAAACCTAAGTAGAGGGTTTAGTCTAACAGGCGTATTTTATTGATTTTTTGACAGCAGTCAAAAGTTTGACATCGGATTGTTGAAAAATAATGCTCGATATTGTGCGGTTTATTTGAATTTCAATTTAATAGTTGATTTCGTGCACAAAAAAGCCGCCCCCGATATTCCGGGGGCGGCTTTTTCACAAACAGACTGATTAGGCTTGCTTGTTGTAGCGCTCGGCGCTGGTGAGGATTTCTTCGCGGGCAGCAGCGGCGTCTTCCCAGCTTTCAACCTTCACCCACTTGCCAACTTCCAGATCCTTGTAGTGTTCGAAGAACTGTTTGATCTGGGCTTTCAGCAGAGCTGGCAGGTCGTTCACGTCCTGAATGTGGCCGTATTCTTTGGACACTTTCTCGTGTGGAACGGCAACCACTTTTGCGTCTTCACCTGACTCGTCGGTCATTTTCAGCACGCCAACAGGGCGACAACGGATCACGCTGCCAGGCTGCAGTGGGTACTGGGTAGGTACCAGCACGTCAACTGGGTCACCGTCCAGGCTCAGAGTCTGGTTCACATAACCGTAGTTGCAAGGATAGAACATTGGAGCAGTCATGATGCGGTCAACAAACAGGGCGCCGCTGTCCTTGTCCACTTCGTACTTGATAGGATCGTGGTTCTGTGGGATCTCGATGATTACATAGATATCATCTGGCAGGGATTTGCCCGCTGGCACTGCATTCAAGCTCATTTGCATATCCTTTAACGGTATTTGAAATCAGATTTCAGAAAATCGGTTGGCGCGTATTATAGCGCGATTTGGCGGCTTGCCAATCAAAGGCCGCCGCCATTGCACTAAAGACTAACTTGAGCCTTATTTGTGGTAACCGAGACAGGCATCAACCTCGTTGGCCGAGCCTAAAATTACCGCCACGCGCTGGTGAATTTCGCTGGGCGCTATGTCCAGAATGGTCTCGTAGCCGGTGCTGGCCTTGCCGCCCGCCTGTTCAACCAAGAATGCCATTGGATTAGCCTCGTACATCAGGCGCAGTTTGAATGGCTTTTTCGGGTCCTTGGTGTCGGTGGGGTAGGTGAACAGGCCGCCGCGGCACAGCACCCTGTGCACATCGCCCACCATGGCTGCAATCCAGCGCATGTTGAAGTTCTTGCCGCGCGGGCCTTCTTTGCCCTGGATCAGGTCGGTAATATAAGCCTGCATGCCCGGCTCCCAAAAGCGCTGGTTGGACATATTAATGGCAAACTCGCCTGTGTCTGGGCTTATTTGCACGCCATCTACAGTTAGCAGATAGTCGCCGCTTACCGGGTCGAGGGTGAAGAGCTGCACGCCCTGACCTGTGGTCAGCGCCAGCATGGTGGATGGGCCATAAAGCACATAACCTGCGGCCACTTGTTTGCGACCGGATTGGAGGAAGCTTTGCTCACTTACGTCACCGCTTGGGGCTGGCAGCACAGAGAAAATGGTGCCTACCAGTGAGTTGATGTCGATATTGGATGAACCATCCAGTGGGTCGAAGCACACCAGAAACTGGCCATCTTGCGCCAGCGGTACTATCTCATCTTCTTCTTCAGAGGCGAGCGCCTTCACAGAGCCTTGGGCAGCCAATGCGTCTTTCAGCATATCGTTGGTGATAACGTCGAGCTTTTTCTGATCTTCACCCTGCACGTTTTCGGTGCCGGCTACGCCGAGCACGCCGGCAAGAGCGCCACGGCGCACGGCCTGGCTGATGTCTTTGGAGGTGTTGGCCAGTACGGTTAACAGGCTGGCAAGTTCCTCACTGATAGCGCTTTGTTTGAGGGATTGGGACAGGGTCTGCATCTTGTGTCCTTCTGATTAGACAAATTTGGGGAGGTCTTTGGAATAATTCTGGCGCTAATGATACCTGAGATTGGTGATATTTTCAGTGGCTTTGCCATCGGCTATTACTTTGGCAGGGCCGAAGTTTTCGGGCAGAATGGTTGGCTTACAGTCGATAACTGATTTGAAATACACACCTCACGAACCACCCATGGAAAAAACAATGATTAAAAAAATCGTGGCTTCATTGATGTTGGCGGGCGTTGCCGTCTCCATTCAGGCGGCGCCGGCCTTTCCGGGCGCAGGGACTGAACCTCTGGCAATCGAGCGCATGTACGCTTCTCCTGCATTGGCGGGCAGCAGCCCCCGTGGTCTGGCGCTGTCTCCCGATGGCAGCAAGGTCACCTTTTTGAAGGGCCGCGCCGACAATCAACACTTCTATGATTTGTGGCAGATGGACGTGGCGAGCGGCAAGGTAAGCCTGCTGCTGGATGCCGACAAACTGGCGGGCGGCGAGCTGTCCGATGAAGAAAAGGCCCGCCGCGAGCGTCAGCGCATTTATGGCCAGGGCATTATGGAATACTTCTGGGCCAAAGACGGCGAGGCGTTGCTGATCCCGGCTGCTGGGCAGCTATATTACTTTACCCCCAAGAGCGGCGATGTGCGTCTGCTTGCTACTGGCGAAGGTTTTGCAACCGATGCCAAGTTGTCGCCCAAGGGCAACTATGTCTCCTTTATCAAGGAGCAAAACCTCTATGTGTATGAACTTGCCAGCAATAAGCTCACACAGCTCACCAAAGACGGTGGCGGCGCTATCAAAAACGGCATGGCCGAATTTGTGGCTCAGGAAGAAATGGATCGCATGACCGGTTACTGGTGGTCGCCTGACGAAGCGCGCATTGCCTTTACCCGTATCGATGAGTCGCCGGTGGAGCTGGTGACCCGCAATGAAATCTATGCTGACGGTATTAAGCTTACCGAGCAGCGCTATCCTTATGCCGGCAAGGCCAACGTGGAAATTGCCCTGGGCATTGTTGCCCTGGGTGATGGCAAGGCCGAATGGGTGGATTTGGGCAAAGAGAAAGATATCTACCTGCCGCGGGTGAAATGGCTGCCAAACAGCCCTGAGCTCAGTTTCCAATGGCAAAGCCGTGACCAACAGACCCTGGAGCTGCGTAAAGTGGCGGTGGCAAACCCCGGCAAGACAGAGCTGCTGGTGAAAGAAACCAGCAAGGCCTGGGTGAACCTCAATAACGACCTGCACTTTTTGAAGGACAGCGGCGATTTCCTCTGGACCTCAGAGCGTGATGGTTACAGCCATATTTACCTGTTCGAGGCCAGGGGCAAGGTGAAGCGTCAGCTTACCGAGGGCGACTGGACTGTGGATAGTATCGCCTATGTTGATGAAAAGGCAGGCCTTGTGTACTTCAGTGGCCGCAAGGATAAGGTCATTGAGCGTCATCTGTACCGGGTGAGCCTCAAGGGCGGCGAGATTGAACGGCTCTCAACCGAAGCCGGTATGCACGGCGCCGTGTTTGCTGAAAACAGCCCAGTGTATCTGGATTACTTCAACAGCCTGTCGCAGCCGCCTCAGGTGAGTTTGCACGATTCGGCCGGTAAGCATCTGGCCTGGGTGGAAGAAAACGCCGTCAAAGCTGGCCACCCACTGTATCCCTTTGCCGGTCTGTGGCAGCTGCCGGAGTTTGGTACTCTGAAGGCCGACGATGGTCAGGCGCTGCATTACCGCCTGTTCAAGCCAGTGAATTTCGATGCCAGTAAAAAGTATCCTGTCGTGGTGCGGGTATATGGCGGTCCCCATGCGCAGCTGGTGACCAACAGCTGGAGCGAGCAGGACTACTTTACCCAGTATCTGCTGCAACAGGATTATCTGGTGTTTCAACTGGATAACCGCGGCTCGGCCCACCGCGGCACCAAGTTCGAGTATGTAATTTACCAAAACCTCGGTGATGCCGAGGTTCGTGACCAGATGGCCGGGGTGGATTACCTGCGCACGCTGCCCTTTGTGGCAGGGGATAAGGTGGCGATTTACGGCCACAGCTATGGCGGTTACATGGCGCTGATGAGTCTCTTTAAGGCGCCAAGCCACTTTAAAGCGGCGATTTCCGGCGCCCCTGTGACCGACTGGCGCCTGTACGATACTCATTACACCGAGCGCTATATGGGTCATCCGGAGCGCAACGGCGAGGGTTACGACAAGGCGAGCGTGTTCCCCCATGTGGGCGGCTATCAGGGTGGGCTTTTGATGTACCACGGTATGGCGGATGATAACGTGCTGTTTGAAAACTCGACCCGGGTTTACAAGGCGCTACAGGACGAAGGCAAGCTGTTCCGTATGGTGGATTACCCCGGCTCCAAGCACTCGATGCGCGGTGAGAAGGTGCGTACCCACCTGTATCGCACCCTGGCAGATTTCCTCGACAGCGAGCTTAAGCGCTGAGCGATGGCTGAACTCCAACCCTAATAAAAAGGCCTGTCATCGACAGGCCTTTTTTGTACGGCGTTATTGGCTTTACGAACATGTGCCGGAACAGCGCAGAGGCTTGTATCTTTCGGAAAATATAATAAAAAAAGCCAATCCGAAGATTGGCTTTTTAAAGAAGGGTTAACCCTTATTCGTCCAGGTTACCGCAGAAGCGATAGCCTTCACCGTGGATGGTGGCGATGATTTCTGGCGTGTCCGGCTGGCTTTCGAAGTGCTTACGGATACGGCGGATAGTCACGTCTACGGTACGGTCATGTGGCTTGAGTTCACGGCCGGTCATCTTCATCAACAGATCGGCGCGGCTCAGGATCTTGCCTGGGTTTTCAACGAAGTGCAGCATGGCACGGAATTCGCTGCGTGGCAGTTTATAAGACTCACCGGTTGGGCTGACCAGAGAGCGGCTGTTGATTTCCAGGCTCCAGTCATTGAAACGATAAACCTCGACCGCGGCTCTTTCTTCGACTTCGGCGCCAGCGCTATTGACGCGAGTCAGAAGGTTACGGGCACGAATGGTCAGCTCACGTGGGTTGAACGGCTTGGTAATATAATCGTCCGCGCCAATTTCAAGACCCAGGATCTTGTCCACTTCGTTGTCACGGCCAGTCAGGAAAATCAGGCCAATGTTGTTGATTTCACGCAGTTCACGTGCCAACAACAGCCCGTTTTTACCTGGCAGGTTGATATCCATCACCACCAAGTTGATTTTATTTTCCTGCAAGGCTTTATGCATTTCTGCGCCATCGTTGGCCTCAGTCACCACATATCCCTCGGCCTCAAAAATACTTCTTAATGTATTACGGGTAACGGCTTCGTCTTCTACGATCAGAATGTGCGGATTTTGCATAATCAAGTACCTAAATTTAAAACAAATCTGTGCTAATCGGGTGTGTCGGCTGACTGTCAGCCAGGCCCTGCTTTTTTATTCCGGCAAGACCCAAATAACCTGAGGAGGTAAAGAGACAACGCCTTGGGGCACACTCTACGACTAGTTCAATAATCCTCCCTCAAAGGGAAGCGCGAACTGTACTCACTTCGATAAAAAACTACTTGCTGAAGTTCCCAAGTCGTTATTTTTTTTCAAAGTATAAATGTTAAATTGAATATGGATCACATTTTGTACAGTTGTTTAGCCAAGTTACTGACATCAGCGGAAAATTTGTAACAGCCTGTATCAAATGAACGGCTGAATGATTTGGATGGCTAACGCTGTCAATTGTACTCGTTTTAGGCATTTGTTAACAATTGAAATGTTAACAAATCCTTTGTAGTCGCCGATTAATTATCATTAATATTGCTTATGTTATTGAAAAATATATGAACCGATGATGGTCGGAATGAGATCCAGCTCACAAGGCTAGGCAGCGTAACTGAGTCTGCTAAACTATCTCAGGTTCTTTTGCATGATTATCACTGACATGGAAAATCATTCACAGCAGCTTTGGAACATCTATCAGTCGGCAAGTTTCTTGTTGACTCAACACCTTTCTCCCCACGCACACTTTGCCATTATCACGGCCTTTAACCCCATGGGTGAGCTCCTGGATGCCTGCCAAAACCGTTTGCTTGACCGGCAACTGTTAAGGGATATAGAAGCCTTGGGCGTGCCTTATCGTGCCCTGGTCGGCACCAATGAGCAGTTATCCCACATGGAAAAAAGTTGGGCTGTGTTTATGGAACCTGACGACAGCGTTCGTTTGGCTCATAAATACCGGCAAAATGCGCTCTATTATGTGATGCGGGACGAGCTGATGTTGCTTCCCTGTCGAATGGACAGCGAACCCAAGAAGCTGGGGTCCTTCCGCTCCCGGGTTCGGCTGGTGCATGAATTGCCTGAGGTGGTACCAACCGACAGGGCAGAGGGTATGACATCATTGGGATTCCAGTTTCTGTGAACACAGCATTTTTTCAACTTGCATAATTTCGCATTGACTTGAATACCGCTTTATTGCTACTTTTTTCGTCCCTTCCCCGCGGAAGGCACAGAAGAGGAGCGTCAACTAGGTAGCAGGTTTGAGGAGCAATCACTCCGAAGACGACCTGTGAGGGAGATTGGCGCCGAGGCAAAACCACGTGCTTGAGTGCGTTTTGTCGGTCGTTCAGGCTGAATCCTGACGATTGTCACCTGTTATTTGGTGGAGAGCTTCTGGTGACGATCGCTTTTCCCTCCTTTTGGGGTGCCGTATCTTTGCACCAGGCTCTTCGAACGAAGTCAGTTCGGAGATTACTCATGAAAACCCGTTTTAGCTTGAATGTCGCTGTCTTCCACTCGCCGTCGATGGAGGTGTGCTGATGTCTCTTGTTGTAGCCAAATTCGGTGGCACCTCGGTCGCCGACTTCAATGCCATGTCACGCTGTGCCGCCATAGTGCTGGCCAATTCTGCTACCCGTTTGGTGGTAGTCAGTGCATCCAGCGGTGTGACCAATTTGCTGGTAGAGCTGACCCAGGCCACAGTGACCGATGAGCGTCGCCTGCAACTGCTCAAGCAGATTGCACAAATTCAATATGCCATCCTCGATAAGCTGGAGCGCCCACAGGATGTGGCTGCCGCGCTGGATGCTCTGTTATCGCGCATTTCTGTACTGAGCGAGTCGCTCATCCTCAATCGCAGCAAAGCCATTATGGACGAGCTCTTGTCCATGGGAGAGCAATGCTCTGCGCTGCTGTTCTCGGCGGTACTGAGGCAGCAGGGTGCCAAGAGCAGCAGTTTCGATGTGCGTCAGGTCATGCGAACCGACAGCCACTTCGGCCGCGCCGAACCTCAGATTGAAGATATAGCGGCACTGGCCAGGGATTTCCTGCAGCCATTGCTCGAACGGGACATAGTGGTAACACAGGGCTTTATCGGTGCCGATGCAGAAGGTCGCACCACCACCCTGGGTCGCGGTGGCAGCGATTATTCTGCCGCCCTGCTGGCTGAGGCCCTGCGTGCCGATGCTGTAGAGATTTGGACCGATGTGGCCGGTATTTACACCACAGACCCGCGCCTGGCTCCCAACGCCAGACCCATTGCCGAAATCAGCTTCAATGAAGCGGCCGAAATGGCCACTTTCGGTGCCAAGGTATTGCACCCTGCCACGATTTTGCCGGCCGTACGTCAGCAAATTCAGGTGTTTGTAGGGTCAAGCCGCGAACCAGAAAAGGGCGGCACCTGGATACGCCATCAGGTGGAAAATCCCCCTATTTACCGCGCAGTGGCCGTGCGCCGCGATCAGACGCTGTTGAACCTGCACAGCCTGCAGATGCTCCATGCCCGCGGTTTCCTGGCTGAGACCTTTGCGACTCTGGCGCGTCATAAAATCTCGGTGGACCTTATCACCACCTCAGAAGTAAACGTGTCACTGACGTTGGATAAAACCGGCTCAGACTCCACCGGCAGCGGTTTGCTCAGTGAAGCCTTGCTGCAGGAACTGTCTCAGCACTGCCGGGTTCGGGTCGAGGACAATCTGGCGCTGGTGGCCATTATTGGTAACCGTATCGCCAGCACGCCGGGGATTTGCCGTCAGGTGTTTACTGTGCTCGAAAACCACAATGTGCGGATGATTTGTCAGGGCGCGAGCCCCCATAACCTGTGCGTTCTGGTAGCAGAGAGTGAAGCGGCGCAGGTCGTGAAGGCGCTGCACGAGAACCTGTTTGAAGGTCAGGCATAATGCGCGTCGATAAACACGAAGTTCGGGTCGGTGAGCTGGCTGCGGGTCAGCCACTGTCTTTGCCAGTGTATCGCTTTAAAGGCAAGGGGGCCGGCCCCAGTGTGTATATTCAGGCCAATGTCCATGGCGCAGAGGTGCAGGGCAATGCAGTGATCTATCAGCTGATGAAACTCCTTGAGCACTACGAGCTTCTGGGGGATATCAGTCTGGTACCGCTGGCAAACCCACTGGGTATCAACCAAAAAAGTGGCGAGTTTACCCTCGGCCGTTTCGACCCCATTACCGGGGTCAATTGGAACCGCGAGTATCTGGATCATGGGTTTAATATCGAGGTCTGGTATCAGGAGCACGCCCATCTGGATGACGAGTCGCTTATCACTGCGTTTCGCGCCACCCTGGTGGAAGAATGTGCCCGCAGACTGAATAATCCCTGGGGGGTGACCACAGGGCACAGGCTTGCGGTTACGCTGCAATCCATGGCTCACAGGGCCGACATAGTACTCGACCTGCATACCGGCCCCAAGTCATGCAAGCATCTGTATTGCCCGGAATATGAACGCAGCGCCGCCCAGTATTTTTCAATACCTTATACCTTGCTCATTCCCAACAGCTTTGGCGGTGCCATGGACGAAGCGGCCTTTGTGCCCTGGTGGACATTGGCCGAGGTGGCTTCCAGTCATGGTCGTGAACTTGGGGTGAGAGTCTCGGCATTAACCCTGGAGCTTGGCAGTCAGGAACGCATAGATTTGGATGATGCGCTGGAAGATGCGGAAGGTATTCTGGCCTATTTGAGCCATCGTGGTGTGATTGCCGAAACCGTGTTGCCCAAACCCATGAAACGCTATGGTTGTTTCCTGAAAAACTATCGTAAGTTTCATGCCCCCAAAGCGGGTATGGTGGAATACCTTGGCAAGGTGGGCGTGCCGATGAAGGCAAGCGATCCCTTGGTGAACCTGTTAAGACTGGATCTCTATGGTACAGGTGAAGAGCTGACTGTCTTGCGTCTGCCTGAAGATGGCGTGCCCATACTGCATTTTGCCTCGGCTTCGGTACATCAGGGCACCGAGCTTTATAAGGTGATGACCAAGGTCTTTGAGCTCTGACTCAGCCAATAAAAAAACACCGGACTTGAGTCCGGTGTTTTTTTATTGCTATATCCCAATCAGGGTTTAACCGCCCGCACTATGGGGTTTTGCAGACTTATCAGGGTCTCGGTTGACTGAATTTCGGCGATGGACTGGATGCGATTAATGAGCACATGCTGCAGACTGTCGATGGACTGGCACATGACTTTCACGAAGATGCTGTAATTACCTGTGGTGTAGTAAGCCTCTACCACTTCTTCCAGGGCATTGAGTTTGGAAATGGCGGCGGGATAGTCACCGGCGCTTTTAAGGTTAATGCCGATAAAGCAGCAAACGTCGTAACCCAGGGCTTTGGGATTAACAGTGATTTGGGCGCCAGTGATGATGCCGGCCTGCTTCATCTTTTCTACCCGAACGTGAATGGTTCCGGCGCTGACACCAAAACGCTTTGCCAATTCAGCAAAGGGGGTGCGGGCATCGGCCATCAGGGCCTCGAGGATCTGGTTGTCCAACTGATCGCGCTGAAATGATGTATCCACTGCTAACTGCTCTAACTACCGAATGATTGAACAATAATTTACGGGCTTCAGTATTATTTTTCCAGTGAAAAGGTGACTTTACTGATTAGTCGTCGCCTCTGCGAAGGGAACTTCTGTGCTGAAGGTCATGGCCTCGCCACTGTAAGGGTGGGTAAAGCTGAGACTCGCGGCATGAAGCAGTAAGCGATCGGCAAGGGACTTGGCCAGTGGGTCGGCGTAAAAGCCATCACCGAGAATGGGATGACCAAGGGCCATCATATGTACTCTTAGCTGATGGCTGCGTCCGGTAATAGGTGTCAGCTTAACCAGGGTGGAGCGCTTGCCGTAACTGATGACGTCGACATGGGTCAGCGAGGGTTTGCCAATCTCATGGTCTACTTTCTGCCTTGGTCTGTTGGGCCAATCACAAATCAGTGGTAAATCCACGCTGCAATCAGCTTTGACATGACCAGCCACCCGGGCAAAGTAGGTTTTGTGGGTTTCTCGGTCGCGAAATTGGCGTTTCAGTTCGACTTCGGCACTCTTTCGCAGCGCATACACCATCACCCCGGAGGTCGCCATGTCGAGTCTGTGAACTACCTGACTATTGGGATGTTCGGCCTTGATCCGGCTCCAGGCGCTGTCATGGTGAATGGGATCCCGGCCCGGTACCGACAATAAACCGCTGGGTTTATTGATCACTATGATGTCCTTGTCCTGATGCAATATGTCCAGCCAGGGGTCTGTAGGGGGATTGTAGCTGAAATCGTCCATCATGGTTCTCGGCACGGCGTTAGGGGCGCTTAAGATACCCAAGGGGGCAAAGGGCGGCAAGCCTAAAGCAGGCTTTCTTGGTTCTTTGCTTCCACTCCTTCGCCGATATTGATTAAATAACACAAAAATAAAGACTGAGTAACAAAGCGAACAGCATGTTTAATAATAAAAAATACCGCCTCGGCCCCTTCATGGTTATCCCAGAGCGGTGTGTGATTGCCAAAAATGGCTCTGACACCAAACTCGAACTTCGGGTGATGCAGGTATTGGTGTGTCTGCTTGAGCGTGCCGGTCGTCCCGTCAGTCGCGACGAGCTTATCAGGGAAGTGTGGCGCGGTGGCCAGGTGTCCGACAATGCCATCAACAGGATTATTGCGCAGCTGAGAAGCGCCTTGGGCGATGATGCCCGAAGCCAACAGGTTATTCAAACCGTCCCCAAGGTCGGTTATTTGCTGATAGCAGAGGTGGAATCACTTGAAGGACAGGCAGTAACACCTGCTGATTTGACGCACACTTCGGAAGTTCGGCATGCAAAGGCTCCCGTGGCGCCGATAGACATTAAAGACAGCCAGCAGCATGACTCCTCAGCAATGGCAGCAGATATTAAGCCTGTGCCTGTCAAGCAAAAGCCTGGTCATCTCATCCTGGCGACTTACGCATTGGCGGGCGTACTCCTGTCTGTGTTGGCATTCGTCGTTTGGGATACTGTGACCCAGAGCGACAAGTCAAAAGCCGAACCCGTGCAAGACAGCATAGCTTCATTGTTGCCTATAACCTCACTGGAGGGGCAGGAGGTCGATCCCGTGTTATCACCGGATGGCAACAAGCTGGCATTTGCCTTTCGGGATCTCAATGCAAAAGAGTGGCGTGTTCTGATACAGGACCTGACCACGGGGCAAGTTTCACTGGCTGACAACTCTCCAACAGCCTATAACCAGCGCTATCCGGCCTGGAGCGATGATGGTGGCCATTTGGCGTACCTGAACTTTGATGGTAAAGGTCGCTGTGAGCTGATTCTGCTGGATTTGCTGACCCGAAACGCCAAGGTCGTTTCCCAGTGTGACAAAGCCACCCAATCCAGTGCGTTGGCCATAAGGGGGCAGGAGCTCTACTTCGTGGACTCGGACGGCATTGAAGATTTTAAAAAGATTTATCAGGTCAATCTGAATACCTTAAAGAAAGAGCAACTCAGCCGCCCCCACAGCATAGGTCGCGGGGATTATGGCCTTAGCCTGTCGCCGGATAAGTCGCAAATGGCGGTACTGAGAAACTTAAGCTGGTTTGATACCCAGTTGATGGTCTTTAACTTCAGTACCGGAGAATGGCGCCAGGTGCTTAAGGTGGGTTACCCATTAAAGAGCGTAGCCTGGTCGGCAGATGGTAAGGGTTTGATCTATAGGGCGGAAGAAGGCCAGCTGCACCGTTTCGATTTAGACACCAACGAGCGCGTTCGTCTGACCAAGATACTGCAGGAAATCAACTCACCCCGCTCAAACAGCAAGGGACAAACGGCCGCTGTCGTCGGCGAGCTGATGGAAGAAGAGCTGTGGCATTGGTCAGCGCCGGGCAATACCAAACCCGAGCCATGGGTGTCATCCAGTCGCCGTGATTATCGTGGTGCCATCAGTCCAGATGGCGCCTTGACGGCTTTCGTCTCCAATCGAACCGGTTTGCCACAAATATGGCTGAGGAAACAGAAAGGTGAAGAAATCAAACTCACCCACTTTGACCGGTTTTCATTTATAGACGAGCTGATATTTTCCCCAAATGGTAAATTGCTTGCCGGTACTATTAATGGAGCTGCCTTTACCTTGGACATTGCCAAGTCGGCAATTCATTTTATTCCTGGTCGAACTTCGGTGAGAAATATTTCATTTGGGATGAATGATGATGAATTAGTGCTGTTCTCTTCTGAGGCTGGGAAACGTCAACTTCAACTGGTGGATATGCGAACTGGAAAAACACTCAATCTGTTGGCAGAAAGTGGTTTTTCTGGAAAATTCGATAGAGCATCAGGCGATTTTTACTATTCCAAAATGAACAGTTCGGGAATATGGAAGTTAATCCAGGGTGTGGAAACGCAGGTAACCGATAAAATCACGCCCCTCTTTTCAGGTGGTTGGCATGTGGCCCAAGGCAAAATCTGGTACCTGAAAGGTGATGATGGTTTAACCAATCTAATTGAGCTGGACGTCAATAATGACAGAGAGTTTGCGCATCCAATACAAATTACCAATGTGTCTATGAACACACTCTCAATGACAAACAACAACCAAGTGCTCTTGTCTGTGTTGGCTCATGCCAATACTGATATATTTTTAGTTAATTAAATCAGTATTTTGTTTGTTCGTCACTTTTTCGTAACCTTTTCCTTGTCGCCAAATCAGAACGCCCGGGCCTAATGTTGAACTCGTCAACTGGCCCGGTTGCGCACAACAAAGACGCCTTACCCTGAGTCGCTTTGAGTTGCTAATCCGCTGGTCGCAAAAAGCAATGGCGCATCCCCGTGGCCGGGTCGGTTGATAATTAATGTGTTAACTGCTGAATGTGTGAGCATCTCCCACTCGTATATCGACTGGCGACTGACGCACGGCATTCTGCAGCCATTTATCAACCTTGGATCATTAAGCCCTTTTTTGGCGTGGAGAGTTTAGTTATGAAAAAGTATATCACTATGGTATCTGCAGCAGCACTTTCAACTGTATTTGCTGTGCCATTTTATATGTCGCATGTAGAGAACAAACAGCAGGAAGAAGCACCAAAGCTTGCTATTTGTGAACCATTTCCAGATTGCATTATTTATCGTGTAGATGATAACGGAGAATTAACGCAAGAGCGTTAATCAGTTGCTGAATACCCGTAGTCATCTATTCCCAATTTTAATTAGCGAGACATGTCGTTAATTAAATACCTGCGAAATAAAAGAAGGTAGTTTATGTGGTCTATCAGTCTATATATCGTAGGGGCACTGAGTGGATTATTTATAATCTATTACGTGTTCATCAATGTGGTTCTTGCGTCCGAGGAATCATGTTTGCTCGACCAAAAGGACGACTAAATCTCCCTTTCCGCCAAAGCCGGCACCTTGAATCTTCTTGGTGCCGCTTTTATCTATGCTACAGACCGGCATCTCTCAAGTGCATGATGGCAAAGGTCCATACCACAAAGGCCAGGGTGCAGTGCACCAGCGCATAAAATCCCTGATCGAGACGCCGCATTCCCCGTGCATGCCAAATAAGCCAGACGTGGGCGGCGAGAATGAGTGGGTACATCGCCAGCAAGGGATAATAAAAGACCGGGCTGCCGAGTCCTGCGATGGCACGCCCCACAAGTGCCCAAAGCACAATGAAGCCTGTCATCAGCGGTGGGATAGCATTACGGTATTGGTCTGGGTAAGGAAACATAGTTAATCCAGAGGTTTGCGGCAGATGATACTGGCTTTATAGGCGCCGCTGCCACCGGGTGTCTCGGGTGTGTCCTCACGATAATACACTTGTTCCCAGTCAGTAAAGCGTTCTCTGAGTTCGTTTTTGCCCAGCAGAAACGCCGGGTTTTTGGGCCTGCCGATACTGGCCTGAGCTTCGGTGAAGGTTTCATAAACTAGTATGCCACCGGGCAACACCGAGTCCCGGATCCACGGCATGAGCGGCCGGTGTAAGTAATTGAATACCAATATCACGTCGAACGGTCCGAGCAGAGGTGCCCTGCCTTGTTCAAGGTCAAACGGGTGGATGCTCGCGCCTGGATTCCCCTGTATCTCGGACGGAAGTGCGGTTGTTTCCAGGTCGACAAAGCTAACATGATGCCCACGCTCCAGAAACCAGATGCCGTTACGGCCATTGCCACAGGCCAAATCCAGTACCTTCAGGGGCTTTGTCTGGGTAAACAACTCTGGATATGCATCGAAAATCGGTGAGGGCGTCAGGGTCATCCTTTGATTTCCCTGCGGCTTTCGATACGCCGTCTGTGCCAGATGGAATAATGCCGAAGCCCGGCAGGGCCGTGGGATACCAGCACTGACAGCAGTAAAATGACCACAAACAGCACGGCTTTGTGCTCAGGAAAGGGCACAAACAGGCACAGCAGGCCTAATTTTGCCAGGGTGAGCACGCCTTTCAGTTGGATAAGCCAGCGCCAGTCCCGCAAAATTTCCCATCCCATCAAGAGGCTGCCGCTGACCACGGCCAAGAGCCAAAAGTCGTGCCACTCGACCCTGGCGAGATGGAACAGCACACCACCACCCACACCACAAACCCCGAGCAAATGCAGTGCTCTGAGGCTGGTTTTACCTATTCGCTGGACCCAAAAACTGGATTCGGAGAGCTCTTTGTTGGCCATGTGTTGTATCTGCAGACATTGATAACGGCAGCATACCAGCTGTGTTCCCTGCAGGGGAGTTCTGCAGCGAGAATCCAACAAGTCCAATGTTCTTTTATTGATAAAGTGTTGCCTGGTCGACATTTTTCGGCGGTCTGCTGTGACCGGCTTCAATCATTGAATGAAAAGCTTGCCCGCACCTGCAATTAACGACGGGCATAGGATTTTCAGTGGAAAGACTGTGACTTACTCTAAAAAATACCCCTTTAGATAGTGCTACTATTTTTGGCGTGGTTAGTGTTTTGCTCCGAATATTAACAGTAATTAAGTGTAAAACACGCCATAAAAATACCTCTTTATAAGTAGTTTTTTTTGGAGGAACACTTATGTTCACTGGAGCGATGAAAAAAACGGTACTGGCGGCACTGATCTCCGGGATCATGGCGGGCACTGCATGGGCGGGAGCCGATAACCTGGCCGATTTCCACGGTGATAACGGTTGTGACAGCTGTCACCAAAGCGACAAAGGCCCCAGCAACGACAATCTGACCTTTGAAAACGGTCAATGCGTTAGCTGCCACGGCAGCCTTACTGAAGTGGCGGAAGGGGAGCGCGAAGGCATTGTTTCTCCCCACAAATCACACCTGATTGGTGATATTGCCTGTACCAGTTGCCACAAAGGCCACGAAAAGTCAGTGACTTACTGTGATGCTTGCCATAACTTCGGCTATGAAATTCCCTTCGCCGGGAAGTGGGAGCGCAAATTTGTTCCTGTGGACGCGGATAAAGCCGCCCAGGATAAGGCCATAGCAGCAGGTCCCCGTGAAACCACAGATGTGGTCATCATAGGTTCCGGTGGTGCCGGGCTTGCGGCCGCTGTTTCTGCCCGCGATGCCGGTGCCAAGGTCGTGGTGCTTGAAAAAGAACCCGTTCCCGGTGGTAACACCAAGCTTGCGGCCGGTGGTATGAATGCCGCCGAAACCAAGCCTCAGTCCAAACTGGGCATTGTTGATAAAAAGCAGATCATGATTGACGACACCATGAAAGGTGGCCGCAACATCAACAATCCTGAGCTGGTAAAAGTACTGGCCAACAACTCTTCCGATTCTATTGATTGGCTGACTGCCCTGGGCGCAGACATGAATGACGTTGGCCGCATGGGTGGCGCCAGCGTTAACCGCAGTCACCGCCCAACTGGTGGTGCCGGTGTGGGTGCGCACGTGGCGCAGGTCCTCTGGGATGCTGCCGTGGCCCGCGATACCGATATCCGCCTTAACAGCCGTGTAGTTCGCATTCTAGAAGACGGCGCCGGTCAGGTGACAGGTGTGCTGGTGCAGGGTGCCTATACAGGTTACTACGTGATTAAGGCCGATGCCGTGGTGGTCGCCACCGGTGGCTTTGCCAAGAACAACGATCGCGTTGCCAAATACGATGCCAAACTCAAAGGCTTTAAAGCCACCAACCACCCCGGTGCCACAGGGGACGGTTTGGATGTGGCCACCCAGGCGGGTGCCGACACAGTGGATCTGGAATACGTTCAGGCTCACCCCACCTATAGCCCTGTTGGCGGTGTGATGGTGACCGAGGCCGTGCGTGGTAATGGCGCTATTCTGGTTAACCGCGAAGGCAAGCGCTTCGTGAACGAAATCACCACCCGCGACAAGGCATCTGCTGCGATCCTGGCGCAGAAAGGTGAGAGCGCGTATCTGCTTTTCGATGACTCTGTACGCAAGAGTCTGAGCAAAATTGAGGGTTACGTGCACCTCAAAATTGTAAACGAAGGCAAAACAGTGAAGGAGCTGGCCGACAAGCTGGGTATGCCTGCCGCTGAGCTTGAAAAGACCATAGGTACCTACAATGGTTTTGTGAAGAGCGGCAAAGACGAGCAGTTCGAACGCGCCGACATGCCTCGCGAGCTGGCGAGCGCGCCTTACTATGCCATCGAAGTGGCCCCGGCTGTTCACCACACCATGGGCGGTGTGAAGATTGACACCAAGGCCGAGGTCGTGGGCAAAGAAGGCAAGCTCATCAAGGGTATGTACGCCGCCGGTGAAGTAACTGGTGGTGTGCATGGTGCCAACCGCCTGGGCGGTAACGCCATCTCCGATATCGTGACCTTCGGTCGTATCGCAGGTGCGGAAGCGGCCAAGTTTGCCAAAGACAACTGATCTCCCTTAGCACGGAGTGGGTGTGATTACACCCTGTCTCAGGCGGCCCAATAGGGCCGCCTTTTTCTTATCCCGGACTTTAACTAAAGGTGATCCACGTCACCCTTTGCGCGACGACAGTTGGCTTATTTTGGCTTACACTGCGGCCATTCAGGCTTTTTCCAGGAACGCCCACCATGAAAATCGGATTCTTCAGCGCCAAACACTACGACATGCAGCACTTTGACCGCACCAATGCCAGTTTCGGTGCCCATATTGAATATTTTGATTCAAGACTCTGCATGCAAACGATCAAGCTGGCGTACGGCTTTGAAGTGATTTGTGCTTTTGTAAACGACGAGCTGTCGGCTGAAGTCCTTAATGAACTCCATGGCAACGGTACCCGTGTAATCGCCATGCGCTGCGCCGGTTTCAACAATGTGGATTTGGACGAAGCCAAACGTCTCGGCATGACGGTCGTCAACGTACCCGCCTATTCGCCCGAGTCAGTCGCCGAGCACACAGTGGCCCTGATGTTGACCCTGAACCGTAAAATTCACAAAGCCTACCAGCGCACCCGCGATGCCAACTTCTCATTGGAAGGGCTGGTGGGATTTAACATGCACGGTAAAACCGTTGGCGTAATAGGCACGGGCAAGATTGGCCTTGCGACCATTCGTATCCTGCAGGGCTTTGGTTGTAAGGTGGTCGCTTTTGACCCCTTCCCCAGTGCAGCGGTGGAAGCCCTCGGAGTGCCCTATCTGACGCTGGATGAATTACTGAAACTGTGTGACGTAGTGAGCTTGCACTGCCCGCTGACCAAGGAAAACCACCACCTGCTTCGCGCTGAGACCTTTGCCAAAATGAAGCCGGGTGTCATGGTCATCAACACCAGCCGTGGTGGCCTGCTGAATGCCTTTGATGCCATGGAGGCGCTGAAGGTTGGCCAGATTGGCGCCCTCGGGCTCGATGTGTATGAAAACGAAAAAGAACTCTTTTTCGAAGACAAGTCCAACGAAGTCATTCAGGACGACGTATTCCGCCGCCTGTCGGCCTGCCATAACGTGGTCTTTACTGGTCACCAGGCGTTTTTGACCGAAGAAGCGCTCGGCGCCATTGCGACCACTACCCTGACCAATGTGCAAAAAGCCCTGGCCGGTGAGCGCTGCGGCAACGAACTTTTCTGATACCCGGCGCTGACAGCGGCAGCGGGGCTTGCTAGATTGAGTGCAGTTTCAATTCCAGGAGGTCCCGATGCGCGTCTGTGCCGAACACCATATTATCAATACTGCCACCGGCCCCATGGGCACTCGGGTTTATCGACCCGCAGGGCCCGGCAGTTTTCCCGCCATTTTGTTTTATTCTGAGATTTTTCAGGAAACGGCGCCCATCAGCCGCATGGCCACGGTGCTTGCAGGGCACGGATTTGTGGTACTGGTACCGGAAATCTTTCACGAGCTGAACCCCGCCGGTACTGTGCTGGGTTACGATGATGAGGGCAAAGATAAGGGCAACAGCGACAAGGCCACCAAGCCCCTTGAGAGCCACGACTCTGATACAGTAGCCATGGTGGACTTTGTTCGCCGGCAGCCATGGTGTCAGGGCAAAATTGGCGCCATGGGTGTTTGCATCGGTGGTCATCTGGCGTATCGCGCCGCGGTTAATCCGGATGTAGCAGCGGCCTTTTGCCTGTATGCCACCGATATTCACTCGGGCACCATACCCAGTCAGCCGGGCAATGACTCCCTCAGTCGCACCCGCGATATTCGCGGCGAACTCTATATGGTGTTTGGCAAACAAGATCCCCACGTGCCAGGCGAGGGCCGCAGGCTCATCCAGCACAATCTGGAGCAGCATGGGGTTAATCACAGCTGGCTCGAAGTGAACGCCGAACATGCCTTTATGCGGGACGGTGATGCCCGCCATGACCCGGCCCTGGCGCTGGAGATGTACCAAAGCGCTATCGCCCTGTTTCAGCGAACCCTCTAATAGAAAAAAGCGGCATCAGGGCCGCTTTTTTCTTTCTGTCTGTTTTGCACAGTTGTGCTTTTCGGTCAGGTTAGGGCGCCTTGGGTTGTGGTTTTTGCTCAACTGTTTTTTTGGTGCTCTCTTCCTGCGCATCTTCGGCGTTGATAGCCACAGATCTGGTCTCAGTGGCTTTGGTCTCAAGGGATTGGGTTTCCTGAGTCCTGGCTTCTATTGTCTTGCTTTCTATGGCCTTGGCGTCGAGGGTCTTGTTGTCATAAACCTCGGGGTTCAGCAACTTAATCACCGATTTTTGCAGAATCTGGCTGTTGGGGTAAGTAATAAGGTTGCCGTCATCCCGCTGAATAAGCACATGAAAAAGGGCAATTTCCTGAATAACCCCGCGAATATCTTCATCCTTGTCCACCACCTTGATGCGATCGCCAATGCGGTAGGGGAACACAAAAAAGATCAACACGCCCGCAGTCAGGTTACTGAGAATGGACCATTGAGCGACCAGGGCTACCCCGAGCACGGCAAATGCGGATGACACAAAGAGAGCGACATCGTGATAACCCAGCCCAACCGACACGGCCATCAGTGAGAGTGTGATAAAAAACAATACCGCCGTTAAAAAGCGGCTGACAAGACTGGTTCTGGCGGCACTGACCTGTTTCTTTTCGGCCAGGGCATTGATCACCCGCTTGAGATTGCGCTGAATAATGTAAAAAGCTAGCAAATAAAAACAGGCAAGCAGTATTTGGTTTGTCATAATAGCCCTTTGAAAACACCTCGGTACAAGCTCTCTATTCTAAAGGGGCACACCGGGACCAGTGAAGGGCCATTCAGCGGCCGGGATGTAAAATTTTGTCTGATTTTTCGGTTATCTATCAAACTTCCGATGCCCTTGGCCCTATCCGGGTACTCGACAATGGCGAGTCGCGCATTCTTGCCTTTGGCGACAACGATGAGCAAAGCAAACTCAACAAAAAAACGCCCCACGTGCCCAAACACTCCTATGTGCAGGTGATGTTGGAGTCGCTGATGTTTTCCAGCCCCAAGAGTGCCATTGTTCTGGGTTTGGGGGGCGGCGCTCTGGTGCATGCCCTGCGACGCTTTGACGGTGCGCTTAAGCTAACAGCGGTAGAGCTTAGGGGGGAGGTGATTGATATTGCAAAGAAATATTTTTATCTCCCCGTGGGTAAAAAGCTCAATCTGATTGAGGCCGATACCGCCGTTTTTGTCAGCGACGCCGAGCATAAAAAAGTCGACATTATTTTCGCTGATCTTTACGGCGCCGACGGCGTCGATGCCAAGCAGCTCACCGCGAGCTTTATTCAGGGCTGTGTGAGGCTGCTTAAACCGGGTGGTATGTTGGTGCTCAATTGCTGGAAAGAACACCGTCAGAGAAGTGATGTCCGCGAGCAACTGCAGCAACACTTCTGCGATGTGTATGGCAGTCTCAGCAGTGGCGGTAACTGGGTGGTATTTGCCACCTTGACGCCGGGCGTGCTGAAAGAAGAAGGCCTGAAACAAGCCCGGGCCGAATTGTCGGCCAAATTGGAATTCAATGTCGGCAAGGCCTCGTTGGGATTTGGCCCCTGGCTGGACTGACGGTCTGGTTAAGCGGACGTTGAAAATTGTAAGCCTCTGTTAACCCGGCGTAAGGTCGGGTTACCCCCCGAATACTCCTTTGTTATTCTTGCCAGTCCCATAATAACAAGGTGTGTTCTCATGCTGAAAACCTCTAAATCCACTCTTGCTCTGCTGTTCGCCTCTTTTCTATCATTGCCCGCAGTGGCCGACAAGGTGAACTTCTCCTCCGAGCTGACTGCCAGTGGCGAAACTCTGGTGCTGTTTAAGGTTAAGGATACTGATTTTCCCGGTGCGCGCGTGCTGAGCGACGGCAGTCTCACCCACCTTGAGCGTGCCATGCAGGTAAATGGTTTCGACGGTGGCGAAGGGGAAATGCTGGAAGTGCTGGCCCCTGCCGGTAGTCAACTTAACCGGATCCTGGTGATGGGGCTGGGTGATGGCAAGTTGACCGATGGCGAACTCAATACTCTGGGTGCGAAGCTCGCCGACAAGCTCGCGGCTCACAAAGACACCCGTATCACCCTGATTGCCGAAGGCACTCCGGACGCTGCCAATCTGGCCGCCGAAGTTGCCCATGGCTTTGATTTGAAACGCTATCAGTTTGGTCGCTATACCGACAAGACGCAGGATGAGCGTGACCTCAGCTTCGCGCTGTCGGATGCCAAAGCTGCAGCCGCCGAATATGCCCGCCTGGCTGCGGTGGATGCAGGAGTGGTGCTTGCCAGGGATCTGGTGAATACCCCCGCAGGAGATATGACCCCGGAAGATTTTGCCGCCGAGGCCCGTAAGCTCAAGAGCCTGGGCGTTAAGGTGACAGTGCTGGATGCCAAAGGTATAGAAAAGTTGGGTATGGGCGCCCTGGCTGGTGTCGGTAAGGGCAGCGAAAGCGGCCCCCGTCTTGTGGTGGCTCACTGGGAAGGCGCCAAGGGGGCGCCCATCGCCATGGTCGGCAAAGGCATTACCTTTGACTCGGGCGGATACAACATTAAGGCTTCGGGGGATTCCATCTCTCATATGAAGTCAGACATGGCCGGCGCAGCTGCCATTTTGGGTACGGTTAAAGCCATGGCGATGCAGAAGGCCAGGGTGAATCTGGTGGCCGTGTTGCCGCTGGCTGAAAACATGGTTTCCGGTGATGCCCTGCGTCCGGGCGATGTGCTGCGTACCGCGCAGGGCCTGACAGTGGAAGTGATGAATACCGATGCCGAGGGCAGGCTCATTCTGGCTGACGGCATGTGGTATGCCAGAACCCATTATCAGCCAAGGGTGCTGATTGACGTGGCAACCCTCACCGGCTCCAAGGTGCGAGCCCTGGGGCGTGAGTATGCGGGTATTTTCAGTGATGAAGAGGCTCTGGTGTCAGGTTTGACCGCCTCCGGCGCCGCCGTGGGTGAGAAGCTCTGGCGCTTGCCGTTGGATAAGGCCTACGGCGATGAACTCAAGTCCCATATCGCGGATTTGAAAAACACCGGTGCCGAAGGCAGTGCCGGCGCGTCTTCTGCCGCCATGTTCCTCAAGCGCTTCGCCGCGGATGTGCCCTGGGCGCACCTGGATATTGCCGGTAATGCCCTGTCCTCATCGGAAAAACCGCTGAGCCCAGCCGGAGCTACCGGCTTTGGGGTGCGTTTACTCAGCCATTGGCTGGCCGGGCAGAGTGCCGATTGATACTGCCACGACCCGCCACTGATTGATCCGTAACGAAAAAAGGGAAAACGACTGTTTTCCCTTTTTTCGATTGGTTCAAATAAAAAACCGATTAAGGTGATAGTTTTTATCCGTTATCAATGATTGATTCCATTGGCTACTATGCTCTCCATCGACGGGGCGCCAAGCCGTTGCCCTGACAAATTCACTGAACCAAGCGTTTGTTTATAAAGGAGCAAAACATGACTCAATCAATCATCAACAGCACCATCAAGCCATTCAAAGCCACTGCTTTCCACAAGGGCGAATTCGTACCTGTGACCGAGCAGGATCTGCTGGGCAAGTGGTCTGTGGTGTTCTTCTACCCAGCCGACTTCACCTTCGTATGTCCTACTGAGCTGGGTGACATGGCTGATCACTACGCCAAGTTGCAGTCCATGGGCGTTGAAGTTTACTCAGTGTCTACCGACACTCACTTCACCCACAAGGCGTGGCACGACACTTCTGACACCATCAACAAGATTGAATTCCCGATGGTGGCTGACCCAACCGGTATCATCAGCCGTAACTTCGGCGTGATGATCGAAGAAGAAGGTCTGGCCCTGCGTGGTACCTTCGTCATCAACCCAGAAGGTCAGGTAAAAGTAGCTGAGATCCACGACCTGGGCATCGGCCGCAGCGCCAGCGAGCTGGTTCGTAAGATTCAGGCTGCCCAGTATGTTGCTACCCACGATGGCGAAGTTTGCCCAGCCAAGTGGCAGCCAGGTGATGAAACTCTTGCGCCTTCTCTGGACCTGGTTGGCAAAATCTAAGGTTTAACCCGCATCACCCCTTGCTCCGGGCCTCCCCCCTGATTTGGCCCGGAGCTTTTTCTCCCCGTTATTTATTTTTGCTTGCATCTGGAGCCACCATGTTAAACGCGGATTTGAAACAGCAACTTAAGACCTATCTGCAAAATCTACGGCAAGACGTCAGACTCGTGGTGTCTGCCGATGACAGCAAAAAATCTCAGGAATTGCTCGACCTGGCCAATGACATCTCCTCCTTGTCTCCGTTGGTTTCAGTGACCCAGGCCAGGCTCGAGCGCACCCCTGAGATGCAGGTAACCAATGCTCAGGGAACCGACATTCGTTTTGCCGGTTTGCCCATGGGCCACGAATTCACCTCACTGGTGTTGGCATTGCTGCACTCTGGCGGTCATCCACTCAAGCTGGATCTGGCTGTTATTAAACAAATCAAGGCACTGCCACAGACGCTGAAGTTTGAAACCTTCATCTCGCTGAGCTGCCAAAACTGTCCGGATGTGGTGCAGGCGCTGAACATGATGGCTGCGCTGAATCCGAACGTCAGCAGCACCATGATTGATGGCGCCCTGTTCCAGGATGAGGTGGAGTCACGGCAGATCATGGCCGTACCCTCGGTGTTCCTCAATGGCGAACTTTTTTCTCAGGGGCGTATCAGCCTGAAGGAAATTCTCGCCAAGGTGGATACCCAGGCCGCAGCCCGGGAAGCCGATGCCCTGAGCGAGAAAGACCCTTATGAAGTGCTGATCGTGGGTGCCGGCCCCGCCGGTGCCTCTGCCGCCATCTATTCGGCCCGTAAAGGCCTGCGTACCGGTCTGGTTGCCGACCGATTTGGTGGCCAGGTGACTGAAACCGTTGGCATTGAAAACTTTATCTCGGTGAAAGCCACCGAAGGCCCCAAGCTGGTGGCGAGTCTGGAAGCCCACGTTCGCGATTACGATGTGGATGTGATGGAAAACCAGAAGGCACTGAAGCTGACCAAAGACGGTCTGTATCAGGTGGAGCTGGCCAATGGTGCTGTGCTGTCGGGTAAAACCGTGCTGATTGCTACCGGTGCCCGCTGGCGCGAAATGAATGTGCCCGGCGAGAAAGAATACCGTGGCCGCGGCGTGGCTTACTGTCCTCACTGTGATGGCCCGCTGTTCAAGGGTAAGCGCGTTGCCGTGATTGGTGGCGGCAACTCGGGTATCGAAGCCGCTATCGATCTTGCCAATATTGTTGAGCATGTGACTGTGCTGGAATTCGACAGTAAGCTGCGCGCCGATGAGGTGCTGGTTCGCAAGGCTCGCTCTATGGGGAATATCCACATCATCACCCAGGCACAAACCACCGAGGTGGTGGGGGATGGCAACAAGGTAACCGGCCTGGTCTACACTGACCGAGCCACAGGTGATGTGCACAGTGTTGAATTGGCAGGTATCTTCGTACAGATTGGTCTGGTGCCCAATTCCGAGTGGCTCAAGGGCACGCTGGATCTGACCCCTCGCGGCGAAATCATGGTGGATGAGCGAGGCCAAACCTCGCTGCCCGGTGTGTTTGCCGCAGGCGATGTGACCAATTCGGCCTACAAGCAAATCATCATCGCCATGGGCAGCGGCGCTACTGCAAGCCTTGGTGCATTTGATTACCTTATTCGCCACAGTGAGGCGGATACTTCAGCAGCAGCCTGATAACCACCACAGTAAAAGCCGGCTTCTTGCCGGCTTTTTTGTCACTTCTTCATGCTTGTGTACACCTAGAATGGCGCGCAGCACATGCTATAGTCATGCAATCATCTTCGTAAGTATCGGAAATCTGAGTGGATAAAGAATCACTGTCGTTTGATGAAGCGCTCAAGGACGAATCGCGCCAGTACATGCTGGCAAGCTTTCAATGGTTGAGTTTTACCAGCCTGGTGCTGCTGACTGCTGTTGGCCTCAATATCGCATTGGATCCCGGACTGGATTTGGGGTTGGATACCGCTTTTACCATGATGTTGCTGCCGGGGACGCTTTGCCTGTTACATCTGGGGCTCAGATTTACCAGGGTCTCCTGGTCGAGAAGTCTTGGTTGGAACCTCTTCTTTTTAGCGGTACTGGTCATCAGTTGGTTGATATCCATGTCGTTTCTGCGAAGCTCTGGGCTTTTAGTGTTGCCCGGAATCGAAACACTCAGCGATGTGCTCAGTCTCGCCATGGCCGTGGCGCTCTTTCCCAGCATAAAGCTGACTGCCGCTACGGTAGCGCCTTTTTTACTTTATTCGGCTTTCTATCGTTACGAAGTCTACCCGGAAAGCATTTACTTCAACGTGATGCGCAGCCTGTTTATGTTTTTGATCATCATGAGCGCCCAGCGGGTGATTTTTAAATGGTTTCAAAAAGCCGTGCGGCGCAATGTGGAAAAGCGGCGGTTGGTGAAGCATTTTCGCCGCATGGCCTTGCTTGACGGCCTTACCGGGCTCAGTAACCGGCGCCATTTTGATGAAATTCTGGATCAGGAAATTCGGGCCTCGACCCGGACCGGGCATCCGTTAAGCCTTATTCTGTTGGATATCGATTTTTTCAAACGGCTCAATGATGCGCTCGGGCATCAGGCCGGTGATGATTGTCTGCGGCAACTGGGGCAACTCTTGTCTGATGTGGCGGCCAGACCCAGGGATCTCGCGGTGCGCTATGGCGGTGAGGAGTTTGCGGTGCTGCTGCCAGAAACCACGCTAACAGGTGCGGTGGAAGTGGCCAATCGTATTGCAAAACTCCTGGCTAAAGCGGCCATCCCTCACCCTGATTCTCAGGTTGCTGCGCATATTACTGTTTCTCAGGGCTTGGTTCAGTGGCAGCGGGGAATGGATGCGGCAGCCTTGTTGGAGGCCAGTGATGCGGCCCTTTACCGGGCCAAAGAGGATGGTCGTAACCGCTACGTACAATCAACATCGCCAGTAGGGGAGATGGCGGGTTAGACAGGCATTTTTTGATTTTGTTCATAAAAGTTAGTCAAAAAGTTGTCAATTTGTTGCTCAAGCCTAAGCTTAAAGTCGGATACACCTGACAAATAAAGGGTTTTGTATGAAGCACAAATTGGCTATCTGTCTTGGTACGCTGCTGCTCTCTGCACCGGCGTTGGCCGAGATTAATATATCCGGGTTTGCCTCTGTGGTCGGTGGCAAGGTGTTGGAAGGCAGTGGGGTGGAAGAGTTTGGGCTCGAACCCACCTTCCTGGCCGATTATCCCCTGGTGGGTGCCTACACAGAGGAGTTCAGCTTTGAACCCGACACCCTGTTTGGCCTGCAAATTTCTGCTGACCTTCTGGACGGACTTTCCGCTACGGCGCAAATCGTCTCCCGGGGCGCAGACGACTTCTCTGCCAGCTTTGAGTGGGCTTATCTGTCCTATGAGCTGAACGAACACTGGACATTACAAGCCGGTAAAAAACGCCTGCCGCTTTACTACTACAGCGATTTCTTTGATGTGGGCTACGCCTATCCCTGGATTAGGCCACCCGCAGACAATTACACCTGGCAGATTTTTAACTACACAGGCGTGAGTGCCCTTTATAACTACCTGATAGGGGATTGGACGCTGACAGGTCAGGTGTATTTTGGCCGCGAAGATGATGAGCCCAACAAGCTGTTGTCGGAATTCTTTTTCGGCGAGTCCACCCGGGAAATCTGGAAAGACATAGGTGGCGTGGTGGTGCAGCTTAACTATGAATGGCTGGATATACGTCTCACCCATATGCAGTACACCAACGAGCGCTTCATCGGTGGTGAACAGGTGGAGTGGGACGGTGAAACCGAACGTGATGGAAAATTTTATGGTTTGTCGGTCAACATCGATTGGAACAATCTGGTGGTGCTGACTGAAGTCAATCGCTTGACCCTCCAAGACTCGGATCTTGATACCTATTTGGTGACTCTGGGTTATCGCATTAAAGACTTTATGCCTTTTGTCTCTTATTCCGACTTTGATGATGGCAGTGAAATCCACAACACCACTTCCGTGGGGCTTCGCTGGGATTTCCACCCATCGGCTGCCTTTAAAATCCAATATGACGATGTAAAAGACGACGGAACCGGGGCCGGTACCGACGACTCCTGGCGGGTTGCCGGGGACTCCAAGTCAATCAGCCTGGGTGTAGACCTGGTATTTTAGGAGAGAGCCATGAAAACCGTGATTTCTGCCATCCTTTTATGCCTGAGCGCCATGCAGGCCTGGGCCGGGGTAGCCGTGATAGTGCATCCAGGTAATGGCGACACTATTGATAAAAAGGCGATTGAGAATATTTATCTGGGCAAAACCAAGTCCTTTCCCGGCGGCAGTCAGGCCGTGCCGGTGAACATAGAGTCCGGGCCTGTCAGGGAAGCCTTCGATACCAATGTACTGGGTAAGTCATCCAGTCAACTCAAGTCATACTGGTCACAGAAGGTCTTTACAGGAAAGGGCACTCCCCCCAAGGAAGTGACCACTGCCGAAGAGGTACTGGGACTGGTGTCCTCCAATCCCAACATTATTGGCTATATTGATAGTAGTCAGGTAAATGGCTCGGTAAAGGTGGTTGCCGAGTTCTAACTGGCGGTGCCGACTCAGATCGGCACCCCTTTTAAGGGGCTGTCTATGACATGGTTTAATAACCTTCCCATCTTTAAAAAAGTCGGTGTCATCTTCATCATTTCTGTGATCATCTTTGCGGTGAACCTGGCTATCAGTCTGGTCTCTATCAATAAAAATCGTGAAACCCTGGGATTTATGGAAGAGAAGATTTACCAGCGGGTTGAACTGGCCAACCAAAATTTGATGTTGGTGCAGCGGCTCGAGGAGGTATACACCCAGGCGGTGTCATTTGCCGATGAAGACCTGTTGGAGCAAGCAGGCGGCCTGCATGAAAACCTGGCGGCCAACCTAACGCTGTTGCAGAGCTCAGACATAAAAGAGACCGACACGCTTCGACAGATGCAGTCGCAGCTCGCCAATTACAACCAGATAACCTCTGGCTTGGCAAAGAGCATGTTGGATGGTTCTGCAGATATGGCCAACATAGGTGCCATCAGTCAGAAAAAGTCCGCTGTATATGAAGCCCTGCTGGGTCATGTGCAGCAATACAAGCAGGCCAAGGTATTGGAGTTCAAAAATACCATCAAGGAGGCCGCCGACAGATCGCAAAACAGCCTCTGGCTAACCATGGTGGTGGGGGTTGTGCTGCTGCTGTTTATGGCCATAGTGACCATGTCCATCGCCCGTGCAATCAGCGCCAGTGCCAAAGGGGTGGCCCATTCCCTTGGTGAACTCGCCGATGGCAAGGGGGATTTGCGACATCAACTACCCGCCAGCAGTCGCGACGAGCTTGGGCAGGTGTCCAGTAACTTCAATCGCTTTTTGGGACTCCTGGCCGATTCTATCCAGAGGGTAGTGAATGTCACGTCGCCGCTGCTCAAGAATGCCCATGATTTGAAAGACAAGATGGAAACGGCAACGGGCGCTACCCAGCGTCAGAGTCATGATGCTCAAACCGTTCAGGCCTCTATGGAAGAGATGCGCCTGTCGGTGATTGATATTTCCCATAATGCCAGTCAGGCAGCAGATGCGGCGCAAATAGCAGAGCGTGAAGCCATGGACGGGATGGCAGTGGTACAACGCACCATGGACATCTCTTTGGAGTTGAACCGCGAAATTGAACATGCGGCCAATGCCATTAATGAATTGGCGAAAGATACGGAAAGTGTCAGTTCGATACTGAATGTCATCACGTCCATTGCCGAGCAAACCAACCTGTTGGCACTGAATGCGGCCATTGAGGCGGCGAGGGCTGGCGAGCAGGGGCGGGGTTTTGCGGTGGTCGCAGATGAAGTGCGTGCCCTGGCATCGAAAACCGCTGATGCCACCAAGGAAATTCGTGAGGTACTGTCCCGGCTCAAAGGCGCCGCCGAATCATCTGTCAGTACCATGACAGTGGCTATGTCCAAGTCGAGTGAAAACGAGGAGCATGCCCAAAAGACGGGGTTGGCGCTCAAGACCATTCAGGAACAAATTGTCAGTATCAATGCCATGAACACCCACATTGCCAGGTCAACCGATGAGCAGTCTCAGGTGGCCTCCAGGGTGGTGGATAATGTGGTTGATATGAATGCGTCTTTCGAACAAACCCTGAATATTCTGGATCAGGTGCATCAGGTTTCCTCTGAGTTATCTGAGTTTGCCGAAGAGCTGCAAAGCGCGACGTCCCAATTCAAGTTGTAAGTGCTCTATAACAAGTTGCAGGGATGAGCTGAGTCAGTGTGGATACAGTCACAGTATGCTATTTAGTGAGCATCTGTAGGTAACCTGATGATGGGGGACGTGTGAGACATTGGCGAATGGGCTTATTACTGGCACTGATTCTTTTAAACCTTGGGGGCTGTGCCCAGATGTTGTGCGAGCTTAGAACCGACAGGGATCCTGTTGACCCTTATGGTGACCGGCGTCAGTGTGAGGCGCAGGTAGAGCAGTATATGGACGAAAGAGCGGCCGAAAAACAAAAGCGCCTGGCTCGAGAGCAGCAGGCGCTGTTGGATGAGGCCATTGCCTCCCGCATTGAACGCTGACGGTCAGGCGGTGGTGTCTATATTGTGGCCAATGTTGCCAACGGGTTCTGCCTTTGGGGCAGGCGCGGTGGCTGCAGCAATCAGGTCGACGGCGATTTGCCCTTCCACTTTTTGCTGATCTTTCGCCAGTTGTGCCACCTTCACGCCAATGGCGCCGTGGCTCAGATTGGGTTCAATGCTGTTGATGCTCATCGACGGAAAACTCCTCCAGACTGCATGTGGTCGATACCGGCTTATCGGCCATCATGCAGTAAACTTTAGCGCTACGGTCGCTCATTGCAAGGGCTCATTGCAACGGAACATGGCGCCTTTGGCATCAGCTTTGACGGGCGGTAAGTAACTTTCGCCCAATAATCAACACGCTGGTAATGCCGATGGAACCGAGGATCAACGCCACCGCCAGCACCACATTTTGCAGTGAGGTGGGATCAAGTACCAGCATGCCACCCAAGCCCACCATCATGATGCCAGACATCAGCTTGAGGGTTTGCCCCTCCTTCTCGCTCAGTTTGCGCTTACCCAGTGTCAGGGCAAACACCAGCACTATCAGCGCCAACGGGATCACGTAGACGACGTTGTACATCACCAGATAAAAATACCGCTCGGCTGCGGGCAGCTCGTGCATGGCCAGCACACTGGTATAAATCATCGGGAAGCCGGCGGTGCAGAGCAGCTCGTAAGCGTTGGCGAGGATGGCCAGCACTGTGGTGCCCAGGATCATGGCAGTCATGGAGCTGGCACTGGACAGCTTGCCCATGCGTTTAATCAGCCCTGTGCGTTTTTCGGCGGACATCGACAGACTGACATCGCCCTTTTCAAAGAAAAATTCTTTGACGTTGATGGTACCTGCCACCAGCGCCAGCAAACCGGCGGCGAGAATGATGTTACCACCATCCCCATCGGCGCCCAGCAGTTCAAACATGTTGAGCCAGGCGGTCATAAACAGGAAGTAAATAAAGCCTGAGAAGAACACGAAAATGCCGCCGACAACCAGCATTCGACTGCGGCTCTTGGCGTTAACCATGATGGACAGCAAAAACAGCAGCACGAAAAAGGCGCAGGGATTGAAGGCATCCACGCCGGCCAGCACCAGGGTCAGCAGTGGCAGGGATAGCTGGTCCGGTGTGACAACGCCGATAAAGGGTAATTCGACCGGCTGTACATCGGAGCTGGCGGCTTCTTCACCCAGATCGCAGGTGCCGGCCTCACCGGCGGAGCTGCAGGTACCAAAGAGCGGCTGTTGTGTGTTGGATGCAGGAGTTATCGCGGGGCCATCGTCACCGACTGTACCACCGAGGCTGCGATAACACTCCTTGAGCCTGCCAAGCAGGTATTGGCCTGTGACCTCGGCGCTGCTGTAGCCCACGCTGGCCTTACCGCAAATGGCGAAATAGGGCACAGAGCGTGCCTCTGAGCCGGTGGACTTGGCGACGGCCTGCCATTTTTCCCGGGCACCGGGCGCCGTGATCATATAAGACTCGAGGGAAATCCAGGGATACTGCTCTGGCAGTGCATCGATAAAAGGATGGGCCTCGGCGCAGTGGGGGCAGGTCTTGGACCAGAAAAAATAGAGCTTTACCACAGGCTTGCCGTCGGCATCTGTCTGATGCCAAACCGGTGATGTGGTGAGATCTTCAGTGGCTGAAAATGCCGGAATAGACAATAGCATCAGTAATGAAAGCAAGATTGCGCGGACCATAGGGCCTCCAGACCCACCTCAGGTGGGAAGCAAAGACAAAACCTCTGACTCTACTTTACTGAAATCCCCATGGCGGATTAAATCATGCTTTCAAAACTGCAAAACACATCAGAAAAATACCGGAATTGAGATCAAGATGCCCCTGGGGTCACCGAAAGGTCTTTGATTTCAAAGACGGTGTTCGGCGACGGAGGCATCGGCCAACATTTGGCCTTGGTCTTCATCACTGGTCTTGCACCATTTCAATGCCAGGGCGCGGCTTTCGGTATCCACCGCAGTACGAATACGGCTTACCATCACAGCGCCAAAGCCTGCGTTGGTCAGGTAGCTTTTTACCCGCTCGATACGGCGCTCGGCGAGCCACATATTGTATTTTTGCAGCTCATCGTCACCGGCATTGCGATTGAATGCAAATTCGAGCAACAGATAACCATTACCTGTGTCGGCACTGGTTTGTTGGGTTTCAAGCAGTTGTTTCAGGGTGGCAGTGCCCGCGGCATCGAAGTAGGAGCTGTTTTTGTCGAAATTCACAGCACCGAGCTCTGTAATGCCTTCACAGCTGGCGCTGGCGCCAAAAACTGCAAGGCTTATTATCATAGTTATATGTTTCAGCATCCTTCACCTTTAAAGAACAAAATCCTGTAAATCCTGGGTTCTTTAGGCCTGCCACTGTAAGGGAAAGCCCAGCGGAATTCAATTTGTAGACAGAGGCAAACAGGGTGGTTTCAGTTTCGAAAAAAACGTCAGAAAACCAACGCCGCAACCTGGCTGTCTCTGTCTCTCTTTTCGGTGTTTGGGTGTCAGTAAATTGGCTGAGACAATTTGTAATTTTTCACTGAAATTGGCTCGCCATAGGGTCATTTTTTTTGCTATAACACAACTAATTTGTGTGCAATATAAATCGATGTGAGGCTTCAGGTGCAAGATACTCTGGCTTTGGACCGACAGGTCTGCTTTTCGCTCTATCGGGCGAGTAATGCGATGATCCGCGCCTATCGTCCCGTGTTGGATGGGCTTGGACTGACATATCCCCAATATCTGGTGATGCTGGTGCTCTGGGAAGAAGAAGGCCTCAGCGTAAAATCGCTGGGTGAGCGCCTGCATTTGGACTCGGGTACCCTGACGCCACTGCTCAAACGCCTGGAACAAAAGGGCCTGGTCAGCCGTGGCCGTTCGGAGCACGATGAAAGAGTCAGGGTGCTGCATTTAACCGACGATGGCAGGCTCCTCAAACGCGGTGCCCGGGATATTCCCGACAGAATGCGCTGCATGGTGGGGACCGGACTGGAAGAACTGGCCGAGCTGAAAAGATTGTGCGACAAAGCGGCCAAGTTATTGGAGCGGGAATCCTAGGATGAAGCGAGTGGACGTGCTGGTGGTGGGCGGCGGTATTGCAGGCGTGGGCATAGCTCAGTTTGCTGCGGCGGCCGGATATTCGGTGGCCCTGATTGAACGGCAGCGGATAGGCGAAGCGACCTCCGGTAATTCCAGTAAACTCATCCACGGTGGGCTCAGGTACCTCGAGACAATGCAGTTGGACCTGGTGCGCAAATCCCTGAAAGAGCGCCGTGCACTGCTACGGCTGGCGCCCTCTCTGGTGAAGGCCGTCCCCTTTTATTTTCCTGTCTACCGCAACAGTCGCCGCGGCGCGCTCACCATCAGGGCGGGCTTGTCCCTGTATGGACTCCTGAGCGAATTCGATGCCCTCGGACGCTTTAAAACCCTGAGCCAGACCCAGTGGTCCAGGTTACAGGGATTAAACAGCTCGGGGCTTGAGGCAGTATTCCAATACTGGGATGCGCAAACTGACGACAGGCTGCTGTGTGAGGCGGTTGCGCACAGTGCAACCCTGCTCGGAGCTGACGTGTTTGAATGGGCTGAAGTGGGGCACATCGAGCACAGTGGTGATGCTTGTCAGGTGAGTTTCACGCAGCACGGACTGCAACATGAAATACAGGCCAGTGTGGTCATTAACGCCTGCGGCCCCTGGGTGAATCAGCTGCTTGAGCGGGTGACGCCAGGTGTATCGGCGCTGGAGATTGACTGGGTGCAGGGGGCGCACTTGCTGCTGGACATTCCGCCTGTCGACGGTGTGCTTTACCTTGAGTCTCCCATCGACCAGCGGGTGGTGTTTGTTATGCCCTGGTACGGCAAAACCCTGGTGGGTACCACCGAAACCCGTTTGGCCCATTTGGACAACAAGCCCGTGGTCACCGAAGCCGAAAAACGTTACCTGTTGGCGCTCTACGCGCACTATTTTCCCAACGCCGGTGGAGTGGATGAACTGGAGAAAAAAGTCACAGATACCTTTTGTGGGGTCAGGGTGCTCCCCCGCAGTGGCGGTGATGCCTTTCACGCCCCGCGGGACACCCTGATGCACACGTGCCGCTCTCACCCCAGACTGCTTAGCCTGTACGGCGGCAAGCTGACCACCTTTCGCAGCAGTGCCGCCGAAGTCCTTGGCTGGGTGAGGGCACAACTGGGAGAAAGGACCGCGATTGCCGATGTGGATAAGTTGCCCCTCAGCCGTCCGGTGAACCGGGATGATTTTATGGCGCAAACAGGCTAAAGTGTGCGCCGTTTTTCGATGTGGGAGCCGAACGTGAGCTGTGACTATTTCAACCGGGGACTCTGTCAGTCGTGCCGTCTGATGCCCAAGCCTGTGAGTGAGCAATTGCTGGAGAAAGAAGCCAGGCTCACCCATCTGCTGGGCAATCTGCAGGTAGACGAACGTTTGGCTCCGGTATCCGGTCCTGAGTTTGGTTTTCGCAACAAAGCGAAAATGGTGGTTATGGGCGCTGCCCACGCCCCTGTACTGGGTATTCCGGGTCCCGATGGTCAACCCGTGGACCTTAGCCATTGCCCCCTCTATCCACGAGACATGCAGGCTCTCTTGCTTGAGCTCACTTCCTTTGTGCGCCGCGCAGGCATTCCTCCCTACCGGGTCGATAAAGCCAGGGGCGAGCTTAAGTTTATTTTGCTGACCCGCAGCGCCGTGCGCGGTGAGTTTATGCTGCGATTTGTGCTCAGAAGCAAGGATGCCATTCCCCGTATCGAACGTGAACTGCCTAAACTCATGGCCGATTACCCGGCCATCAAGGTGGTCTCGGTGAACCTGCAACCGGTGCACATGGCAAGGCTCGAAGGTGAAGAGGAAATCTTTCTTACCCAAGTCACCCGCCTTGATGAGGTCTTTAACGGGGTACCACTCTTTATCCGCCCCAAAAGCTTTTTCCAAACCAATCCCGAGGTGGCCTCGAGTTTGTACGCCACCGCGGCCAAGTGGGTCGAAGAATTAAAGCCAAAGAGCCTGTGGGATCTTTTTTGCGGTGTTGGCGGCTTTGGGTTGCACTGTGCCAGTGCGTCGTTGCCTGTGACAGGCATTGAGATTGAAGCCGAAGCCATCGACTGCGCCAAAACCTCGGCAGCGGCCATGGGACTGGATAATCTGGCGTTTGCAGCGCTGGATTCCACCGACTTTGCCATGGGTCAGCAGGCACAGGAAGTGCCTGAGGTCATCATAGTGAATCCACCGCGCCGGGGTATAGGTGAGGAGCTGTGTGAGCGTTTGTCGGCCTTTGGTCCAAAAGCCATTATTTATTCCAGCTGCAACCCAGAGACGCTGGCTAAAGATCTGGCCCTGATCTCAGGCTATCGCATTGCCCGGGTACAGCTGTTCGATATGTTCCCCCACAGTGACCACTTTGAGGTGCTGTGTCTGCTGCTCAAGGAAGCGGCCTGCGCCAGCGCAGACTGATGGCGGCGCCGCCAAGTTCGGCCGAGTTTTCCACTGTCAGTTTGCCCTGATGCCAGATGGCAATTTTGCGCACGATATAGAGGCCCAGGCCAAATCCGGCACTTTGCTGTTTACTCCCCCGCTGAAATGCCTGGCGCAAGTCTTTGCCCGGCTCCTGTATGCCCGGGCCATCATCTTCAACGGTTAGCCGCCAATGGCGGGTTTCTGCGACCAGGGTCAGCTTGATATTGCCGCTGGCGAATCGCAGAGCATTGGCTATCAGGTTTTGGCTGGCCAGGTCCATGCTCAGCGGGTCAATCAACACCTTATCGTTACTGAGGGCGCAGTCCACCTGGCAGTGCACGTTGTATTTGGGGGCGTATACGGCAAAGTTATCTGCCACGGCTTTGATAAATTCAGGCGCATTCACCCACTGGCGATGTTGACTGGGTTGCTGGTGCTCAACCCGCGCAAACGACAGATAGCTCTTGGTCAGGGCCTCGATTTGATTGATATCTTCTTCCAGCCGGGCGCTGTGTTTTTCAGACAATTGCGCCCGGGCCAACTCCAGCACAAACCGCATCCGCGACAGCGGCGTGCGGATCTCGTGGGACATGATCCGCGACAGATCCCGGTGCAGCTCCAAAAAATCGACAATTTGCCCCGTCATGGTTTCAAACCCCTTGGCTAAGGGATAAATCGCCGATCGTTGGCTGATGCCGGTTTTGATTCGCTTGGGGTGCGCACCAAAACTCAGCGCCTGTGACTGAAGCAGGCTTAAATCTTTGAACACTCTTCCGATAAGCAGAAGAATCGCCAGTGCCAGTGAAGCGTAGAGGAGTGGGATCAGGGTGTTTAGCTGGCTGTGCTGCGCCTGGGGATTAACGGGGCCCATTTCCCGAATATGGCCACTGTCCAGACGCAGATAATAAAACTCTTTGCCATCCTGATGGGTGAGGGAAATGACGTCGCCATTGTCGAGACGGGTCTGCAGTTCAGGGGCAAAAGCAATGCTGCCCGGCTGCAGTTCACGAAACCCCAAACGCCCCTGTTTTAATAGAGCGTCGGCATCGAGGCTGTAGCCATATGCCTCGTCGGACGCACTGTAGATAAGGTTAAAGGACCAAACAATAAAGGCGCAGGAGGCGATGATAAGAACAAACAGCCGGATAAGCTGAGGCTTCATATCTCGTCGGTCGCAAAGCTCAGCAGATAGCCCCGGCCGTGCACCGTGCGAATGGCGAGGCCCGGGATGCCGATGTTTTCCAGTTTACGTCTCAGGCGCGAAATTTTCAGATCCATGGCACGGTCAAGGCCATCGTATTCACGGCCTATGATTTGCTCAAACAGGTATTCACGACTCAATACCTGCTCCAAATGGTGCACAAAGACCCACATTAGCTCGGTTTCCTGGGTTGTCAGCGGGTAATTCTGATCGGCAAAGCACAGTTGCTGATGTGCCTTGTGCAGGATGAGGCCATCCTGCTCCCAAATCTGGCTGTTGCTCTGGGGCGATGGCGGACGACTGAGCCGGGCACGAATGCGGGCAAGCAGCAGGTTGGGTACCACTGGCTTGCTGATATAGTCGGCAGCGCCGAGCTCCAGGCCAAAGATTTCATCTTCCGGTGCGGCCAGTGCCGTCATAAAAATAATGGGTGCGGGAACCTTTTTGGATAAGGTCGGAAAGGCGCTGAAGCCATCCTGCCCGGGCAGCATCACATCACAGAGCACCAACTCTATGTTCTGCCCCTGGCTTTTGGTAAAGGCCTCTTCAATGGACTCGGCATGGATAACACTGAACTCCTCGGCCTCAAGAAAATCCACAATGAGTTCTGCCAGGGGCAAGTCGTCTTCAATCAGCAGCAGTTTGTGTTTTACAGCAGATCCCAATTCAGCCCCCTGCGTTTGCGTTTTTGCGGTGGTTGAAACAAGACCACCGACACCTGGGTTGAAAGCAGTACGCGGGAATTCATGTCCCGGATTTCGATGGTGGCATCTTTTTCCAGTGCCAGCGAGAGTTCTTCACTGAGCTCTTTCAGCCCCGTGTAACAACGACGGGGCTCTGCTTCATGTTTAAGCCACAGACACAGATTCTGCTCTGTATCTGTTTGGTAATGTACCGAAATACTGAAACGGCAGGGAAGTGCTTCACTGCTGGTGGCGCAGGCTTTGGGTGCAACATTCAACTCGTCCGCCATGGCCAGTGGCACTATGCACAGCGGCGACAGCAAGAACAACAGTGACATTCGCTTTCCCATACCCGCTCCTAGAAACTGTAGCTGACGCCGGCAAAACCCGAGAAAAGATCGTCTCTTTCTATCAGAGCGCTCTCTCTTATGGCTTTACCCAGGCGGGTATGATTGACAGTGAGAATAAAGTTCAGACTGTCGCTCAGGGGAATGTTCAGCACGCCTTTGACGTGCCAGTTGGTGGCCGCTTCAAGCGGCGCAGGCGGGCGTCTGGCGCCGGACTCTGCTTGCGTCACATTGTAGTAGTAGTCCACCAAATCGGCATTTTTGTATACGCCGCCAATCTCTATACCTGCGGCGCCCCAAGACCAGGCGAAGGACTTTCTGGCACTGAGTTGCCACTCATAGCCGTTGTGTACACCGGTGATGTCGTAAAACACCCCTGTTGTCAGGTCGAACACGGGCGTGTACCAGGTTGCGCTGAGACCGCCGAGATAAGACAGATTGCGCTCTACCGGCTCAAGTTTGGGCGGCTCAACCCCCGGACGAACTATGGGGCCGGTATTGGGTTTGTAGCCGAGGATGTCCGACAGCAACAACTTACCAAATCCATCGTACTCAAAATAGATACCGTCATCGTTTAACTGTCCCTGTACATCTACACTCAACCAGTCGGTTTCGTAGAGGCTGTATCCCAGGGTGAAATTCTCAACGTAAAAGTCTTCGCCGTAGTAATACCAGCTTGGCAGTACATAGGTGGTGATGTCTTCGGTTTTTTTGCGGGGGTTTTCAAGTATCCCATAGCCAAGGGCCAGCGAGACCTGCCAGTCTCCCGGAGTCACTGTTTGCAACTCTTCCGCTTTCACGGGGAAAGCCAGAGACAGCATCAGCATAAACAGTATCAGGGGTTTCATGGGTTATTTCTTATTAGCGCTTTTGGAATAAGTTTGTGTGTTTTTCGGGCTCTTTGCCCAGAGATTATCACGATAATCTGTGCTCTCCAGCAAATACTGGAAAAGGCTACAAAATGCTACATCCAGTCGAAGTGTTTTGATTTTGTATCAGTTGTTAAATTTGTCTACAAAATGCTACATCAAAGTGTTGAGGTTCTTTCTTCAGACGGTGCTTAGATGATGCCTTCCTGACCGGTTTTTCACCGGCGGACGAGCAAGCATTCCAATAACAACATCGGAGATAGCGTCTTGAAACTGAACCTCGTAACCAGTGCTGTGGTAGCGACCCTTTATGGGGCTGGCAGCATGTATGCGGCGGCCAGCTTGAACGTCATCGAGCAGCATAAACTCGAACCCCTGAAGCTGAGCACTGAACAAATCGCCCAATTGCAAAGCGGTTCACCCGTTACCGAGGATAGCCTTGGTCAGGGTGAAGGTCTGAATATCCAGATCACCCCGCAATCACGTCGCTTCGAATACGAAGAAGGCCTCAGCGGTGAGCATGTATACATTGTTACCCTGCGCGACAAGCCGCTGGCTAACTCCGGTGTGGGCATACAGGCCCGCAGTGCCAAGGGTGGCAAAGGCAAACTCTTTGTCGCCGGTAAGCCTGTGTCCAATGAAGTGGCTGCTTATCGCTCAAAACTGCTGAGCAAACAAAACGATGTATTGGCTGCGGCTTCCGCCGTTGTGGGACAGCGTGAAGTACGCGCCCAGTTTACCAATGCCGTGAACGGTTTCTCCATGGCCATGACCCAGGATGAAGCCAAGCGTATGTCAGAGGTTGCCGGTGTTGCCACCGTGCGCCGCGCCAAGACCTACGAGCTGCTGTCTGATGCGGGTCCTGAGCTTATCCAGGCCAACAAGATTTGGGACGGCAGTGTTACCCAATCCGTACCTTACAAGGGTGAAAAAGTTATCGTCGGTATCGTGGATACCGGTGTTAACACTGATCACGCCTCTTTCGCCGATATCGGTGGTGACGGTTACGATCACACCAACCCCTGGGGTGCCGGCAACTACGTTGGTGACTGCGCCAAAGACGGTTTCGAAACCCTCTGTAACGACAAGCTGATTGGTGTACGTTCTTACCCTGTTATCACCGACAACTTCACCAGTGGTGTGTTTGGTGATACCCGTCCAGCCGTGGGTGAAGATTACCAGGGCCACGGTTCACACGTGGCATCGACTGCGGCCGGTAACGTGCTCAACGATGTGCCTTTCTCTACACCAACGGCCGATGCTGTGTCCGATGGCGCCATCATCAAGGAAGGCCTGTTCCCACGTATCAGCGGTGTAGCCCCCCACGCCAACATAGTGTCCTATCAGGTGTGTCATCCTTCCAACGACGTGGCCGAGTTCCGCGGTTGTCCGGGTGAGGCGCTGATCGCCGGTATCGAAGATGCCATCAGCGATGGTGTGGATGTAATTAACTTCTCCATCGGTGGTCAGGATTCTCACCCATGGAGCGACGATGTGGAGCTGGCCTTCCTGGCCGCCCGTGAAGCAGGCATTTCTGTGGCTGCCGCTGCCGGCAACTCAGGCCAACCAGTTGGTTATAAAGAGTACTTTGGTGCTATCGACCATGCCTCTCCCTGGCTGATGAACGTGGCTGCCACGACTCACGACCGTGAAGTGGTTGTTGAAACCAAGCTGACCGACCCCATGGGTGGCAGCGAAGCACCACGCTGGAGCGAAATCGTCGGCGGCGCCATCAACGATACCCCGGTAACAGGTATGGTGGTGCAGGCCAAAAACTTCGGTGATGAATACTGCGGAACCCCTTTCCCGGAAGGCACCTTTGATCTTCAGGACAGTGGCGGTAATCCAGTTGATGTGATTGTCGTTTGTAAGCGCAACAGTCTGACAGACCCCAATGGTATTGCCCGCACTGCCAAGGCTGACAACGTCAAGGCCGGTGGCGCTGATGGCATGATCATGTACAACTATGCCAATAACGACCCGCTGGTATCTCTGGCCAAGTATTCTGTGCCTTCTATCCACATCACCAAAGAAGAGTGGGATGGCCGTTGGGACAATGGCATGAGCGGCTATGGCCTGAGCGATTGGCTGGCCAAGGGCACAGACCATATGCTGACCATCGGCAACACCCGCATTGAGCGTGAGTTGAACCCGGAAAATGCCGATTGGCTGGCGGCTTTCTCTTCCCGTGGTCCAAGCTCTTCTACACCAGAAGCGCTGATCCCCGCCGTTGCCGCGCCCGGCGTTGACATCTATGCCGCCTTTGCCGATGAGCATCCGTTCACCGCAGCTCCGGGCTCGGGCGATTATGCCTTCCTGAGCGGTACTTCCATGGCGTCACCCCATGTGGCCGGTGCCATGGCGCTGCTCAAGCAGGCACAGCCTTCCTGGACTGCCACTGAAATCCAGTCAGCGCTGGCCATGACTGCCGAAAACAAGGTGCAGTATCGCCGTCTCAACGAAGCAACCGGTGATATTGAACTGGCGTCCACTTACCGTGCCGGTACCGGCCGTATCAATGTAGCCAACGCCGTTCAGGCTGGCCTCATCATGGATGAGACTGCTGACAACTTCCGTGCAGCCGATCCACTCAACGGTGGTGCTGTTCACAAGCTGAACATTCCACAGCTGGTGAACTTCAGCTGTAAGCCAAAGTGTCAGTGGATCCGTACCGTTAAAGCGACCAAAGACGGCAGCTGGTCTGTGACCCACGATGACGTGGTGAACTGGGCCTTCGACTCTCGCTCTCAGTCTGCTCAGAACGGTGTTAACATCAAGGTCAGCCCAAGCGAGTTCACCCTGGCGGCCGGTGAGACCCAGACCATAGTGATTGAGGCGTCCATCATGGATACCCAGGACTGGTTCTCGAATGCCGAAGTGGAGCTGCACTCCAATCTGATCTTCTCCGAGACCAGTGGCAAGGCGCCTGAGGCCCACTGGCCTGTGGTATTCAAGTACGACATGAACGACATGCCTGCTCGTTTGGCTGCCACTGCGCACCGCAACGAAGGCAATGCCGTGCTCAAGGGCATTAATCTGCCCGAGGGTGATAACATCCATGGCCGTATCTTCAATCCGGTGAAGGCCGATGTGCAGACACTGGTGTTGCCAAAGGACAATGACGGCAACTTCCCCTGGTCTTCCAACGCTGACATGACTGTTCCTATGGAAGAGCGTCTGGACGAAGCGACCGCCACAGTGATGATTGACGTGCCAGCCAATGCCCGTCGTCTGATTGTAGAGTCTCTGGGAACCACTGAGTCACCACTGGAAGGTACTTTCGATAAGGGTAACCTGCTGGTGTACGTGGGTAAGGACTACAACGGTAACGGTCAGGCAGATCCCTTCGAGGAACTGCTGTGTGTGTCAAACCACATCCAGTACAACAACTTCTGTAACATCAATGAACCGGAAGAAGGTCAGTACTGGGCCGTGTTCTACAACAACCGCAAGGGCAGTGCACAGAACAACTACCATAACTTCCCGGAAGAGACTTTCCAGTATGCCACTACCGTGGTGACCGATGAGCTGGCCGCTGGCATGAGCATCGATGTCCCTGCCAGCAACGGCAAGGATGCGGTGGATGTACAGGTAAACTGGAACATGCCTGAAATGCAAACAGGGGATATCTACTACTCCCTGATCGATTTCGGCACGTCTGACATCAATGCCGGTAATATTGGTAAGACTGCGTTCAAACTGATCCGCGGTAATGACGATGTGAGCCTGGATGCGCCGCAAACCGGTGCCAAAGAAGGCGATGTGATTCCGTTCACTTTCACCGTGTTGCCCAATGACTCGGGTGCTGACCGCGCCTTTACCATTGCCGCAGACGTACCGGCCGATCTGAGCCTGGATGTTGAAGATGTACTGACGTCTTCCAGCACCATGGTGACTGACATCAAACTGGAAAATGGCAAGCTGACCATCAGTGGTGTGCAGCCTGACACCAGTGAGCTGTCGCCTTCTTACAAGGTGTCCACAAACGTGGAAGACGCCATGTGCCGCACCCCGGACTTTGGTAACAAGAATCCGGGCGGCTATGTGAACCTGGAAGAGTTCCGTATCTATCCTATGTTCAGCGGTTTCGCTCCGGTGGAATACGACGCCAATGGCCGTGCCCTCAATGGTAAGGACAACAGCATCCTGACCCGTAACGGTGTGGTATTGCCAATCGATCTGATTTTCGGTGGCCGTTATGATTCCTTCCATCTGTACAATAACGCCGACAACCTAAACTCTGGCAAGCAGAACGCGCTGGATATCCGTGCCCATGGCACTGTGTCACTGTGGGAAGGTCAACCCTTCTTCTTCCCATACCATGACATCTTCCCTTACCTGAGCTTCCCATACGAAAGCATTGGTATGCTGTGGCGTGGTTATGGTCTCAGCGCAGCGTCGACCAAAGCCATCATGGCGACTCCGCTGATTAACAGTTTGCAGGAGCGCGCCGGTATCAGTATCGCCAGCACCCAAACCGGTTGGGGTATCCTGGAGTACGATAACGCCCGTTCATATCTGCCAGCAGGTCGCGATGCAAACCGTGTCTACCAGTGGGATGAAATGACCGACAGATTCGACTTCGAGCTTATCTTCAACGTAAACACCCGCTTTGGTGACGGTGAATACGAGATGATGATGGCCTACGACAATATCGACTTCGGCAACGAAGATGGTCGTGGTTCTATCGGCCTGCAGGGTTTCCGTGGTGGTATCTACAGTCACGGTCCGCTGGAAGGTTATCGTGGAGAGCAGTTTGCCTTTGATGACCTCGACCAGAAACTCAAGAATGGTCTGGTGATCTGTTATGACTACCAGGGTCCTGAATCGTCGCAGTTCGAAGTGACTGCCTGGACCAAGGTCAAACCAAGCGCTGCCGGTAAGACACTGAGCTTTAACGCTGTCAGCCAGGTTGAAGGCATGGCCGATATCGAAATCAACCACGATGTTGTTGTACCGGGCAATATCACCCTGGGCGCCATTGCCGACCAGAGCGTGAACGAAAACACAACTCTGGAAGGTATCGAAGTGCTCTTCGCCGATGAGCAAAACAGCGTGAACCAGATTACTGTGACCGGTGAACACATCACTGCCACCGTATCCGGTAACAGCTCCGGCAGCACCATCAGCATCACTCCGGAAAAAGATTTCCATGGTGAAGTGGAAGTGACTGTGACTGTAAGCGACGTGGAAAACCCAAGTGATGCGGCTTCCACCAGCTTTATGCTGACCGTAGTTTCTGACGGTGTTGAGCCTCAGCCTCCAGTGACGACTCAGCCTGAAACCCCTGCCAGCACCTCTGGTGGTGGCAGCACAGGTCCTCTGGCACTGATGATGTTGCTTGCTCTGGGTCTGCGTCGTCGCTTCCTGTCCAAGTAATTGATACAGAAAGAGACCGACTGCCCATCGTGCAGTTAAGGCCCGGGAGACGAAATTCGTGCCCGGGCCAGCAAAAACCAAAACCACCGCAGCTGCGGTGGTTTTTTTATGTCAACTTGGTGTCACAAAGATGTCATACTCTGATGCCATCGCATTCGGGGAAAACTCAAGGCTATGTGGCAGATTTTCGTGCGTTTTTTCATGCTGGGATTGACCAGCTTCGGTGGGCCTGCGGCCCATATCGGTTATTTCAGGCAGACTTTCGTCAGCGAACTCAATTGGGTCGATGAAAAGCGGTTCGGTGCCCTGGTGGCATTGTCGCAATTTTTGCCCGGGCCAGGTTCCAGCCAACTGGGGTTTGCCATAGGACTCACCCGCGGTGGGCTTGGCGGTGCTCTGGCTGCCTTTGTCGGCTTTACCCTGCCATCGGCCATGTTGATGTATCTGCTGGCCGTGACCAGTGCCAATCTGTTGGGGCAGTCCTGGTTCGACGGCCTCATTCACGGGCTTAAACTGCTTGCCGTGGTGGTGGTGATGGATGCCTGTTTGGGTATGTTCCGCCAGTTTTGCCAGCATGCGGCAGCGAGACTGATTATGGCTGCCAGTACGATAGCGCTGCTGCTTTTCGGGCTCAGTTGGGTGCAGTTTGGGGTACTGGCGCTGGCCGCTGTGGTGGGAGTTGTTTACTTGTCTCCATCCGGCGGGTCTGGCGGTAAGCTCGCCGGCATAGGCTGGGGCTGGCTGCTTGCCTTTACCTTGCTCCTTGGTGGCGCCTTTTATGGGGTTTCAGCCTTCAGCGGCGGCAGTGAGGCGTGGATTGCAGCAGTGAACTTTCAGGCCGGCTCCCTGGTGTTCGGTGGTGGCCATGTGGTGTTGCCGCTGCTGGAAGGACATTTTGGCGAGCTGATGTCGCCGGACCGGTTTTTGACCGGCTATGCAGCCGCTCAGGCCATTCCCGGCCCCATGTTTACCCTGGCGACCTTTTTGGGCGCCGATGTGGCCACCGGGGATGCTGTGGCAGGGGCGTTGATTGCGACCCTGGCTATCTTTCTGCCTGGCTTTTTATTGCTGCTGGCGTTTCTTCCCGCATGGGAGGGACTGAGTCAACGCCCCAGGGTGGCGGGTGCGGTCGCGGGCGTCAATGCCGCTGTGGTGGGGCTGCTGCTCAGTGCGCTCTACCAGCCGATTTGGCTCTCTGCTGTGGTGGGCCCCATGGACATGGCGCTGGTGGTTGTCGGTTTCGCAGCGCTGAAGGTGCTCAGGTTGCCCATTCTGGCGCTGGTGGCAGGCTTTGCGCTGATTGGCGGGATTTGGCTGTAACGGATGGATTAACCGCAATAAAAAACCAGCGCATTGGCGCTGGTTTTTTTATTTTCAGATTTTGTCTTACCAGACAGGCAATTACATGCCGAGGAATGACTTGGACTTGGTCTTGCGGATTTCTTTTTCGTCGGACCATTCGATGAGACCGGTTTCCAAATCCATCAGACGCATGGTCATCTTGTAGTACACATCCTTGGTGCTGCCTTCCTGTTTCACAATGCTGGACAGGTTGCCGTAGAGCATGTACTGCGCGCCGATTTGGCGGCCAAAACGGATGGCGGTTGATGGGTCAACCATACCAGAGTTGTTTTGGTAATCCAGCTGCTTACGAACGGCGTCCACCTTGGTCATATCGATAAAGCGGAACTTGCCGGAGCGTAGCAGCTTGTTGCTGATGGAGTCGGTCACCGACTCGGTATCTATGTGCTCTGAGGTTTTGTTTTTGATTTTGTCCACGAAGATGATGGGACGCTGTTTGGCAGTCATGGCCACCACAGGCGGGAAGGTCAGCATGCTGTCCACCATCTTGGAGGTGATGGCCTGCAGATCGGTGGAACCGAAGTTCTCATTCACCGTTTCCACTTCGGTGGCGTCTCCGTACTCAACCTTGGATTGACAGGCGCCCAGGCCAAGGGACGCTGCCAGGATGAAAATCAGTTTGAAGTGTTTCATAGTCAGTTCCATTTACTTTTGATGTTGATTGAATAAAAGCGGATGTTGCTGCCCGTGTCAATCGCCCATACCAGGGTAGTCTGTCCGGGACGTATCTCTATGTTCCTGCTGGCATTGCCAAGGGTAACACTGTAATCGCCCTCAGGTAAAAACCGGCGGCCCATCTGGGCCTGTTTTGGCAGGGTCAGCCAGCTGCGTAAATCGGCCTGTTCGCTTAACACATTAAAAATCTGCATGGCCACGGCGGCGCCATCAAACTCGTCCCGGCGTTTTTTGCTTTGGCTTTCCACACTGCGGGTTAACTCTGATTTGGCATAGACCCGGGCCGCCTGACGAATGAGCAGTGCGGGCAAGTCTTCTTTAAGCGCGTTGATGGCGAGTGCGTCCATGTTGGCGATGGTTGCCGGCTGCAGGGGCGCATCCAGCCCCGTCAGGCTAAGGGGCGCTGGCGCCGGACCACTGCTGCCATAGGTTGGCAGCGATACGGTTTGCCAGTTTCCGTTGATGGTAAAGGGGACCGTGAGTGGCTGCTTGGCTAACACGAAATTCCGCTCCAGCAGCAGTACCAGCTGGCCGTCCCGTTGGCCGGGCAGTATGGCGTCGCCGAACCTGTCTTTGAATTCCTCATACTGGGGCATGGCGAGCTTTTTGGCCAAGCGCACCAGATCCTGCTCCAGGTATGGATTGCCCGGGAAGATTTGCGCTGCCTTGCGATAATCGATAAAGGCGTCGTTTTCTTCCCCCAGGAGCTCATGGATTAGGCCAGTGGTGTAGTAGCTGTAGGCATTTAAGAAAGAACTGGTAACCGTTCCAGCCTGCTGTTCGAGGCGGTTTATTTCACTGTCCACAGTGCCATTGGCCATGGCCTTGACCGACTCTTTGGATTTTTCATAGCGCTTTTGCTCCAGCGCCTGTAATTCATTGGCCCGGCGCACCTCCACCAGAGCGCCTTCAAAGTCGTTCTGCATCAGGTAATTGAGCGCCTGATACTGGTGAACCATCACCCGCTCAAATCCCGGGCCACGGTAGGGAATAACATTATCATTCAATACCAGACTGCCGGCGTTGGCGCCGAGGTTGTTGAGGCTGACGGTGGCCTGGTCATCGAATTTGGCATAGGTCGCAATGGCACTTCGGTAATAATCCTGGCTTGCTTTAAAGTCGCCACCGACCTGTGCGACCCGTCCCGCTTCCTGCGCATAAAGCAGGCCGTCTTTGCCGCTGAGCTCTGTGCTTAATTGTGCCAGCGGTGACAGGGGCGTCGGGCCCGAAAGCGCTTGCTTAACCTGTGTCATCTGCGCTGGATAACTCATAAAGAAGCCGCCCATGGCGCAGCCGCCAAGGAAGAGCGCTGTTATGAGTACTGCCGAGCGTTGGCTCACAGTAGTGTCTCTCCCGAAGCCGCTGCGCGCTCCTGTGACGCCATGGTGACGCGCTCCAGCAGGGTGATGCCATTGAGGTGATCCAGCTCGTGCTGAAAAATCCGTGCGATAAAGCCGGTAAGACGACCGGAGTGGGTACGGCCCTGCAAGTCTTGCCACTGGGCATCGACCCAGAGATGGCGCGCGATGGCCAGCCGTTTTCCCGGCACCGACAGACAGCCTTCTTCACCCAGCTCCCATTCTGACGAACCCGACAGCAGCACAGGATTGACCATCACCACAGGCTCCATCAGGGGTGCATCGGGATAACGCTCGTTGGGGCGGGATGCGACGATGAAAAGCCGCTGACTCTCGCCACTCTGCGGCGCGGCTATGCCCACACCTTTGGCCTGCAACATGGTGGCCATCAGGGTTTGCGCGAGCCTATCCAGATTGGCGTCAAACACAGTGACAGGTGCAGCTTTTTGATAGAGCACCGGGTCTCCTGTGATGACGATGGGGGCGGTTTGGATGCTGGCCATGAAATTCCCTGTTCTTGTGGCGAATACTCAGTAGTGGGGCGGCGGCGTTTCTTCCGCCTGGGTCGCGATATTGCTCGGTTCCATCGCTTTAAGCTTACTCACCAGCATTTGAATCGCGTGAGTTTGCTTGGCAACAATGTCGTTGAGCTTAATGACTTCCTGATTCAGCTCTTCCACCGTCATCTCGTTGAAAGCGAGCTTGGTTTGCAGCTCTTCGATTTGCTGTTGCATTGCCTGTATATCTGTTTGCATTGTTACCTCGTTGACCAGTATTCCACTCTGCCACTGCTGCTGATGCTGGCAACAGGTGTTTGTGGCAGGCCGGTTTCGGCCACTGAGTATACAACGGCACCTTTATTTTGCGGTCGATTGGAGAGACTCACCTGCCAGCGACCGGTTACTTTTCCATCTTTTGTTTGCCAGCGCAGTACTTCCCTAAAGGGGGTGCCTGTTAGCAATGCCGCATTGTTGTGGCTGAATCGGGCCGCAGAAAAGGTCATGGTGCGCTGCTTTATCCGTAATTCACTGATGACTTTGCCGGATTGGCTGGCAAAAATGCGGGCATCGGCCTTGGCATCGGCGGCGAATGCCAGCTCACCGTTTGAGGACAGCGCCACAGCCAGTACCCGGGCATCAAACTGCAGGGTTTGCAATGGCTGTCCGGTATCGGCCTGCCAGAGAATGGCCTGATAGTCGTTGCCCCCGCTGAGTGCCAACTTGCCATCGGCTGACAGCGCCACGCTGTTGACCTTCTCGCTGTGTCCAAGGAATCGGATAAGTTTGGTTTGGCCGGCCACGAGCGACATCACAGAGCCATCGGCGAGTCCTATCAAGAGACCTCCGCCATCGGAGAGCGCCAGCGCCTGCCCCACCGAAGGCAGTGACCAAAGCCCCACCTGAGAACCGTCATCTATCCTCCACAGTGCAACTGAATCCCGGCTTAATGAGGCTGCATAAACGCCGTTGTCCGACAGGGCAAGGGCGATGGACTCGTTACTGGTAGGTCCGTGTTGCCATCTGTGTTTGAGGGTTTTGGGAGAGAGCTGCCACAGCTCAACACCACCGGACTCGGTGCTGATGAGTGCCATGCCGGCGTCCTGGCTCAGGGTTGCGCCATAACTGGGGGCGTCACTGAGTACCAACACCCCATCGGCTTGCTTCGGGGAACAGCCCGATAAGAGCACTAAAACCAGTGCCAGCCACAGATTACATAGGTTGAACTTATTCCACATGCCCAGGTCTCATTGCTGTCTGTATTTCCGGACAGCCCCCGCTTGGTGCTGCCCATGGCATAAGCTTAGTAACTAGTATAAAGTGGGGCGGTTTGATGAATAACAAAGGTTATTGTAACCACTTGAGGACGCTAAGGAAGCTTCAATGAAATCTATTTATAAATACTCTCTGGTCGCCCTGGCCGTAGTAGGTTTAACTGCCTGTAATAAAGAAGAAAAAGCAGCAGAAGTTGCACCAGCTGTTTCCCTGACCACTGAGGCCCAGAAAGAAGCATACAGTGTTGGCGCTTCCATCGGCAGCTACATGTCAGGTCACATCAAGGAGCAGGAAGCCCTCGGCCTGCCAGCGGATCGCACCCTGATTGTTGAAGGTTTTGCCAACGGCCTGAACGGTGCCCTGAAGCTGACCGAAGAAGAAATGCAGACAGTGCTGCAGAATCTGGACAAGAAGCTGAACGACAAGCGCGTTGCTCAGGCTGAAGCGCTGGCCGCCAAAAATCTGGAAGACGGTAAAAAGTTCCAGGAAACCAACAAGGCCAAAGAAGGCGTTACCACTACCGAGTCTGGTCTCCAGTACGAAGTATTGGTTGCCGCTGAAGGCGACAAGCCAGCCGCTGAAGATGTGGTTGAAGTGCACTATGCCGGTACCCTGATCGATGGCACGCCATTTGATAGCTCATACGACCGTGGCCAGACCGCCAAATTCCCCCTGAATCGTGTTATCGCCGGTTGGACCGAAGGCGTGCAGCTGATGTCTGTGGGTTCCAAGTACCGCTTCGTGATCCCCGCTGAGCTGGCCTACGGTGAGCGTGACAATGGCACTATCCCTGCCAACTCGACTCTGGTATTTGAGGTTGAACTGGTGTCCATCGAAAAAGCCGCACCTGCCGAAGCTGCTCCTGCGCAATAATCCGGAATGCTTTGGTAAAAGACGCCCCCAGGGCGTCTTTTTTTTGGTGCAAATCCACGCAGAATATCAGTAAAGTGACTGAGCAAGATTTTGAATTTGGTGCAATAATAACAACTCGCCGAATCGCGTTCTGGAGTACCAATGAAGCAGGTCGATTTTCGAACTATCGATAAAATTTTCATCCGCATGTCCATTAACGACAAGATGTGGGTCGTGTTTTTGCTGTTTGTATTGGCGCTGGGAACCACCGCCGGGTTGCGCTACTCCCAGAGTGTCGATGCCATAGAGGCAAGCTCGGTTAAAGCCGCAGAAGCGAGATTAGCGGGCATGCTGGACACCCTGAATGCAACGGGCCAGTTTGAGAAAGCCGCCGGCCTGGGATTAACCATGGGAAGCGGCAAAAATCGCCACGATGGGGATTCAGTTACTGTCAGCGCCATCGCCGCCAATGGTCAGAGCTATACTCTGGAACAGGATGTGCGCAGCCAGGAGAGCAAGGCGCGCTCTGCGGCCAGTGCCAGCCTGCTTTGGACTGGGGTGTGGTTATTACCCTTTGCGATATTTTTATACTGGGTTGCCACCTTTATCGGTGGTGCCCTGTGGGTGCTGTACACCACCACCGAGAAAATCGGCTCGGGGGATTTGACTTCGCGTTTAGGCTTCCACCCCGGCCGTGATGAGTTCGGTACCATTGGCTGTGCACTGGATAAAGCCATGGATACCCTGACCGAGCTGGTTAAGGTGGTGAAGGCCAACGCCGATACCCTGAGCGATACCTCTGAGTCCTTCGGACGGGAAATGAAACAGAGCCTGCAGCAGATTAATAGACAGTATGTGTCGTTGGACTCAGTCGCCACCGCCATGGAAGAAATGACGGCTTCAGCGCAGGAAGTATCCAATATCTCCCGTCAGGCCACTGAAAAAACCGAGCAGGATGCCACTCAGGTGGAAAGCAGCTTCCAGCGGGTACAAAAGGCCATTTCTGACATTGAGCAGCTGTCCGGTCTGATTGAACAGGCGTCAAGCTCGGTGGCGACGCTCAACGTGAACACCACCCAAATCAACGAAGTGATCACCACCATTAATGCGATTTCTGAGCAAACCAACCTGCTCGCCCTCAACGCCGCGATTGAAGCGGCCCGTGCCGGCGAACAGGGCAGGGGCTTTGCCGTGGTGGCAGATGAGGTGCGTACTTTGGCAAGCCGCACCCAGGCGGCAACCGTTGAAATTCAGGCCATGATTGAAAAGCTGCAGGGCGAGAGCCGTAATATCGCCAATATTACCGAAAAGACCGTCAGTCAGGCCCAGTCCAGCAGTGGTGTGATTGCCAACATAGGTGCTGATGTGAGGGGAATTGCCGACTCGTCGCGCGCCATTACCGACATGAGCATCCAGATTTCCACCTCCGCCGAAGAGCAAAGCAGCGTTGCCAACAGCATTGCCGCTGAGCTCAGTGATATACGTAACCAGTCCAACACCATACGTACAGTGGCTGAGCAGTCATCAGAGGGGGTCGCCAGACTCGCCGAGGCCTCCCGCTCGCTGGGTAAGGTACTGGCCCGTTATCGCACCAATTGATGCGGATACCTTTGCTGACACTCTGGACAGCACTTTGTGACTGATATTGAAATGAAAAAGGACGCCGATGGCGTCCTTTTTGTTACAGCCAGCGTTTTCGGTAAAACAGCCACAGCTGCAATATCACCAAAAGCACCAAAATGGCGCAAAAGAGGGCAAAGGCCCAGGGAGTGTCGGCGCCGGGGATGCCGCCGATATTGACGCCAAGCAGCCCGGTAAGAAAGCCCAGCGGCAGGAAGACAGCCGTCACCAGCGACAGAAAATACAGCCGCTGGTTAAGCTCTTCGGACTGGCGGCTCATCAATTCTTCCTGGGTCACACTGGCCCTGTCCCTGAGGGCGTCGAGGTCTTCAATGGCCCGGGTGAGGCGATCGCGAATTTCCCGCATCTTTAGCTGTTCGCTCTTTTTAAACAGTTGCCCGGTTTCGGTTTGCAGTGTGGTAAAGGCTTCCCGCTGCGGCGCCAGATAGCGGCGCACCATGACAGTCTGTCGCCTGAGGTCGGCAATGTCGTTTCGCAAATCCTTGCTCTTGCTGCCGACGACCTGGTCTTCCAGCAGATCCAGTTTTTCTTCCAGCTCGTGAATAAAGTCGGTTTTGCGGGTGGTTAACTTGTCACACAGGGACAAAATAAACTCAGCCGGTGTCGTGGGGCCCGTTTTTACTTCTATCAGGGCCGCGAGCTCTTTGACCGATTGCAGGCTGCGACGACAGGTGCTCACCACCCTGTGCTTATCGGCAAATAGCCGCAGTGCCACCATGTCTTCCGGCGCCTCGTCTGGATTGAGGTTAACACCGCGCAGAGCCAGCAGCAGGCCGCTGTCTGCCGCGATCGCTCTGGGCCGGGTGTCCCGGGACAGCAGGGCATCAATTTCAAGTTTGGGCAAATCGGTTCGGTGCAGCCATTCACGTGCCGCCTGGGAGTGATAATTGAGGTGGACCCAGATGTTTCCCTGGTCGGGTGTCCAGGTATTAAGGGTATCCTCGTCGAGAGGGTGTCCGGCCCGTTCGCCGCTCAGCCAATAGCTGTAGATGAATCCCTGTGACATGTTTGGTTCCTTTTCAAAGCTTTTCATGACACTAGCCCAGAGCGGGGAGAGGATTCAAGTACCGCTTTGTTGCGGCGAAGAGGCAAGAGCCGCGTGTATAGGATAAAATTTCCGTATCGATAACGATGTTTGAATCACAGTGGATAGATTATGGAGTACGAATTTCGCCGCAACGGCCTGGATGGTTCCGTGATGGCTCGTTTCAGCATGGAGCATGAGGTGATGGGGCGATGGTTTGGTGAAGAGCTCGGTGACAAGCCCACTGCTGCGGCTACCGTTTTAAAGGCCATTTCCGCGATTCAGGCCGGGGAGCTGCGTGAGTGGCGAGTGACGGGCCGGGAATTCAGTCTGGAGCTGGATGAGGAGCAGGCCCGGGTCTATGCCAATGTGCTGGGGTATGACAACCAGGATGAGCTGGACGATGGCATGTCCCTTTACGATGCCGAACTTGAGGCCAGCTGTGGCCTCGAAGATTTGGAAGCAGCCTTGAAAAGCTGGCAGGCATTTTTAGTGGAAACCCGCTGAAATACAGGGATTGAAAAAGGCAGCCTCGGCTGCCTTTTTTGTGCTCAGCGGTTCAGGTATCTCACCGCCATTTCGGTGCGGGACTTGGCGTTGGCCTTTCGCAGCAGGTTTTTTACATGCACTTTCACCGTGCCTTCGCTGATATGCAGCTGCTCTGAAATCAGTCGGTTGCTCAGACCTTCTGCCAGTTGTTCCAGGATTTGCAGCTCACGTGGCGTCAGGGCATCTATCCACTCGTTTTCGTCGGTGGCATTTTTCAGCTCAAACAGGTATTCCTCCACCGCTTCGCTTATCACCCTGTGCCCCAACATGGCGTGCTTGAGTTTTTCAAGCAGCAGATCCGGCTCTGTGTCTTTAAGCAAATAACCGTCGGCACCGGCTCGCAGCAGGCGTATTACGTCCTGTTTGGCGTCAGACACAGTCAGGATAACGATGCGGGAGGTCACCCCCTCCTGACGCAGGCCGTTGAGGGTATCGAGGCCCGTCATGCCTTTCATGTTCAGGTCCAGCAATATGATGTCAGGCTCGTCATTGGCCACCGCGCTCAGGGCATCCAGACCACTGCCAGCCTCGCCAAACAGTGTGAAATCCTTATCAGATCCAATGAGCTGACAGATACCGCGGCGCAGCAGGGGGTGGTCGTCGACCACCAGAACTGAATAGGGTTTACCCATGTTGACTTGGCTCCTGATGTGGGGGAAGCGTGAGTGTAACCGTTGTACCACCTGCTTCATTACTGGAAAAGTGCAGCTGACCATCGAGCTTGCTGGCTCGTTCGTGCATGATGCCAATGCCGAAATGCTGGTCCCGCTCTCTGAGATGTTCTATACCGACACCATCATCGCTGACGCTGATATTGATCATACCTTCGTTATTCTTAGCGCATTGAATCACAATTTCACTGGCGTTGGCATGTTTTATGGCATTCAAGGTGGCTTCGCGGGTCAATTGCAGTATGTGAATGTGCTGATTGGCACCAAGCAGCTGCTCGCGGATACCGTAATCCAGGGTGAGCCTGGTGTGTGTTTGGCCGCGAAGCTGCTCCAGCATGGCCTCGAGTGCGTGCTTGAGGTTAGGTTCTTTGATGGTGAGACGGAAGGTTGAAAGCAGTTCCCTGAGCTGCACATAGGCGGTGCTCACACCTTCGTTAATTTCATTAAGTTGTTGCTCTACTTCGGGATTACGGCAGCTGTCGTCCAGGCCTTTTCTCAGTAGAGAAATTTGGATTTTGAGGAAGGAGAGCACCTGACCCAGCGAGTCGTGCAGCTCTCGGGCAATCACACCCCGCTCTTCCATTAACGCCAGTTGCTGACGCTGCTCGGCCGATTGGTGAATGAGAATAGAGCGGGCCAGCATGATGGCGAAGTTTTCAAACAGGGGGCGGTTGGGCGCCTTGCCTGACACCATCTCGAGGTAGCCCAAATCCGTGTGCTCGAAGGTGAGCGGAAAACGGCACGAGGCTTCAAGCTCGGCCGGCCAGCCACCTTCGGCCTCAATGGCTTCTTCTGTGTCCCCTTCGTCCTGAATTATCAGGCGCAAATAATCCAGCTGTTCATACTGCTTTAGCTGATCCAGGGCTGCCTTTAATGCACGGTAATCGAGGGTTTTGCCGTGCAGCATCACCAGATTGTCATACAGAAAGTTGAGCTCCTGATTGGCTCGGGTCAGTGCCAGGGTCTTTTCCTGCACCTGAGACTCGAGATCCCCATAGAGCGCCGACAGCTCCTTGGCGGTGGAGTCCAGCGCATCGGCCAGTGCCTGCAGCTCGATATACTCGCTCTGGGGCATGTCCACATCGAAATTGCCCTTGGAGATGGTGTTGGCGGAAAGCATCAGCTGGTTTAGCGGCTCCACCACCTTGCGCTTGGTATAGCGTACCGCCACCAGGGCGATGGCAAGCATCATCCCCAGGCCCAGCAACTGGCTGGCTGCAAGGAGTTTTAATTTAAAGGCGGCGTGATGTTCGGTTTCCAGTACGAACAGGTCGATGGTATCGACAAAGTCTTTCAACGAAGAGGCATAAAGACGTGAGTTTTCCTCTTCGATGAAGTATTTCATCACCTTCCATTTATCGATAACCAGCAGATACTGATCTTTCAGACGCTGGGGCGTACTCCAGTCAAGGGAGTTCTTGAGTGCCGGTGAATAGAGCGTGGCTTCAAACTCACGGATTTTATCTTCGGCCTCGTCACTGCCGGAGTTGGCATAAAACATTAACCGGTAACTCTGCATCCGCAGTGAACCTGAGGCATTGATGGCACGGGCATCGCCCAGGCTGTATGACAGGTTGGCGAGTGCGAAGATAGATAGCCCACTGGAGAGCAGGATAAGCACCATCATCAGCCCGAGAATCTTGGAGGTGAGACTGCCACGTTTCATGAAAATTCCTGTCGAGAAGGAGAGCCGATGTTTGCAACTAAAGCCTATGTTCTACATTAGCTTTTTCTTTACCACACCCGTACTCATGCAAAAGTGTGAACAATGACACATCCAGAGTTTGATCTTGTGCAAACTTTGGCTCCGATACCACTTAATAGGTATGTAAAAGGAGGGTTAACAGGACTACTTTTGACCCTGGAGATGTCGTGGGTATTTCAGAAACACAAAAACTAACACGGAGATGAGATGGTGAGAAAGCTAACCGGAAAATCCTTTGCGCTGAGCGCATTGGTCGCCGCCAGCTTTGTAGCTGCCGGTGCGATGGCCAGTGATAAAACCGAGCCACGCAATGATGTATACAAAGACAAATTCAGCAAACAATATAACAGTTGGCATGCGACTGCCGAAAGCGAAGCCATCACAGATGCGCTGGAGCAGGATCCTGCACTGGTGATTTTGTGGGCCGGCTACGGTTTTGCCAAAGACTACAACGCCCCCCGTGGTCACATGTATGCACTGACCGACGTGCGCAACACCCTGCGTACCGGTGCTCCTACCTCAGCCGAAGATGGCCCAATGCCAATGGCTTGCTGGAGCTGTAAGAGCCCTGACGTGCCCCGTCTGATTGAAGAGCAGGGCGAATCAGGCTATTTCACCGGCAAGTGGGCCAAAGGTGGCGCCGAAGTGGCCAACACCATTGGTTGCGGTGACTGTCACGAAAAAGGCACCCCAAAACTGCGCCTGTCACGTCCATTTGCTTCCCGCGCCATGGAAGCCATTGGCACCCCATTCGACAAGGCTTCCAAGCAGGATAAAGAATCCATGGTGTGCGCCCAGTGCCACGTGGAGTACTACTTCGAAAAGTCTGACGATCGCAAAGGTTTCGTGAAGTTCCCATGGGACGGCGGTACCACAGTGGAAAACATGGAAGTCTATTATGACGCCATCCAGTTTGCCGACTGGACCCACGCTGTGTCCAAGACCCCAATGCTGAAAGCGCAGCACCCAGGTTATGAAACCTGGAAACTGGGTACTCACGGTCAAAACAATGTGTCCTGTGTTGACTGTCACATGCCGAAAGTCACCAACGAACAGGGTAAGAAGTTTACCGACCACAAAGTGGGCAACCCATTCGACCGTTTCGAAGAAACCTGTGGTACCTGCCACAGCCAGGACAAAGAACACATGCTGACCGTCTACAAGGACAACAAGTCCAAAGTGATGGAGCTGAAGTCCAAGGCTGAAACTCAGCTGGTTGCTGCTCACTTCGAAGCCGGTGCTGCCTGGAAAGCCGGTGCCACCGAAGAAGAAATGAAGCCTATCCTGACCAACATCCGTCACGCTCAGTGGCGCTGGGACTACGCCATTGCTTCTCACGGCGTGTCTGCACACGCTCCAGCTGAAGCACTGCGTGTTCTGGGTACTGCAGTGGACAAGGCTGCCAATGCCCGCGTTCAACTGGCACAGTTGCTGGCCACCAAAGGCGTGAAGCAGCCAATCGAGCTGCCGGACATCTCTACCAAGGCCAAAGCTCAGGCTGCTCTGGGCATGGACATGGACAAGATGAACGCCGATAAGGCCAAGTTCAAGCAAGAAATGCTGCCCAAGTGGGAAGCAGAAGCCAAGGCCCGCGAAGCCACTTACAAGTAAGCAGCAAACCCCAAGCCTGCATACTCAAAGCCCCCGCATTGCGGGGGCTTTTTTTTGGCAGAAGTGAATCTTGCAGCGATTATTTGATGAGTTTCAGCAATGCCCTGAAACTGTCACCAACCGCATGATGTTGCAGTTCAAACAGCAGCGACTCCACGTTGGTGAGTTTGGCGCCGGCCTCACCCATCATTTGCAGCCCCAATGCTTTATTCTCGGCGGTGCGGGACCCCATGGCATCGGCCACCAAATGCACATCAAAGCCGTTGTCCAGCATGTCACGGCAGCTTTGATACACACAAATATGGGTTTCTATGCCACACAGCAGCACCTGCTTGCGCCCGGTGTTGTTAAGTGCTTGCTGAAACTCATCACAAGCCCAGCCACTGAAATGTTCCTTGGGGATTGGGCTGAAGCCTTCGAGCACAAGTCGGAGCTCTTCAGAAGTGGGCCCCAGCTTTTCCGGTAATTGCTCTAACCAGAGAATGGGAATATCAAAAATTCTTGCCCCGCTTATCAGGGTGATCAGCTGCTGGTGCATGGCTTCTGAGTTGTGCATCAGTCGGGCCAGTTTGCCCTGAACATCCACGACTACAAGCACAGTTTCACTTGGCTTAAGCATGTCTCGCCTCCTTGGTTTTACCCAGTTAACCCCTTTTTGATGCCGCTGCCAATACGCCGAAAGTCAAATGCACCACATTGGTGCGCGGCCTGCATAAGTGCACTTTTTTTGTGCGAATTTATGCGCTCAATTTGTGCGTGAAATGTAATAAATATATTAAAAACATTGTGTTGAAACTTTGGCGCGATGCTTGAAATGTCTTTGTCAGGCAAGACATACAACAATCAGTGGAGGCCGGAATGAAACTGGTGAGTGCAATCATCAAACCCTTCAAACTCGACGATGTGCGTGAAGCCATCGCCGGCATGGGTATCGAAGGTATGACAGTAACCGAGGTCAAAGGTTTTGGCCGTCAGAAGGGGCACACCGAGCTGTATCGCGGTGCCGAATATCAGGTGGATTTTCTGCCCAAGATAAAGCTGGATATCGCGACCAAGGCTGAAAATGTCGAGCTGCTGTTGGAGGCCATCGTAAAAGCGGCCCATACCGGCAAAATCGGTGACGGTAAAATCTTTGTCACCGATTTAGAGCAAGCGGTCCGGATTCGGACCGGTGAAACTGACGACGAAGCACTGTAAGGGGAAGCGAGATGGAAGAAATCAGCAAACTGGGCCTGACAGTGGCCGAACTCAGATTCGCACTGGATACCTTTTACTTTTTGATCTCCGGGGCCTTGGTGATGTGGATGGCGGCAGGCTTCGCCATGTTGGAAGCGGGTCTGGTGCGCTCCAAAAACACCACTGAGATCCTCACCAAAAACGTGTGCCTCTATTCAATTGCCTGTATCACCTACCTGATCGTTGGCTACAACATCATGTATGTGGACAACCCTGAAGCGGGTTGGTTGCCAAGCTTCGGTACCCTGATTGGTACCCAGGCCGCCGATGCCGACCACTCACTGGAATCAGACTTCTTCTTCCAGGTGGTGTTTGTGGCAACCTCCATGTCGATTGTGTCCGGCGCTGTGGCTGAACGCATGAAACTCTGGGCCTTCCTGGCATTTTCCGTGGTGATGACGGCGGTAATCTATCCGGTCGAAGGCTTCTGGACCTGGGGTGGCGGCTTTGTCAGCGCGGCCGGTTTCGTGGACTTTGCCGGTAGCGGTATTGTGCACATGGCCGGTGCTGCCGCGGCACTGTCCGGCGTGATTTTGCTGGGCGCCCGTAAAGGTAAATATGGTCCATCGGGTCAGGTTAACCCTATCCCTGGCTCCAACCTGCCAATGGCGACTCTTGGTATGTTTATCCTGTGGATGGGCTGGTTCGGCTTTAACGGTGGCTCACAGTTGATGGTGTCCGATGCCGCCAACGCCGCCTCTGTCGGTAAGATCTTTGTCAATACCAACTCGGCTGCGGCTTTCGGTGCCATTTCTGCCCTTATCGTCTGCAAAATGATTTGGGGCAAGGCCGATTTAACTATGATATTGAACGGTGCGCTGGCGGGTCTCGTGGCCATTACCGCAGATCCCCTGTCACCTTCCCTGGAGTTCGCCGCCGCCATTGGTTTGCTGGCTGGTGCCCTGGTGGTGTTCTCTATCGTGGGCTTTGATCGCATCAAGATTGATGACCCCGTGGGTGCCATCTCCGTGCACGGCGTGGCCGGGGTGCTGGGTTTGCTGTTGGTACCTGCATCCAATGGCGATGCGACCTTGGGCGGACAGCTGTTTGGTATCTGTGCCATCTTTGCCTGGACCTTCGGCGCCTCCTTCCTGGTGTGGTTTGCCCTCAAGGTGACCATGGGGATCCGTGTCAGCGAGGAAGAAGAATACAATGGTATGGATGCTTCAGACTGCGGTATCGACGCCTACCCCGAGTTTGTGACAGTAAAAACGGCCAGTTAATCTTCAAAACTCAGACAAACAGCAGGCTCAGGCCTGCTGTTTTTGTTTCGCTTGTATTTGGCAAAGCAGGGGAGGGATACTGACTTGAGCCTGGATATCAGGCCGGGGACGCCATGCTGAGGTTGAGGGGAGACTTAGGTCGCAAGGAGGCCGGGGCTGAAGGGAGAGTTGGAAATGCGGATAAAAAAGTTACTCGTGCTGACAGTGCTGCTGAGTTTGGGTGCTACCGCCGGGCAGGTGGTGGTGCGAAAGAGTGATGAAGCCTTCGATGCCTTTGCCGTTCGTGACCAACTGGCCCGGGAGCATCAGTGGCAGGAGGCCATACGGGCTCAGCAGCAACTGGATATACTGCAGTCTCTGCCACTGGGATGTATGTTGGTGCCATCCCCCTATCGGTATTTCAGCTGCAATGGTCTCTTCTACCGACCCTATTTATGGCAGGGACGAGAGCTCTACATTTCCGTTCCCAATCCTGAGGCTGAAGGACAACCTGCCAACCAGTCAAACGAGGGAACAGAGCGTTAAACTTTTGTTACTTATTGAGTGGGCTTTTCGTGCCAAATTGACGTAGTCTCAAGTGAGGTCAATCGATTTTGGAGGCGCCGATGTCTGCAAGAATACTCTGTTGCCTGTTACTTCCTTTGCTGGTGTCCTGTGCCTCCACTTCCGAGCGTGAGCATCAAACCAGTATCACGACCTTATTTCACGATGAAATTTTCTCGCCAGTCAGTGGCTTGCCCTCTCCCGAAGCGGTATTTTCCTTACCGCCTAGCGTAGCGCAGGACTTAAGGCGCGCCTTCGAACGTCAGCGCAACATCCCTGGCGGCGACAATCAACCGGCCCACACATGGCTCTCTTCCCAGCTTGCTGCGGCCGATGGCGGTTTCAGCTATCAGGACAACAATACCCGTATCGCAGCCGATACCTATTATGACAGGGCGGGAAATTGCATGTCGTTGGTGGTATTGGCGGCAGCCATGGCCGATGCACTGGGTGTCGCCGTGGACTTTCAGGATGTGTTGGTACAGCCGGTGTGGGACAGACAGGGGGATTTTTATCTGGTCAACGGCCATGTGAATCTGCGACTGTTGCCGCCCTCGGAAGCGAATGTGGTGCATTTGCGGGGGCCGATCCTTGTAGACTTTCTCCCCGAGCGGGCCGTACGCGGCTATGACAGGGTACGTATCAACCGCAGCATGCTGCTGGCGATGTTTTACAATAACCTGGCCGCCGAGGCGCTGATCAATAGAGAGCATGACAAAGCCTACGGCTTAATTCGCATGTCCCTTGAGCAGAGTAATACCTTTGTTCCGGCCCTCAATACCCTTGCCATTTTGTATCGCTATCATCAACGGGAAGATCTTGCCGAGGAGGTGTATCGGCAGGCGCTGAAGCAAGAGCCGGAAAATATGACAACGCTCTATAATCTGGCGCTTATCCTCTCATCCCAGGATAGGTTGGACGAGTGGGCGGAAGTGCACAAGGTGCTGGAGCTGGCCAGGATCCGCAACCCCTATTACTACTACGATATGGCCGAGCAGGCATTGTCTGAGCATGAGTATCAACAGGCCGTAAACTGGTTTTTGCAGGCCGTGGAAAAGGCCGACTACCGCCACGAGTTTTACTTTGGACTGTCCCAGGCCTATTGGGCGTCGGGTAATCCCAAGAAAGCCAAACAAAGCATGGAAAAAGCCCTGGCGCTCAGTGGCGATGATGGAGATAAACGGCGTTATCAGGCCAAGTTGAACGCCATGGCAAGCCATTAAGCCCGTTACTTGGGCTACGCCCGTACATCTTAAGCGGCCCGGGATTCCTCTCGGGCTCTTGTCTTGCTTAATTAATTGATTTTTATGCAAGTTCCAGAGGCTTGGTAGGTGTGTCTACCACTCTGTCGTGATTCGCCCGACGTACATATTTCCCGCTATCTGAACCAATCAGCCCCTTATGACGTACACTTCCTTTTAGAGCCTGACGAGTCCTTTATGGCGTCATCGCAGGTCCATCGCAGATATGGGTTGTTGCGGAGAAACAGATGTTTAATAAAAAACTAAAGCAATCATTGGCCTCTTATCGGTCTGAAATTCAAAGGTATCAGGCGCGGGCCGCCGCCGTCAGCGCGTCAACGGCGATGATAGAATTTTTGCCGGACGGCACCATAGTCACCGCCAATGAAAACTTTTTGTCCCTTGTGGGATACCGCCTCGAAGATATCCAGGGAAAGCATCACCGTATTTTTTGTACTCCAGAGTATGCCAACAGCCATGAATACAAAGCATTTTGGCGAAGCTTGGCGGTGGGGGAACACGCCAGCGGTCGCTTTTTACGGGTTGGTCGGGATGGCAAAAATCTGTGGCTTGGCGCCTCTTACAACCCCATTCGCAATGAAGAAGGCAAAGTGGTCAGCGTCTTGAAGCTGGCAGCGGATGTCACGGATGTCGTGGAAATCGAAAACGAACAGCAAAGCATGATAAATGCCATCGATCGTTCCATGGCGGTGATTGAATTTACTACCGACGGTGAAGTGATCCGGGCCAATGAAAACTTTTTGGCCGTAACCGGATATCGCCTGGATGAAATCAAGGGAAAACACCACCGGCTTTTTTGTGCGCCTGAGTATGCGGCTTCTGAGGAATACAAACACTTCTGGTCGCGATTGAATCAGGGGGAGTTTTTTACCGGCCGTTTTCAGCGTCAGGATAAGTTGGGACGGACCATTTGGCTCAGCGCCACCTATAACCCTGTGTATAACGCCCGTGGTGAGCTGTACAAAATCGTCAAGTTTGCCAACGATATTACCGAGCGGGTGAACCAACAGCAGGCTGAATCGGCCGCAGCTGTACTGGCGTATGATATCGCCCTCAATACCGATGCCAATGCGCGCAGCGGTGCCCAGGTGGTTCAGTCCACTGTAGAGGTGGTAAGAGGCATTGCCGAAGAAATCAATCTTGCAGCCAGGGGTATTGAGGATGTGAGCAATCAGTCGGAGAAGATAGGCAATATAGTGCAAACCATTCGCAGTATTGCCGATCAGACCAACCTGCTTGCCCTGAACGCTGCCATTGAGGCTGCACGTGCCGGGGAACAGGGACGAGGGTTTGCTGTCGTGGCCGATGAGGTTCGCAGCCTGGCGGCACGAACCGCCAATGCCACAGTCGAAATCGTTGATGTTGTTCGCCAAAATCAGGTGTTATCCCAGGCAGCAGTGGCCAACATGGAGCAGAGTAAACACAAGGTAGAGCAGGGCGTTGCGCTCGCGGTGGAGGCTGGCGAAGCCATAGAGCAAATCCGGGATGGTGCACAACAGGTCGTGGCTGCGGTGCAGGAATTTAAACTACAGCTGGATAAATAAGTCAGGCAGCTGACCGGGGAAATCACCGCCAATATGGCATCAAGCATACAAACAAAAGGCTCCCGCGGGAGCCTTTTTTACTGCTTGCGTTATAACCGTAGGGCCTTGTCCTGAAACGACAATGTTGCCATCTGTCCCTGATCTTTAAGCTCAAGTTCCCGTATCTGGAATGGGGCTTTCAACCCGGAGCGCTCAATCAGTTCCCGGGATAGCGGGAGAGTCAGGCTGTTGCTTGCCTCGAACCAGCGTGCCGCCGCACTGCTGTGAATGGCGACTTCTTTCCCGCTGCTGTCCGTCCCAGTGAGGACAGCCGAAAGCGCATATCTGCCGGCATCGGCCAGTTCCAGGTTAAAGGTGACTGCCACCGGCGTCTCGCCTTGCCATTGCACTTGCGCGTCGGGTAACACCCGGCCGCTGGGGGCAAAGTGTTTGAACGCCGTTTTAATGGTGCGCTTAACTGCAATCCCATCGACACGGCTCTGAACATCTATCAGCAACTCGCTGAGCGCTGCGGCAGACCCAGGCTCAAAACCATCGGGCATGGCGGCGCTGAATGCGCCATTTTCCAGCGTCAGTGGCAGTGGCAATTCCTGGGTTCCTTGTCTGAGCCGGGCCTTGGCTGTGCTTAACTGCCCCAGTCCATCCAACGTCAGTGAACCTGCTAGGGATTGCCCCAGGCTCAGACCCATGGGCGCTCTGAGATGTAACACCAGTGGGCTGCCTTTTTCCTTCACATTCACCAGATACTGACTGCGGGGATCAACGGCACTTCTAACCTTGAGACGGTATTCACCGGCAGGGGCGGCGCTGGATAACAGGAGCGCACTCGAGTCATCATTCATGCCCGCCGACGCCAATGCTTCGGCATTGGCCATGGAACGCACCAGATTTGGCACCTGTGCACCTTTGGGGGCTGAAAGCTCCAGTGAGGCAGGTTCAATAGCCGGGGCATGGAACAAGGCGCCAGAACTCATGTCGGCTCTTGGGGCCAGGCGTATGACGGCGCCGCCCTGGCTGATAGTCAGGGGAATGCCTTGATTCAGTGCCTCACCCGAGACCGGGAACCAGTATTCATTACTGGCCACCAATTGGCTGCTTTGCCATTGGCGGGGCTGATATTCCCCCGACATGGGGGAGACAAATTGGATGTCTTCCCGGCGGGAGTTCAGTCCCTGAGTGACAGGCGCCTGAACCTGGCTAAAGCCCAAGTCGCCGGTGGACAGAGGTGACAGCTGAACCACCTGCACACCCAGGGCATCGGCGTTGTCTTGGCTGTTTTCTCCCTGACAGGCGCTGAGCATCAGTGACATCAATACCGCAGCGGCCAGTTTGTTGTGAGTCATCATGGTCGCGCTCCTATATGCGATTGCGGATAAAGACGTCGAGGCCAAAACAGGCGCGGCGACTTTGCTGATGGCTTAATGGCTCGCTGCCCCAGGTTTTTTGCTTGTCCTTGAACCAGACGGTACCCGCGGCACTCTGTGAGCTGCATTCCAGGAAACCGTCCGAGCAATCGTCCAGCCAGTTTTGGGTGGTCTCAAGGGCGACCTGATATTGATAACCACCGCAATAGCTGTCGCTGTCCCAAATGGCAGAGTCCACATCGGAGCCCACTACCACCTCAAAGGGTTTGCCAAGGGCAGGGCGCCCAGCGGTACCCTTGAGCCAGTTGGCATTGTAGTAGGACATCCAACTGACCTGTTGCTGTTTCACGGCATCGCTGCCGTAACCCAGCAGCCAGCCGAGTGTGGTTTCGAACACATTGCCCTCAGTCACGGCGTCGGCCAGCGGAGTGCCTGCACTGGACGGGGCCAGTGCTATGACCCGCGACGTGGCATTGATTACCTTGGGATAGCGCGCGTCCCAGGTGGGATTGGAGAGTATCCAGCGCACCACATTGCCACCATTGGAGTGGGTGAGCAGTACCAGATCGTCGATGTTTTTACTGTCGATAAAGCTGCCTAGCTGGCTGGCGAGGCAACCGGCGGCGGCCTCATCCCACATATACTGGTCAAAATCGCAGTTGATGACGGTGTAATTGGCGCTGTTGGGGAGACCCTGGCGGACGGAATTGACGAATTCACCGGTCCAGTAGTCGTTAAGTGCATCGGTTTGATGACCTGTGCCATGAATAAAAGCTATTCCTGACGCGGCCAAACTCAGGGGGCTGACTGCAAACAGACCCAGAAGCATTAGCGTGTTGGCTGTCTTCATTTGTCTGATCTCTATGCTTGTAATTATATGGTTTTGTTGAAACAGGTAGGACGTCCGACCTGCGTAATTAACCTATCGCTAACATTTTCAGGCTGGCAAGTCTTTTAAACGGTACGACTGTACTGTTTAGGGTGATGGCTCGATACGCTGGTTTGGTGCTTTTGCTCTATCTGGTTATCTTATTGATAAGAATCATTATTTATTCTTATTGCGATTCGATGGCGTTTTAAACTGAATGAAAAAGCACCAAAAATTGTTGCGGTACGCAATGCTGTATCAAGGGGGATGTCTTAAGATGAGAAATTATCGTGCTCAGGGGCATGACAGCCAGGTGAGCCGGATAGCCCAGTGCCATTTATTTCAGATAATTATGAATTTTATTGATGTAAAAGCTAAGTAATTCAATGTAATAAATTTGAAATTGTGAAAAAAGTATATCTTGATTGCCACCGCTTCGTTTAGTCGCTAAATTGACAGGGTCATAACAGATAGAGAGACACCTGATTTAACCCTTTCCGGAGCTTGCAAAGCCTATGTATTACCAAAATGATGACGTTCGAATTAATGAAGTAAAAGAATTGCTGCCACCTATCGCCATTCTCGAGCGATTTCCTGCAACAGAGAACGCATCTGCCACGGTTTTTAATGCCCGGAGCAATATTCATAACTTGCTGGCAAAAAAAGACGATCGCCTGCTGGTCGTGATTGGTCCCTGTTCAATTCACGATCCCGAAGCGGCGCTGGAATACGGTCAGCGTTTGCTGGCGCTGCGAGAACAATATAGCGATCAGCTGGAAGTGGTAATGCGGGTGTATTTTGAAAAGCCCAGAACTACAGTTGGTTGGAAAGGCCTGATAAACGATCCCTACATGGACAACAGCTTTAAGCTGAATGATGGTCTGCGCACGGCCCGCAAGCTGTTGTTGGATCTGAATCATATGGGCATGCCTACCGCTGGTGAATTTCTCGATATGATTACGCCCCAGTATGTTGCTGACCTCATGTGTTGGGGGGCTATCGGTGCCCGCACCACTGAGTCTCAGGTGCATAGGGAGCTGGCATCCGGTCTCTCTTGCCCGGTAGGGTTCAAGAACGGCACCGATGGCACTATCAAAATTGCCATCGATGCCATAGGCGCGGCGGCGGCTCCCCATCACTTTTTGTCGGTGACCAAGTTTGGACACTCGGCCATTGTGTCCACCAAAGGTAATCCGGACTGCCACATTATTCTTCGCGGTGGCCGCGAGCCCAATTACAGCCGCGAGCATGTCGCCAAGATCCAGACCGAGCTGCAAAATGCAGGGTTGCCGGACAATGTGATGATTGATTTCAGCCATGCCAACAGCAGCAAACAATTCACCCGCCAGATGGTTGTTGCCGATGATGTTGCCAGTCAGCTTGCCGATGGTAACAAAGGGGTTTTCGGTGTGATGGTTGAGAGCCATCTGAGTGAAGGTCGTCAGGATCATATCCCTGGCGTACCACTGGAATATGGCAAAAGTGTCACAGATGCCTGCCTCGGCTGGGATGACAGCGCCAAACTGCTGGCTACCCTGAATCAAGCCGTACTGGCCAGGCGCGAGCGCAGCTGATATCAAAAAGGCGCCTGAGGCGCCTTTTCTTTTACTTACTTTTTCAGGTTTTGCGCCAAGTACTCATTAGCCTTGGCCAGGCTGCCAAATGAATTAATCAGATTTCGACGTCCCTTTTCCTGAAGCTCCGGATTGCCTGATTCCATCATCATCCATACCCAGGTTTGGATCAAAGTGAGCGGTGGGTATTGAACTTGTGCAGAATCTAACATAAATCGCCCTTAAGTTATTGTATTTTACAGAAATTAATTCTGAACTCTCATGTCGGACCAAAAAAATATGCCAGGTCGGACACTAAGGTGGTCACAGATTAGCAAATTCTTTTTTCTTGTATAACCTCGTAGACGCTCGCAGGCGAAAAAAATCGGCTTCAGTAGTAGTAAAGTGTAATTCAAATGACATCTTGGTAAATCAAAAGTATGAGTTTTGTATTGCTTTAATGGAATGAAGTACTATGAATTTGCCTGCGTCGATGCCGACAAAGGGGACGCTTATCAGCACACGGCTCAACAATTCTGGTGAGTTTGCCAACAACAAGACGTTCAAACCCGTTTCAGGGTGATAGAATCCCTCTCAAACTCCCTTGCGTCTTATATCTATGCGCCCAACAGCCTATTTTGAAGGCCCCATCGAAAAGCTGAACTGGAAAGTACTTGGCCTGCTTTGGCCCTATTTACTCGAGTTTAAAGGACGTATTTTGCTTGCACTGCTGTGCTTGTTGATTGCCAAGCTGGCGAGTGTAGGTATGCCTTTTTTGTTGAAAGGGCTGGTGGATGGTCTGGATGCAGGCAGGAGTGAAGCCTTGGTTGCCGTGCCATTGGGGTTGGTGCTGGCGTACGGTGGCACCCGCTTGCTGATGTCCATTACCGGGGAAATCCGCGACACCCTGTTTGGGCGTGTCACAGAGCGGGCCATCCGCCGATTGGGGCTGGCGGTGTTTGATCACTTACATCGCCTGGATCTGGACTTTCACCTTGAACGTCGCACCGGCGGTCTTTCCAGAGATATAGAAAGGGGCACCAGTGGCGTGAGTTTTTTGATGCGCTTTATGGTGTTCAACATAGTGCCGACCTTACTGGAAATTGCCTTGGTGGTGGGTATCTTTTTCGTTAAATACGGCTGGCAATTCGCCGGTATCACCCTGGTTTCCGTCATCCTTTATATCGGCTTCAGTGTGGTTGCCACCGAGTGGCGTACCGAATATGTGCGCCAGGCGGCCAAGGCAGATTCCGTTTCCAATACCCGCGCCATCGATAGTCTGCTGAACTATGAAACCGTGAAGTACTTTAACAACGAGCGCTTTGAGTCGGACCACTATGACAAGGCGTTGGAAGCCTGGGAAACGGCCAAACGAAATAACCGTCTGTCGTTATTTGCCCTGAACGGCGGCCAGGCAGTCATAATTGCCGTTGCAATGACCGCCATGATGGCACTTGCCGCCAAGCATGTGACCGAAAGCCAGATGACACTGGGCGATTTTGTGCTCATCAATGCCTTTATGATGCAGCTCTTTATGCCGTTGAACTTTTTGGGCTTTGTCTACAGGGAAATCCGTGGCGCACTGGCGAACATCGAGCGGATGTTTGGCCTCTTGGACAAAACGCCGCGCATTGAAGATAAGACCGATGCCGTGAATTTTGCCTGCCAGCGGGGAGAAATCCGTTTTGAGCAGGTTAACTTCAGCTACGACGAGCGCACTATTTTGTCGGATGTCAGTTTTACTGTGGCACCCGGGGAAAAGGTGGCCGTGGTGGGTGACAGCGGCGCCGGCAAGTCAACGCTGATTAAGCTGCTGTTTCGCTTCTATGACGTCGATTCCGGGCGTATTTGCATCGATGACATGGATCTTCGCGACATGACCCAGGACAGCCTGAGAAGAGCCATAGCCATAGTGCCCCAGGATACTGTGCTCTTTAATGACTCGCTGCTGGAAAACATCCGCTATGGCCGCCCGGATGCCAGTGATGAAGAGGTTCTGGCCGTAATTCGTCATGCACATCTGGCAGATTTTGTGGCGGCATTGCCATCGGGTTGGGACACCAAGGTGGGTGAGCGCGGCCTTAAACTCTCTGGTGGAGAAAAACAGCGGGTTGCCATCGCCAGAGCCATGCTCAAGGGGTCGCCCATCCTGGTGTTTGATGAAGCGACCTCTTCACTGGACAGCCGTGCCGAGAAGGCGATATTGGATGCCCTGAAAGAAGTGGCCACCGGACACACCAGTCTGGTGGTCGCCCACCGACTCTCAACCATAGTGGATGCCGACCGCATTTTGGTGCTGAGTAAGGGACGCATTGCCGAGCAGGGAACCCATAAACAATTGCTCGCGATGGACGGTCTTTACGCCAGGCTCTGGCATATTCAGCATGAGCAAAAGATGAAGTGAAGTTCAGGTGTGATTCAGCAAAGCGCTCGCATAATCCTAAAAAGGATAAAAATTGTCACGGAGTCGCTATGAAAAACATCGCTTTGCTGGTCAATTTGGAAGGCATGAGTGAAAAAGTCACCACAGATTGGAATGCCGTTTCTACAACCTTGAAAAAACGGCAGGTGACTCAGGAAACGTTGGTGGATATATACGCACAGCTCTGCGCTGGTCTTAAGGTGTCTACCCGAGGATTGACGCTGGCAAAACTAAACACAGACATGGTGTTGGACAATGTGATCCGCAGCGCCCAAGCCGGTAGCCATCCTTCGGCAGGTTTTTACAGCCAAGGCTAATCATTTAGAGGAAGGGGGCTTACGCCATCCCTCACACAGCAGCGGCAAATGTTTTTCCCCGTCGGCAGGCATTAATCGAATGATGCGCCCATCCCTGAAACAGAGTTGTTCTCCTTCAATCTCGGTTAGTCTGTCGCAGTTCTGACAACTGGTACTGCGAGGTTTTACCTCGGGCATATTTGGCTTATTCACTATCCGGATCCTGAGCTTTAAATGGTTGATCCAGCCCCCACTTTACTCCCTAAGTGTTAACTGAATCAATCTTTGGCCGGCCATTATACTCAAGGCTGGTGAAGTTTAAATTAAAACTTAAGTCGAGTATGTTCCCTATTGCTTTCTTGCAACAAGAGGACGACTTTTTATTAAAGTTGTACAAAAATTATCCGATACAGAGGTTGAGCAGACTTGTGTCAGTATCGAGGTAATCCATGGAAATTCGCCCGCCCCAACCCAATCACGGTGCCACAGTGTCTCAAGTGGCAAAAGACAAGAGCCCCGAAGCGGGCAAAAACCATGGTGAGACTGTTGCTGTGGTTGCCAGCCAAAAGACAGCTGCACATTCCAGCCGTGCCTTGATGAACGCAGCGATACTTTCGGCACAGCAAGAGGTGAGCCTGAGTGCTGCCGATGAGCCCATGGTATTGCTGTATCGTGCCGCGATCGAAGCCATCAATGAGCAGCTTGCCCCGACTATGGGCGAGCAGGCCATTGAGCGGCTGGCAGAGGAAGGCGTTGATACTTCTCCAGAAGCCACGGCCGGCAGAATAGTTGATTTTGCCACCCAATTCTTCAGCGTTTATCAATCTCAAAATAGCAGCCAGCCATTGGTTCAGCAGTTGGAGGGGTTTATGGCTGTGATTGGCGGTGCGATTGATGAGGGCTTCAAAGAAGCCAGAGACATACTCAGTGGTCTTAAGGTACTGGAAGGGGATATCGCAGCGGGCGTTGATAAGACCTACGACCTGGTGCAGCAAGGGCTCAAGGATTTTGCCGACAAGATGAATCCACAAGATAAAGAACAGAGCACAGCAGGATAAACGCCTTCGTTAAAAAGGGTTTTTATTTTTTCCTCCCTTGCTTATGCTGGAGCTGCAGCCACAGAGTAGGGGAGGCGACATGTGGGTCGAAGGCCGGGTGTTGCAAAGAAAGGATTGGACCGACAAGCTGTTCAGTCTCAGGATTGATGCCAAAATAGCGCCCTTTATTGCGGGACAGTTTATTAAACTCAGTTTACCCAGTGAGGATAAGCGCATAGCTCGGGCTTATTCTCTGGTTAACCCTCCCGGAACCGATTATATCGAGGTGCTGGCCGTTGCCGTTGAAGAGGGCGAGCTCTCTCCGAGATTGCAGGATTTGAGCCCCGGTGATGTGCTTCAAGTTTCTGCCAGCGCGACCGGCTTTTTAACCTTGGGCGAATTACCCGACGCCCCCGCAGCCGGGCGTCAGCTCTGGATGCTCGCCACTGGTACCGCCGTTGGCCCCTTTATTTCCATGCTTGGCACCGAAGAGCCCTGGCAAAGGTTTGAACACCTGGTGCTTGTATATGGGGTTCGCCGGGCTGAGGATCTGGCTTATCTTGACGAGTTGCAAGCCCTGGCAGCAAGCAGGCCCAGCTTACAACTCATCTTATCCGTTACCCGGGAATCCGTACCCGGTGCAATGCAACAAAGGATACCCGATGCGCTGGCTTCTGGCGCGCTCGAAGCCGCCAGCGGCCTTACTTTGTCTGCCGCGCATTCTCAGGTCATGATTTGTGGTAATCCCGAGATGGTTGCAAGCACCCAGGCAATGTTGCTCGAACGTGGTCTGTGTAAAAACCTTCGCAGGGCACCCGGGCAAATCACAGTGGAAAAATACTGGTAACACACAAGGAACTCCCATGAAGCTTTTATGCTCTGCACCTTCGCCTTATTCCCGTATGGTCCGAATCGTGGTGCGCTACCTGGAATTGGATGTCGAAGAGCTGAACACCAATCCATTGGAAAATGGTGATACCTTGCTGAGTGCCAATCCTCTCGGGCAAATTCCCTGCTTGTTTTTGAACGATGGGGCCGCCCTCTACGACAGTGAAGTGATCTGCCGCTACCTTGATGCAACCTATGCCAAGAGTCAGTTGTTTGGAGAGCCGGGTTTGGATTGGCATGCCCAGTGTCAGTTTTCACTGCTGAAAGGGCTTATCGACAGTGCAGTAAAGCTGAGGCAGGAGCAGATGCGTGAAGAAGAGGGCGTGCGTTCAGCGTTTTGGACCTCGCGTTTTGAACAGGCGCTCTTGAGGGGCATTCGTGAGCTTGAGCGTCAGGGTGCCGGTTCGTCTGACCGCATTAACGCCCACAGTATGGCGTTGGTGTGCTTATTGGATTATATGGATTACCGACATCCGGCACTGGAGTGGCGTAATCTTGCACCGGCGCTGACACTGTGGTTTGACGAAGTGCGTGAGTTGCCAATATTCCGTGAAACGCGCCCGGATATTGCCTGCTAAACATCTGTAATGCGCCGGCCCTTGGGGAGTTGGCGCTTATTTTTTTCACCGAAATGCCCATACAATTCTTCTGTTAGCCCATACCTCGCCCGTCTGTCTGAGTGGGGGATCCGGCGGTCTTCAAAGTGCTGATAATGGCAATGGCAGGTTTCGGCATCACAGCCTTTCAGTGGAATGGCGGGGGCATCACCGGAGAGAAATCGTTGCCCATCCATGGCCTGTCTGGCACTGCAGTCATTTAAACCGGCAACCACAGTGACGCAGTGAAATGGATGTAGGCCCTGTGGCTTTGCCCCATTGATCCTGGCCTGGTGCTCTACCTCTTCCAGGGACTCGTACACACTCTGATCTTTAGGAATCTCCAGCTCATGGGGCACTACAGCGTGCTTTTTGTGTCTGCACTCCCTGTGACGTTGATGCCAGTGATCCGATTGATACTTACTGTAAACGAACCAGCCTACTGACACAGCCAGAGCCAGCAACAGCAAAAACAAGTCCATTGTGCTAGCCCCCTGCCGGTTAACAATTAAGTTTCAGTTTAGTTTAGTTTGAGATAATTCGCGGTTTGCTTTCGGTGCAATTGCGTAACACATTGAGTAATATCGATAAATTTCATTGACTCAGCTAACATTTTGGCGAGTTTAAGTTGTCAGTTAAGACCCCTTGGATTACCCTGTCTGTAGTGATAATAATTATCATTAGTTTGTTTTGACTTAACCAAGTTCTGGGAGTTCGAGATGAAATTGTCCAAAGGGGTATTGTTCGCAGGCCTGGCCTGCTTGACCGGCTCTGCCATGGCGGCTGATACGTTGACTGTCTATTCCTATCGTCAGGCATTTTTGATCGAGCCCATACTGGCAGAATTCACGAAAGAAACCGGCATTCAAACCCAGCTGGTATTTGCCAAAGATGGCATAGCAGAACGTCTGCAGCGTGAAGGCCGTCTGTCTCCGGCGGATTTGGTATTGACCTCCGAGTTCTCTAAGCTGATGGAGCTGGTTGATAAAGATCTGGTGGACAAGGTGCAAAGTCCGGTTCTCGAGAGCAACATTCCAGCGCAGTTGCGCTCAGCCGATGGTGATTGGTATGCCCTGACGGTGCGCACCCGCAGCCTGTACTCTTCAAAAGAAAGGCTGGGTAAGTTGGATATCGACTATGAAGATCTGGCCGATCCCAAATACAAAGGTAAAATCTGCACCCGCAGCGGTAAGCATCCTTACAATATTTCGCTGGTGGCATCCATGATTGCCAACAAGGGCGAGGCCGAAACCAAAGTGTGGCTCGAAGGCCTGAAAGCCAATCTGGCGCGCAAACCTCAGGGGAACGACAGGGCACAGGTCAAGGCCGTAAAGGAAGGCCTGTGTGATATCGCCATCGGCAACAGCTATTACTTCGGTGCCATGATGCAGGACCCTGAGCAAAAGAGCTGGGCTGAAGCCGTATACATCAACTTCCCCAACCAAGCTAACCGTGGCACCCACATCAATGTGTCCGGCATGGCCATGCCAAAATATGCTCCCAACAAGGAACAGGCCGTTAAGCTGATGGAGTTTTTGGCATCTGACAAAGCGCAACATGCCTATGCCGAAGTCAACATGGAATACCCGGTGAAAGTTGATGTGAAACCCTCAGAGATGGTGGCCTCCTGGGGCGAGTTCAAGGCCGACACACTGGCCATTGAAAAGCTTGCCGAATATCACGGTGCTGCCGTGAAATTGCTCGATGAAGTGAAATTCGACCTCTGACGATAGCATTCGCCTAATTCGTGCGGCGCCAACGGAGGGCGCCGCCTCTGGAATACACTATGGTAGTTGGATTACCCAAGCGCTGGTCGTTTTTGGGTTTTTTTATTGCATTTCTGTTTTTAACACCGCTGCTGGCGCTGTTGGCTACCGCCGCCTTTCCCGATGGCGAGGTGTTTGCGCACCTGGCCGATACTGTGCTGCCCACTTATATCCTCAATACCCTGCTGCTGATGTTGGGGGTTGGCTTGCTGTCGGCACTGCTGGCGATTCCTGCAGCCTGGCTGGTGGCCCGCTGCGAAGTGCCGGGCAGACGCTTCTTTCAATGGGCTTTGCTGCTGCCACTGGCGATGCCAGCCTATGTGGTGGCCTACGTATACACCGACCTGCTTGATTATCCGGGGCCGATTCAGCGGACCTTGCGGGCGCTGCTTGGGATTGATAGCGGCGCCGACTATTGGTTTCCCGATATTCGCAGCCTCGGCGGTGCCACGCTTATCCTGGCCTTGGTGCTATTCCCATACATCTTTTTGCTGGCCCGCACCGCCTTTATGGAGCAGTCTCTGAGTTTGCTGCAGGCATCCCGTTTGATGGGCGCCAGCGAGCGTGAAAGTTTCTGGCGTTTGGCGCTGCCCATGGCAAGGCCCGCCATCGCCGCCGGCGTGGCGCTGGTTGCTATGGAAACCGCCGCCGACTTCGCTACCGTGAGTTATTTTGCCGTGCCCACCCTGACCACTGCGGTGTACGACACCTGGCTTGGCTATGGCAGTCTGGCCTCGGCTTCCAAGCTGTCGATGATTATTCTGGTGGCGGTGTTCTTACTTATCTGGCTGGAGCGATTTGCCCGGCGCCGACAGCAGCTGTTTCAGCGTCAGGCGCTTACCGGACAAATCCCCCGCCTGCATCTGGGCCGCTGGCGTTGGCTGGGCTTGGGCTATTGCAGTTTGTTGCTGTTTCTATCTTTCCTGTTGCCCCTCGGCATCCTGCTGGGTTATGCGGTGCGCTACTTTGACCTGAGCTGGCAGGGCGATTTCTGGCGTTACAGTTGGAACAGCTTTTCACTGTCGGCCATCGCAGCCGTGCTTTGTGTTGTGTTTGCGCTGGCGCTGCTGTTTATTGCCCGAATAAGCCCAAGAGCGCAGGACGCCATGCCCGCAAGGCTTGCTTCAACCGGTTATGCCTTGCCGGGTACAGTGCTTGCCATCGGCGTGCTTGGCCCCCTGACCTGGCTCGATTTCGGCCTTAACGATTTTTGTGCCTGGCTGGGTATTGATGGCCCCGGGCTGCTGTTTACCGGCAGCACCATCGCCCTGATATTTGCCTTTTGTGTGCGTTTTATTGCCATTGCCATCGGTGGCATTGAAAACAGCTGGCGCAGGCTGTCGCCGTCGCTCGATATGGCGGCACTCTCCATGGGCCGGGGGCCGATTGCCCTGTTCTTCAAGGTGCATTTACCGCTGCTTCGTACCGGCATTTTAGCTTCGTTGCTGCTGGTGTTCATTGAAGCCATGAAAGAGCTACCGGCAGCGCTGCTGTTAAGGCCCATTGGATTTGAAAACCTTGCGACCAAGGTGTTTGAGTATGTGTCGGATGAGCGGCTGGAGCAGGGGGCTCTGGGCGCCATTGTGATTGTATTGGTGGGACTGATTCCTTTGGTGTTTTTAAACCGTTCCATCGAGAAGGAGAGCTGATATGTCGACTCTGAGCATTCAGGGACTTCACAGTGATTATCGCGGCGAGCAGGTGTTGCGCGGACTCGACCTCACCCTGACACAGGGCGAAATCACCGCACTGCTTGGCCCCAGTGGCTGTGGTAAAACCACCTTACTCAGGACCATAGCCGGGCTTCAGGATATCTCGGCCGGCAGCATTGTCATCAACGGCAACACTGTCAGTGCAGATGGCTGCTTCGTCGCACCGGAAAAGCGCAGCATAGGGATGATATTTCAGGACTACGCGCTCTTTCCTCATCTCACAGTCGCCGACAATATCCTCTTTGGTGTCCGTCAGTTGGATAAACAAAGCCGTAGCGTCAGGCTCGAGGAAATGCTGAGTCTGGTCAAACTGGAGGGGCTTGGAAAACGTTACCCACATGAGCTATCAGGTGGGCAGCAGCAACGGGTGTCCATTGCAAGAGCCCTGGCCTACGAGCCGGACCTGCTGTTGCTGGATGAGCCTTTTTCCAATATCGATGCCCAGGTACGCCGGGCGCTGATGTTGGAAATCAGGGCCATTTTGAAGGCGCGTAACGTGTCGGCGGTGTTTGTGACCCACAGTAAGGATGAGGCCTTTGCCTTTGCCGATACTCTGGCACTGTTTGAAGCGGGCCGTATAGTGCAGCACGGCATTCCGGAAACCTTGTACCAAAGCCCCAACACCCCCTATGTGGCCGACTTCCTCGGTGCCAGCAATTATCTGGATGTGAAGCTCGAAGCCGGGCAACTCATCAGCACTCTGGGAGCTTTCCCATTGCCGCAAGACTTTAAGGCGGCATCTGAAACCGGTCGCTGGCTACTGCGTCCCGAACAGCTGGTGATTGAAGCCAGAGCCGATGGGGCAGGGGAGATACTTGAGCGCCGCTTTCTTGGCAATGGATGTCATTATCTGGTGCGTCTTGGCGAGCAGGTACTGGATATCCACAGCCACCTTGGCCATCTCGCCTGTGGCAGCCGTGTCAGTTTGTCTGCGGCGGCGGATACACCGGTAATCTTTGCTTAAACAGGTGATTATTGAGGTAAACCTGTGTAGTTTGTGTTCTGGGAGGACTCACCATGAACAGGTTTACAATCACTATTTTAGCCCTGGCCGTTATCGGACTGGGCAGCAGCGAAGGAGTGTTGGCCATGGACAGGATCACAGGTAAGGCGTTTGCCAGTCGTTCGGAGGTGTACGCCACCCAGGGAATGGCGGCGACCAGCCAGCCTTTGGCCACCCAAGTTGCGCTGGATATATTGAAAGCCGGTGGCAGTGCGGTGGATGCCGCTATTGCCGCCAATGCCATGCTGGGGCTGGTTGAACCTACAGGCTCGGGTGTGGGTGGTGACCTCTTTGCCATTGTCTGGAGCGCCAGAGACAAACGCCTATACGGCTTGAACGCCTCGGGTCGCAGCCCAAAATCGCTCACGCTGGATATGCTTAAGGCACAGGGGCTTGAATTTTTACCGCCCTTTGGCCCATTGCCTGTTTCTGTACCCGGTGCCGTGGATGGCTGGTTTGAGCTGCATGAACGCTTTGGCAAATTGCCAATGTCGCAAATTTTGTCGCCATCCATCGACTACGCGCGAAAGGGTTTCCCGGTTTCTGAACTTATCGCTTTTTACCTGGAAGGCAGTGCCCGACGCCTCGCCAAATATCCGGGGTTCAGTGAAACCTATATGCCCAATGGCAAAATGCCGGCCAGGGGCGACATCATGAAAAATCCCGCCCTCGCCAATACCTACGAGAAAATAGCCAAGGGTGGCCGGGACGCCTTCTATAAGGGCGACATTGCCCGCAGCATAGACAAATACATGAAAGCCAATAGCGGCTACCTCGGCTACGAGGATCTGGCCTCGCACACCAGCGAGTGGATAGAGCCCGTCTCGGTAAATTACCGCGGCTTTGATGTGTGGGAACTGCCACCGAATGGTCAGGGCATAGCCGCGCTGCAAATTTTAAAAACCCTGGAGCCGTTTGATTTAAGAGCCATGGGGCATGACAGCGTTGAATACGTGCACCATTTTGTGGAGGCCAAAAAGCTCGCCTTTGCTGACAGGGCCCGTTTTTACGCCGATATGGCCTTTGCCGATGTGCCCGTAAGTGAGCTTATTTCGGAGCGCTACAACCAGGAGCGTGCCAAGCAGATAGGTCCCAGGGCCGCCAAGTCGGTGGAGCCGGGTAACCCCAATCTGCAACAGGGTGATACCGTGTATCTCACCACCGCGGACAGCGAAGGCAACATGGTGTCCCTCATTCAAAGTAATTTCCGCGGTATGGGCTCTGGCATGACACCCCCGGATCTCGGCTTTGTGCTGCAGGACAGGGGGCAGTTGTTTGATTTAACCCCGGGGCGCCCCAATTCTTACGCCCCCGGCAAGCGGCCCTTCCACACCATCATTCCGGCGTTTGTAACCAAAGAGGGTAAACCCTGGCTCAGTTTTGGGGTGATGGGCGGCGCCACCCAGCCGCAGATGCATGCGCAAATTATCATTAATCTCATCGACTTCGACATGAATTTACAGGAAGCGGGCGATGCGCCACGTATTCTGCATTCGGGCTCCAGCGAGCCCACCGGCGAGGTGATGAGCGATGGCGGTTATGTGAGCCTGGAGTCGGGTTTTTCCATGGAGACCCGTCGGGAACTGGTGAAAAAAGGCCATGTGATCCGGGATGCCCTGGGGGAATTTGGCGGCTATCAGGCTATCGGTATCAATGTGGAAACCGGTGTCTATCGCGGTGCTTCCGAGAGCCGTAAAGATGGTCAGGCCGCAGGCTATTAGGGTGAATAACAACCAATCTCGTGTAATGTGCGTCGGTCGGTGATATTTTTTCCTAAAGTACGGGATAATGTGACCGACAAAGACATACTCAGTAAGGCCTTAATAATATGGATAATCAGGTTATGCCACGTGAACAGTTGGGCGTGTGCGCCGAAGGCAATCTTCACGCAGTCTATCTGATGTTCAACGCCAACGAAGGGGTTGAGCAGTCGCTGCGTGCGAGCCTTGCCAGTGTTGCCCAATACCTTTACGACCTCACAGACCAATATGCCGACAGTGCCTTTAATGGGTTCGTGGCTGTGGGGGCTAACTATTGGGACAGTCTCTTTGGTCAGGAGCGCCCGTCTCGACTCAAGCCCTTCCCTGCAATGCACGAAGGCAACCGGGAGGCACCTGCGCTGGAGTACGATTTATTTGTACATTTGCGTTGTGATCGTCTGGACATACTGCATCTGGTGGCCAATGAGGTGAATCAGATGCTCGATGAGCTGGTGGAGCTGGTGGACGAAGAGCGCGGTTTCCGTTTTATGGATAACCGGGATCTGACCGGGTTTGTGGACGGTACTGAAAATCCCCGCGGTCGCCACCGTCAGGATGTGGCCCTGGTGGGGGATGAAGATCCGGCATTCCGGGGCGGGGCTTATGTGCACGTACAAAAGTTTGCCCATAACCTTTCAAAGTGGCACCGCTTGCCGGTGAAAAAGCAGGAAGACATCATCGGCCGAACCAAGGTGGATAATATCGAATATGAGTCTGCCGATAAGCCGCTGACCAGCCACATAAAAAGAGTGAATCTGAAAGATGAACAGGGCAACTCGATGGAGATCCTGCGTCAGAGCATGCCCTATGGCTCGGTGAAAGAGCAGGGGTTGATGTTTATCTCTGTTTGTCGCACGCCCTCCCATTTCGAAAAGATGCTGCATTCGATGGTGCACGGCGATGGCGAAGGGAATCACGATCACCTGATGCATTTCACCCGCGCCCTGACTGGCTCGTCGTTTTTCGCGCCGTCGCTGGATTATTTGCTCCAGGGTCAGGATTGAAAAAAGCGCCCCGCGGGGCGCTTTTTAATGGGAATGATGGACTTGTCCCAATATGTGTTAGGTTACTCGCTGTAATTAAACAGGGACTTAACCGTTTCCAGCGTATCTTCGATGGTCTTGATGCTGGAGGGGCAGATAAAAATGGTATCGTCACCGGCAATGGTACCCAGGATACCTTCGGGTTTGCCGATGGAGTCCAGCAAACGGGCTATCAGCTGGGCAGCCCCCGGGCTGGTACGCACCACAATCATGGCTTGGTTGTGATCCACATCCAGCACCAGATTCTTCAGTGGGCTGCCGGCAGTGGGCACGCCAAGTTCGGCCGGCAGGCAGTACACCATCTCCTGCTTGGCGTTTCGGGTACGGACGGCACCGAACTTGCTCAGCATGCGGGAGACTTTGGATTGGTTGATATTGCTGAAGCCTTCGGCCTGCAGCGCATTAACTATCTCGCTCTGGGAACCGAAGCGCTCTTCCTTTAACAGCGCTTTGAAGGTTTTGACGAGGTCATCCTGATTTTTTTGCATAGTGGGCTGCTTTGTTGTTATTCAAAAATCCAGCGCATTTTGCATATTTAAAAGCCAAAAGTCAACAAATCCCCGCTCTTTGTGAATAAAAATGCAGATAAAGGTGGCCGTCCGGACGGCTGGTCAAACACCTGTTTCAAATTGCTGACAATCACACCGAAAAATGCCGTCAAACCTTGGCCACAGGCGACTAAGGGATAATTGAAATTTGTGTGACGATGCTTTAATGTGGCGCCATCATTTGAGGATCTACCTCACAAATTCCGAGATATAACGGAGAATACCTATGAAAGTTGCTGTTCTTGGTGCCGCCGGTGGTATCGGCCAAGCCCTCGCCCTACTCCTGAAAACCCAACTGCCTGCTGGTTCCAAGCTGTCTCTGTATGACATTGCCCCTGTAACACCAGGTGTTGCTGTGGATCTGAGCCACATCCCAACTGCCGTTGAGGTGAAAGGTTTTGCCGGTGAAGACCCAACGTCTGCGCTGGAAGGTGCCGATGTGGTACTGATTTCTGCCGGTGTGGCCCGTAAGCCAGGTATGGATCGCTCTGATCTGTTCAACATCAACGCAGGTATCGTCCGTAACCTGATTGAAAAAGTGGCAGTGACCTGTCCAAAAGCGTTGGTTGGTATCATCACCAACCCAGTAAACACCACTGTGGCCATCGCTGCTGAAGTGCTGAAGAAAGCCGGTGTTTACGACAAGAACCGCCTGTTCGGTGTGACCACTCTGGACGTTATCCGCGCCGAGACCTTCGTTGCCGAAGCCAAGGGCGTTGACGTAGCCAGCGTGAAAGTAAACGTGATTGGCGGCCACAGCGGCGTGACCATCCTGCCTCTGCTGTCTCAAATCGAAGGCGTAAGCTTCTCTGATGAAGAAGTTGCTGCCCTGACCAAGCGTATCCAGAACGCGGGTACCGAAGTAGTAGAAGCCAAGGCCGGTGGCGGCAGCGCTACCCTGTCTATGGGTCAGGCTGCTTTCCGTTTCGGTATGTCTCTTATCCGTGGTCTGCAAGGCGAAGCCAATGTGGTTGAATGCGCCTATGTTGACGGCGGCAGCGAGCACGCAGTGTTCTTTGCTCAGCCAGTGTTGCTGGGTAAAAACGGCGTAGAAAAAGTACTGCCTTACGGCGAAGTGAGTGCGTTTGAAGCCAACGCCCGCGATGCCATGCTGGATACCCTCAAGGGTGATATCCAACTGGGTGTAGACTTCGTTAAGTAAGTCTCGCTGAAGTGAAGAAACGGAGCCTGGTGCTCCGTTTTTTTATGTCTGAAATCTGTGATTTATCTTTGACAGCGATTTTCAATTAACCCCTGCATTTATGTGGAAACTTATTGGTTTTGTTGTCAAACTGTTACCCACTTGGTGGTTATTTTTAATACTGTTGCACCTTTACAGGAGTTTCCCATGAGCAAGCTCAGGCCGTTTCCCGGGATAGGTATTGCCGCAGTGCTGGGGGCCCTTTGGCTCCCGTCAGCCTCGCAAGCCACGACTGGTGAGGCCCCCCGACCGGTTAAGGTTAGTCAAATTACGTTGGCCGAAGGCATGAACCAGAGATTGTTGCCGGCCGAGGTCAGGGCATCGGAACGTGCCGGGCTGTCATTTCGCGTCAGCGGTGAAATCATGGACATCCTGGTGCGTCCCGGTGAAGAGGTAAAAGCCGGGCAGCTGTTGGCTAAGCTGGACCCGGCACTCTACGAACAGCAGTTGGAAGTCGCCCGAGCTCAGTATGCGCTGGCCAAGGTGCTCTATGAGCGTAATCTCAGCCTGGTAGAGCAGGGTGTGGTGTCGCGCAACGATTTTGACAAGTCCAAGAGTAATCATGATGTCGCCAAAGCAGCGCTGGACAAAGCCGAAGTGGAACTTGCCTATACCCGCCTGCTGGCCCCTTACGATGGTGTGATATCCAAACGCGATAAACGCCAGTTCGAATTCGTCAGGGCGCAGGAGCCTGTACTTGGTGTGCGCAGTGAAAACCTGATTGATGTGAGTTTTCAATTGCCTGAACAGTACATAGGCCCTATCCAAAGTTATCAGGCCACTACCGGTAAGTTGTTGACGCCGGAAGTTCGTTTTGACAGCCGGGACAGCTGGTTTGCCGCCACCCTGAAAGAAATGAGCACTGTGGCCGACAGCAGTACCGGCAGTTATACCGTGATCCTGACGTTGCCTATGCCTGAGCAGCTCAACATTTTGCCGGGGATGTCGGCCACTGTACGGGTATCCCTGCCTACCGAAGCCCTGATCCCCCCTCCCAGTATTCCAGCCGGTGCCGTGGTGCAGGAAGGCGAGAAAACCTGGGTATTCCGCTGGCTACCGGAGTCACAGCGGCTGCAAAAGGCGGAAGTAGTGTTGAAGGACGGTGTTCTGGTATCCGGGCTGAATGATGGCGACTTTGTCGTGGTTGCGGGCGCCGACGAACTCAGTGATGGCCAGAGCGCGGTGCGCTGGGTGAAGGAGCGGGGACTGTGATCATGAAAGAAGCGATAGGGATTACTCTGCTGGGGTTACTGGTGCTGCTTGGCGGATGTCGGCAGGCGCCGGAGATTGAGCATAAGCCTGCAAGGGTCACCGTTTACACCATACCCAGCACCGAAAATCAGGTGACTCGGGTGTTCAGTGGCGTGGCCCGCGCGCAGGACCTGACGACGTTGGCGTTTCGGGTCGAAGGGCGTATTGCCCGTATTCCGGTCACCAAGGGGCAGAGGGTCAAGGCCGGTGATGTACTCGCCGTACTTGAAAAAAACGACTTTCAGATTGCACTGAATGATCGCCGCGCCCGTCTTGACGTAACCCGCAAGCAGGCAGAGCGCTCCAAAATCCTGGTGGATCAGCAACTCATGGCCCAGGCGGAATACGATCAGATGAATGCCGAATATCTGGTTGCCCGCGCCGAAGCCCGTCAGGCAGAGCTGATGCTGGAATATACCGAGCTCAAAGCTCCCTTCGATGGGGTGATTGGCGATGTGTTTCTCAAATCCTTTGAAAACGTTCAGCCGGGCACCCTAGTGCTCAGCGTCCACAGAACTGAGCGTATCGAAGTGGATGTGCAGGTGCCCGATCTCTTGATTGCCGTGTCTCGAAGGGCGGAATCAGGTCAGCAAAAGCAGGGCTTTGATGTGTCCTTTGAGGCTTTCCCGGACAAAAACTTTGTTGGACATCTGCTGGAAGTGAACACCGAAAAGGATCCCCAATCCCATACTTACGTGGCCACTATAGCTGTGGAGTTACCCGATGGGGTTAAGGTGCTGGAGGGGATGCCAGCCAAGGTTACTGTGGATTTAGGCAAGGCCACCTATACCTACCGACGTGAGTACCTGTTGCCAATCAGCGCTGTGGTAATGCGCGATGGCAGCGATATTGACTTGCAGGATGCCGGGGTGTGGCTTTATGACGCTGCCAGCGGCAGCGTTAAATTCAAACCTGTGCGTTTGGGGGTAATTGTAGGCCAGAGCATCGAAGTGGTTGACGGGCTCGCCGACGGACAGCAGGTGGTAACCCAGGGAGCATCACGCCTGGTGGATGGCCAACAAGTTGAACTGATTCAGGGATAAGGACAGACAATGAGCGTAGCAGGCTATTTCGTCAAGAACTCCGTCATCAGCTGGATGTTTACCCTGATCCTTCTGCTGGGAGGCAGTGTTGCCTTTCTCGGACTGGGCCAGCTGGAAGACCCACCTTTTACGATTAAAGACGCAGTGGTTATCACCCTCTACCCCGGAGCCACATCCACCGAGGTGGAAGAAGAGGTCACCTATCCGGTAGAGAAAGCGATTCAGGCATTGCCCTATGTGGACAAGATAAAGTCGCTGAGCACCGCCGGGTTGTCGCAAATCACTGTGACCATGAAAAACACCTATGGTCCGGACCAGCTGCCACAAATCTGGGATGAGCTCAGACGCAAGGTCAATGATATGGCCGCGAGCTTACCCCCAGGTGCACAGCACCCCATGGTGAACGATGACTTTGGCGATGTGTATGGCATCATGCTGATGATCACAGGTAAGGACTTCAGCTACCGCGAGCTCAAAGACTATGTGGACTTTGTGAAGCGTGAGCTGGAACTGGTGCCCGGTGTCGGTAAGGTGTCCCTGGCCGGTGAGCAAAAAGAACAGATTTTTGTAGAAATGTCGGTGAATAAGGCCGCCAGTTCAAACCTGGATCCCAATCTGATTGCCAACTTGCTCAACTCACAAAATATGGTGTCGGACGCGGGTAATATTCAGGTTGCCGGTGACAACCTCAAAATTCGCACCAGCGGAAGCTCCCGTTCGGTGGAGGAATTACAGGAACTCATCATCCCCGGTACCCAGGGCGATAAGCTTATCTACCTGAAAGATGTGGCCACCGTGCGTCGCGGTTACCAGGAAATCCCCACCAATGTGCTCAGTTACAACCGTGAGCGTGCCATTAACCTGGGGATTTCATTTTCATCCGGCGTCAACGTGGTAGCCGTAGGTAAGGCCGTTGATGACAAGTTGGCTCAAATTGACTCAGCCCGTCCTGCCGGTATCAAAATTGAGACCATGTATAACCAGCCGGTGGAAGTAGACAACTCCGTCGGCAGCTTTGTGTGGAACCTGATTGCTGCCGTTGTGATTGTGATAGGCGTGCTGCTGTTCTTTATGGGCGTGAAAAGCGGCATCCTGATAGGCCTTATCCTGTTTTTAACCTGTTTGGGCACCTTTGTGTTGATGCTGCAGGCCGAGATTGAACTGCAGCGTATTTCCCTGGGGGCGCTCATCATTGCGCTGGGGATGCTGGTAGACAATGCCATTGTAGTGGTGGAAGGGATTTTGATTGGTCGCCAGCAGGGAAAAACCACCCTGGAAGCGTCCGATGCCATTGTAAAGCAAACCATGTGGCCGCTGCTCGGGGCTACAGTGATTGCCATCACTGCCTTCGCACCCATTGGTTTGTCACCGGACTCCACCGGAGAATTTGCCGGCTCGCTGTTTTGGGTGCTGCTGTTCTCCCTGTTCCTTTCCTGGATCACCGCCATCACCATCACGCCTTTTTTTGCCAGTCTGTTTTTTGGTGATAAAGGGGAGGAGCAGCTTGAAGGGCAAACCAAAGATCCCTACGGCGGCGCCTTTTTCACACTCTATAAAGTCGCGCTGGATGTGTGCATGCGCTATCGCTTTGTGAGCGTAATCGCCGTTGTGCTGGCGTTTGTAGCGTCTGTGGCCGGGTTTGGTTATGTGAAACAGTCGTTTTTCCCACCCTCAACCACCCCCATATTTTTGGTGGATGTGTGGCTGCCTGAAGGGACTGATATCCGCGAAACTCAGCGGATAGTGACTGCCATGGAAGACAAGGCTGCGAAGCTGGCGGATGTGGAGTTTGTGGCGTCCACAGTTGGCAAGGGCTTCCCCCGCTTTATGCTGACTTACGCACCCGAAAAGAATTACGCCTCTTACGGCCAAATCGCCATTCGCACCAGCGCCTTCGAGACCCTCGAGGGGGTGATGACCCAGTTCCGCCGCGAAATGGAGGCGGGCTTCCCGCAGACCCAGCTCAAGTTCAAACGGCTGGAGGTAGGCCCCTCGACCGATGCCAAGATTGAGGCCCGGATTTCAGGTCCTGACCCCGATGTGCTCAGAACTCTGGGGGCAGAGGTGCAGGCGGTATTTGCGGCCACACCGGGCACAGTGAATGTGCGCCACGACTGGCGCGAGCGGGTGAAATACATAGCGCCCAGATTTAACGAGACCCAGGCCAGACGTTTGGGCATAGTTAAGAGTGAAGTGGACAAGGCGCTTAAGTTTTCTTTTGCCGGGTTGCAGATAGGGGTATACCGGGAGGGCACCAATCTGCTGTCCATCGTGGGCCGGTTGCCGGATGATGAGCGGGTCGATATCGAGTCCATGGAAAGCATCCGCATCTGGAGCCCCGTGCTGAATACCCTGGTGCCTCTGCAGCAGGTAGTGGATGGATTCGAAGTGAAGTTTGAGGATCCCATTATTCAGCGCCGGGACCGCAAGCGTACCCTGACCGTTTTCGCCGATGCTGATTTTGAGTACGACCTGCTGCCTGCGGAGCTGTTTGCCAAGGTTCGGCCACAGGTGGAGGCCATCAGCATGCCGCCAGGATATGAACTGGTGTGGGGCGGGGAGTTTGAATCATCTCAGGATGCGCAGGAGTCACTGTTTGCCATTTTGCCGATGGGCTTCCTGTTTATGTTTTTGGTGACGGTATTCCTGTTCAACTCGGTACGTAAGCCGCTGGTTATCTGGGCCTGTGTCCCGCTGGCCATTATCGGTATTACCCTGGGATTATTGGTACTGGATAAACCCTTCAGCTTTATGGCGTTGCTGGGGATGCTCAGCCTCTCGGGGATGCTGCTTAAAAACGGCATAGTGCTGCTCGACCAAATCAATCTGGAAATCAACGAGGGCAAGGAACCCTTCCAGGCCGTGTTTGAGTCTACCGTTAGTCGTGTCAGGCCCGTATGTATGGCGGCCGTCACGACCATTCTGGGGATGTTGCCCCTTATCACCGATGCCTTCTTTGAGTCCATGGCGGCGGTAGTGATGTTCGGCCTTGGTGTGGCGACAGTGCTGACCTTGCTGATTGTGCCGGTGTTTTACATCATTTTCTTCAAGATCCCCTATCGGGCCTACGGTGAGTTTCAGAAGTCCAGCCACTGATAAAAGCCGTATTAATTCATGCGCAAAGCGACCCATTTGGGTCGCTTTTCTTTTATGGCAGCAGACTGCTCTGGGCCCTGATGTGACCCATTTGTCAGTCACAGTGGGGGACTTGGGGCGTAACATTGAGCAGCCTGTGTGCCCGTGATAGATTCAATTCCACAGCTTTCCTCAGACGTTACAGAAGGATGAGGGCAAAAAGCAGGCTATCCCTGAACGAATGGGAAAACTGTAGCGGGGGATTTTCTCTGGCGACTGAGGATGACTGGCCCCACAAAGCGATTTACAGCAACGCGATTTATAGCAAAGCCGGAGCAAAAGCTGATTATGGCGAACCTTCTTACCGAGCTTCCAGAAAACCTCTGTGAGGAAGTCTTCGAAACCCTGATTAGGTCTTCTGATTGCCGCATTGAGCGCATAGTGTCACTGGGGCACAGCACAGCAGCGGGCCAATGGTACGACCAGGACGAGCATGAATGGGTCGTGCTGCTCAGTGGCAGTGCGGTGCTGGCCTATGAGGATGGCCGCAGTCTTGCCATGGCACCCGGTGATTATGTGAATATTCCCGCCCATGTGCGTCATAGAGTAGAAGCGACCGACCCGACCATCCCCAGTGTATGGCTGGCGGTGTTTTACGGTGCTGCCAACCAGATTGAGGGCTGATTATTTTTTAAACGCCAGCGCATAAGTCTTTCCTGAAAGACTGGCTCTGCTATACTCTGCGTCCGATTTTTCTACCGGGCCATTCAGTCAGGCCAGCAGACGAGTTTGATTCATGAGTACAGAAGGCGTTGAGATTTTTATTCCCGGCAAACCCCAGGCCCAGGTAAACCCTGAGCCGGTTAAGCTTGCCGATAATAAGCTGGAGTTGTTGGCTCCCGCTAAAAACGCCGATTACGGAATCGAAGCCATTCGTCATGGCGCCGATGCAGTTTACATAGGCGCCCCCGCCTTTGGCGCCCGCCACACCGCGGGTAACAGCATTGCCGACATTGCCCGTCTGTGTGAGTTTGCCCACCGCTACCATGCACAGGTGTTTGTTACCGTAAACACCATTCTGTTTGACTCTGAGCTGGAAGACGCCCGCAAGCTGATTTGGGAAGTCTACGAAGCCGGTGCCGATGCCATTATCGTTCAGGATATTGGCCTGCTGGAGCTGGAACTGCCGCCGATAGCGCTGCACGCCAGTACTCAGATGGATAACCGGGTGCCGGAAAAAGTGGCCTTTTTGGAGCACGTCGGTTTTTCTCAGGCAGTGCTCGCCCGTGAACTGAGCCTCACTCAAATTCGCGCCGTGGCGGCTGAAACCAAGATGCGGCTCGAGTATTTTATCCATGGCGCCCTGTGCGTGGCGTTCAGCGGCCAGTGTTATATCAGTGAAGCCTATACTGATAACCGCAGTGCCAACCGGGGTGAGTGCTCGCAGCAGTGCCGTATGCCGGGGAACCTCAGTACCCGTAAGGGCGAAGTGATTGCCACCAACGAGCACATGCTGTCGCTCAAAGACAACAACCAGACTGAAAACCTCGAAGCCCTGATAGATGCCGGTATTCGCTCTTTCAAGATTGAGGGGCGTCTGAAGGACTTGAGTTACGTAAAAAACGTGACCGCCCACTATCGGCAGCAGCTCGATGAAATCATGGCCCGTCGCCCCGAGTTTGAGAGTGCCTCCCACGGCCGCTGCAGCTACAGCTTTGTGCCGGATCCGGACAAGAGCTTTAACCGTGGCAAGACAGATTACTTTGTGCATGATCGCAAGCCGGGCATCGCCGACTTCCGTACCCCAAAATACCTCGGGATTGATGTGGGTAAGGTCAGCAAAATCGCCAAAGACCACATAGTGGTAGACTCCACCGCCGAATTCAATAACGGCGATGGTCTGGGCTTTTTTGCCAAAAACTATGAAAAGGCCCGTTTGTCAGACGACAAACTGACCGGATTCAGGGTAAACCGCGCCGAAGGCAATGTGCTCTATCTCAAGACGGTGCCGGAAGACCTGCGGGTAGGTGTTACCCTTTACCGTAACCACGATCAGGCATTTGAGATGCTGCTGGCCAAAGAGTCGGCCGAGCGTTTGGTGACGGTTAACTTTGCCCTGGCTGAGCGAGAGCAGGGGCTGGCATTGACCGCCTTTGACAATCATGGCCATTCAGTGACAGTAACCGCTGACTTCGATAAGCAGCAGGCCAAAGACATTGAGCGCAACTGTGACGGGCTGAAAAAGAATCTGGGTAAGTTAGGAAACACTGACTTTTGCCTGGGTGAGATTGAACTGGGTGATGCTGCTACCGTATTTGCGCCTGCGTCTGTCATTAATAATCTGCGCCGCGACGCGGTGGAGGCCCTTGGTCAAGCCCGTATCCAGGGCTACCAGCGCCCCACGCCCTGGGAGCGTGATGACAGCGTGCGTTACCCCCAGCGCAGCATGACCTACCTCAGTAACGTCGCCAACCAGAAGGCCAAAGACTTCTACACCCGCCACGGTGTGGTTTCCATCCGCGATGCCTATGAAGTGCGTCCGGTTAAAGGAGATGCGCCGCTGATGATCACCAAGCACTGCATTCGCTACAGTTACAACATGTGCCCCAAGGAAGTGCCGGGCATTAAGGCAGACCCCCTGCAGATGGAGCTGGGTGGCAAGGAGTTTAAGTTGGTGTTTGACTGCCACAAGTGTGAAATGCTGGTGGTGGGTTAAGTCCTTGTACCATCAAAAACGGCGACCCTGGGTCGCCGTTTTTATTTCGAGGCGTTTCTTTCTGCCTTTTTCTTTCGGCGCTTTGTATTTCAGGCGATGGGCCAATGCGATAATCTTGCATGACCACAAACCGGTAACACAGCAGGAGAAGGTATTAATGGGATTTTTGGATGCCCTGATGGGCAATGCCAGTGAGGTGGACCTGGGCAAACTCACCGCTGAGTTGTCGCCTATCCTTGGCGACAATGAAGAGTTGCAACTGGCCTATAAAATGGTGCGTGACCTGTTTGTTTTTACCAGCAAGCGATTGATATTAATTGATAAGCAAGGCGTTACTGGCAAGAAAGTGAGTTATCACTCCATTCCCTACAAGGCGATAGTGCATTTTCAGGTGGAAACTGCAGGTACCTTCGATATGGATGCCGAATTGAAACTGTGGATCTCGGGCCAGCACGAGCCATTGGTAAAAGAACTCAAGCGCGGCACCGACGTGGTCGGCATTCAAAAAACCATCGCCCGTTACGCTTTGGGTTAATGCCGACGCTTCTGAAAAAGGCCACCCCGGGTGGCTTTTTTGTTGGTTGGGTCTCACAGCCAGCCATCAAAATCACGCCTCTATTTAATCTCTATCTCCCCAATCAACACCCATAAGATATGGCTTGATTTCCTACTAACTAATTGAAATTAAATAAATAGACTTTAAATAGAGATAAAAGGGGGATAGAAACGACACCCGTTGAATTGCCCGGACTTCATCAGCACCGTAAAACCTCAATTGCCGTTAGCGCTTTGTTAACAAGGTTAATAAAGATTGCGGAAGGGAGGGGCTTTGGCAACTGTCCAGAGTCAGTGCGCGTAATTAAAAGTCCAGCAAAACACTGCAACAATGCAGGGAAGGGTGAGAAGCATGAAAAAGACCATTCTGACATTGGCCATTCAGGCTGCGGTTTTGGGCGGTATGTCCATGACAGCAGTGGCGGCCGACGAAGTTGAAGTTTCCCAGGTTAAGGGAAATCAGCCCCAGCAAAACGCTGAAGCTGAGCAGCAAACCATTGAAAAAATTTCCGTAACCGGTTCACGCATCAAAAGGGACAGTTTTTCGGTGGCTACCCCACTGGCGACACTGGACAGTGAAGCAATTGATGATGCAGGTACAGGTTCTCTGTCTGCCATTTTGGTGGATGAACTGCCACAGGTTGCCGAAGGCACCAGCAACACCAACTCGCAATCCAGCGTCCAGAATACCGGTCTGTCGACCATCGATTTGCGAAATCTGGGCACCAACCGCACCCTGACCCTGATTGATGGTCGCAGAGTGGTATCCAACAGTTACTCAGGTAACTATGTCAGCCTCTCGACCATTCCCACCAGTTTTGTGGACAAGGTGGAAATCATCACCGGTGGTGCATCTGCCACCTATGGCTCAGACGCGGTTGCCGGTGTGGTGAACATCATCACCGAGCAGGACAAACAAGGTGTTACCTTCAACGTGCGCTCTGGCCAGACCGAAAGCGGCGGTGAAGAGTTGGGTGTAGATGGTGACTTCGGTGCTCTCTATGCCGATGGCAAGGGCTACCTGTTTATGGCCGCCTCTTACAATAAGGACTGGGGCCTGGATTATTGGGACAGGAACAGAGCCCAGCAGCAGGAATCCTGGTCGTATGACACCAAGCGCATGTGTAACACCATGCTCACCGAAACCTACGATACGGCGCTGAGAACCAACGCCCATTGTATGCGTGATATCACCCAGGCAGACTGGCGCGACCTGAACGACTCCATTCCCGGTGGCGTATTCAACGAAGCCAGCAGTACCCGACCAGATGCCGGTTTTTGGTATGACGGCCAAACCCTCCGTAACGACTGGCACGAAGAAAAATACGGTATCCACTTCCAGCAGTTTGACTGGTTGAAAGTACCCGATGAGTCAGTGGCTGCCGCCGTGAAGACTGAGTATGACTTTGACTCGGGCACCCAGGCCTATTTCCAGTTGCAATACAGCCGCAACCACTCGGTTAACAACAAGTCACCTGAAAGCTCAGACGAAAACGAATTCGCCCTGGTGCGGGATCCTGTGACCGGTGAATTTGTTGAGGAGTACGTTGGCCGTATTCCGAAGAATAACCCCTTCGTTCCCCAGGAAATTTTTGATGGTGCCAGCTCTCGCGGCATCACCTGGGACAGAAACTTTGCCGAAGTGGGTGCCATTGTTAACGAAAACACCCGTACCACCTATCGCAGCTGGGCTGGCCTCAGAGGCTTTGTGTGGGACAACTGGGAGTGGGATTTGTCGGTGGGCTACGGCAAGTTCCGTCAGGAACAAAACCGTCAGAACGAAATTGATGTGGTGAAGCTGCGTAATGCACTGCAGGCTGAGAAACTCGCCGATGGCACTATTCAGTGTATCGACAGTGATGCCCGCGCCGATGGATGTGTGCCTGTTAACCTGTTCGGTGAAGGCGCTATCAGCGTCGACGCGGCCAACTATATTCGCTCCAACCCCACTATCACCACTGATATCACCATGACCAACGTGCTGGGTTATATCACCGGCGATTTGTTTGATTTGCCCGCCGGTCCTGTTGCCTCTGCATTTGGTTTTGAATATCGCCGCGACACCCAAAGTGTTGACACCAACGTGCCAAACGGTGGCGTGACCTTTAACTATGTGCCCAGTTTTGAGGGCGATGTCAGTGTGTACGAAGCCTTTGGTGAGGCGTCACTGCCGCTGCTGCGGGATGTTACCGCCGCCAAGAGCCTGTCCATGGATCTGTCGCTGCGTGTGGCTGATTACAGCTGGTCTACCACTGACCTTATCAAGAGCTACAAGGCCGGTTTGGTCTACGAGCCTGCCGAAGGTTATATGGTTCGTGCCAACTGGGCTACTGCCCAACGTGCGCCAACCATCACAGAGCTGCTCTCTCCACCACGGGGCGATTACGACAGCTTCAGCGATGTGTGTGATGGTGTAACGGCAACTTCCACCGGTGAAGGTCATGCCAATTGCCGCCAGGATCCGGGTATTGCCGCAACCATCGCCGCCGATGGCGTGTTTAATGACGATAACAATGGTTATTCACCTAACGTAGGTAACGAGAACCTCAAAGAGGAGTCGGCCGAAACCTTTACCGTGGGTGTGTCTCTGGCGCCTTCCTTCATTGAAGGGTTGCGTGTTGCCGTGGACTACTATGACATCAAGATTGAAGATGCCATGACCAGTCTCGAGAACGAAGACATCATCAAGTTCTGTTATGCCTCTTCGCTGCCTTATGGTGATGACAACGCCTTCTGTAACGACATCAAGCGTGATGGAGACGGTCAAATCATCGAAGTACAGCAGCGTGTGATTAACGCCGATGAGACCCGCACCAGCGGATACGATCTGGCGCTCGACTACAAGTACGATCTGGATGCCTGGGGCGATCTCAAGCTCAAGCTCGACTGGAGCCATGTGATTGACTACACCATCACAGCCACAGGTCCTGATGGTCAGTACACCAACTCCTACCTGGGTCAGCTGTCTTCCGGCATCTTCGAAGACAAGGGTTCGGCGTCGCTCACCTGGCGCCTGGACAACCTGCGTCTGCGCTGGAGCGTGAAGTACAAGAGTGATATTCGCCGCAGCCAGTCAACCCATGAAAGCTGGGAAAAAGCCATGGAGCTGAACGCCGAAAATTGCGCTGCTGCCGATGCAGCCTGTGTGGCCAACCCTGAGCCTTTGTGGGGCAATGAGTTGCCATCGGTCACTACCCATAACTTCTCTGCATCCTACGGATTTGATTTGGGCAGCAACGCCGAGCTGCGTCTGTACGGTGGGGTAAACAACCTGTTCGATGAGCGTGGCCCCTTCGTCATCGGTGGCTCTGGTAGCTATGACAGTGCCTATGGCGGCGGCCAGGGTCGTTACGGTTACCTGGGTGCCGAGGTGAAGTTCTAAGGTCATTGATACCTTATTGCCTGAAGGCAAGGCCGCTTCCCACATCTCCCGGGAGGCGGCCTTTTTTATTGCTTCATTATTGCTTCGGACAAAGCAGGCCCGGCACTGACCTGCTTAAAACGCTTATCCCTTGCAGCCCCCATAACAGCTGGGTTTGCGCGGGCACACATTCCCCCGTGAGCAAATCAACCTGGCACCCTTGTGTATGCCACGCTCCACCCAATTGATGTTAAGGATACGGGCTATGCTCATCAGCTGGCGTTTAATGGCAGTGGGAATTTCCCCCTGACCACCAGACGCCACGCAGTGGTCCTTCAGTGCCTCGGCAAGACTTAAGGCGTCGGTTCCCTGGGCATCGATGGCGGGATTCAAATCGATGCCCGCGCACAGCACATGGTGATTCCCGGCCAAATCCACCACCTTGGTGGACTCACAGCAGTAAATACGCGGGCTGCCACCCACATCCAGAATGGAGATTTGCGCCGAGCTGCCATCGGATGGCTCGCTTATCATGCGAAACACCGCCCAGTGTTGGCAGGGATCCGGCACCTGACGCATATTGCCCCAGGGCAGGGGAATGCCGTTACCCCGGTATACCGCCTTGAGTTTGCCCGGGGCGTAGGCATCGAAGTAATGCCAGTGGGGGTAGGGTGACACCACAGTCATACGGCGCATGGCCACCGAGGCCGACACGCCGATTTTTTTATGGGTATCAATTTCATAGCCTCCCCGCTCCAATAACTGCCGGAAAGGCACCTTGGGGCAAAGCAGGGCGCCGGCAAAAAAGCTGGATTCAAAGTCGCGCCAGGCACTCAGGATATCCTGGGCATTCACGGTGGAGGATATATCGGTATCCTGCTCACCTGTGCCTATGCCACGTCCCACCGCCAGCACATTCTTCAGCCCGTCTTTGTTGTGCAGCACGCAGTGGCCTATGTGCACTGCCAAATCGTATTTCAGCCGCTCGGGGTTTTTCTTCAGGGCTTCGTTGATAAAGATGGTGGAGGGCGGTTCGAAAAATGAGGTCACCAACTGATGGGTAGGCACACCGTTATCGTCAACCTGATCCTGAGGTGGCTCTTTAAAGAAGCGAATTTTCATGCCCATCTGTTTGCAGATAGCCGTCAGATCCTCTCCACTGAGATTCAGCCGCTTCTCACCGACTTCTTCTGCGGCGCGTTCCAGGTCGGGGAAATGATTCTGATGATGCTCCTGGTGGGCGCGGATCAGCAAATGGGCAAACTGGCGGCCACTGATCCCGGTTTGCGACAGCATTTCGGGAATGGCAATTTGCAGAATATCCTTGGAAAACAAAAAGCCCGGCTCCAGCGCCATGCCACTGATCCCACCCCGGCGTCCCTTGTCCGGGGTAATGGCGTCTTCTTCCGGCGCATCGTCCAGAAACCATTCCGGTGACTTTTCAAATACCTTGGCAATCACTTCCAGCATGGCCGCACTGGGCACCCGTTTTCCCCGCTCAATCATCGACAGGTATGACACTGAGGGGGCCGAACCGGGATCCACACGTACACAGCGTGAAGACAGATCTTCCATGGTTAAGTGATTGCGCTTCCGTAAGTTTCTGATCTTGGTGCCCAGAAAATGGGATTGGCGCATCAGGCTTTTTTCACTGGTCATTTTGTAAAATTCACACTGTAAAATTTTTATTGTGAAATTGTAGTAAAAAATAACATAGACTAAAAATCAAGCGAAATTCACCGACTGCACGACGCATCCCACCGGCAGGATTTCGTGGCAAAACCCACAAGAAGCTAAGTGACCGAGGACAAGGCAATGAACATGACCATGATGAATACCCAAAATCAGCAACAACTGCATCACTTCATCGGGGAAGCCATTGCCGCAGTGGTGAATGGCGCCAAACGGGGAGTCAGCCTCGAGAGTGCAACTGAATTTCTTGACCGCCGCTTTCCGCTGGCGCGGGGCAGTCACAAGATGGTGAAAAGCTATGTGGTTTACTACCAGCACCTGCTGGCCTTCTTCGAAGATGGCAGCCACAGTGGTCTGGAAATCTCGTCCCAGTTTGTTGCCCTTTGCGGTCACAAGGAAGAGCCCTGTGCCATCCTGCTCAAGTCAGGCGATATTCATGTGGAGTTGACCCTGGATAAGAATGGCCGCATGGGCAGTGCCAATCCGGCCCATATCGAGGATATTCAGGTTGAGTCGCCCGGCTTTTGCCTGAGGGAGAGCGAAGGCTGTGCCACAGAGGCCATCAGCCAGTGCCGCAACTGGCTGAGCCTGCTGCACTCGGCTCCCTGCGATGATGATTGCCGTCAGCGCAACGAACGTCGCTTTACCGCAAAAGATGGCGGCGAGTATCAGTTGGTCTCACTGGGACTCTTTTAACAAAGGTCCCTGGTTAGACAACTAAAAGCGACGCGCACAAGCGACAACGAAAAGTGACAAGCAAAAGGCCCGGTTAAACCGGGCCTTTTACATTCATGCCGGGATGGTACTGACAGCTCCGTGGCACCATGGCTGCCAGCATAGGCCTGTCCTCAGCCCTGGCGCGTTTTCATCATTGGCCCAGACGCAAATCAGCCACAATTTCTCCGGCCTCACGGGCCTCCTGCTCATGGGCTTCATCACGCCAGGGTTCGGCCAGCGCCGCCTGATACCAGCTCTTCATGCCCGGCAAGTCGAGCAGGGTGGCGACATAAGCCTCAGAGGCCGGCGACAGCCTGGGCCCATAAGTCTGTGCCCTGAAGGCGAGAGGGGCGAAAAAGGCATCCACGGCACTGAAGTTTTTGCCGCCAAGGAAGGGGCCGCCGAAGCGGGTTAAGCCCTGTTGCCACAGCTCATCAATACGGGCCCATTCGCGCTCGAGTGCATCCGGCACTGGGTGCAGCTTAACCCTGATGCCACAGTTCATGGTGCAGATGGAGCGAATGGTGCCAAATCCTGAGTGCATCTCGGCGGCGGCGCAGCGGGCATAGGCCCGTGCCTGTTTGTTCTGGGGCCAGACGCCTGTGTGGCTCTCGGCCAGATACTCGATAATCGCCAGTGAGTCCCACACGGGCTCACCTTCGTCCAGCAGGCAGGGCACTTTGGCCGTGGGGGAGAAATGTTTGAAGTCGCTGTCGCCAAAGGGCTGCAGTTTTTCGTCGAAGGGAATCCCCAGCTCGGTCAGCAGCAGCCAGGGGCGCAGCGACCAGGAGGAATAGTTTTTATTGGCAATGTACAGCGTCAGCATGGGGAACTCCTTGTCAAAATACTGCTAAGTCATATGGATATTTATTCGTGGTGATTCAGCCCGCGCTGTAACTGCGCTTCAGCTCCAGCACTTCCACCTGATAATTCAGATACCAGCGCTCGGCACCTGTTTGCTGGGCAACCCGGTGCAGCGCGTCCTGCTTCCAGGCGAGGATATCGGCCTCGCTGTCCCAGTAGGAGATGGCAACTTCCTTTGCTCCTTCTGTGACGGCAATAAAGTCGCGGCAATTGTATTTCTCGAAGGCGAGCTTTCTGAGTTCGGCGGCCATGGCGCTGTATTGGTCATCGAGCTTGCTGACGGTGGCTTTAAAAATAACGGCGAACATGGTTTTCCTCCATAAAAACAGTAATAAAAAAGCGCCCGAAGGCGCTTTTTATCAGATAGCTTGGGTGGCCTTCGTCAGCCAGACCAGCTCGTCACCGGACATGAGCGGTGACAGGGTGTTGTATACCTTGCTGTGGTAGCGGTTGAGCCAATTCACCTCGGCCTCGGTCAGCAGCGCCTTGTCGATAAGGCGGGTGTCGATGGGGATAAGGGTGAGGGCGTCAAACTCATAGGTCTCGCGCTCGGCGCCTTTGAGGGCCTCGCAGTGGCGCACCACAATCAGGTTTTCGATACGAATACCAAAGCCATCGGCGCGGTAGTAGCCGGGCTCGTTAGACACCACCATACCGGGCAACAGTGCCACGGAGTTGCTGTTTTTGGCGATGCGCTGTGGGCCTTCGTGCACGCTCAGGAAGTGGCCAACACCATGGCCTGTTCCATGGTCATAATCAAAGCCATGTTGCCACAGGTACTGGCGGGCAAAGGCATCCAGCTGCTGGCCCGTGGTGCCCTTGGGGAAACGGGCGCAGTCCAGGGCGATATGGCCCTTGAGCACCAGGGTGACCATTTTCTTTTGCTCGTCGGTGACCTCACCAATGGCCAGGGTGCGGGTGACATCTGTGGTGCCATCCAGATATTGGGCGCCCGAGTCCACCAGATAGATGCTGTTCATGGTCAGTTTTGCAGGCGTGCCATTGGTGTGGTTGTAATGGCACATGGCGGCGTTGGCGCCGGCAGCGGAAATGGTGTCAAAGCTTGGCTCGCGGTAGCGTGGGTCTTCCAGACGGAAGCTCTCAAGCTTGTCGGCCAGCTCGGCTTCATCGTACAGACGACCAGCAGCCACTTCAGCATCGAGCCAGGCGAGGAAGCGGCTCACGGCGACGCCATCGCGTACATGGCATTCACGCATGCCTTTGAGCTCAGACGCATTTTTGGCGGCCTTTGGCAGGGCAACCACGTCCATGGCTGCAACGAGTTTGGCACCGGCCTCACGGGCAGTGAGCTGGCTGGCTGCATTGGCACTGTTGGGGTCGGCAAGCAGCTTCTTACCGGCAAGATTGTTAAGCGCCGTATTGAGCTCAGATTCAGCGTGCACACTTACGCCTTCACCCACGTGGGCAGCGAAACCTTCAGGGACTTTGGCGGTATCCACAAAAAGCTGCATACGGCCATCCTGCCACAGCAGGGCAGAGCCAAGCACCACAGGCAATCTGGGCACATCAAAACCGCGGATATTCAGGAGCCAGCAGAAGGAATCCAGCGCTGTGATAAGCGCCACATCACCACCGGCTTTTTTCACCAAGAGACCTGTCTCGGCACGTTTTTGGGCGCTGGTCTTGCCTGCATCGGCATCACTGAAGAGGTGCAGGGGTTTTATGTCCGGCACAGGGCGATCGTGCCAGTGCTTATCGATGGGGTTTTCGCTCACGGCAACGAGCTCGATACCGGCTTTATCCAGCACCGCTTTGGCTTGTTCAAACCAGGCCAGGGTATGCATGCGGGCATCGAATCCCACCCGGGAGCCTTCACCCAGGGTGTCGGCAAGATACTGAGGCTGCGGCGTATCGGTCAGGCTTTCATAGGCATACAGGTGCTCGTCTACCTGATCGCGTACCTGCACCGTGTAGCGGCCGTCAACGAAGATGGCGGCGGTCTCTTTCATCACAATCGCCATACCGGCAGAGCCGGTAAAGCCGGTGGCCCAATAAAGACGCTCATTATGCTCAGGCACATATTCCCCAAGATACTCATCGGCGCGGGGGATGATGAAGGCATCGAGTTGATTGGCGGCCATTTCTGCGCGAATGGCATCGAGGCGCTTGGAGATTTCACTGCTGGCGACTGCTGACATGGGTGACCTTTTCCTGACGTTTTGCTTGTGAGTGGGTACTTGTTCTGAGTACTTGTGCTTGAGTACGGGTAATGTGCCCGGGTGCTTTCCCGCGGCTTATAAATATGCGCCGATTATCGCAACCCCAACTGACAGTCGCAAGGTAAGGCAAGATGAAAATGCTTTGAGCACCTCTGAAGGCTTGCGAAGAAAGGCCCGCAATCGTGTCCCGGCAACTGTCTCCGGGTGTACGCCTTGACGCCGGGCCGAGAGCGGGGGATATTCGTAAGTTCATTTTTACAGTCTTAATTTTGGCATAAATTTCATGGCGTTTTCGGCTTGGTTTCGCACAACTCCCCTGGCACTGATGGGGAAATTACAGGGATGGCCGCGCAATGTGTGGTTACTGACGTTGGCCCAGGCCCTGTCAATGAGTGCTACCCCCATCATGGTGCTGCTGGGCGGTTTGGTGGGCGCAAAAATAGCGCCCACAGCACAGCTTGCCACGGCGCCCATTGCCATAATGATCCTCGGCCTTGCCGCCGCCGTGGTGCCCGTGGGTCTGCTTGGGCGTAAGTACGGCAGGCGCAGGGTATTCCTGCTGGGCAGTTTGCTGGGCACCCTCGCAGGATTGACCGCGGCCCTCGGGGTATATCAAAACGACTTTGTGATTTTCTGTGTGGGCGCGCTGCTGCTGGGGGCAGCAGGGGCTGTGGTACAGCAATACCGTTTCGCTGCCATGGAGGCCGTTGACCCCATCAAGGCGCCAAGGGCCGCCTCCCGGGTGCTGCTGGGTGGCCTGGTGGCGGCACTGCTTGGCCCTGAACTTGCGGTGCTCGGCAGTGCGTTGATTGATGGCAGCTATGCCGGTGCGTTTTTGCTGTTGTCGGCCATCGCCCTGTGCGGTGGTTTGGTGTTGTTGGGATACCGCAATGAGTCACAATGGCAGGGCGATGCCAGCACCAAAGAACCTCAGACCGAGCGTCCTTTGGCTGAGCTTTTGTCCCAGAGCAAACTCTGGGTGGCCATTGGCGGCGCCGCTATTGGCTACGGCATGATGAGCCTGATTATGACGGCGACGCCCCTGCACATGCACCATATGGAGCACCATTCTCTGGCCGACACCAAGTGGGTTATTCAGAGCCATATCATCGCCATGTATTTGCCGTCCTTTATCAGCGGTGCTTTGGTCGCCCGTTTCGGCCATGGCGCCATGATGATGGCGGGACTTGGGGCTTACGGGGCAACCATTATTCTGGCGCTGTCCGGCAGTGACCTGCTGAATTACTGGACGGCACTGGTGCTGCTGGGCGTAGGTTGGAACTTCCTTTTTGTAGCGGGTACATCACTCCTGCCCTCCTGCTATCGCGGCGCAGAGAAGTTCCGCATACAGACCTTCAATGATTTTGCGGTATTTGGGTTTCAGGCCATGGCGTCACTGGGGGCCGGCGCTTTGCTCACCGGCCTTGGCTGGCAGGTATTGCTGGTGGCCTGCTTACCCTTTATCGGGGTGCAGCTGATGCTGCTGGCGTGGTGGAAGTTGAGCAAAAGCAGGGTGTTACAAGGTGGTAACAATTGATTTATTCAATTACCGGTTGGTGACACTATGGTAAACTTCGCCATCCCTGCTCGGGGTCAGAGCAGGGCGTATCAGTGGAGTAAATGATGCAAACATTGACACTTGATGTGGGGGGAACCAACGGCCTGTTTGAACTCAGGCGCGAAGGTCATACAGAACAATATAAATTCCCCACCGGTGATGGTTTCTCTATCCGGGATTTGAACGAACAGATCCAGGCCTTTGAACAGGACTTTGCGCTGGAGCACTACCGTCTGGCCATTGCCGTTCCGGGCCTGGTGCGGGATAACCGTTTGGTTACCTGTAAGTCGCTGCCGGGACTGACGGGGCTGCACCCGGCACAAATCCAGTGCAGCGGCGAACTCGCTTTTATTGTCAACGACATGGATGCGGGCATCCAGGCCATTGCCGAGCCTCGTCATGATTGTGAGGTGCTGGTGATGTGCGGTGCGGGCCTGGGTATGGCAATTGCCATGAATGGCCAGGTGTTCAGCGGTGCCAGCGGCTTTGCCGGTGAGCTGGGACACTGCCGTATCATGACTGAGGGCGGCGAGTTCAGTCTGGAGCAACTGGCATCTGCCGAAGCACTGCGTGGTCGTAAACAGGTGATGGGAGATGACCTGGTGCAGGCTGGGCGTCATCTGGGCATGGGGCTGGCGTGGGTGGTTAACCTCTTCAATCCCAATCGCATTTATCTCGCGGGCAGCATGATGAACAGTGCCGATTTTTACAAAGGCTGTATTGGTTCCCTCAAAGATATGGCATTGGGTGCGCCCATGGCCAACTGCCAGGTGCACAGAGTCGATGACATGGAAACGCTGGTGTGCCGTGGACTGGCCACCATGCTGGAAAAACAGCAGCATGCAGGCGAGTGATAAATGCCAGTGACAAAAAACGCCGCGAACGCGGCGTTTTTTTATGGGTTGGTTTTATGCTCTCAGGCGGGGCTGTGCCAGCGGGATATCCATGTTGTCGTCATCCCAGCTGGCCATGTAACGTATCTCATCTTCCGCCCGACTGAAATTACCCAATGGCATGAGGAGCTGCGGCAGTGGCTCCTGCGTATCCCGTCGCTGCTTAACGCCGATGAGCAGTGCCAGCGTCCACCATGCCACTATGCCCATCCCCAGAGCCGTTAGCCAGGTTGGTGCAAGGAACCATACCAGCCCAAGCGCCAGGGCCGAGGGCAGTAAATACCAGACAGCGACCCGTCCCAGTCCCAGGGTGAGCTTGTGCAGCCGATACCAAAAACCAGCCGGTTTGAGGGCGCCAAGGTCCAGTCCGGGGGCCGGGATACCCAGGGCGCGGAAATAGTCAAAAGCGCTCTTGCCTTTTTTATCCAGCACCCCGGCACTGGCACCCGCCTGGAGCAATACGGCCGCGCTCTTGTGGCTGAGCATGAGAATGGCACTCATCAGCGGTGTTTGTCCGCGTCGGTTTTGGCTGTCGAGCACACTGCCGGCGGCAATTAACTGCGTGCACAGGTCCTCATCGTGCATGGCGCCCATACGGGCGGCCAAATGCAGCGGCGTATCGCCGTCGGCATCGTTGCCATCCTCAAGTGACAGACCAGCCTGCAACAGACAGGGGATAAGAATGCCATGGCCACGGTAGCAGGCGATGTGCAGCAGCGACTCGCCCTTAAACCACTCCAGGGCATCGGCGCCCTGCGCCAGCAAATATTCTGTCAATTGTCTGTGGCCATTGGCGACGGCGAAATAGAGGGCGCTGCAGCCCTCACTGTCACTGGCAGGCAGGGTTGCGCCTCTTTCCAGCAGCAATTGCGCCATGGCCAGATCCCCGCGGTAAGCGGCATAACACAACAGCGGTGCACGTCCGTGGGGGGGCAGGGGTTCCCTCAGTGCCTCGGCCTCCTGGCGCAGACGGCTTAGGGTGCCCAGCAGCACTTCGAGGCTGCGATGGCTCGCCCGGGTTGAGCGGCTTGGGATCTTCAGGGTGTCGTTGGCCTCGGCGCCGGCATCCAGCAAGAGGCGTGTAATCCCCAGATGTCCCTTGGCGACGGATATGGCGAGCGCCGTATTGCCATCGAGGTCTTTATGGTCAAGGGGCTGCTCCCGGGCCAGCAAAAAAGCCACTATGTCATGGGCACCATGACGACAGGCGTGCAGCAGCAGGGTGTCGCCCTGGTGGTTTTCCGGCTGTTTGTTTCGAAGCCGCAGCCAGGCCTGCTCAAATCCCTGAGTATCCCGGTAAGCAATCAATAACCAGATGTATTCACTCACCGGCAGGTTGAACAGCGCTGTGTGGAATACCTGATGCAAGGCCTCCTCGTTGGGCCTTTGGCGCAAGAGGGCCTCAAAAACGGTTTCGCCGTCCACATTGGTCTCGGCGGGATTCTCTCCTGCGGCCAGCAGCATCCGGGCGGATTCGGGGCTCAAATCTTCCAGATAGTCGTGCAACAGGGGGCTGCGATAGCGGGTTGGCTTGTTGGCCTTAAGGAGTATCTCAAGGTTTTTCAGTGCATTGTGGTGGATTGCTGTGCCGATGGCGCGATTGTGGTCGAACAGTCGAATACGGTTCGCCAAAATGGCTATGAGTCTGTGGGCCCTGTCGTCGGCCACCAGATACTCCACCAAATCGGCGACGCAATCATCTATGTCCAGCATCAGGGCTTCTGCTTTGAGCAGCAGGTAGGCCACCAGCCGGAACGCGCCGCTGGCAGCCGCGCCCTGCAAGAGCTCCACCATATCATCGCTGTTATCTTCAAGTTTGAGGCCCAGGCTTTCCAGTAACTTAAAACCCAGCAGGTTATCTACCTGGGTGCACAGGCCTGCCAGTACCATCAATTGATCGTAGTTGAGGCTTAAGCCTGAGAGCAGGCGCTGCAGTACGGGTTGGTCCTGATGACGGATGGCAATTTTTATTTGCTGCTCTGTGCTGCCGGCGTTGTAAATGCCGTGGGGACGAAGAAAGGGGAATCCCTGGCGGTGAAGCCTGGCGGCCAGTTCATAATCCAGCGCAAACGCATGCCACAGGATGGAGCCGCCATCCGGCAACCGGTAATGGGCGGGCCAGCCCTGTTGCAACAAGGCTTCAATAAAGGGGGCCAGGCGTTTGTCATTGTCGGCCAACAGACGCGTCATCAGATCCTGTCCGGCACTATCTGATTCTTCGGGGTTGGCTCCCTGCTTGAGGAGCAGGGTAAACATTGACAGGCTGCGATAATGCACGCAGGCATAGATAAGCGGCTCATCGCCGAGGGGGGTGTTGGGATCGAGGCCTGAACTCAGCAGCCGGGTGAGCTCGTCCACATCCTGATTTCGTACCAGGGTATCCAGGGTATCTTCGGGCAGGAACCTTGCCAGCAGGCTGTCCAGCTCATCGGGTGAGGGCCTGATGCCGCGATAAAAACAGCTGTCAAAACTGGCATCCAGGGCAGCGCAGCGGGCGTTTACCTTAATAAATTCAACGCCCAGAGCCTTGCTGGCGCGCATCAGACGATAATTGATACCACTGTCGCTTTGGATATCCAGCCGCAGGTGATTGCTGAAGAGTTTGAGGGACGTGAGCTGTTCGGTCGTTGCCAAATACTCAGACAAACCAAGGGCATCGAGCGCCTGTTCGGGGGACAGGGTCGCCGTGGTCTGCCGGATGCGTTCGCTGTCGCTGCTGGACATACACAGGCAGTACCTGAACCAATTTGCCGACATGGCGCCTTCTGACACTTTGCTCCCCCAGTGACGGTTGCCCTTGGCCTGGCAGGAACGGCGGCCTGTGCAACATTGGCGTCACAATACGCACAAGTGCCCTGAATGGCAACCGAATTTGGCTTACAGAGCGAGGGAGCGAGGCTCTCGGTGATGCTGATTGGGCGCCTTGTCGCCGCGTTGCAGACAGCGGATTGCAGCTGCGCCAAATGGCGAGCTGAGGTCTCGAGTGCTTGGGGCTTTTCCATCGCAGCCGCCTGGCTTGAGCGTAAAGCCTGCCTTTTACTCTGTGCCGCTGCTTATCTGAGCTGCGCACCTTCTGTAGACTGCCGCAGGCTTCGCGATTTCAGCGCAGCTGGGCGGTGTTGGTCAGCTGCACGCAACAATCTTGAACAGAATGAGGGTTCAATATTTGTATATTTTATGCTAGAAATGCGCATCTGAACTGCGCCTCAGGCTGTGTTGGCCCGTGGCAACAACTGATTTGAAGGTGAAGTATGACCATAGGTGTAGGTGGGCTGACGGCCGAGGAGGCTCTCGCCAAACTCAGTGATATGACAGCGGGTACGGGCCCTATTGAAGTGAGTGAGTTTCAACAGCGTATTCAAAAGGCGCAGGGACTGATGAAAGCCGCAGGACTGGACGCCGTTTACCTTAATGCCGGCACTAATCTTTACTACTTCACCGGCACCCGCTGGTACGCCAGCGAACGCATGGTGGGCGCCATTCTGCCCGCCGAGGGGGCATTGGAATACATTGCACCGGCCTTTGAATTAGACACCCTCAAGGGCTATATGGCCATCAAGGGGCAGGTGAATACCTGGCATGAAGACGAAAGCCCCTATCAACTCTTTGGTGCCGTGCTCGATCGCCTCGGTCTGGGGCAGGGCCGGGTGGGCATGGATGAATCGGCCGCCTTCTTTATCAGCGAAGGCATTCGCGATGCCAACCCTGAGCTTAAGGTGGTGAGCGCCAAGGCCGTGACGGCCGGTTGCCGGATGCAAAAATCGGCCACTGAGCTGGCGCTGATGCAGCGTGCCAAGGACATGACCCTGGAAGTGCATAAGGCCGCCGCTGCCATGCTGCGCCCCGGTATCACAGTCGGTGAAGTCGACGCCTTTATCGACGCTGCCCATCGTAAAGTCGGGGCGCCGGCTGGCTCCTATTTTTGTATCGTGCTTTTTGGCGAAGATACTGCGTATCCCCACGGCGTGAAAAATCCCAAGGCGCTGGAGGAGGGAGATACCGTCCTGATTGACACCGGCTGCCAGCTTTATGGCTATAACTCAGATATCACCCGCACTTACGTGTATGGCACCCCGAGCGCGCGTCAACGTGAACTCTGGAACCTGGAAAAACAGGCGCAGGCGGCCGCCTTTGAGGCGGCAAAATTGGGCGCCCCCTGTGGCAGCGTCGATAAGGCCGCCCGCAGCGTGCTTGAGGCCGCAGGCTTTGGCCCCGGCTATGCGGTTCCCGGCCTGCCACACCGTACAGGTCACGGCATAGGGCTCGATATTCACGAGTGGCCCTATTTGGTGGCGAATGACACCACACCGCTGGCGCCGGGTATGTGTTTTTCCAACGAGCCCATGCTCTGCGTGCCCGGTGAATTTGGGGTACGGCTCGAGGATCATTTCTACATGACTGAGTGTGGCCCCAAGTGGTTTACTCTCCCTTCCCATTCCATTGACAATCCGTTTGGCTTGTAAGGGACAATAAAAAAACGGAGGCACAAGCCTCCGTTTTTTTATGTCGCGTCAGTTGGCGTCAGTCAGCATTCATTCGATGGCTATCAGTTCCACATCAAAAACCAGCACAGAACCACCGGGGATTTTGCCTACGCTGCGGCTGCCGTAGCCGAGGCTTGCCGGGATGAAAAAGCGCATCTTGTCGCCTTCCTTCATCAGTTGCACCCCTTCGGTCCACCCCTTGATAACCCGATTCAGCGGGAAGGCAATGGTCTCACCGCGCTCCACTGACGAGTCGAATACAGTGCCATCGGTCAGGGTGCCGTGGTAGTGCACGCGCACAGTGTCACTGGCGCTGGGGTGGCGCACGCCGCTGCCGGCAATCAGAAGCTCGTATTGAAGACCCGATGCCGTGGTGGTGACACCGTCACGCTTGGCGTTTTCAGCAAGGAAAACGGCGCCTTTCTCTTCATTGAGCTTGGCGGCCTTTTGATTATTCATGGTGGTGAAAAAGTAAAAAATGACGCAGGCAATCACAATAACAGCGAGGGCAACTCTCATGGGATGGATTCCGTAATGGCTGACTTTTGACTATCGTATGGAACTCAATATCTTATGGTTAAGCTGCTGCCGGGTAAAGTCTGGATGTCGGTGAAAGGCTTATCCCGCGACTGGTGTACCGGCAGTGACGTAATAAAAGGCGCCAACCGCCAGCAGCAGATGCACCGCCGTAGCAGCGTAAAATGGCCACAAAAAACCACGCTTACTGGTTTTATGGCGAAAGAGCCCCATGGCCAACATGGCGCCGCCGAAGCCGCCAATCAGTGCCAGCAGCCACAGCTTGATTTCGGCGGTTCTGGGTTTGTCTTTTAAGGCGGCGCGTTTATCAAGACCAAAGACCACAAAGGCTACCAGCCCAAGTCCGCCATAGCCTATGAGCAGCCACAACGGCAACCAGTTCAGTGCCACCCCAATGGCCAACACCAAATAAAACACCAGGGCGAAAATAATCATGATTTTACCTCGTGGGTGCTCGTTTCCCTCTGAGTGCGACCAAAGGCGAGATAGCGCCACAGTTTTTCCAGTGGCCCCTGTTTGAAATACCTCAAATACCAGGTGGCCAGAAGCAGCTGGCAGCCCGCCCAGGTCAGCGCCGCTATCAGGTAATGGATGCGATCAAAGCTTTGCAGCCAGTCGGGAAACAGGTAGCGGAAACAGGCAATCCCCAAGAGCGACTGCAAAATGTACAGCGACAACGCCAGCTTGCCCACGTTTTGCAGCGGTTTCAGCAAGGCTTCACTACCCTGGCACAGCCTGATAATCAGGTCTGCATAGAGCACAGATACCGGAATGGCGCTGAATATCACGGTGATTTGAGCGAGATTGACCAGGGAGCGGGATTCGTTGAAATACAGGGCCAAATCCACTGCGCCCAGTACGAGCGCCAGCAGCAGTAACCTGATTCGGGCCGCATCAGTGAGCCCCTCGCTGAAAAAGTGGCTGCGGTAGAGGTACATGCCCAGCAGCATCATGCCGAGGATGTACCACAGCAGGGCGATGGGCAGCATTACCAGCGTCATCATCAGCATCATCGCCAGATGTTGAACCAGTTGGCCCAGATAGTTTCCAATCCAGGGGGCAAGGGATGCCTGATACTCGGGGCTTAGCCGAGAGGGAAGCGGGTCTGTGGGCAGGGCCTGGGTCAGGAGCAGCATCACTATGGCCGAGAAACCGAGAAACTGCAGGGCTCTTTTGTGGATATGGGCGAGGGGCGCATCCAGATAACGAATGGCCACCATGGCAGAGAGACCGTAGCTGAGCAGCACATCACCGGGCCAGATAAATATCCCGTGGAGCGCACCGAAAAGCATCAGCACTTTGAGGCGGCGTTTCATGAGCCCGGTTTGACCAAGCTTCTGATATTGGATAACCAACCCGACACCAAAGAGCATGGTAAAGAGGCCGATAAAACGCCCTTCCAGAAACAGCCGTGAGAACACATCCAGCGGCATGTCTGATGCGGCGGCCGGAATAGTGGGCACATATCCCTCGAGGCTATTGCCCATAAAGAGGATGTTGATAAAAAAGATCCCAAGTACCGCGAGACCGCGGACACTGTCGATATTGGGATTACGCATTGGTGAGCTGGCTGACATCCGTTGTCTTCCATCATCTTGTTATCAAAGGTGTTCAGCCTACCATGAAAACAAAAAAGCGGGCCAGCGGCCCGCGTCATTCACTGCACATTTGTTATTGCAGCAGGCTGGCAATCCAGTGCTGGTACAGCGGCAACCCTATCAGCACATTCACAGGGAAGGTGATACCCAGGGATGCCAGCATCGCGAGGCCAATATTGGCATCGGGAATGGCGGCGCGGATAGCTGCGGGGGCGGCTATATAGGAGGCGCTGGCAGTGAGGCCGGCCAGTACCAGCACAGTGCCTGCGGGTAAGCCCATGGTGATGCCGGCGGCGATGCCGACCCAGGCAAGTGCAAAGGGGGTAATGGCTGCAAACACCAGCAGGCGCCACTGTTTAAGTGGCAGAGGTATACACACCTTGGCCGTCACCAGCCCCATCTCCAGCAGGAACAGCGCCAGCAGGGTTTTAAAACCGCTGAGCAACATGGGGGCCAGGGGTTCGAGGCCTTGAGGTCCGTACAGCCAGCCGATGATGACACCACCCAGCAACAGGACCACGCCACGGCTGGTCAGTGCCTCGTGAAGTATGTTGCCGCCGCTGCTGTGGGGCTGATTTCCCTTGCTTAAACGACGATGCAGCCAGAGCATAATAACGATGGCGGGCAGTTCCAGCATGACCAGATACAAGGTGGTTTCAGGTCTCAGCTCCCAGCCTGCGGTTTCGGCCATCGCCATGACCACCGCAAAGGTCCCCGCACTCACGGAGCCATAGTGAGCGGCTATGCTGGCGGCATCAGAGGTTGTGAGCCGTACCAAGAGCCGCAGTATCGGAAACAGCGCCAGCGGAATAATAAAGCCCAGCCCGACGACGGTCAGCAGCTCCATGGGTTGCAGGTGGTCGGTTTGACCATGTAGTGACATACCGCCTTTAAGCCCCAGTGTCAGCATCAGCAAAATCGACAGGGTCTCGTAGATGGATTCCGGGACCTTAAGATCCGATTTGATCACTCCGGCCAAGAGGCCCAGGGCAAAAAAGGCAATAACAATATCCGGCATAGTTGACTCCAGCAGCCCGGTTTTCACCGGGGATAAGGCAAGTTTGACGGCTGGAGATTGTGCCCATCATTAGCTATATTGAAAAATAAATTTTATTAGCACTATATATAGATATTTATCTATATCATGGTTTGCGTTTGAAGGGTCGATGGATGGATAACCCCAGGCTTAAACAACTTAGTGTAAGACTGTTGCAGGTGTTTATTACCGTGGTGCGCCTTGGCAATGTGTCTGCCGCCGCCCGGCAGTTGCACCTTACCCAGCCCACGGTTTCTCTGCAGTTGAAGAAGATTGCCGAGCTCGTGGGGGAGCCGCTGCTGGAGAGCAGAGATGGCGTCATGGGACCAACGGATGTGGGGGAGGAGGTGTACCGGGCCGCCTGCGATATACTCTTGCGCCTCGATGATTTGGACGATTTTCTCGGCGGCATAAGGGAAGGGGAGAGCGGTCATATCCGCATCGGTCTGGTGACCACGGCCAAGTACGTGATGCCACGTATTCTGGGCCCTTTCTATCGCCGCTTCCCCAAGGTGCAGGTCACCCTCAGCATAGGTAACCGTGCCCATGTGCTCAACCGCTTTGCCCATCAGGAGGACGATCTCTACCTCTTCAGCCATCCACCCGCAGGGGAATCTGTGCTGGCCTCCCGGATTATCACCAACCCACTTAAATTGATTGCCCCGGCCGATCACTGGGCTGTGGGGCAAAAAGGCCTGGGCTTTGACGTGCTCAAGGGCGAGCGTTTTATTATGCGTGAACCGGGGTCAGCCACCCGGATGATGTTTGAAAGCTGGCTCAGTGCCCGCGGTATCGAACTCAGTGACATCATGCAAATCGAGAGTAACGAGGCTATACGCTTAAGCGTTGCCTCCGGGCTGGGTTTGTCGGTGATTTCTGCCCATACCCTCAGCGAGGGGGATATGGGGCCTGAAAAGCCCGCCGTGCTGGACGTGGCGGATTTTCCCCTTCGCAGCAACTGGTATCTGGTGGCACGGCGCGATAAACGGCTGCCCCAGAGTGCATTGCAGCTTATTCGCTTTATGGCTGAGCATTTGGGGGACTGTATTGACCCCGGTTACGTGGCCGACAACATAGAGGCACTCCACCGCGTCTTTACCCCTTCCCGTTAACCGTGTCCGTCTTTGGTTTTACGCTGTTACGGCAACTATACTTGGAGATGCAGTATCCGGGTATGTTGCCGGGCCGCCTTGTCCTTAACACACAAGCCGATTCACCGATTTGCCTTCGACCTTCATGTCGCCGTTATTACATGTAACAACACCGGAAAACAGTTACCGGAAGTAGGTATCCAGAGGCAAGGGGTTGCCTGAGAGCATATCCAGGGACGTTTCACTCATCAGAGGATAGTGTTATGACCAAGAAGAACCCCTTGCTGAGGGCCTTGCCCTGCGCCCTGGGGCTGGCAATGGCCGGTGCAGTGGCACCGCTTTATGCCTCAGATACTCAGGCTTTGCTGGACGATGCACTCAGCGCCGCACCTCCCACCTTGAGGGACAAGGTGACCGTTATGGACTGGCAACACAATGTGCTGCAACAGGGAAGCAGTAACTACACCTGTTTCCCCACGCCGCCCAGTCTGCAAGGAAAAGCCCCCATGTGTATGGACGGGCCCTGGATGATGTGGGCCGATGCCTGGTCCAATAAAAAGCCGTTTCAGGCCAAGTCGATAGGTATTTCCTATATGTTGGCGGGTGATGGCGGTGCCAGTAATACCGACCCCTTCGCCGAGGGCAAAACAGACGACAATCAGTGGATAGTCGAAGGTCCGCACCTGATGATTATTACCCCCGATGCCGCCCTGTTGGACAGTCTGCCAACCGATCCCTATGAGGGTGGCCCCTATGTGATGTGGAAAGGGACGCCCTATGCCCACATCATGGTGCCGGTGGGCCCGAGAAAGTAACCAGCCAAACGCCCGTTCCGGGCGTTTTTTATGAACAAACCGCCTATTTGGGTGGTTCTTATTGGCCTCTCGTCCATGCCTTTTCACCAACAGAGAATCCTGCTTCATACTGTCAGGCTTGTCAGCTGGGGTCTCTATTTTTAACCCTGATGCAGGCTGTTTGGAAATGTGTGCGATTGATGCCAGGTCAATGATTTTAAAACCATTAACAAGAGTGTGTCTAACTTGTTGAATTTGTGTATCTTGCTGTGGCTCACAGCCTGAGATTTATGCCATTGAGTTTTCGAGGTGGCTCCACTAGAATGCGCCGCCCTCACTGATGACCCGGGTGCTTAACCGGTCACTAAGGGCACAGTATATCCCGGTCGTTGGGGCTCAAGCGCCGACGGTTTTACCATTCAGGAGTTTACTATGTCCACCCCTCTGGCCAACCCCGCCCCACTCGGGCTGATGGGTTTTGGCATGACCACCATTTTGCTCAACATTCATAACGCCGGTTTCTTTCCCATTGATGCCATGATCCTGGCCATGGGGATTTTTTACGGCGGTTTGGGGCAGGTGATTGTCGGTATCATGTGTTTTATGCGCGGCGATACTTTTGGCACCACGGCCTTTACCTCTTATGGCCTGTTCTGGCTGACGCTGGTTGGGCTGATTTTGATGCCAAACGCCGGTGTGGCAGCAAGTCCTGCATCCTTTATGGGCTGGTATCTGGCACTCTGGGGTGTGTTCACCGGCTTTATGTTTATTGGGTCATTGCGCTACGCCCGCATCAAACAGTTTATTTTCGGCTCCCTGACGCTGCTGTTTTTCCTGCTGGCGGCACGGGATTTTACCGGCAGTGAACTCATTGGTACCATCGCCGCCTGGGAAGGCATTCTCTGCGGTGCATCCGCCATTTACTTTGCCATGGCGCAGGTGATTAACAACGAATATGGCCGCACTGTGTTGCCCGTTGGTGAGCGCAAACTCAAGGCGCCAGTGGTTGCCGTGACCGAAGCCAAGGCGGCCTGAGGCCATAAGCTCTTGTGTTGATAACAACTAAAAATGCCCTGTAATACAGGGCATTTTTGTTTTCTGGGCGAGAGAATGATGTGGCTTAGCCGCCCACTTTTTTATAGGTGAACTCGAGTTCGCCACCCTTGGTATTGCGCAGCAGCGTCATTTCAGCGGCGGAGATGCTGATAAGCTGGCTTTTATTCAGTCGCACATCGGCCTCGGTTTTGGACTGGCCGTTGGGCAATGTTATCGACTTGGTTTTTATCTGTACCTGAAGCTCATTGCCAACCAGTTTCCAGCTGCCTTTGAGGGTTAATTTTGAGCCGAAAAGGTTCGCATCGCGGGTATAGCTGCCATCGGCTGCGTAAGTATCAATGGCGTCGTTCAGCATATCGTCCTGCCAGCGGCCCAGCAGCTGTTTGGCACTGAAAGTGGCAGGGGACTTCTTTGCCCCCGAATCCGCTGTCAGCCTGGTGTCCGGGGTGGCTTCATCGATATCGGCGTCTTCATCCTCGCCGTCATAGTGGCTGGATGGGCTGATGGGTGCTGACTTGTCGGTGACCCTGAGTTCCTCGGCTGCTTCCGACGGGGGGCGGTCACCGAAATGAACCTTGCCGTCCTTATCCACCCACCTGTAGACGTTATCTGCCTGTGCGGGCTGGGCCAGGCTCAGGCCAACCAGCACCCCCAGCAGTGTCATGTGCAATTTCATGGCATATATCCTTATATTTCCAGGCGCGCGATCTTCGCAGGTGATGGCGCGCGGGGCAATCACCTGCTGAATGCGTTTTATCCCGGTCGCTACTTTTTATCAGATCTCAGTACCAGCTCTACCCGGCGGTTTTGGCTTTGACCTGTCTCGTTGGCATTGCTGGCCACCGGGCTGAATTCCCCCATGCCATGGGCTTCGAGCTGCGCCGGTTTGATTTGATAATCCGCGCCCAAGGCCTTGACCACGGCGGCGGCGCGGCGCTCAGACAGGCTGAGGTTGTAGGCTTTGTCGCCCTGGTCATCCGTGTGACCAACCACGTAAAAATGGCGTGCCGGGTTTTGCTTAAGGTAGCTTGCCAGTACCTCCAGTACCGGTTTTGACTCAGGCAGCATGCGGTCGCTGTCGTAGTCGAACAGCAGGCCGTCGAGGGTGGCTTTGCCCGTTTGCGTGATAGCGTCTGTGAGGGCGGTAAGATCGATACCAACCCGGTTATCGTTCAGGCCGGTTGCCTCTATTACCTTAAGCTCGTTCCACAGTGCGCCCGAGTAGCCCAGGGTATAGCTGGAGACAGTGATGTCGCCCTCGGGGCGGCTCAGTCGGTACAGGCTATAGAACTGGCTTTCATCGTTGCCGTTGGACACTGTGGGCGTGAGGGCATAATAGATGGCATCCTTGCTGATACAGCCCTTGGCCTCGCAGCTGAAAACCTCCTGAAATCCGAGCTTTTTCAGTGCTGCTACATAGTTGGCATTCACTTCATATTCGGAGTAGCTTCGCGGCAGGCTGTAGGCGATTTGTGTGAGTTTTCCCTCGGCGATGGCGGTGACCGCTTTTTTACCTTCAATGCCCGTCAGCACAGGGGATTTTGCATACCCCTGCTGGCTGTATTTGGCAATAAAGGCTCCGGGGAGGCGCTGCATCAGGGGATGGTCGGCGCTGCCTCTGGCATCTTTTGCGCTGTTATCCGCCACCTTGATGTCGGTAGGTTGTGCGGTGAGCAGGGCGGCATCAATCTTGACCAGATCCAGAGGCTCTGGGGTGGCTTCGAGCAAATCCAGTTGCAGATTGGTGCCCCTGTGCCAATTGGCGCTGTACAGGCTAATGTAGATATCACCGCTGGGTCTGGAGAGTTTGGCGGTCAGCATCGATGGCTCACGCTTACTCACGCTGGATAAGGGCGATATCTGATTGTAGAGCTTTTCTTCGTTGCCACAGTCGCTGCCGTGGCATTCAAATAATATGCTGGCCCCTTGCTGCAGCAATTGTGCCTTGTGGTTATTAATGACGTGCTCAGGTGTAAAGCTCACAGGCAGTTTGTAATTGACCCGACTGAGCACACCGCCCACGTCAGTCACGGCATAGGCGTTAGCGTTCATTCCCGTGATTAAGGGGTAGGGAATATAGTGCCGCTGCTCTTGTTTCTCTTTTTTGGCTTCGGGAAAGACAGAAAAAAGAGTGGGGAAATCGGCCGCAACTGTTTGCTTTGGCAGCAATGAGGCCGGAAGATACATTGCCATGGCACAGGTGAAAATACGTCTTTTCATACTGCTGTAGTTCCTTGTCCGTTTAAGTCTTTGATGCTTAGTAAAAAAGCCGGTTAGTCCTTGTCCGAACGCAGCACCAATTCCACTCTGCGGTTGAGTGCCTGTCCTGCGGCGTTTTCATTGCTTGCCACCGGGCTGTACTCCCCGTTGCCATGGGCGGTTAATTGTGAAGCCGGGATGTGATACTGCCCGGTGAGGCTTTTAATAACGGCATCGGCGCGCCGCAGCGACAGACTCTGGTTATAGGTACGCTCTCCCTTGTCATCGGTATGGCCAACCACGTAGAAACCTTTAGCGGGATACTGCTTGAGGTAGGTCGCCAGTACGTCCAGCACCGGCTGGGATTCGGGCAGCATCCGGTCGCTGTCGAAGTCAAACAGCAAGCCATCCAGGGTTGCCCTGCCGGTTTGTGAGATGGCGTCGTTGAGGGCGTCGAGGTTGATGGTGACTCTGTCAGCCTTCAGGGCTGAAAGCTCCATGACCCTGAGTGTGGTATCTCCGGGCGTTGCATCGTAACGTCCCTGGCTATAAATATCGAAATACACATCGCCCTGTGGCCGACTCAATTTATACAGCTGATATTCCTGCCATTTATCCTCGGCATCATCCTGGAACAATCCCATGGCTTTTATCAGGCGGTCATCATCACCACAGGCCGTGCCTTTGCAGTGAAACACCTGCTCTGCGGCAAGCTTTTGTGCAGCTGCGGCGTAATTGCTGTTGATTTCAAACAGCGAGTAACGCTCGGGCATCTGGTAACGAATTTCGGTGAGCCTGGCGTCCAGAGATTGGGTCTGAATGTCGGCTCCGTTGATGCCAGTTATGACGGGAACCTGGGTAAGATTGGTTTGTTTGTAACGTGTGATATAGCTGCCTGGCATGCGGCCGATAAGCGGATGATCGGCGGAGCTGCGGACATCGTCACCACGTCTGTCTTCCATGACCAGGTCTTCCGGGGCCTGCTGTAAAAAGTCGCTGTTTACCTCAACAAGGCCCAGAGGCTCGGGGATGCCTTCCAGGGTAACAAGCTGCACCTTGGTGTAACTGCCCTCACGGTGAAAGGCGTAGATGCTGCTGTAGACATCCCCGTCTGCACCTTTCAGTTTTGCCGCCACGTATGCGCCTGGATAACTGGTATCCACAGTAATCAGCGGTGCCAGTTGATCCCGCATGGCCCAGCCATCGCCACAGCTTTCAGTCTCACAGTGAAATAACACCTCGGCATTTAATTTTTTAAGTTGAGCCAGATAGTTATTCATCACCAGTGCCAGCGGATAAGAGTCCGGAAGTTCGAACGCATTGCGGGTCAGTCGCCCTGAAACGACCTGAAGGGTGAAGTCTTTGCCATCGGCGGCCGTGATGAGGTTAACAGGCGTAAAATGGATGCGTTTTTCTTCGGGATACTTTGCATCAGGGAATGGACCGAACAGTCCGGTTGCATTAACTGGTGAGGCCAGGCTGGCGAGCAGTGATACAAATATTAACGTATTTTGTCCCATAAAAAATCCTTTTCAGCGGGCCTTTCTTGCTTTAGCGTAAATAAGGGCAAGGACGCCAATCATATAACAAGCACACAGAAAAGTCCTTATTTGCCGTGTTTAAGTATTGTTAATATGAATAAACCCTGAGAGCTATATGGATATCAAAAAAGAGGTCAGCCTGAAATTGGTCGGGGCTGGCTTGGATCTTTTGCCTGAATTAAGAAATCTATATCAGACAAATGGTGGATGTTTTAAAAGAGTCATTTCTGTTAATGGCTCGCTGTCTGTGTCTGAAATTCATCTTGTTGATAAATCTGAACCTAACTCAAAGCCCACGGTTTTACAGCGCAGTGTGCATATTGCATATATTGCCTTGGTTAATTCTATTCAACAGGATGATGAGCTGGATTATATTCGGGCAGGCTTTCACGGCGTGCTGGCAATTGGCTGTCCTCTGGTGGCTCAGCTCTCTGCAATCGATAGGGTCGCCAAGGGTGAAATGCTTTACTCTATTCGAACCTTGTCATCTTATATCCTTGAGATGAAAGAGTTTGGTGGAGTTCCTGTGACCAGGAAACCGTCATTGGACGTTACCCTCAAAGAGCAAAAAGTGGTGGATTGTATATTCAAAGGAATGAGTAATACACAAATCGCTGAGTCGCTTAATATTTCACCAAATACCGTTAAGATGCACCTTCAAAATATTTATCGTAAGAATAAATTGAAGGGTCGTGTTCACCTGATTTCCTCATACTAATGCATTAATCCTTCGGGGTGTAAAAATGCTTTTATTTTTATCTTTGAGGGTAATGGAAGGGCATACGAATACGTGTGATAATTTCGCCGAATATTTGTTCTATTTATGTTTCAAGGAGTGATTCATGAAAAAGCGTAAGATAAAGGGTATGGCTGCAACAGAATATGTGCTGGTACTGGCTTTGGTAGCCATTGCTGCCATTGGTGTATACAGCTTCTTCGGTAAAACACTGCGTAACCAGGTAGCAGGTTTGGCGACTGAATTATCCGGTCGTGATGCCGCTGATAATATTAAAGCCTCCCAAGATGCCGCAGACGATGGAAAAGACGTAGCTGACCAGAACTATAACCTGGGTAACTACAACGAAGCTGCGAACAAGTCTGCCGCCAGCAACTGATCCTACCCAGCAGTACTTCCAAAGGCAGCAGTGCAGACTGCTGCCTTTTGTTCTGGTTTTCAAGGAGGGAAACATGAAGCAAGCACAGACCGGGATGTCGACAGTAGAGTATGTGCTGGTTTTGGCCCTGGTAGCCATTGCCGCCATCGGCGCCTTCAGCTTTTTTGGCAAAACCTTGCGTAATCAGGCTGCGGGTATTTCCACCGAGCTTTCCGGGCGTGACTCCCAGGGCAACATAGATGCCGCACAGGGTGCAGCAGATGCCTCGGCCAGTGTGGCCAACCGGAATTATAACCTCGGCAATTACAACGAGGGCGCAAATCAGGCTGCCGAAGGAGACTCCACAGGCGGTGGTGGCACTGGAGGTGGGGGTCCCGTGGTGGACTGACCCAGGGCGATAAAGGATTGCCGGAGAAGCAAGGATGTTGAAATCTCGTCAAGGCGGCCAGGCCATGGTCCTGTCCCTCATTTTGCTTGGTTTTACTGTGATGGCGATGCTGTTTGGATTTAATGCATCCCAGCTCAATCACGAGGGCACCAGGCTACAAAATACCGCAGACAATACTGTGTACAGTCTGGCAAACATCGTTGCCAGAGATATGAATTTCAAGGCCTATACCAACAGGGCCGCCGTCGCCAATCAGGTTGCCGTGGCCCAAATGGTGGGCTTGTCTGCCTGGTTTAATATGACCGACACCTTCACCGATAACGCCTGTACCCTGCTGTGCTGGGTGCCTTATCTCGGTCAGGCAATCAATGCGGTCGCCAGGGTCACCAATACCATCAACCAGGGGGCACAGCCCTTCTTCGAGGCTATGGTAAATGTGGAAAACATTCTCCTCAAGGCCATCAGCACCGCCCAGGTTGCGGTGAATTACGCGGGACTGGTCGGTGGCATAGATACCGCCATGGAGGTGGTCAAGGCCAACGATCCTGCTGCGCGACTCGATTTAATGCAAAACCCCTTGGCACTGGAAGATGTCAGACATATCTGGATGGATTTCCAGCAAAGATTCAGTCGGGACAAATCCAGAGACGGTACCCAGTACAAAGACTTTCTGGCTGTCACGTCAAACTCCAGGGATGGCTTTACCAAGGGCTCAAATTACAAACTCGGATTTCCCTGGTCATTGAGATTCTGGCCGCTGCGCTGGGCAACCAAAAAGGCCGGTGGCAGTGACCTGATTTCAAATGGCGATCGCGAGGGTGAAACCTGGACCTCGGCCCACACCTTGGGCATTCACCTCGAACGCTGGAGCTGTAAGCGATTTCGGTGCAAATGGCGTGGCGGCGAGATCCCGGTTGGTTGGGGCGGTACCCGTTCCGATGACAGAAAGAGCCTGCGCAATGTCTCCGACAACAAGGTGTGGGGTTCCAGCCGCAGTGTAAACCGCAGCGCCACCAACCTGGCCACCTACAACGAAGAAACCCGCGGTAATTACGACGGGGTGCAGCCCTTTTACGCGCTGGACAAAGACGGTGACAGTGTCAGTGAGACCAGGAACATCGCCATCGTAGTATCCAAGCCACAAAACCGTATCCGTACCAGCGCCAGACTCGATGTGGGGCACGACAACACAGACCCGGCCACCAACGAAGAAATGTATGGTGACCGTATGTCGGCCATGGCATCGGCCAGCGTGTTCTACTCGCGACCCCAGGATCTCACGGCCTGGCGGCGCAAGGATGGTCGCAGCGAATACGGCAACCTGTACAACCCTTTCTGGCAGCCCCATCTGACTGATAACTCAGGTGCTGACCGTCGCTGGGTTTACGTACTGACTGCGGCCTTGTAGGAGTTGTTGATGAAGCACCAAAAGGGACAGGCTCTCGTCGAAAGCGCCATCGCGATGGCCTTTATTATCATCCCCACGCTGCTGTTGCTGCCGTTTTTGCACAAGATTTCCGAGGTCAAACACCGAAATACCCAGGCAGCACAGTACGCCGCCTGGGAGCGCACAGTGTGGCGGGTGGACAGGCCCCGTGAGTTTCCCGGTGGCCAGTTCCACTATGCCAGTAAAACCGAGGCCAATCTGAATGCCGAATTGCCCTGGCGTTTCTATCAGCAAAACGGCCAGGCGGTGCGCAGCAACTATACCGAAGAGTGGAGCTGGCAGGACAAGAGCCATTCGCTGCTTAAACACACCCTGTCCCCCGATGAACCCCAGTCACTGCTGCTCAAATCTGCCAGTGAAACCCCCGAGGATAACAAGGGGGCAGATCGCCTGGCGGCCAGTGTTACAGGGCGTAAAGCACCGGGCCTGTGGGAGACCAGTGTGGGCACGGCAAGAAACCTGCTGTCCTACACCGGCTTTGCGCTGGACCGCAATCGTTTCTATGTGGCCAATGTGGGAACCGAACTGGAGAAGTTTCGCGTCTTTCCCCTGAAAGGAGCCGAAGCCGACCCCATGGAAGCGCTGGAACTGAAAATTGAAAGCAAGAGTGCACTGCTGACCAACGCCTGGAATGCCGGTGGCCCTGCACATGCAAAACGCCAAACCGAGCGGCTGGTGTTGACCAAGTACGCAGACATCAAGCCAGTGACCCTGCTGCAAAAGGTGCTGGGGCTTATCCCCTTTGGCCGCGAAATCAAGCCAAACAGCCTGAGATTTGGCCACACGGACGTGGAAGCATTACCCGCAAACCGGCTCTGTAACTATGGTTCGGCCAACTGCGGAGACGGAGGAAAATGATGCGTTGGTTGTTACTGATAAGCCTGGTTGTCAGCCTCTCGGTTCGGGCCGACGAGTGGCCGGACATGCCGTTCCCGGACAAGGGCAGGGCGCAAATCGTTGCGGATAACATGAACTTTATGGGACTGCCGATGAAGACCTGGGTGCTCGACTATCCCGGCAGTGCTTTGGTGGTGGCTGACTTTTATGAACAGCAATGGAAAGACCGCAGCGAAAAGTTCGATAAAAACACCCTTGATGGCGACGTCATCATCAACAGCTGGCAGCCGCCTTTCCTGCTCACGGCCCGCATTCGCAGCCAATACGACTCGACTCTGGCGTATGTGGGGATTTCGCAAAACCTCGGCTTTTCGGAGTTTGAAACCCAAAGCAGCCAGAAATTCCCCTCCTTGTCAGGCACCACAGTGTTGTCGGATATCAGCTCGGTGGATCTCTTTAAACGTGGCCGTACCGTGGTGTTGGTGAGTGAACGCCGGGTGTCTGAGAGTTATCACTATTACAAAAACTATTACACCAGTCGGGGATGGCACGAGGTGGTAGGAATACTGGAGCCCTCAGTCAATCAGGCGGTGCTGCGTCTTAACCGGGAAAACAGCTTTCTGGACCTGAGCATCAAGTCTGAGCAGGGGCGCACCCACATAGTCGCCAATGAAATGTCGGAGGGCCTGTGAGACAGAAATTCACCCGGGGCCAATCGTCACTGGAGTATCTCCTTGTGTGCGGGGCGCTGATTGCCGCGCTCCTGGTGCCCATTAATCCGGACACGGACGGACGCAACGTAATGGAAATTTGCAGGGATGCGTTGAAGACCTGGTACACGGCTTTTGCCCACGCAAAGTCTCAGCCGCCACTGCCGTTTTAAGTCAAATAAGGAAATCATCGAAATGCAGTCGAAACGCATAGACTTCAACTGGGTCTTGCTGGGGATAGCTTTGGTGCTCGGCAGCTTGGCCGCCTGGGCAACAAAGAATTATTTCATTGTTAAAGAACAGGAAATCAGAGCCGAGCTGTCAAACAGCAATGTGAAAATGGTGGATGTGGTGGTCGCCACCCAGGAGCTGCGTAAAGGCGACATAGTCGATGAAACCAATATGTCGGTTCGCTCTATCCGCGCCGATGTCATCCCGCTGGATGCTATTCGTCCGTCCCAATTCAATGAAGTGGCAGGGCAGATGCTGCTGAGCGAAATGTCCCCTGGGCGGCCGCTTATCAGTGCCTATCTGCCCGGCTTCAAAACCAAGCAGTTTTCAGATCTGCTGCAGCAAGGCCAGCGCGCCGTCACCATCGACATCAATGAAGAAAACTCGACAGCGGGCATGTTGGTTCCCTCAGATCTGGTGGATCTCTTCCTCAGCTACACAGTGGAAAACGGTGACAGCGAGCGGGTCAAGATGGAGCTCTTGATTGAAAAGGCTCAGGTATTGGCTACAGGCAAGCGCAGCATAGATGTGCATCCCGAGCTGGTGAACTCCCTCTACGACAACCCCGATTCTTACAACACAGTCACCCTGGCGCTGTCCACCGAGGATGCTATTCGGGTTTCCCTTGCCAAAGGCCGCGGCAAGTTTGTCACCCTGCTTCGCAACAAGGCCGAGTCTGCCCCCGTTGCTGTAACCAATATGTTTGGCGATCAGATTTTTGGTACGTCAGGCGACAAAGGCAGCCACCAGGTTGAATACATCACGGGGGGAAGTGGCCTCAAGAGCAGCTTTCAGGAATACCCCTTACCAAAAGAATTGATGGACGAATTAGCTCAGGGAAAAGTTAACACCGCATTATGAAAACAATTAACCAACTGATGATTTTAGGCTGGGCACTCTGCTCAGTATTGCTTTCGGTCGCTTATGCTCATAATAATCAACCGCTTAAGCTGTATGTGGGTGCGGTAGAGCTCTATAAGATTGCCAACGTTGAGCGGGTTGTGGTGGGTAACGGTGGCGTGCTCAGCGCCAAGGTGCTGGACGAGAAAAATGTCATTCTTATCGGCGAGAGCGAAGGCTTGTCTGATATTCAGCTCTGGCAAAAAGACGGCACAGTGCGCAAGTTGAGTGTAGTGGTCACCAAAGAAAACGCCCAGACCACAGTGGGGACCATGAAGCGGATGCTCGCCGAGTTTCCCTCCATCGAAGTGACAGAGTCGGACGGTGTGATAGTGATCCACGGTGAGGCCGATGCCTCCCAGCGTGAGACCCTGGAGAAGGTGCTGGATGGCAAGGACAACATCCTACCCCTGATTAAGTACGTCAAATACGGTAAGTCCATCGAGCCCATGGTGAAGATGGAAGTCAAAATCGTTGAGTTCAATAAGTCCACCCTGAACAACATCGGGGTGCAATGGGAAAACGTCATGTCGGGTCCCGCCTTTGGGGCGGCCAAGGCGTTTACCGCCAACCCGATTTTCAGCGTGTCGTCGCCCGGCCAATATGCCAACAGCATAGGCGGCGCCGTGTCCGATGCCATTGGGGTGTTGGATACCCGTGGCTGGAGTTACTTCGGCATAGTGACAGGTATCGGCTCCCAAATTCAGTTGCTGGCTGAAAAGGGTGATGCCCGCATGCTGGCCGAGCCCAACCTGACCACCCGCAGCGGCGAAGCCGCAAGCTTCCTCGCCGGCGGCGAGATCCCCATCCGCACCGTCAGCGGCGTAGGCTCGGTGGATATCCAGTACAAGGAATACGGCATACGTTTGAACATAGAGCCCGTAGTGGATGCCGATAACAATATCGTCAGCCGGGTGATGGCAGAGGTGAGCGCCGTCGACCCATCCATCCAGCTCGAGGGCAGCGCCCCGGGTTTTCTGACCCGTCGTACCGAGTCTGTGATTAACGTTAAAAACAAGCAAACCATGGTGATTTCCGGGCTGGTAAACAGCGAAATGTCCAAGGTAGTCAATAAGTTCCCATTCCTGGGAGACATCCCCATTCTCGGTGAGCTCTTCAAATCCCGTAATTTCCGTGAGGAAAAAACCGAGCTGGTGATTTTTGTGACCCCGACCGTGGTGTATCCCGGGGAAGACAGCCATGAGAAGTCCCTCTCCCGTGCACGGGAGTTGGTTGACGATGCGGCGAAACTGGAAGCCTTTTACATTCTGGATTAGGAGCTGCCATGTTTAACATCATCGTCAGTACGACCAAGGGAACCAAGGTCGGTGAATTCAACTGTATTCACCGTGAGTGCCATATCGGCAAGGACCCGGGGCACCTGATTGTGCTTCGGGGCATCAAGGTGGCCCGTCACCACGCTACGCTGCGCCGGGAAGATGACGGCATCTTCATCGAAGACAACCGTAGCATGACCGGCCTTAAGGTGAATGAGCAGCGGGAGAAGCTGTTCGGCCCCCTCAGGTACACGGATAAAATCCAGATTGGGGATTATTTTATTCGGGTACAGGACTCAGACAGCGGCAGCGGATTTGCCACCGAATCCGCTGCGCCGGACTCGACGCCCGCGGGCCCCGATGCCACAGAGGTACCTTCCCCTGCAGCCCCCTCAAGCGTCAGTGCGCCCTCAAGCGTCAGTGCATCCACGGGCGCCGCTGCCGCCGGAAAAGGTAAACCCCTCGACGGGCAAACGCCCGAGCGTGAGCAAATCAAGCTGCGCAACCATTGGCGCCGACAGGTGCACAGGGAACTCTTAAAGCAGTTCGATTTGCGCCGGGTCAATGTCAATGAAATGAGTGATATCGAGCTTCGTGAACAGAGCGAAGCCCTGATATTGCACATCGTTGGCCAGATGGCATTGCCCGAGACAATTTCCGCCACCGATCTTATCCGCGAGGTGCTGGATGAGACTATTGGCCTGGGTCCCCTTGAGGCCCTGATTGCCGACGCAGATGTGACCGAAATCATGGTCAACAGCCACGACCAAATCTTCTATGAAAAGTCCGGGCAGCTGTATCTGTCTGATATTTCCTTCTCAGACGATCAGGCGGTGCTGGGTGCCATCGAGCGTATCGTGGCGCCCATAGGCCGGCGTATCGATGAAGGCTCGCCCATGGTGGATGCCCGTTTGAAGGACGGGTCGCGGGTAAACGCCGTGATCCCGCCGCTGGCGCTCAAGGGCCCCTGCATCACCATCCGTAAATTTATGCAGCGCCGTCTGGGTGCCAGCGACCTGGTGGGCTTTGGCTCCATGAGCCAGCACATGGCGGACTTTTTGGAAATGGCGGTGAAGCAGAAGTGCAACGTGGTGATTTCCGGCGGTACCGGCTCGGGTAAAACCACCTTGCTCAACGTACTGTCGAATTTTATCCCGGAAGATGAGCGCATCATTACCGTGGAGGATGCGGCAGAGCTCAGGTTGTATCAGCCCAACCTGGTGTCTCTGGAGGCGCGGCCGCCCAATCAGGAAGGCAAGGGTGCCATTGAAATTCGCGATCTGGTGAAAAACTGTCTGCGGATGCGGCCCGACCGGGTGGTGATTGGTGAGTGCCGCGGCGGTGAGGCGCTGGACATGCTGCAGGCCATGAATACCGGCCACGATGGTTCTCTGACCACGGCCCACTCCAACTCGCCAAGGGACTGTATCTCGCGCCTGGAAGTGATGGTGATGATGTCGGGCATGGATCTGCCCATTCAGGCCATTCGCGAACAAATTGCCTCTGCGGTCAATATCATAGTGCAGCAATCGCGCTTCTCGGATGGTTCGAGGCGCATCACCAGTATCTGTGAAGTCACCGGGATGGAAGGCAGCACTGTGCAGCTGTCAGAAATCTTTAAGTTCCAGCAGACCGGTTTCAGCGAGCAGGGTAAGGTGCTGGGGTTTTATACCGCCACAGGTACCATTCCCGAGTTTTACGAGTCTCTGCGCCGACGGGGCGTGCGGGTTCAGTTGGATATCTTCGACAGGGATGCGCGCAATGGGTGATCTGATACTCGCCATGGTTCTGGCCTTTGTCTCAGTTACAGTGCTGGTGTGGTCTGCCAAGCATCTGGGTGAGTCGCTGGCCAAACGATACCGGGAAACCTTTACCACCTCGGCCAGTACCAACCTGGCCGACATGTTCCTGTTTATTGAGCCGGGCCAGCTGTTTTTGCTCAACGTGCTGACCCTGGTCTCAGTCCCTTTCTTCGGCCGCCTCTTTTTCGGCTCCTGGGTGGTGGGGGTTTTGCTCAGTGTCCTGCTGGCACTCCTGCCCCGTTATCTCTACCGCTACCTGCACCAAAGGCGCAGGCGCAAGTTTGTGCACCAGTTGCCGGATGCGCTCAATATGATTGCGGCGTCGATGCAGGCCGGTGCCAACGTGACCAACGCCATCGAGTTTATGGCCGAAGAAATGGATGCACCCATCAAGCAGGAGTTCCAGTTGTTTTTGCGAGAGCAGCGGCTGGGGGTGGAGTTCAACACGGCGCTGGATAACGTCTACAAACGCATCCCCGAGAGCGAGTTTCAGCTGGTTGTGGCGGGGATGCAAATCTCCCGCGATGTGGGCGGCAACCTGGCCGAGGTGCTGGTGCGGTTGTCTGAAACCCTGCGTAAAAAAATCGAGATGGAAGGCAAAATCACCTCGCTCACCTCACAGGGCAAGATGCAGGGCATAGTCATGACGCTGCTGCCGGTGGCGATTGGCTTCACCCTGTATCATATGGAGCCTGTGTCCATGGGCCGTATCCTGACCGAGCCTGTGGGCTGGGCCGTGATAGCCGTGTCATCCCTGTTGCTCTTTGGTGGTTACATGACCATCAAAAAAATCATCACTATCGATGTGTAGGAGCGGCCATGGTTAATCTGATTGTTACCTTCTATACCCTGGCGCTGATTTTTTTGCTGGTGTCCTGCTCCCGCATTTACCGGCGGGTCCCCGAGGAGCGCCGGGAGTTTATGGACCCACTCACCCCCGGGCTCAAGCTGATTTGGCCGCTGGTGAATGTGGTGGCCTTTTACTTCAGCGAAAAGCTCAGCGTGGATTATCTGGAGCGTATCGCCAAAAAGCTGCAGGTGTCCGGTTTGTCGTACCTGATGACGGCGGAGCAGTACTTTGCCATCCGCATCCTGAGCACCCTGTTTGCCATTTTTATTGTGTGGCTCGGTTGCTGGATGCTGGACGAACTGTCGGCTAATTACCTGCTGCTGGCTGCCATTGCCGGTTACTTTTTGCCCATGCTGACCCTGAACGACCTGCGCCGCACGCGCCAGGAACAAATCGTCAAGGTGCTGCCTGTGTACCTCGACTACCTGACCATGGCCATCGAGGCCGGACTCAACATGTCTGCGGCCATTGCCCAGGCGGTGGAACGCGGTCCCGATGGCCCGCTGAAAATCGAGTTTGAAAAGGTGATCCGCGATATGCGTGCCGGTATCTCCCGGGCACAGGCCTTTCGCAACATGGCCGACCGGGTACAGATAAGCGAGCTCAACAGCCTGGTCAGTGCGTTGGCACAGGCAGAGCGTACCGGGGCGAGTCTGGGTTACACCCTGCGGATCCAGGCCGATCAACGCCGGGTTGAACGTTTCCAGCGGGCCGAGAAAAAGGCAATGGAGGCGCCCATCAAACTGATGTTCCCCCTCATCATGTTTATCTTCCCGGTGACCTTTTTGATTTTGCTGTTCCCCATCCTGTCCAAATTCCTGTTTGAGATGTGACATGAAACGCGTGCACTTCACACATACGCACAGTGGTGCGGCGTTGCAGGTGTGGCTGGCCAATACCCCCTGGCTCAGGCTGAGGGGGCTGTTGGGCAGGCCACAATTGGCAGCAAACGAAGCCATGCTCATCAATCGCTGTGGCTCGGTACACACCTGTTGGATGGGCTATGCACTGGATTTGGTTTTTCTGGACAGAGAGTTACGGGTGCTGAAAACAACCGAGCAACTGCGCCCCTGGCGCAGCGCCTCCTGCGTGGGGGCATTTCAGGTAATGGAGCTGGCCCCCGGCGCTGTGGCCGCAATGCAAGTTCGTGTGGGAGATAATTTTCAATGGATAAAATGAGCAAGATGTTGGCCCCTGTGGCCCTGAGTCTGATGTTGATGGCGTGCAGTTCAACTGCCAATAAACCCGAGCACAGGGGCAATCCCCAGATTATGGCGCTGCAATCCCAGGCCGAAGCCGCCTATAAGATGGCAAAGCTGGACCAGGCCGAAAGCCAGTATCTGCAGGTGCTGCAGTCGGTACCCAACTATGCCCCCGCCTGGTTTCGTCTGGGTAACATCTATACCCGTACCGGCCGCCACGATGCGGCCATCGCCGCATACCAACGCTGTGTCGAACTGGAGCCGGATAATCAAAAGGCCTGGTACAACATGGGCCTGGTACGTATCAAGCAATCCACCGAAATACTGGAGTCCATAGAGCGCCGCGGTGACAAAGACTCCCCCGTGGGCCGGCAGATAAGCGCCCTGTTGGACGCTCTCAATCAATTACAACGGGAACCCGGCGCCGACACCCAGGTGGGTATGCAATGAAATTGCACCTGCGGCGAACTCAGCGCGGTCAGGCCATGTTCGAATTCAATCTGGTGTTGCCGCTTCTCATCCCCTTTGTGCTGCTTGGGATGATGCTGGCGGTGCAGTGGGCGTTTGTGTATGTGGCTAAAACCACGCTGGATTCGGCCACCGCCAAAGCGGTGCGAGCCGGTGCACTGGATCATGGCAGTCGCAGCGCGATGAATCGGGCGCTGGCCGAAGGCCTGGTGCCCTTGTATGTCCGTGAGACCGGATGGGCAGACGCACAACTGGCCATGGTCGAAGCGAGAGCCGCCGTGGCGCTGCAAAGCAGACTCACAGTGCTGAGCCCCACCCAGGCGGTGTTTGACCGCTTTAAGTATCGTGCCCGGGTCAACAACAACTCGGTATACGAAATCCCCAACGACAACCTCATGTATCGCAGCACGGCACAAAAGGATGTGGGTGACGGCCGTAAGCTCAATATTCAGGACGCCAATTTACTGCAGATAGAAGTGCGCTGGTGCCACAAATTGGTGGTGCCTTTTGCCAACTATATGATTGAAAAGATTATTACCTCGATAGAGTACCTGCCCGGCAATGAGCAGCTTGCCTGCAATGCCCTGGGCGCCGCCACCGGGGATGTGTATTTGGCCATGGTTTCACAGGGGATGATGCGGATGCAAACCCCCTTCAGGATGTAAGTGATAAGGGAATAACGATGAACCATAAAAAGCTCACGCTGGCGTTGATGATTGCCAGCTCCTTGGCCCTGGGCGGCTGTAACGGCGAACTCGAGCCAGGGGAAGGTGGTACACCCACCAATCCGCCTACCACGCCACCGGATTCGGGCAACCCCACTACACCGCCCACCACGCCCGGTGATGAGGACAAGGTGGGTACCTGGGAAAACAAAGATGAAGATGGCGATGGCATCCCGGATGATAAGGATGATTATCCATTCGATGCCGAGCGCAGCCTGTACCCCAGCTTCAATGAAGCAGAGCCCAACGATAACCCCGGGGTGGCTACGCCCATCAGTCTCGACGGCGGTGTGGTGGTTAAGGGGGTGATTTCCTCCGAGCTGGACAAGGGCGATCTCTATCGCTTTTCGCTGACCGAACCCAGGTCGCTCACCGCCTATTTGTACGCCCAGTCACCCCGATTCCTGCCCCAGGTGTATGTCTCCAACGAGCAGGGGCTGGTGCAGAACGATATTGTGCTGCACAAGAGTCAGAGCCCCAATGTCTACGTGGTGAATTTTCAGCTCCATGAAGCCGGTACTTACCACCTGAGTGTGATAGATGAAGCCTTCTCCGGTGAGCCCGACTTGAGCTATCAGGTCACCATGTTTGTGGATGCCGATGTTGATGCTTTCGACGACGAGAAAGAGTTGGCCCTGGGCTCCGATGTCGAAAATCAGGATTTGGATGTCGATGGCATCATTGATGGCTTGGAGTTTTCCGGCACCCTGGCTTTTATTGGCACGGATATCGATGGCGATGGCCAGCCCAACTGGCGTGATAGCGACGCCGATGGTGATGGCTTTGCCGATGCCGTTGAAGGTTTAAGCGATCTGGACCGGGATTTGAAGCCGAACTTTCTGGATCTGGATGCCGATGGCAACGGCATCGATGACGCCGTGGAAGGGGGCGACCCGGCCGATCCGCTCAATACAGACGGCGACCGCTATATCGATCATCTGGATCTGGACGATGACAACGACGGCATATTTGACGTCAATGACCTGCAGCGTCTCGTTCCGGCAAGGAGTGTGGTTTGGCAGGCTCCGGGCGATCTCTTTGTCTCAGAGCTTCGCACCCTGTTTGACGACAGCAGCATCCTCAACTTTATCCGCGCCGGTGACAGTTTCGAGTTGTGGGTAGAAGGCTATCCCACAGCGCCCGAGAGTCCGCTGCTGGTGGCCAATATCAATGGTCAGGATTTCAACCTGTTCCCGACCCAAACAGTGCGTGAAGGCCAGATTACCCGCTTACGATTCACGCTCCCCGAGGTGGCGGGAAAAGGCCGCCTGTCTGTGGTGTCGGGTACAGATAAGTCAGAGGCCTTTCCCATAGAAATCGGCGATGCCACCCTGCCTTTGCTGCTGAAAAGCAATCCGGTGGAGCTGCGCGCCGGACAGCAAATCACCCTCAGCGGTGACAATTTCGATGAAGATACCACGGTGTTCTTCAACAAGTTGGCAAGCTCTGTCAGCCTGATTGATGCCAACACCCTGAGTGTGACTGTGCCCGAGGGGGTAACCGGTGGCAGCTACTATGTCACCAACAGTTTCGGTGCCAGTAACCTGGTGACCTTTATGGTTCAGCAGACGGTTGCGGTGAAGGTATCGTCCAGCGCACCCAGGCCATTGGCGGCCATCGGCGGAATCTATCCTGAATTTGCCAATGATATCAGTGGCAGCAGCTACGACATGACCAAGGCCGGTACCCTGCCCGAAGTGGTGTTCTCTTACACCCGCAACGAGCAGGGTGAGCTTGAGTCTTACCTCAGCGCGCTCTACCGGGTGGACGACACCGAAATTGATTTCAGCTTCGAAAGCACGGCGCTGGCCAATATGGTGCTGCACTTAAGCTTTTATGCCGATGCCAGGGGCCTGAGTACCGATGCCTTTGTAGCCTTGCTGCAAACCACCGACGCCTATGCTGCCTATGTCGCCGATGCCACAGCGCAGTTGATGGCCGACAGCGATTTCTTTGCCTTTAAAGATCGCAGCGATGCCACAGTTGCCTTACTGAAGCGCTATGAGGCGGCCATCAAAGAGGAGCTTTCGGCCCGTCATCCCGCGATGGCAAAAGCCCGGGCCAGGGCCCCCGCAGCCCCCCAGGCCGCAGACAATACCCATTTGTCCCATATTGAGCCCAGCATTGTCTCGTACCCGGAAACCAATGGCACCTGGGACGCCTTTGATATGTCACTGGAGGCCACCACCTTTGCCGAGAACTCCAGTGAAATCCTCAATAACTGCGGCGCCGGTGTGGATCCCAAATGGTATGAAATCCTGAATGCCGACGGCTGTGTGGAGCTGCAAAACCGCAGCCAGCTTTACCTCAGCGCCCGGGTGTATCCGCTGGACCCTGCCACAGGCTCAATCAACATGGATGAGCAAGCCCTTAACAGCCCTCTGCAGGAGCACATCACCACCCCCTGGGATTCTGGCATGCTGGGCCCCCAAACAGGCACCTGGCTGGGCTTTTCTCTCTGGTCTGCCGACTCGCTCATCGATAAGTGCGTGTACAAAGATTGTCTGTACCAAATTATCACCCCGGGTGTGGATGGCATTTTTGGCCCCAGCCCCTTTACCCTGCAAGGTGCTGCGGACTACGACAAGCGTGCACAGGATGCCCGCAAGATGCTGGCAATCCGCACCATCATCGATAACGTGGTGATTCGCTTTTACTCGATTCTGTTCAACGCCGCCGGTGTTGATCTGAACGACAGCAAGTACAAGAAAGAAGCCACGGCGCTGGCCATCGTCAAGGCGGTTTATCAGTATCTGCCGGCAATCAGCACCGAGATTGATAAGATCATGGCCAAAGACAACCCCACCGATGCTGACTGGCTCAACCTCGCCGAAAGCCTGGGGAAAGAGATTTACAGCAAGGAAATCAAAGCCGTAATTTCAGATCCCGCCAACCTGGCTTCCTACGGGCCAATCACCATGGCGATTCTGACCGCCTGCGAAATCGACTCCACTTACTTCATCAACAAGATGATCCAAAAAGTGGCCGAGAAATTTATTCCCGGTTGGGGGCAAATCACCGCCGCTTACGAGGCCAGCCAGCTGGCTGACGCCATGATAGATATGGCGTCCACGGTAAAGGATTTGGCCGTGGTACCCACCAAGCTCGATTACGTGGTGACCTGGGGCCTGAAGGCATCGGACATTACCCCAAGAGCGATTCAGAAGACCAATGAGATCAAACGCTTCACCATTGTGGGTAGCGGCATGGCCGTGGTGAAGAGCAAGTTTGGTGATGCGAAACCCGAAGTGAAGGTATTCGATACCGGCAATGGCAACAAGGAGCTGAATACCGAGTTCAACACGGTGAATAAACAGGGCACCGAGCTGGTATTTGAGCTCAATCGCATCGACCAGATCCAGGCAGCCGTTGGGCCTCTGAGAGTAGAGGTACACCACAGGGATGATGTGTCTGAAGTGCCCTATGAAATCCTGATTGGCACCGAGCTGACCATCGCCAATATTTCCCCTGCCAGGGGCACGGCCGGTAAAGAAGTGGTTATTACGGGTATTGGTTTCAGCAAGCAGCCCATGGGGAACAAAGTCACCTTCAGTGGCGGCGGTGGCGAACGCCTGGTGGCGGCAGTGAAGTCAGCCTCAACCGATACCCTGGTGGTGATTGTGCCCAATGGTATCGTCAGCGGTTATGTCACTGTGGGTGTGGCTGAGGATCTCAGTAACGAGTATCCCTTTGCCGGTGCCAGCCAGGTGCTCATTACCTTTGGTGATAACGGCAATATCAACGACGACGTATTCAAGTTGTCGGTGAATGGCAAGGTGCTGTACGACAACAATCAGCCCAAACGCGCCGTGGGTCCGATTCCGGTGTCCCTGGAGGACGGCGAGCACACTGTCACCCTCACAGGGATCCGCGCCGATGACGGCATCGCCACCTACTACATAGAGTTTGAAGGCGATGTGACCAGCGTCAGCGGTGATGCGTTGTCGGGTCGGGACCTTTGCCCGGATACCCACAAAAATTACCGTATTCAGGTGGCAGCCAGTGGCGATACCGGTGCCTCACCAGCACTCCAGCGTGTACCTAAGGTGTTGGCATTACAGCCTGAATCTGCATCAGCTTCCGCTGAAACTGTGACAGAATGCCCGGTGAAAAGTCCCTGATAACACCGCCGGACATCCACAGGGTGTCCGGCTTTTTCACAGGAGTGACCACCCATATGAAAACAAAAACAACCCTGGTACTGACCCTGATAACCGCTTTGGCATCGTCCGCCGCTGTTGCTCAGGATGCGGAATTTCCCGTGCTGCGGGAAAACTGCAAAAAGGCGGTCGACATAGTCACCAACAAAGATCTGGCGCTGATGAAGGAACTCTTTTTGCCCCTGGATATGCCCGACAGCATGTACATGGCGCACATCGAAAAGATCCACCACTGGGCCTTTGTGAAGCCCTATACCGGCATCAACAACTTCAGCATTGATGGGGTGCGTTGGTTTGAAAACGCCCAGCAATCTGAAAACGAGACAGTACAGGGCGAAGCCGTCGACCGTGGACTTGAGGAGGTGGTATGGGTCACCTACAGCTTTGACTCCACAGACAGTCGCAGCGGCAAGTCTACCGTCCGTACCAGCCATTGTCAGTTCGGTTTGAAAGAGGGCAAATGGTACATGTACAACCTGCTCAAATAAGCCTTTATATTTTTGCAATACGTTGATTATTAATAGCAAAACTGGATTTTTACCAAAAAAAGGAAGTATCTGAAAATGAAATTGAAGTATCTCTCTCTGGTCGTCGCGTTAACGGGTCTTGCTGCCTGCTCTTCCACCGAGCCGCCACCGCGGGTTGCGCAGGACAAAAAAGTGGCCGTGGAAGGTGTTGAACTCACCTTCGGTGGCAGCTTTGATGAGCGTAAAAATCTGCTGGTGCTGAAGGTGAATGGCGATCCCATCATGCAGGGTTCTTTCCCACCCTACACCCCAACCCAGAATCTGAGCGCCAAATACAAGGATATGAATATCAAAGGAAATTGTTATTTTGGTTCAGTGCTTGGCCGTCAGGGTGGGGCATTCGGTGCCATTGCCGGTGCCATTCAATCTTCCAAAAACAGCACCGCCGATAAGTGTGAGCTGCTGGTGGACGGCAAGCAGGTAGAACAGCTGTATTTCTGATTTTGAGCCTGTGGGGGCGGTATATTGCCGCCCTTTTTTATGGATGTTTGATGGAGATGGCCGTGGGCCATACAGGATGTTTCCATGATGAAATTCAAATACGCCCGCAATGTGTTGGCATTGGCGGTAGTGGGTGCATTGGCGGGCGGCTGCGGTGGCTCAGATTCGGATACTGAGCCGCCAACGACTCCAGAATATGCCCAAAAGGTGGTGGGCTCGGTAAGCTTTAACGGCGCTGTGGCGGGCGTTTCAGTGTGTGCTGACTTAAATTTCAACGCCAGCTGTGACGGCGATGAGCCCGATGCCATCAGCGATGCCGAAGGTGCCTTTACCCTTGAGTGGCAAAGCCTGGAGGCGATGCCCGACTATCAGTTGGTGGCAGAGTTGCCGCAGTCCGCTTCGGTTGCTGTGATAGCTCCTTTGGCGATGACGCCCAAATCTGCCGCCCTTGCAGGCGCCCCAGCTAGGGCACCAGGCTCGGCCGCTGTGTCACCACCTCCCGTAACCGAGCGCTTGCTGGCACGAAAAGAGCACGGCGGCATCATCAATCCCCTTACCGATATTGAGGTCAGGCGCCTTGAGGGGGCAGATACTGCCGATGCCATTGCCATATCGGCACGGCTTAAACTGCTGTTGCCGACTATTTTCGGTGTTGATGCACAGAACCCCTATGCGGTCAGCGCCGCCGAGACCGGAACACAGGCCTTTACCGATGCGCTGGCGCTTTTAAATCATATTGAGGCGCTGATTGATGGCCAGCTGTCTGAGGTGCTTGCCGCCGAAGAAGTGCTCTTTGTCAGCCAAACCCTGTTGCAGTCTCTTGCCGGGGAAGCCGGTATGTCTTTGACGGATTGGCTCGCCACTGACCCGCTGAATTTACGCTATCGTGTCAGCGATGTGCTGAAGAATCTTGGCTATATCACCTCGCCCATCGATGAGCGCCTGATGTGGGACCAGGACTGGGCCTTACTTGCCAGGAATGAAGCTGAAGATGATGGCGAAAGCCACCTGTTCAATCTGATGACTGTGGGAGACAAGGTGTTTGCCGAGCTCAGAGCCGGCAGTATTGAATCGAGTCTGCTGGTCACTGTCAGCGACGGGGTGGTATCCCGGACGGAACTTGGCGGTGAAGCGCTGGCGTCAGAGTGCTGGAACACAGAGCTCAGTCAGTGGATAGGCCCCAATGGTGCCGACGGTTATGAAGTGCCAGAGCCCATCACCTTGGATAATCGCCTCACCCGGGTGTATGAAGGCACCTATGTGCCCGTGGTGATGACGGTGGACAAGTTCAGTGCCGGCGACTCTGAATTTCAAACCCTGATTGCAGCCCTGCCGGCGCCCCTTAAGCTAAGCAGCATCAGCTGGCCGGATACCATTTATCGCCTGCAATATCAGCAAACCGGCGATGTGCTTTGCCGCTCTGAAGGCGCCCTCAGCCACGGCTTCGATACCCCGGCGGCTGAGATAGACTCGGTGGCCATTATCGAGGCGCTGTGGCGCTACGAATTTGATGATGGCGCTTATCAACTGATTGATGAAAATCGCTTTATTATCAAGTCTGAGGTGGTGGCGGGGCAGGACATGACCTATGAATGGTCACTGCAGACGGCACAAAATGGCGCCCCAATGCTGCATATCGAGGTTGTTGAGGGATTACCGCCGGAGCTTGTGGGCCTGGATGACGGGGAATACTGGCTATTGGAGCAGGGCAGCCTCTACGAGGTGGACCTTAACCGGAGCTTTGATTCCAAGGCATTGAATTGGTTGTGGCTAAGCTATGATGCGAGCTTTTCGCCCACGCTCAGGGCTCACCTGAACGGCCTTTGATAAAGGCGATTCAGATAGTGTTGCGGGCGCCCATCTTTGGGCGCCCTGTTTTTTATCCCGGCCCTTTATTACAGGACCAGCAGATGGACGCTTTCGGTTTTCATCGAGGTGTTTAATCGGGCGTTTTACCGTGTTCTTGCTGGTGCCTTCGCACAAATTGCCACAGTCATTGGGCGCAAACTCAGGGGCTAAAAGCCTTTAAATCCTTCAATTTGCAACGTATCCTGTAAGGCTCATGGACGCACATCAGCAAATAACAGGGACGAGATTATGCTAAAGCGCGCTTTTTTTCACGCCCATATATTCCAAACACATCCCCCCCGGCAGACGCCTTCGCTCCCGGTCCTTTCTTACGCCCTGATGGGCGTTATCGCCCTGTCTGCACTGACTGCGCATCCGGCACTGGCTGCGGACAGAGACAGCCTTATCGCGGAATTTGAAGCCCAAACCAAGCCGCTCCTGCATAAGGGACGTACCAAAAGCCATGGCTGGGACGATGAGGCATTCCAAAATGGTCTGGAAAGGCACAATGGGGATGCCCGGGCGCTGCTGGGTGAAGGCTGGCCCGCGCGATTTTTAGCCGATGCAAAAGATCAGCGTGTCCTCGCTGGCCAGTACCGTGCCGCCCTGGCAAAACTTATCGGCGATATGCCGGCCAAGAGCCATTGCAAAGACCCAGCCCCTCTGGCGCGGGTGGATGAGGCCCTGGAAGAGACAGACGCATACATAGAGCGTCTAAAGGGTTATGGCGCCATTGCCGACCAGGGCGCGGCCTATCAGGCGGTGATGGACATGAGCATCAGCCACGGCCGGGTGTTATCTGTCATGGAGCTGGGGGAAACCTTCCGTACCTGTGTGCTGGCAGATGATGTGCCGGCAATGTCTCAGGGGTTATCCGGTGACAATGGCAATGCCCTTGCCATGGCCCTGATGGCGGCACTGGCCGGTGCAGATGCAGATCTGGATCCGGATACGACCCTGAATGAAGATATGACCGGCATGCACGCAAGCGAGTCGGGCGAGGGTACTTCAGCCGAAATGGACTCAATCCGGCACGACTTACAGCATGAAGACTCACAGCATGACGACTCACCGGATGATGGGGCACAGCCACGGGCGAGTATGCCCATCTCGGCAATGCAGTTTACCGACCCCGTGATAGGCGAGTGCATCAAGGCCGCCGCAAAGCGCTTTGGAGTCAGTCTTACACATGAGCTTGAACTGCTTTCCTGCCCGCTCAAGGGGGCGAGCGTGAGCCTTGATGACCTCCACTTCTTCAGTCAGCTTGGTACTCTGTCGCTGGAAGATGGCAGCGTCAATCACATCAGCATCCGCCCCCCACAGTCACTTCATTCTGTGCTGCTGAATCAGGTGCAACTGCAGAGTTTTTCAGGCTTTTCGGCGGTGAGTCTGTTCCAGCTGAGCCAGGTGTCAGTGACAGACTGGTCGACTATAGCATCGCTCAAAAATGCGACCTTGCAGCTGGAGCGCATCGACTGCGCCGGGCTTCAATCCCAGATGGATGCCGGGGCTGTGGTGATGATAACCAAGGGGCTCGCGCCTGCTTTGCAGGCAGAAAAATTTGCCCTGGCCGAACGTACGGGTACGCCCATTGCCATCACAGATTGCCCGGCAGGTTGATAAATGATGAAACAAGCTCCATCCGATGTGGTTGAACCACACACATCAGCCCATGGGCTGGATCCTCGCCAATTGGGGCGGGGCGCTCGCATGCACCTTCACAATGATGCCGAAGGTCATTGGTATTTTCGCAGCGAGCGTCAAAGCCAGCGGGTGATATACGGCGCCATTGCACTGGTGCCCATGGGGGCGTCGCTGTTTATGTCTTTGGTGCTGAAAGGCAATGAGGCTGTGATCTATGGGGTGTGTGCCGCGCTGTTGCTGCCCCTGGCACTGGTACTGCTGGGCTACCGTGAACATCTGGTGTTTGCACCCGGTAACCTGATTAGAAGACGCAGCTTTTGGGGACGTGGCGAGAAAGACATTGAGCGCTGGCCCGCAGGCTCTGTCTCCCTGGTGGCCGTGCCGCTGGTGCAGCTCGATAAGGGCTGCTGGCTGTCGGTTGAGGCAGGCAAGCGCCTGTCCCGTTACAGCATAGGTGAGGAGGCCGAAACCCTGGCGTTGGCACAGCAACTTGCTGCGCAAACCGGTGCCATGGCCATGGAGCGGATAAGCGAATATCCAAAGGCCCGGCCGATACAAGCTGCGGGTGCCTTTGATGGCGAAATGGCGCCGGATAGACACCCAGACGCAGCCTTACGGGCTGATGGCAAAGCAGATTCAAAACCCGCAGTGCAGACGGCCTTCGCCAGGGTGCGCGGCTCCTTTTGGCGTGCGTTACTGCCACTGCCGGTGTTTATCGCACTGGGAACGCTGCTGTTATGGCTGGGCTACTGATGCGGGGGCTACTGAACCGATGAAATGGGTCAAAGAGAGCGACGCCCGTGGCAGCCTGGTGCTGGGGAACCGGGTTGCGCTGGTGATTCTGGGGATTATTCCGCTTATCCCCACGCTGATATTTTCGGGCATTGGCTTTAACGGCAATGGCAGGCACATGTTGCTGTGGGCACTCACGGCCAGTTTCAGCTGGCACTGCCTGTTTGCCAACCACAGGGTGACCATCGACAAGGGGCGGGGGCTTCTCAGGCGCCGGATCAGCAGCCTCTATACCCTGCTGCAGGTGCAAGTCAAACTTGAGGATATCCAGGCCTTTGTGGTCACCCGCCGTGGCGGCGACAGGAACAAGTACCAGTTGTTGGTCCTGGGTAAACAGGGGCAACGTGAGCGACTGTTGGTGGGCTTCAACACCCAGATGATGGAGGCGGGTAAACATCTGGCCGAATTCTCCGGTAAGCCGCTGGTGGAAGATTAGTTGGTTTCCACCTCCCAAAGTGGCGTTTTATTCTTTGCCCTGACAGCAAATTCTGTTTAACATTTGCGCCACATTTTTACCTGGCAGGATATTGCCCCCGTCGAGGCTGGAGACAGAACCCATGAGCAAGGGACAAGGGATCACATTTATTGGCGCCGGTACCCGGCTTGAAGGCGAGATGATGCTGGAAAGTGCGGCCTTGGTATCGGGCCAGTTGCACGGTCGGGTGAGCTCCAAAGGCCAAATAAAGATAGAGCAGGGTGGCCTTATCGAGGGAGAACTCAGCTGTCATGAGCTGAATGTCAGCGGCACCTTCAGGGGTAAACTCAGCTGCCAAAAATTAACCATCATCGCCGGTGGCGTGGTGGAAGGTGAAGTGGCCAGTAATCAGATGGAAATCTTCGAAGGCGGCCAGTTTATTGGCAGCCGAAAGCGTGGGCCCGAGCCTGTGGAATTGCCGGCGGGCACACAGGTGAGCTTGCCAACTGAGGGTCGTAAGGGGCATTTAAAGTTGGTGCTCGGTATCGCTGCGGCGCTTGGGCTTGGGTATCTGGTTACCCAAACCGGCTTTATTCAGGGGATTAAAGATGGGTATCAGGCCGGCACTGCTGCCAGTGCGGAAATGAATGAACAGGCCGCAGCGCCTTCATTGGAACACCAGAGTCAGGCACTGATGGCGACCGCCGCTGACGACGCATCAGACTTGGGATCGGAAAACATCAATGGTCAGCCCGGTGACTACTTTGCCGAAGACACAGACGCCATGGAAGCAGGCAACGCTTTGCTGCTGGAAAATGGCTTTGATGCCGAGGGGACTGAAACCGATACGGGTGGGGCAGATGACGCTCAGCCTGCTGCGCTGGAGCCCGGTGCGCAAAGTCGCCCGCTGACCCCGGACAGCGATTCCAGTGCGCTTAACACCCAGGGGGCGTCAGACCTGCCTGCGGCACCTGCTAATCGTATGTAATTCAATAAATTAAAAAAACGCGGCATTGCCGCGTTTTTTATTGCTCTTTGCTGCCTGGTGAAGGCAACCCGTTCACCAAGCGGGCGCCTCGTCGGGCGCCTTCAAGCTTTGTGCATGTGGTTGAGACGATGGCGACATGATTTGCTATGTCGCTGTGACGAGACAGGTTTAATGGAGTTGTGGGTGTTGGGGCTTGAGTGCCAGCACATCGCATTTAAGCTGATTGAGCAGCTGCTCCGATGCCCTGCCTTTCAAGGCACTCAGCATACTGGTGTGCTCGCTGGCACCCATCACAACCAGGTTGCTGTGCCACTGACGTGCGGCTTCGGGCACCATGTCATCGGGCAATCCCGCTGCCAGATGCAGGCGTTTGTCTTCCAGAGCCAGGGGCTCGGCAGTTTGGCGCAGGCGCCGCCATTGCTCAGCAACCCAGGTGTGATGATTTAAATCCCTGTTATCAAATGACACACTCATATCGTGGGCCTGGTAACAGGTCAGCAGGTGTAGCTCCATTCGCAGCATGCGTGCCAGCTCATCTGACACATCCAACAGCTGACGGTTAAATTGACGATGGCTTTCGTCTTCATCATCCACTTCCAACGCGGTCAGCAGTTTGCCGTCGTTTTCCCAGGGGTCGTTACTGACAAAAAGCACGGGAATAGGCACCTGCTGCAACAGCTGCCAATCTTCGGTATGGCCAAATTCGCAGCGCAGGGCTGAATACTCGTGATGCTCCAGGATCAGCAAATCGTAATCACGTTGGCTGAGCTCATCGAGTACGGCGTTGGCGAGTGTTGGGGCATGACAATGTTTAAGCACCAGACGTATGTCTTTGTCTGGATAGCTGGGGTGTTTTTGGCGTTGATGGCTGATGTTTGGGGCCGTCAGTAATTGCTGTAACCACTGACTAAGCCCTGCCTGCTTTGGGAGCTGAACCCTTAACATAGTGAGATCTGCATGGCTTTGATTCGCTAAGTGAACCGCCTTTCGCAACGCAGGCTTGGCATGTAGCCCATCGTCGGTAGCGACGAGGACCCGTGAAAAATGACCCATGGTACTTTCCTCTGTGGTGGCTGGTACTAAAACTCCCTTTCAAAAAATTTTAGTGTTCAGCCGCCTGAAGGACTAAATACCCTTTTGGACTTGAAGCCCTTGCCAATAGCGGCTTTTAATCTTTTTGTTATGGGTGTTTTGGTGCATTTTTTGCCGCGACTGGCTCAGTGTTTTAAACGCGCATGTAAAAATCGATGGGTTTTCAGGGCAGCTTATCCAGGTGTTTTATCACCCAATCGGGGAGTTTTTGCTGCAGATCAGGCAGGAGTAATTTGGCATCACCCTTGATAACGACCCAGGGGGCAGCGCGTAAATACTGCGCCGGGAAGTCACCCATGTCTGCTGCCCTTACCAAGGGAGATGGCAGGTATTCGGGCAGGTCAGTGTCATCGCCGCTTATACGGGCGTGTTCGAGCATAGCGAGCCACTCTCCCAGAGCCGTCCCTTCTCTGTCGGCAAGGACCTTGTGCTGACCGATAAGATAGCTGTCCAGCGCCTGCAGCTCGGCGTCACTTGGCGATGCGCTGCCAAGCAGACTCAGATGATCCAGTATTCCCCGCACGAAGGCGCCGGTGCTTTCGGTGGCACTTGAACCATAGAATTTCAGGGTGCGGCTCAGGGGATTATCGATACAGCTGCCATACACGCCGTATGTCAGGCCCCGGCGGCTGCGCAGGTCGTAAAACAGGCGCCCAGCCTGACTGCGACCCAGCAGCGCTGCCGTGGATTTACAGGGGGCGCTGTTGCCGGTGGTGGGGAGTGAGTAGCCAACCCGGACCTGTGACTGCACTTGCCCTGGGGCATTCAGCAGGTACAGTATTTTTCCTGTGTTTTGGTGCTGTTCAGTCAAGGCCTCGATAGTCTTAACCTCGAAAGTTTTAACCTCAATTCGGTCAACCTCAGCTCCCTCAACCTCAGCTCCCTCAACCTGAATGGCGCCGGAGTTAACCTCAGTGAAAGAAGGTTCGGCTGTGCTCATCAAAGACTCGGGCGCCGTGGCGGCGATAAGGTGCCAGCGCCCCTGGCTTGCCAATCTGCCCACTTCATCTGAAATGGCCTGTTGCCCTGCTTCAGCGTCATTATAAAGTGATAAATAAGGGTGTGATTTACCCAGTACAACCTCAGCCCAGAGCCTGTCTATATCCCGGCCGCTGAACGCCTCTATGTGTTTTGCGAGCCGACTTTCCCGTATCACTCTGTCGCTGTTGTCCTTATCCAGGGTGCCGAAGCGCTTGAACAGGCTTCTTACCCGCATCAGCAGGGGCTCTGGCCCATCGCAGCGACTGGAAAATACCAAACTGTGTGGCCTTGCGATGACACTCAGGGTTTCGGCGCAGCGCTCGCCCGCCAGCGCATTGAGGCGCAGCTGTGCCTGCATTTGCCTGGCGATGAGAGGGCCTGAAGTGAGCACCCCTGCAGTGGTAATAACAAGGTGTGTTGCCTCAAGCCGTTCGTCCCGGTGAAAACTCAACCATTCTTTCTCATCTGCCATGGACATGCCGCCTGCCAGTCGCGGTGGATTGACGGCAGGCTGCAGCACTGGAAAGGGAATCCCCTTGTGTGGCTCAATGCCCGTCACAGGGGCATTGTTGTTGCTGACTCTGTTGTCGGAAGCATCGCTGGCAACTGGCGTGGCGAGCAGCACAGGTGTGCTGAAGTCGGCAAGGACCGGCGCCGCAATGGGCTCATATTCCAGCGATTTATGCTGGCAGCCAATCAGTGAGATGGCGCCCATCATGGCCAACAGCAGGCGTGTTTTGGCGCTCATAATGCCAGCTCCTCAAGGCCTTCGGCCCAGCTTTCGGGGAGCCATTCCAGCAGGCCTTTTCCAAGGCGGGTGTGCCATGCGGGTTTCAGATCGAGCCTGACGCTGTGGCCTGCAAAATAGCGCTGCGCAACTCGCATCAGGTCGTCTTCACTGACATCCCGTACCCTGAGCCAAGGGCTGAGCAGCGGCTGTGCATTGTCAGTGGCAGGGCTTGCGGCGAGCCACTGCGCCAGGGTTTCATCACTGCTGAGCTGCGCTTGGTAGTCGGCGAGCCAGAGCTGCTTGAGTTGACAAAGCTCGGTGCCTTTCATGGGCTCACTGGCGGCCTGGTTTATCAGCATTTCGATACCCGCAGCCAGGGTATCCAGGCTTACATTGGCACGGGGCACCAGCACCAGATTGGTCATGCCGTGGCGCTCCATTTCCAGTGGCAGAGAATAGTGCAGCAGGCTCTGCTTGCCACTGACGCCGGCGCGTTCGATGCTGCTGGCGATACGCTGAAAAAGCCTGAGCTCCAACAACTTGATGGCGGCGGCATCCGGGTGACTGCGTCCCACTGTGTGCCAGGCCATCAGGAGCCCGGGCCAGGGGGCTCTTTCATCTATGACTTCGCCATGGACGGGAGCGCGAGGAGTGAAATCTGGCGTCGCTGCGTTATCCGCTGGTGCCCCTTGGTCGAACCCCGCTGTTTCCGGTGACTGCGCAGGCTCTTGCCAGTTGCCAAAATGGGTGCTGACCTGGGTTTCAACATCCCCCGGCAGGGCACCGGTGAGCGCCATACTCAGACGCGATGGCCGATAAAAACGCTCATGAAAGGCCTTAAGGCTGCCCGCATCGGCACCGAGAATGTCGGCGCGATTGCCAATAATGGCGTGACGGTAGGGGGTATCCGCCGCCTGACTCAGCAAAAAGGTCATTGCCGCACGAAAGTAGGGTTGGTTATCTATGGTTTGTGCCATTTCCGCCAGCACGGTTTTTTGCTGATTGGTAATGGCTTCGGCAGCAAATTGGGGATGCTCAAAGCGGTCCCGCTCCAATGCCAGGGTAAAGGCCAGCCCCTCGGCGGGGATTCGGGTGTAGTAGCGGGTGTCATCGAACAGGGTACTGGCATTAAAGCTGGCACCCATGGCGTTCATCAGTTGGCTGTAACCATCGCCGGGGGCCTGGCGACTGCCCTTGAAAAGCAGATGCTCAAACAAATGGGCCCAGCCGGTTTGTCCCTGGGATTCGTGGCGAGAGCCCACCGCAAAGCGGCTTGCCAGGGTGATGTTTTGTTTGTTGGCCTTTGGAAGCCAAAACAGGCGGATACCGTTATCAAGCTGCCTTGTCTCTACGGCGTCATCCAGATGCCTTAACGGCTGGTCATCGAACTGGCATTCGGACAGGGGCGCGAGTGTCATCATCGACAGGCCAAGTACTGCCAGCAATCCCATGAATATCTTCCCCAAGCCTTTGGAATGGCATTCAGTTTTTCATCATTACTGATATGATGGCAAGAGCTTTCCACCCTCTTGTTTTTAAGCCAAGGATGCCCGTTATGAGTCGTTCACCCTTCCAAACCTTTGTCTGGCGCAGTGAGATATTTGAATGTCAAAGCACCGACATCCAACGTTTTTACAGCTTGCTTGCCATTGAGACAGAGCGCCTTGGTCTTGGCAGTAAAATCCTGGGGCAGGCAGGGCACCATCCGTTGTATCTGTTGCAATCACCCGGGCAGAAAGCCGGTTTGCCCAATTTGCTTATCAGCGCCGGTTTCCACGGTGAAGAGTCTGCCGGTCCCTGGGGGCTGTTGCACTTTTTATCGCAGCTGGATGGCGAGCTGTTCAAGCGGGTAAATCTGAGCGTATTGCCGCTGGTTAACCCCACCGGGTTTGCCAAAGGGCACAGGTTCAATGAGCTGGGTGAAAACCCCAATCGCGGCTTTTTTATTGAAAATGGCAAAGCCAAGCCCGGCGATGATACCTCGGCAGAAGGACGCATCTTGCTTGAACACGCCCACCTGCTGCAGGTGGCCAGCCGTGATGGCATCCTCACCTGTCATGAAGACGTGCTGCTGACAGACACCTATGTGTATACCTTTGAGCCAAGCCAGGCGCCCGGCCGTTTCAGTCACAGCTTGCGGGATGCACTGGGGCAGTATTTCCCCATTGCCGCCGATGGCGATGTCGACAACTGTCCGGTACGCAGCGGCGTGATTTTCAACCACTTCGATACCTCATTCGAATCCTTTTTGGTGCGCAGCGGTGCCCGCGTGGGTTGCTGCAGTGAGACTCCGGGCCAGCAGCCGCTGGATCAACGCATTCTGGCCAATGCCGCCGCCATGAACACCTTTGTGAACATGTTGGCACCGGAATTGAGTTAAACGCTGAGGGCATATGCGCCACGGGAATGACGGGGAATCTGCCTGCTCATCACTGTGACGCAGCATCTCGCCGGGCAATTTAGCGTGTTGGGTAATTAAGCTTGGTGGGCGTTTCAGCGCCAAAATAAAAACAGCCACTTAAAGTGGCTGTTTTTATTTATCGGGTTATCCCAACTCAGGGATTGATGCGGGTTGGCATGCCGGTACGGGCTTCCAGCAGACGCTTCAATACGAAGGAGTCGGTTTCGGCATGGGCCACAAAGCGGCTGATGGCCGTGGGCAGCGTCAGCGGCACAGGCTCGGCGGAATCAAATTCGGCCTGAGTGCGTGACAGCGGCTGGTGCACTTCGAGGTAGCGCGCGCCATCGGGCTCTTCGGTGGCCTTGATGGGCTGATTCACAAACTGCACTCGGGTGCCCACGGGCACACTGTTAAACAGGTGCTCGATGTCGGTGTCACGCAGACGCACACAACCCTGGCTTACCCGTAAACCAATGCCAAAGGTGGCGTTGGTGCCATGAATGGCATAGAGATTACCGATATAGAGCGCAAAGAGGCCCATGGGGTTGTCGGGGCCTGCCGGCCACACGGGGGGCAGGGTCACGCCCTTGGCGGCATATTCCTTGCGAATGCGGGCCGTGGGGGTCCAGGTTGGGTTGGCGCGTTTGCGCTGCACCGTGGTGACCCAGTTTTCCGGGGTGTCACGGCCTACCTGACCGATACCTATGGGCAGCACTTCAACGATTTTTTTACCCTTGGGGTAATAGTAGAGACGCATCTCGGCGATGTTGATCACTATGCCTTCCCGCGGCGCATCGGGCAGGATCAACTGGTGAGGAATGATCAGGGTGCTGCCTGGCTTTGGCAGGAAGGGGTCGACCCCGGGGTTGGCTTCCATCAGGTTTGACAGACCCAACTGGAACTGCGAGGCGATATCCTCGAGGGTACGCTTGTCGTCAGGGACAACATAATACTGAATTTCCCCCACCAGACGACTGTCTTTGGCGGGCAGGGGATAGATCACCGCCAGTGCCGATTGGCAAAAGCTGATGAGGCTGAAAAATATGACGAGGCTAAAAACAGGTTTCATCTGACTCTATTGACTCTCACTGGTGCGGCACAATCCTGAGCCTGTGGGATACCTTGATGTCTGACTCCATGGCAGAGCAGGCATCCTCATCGAATTCGCGCAGAATTTCAACTGCTATTTGACAATAATTATTTCAATCCGAGGCGCTTGGCGAGCCGGTGCAGGTTACCGGGATCCAGCCCGAGGGCTCTGGCGGTGGAGGCCCAGTTACCGCGATTGGCGCTGAGAATTTGGCCTATGTAGGCCGCCTGAAATGCATCTGTGGCTTCCTTGAGGTTTTTGCCTTCCACCTGAGCGCCCACCACCGGGCTTTGCACAGGTACAGACGCGCTCTGGCCGCCGATGGCAAGCATCTGGGGCTCTATCATCACGGCGCCGTCATCGCTGGCGGCTCTGGCCAGGGTGGCAGCCCTTTTTATCACATGTTCAAGCTCGCGTACGTTGCCCGGCCAGTCGTGGTTTTTCAGGCGGCTCAGGGCATCGGGTCTTATTCTGAGCACCGACAGCCCGAGGGACTTGCGGCTCTGCTCAAGAAAATGACCGCACAGAGGGCCAAGATCTTCCGGGCGCTCCCTAAGCGGCGGCACGTGGAGCGGGAAGACGCTCAGGCGGTGGTACAGGTCGGCGCGGAAGCGGCCCGCCAGGACTTCCTGTTTCAAATCCTTATTGGTAGCGGCAATGATGCGCACATCCACCTTGAGGCTGCGGTCATCGCCGATGCGCTGCACATCACCGTATTGCAATACCCGAAGCAGCTTGGCCTGCAGTCCCAGTGGCAGCTCACCGATTTCGTCCAAAAACAGGGTGCCCTTGTCGGCGGTTTCGAATTTACCGCTGCGGTGACTGATTGCGCCGGTAAAGGCCCCTTTCACGTGACCAAAAAGCTCGCTCTCGGCGACAGACTCCGGCAGGGCGGCGCAGTTGAGGTACACCAGTGCTTTACCGGCCCGTGGACTGGCCTGATGTACGGCGCGGGCGACCAGCTCCTTGCCTGTCCCTGTTTCGCCGAGTATGAGTACACTCAGATCCGTGCCTGCCACCGCGAGTATCTCCTGACGCAGGCTCTCCATCACGGGGGCATTGCCCACCATGGGCGGAGTATCGTTGTTTGCCTCGCGGCTGCCGTGACCAAGCAGCGACACCCGCTCCAATTTATCCAGCAACAGGGCATTTTTCAAAGACGCCGCACTTAAGGCGCCAAGTGCCCTCAGTTCCATGGTGCCGAGATTATCGAATCGCTGTGGGTCGAAGGCATCCAGTGTCAGCGCGCCAATCAGCTTTTCGTCGTCAAACAGTGGCAGGCCAATGCAGGCATGCACGTGGAGCCTGTCTTCCTGATTGGGAATAAGGCCGTCGTAGGGATCCGGCAGGGCACTGTCGGCGGGGAAACGCACCAGGTCGCCTGCTCTGGCGATGGCTTCGAGGCGCGGATGGCTGTCGATGGCAAAGTGGCGTCCGGCCACGTCCTCGGCCAGCCCTGCGGTTGCAAGGGGGACAAAGTGACGGTCGCGGAACTCCAGCAGTGCGGCGGCATCACAACCCAGGTTGGCTTTGACTGTGTCCACCAGTCTGGCAAAGCGGTCACGGTGTGACAGGCCGGAGGTGATATCCAGTGCGATGCGGGTGAGCAGGGTTTGGCTGAGTGGCATTGAGGTAGGCTGCCCCGAACTAAATAGCGTTGGGGTCAGCATACTCTGGTTGGGTGAGATTGTCATTTTGACATGGGGGCGCACAGCGCCCCCGATAAGGTTAGATAGTGGAGGTTTGAATAGCGGCCACGGTGCGGCGTGACAACGCCTTGCGAACGATATCCACCAGGAACATGGCCAGCAGCAGACCGCCGACGCTGAAGATAACGTCGCCAAATACCCGCATCCACACCAGAGTCTCCACCGTGGAGGAATGAATAACCGCTGGTGAGCGGGCAAACCAGTAGCCGTTTTCAATCACAGCGAAGAACTGGGTGATACCCATTGGCAGCAACGACATGAATACCATGGCTGCCAGGCCCAGGTTCAGGCTCCAGAACGCGCCCTTGAGCAGCTTCTCATTCCAGGGCATTTCCAGGGTCAGGCCGCGCAGACAGGAGAGCATCAAACCTATGCCCAGCATGCCGTACACGCCCATGAAGGCGGCGTGGCCGTGGGTTGCCGTGGTGTTTAGGCCCTGAATAAAGTAGAGCGAGATTGGGGGGTTAATCAGGAAACCGAGCACGCCGGCACCGACCAGGTTCCAGAATGCGGTGGCGACGAAGAACATGATGGCCCAGTGGTAGCGCTGCATCCAGGGAGCGGCATGGCGCAGACGATAGCTTTCAACGGCCTCAAACCCAATCAGAGCCAGGGGAACCACTTCCAGTGCCGAGAAGATGGAGCCCCAGGCGATGATTGAGTTGGTGGTGCCGGTAAAGTACAGGTGGTGCAGGGTGCCGATAAGACCACCGGTAAGGAAGATAACAGTGGCGAAGAGCACAGCAGCATTGGCGTTGCGGGCACGGATAAGGCCCAGGCGAACCAACAGCAGGGCAATAACCGAGGTGGCGAAGGTTTCAAAGAAGCCTTCTACCCACAGGTGCACCACCCACCAGCGCCAGTATTCGGCCATCGCCAGGTTGGTGTGTTTGCCCATAAAGAGGCCGGCACCGTAGAAGAGTCCGATGGCAACACAGGAGGCGTAGAGCACCCAAATCACCGGACGCATTTCACCCTGCAGCTTAAGGGCGGGACGAATGGCGGCGGTCACCAGAGTCAGCCATATCATCAGGCCAGCCAGCAGCAAAATCTGCCATACGCGACCCAGATCCACATATTCATAGCCCTGATGGCCAAAGAGGAAATTGTTGTCGAGGCTGAAATACTGCTGAACCCCCAACCATTCACCGGCCATGGAACCCAGCACCACAACAACCAGTGCGGCCCAGAGCACATTTACACCAAGACGCTGATATTTGGGCTCATGGCCGGACAGTGCAGGGGCTATGTAAAGACCCGTGCCGAGCCAGGCAGTGGCAATCCAGAACACGGCCAGCTGGGTGTGCCAGGTACGGGTGACTGAATAGGGCAGGATCTCGGCCAGTGGCAGACCATAAAACTGCTGACCTTCCACCGCGTAGTGGGCCGTGATGCCCCCCAACACTATTTGCAGCAGGAACAGGCCAATGGCGGTGATGAAATACTTGCCCACGGCCTTTTGTGATGGGGTAGGCTTGAAGCGGAACAGGGGGTCTTCTTTTGCAGGCTCTGGCAGTGGATGGGCCTTACCGGCAGCGTGATACCACACCAGACCACCAATCCCGGCTATCAGGGTGACAATGCTCAAAATCGACCAGACGATATTGTCTGAGGTGGGGGTATTGCCAAGCTGAGGATCGTAGGGCCAGTTGGCGGTGTAGGTGTAAGTTTCACCCGGGCGCTCAGTGATGGCCGCCCAGGCACTCCAGAATACGAAGGCGTTGAGCTGCTGACGGTTTGCCAGGTCGGGGATGGTGCCTTCTTTCATGGCATACTGCTCACGCAGGGTTTGCATGGAGGCATCGTCACCGAAAAGTGCCACATAGTGCTCAACCACCTGGCCAATGGCCTCAATGCGTGTTGCGCTCAGTGGGACTTCCAGTTTATCGCCGTTGTTGAACAGGGTGTTGCGGCGCATATCGTCCCGCAGAGCCTGTTCAAGCGCGGCCTGCTGTGACTTGTCCAGCTCGGCAAAGGCTTTGCCATACTGGTTGTTGGCGCTGATGTTGAGCCAGGCTTCGGCCTCACGGTGTAACCAGTCGGCTGACCAGTCGGGCGCCACATAGGAGCCATGGCCCCAAATGGAGCCCAGTTGGTGCCCACCCATGGAGCGCCAAACCAGCTGGCCGCGAAGGATGTCGTTTTTGCTGTAAAGCGTTTGACCGCTTTCACTGGTGAAGGCATCCGGAATGGGAGGCATCTCCCGATAGATTTCACTGCCAAGACTCAGCAGTACTGTGAAGGAGGCAATCAGCACTATTAGCAGTGCAATTGCCGTTTTGCGAAGTGAACTCATTGTGGCCTCTCTAGCGCTTGTTCTAATGTCATCGCTATAAGGCAGAATGCGTGCCATTATTGAATATTAAGCAATTACAAGCATTTACTGTTAATTTGTTTTATTGAATTGTTTTTGTGACAACGTCACTTGATGTCATAAGGACATTGTAATTGTTTAAATGACATTGTTTAGTGTTGATGAATATTGGCAAGATCTTGGTTGAAGCTGCCGACTCTGCAGGGTGAGTGGGCTAAATGAATGTTAAGCAGTAAAAACCAATATAAAACAGGAGTTTTACTTTTGGTTTTTCGACATTAAATTTGCTTTAAAATACCGTTTTGTCACATTTTGTCTGTATAATTGTCGCGATTTCTTGATAGGGAGGCGCAATGATTGCAGAAAACATGAATTTGTTGTTTTTGGTCGGCGCCTTGCTGGTGGGGCTCAGTGTGGTGTTAAGCCCCCTGTCTTCCCGACTGGGTGTACCCATATTGCTGGTATTCCTGGGAGTGGGGATCCTCGCCGGTGAGGATGGTCCCGGCGGCATACAATTCAACGATTACTCCACGGCCTACCTGGTCAGTAATCTGGCGCTGGCGGTTATCCTGCTGGATGGTGGTCTCAGAACCAAGATGAGCAGCTTCCGGCTGGCGCTCTGGCCTTCGCTTTCCCTGGCGACACTTGGCGTGGCCATTACCACGGTGTTGACCGGCTTGCTGGCCGCCTGGCTGTTCGACCTTAATTTGCTGATGGGGCTTCTGATTGGTGCCATCGTTGGCAGTACCGATGCGGCCGCGGTGTTTTCGCTGCTCAAGGGCCGGGCGCTGAACGAGCGCGTGGGCTCGACCCTCGAAATTGAATCGGGCAGTAACGATCCCATGGCCGTGTTTCTCACCGTCAGCCTGATTGCCATGATAGCCGCCGGCGGCGACTTTGATGGTCCCGGGCTGATGCGCGACCTGGCGCTTCAGGCCGGTATGGGAATGGCCGCCGGTTTTGGTGGAGGGTACCTGATATGGCATCTTGTCAATCGTAGCGTGCTGGCAGATGGACTTTACCCCATTCTGGTGCTGGCAGGCGGTCTGCTGCTGTTTGCCCTGTCCAGTTTGCTCGGTGGCAGCGGTATCCTGTCTATCTATCTCTATGGTCTGTTCCTTGGCAATCGCGGCATGCGCGGAAAGCACAGTACGCTCGCTGTGATGGACGGCCTGACCTGGCTGGCGCAGATTGGCATGTTCCTGGTGCTGGGGCTGCTGCTGACGCCGTCATCGCTGCTCGAGGTCCTGGTACCCGGACTGGTGCTGGCGCTGGGGATGATTTTTATCGCCCGGCCGCTGGCCGTGTGGGTAAGCCTGGCGCCCTTCAAGCGTTTTGTGGCAAGGGAGCGCTGGTTTATCAGTTGGGTGGGCCTGAGGGGCGCAGTGCCCATTATCCTGGCGGTGTTCCCCATGATGGCCGGCTTGCCCAATGCCGAGCTCTATTTCAACCTGGCCTTTTGTGTGGTACTGGTCTCTTTGCTGCTCCAGGGCTCAACTTTGCCCTTGGCGATGAAGCTCGCCAGAGTCAGTTTGCCGCCCAAGCCTGAGCCCATCAGCCGCGCGGGAGTCGACATCTTTCCTGCCAGTGAATGGGAAATTTTTGTCTATCGTCTCAAGCCCAATAAGTGGTGTGTGGGCGAGCCATTAAGGCGTTTGTCGATGCCGGAAGGCACCCGCATTGCGGCGTTGTTCCGGGGGAACAATTTGCTGCACCCTTCGGGCAGTACCGAGCTTGCTGCCGACGATGTGCTGTGCGTGCTCGGTCAGGCCAAAGACTTGCCTGCCCTCAGTCAGCTCTTCAGTGAGGCGCCGGAAAACCCGTCCATGGCAGGCTTTTTCGGTGACTTTATGTTGGCTACCTCGGTACGTCTTGCGGATTTGGCGCCGCTTTATGGTTTTAACCTGCATGAAGACGAGGTGGGGCTGACACTGGAAGACCTGATGCATCAAAAGCTTGGCCGCAACCCGGTAGAGGGTGACAGCTTTGAGTGGCAGGGCTGTGATTGGGTGGTGCGCACCATGGAAGGGGATTGTCCAACCTGCCTTGGTTTGAAGCTCAAGGCAGGTTGAGGTGCTGGTATCTGATGCGAATTCGAGACGATGTTACTTGTAGAGTGAAGGCGCGTCCTGTTCCGGGCGCGTCTTGAAGCGGCGATGCAGCCACATGTATTGCGGCAGATTGCGGGAAATCAGCGACTCCACCACCTGATTGCCACGAATGGCGTCGGCGGTTTCGTCTTCACCGGGGAAGTCTTCCAGCGGCGGCAAAATCTCAATGCTGTAGCCCTTGTCATCAGCGTCCCGCTCCACAAAAAACGGCAGAACCCTGGCTTTGCCCAGCTTGGCCAGGGTGGTGGCTCCCGTGATGGTGGCGGCATCGGGCACCGCAAAGAAGGGAATAAATACAGCGGAAGAGCGGCCAAAATCCTGATCGGCCGTGTACCAGATCACTTCGGCATTCCGTAAGCAGCGCACCATCTGACGCAAATCGCGCTTGGGCACCAGGGCCTTGTTGGAACGCAGGCGTCCTTTCACTTGCAGATATTCCATCACCGCATTGTTGTGGGGGCGGTAAACACCCACGCCGGGCTGAAACTGACCAAAAATCCGCGCGCCCATTTCCAACGGCAAACAATGTACCGCAAACAGGATAACGCCCTGACCCGCGGCAACGGTTTGCTCAACATGTTCGGCCCCCTTGATGCGCATATGCTGCTGTATGCGCTCATCGCTCCACCACCAGGCGCAAATGGTATCGAACACGGCTTTGCCGGTTTCTTCGAAGTTGCGTTTGAACAGGGCGTCGCGCTCGGCGTCGCTCATGTCGGGGAAGCAAAGTTCCAGATTACGTCTGGCGGTATTACTGCGACTGCCAGCCAATATCCTTACCAGTCGGCCAAGTCCTTTACCCAGGGACATCTGCCAATGCAGGGGCAGAAGCGACAAGGCGCGCATCAATCCTACACCCAGCCATAACAGCCAGTACTTGGGGTGATACAGGTGATTGGAAAATTGGGCACTTTCTACCACTTGGGGCTCGCTCTGTTGCAAAAATTCGTGCTTATTCTAACGCAAAACATGCGCAACAGCGGGAGAAAATTGGGTACAATCCGCTTTTAGTTTCGGCAAATTCAATGTGAGTACTATGAAGGTTACGCTGCCAGCTTTTGAGAAGGCCCGGGTTTTGGTTGTTGGGGATGTGATGTTGGACCGCTATTGGGTGGGACCGACCGGACGCATCTCCCCCGAAGCCCCAGTGCCCGTGGTGCGCATCAATCAGATTGAAGACAGGCCAGGCGGCGCCGCCAACGTGGCGCTGAACATTGCCGCCCTCGGTGGCAAGGTGCAGTTGTCAGGCCTGGTGGGACAGGATGATACCGCAGATGCCCTGACCCGCGGCGTGCAGGCCCTTGGCGTTGAACCCCATTGGCTGGTGGTGGAAGATAAGCCCACCATCACCAAGCTCAGGGTATTGTCCCGCAATCAGCAGCTCATCCGACTCGACTTTGAAGAAGCCTTTGATAAGCAAAGCAGTGATGCCTTGCTGACTAGGGCCGAAGCGCGCCTCGATGATGTGGATGTGGTTATCCTGTCAGACTATGCCAAGGGCGCCGTGGGTGAACCCGCCGACTTTATTGCCAGAGCCCGTGCCAAAGGGGTCAAGGTACTGGTAGACCCAAAGGGCAGTGACTTTGCCCGCTACCGGGGCGCAACCCTGCTGACTCCGAACATGAGTGAATTTGAAGCCGTGGTGGGGGCTGTAACCAGCGAAGCGGATTTGGTTGAAAAGGCCCAAAAGCTGCTTCAGGACCTGGCATTGGATGCGCTCTTGGTGACACGCTCTGAAAAGGGTATGACCCTGATTACGCCCAAGGCTCCCGAGCTGCATATCCCCACCGTAGCCCGTGAGGTATACGACGTCACAGGTGCCGGTGATACCGTGATTTCGGCCTTGGCCACGGCCCTTGCCGCCGGTGCTGAGCTGCCTCAGGCCTGTGCCATCGCCAACACCGCCGCCGGTGTGGTAGTCGGCAAGCTGGGCACATCCACCGTCAGCCGTATTGAGCTGATTGAAGCCCTGAAATCCCATCAGGGCGAGTCAGGAATTGGTGTCGTGAGTGAAGATCAGCTGGTGTATGCCCTTGAGCAGGCCAAGCTTCGCGGCGAGCGGGTAGTGATGACTAACGGCTGCTTCGATATTCTCCACGCAGGTCATGTGAGTTATCTCGCCCAGGCCAAGGCCCTTGGCGATCGCCTGATTGTGGCCGTGAATGATGATGACTCGGTGCGCCGTTTGAAAGGCGATGGCCGTCCGGTGAACTCAGTCGACAGACGCATGGCGGTACTCGCCGGGCTTGCCTCGGTGGACTGGGTGGTGCCCTTCAGTGAAGACACGCCCCAGCGGGTTATCGCCAGACTCCTGCCAGACCTCCTGGTAAAGGGCGGCGACTATAAGGTGGAAGACATTGCCGGTGGCGCCGAGGTGATTGCCAATGGCGGCCAGGTGAAGGTGCTTGGCTTTGAAGATGGTGTGTCGACCACAGCCATCATTCAGAACATCATGAGCCGCCACTGATGCGGTGGCGACTGGCACTGAATCTGCTGCTGTTGATGGCCTGTAGTGGCCTTAATGCGGCGCAGTTCAGTGGCAGTCTACACAACCCTAAACAGGTCATTGTGGCGGGGAAGGAGGTGATTCTCTGTGAGCTCGCCGGAATACCTTCCTGCCTTGCCAGCCTGCCGCAAGAGGTGACGGCGCAATTACCCGCGGATATCCCGGCACTTTTGGGGTATCGCGCCGCGCTGGTGACGCCGGTTTCTCACCCAGCGATAGCCGGGGTGATAGTGATGGCACCTGAGCGCACCCCAAGTCGCGAGAGTGCCATAGTCTCAGGGGCTCTGCTGGAGCTGCCGTTGGCAGAACAATTCACCTTAACCCTATGGCACGAGATTGGCCATTTGGAGGTCAGAGCCCTGCAAGGCTCTGTGCTGCCGGACATCCTCAGCGTGCGTGAGCAGGAATGGCTGGCCGATGCCTACCTTTATTGGCGGGTTGCCAAAGAGAAAGGCAGTCTCACTCTGGCCTGGCAGCAGTTTCATCGCCGTAATCTGCAGGCTATCAATGACGTTAACCAGTTGTCCCATTGGAGCTCTCTTTACTTACTCCCGCTACTTAACAGGTATGATGCCAAAGAACTGGCGTTATTCGCTGAATTTGGTGCTTTTTGCCAGGATTTTTACCCAAGCCTTCCCCAGTGGTCTGACGAAGAGCTGCAGGAGTTTGCCAGCCTTTTGCATAATCTTTTTCAATCTGGTAACACCCGGAATATGCCCCATTATATGTACTGGCGAAAACCGCAATTACGCCCCGTATTGGCGCCCACCCTCGGTTTGCTGATGGGGCCAAACAACGCCCATCAATGGCTCAGCAGACAGCATATGTTAATCAAGGGTTAGCGATTTGGCATGGTGTTCGGTTTTTAGCTGAACACTGGCTGAACGAAAGTCAGATACTCTTATGAATGCCATTTTTCTGGCAGTAATCCCTCTAATGCTTTGGTAAGCTCTGCGCAACAAATATAACAACGGGGGATACATTTCATGGCGAAACGTTCCAAGGTGCAGACTGAGCAGACCATTAACCAGATCATGGATGAGGCGCTCAAGCAAATCCTGAGTATTGGTTTCGACGCTATGTCATACACAACGCTGTCAGAAGCGACCGGGATCAGCCGGACTGGTATCAGCCACCACTTCCCGAAGAAAACGGACTTTTTGGTACGTCTGGATGCACGTATTGGCCGCCTGTTTATGGCAGCCCTGGACTTTTCCAGCGTTGAAGCGCTGGAGCGCAGCTGGATGCAGGCGATGCGCGAGTCCCACTATCGGGCCGTACTGAAACTCTTCTTCAGTCTTTGTGGTTCAGCTGAGCGTGATGTGACACAGTTTCGTGCCATCAGTGGCGCCCGTGAAAGCGCCATGCTGGAGCTGGGCACTCAGGGCGAACGGACCATCAACCAATTGCTGGGCCGTGCGGCTGTTATGCTGATTGCAGAATCCGATACCGCTGTGGCAAGTCAGGCCGCTTGAACGCCCAACAAGCAATAGCGGTAATAGCAGTATAAGAAAAGGAGCCTTAAGGCTCCTTTTCGCTATTGGCGCAGTTGTATGTCCGGGGCGAAGTCGATATCCCCCCAGCTATTTATGGTTGCAAGTCTTGCATCCTGGCGGGTGATGGCCAAAGGCTGGCTCTGTTGTCCGCGGACAAAGAGTAACTGATAGCCAAGTTTCGCCAGCGTATAAAATGCAAACCTCTGTGCAGTGGTGAGTTTGTTCCAGTGATCCAGATTACTGGGACTACCATGCCGCCGGTCAGCTTTCTCCCTGTGGCCTTCTTGGTGGGTGCTTTCATGGGTCATGTCACGCCTCCAACGTGTGCCGTCACTGCCTTAGCAGTACTTTAGTTATACGCCAACGACGGATAATCACAATAGCCTGATTTTCCCATTTATGCATATTGTGTGTCGGTAATGGGTATGGTTTGGCGTTGGATGCACAGGCGTTAAGCCGCCGGACCCTTAAATGGATTTTTTGATCTTGGCACTGGTTTACAGTGGCCTCGGCGCGTATCCTTGGACTCTTTTCACCCCCTTCATTAAATCGTTAATGAAATCCAAGGATTAGGAGTACCTTGATATGGATATCGAAAGTCAGAGCCCTGTGGCTGTAGCGCCGGGCGTTCAGGCCCACGCCGACACCCCGCGACATTCGCTGCGACTGGACAATCAGGAACTGGTGAAAACCAGTTTTTGGATAAGCCAGGTCTTTATGATTATCGCCACAGTGGCGGGCGTCTATCTGGCCGCGAAAGAAGGCTTATCCCAGGCCATCGCGTTTGATTCGCTGATGAGTCAGCAAAATAACTATCACCTGCGCCACGCCCTTTATGATGAGCTGGCCGACAACGTGCAAATTCTGACGGCGTATGCGGATAAGATAGAAAAAGAGCGCCCCTTCGATATCAAGCGGCACCATCCCGCAGTGGCCACCTTCGTGTGGGAAAACATGCGCTACTCTCAAAGCACCCTGGAAACCCCATCGGAAATTCTCTCGGCCTCCCGGCGCTTTCATAGCCAGTCGGCGGATATTATCGACAAGCTGGAATCCAAGTTCTATGGGCCCACCTATGGCGTAAAAGAGCTGCGGGTGGTGATAGCGTCCATGGAACAGCACACCTTGCCAGCACTGAAAATCAATTATGAGGCGCTCGGTGAATCGCTGCGCCAGGCTGGGGTATTGGAGGCGTTGAAATGAACAAGCAATTAACCTGTCCCGGCTGTCAGCATCAAAGTTTCAGGGTGTTTGAATTTCACGGTGAGCAGGTGGACACCTGTCAAAAGTGTGCCGGTCTCTGGTTTGAATATGGTGAGTTGGACCGGGCCCTGTCAACGGCCGACAACGGCGATGATGCCGTAGTGCTTGAGCAGTCCATGGGGGCGCATCTGGGGCGCTCGGAGCGTCGCTGTCACGGCTGTGACTGCACTTTGGAGCGCTACCACCTGATGCAGGAGTTTGAAATCGAAGTAGACGTATGCCCTTCCTGCCGCGGTGTCTGGCTCGACAAGCATGAGTGCGACAAGGTGGTGCAGTCTCCCCGGGTGCGTCAGGCGCTGGCAGAGCTTGACGGCAAAATCAGTGTCAAAACCTGGCTGTTCCAGTTTTTGTCGCAAATGCCGGTGGAGTTCAATCTCAAGCCTAAAAGCAAGCCCGTGGTGACCTGGTGGTTGCTGGGTTTGAATTTGGTGATCTTTGGGGTCTACGGCTTCGACTTGTCGATGATAGATCCCATATTCGAGCAGTTTGCCCTCGTGCCAAATCAGGTGATGCACGGCAGCCATGTGTGGACCCTGTTCAGTCATATGTTCCTCCATGGCGACATCATTCACCTCGCGGGCAACATGTACTTCCTCTACGTGGTGGGGGATAACCTGGAAGATGCCCTTGGCCGGGCACGCTTTTTGGGGCTGTATCTGGTGTGTGGTCTCGCGGCTGCGGCGGCGCAAATCATCTCCGAGCCAGGCAGCGATATCTACATGGTGGGCGCCAGCGGCGCCATCGCCGGCCTGTTCGGCATGTACCTGCTGTGGTTTCGCTATGCCAGCCTGACCTTTATGTTCATCGTGTTTCAAAAGAAGGTGTCACCTTTGGTGTTCTTCGGCATTTGGCTCGCGTTTAACATCTTCGGTTTGTACATGGCGGGCGAGGGTGTGGCTTACTGGGCCCACATCGGTGGCTTTGTGGCGGGGCTGATTATCGGCAAGCTGATGTATACCAGAGTGATGGCAGCCAACCCCATGCTGGCGCTGATGAACTCACCGGAAGTGAGGGTGAGCCGTTAAACTCAACGAAAAAGGCGCCCAGGGCGCCTTTTTTGATGCTCATTTCGCTCGTAGGGCCGTGCAGGATATTAAAAACGCCTCGGATTCAGTTCCCAATATTCCCAGCTTTCCAGCCCCTGAGCTTCGGCCAGTGCCATGGCACGGCTGTGCAGGGCCTGCGCTTCATTTATCACGCCCATGGCTTTTTTGGCTTCGCTCATTTGTGCCAGCCAGTCGGCACTTTGCTCGCCTGTGTTTTACCCTGAAAGAGTTAGCAGCAAAAGTGAATCATGCTGGCTTTTTCGCCTTGTAATGGCGGCGCGCAGCCCCCATGTTTTCTGTCATCCAGCCTTCTTTTTGGAGCCATTGTTATGATCCTTGCCTGCCCCCAATGCCACGGCCTGAACCGGGTGCCCGACGACCGACTCAGCGACGCCCCCAGTTGTGGTCGCTGTAAATCGCCCTTGTTTACCGGTGCACCGATTGAACTGACCGCTGCCAACTTCGACGCCCATGCCATCAAATCTGAGCTGCCTCTGGTGGTGGACTTTTGGGCGGCCTGGTGTGGCCCCTGCCAAAGCTTTGCTCCGGTGTTCAACGCGGCAGCGGCGGAGATTGAACCCGGTTTTCGCTTCGGCAAGTTAGATACCGAAACCCAGCAGGCTCTGGCGGCGCGGTTCGGCATTCGCTCCATTCCCACGTTGATGGTTATCAAGGGGGGCAAGATACTGGGGCAACAGGCCGGGGCCATGCCCAAACAGGCCTTTGCCCAGTGGCTGAAGCAGTTTTCTTGATAAATCAGCCGCTTTGACTTGCCATTGTGCTTCGATAGCCGGAGGATAAACCCAGGTGGCGCGGGGGAGTTGAACTATGCTGGATGTGCGTTGTGAAGAGCCGGGACAAGCACCCAGGGTCTTTTCCGTTTACGGGTTTGCCAAGCTGGGTGAAGCCACGCAGGAGCAGCTCAGGCAATCGCTGTTTTGCCTGGGTTGCGGCGCGCGGGCCTATTTTCGCCGCGCCTCAAGCGATGGCAAGGCGGCCTGCTTTGGCTCCCTCTACCACAGTGATAATTGCCCCGAATATCGTCCATCCAGCTCCAGCAAAGAACATGAGGCCGACATTGCGGCCGTGCGTCAGGCCATTGAACAGGAAGACGGCCTGAGTATTGATTTTGATGCGCCGGTGCGGCTTGGGCGCAAGAGTACCGGTCATTCCACCGCCTCATCCGTCAGGGAGCCGCAGGGTTCCTATGATGTCCATTCGCAACACACACCCAATACTCAAGCCAAGGCGGCCGGGCAACCAGAGGATACGCTGCAGACCCCAAAACTCGGGCTTAAAAAACTGCTCATGAGTTTATTGCGGGGCAGTGAACTTGCTGGCTCGGACCTTTGGGTCTACACCGATGAGGTACACCGCTGGCGTGCGAAAAACCTGTTTGTGAATTTTGCCGATGCGATTCCTACGGAAAAAGGCGCGCCGCGCATGTATTGGGGTACCTTGTCCCATGCGGATAACGACATGAATTGGCTAAATCCCACCGACAGCCGTGAGGTGGGCATTGCTATCTCTGATGTCCGCGAGGCTCTGCTCAAGCGATTCGGCATTAAAGAACGGGCTGACTTTGAAGGTGCGGGGATTATTCTTTTTGGCAAGTGCTTCTACACCAAGGATAAAAAACGCAAAATCATCAAACCCTGGAGCCAGGATCCCAAATGGGTTTATTTGCTGCCCGGCTTGGATTAGCCGTTTCCCCTCAGGACAGAAGACGAAATACGGATATGAGTCGAGAGTTGAAATGAGAATGAAGCGGATTCACCCAGGATGTGGGGATAGGGGCATTTGTCATGTCTGAAAAAAGCCAGGCAAGTGGCAACAAGCCCGGGTTACTCGTCCGCAGTTGGCGAGGATTCTGGCGCTGGAGTTTTCGACTCTTGCTGGCTTTTCTGCTGCTGTCTCTGGCATTGGTGCTGATGGTCAGCTTTATCAATCCTCCCACCTGGGCCTGGCGTATCGACAGGGCGCTGTTCCCCCCCAACGACAATATTCAGGTGCGCCACCAGTGGGTGCCATTGGAAAAGATTGCGGCCAATATGCAATTGGCGGTCATCGCCTCTGAAGATCAGCGCTTTACCCAGCACAACGGCGTCGACTTTGCGGCCATTAAAACGGCCATCGAAGACAGAGATCCGGGGGAGCCCCTTCGCGGTGCCAGTACCTTAACCCAGCAAACGGCCAAGAACCTGTTTCTCTGGTCTTCCCGAAGTCTGGTCCGTAAAGGGCTGGAAGCCTGGTTTGCTGTGCTGTTGGATACCTTAAGTGGCAAGCGGCGTACTCTGGAGCTGTACCTGAATATCGTGGAGTTTGGCCCGGGAATTTATGGGGTGGAGGCCGCCTCCCAATATTACTTCAACAAGGGGGCGGGCAAGCTCAGCACCAGAGAAGCCGCCTTGCTGGCCGCCTTGCTCCCCAACCCCTGGTCATATCGCATCAATCCCCCTACGGCCTACATGAACCGACGCGCCGATTGGATTGGTCGGCAAATGCGCCAACTGGGTATGGCAACCCTGAAAGACCTCGATTAGGTATGTGCTCTACCAAAATCCAGGGCTTGGGCACATCCATGAATGTGCCCAGAGCCGGGCTCAGCGGCATTTATGGCTGCTGGAACTGATACGGGTGACTTCGGGGGCGCCTGGGCTGCCATCCGGCCCGGGACGACGGTACTCAATTGACGCTTCATCGAAATGCAAAGTGATGTTCTCAGTCATGCGATCATGGCCACTGCCACCGGTTTGATAACTGGTTACAGTGACATTGCGCATGCGCATCTTAAAGTAGTCCTCAGTGCGGGCGGTGCCGCTCAGGGTCATGGAAATTTCGGCATCGGGATACTGAGTGCCCATCATTTGCCCCATCAAAATATCGACGGTGGCGCTGTCGGTATATTTGGCCAAAGATACATCCATAACACAAAGGCTGCCCGAGTTATTCATGCCATTGCTTGTACCCCAGCTCCAGCTGAGAAGTTCAATTTCCTCCCTGTGGGTATCGTCCTGGCTTTCGCCCTTGATATCGCCAATTTTTAAATAACCAGCCCCCTGAGCTGAGCCTACGGTCATTCCCAGGGCCAGGGCCGATACCATACCAAGTCTTTTCCATTGACTGACTCTCATCAGAATCTCTCCTTATGATTACAGAACTGTGCCGCCCATGCAGGCACAGGACTAAAGTGTAGGTCTCAGCGCTTATTCCTGCTTAGGGGGGTAAATCTCATTCCAAGGATTGATGTGTAGTCAGAGGCGTTTCTTTAAGGTGTGCAGTGGCTCATTTTAGTGTTGCGGCCATAACGTCAACGCCAACACAGGCACGGATATTTACCCGAGTAAAAGGAACTTACCCATGAAACACCTTATGATATTGCCTCTGCTCCTTGGTGCTTTGCTCCCCGCTGCTGCGAACGCCTCGGAAGAACCCGAGTTATCCGCCGAATTGTTCGAACAGGGACTACAGCAGACGCTCCAAACCATGCGCGGTAACGGCGTATTCAAAGCCGTGTCTGCCTGTGCCGGCATGAGTCAGGGGGCGCTTGAGCAAGCGGTGGTCAGGGAGCTCAGGCACTGCCACAGCGAATACAGCCGCCAGCAAGATTATGAGGCACTGGATGTGTGCCTGTCTGCCACCATGGAAAAGGCATCGGGCAAGTCAGAGGCCGAATTGGAAACCTGTATGATGAGCCGGTAGCCCCGGCTCCCGCAGGGGGAGGGTGGTGCTTAAACGGCCGGTTCACTGGACAGTGAGCCTGTTGTTGCCAACAATCGCAATATCCTCTGTTGAGTCGACCCGGGTGAACACTGTTATGGATAGCTCCCCAATTGCCCGCGGCGCTTGCCTGTGCGGCGCCATTCATGTGGAAATCGATTTGCCACCCAAGTGGGTCGCCCATTGCCACTGCACACAGTGCCAACATGCCCATGGGGCGGCATTTGTTACCTGGCTTGGGGTGAGTGAACTGGCTGCGCGCATCAGCGACCCTGAGCAGCATCTGCAGTGGTTTGCCTCATCACAGGCGGCGCGGCGGGGATTTTGCCGTCGCTGCGGCAGCAGTTTGTTTTTTACCTCCAGCCGCTGGCCGGGTGAGTTACACATAGTCCGTGCCTGCTTTCACGACCCCATAGTTCAGTTGCCCATGGCCCATGTGTTTTACGACACCCATGTGGATTGGTTTGAGGTGCGCGATAGTTTGCCCAAAAAAGCCGCCCAGGAAGTCGATTGATTTGCTTTTTATGCTGCTTGTTGCAGCAATGAAGGGATTATCGCAAAAGCGCTGGCCAAAAAAAGACCGATGGGGTTGCCATCGGTCTTTGGCTTTCACTTCGTTTGGGGTGGAGAAGGGTGACCAGAAAAAATCCTGGCCACCAAGGGGTTTTAATGGCGACGGCGCAGTGCTCCGGCTGCCATCAGCAGCAAGGCCATCCAACCCAGGCTGCCGCCTGAGCTGTTGTTGGCAGGGGTGGTTTCAGTGACGGGAGCTGCCGCCACCTTCACTATTACCTCTGCCTCGTCTTCATCCATGCCGTCAGACACTGTCACTGTGAAACTGTGCTCACCCACTGACAGGCCAGTCACAGTAGTGACAGCAGCGCTGTCGTCACCGATGGTGCCCGGGCCATCCCAGCTGAATGTCAGGTTGTCACCGTCCATGTCAACCGAGCTGCTGGCATCCAGGGTGATGGTTTGACCCTCGGTGATGGCAAACTCGGCATTGGCGGTTTTGGCAACCGGCGCATCCTGCTCCGGGGTGACTGTCAGCATAAAGCTGACGCTGGCCTGATCGCTGGCATGCTCGTTGTCCTGCACTGTCACTGTTACCAGGGTTTCACCGAAGAAGTCGGCATCGGGCTTGAGGCTGAAGCTGCTGCCATTGATCTCGGCCTGTACATGCTCACCGGTCACAATCACATGGTTGCTCACTTTATTGGCATCCAGATAGAAGACTTCGATGCCACTCAGCTCACCGTCTTCGGCCACCTGCATATCGGGCAGGGCAGCGACTTTCAGATCGCTGTTGACCACAAGGGTGCGGCTGGTGGTTTTTTCCATCTGTCCTTCTACGCTCTGAGTCAGCAGGACTTCCAGCGTCTTACCCACGGCTTGAGGCTGAACAACCGCCTTCACCTTCATGTCGATGGCGCTCTGCTCGGGACCCTGGTAATCGAAACACATCACCATGTTGTCTTCGAGTACCTCATCCAGATTGTCAAAACCAACCATGGTGTAGAGATAGCCGTCTTTTGGACCGACGTTGGATGAGTAAGGGCTGTCGAAACCTTCTACATAGATGGTGCCTTTGGCCAGGTTTGCACCCAGGTTGTCGTAGGCAAAGATCATCTCGAAGCGGTTGTCACGGAAGTCCAGGTTGGGACGCAATATCACTTGATAGTCATATTCATCGCCGGTTTGCGTATCTGTGACGTTATCGAACTCCATAAACAGCAGATCACCCAGATCCGGACGGTCCGCATCGTACTGAGCCGCAATGGTCAAACCCCATGGGTCATCGGGGTGACGACGGTTTTTGGCTTCGAAGCTGCCACGCCAGAAGGGGTTGACTGACTCATACAGGAAGCCGGGACCACGCACATAGTTCATCATCCAGTATGCGCTGTTGAACTGCATGGCACCCACGGCGTGCATACGGATGAAACCGCCATTGTTCTGGTTGTAGAGTTTGAACTGTTCCTGATCCATACCCCAGAACAGCCAGTTCATGGGCACATCGTTAAAGGCACGATAGTCACCCACATGCCAACTGTGCTCCGGCTGAATACCAAACTCGCGCAGGTCGATGTAGCCCCCATCGGAGTACTCATCAATCATGGGAGTGCGGCATTGGGCCGAGGTCAGGCTGTTGGTCACCACATATTCACGCTGAATGTTACGGGTGCTCAGCTGGTTGCCACTCAGACTGAAGCCCTTTTCATCCATTTCCAGGTTGGTCAGCGCCTTGTCGTTGAGGGTCTTCAGGGTCTCGGGGGCCAGACGCATACCCTCGGGCAGGGTCAGCTTGAAGCTGAAGTCTCTGTCCTGTGACTCCAGGTTTGGCAGCATCGACAGGTCAATCTCAACCACGTCCATATTGCGTGCCTTATCCTGGCTGAGGTTAAAGGACACATTGTCCTTGCCGCGTCTCAGGGTGAGGGAGGTAAAGCCCAGGGTGCCTTCTTCGCCGGGCATGTTCCCCATATCGAAACCACCATAGAACACGTCACCTTCCACCGCTTGGGGCAGATCCCAGTTCAGGGTCAGCTCATAGTTACCATTACCATCGTGGGATGCCGGACCTTCAAGGTGGAAGTTGCCTGCGGCGCTGTCGTTACCCACCAGGGCAACGGCGGTGTTCACCTTGTACATCTGTTTGCCACTGCCCACGTTGGTCAGGGCAATCCAGTAAGTACCTGGCACTGGGTCCACCAGATCGCAGTAGTTCATCACGGCGTTGGATGACGACTGACATTCAAGTTCGGCATGGAACTCGTTGGTCAGGGCGTTTCTGTTGGCCGCCAGTTCCTCCTCACTTGGGATAAAGCTGTCGTTGCCGTTGGCATCGCGGCCCACACTGAGCACCGGGATTTGCTTGAAGTAGCGAGGATTGTCGTTGTTGTCATGACCGATAAGGTCTGCAGACTGGACCTCTATCATCAAACGCTTGGTGCCTTCCGGCACCACCACCTTGCTGAGCCCCCACTTTTCCACGTTGGCCAGGTTAATGAGCGGGCTTACCAGCCCCAATTCATGCTGTTCCACTTCGGGTTTAACCAGCCCATAGTATCTTGGGGTGAACTGGCTGTAGTTGTCGGTATTAACGACAAAGGTTTCAGCACCCTGCTCACGGTTGAACTCGATTTGCTTGGCAAAAGGCAATTGGTCGTAGTTGGACAGGGCCACCACAGGCATATGCAGCTCAGGCGAGTTTCCTGTGCTCTCGGTCAGCATCAGCTTGCCATTGAAGAGGGCATAGTTGGTATTGCCTTCCCATGGTGAGTCACCATCGTCCGGGTCAACCGCGTAGCGACTCACGCTTGGTACCGTCATTTTCACCATGATGGTCTGGGTTTCCCCGGCCTTCAGGCTGAATTGACTTGGGGTGGCAACCAGGGTCGCACCGTCCTCTTTCACCTCGGTGCTGACTGTCCAGCTGCCATCTTTGGTGGCCGTGACTGTGCGCATCCAGGTGCATTCTTTCTCACAGTTCATGTCAACCATGGATGGCAGGTTCAGCCAGTTGGCGATACCTCCGTTATTGGGGTTGGCAGCCATATAGCCATCAATGGTTTCATCCATGATAAGCCCGGTGGCGTCAGCCTTTGCCACATCAATGGCACCGGCACCAGCCATGAAGTGGTATGGCAGTTCAGTTGGCGTCGCACCGGTATAAGGCTGGTATTTCACCTCATTGGCGGTCAGCATCAATGCCGATTGGATCTCTGCCGGTGTCCAGTCAGGGTGCAGCTGGGTCAGCAGCGTCATGGCGCCGGCCACATGGGGCGATGCCATGGAGGTACCGCTCATCATGGTCCAATCGCTGGCAGAGGGATTGTTGGTAAAGGGTTGATCGTCGGCGTTGGCGGCATAGATGTTTACGCCGGGCGCCGTAACATCCGGTACCAGGTTATCGATATAGCGACTTGGGCCCATGGAGCTGAAGTAGGCCAGCAGATTGCCTTTCTCTTCGTCCAGCAGATAGTCGTTCACATGGGCAGTGATGGTGCCGCGGGCGGTGCCGTTACTGCGGTTGATCCAGTTTTTCAGGCTGTAACCCACGCTGGAAGAAACGTTAATCCCAGGAATGACAAAGCGGTCAGCCACCAGAGGGTCGCTGTAGTTCACGTTGAGCAGTACCAAACCACCGGCGCCACCAGCCTGTACGTTGATAGCCTTATCTACGCGGGGAATATCACCGCGTTCACAGACGACAATTTGGTCTGCGGTGAAGGTGCCTGCAGGGAAGGGCGCATTACAGGTTTTGGCTGCGTAACCATCGTTGGTGTTGGGATCGGGATAGCTTTCAGCCAGCACAAACTGACCGGAAATCTCATCGGTAAAGCCTTTGCCCGCGATGTCATTTTTCGGGATGGTGAAGGCAGGTCCGGTGGACTCAAAGGCCGTAATACTGGTTTTACCCGCATCCAGGGTTCTGTCGTGGGTAGAGGCCCCCACAGTGGTCACCCAGGGAGAGGTGTGGTCGGCACTGTAGAAATAGGGGCCAGAGTTACCGGCAGCGGCAGCCACGGAGATCCCGGCTTCGCGGGCAGACAGGAACGCCAGCTCCATTGGGTCTTCCCAGGGGAAGTTTTCGCCGCCACCGATGGAGAAGTTAATCACGTCCACGCCGTCGCGGATGGCATCTTCAAAGGCGGCTAGAATGGCTTCTTCAGGACAACCTGCATACGGGTCTCCACCACTGCCCGGCCAGCACACCTGATAGGAGATGATGTGGGCGCGGGGAGCCACACCCGAGGTGTGATCGAAGTTGAATGGCAGGTTTACACCGTCGCTGACCTTGTCGCCGTTGGCCGCCTGAAGAGGTGTATTTTCGATGCGATTACCGGCGGCAGTGCTGGCGGTGTGTGAGCCGTGGCCATTGTAATCTTCACCATTGCGGGGACGGATAAGCTTGGTCTGCCAGGAGTAATCCTGAAACTCGGGGGCGTTGTAGATTTCAGTAATCACTTCATAGGAATACACGCCAATCAGCTTGTCGTTACAGAGGCTGGCATCGGTCTGACAGTCACCCAGATACTGGCCGCCCATCTTTTCATGGCTGGCGGTAAAGTCGGCATCCGAGGCAAATGCAGGATGATCGGTATTCACACCTGTGTCGATAATACCCACCACCATGCCTTCACCCTGTGCCTTTAGGCCAGAGCTGGTATTGCCGTTCCAGGCGGCATCGGCATGGATAAACTCAGGACCACGGTCGGTACGCAATTTGAACACCCGGGTAGGGGTAATCTTTTTCACCCCGGGCACCTGCGCCATACGCGCGGCATCTTCCTGGGTCATGCGCACAGTGGCGGCATTGTTGGCCAGGGTAAACTGGTCCTTCAGTTCGAAGCGAGCGCCGTGGGCACTGGCTTTATTCAGGACACTCTGCTGCTTGCTCTTAAGCATGGACTGGTAGTGTACTACCTCAGATGCCTGAACCTGGCCTGGATTCAGTACACCGGACTTCTGCATCATTAAAGGCTTGGTGGCAGCATAGCCAGAGACACCACCATCATAGGTAGCCACCGGCTTGTCGTCGAACTGCACGATAAAGGTATGTTCACCCTTGATGGAGTCGTCGAACTCGAACACTTTTTGTTGGCGTCGATTCAGTACGTGATTCACTTTACCGGGGGCAAGGAAGAGGTCGCCGGTTTGATCTTCTTTACGCGACGTATTGAATGCCTCGATATCTTCGTTGGTAAAGGTGGGCACATAGAAGCCGCCCTTGTCGGCTTTCGCCATGCCAATCTCTGCCGCGGCATAGCCCGACATCCCCAGGTACAGGACACCGAACACAGCAGCTGCGCTGGCTTTGATAGGATGTTTCACTGTCATTAATGACTCCGTTCTTGTCGTTATTATGTTTCCATCCACAATTGTCGGTGCTGCCATGCCCTGCCGGTTATCGAAAAGTACGCATCCACTTTGCAACATTTTCAATGAGTTATACTTGCCGAACTGGGTGGGCAAAACCCACAAGTTGCGGATCTGATCGCAAATAAAGCGACCTGTTATAGCATTCCGAAGTAACGGAAACTGTACGAGTTTGTAGCAAGGTTGTTTGTTTTTGGTGTTGAATGTGGGTGTGTTTTCGAAGGGGTAAAGGCAGGGATATTGGCAAGGCCAAACAGGGAGAGCGCGCAGGGAAATGACCGAGAGGGTATAAAAAAGAGCAAAAATAAAGGCACTGCAGATTCCCCGATTATGTGGGGGCAGTGCCTTGATGGATATCAGCCAGTGACTATCCGAGCCTTAGATATCGAATCTGTCCAGATTCATCACCTTGGTCCAGGCGGCAATAAAGTCCTCGATGAAGCGGTCTTTACCGTCGTTGGCACCATAGACCTCGGCTACGGCACGCAGCTCGGCGTGGGAGCCAAAAATCAGATCCACTGGGGTGGCTGTCCATTTGAGCTTGCCGCTTTGACGGTCAAAGCCCTGGTAGAGACCTGCCTCCTTGGGGGATTTTTCCCAGCGGGTAGACATATCCAGCAGATTCACAAAGAAATCATTGCTGAGGGTCCCTGGTTTGTCGGTAAAGACACCATGCTTTGCCTTGTTGCTGTTGGCATCAAGTACCCGTAAGCCGCCTACCAGTGCGGTCATCTCGGGTACCGACAGGGTCAGCTGAGTGGCTTTTTCAACCAGGGCTTTGGCTGGTGGCAGATAGCTTTCTTCGCTGAAGAAGTTACGGAACGCATCGGCCTTGGGCTCAAGTACCGCAAAAGAGCTGACATCCGTCTGGGCAGCGGTGGCATCCATACGGCCCGGCGTGAAGGGCACTGTCACCGAGTAACCGGCAGACTTGGCGGCTTGTTCGATGGCGGTACCACCGGCGAGCACAATCACATCAGCCAGAGAGACTTTCTTGCCACCCTTGAGTGACTTGTTGAAATCCATCTGGATTTTCTCAAGCTTTGGCAACACCTTGGCCAGCTCTTTGGGATTGTTGACCTCCCAGTTGCGCTGAGGCTCAAGGCGCAGACGGGCACCGTTGGCGCCGCCACGCATATCCGTGCCACGGAAACTGGCCGCAGAGGCCCAGGCTGTGCGCACCAGCTCAGGGACAGCAATGCCGGAAGCCAGAATGGCCGATTTCAGGGCAGCAATATCATTGGTGTCGATAAGGGTGTGATCAAGTGCCGGGATCGGGTCTTGCCAAATCAGGGCTTCGGCAGGTACATCGCCGCCCAGATAACGGGTTTTTGGCCCCATGTCTCTGTGGGTCAGCTTAAACCAGGCCTTGGCAAAGGCCAGTTCGAACGCTTTGGGATCTTCACGGAAGCGGCTGGTGATTTCACGGTAGCTGGGATCTTCCTTGAGGGCGATATCCGTTGTGAACATGATGGGCGCGTGGCGCTTTCCGGGCACGTGGGCGTCAGGCACCAGATTGTCACCGGCACCGTTGGCGGGGATCCACTGGATGTGGCCGGCCGGACTCTTGGACTGGACCCACTCGAAGCCGTAGAGGTTATCCAGATATTGCATGGTCCACTGGGTTGGGCTGACAGACCAGGCGCCTTCCAGGCCGCTGGTAACTGTGTCTTCGGAGTGACCCTTGCCACACTTGTTCTTCCAGCCAAGGCCCTGAGCTTCAACTCCCTCTGAGGCAGGGTCTGCACCCACGCATTTGGCGGGATCGTGTGCACCGTGGGCCTTACCGAAGGTGTGACCACCGGCAATCAGGGCAACGGTTTCTTCATCGTTCATGGCCATGCGGCCGAAGGTTTCACGGATGTCTTTGGCGGCGGCCAGCGGGTCAGGTACGCCATTGGGGCCTTCCGGATTCACGTAAATCAGGCCCATCTGGGTGGCGCCAAGTGGTTTGGCAAGTTCGCCTTTTTCGTTGTGGCGTTTGTTGTCGAGCCATTTTTTCTCATGGCCCCAATCCACGCGCTCGGCTTCCCAGTCGTCAGTGCGACCGCCGGCAAAGCCGAAGGTTTTAAAGCCCATGGACTCAAGCGATACGTTGCCGGCCAGTACCATCAGATCGGCCCAGGATATTTTGCTGCCATACTTTTGCTTGATGGGCCACAGCAGTCGGCGTGCCTTGTCGAGGTTGACGTTGTCGGGCCAGCTGTTCAGGGGTTCAAAACGTTGTTGTCCACCGCTGGCGCCGCCACGGCCATCAAAAATGCGGTATACACCGGCGCTGTGCCATGCCATGCGGATAAAGAAAGGGCCATAGTGACCGTAGTCGGCTGGCCACCAGTCCTGAGAGGTGGTGAGGACGGTTTTGATATCGGCCTTTACCGTCGCCAGATCCAGACTGCCAAACGCCTTGGCATAGTCGTAATCTGCACCATAGGGGTTGGACTCGCTGCCATGCTGACGAAGGGGAGACAGATCCAGTTGTTCTGGCCACCAATAGCTGTTGGTGGTGGTTTCGGCCGCCTGGGTTTGGCCTGCGGCCAATGCCAGCGACAGTGACAGCGCCAGGGCTGACAAGGTTGGGAGCGTGCGTTTCATCTGCGTATCCTGTCCTTGGGGCACAGTGTCAATATTGACTGTGCCGGTTGTTATATGACACGGCAGGGGCCATGTCCGGTGATGGACCGGGGTGAATAACCGGAGTGAATAACCAGAGGTGCGTTTCACCCGGATCCTTGGAACGCTTTAGAAGGTAGTGGTAAAGTTTTGATCGTACTAAATGATTAATAGCGATTGTTTTAATCTGTAATTTAGATTTTGTTGTCTGACTCGCGCCAAATTGGGGCAATTGGGGTCTTGGTTTACCCTGCTCTGACAGCTGGCCTTAATGGTGTACTTTGTCGCTTTTTGAACGCGATTCCGGCGGTGCTGATGGCATGTATCAACCCCAGCGGTAAGCGACTGGGCTTAACTCTGGTGGTTCGGTTTGATTTTGCTTAATAGATTGTTTTTATTAGATAAGAATTGAGTGGTTTATGGCGGGAAGACAGGATGAAAACAAGATGATCAATACCCCAAAAAACCAGTCTCAGCGCTGGAACAGCCGACTGTGGTTTTTGACCGCGCTGACCATGCTGGCCTTTGCCGCCAACTCCTTGCTCTGCCGCGAGGCGCTGGCCTCGGGCAGCATAGATGCCGCCAGTTTTACTCTGGTGCGTATGGTCAGTGGTGCTGTGGTGCTGGCGATGTTGGCCCTGGCACAGGGGAAGGGGCAGGCGCTCGCCGGCAATTGGCGTTCTGCCACTGCCTTGTTGGGATACGCCGCTGCCTTCTCCTTTGCTTATCACAGCCTGAGTACAGCCACTGGCGCCTTGGTGCTCTTTGGTGCGGTGCAGGGCTCCATGATTGGTTATGGCTTCTGGGCCGGGGAAAGATTGGGGCCGCTGCAAGTGTTTGGTGTTGTGCTTGCCATGGTGGGATTGGGATGGTTTTTGCTCCCGGGCGTGGCCTCTCCGGACCCATTTGGTGCGGCCCTGATGTTGCTTGCCGGCTGCTGTTGGGGGGCATATTCCCTGTTGGGGAGAGGTGTGGCATCACCTTTGGCAGCGACAGCGGGCAACTTTGTCCGCGCCGTGCCTCTGGCATTGGTGCTCTATGGGCTTTTGGCGTTAAGCGGGCTGGCCGAAGTGACTGGGCAGGGAATCAATCTCTCCGGCATGGGCGTGGTCTATGGTATCGCCTCGGGGGCGTTGGCATCGGGGCTTGGCTATGCACTCTGGTACTCGGTGCTGCCACGACTGGAAGCCACCACGGCAGCCACAGTGCAGCTCAGTGTGCCCATTATCGCATCCTTTGGTGGCTGGCTGCTTCTTGGCGAGGCCATGAGTCTGCGGCTGATTGTCAGTGCCTTTGCCGTGCTCGGGGGCATTGCTCTGGTGGTCCAGCTAAGACGCTAACCCATAGAGGATAAAGGGAAAAAAGAGTATGCGCCTGCAGGCATAGCGGTCTATTATTTAAGCCACATCTTTTTTCAGCGCGTTATACACGACCTCATTGAACAGAGGGACTCATGCCAGGGACTCATTTGCTGAAGCCATCCTTATCACGTCAGTCGTTATTCTCCCTTTGGGTACCCGCGTTAATTTTAATTCTGGGTTATGTGGTTGGTGGCCAATTGGCCGACGGGCAACGCCTCGAAAATGATCAGCGTATCAAAGAGATCATGGCGGAAAGGTTAGAGCAGATAAGTACCGGGGTGACAGAAAAAGTATCCCTTTATCAATACGGGCTAAGGGGTGTACGTGGGGCGATGCTCACCTATGGTGTTGATAATTTTGACTATGCCCGCATGCAGTTATACACCCAAAGCCGAGATTACAGCCATGAGTTCCCCGGTGCCCGGGGCTTTGGTTTTATTCAATATGTGCCGGTTCCCGCGTTGGGCGGGTTCCTCGAAAACAGTGCCAAAGAACGGCCAGATGGAAACTTTGTTCTGCGTCAGCTAAATCCCCACCAGGAAGATCTCTTTATTATCCGCTTTATTGAGCCCGAAGCCCGCAATAAACAGGCCGTTGGTTTGGACATAGGCTCAGAGACCAACCGGCGTCAGGCAGCACTGAGATCGGCACGGGAAAACAGCGTTACCCTGACAGGCCCCATAACCCTGGTACAGGCAAGTCAGAAAAGTTTGCAGGGGTTTTTGATTCTGATGCCGGTATATCGAACTCCTGGCCCTGAAGCCAGCTCCGGGACTGGCTTGGCCAATCTGGTTGGCTGGAGTTATGCCCCCATCCTGATTGACGAGGTGCTCAGCACCATCTCAGGCCTTGAAGAACACCTGGCATTGGCTATTTATGATGTGACCGATGAAACGTCACAGCTGTTTTTCCAGCGCGGTGCCCATGATGTGGCACAAACCCAACATCAGGTAGACGCCAATATCAGTTTGTTTGGCCGGGACTGGCGCTTGAGCCTGTCACCGGATCCCGCCTTCATCCAGCGTATGGCTTTGCCGGAACCCCGGTCAACTTTGCTCGACGCCTGGCTTACCAGCCTCCTGATAGCCGTGCTGGTATACAGTGGCCAACTGATATGGATGCGCCGTGCGGTGGTATTGCAACATCGGCGCGAGCTGGCCAGTGCCGAAGAAAAAGCCCTGCTCAGTGCCAAGGCCAAGCTTGAGCAACTGGTACATGAGCGGACCTCACAGCTTGAAAAAATGGGCGTTCTGCAGCGGACCATTTTGAATGCGGCGGCTTACGCCATTATTGCGACAGATCCCGAGGGCACTATCACAGTGTTTAACCCCTCGGCCGAACGCCTGCTTGGCTACAGTGCCAGGGAGATGATTGGACTGCAAACCCCGGCCATTTTCCACCTTGAAGAGGAAGTGGTGCGCCGGGCGGCGCAGCTCACAGAAGAACTGGGCACCCCTGTGGAGCCCGGCTTCGATGCCTTTGTCGCCAAGGCAAGACAGGGCAAAGTAGATTCTCACAACTGGACCTATGTGAGTAAAAATGGCGACCGTTTCACGGTAAAACTCAGCGTAACGACTCTCTACGGTGAAGATAAGTGCATCATGGGGTATCTGGGGATTGCCTATGACCTCACAGAGCAGTTAAAGCGTGAGCGAGAGCTTGCCGATGCCCGGGAGCAGGCGCTGCAGGCAAGCCGTGCCAAGTCAGACTTTTTGGCCAACATGAGTCATGAGATCCGTACCCCCATGAACGCGGTACTCGGGCTTTTGCAAATGACATTGCAGACCGAATTGCCACCGCGGCCGAGGGACTATTTGCAAAAGACCCAGCAGGCAGCCAAATCTCTGCTGGCGCTCTTAAATGACATTCTGGACTTTTCCAAAATTGAAGCAGGCCGGATAGAACTTGAACGGCAAGGCTTTTCGCTGCAGCAACTGCTTGGGGAAATGGGCAGCATTCTGTCATCCCAGGTGCAGCAAAAAGACATTGAGCTGGTATATCAGGTCGCATCCATCGTGCCGGATCAGCTGATTGGCGATAGCCTGAGGTTGAGGCAAATTCTGCTGAATGTGTTAACCAATGCCATCAAGTTTACCGAGGCGGGCAACATAGTTACCCGTATTGATGCCGACCTGGGAGAAGACGGAGTCTGTCACCTGCATATTGAAATCCAGGACTCAGGTATCGGTATGACCGAAGTGCAGCAGGCCATTATATTCAAAGGATTTTCACAGGCCGACTCTTCTATTTCACGCCGCTATGGTGGCACGGGTCTTGGCTTGGCCATAACCCGTGAGCTGGTACATTTGATGAAGGGGGAAATCCGCGTCACCAGCAGCCCAGGTGTAGGCAGTACCTTCATCATCGATGTGCAGCTGGGGTTTGATGCCACTAAATGCAGCCCGGGAGCCCGCTTCAGTGGTATGAAGGTGTTGCTGGTGGAAGATAACCATACGTCCCGCCTGGTGTTCAGTGAGCTGCTGCGTGATCTGGGGTGTGAGGTCACGGCACTGGATAATGGTTTAACCGCCATGAACACGATAGAGCGCATGGCACCTGACTCGTTCGATGTGCTCTTGGCAGATTGGCAGTTACCCGGACTGGACGGGTTGGAACTGGCTTCATGGGTACGTCATCTGGCGTCTCTTTCCAGGCAGCCCGGTATTATTATCGTCACCGCCTATAGTCAGGCCATGCTCGAAGCGCAGCTCAAGCATCGGGAAGAGCAGTTTGATGCCACCCTGATCAAACCCGTGACCCGTGAGATGTTGAGTCGTTGCCTGCAAAGTGTGGTGGATAGCCACAGTGACGATAGCTTGAATATGTTGTCTCATCTGCCGTTGGCACCGAGTCTGGTTGGCAGGCGGCTCCTGCTGGTTGAAGATAATGCCACCAATCGCCTGGTTGCCACCAGTTTGTTGGGGCAGCTTGGCGCCGAGGTTACCGAGGCCGTGGATGGATTTCAGGCATTGGAGATTCTCAGCCGTCAGCAGTTTGATTTGGTGCTGATGGATATTCAGATGCCGGGGATGGATGGTTACCAAACCACCCGTAAAATTCGCAACGAGCTCATGCTCGCCGATTTGCCCATCATTGCCATGACCGCCAACGCCATGCCGGAAGATAAGCTGGCTTGTCGGGATGCGGGCATGAACGACCACATAGCAAAGCCATTTGAGATAGACGTGGTGGCGACGAAATTGCTTCAGTACCTCAGTACACCCGACCACCTGATGAGGCCCAGCGAAGCGTTGGCAGATGATGCGGACTCCTTGGCTGCTGCGTCCCTGCCGTCGGAAGTAGCCGGGATGCCTATTCCCAAGGATGCACTGCCGCAGTCTGTCAGACAATTTTCACAAACTAATGGCCTTGACTTGGAAGCAGCCTGCAAGCGCTTGGGTGACCGTGAGCTTTATAACAGGGTCATCGATCAGTTTTTACTGGATATAAGCGAGGCGCAGCGCTGTCTGTCAGTACCTGACATTGCCATGAAAGACGCACGAATTCAGTATCACAGTCTTAAAAGTGGTGCAGCCAGCTGCGGATTTACGGCACTCGCCCAGATCCTCAGAAATGCCGAGGCTAATTGTCGCGCCGACGCCGATGTGCAGGTGGCGCCCGATGACGCGGTCTTGAGAGCTCTGCCTGAGGCTATCTCGTTGCTTGAGCAGTTACAGCCGTTGCTGTCGCCACAGGCCCAAAGTGAAGGGGCAGTCTCACAGACTGCACTGCCACAGGCTGAACTGGCAGCACAGCTAATCACGCTGCAACAGCTCCTGAGCCAGTCGGATATGGCTGCGCTGGATTTGCTGGCAAGCCTGCGGGAACCTTTGGCAGAGCAGGATGCTGAGTTGACCGGGAAGCTGGTAGATGCAGCAAACAACTTGGATTTTAATCAATCACTTGTTCTATTATCGGCTTTTGAGGGATTAGAGAGGATAGGATGATAAATCAGGAGCAGCCATTCAAAGGCAAAGATGATGGACCGCCCAAGGTGCTGATAGTTGACGATAAGCCATCCAACATTCAGATAGTCCATCACATCATCAAAGACCAATACCAGGTGCTGATGGCCACCTCTGGGAAACGTGCCATTGAAATCTGCCTGGAGATGTTGCCTGACTTGGTATTGATGGACGTCATCATGCCCGAACTCAGCGGCCTCGATACCTGTAAACTGATGAAGCAGCATCCTGATCTGGTTAATATCCCTGTTATTTTTATTACCGGCCTGCAAGGTCAACATGACGAAAACGCCTGCTGGGATGCAGGTGCTGTGGATTTTATTTCCAAGCCCTTTAACGCCACCACCCTCAAAAATCGCATCAAGGCCCAGGTGACCCTTAAACGCCAGAGTGATTTATTGCGTCGGCTTGCTTTTTTGGATGGCCTGACAGGGGTGAAAAACCGCCATTTCTTTGATCAATACCTCGAGACTCAGCTGATGTTGGCCAGGCGCCAATCCCAGGCGATTTGTGTGCTGATGGTGGATATCGACTATTTCAAGCAGTACAACGACAGCTTTGGTCATCAGATGGGGGACGAGGCGCTGCGCTCGGTGGCACAGGCGCTGGGGGGAAGCTGCAGGCGCCCTGCAGATTTGGTGGCCCGCTATGGCGGTGAAGAGTTTGTGGTCGTACTGCCCAATACCCCAAAAACCGGGATAGAGCGGGTGATTGAACGTATTCAGGGGGCCATTGCCGAACTGGCTATCAGCCACCCGACATCGGCAACCGGCATTTTGACTGTGAGTATGGGGGGCATGATTTGGCTTGCCGACTACCAAAGCGCAGAGGCCCTGATAGGCGAGGCCGATAAACGCCTGTACCGCGCCAAAAGTCAGGGACGAAACCGAGCCTGCATTGACGTCAATATCCCCTGAACACCAATAAAAACGGCAGAATTGGATTCTGCCGTTTGTTTTACGTTAAGGGCCCTTATCTGGGCGAAGCAGGCGCTTATTGAGTCTGACTCTCATCAAACCGGGCCTTGGCAGCCTCAACTTTGGCAAAATCCAGCCCCAGCTCTTCCACGGCTTCTTTAATCAGCCCGGGATTCTGCATCACCAGCATCATCAGGCCCTGGAGTTTTTCCGGGGCAATACCAAGCTGACCCAGCACACCCATGGCCATCAGCGGGTTTTCGGTCAGGGTCTGGAACAGGCTTTTTACCTGCTCATCACTCACATTGTGCTCTTTAAGCAGCGCAATAATGGGGTTCATCGCGTTTCCTTCAACATCGGTCAAACATCAAGATGGGCTGATTCTAGCAGACTTGGTTGCAGAAGTTGATGCCTGCACCGTAGGTGAAGAGCAGTGTAAGCGCATGGATGGCATGCCGCCCGGCCTTGATTCTGGCCGGGCATTTCGCTGGGGAAGGCTTATCTGCGGCGAATAAAGGACTCAATGTACGCCGGTGTGCGGGCATTGAGTATCGGGTCGGCAGAAGGGGTAATGCCCTTTGGTAACAGCACAGGATTAAAGATGCCGTCACCGCACTGGCTAACCTCAGGGGCACTGTCCCTTATTCCATCAATCACCAGTTTGCCTGCCAATATGCGGGGGCGGGAATCAGGCCAACTGACGGTGGGATCGTTGATGATATCGCCTTCTTCGGCCAGCTGAATGTAGAGCTCCCATTCGGCAGCTTGTGCTGCTATGCGTGTCAGCAACTCGGCTTTGAGGAAATTGTCATCCATCCTGGCAAGCTCATCTTTACTCAGGCCCGCAGTGCCTGCCAGCGGCTCAAAAATCCACTTCCCGGCAATGGGCTCTGCTGTCTTGTCAGATTGAGACTGACGAAAATAAAAGCTGTTTACACCAAAGTAGCGGCTGCTCGCGAAGCTGGGGCTCGGTGGCAGCTGCGCCACGTAATCGAGAAAGCGTTTGGCATCGGGCTTATTGTCCTTAAGCCATTGCTTGCCTTGCGGCCCTTCCTTGATTTTGGTTTGGAAGCTGTAAAAGTCATCCAGATTACTGGCAAAGAAGATGGGCACATTGGTGGTAACAAAGTTAAGGCTTTCTTTTTCACCGTCGATTTTAAGCGACATAAAGCGCCCCGGGGTTTTGTCGGATAAGTTCGCATTGGTGCCGCCTAAGGAAAACCGTGCTGTGACCTTAATCGGTCCCTGATTGAAAAACGGAATATCCAGTTGCTGCTGCAATTCAGGTGCAGGGATAAAACTGCCGGAGGTACAAAAGCCTTTGGCGTGGTTCCTGAGTTTGACCTGTTTGCCCGCCTCTCGGCTGGCATCATCCAGGGTGCCATTCACGGCGTCCACCAACTCGGCAATGCTTTTTTCGCTGGCCAGACTGGCGGATGAAATCAGGCTGAGGCTGGTGATAAAGCAGACCTTGGCGAGGGATGCGTGTTTGACCATGTTCATGGCAACTCCATTTGATGATTAGAGAAGGGGTTCGCTGATGCATCAATAGACACGGCGGCCGGTAAAAATCTTTCAGCCGCAGGGAAAAAGCGAACGTTTGGCCTTCCCGGCAAAGCCTCGTTTTTTGCACAGGCTGCCCTTTTACAGGCCTTATGAGCCGGCAAAAAACCGGCCATTTAAGTGTTCTGAGCCTGACAAAAAGATATTTTTTTATCCTGGGCCCTGATGCTGGATTCTTGGGCGTATCTCTCGTATAACGTCGGCATCACAGCCCAGGTATTGGCTGTGGAGTCTTCCGCCTGAATCAGGTCTGCCCTCGCAGTGAGCCACTATGCCCCCAATCCAGGAACAAGCCGCCACCCGTGCGCTGCTCATCTCCATCCATACCCCCAACATAGGTGCCAAAGACGTGGAAAGCTCCCTTGCGGAGTTGGCCCGACTGGTGAGCACCCTTGGCTTTGCCGTACACGGAACAGAAACCCAAAGGCAGCAGTCCACCAAGCGCCTGTCGGTGCTTGGCACGGGCAAGCTGGAGCAGCTGGCCCGCATGACAGGCGCCTTGGACGAAGCAGACGATTCCCTCGCCAACATAGATGAAGCCGGGCTGGAGGCCTTTTTGGCGGGCAGTCAGCGTCAGCATGCCAATGTGGTGGTGTTCGACTGCGATTTAAGCCCAATGCAGCTCAGAAACCTTGAGGATGCCCTTGGGGTTGAGGTGTTTGACCGCACAGGCATTATCATTGAGATTTTCAGTCGCCATGCCAGCAGTAAAACCGCGCGCTTGCAGGTAGAGCTGGCACGGCTCAATTATTTAACTCCCAGAGTACGCCGTGAGCATGGCGGTGATAGACAGCGCACCGGCGGCCGCAGCGTGGGGGAGAGCGCCATCGAGCTTGAACGCCGCGCTATCCGTGACAAGCAGGCGGAGCTGAGGCGTGACCTGAAAAAGGTGCAGGAGGTAATGCAGGAGCAAAAAAGCAGTCGTGCCGATACGCCAACGGCAGCTCTGGTGGGTTACACCAACGCCGGTAAGTCCTCCCTGATGCGCGCGCTCACAGGCTCCGAGGTTCTGGTGGAAAACAAACTCTTCGCCACCCTGGATACCACGGTAAGGGCACTCGCTCCCCAGACCCAGCCGCGAATTTTGATTTCAGACACTGTGGGTTTTATCAATAAGCTGCCCCATGACCTGGTGCCTGCGTTTCACTCCACCCTGGAAGAGGCCAAAGACGCCAGTTTGCTGCTCTATGTGGTGGACGCCAGTGATGTCGATTTTCGCAGCCAGCTTGCGGTGGTGCGCTCGGTGCTGGCACAAATCAATCTGGGTGGAAAAGACAGGCTGCTGCTTTTAAACAAGGTAGATTGCCTCTGCGAAGATGTGCGCTCGGCACTGGCGCAGGAATTCCCCGATGCGCTTCAAATCAGTGCCTTGGCTCCAGAGGATGTGTCACGGGTACATCAGGCCATACTCGATGCCATCACCAATCAGATGCTCAGTGCCTGCTTTAACATTCCCTACGCTGCCAGCGCTCTGATGGGCGACGTTCATGGCAGGATGCAGGTCATCGATGAGCAGTACCATGAGTCGGGCATGCGCATCACGGTACGTGGCCGCAGTATGGATCTGGACAGACTCAACAAGCGCTTGCTGACTGGCTGCTAATCTCTGTCACTGCAATAGGAAATGCCAGGTGATACAGACCGCTGAAAAGGTTACCTACAGCTAAACACTCCGGAAAAACAAAAAGGGCAGCCTGTGCTGCCCTTTTTCTATTTGCAAACCTGGCTTACTTCATCAGCCAGGCGCGGTACGACTTGCCTTTAATACGGCCGGAGGTGATTTTACCCAGGGCCTTCTTTGCCACCTTGCGGTCAACCGCCACATAGGCGCGGTAGTCTGTCACCAGAATTTTGCCCACCTGGCCGCCTTCGATGCCGTTTTGGCCGGTCAGGGCACCCAGGATATCGCCGGGGCGCAGCTTATCTTTTTTACCGCCGTCGATTTGCAAGGTGATCATGGCTGGCGCCTTGGGCATGCTGCCAAGGAGGCTTGCTGAGGGCAGCGGCTCGCTTTGAATGTCGCGCTCCAGATACTCTTCTAACAACGCTATCTTGTAGCCGTCTTTGTCATTAAAGAAGGTAAAGGCGGCGCCCTTGCTGCCCGCACGGCCGGTGCGGCCAATACGGTGAATGTGCACCTCTGTGTCGTGGGCCACGTGGTAGTTGAATACCGCATCGAGGGCATCGATATCCAAACCGCGGGCGGCCACGTCGGTGGCGACCAACACGCAGGCGCTCTTGTTGGCAAATTGCAGCAGGGTTTCGTCCCTGTCGCGCTGCTCAAGGTCGCCATGGAGCGCCAGTACGCTGAAACCTGCGGCCGTAAGATCATCGGCCACCTTCTGGGTTTCACGCTTGGTGTTACAGAACACCACGGCGCTCTCGGGTTTGTGCTCAATCAGCAACAATTGCAGCGCCTGCATGCGGGCAGCATCGTCTTCCAGATGGAAGAAGTGCTGGGCAATGGTGCTCTTCTCGTGGGTGGTGGCCACTTTCACCATCACGGGGTTATACATCACCTGCTGGGCAATGGTTTGAATCTGTTCGGGGAAGGTGGCGCTGAACAGCAGGGTCTGGCGCTCCCTCGGGCTTCTGGCAATAATCGCATCCAGCTGCGGCTGAAAGCCCATTTCCAGCATGCGGTCGGCTTCATCGAGCACCAACATATTGAGATTGCTCAAATCGAGGCGATCGCGCTCCAGGTGATCAACAATCCGCCCCGGCGTCCCCACAATGATGTGGGCGCCATGTTCCAGCGAGCCCACCTGTGGCCCCATGGGCACACCGCCGCAAAGGGTAAGCACTTTGACGTTGTGGATGCCACGGGCGAGGGTGCGGATCTCCTGGGCCACCTGATCGGCCAGCTCACGGGTAGGGCACAGCACCAGGGTTTGAATGCGAAAACGCTTCACATCCAGCTTGTTCAGTAAACCCAGACCAAAGGCAGCGGTTTTGCCTGAGCCGGTTTTGCCCTGACCAATCACATCCTCACCCGCCAGAATGGCCGGCAAACTCTGGGCCTGAATGGGCGTCATCTCGTGGTAACCCATGGAGGACAGGTTCTCAAGCAGTTCGGTTTTAAGCTTAAGGGTGGAAAAAGCCAGTGAAGGCTGGGTATCTGAATTGCTCAAGGAAAGTATCCTGTGGTGGCTAACCGGGCGTTTGCCGGGTCACTGAAATGGCGTTCTGTACTGGTTATCGCTATCGGAGTGGGGCTGAGTGTGAATTGTTTGGGTGACATCTCTGTGCCAACCCCTTCCTTACCCAACCCCAAAGCGTGGCTATTGTAGCAACAAAGCGCCACATTTGCCTCAAGACTGAATAGCGGGGTAAAGCAGGTGTGGGCAGAGTGCTTAAGCACATCTTTTTCAATGTGGCTCTTAATGCGGCTCAATGCCGCTCGCTCTGCCAGTAAGGGAAAGGCTTGCCTTGCGTGAGGGATTAGAGCTGTAACTTTCGCTTATTGGCTTGATTTGTGCATTGTTTCAGGACATATGCCCCATGGCCAAACTTTTGGCAATGGGGCCAACGACTGGAATTGCTGAACTCTGACAAGGAGGTTTAGACCATGGCACTTGCACTACCCTATGATTCTTCCCGTGATGAGATTTTCTGGCGAACCGCTGTTGCCAACATTCGTACGGGGCTTGAAAACTTCAACATGCTCACGCCAAAGTTCAACATTGAACCTCACCATCGGATTTCATCGGCAGGTTCCTGTTTTGCTCAGCATATAGGTAACTGGTTGACGCAAAATAATTATTCTTATAACAGAAGCCAGCTAAACCTCGATGAAGTATCGAGCTTTGCGTTTGGCAATATTTACACCCCCCGCTCTTTGCTGCAGTGGTTTGTTTGTTCCGATGAAGAATTATCGCAGCACAGCGTGCACTTTGAGGCACAGTCCAGCCGCTACTATGATTTGTTATTACCAAGAGCTGCCGAAACGGGCTATCAATCACTGGATGAGTTACTGGCGTTCAGGACGTTGGCGATGGAGGAAACCCGAGCTCAGTTGGCACAAAGTGAATCTTTTATTTTTACCCTTGGACTGATTGAGGCCTGGATCGATTGCAACGGCATTAGCTATCCAAGTTGCCCCGGGGTGAGGTTTGGTGAGTATGATCCTGAAAAATATCAGCTTAAGGTATTTAATTATCAGGAAATATTTTCTGATCTTAGTGAGCTTTTCCAGCAAATCAAAGCTGTAAACCCCGACATACGTTTTGTGCTGACGGTATCACCTGTCCCTTTGACGGCCACAGCCACTGATGACCACGTGTTGGTGGCCAACGGCTATTCCAAATCGGTCCTGCGGGCTGTTGCGGGGGAATTTTGCCAAGGGCGGGATGATGTTAGCTACTTCCCCTCGTTTGAACTTATCACCACCCCCTTACCGGAAGACTTTCGCTATCTGGAAAATCGGCGCACTGTATCTGAGAAAGGCGTTGGCTATGTGATGCGGCATTGGGCTGAATCCTTAAATGGTAAACAAACACCAGAAGCAAGCCACATTGAAGCGGCATGCGATGATGAAATGCTGGATGCCATTAAGAAGGACACATCTAGTGATCTGGGCACACTGCTGACCCTCATAGGTGATAGCCATTTTGGCAAGTTGGCCAAGTCTTTTGAGCGGCTTGGTCAGTCCTGTTGTGGTGGCATGGTGATGAATGGTTCCGGATTCGCTCAGCATAAATTCACCTTGACCAGAGATGCGGACATCATGGTGCCATTAGAAAGCGCAGAATCCCGGCGCCTATGGCAGCCCATAGTTAACAACCTCGACAGCTTATGTAAGGCTCAACGTCAGTCGGAGTCCTGGGTATTGACCAATATTGGGCTGCAAACCCATCAGACTGTGTCCACGTTTGTGCAGTGGATGAAAGCTGAGCGCCCAGACAGGTTGAATCAGATTGGAATGGAAGACTATGTGGAGTTTTTCGATGCAAAAATGCGAGACCAAATGACTATAGTGTTTCGCCTAAAGGAACAGGGACATAGGATACTGGTGATTTCAGATACCCCATTCTGGCAGTGCTTTGACGAGTCCAAGGGAGTGGCACCCTTAATGATGGCCTACATGGATGCGATGGAATATGTGTGGCAGCAGATGGGTGTTGAGTTCTTTCATGCGGCACGTATTTTTAATGAAGAGATAAGCGATCCAATGCCTTACGCTTCAACTTTGGTTTATTCCGATGGTAGTCCGGATTACTTCCATGGTGGGGACTCTTATTACGATTGGCTCGCCGGGAAATTATTGCCTTTGCTGAAAGCCTGACGTATCTGGTGATTTTCAATAATAGGCACTGTTGTTTAATATGGTTTTTATTAATTTAAACAGGGGATAGGCCTTTTGAAAGGTCGTGATGTGAGGCGCGGATAGGGCGGCGGGCAAGGCCGCTCCTTCGTTTCGGCTTTCCATAGAGAGGGGCACATGGCATCCCAAGTGCCACCGACACCGCAGTATCGAAGTTGAACATCCTTCGCTTGGCGAATACTGACGTAGTAAATCCTGCCCGGCTTAGTGAGTATCGGGGCATCCATCAACTACCGCAGCGAATGGCAGTGCCTCAGAGTGAGGCACTGCCGGATGTCGTCTTGCCCACTGCCGCACCGCTGGCGGCCTTGGCGTTAAGTTCGTCCACTTCAATGCCCAGCGAGGCGGCGAGGCTTGAAAGCGCATCGGCACGGCTGTGGAAAATGGGCAGATCGCTGTGGTGGTCGATGAAGTTGGCTTCCCAGCTGTATTTGCGCGGCACCACCAGATACACATTGCAGCCACAGTCCTTGGCGTCCAGCAGTACGTTTTCGATGGCAAGGCCGGTGGTGGAGTCCATGTAGGGCACCCGGCATAAATCCAGCACCAGGGTCTCGGCAGATTTCACAGCAATGGATTCGCGCTGCAGAGTCTTGGCAACGCCGAAAATCATAGGGCCGCTCAGGCTCAAAAGCAGGGTATTGGACTTCTCGTTGATGGCATCCAACATGCGCTTTTCGTTGGGGCGCATGTCGGAGGCTTCACCCGAGTCGTTGATGGCGTTGATGTTGCGCTCCTGCAACTGTGACAGGCGGTCGATGGTGATAAGGTTGGCGATAAACATGCCCACACCCACGGCCACAATCAAATCCACAAACACGGTGAGCACCATGACCACATACATGGTCATGGCTGCCGAGCGCGACAATTGGTGGGCACGCTTTACAAAGGCCCAGTCGAGAATATTCAAACCAACCTTAAAGGCAATGGCCGCCAGCACCGCCATGGGGATGTATTCCACTATTCCCGCGGCGAGGGAAAACACGATAAGCAGGGTCAGTACCCGCACCACGCCGGAGAGGGCGCTGCTGGCACCGGCCTGAATGTTGACCACAGTGCCCATGGTGGAGCCGGCGCCGGGCAGGCCGCCGCACAGGCCCGAGGCGATATTGCCAAGGCCCTGACCAATCAGTTCTTTGTTGGAGTTGTGCTCAACCCGGGTGAGGCGGTCGGCAATCACGGCGGTAATCAGTGAGTCGATACAGCCAAGGGCGCCCAGCATCACGGCGCTGATGAGCATGTGGGTCAACTCACCGTAGGTAAAGGTGGGGATAATCAGCGATGGCAGACCAATGTTGATTTCACCGATACGCCGCACATCCTCTATGTCCAGCAGCAACACCGAGGCGAGGGTACAAAACACCAGCGCCAGCAGTTGGGGTGGCAAGCGCATCTTGATGAGTTTGGGCACAATTTGCATCAGCGCCAGCGCCGAAAGCGCCAGCACCAGCTCCTGCCATTTGATATTGCCGATAAGCGTTGGCAGGGCTTCGATAACCCCCACTGCGCCGCCGGAGATGCCGGCAACCCCCACCAGATTGGGCAGCTGCAGGATGATGAGCAGCACACCAATACCCGACATAAAGCCGGAAATCACACTGTACGGCATCAGGGTAATGTAGCGGCCGAACTTGAGCGCGCCGAGGATAATCTGAACCAGACCCGCCAGCATCACCACGGTAAAGGCCATGGCCAGCCCCTTGTCGGGATGAGTGGCGGTGAAGCTGGCAATCACCGCAGTGGTGACCACAGTCATGGGGCCCGTGGGCTCAGAAATCAGGGTGCGGGTGCCACCAAAGAGGGCGGCAAACAGGCCCACCAGCAGGGCACCGTAAATACCGGCCTGGGCGCCGGCGCCGGAGGCCACACCGAAGGCCAGTGCCAGGGGCAGCGACACTATGGCTGCGGTTACCCCACCCATGAGATCGCTGGTGCGGGATTTGCTGTCAAAGGCGTTGAATATCGGCACGCTGGCTGTCCTTCAAAATGCGGCTGTGATCTTGGTCACGGAGTTTATAGGGATAGTCGGGCTTAGCCAAGGCGCAATCTTGCTGGTCGTACTAGGTTGAAAGAACAATGAGATCGCTCTGTCGAACACTTGAACGCCAGCTAAAAAATAGCCCCGCAATGCGGGGCCGTTGGCTGGGATAATCAGCGTGCGCCCGGCTCGGCGAAGCGGGTCATCCAGTCTTTGACTTCGTTGTACCAATAAATGGAATTATTGGGTTTGAGGATCCAATGGTTCTCGTCGGGGAAGTAAATCATCCGCGACTCTATGCCCTTGGTTTGCAGGGTGCGGAACAGCTCAAAGCCCTGACCCACAGGTACGCGGTAGTCCAGCTGACCGTGAATAACCAGAGTCGGGGTGTTGAACTTGTCGGCGTGATAGTGGGGCGAGATAGTTTTGTAGATCTCGGGGCTTTCCCAAAAGCCGCCGAAGCGGGTGCTGTGCACGGCAAAGTCGGCTGCCATTTGCGAGTACATGTTATACACGGCAGCATGAATGAGCAGCGCCTTGAACGGATGCTCTGTGCCCAGCAGTATCGAGGTCAGGTAGCCGCCGTAGCTCGCACCACCGGCCACCATGCGCTCGGTATCAATCCAGGTCTGGGCCTCAAAGTATTTGGTTGCGGCCTGAATATCCGCCAGCGGCTTGGTGCGCCAGTCAGGGTTGATGGCATCGGCAAACTCCTGCCCAAAACCGCTGGAACCATGGAAGTTTGGCCATGCGGTGACATAACCCCAGGAGGAGAAGGTCTGGGCGTTCCAGCGGTAGCTGAACGAGTCGCCAATGGCATTGTGCGGACCGCCGTGAATAAGCAGGAACAGCGGGTATTTCTTGCTCTTGTCAAAACCCGGTGGGTAGTGCACCCACATCTGGATGTCTTTGCCGTCTGCGCCCTTGTAGGTCACCGACTCGTAGTGGCCAAGATCAGTTTGCCTCAGCAGTTCATCGTTGAACGTGTCCAGACGGGTGGTTTTGCCGCTCTTTACATCCACAGTCACCAGGCGTGGGGGATAGAGGAAGCTGTCATTGGTGGCAACCAGGGTGTTTTTGTCGGCAACGGCCGGGGCACCAAAGCTGGTGGCCTTGGTGATGGCCCTGGGTTTGCCGGTTTTGGCATCGATTTGATACAGGCGCTGGGTGGCGGCGTCATCGATGTTGCTGAACAGGCTCTTGCCATCCTTGCTCCACACGAAACTGCCCAGGGAACGATCCCAGCCATCGGTAAGGGATTTAAGCTTCTTGCTGTCCATGTCATACAGCATCAACCGCGACGTATCGGCATAAAAGCCCTGAATATGCTGGCGACTGAAGGCGAGGGTGTCGCCATCTGGGCTGAAGCTAGGGCTGTCATCCGGCGCCTTGTTGTCCGGCGTCAGGTTGTCGGCCTGATTGCCGCCGATGCGGGCGAGGAAGAGGTCGATATTGGGGTCAACCTGATTGTCCCAGCCGTTTGAGGTGAAGGCGATATACTGCTCGTTGGCATCGATATCGTAGTCACCTGAACTTTGGCTTGAGCGTGGCAGCTCGCGGCCAAGGGGTTGGGTGATGGCTTCTACTTCGCCGCCGCTGGCGGCAATACGGAATACATGGGCCTGACGGTTTTCATCAATCCAGTGGTCGAACTGGGAATAGGGCAGGGCATTCCACTGACGGGCCGACAGCTTCTTGTCTTTGTCGGCCTTGAGTTGCTCGGCCATCTCATCCCAGCTCTTTTGCGGCCACACATTGGCGATAAAGTAGAGATGCTTGCCGACCCACTTGATGCCATACACACCTGTGGGCACCTCGGTCAGGCGCTGTGCTTCCCCCGGGCCTGTCATCGGCAGCAGGTAAATCTGACCGGCATCGTCTTTATCGCGCTTGCTGACAAAGGCGAGTGTGCTGCTGTCGGGGGAGAATACGGGCTCACTGGCGCCGAGGCCTTCGGCGGTGATGGGGCGCTGCTTGTTGCCGTTGCGGTCAAACAGCCACAGACGGGTGTAACCCTTGTCTTCTTTAACATCGAAACGGGTGACCGGCGCTATGATGTACTGGCCGTTGGGTGACACCACAGGCGAGCCGACTCGCTCGAGTTGCCACAGGCGCTCGACGCTGAGCAGCCGCTCGGAGGTGCTTGCAACTGTTTTGGTTGCAGTAGTGCTAGTGTCGTCAGCCGCGTTTGACAGCAGCGGAAACAGACAGAGCGCTGTTATTAAATGGATCTTGTTCATGCAATGGGCTCCAGGATTGCGCTATCCACAGTCGTTGGGAATTCACCTCTTGCCGAGGTTTTCCTCTCGATGCCCTGCTGTGGCGATATTCCTTGGGCCACAGAAAGGCATGCCTCTTTTGTTAGCTACCGGTGCAAGCCGGATAAGAATCAAGGCGATATCAGCTTACGACACCAACCTTTAAATTTCATTAATCTGACTGATGGGCAGCTTGAAGCGAGAAGCGGCCCACGGCGTGAATGTTTGATGTATTTTAAAGCCTAATGAAAGTCCAGCCTTTTGCTGAGTATCGTAAACTGAGCCGCTAGAGGAACAAAAGCGGCTCGCCTATCCACAGCACTTAATTAAAGTAGCTGACAGGCCTCGTCGAAACTCAGCCTCGGTTGCCTGGGATGCAGCTTGTTGCTGTCGCCATAGCCGAGATTACACAGGAAGTTGCTGCGGGTGCAGCCAGTGGTGAAAAACTCCTGCTCATCGGGGTAGGCCTGCTGACCGGCAGCGAAAAATTCCTGATCCACCTTGGCATTATCGAAGCCGGACATGGGGCCGCAGTCCAGCCCCAGTGCGCGGGCGGCGAGGATAAAATACGCCCCCTGCAGCGAACTGTTGCGCCGGGCGGTAACCTCGGCGAGCTCCGGTGCCTTGATAAACATCTCTTTCATTGCCGGATTGTGGGGCGCAAGCTTGGGTAAGCGTTCGTAAAAGCGCAGGTCGTAGCCTATGATGGCAGTCACCGGCGCCATCATGGTTTTTTCTACATTGCCCGAGGCCAGCGCCGGTAACAGCCGCTGTTTAGCAGCCTCACTGCGCAGAAAGAGTATCCGCGCCGGGCTGCCATTGACGCTGGTGGGCGCCCATTTCATCAGTTCATAGATTTGCTTCAAAGTCTCATCGGAAACGGGCTTATCCAGCCAGTGGCCGTGGGTGCGGGCCTTGCGGAACAGGGTGTCCAGAGCCTCATCGGTTAACGGCGTGTTCATAGGGTCCTCCTGCGTGCCGCCGGTGTATGCCCTTAAGGTATAAACCGCGACACGCCCCCTTGCCACGAACACCAGGCGAATGAAGCGCCCGTTTACTGAAATCCAAATGATTGGGTGGCATCCACTAAAAACGATAACCTCTCCCCAAATTTAAGACCATGGCATTGATAAGAATTCCCATACACTGGAGCCGATGGAAATCTCAACATGAATTTTAGCAACTGAAAATAAATTGATTTTGAGTAAATAGTAAATTCAAAAAATGACACAGTGTACATGTGAGAGAAATTGAGACCAGTTATTGCCTGAGCTAAAGAAAGTCATGAATTCGATATTGCCTGACGGCGTTTTTGAAAAGAATGAACTCGTAGATATGATATCCCAGATTTTAAATCCATCGGCAAACGTTCATCCATGCACTTTTAAATCGATTATTTAATTCAGTAGTCTTCCGTAACTGATAAAATTTCCAGGGGATTACAGCTCCCCTGAACTAATCGTTTCCCTTTAATGTTAATTTTTTGTCCAACCTGCGGCGGTTGGGCAAACCAGTGCATGGCAAGCGGGGGCATAATGCGGCCTTCGAATTGAACTTGTTCTCCTTGAATCTCAGCAATTTGAAAGCTGTCTTCAAACTCTTGGTAAACACAGGGCCCACCATCTTTTTGACAACCTGAGAGCACGCTCGATAAAGCCAAAGGCAGTAGGGCGCAACGTAATAGATTCATATTGGATTACCCTTCAGTACAGGGAAGGTTTTCTTGAAAGTTCACCAGCAAAGTTGCCACATAATTGGCGAGTGGACCAGGTTCCAAATCCTGGGCCCAAGCACAAAATTCTTTCGGATAATTTTGCTGATAAACAAAGTTTTCCAGCATTGCCAACACTTGATAACCCAATTCAGGCTCGGTGGTATCAGCCATTTCATCTTCGTTCTCAATCGGTTTTGGAGTATCTAGTGTCACGAACGGCAGTACATATAAGCTGGCAAAGTCGCCTTGGCTCAAGAGCTGTTGAATTAACGAAATAGCTTCTTGTTCCCGCCCGTCGCGAGCCATTGCAAAGGCAAGCAAACGCTGGTCTTCAACAGCAGGTGAGTCCAACAAGATTCTATCCATATGCTGGTAAAGCAATTGCCAAACTTCACCCACATGAGGAGCGGGGGCTGATGCCATCAGTCTTGCCGTGATATATGGATGTTTTGCAAATGCTCGATGAAGGAAGCTGATCTCTTTCGGATTTTTAGGGTGAATCCATTCTCCCATTAAAGAGTAAGTTCCTTGTTGGATTAAGCGATAAGCTTCCAGTATCCATTGTTCATCTGTGCTGGAAAATATTTCAGCTGGCAATTGGATAGGCGGTCTTCGGTCTGAAAAGTCAAAAACATTGTCATCACCGCAGCGATACGATTGTTCTGACCACAGAGACTCAGGGGGGGAAAACATAATCAACAGACTTGCCCTGCGATCAAGCTTTTGTGAGCAGGCATAGTTGAGTAATTCGCTTAATGCATCATGGTCGATAATATTACTGAGTTGATGGCTGGGCGAGGTCTCACTGGGGACAGCACATGCTATAAGGCTTTGAGTGAAAAGTAATAAAATCATGAGTTTTACGGAAACCCATCTCTTTGACATGCTCAAACATGTTTCCATAGAACACTCCTTGCTCTATTGTTAACTATCGGTAAGTTAGCCAGAAATAGTCGTTATCACAAACATATTCGGCTCGGGATGAGGGAAAGTTCGTCGAAATGAATTGGATTGTAGATGAGGCTGACTAAACCGGGAGCGTAATTCTACGCTCGGACCGGCAACAAAAGAGGGCGATGATGGACCAGCTTGCGCTGACATGGGAACTGGAAGAGACCAAACACCGGCAAAAGAGTAAACTCAGGCTCGGTGTGAACATCAATGGCGTTCGGTTAACTGAGATTATTTCTCAATTTGAGCAGCAACAAGGCATTGCCGAGTTTAACGACGTTTTTTTGCATGAATCCGATGTACAAGAATATTCGTTGTTCAACTGGCTTAAGAGTCTCGAAGAAGGGGATGTTCGGATCATTCTTCTTGGCTGTAGTTGTGGGCAAGTCGAATGTTCATTCTTTTATGCCAATGTTTGCAATCGCGATGGTTGGGTATATTGGCAGTTCGATGGTTGGCCTAAACGCGATTATTCTGAATTTCCTTCCTTTTGGTTTAACGCGTCAGAGTATCAGCAGGTTATTGAGGATGCGCTTCTGCACTATCAGTAAATCGTGTGATAAAAGAGTCAGGACACCCAAAATACTTTTGCTGGAGAATATGCCCATCCTGCTCTGAGCGGCCGAGGGCATGGAAGCCGGGGCAGCGTCAGTCTAATCAGGCGAGAGTGTCGCGCAGCGACTGGCTCACAAGCGAGAGCCTGGGATGGCGAACTGGCCGTTGTGCATGGATGCATTTGCCCCACCACCTTTGCCAAGCGCAGCTTGGCTGCTGCAAAGAGTGCCGACAATCAATCCGGCTCGCTTATTCAGGGTCATAGTCTCACACCGGTGCCAACTACTTCTCCGTTTCAGCAACCGTCATTCCCTTGCGGCGGGCGTAGTCTTTTACCTGATCTTTGCCGATATTGGTCACACCCAAGTAGCGCGCCTCTGGGGGGCGAAGTTCCAGCCGTTTACTGCCGCTGTGGGATACATGGCGAAGCTTTCGGTGATGTTCAGGTCAGAAAAAGATAAGGTTGCCCTGTTTTTCGTGTTTGGAAAAAATCATTATTCAGCCTTGTCGTGGTACTTGTCGGCCCGGCATGCCCAATTTGCTTACTCCCTTTTTAATCAAGTCAGCCAAAACAAATACTTACACACTTGGTTTTGGCAGATGCCTACCCGGGTAATACACTGGCCGCCGGATTACTTGTTTAAACATTCAGCATTTTCGTCCGCCCGGAGTGGCATGACTTTATCCATGGAGCCCTATCTGATGCGTATTATTTCCGCCTTTGTTATCACCGCCGCCGCTCTGTTGACGCAGGGGTTTGCTCAGGCGGCTGATTGGCAAATCAATGTTTCCGGTCATGGCATTGCGCGCGGTCAGGCACCGGATCCCGCCAATGCCGAATACGCATTTCCGCTGAAGCAGCAGTTATTGTTGGATGATCAAGGGCGCTATCGCAGCGAACGCTGGAGCACATTTCCGGGTGATATTACCTTTCATTTTCTTGAGGTAGGCGGCCCACAGGGCCTGAAGTCGGTCGATCTGGCGGGTTGGCGCACGGGCACCGAAACCGAAATTGACGGACCGGAGAGTGCCAGCATCTCCTACGCTGATATGCTGTTGCTCAGCCCCGTGCTGTTATTAAAGCTCGCACGCGAAACATCGGCGGTTGATGAGAACGGTGGGCAAACTCTGGTGGACCCGGCGGGCCGTACACTGCAGGTGCAGCGCGATGCCACAGGTGAAGTGTCGGCCCTGATTAAGGGCGAACAGCAATACCTCTATACCCAATGGGCCGGTGAAGGCGAACTGCGACAGCCCCGGCAAATCAAAGTGATGCGCGGCGATCGTCAGCTAAGGGAATATACCGATGTAACCTTGCAAGCCGCCGCTGCCAAGCCCGCCGATTTTCAAATCCCAGCCGGTTACGCCGATGCATATCCGCGCAATGGTTTGCGCATCGTCAAGGTCGAAGGGGATCTGTACCGCCTCGAAGGTTCGCCGTCCACCTACCACATGGCGTTTGCGGTCGGCAGCGAGGGCATAGTGCTGTTCGACACGCCGCGCAGCAAGGAAGAAGGCGAAGCGATGCGCCGCGAAATCACCGCCGCATTTCCCGGCCGCCCTGTGACCGACATTGTGTATTCCCATGGCCATAGCGATCATCAGGCAGGCTTGTCGGCTTGGCTCGACCTGCAGCCGCAGATCTGGACCGGCGTCGGTGGTCGCACCGCACTGATGCGAAACGTGGCCGGGGCCGACCAGATACAGATTATCGAAGTCGGTGACGCACGCGATTTGCTGCGGGGTAATCTGGCTTTGCGTCTGCTGCCGGTGCGCACTGGCCACGCACAGGACATGCTGGTGACCCTGTTCCCTGCATCGCGCGCCGTCCTGCAGGGCGACATGTTCATGGTGCCCAATCAAGGGCCTGTTGCGGCTTACCCTCTCGCCGAGCACTTGCAACAGGTGTTGCGTGACGCCAGGTTTGAAGCCGACCACATCATCAGCGTGCACGGCCGCGTTGCAACCGCGGACGAACTGGCGACCAGCGTCAATCTGCAGCACGCTTTGGCACAAGAAAGTCAGAAGCAAATGAAGTCTGAATAAGCCACGCTTAACCGGGTTAAGTGTGAGAGCTGGGGATACCGCACCGGCACTTTTACAGGGACGTACTTGCAGCGTGTCACGGATGAGGATATGCGAAGGCGCACCGCAGGTGATTCGTTTCAACAGAGTTGGCGGCCAGTTTTTAGCCGGTTGGTGAGCTACTTAGTTGGCAGTAGCGCTCTGGGCTTAGGCCCAAAAACAAAAGCCGCGTAATGCGGCTTTTGTTATTAATCCCCGATAGGGTGATCCACGTCCCTGATCATTCAGGGCAACTTATTCAGGGTCATAGTCCAAAACCGGTGTTAACCACTTCTCGGCTTCGGCCACCGCCATCCCTTTGCGGCGGGCGTAGTCTTCTACCTGATCTTTGCCGATGTTGGTTACGCCAAAGTAGCGGGCCTGTGGGTGGGCGAAGTACCAGCCGCTTACTGCCGCCGTGGGGTACATGGCGAAGCTTTCGGTGATATTGAGGTCAATGCACTCGTTGGGTCTCAGCAAGTCCCACAACAGCCCCTTCTCGGTGTGATCCGGGCAGGCGGGGTAGCCGGGGGCGGGGCGGATGCCGCGGTATTTCTCGCGAATAAGCGCCTCGTTATCCAGGTTTTCGTCGGCGGCATAACCCCAAAACTCTTTACGTACCCGCTCGTGCATGCGCTCGGCGAAGGCTTCGGCCAGACGGTCGGCCAGCACCTTGAGCATGATGGCGTTGTAATCATCGTGGTTGGCTTCAAAGCGTGCCAGATGCTCATCGATGCCGTGGCCTGCGCACACCGCAAAGCCGCCGGTGTAGTCGGCTACACCGCTGTCTTTGGGGGCAACAAAGTCTGACAGACAGAAGTTATCGTTACCAACACGCTCGATTTGCATCCGCAAATGATGGGTGGTCATCAGCACTTCGCTGCGGCTCTCGTCGGTGTAAAGCTCGATATCGTCATGGTTCACGGTATTGGCCGGGAACAGGCCAATCACCCCTTTGGCGGTGAGCCACTTTTCATCGATGATGGTTTGCAGCATGGCTTTGGCGTCGGCGTACAGCTTACGGGCCTCTTCGCCTACCACTTCATCGTCGAGAATACGGGGGAAGTGGCCGTGTAGTTCCCAGGCGCGGAAAAACGGCGTCCAGTCGATGCGGTCGACCAAATCATCCAGCGGGTAGTCTTCAAACACCTGAATGCCAAGCTTGTTGGGCACTTTTGGCTGGTAGTTGGCCCAGTCGAGCTGACAGCGGTTTTCCCGCGCCGCATCGATGGAGACAATCTCCTTGCGCTTGGCTTGTGACAGGCGTTTTTCGCGCATCACATGGTATTCATCGTAGGTGGCCTTGATGGTGGCATCGCGGGTCTCATCGTTGATGAGTTTGCTCACCATGGGCACGGCGCGGGACGCATCCGGGATGTAGATGGCGCCGTGTGGATAGTGGGGCGCAATCTTGACCGCAGTATGGATTTTCGAGCAGGTGGCGCCGCCGATGATGGCGGGAATGGTGAGTCCTTCGCGCTCGAAGGTTTTCACGTTATGCACCATCTCATCGAGGCTCGGGGTAATCAGCCCCGACATGCCGATAATGTCGACCTGCTCTTTTTTGGCGACTTCGACGATTTTTTCCACCGGCACCATAACGCCAAGGTCAATCACCTCGTAGCCGTTACAGGCGAGCACCACGCCGACGATATTCTTGCCGATGTCGTGCACGTCGCCTTTTACCGTGACCATCAACACCTTGCCGTTGCTTTGACCGGCGACCTTTTCGGCCTCGATAAAGGGGTTTAAGTAGGCCACGGCCTTTTTCATCACCCGGGCGGATTTAACCACTTGGGGCAGGAACATCTTGCCCTCGCCAAAGAGGTCGCCCACCACGTTCATGCCGTCCATCAGCGGGCCTTCAATCACATCCAGCGGACGGGTAGCCTGCTGACGGGCTTCTTCGGTGTCGGCGTCGATAAATTCGGTAATGCCTTTTACCAGCGCATGTTCAAGGCGCTTGTTCACCGGCAGGCTGCGCCATTCCAAATCTTCTTTTTTACCGGCACTGCCGCCAGCGCCGCCGCGATACTTCTCAGCGATTTCAAGCAGCTGCTCTGTGTTGCTAGAATCGGCTACCGGGCAGGGCAGGTTAAGCACCACGGCTTCGACCCGCTCTTTAAGCTCGGCGGGAATATCGTCGTAAATCGCCAGCTGCCCGGCGTTGACAATGCCCATGTCCATGCCTTCTTTAATGGCATGGTAGAGGAACACGGCGTGGATGGCCTCGCGCACCGGGTTGTTGCCTCGGAACGAGAAGGACACGTTGGACACGCCGCCGGAAATCATCGCATGGGGCAGGGTGGCCTTGATATCGCGCACCGCCTCGATAAAGTCCACCGCGTAGTTGTCGTGCTCTTCGATGCCGGTTGCCACGGCAAAAATATTGGGGTCGAAGATAATGTCTTCCGGTGGGAAGCCGACTTTATCCACCAGAATCCGATAGGCGCGGGTACAGATTTCAATTTTGCGGGCACGGGTATCGGCCTGGCCGGTTTCATCAAAGGCCATGATGATGGCGGCGGCGCCGTAGCGCTTCACCAAAGTGGCCTGCTCGATAAACTTGTCTTCGCCTTCTTTAAGGGAGATGGAGTTAACGATGCACTTGCCCTGCACGCACTTAAGGCCCGCCTCTATGACTTCCCACTTGGAGGAGTCAATCATGATGGGCACCTTGCTGATCTCGGGCTCGGAGGCCACCAGATTGAGGAAAGTGGTCATCACCTCTTCGCCGTCCAGCATGCCCTCATCCATGTTGATATCGATGATCTGGGCGCCGTTTTCCACCTGATCCCGGGCCACATCCAGCGCGGTCTCGTATTGGCCTTCTTTAATCAGCTTCAAAAACTTGGCCGAGCCTGTGACGTTGGTGCGCTCACCTACGTTTACAAACAGGCTGTCGGCGCTGATGGTAAGCGGTTCAAGCCCGGCGAGACGACAGGCAACCGGGATTTCCGGCAACTTGCGCGGGGCGTGTTTTTCAACGGCTTCGCGGATAACGCGGATATGATCCGGGGTAGTACCGCAGCAGCCGCCGACTATGTTCAGCATGCCCTCGATGGCCCACTGGACTATGATGTCGGCCATTTCTTCGGGCGTTTCATCGTAGCCACCGAACTCGTTCGGCAGACCCGCATTGGGGTGGGCCGACACATAGCATTCGCTGATGCGGGAAAGTTCTTCTACATAAGGGCGCAGCTCTTTTGGCCCCAGGGCACAGTTAAGGCCCATGCTGATGGGTTTGATATGGCGCAGCGAGTTGTAAAAGGCTTCGGTGGTCTGGCCTGTCAGGGTACGGCCGGAGGCATCGGTAATGGTGCCGGAAATCATCACCGGCAGGCGCAAGCCAACTTCATCAAAAATTGATTCGATGGCAAACAGTGCCGCCTTGGCGTTCAGGGTATCGAAAATGGTTTCCACCATGATGATATCGGCGCCGCCTTCAATCAGGGCGGCGGTGGACTCGCGGTAGGCGGCCACCAAATCATCGAAGTGGATATTACGGTAGCCCGGGTCATTCACATCCGGGCTGATGGAGCAGGTGCGGTTGGTGGGGCCAAGTACGCCGGCCACATAGCGGGGGATGCCGGTTTGGGCTTCCACTTCATCGGCCACTTCGCGGGCGATGCGGGCACCAACAAGGTTAATCTCGGCCGAGATCGCCTCCATCTCATAGTCGGCCATGGCAACCGTGGTGGCGTTAAAGGTGTTGGTTTCGATAATGTCGGCACCGGCCAGCAGATACTCGCGGTGAATGCCTTTGATGATTTCAGGCTGGGTCAGCACCAAGAGGTCGTTATTGCCTTTTACGTCGCAGTGCCAGTGGGCGAAGCGGCTGCCGCGATAGTGCTCTTCCTCCAGTTTGTGACCCTGGATCATGGTTCCCATGGCGCCGTCGAGGATAAGAATACGCTTGGAGAGATCCTCGTTCAGTCGCTGTTGACGGCTGTGGGCAAGCGCCCTGGTCGCCTGGGATAACACTGGAGTTGCCATAAAAAACACCTGCAAAGTACAAAAAAGTGACTGTCCTGTGTAGCCTAAGCCGGGTTGATGCCGCTGAAAAGGTAAAACCGGTACGGCGCCCGCTTAATTTGATTTGGACATTTATACGTATAGACGTCCATAATACGCGAAACTTAGCTTTAGGGGCAAGCGAAGGCTCAGGAGCAAGCGACGCGCCTGGCGCCAGCACTGAGGCCAGCCCCTGGTCTGGGTAAGACCAGAAAGAGGCCGCCACAGGACGCTGATATAAAAACGGGGTAGAGCAAGATGCACAGGCAAGACGCTGACGCTGTGGTGGCTGTGGAAAAGGATAACGCCAAAGCTCACGGGGACTCACTGGACGACAAAAGCCATGTCCAGATGTCTCCCCGTGACATTATTTTCTGGCGCCATGGCCAGTGTGAAGATGGCGCCGTGCTGCGGGGCCGAAGCGATGCCGAGCCCAATGAAGGTGCCCTCATCGCCATTGCCGGCAAGGCCCGTGACATGGCGGTACCTGCCCGAATCATCTCATCGCCTTTGCAGCGCTGCGCGCGGCTTGCGAATGCCTTGCAGGCAGAAATCACAGCCGGACACCCCGGGAGTAATCCACCAGACATACTTATTGAGCCTCAGCTGACCGAGATGGACTTTGGCGTCTGGGATGGGCAGTCCATAGCACTGCTCTGGCAAACCGCTCCCATGGAGGCCTGGTGGCAAGACCCCTGGGCCATAACGCCCGAGGGCGGCGAGCCCATGCACGCCTTTGAAGCCAGGGTGGCGGCGGCGCTGCAAGGGCTGCTGGCAAAGGCGCCGCTTAATGATGCCGGGCCACTGTGGGTGGTGACCCACGGCGGTGTTATCCGTTGCCTGATGGCCGCTATTTTGGGGGCAGAGCGGGCAGCGGGTTTTTATGGGGCATTGGAGCTGGATTACGGCGCCCGGGTGCACACCCGTTGGTACCGAACAAATGGCGGCTGGCAGGGGCGATTACTCTGGGGCAGCTGAGAATATTGCGCTTCACCCAGTCTTTTGGCCCTTTACCAGGTAGGTGAAAGGTCTGATAATCTGCGGACCGGAGTCACTGCTCCGGCCATTCACGCCAGGGGTGTCGGGGGCCATGCCAACCCGACATGAAAAGGGAACCGGGGACATACCATAAGGTATCAGCCCGGACTGTGCCCGCAACTGTGTGGGGGAATGCCCCCGAGTCAGGATACCTGCCCCTGTGCTTCTTTTACTTTCCCTGTCCGGGCGGGTTACCCGGTGGAGTGATATGAGCCAAATTGCCATGCCCGTTCCCCAGAGGGAACCCGGGTACCTGTTTAATGGGGTAACACCATGACCCCGGCCATCGAAGTCAGCAACCTCTGCTGGCGGGTAGGGGAGCGGCCGCTGCTGGACGGCGTAAGCTTTGCCCTGTCCGGAAACGGTATGTATGGGGTTATTGGCCCCAACGGCGCCGGCAAGTCATCCCTGCTGCGCTGCCTGTACCGCTATATTCGCCCGGACAGTGGCAGCATACTGCTCAATGGTCAGGACATTCACCTCTATTCCAGGCGCAGCTTTGCCCGCGCCGTGGCCGTGGTACCCCAGGAATTACCGCCCCTGTTTGATCTCTCCACCGAAGCCGTTGTTGCCATGGGGCTTATCCCCCACAAGGGCTGGCTTGCTGCCGACAGCGCCGCCGACAAGGCAGGCATTGCAGCGGCTCTCGCGGAAGTGGGGCTCGAAGGCTATGGCCGCCAACCCTTTGGCAAGCTGTCCGGTGGTGAAAAACAGCGGGCCCTCATTGCTCGGGCGCTGGTGCAAAAGCCGCAGTTTTTGATCCTGGATGAACCCACGAGCCACCTGGATGTGCGCTTTCAAATCGAAGTGCTGGAACTCCTCAAACGCCTGGATATCTGCGTGATTTGCACCATCCACGACCTGAACCTGGCCAGTGCCCTGTGCGATGAGCTGCTGCTGATGTCCCGTGGCCGCCTGGAAGCCTCGGGCACGCCTGAGGTAGTGCTCACCGAGGCCATGCTCGCCTCTGTATTTGGGGTGTGCACCACGGTAGAGCCTCACCCCCAGCATGGCCGTCCGCTCATCCATTACTACTATGGTTATGATGCCCGCACCGCCTCCCAAGGCCGCAAAGAGGTGAGCCTGTGACGGCCCTCAAAGCCCTGTTAACCCCGCTCGGACGCCGGGAGCTGATGGTGCTGGCGCTTATTCTGGCCTGTCTGCTATCGCCGGTGCTGGCCAGTATTTTTGGCGCCGTGGACATCGGCTTTCGCGAGGCTATGTCGGTGTACCTGCATGCGCTCATTGGCGAGCGCCCCGCCGATGTGGCCTATCTCGACAGCCGCATTCTGCTGGAGCTGAGGTTGCCGCGCATCCTCCTGGCCTTTGTGTGTGGCGCGGGATTGGCGCTCTCCGGCTGGGCGCTGCAACTGGTGACCCGAAACCCCCTGGCTGACCCTTATCTTTTTGGGATCAGTGCCGGTGCCAGCCTGGGGGCGATTGTGGTGCTCAGCCTTGGGATTACTCATGGGGTGCTGCTCGCCATCGGTCTGCCGCTGGGGGCTTTTATCGGTGCCAGTGCCTCTGTGTTGGTGGTGCTCACCCTCAGTGGCTTTGGGCTGCAAAGCCAGGTGGAGCGCATGCTGCTTTCCGGGGTCGCCACCTCCTTTTTATTCGGCGCCCTCGGCAGTTTGCTTCTATATTTTTCAAGCCCCCAGGTGACGGCGTCGGTGATATTCTGGAGCCTGGGCAGCTTTGCCCGCGCCGCATGGGATCTGCTCTGGTTGCCCTGGTTGGTGTTTGGCCTCTTTGTGGGCTTTTTGCTGCTGGTTCGGCGGCAGCTCTTTGCCCTCAGTGCCGGTGATGAAACTGCCCATGCCCTTGGGGTATCCGTGGCCAAACTGCGCATTATCAGTTTGCTGATGTGCTCTTTGATGACAGCCGTGCTGGTAGCCAGCTGCGGGGGCATTGGTTTTGTGGGGCTGATGATCCCCCACATCACCCGATTGCTGTTTCCCGGCAGTCAGTCGCTGCTGATTGTGGCCATGCTGGGTGGACTTTTTATGGTGTGGGTCGATGTGATGACCCGCAGTTTACTGCCACCACAGGAGCTGCCTGTGGGGGTGATTACTGCCGTGGTTGGCAGTGTGTTTTTCCTGACGCTGCTCTTTGGCCGCAGGAGTGAATAAGGATATCGGATGTTTGATATAGCTCCCGTCAGCCGCGAACGGGATGAGCAAATCCAGGCGCGTATCGACGATAAAACCAAGCCAAGGGGCGCCCTGGGGGCGCTCGAACCCCTGGCGGCGCATCTGGCGCGGCTGCTGGGCGATACGCCGGAAATTAAGCGCCCCGCCATGTTGGTGTTTGCTGCCGACCATGGCATTGCCAGTGCCGGTGTATCCATAGCCCCCCCTGAGGTAACTGCTCTGATGGTCGCCAACTTTGCCAGCGGCGGCGCTGCCATCAATGTGTTTTGCCGTCAGCTCGGTTGGCAGCTTGAAATCATCGACGCCGGTATGCTGAGCGCGCCGCCAAGGGATATGGGCGTGACCGATTGTCGCCTCGGCGCAGGCACAGGCCCCATTCACAAGCGCGCCGCCATGACCCTTGGTCAGGTTGAACATGGCCTCGCCTTTGGCCGTGAACGGGTGCGTGCCCACCACGCCGAAGGCACCAATCTTATTGCTTTGGGGGAAATGGGCATTGGCAATACCTCCAGCGCTGCCGCCGTGATGGCTGCCCTGATGGGGCTTGAGGCCAAAGACTGTGTCGGCCGGGGAACCGGTGTGGATGCAGCCACCCTCAAGCGCAAGCAGATGCTGGTGGAGCAGGCGCTGTTGCTGCATCTGGATATGCTAACCAGCCCCGAATCCATCCTTGCCTGTGTGGGCGGCTTTGAAATTGTCGAGATGACCGGCGCCATGTTGGGGGCTGCCGAGCTGGGAATTCCTGTGTTGGTGGATGGCTTTATTGCCACCGTGGCCGCACTCGCTGCCGTGAAGATGTTCCCCCAAAGCCGCGAATACCTTATCTTTGCTCATCGCTCTGCAGAGCGTGCCCACGGGCTGATACTGGCGCACCTTGAGGCCGAGCCGCTGCTCAGCCTGGATATGCGTCTCGGTGAAGGTACGGGGGCGGCATTGGCCCTGCCGCTGGTGCAGGCTGCGGCCAATTTTTATCGTGAAATGGCGTGCTTCAGTGACGCCGGAATTACAGATGTAACGCCTTAGGGCGGGAGCAGTTATGTCGACCTTTAAGCGTGAACTTGAGTTGTTTTTGTTGGCGCTCACTTTTTTTACCCGCATTCCTGTGCCGGTAAAACTCGATTACAGCGGCGAAGGCTTAAACCGCGCCAGCCGTTATTTTGGCCTGGTGGGCACCCTGGTTGGGCTTATCGCCGCCCTGGTGTTTTACCTGACCCAGTTTATCTTTCCAGCCTCCGTTGCCGTGGTGCTGGCCATGATTGCCACTGTGCTGCTCACCGGCGGCTTCCATGAAGATGGTCTTGCCGATACCGCAGACGGTTTTGGCGGTGCCTTCGAGCGGGAGCGCAAGCTCGAAATCATGAAAGACAGCCGGGTCGGATCCTATGGTTCTCTCGCGCTGATGCTGGCATTACTGCTTAAATTTCAGCTGTTAAGCGAACTGGCACTCTACTCGGTTTCCAGCGTGGTGGGTGGTCTGGTGCTGGGGCATACCTTAAGCCGCGCCTTTGCCGCCAGTATTATTTTTAACCATACTTATGTGCGCGAAGATGCCGAGAGCAAGGCCAAGCCCCTGGCTCAGTCGATGCATTGGGATGAAGTGCTGTTTTTAGTGCTCAGTGCCGGGGTGATTTGTTTGCTGCTTACCGGTGTGGGCGCGACGCTGGTGATACTCATCACCCTCTTTGTGGCCCGCAGCCTGCTGGCCCGTTGGCAGTCACGCCACATCGGCGGCTACACGGGAGACACCCTGGGCGCCTGTCAGCAAATACTCGAGCTTGTGGTCTATCTGGTGCTCCTGATGCTGTGGAGTCAGTCGTGAGTGTGCCTGTCATCGCCCGGTCAAACACTGCTGCAGGCTACTCAGTGTGCGCTTATTCGCTTAAGGGCGCCTGTCAGACAATGCCTGAACTTGAAGTCTGTTCAGTGCTCCTGCTGCTGTGGAGTCAGTCATGATCCATCTGGTTCTCGGTGGCGCCCGCAGTGGCAAGAGTTGTTTTGCCGAGACTCAGGTTGCCCGGGTTTCGCCCCGGGGGATTTACCTTGCCACGGCCACGGCGGGGGATGATGAGATGGCGGCCCGTATCGCCCGTCACCAGCAAGACAGGGCAGAGGCACACTGCCAATGGCACCTTATCGAAGCGCCGCTGGATTTGGCTGCGCAGCTGCGCGCCTTGTCCGGTGAGGCTCGGCCGGTACTGGTGGACTGCCTGACGTTATGGCTGACCAATCACCTGATGGCAAAGCCTCAGACGATAACCGAGGCACGCAAGGAGCTCCTGAAAGCCATTGGCGATTTTCGTGGGCAGCTGTGGCTGGTCAGTAACGAAGTGGGCTCAGGCATAGTGCCTTTGGGCGAACTCAGCCGCCAGTTTGTGGATGAAGCGGGGTGGCTCAATCAGGCCATTGCCGCCATCGCCGACAGGGTGTTCCTGGTGGTGGCCGGGATGCCGCTGGCGCTGAAAGGCAGCTCCATCAACGTTGAAATGGGAGGATAACCCATGGGCGCTTCTACGCTGATGATCCAGGGCACGGCCTCGGATGCCGGTAAAACCACCTTGGTCGCCGGGCTTTGTCGCCTGCTGGCCAGAAAAGGCCTTAAGGTGGCGCCCTTCAAACCCCAGAATATGGCCCTTAACAGCGCCGTGACCGAAGACGGCGGTGAGATTGGCCGCGCCCAGGCGCTGCAGGCCGCCGCCTGTGGGCTGAAAGCCCATACCGATTTTAATCCCATATTGCTCAAGCCGGGCTCAGACACCCGGGCGCAGGTCATAGTTCATGGCAAGGCGCTCACGTCCCTCGAAGCATCGGCCTTTTTCGGCCCCGAGGGCAAGGGATACAAGGCCATTGCCATGGATGCCGTGCTGGAATCTTTCAATCGTCTTCAACAGTCCTTCGATTACCTGCTGGTAGAGGGCGCCGGCAGCCCAGCCGAAATCAACCTGCGGGAAAATGACATCGCCAACATGGGGTTTGCCGAAGCGGTGGACTGTCCGGTGATTTTAGTGGCCGACATTGATAAGGGCGGCGTGTTTGCCCAGCTGGTGGGTACCCTGGCGCTGCTGTCTGAATCTGAGCAGGCGCGCATCAAGGGCTTTGTGATCAACCGTTTTCGCGGAGATATCAGCCTGCTGCAGCCGGGGCTGGATTGGCTCGAGGCCCATACCGGCAAGCCCGTGCTGGGTGTGGTGCCTTATTTGCACAACCTGTTATTGGACGCCGAAGATGCGCTGGTGCCCTATCAGCAAGTGGGTGCCGATACCGACGCCGGGTTCCGGGTGAGGGTGCTGGTGTACCCCCGCACCAGCAATCACACCGACTTTGATCCGCTGCGGCTGCATCCGGGGGTGGATTTTGATTATCTGGATATTCAGAGTGCCAGCCCTGATGCTCTGCAGGGCGCCGACCTTGTGATACTGCCCGGCAGCAAGAATGTGCGCGCCGATCTCGAATGCCTCAAAGTCAGGGGCTTTGACTCTGCCCTTCGAAAGCACCTGAGGTACGGCGGCAAACTGATGGGCATTTGCGGTGGTTATCAGATGCTGGGGATAGAAATCGATGACCCCGACGGCATAGAAGATGCGCCCGGCAGCACTGATGGGCTGGAGCTTTTACCCCTGATCACCGAGCTTGAAGGCACCAAGGTTTTGGCCAATGTTTCGGGAGAACTTAGCCTCGGCGAGGGTGCCGTGGCGGTAAGCGGCTATGAAATTCACTGTGGCCGCACCACAGTGCTGGGACAGCTTACAAGGCCGCTGTTTTTGGTGGACGACAATGGCAACCCTGCCAGCGACCGGGGCTGCATCAGCGACGATGGCGCCATCTTCGGCAGCTATCTTCACGGCATTTTCGATACCCCGGCGGCGCTGGATGCGGTGCTCGCCTGGGCTGGTTATCGCGGTGATGGCCGGGGCATGTCGCTGGAAGATCACAGAGAGCAGCAGCTCGACCGACTGGCGGATACTCTGGCTGAGCACCTGGATATGGCCAGGCTCAATTCTCTCTTTTAATGACGCTATCAGGACATTTGGATGACTGAAATCAAGGCCGAGCGCCACAAGGCAAGGCAACAAAAGGTAAAGGAAGCCGTGGACGCCAAGGTGGCCGCCGCGACCATTGAGCGGGGCGTGCTCATGGTGATCACAGGTAACGGCAAGGGCAAGAGCACCGCCGGCTTCGGCACTGTTGCCCGCGCCGTTGGCCACGGTAAAAAGACCGCCGTAGTGCAGTTTATCAAGGGCGGCTGGGACTGCGGCGAGCGTAACCTGCTTGAAGGTGTTGGCGTGCCTTTTGAAGTCATGGCCACGGGTTTTACCTGGGAAACCCAAAACCGTGAAACCGATACTGCCGCAGCCGAAAAAGCCTGGGCCGTGGCCGAGACCTGGCTTAAGGATGACAGCCTGGACCTTATCCTGCTGGATGAACTTACCTATATGTTGAGCTACCACTATCTGGACCTGGAGCGGGTGCTGACCGCCCTGAAAAACCGGCCAGCGCATCAACATGTGATAGTCACAGGGCGTAACTGCCACCGACAGCTGCTGGAGCTTGCCGATACCGTGAGTGAGATTGAGTGTGTGAGGCATGCGTTTGAGGCAGGAGTCAAAGCCCAATCCGGCTTCGACTTCTGATTTCAGCTTCGTGATTGGTGATTTGGCGGCATTGCCGTCACATCGCCATCCCATCACGTAGCGCTGCTACGCTCAGGGCTGTCGCCGCTAGGCGGCTTTGCCAAAAGCACCAATCACTGTGCTGAATATGACACGTTATTCAAGGCTTTGGCGGCATAGCCGTCACAGCGCCATCCCATCATGTAGCGCTGCTACGCTCAGGGTTATCGTCGTTGGGCGGCTTTGCCTATAGCACCAATCACAGTGCTGAATATGACACATCAGTCAAGGCTTTGGCGGCATTGCCGTCACAGCGCCACCCCATCACGTAGCGCTGCTACGCTCAGGGCTGTCGCCGCTGGGCGGCTTTGCCAACAGCACCAATCGCTGTGCTGAATGTGTCCCGTCTGGCGTCATCGCCGTCACAGCGCCTTCCCGCCAAGAAGCGCTGCTACGCTCAGGGTTATCGCCGCTGGGCGGCTTTGCCAAAAACACCAATCACTGTGCTGAATGTTGCCTGTGCTCTCTACTGAGACTGCATGGTTATCGTCTCCTTTGCGTCGTCCAGGCAATCGGCTCTGCTGAGCGCTCCGCGCTATCTTATCAAGACATTAGTGTCAGTTTTGAAGCTGCCGCTTTTTTCTGCTGTGCTACATTTTTCTGAGGGCATTTTGTTCCTGTATGCACAAAGCCTGAGCGCTTTTGCAGTGGGTCGAGACATCAGCATAGGAAGATTAAATATGAATCTCAATGAGTTAACCATCAGAGCCAAGTTTTCGATTCCGCTGGTTGTCATCGTGGTCATGACGGTTGCCATTGCAGTGGTGAGTATTTTAAATGCCAAGCGGTTATCGTCCGACGCAAAAAATGTGGCGACCACCTTTCTGTCGGCGGTGGATGCGGGGTTGAATGCAGACAGGGATCTCTATCAGGCGCTTACTGCCAGCCAAAATTACGTGCAGTACCGTTTGCTCGGGCAGTCAGGTGGGGATAAATACCGCCAGGACTTCGATGAAAATGCCAAGCAGGCGCTGGACAGGATGGCACTGGTGATGAGCCTGCTTAAGGAGTATCCAGAGCTGCAGAGCAACAAAGCCCAGTTTCAGCGTGAATACGATGCCTGGCTGTCAGCGGCCACTCAGGTGTTTACCATGGCGGATAGCCAGAGTCCTCTGGCTGCCGCCAACTACAACAATGAAGTGGTGGAACCCTTGTTTCAGGCGCTGCGCGGGCACTACGACAAAACCGGCGAGTGGGTAAAAAACAAGGCAGATGAGGTCACCAGTCAGGCGCTTGAAGCCAGTCAACGCGGTATTAATCTGTTGTTTGGCATCATCATTCTGGTGGTGCTGGCCAGTATCATCAGCGTGGTGTATGGCCCCAGATTGGTCACCTCCAGGGTAGAAGAGCTCGATACCATGATTGCCGCCATCAGTGATGGGGAAGGGGACCTGCGTGGCAGGCTCGATGACAGCGGCCGTGACGAATTGTCGCTGCTGGCCAGAACCTTTAACGGCCTGATGATGAAGCTGCAGCAACTGATTTCGACCATCAAAAGTGATGCGGTTTCACTGGATGCCCGGGTAGTAGGCCTCAATCATTCGGCCAAAGAGAGCGAAAAAATTTCCTCGGAGCAGAATGCCAATCTGGAGCAAATCGCCACGGCAGTGCATCAACTGAGCCATGCCGTACACGAAGTGGCCGCCAGCTCCCAAAATGCCCTCAGCGATACCGAGCATGCCAATACCCTTATCAAGGAGTCCAGTACCGTGGTGGGCCAATCGGTTGATCGGGTACAGCAACTGGCCGGTGTGGTCTCCCATGCCAGCGAGGTGATCCAGAATCTTGCCTCCGAGTCCAAGCAAATCGTCACTGTGCTGGACGTTATTCGGGGCATTGCCGAGCAAACCAACCTGCTGGCACTGAATGCTGCCATCGAAGCGGCCAGGGCCGGTGAGCAGGGGCGCGGCTTTGCCGTGGTGGCAGACGAAGTCAGAACATTGGCGAGCCGTACCCAGCAATCCACCGAGGATATCCAGCGCATGGTTGCCGGGCTGGAGGCCGGAGTCAGTGAAGCCGTATCGGCGATAGACTCAGGCACCCGTCAGGTGGACTCAGTGGTCGAGGCGTCTGGCAGCATCACCCGGGCACTTGCCGGTGTGGATGAGGCTGTGTCCCGCACCAAGGATTTGATTTACCTGATTGCCACCGCCACAGAGGAGCAGAGCAAGGTGGTGGATGAGGTAAATCAGAATATCAGCTCACTGAATTTGCTCTCCCAGGAGAGTATCGGTGTTGTCAGGCGCACCCGGGAGGCGGCCGACGAAATCGCCCAGATTGGCACTGGGTTGTCGGGTAATGTAGGGCGCTTTTTGGTGTAAAGCTTGCGCAATTTGGTTGTCAGAAAGGGCCCTCACTGGAGGGCCTTCCTTGTTATTGGTGTTCGATGACCGGGACCTGGGGCGGAACTGTGGCAAGCGGCCCAGGCATCAGGTTCATGGCGTCCTTGCCTGCGTTACTCTAGTTTTGGTCTTGGTTCTGGCTCAGTGATGCGGCGCCTTGTGCAAAGGGTTCAAGGGCGCTGGGCCAGGCGGGAGCGGCCGAAGCCAGAGTGCCCTGCACGGCCTGCTGCAGCGGCTCGGCGAAGACCTGGGTCACATCACCCTTTATCAGCATCACCGCCATCTGGTTGGTATCACTGTTCCACACAAACCCGGCTTTTTCGGCCATCTCCGGCACAGGCGTGTAGCGGGACACCAGATAAAACAGCGGGCCTTCCTGTTGCAGCTCATCAGCGGTTTGCAGCAGGCTCACGGCAGTGCCGTAATGCTCGCCCAGCAGGGGCTCCAGGCGGCTTTTTATCATGGGCTGCTGCAGCAGGTTTACCTCGTTTGGGTCCAATCCCACCAAGGGTTTCATCAGGGCCCACAGCAGTTGGCTCTGGGGTGACAGCAGTAACATGGGGGCAACACAGGCCTGCAAAAACAGTGTGCACAACAGGGCCGTGGCCCAGGGGCGAAACGTGTGAGACAACATGGGATATGGATTCCGATAGGGGTTGGGGGCTTGGGGCTGCGCACCCCGGGAATCTTGGGGGGCAAACCGGCGAGCATTCTAGCCTTGCCCGAAAGGCCCTGCCATGGGGGCGGGCGGCGAAATTTTTTTGTGCTGAGGGTCAAGGCCGCTGACCGAGCCAAGCTCGCCTTTGGGGGGAGGCGAAGGTACAATGGCCGCTGATTTTTCAATTCTTTTGGGTATGGTTTTCGTACCTGAATTGGCAGGAGCCTATGCACGTACACATTCTCGGGATTTGCGGCACCTTTATGGGTGGTCTGGCGCTGCTGGCGCGGGCCATGGGACACAAGGTCACAGGATCGGATGCCAACGTGTATCCGCCCATGAGCACTCAGCTCGAAGAGCAGGGCATTGAACTCATTCAGGGTTTTGACCCTGTGCAGCTTGAAAGCGAACCGGATTTGGTGGTGATTGGCAATGCCATGAGCCGGGGCAATCCCTGCGTGGAAGCCGTGCTCAACAAGGGCATGGCCTACACCTCAGGGCCACAATTTTTGCGCGACCATATACTGCCCGGTCGCTGGGTGCTGGCGGTGGCCGGTACCCACGGTAAAACCTCCACCTCCAGCATGTTGGCATGGGTATTGGAACATTGCGGCTATGAGCCGGGCTTCCTGATTGGTGGCGTACCTCAGAACTTTGGCGTATCGGCCCGTCTGGGGAACTCCCCCTTCTTTGTGGTCGAGGCCGACGAGTACGACAGCGCCTTTTTCGACAAGCGTTCCAAGTTTGTGCACTATCAGCCAAAAACTTTGGTTATCAATAACCTCGAGTTTGATCACGCCGATATTTTCGACTCGCTTGCCGATATTCAGCGCCAGTTTAACCATGTCATCCGCACCGTGCCCGGTTGTGGCAAGGTGATTTGGCCCAAAGACAGCAAAGCGGTGGCCGAGGTTATCGACAAGGGACTGTGGAGCGAGCAGGAAACCTTCAGCCATCAGGCGGGCGCCGATTGGTCGGTTAGACCACTGGCGGCCGATGGCCATCAATTTGAAGTGCTGTATGGTGGTGAAGTTCAGGGCGTGCTTGACTGGCAGCTTATCGGCAGCCACAACATGGAAAACGCGGTCATGGCCATCGCCGCCGCGCGCCACGTGGGCGTTGCCCCGGCGGCAGCCATCGAAGCTCTCAGCGGTTTTATGCCCCCCAAGCGCAGGCTGGAGCTGATTGGTGAGGTTGGCGGTGTGAGCCTGTACGACGACTTTGCCCACCATCCCACGGCCATCGAAACCACCCTCAAGGGGCTCAGGGCCAAGGTGGGGAATGCCCGTATCTTTGTGGTGCTGGAGCCCCGCTCAAACACCATGAAACGCGGTGTTCACAAGGACACCCTGGCCTTGTCCATGGCGCTGGCCGACGAGGCTTTCCTGTATCAGGCCGACAATATCGGCTGGGATATCCGCGATGCCATGGCCCAGGCACCGCTGCCGGTGGATGTAGACTATGATATCGACAGCATAGTGGCCAAGGTGGCTGCCAGGGTACAGAGCGGTGACCAACTGGTGGTGATGAGCAACGGCGGCTTTGATGGTATCCATGGCAAGCTGAAGGCAGCCATTGCTGCCAAGCTGGCCTGAACCGCTTAAGAGAAGTGAATCAAGATGAATGAACATCAGCCCCTGATGCCAAAGCTAAACAGCATCAGTCTTGCCTGGACGGGTGCCTCCGGCGCGCCCTACGGCCTTAAGCTGCTCAAATGCCTGCTTGAAGCCGATTACCGGGTGTTTTTAATGATTTCCAGCGCCGCCCGGGTGGTGTTTGCCACCGAAGAGGGCCTTAAGCTGTCGGCCGATGGCGCGAAGGCCGAAGCCCAAATCCGTGGCTTTATTGGCTGCGACGCCGGTGAGCTGGTGGTGCTGGGTAAAGATGAGTGGTTTTCGCCGCCGGCATCCGGCTCGGCCGCGCCAAAACAGATGGTCATTTGCCCCTGCTCCACCGGTACCCTGGCAGCGGTTGCCACCGGCATGAGCAACAATCTGCTGGAGCGCGCCGCCGATGTGGTGCTCAAGGAGCGCGGCCAACTTATTCTGGTGCCAAGGGAAACCCCGTTTAATGCTATTCACTTGGAACATATGCTCAGGCTGACCCAGCTTGGCGCCGTGATTATGCCTGCGGCGCCGGGCTTCTATCACCATCCCAAATCGGTACAGGATCTGGTAGACTTCCTGGTCGCACGAATTCTTGACCATTTGGGCGTAGCCCACAGCCTGACCAGGCGCTGGGGTTATGGTGGCGAAGGCGCCACACAAGCTTCTGATAATTGAGAGTATTATGAAACACACCATCGAAGAGATGATCTCGGCCGCCGAGATTGACCAAAAACTCAATGAACTGGCCGAGCGTATCAACGCCCACTATGAAAACAGCGAACGCCTGCTGATGGTAGGTCTGCTCAAGGGATCCGCGGTCTTTATGGCTGACCTGTGTCGCCGTATCAAGGGCCATGTGGAAATCGACTTTATGTGCGTTTCCAGCTACGGCAATGCCATGTCCAGCTCCCGCGATGTGAAGATCCTCAAAGACGTGCAGTCTGATATCGCCGATCGTGATGTGCTTATCGTTGAAGATCTCATCGATTCGGGCAACACCCTGTCCAAGGTGCGTGAACTCCTGCTGGTGCGTGAGCCAAAGAGTCTGGCTCTGTGCACCCTGCTGGATAAGCCAGAGCGCCGTGAAGTGAATGTACACGTGGATTTTGTCGGCTTTACCATTCCCGACGAGTTTATCGTTGGCTACGGTATCGACTATGCCGAGAAGTATCGTAACCTGCCTTATATCGCCAAGGTGATCCCGCAGGAATAAGCGGGTCAGGGTGAAATCGGGGGCTGTGGCCCCCGCTTTTGTTTAAGGCATCAAGACAGTTGAGTTTTAAATTCAGGTTCAGCGAGGGGAAGCAATGACAGAGGCTGCAACTGGGGTGGCACTCAGAATAGAAGGGCTGAAGAAAACCTACAAAGGCGGTGTGGAGGCGGTCAAGGGCATCAGCCTGGAAGTGGCCAAGGGGGACTTTTTTGCCCTGCTCGGCCCCAACGGTGCCGGTAAGTCCACCACCATAGGTATTATCAGCTCGCTGGTGCAAAAGAGCAGCGGCAAGGTAGAAGTCTTTGGCCATGATATCGACAGGCAGCTTGAGGCCGCCAAGCTGTGTATCGGGCTGGTACCGCAGGAATTCAACTTCAACCAGTTTGAAACCGTACTGCAAATCGTGGTCAATCAGGCCGGATACTATGGTGTGCCCCGTCCTGAGGCCTTGCTGCGGGCCGAGAAATACCTCAGCGCGCTGGACCTTTGGGAGAAGCGTAACAGCCCGTCCCGTCAGTTGTCCGGCGGCATGAAGCGCCGTCTGATGATTGCCCGGGCCCTGATGCACGAACCCAAGCTGCTTATTCTGGATGAGCCCACAGCCGGGGTGGACATTGAGCTGCGCCGCTCCATGTGGAGCTTTTTAACCGAACTGAACCGTCAGGGCGTTACCATTATTCTCACCACCCACTACCTCGAAGAAGCCGAAATGCTGTGCCGCAATATCGGCATTATCGACAAAGGGGAACTGGTGGAGTGCACCAGCATGAAAAAGCTGCTGGCCAAGCTGAATATGGAAACCTTTATCCTGGATCTGAAGCGTGATGTCGACGCACTGCCAGCCCTTGATGGGATCCAGTGTCGCCTGGTAGATAATCACACCCTTGAGGTGGATATCGCCAAAGAGCACAGCCTCAATCAACTCTTTGCCCAGCTGTCGGCGCAGGGGATAGAGGTGCTGTCGATGCGCAACAAAGCCAACCGTCTGGAAGAGCTGTTTGTGGCGCTGGTGGAAGGGGCCAAACAGGCCAAAGCAACGGGGAGCCACAACTGAGATGAAGGCCTTGTACCTGACCGCTTTCAAAAGCATTCTGATTAAAGAAATCACCCGTTTCACCCGTATCTGGGTGCAAACCCTGGTGCCCCCAGCCATCACCATGACCCTGTATTTTATGATTTTTGGGAATCTGGTGGGCGGCCGTATCGGCGAAATGGGTGGCGTTAGCTATATGGAGTTTATTGCCCCCGGTCTTATCATGATGTCGGTCATCACCAACTCCTACTCCAACGTGGCATCCAGCTTCTTCAGCGCCAAGTTTCAGCGCAACCTCGAAGAGCTTATCGTGGCGCCCGTGCCCCATTACGTGATGATTGCCGGTTACGTGGGTGGCGGCGTGGCCCGTGGTCTCTGCGTGGGCCTGATAGTAACCCTGGTGGCATTGAGCTTTGTTGATCTCAGCATCCATCACCTGGGGCTGGTGGCCGTGACCGTGTTCATCACCTCGGTGCTCTTTTCACTGGGCGGGCTTATCAATGCGGTGTTTGCCAAGAGCTTCGATGACATCAGCATTATCCCCACTTTCGTGCTGACGCCACTGACCTATCTGGGTGGGGTGTTCTATTCGCTTTCCTTGCTGCCTGACTTCTGGCATGCGGTCTCTACCTTAAACCCTGTGGTTTACATGATAAACCTGTTCCGCTACGGCTTTCTCGGGGTGGCAGATTTGAGTCTGGGCGTGTCTTTTGCTGTGATGCTGAGCCTGTGTGTGGGGCTTTGGTATCTGGCGTATTACCTGATTTCACGGGGTATTGGGCTTCGCAGCTGACTGCGGCCGGGGTGGCCGTCCAGCCTAGTGGGCATCGGCGGTGGCAACTGTGTCCCGCCTTGCCTTGAGGGACGAAATGGAGGCGTCGTTGGCGCCTTTCATTTCATCAAATCTCTGGTTCATCGCCGCCACTTCTTTTAAAAACTCCGGATCGGTTTCCGGAGCGCCTCGCCAAAAGCGTTTGCGATCCAGCTTCTTCTTCTCGCTGGCCCGCAGCACCTCAATGTAGCTGTTTTCCTGATTCAGGCGATAGATTTCACTGTCGATAAGCGCCAGCATCTTCTCGCTGGTAATGGTTTTCCCGTTTAACAGTTCGGTCAGGGGATCGTTGGGGTCCTTGGGTTTGTCCGAGTCCACTTCCCGGGTCAGGCCAAACTCAAACGCCATCTCGCGCTGGTGGTATTCGCCGGGGCAATTGGTCTGGGAATACACCACCCTGTCATCCTTGATGCATTTATAAATGGTGTCCGCGCCGCTCGCCATGGGCGGCAACAGACATAGCAGCAAGGGAGCAAGGGCTCGCATGGGTGGCACATCCTTTTGATTCTGTGTGAAAACCTGGTTCCCAAAACCTTCTCGGCTTTCGGGTGTGACTGCCAATAATATGGCGCACGTCAATAAAAAACACCAGTTAAAATATGTACTTGGTGATGAATTTACCGTCTTTGAGACAATAAAAAAGGGAGCCTTGGCTCCCTTCGTATGTCTGTTTAACCTTAGCGGCTGAACACCAGATTATCAATCAGGCGGGCCTTGCCAAGGTATGCGGCGCCGAGCACCACCAGTTCCTTGTCGGCATCCGTGGGCAGGGCCAGGGTGGTGGCGCTGCGCACTTCCAGATAGTCCGGGCGGAACCCGGCATCCATCAGGGACGTATTGGCCTTGGCGATGGCGGCAGCTATGGTGCTGCCTGCACTGATTTGTGCGGCTAGGGCATCCAGGGCGGCCTTGAGGGCGGCAGCGCGGGCCTTCTCATCGGCGGTCAGGTAACCGTTGCGGGAGCTCATGGCAAGGCCACTGGCTTCGCGCACGGTTTCCACGCCGATGATTTCCAGCGGCAAAGACAGGTCTTCCACCATGGTGCGAATGACCAGAAGCTGCTGATAATCCTTGCGGCCGAACAGGGCCACATCGGGCTGCACTATGTTAAACAGCTTCAGCACTATGGTGGCCACGCCACGGAAATGGCCCGGACGGCTGGCACCGCACAGCTCATCGGAAATGCCCGGTACTTCCACATAGGTCTGGGCATCCAGTCCCTTGGGATAAATGATGTCAGGCGTTGGGGTAAACAGCAGCTCACAACCGGCGGCGGTCAGCGCGGCCTGATCTTCTGCCAGGGTGCGAGGGTAGGCGTCCAGATCCTCGTTTTTACCAAACTGCATGGGGTTGACGAAAATCGAGGCCACCACGTGGTCGGCACGTTGTGTGGCTTCTTTTATCAGGGTGATGTGCCCGGCATGGAGGTTACCCATGGTGGGCACAAAGGCCACGGTTTCGCCATTGGCGCGCCACTGGCGCACCTGACGTCTGATTTCATCGATTACAGCGGTTGTGTACATCTGTGTCTCAATTAAAGGTGTGTTCTGGGCCAGGGAAGCTGCCATCGGCCACTTCGTCAATAAAGGCGCGTACCGCAGCGCGGATTTCACCGGTCTGCTTTAAGTAATTCTTTGAAAAACGTGGAATATAACCACTGGAGATGCCCAGTACATCGTGCATCACCAAAATCTGGCCATCGGTGTCTTTACCGGCACCAATGCCAATCACGGGAATGGTCAGGGCCTCGGTGATGGCCTTTGCCAGCGACGCCGGAATACATTCAATCACCAGCAGCTGGGCGCCTGCGGCTTCCAGTGCCTTGGCTTCATTCAAAATACGCTGGGCATTGTCGGCATCGCGGCCCTGCACCTTAAAGCCACCGAAAACGTGCACCGACTGAGGTGTCAGGCCGATGTGGGCACACACGGGTACGCCACGCTCGGTGAGTTTTTTCACGCTTTCCAGCAGCCATTCACCGCCTTCCAGTTTCACCATGTTGGCACCGGCCTGCATCAGGGCGGTGGCCGTGGTCATGGTCTGCTCCACGGTGGCGTAACTCATAAAGGGCAGGTCGGCTATCAGCAGCGCGCGGGAAATACCGCGACGCACACAGCGGGTGTGGTAGGCAATGTCTTGCACAGTAACCGGCAAGGTATCCTCGTGCCCCTGCAGTACCATGCCCAGCGAGTCGCCCACCAGCAGGACATCAACGCCCTCACTGTCAAAAGCGGCGGCAAAACTGGCATCATAAGCGGTCAGCGCGGTGAACTTTTTCCCTTCCTGTTTAAACTTCATCAGGGTTGAGGTGGTGACTTTGGACATAATGCGTTTCTCTACCAGCGAGTGTGAAGTGGAGTTATAAGCCAACTGAGGTCTGACTTCAATCGCAGGGCGTCAGTTGGTGAAGCTCGTCCCGCATTGCCTGGGTGATAAGGCTCTGGACTGGGGTGCCACAGGGCAACAACAGCCCCGGAGTCAGGCATTCAAGCGGAATAAGCACAAAACTGCGGTCTTTCATGCCGTAGTGGGGCACTGTGAGTCTGTCGCTGCAAATCACTTGATTGCCATACAGCAACAAATCCAAATCCAGGGTACGGGGGCCCCAGCGCACCGAGCGCTCACGGCCCTGGTCAAGTTCAATGGCTTGCAGGGCATCCAGCAGCGCCAGCGGCTCAAGCTCAGTGTCAAAGCAGGCGACGGCATTGACGTAATCGGGCTGTGCGACCTCGCCCATGGGGCGACTGCCATAGTAGGGTGACACCCTGAAACTGCCCGGGGCTGCCAAGGACAACAGGGCCTCGCAGGCCCTGTTCAGTTGGCTGATGGGCTCGGCGAGATTGGCGCCGAGAGCCACATAAACCTGGGTCATATTCAGCTGTCGCTGCCGGTGTGAGCTCTGGCACCTTCACCGCTGCCGCCTTCACTGCGGGGGCGACGGCGCACCCGGCGCTTGCGGTTACGGGGAGCATCGCTCTTGGCTCCGCCACGGGCGATATTGCCACGGTCTTCTTCCGACGCTTCCACAAACGACTGCCACCAGTTGGCGGTCTTTTGCAGATTGCCACCCTCAATTTCGGCGCGCATCAGCAGCAAATCGTAACCGGCGCGGAACTTGGGGTTTTCCATCAGTTTAAAGGCTCGGGTGCCCTGGCTGCGCTCGAATCTGAGCTGCATTTGCCAGATATCCCGGGCCGGCACGCTGAAGCGCTTGGGCAGCGAAATGGTCTGGCACTGCTGCTCGAGCACATCGCCCATGGCGGCAAAATAGGCATCGTACAGGCTCAGGCCACTCTCGTTGGCAATTTCTTCGGCGCGGCTCTTCAGTGGATACCACAGCAGGGCCGCATAGAAGAAGGCCGGTGTAACTGGCTTGTCTTCCATTACCCGGATGTCGGTATTGCGCATCACCAGGTTCACCATGCGGGCACAGTGGCCTTTTGGCGAGTCGGCAATGGTGTCGGCCAGCAGCGGGAAAATCGGCGCAAACAGCTGATATTCCTGCATCATCTGATAGTTTGCCTGGCCCTTGCCCGCAAAAAACAGCTTGAGCACTTCTTCGTACATGCGGGCGGCCGGAATGTCACGCAGCAGCGGTGCCAGCTTGCGGATTGGCGCGGCTGTAACCTCTTCGATACGCATCCCCAGCTTGGTGGCAAAACGCACGGCGCGGATCATGCGCACCGGGTCTTCACGGTAGCGGGTCTCGGGATCGCCAATCAGGCGCAGTACGCCGTCGTTGAGATCTTCCATACCGCCGCCATAGCTGCGGATAGAGTAGTCGCTGATGTCGTAGTAGAGGGCGTTTACGGTAAAGTCGCGGCGTTCGGCGTCTTCATCGATAGAGCCGTACACGTTGTCCCGCAGCAGGCGTCCCTCGGCATTGGCCTTGGAAATCTTGTCGCCATCCTCATTGCCGTGATGACCACGGAAGGTAGCCACTTCAATCACGTCACGGCCAAAGACTATATGGGCCAAACGGAAACGGCGGCCGACCAAACGGCAGTTGCGGAACAGCTTTTTGATGTCTTCGGGGGTGGCGTTGGTCACCACGTCAAAGTCTTTCGGCTCCAGGCCCAGCAGCAGATCGCGCACACCGCCACCCACCAAAAAGGCCTCGTAACCCGCCTTGTTCAGGCGATAAAGCACCTTGAGCGCATTTTCACTGATGTTTTTGCGCGAGATGGTGTGGGCATTTCGGGGCGTGATGCTCAGACTCAGGCCCTGTGCATTGTCGGCACCCTGCTGAATCGATTCTGTCGTTGGATGCTGCTCGCCCTCGGCGAACAGTTGCTTACAGAACTGAGTGATACGGCGAAAAATGGTACACCTCTTGAGCTTAACTAGGGGTTAAAAATCTGGCGGCTATGATAACCCCAAACGGGGTCAATTGACAGTGTGCAGGCGCCTTAGCCACCACTGTCAATCAGGATTTCCCGCCGCCTTGGAATAGAGTCCACAGAAAAGTCCGCGACTGCCTGTGCCAGCAGGCTTTCAACGCTGTCTGCATCGGGTATTGGCTGGCCCAAAAAGGCCAGCGCAGCCTTGAGTGCAGGCAGGGGATTGGCCTTGTCCACCGGCGTGGCATGGTTTTGCTTCGACAGCTTGAATCCCACCTCGGCGCAGGCCAGCGGCAGGTGCATCCAGGCGGGTGCCTGATAGCCAAATTGATTGAACAGGCTCAGCTGGCGACAACTGGCCTCAATCAGGTCGGCGCCGCGCACCACCTCGGTAATGCCGGTTTCGGCATCGTCCATCACCACCGCAAGCTGATAGGCGTAAAGGCCATCGCTGCGCTTGATGATAAAGTCTTCGGCGGCAAAGCTATCTGGCACTGTCACCTCGCCCAGCAGGCCATCATGAAAATGATTCACCCGGGCACGATTCACGATACGTATGGCACCGCTTTGGTGGCCAAGGTGGCGACAGCGGCCATCGTAAACCCCGCCCATGGCCTGAATTTGCTTGCGGCTGCACTGGCAAAAATAAGCCTCGCCGCTTGCCAGCAGCCCATCGATTTTGGCCTGATAGGCTTCGGTGCGCCGGCTTTGGTACATCAGCTCGCCATCCCAGTGCAATCCAAAGGCATCCAGGGTACGCAATATGTCATCGGCGGCGCCGGGTACTTCCCGTGGCGGGTCTATGTCCTCAATGCGCACCAGCCACTGTCCGCCCTGACTGCGGGCGCGCAGGTAGCTGCCCAGCGCGGCAATCAGCGAGCCAAAATGCAGTGAGCCAGAGGGAGAGGGGGCAAAACGGCCAATGTAGGGAGGATAAGACATGGCGCTGTTAACAGGTTCCTGAAATGCCAAGCGGGGCCTGAGCCCCGCTTTCGAATTGCAGTGGATGGGGATTAACCGGCCATCTGCCTTTCTTTGATCTCTGCCAGCGTTTTACAGTCGATACAGAGATCGGCCGTTGGGCGGGCTTCGAGACGGCGAATGCCGATTTCCACGCCGCAAGAGTCGCAGAAACCAAAGTCATCGTCTTCGATTCTTTGCAGCGTCTTTTCAATCTTCTTGATGAGTTTACGTTCTCTGTCGCGGGCACGAAGCTCCAGACTGAACTCCTCTTCCTGAGCTGCTCTGTCGACTGGATCGGGGAAATTGGCGGCTTCGTCTTGCATGTGCGAAAGGGTGCGGTCGACTTCTTCACGCAGCTGGTTGCGCCAGGCTTCAAGGATCTTCTTGAAATGGCCCAACTGCTGGTCGTTCATATACTCCTCACCAGGTTGCTCCTGGTAAGGCGCTACACCTGCGATAGCGAGTACGCCAAGTTTTTTAGTGCCTTCAGGCATAACGCATCTCCTGTATTCTTTGCGTTGTTCGGGCGTCACTTAGAACGGCCGCTATCTATATCAAAATAAAACAAGTGAGGCAAACATTTTACATGAGCACCTGTGAATTCTTTGATGATGTCCGCTAATCGGCCGATTTTCAAATTTTAAGCGCCGATTTACTCGGTGCCAGAGTGGAAAGGTATCGGGATATTTAACTGCAAGCCTTTGTTATTCATCATACATCCATAAGCCAGCACTTCAACACCCGCAGCCATGGCCTCCCGGAGCAGCGCGGCATATTTGGAGTCTATCGCCTCGGCGGGCGCCACCCTGTGGATCCCCTGATGTTGCACTACAAACAGCAGCACGGCCCGGTAGCCCCGACGTTTCATCTCCATCAGTTCCCGCAGGTGTTTTTGCCCACGGGTGGATACCGCATCGGGAAAGAGCCCCCAGTCCTTATCCAGCAGGGTGCAACTTTTGACTTCGATATAGCAGTCGGGTGTCTGTCCGCCGCTGAGCAGCAGGTCGATACGGCTGTTCTCATTGCCATACTTCACTTCGCGGCGGATTAGCTCGTAGCCCTGAAGCTCAGTTATCTGCCCCAGCCCAATGGCTTCTTCGGCAAGCTGATTGGCCCGCGCCGTGTTAATGCCAATCAAATTACCCCGGTCATCTTCGGCCAGCTCCCAGGTGTGGGCGTACTTGCGTTTGGGATTATCCGAAGTAGAAAACCACACGCGCTTGCCCGGATACAGGCAGTTTTTCATCGAGCCGGTATTGGGGCAGTGCAGGGTTGACTGGCTGCCATCGTCCAGGGTCACATCGGCTAAAAACCGTTTATAGCGGGTGATGAGCACAGCGCTGGACAGGGGGGCTGCGTATTCCATGGCATCTCCTTTGGCCGGGCAGTGGCTGCTGCCGTAACTGGCGGCACAGTTACGGGCGACACTGCCACAGGCAACGAATGGGGCGCAAAAGCTGGCAGTGTACTGTAAAAGCACGGTCATGTCCCTGTATCGGCGTACAGAGTCCCGGCACCGTTTTTTACCGCCCGCCGTGTCGAAACCCCGGGGCCACTTTAAGCGCCTTGGCCTTCTGGGGTACACTCGTGGCATATCGCCTGCTTCAAGCGCAATGCTTCTGGCACAGTGTTTCGAGCCGGCGCCAATAACACAGAAAAAGGAAGCAAGATGACACAAGCCATGCGTGTAACCCTCACCCAGGAAGCCCCGGCAGCCCATTGGGGCAAGGCCGACATCACATTCGAAGGCAATCTGGCCCGCATCCATCTGCAGGGCGCCGATGCCCTGCGTCAAATCCAGATGGCCGCCCGCAAACTGCGCAGTCAGGGCATTGCCAGCGCTGCGCTGGAAGGCGAGGGCTGGGATCTTAATCGCCAGTGGGTGTTTGCTCAGGGCTTTGTGACCGCCAAGGCGGGCTGGGACATCAGCTGGACCGGCGATGAGGCCACCCAGAGCGAACTGGCTTCGCGCATGGAAGCTGCCCGCTTTGTGCGCCAGCTCACCAACGAGACCCCGGAAAACCTGTCACCGGTGAAACTGGCCACTCAGGCCGGTCACTGGATTAAAGAACTCGGTGGCGACAAGGTGAGCTTTCGCATCATCGAAGGCGAGCAACTGCTGGAAGAGCAGTGGATTGGTATCCACGCCGTTGGCCGCGGCAGCGAGCGTCCACCTGCGATGCTGGAGCTGGACTATAACCCGCTGGGCGCCGATGCCCCTGTGTCTGTGGCATTGGTTGGCAAGGGCATTACCTTCGACTCGGGCGGCTACAGCCTCAAGGCCAGCGAAGGCATGCTCAATATGAAGTGCGACATGGGCGGCGCTGCCACCATCACGGGCGCACTGGGGCTGGCCATTAAAAATGGCCTGAACAAGCGCGTTAAGCTGTTTTTGTGCTGCGCCGAAAACCTGGTCAGCGGCCGTGCCTATAAGCTTGGCGATATCCTCACTTACAAAAACGGTGTGACAGTGGAAGTGGTCAACACAGACGCCGAAGGCCGCCTGGTGCTGGCCGACGGTTTGCAGGCCGCCTCTGCCACAGGTGCACCCCTGATTATCGATGCCGCCACCCTCACAGGCGCCGCCGTGATGGCCGTGGGCGGGAACTACAACGCCATCTTCTCGCCCGACGAAGCCGTGATTGCGCTGACCCGTGAAAAGGCCCGCAGTGTGGCCGAGCGGGTATGGCCACTGCCGCTGGACCCATGGCACAAAGACATGTGCCCATCGGCCTATGCCGATACCGCCAACAGCCGTCCGGTGAAGGGCGGCGGCGCCGGTGGTGCCTCCAATGCTGCGGGCTTCCTGTGGCGCTTTGTACGCGACGATGCCAAGTGGCTGCACATGGACCTTGCCGGCTCCTTTGAAGACAGCGCAGGAGCGTTGTGGGCCGCCGGTGCCACCACCCACGGTGTGCTCACCCTGGCCGCGCTGATTAAAGACGCCGACTAACGGCGAATTTGGCGGTTAAACGCTCACCAAAAAGGCCGCTATGCGGCCTTTTTGCTTGCTTGACTCACGTACAGGAGCTGGACGCTCAGGTCGTTTCCAGCGGCGTAGCCGCTACGGGCTTGCTGGCAGAGTAGCACTGCACCTGATTGCGGCCCTGCGTCTTGGCGCTGTACATGGCCTTGTCGGCCTGGGCCATCAGCTTGTCGAGGGAATAGCCCGCCCTGGTGTTGTCGGTTACCCCAAAGCTTGCGGTCAGCACAAAGGCGTGTCCCGAAGCCGAGGTATCCACGCCTCTCAGGGCCTGGCACATGGCATTGGCCAGTTCGGTGGCATGCTTTAGGTCGCACTCGGGCAGCAGCAGGCAAAACTCTTCGCCGCCGATACGGCCAAAAATCTCATACTCCCGCACCTGCTCTTTGCAGATCCTGGCCACTTCTTTCAGTGCCCAGTCGCCGGTGGCATGGCCCAGGCTGTCGTTAATCTGCTTGAACTTATCCACATCCAGCAGAATACAGCTGATGGGGGCATTGAGGGTTTTGGCGTACTCCACCGCGCTCAGGGACACCTGGGTAAAGTGGCCACGGCTGAACAGCCCGGTAAGATTGTCGAATTCGGCCAGTTGCCTGAGGCGCTTTTGGCTCTGCCAGGAATGCCAGGCCCAGGTACCGAGGCCCAGGGCAATACAAAAGAGTACGGCAATCAACAGGCGGTTATTGAAGGCCTGCGCCTGATCCAGCTGCTGCTGCACCTTGAGCAGCTTATTCTGCTCATCCAGCAGGCTTATCTTGTTTTGCTGCTCCAGGCTCTGGTGCTGGGCCAACTGAAACGCCAGTGTCTTGGTCTTGACCTCGTCCAGATAGGCCTTGTCGGCCTCGGCGTACTTGATATAGGCCTCCAGCGCCGCCTCACTGTTGCCGCGGCTACTGTGGTAGTCAAACAGCACCTTGTTGGCACGGATAAGGGCTTCCAGCGCATTGGCCGCCGCCGGCGATTGGCTCACCGCCAACGCCTGTTGATAGGCTTTTTCCTGCTGCCCCAGCTCCCAGTTGGCCCTGGCCTGCAGGCTTTGGTAAATGGCAATTATAGGGGCGTATTTGGCGGACAGTACCAAAGCTTCGTTTTCATCCAACAATGCCTTGGCGGCCAAGGGTTGGTTATCGGTTTCGAGCAAGAATTGGGCGTAAAGGCGGATGATGTTTGATTGAATTACAGCTTCTTTTGCCGACTTACACACTTGAACTCCATTGGAAAAAATACTGGCCGACTCATCTGGGGCCAATCCCAATTGAAGTAACGCTTCAAATTTTAGTTGCTCAGCAGCGCACTGATTTCGAGGATCGCTATGTGCGTTTTGTAGGCGTTTACTGTATTCAAGTCCAAGGGAGTACTGCCCTAGCTGATTGTAAAAGATACTTGCAACCATCAGACCAAGGCCTGATATTTCGGGGTCATGAATGGAGGGCAAAAGGGTCAAAACATTGTCCAGCGATATTAGGCCTTCGTTCCACTTTCTCTGAATTGCAAAAGCGTTAATTAGTGAAATTAGCGACCTGAACTTGATGTCTGGGTTGACAGCGTCTTTGGATAATTTCTCGTAAACATCCAATGCAGCAACGAAGTCGCCATCAAAGATTAGTTTGTAAGCCTCTAAATATTCAAGATAATCACTTTCCGAAGGAGATAGTTCATTTTGATTGGCTGATATTTCACTAAGAATTGTACTGAAAGCTTCGCTATCGCTGGAGCGGATGCGATCTGCATTTTTGAGTTCAGCGTTCCAATCTGTTGCCCAGCATATACCTGTGATGGCCTGCACAAAGCAGGCCATCATCAATAAGGTTCGTGCACTAAGCACAGGCTGCAATCTCCGTTTTTGACGGAGATTCTTCTTGCTCTTCGTCTTCCTTGCTTTCTTGATCTTCGGCAGGTGCGAAAATGCATACGATGTCTGGAACTACATCAAGCTCGGCCTTGAGTGCCTCTATGTCCTTGGCCTCGATCATGGCGGCGATGTGGGCTGGCAGAGTATCGAGTGACACAGTTGTATCGGCGCCCAGTTTTGCCAGAATATCAACAGCTTGATTCATATTTTCTTCCTTATGGTTAGTTTGCTTTTTTACGTGAAAAGGGCAGTACAGTGGCGCCCTGCGGGGTTCCTTGCGTTTGCGTGTTTGCCAGCGCTTGCAGGCGGGCACGCAGCTGGCTGTTGGGCGTGAGCGGCTGACTTGGAGGCAGCAACAGGGTGGTGTGCAGCTCCAGTTTGGCCTGGGGCAGGGCACTTAATGGCAGGCGCTCGATACGGGTACTGTGCAGCGCCGTGGTGGCGGCCTCGTAGAGAATACACTCATGATTAAGCGGGTAGTCCTGGGTTAAGAGTTCCACCAACAGCTCGCGCTCGGCGCGGCCGGTGGGGCGAATGCCCAGGGTCAGGTCACCGGCCAATGCCGGTTGCCACAATATAAGGAGCGCGCTTGGGTCTATTCGGCGCTGATACAGCATCAACTGGGTGGTTTCAAAGTGTTGGCAGCCGGTCTTGCCGGGGTCCAGCCCCAAATCGGCATAAAGGCAATCTTCTGCGGAAATGCCCGGGATCATCCGCGCATCGAAGCCTTCGGCGCGGGCTGTGGCAATGGCCTCGTGGGGCGCCTTGGCGAAAATACCGGGGTGACCATAAAAGGCGCCCACGACTTTTTTACCCAAACGCACCTCAGTGAGCATGGCATCGACCATCTCGCTGTAGGTGAGGTTGCGGGATTTGCCGTCGGCGTAATGCTGTTGCAGGCTGCGGGCATCTTTGGCGAGCCCCTCAATCCAGAGTTCGGTAAAGCCATCTGACATGCCGCTGAATACCACATCGGCCTGTTCAATCAGGTTTTGGGCGAGGGGGCTTAGGTGTCCGCCCAGCAAGATGCCGGTGCCGACACAGACGAGACTTCCAGGCATGGTCACTTTATTTCGGTGTTCTTAGCGGGCTAAGTTAACAGGATGTGTCTGAATTGGAAACACCTGATTTACCGAGTTTTGCGTCTGGTGCACTCAAGATAACCGGGAAAATCAGCCGAGGGTTGTGGCGTGCTGAAGTGGGTTTTGCGGGTAATACGCAAGGATGCCTGATGTTCGGCCTGAAACTTTGCGTATATGCCTTTGATTTCGTCACGCTCCAGAGCGTCAGCGCAGACGAGCTCCATGGCTTCGGGTATATATCCCTTGCCGTAAAACGCTGGCAGGCTGAGGGCGCCGATTTCAAGCCATCCCTGATACTCACCTTTCATGCGGGTCAGGGATATCACCCCCACTGCGGTTGCCTGCGCCGCCGTGGTGATTTTCCAGCAGTACATTTTCGGCGGCTGCGCCTGGGTTTGACGCAGTATGATATCGAATATCCGGTTGGCCGCCTCGACAGACTGGGGCTCGGCGACAAAGGTCATTACCTGTGCATCGGTATTGAGCGCCACCACAAGTGCTCTGTCGCTGGTGTCTATGGGGATCAGGGTGAGCCTTTCACTCATCAGTTGTTTCATGGCGTTGCTTTACGTTGGTTAAGAGGGCCTTGGCTAACAGGGCTTTGGTTAAAAGGGCTTTGGTTAACAGGGCCTTGGTTACGAGGGCATTGGCTACGAAGGGTGGGGAATAAAACGGATAATGCCCTGCTCACCCAGGTCGCGGCGAAACACCACCCGATAGGGATTAAACAGCGGCAAGCCGAGTATGCTTTGGGCGGGCCAATGGGGCAGTTGCCCCATGAGTTTAAATACCGCCTTACCGTGGGCCGGCGCGTTGACCTGCCAGTAGTGAGGGGCATCCACGCCAAGGCAGACGTCTTCACCGTTTTCGCCCTCAAATATCAATTCAAGCCTTGGCCAGCTGTCGAGCTTGAGCTGGCTGCTGTCGATGCCCTGTTTTTGCGCTGCCACAATCTGGCTGATATCGCCCATAAAAGGCGCTGTCAGCTGCTTGCTGTCTGGTAACAGTGCCCACAGCCGCTCCATGAGCGGGGTAAAGGCCACCGCAGGCAGACAAATCAGCGAAGCCCCCGAGTCGACAATGGCGTTGCTGGAGCCCCGGCAGAGGTGGGCTGCCTGTGCCGTTGGCAGCGCAATATCGATATCGTTTTGCCAGCGCACCGCCTTTAAGTTGACGTTGTAATAGCGGTCGTGCACCACCTTGAGGTCGACCGCACTGCCATGGTTGGGCGCCGCATCTTCTTCATGGCTGCCCAAAATCAGCAGTCCCTGATTGAGGAGATCGGCCGCGAGGGTATTGGCGCAGGCATCCGGTGCTGCGACGTGGATACTGGAGCGGCGGGTTATCAGGGTAAAGCGGTTGGCGCACAGGCCGCGCTCTTCCATCAGGGTAAAGCAGGTGGCCACGTCTTCTTCGGGCAGTTGGGGGAGAAGTGCCTTAAAGTCATCCAGCTGCTGTTTAACCAGTGGATGCGCCTCATCGGGAAAGGGCCAGGGGAAGGTGCTGGCCGGATTTATGCCGTGGCTTGTGAGGTACGTGGTCAGATCGTAGCCGCGATTGAGGGGATGATAGGCCATGCCCCAGATACCATCGGCATCCAAAAAGGTGTGTTCAGCCTCGGCATGGACCAGTGCCAGCGGGGTGTTGGCCATGGCAAGCTCCCCGGCATGTATGCGGGTGTGCACCACGGCGCCAAGCCAGCCGCCGAGTCCGTAATTCACTTCCTGGGCCAGGGTGGTGGCTTTAAGCTCGGTGTCCCTGGCTGCCTGATAGCCGCTTTCGTGCACCACCAGGGTCGAGCTGCCGGTATCTATGATGAGGTTAACGGACTGGGCTTCGCTGCCAAGCCGCAGGCAGGCGGTGTAGCCGCCTTCGGCCAGCAGATTGGTGAGATTAAGCTCGATGATTCGCTTTGACATTCAAGGCTTTGGTTGCAGGTGACTAGCCAGAAGTGTGCCCTGTGCTGCCAGTGCAGGTCAAGCGGACTGCGCTGTGGTAGCACCAGGGCTTAAAAGCTGTGGCGGGCGCGAAAGTGGCGCTCGCCCGGCGCCATATCGTTCTGAATCGCTTCCAGAATTCGAGGGCTTATCTGGCCGCTGTCGGGGTCCAAGGTGGTGCAAAGCTTAAGGGTTTTGCGGATATCCACCTGATGCCCCAGATACTCGAACACCACCCGGGTGCAGCTGGGGATACGCTCGCCGCTGGCCGAGGCGCCAAGGCGCAGACCGCTTAAGCGGCCGACCCGGCTCTTGAAGGTGGGGATAAGGATGGTTTGGGTCAGCTGGTTGCCGGTAAGCGATTCATAATCCATCAAAAAGATACGGTCGGCCAAGAGGTGCGCCATACCGAAATATTTGCTGTGGTACACCTTTTCACCGGGGGCCTGCTGCAGGCGCTCGGTGCGCTGGTAGTAGACCTTGCCGCCCTGTTTCTCAAGGCATACCAGGTTTCGCAAAATCTTGCCTGGGAAGGCCATCGACAGGTGGTATTCGAAGTAGTAGCCAAGGTATTTATCGAATCCCTGACTTAGCGTTTGCAGCCGCGCCAGATGCTCAAGCTCCGGCGCCTCGCTTACAGGCTCGCTGGGGCGCGGCCGCACCTGAATAAGCAGCTGAAACTGGCTGTGGGGCATGAGGATTTCATGCTCTTCCACCCCGAAGAAGTCGCACAGGCGCCGCAGGCTATGGGCGGAGGGGCGATACTTGCCACTTAAATAGCGGTTGAACTGCGGCCGGTTGATATCGAGGCGACGACAGACCTCGGCCACCGAGCGGTAGTAGCTGCAAAGGAGGCGAAGATTTTTGGCAAATTCCTGATGCATGGCAGACCTGTGATTATTCCCGGCGGCAATTGGCGCGCGTATCGCTCGAAACTGTTCGCCAAGTGTACCTAAAAGCGGCAAAGTGCGACAGACTGCGCCAGATGCTGTTTGTTGCCAAAACTGCGCCAATCAGCGCCAATTTGCATCAGTGCGTCAACTCCCTTATTGCAGTGCAGGCTGCTGTAATAGCGCGAAATAATCAGGCTTGCCCCAGAACAAGCCCACTTGAAACAAGCCCTGCTCAAACAGCGTCCGGGAGCGCACCATAAAGATGGATACACGTATTGAACACGACCTGCTGGGGGATGCCCCGGTTCCTGCCCACGCCTGGTATGGCATTCAAACCCAGAGAGCGCTGGAAAACTTCAGCCTGAGCGGCACCCCCATCAGCGCTTTTCCCGAACTTATCCGCGCGCTGGCCAGGGTAAAGGCCGCTGCCGCCCGCGCCAACCATGGGCTGGGACTGCTGTCTGACAGCAAGGCCAGCGCCATTGCCGCCGCCTGCGATGACATCGTCCAGGGCGCGCTGCATGACCAGTTTGTGGTGGACCTTATTCAGGGCGGCGCCGGTACCTCCACCAACATGAATGCCAACGAAGTGATTGCCAACCTGGCCCTCGCCAAGCTTGGCCACGGCAAGGGCGAGTATCGCCATCTGCACCCCAACAACGATGTGAACTGCTCCCAGTCAACCAACGATGCCTACCCGACGGCGGCGCGTCTGGCCATGGTGGAAGCGGTCGAACCGCTCAAGGCTGCCATCGAGGCCATTTGCTTAAGCCTTGAGGCCAAGGGCCGCGAGTTTGGCCATATCCTCAAGATGGGCCGCACCCAGCTGCAGGACGCCGTGCCCATGACCCTGGGGCAGGAATTTGATGCCTTTGCTTCCAGCCTTAAATCGGACATCGCCCGCATCGATGATGCCTGTAAGGAGCTTTGCGTGGTGAACCTTGGCGGCACCGCCATTGGCACCGGCATTAACACCCATCCGGCTTACGGCGTGCTGGCGGTGAAGGCCCTTGCCGATATCACGGGTCTGCCGGTGACTCAGGCTGACAATCTTATCGATGCCACCACCGATATGGGTGCCTTTGTGACTTTATCGTCTGTGCTTAAGCGCCTGGCGGTGAAGCTGTCGAAACTCAGTAACGACCTGCGCCTGCTCTCCAGCGGTCCGCGGACCGGCCTCGGGGAAATCCGTTTGCCTGCGATGCAACCGGGGTCCTCCATCATGCCGGGCAAGGTGAATCCGGTTATTCCGGAGGCGGTGAATCAGGTGGCGTTTCAGGTGATTGGCACCGACATGACCATCACCATGGCCGCCGAGGCGGCGCAGCTGCAACTGAACGCCATGGAGCCGGTGATTGTTTATAACCTTTTGAATAACTGCGCCTTGCTGACCCGCGCCATCGCCATGCTCGACAGCCGCTGTATTCAGGGTATCGAAGCCAACGAGGCCAAATGCGAGCAGCACCTGAACACCAGCATCGGCATAGTCACGGCGCTGGTGCCGCATATCGGTTATGAGAACGCCACCCGTATCGCCGGTGAAGCCCTGCTGAGCGGCGCCGGTGTTGCGGAGCTGGTGCGCCGCGATGGGCTATTGAGCGATGATGCCTTAAGCCAAATCTTAAGCCCGGCCGCCATGGTCACCCCGGTGGAGCTGACCGGCCTTGGTGCCAAGGCGCATTGATTAAGCGCCGCATTGATTAAGCCGCACTGATCAAGCGGCGCACTGATAAAGGCGTTTGACCTCAGTAAAAATTAACCAATAAAAAAGCAGCCTGATGGCTGCTTTTTTACTTTTTATCTGTAAGTCAGAGACTTGGCTTTATGCCGTCTCAGGCTTCCAGCTTGGCAAGCTCGGCTTTCTGCTCGGTCAGCTTGTCCATGTCACGCTTGATGTCGGCGGCCTTGGCACGCTCTTTCTCAATCACTTCAGCCGGGGCCTTGGCCACAAAGCCTTGGTTGGACAGCTTGCCTTCGATACGGGCCACTTCGCCAGTCAGCTTCTCCAGCTGCTTGTCGATACGGGCCATCTCGGCGGCAACGTCAATCAGACCCGCCATAGGGATCAGCAGCTCCATTTCACCAATCAGCTGAGTGGTGGCCATGGGGGCGGCTTCGCCTTCGGCGAGAATGGTCATGCTCTCAAGCTTGGCAAGCGTCCCGAAGAAGGCCTGGTTGGCTTCGATGCGGGCCTTGTCTTCATCGCTCACACCGCGCAGCAGGGCAGACAGCGGCTTGCTTGGCGCAATATTGAGCTCGGCGCGGATGTTACGCACGGCCACAATCACCTGCTTAACCCACTCGAGATCGGCCATGGCCTTGGCATCTACCTTGGCGGCATCGAACTCGGGGAAGGACATCAGCATCAGGGTGTCGCCCTCAACACCCGCCAGCGGCTTCACGCGATCCCAGATGGTCTCTGTGATGTACGGCATCATAGGGTGCATCAGGCGCAGCAGCTGCTCAAGTACGGTCACCAGAGTATGACGGGTGCCGCGCTGCTCGGCTTCAGAGCCGTTTTGCAGTACTGGCTTGGTCAGCTCCAGATACCAGTCACAGAACTGGTTCCAGGTGAACTCGTACAGGGTGTTGGCGGCGAGATCAAAGCGATAGGCATTGATGTGCTCGTCGAAGGTCTTGACGGTTTCCTGGAACTTGCCGATGACCCAGCGGTCGGCCAGCGACAGCTTCATTTCGCCACCGCACTTTCCGTTTGGAGAGTTGGGGCCGCAATCCTGCTCTTCGGTGTTCATCAGCACGTAGCGGGAGGCGTTCCACAGCTTGTTACAGAAGCTGCGGTAGCCGTCGAGGCGCTTCATGTCCCAGTTGATGTCACGGCCGGTAGAAGCCATGGCCGCCAGGGTAAAACGCAGCGCGTCGGTGCCGTGTGGCTCGATGCCGTTTTCGAACTCCTTGCGGGTGCTCTTTTCAATCTTGGCGGCAAGCTGTGGCTGCATCATGTTGCCGGTACGCTTCTGAACCAGGGATTCAAGGTCGATACCGTCAATCATATCCAAAGGATCCAGTACGTTACCCTTGGACTTGGACATCTTGTTGCCCTGTTCGTCGCGGATAAGACCGGTTACGTATACCGTCTTGAACGGTACCTGTGGCTTGCCGTCTTCGTCTTTAACGAAGTACATGGTCATCATGATCATCCGGGCAACCCAGAAGAAGATGATGTCAAAACCTGTCACCAGCACGTCGGTGGGGTGGAAGGTCTTGAGCTCTGGGGTTTCTTCCGGCCAGCCAAGCGTGGAGAAGGTCCACAGGGCAGAGGAGAACCAGGTGTCCAGCACGTCGTCGTCCTGACGCAGTTTTACGTCGGCGCCGAGGTTATGGTTCTGGCGCACTTCCTCTTCGCTGCGGCCAACGTACACCTTACCGGCTTCGTCGTACCACGCAGGAATGCGGTGACCCCACCACAGCTGGCGGGAGATACACCAGTCCTGAATGTCGCGCATCCAGGAGAAGTACATGTTTTCGTACTGCTGAGGCACAAACTTGATGTCGCCGTTTTCCACCGCTTCGATGGCTGGCTGAGCAAGCTTTTGTACCGCAACGTACCACTGGTCAGTGAGCAGCGGCTCAATGACGACGCCGGAGCGGTCGCCATAAGGCACCTTGAGGGCGTGTGGCTCGATTTTTTCCAAGAGACCCAGCGTCTCGAACTCGGCGACGATGGCATCACGGGCCTTGAAGCGGTCGAGGCCTGCATAGCGCTCAGGCAGGCTGGCATCCAGCTCGCTGTTGTGGCTACCGTCGGTGTTGAGTACCTCGGCCAGGGCGCGGATGGTGGCATCCTGAGTCAGGATGTTGAACATCGGCAGGCTGTGGCGCTTGCCCACTTCGTAGTCGTTGAAGTCGTGGGCTGGGGTGATTTTCACGCAGCCGGTACCAAAGTCTTTATCCACGTATTCATCGGCGATGATGGGGATGCGGCGGTTCACGATAGGCAGAATGATTTCTTTGCCAATCAGTGACGCATAACGCTCATCTTCGGGGTGAACCGCTACCGCGCTGTCGCCCAGCATGGTTTCAGGACGGGTGGTGGCTACCACCAAGTAGTCTTTGCCATCGGCGGTCAGCTCGGTGCCGGCCAGCGGATAGCGGAAGTGCCACATATGGCCCTGCTTTTCTTTGTTTTCCACTTCCAGATCGGAAATGGCGGTGTGCAGCTTGGGATCCCAGTTTACCAAGCGCTTGCCGCGGTAAATCAGTTTGTCGTCGTACAGGCGCACGAACACTTCCTGCACTGCGTTGGACAGGCCTTCATCCATGGTGAAGCGCTCACGGTCCCAATCCACTGAGGCGCCCATGCGGCGCAGCTGGCTGGTGATGGTGCCGCCGGACTGGGCTTTCCACTCCCACACCTTTTCCATAAAGGCATCGCGGCCAAGGTCATGGCGGCTCTTGCCCTGTTCGGCTTCAAGCTTACGCTCAACCAGCATCTGGGTGGCGATACCGGCGTGGTCGGTACCCACTTGCCACAGGGTGTTTTTGCCCTTCATGCGCTGATAGCGGATGAGGGTATCCATGATGGTGTCCTGGAAGGCGTGACCCATGTGCAGGCTGCCGGTGACGTTCGGCGGCGGGATCATGATGCAGTAGTTGCCCTGGCTTGCATCACCGTGTGGCTTGAAGTAACCCTTTTCTTCCCAAACGCGGTAGAGGGCCTGTTCGATGGACTGTGGATTGTATGTCTTTTCCATGGGGATCAGATTTTCTCAAACTAGATTAAGGGGTTGTGTCGCCAAATCCTGAGTGGATGGCTCGATGCCAAGGCCGCGAAGCTCGCGAAAGCGCAGCCGTGCCAGTGCCTTGGTGGCCTCGTCACCGGCGACAAAGTCGATAAAGTGGCCAAAGTGTACCGCAAAAGGCGGTACTTTTTCTGCAAGATTTATCAGAATGCCGCGGTTTTTTGAGGGCCCGAGGCGATCGTGGCCGATTTCCACCGGCGCGCCCCCCTGAGGTCCTTCGCCCTTGAGGTTGTGGGGCACAAAATCGTTGGGGTCAAACTGCCAAAGTTGCTCGTCTATGGCAAAGCTTTGGGATTCATCGTTGCAGTGAATATAGACCCAGGCGCCGCGGCGGTAATGAAACGCCGCCAGACGGCAGGCCAGCAGCTCGGCAGCATCCCTCATTTGGGACGGCGGAAGTACGTAAAAAAGTGCCTGGGTCATGGTGGGCCTGTGCCTAAACAACCTGTGGGTAAACAATAAGTCCGGATTCTAACTTAGTTGGGCGCCCGACATAAAGCCGGGCGGACAAATTGGCGCGCTTCGCCGACCCGAATGGCGGCCTGACTGATGATTAGCGGCGGCCGCTTAAGTATTTGAACTCGAAAAAGGCGGCGATATCGGCGCCAAGGCGCTCAAGCTCGCCCTTGGGCAGCGGTTCACACAGTTGCATCAGTGACGGCCAAAAACACACGCCCTTAATCATGCCATGCAGCGTCGCTTCCACTTCATTCACATCAAGCTTGGGCAGAACGCCGGACTTGATGCCTTCAGACAGCCAGCGGCGCAGCGCCGATTCGTGGGTGACCCGGCTCTCAAGCTCACATTTGAGCGCACCGGGATGAAACATAAAGTGGCCAATGGCGACCCGCACCAGCTCGAGATAATCCGGGTTGGTCATGATGGCGATTTCGGCGTTAAGGACTTCAAGCAGCTGCGGATGCAGGGGTTGGTCTTTGGCAAAACGCACCTTGATATCGGCATTGGCGGATTGCCACAGCTCGGCAACCAGCTCCAGCACCAGCGCCTCTTTACTGGCGAAGTGGTTATACACGGTGCGCTTGGAAACCTCAGCCACCCGCGCCAGCTCATCCATGCTGGTCCCCTGCACGCCCTGGGTCTGAAATAACTCCTTGGCGGCGAGCATTATGGCTTCGCGTTTGATTTCACTGCGATTTCGTTTTGGTGTTTGCACCTTGTCGTGTCCACTCGAGATATCAGATGGCTGAATTTTACACTGAGCAGTTTACTTTTCCAAATTCATAAGTAAACTGCACAGTGTAGTTTACTTATTCGTGCCCAGTGTCGTCTACCCAGTCAGGAGTGTGCAGCATGTCCCAGCAAGCCGGTGAAGCCTCGAAAATCAAAGGCCGTTTTCGCAATAGCCATAAGGTCTATGGTGCAGGTCTTGGGGATTTGGTCGGTATCATCAAGGCATACCTGGGGGCCAAACGCACTGCCCCCAGTCCGAAAAGCGCTGTACCACTGGAACCCATCACCCAGGCCGAACTTGCCCGGCCCCAGGCACGCTTATATCGACTGGGTCATTCCACCGTGCTGATGTACCTCGATGGCAAATGGCTGCTGACCGACCCTGTATTCAGTGAGCGCGCCTCTCCGTTTCAGTGGGTTGGCCCCAAGCGCTTTCACCCCAGTCCCATAGCCATTGAGGCGTTGCCGGACATCGATGGGGTGATTTTAAGTCACGATCATTACGATCACCTGGACAGCGCCGCCATCAAGGCGCTCGCAGGGCGGGTAAAACACTTTTATATGCCACTGGGGGTGGGTAAACGCCTTATCCGCCTCGGCATTGATAAGGCCAGGATAACTGAACTGGATTGGTGGCAGTCGGCACAACTTGGCACTATAGAGCTGACCGCGACCCCGGCGCAGCACTTCTCCGGCCGTGGACTGTTTGACAGAGATTCAACCCTGTGGGCCGGTTGGGCCATGCGCGGTAAGCAGGCGCGGGTGTTTTTCAGCGGTGACTCGGGCTATTTCCCGGGCTTTGCCGAAATCGGTGAGCGCCTTGGCCCCTTCGATATGACCCTGATGGAAACCGGCGCCTACAACGAGCTATGGCGTGATATTCACATGATGCCGGAAGAGAGTTTGCAGGCGCATCTGGATGTAAAAGGGCAGGTGATGGTGCCCATCCATAACGGCACCTTTGATTTGGCGCTGCACGACTGGTACGAACCGCTTGAGCAAATTCGGGCGCTGGCATGGGATCGGTCGGTGAAGATTGCCACCCCGATTTTTGGTGAGGCCCTGAGTTTAACCCTGCCGGGAAGCGGCAGTGATTGGTGGGCACAGGACTCGGCTATTGCGGTGGGTGCGGATGCCCGTGAAAAGGCAAGAGTCCCGGACGCTGCTGGCAGCAATCTGGCCGGCGTTGCCGAAAGCTGACAATGGCTTTGCCAAGTCATTGATGCTTCGCAATTGGCCGCTTCTGCTTGCCCGGTTATTTCGGGCATCTTTCTGTCTATACCGTTTGCTGTTGTAAATAATAAGTTTTCATCTGTTTGACATATTGAACGCCTTTGGGCATGCTGGTGCTGTGATTGCCGTCCTGAAAAGGACGTAGCAGGTACGGGTTTTGGGCATGTCCTGAGCCGTTTAAACCAACGCATCATCCTGATAAGCGTATGGTTTTAACCATGCCAGGCTATGCCCAAAGCGCGAACTCAACGCGTTTGAAAATCAGGTGATCTATGCCCTTACAACAAGAATCAGCAAGACAAGAACGAAAACCGGTCATTTTAATGTCCATGGGTCAGCAAGACAGAAATGGCCACGCCTATCAGGTCATGACCCACAAATATATGCAGCCTGTGGTAGACATTTCCGACTGTATTCCGCTACTTATCCCTACCTGCTTTGGTGTGGCAGATATTGAACAATATCTGGACATGGCAGACGGCGTTTACCTTTCCGGTGCCGCCTCCAATATCGATCCCAACCTCTATGGTCAGGAAAATCTCACGCCCGAAAAAAAGCAGGATTTGGCACGGGATCTGGTGGATATTGAGCTTATCAAGGGCGCCGTTAAACGGGGCTTGCCGATACTGGGTATTTGCCGTGGCATGCAAGAGATGAATATCGCCTTTGGCGGCGATCTGTATCAGACGGTGCATGATGAGGACCATCTGAACGATCACCGTGAAGATCCGGACACACCGCCCGAGGTGCAGTATGGTGCCAGTCACAGCATCAGCATGGTGAAGGGCTCCTGGCTGCATAAGCTGCTTGGGGACACCATAGAAGTGAACTCGCTCCACGGTCAGGGCATTAAAACCCTGGGTAAGGGATTGGAAGCGCTGGCGGTTGCCGAAGATGGATTGGTGGAGGCGCTGCACGCTCCCTATCTGCCGCAGTTCACCCTTGGGGTGCAGTGGCATCCTGAGTGGAAGGCCCTTGAAAACCCTGACTCCATTAAGATTTTCAAGGCCTTTGGTGAAGCTTGCCGTCGCCGCGCCACCAGTGCCCAGGACCTGCGCATCGACAAGGCGTCCTGAGACCAGCGGATTACAAGCAACAAAAAAGCGAAGCCGGGGCTTCGCTTTTTTTATGTGCTTAAAACAGCTATTTGGCTTATTCGCCCTGTTCTACACCGGCGCGGTTTATCAGGAACTGGGTCAACAGAGGAACCGGACGACCGGTAGAGCCCTTGTTGGCACCGCTGTTCCAGGCGGTACCTGCTACGTCCAGGTGTGCCCAGTTGTATTTCTTGGCAAAGCGCGACAGGAAACAGGCTGCGGTGATGGAGCCCGCCGGACGACCACCGAGGTTGGTCATGTCGGCAAAAGGACTGTCCAGCATGTCCTGATACTCATCCCACAGTGGCATGCGCCAGGCGCGGTCACCACTTTGTTCACCGGCGCTCAGCAGTTCGTGTGCCAGCGGGTTGTGGGAAGAGAAGAGGCCTGAGGCGTGCTTGCCCAGCGCAATCACACAGGCACCGGTCAGGGTGGCGGTGTCGACTACCAGCTCAGGGTCGAAACGCTCAACGTAAGTCAGCACGTCGCAAAGCACCAGTCGGCCTTCGGCGTCGGTGTTCAGCACTTCCACGGTTTGACCGCTCATGGTGGTGAGGATGTCACCGGGACGGTAAGCATTGCCGGAAGGCATGTTTTCACAGCCAGCCAGAATACCCACTACGTTCAGCGGCAGCTTCATTTCACAGATGGCCTTCATGGTGCCGATAACACCGGCGGCGCCACCCATGTCGTATTTCATCTCATCCATGGCTTCGCCCGGCTTGAGAGAGATACCGCCCGAGTCGAAGGTCAGGCCCTTACCAACCAGCACGATAGGCTTGGCGGTGCTGTCCACGGCACCCTTGTACTCCATCACAGTCATGATGGACTCATTGGCACTGCCACGGCCCACGGCGAGGTAAGAGTTCATGCCCAGTTTGGCCATTTGCTCTTCACCCACGGTAGTCACCTGCAGGTTTTCGTGTATTTCAGCCAGTTGACGCGCCTGAGAGGCGAGGTAAGCCGGATTACAGATGTTAGGTGGCATGTTGGCCACGTCGCGGCACAGGTGCATACCCGAGGCCACGGCTACACCGTGCTCAATGGCACGCTCGCCCACGGTGAGTTCACGGCGGGTAGGCACATTGAACACCAGCTTGCGCAGTGGACGACGGGTCTCGCCCTTGCGGCTTTTCAGGGTATCGAAGCTGTAGAGACTGTTTTGGGTGGTTTCTACGGCCTGACGCACTTTCCAATAGGTATCGCGACCTTTAACGTGCAGTTCGGTGAGGAAGCATACGGCTTCCATGGAACCTGTTTCGTTAAGGGTGTTGATGGTCTTGGCGATGATTTGCTTGTATTGACGCTCGTCCAGCTCGCGCTCTTTACCACAACCTACCAAGAGAACGCGCTCGCTGAGCACATTGGGCACGTGGTGCAAAAGCAGCATCTGGCCTGGCTTGCCTTCCAGATCACCACGACGCAACAGATTGCTGATATAACCTTCGCTGATCTTGTCCAGTTGCTCTGCGATGCCGGACAAACGGCGGGGTTCGTATACACCCACAACAATGCACGCTGAGCGTTGTTTTTCCGGGCTGCCGCTCTTTACGCTAAACTCCATGAGCACTCCTAGATTCTTAAAGACAAATTTTTATATTTATTGGATAATGCCTGCTTGTGCCCGAAATCGGGCCTAAGTTTCTGCGCCAAGGCCTGTTACTCAGCGCTTAATGCCGTGGCGCCTTGTGATGGTGTTGGTCAGAAAACTATCAAAAGTAGACAGTTTACATGAATGTTAGGCTGATACCAGCAAAATGATAAGTTTTGATACCGGATCCTGCCTGTGATTGTATTTAGATATCTTTTCAAAGAAGTTTTCAAGGCACAAATCGCGGTACTTTTGGTGCTGTTGACTGTTTTTATCAGCCAGCATTTTGTCCGTGTACTTGCCGACGCGTCGGACGGTGAGTTTCCTGCCTCTTTAGTCGTTACCTTGCTTGGGTTGAATCTACCCTATCTTGCCGTGCTCGTGCTGCCCCTGAGCTTGTTTCTGGGCATTTTGATGGCCCATGGGCGCATGTACGCCGAAAGTGAAATGGTGGTGTTCCACGGGGTTGGGGTGAGTGAATGGTATGTCACCCGGGTAACCCTGCTGCTGGCCGTGCTCAATATGCTGTTTACCGGCTATTTATCCCTGTTTGTGACACCCTGGGCGGAAGAGCGCCAAAATCAGGTGCTGGAAAAAGCCCAGTCTGAGGCCGGTCTGGCTGCCCTGGTGCAGGGCCGTTTTCAAACCAGTCCCGATGGTCGCGCTGTACTCTTTGTGGAGAAAATCGGTAAAGACAACGAGCTGGAAAAGGTGTTCGTGGCCCAATTGCCCGATCCCGACGATGAACATGGCCAGATTAATCTGGTGTCTGCCGCCGGAGGCAAGGTGGTGGAAGATGCCACCGGCGCACAGCAGCTTAAGTTGAACGACGGGGTGCGCTATCAGGGTTCGCCCAAGAGCCTGGATTATCAGGTGCTTGAGTTTGGCGGCTATGGTATGCAAATCAAGGAGCAGGAGGTCGACGAGCGCAGGCGCAAGATGTCAGCATTGCCCCTTAACCAGTTGCTCGACCAGAATACCCCCGAAGCCGTGGCCGAGCTGCACTGGCGTATTGCAATTCCTCTGGCTATCCCTCTGATGACCCTGATTGCCGTACCCATGGCAAGGGTCAATGTGCGTCAGGGCAAGTTTGCCAAGATGCTGCCGGCAATCCTCTTGTATTTGGGTTACTTCGGCCTGATGGTGGCCGGGCGCAAGGCGCTGGAAGATGAAGTGGTTCCTGCGTTTCTGGGCATGTGGTGGATACACCTGTCGGCCCTCGTGATGGGCATGATGCTGCTGGGTAAAGAGCGGCCTTTGGGGGCCCGTCTCAGTGGTCGCTTCAAGCGGAGGGCCGCAGCATGAGTATCCTGGACTGGTATATTGCCCGGGTGCTTATCAGTACCTCGTCCCTGTGTTTGCTGGTGCTGACTGGCTTGTCCGGCATTATCAAGTGGGTGGATCAGTTGCGTCTGGTGGGCCGTGGCAGCTACACCATGATGGATGCCGGTGTGTATGTGCTGTTTCTTATCCCCCGTGATATCGAGATGTTTTTCCCCATGGCGGTGCTGCTGGGGGCTCTGATTGGCCTGGGTATGATGGCCGCCAACTCCGAGTTGGTGGTGATGCAGGCCTCGGGTCAGTCACGACTGCAAATTACCCTGTCGGCCATGAAAACCGCGATACCTCTGATGCTGCTGGTGATGGCACTCGGCGAGTGGGTTGCGCCCGCCGCAGAGCAGCGCGCCAACGAGCTCAAGGCCACCATGATTTCCGGCGGCAGCCTGATTAAGTCCCATCGCGGGATTTGGGCCAAAGATGGCGACCTCTTTGTGAACATAGGCGAAGTGACGGACATCAATACCCTGGGCAACATCACCCTGTACGAGTTTGATCAGCAAGAGCGCCTCAACCATGTGGTCAATGCGCGCCGGGCCACCTTCGATGGCAAGGCCTGGCAGATGCAGGGGGTGAGTAAAACCCATATCACCGAAGACGCCATCGTCAGGGAGGAAGTCGACAGCGAGATTTGGCAGTCGAGCCTGACACCGGACAAACTCAGCGTGGTGTCGGTGAAACCCGAATCCCTGTCTATCCAGGGGCTGATGGGCTATTTGGATTATCTGCGCATTAACAGCCAGGACCCCAGCCGTTACGAGTTGGCATTGTGGCGTAAGCTGATGCAACCGGTGACTGTGGCCGTGATGATGCTGGTGGCCCTGTCCTTCGTTTTTGGTCCGCTTCGCAGCGTGACCATGGGCGCCAGGGTACTGCTGGGTGTGGTGGCCGGTTTCAGCTTTTATATCTGCAATGAAATCTTCGGTCCCATGACCATGGTTTACCAGCTGCCGGCCTTTATCGGGGCAGGTGCGCCAGCGCTCTTATTCGCCGGTGCGGCTGTGTTCTATATCCGTCGCTGATACGTAACGGCATGAAGGCTGATTAACACAAATAACAAGGGCACCCTGGGGTGCCCTTGTTATTTGGCTGCTGTTTTACGCCTTCATGTGGCGTGCGTGTGCAGCCCATGTCACCCGTAAAAGGGTTACTGCATACCGTGCCAGTTTTTCATCTGGTTGGCTTCCACCGACAGTACCACCACTTCGGAGCGGGTCATCTTATCCTGCAGCGCCAGCTTGTCGGGATTGATAAGGATAAAAAGATTCCCTAAACCGAACAGTGACCATACCAGACGGGCGGCAGCGGCGATAAAACTCAAGTTTTGGCCATTGGGGTGCTGCACCTTTAAACGCCAGGCGCGCATGCCCAGGGTTTGGCCGCCGCGGCTCCAAAACACCACATAAAACATCGCCACACACAGCAGTATCCAGGCAAAGTTTAAATTGCGATACAGGGAGTTGGCATTCATCACATCGATGACGTGCTCGTGACCGCCGCGGTCAATCAGGCCCACATTCACCAGCACGGCAAAGAGGGCAAAGCTGACGACACCGGCGAGGATCCACACCGCGGCTGCTAGCATAAGGTCGTACACCATGGCCCCGAGGCGGCGGAAAAAACCGGCGCGGGGAAAATTGGCATGTTCTTGATTTATCATAATTCAGACCTGTTCATCGTCCCGCAACATGCGAATGTCTTTAAAACCCATGCGGGCAAATTCGTTCAAACGGTAGCTTTTGAGGGCGCCCTTGCCTTTGGCCGTCATGGCAACCTGTTGTTCCATGGCCAGAAAGCGGGTGAGGTCCACCCCTTCGGCGGCGGCTGCGGCCTCGTACATATCGTGGTACTTGTCGTAGGCAAAGTTAATCACTTTTGCCTGGCCTTTATAGGTGTATGCAACCTGACGTGCCATGGTAAAACCCTTTCGTTGTTTTTAGCTGAATTCGCTGCGGAAAATAAAATACACAGCCCCGAGGATGCACAGGCCTGCCCAGAGGTAGTCGAGTTTCAATGGCTCTTTGAGATAGAAATAGGCAAAGGGCACAAACAGACTCAGTGTAATCACTTCCTGTAAAATTTTAAGCTGGCCCACGTTCATTACCGTGTAGCCAATGCGATTGGCCGGTACCTGCAAGAGGTACTCGAACAGGGCGATGCCCCAGCTGACCAGTGCCGCGATTATCCATGGTTTATGGTTGAGCGACTTGAGATGTCCATACCAGGCGAATGTCATAAAGATATTCGACAGGCAGAGCAGGGCAACCGTGGTCAGTGCTGGGTGCATTATTGCCTCACAGGGGCAGTATCATATAGCTGGCATCGTCACTGTAGCTGCCAAGGCATTTGAGGCTTTGGCTGTCGGCAAAGCCCTGACGGCGCCAGTAGCTGTCGGCGCCCTGAACCGCCACAAGAGACAGAGAGTTCAGTGACCAGCGCTCGGCCAGCTGCTTGAGTTTGGACAGTGCCTTGCCACCGGCACCCAGGCCCTGGGCGCGGGCAGAAATTGCCATATCGTGCAGATACAGGGTATTGGGTGTGGGCAGCTCGGTCAGGGCGTGATACAGGGGAGGCGGTGTGGTTTCCACCCAAGGGTGTGCCAAACAATAGCCCAGCACCTGGCCGTCTTTTTCCATCACAAAACAAGAGTCTGGCGAGACTTCCCATTTGCTTTTAAGCACGTGTAACGGCTCTGGATCCACTGCGTTGTAGCATTCGTCCTGAATGTTGAGAATTGCCGGCCAATCGTTGGCCTGAATCGCCCTGAGTTGCATGGTACGCCCTTTGTTTACTGCCTGTTCAAATCACAAAGGGCGCAATTATACCCGAGACTGGGTTATTCGCCCAGATAGCGCTGACGCAGGTGCTGCTCCAGATAGCGGAAGTTGAGTGCTTCGCCGGTGGCGGCCTTGATGAGGTTGTCGGTATCCATGAGTGAACCCTGTGACCAGATATGCTGCTCAAGCCAGGCAAAAATCTCTCCAAGGCGCCCCTGGCCTATGGCGGGCTCCAGTGGTCCCAGTGTTTTTTCCATGGCAAAGCGCAGCTGAGCGGCGTACATGGCACCCAGGGTATAGCTTGGGAAGTACCCCAGTTCACCCAGAGTCCAATGGATGTCCTGCATGCAGCCGTTTAGATAATTGCCATCAGTGTTAATCCCCAGCAGCTCCTGCATGCCCGCAGACCAGAAGTCCGGCAAGTCGGCCACGGCCAGAGAGCCATCCATCAATGCCTTTTCGGCATCGAATCGCAGCAGAATATGGCATGGGTAGGTGACCTCATCGGCATCGACCCGGATGAGGCCCGGCTTAACCCGGGTATAGAGGTTGACCAGGGCATCGGCGCTGAAATTGCGTCCCAGATGACGGTTGATGATGGGGGTGATGAGCTCGATAAAGGGTTTGCTGGCACCCAGCTGCATTTCAAAAAACAGACTCTGGCTTTCATGGATACCCATTGAGCGCGCAAGCCCGGCCGGTTGGCCCCGAAGCGCCAATGGCAGGCCCTGCTCATAGCGGGCATGGCCGGTTTCGTGGATGATACCAAGCAGGGCGCCGGTAAAGTCATCGTCCCGGTAGCGGGTGGTGAGGCGTACATCCCCCGGCACGCCGCCGCAGAAGGGATGACTGGATACATCCAGACGCCCCTGATTGAAATCAAACCCCAGCAGCGCCATGAGTTCACGGCCTATCTTCTCCTGGGCGCCTATGTCGAAAGGCCCTTCAAGCTGGATAACAGGCTCGCCGGCCTGTTTATCGAGGATCTGCTGGATAAGGCCGGGAAGCGTGCTGCGAAGCCCGGCAAAGGTGGTTTCAAGGGTGGCGGCTCTCATGCCGGGTTCAAACTTATCCAGCAGGGTATCGTAGGGAGAAAGCCCTGTGACTGCCGCCCGGTGGCCAGCTTCTTCCCGTACCAGTGCCATCACGTTTTCGAGGTTGGGTTTAAAGCCAGACCAGTCATTGTGTTTACGCTGCTCACGCCAGGCGTTTTCACACTGATAGGCGGCCTTGGTCTTGGCTTCGACCAGCGCCTGGGGTACTGCGATGGCCTGCTGGCACTGGTACTTCATCTCCCGCAGGTTGGCCTGCTCCTTGGCTGTAAGGGGCTCTGACTCGGCGTTATCGATTTCGTCCAGCAACCAAGGCGCGGTGCGCAGCCCATGGATATGGCCTGCCAGCGTTGCCATGGCATCGCTGCGGCCTTCGCTGCCGCCCATGGGCATCATGGTGGCCTGATCCCAGTCGCCCAGGGCACTGAAGTGTTCAAAATGGGAGATCTGGGCAAAATGGCCCTTGAGCTTGAGGTAACTTGTCGTCATGGGATCGAGTGCTTAATGGGTTTGCGCCTATCTTAGCGGATAAGCCCCGAAAGCGGGTAAAAATGCTTGGCAAAGACTCACGCTTTGATATGCTCGGATTTCTTGCACCAAAAGTCGCAGCCACGGAATAGCATTCTGTACAAGGAGTTGATAATGCTTGGCTTTTTATTTGCTGATGCAAACTTTCCATTCAGTATCGTATTAACTGTCATTCTGCTGCTCGGGATAATCGAAGCCCTGGCACTGGTCACTGGCCTGAGCCTGATGGGGCTGCTCAAAGACTGGGATCTGGCCGATGTCGATATGGACGCAGATATCGCAGGCGGTGGCCTCACCGGTTTGATTGGCTGGCTGTGTCTGAATCGCTTGCCCCTGCTGATTTGGCTGGTGCTGGCCATGACCTGCTTTGTGATTGCCGGCTACAGCGTCAATTTCCTCTTTATCAGCTTACTCGGTCAGCCGCTGGTGCAATGGATGTCTGTGCCTTTGGCCATTGCGGGCGCCGCGCTGGGTTGTCGTTTCCTCGGTGCGCCGCTGGCCGACATGCTGCCCAAAAATGAAAGCAGTGCCCTGTCCATTGATGAACTCAGTGGCTGCGTGGCAACCATTACCCTTGGCCGCGCGGTAAAGGGCAACCCGTCAGAGGCGCTGGTAAAAGACCAGTTTCAACAAAAACACTATGTGTTGGTTGAGCCCGAAGTGGCCGGGGATGAATTTATTCAGGGCACTCAGGTAGTGCTTATTCGCAGGGTGGGCCGGGTGTGGTCCGCCAGTCAATTTACTCAATAAACTGTTGTAGATAACAAGGAAGCTAGATGGACAACTCACAAATTTTTACCGACAGCGGCACCTTTATGCTGATGATAGCAGGTGTGGCGGTATTGGGACTTTTGGTAATCGGGCTTATCTTCGCCAAGCTCTATCGCCGTGCCACCAAAGAAACCGCCTTCGTGCGAACCGGTTTTGGCGGTGAGAAGGTGGTTAAGGATGGCGGCGCCATCGTACTGCCGGTGCTGCACGAAACTATCCATGTGAATATGAATACTCTGCGCATTGAAGTGGAAAAGACCCAGAAAGATGCGCTTATCACCAAAGATCGCATGCGGGTGGACGTGAAAGCCGACTTCTACCTGCGGGTTGCCCCCCACGCCGAGGGCATTTCCATGGCGGCTCAGACTCTGGGTACCCGTACCACCCGGGTGGAAGAGCTGAAAAAGCTGATGGAATCCAAATTTGTTGACGTGCTGCGTGCCGTGGCCGCCGAGATGACCATGACAGAGATGCACGAACAGCGCGCCGATTTTGTGCAGCGGGTGCAAAACAACGTGGCCAATGACCTTGAGAAAAACGGTTTGGAGCTGGAGTCAGTTTCCCTGACCGGCTTTGACCAGACCGAGCTTGATTTCTTCAATGAAAATAACGCGTTCGACGCTGAAGGTCGTGCGCGTCTGGCCAAAATCATCGAAGAGAAGCGTAAAGAGACCAACGATATTCAGCAGGAAAACCGCATCAAGATTGAGATGCGTAACCTCGAAGCCGAAAAAGAGTCGCTGGAAATCAAAAAGGCCGAAGAAGAGGCCAAGCTGGTGCAGCAGCAGGCGCTGGAATTCAAGCGTGCCGAGCAGAAGGCGGAAATCATCAAGCAGCGGGAGCAGAAGTCCCGTGAAGAGCGTGAAGCGGAAATCGCCAAAGAGCGCGCGGTAGAAGCGGCCGAGATTGAAAAGACCCGGGAAATCGAAACCCGCGAAATCGAAAAGCGCAAAACCATCGAGCAGGCCCGTATTCAGCAGCAGCGTGACATCGAAGTGTCCGAGCAGGAAAAGCAAATTGCCGTTGCCGCCAAGTCGGAAGAAGAGTCCGCCGCCCGAGCCCGCGCCGCCGAGGCTGAAAAACTGAAAGTAGAGAAAGAAGAAGCGGTTATCACTGTGCGTCAGGTGGCCGAGGCCAACCGTCGCAAAGAGATTGAAGTGATTGACGCCCGTAAAGAAGCCGAGCGTGAGGCTGTGGGCGTGACGGTCCAGGCCGAAGCAGAGAAGCGTGCTGCAGAAGACCGCTCATCCGCCATCCTCACCGAAGCCCGTGCCAATGCCGATGCCAAGAAGCTCAAGGCAGAGGCCGATGAGAAGGTGTACGCGGTGGAAGCGGCCGGTAAGCAGGCGCTGTACGAGGCCGAAAACGTGCTCCGTGACGAACAGATCGAGCTGCAAAAGTCCCTCGCCATTCTGCGCGCCCTGCCGGAGATTGTGGCCAATGCGGTTAAACCGCTGGAAAACATTGAAGGCATTAAGATTTTGCAGGGGTATGGTGCAAACGGTGCCACACTGGCTAACGGCGAAGGCGCTGCCAATGGTGGTATTGCCGAGCAGGTGACCCAGGCGGCGCTCAACTACCGCGCCAATGCCCCGGTGGTGGATGCCATGCTACGTGAGCTGGGCTTGGTGGATAAGGCACACGGTGGTCTGAATGACCTCCTTAACGGCAACAATGCCCTGACCACCCAGGCGATGCAGGTGGTGGAGCAGGCCAATGTGAAACTGAACGGTTATAGCCTTGGGGAGCCGAAGGCCGACTGACAGGCTCGCTGAAGTGCCAATAAAAAAGCGCCAGTGGGCGCTTTTTTTATTGGCTACGTTTTCAATATGGGCTGGTTTTCATAGCCCTTTTTCAGGAAAACCCGGCAGTGAGGCTGGGACATGCACTACCGGGACTCACTGGGACTCACCATCACGGGGTGGCTTCAATGGAGTGGGTGTACTTGTCTATCAGAGCATCTATGGTGCCGTCGGCCTTTAAGGTGGCGATGGCGCTGTTGATGGCCGGCAGCAAGGCGGCGCGCTCCTTGCGTAATCGGAATACCAAATCCCCCGACGAGTGCTTGGCGGCGAGGGCAATGGGCAAATTCAGCTTGGATGACCAATAAAGGGCTGTGTAATCGCCGCTGATGGCGGCACCTATCCGCTGTCGATGCAGGGCTTTAATCAGCTCTTGTTCTGACTTGAAATCGGCACGGATGAACTCATGGTCATCATGGTACAGATACCCCATTACGGTTCCGATTTCTTTGCCCTTGATACTGCTGATGTCAGCCCATCTGTCCTGATTTTGTGGCAGGGTGATGATGTGTTCGGTGATTTGCATTATGGGCTCGGATTTCACAAACAGGGGACCAAAATCCCCGTGTTCAAACCAGCTGGGGCTGACGATGTCAAAATCCAGGGTACCTTTTTCCAGCGCCTGGTTGGTGCGATTGGGGGGCAAGGGCACGTTCTGCCCCTTTACACCAGCGCGCTCCAACAGCAGCGGCAGCAACTCAGACATGAGTCCCGGCGCCTGTGGACTGTCGGGGATGTAATAGGGGTACCAACTGCTGGACCCCGTGATGCAATACTTGAGAGTGGGAGGATTGGGCGTGTTATCTGCCACGGCTACCATTGAAAACAATATCAGAGCATAGAAGGCAACACGTAGCATCATCGGGGCTCCATCTGTGGGTTCCCACTCACTGTACGCTTTTGTTAATGAAATGTCAGCAGCGCCAAAGAGGGCAGCTGGTTTTTGGGAAACAATCCATAGCGCTTGTGATGTTTGATAAGTGACGATTTTTTATCGCCTTGTGTCAGCATGAGCCCGTGACTGAATGCAAGGTTGGCAAGATACTTTTCGTCAGCGCGAACAAACAGGCTGATGGGCTTGATGAGCTCGCCATTCTGAATGTGCTGCTGATATTCGTCGGCGCACACAATGATAGACGATTGGCCATCGGCATCCAGCTTGAGTTTGGTTTTGATGGGCGTATCTGTGTAGACAATGACCTCCTGCTGCCGGGCTTCGTCCAGCATGGCAGCGAGGGCACTGCCGAGTCCGCTGGTGTGTTCTGCCAGCGTGGAATACTGATGACGTATGGTCTGCAGTAATCGCTTGAGCTGTGCCGATGCCCCCATACTGCGCCCCTGCCGTACCCAGAGGGTAAGCTCTCCGGCAATGGCTTTATCAAAGCTTTTGTCTTTTAACGCCTGTGCCATCCAGCTACAGAGGAAGTGGCTTTGCTGCGCTTCGGTGGCGTGGGCGGCCCCGGCATGGGATGAATCCAGAGCGTTCAGGGCGGCGGTGGCCATGGCCAGCAGGGAAGCGTTGTAATTCGGCGTCGACATAAGCATATCCATCATTGAAAGGCCGCTTATTGTAAGGACGCCGAATTGGCACTGTAAAGCGGCTTTATCCCTGCTGGCGGGCAAGCTCTGCCGCTGTCAGGATAAGCTTGGGGGCAGGCCTGACCCGAAAGTTGGGATTCACATACTGGAAGTGAACAAGGCCCTGGGTATCTGTGATGTACACAGCGGGAACCGGCAACACCAAACGCTCATCGCCTTCAGGGGTTTTGAACAGCGGGTTTTCAAGCTTCATGCGGCTCAGGTAGGTTTGGGTGGTTTTTTCACTGGTGAAAAACGCCAGGCCAAAGGCTCTGGCCGCGTCCATATTGGCATCGGACAACAGCAAATAGTCGAGCTTACGCTCTCCCGCTGCTTCAGCGAGTTTTGCGGGGCTGTCCGGGCTTATCCCCACCAGTTGATAGCCAAGCTCAATGAGCTTGGGCTCGATTTCTTTGAGCTGCCCCAATTGGTTATTACAAAAGGGGCACCATCCGCCACGGTAGAAAAAGAATACTGTGGGCTTTTGTGCGCTCAGCGCCTTGAGGCTGACCGATTTGCCCTTACTGTCGAAGAGCTGGATATCGGGAATGGTTTCGCCATTCAGCAGCGGTGCAACTGACACTTCGTCGGCGGCAATGGGGTTTGCCATGGTGGGCTGGATAAGCCCAACAGACAGAAGACATGTGAGCAAACTCAGTGTAAGCCGGCTAGATAATAGGTGACGTAACAATGCGCGTATGGATTTCATGACAGTCTCTTGGCAACTAAAGGTATGTTCAAAGACCGGCGATAGGGGCAATGTCTTTCAGGTTCGGGTGCAACAGAAAAAATAAAAGCGGCCTTAAGGCCGCTTTTATCTTGAATCAATGGCACCGGGTGCTTATTTGATTTTTTTGGTGTTTCCGGTTGAGCCAACTTTTACCTTAACGCGGCGTCCGGCCATGCTCTTTTCGGCGGCTACCTGGGCAACGGCATCACTCTCAACCCGGGTCTTTTTCGCGAAGCTGCGACGCTTTTGCAACTGCTTGAGCAAGAGGTCACGGTTGGAGACTTCATAGCCCGGCATCATGATACGCTTGAGACGCTGACCAATGAGTTTTTCAATGTCGGCCAGAGTGCGCTCTTCTTCGCGGCTGACAAAACTGATGGCAACACCACTCTTTCCGGCTCGGCCGGTGCGGCCAACCCTGTGTACATAGTCTTCAGGCAGGAAGGGCAGGTCGAAGTTCACCACATACTCCAGGTCCGGGATGTCCAGACCACGGGCGGCCACTTCCGTGGATACCAACACCCGAATTTTGCCTTCGGTGAAGTCTTTCAGTGCTCTTCTGCGGGTGCCCTGGGCTTTTTCACTGTGGATCACCGCGCTTGGGATGCCGTCGAGGTTCAGCTCTTCGGTGAGTTTTTCACAGTCTTCACGGGTTGCCGAGAATACCAGCACCCGTTGCCAGTTTTTGCGGCCAATGAGTTCAGACAGCAGCTCGCGCTTGCGGCGCTGCTCCACCGGGTAGACCACCTGGCTCACGGTTGTGGCGGCGGTGTTGTGTCTGTCGGCGGTCAGCACTGTGTGCTTTTTCATGATCTCATCGGCAAGCTTGCGCACACCACCGGAGAAGGTGGCCGAGAACATCAGGGTCTGGCGTTCTTTATTACAGGCCTGGATGAGCTTTTGGATGTCGGCGATAAAGCCCATATCCAGCATGCGGTCGGCTTCATCCAAAACCAAAAATTCAACGGCGGCCAATGACAGGTTACCCGCCAGCAAGTGCTCGAGTAAGCGCCCCGGTGTGGCCACTATGATATCTGTGCCTTTGCGCAGCTTTTGTGCCTGAACATCGGTTTTTCCGCCACCGAATACTGTGGTGACAGCCAGCTCAAGAAGCTTGGCATAGGCTTTGATATTGTTGGCAATCTGCTCTGTCAGCTCGCGGGTTGGAGCAAGGATCAGCGCGCGGGTCTTGGTCGCCTCTCTGGCCTTGGGATTGTCCAGCAGCTTTTGCAGGATTGGCAATGCGAAAGCCGCAGTTTTCCCGGTTCCCGTTTGGGCAGAAGCCAATACGTCCTGGCCGCGACGGACAGGGGGAATGGCCAGCCGTTGAATAGGGGTCATGGTTTCATAACCGCATTCGGCGAGGGCTTGCAGTATTTCGGGGGCAAAACTGTAGGATTCGAATTTCATGATGATTCCTGGCGTAAATAGACGATTCACAAGGGCTTTTTTGTAAGTTAGGCACCTTGGTCGGAATATGCCTTTTCACAAAGGGGCGCGAAGTATAGCAGATTTTTTGCCCCTAGCCTCCACTTTTGTCTAACGTCACGGGTTTGACTTGGGTCGTCCCTGAACTAGGCTTGGAAAATAACGTGGGCATCAGGGGCGTTACCTGAAACTGAATGTCCATCATGGGTTTCACGGATGAAACTGATTTTTTTCGTGGCCCGGTACCCAGACTGTCCGGAGTCATATTATGCCATTGAATGTGCTCATCATTGACGATTCACTCAGTTACTGCCAGCTGTTATCCAAATATTTCAGTGAACTGAATGTGACCAGCGTGGACTACTGCCATGATGGCTCCGAGGCATTGCAGCGCCTTCGGGAGCACAGGGACAGATACCAGATTTTGGTGGTGGATTTGCATATGCCGGGAATGGACGGCATTGAGCTTCTATCAAAGCTGTCGGGCCTTGAATACCGGGGCGGCGTTATTATCGCTTCGGGCATGGAGAGCCGTATCATTGAAGCGGCCTCTCAGATTGTGCTCGGTGCCCATTTGCGGCTCTTGGGCGCCTTGATGAAGCCGGTATGTAAAACGCAGCTGAACATCTGTATTGAGCGCCTGTTGATGATGGCACCGGAGCTGAACAGGTCCAGACCTGCCATGACCTTGCAATCGCTTCGAGAGTCCATCATGCAACATAAAGTGGTTCCTTACTACCAGCCCCAGGTAGAGGTGGGCACCGGCCGTATCGAAGGGTTTGAGGTACTTTGCCGCATGCAGCAGGGTGCTCAATTGCAGTTGATGACCCCTGAAAGTTTTATGCCCGTAGCCGAGCGTCACAACCTGCTCAATGCGGTGTCTGAACAGTTGATAGGGACTGCCCTGAAGGAGTGGGCCGAAATTGGCCAACAGCCCGAATGCCGTCACGCCCGTTTGTCTATCAACCTTACCCCTACCCAGCTTGGCCAGAGCTATTGGCCCCGTCGACTGCTGAGCTTTTGTCAAAAATGGCAGGTTGATATCAGCAGAGTAACGGTAGAAATAACAGAAAATCAGGCGCTTGATAAGCAGTCGCAACATTCGGGAATTTCCCGGTTGCGGCTGCACAATTTTGGCGTTGCCATCGATGATTTTGGGACCGGGTATACCAATTTAACTCAGCTGTGCCGCCTGCCAATCAGTGAGCTTAAGTTGGACATGAGTCTGGTACGCGGAATTCACATGGACCCATTGGCACAGACCATTCTCAAGTCGCTGCTCGATATAGGGCGTCAATTGGGGGTGTCTGTGGTGGCCGAAGGCGTGGAAGACCCAAGAGACTATCAATACCTGGAGTCTGTCCCCAACCTGATAGTTCAGGGCTTTTTGGTATGCAGGCCCAAGCCACTTGGTGAATTGGTGCGTTGGTTGAAGGCACGTCAGCGGGTCGCCGTTGAGGCTCAGGGGCCAGGCGCAGGCTCGAACGCGACATACCATCATTGAGGCCGATATGGGCAGATGTTTGATGCCCTCGGGTAACACTTACGTCGGTGCAATTCTGTGCGCGCTCTGGCGTCTTTAGGCAGACTAAAGTTTGTTAATTCAATACATTACTATCCACAGGAATAATATTCCTTAAGCCGCGCAATGACAGAGCCGCATAGCGCCGGGGGCAATTAATATATCCTTGCTGCCTGACTAAACCATCAACTGGACCGTCGATGGCGGTAATCGCTTTAATCCCGCGTGTTTCTGTGATCTCTTTTGCCTCCTGCCACGTATCTTGAGCGAGTAATTGCAATACCATCAATACATTCGGGAGACGCACCATGCACAAATTCACCCCTGACCGGATTCAAATAGGGATCAGCGCTTGCTTGCTGGGAGAACAAGTGCGCTTTGATGGCGGACACAAGAACTCTGCCTACTGCCAGCAGGAGTTGAAGCCTCATTTCGATTTTGTCCCTGTGTGCCCCGAAATGGCGATTGGCATGGGTGCGCCACGCAAAAGTATCCGTCAGGTTCGCATTGAGGGTGAAATCAGGGTGCGTAGTGCCGATGGCAGCATTGATGTGACAGAGCAGCTGCAGTCTTACTGCAATGAAAAAGCCGATGGACTCGGGTTTCTCAGCGGCTATCTCTTTTGCGCCAAGTCTCCCACCTGCGGGATGGAGCGGGTGCCTGTTTATAAGGCTGACGGCAGCGGTGGCTTCAAAGAAGGTGTGGGCGTGTTTGCGGCGGCCTTGATGAAGCGTTTCCCCCATCTGCCGGTGGAAGAGGAAGGTCGGCTCCATGACCTTGTCATACGGGAAAACTTTTTTACCCGGGTGTATGCCTATCACGATTGGCACTGCATGCGTTTAAAGGGGCTGACTCGCAAGGCGCTGACCGACTTCCACGCCCGTTACAAGTATCTGTTGTTATCCCACAGCCCGGCGATTTACCGCACCCTTGGCCCCTTGCTGGCGGGTGATGGGGAGCTTGAGGCTGTGGCTGACGCATACTTCGATGGCTTTATGACGGCGCTGAAGCACAAGGCGAGCCGCCGTAACCACACCAGTGCGCTGCAGCACATTCAGGGCTATTTCAAAAAATTCCTCTCCGGCAGCCAGAAGGCCGAGCTCAGCGATGCCATTCTTGCCTATCGTCAGGGAGTACAACCGCTGTTGGTGCCCATTACCCTGATCCGCCATTACCTGCGGGAACACCCAAACGACTACATCGCCGCTCAGGTGTATCTGAATCCACATCCGGATTCGCTGCGTTTGCGATATGCTTACTGACAAGATACTGAAATACGGAATAAAAATATGAATACACTTGTCTGGTTCAGGCAGGATCTTCGCACCATAGATAATCAGGCGCTGACCCGGGCGTGTGAGGATGCCAATACCCGTGGTGGCAAGGTTTATGCGCTCTTTATCGCCAGCCCGGGCCAGTGGCAACAGCATGACATGGGGGTGCGTCAGCAGCGCTTTTTACTGGCTAATCTCAACGTGCTGGGTGAAGAGCTTGCCCGCATGGGGATTACGCTGTCATTGCTGAAGGTGGATTTTTTTAACCAAACCGCGGCTGCCCTCAAGGCGTTTTGTAAAGAAAACGGCATCTCCAGCATCTTCGCCGGGGCGCAAATCGAGATTGATGAGCGCAGGCGCGATCAGGCACTTCTGGATAAAGGCTTTCCGCTGAATCTGACCGATGAACATTGCATGCTGCCCCCCGGCAGCGTGGTCACTCAGGGGCAGCGGGACCAGGGCGGCGCCATGTACCGGGTATTTACTCCATTTGCCCGTCGCTGGCGTGAAATAGCCGCTTCCCGCTCGCTTTGGCCTATCCCTGCGCCCGCGCCCGTGGCAGCGCCGGTGGCATTCACCCCCTTCGCGTTTTGGGGAGAGGTTGACGATGATCCGGCTCTTGATAAATGGCCTGTTGGTCAGGAGGCGGCCCTGGAAAAGTTGTCCCGCTTTCGGGAGCTGTCCATGGGCCGCTACGGTGAGCAGCGCGACTTTCCTGCCATCGATGGCACCAGCAGTCTGTCACCCTATCTGGCGCTTGGGGTGATATCCCCCCGTCAGTGTCTGGCGGCGCTGATGGAAGACTTTCCCGACGTCTTTGTGAATGAATCCTCGCCGGGCCGCACCTGGCTGAACGAGTTGGTGTGGCGCGAATTTTACCGTCATCTGCTGGTGGCTTTCCCGGGCCTCAGCATGGCGAAGAACTTTAATGCTCTCGGTGATGGCATTCGCTGGCGCAATGACGAAACAGAATTTGAGGCATGGAAACACGGCCGCACTGGCTATCCGCTGGTGGATGCGGCCATGAGGCAACTCAATCAAACCGGCTGGATGCACAATCGCCTGCGGATGGTGGTTGCCAGCTTTCTGACCAAGCATCTGCTTATCGATTGGCGCTGGGGTGAGCGATATTTTCGCGAGCAACTTATCGATGGCTGCCTTGCGGCCAACAATGGTGGCTGGCAGTGGGCCGCCGGTACAGGTTGTGATGCCCAGCCTTATTTTCGGATCTTTAACCCTATGAGTCAGTCGGAAAAATTTGATCCCGACGCTCGCTTTATCCGTAAGTACCTACCAGAAATAGCGCAGTGGCCCACCAGGTCGCTGCACCAGGCAAGTGGGCCGGGGCTGTTTGATACCAGCGGCTATCCGCCTCCGATTGTTGAGCACAGCAGCGCCCGTACAAGGGCGCTGGATGTGATGGCCGTGATGAAGAAGGGTTAGGGAATGAATGCAGGTGTGCACTGTCCGGTGGAACATCATCCCCTTGGACAAGGTGAGATGGAACATAACCCGTTTAATGCTGCCGCGTCGGCGCCCATTGAAAAGTTGATGGCGCTGTATCAGCAGCTGGGTGCCCATAACCTCACGCTTCTCGATGAGGTATACGCGAACACTGTGGTGTTTTGTGACCCCATGCACCGCATTGAAGGGCTTGGGCCACTCAAGGACTACTTTGCCAATCTGTACCAAAACCTGAGCAGCATAGACTTTGTGTTTCATCGGGTGATGGATGATGGCAAGCAGGCCATGCTGGTGTGGACCATGACCTTTGCCCATCCCAAACTGGCCGGTGGAAAGCCCATCAGTGTGGATGGCGTGAGCCAGATTGGCTACGGCGACAAGGTGGACTACCACAGAGACTACTTCGATGTGGGTGCCATGCTGTATGAGCATATTCCCGGCCTTGGCGCTCTGGTGCGGCTGGTTAAACACAGGGCGGGCAAGTAATGACTATGCTGAGCGGACGGGTACTTATCACAGGCGCCAGCTCTGGCATAGGCCAGGCGCTGGCGCTGGAATACCTTAAATCCGGTTGGCAGGTGGTGGCCTGTGGCCGCGATAGAGCCCGCCTGGATGCCTTACTGGATGCCCATCCGCGCTTTGCCTGTCAACTCTCCACACTGATGTTCAACATCTGTGACCGACTGGCTTGCCTGGAGTCTGCATCGTCACTGGCGGGTGAGCTTGACCTTATCATTCTTAACGCCGGCAGCTGCGAGTACATAGATAATCCCAAGGCCTTCGATGGGAAGTTGTTCGCCCGGGTGATTGAAACCAATCTGATTTCTGTAGGTTACTGCCTCGAGGCCTTTTTGCCTGCATTGGCCGCCGGGGGCCGGTTGGCGCTGATGGGCTCGAGCGCCGCGCTCTTGCCGCTGCCCCGGGCCGAAGCCTATGGCGCCTCCAAGGCGGCATTGGCATATCTGGCAAACACCTTGCGATTGCATCTGGCACCCGCTGACATCGGCGTATCCCTGATAGAACCCGGTTTTGTGCGCACCCCACTGACTGACAAAAACGATTTCCCGATGCCGGGACGGATTGAAGTTGAGGATGCGGCGCGGCGTATTGTTGATGCACTGGCCAGGGAAAAAGACCGTATTCAGTTCCCGCGCAGGCTGCTGTGGCCTATGCGGCTGCTGGCTCTGTTGCCGGGCGCTGTATGGGGCCTGATTGCCCGAAGCAATGTCAGTCGCCAGTCGGCCTGAGATGAGGCCGATTGCAGTATTCACCTGTGACCGTTTGAGCTTTTTACATATCACCATTGGAAGATGAGATGAAAAAAATTGCCGTTATCGGCTCGGGAATATCCGGCCTCACCACTGCCCATTTGCTCTCAGGCCAGCACGAGGTGAGTCTGTTCGAGGCCAATGATTATCTCGGTGGACACACGGCCACCGTGGATGTCACTGTCGATGGCAAAGATTATGCGATAGACACCGGCTTTATCGTATTCAACGACCGCACCTATCCTAACTTTCAGAAGCTGCTGTCACGGCTGTCGGTGGCAAGTATTCCCACCGAAATGAGCTTTTCGGTTCACAATCTCGACAGTGGCCTTGAGTACAACGGCCACACTCTGGCGACGCTGTTTGCCCAAAAGCGCAACTTGTTCAGCCCAAAGTTTTGGGGGTTTCTGAACGAAATCATCAGGTTTAATAAACTTGGCAAGGCCTGTATCGAGTCAGGGCAATACCCCTGCAACACCCTGGGTGAGTTATTGGCCAAAGAGCAATTTTCAGACTTTTTTGCACGGCATTACATATTGCCCATGGGGGCGGCCATTTGGTCATCGAGCCTGGATGATATGGCGGCCTTCGAGCTTAAGTTTTTCCTGCGCTTTTTCCACAATCATGGCCTGCTGAATGTCAGCGACCGCCCTCAGTGGTATGTGCTCAAGGGTGGCTCTCGCAGCTACATTCCGGCGCTGGTGGCACCTTTTGCCGAGCGCATTCATCTTTCGACTCCGGTGACCGCGGTAAAACGCCATGGCGAAGGGGTGTCCATTCAGACAAATGGCCAGGATTGGCATGAGTTTGACGAGCTGGTACTGGCCTGTCACAGCGATCAGGCACTGAAGCTGCTCACCGATGCCTCAGATGCCGAGCGGGAAGTCCTAGGCGCCTTGCCTTACAGACGCAATGACGTGGTACTGCACACAGACACAGGACTGTTACCAAAACGCAAAGCCGCCTGGGCCAGCTGGAACTATCGTCTCGACGAAGACAACCAGCGTCCGGCGGCGGTGACTTACCACATGAACACCTTGCAGCGGCTGCCAGCGGGCTCTCCTGATTTTATGGTGACCCTCAACCAGACCGATGCCATCGCCAAAGACAAGATTCTGCGCCAGTTCAGCTATGCCCATCCGGTTTTCTCGTCGGCTGCCATGGCGGCGCAGGCGCGCAGGATGGATATCTGCGGCCAGCAGCACACCCATTTTGCCGGCGCCTACTGGTACAACGGCTTCCATGAAGATGGCGTAAGAAGCGCCCTGGATGTGTGCCGGCGCTTTGGTGTCAGCCTGGAGAGCGCATGAACAGCGGCATCTTTTTTGGCCATGTAAGTCATCAGCGGCTGGGGGCGGTGCGCCACAGCTTCAGTTACCCCATGGCCATGCTGGTGATGGATCTGGACGAGCTGCCAGGGCTGGCAAACCTCAGTGGCCTGTTTGGTCTGTCGTGGCTTCGGCCGCTGCGATTTCGCGCTGAAGACTACCTGATTGCGAATGGCCCTGCTGAGTCAGCTCGCAAGCAAACAGACCCGGAGCACGCTGTGCAGGCGTTAAAACGGCGGGTGCTCGATAAAGCCCGTGAGCTTGGCGCTGCGGGTGAGCTGAACCGGGTGGTGTTTGCCGGTCAGGTGCGTCATTTCGGCTTTTATTTCAGCCCGGTGAATTTCTTCTTTTTATGTGATGGCGATGTGCAGCGCTACCTGCTTGCAGAGGTGAGTAACACGCCCTGGAACGAGCGCCATTGTTATCTGGTTGATGTAACCGAGGCACACGACAAGGGCCAGGCAGTGAACGACAAGGTGTTTCACGTCTCGCCCTTTATGACCCTGGATATGCGTTATCGCTGGCAGGTTGAGGCCAATAATGAACGCTTTCACCTTCAAATCGATAACGAGCGTGAAGGTGGCGAGCGGTTGTTTCGTGCCGGTTTACGGCTGCATGGTCAGGCCTTTGATAAGGCAGGGTTAAATAAATTTTTTAAACGTTTTCCAATGCTTACAGCATATATCCTGTATGGCATTTATCGGCAGGCCCTGAGCCTGTTTCGAAAAGGTGTGACTTTTGTGGCCCACCCCGGGCCGGTGGAGAAATAACCATGGACAATACCGCAGTTGCCAATAAGAGCACTTCATCGACGCTGGAATCTTTGGCTCAACGTATCTTATTGACCGCTCTCAAAGGCCTCTCCTACGGTGGCCTTCGACTGATTTGTGACGGCGAAACTCTGGTGTTTGGCAGCCATCAGGGGCCTCAGGCGGTGATCCACGTGAAGTCGCCACGGTTTTTTCGAGAGGTGCTTCTGTCCGGCTCCGTTGGAGCGGGGGAGTCCTTTATCGATGGTCACTGGGACAGTCCGGATTTGACAGAGGTGGTGCGTCTCTTTGCCGCCAATCTGCCGCTGCTCGACCGTCTCGAGAAACGCTTTGCCTTCCTGTCGGGTGTCACCAACCGAATCAGCCATCTGCTCAGTCGCAACAGTATTGAAGGTTCAAAACGCAACATTCTCGCCCACTACGATCTGGGCAATGCCCTGTATGAATGTTTTCTCGATAAGTCGATGCTCTATTCATCTGCCATCTATCCCGATGTCAATGCAACCCTGGAGGCGGCCCAGCAGCACAAGCTTGCCACCATCTGTGAGCGCCTGAAACTGGCGCCGGGCATGGAGCTTCTGGAAATAGGTACCGGCTGGGGAGCGCTCGCCATTTACGCGGCAACCCATTACGGGGTCAAGGTGACGACCACAACCATCTCCGATGCGCAGCACGACTATGCCCAGGCACGCATTCGTGAGGCCGGGCTGGAGGGCCAAATCACCCTGCTGAAAAAGGATTATCGTCTGCTGGAGGGCAAATACGACCGCCTGGTTTCCATCGAGATGATTGAAGCCGTGGGACACGAATACCTGCCCGGATTCTTCAGCAAGCTCGAAAGTCTGCTCAAGGACGATGGGTTAATGCTGCTGCAGGCCATCACCATTGCTGACCAGAGGTACGAGAGCTACCGAAAAGGTTGTGATTTTATTCAAAAATACATCTTCCCCGGTGGCTGTTTGCCGTCAGTGAGCCGAATGGCAAACCTGCTTGCCCAGCGTACCGACATGGTAATGCTGAGTCTGGACGATATTGGTGAAGATTACGCCCGCACCCTCAAGCATTGGCACGAGAACGTTGACCGCGAACTGCCGCAAATTCGCAGCCTGGGATACGACGAACGCTTTATCCGCTTGTGGAAGTTTTATCTGAGCTACTGCGAAGGCGGCTTCTGGGAGCGCACCACCAGTGCTGTGCATTTGGTGGCGGCAAGACCTGGCTGGCGCCCTTAAAAATCAAAGGAGCCCCCTATGACCCGGCAATGGTTTTTGCTTGTCAGCGCCGCTGTTTACACTGCCGCCTGGTGGCTTGCAGTGCTTTGGCAAGGCGAGGGGCTGATTTGGCTGTGTCTGTTGTTGCTGGTGCATTTTGCCTTAAGTCCAACGCGGCTTAAGGACTTTCAGCTACTGCCACTGGCACTCATAGGCATGACCATGGACACGCTGCTGATGTACGCCGGGGTGTATGAGTTCAGCGCCATGCCAGTGTGGCTGATGTTGCTGTGGCTGCATTTTTTACTCGCCATGGGGCATTGTCTCGCCTGGCTTGGCAACCAGCCCATCTGGGTGCAGGTATTTACCGGTGTGTTTGGTGGCGCTGGCAGCTACATTGCCGGGGCCGAGCTTGGCGCCGTGGTAATGCCCCTTGGCAACCTGCTTACCTTCCTGCTCATTGCGCCTCTTTGGGGGGCGATTATTCCCGGCTTCTTTTGGCTGCAGCAAAGGCTGCCAGGCAACGGAGACTACCTGTCATGGCGATAACTTCGGCGAGAAATGCTTTTAAAAGACTGTCAGGGGCGCTACTGCTGGTCGCGATCAGCTCCTTTGCGGGCGCTGCCGTCAGTGCGGATAACCCCCTTGATGGCATGAGCCGGGTGGGCAAAGGCAAGATGAATTGGTTGTGGCTTGAGCTTTACCACGCAAGCCTTTACACGGTCGATGGCCAGTACCAGCACGGGCGCTATCCCCAGGCGCTGGAGATTCAATACTCGCGGGATATCGAGGCCAAAGACTTGCTGGATGCCACCGGCAGTGAGTGGCAAAAGCAGGGGGTTCCTGATGCTCAGGTTCAGGCCTATCTGGCGAAGCTTGCGCCTGTGTGGGTGGATGTGCAGCGCGGCGACACCCTGCTTTTGGTGGCAAGCGATGAAAGTCAGGGCGAGTTTTTCCATAACGGCCAATCCCTTGGCAAAGTGAACGACACCGGCTTGATGCAGGCCTTTTTGGGCATTTGGCTTAGGGATGACACCAGTGAGCCCAGCCTCAGGGCACAGCTTTTGGGAGAAACTTCATGCGATTGCTAACGTTACTTTTGAGTGCAACCCTGCTTTTGGGCTGTGAGAGCGCCGACATCGACGATTACCGCGGCGTAAATAATGAGCTGAAGCTGGATAAATTTTTCGTGGGAGAGCTTGATGCCCATGGCATGGTGCAGGACATCAGTGGCAAGGTCACTCGCCGCTTTGTGGTCACCATGCAGGGGCGACTCGAAGACAATCGCATCATCCTCGAAGAAGACTTTGTATTTGATGATGGGGAAAAGCAGCGCCGGGTATGGCAGCTCGAACCACAGGGCGGTGACCGCTGGCTCGGCCGTGCCGATGATATTTTAGGTGTCGCCGAGGGGCAGCTCGAAGGCTTTGCCCTGCGCTGGCGCTACGATATGCGCCTTAAGGTCGATGGCAGCGAAGTTGATGTAGCCTTTGACGACTGGCTCTATCAGATTGATGAAAACACCCTGCTTAACAAGAGCGATATCAATAAGTTTGGCCTCACCGTTGGTCAGGTGACCCTGGTTATCCGCAAGCGCTGAACTCATTAACAGTTGAGGGTGGGCCGAAACGGCCAAGGCAAGCCCTGGACCGCTTCAGCGCCGGGAAGACTGGATTGTGAAAGGTCAGCTTAGCGAAGGATCACATCACCTTGAATATTGGCGGTATTTACGCTGCCAGAGCCATCTGAGTGGATAATCAGGCCCCCTGCGTTTTTGACGTTGATATTGCCCGAGCCGTCGGTGATCTCGACCTTTCCCTTGGCTTGGTCGACGAAGATATTGCCGGAACCATCCTGGATTTTGGCATTCCCCATGACAGCCGTTACCCTGATATCACCGGAGCCGTCCTGGATGTCGGCATTACCTGAAATGTCGGATACTGTGATATTGCCGGAACCATCGTTGATATCCACATCACCTGTGCTATTGGTCAGGGTCAGATCCCCTGAGCCGTCATTGATGGATACCTGATTGCCACCCTCGATAAGGAGGTTGCCTGAGCCATCGTTAACCCGGATATCACTCGTGAGGCCGCGGATTTCGATGTCGCCCGAACCGTCCGCGAGGTCTAACATCAGGGTTTGGGGCATAGTCACAGTGACGTTGATGTAGGGCGACTTGCCTGAAAATGAATAGGATTCGGGGAATTTGGCCACCAGATAGGCGGTGTTGCCGCGAACTTCCAGGGTGAACTCAGGCTTGTCACCTTTGGGGTGGAAGATATCAGCCTCGACCTGTACCTGGTCGGTATCACTGCCGGTGAGCATGAAACTGCCGGCGCCGGCTTCGACATTCAGGCCTTTTAATCCGTTGGCCGATACCGACAGCTGTTGGCTTTCGTTTGCCATTGTGGCGGCAGAGGCGAATACCAGAGACAAAGCAGCGAGAGATGCGGTGATTTTCATGTGAATTCCTTGTTCTTTTATCTAAAGTTGGCTGAGCGTTATCTGAGCAATTAACAGGTAACGTTAGCAGGTAACGTGCCAATATTTAACTATTTGATATAAAATGGGTTTGTGTTTTCATTCTGGAATGGTTGTCCGGCCGGACACTATCAGTTGGTCGAATTCACCACTTTCGGACACCTCGAGTGTCCGCCTTGGGCAGGGTGTCCGGTATCTGCTGTGGTACACTCAGCCTTTATCGATAAATTGCGAAAGAAGAGTCTGTATGTCTGAACTCCAAATAGACGATGTGATTGAGGGTGAGGGTAAGGCGGCGGTAAAGGGCGCCCTTATTACCACCCATTATCGGGGCTGGCTCGCCGATGGCACCCAGTTTGATTCCTCCCATGACAGGGGCCAGGCATTTCAGTGCGTAATAGGCACAGGGCGGGTTATCAAGGGATGGGATCAGGGCATTATTGGTATGAAGGTCGGTGGGAAGCGCCGTTTACAGGTGCCATCACATCTGGCCTATGGTGAGCGCCAGATTGGCAATATGATCCCGCCAAACTCGGATTTGACCTTCGAGATTGAACTGCTTGAAGTATTAACCCGGGATGACTGAACCGCCCCACGCTAAAAAAGCCCATGTTCCCATGGGCTTTTTTGTATCTGCGAATCGCGCAGCCCGCCATCTGTCCTTGGCGTACACTGATATTACAGCCGTGTTTTGTTACCAGCGTGGCAGGACAGTTCTCTGGCCATGTGTGGAGCCCTGTGGTCAGGCAACAGGCACAAGCCCTTCGCAAACAGGACGTTATTATGGATAGCCGGATTGAAAAAGACAGCATGGGCGAGGTTATCGTACCCGCCGGGGCACTCTATGGCGCGCAAACTCAGCGGGCGCTGAACAACTTTGCCATTGGCGGCCAGCCGATGCCAAAGGCATTTATTGAGACGCTATTGCTGATAAAGGCCGCCGCAGCCCGTGCCAACAGCCAATTGGGCGTGCTGGCAAATGATTGCGGTAAGGTCATCTCTGAGGCGGCTTTATCCTTACGCCAGGACAAGGCGCTGATGCAGCACTTCCCCGTGGATGTGTTTCAAACCGGCTCAGGTACCAGCAGCAACATGAATGCCAATGAGGTACTGGCCCGGCTCGCCTCAGAGAGTCTTGGTCGCCCTGTCAGCGCCAATGATGAGGTGAATCTTGGGCAGAGCAGCAACGATGTTATTCCAAGCTGTATTCAGGTGGCGTCGGCAAGCTTGTTGACCAAGAGCCTTCTGCCAGCCCTGATGCATCTTAAGTCCTGCATCAGAACCAAGGCGGCGAGCGTAAAGGGAGTCGTGAAAACGGGCCGTACCCATTTGATGGATGCCATGCCGGTGCGCTTGAGCCAGAGCCTCGAAACCTGGGCCAGTCAGTTGGATGCCAGAGAGCTGCAATTACAGTCGCAGCTCATCTCCCTGTGGCAATTGCCCCAGGGGGGCACCGCAGTGGGCACAGGCGTTAACGCCGCGCCGGGATTCCCCCAGGCGTTTTGCCGTGAGCTGAATCTGCTTACGGGTCTGGCATTTCAGCCCGCACCGAATCTTTTTACCGGGATTGCCAGCCAGGATGCGGCGGTGGCGCTGTCCGGTGAACTCAAGGCACTGGCCGTTACCCTGATGAAAATTGCCAACGATTTGCGCTGGATGAACTCCGGGCCGCTGGCGGGTCTGGGTGAAATCCGCTTGCCGGCGCTGCAGCCCGGTTCATCGATTATGCCCGGTAAGGTCAACCCGGTGATCCCCGAAGCGGTTGCCATGGCCTGTGCCCAGGTCATAGGCAATGATGCCTGTATCACAGTGGCCGGACAGTCGGGCAATTTCGAGCTGAATGTGATGCTGCCCGTGATAGCGGATAACTTACTCTCATCCACTGCGCTTTTGACCAATGCCATGATGGCCCTGGCTGACAAGGCCATCGACGGGTTTGAGGTATGTGAAGGGCGTATGGCCAAAGAGCTTAGCCGAAATCCGATTTTGGTGACGGCCCTGAATCCGATAGTGGGTTATGGGAAAGCAGCCGACATTGCCAAGAGAGCCTACGCTGAAGGGCGGCCAATATTGGATGTGGCACTGGAGATGACCGACATAGACGCTGAAGAGCTGGCGAGGTTGCTTGACCCGATTCGCTTGACGGGGCAAACATAACGCAGTGCGCTGAAAACAAAAACGCCTGCAGTTGCAGGCGTTTTTGTTTGAATTTGGTGGCCCCTCACGGACTTGAACCGTGGACCTAACGATTATGAGTCGTGTGCTCTAACCAACTGAGCTAAGGGGCCGGATATTGCCGGGTGGAACCCAAGGCGGCTTGCAGTATACGAACTTTGTCTTGCCTTGTCACGGGTCAAATGGCGCAAAATTCCAGCTTGGTGTTCAATTGGTTATTGGGTAATCAAATCGGCTGCAGCCTTAAAAATACCCAGAAAAAACAAAGCCACCCGGGGGTGGCTTTGTGGTGTCAGTCAGGATTAATCATCCAGGAATGACTTGAGGATTTCTGAACGGCTTGGGTGGCGCAGTTTGCGCAGTGCCTTGGCCTCAATCTGACGGATACGCTCACGGGTAACATCGAACTGCTTGCCCACTTCCTCGAGGGTGTGGTCGGTGTTCATGTCGATACCAAAACGCATACGCAGTACCTTGGCTTCACGGGCAGTCAGACCGGCCAGCACCTCGTGGGTAGCCTGCTTGAGGCTTTCGCTGGTGGCACTATCCAGTGGCAGCTCGAGGGTGGTGTCCTCGATGAAATCCCCCAGATGCGAATCTTCATCGTCACCGATTGGGGTTTCCATGGAGATAGGCTCTTTGGCGATTTTCAGTACCTTACGGATCTTGTCCTCGGGCATGGCCATACGCTCAGCCAGTTCCTCCGGCGAGGGCTCACGTCCCATTTCCTGCAGCATCTGGCGGCTGATACGGTTGAGCTTGTTGATGGTCTCAATCATATGCACCGGAATACGGATGGTGCGGGCCTGATCCGCGATAGAGCGGGTGATGGCCTGACGGATCCACCAGGTCGCATAGGTCGAGAACTTGTAACCACGACGGTATTCAAACTTGTCCACCGCCTTCATCAGGCCGATGTTACCCTCCTGGATGAGATCCAGGAATTGCAGACCGCGGTTGGTGTATTTCTTGGCGATAGAAATTACCAGACGCAGGTTGGCCTCAACCATTTCTTTCTTGGCGCGGCGAGCTTTGGCTTCACCAATGCTCATGCGGCGGTTGATGTCCTTGATGGATTCAATGGACAAACCGGTTTCCACTTCAATGGCTTCCAGCTTGGTGCGGCAACGCTGAACGTCTTCGTCTACCAATTTGAGATCGGCAGAGTAGGGGCGTCCGGCTTCAATTTCTTTGTTGAACCAGGTCAGGTCGGTTTCGTTACCGGTGAAGAGTTTGACGAAGTTCTTCTTCGGCATCTTGGCCTGTTCAACGCACAGCTTCATGATCAGACGTTCCTGAACACGAACCTTGTCCATCATCTCGCGCATGCTCTTGACCAGACGGTCAAACTGCTTGGGCACCAGACGGAATTCTTTGAAAATTTCACCGAGTTCAAACAGGGCGCGGGTCGACTCTGGGTGAGCACGGCCTTTGACTTCAATGACTTTCAGGGCATTGTCGTAGGCAGCGCGCAGGGCAGCAAAGCGCTCACGGGCCACTTCCGGGTCCGGGCCTTTGGCGCCGTCGTCATCGCTGCTGTCGCCGTCTTCGTCTTCCTCTTCGTCTTCGTCCATATCGTCTTCATCTTCCAGCTCTTCTTCTGAAAGCTCTGAGCCGATATGGGTCGCGGTGGGACCAACGTCTTCTTCGTTGGGGTCCACAAAGCCCGAAATGATGTCAGACAGACGAATGGCGTCCGCTTCGAACTGGTCGAATTGCTCCAGGATCATGGAGATAGCCTGTGGATATTCAGCCACAGAGCTTTGAACCGTGTTGATGCCTTCTTCGATACGTTTGGCGATAACGATTTCGCCTTCACGGGTAAGCAGCTCAACAGTACCCATTTCACGCATGTACATGCGTACTGGGTCAGTGGTGCGGCCAAGTTCGCTTTCTACTGTGGCCAGCGCAGCCGCAGCTTCTTCGGCGGCATCTTCGTCCGTGTTGTCTTCGGACATCATCATTTCATCGGCATCCGGCGCTTCTTCATAAACGCGGATACCCATGTCATTGATCATCTGGATAATATCTTCGATCTGGTCAGAGTCGACCATATCTGCAGGCAAGTGATCGTTCACTTCTGCATAGGTTAAGTAACCTTGCTCTTTACCTTTGGCGAGCAACATCTTTAGTTGCGACTGCGGAGTATGATCCATAGATATCATCCAATTTGGGTAAGTGTTACAACGAGCGCACCCGTGGCCGGACCACAAAGTCGCGCAAATCGTCAATTATAGCCATCTGCCTATGGCTGTGCCAGAGGGAAGGGGCGGTTTTTTGCCCTACTTCATGCCCTTCATCACAACGATAAGCTTTTGGAGTTGCAGCTTTTCTTCCCGGGTTAAGTCGGGTTTGATGCTGAGCTCCTGGTAGCGCTGCTCTATGTATTGATTATTAAGCCATACCAGCGCTTTGCGAAATTCCTGGGCCACATTATCTTCAGCAATCTGGTGTTCCCACTGGGCCAGTTTGGTTAACGGCCCCCAATGCTCGCTGTCACGATAGGACTCGAGCAGTTGGGCGGTGGAAAGCACCTGTTCCCGGGTGAGCTCCAACAATTGGATAAGCAGCTCAATACCCGTCATGCGAATGTGGCTCAATGCCGGCTGAACCGGCAGTTTGTGTCCCAGTTCGGGGTGTTGCACCAACAGTGAAATGGCCAGTCGCAGCGGTGTACCCCGTCCTTTGAGTCCCTTTTGCGCCATCGCCTTGGGACCTGTGGACATACTTGTTAGACCGAGTTTTTTCCTGAGATCTTCACTGGAGTTCATCCCGAGCTTGTGAGCAAGGTTTTCCAGCAGCAGATTGGCAAGAACTGTGTCTTTAATTTTTTCAATCAGAGCAATGGCCTGCTTGGCCAGGTTGCCTTTATCTGTACCGTATTTCTGCGACAAGGTGTCGAACAGGTAATCGGCCAGTGGCAGCGCATTATCGATGCGCGTTTCAAAGGCTTCTTTGCCTTCTTTACGGACTTGCGAGTCCGGATCTTCTCCCTGAGGGAGGAACAAAAATGTTACTTTGTCGCCGGGTTTGAGCAGGGGCAGGGCAGTTTCCATGGCCCGCCAGGCGGCTTCATAACCGGCTTTGTCACCGTCGTAACAACAGATGACTTCTTTGGCACTGCGCAGCAGCAATTGAAATTGCTCTGCGGTTGTCGAGGTGCCCAGTGAGGCCACCGCGTAGTCGATGCCAAATTGTGCCAACGCCACCACGTCCATGTAGCCTTCCACAATCATGACCCGCTCCGGGTCGCGATGTTTTTGCTTCAGCTCATAGAGACCGTAGAGTTCCTGTCCCTTATGAAATATGGGCGTTTCCGGCGAATTCAAATATTTTGGTGTGCCATCACCCAGTACCCGGCCACCGAAACCTATTACCCGACCCCGTCGGTCGCGAATAGGAAACATCAAACGATCGCGGAAGCGGTCGTATCGCTTGCCACCGTCGTTTTCAATCAACATGCCGCCGGTGAGCAGCTTGTCCTGGGCATCCGGGTTGGTTCGATAGCGACCCAACAAGCCATCCCAGCCATCGGGGGCAAAACCGATACCGAAGTCTTCAACGACTTCTTTGCTCAGCCCACGCAGTGCCAGGTACTCGTCGACTTTTTGCTTGTCGGCGTGCTGACGCAGTTGTGTCTGATAATGCCTCGCGGCCTCTTCCATCAGCTGGTACAGATCCCGGGCGAGTCCCTCGTCGCGGCGAGGACCAGTGCCTTGCTCCCGCGGGACTTCCAACCCCAGCTGTCCAGCCAGGTCTTCAATGGCGTCGACAAAGTTAAGCCGGTCGTACTCCATCACGAAGTCGATGGCATTGCCATGGGCGCCACAACCGAAACAGTGATAAAACTGCTTGTCTCTGCTGACGGTAAATGAAGGTGATTTTTCGCTGTGGAAGGGACAACAGGCAGAATAGTTCTTACCTGCTTTTTTGAGCGGCACTTTACGGTCGATAAGCTCGACTATGTCCGTTCTGGCTATCAGATCATTGATGAAATCACGAGGTATTGCCACGTTGCTTACTTCAATTTCCTAAAAGCTCAGTTAAACAAACAAGCCGCGCAATTGCACGGCTTGTTCATACACAAAAGTCGATTATTGCAGTTTGGCGCGGATCTGTTGGCCTATGGCACCCAGATCTGCACGGCCCTGAACTTTCGGCTTCAGTGCTCCCATTACTTTACCCATGTCCGCAATGGAGGCAGCACCTACTTCAGCAATGGTGGCCTCAATGAGTGCAGCGATTTCAGCTTCGCTCAGTGGGGCTGGCAGGAAAGTTTCGATAACCGAAATTTCCGCCGCTTCTGCGTCAGCAAGTTCGTTGCGACCGGCAGCCTCATATTGGGCAATCGAATCGCGACGTTGCTTCACCATTTTGGTCAGGACAGCAAGCACTTGCTCATCATTCAGCGTTTCGCGTGTGTCCACTTCGATCTGCTTGATGGCGGCCAGAGCCAGACGAATAGTACCGAGGCGAACCTTGTCTTTGGCGACAAGGGCCTTTTTCATTTCGTCCTTAAGCTGTTCTGTCAGGTTCATAAGGGATTAGTATAAACGTACGCGACGTGCGTTTTCGCGAGAAAGCTTCTTGGCCAGACGCTTAACCGCAGCGGCCTTGGCGCGCTTACGGGCAGTAGTTGGCTTCTCGTAGAATTCACGAGCACGCACATCGGCCAGGATACCTGCTTTTTCGCAAGAGCGCTTGAAACGACGCAGAGCTACGTCGAATGGTTCATTTTCACGTACTTTAACGATTGGCATACGCCATCACCCCTTAGGTGTAGATTGTATTGGTTCAGATATGACCCCGCGGCCACACCCTTACCAAGAAGGATTAAAAATGGTGCGGAATTTTAAACCGAACCCGCAATTAATGTAAAGCCCCAGTCCGGTTAAAAAGGATCGCCGGAGGATCTGAGGCGCGGCTTTACTGGAGTAATACTAGCTTAACGGGTAGAATTGGCCGCCCTTTTCAGCGGAGAAACGACACAAAATGCGGGTTTTGGGAATTGAGACGTCCTGTGATGAAACAGGCATCGCCATCTATGACGAAGAGAAAGGCCTGATGGCCCACACTCTGTACAGTCAGGTCAAACTGCACGCCGATTATGGTGGCGTTGTGCCTGAGCTGGCTTCCCGTGACCATGTGCGCAAGATTATTCCGCTTATTCGTGAAGCCCTGAAAAATGCCGATACCCGAATCGAAGATCTGGATGGGATCTGCTACACCAAGGGCCCCGGCCTGATTGGTGCGCTGCTGGTGGGTGCCTGCGTCGGTCGCTCGCTGGCGTTTTCCTGGAATCTGCCCGCCGTGGGTGTGCACCATATGGAAGGCCATTTGCTGGCGCCCATGCTGGAAGACGAGGTGCCTGAGTTTCCCTTTGTGGCGCTGCTGGTTTCCGGCGGTCACTCTATGCTGGTAAAAGTAGACGGCATAGGCCAGTACGAAGTGCTCGGTGAGTCCATCGACGATGCCGCCGGTGAGGCCTTCGATAAAACAGCCAAACTGATGGGGCTCGATTATCCGGGGGGGCCGCGTCTTGCCAAGCTCGCAGCTTCCGGTCAGCCAGCCAACTACAAGTTTCCGCGTCCAATGACCGACAGACCCGGACTGGACTTCAGCTTCTCCGGGCTTAAAACTTTCGTGGCCAATACCATTGCTGCCGAGCCAGACGATGACCAGACCCGCGCCAATATCGCCCGTGCCTTCGAAGAGGCTGTGGTGGATACCCTGTCTATCAAGTGTCGCCGTGCGCTGGAGCAAACCGGTTACAAACGCCTCGTTATTGCCGGAGGTGTGAGCGCCAACGTGCGCCTGCGCGCAGGTCTTGCTGAGCTGATGGAAAAACTGGGAGGCAAGGTGTACTACCCCCGTGGGGAATTCTGTACCGACAATGGTGCCATGATTGCCTATGCCGGTTTGCAGCGCCTGAAAGCCGGACAGATTGAAGATTTGGCGGTAAAAGGTCAGCCTCGCTGGCCCCTGGATACCTTGCTGCCTGTGTGAACAGAGAGAAGAGTTTGGATCACATCGCATTATCCATAAACTCTTTATCAATAAAAATGGCGCCTTGGGCGCCATTTTTATTGGGTTAAGGGTATCAGTCCTGAGGCTGCTGGCGCCGTTTACGCGACACCTTGGACTCCTCGCCCTTCAGCAGTCTCTTTATGTTGTCTTTGTGCCGAATAAGAATAAGGGTTGAGAGCATGGCTACCGGAATGGTGAATCTGTCATCCAGCCACCAGGTGTAAACCGGGGCGAGCAGGGCAGTGGCCAAAGCCGCCACCGATGAATAGCGGGTGATAAGCAGGGTCACAATCCAGGTGACAATCAACAAAAGAGTCAGATAGCCATCGATGGGAGCAATGGCGCCATAGGCAGTGGCTACTCCTTTACCGCCTTTAAAGCCAAAGAACACCGGGAAAATATGGCCAAGACAGGCGGCGATGGCAATAACCCCCAGCCATACCGCGTCGATACCCAGTTTAAAGCCGATATAGGCAGGGATGGCGCCCTTTAGCATATCGAACAGGAGCACCATGGCCGCCGCACTGGCACCGCCTATACGCAGCACATTGGTGGCGCCCGGATTACCCGAGCCCTGGGTGCGAGGGTCCGGCAAGCCCCGGAGCTTGCACACGAGCACAGCACTGGACACTGAGCCTGCCAGATAGGCGCAGAGGATCATTACCGCCGTCAGTGCTATTTCGCTGGTCAACTTGGTTTCCTTTCACTTCTTAAGGTATTATCGCCGCCATTCCCGTGACGGCATTTGTCGCCCATCGTGGGACTCGATTCATTTTTGGGCACGCTGGCCGGTAAATATTGATTCTTAAGGTGTTATCCTAACGCCCTTGGCGCCAATGAGAAAGCGCAATCCATCGATTGTCGCTATCGGCGTGCGGATTATACCGACAAAGCGAGCCAAAGCTTGTCAGACCTCAGGAACTGCCATGGATAAAGTACTGATCCGTGCCCTGCGTATCGACACCGTTATCGGTGTGTACGACTGGGAAAAAGCCATTCAGCAATCGCTGTTTCTCGATTTGGACATGGCGTGGGACATTAAACCCGCCGCTGCTACCGATGATTACAGCCATGCCCTGTGCTACGAGACTGTCTCAAATCGTCTGACAGCCCTTATCACTGAAAAACCCATTGAGCTGATTGAAACCGTCGCCGAAATGGCGGCCCGCTGCGTGCTGGATGAATTCAAGGTGTCCTGGGTTCGGGTCAGGGTGATGAAACCCGGTGCCGTAAAAACGGCCGAGGCCGTGGGCGTTGAAATTGAGCGCAGTGCCGGGGATTGCTGAGCATGACGCGCATCTATATCAGCGTTGGCAGTAATATCGAGCCGGAAACATACCTGAGAAACGCCGCCGCCGCCCTGAGAGCACATCTGGGGGAGCTTAGTTTATCACCCGTATATCAATCCGAAGCCGTGGGGTTTGAAGGGGAGCACTTCCTCAATATGGTGATAGGCGCCGATACCTCATTGGGCATCAGCGACCTTGTCGCGCTGCTGAAGCAGATTGAGCTGGATAATGGCCGTAAACCCGGCGCCAAAAAATTCAGCGCCAGAACCCTGGATTTGGATTTACTGCTGTTTGGCGATCTGGTTTGCCATGATCCCATCGAACTGCCCAGAGCGGAAATTCGCTACAACGCGTTTGTGCTCTGGCCTCTGGCAGACATAGCCCCAGAACGGATACATCCTTTGGCGGGACAGACTTATGCAGAGCTTTGGCAGCAATTCGATAAACAAAGCCAGCGCCTTTGGCCGGTGGCATTTCCCTGGAACGACGCTTCCCTCATTTAATAAAGGAATATTATGGATACCTTGCAGGTCATTATCCTTGCCCTGATTCAGGGCCTGACCGAATTTTTGCCTATTTCCAGCTCGGCCCACCTGATTTTACCGGCGCAGCTGTTTGGCTGGGAAGATCAGGGCTTGTCCTTCGACGTTGCCGTGCACATTGGCTCGCTGGCGGCCGTGGTGATTTATTTCCGCCACGAAATCCTGGCTATGTTGAAGGCGTGGCTCGCCAGCATCTTTAAGGGGCAACAGAGCGATGACAGCAAGCTCGCCTGGTGGATTATCCTGGCCACCATTCCCGCCATCGCCGTGGGTTTTACGGCAAAAGATATGGTGGAAACCCACTTGCGTGGTCCTGGCGTAATTGCCATTACCACAGTTATCTTTGGCTTGCTGCTGTGGTTTGCTGACCGTATTGCCAAAGATGAAATGACCGAGTACCAAACCGGCTGGCGCAAGGCATTGCTGATTGGTATTGCACAGGCGCTGGCGCTCATTCCCGGCACCTCTCGCAGTGGTATTACTATCACAGCAGCACTGATGCTGGGGCTGAAACGGGAAGCGGCAGCCCGCTTCTCATTTTTAATGTCCATTCCCGTGATTTTGGGCGCGGCGCTGCTGATGACCAAAGACATCATCACAGAAAATCATGCGGTTGACTGGCATGCACTGGCACTGGGGTCGATACTGTCCTTTATTGCGGCTTATGCCTGTATTTATTTCTTCCTCAAAATTATCAGTCGCATGGGAATGACCCCCTTTGTGATTTACCGCCTGGCGCTGGGCGTGTTCCTCTGTGGCTTTATTTATTTGTAACATTTGAGTAATTCAGATTGACCAAAGGGGCGGCATTGGCCGCCTCTTTGATTTAAGGAGTTTTCATGGAGTTTCAGTGTCCACTTTGTCGTCAACGGCTGCACTTTCACGAAGAGTCCCGTGGTTGGCATTGCGATGGCAAACACCACTTCGACAAGAAAGAAATCGGCTATTGGGACTTTTACAAGGGCAACAAACCCCGTAATGCCGAAAGCCGTCAGGAGCTGCGTGCCAGACAATTTCTGGTGACCTCAGGCCTGTTTCAGCCGGCAGTCGAGTCCATGGTGAAGGTGCTGCAAACCCAGGATTCGGCAAGCGAGCGCAACTGCGTTAACCTGGGGCCGGGGCATGCCTGGATTGGGAAGTTGTTGGCTCAAGCGCTGACTGAGCATGAGATTCCGCTTAAGGTGTTCAGTCCATTGGAGTCTGAAAATGAAGCCTTTGCCGCAGCGAAATCCGGAATGGAGGCCGTTTGCCTGACACCGCTTAAATCGCTGCCCTTTGCCGATGCATCAGCCGATATGTTGTGGCTTCTGGATATTCCAGCCAAAGGAAAGGAATGGCAGCGAATACTGAAACCGGGCGGATTGTTATTGATGTTGGCAGCCGGGCCAAGACACCTTTGGCAAATTAAAGAATTTGTTTATGACGGATTAACTGAAAAGCCATTTGTGTTGGAGCTTTCCGGCCAATTTGAGTTGATAAGTGAAACCCCAATTTCCTGGACCCATGCCCTCAGTGTTGCGGATGCCAAGGTATTAATGGGTATGGCTCCCTGGGCCTGGCGGGTTAAAGAAGCCAGTTTAAAGGCGATGGAAAAGGGGGATTTTTCCGGATTGGAAATGGACTATCGGATCATTCTTGCCAAAAAGCGGGAATAACAGGCTGGAAAGTGGGAATATCGTGAAAAAAAGGTAAAAAAATACCGGCAACGCCCGAAAGCATTGCCGGTACCAACACAGCATTACTTCTTGTAAGAAGAAGCTACGTTGTCCAGACGGTCGTTAGCACGCTTGGCTTCAGCTTGAGCGTCCATAGCAGCAGCTTTAGCAGCCTTGGCGTCAGCAGCGATCTGGCCTTGCTCAGACTTCAGAGCACTTACGTCAGCAGACAGTTGGTCTACTTTGTTGCTCAGGTTGGCAACGCTTTCTTCCAGAGCGGTAGTGTTGGCACAGCCACCCAGCAGAGCAGTCATGGCAACACCGGCGATCAGCAGTACTTTTTTCATGAAAACATCCCTTAACATAGGTTGGATTTGACATTTCAGCTGCCAGGCAACTGAAGCCGGCTAATTATGTCATAGCCAAAAATTTTTGCTACGAATATCCATCAATTCGCTTGATAACCATATCTAAAATTCAGTGAATTGCAAGTTTCAAGTAGAGATTCGACAAGTTTTAAGCAGAAATTTCACGCTTCTAGGTCAGAATTTTTCACCGATGAAGCTTTTGATTGATTTTGGACAGAGTTTTTTATCAATCCTATTTCCGAAAGCCGGCGTTTCGCCAATTCATTTTTGATTTCAGCCCCGGTAAAACCGGCGTCAATTATTTCCCGAACGTCAATTTTTTGGGTCGCTTTATAACAGTCCAATAAATATTTTTTCTGAGGATAGGGGTTATTTTCGAATCCGGTTCGTCCTTTAATGTCGGCCTCGCAGGCATCCAATACCAGAGGTAATCGTTCGGGCTTGCGCCACAGATCCAATTTATCAAACAGTCTGAGAATGGTGTCGGCCCTGAGCTCAAACGCATTATGAATGTTCTGATGCTCGTCGCTCACCCAAAGCGCCAGCTCTTTATAGTCCGAGGGCACTCTGAATCTGTCACAGAGCGCTTTGATGAGGGGTAATCCCTTTTGACCGTGGCCATGGTGTTTGGGCCAGAGTGCCTTTGGGGTGATGCCCTTGCCAAGGTCATGTACCAGGGCCGCAAACCTGACTTGCTTATTTGGGGTGAGTTTGGCGGCCTGCTCCAGCACCATCATGGTGTGCACCCCGGTATCAATTTCAGGATGCCACTGTTCAGGCTGAGGCACACCAAACAAAGCGTGGATTTCCGGAAACAGCACCTCAAGCGCACCACATTGATTAAGAACGTCAAAAAAGACCTGGGGACTGTCGCAGCCCAATACCTTCTCCAGCTCCTGCCAGACACGCTCTGCGGTCAGGTGCAAAAGCTCGCCACTTTCAGTGAGCTGACGCATTAATGTCAGGGTCTCAGGGGCGACGGTAAATCCCTTAGGCGCGAAACGGGCAGCAAAGCGGGCGACGCGCAGCACCCGGAGCGGGTCTTCCACAAAGGCCCCGGAGACATGCCGTAACAGCCTTGCTTCAAGGTCGGCAACGCCCCCCCAGGGGTCATGCAGGCTGCCATCCTCTGCCATGGCTATTGCGTTGATGGTCAGATCCCGGCGCTTGAGGTCTTCTTCGAGGGTGACGTCGGGGCTCGCATGACAGACAAAGCCGCCGTAGCCGGTGCCGCTTTTTCGCTCGGTGCGGGCAAGGGCATATTCTTCCTGGGTTTTGGGGTGCAAAAATACCGGGAAGTCTTTACCAACCTGGCGATACCCTGCCGCCAGCATTTCCTCTACGGTTGCGCCAACCACCATATAATCCCGGTCTTTAACCTCAAGACCGAGGAGTGAATCCCGAACTGCGCCGCCTACCAGATAAGTCTTCAATGTGTTATCCATCCAACTGTCATACAGTTAGCTTAACACGAGCACCGGAATAACAGTGACAGCCAGTGGGCCATACTCATACCTGGTTTTTAGCGGCAGATAAGCTGATGGGCAATAAAACCCCGGCCAATGCCTCAAGGCCGGGGAGACTTTTTGACATTGACCGCCACTGGCATTACCTTGGCTCCACTCGCTGTATGCAGGTGGCCAGAGCTGCTGGCACTGGGCGGTTCCCAAGAAGGATAGATAAGGCATGTACAAGGCGTTTTATGGGTTAAAGGACAACCCATTTTCCATTGCACCCAATCCAACGTATCTGTTCCTCAGTGACAGGCACAGAGAGGCGCTTGCCCACCTGACCTACGGGCTTGGCGAAACCGGCGGTTTTGTACTGCTGACCGGTGAAGTAGGCACCGGCAAAACCACGGTTTCCCGCTGCCTGTTGCGTCAATTGCCCGAAACTACTGATACTGCCTTTATTCTGAACCCGGCTCTTACCGAACTTGAGCTGCTGGCCACCCTTTGTGATGAGCTCAAGATCCCCTATGGTGAATCACCCAGCCTTAAGCGGCTGACCGACCTCATCAGCGGCTTTTTGCTGAAAAACCACAACGCCGGTCGTAATACCGTACTGATTATCGATGAGGCACAGCACCTCAAGGCGGAGGTGCTCGAGCAGCTCAGGCTGCTGACCAACCTCGAAACTGATACCAAAAAGCTGCTGCAGGTGATTTTGATTGGCCAACCTGAGCTGCAGCAACTCCTTAAGCGTCAGGAGCTCAGACAGCTCGCTCAGCGCATTACAGCCCGTTATCACCTGTTACCCCTTACCGCAGAAGAAGTCGGCCTGTACGTGCAGCACAGGCTGCAGGTGGCAGGGCGGTTTGAGCCCCTGTTCAACGCAGGCGCCATCACGGCGCTGCACAAGGCCAGTGGCGGTATTCCAAGGATCATTAATCTGCTGTGCGAGAGGGCGCTGATGGCGGGCTTTGCCCAGAGCCGGGTGCCTATCAATAAGCAGATGGTGCGTCAGGCTGCCGTTGAAGTTCTGGGACTCGAACCCCAAAGACCATCCTGGTACGAGCGCCCCCTTCCGCTGACGCTCGCCACAGCACTGACATTTGGCGTGGCGCTGTATGGTTTTAATTACTTCAATCAACCCGTGACGGCGGCGACATCCCTTGCGTCTCCCATCGCGGACGCCCCTGTGCAGGCTGCGCCTGAGTTGCAGCAGCCTGAGTCGCAACCGACGGTAACAGTGAATCAAAGCGCGATTGAGTCCTTGCAAGCAGAATCAACAGGAGTCTCGTCTGGTGCACAATCCGAAACAATGATTGTTAGCCCGGCAGATAGTGCTACCGATAGCACCCAACAAAACCAGCTCTCGGCAGAGAGCTCGCCCATCAACCGCATCACGGATGCCGGGGCCGAGCTGGCTGAACTCGAAGCCCGTCAGGCAAAAGTGCGCGAGCGGGTGCTGACGGATGCTGTGGCACAAAGCCGCAGTTTGGATACGGCCTATGCCGCACTCTTCGGAGCCTGGGGCCTGGCGCCGATAAAAGATCTCAGCCCCTGCGAGTCGGCCCGTGAGCAAGGGTTGTCGTGCTTCCAGCAGCAGGGAACCTGGTTTAATCTGGTCAAGCTTAACTATCCGGCGGTGGCCTACATGATGGATGACGCCGGTGGTGAGTTCTTCGTAACCGTGATTGAACGGGATGGAGATGAGCTCCTGGTGCAACTGGCCGAACAGCAACTTTGGGTTAACCGGGATTGGTTTAATCGCCACTTCACGGGCACCTTTGAGCTCTTTTGGCAGGCGCCTGTCTACAGCCCTCGGGAAATCGGTATTGCGTCACCACAGCCAGAGGTTCAATGGCTGGAAAACGGTTTGGCCAAGGTCGACAAAATCACCCCACGATTGGTCAATGAATTTGATACAGAGCTTGAGAATCGCCTCAAGTTATTCCAGCGTCAGCACGGCCTCAAGGCCGATGGTATCGCTGGCAGTCAAACCCTGCAGCAACTCAACCTGTACCTGAGCAATGAAGGTCCACGCCTGGTTCAGGGAGGGCTGTACTGATGTCTATCCTGCTTGACGCTGTAACGCGCAGTAAGCAACAGGAGAACGGCTTTGATCCCGTTTCCAGTCCGCGTCCACAGTATCGACCCGAAAAGGCGCCCATCCGGCCGGGAAAACTGCTGCTATTGCCTGCGGCGCTGTCGCTGGCGGTGGCGGCGGCCTGGGGAGTTAACTTCTGGATTTTGCAGCCTGCGCCTCAAAGCAGCCTGCCGTTGGTAACTCAGGCTGGGGAGGCGCGTACCGGCAATGGCCCCTCAGGCTCAGCCCACGCTGTTATGCCTCATTCAAATCCAGCCTCCACTCAGGCCTTGGCGGCGCGAATACCGGTCACGCAAGCCCATTCTGAGCCGGTCATTTCCGCCAGCAGTGATACGGGCAGCGGTGTGCGTCTTGCGGGCAAGGCGGCGCTGCCAGCTCCGGTAAACCTGAGCACCGACTACGGCGTGGTCAACCAGGCGCCCGTTGCGGTCGACCCCGATGCGGATCTCAGCTATGAAGTGGCAGAAGAAACCGCTGAGGCAAGGGCTGCGCGATTGGAGGCCCTGATGGCCGCCGGGGTGACCGACGACCAGCGCCGGGCCTTCGATGAAGTGATGCAAATTGAGGAGTCGCGCCCAAGACAGGTATTGACGCAGAGCCAGAATGTCAGGGCTCCCCGTGATGAGGGGATGGCCGCCCTGCAAGCTGAAGTGGACAAAGCGGCGGCGGAGTTTGGTCTGCAACGCACTGAACCCAAGCCTGCCTCTCGCGGCGACAGCAATACGCTCAGTGGTGATGCGCTGGTGCAGGCCTTTGAGGCCGCGCTCAAAGAAGTGGAGTTTACCGAGTCGGCAAACCGGGATGTTACGCCAGCGCCCGTATCGACCATTCCGCAAACTTCCGATTATCCCAGATACGGTGATTTACCTGCGGGATTGCAGTTGCAGGTACCTGAATTCAATATCATGGCCCATGTGTACTCCAATGATCCCAGTCAGCGTTGGCTGAATGTGGATGGCGCTGAGCTGCAGGAGGGGGATAGCATCAAGGGCTCACTGAGTATTGTCGAAATTCGACCACGGGATGTGGTGCTCTCCATCGATGGCACGGCCTTTAAAGTGCCGGCTATCTGATGCCGCTGAGCTTTATGTGAACAGCACCCAATAAAAAAGGCGCCCAGGGCGCCTTTTTACTGTCTGCATTCCGACTAAGCATCAGCCATAAAACTGATAGGCAATCAGCAGTGTCAGGCCATAGCCCACCACGTAAGAGAGCAGCAGAGACGGTACGTACTTGAGGTAGGTGACGAAAGTCAGTTCCTTTACCTTGCTCATGGCAATGATACCGGCCGCTGAACCAATCACCAGCAGTGAGCCACCCACACCCACGGCATAGGTCAGACCCAGCCACTCGGGCGTTGACAGCACAGGCTCTGCCTTCAAAAGCGCTGCGGTCAGAGGCACGTTATCCAGAATTGCCGAGCCCATACCGGTGACAAAGTTGGAGATATTGGGGTCATGCATGGCGTAAACCTGGGTCAGCAGCTCCAGGGTGCCGATTTCTTTAAGCATGCCAACCAGCAGCAAGATACCGAGGAAGAACAGCAGGGTGTCGTATTCCACCTGGCGAATATATTCGAGGATCTTGATTTCTTCCTTGTCGGTGCGAATGGTATGGCCCACGAGGAACATCACCGACAGACCGGTCAGGAAGGTCAGCACCGGCGGAATACCAAAGAGAACGTTCAGCGCCATGGTCATGATGATGGTGATAAAGAAAATCGCTGCAATGGCGATATCCACCGGCTGATAAGCCCGCTTGATGGGGGTGGTGCTCACTTCGCCTTTGGCATTCATGGAGAACAGGATTGCCAAGAGGAACACGCTCACCGCAGCAGGGATAAAGAGGATCAGCAGTTCAGAGATATGCACGTGGCCCGAGAGGAAGATCATCAGGGTGGTCACGTCACCGGTGATCAGGGCCACACCGCCTGAGTTCACCGCAAAGATAATGAGCACCGCCATGCGGCGACGCATTTGTTTATCCAGCTTGAAGGTGGTCAACAGACCCAGGGATACCAGGGTCGCGGTTACGTTATCGCAGAAGGCCGACAGGATAAGGGCAAACAGCGCCACCTGGATCATCAGCATCCGCACAGATACCCGCTGTGGGAATATCTTCTGCACCATTATCTGGATCATGCCTTTGGCGTTGAGGTAGGCCACAAAGGTCATGGTCGACATCAAAAACAGCCAGAGGGTGGCAATTTCAAGCAGGTTTTCATTGAGTTCATTGGCAACCAGCTCAGTATGCTCACCACCGCCGGAGGCGATAAACAGGGTTACCCAGGAAATACAGCCAAGAAACAGGGTCGTTTTGGCTTTGTTGAGGTGAGTCACTTCTTCAAAGATGATACTGAGCAAGGCCAGTATCGCCAGAATGATCAGAAAGGTATGGAGCATAAAGGCACGTCCTACTGCTGATTCGGGGTCCGTATCGCCTGTATAAACAGGCCTGAATAACGAGCTGAATCAAGGATTGATTAAGCCGGTTATGTTATCGCCGCCAGGGGCGTGCGGATCAGACCATAACCGCCATGAGAACGCAACTGTTAACCACTAGACAATTTGTCTAAGAATCGTGAACTCTGTCACGGGAAATTGGCGGGTAACCAGAGTTTATTCCTGGGGTTTTGTGAACCTCTGGTAGTTTGTGCTGACGCCTGCAATGCGCCGACTCGATGCATGGACAGATATACTGCTTGTTCGTCAGTTCAATGTGCCAAATGTTATTTTGTTGTAACGGATGAAGTCGTCACTGATACGGGGGCTCGTACCTTAAAAGCCGCGGGCCATTTTGATATCGGCTGCACTTTCAAGTGATTGCAAATTGATACTGCCCAACATTTGATTGTTGGATTTTTAAGCTGTACCTTGCGCGCCCATAGAGAGATTGAGGTCATTGATGGGGAGTCGCTGAAAATGCAATTTCTGCTGAAGAGCGTTTTGCTGCTGGGGTCGCTGGCATGGCTGGTGGTCAGTGCCAAGACCTTGCTGAGTCTTGGGGTGATGGAGAATCCTTCGATAATGAAGGAACACCTGTTTGTGGTGGCGCAAGTGGTGCTGGCAGTCCTGATACTGCGCAGCGTTGCCGGTAAACGCAGCTAGCCTGTTACGTCAACCAAATTACTTGAGGCGGTTTGTGTCAAGCCCACCGGCTAGCAGAGCATTCATGCCCATATAAAGACTCAGGCCCACATAAACTCGCGGGCTCATATAAACGAGCTCATATAAACGAGCTCATATAAAAAAGGACGCCCATGGCGTCCTTTCGTTTTGCAGTGCCCCGGTAACGGCGAGCGTCAGGGCGTTGCAGTTACTTCATGCGGGCCAGCACGCGGTCAGCGGCGGCCAGGGTTTCTTCAATTTCTTTGTCACCGTGGGCCATAGACAGGAAGCCTGCCTCATAAGCGCTCGGTGCCAGATATACACCCTCGTCCAGCATGCCGTGGTAGAAGGCGCGGAAGTGGTCCATATTGCAGCGGGTCACCTGGTCAAAACGGGTGATGTGCTGCTCGTCGGTGAAGAAGAAGCCGAACATGCCGCCAACATAGTTGATGGCCATTGGGATACCATGCTTGTCGGCGGCGGCCTTAAAGCCTTCGGCGATGCGCTTGGTTTTGGCAGCCAGTTCTTCATACAGGCCGTCGGCGCACAGAGCGTCGAGCTGCGCCAGACCGGCTGTCATGGCAATGGGGTTACCAGACAGGGTGCCTGCCTGATACACAGGGCCTGCCGGAGCCAGATACTGCATTACTTCTTTTTTGCCGCCAAAGGCGCCAACTGGCATACCGCCGCCAATCACCTTACCCAGGGTAGTGAGGTCCGGGGTCACGCCATAGTGGCCCTGGGCACCGCTTCTGGATACACGGAAGCCGGTCATGACTTCATCGATGATAAACAGGGCACCGTACTTGTCACAGAGGGCGCGCAGGCCTTCCAGGAAGCCAGGAACCGGTGGAATACAGTTCATGTTGCCGGCAACCGGCTCGATGATGATACAGGCGATATCTTCTGGATACTGGTCGAAGAAAGACTGCACAGATCCCAGATCGTTATACACGGCAGTGAGAGTGTGTTTGGCGAAATCTTCCGGGATACCGGGTGAGCTTGGCTGACCCAGAGTCAGGGCGCCGGAGCCGGCTTTCACCAGCAGACAGTCGGCGTGGCCGTGGTAACAACCTTCAAACTTAAGGATTTTGTCGCGCTTGGTATAGCCACGGGCCAGACGGATGGCGCTCATGGTGGCTTCGGTGCCGGAACTCACCATGCGCACCTGATCCATGGAAGGCACCATTTCGATGACCTTCTCGGCCATGATGACTTCAAGCTCGGTGGGGGCACCGAAAGACAAACCATTGTGAACGGCTTTAAGCACGGCTTCGCGAATGGATGGGTGGTTGTGGCCAAGGATCATCGGGCCCCAGGAGCCCACGTAATCGATATAGGCCTTGCCGTCGGCGTCATAGATATAAGCGCCATCGGCCTTTTCGATAAAGCGAGGGGTACCGCCCACGCCATTGAAGGCGCGCACCGGTGAGTTAACGCCACCGGGAATGGTTTTTTTAGCCTGTTCAAACAAGGTTTCGGAACGGGTCATGTATCAATCCTTTAAGTCAGTGGCCGACCCTTAGAAGTCAGCCTTGCGTGAATACCAGTTAACCGGACACTCGTACTTTTCCAGCTGCTCGTCCACGCCCAATGTCAGGGCAAACAGTGCCATGCGAATGAGCAGCCCGTTATCGGCCTGGCGGAAGATGGCCAGGTTCGGATGGCTGTTCAAATCGTTGTCCAGCTCGTTGGCCTGGGCACGTGAGTCCCGGGGGAGCGGATGCATGATCACCGTATTGGACTTACAGTGCTGGGTGTAAATGCTGCGGTTGAGACGGAACTTGCCGCGATACTTGTTGGCTTCATCCTGTGAGGGGAAGCGCTCTTCCTGAATTCGGGTCAGGTACAGGATGTCGGCCTTGTCCAGATTGCCTTCCAGCTGATCGGTTATTGTGACCTTATGACCGGCATTTTCAATGTCGGCTATCACATAATCGGGCATTGCCAGCTCTTTGGGAGAAATCAGGGTAAAGCTGACATTTTTGTACAGGCACAGCAGGCGCGACAGCGAGTGTACCGTGCGGCCAAATTTGAGGTCGCCCACCATGGCGATGTGCATGCCGTCAATGCTCATACCGGCGTGGCTCAGTTCTTTCTGGATGGTGAACAAATCCAGCAGTGCCTGAGTCGGATGTTCGTTGGGGCCATCGCCACCATTGATCACCGGCACCCGGCTGCCCTCGGCGAATTCGCGCACCGAGTAAGCATCGGGATGACGCATGGCAATCACATCTGAGTAAGTCGAGAGCACACGGGCTGTGTCGTACAGCGATTCACCCTTGGACAGTGAAGAAGAGGCCATGCCAACGGTTTCGGCCACGCGGCCGCCCAGCAGGTTAAAGGCACAGCCAAAGCTCACCCGGGTACGGGTGCTGGGTTCAAAGAACAGGTTCCCCAATATGGCACCATCCAACACCCGGGTACGTTTTTCCCGTAACGCATAGGGCGCCATACGCTCGGCAACATTGAAAATAGTGTGAATGGAGTCCAGATTGAACTGGTTTACGGAGAGGATGTGAGATCCTTTGAACTGAGTCATCAGCCGGCTTTCCAATTGCTGTGGGAGGGAGTGGCGATAAGGCCTTTCCGCCCCTGGTTTATGTAGGGTTTGGCTGAGGCGCAACTATAGCAGAAGGGGCAGCGCTTTGAAATGGCGACAGCTAAATTACCTGCGGCCCATCACACCTGACCGGAACGAATTTCCTGTTGCAGTTTGGTCCAGCCGATAACGCCGACCAGGTTATCCTTATCTCCCTGATAAATATAAACTTCGCCAGTCCGCTTCGGTGAGAGGATCTCGTAGGCTTCGTTTAATGTGGCGGTATCGGGCAACCCCTGCATCGGCTGACGCGACAGCGTGGTGCTGTCTTCAAAGGATTGCATTTCCAGGCGCAGCATCTGGATTTCGCCCTCGGCGCTTCGCACCATTACAGGGCGACCCTCGGCGCGCTTCATCACCTCAAGCAGCAACTCGTCATCGTTTTTCACCACCACAAAGCGCCTGTCCATCAGGGCGCGCACGCCGGTTTTTTGCAGCCCCTGATTCACCGGTGGCACCTTATAACCCAGCCCCATGATGTCCAGCTGCCTAAAAAACACCGACTCGGTTTGAAACCACTGATAGGCCACCAGAAACGCCGGAATGGTTACGAACATGGCAGGCAAAATAATGGAGGCATCGTTGGTGAGCTCCAAGAGCGCCACCAAAGCCGCCAGTGGCGCGCTCAGGCATACTCCCATCATGGCCGTCATGCCAATCACGGTATAGAGCCCCACGTAGGGCGCAATTGAGGGAAATACCATGGCGCTGATAAGGGCGAGAATCCCCCCCAGCAGGGCGCCGATGCCGTACAGTGGGCCGATAAGTCCGCCGGGAATGCCAAGGCCGATGGCGGCAATGGTGGCAATCATCTTGCCAATCAGCACGGCTATCAGCAGCAAGAGCCCGGGGTTATCGGCAATGACCGCATTGATTGCCAAATCTCCCGAGCCCAGCGCCTGGGGCAGTGCGATGCCGACGACCGTAGTGATACTGCCAGCCAGCAGCAGCCGGACTATCAGGGGCCAGTGCTGGCCAGTGGCGGTTACTTTGAGCAGGGTCCAGTTAAAGGCGGCAGCAGCGCAGCCCAGTCCCACGCCGCCCAGGGCCAGCAAGGGGTAGTGATCCAGCGGGATATGAAACACCTGAATGGCATCGTATTCGTGCACGTTGCCGAATACCAGTTGGCTTGAGAGGGCGCCGCAGATGGCCGAGATCATGATGGGAAAGAAGTAATGGATTTTGTATTCCCGCACCACTACTTCAAATACAAATACCACAGCCGCCAGCGGAGCGTTAAAGGTGGCCGCAATCCCGGCGGCAATGCCGCTGGCACACATGATGCGAACGCTGTTATCGGGGAGTTTGAATTTTTCCGCCAGTACGCTGGCACTCACGGCGCCAAGGTGAATGGCCGGGCCTTCACGGCCCACAGAGAAGTTGGTGGCAAGGGCAATCAGCGCCTGAAAGAACTGCCCGGGGGCAGATTGCAGCGGAATTTTGCCGTAGTGCAATTTAAAGCGGTGCAGCACATAGGCGATACCCATGCGCCGGTAACGTTTGGAGCCGATTGTTGCAACCAGCCAAATCAACAGGGCGCCCATAAGCGGTAGCAGCGCCCGCCAGTCGTACACCATGGCCTCCATGTCCATACGTTCTATGCCGGAGTAGTGGTTGGCGCCTTCCAGCAGCAAGCGGAACAAAATAATGACCAGGGACGCAATAAGCGCGAAACACAAGGCCAGACCACACAGTTGCAGACTAATCCGCGCCTGTGACAGCTTGTCTCTGAGTTCTGTGTGAAAATATCTGAGGGCGAGTCGACGCATCGCCTCGAGCCGGGTCTTTATCTTCATGCCTGCCCTGTGCATCGGCCCCGGGTGCTGGCCTTTGCCATGCTTATGCTGTTATTCTGCCCCGTCGAAGGTCCGGCGGACCGAAAGTTACTAAGAGGCTGTTATTCAATGGCGAATTATCAACGTTGGCTCGATAGGCTGCAAGTGATGGAGCGCAAATTCCGCCCTTCGAGCTGGTATTTGTTTTTGTTGATGCTGGTCGCGTTTTTACTGGGTGCCCTTAGCTACCATTTGACTCTGTCCATGGAGCAACCTGTGTTGAATCTTGGTGGCGGCAGGGCCAAGCAGTTGGCCGAGGAGCTGAAAACCCAAAATCAACTGCTGGCGAGTCGCAATCTGGAGCTGGCCGTGGAGAAGGAAGCCAACGTCCAGATGCAGACCATGTTCACCGAGCAGGCCGCCAAACAGCGGGAGCTTGAGCGGGAGCTGGCGTTTTACCGCGCTGTGATGGCGCCAAACGAAAACGCCGAAGGTGTTACCATCCATGGGATGGAGCTCACCGCATCCCCGGTTGAGGGGCAACAAAGGCTCAAGGTAGTGTTAACCCAGCTGCAAAAGCGGCGGCAAAACATCAAAGGAAGTCTGGATTTAACCTTGGTGGGTCTGGTGGACAACAAGCTGACCAGTCTGCAGCTGCAAGATGTGGGCGCCAAGCTTGATAATTTCGACTTCCGTTACTTCCAGGTACTTGAAACGCCTGTGACATTCCCTGCAGAGTTTCAATTGACGACCATCAAGGCCAAGATTCGTGTCTCCAAGGGGCGTTATAATCAGGCCGCCCTGGCAGAGCAGGAATTCAGCCTGCCGATGCTGACGGGGGAGACAAAAGAGCCCGGTATAATACTTGAACAAAATAGTCAGGTAACGGATAATTCCGGGCAGCAATCTGAAGTTCGAGGTAGTAATGACTGAACAAGCTGACGTAGCCATGCCGATCTCTTTTACCGATGCAGCGGCTGCCAAAGTTAAGGCTCTGCTCGATGAAGAGCAGAATGAAGCACTCAAGCTGCGTGTTTATGTTACCGGCGGTGGCTGTTCTGGGTTCCAGTACGGTTTCACCTTCGATGAAAAGGTGAACGACGGCGATTTCACCGTGGAAAAGCAGGGTGTTCAGCTGGTGGTCGATCCCATGAGTCTGCAATACCTGATGGGCGGTGAAGTGGATTACACCTCAGGCCTGGAAGGTTCACGCTTCTTTGTGAAGAACCCCAACGCCACCACCACCTGTGGCTGTGGCGCCAGCTTCTCTGTGTAAGCTGTTTTGCCTTTTAATAAAAAAGCCGCCCTTGGGGCGGCTTTTTTATTTGGCGATTCGGCGGCTTAACTTTTTACGCATCCGCATCCGCATCCGCATCCGCATACGCATCAGTCACGAATACCCATCAGCTCATCAGGTTGAAGTTTTGAGCCCGATTGAAAAACTTGCCTACCTTGGGCGTAAACACCAGCCAAACCTGCACCATGCACAGCGCAATCAGGACGGCGAAAATGGCATAGTCCGATGCCTCGAAGGGCATTCCGGCAAGGTTCAGCGTATTGGGACCTGTGGCCACATCGTCCCCTTGATCCAGAATGAAGGGCAGCATACTGACCATGGCAAGTTGCACCAGGGTGTAACCCCTGAGAAACCACAAGCCTGCGCGTTGGCGGGCAAATACCGCCACCACCATCAGCAAGGTCAACAGGCAAAAGATCACACCCTGTTTGGCAACAATGCCACTCACTGCCGCAGCAGTATAGAGCAACATCAATGCTATCAAGCGCTTGGGCATGGGCGTTGCCTTGGGAATGCTCTGCTCTGTCATGCTTCCCCCTTATCAGTGGCGGGTCTTGGGCTGCAGGCGGCTCTCGAGTTCCCAGGGGGGTACCACTACACCCAAATCATCCTGTACCGGGAATACAGCAACCTGAAGATCGTCGTCCTGCATGCCCACTACCCAACGCTCCAACCACTCATTGAGTGGGATGGACAGAGGTTCGCAGTCCTGCCACTCGTCCACTGCCCACAGCGCAGCAGCCTCTTCAGAGGGCCACATGGGGATGCAGTCATCGTCATCTGTGGTCAGCATTACGCAACCATCCTGATCCTGCAACGTCCAGATTTCCTTATGTTCTTTAACTTCGGTAACCAGGTAGTCGTAACGGGCTTCGGGTGTCATGGCGGTGATTTGCGCCAGTGTTTTCTTGGTCATGGGTAGCACTCTCTCGGTGGGGCAAATAGCGTGCAAAAGGCACGGCCCGATTGTGGCCGCATGGTAACATTTGTTCACCCGGGGAAAAAGAGTGCTGTGGTTTGCCATTCCCCGGGGAGTCTGATGCGCGGGCTTATTAACTACAGAGGCTCAGCATCCGCTGCGGCTGCCGTTTCTTTGGGTGACAGATGGCTTCGAAGCCAGGCTTCCTGTTCCCACAGCACATGCAATTGGGACTCGCGGGCTCGGTAGCTGTGGCCCTCAAAGGGCAGGGTCACCAGGCGAGCCTGACCGCCGAGGGTAGAAACCGCATCAAACAAGCGGCTCGATTGCATGGGGTAGGTACCCGAGTTGGCATCCGCTTCGCCGTGGATAAGCAGCAGCGGTTCATTGATTTTGTCGGCCACGTTAAAGGGCGACATCTGCTGGTAAAGCGCCTGGGCCTCCCAATAATTACGCCGCTCATTTTGAAATCCAAATGGCGTGAGGCTGCGATTATAGGCACCACTGCGGGCGATACCGGCGGCGAAAAGGTCGGTATGGGCCAGCAAGTTGGCCACCATAAAGGCGCCGTAGGAGTGCCCGCCAACGGCGATTCGACCGGGCTCGGCTATGCCTCTGTCGGTAAGCACCCGGACGGCCGCCTCGGCATTGGCAGTGAGTTGCTCGAGAAAGGTATCGTTGGGCTTATTTTTGCCAACACCGATAATGGGCATGGATACCCTGTCAAATACCGCAAATCCCGCTGCCACCATGGCCGGGGCGCTGAGCGGACTCAGCCTGGGGTAAGAGAGCGGATTAAAGTCGACCTGGGCGGCCACCTCGGCATTTTTATACTCCCTCGGGTACGCCCAAATCAGCACCGGCAGCGGACCATCACCGGGGCGGTAGTTGGCCGGGAGATAGAGGGTACCGGATAAGGGTTGGCCGTCGGCGCGGGTGAACTGGATATGCTCCTTCTGTATCCCTTCGAGGGCGGGTTGCCGTTTTGCCAGCGGTATCAAGGCTTCGCGTTTATTGCTGTCCGGCCAGACCCGATAGAGCTGAGGTGGCTGCGAGGGCGTTTCCCGGCTCACGAGCAGCCGAAGCGGTGAGACAGACTCCAGTGTCACCACCCGCTCAAACGCCGATGGTGCACTTTGCCACAAGAGGCTGCGAGCTTCTCCCGCCTTGCTGCTGGCCAGAAAGGGGCGCATTCCTTCGTCTGAATGGCCATCGCCATAGTGATACATAGCGCCGTTTCGGGTCGCCACCAGATGGGGCACGGGATCGCGTACCAGTGTGCCCGGGTCCTGATATTTATCTTTGCTGCTTATCTGATACCAGTCTTGCCAGGCTGTGGCGCTATTCGCAGTGGCGGGGGTTAGCAGGCTCACTTTGATAAGTTGCTTGCTGCGACGGAGTTGGCTTATCAAGGCCTTACCATCATCGCGCCAATTGATGGCGCTGATGGGCCACTGGGTTTGCCCAAGTACTTTCGGGGGCATGTTAAAAGGCGGACTCAGGGTATAGAGGGTATCCCTGAAGCTCACTTCAGCCTTTTGCGTGTCGCTGTGCTCATGCACCGAGTCGTCTTTTGCCGGTGCGTCGTGCTCGTGCGTCTTTACACTTTTTTCCTTGCTGCGATTTCCCTCGGCCCACACCAGATTGGCCTCGCCCTGCCAGTGGAACAGCCTTGGCGCGGGGCCGGGCGTGTCAGCATCATCGCGCTCTGTGTCGCTGCCGGGTACCCCGACGTGGTAAAGGGTAGCACCGCTTGCCAGACTCATGACATCGTAACCTTTGGCAAAGCCGCGGTAGGGTACTCTGTTGGAGAAGGGCTCGGTCAGTTGCTCAATCAGTACAAAGCGGCCGTCGGGGGAGGCGTCGGCATCCAGCAAAAAACCAGCACTTCCCAGTGGGCGAAGTTCACCTTCTCTTGGGAGTAAAACCAACTGACTCAACACCTGCTGTGCGAAGGCCTGGTGATCGGCGGGCGTTTTCAACAGGTTTCTGTGGGTACGTTTGGCCACCTGATTGGGTTGACTCTCTTTGATGCCGGGCATGCCAGGAAGGGCGCCTTCTGAAATAGACGCCTTACCTGAATCAGCAACAACCAGAGGCAGCAGCAGGGCGCTGCTGTCTGGCAGCCAGCGGTAATTCACCCCCAAACTGAAATTGAGCCTTAAGTCCTGTTCCTGCACCTTACCCGATGCCAGCTCAATCAAGTGTAATCTCGGCTGGTCGGTGGCGAGGCTTATCAAGGCCAGGGTTTTACCGTCGGGAGAGAACCTTGGCGCCATTACTGGCATTAATGCGCTCAGCCCTGGAATGGATTGAAGCTGCATGTCACTGGCGCGCCTCAGATTCAGTTCCTCGTACAGGGTGGGCAATTTGCCTGGCAGATGACGATGGCTGTCGATTTCCGTTCCGCCCAGACGCATCATGGGCTGAGCGAGTTGCTTTACGTCCGGAGCGCCCTGTGGGCTTAAACTTAATAGCCAAAAACCATCAGGAGACAAGAGCACCTTGTCCTGTTTTGCCTGTTCAACCAAGGCTGCAAGAGATGAGCTCGGTAACTGATAGCCTGCCGCTTGTTCGGCAGCGACGGCAAGGTTGGCCAGGCTGAGTGGAAATGCGAGCAGACTGCTTATTACGAGGGCCGGTATCGGGCGGCAGAGTTTCATGGAAGATCCCACAGACGGATTGATTACCGGGTTGTAAAAAATGTTGACGGATGCAGCAATCAAAGGAGCCTCGATTATTGCTTGTTTCTATCTCTATTTTTTATCTATTTAATTTAAATACAATCAGTTGGATAAATTTGTCTGAGGTGTTTTCACTTGTCATGCACCCGGTGCACTTTTAATATGGACGTCACCCCAATAAGACCCTGATGGCCTGTGATGCTTGAGACCAAACAGAGCGTATTTTTCCTTGGCAGTTGCCGTATCGATGCGAGCGACAATAGCCTGCTGTTTCCCGCCTCTGCCGACTGTGCGCAGGAGCGCATCACCCTGCAGCCCAAGTTTGTTGAAGTGCTCGCTTATCTTGCTCACCAGTATCCCAGGGTGGTGACCCGCGAGGCGCTGATCACCGATATTTGGGAGGGCAATACCTATGTGGGCGAAAAGGCACTCACCAACGCTGTGTGGCACCTCCGGCAACAACTCGGACCGCTTGGCGCGGGAGAGGTAATAGAAACAGTCCGTAAAACCGGATACCGCCTCTGTATCGAACCCAGATTCGAGTTACCCGCAGAAGACGGACAATTGCGGCTCGAACGTAAGAGTCGACTCTTGGGCCGGGCTTTGCTGGGGTGCTCGCTGACCCTCGCAGTGGTGTTGGCAGTGGCGGGCCACCATTGGTACAAAGACACGCTGCACCGCCCATTCGGGGTCGACAGGCTTACCAGCGATGGCGGCTCAGAGCGTTTCCCCAGTGTGTCCCCCGATGGCCGCTTTTTGGTGTATGGCGGCCAGCAGCCCGGTAAAAACGGCAGCCTGTTTCAGCTGGATTTGGAGCATCCCGATGCCAGTCCAAGACAGCTCACCCCGGACAGTTCCGATGAGCTGCGCGCCGTCTGGTCTAACGATGGCAAGTCACTATATTTCCCCAGTGCGTCCGGCGGAGAATGCAAGATAACCCGGCTGGATTTGAAAGATGGCAGGCTCACCCCCCTTGCCGACTGCACCAGTGTCACCACGGCCATCGACCTCACCGCCGATGGCAATAGCCTGGCGTTTATCACCACCAATGCCCCACAAAAGAATGCGGGCATATACCTGCTGGAGTTGACCGGGGAAGAGGCTGAGCCGATGCGCCTGTCCTGCGACACAGAATGCCCCTACCGCGACCGGGATTTTGCCTTTAGTCCCGATGGGCAAACCCTGGCCATCGCCAGGCGTTTTGGCGATATTTCGGAAGACATTTTTTTACGCCATCTCACCGATGGCAGTGAGCGGCGACTGACTCAGGGGATTGAAGATATCCGTGGTCTTTCCTGGCACAGAGACGGGCGGCGGCTTGTGTACAGCACTGAAGAGGCAGGTAACAGGGGCGGCTATCTCATCGATACCGACACCGGCGAAATCACGGCGTTGGATCAGGACGGTTTAAGCTACCCCCGGTTTGTGCCTGACTCCGATGAGCTGGTGTTCTATCACTACAATAACCATCGCCAACTGGTCACTATGCATCCGTTCGCCATGGTGCCCCAGGCACCGTTTCCGATGATTTACGGCAACTTCAGCCAGCGTTATGCGGATTACTCACCCGAGGCCGGGCGCTTGGTGTTTGTGTCCAATGAGTCAGAGCACAATGAAATCTGGACCTCGGACGTGGACGGGCAGCGGCGGCAAATGCACACCTCACTGAAACGTCAGGCCACTTCGCCCGCCTGGTCACACGACGGCAGTCGCATCGCCTTTGTCGCCGCCGATACCAATCACGAGGGCAACAAACTGCATATTCTGGATATTCGCGACAACAGCATCCGGGTCGTGGCGTCGCCCTATATCAACCACGGCCGTCCTGAATGGAGCGGTGACGACAGCTTCTTGCTGGCCAGCACTGTGGATGGTTTGACCCGCTTCCATCTGGACAACAAACCGCCAACCCTGGTGTCTTCCATTATGGTGCGGCGTCTTCAGGTATTGGGAGATTGGCTTTATTTCAGCTACAGCACCGGGCCACGAGGGCTTTGGCGCATGCCATGGCAAGGCGGGAATCCAGAGCAGGTGCTGGGAGCGAAGTTAATGAGTGACGGCTACAACTGGACAGTATCCGATAACGGGGTCTTCTTTCGTCAGCGCCATTCGGGCTCGGCATTGCTCAGTTACTTTGACTTTGCCAGGGCAGAGGTCAGGCCGCTGATTGAGCTGCCCCCCAACAGCATCAGCCGCCAGGAAAACATGGTGTGGGTGGAAAAAGAGCAAAAGTTGGTGCTGGTGTCCTGGAACTATCCAAGGCGTGATGTGATGCGATTGAGGCATCCTGCGCTGCATTGAGGCGAGCGACCATCAATAAAAAAACGGCCTATCGGCCGTTTTTTTATTGATGACTTGGTTACGCCGCCGGGAAACGCGCGCCGAGTACGGCTTCCCGTTTTGCCCCTGTGACGGCGGGCAAATTGGCTGGCAGTCCCTGATGATGGCGCAGGGCAAGCCAGGCAAAGGCGATGGCCTCAACCCATTTGGGGTCGACCCCAAGCGCTGATGTGGTGGTCATGGTGAACCCGGGTAACAGAGCTTGCAGGCGGTTCATCAGCTCAATATTAAGGGCGCCACCACCGCATACAAACAGCTCTCCGCTGTTTGACAGCTTCAGTATGTCCGCCGCGATACTGTGGCAGGTTAAGTCCAGCAGAGTTGACTGAATATCGGCCTCGTCGAGGTAGCCAAACTTTTCCAGTTGCTGCTCCAGCCAGGCGTTATTGAAAAGCTCACGACCTGTGCTCTTGGGGTATGGCTGCATAAAATACGGATGTGACAGCAATTGGGCCAAGAGCGCATTATCGGTTTTACCACTGGCGGCAAAGGCGCCGTCCTGATCGAAAGCCTGCTGCCTTACCTGCTGTATCCAGCCATCTATCAGGGTGTTGCCCGGCCCGGTATCAAATCCAAGAACCGCCTCTGCATTGCCCGGCAACCAGGTGATATTGGCGATACCACCTATGTTGAGGATCACCCGGCGTTTATCTGCTTTTGCGAAAATCTGCTGGTGGAATGCCGGGACCAGCGGTGCTCCCTGACCACCGAGGGCGATATCTTTGCGGCGAAAATCCGCAATCACGTCGATACCTGTTTCGGCGGCAATGGTGTTGGGGTCGCCGATTTGCACCGTGAACCCTACCTCGAGGTTGGGCATGTGCCTGACGGTTTGACCATGGCTGCCAATGGCCACAACCTGGGACTTATCTATGCCACTGCTGGCAAGCAGGTTGTTGACGGCCTTGGCAAAGAGGCTGCCAACGCTGCGGTCGAGTCGCCCCAGCCGATTCACTTCATCCTGGCCGGGCTGGCACAAACGTTGAAGCCCTTTGAACAGGTGTTCCGGAATGGCTTCTGTGTGGGTGGCGATGAGTTTGGGGGAGGGGGTGTCGAAATCCACCAGGACGGCATCCACGCCGTCCATACTGGTGCCGGACATGAGTCCGATAAACAAAGATTGGCTCATGGAGTCTGCTTGCCCTCTGGCGCCAGCGCCAGTTGCTGTTGCTTGTTAAAGGAAATTTTAGCCATCAAATCCTTGCTGATGCGGCTGAATTTAGCCAACTCTTTTTTACTGATGGATTCTGCTTTAGGCAGGTCAATGGTGCGGGGATTTCTGTGTACCCCGTTGACGATAAATTCGTAATGCAGGTGAGCCCCGGTTACCCGGCCGGTTTTTCCGAGCGTTCCGATAATTTGCCCCTGTTTTACCGAATCACCTTTTTTCACCCTGCGCTTGTTCAGGTGTAAATACTTGGTGGTGTAGGTGCCGTTATGGCGAATAAAGACATAGTTGCCGTTGTACTGATTGTAACCAGCCTCTATCACCTTGCCCGCGCCGGCGGCTTTAATCGGTGTGCCAATGGCGGCCACATAATCAACGCCCCTGTGGGCCTTGACCTGACCTGTTACCGGATGCAGGCGCTTGGGATTGAAATTGGAGCTGACGTAATTGAAGTCCACCGGCGATCGCAAAAAGGCTTTGCGCATGCTCTGGCCACTTTCGGAATAGTAGTTACCGTCTTCGTAGCGCACGGCGGTGTAGCGTTTACCGTCGTTGATAAACTCAGCCGCCAGAATGGCACCATTTCGCACAAACTCGCCATCGGCATAGTGCTTTTCATAGAGCAGGGCGAAGGTATCGCCTTTTTGCAGATCCTGGGCGAAGTCGATGTCCCAGCCAAACACAGTGGCCAAATCCATGATTTGGCCACTGTTGAGGCCTGCATCCACGGCTGCTGTCCAAAAATTGCTGAAAATTTTGCCCTGGGCAAAATCGGTTCGTGTGGTCAGCTGCTTTACATCGATTCGCTCGCTGTATCCGGATTCGGTGCGCTGCACCGTGAGAGTCGACACCCCGTCGATACGGTAACTGAGCTCGGCAAACTCACCCTTGTCATCTTTCATGATGACAATTTCTTCCCCGGGCATGATTTTCAGCAGGTTATTTTTGGCCTCCGGCAGCCGGGTGATTTCGTAAACATCGCGGCTGGAGAGTCCTGCACGCTGAAACAGGGCGGCCAACGTGTCCCCCCTGGAGACTTCAAAATGCTCCACTTCGCGGTTGGATGGCGTGGCGCTGGCTTTCGCACTTGGCATGGCTTCCTGCACGCTTTCACCGTTTGGGGCGGCTATGTCTATGTCTGCGGCCTGCCCCATTGGCGGCGTGGGGGTGCGCTGTGACAAGGGCAGGGTAAAGTCGATATTGTCGTTGGCTACCGGGGTTTGCCGTGAGGCTTCGGCATCCTCAGAGGGGAAAAACAGGGTGACTGTGGTTAACAATAAAAGAATGCTCAGAATGACCTGATGCTTTTTGGGGAGCAGCTTGAGAAGCGTAATAACCTTTGTCATTTGACCCGGGTACCAAATCCCTATTTCCTGTCGATTGGGCCTAGTGTACACACTTTCATTTGCCCAGGCTAACAAGTAACATAGGTCTCTTTGATTGAAATCGGATAACCACAGAGGTAGCTGCCAACATGGCTGATTTGGACCAGGTATTAGCAGAAATTAAACGGGGCACAGACGAGATCCTGCTTGAAGCAGATCTGATTGAGAAACTGAAAGAGGGCCGTCCTCTGCGGGTGAAGCTGGGTGCCGATCCTACCGCTCCCGATATCCATCTGGGCCACACGGTTATTCTGAACAAACTGCGTCTGTTTCAGGAGCTGGGCCACGAAGTTATCTTCCTTATCGGTGACTTCACCGGCATGGTGGGCGACCCTAGTGGTAAAAACAGCACCCGTCCGCCACTGACCCGTGAGCAGGTTCTGGCCAACGCCGAAACCTACAAGGAGCAGGTGTACAAAATTCTCGATCCGGCCAAGACCCGCATCGAATTCAACTCCAGCTGGCTTGAGCAGCTTGGGGCTGCCGGCATGATCCGCCTGGCCTCCCACCAAACCGTTGCCCGTATGCTGGAACGTGATGATTTTAAAAAGCGTTATGGCAGCGGTCAGCCCATCGCCATCCATGAGTTTATGTACCCGTTGCTGCAGGGCTGGGACTCGGTTGCACTGAAGGCCGACATTGAACTGGGTGGTACCGATCAGAAGTTCAACCTGCTGATGGGGCGTGAGCTGCAAAAGGCCGAAGGTCAAAAGCCACAAACCGTGATCATGATGCCGTTGCTGGAAGGCCTGGATGGCGTGAAGAAGATGTCCAAGTCTGCCCACAACTACATAGGTGTGAGCGAAGCGCCGGATGAAATGTTCGGTAAGCTGATGTCTATTTCAGACGAGCTGATGTGGCGCTACTTCGACCTGCTGTCGTTCCGCCCGCTGGCCGAAGTTGAGCAGTTCAAGGCCGATGTGGAAGCCGGAGCCAACCCAAGAGACATCAAGATTGCGCTGGCCAAGGAAATTATTGCCCGTTTCCATGACCAGGCCGCTGCTGATGCCGCTCATCAGAACTTTATCGACCGTTTCCAGAAGGGTGCCATCCCCGATGATATCGAAGAAGTGACCCTGAGCGCCGGTGCTGAAGGCATGGCAGTTGCCAACCTGCTGAAAGAAGCAGGTCTAGTGGGTTCGACCTCCGATGCTATGCGTATGATTAAGCAGGGTGCGGTGAAGATGGACGGTGAAAAGCTGGAAGATGCCAAGCAAGTATTCAGTGCCGGTCTGAGCGCCGTATTCCAGGTAGGCAAGCGTAAGTTCGCCAAGGTGACATTGAGCTAATCCAGCTCTTTCATCTCATCAAACAAAACGGGCGCCTTAAGCGCCCGTTTTGTTTTTAAAGATTGGCTGCCAACCCTGTCTTTTAAACGCATAACGTCTTTTGCAGGGACATTGCCTTTTGCAGAGACAGCCTCTATTGCATGGACAGCTGGTCGGCCATGGTCTGATAGTCGATAAGGTCGGTGTGTTCGGTCACCCTGTGATTGCGCATATCCAGTCTCAGGGTGGTGACCGCAGGCACGGCCACGTCAATGATTTTACCCGGCTTACCGAATTGTTCCCCCGGCCCCTTGAAACGGTAGTTGCCTATCATGACCACCAGAGAGCCTGAGTTGTACATGTGCTCAATACTGAAGTTGTATTCCAGTACACCGGCGTGGGCGCGCTCGAAAAATTCGATAATAAAACGCCCACCCTTGTATTTGCGTCCGGCGGTTCTGTCCTGAAAAACACTGTCGCGATTGTAGTATCGGGCGAGAGCGGCGTAGTCATGTTCGGTCAGCGCCTGAATGTAGTTTACTGCCATTTGCTGCTCTTCAGGCATCTCACCGCTGCTGGCGGTCGCCCAGGACGTCAGAAAATAAAGCAGTAACACCAGATATCGCAAAAGTTAGTTTCTCCGGGTTTTCAGGTCGAAGGCCGGCAATGAAAGGTGCCAGCGAATGGCCGCAAGCCTCAAGATCAGCGCACTGAGCATCGACAGCCAGAGAGCGGTTTGGCTGTTCATGCCTAATTGCAGGCTGAGGGTATAGGCAATGCCACCCAGAATGGAGGCGGTTGCGTAGATTTCGGTTCTGAGCACCATGGGTATTTGGCGACAGAGCACATCCCGGATAATGCCGCCACCCACGCCGGTAATCAAGCCCATGATCACAGCAGACATGCCATTAAGGCCGAGGCTGAGTGCTTTTTGGGCGCCTATCACGGTAAAAAGAGCCAATCCCAGCGCATCGGCGATGGGCAGGGTGTATTGGGGTACTTTACGGGGGCGCCGGATAAACACCAGGGTAAAGCCCACGGTCGCCAGGATGACAATCAGGTAATTGGGGTCACGCAGCCAAAACACCGGGGTAGCACCGATAATGGCATCCCGAATGGTTCCCCCACCCACGGCCGTGACGGCGGCCAGCACTGTCACACCAAAGGGGTCCATTCTGTGCCTGCCGGCCGCCAGGGCGCCTGTGAGCGCAAACACGGCGGTGCCGCACAGGTCAAAAAAATAAAACCAGCTCATTCGCTCATCTCTTTCAAGTGGATATTGAGCGCATCCACCGAGATGCGAATTTCAACAACCGAGAGGATCAGCGAGTACAGCAGTAACAAGAGGCTGGCACCGAAGATGAGTGAGCCGGTTTTATTCATGCCGATGTAGATAAAAATCATGCACAGCACGCACAGGGCAAAGCTGCTGACGCCCGCTTCCTGCATGCGTCTGATAATCACAATTCGCTTTTTCAGATTGGTGATTTGGTTCTGATGCACAGGTTCTTTACCACTGGAGAGGCTTCGTATCAGTGCCGCCAATGAAAAGAATCTATTGGTATAAGCCAGCAGCAGTAATGAAATGGCCGGAAACAGCAGCGCCGGTGTTGTCAGCGAGATATGCAGTTGTTCTAACACGTTGAGTGCCCGTTATGGAAAGTGGAGATTCCCCTGAGGCGAGCCATTATAGTGTGTCGCTTAACAAATTACAGCGTCTGACTGTATCTGAGCAGGGTCCATGCAAGGGGTAAAAACAGCAGAAAGGCCAACCAGCTGAAGCAGGCTCGATTCGACAGTTTTATGGCTTCACCGATTTTGGCCGTATCGGGCAGAGGGCCTTTGCCGACCTTATCGATGGCCACCCGGCTGCCGCGGTATTTGTGTGGTCCGCCAAGCTCGGTATTCAGCACTGTTGCGGCCACATATGCCGCCCGCATGGCGTTGGACAGGGGCTGCCAGCGTCTGGGGGTTAGCAGGGCCTTAAAACCGCTGGGGCCGCCAACGATGGCGAGTGTCAGGCTCCAAAGCCAGGCAGGAATGTAAAGCAGCGCCGAAACCAGCTGATTAACCGGCGCGACAAAAGCACGGAAATCCGGTGACATGGGGGGCCACACCAACTCCAGCTGCTTGAGCATACGCACCAGCAGCACCATGGGGGCACCGGCCAGCGCATAGAAAAACACCACTCCTGCGGTGCCGTAAATGGGGGCCGTGACCAGTTTTTCGATGGTGGCCTTGGCAAGTCCAGTCTCAGACAGCTCGGTGGTATCCCGTGACAGATATTGACTCAGCAGCTTTCTGGCCCTGTCTTTATCGCCATGGCCCAGCGCCCGCTGCACCTCTTCGGCGACCTGGGCAAAACTGGCATCCGACAGGCAGAGGTAGAGAATTAAAAACTCGAAAAACCAGGGAAAGGCTGCCAAGTCCAGTAAAAAGGCGACGATAAGCCAAAAGGGCAGCACCAGCAGCACTGTCGCCATGATGCCTGCGATAAGCTGCTGGCGCGGTCCTCGCGATGGGTGATTCACTTTGCGGGCAAGCTCTCTTGCCAGCACCCCAAACCACACCAGTGGCTGCATTTCCCTCGGCAAAGGAGCCAGTCGTGCCAGTGGCAGCGCGCACAGGATGATGAGGAAGCCTTCAAACAAGGCTCCATCCAGGGCAATAAGCTGGCTGACAAACTGGCTTTCGGTCATTTACAGGCCTTCAATCAGCGCCATTACCATCAGGGCCGAGTGATGTCCGGCCTTCACCAGATAAGACTCAAAGTCGACCGGGCTGTCGTTGTTGGCATTATCAGACAGGGAGCGGATCACCACGAAGGGAGTCGCGAACTGATGGCAGACCTGGCCGATGGCGGCGCCTTCCATTTCACAGGCGGCCATGGTGGGGAAGTCGGCCTGCATTTTGGCGGTGCGTACCGGGTCGCAAATAAAGCTGTCACCGGTGCAGATAAGGCCTTCGACGGTTTTTACTTCACCCAGTTTGGCCACGGCATTTTTGGCGGCTTCCACCAGGCGGGCATCACACACAAAGGCGGCTGGCTGCTGGGCCATCTGACCAATTTCATAGCCAAATGCCGTCACGTCCACATCGTGGTAACGCACTTCGCTGCCAATCACCACATCGCCAATGGTCAGGCTGTCCACAAAGCCACCGGCTGAGCCGGTATTTATCACGTAATCGGGGGCAAACTTATCGATAAGCAGGGTGGTGGCGAGCGCCGCTGCAACCTTGCCAATACCGGAGCGGGTCACTATGACCTGCTTGCCATTGAGTTCACCCTGGGTGAATTCGATGCCGGCTATCTGGCTGACGACAGGGTTTTCCAGAGAAGCAATAAGGTGAGCAACTTCGGGCTCCATGGCGCCGATAATACCAATTTTCATAAACTTGCCTTTGAACTGCTTTAGAGAATGGCAGCCAATATACCACAGTCGATTGAGCGGCACACAGGCAAGCTGCAGAGATAAAAAAGCGCATCCTCAGGCGAGCCTTTGGATGCGCAAGACACAAGCAACTTGTTGTTGGGATCAGGCCTTGGCCGATTCCAGATAGTTGAGGATCCCCAGTGCCGCATCGCGGCCTTCGGCGATGGCAGTGACCACCAGATCTGAGCCTCTGACCATGTCGCCCCCGGCAAACACTTTTGGATTGCTGGTTTGGAATGGATTGTCATCGGTTTTCCTGGCCTTGACCCGGCCCTTGTCATCCAGGGCGATATCAAAGTCGGCAAACCAGGGCGCCGGACTTGGCTGGAAGCCAAAGGCGATAATGATGGCGTCGGCTTCGAGGAGCTGCTCGCTGCCGGGCACAGGCTCGGCGGAGCGGCGGCCATTGGCATCGGGCTCGCCCATGCGGGTCTCGATGCACTCGATACCCACCACGGTGCCGTTTTCGGTCTTGATGGCCACCGGCTGGCGGTTGAACAGGAAGTTCACCCCTTCTTCGCGGGCGTTTTGCACCTCGCGGCGGGAGCCGGGCATGTTGGCTTCATCACGGCGGTAGGCGCAGGTGACTTCGCTGGCACCCTGACGCACTGCGGTGCGCACGCAGTCCATGGCGGTGTCACCGCCACCCAGTACAACTACCTTTTTACCCGCCAGGTCGATATAGGGGTTATGTTCGCTTTGCTGACCCAGCAACGACATGGTGTTGCCAATAAGGTAGGGCAATGCCTGCAGTACACCTTCAGCGTCTTCTCCGGGCAGCCCGGCCTTCATGGCGCTGTAAGTGCCCATGCCGAGGAATACGGCGTCATAATCTTTGAGCAGGTCGGCGAAGGCGATGTCCTTGCCCACAGTCACACCCAGACGAAACTCAATGCCCATGCCTTCCAGCACGGTGCGGCGGGTTTGCATCACCGACTTATCCAGTTTGAATGAGGGAATACCGTAGGTAAGCAGGCCGCCAATTTGCGGATACTTGTCAAATACCACCGCCTTGATGCCGTTGCGGGCAAGGATATCGGCGCAGCCAAGGCCCGCAGGGCCTGCGCCGACAATCGCCACCCGCTCTTTGCGGGGCGTGACCTTACTCATGTCAGGGCGCCACCCCTGGGCGAGGGCGGTATCTGTGATGTATTTCTCTACGTTGCCTATGGTAACAGCGCCAAAATCATCATTCAGGGTACAGGCGCCTTCACAGAGCCTGTCCTGGGGGCAAACCCGACCGCAGATTTCCGGCAGGGTGTTGGTCTCGTGTACCAGGTCTGCCGCTTCCATGATGCGTCCCTGTTTGGCGAGTTTCAGCCAGTTTGGAATGTAATTGTGCAGCGGGCACTTCCATTCACAGTAAGGGTTGCCGCAGTCCAGGCAGCGGTCTGCCTGCTCGTTGACCTGTGGCTGAGTAAAAGGCTGATAAATTTCAATAAACTGTGTTGCACGCAGCTTGATGGGCTGCTTGGTCGGATCTTTGCGGCCTACCTGAATAAACTGAAAGTCGTTACTCATCTTGCTGTTACCCCGCCTTTACTGCCAGTTCAGGGCTCTGCTGCTCGAGCTTGAGCAGATCGGCCACCGCTACATTCTTCGGCTTGACCAGCACGAAGCAGTCGAGCCAGTTATCAAAGTCACTCAAAATCGCCCGGGCATGTTCGCTGCCGGTCTCTTTGACGTGGGCCTCAATCAGGCCCTTGAGGTGTTTCTGGTGAATGGCTGACTCCACCTTTTGGGTGTCAACCATTTCGGTGTTAACCCTGCGGCCAAAGCGGCCGAACTGGTCGAACACATAGGCAAAGCCACCTGTCATACCGGCGCCAAAATTCACCCCGGTTTTACCCAGAACCACCACAATGCCACCGGTCATATATTCGCAGCCGTTGTCGCCAAGGCCTTCCACCACGGCCACGGCACCTGAGTTGCGCACACCAAAGCGCTCACCGGCCTGGCCTGCGGCGAAGAATTGACCTCCGGTTGCACCATAGAGACAGGTGTTGCCCACAATGGCGGTGCGCTCGCTCTGGAAGGCGCTGCCAAGTGGCGGGTAGATGGACAGCTTACCGCCGGACATCCCCTTGCCCACATAGTCGTTGGCATCACCGCACAGGCTCATTTCCAGTCCGGGGGCGTTCCATACACCAAAGCTCTGGCCCGCGGTGCCGTTAAACGACAGGCTGACAGGTGCCTTGGTGCCCTTGAGGCCACAGCAGGCTGCTATGTGGCCACTGAGGGCTGCGCCCACTGAGCGATCTGTGTTGTTGATGCTGTAGGCGGCGCTGAAACCTTCGCCGCGGCTGATGGCATCGGCGGCATCTTTCAGCAGACGCTGGTTCAGTTCACCGGTATCCGTCGGTGGGTTTATCTCTTTCCAGGTTCTGGAGGATCCCGCGCGCACCTGTGGCTGATACAGGATGGGGGACAAGTCCAGACCATGCTGTTTCTCGGTTTGCCCTGCCAGTGCGTACAGCCAGTCGCTGCGACCCACCAGTTCTTCAAACTTTGCAACACCCAGCTTTGCCATCCACTCACGTACTTCTTCGGCAACAAATTCGAAGTAAGTCATCACCCGCTCGGGCAAGCCGTGGAAGTGTTTGTCGCGCAGATTTTTATCCTGGGTTGCCACGCCGGTGGCACAGTTGTTCAGGTGGCAGATCCGCAGATACTTACAGCCAAGCGCAATCATGGGCACGGTACCGAAGCCAAAGCTTTCGGCGCCAAGCAGTGCAGCCTTGATAACGTCGGTACCTGTTTTAAGGCCGCCATCCACCTGCAGGCGGATCTTGTGGCGCAGGCCGTTGTCCACCAGAGCCTGATGTACCTCTGCCAGACCCAGCTCCCACGGAGAGCCGGCATACTTGACCGAGGTGAGGGGGCTGGCCCCTGTGCCGCCGTCATAGCCTGACACGGTAATCATGTCGGCATAGGCCTTGGCAACGCCGGTAGCTATGGTGCCAATACCCGGCTCAGATACCAGTTTCACGCTGATAAGAGCCTTGGGATTGATTTGTTTCAAATCGAAAATCAGCTGCGCCAAATCTTCGATGGAGTAAATGTCGTGGTGCGGCGGCGGTGAAATCAGGGTCACGCCCGGACGGGCATAACGCAGCCCGGCAATTTCCACACTCACCTTATGACCGGGCAGCTGACCGCCTTCGCCGGGTTTGGCACCCTGAGCCACTTTAATCTGCAGCACTTCGGCGTTGATAAGGTAATGGGCGGTGACACCAAAGCGGCCAGAGGCAATTTGCTTGATGGCGGAGTTCTTTTCGGTACCGAAACGGCGTGGATCTTCGCCGCCTTCCCCGGAGTTGGAACGGCCGCCAAGGCGGTTCATGGCGATGGCCAGCGCCTCGTGGGCTTCGGGGCTTAAGGCGCCGATACTCATGGCAGCACTGTCGAAGCGGGGATACAGGCTGGCTGCGGCTTCTACCGTTTCGGCGGGAATGGCATCGAGGGTGCCTTTCACGCCCAAAAGATCCCGAAGCATTGCCACCGGACGTTCATCGACGTGCCTGGCAAAGGCCTTATATTTGCTGTAGTCGCGGCTGATGAGTGACGCCTGCAGCGTATTGACCACATCGGGGTTGAACGCATGGTATTCGCCACCTTCCACGTACTTGAGCAAACCACCCTGTTGCAAGGGAACATGGGGGCGGAAGGCCGCCTGATGCAGCTTTTGCTGATCTTTGGCAAGGTGCTCAAAGTTCACCCCTTCGATGCGGCTCACCACGCCTTTAAAGCAGAGTTCAATCACATCGCGAGCCAGACCTATCGCCTCGAATTGCTGACTGCAGCGGTAGGAGGCGACTGTGCTGATACCCATCTTGGACATGATCTTGCGCAGCCCTTTCTCGATGCCGTAACGGAAGTTCAGCATCAGGGCAACCATGTCGTCGGCGCTGTCATTGCGCTTGGCAAGATCCGCAATGGATTCATACACCAGGTAGGGGTAGATGGCCGTGGCACCAAAGCCGAGCAACACCGCAAAGTGGTGTGGGTCGCGGGCTGAGGCGGTTTCCACAATGATGTTGGTGTCGCAGCGCAGGCTCTTGGACACCAGCATTTGCTGCACGGCACCCACCGCCATGGCGGCCGGGATCACCTGGCGATTTTTGGCCACGGCGCGGTCAGACAACACCAGCAGCGTAGTTCCGGTGCGGGCCAGACGCTCGGCATCATCTGTGATGCGGCGAATGGCGCCCTCGAGCCCTTCTGCCGGGTCGTAGTTGAGGTCAACGATATTGGCGCGGTAATAGGCTTTATCGAGGGACATCAGCTGATTGAAATCACTGAACAGCAAAACAGGCGAGTTAAACATCACCCGGTAGGCGTGGCCCGTGGTCTCGTTAAAGAGGTTCTGCTCCCGGCCCACACAGGTCGCCAGCGACATCACGTGTTTCTCACGCAGCGGGTCGATGGGCGGGTTGGTCACCTGGGCGAATTTCTGACGGAAGTAGTCGTAAAGCGAGCGCTGCTTATTGGACAGCACCGCCATGGGGGTATCGTCACCCATGGAGCCCACGGCCTCTTCACCCTGGCTTGCCAGCACCCAAATAACCTGCTCAAGCTCTTCGCGGCTGTAGCCAAACAGCTTTTGGTACTGCAGCAGGGTGTCGCGGCTGAATTCGCTGGCGCCGTGCTGCTCGTTGCTCATCTCTTCCGCGCTCTTGAGAGTGCGGCTGTTTTTCGCCATCCATTCTTTATAGGGGTGACGGCGTTTGAGATCGTTATCAATCTCGAATGACTGATACAGGCGGCCGTTGAGGGTATCGAGCACCAACAGCTCACCCGGGCCGACTCGACCTTTTTCCACCACTTCGTCGGGCTGGTAATCCCAGATCCCCACTTCAGAGGCCAGGGTCAGGATGCGGTCTTTGGTAATCACATAACGGGATGGACGCAGGCCATTACGATCCACCGCGCAGGCGGCGTGGCGGCCGTTGGTCATGACTATCCCTGCCGGGCCATCCCAGGGCTCCATGTGCATGGAGTTAAAGTCGTAGAAGGCTTTGAGCTCTTCGTCCATTTCAGGGTTACTTTGCCATGCGGGCGGAATAAGCAAACGCATGGCGCGGTACAGGTCCATCCCGCCGGAGAGCAGCATTTCCAGCATGTTATCCAAAGAGGATGAGTCGGAGCCGGTTTCGTTTACGAAGGGAGCAGCTTGCTGCAAATCGGGCAACAGCGGCGAGTTGAACTTATACGCCCGGGCGCGGGCCCACTGGCGATTGCCGGTAATGGTGTTGATTTCACCGTTGTGTGCCAAATAGCGGAAAGGCTGAGCCAATGGCCACTTGGGGGAGGTATTGGTTGAAAAGCGCTGGTGGAATAAACAGATAGCGCTTTCCAGACGCAGATCGGCCAGATCGGGATAAAAAGCGGGCAGGTCTGCCGGCATCATCAGGCCTTTATAAACAATCACCTGACCGGAAAGGCTGGCCACATAGAAGTCTGGGTCGGCAGTCATTTGCTGCTCGAGGCGGCGACGGGCCATATAAAGGCGACGCTCAAGGTCTTTTTCACGCCAACCAATGGGCGCATTAATGAGTACCTGAACGATACGTGGCAGGCTGGCTTTACCTATTTCACCGAGCACATCGGGATTAACCGGCACCTCGCGCCAACCGGCGATGCAGAGGGTTTCTTTTTCAAGCTCGCGCTCCAGCACAAAGCGGGCGGCAGCGACTTTTTCTTCATCCTGGCTTAAAAAGAACATGCCGACGGCAAACTTGCGCGACAGGTGCCAGTCATTTTCGGCGGCAATCGACTCGAAAAACTTGATGGGCAATTGCATCAGGAGGCCGCAACCATCACCCGTGCGACCGTCTGCGGCAATGCCGCCGCGGTGCTTCATGCGATCCAGTCCGGTAATGGCGGTACGCACAATACGGTGACTGGCTTCGCCGTCCATCTGGGCAATCAGACCAAATCCACAATTGTCCCGCTCAAAACTGGGATGATACAAGCTCATACTAATTCCCCACCTGAAAACCTGTGACTGATACTGCTCGGGGAATCACGCAAAAGATAATGATAGATATGCACCCGAATCTCCCAAATTATCCTGAGAATTTACAAAGGTCAAACTTAAAGATTGCATAAAACATGGGTAAAAAATCATGTTTCATACAGTTTTGATAATTGGGTTACGTTAACGTCAACTGGTGAAAGTGTTGTATAACATTATGAATTATAGCAATTTTAAAATTGTGTTATTTTTTGGTTTACGATTATGTAACAGGGGCGGCGATTGTTTGGTGTTTGCAAATAGTGATTTTTTTTGCAGGCACAGTAGCTTGTATTTAAATAAATGCCATTGATTAACTATTCAAAAACTGTGACTAACATCCTGTTTTACCCGCCATAAAGATGACTGGCGCAGCAAAAATGGGAAAAAGGCAGTCCCTTTGACCTGGATCCGGGCGTTACCGAGTCCACGAGTCCATACTGGCGCTTTCTTTTTTTATGGAGGCGCCTGTGTCTCAATCGGTTAGCGTAACGCCCACATTGGATGCGCTGGTAAACACCTTTGGTAATGACTGCCGTCTGCGGTTTGGCACGCGTGTACGCAAGCTGACCCTGGATGCGCATTTTACCTGCCCCAACCGCGATGGCAGTCTTGGCATTGGTGGCTGCACCTTCTGCCATGTACCTTCCTTCAACGCCGACGATGGGAAGCAATTTGATATCGCATCGCAACTTAAAAGGCAGATGGCCGGGCAAACTGATGCGCTGTATTTTATTTATTTTCAGGCCTACACCAGTACCTACGATGAGGTTGCCGTACTTAAGCGCAGATACGATGAGGCGCTGTCGATTGGTAATGTGGCGGGGCTATTTGTGGGGACACGCCCAGACTGTGTTCCCGATGCCGTGCTGCAATTGTTGGCCGACTATCAACAGCAGGGGATTGATGTGTGGCTGGATTTGGGGCTGCAGACCGCCCGGGATGACACCCTGAAAAGAATCAATCGAGGCCATGATTTTGCCGTGTATGCCGATGCGGTGACCCGGGCAAGAAGGTTGGGCATCAAGGTCTGTACCCATCTTATTTTGGGTTTGCCCGGAGAGACGTCAGAGGATTTCATAGAGTCGCACCGGCAGGTGCTGGCACTTGGTGTCGATGGCCTCAAGTTGCATCCACTGCATATAGTCGAAGGCAGTATCATGGCGCGGCAATGGCGGGCAGGTAGGCTGGATACCTTGAGTTTGGATGATTATGTGAACGCCGCGGTACAGCTTATTCAGCGCACCCCCGCTGACATAATTTTCCATCGGGTTACGGCCCATGCCAGGGCGCCTTTGTTATTGGCACCCGACTGGTGTGGTCATAAATGGTTGGGGATGGGAGCCATTTGCAGCACTCTGGCTCAAACGGGCGGGCAGGGCTGTTTGACTGAATATCCTTACCTCAGTGATAAAAAGACGTAAGTTTCTTAAGTCTCTTTAATGGCGATAAGTGGTTAATTATTTGTTAAAATTAGAAAATATCCACATAGCTGAAACGCCATACGGTTGCACCGTGGGGCAGAGAAGGTATTATGTGCGATAGTATTGTCGGCAATTGACTGCCGATGTGGACCATTTTATGACTGTTAAGGGGGCCTTGATGGCAACTGCTGCACTGGACGAGATTTTGGATTTGAACACTCTTGAACAATATTGCAGTGCGATTGGGGCCGGAACCTTGCTCAAGAGTGTGGTGCTGTTTGAGCAGCTGATGCCCGAATATGTGGGCAACCTGGTCAAGGCAAAGGAAGCCGGCGATAAGGACACCCTTTGCTCTGAGGCACACAAGTTTAAAGGGGCGGCCGGCAGTGTTGGTCTTAAGCGCATCCAGCAATATGCTCAATTGCTGCAACACGGCAATGACGAAGGCTGGGAAGCCGGCCATGTCCAGTGGCTGGATGTGATTGCCACCCATGCCTTTGACGACCTCGCTGCACTTAAAGCCTTCCTCCAGGCTAAAGCCTGATAGGTGCTGTCACCGGCGTAAGGCATACTTAGCCTGCGCCGGTAAACTCTCTCCTGTATTACCTGCCCTGTAATCTCTCCACTGTATTGCGCTTGTTTTACCGGGTTACTCCCGTTGAATTTTCACTTTATCTATCTCATCCGACTCTGCTGATTAAGGCAGTTTGTCTTTCGTCAGTGTGTATTCCCCGATGCGGTTGTACTCGCATTTAGTCAGCGTGATCTCAACTTTCACCCTGACCCCCGCCTCTGCTGCATGGCCTTGGGGTATCGCTGTACCCTGGAGTGTTTCACTTGTGCAGATATTGCTCACATATCCGCGTGAGGACCTTATGAACTCAGGTAAAGCCTGTGTTAAAGTGCAAAGTGTCCTATCAATCCATCCAAGCGGCGGTAATCGATAAAATGAAACATCTTCCCAGCCTTAAAAATCTCTATTATCTGGTGAATCTCTATCAGGAACAGAATTTTAATCGCGCCGCCAAGGTATGTAATGTCAGTCAGTCGACCCTCTCCAGTGGTATTCAAAACCTGGAGGAGCAACTGGGGCATCAATTGATTGAGCGGGATCATAAGTCATTTATGTTTACGGCCATCGGTGAAGAAGTGGTTGGCCGCTGCCGCAAAATCCTGACCGATGTGGACGATTTGGTGGAGTTGGTGCGCAATCAGGGCGAACCCATGACCGGGGAAATCCGTTTGGGCTGCATCCCCACCATAGCCCCTTTTCTACTGAGTCGGGTGGTGCGCCACTGTCAGCAGCACTATCCCAACATGGTATTACTGCTGAAGGAAGACACCACCGAGCGCCTGCTCGATGCCCTTGGTAAAGGTGAACTGGACTTACTGCTGCTGGCTTTGCCTGTGGATACCGCGGGATTTCACAGCATGAAAGTGGGTGTAGACCCCTTCAAGATGGTGATGCACCAGGACTTGTCCCATGAAGTGCATCAGCCGGTGGACTATCAGGCGTTACCGGACGAAAGTATTTTTCTGCTTCAAAATGAACACTGTATTACAGGACATGCCATCAGCGCCTGTAAGTTGGGCGACTCCAACAAGATTAATCCCTTTGCCGCAACCAGCCTGCACACCCTGGTGCAAATGGTGAACAGTAAGCTGGGCACCACCTTCCTGCCACAAATGGCCATTGATGCGGGCATCCTCAAAGACACTGAGCTTGCGGTCATGGATCCGCCGGGCAGCGCACCTTACCGGGATATAGGTTTGGTGTGGCGTCAAACGACCAGCCGCATCCGAACTTTCAGAACATTAGGGTTGGAAATTGAAAAGTTGCTCGGTGGAGAATCCAGGCAGGGCTGAGCACACAAGCAGGATAAAGGGGCGAGACTTCAGTCGCCCCGCTTTGGTGTTACGCCAAAGACTTCAATGGAATGTTGTTTGCCTTTGAGTTTCACCGGTCCGAGGGAACTCAGTTGGTAGTCACTGTCATCATTATCGAGCCGCGCCGCAAGCGCCCCTGAAATCAGCATTCTCTGGCCCAGTGGATTGCACTGATCCTGGAGTCTCGCCAGGGTATTGAGCACGTCACTGAAGAAGCTGATTTCCTGCTTTTGCACCCCGACAACGGCCGCTACGACCTGACCACAATGTGCCGCCGCCTTGAACTTGGGCACAAAGCCATAATGCTCTTCAAAATACTGCCGCTGCCAATTCAGTTGCTGACTGAACTCCCAATAGATGTTCATACAGCGGTCTTTCTGGATCCCTTCATTCAGCGGCCAATGGATCAGCACGGCATCGCCCATATAGCGGTAAATCTCGGCTTCGTTATTGGCCACCGTGTCTGACAGCAGGCTGAAGCTGTCCTGAATAAGGCGACTGAAACGATAATCCCCGAGGGATTCCGCGTGGGTGGTGCTGGCGACCATGTCCAGGTAGAGGAACAGTCGCTGCTCGTATCTGGGCTTGTGGTATTTGCCAAGGCCGATATTGAATAAAACCCTGGGGCCAACCAGCAGTGCCATCTGCTCAATAAAGGCGAGCCCCATTCGCACCGCCACCAGATAGACAATCAGTGCTTGGAAGGATGGGCTGTAAAGTACATGGACAGTCAGCATCTGCCTGAGTGTTGTCATGTGGTTTTCGATGGCCCACATATTCAGAAACTGGGTGATATAGGCGAGGGTGGTAGCACCAAGGAGCAGGAAAAGTCCCTTGAACAGCACAGAAAACAGATAAGGCAGGCGATTAATGGCACTGAAATCGGCAATGAGATTGGACATCCAGTGCAGACTGCCGAAGATGATCCCCATGTAAATGGCCAGTGTCGCGAGATCGGCGGAGCCTACCGCCCATTGGGGCAGGTCTTGCGTTTGCGCATAACGAAAGAACACAAAGGCGGCCATGGCGATGCCCCAGGCCAGGATGGCAAACAACAGCTTTTTTGCCTGACGAATCGCTCTCACTGCAGCTTCAAAACCCGAAAAATTAGCCTTTACGAAGAAGGAGCTAGTGTATAGAAAACCTATGCCTCATTACCAGCCTTTAACGTGATCTGAATCAATTCAGGTGTCGATTCGATGACGGCTAGTAGTCAAAAGCCTGGCGCAGTATGGCTTGAGTGAAGGGGATCTTAAGGTAAAAGCCTCGGGGATTGGTCAGTCCGACGGTGCCATCTTCCATAATGCACTCGGTTTTGGCGGCTGCATTGGCAGCTTTGGGACGAAGCTGTAACACCTCACCGTGTCTTGCGCTGAGGCGATGCACCTTACCCAAGGCGATGAACTCCATTATTTCTTCCCAGTCCTGGCGAAGCGAAGCACTCTGTTGTGGCGTGGGTTGCCACAAAATAGCAGTGCCTATGCGTCTGTCGGCGACGGGTATGTCTCGTTCGCCTTCTACCGGTACCCAAAGCACCTGCTCGAGTTTGTGTTTTACCAGACTTTGCTCCCAATGCAGCCCACGGGTATTCATTAACGGAGCAACACACACATAGGTGGTTTCCAGCGGTTTACCGGTGCGATCGATGGGAATTGTTTTGAGCTCCACCCCCAGATGCAGAAAATCCTGTTCCGGTCTTGAGCCTGCGGTGGCGCCCAGCTCCTGCTCTATCAGCTGACCTATCCAACCCTTGTCCCGCTTCAGGTTTGCGGGGACAGGCCAACCCAGCCCTGCTGCGAGTTGCCCAAGGGAAAGGCCTGCCATCATTTTGGCCCGGCTCAGCAATTCGTCGAGACTTTGCGGGGGGAGGGGAGTGTTCATGGAGCGGATTTTACCCACTTTGGGGATAAGATCAATATTGATGCATTTTTGAGCTTTACTTTGGCTTGGATAAGTTTTTCGATAATTGAACAGGCTAACTTATTGTATTAATTTTATTTTTTAAAGGTGAAATTCGACGACTCGCAATTACATGAAAGTTACTCGCGTATTTCCCCATTATTCCCCACACATTTATCCACAGATTTATGGGATAACTGCCAACCAAACCTGCCAATACTGGAGAAAATCCCCTGAGTCAACGGAAAATATCGTCACATTTCTCGATTATTTTCCATCTCCCCTGTGCGGGGATGTGCATAAAACTGAGCGTTACGAGCTGTAAAAGTCTGTTGTCAGCTACTTGGTTTATTTTTGTGCGATCCTGTGGGGTTAGTCATGCGTTCTTCGATTTATGTTTTATTAGTTTAATAAAAACAAATGGATAAAATGGCTTTGGTGATTGATTGATCTACATCGATCTGAACTAATATTGAACATTTCCAAGGATTCTCGTTACTTGCCTACAGACATATCCACAGATTTTGTGGATAGAATCGAATTTGCTCAGCAAGCTCTGTTGATAAGAGTGCTTGGCTCAGTAAATTATCCAAAGAAGTCCAGTAAATAGGGGTTTGCTGCGGGCTTGGCTTTGTGAAACAATCCTTCTATTACGATTTATGTACTTTGGAGTCCATGTGATTGATAGCGACGGCTTTCGCGCAAATGTGGGCATCATCATCTGTAACGCTTATGGCCAAGTCATGTGGGCCAGACGATTTGGACAACATTCATGGCAATTTCCCCAAGGGGGCCTGGATGACGGCGAAACTGCCGAAGATGCCATGTACCGTGAATTATATGAGGAAGTGGGCCTGAGGCCTGAACACGTACAAATCCTCACTTCAACGCGATCCTGGCTCAGGTATCGTTTGCCCAAACGTCTGGTACGGCAAGACAGCAGACCTGTCTGTATCGGGCAAAAACAGAAATGGTTTTTGTTGATGCTCAAGAGTCAGGAAAGCGCCATTAACCTGAATTCCTCCGGTCATCCCGAATTTGATGACTGGCGCTGGGTCAGTTATTGGTATCCTGTTCGGCAAGTTGTGTCGTTCAAGCGTGATGTTTACCGAAAGGTGATGAAAGAGTTTGCCCCTGTGGCACTGGCGCTGCAGGCAAGGGAAATTCCACGGGGTAAGCGAAACAGAGGGCGGTAACCTTAACGGCGTGTCTGAAAATCGGGGGAGATAAAGGCAGTGCTCAATACGCTCAGGGATATCACACAATCGGTGGCGTCGGCCCATACCCTCGAGTTGGCACTCGAGTCCCTGGTAGGCCAGACCAAGGCCGCCATGGAAACAGAGTGTTGTTCCATCTATATCCTCGAACAACAACAATTGGTGTTATCTGCCACCGATGGGCTTGAAAAGTCCGCTGTGGGCCGGGTCAAGATGCCCCTCAGCGAAGGGCTTGTTGGCCTGGTTGCCCAGCGTGAAGAAGCCATCAACCTCGCCGACGCCCATCTGCATCCCAGATTCAAGCTGTTCCCTGAGGCCAACGAAGACGAATACCGTGCTTTTTTGGCCGCCCCCATCATTTATCAAAAGCAATTGCTTGGCGTTATTGTGGTGCAGCAGGCAAAGGCCCGTCAGTTCAATGAGGGGGAAGAAGCCTTCCTGATGACGCTGGCCGCGCAGCTTGCCATGGCCATTCGGGGCCTGAAACGGCGCGCAGAAGTGCATTCACTGGATCATCAGGTGCTATTCACTGGCACCAGCGCCTCCACTGGTGTTGCCATTGCCCATGCTCTGGTTATCGGCGGAGAAATCTCCCTGGAACAACCTGAAGCCTGTGCGACCGATGTGGACGCAGAAGTGAGCCGGTTACGCCAGGCCATGGGGCGCAGTCGTGATGCCTTAACGGCATTGGCGCAAAAGTTTGAAAATGACCATGACGATGAGCTGAGCTCCATCTTCACCTCGCTGCAGTCTTTGCTGGAAGATGCCAGCCTTGGCGGAGAATATCAGCGGGAAGTGCTGGCGGGTTGTAGCGCTGAAACCGCGGTGAGCAGGGTGTCGCTGCGCTACGTGGCTCAGTTTGAAACCATGGAAGATGCTTATCTGCGGGAACGGGCGAGCGATATTCGGGATTTGGGGCAGAGGGTACTGCGCCAACTGATTGAGCCCGGCCGCATGATGTTGGACCCCGATAAGCCCGTAATCCTGGTGACCCGTGAAGCCGACACCAGCATGCTGGCCGAGTTTCCAAGGCAAAAGCTGGCGGGGATAGTGACCGAGGCCGGAGGGGTGAACTCCCATGCGGCCATCCTGGCCAGAGCATTGGGTGTACCTGCCATCATGGGGGTTGAGCAGGTGCTGCAGGCCAATCTGGATAAGCAGCTTCTGGTGCTCAATGCCAGCCGCGGTATCTTGATGGTTTCGCCGTCGCCGAGCGTGGTGGACGAGTATCGCAATCTTATCAGTGCCCAAAAGGCCCTCGATCGTCAGTACGCCGAGGAGCTGAAAGAGCCCGCCCTGACCCTGGACGGTCATCGTATTCATCTGTATCTCAATGCGGGACTCATGAGTGGCGTGTCGAGCGAAATTGCCGATGGCGCAGATGGCGTTGGGCTTTACCGTACCGAAATCCCCTTTATGCTGCAGCAGCGTTTCCCCAGTGAGTCCGAGCAGATAAAGGTGTATCGCAGCGTGTTGCAGTCGGCCGCCGGTCGGCCCGTGGTGATGCGAACTCTGGATGTGGGGGGCGATAAGCCGCTGCCCTATTTTCCTATTTCCGAAGAAAACCCCTTCCTGGGCTGGCGTGGTATTCGTCTGTCACTGGATCATCCCGAACTGTTTCTGGTGCAGCTCAGGGCCATGCTGCAGGCGGCCGGTGACACCGACAATCTGAAAATTCTGCTGCCCATGGTCAGTAGCCTCGATGAGATAGATGAGGCGCTTTTGTACCTGGATCAGGCGTTCAGTGAGCTGAGGGCAGACGTTAACCCAACACTGGCGCGTCCTCCTGTTGGGGTGATGCTGGAAGTCCCGGCGCTGCTGTACCAGCTCAGAGAAGTTGCCCAACGGGTCGAGTTTGTCTCGGTGGGCAGCAACGACCTGACTCAATATTTGTTGGCGGTTGACAGAAATAACCCCCGCGTCAGCAGCCTGTACGATTCATATCACCCCGGCGTTCTGCGGGCGCTGCAGTTGGCGTTGCAGGAATGTCGCCAGCACAGGTTGGATGTGAGTGTGTGCGGTGAGCTTGCTGGTGAGCCCATGGGCGCGCTGCTGCTGGTGGCCATGGGCTATGATGAGCTTTCCATGAACCAGGGGAGTCTCGCCAAAATAAATTACCTGCTGCGGCGCGTTGAGCGCAGCGAGCTGGAGCAATTGCTTGCACTGGTGATGCAAATGTCCAATGGGCAGGATGTGCGTGAACTGGTGCGTGAATATCTCGATACGCGGGAACTGAGCGCCATCCTGGGATAATTTAGCATCCCGGACGCGAATGTTTTAAGCTATCGGCCCATCAAGGAAATCAGCAAGGTTTAAGTGTGGAACAAATACTTTGGGTGATTGGTTGTTGTGTGGCGCTGGGGGCCTTTGTTGGCTTTATGGCGGGTCTGCTGGGCATTGGCGGTGGGCTCATGATAGTGCCGGCCCTGCTTTACTTGCTGCCAGGCGTTGGATTTTCTGCCGACTATTTACCCCATGTTGCCATTGCCACTTCCCTGTCGGCCATCATTTTAACTTCCATCTCTTCAGCCCGGGCACACCACGGCCGCGGTAATATCGATTTTCAGCTGCTTAAGATATTGGCCCCCGCCGTATTGGTGGGCGCATTGGTATCCGGGTTTGTTGCTGAGCAAATTCCCGCAGATCAGCTCAGGCAAGCTTTCGCCATCTTCGTGATCCTGATGGCTGTGCAAATGGCCTTTCCCTTTAAAGCCGCAGCAGCCAAACCCATGCCACATGCGGTACTGATTTTTATCGCCGTGTTTTTTGTTGCCCTACTGGCCGGCTTGATGGGTATTGGTGGCGGTGTGCTGCTGGTGCCCCTGATGATGTACTTTGGCGTGGCCATGCGCACTGCCGTGGGCGTGTCGGCGGCTACGGGACTGCTGATTGCGGTGTCCGGCAGTGTCAGTTACGTGCTGGCCGGCTGGAACACCCAGGGTATGCCTGATTTTACTCTGGGGTATGTGTATTTGCCTGCGTTGCTTGGCATAGTCTCTACCTCGATGCTGACCGCACCTTTGGGTGCCAAGGCCGCCAGCACCTGGCCAACTGCCGTGCTCAAGAAGATTTTTGCCGCGCTGTTGACCCTGATTGGCCTGCGCCTGGTGATGGGGTGAAGTTCTTCAGCCAACTCAACTCGGTTACCCCGGAACTGACATGCCATTGAATTTTCCTGACATCGACCCAGTCATTGCCAAGTTTGGACCCTTTGAGCTGTTCGGTCAGAGCTTTGAACCGGCTTTGCGCTGGTATGGGCTTATGTACCTCGTAGGCTTTTTGGCGGCCCTGTGGCTGTTAAATCGTAAAGCCGACCAATCGAACGGTGTTTGGAGCCGGGAGCAGGTATCAGACTTGCTGTTTTATGGTTTTCTCGGCGTAGTGCTGGGGGGGCGTTTAGGTTATGTGCTCTTCTATCATTTCGACCTCTTTCTTGCAGATCCTGTGTACCTGTTTCGGATTTCAGAGGGTGGTATGTCATTCCACGGCGGCCTTATCGGGGTGATAAGCGCCATGGTCTATATTGCCTGGCGTCAGGAAAGGCAGTTTTTCGCAGTCGCAGACATGGTGGCGCCTGTTGTGCCCATTGGCCTCGGAGCTGGTCGTATTGGCAACTTTATCAACGGTGAGCTGTGGGGCCGGGTATCCGATGTACCCTGGGCCATGGTATTTCCCACCGGTGGACCCGAGCCAAGGCATCCATCACAGCTGTATCAATTTGCGCTGGAAGGTGTCGCCCTGTATTTGCTGCTGTGGTGGTTTGCCAAACACACCAACAAGGTGGGCGCCGTCTCCGGCATGTTCCTTTTGGGCTATGGCGTCTTTCGGATAGTCGTTGAAACCGTACGCCAGCCCGATGCACACTTGGGCTTTTACCTTGGTTTTATTACCATGGGCCAAATTCTTTCTCTGCCGATGATCCTCTTCGGTCTCTATTTGATTTTGCGTAAACAGGAAACCCGCTGATGAAGCAGTATCTCGACTTAATGCAGCACATCCTCGATAAGGGGACAGATAAAAGTGACAGAACCGGTACAGGCACCCGTTCGGTTTTCGGTTATCAGATGCGCTTTGACCTCAATGAGGGGTTTCCGCTGGTGACCACCAAAAAGTGCCACCTGCGCTCCATCATCCATGAACTGCTGTGGTTCCTGAAAGGCGAAACCAATGTGGCGTACCTGCGCGAAAACAAGGTGTCGATTTGGGACGAGTGGGCCGATGAAGAAGGCAATCTGGGACCAGTGTATGGGGCCCAGTGGCGCAGCTGGCCAACTCCGGATGGCCGCCATATTGATCAGATTTCTCAAGTTATTGAACAGATCAAGGCCACGCCGGACTCTCGCAGGTTAATCGTATCGGCCTGGAACGTGGGCGAGCTGGATAAGATGGCGCTGGCACCCTGTCATGCGTTTTTCCAATTCTACGTGGCCGATGGCAAATTGAGCTGCCAGCTCTATCAGCGTTCCTGTGATGTGTTCCTGGGCCTGCCCTTTAACATCGCCAGTTATGCGCTGCTGACCATGATGGTGGCGCAGCAGTGTAATCTTGGCTTGGGCGATTTTGTCTGGACCGGTGGGGATACCCATCTCTACAGCAACCACATGGAGCAGACTCAATTGCAGCTCTCACGGGAGCCTCGTCCTCTGCCCACCATGAAGATCCTCCGCCATCCAGAGTCGATTTTTGATTACCGTTTTGAAGACTTTGAACTCAGCGGTTACGACCCCCATCCTCACATCAAGGCGCCCGTTGCCATCTGAAATGGGTGAACTTTCGCCTGATACCTCGGAAATTTCGAGGTATCAGGCAGAAACTTACGATTATGTTTGATAATCTTATTTCGCTACACTCAATGCATTCGCTTTATTTGGGGGTAACGAAATGGAAAAAGCTATTCGTAATTTTTTGAGCCAGGAGTCTGCCGGTGGCATCTTGCTGCTGGTGGCTGTTGCACTGGCCATGTTGCTCGCCAACTCACCGCTTTCCGGCCTGTATCAAGGGTTTCTCAATACCGAAATGCAGGTTCGTTTTGGGGCGCTGGACATTAACAAGCCTCTGCTGCTGTGGATTAACGACGGCCTGATGGCGCTGTTCTTCCTGTTGATTGGTCTGGAAGTTAAACGTGAGTTGCTGGAAGGAGCCTTGTCGAGCCCATCCAAGGCATCCCTGCCTACCTTTGCCGCCATCGGTGGTATGTTGGTTCCCGCAGCCATCTATCTGTTTTTCAATTTTGACGATCCTGTTACCAAGGTCGGCTGGGCCATTCCCGCCGCCACGGATATCGCTTTTGCCCTGGGGATTATGGCGCTCTTGGGTAACCGGGTGCCGGTGGCGCTGAAAGTATTCTTGCTGGCGCTCGCCATCATAGACGACCTGGGTGTGATTGTGATTATCGCGCTCTTTTACAGCACAGATTTGTCGATGCTGAGCCTGGTGATTGCGGCGATTGCCGTTACAGGGTTGGTGGCGCTTAATCGTAAGGGCGTAACGTCACTCGCGCCTTATGGGGTGCTTGGCATCATATTGTGGATAGCCGTACTCAAGTCCGGCGTGCACGCCACCCTCGCCGGTGTGGTTATCGCCTTCTGTATTCCACTAAGGGCCAAAGACGGCAGTTCACCCTCGGAGCACCTTGAACACAGCCTGCACCCCTGGAGTAACTTCCTCATTCTGCCGGTGTTTGCTTTTGCCAATGCCGGGGTGCCGCTGGGGAACGTTGGATTTGACAGCATACTGTCACCCGTGCCGGTTGGTATTGCCCTGGGGCTGCTGTTGGGTAAACCCATAGGTGTGCTGCTGTTCAGTTATCTTGCGGTGAAACTGCGCTGGGCCGAGCTGCCAAAGGGGATTGGCTGGCAGCAGATAGCGCCGGTGGCCGTAATGTGTGGTATCGGTTTCACCATGTCGATGTTTATTGCTTCTCTGGCCTTTGAGCATGGCGGCGAACTCTACGGCGATTTGGCCCGTATTGGCATCTTGCTGGGTTCACTGTTTGCTGCGGTAATTGGCTATTTTTGGTTGTCAAAAGTGTTGCCTAAAGCAGGAGAAAGAATATGAGACTCACTATTGTATCTGCCCTCGGATTATCCTTGTTGCCGCTGTTTGCCGCGGCATCAGCGCTCGACACCTGCTCTGAAGACAGTCGCTCCCCGGGGTGCCAGCTATATCTTGAAGGCGTGGTTGATGGGGCTCTGATGTACAAAACCAGTGCACTGGGTGCCAGACCTGAATCCGATGGATTTGAGAGCAGGGCACTTAAGTATCGTGGCGGCAGTCGTTTCCAGGATGCCAATCGCCGCTATTGTGTGGACCGAATTCCCGATCGCAATGTGTTGGTGGAAGGACTGACCGAAGCCGTGAGCTCTGGTGAAGTGAAGGATCAGGAAAGCCTGGCCCAGGCCATGTACAGCCTGCTAGATTGTCAGCGTCTTAAGTAATGCAGCATCTGAATTACAACCACCTTTATTATTTCTGGATGGTACAGAGCAAGGGCTCGGTGGTAAAAGCCGCCGAGGCCCTGTGCTTAACACCACAAACCGTCACCGGGCAGATCCGAGCGCTGGAAGACAGGCTGGGTGGCGCACTGTTCAAGCGGGTTGGACGACAGCTGGAACCCACTGATTTGGGGGAGCTGGTTTTTCGCTACGCTGACAAGATGTTCAACTTAAGCTATGAGCTTTTGGACATTCTGAACTACCGCAAAGACGCCGCCATGTTGTTTGAGGTTGGCATTGCCGACGCCCTGTCCAAGGCGCTGTCGAGCAGGGTGCTGCTGTCTGTGTTGCCCACAGACGGCAGTATGCGTCTGGCCTGTTATGAAGCTACCCACGAGAGTCTGATGGCACGATTGCGGGAGCATAAGTTGGACATGATCCTGTCTGACTGTGCCGGTGAGTCGCTCAAATATCCGGAAATTCTGTCCAAGAAGTTGGGAGAGTGCGGCGTCAGTTTCTTCTCTTCCAAAACCTACACCAAGCCTTTCCCAGCCTGCCTGGAGGAAGACAAGCTGCTCATCCCGGGCAAGCGCACCAGCCTTGGGCAGCAGCTGCACCGCTGGTTTGCTGAAAAGAACCTCGAAGTGCGTATTCTGGGGGAGTTCGATGATGCGGCCATGATGAAAGCCTTTGGCTATTTCGGCCAAGGGATTTTTGTCGCCCCGTCGATTTACAAGCAGGATATCTTGGGGCATGGCATGCGGGTTTTGGGGGAGACTCTGGATGTGCGGGAGGAATATCATGTGATGTTCGCCGAGCGCATGATCCAGCATCCCGCGGTTCAACGATTGCTTGAAACCCGTTTTGATGACCTGTTTTCAGGGCTCGACAGTCAGGTTCAGAGCTTTTAAATTCGAGACTGCTGTCTTAGGGAAGGTGCGAACAAGTCGTCGCACAGCTCTGGCTTTGATAGCAGCGACAGTTCAAGGCATTCAACTGATAGCATGGCTGGGCGCCCCCGCCGTCCTGCTGAAGTTGAATAACGCCGAAATGGTGTTGCTATCTAAGCCCCGCAGGGAGTGGCTTACAGCGGCATCTGCTGCGTTACAGTTCTTGCGAAGGACTAGGGCCATTCACTGCAAACTGTGCCTTGCATCTATCCACTTTAAGCACACGCAGAGCAAGCACGGGACTTATTCGCACCTTCCTTAGGTGGCGCCAAGGTGTTCCGTTGCCAATTTCCTGTTAAACTTGGTCACAAATTTTCAGAGGCTTAAGGAAGCAATAAGTGACTGAGTTGATGAGTACTGCCCGCGTTCGCTGGGCTTGCCGCCGTGGAATGCTGGAGCTGGATGTGTTGTTCCAGCCGTTTGTGGAAAACCACTACGAGGCACTTAGCGACGAGCAAAAGGCTGTGTTTGTAAGATTGCTGGCCTGCGAAGATCCCGAGCTCTTTGCCTGGTTTATGGGGCATGAGCAATGCCCGGACCCTGAACTTGCTGACATGGTAGTCACGGTTCGTGGACGTCCGGCGCCATAATTTTTCTGTCTCTGCTTCAAAGGATCAGTACTTTGCCGTGGTGATCCTTTGGGCGCTTTTCCTTACTTCCTTTCTCGCCTGGCCTGCCAATTTACCCCTCCCGTTTTTTGCGCTGCAGCTATTGATGGCCGCGGCGGTTAGCGGTTTCTTTATTCACACCCTGTGGCGGCTCAAGATCTGGCACTGGCAATTTGGGTTATTCGACAACGGCTGTCTGGATGACAGCGAAGGGCGTCACAGGGTGCAGCGGGCTTGGGTGTTGCCACTTGCTTGTATCTTGCTGATAAAAAAAGAAAGCGGCCAAGGCCGCCTTCGATTTGTATTTGCCGATATGCTCGATGACGGGCCTTATCGGGATTTATGCCGCTTGCTGCTGTCCATTAACGCTCAGGAGTTAAAATCGTAGGGCCCGAGACGTCGAGTTTTTCAGGATGGTCGAGGTTACAGTGCAGGCCACGGCTTTCTTTACGTGCCATGGCACAGCGAATAATAAGCTCGGCCACCTGCACCAGGTTACGCAGCTCCAGCAGGTTATTGCTGACCCGGAAATTGGAGTAATACTCCTGAATTTCCTGTTGCAGCATGGTGACCCGACGCAGCGCCCGCTCGAGACGTTTATCGGTGCGAACTATGCCCACGTAGTCCCACATAAAGAGGCGCAGCTCATGCCAGTTGTGGGCGATGACCACTTCTTCGTCTGAGTTACTCACCCGGCTTTCATCCCAGGCGGGCAGCTGACCCGGCATGGCAATCTTGCCCATCAAACTCTCAATGTCCTGGGCGGCGGCACGGGCAAACACCAGGCACTCCAGCAGCGAGTTGCTGGCAAGACGGTTGGCGCCATGAAGACCCGTATAGGCCACTTCGCCTATGGCATAGAGACCGTTGAGATCTGTCTGACCGTGCAAATCTGTCATCACACCACCGCAGGTGTAATGGGCAGCAGGCACTATGGGGATGGGCTCTTTGGTAATATCCAGACCCAATTCCAGGCAGCGGCTATGGATGGTGGGGAAGTGCTTGATAACAAAGTCGGCCGGTTTGTGGCTGATGTCCAGATACATGCAGTCCACACCCAGGCGTTTCATTTCATAGTCGATGGCGCGGGCAACAATATCGCGGGGCGCGAGTTCGGCACGCTCATCGAAGTCCGGCATAAAGCGGCTGCCATCGGGGCGGCGCAAATAGGCGCCTTCGCCGCGCAGGGCCTCTGTCAGCAGGAAGTTACGGGCCTCTGCATGGTACAGGCAGGTTGGGTGGAATTGGTTAAACTCCATGTTGGCCACCCGGCACCCTGCGCGCCAGGCCATGGCAATACCATCGCCGCTGGCCACGTCCGGATTGGATGTGTACTGATACACCTTGGAGCTGCCGCCGGTGGCGAGCGCCACAAAGCGGGCCTTCACGGTTTCTACCTGCTCCTGGCTGCGGTTCCACACATAGGCGCCGAGCACCCGATTGCCGGTGCGGCCCAGTTTGCGGGTGGTAATAAGGTCGATTGCGTTGTAGCGTTCCAGCACCTGAATATTAGGGTGGTTGGCGGCCAGTTCCTGCAGCGTGGTTTGCACCGCTTTGCCGGTGGCGTCTGCGGCGTGCAGAATACGTCTGTGGCTGTGGCCACCTTCCCGGGTCAGGTGGTAGGGCTGGGCTTCGTTGGTGATGTGCTCTTCTTTATCGAAGGGCACGCCGCAGCTGATGAGCCACTGCATGGCGGCCTTGGCGTTGGCAGCGGTATAGGTGACCACAGCCTCATCACAGATACCCGCTCCGGCCACCAGAGTGTCCTCTACGTGGGACTCAATGGTGTCACCCTCGTCGAACACTGAGGCGATGCCTCCCTGGGCGTACAGGGTGGACCCTTCGCTGAGCGGCCCTTTGGAAATCAGAATTACCTTTGCTTTTTCAGCAAGATGGAGTGCCAAAGTCAGGCCAGCAGCACCGCTGCCGATGACCAGAATGTCTGACTGGTGTTCAACTGCTTGTTTCATCGGGTATCATGACGGATTCAAATGTCCCGCTATGATAAACCTTGTTGGGAATTTAGGGTACTTGCCCCGGTCGGGGTTTTTTTAATAAAAATCGCAGAACTTTTTCAATATACGCTGGTCTACATAGGTAGTTATGATTCGAGCGACTGAAAAATCAGTGTGTTAGATTTGGGAGAAGTCGGCTCGAATGAGTGGACAAAAAAGCGATCAAGAGCTCGTAGAGCTGGTGCAGCAGGGAGATAAAAACGCATTCAACCTTCTGGTGCTCCGTTACCAGAGCAGGGTGATTAACCTGATTTCCCGTTATGTGCGCAATCAGGCCGATGTGGCCGATGTGGCACAGGAAGCCTTTATCAAGGCCTATCGGGCGCTGGCTAATTTCCGCGGCGAGAGTGCGTTTTACACCTGGCTGTATCGCATCGCAGTCAACACGGCAAAAAATTATCTCGTATCCCAGGGCCGCAGAGCGCCGGCCAACGATGTGGATGCCGATGATGCCGAGTACTATGACGGCAGTGATGCATTAAAAGAGTTTGCCTCGCCGGAGCGGCTGATGTTGTCTGACGAAATCAAACGTGTGGTGTTTGAGACGTTGGAAGAGTTGCCCGAAGAGCTAAAGATGGCCATTTCCCTGCGTGAGCTGGATGGTATGAGCTACGAAGATATCGCTAACGTGATGGAATGCCCTGTGGGCACGGTACGTTCGCGGATTTTCCGGGCACGGGAAGTGATAGACAGGAAGCTGCAGCCGCTGCTGGAGTCCTGAGAAACCTCAGGGTACGTCAGCCATGTTTTTGCACCCTTAAGAGAGACTTGAGTAATGGAAAAGACCGGACAGGAATGGGTATCTGCGAGTGTTGATGGCGAAACCGATCGTCAGACCCTTGCCGAGCTTGCAGCAGATACGGATTCTCATGCCAAGTGGCAGCGTTATCACCTGATGGGTGATGCCATGCGCGATGAATTGCCTCAGGCAATGCCACTCGATTTGTCTGCCCGCATCGCGGCCGCACTCGAGGATGAGCCTACTATCCTGGCACCCAAGGTTGAGCGTGAAGCACCACAGGCGCCTTCCCGTGCTGTGGTTGTCCCCTTTATGCGTCAGCTTGGTCAGTACGGTATCGCCGCCGCCGTGGCACTGATGGCCGTTGTTGGTGTGCAGAATTATCAGAGCACCCAGGACGATGCGCCACTGCCAGTACTCAATACCCGTCCTCTGGTCGGCACAGCCACGCCTGTGAGCCTGCAAACCGGACCCGTTGCCAACCAGAATCAGGGCAATGCCAACGATCAGTTGCTCGAACAGCGTCGCCGTATTAACGCCTATCTGCAAGATCATATGTTGCAGCAGAGATTGAACACCGGGGCGGTTGTGGACGACAATAGCGAGGTAACCCCAATTCCAGTCAATCGCTGAAGGAGTTAGCTTGCGATCCATTCTTCTGGCCCTCGTGGCCATGGTCCTGCCAGTATCTGCCCAGGACCTGTCTGCCAAGGCCTGGCTTGAGGAAATGAGCCGGGCTCTCAATCAAGAACAGTTCAAAATGTCGGTCATTCATCTTCAGGCCGATCATATACGTCCTCTGGTGTATCTCCATGGCAAGGTCAATGGTCAGGAAGTGGCCTTCCTTGAGCATCTCAATGGCCCCATAAAAAATGCGGTTCGCATTGATAATCGAGTGACCTTTATCGAGCACGACCAGCCGGCGTTTACGGTAAATGCCGACAGAATTCAGGGGTTGTGGCCAGCGGTATTTGCCAATGACCCTGCTGGCATCGAGGCGGGCTACCAGTTTGTGCTGGGCGGCCGCAGCCGCATTGCAGGTCGACCCGGGCAGCTGGTGCGTTTAATACCCAACGATCCCCACCGTTATCCGCTGCAGGTTTGGGTGGATATGGAAACCTATCTGCCACTGCGCTATGAGCTGCTGACCGACGAGAAAGAGTTGCTGGAGCAGATCATGGTGGTAGAACTGCTGGTGCTCGAAGAGCCTGCGCCACTTTTGGCGGAGGCGGCCAAACAGGACTGGCCTCCGGTGATTAATCAACTGGACAGGCACGATGGTCAAAACTGGACCTTCACCTGGCTGCCGGAAGGCTTCAAAGTGGTGGCACGGGATCATCACAGATTGATGGGCTCACAGGAGCCGGTGGAGTATGTCGCCATCACCGACGGCATCGCCAACATCTCTGTGTATGTAGGCCGCGCCGGTAATGTGCCCATGCCAGACGAGCTTATGACCCGCAATGGCCTTGGGCTTGTCAGCGAAAAAGTGGGTAATGCCGAGGTGGTCGCGGTTGGGCGAGTGCCTATGGAGACCCTGAGTCGCATTATCCGCAGTCTGGCGCTGGACAAGTCATCATGATGGAAGAGCTGGCCCGTGTCGTGCGGGTCGAATCCTCTGGCTGGGTGACGGTCGAAGTGGAGGTCAAAACCGCCTGTGGGCACTGTGCTGCCAGCGAAAGCTGTGGCACAGGTGCCATCGCCAGTGCTTTTGCAGGTAAAACCCAACAGTTCTCAATCAAGAGCGCTGAGGCTTTTGAGGACGGCGAGCTTATCCGCCTCGGTCTGCCTGAATCTGCGCTACTCAAAGCGGCGGCGCTGGTGTACCTACTGCCACTTGTCGGTTTGCTGCTGGGGGCCTTCGGCGGCAAGATGGCAGGCTCAGCATTAAGCTTCGGCAGTGAAACTGCCAGTCTGGTGTTTTCGCTGCTGGGGGCCATGGTGGCCTGGCTCTGGGGTAAGCGGCTTGCCAAAAATCTTGAGCGTCAAACTCAACCTGTCATCCTCGCCCGCCTGGGCAAAGCGCTGGAACCCTCTTGCCTGACTAAAGCAGTCTGACTTTCCTGCGGATCAGATTGGTATTGCCCCCGTAATCGGGTACAATTTCGCACCTTTGATTTTGTCTTCCATTTTTAGTTTGGTCATTACCGAAGAATGAAACACATTAGAAACTTCTCCATCATTGCCCACATCGACCACGGCAAGTCCACTCTGTCTGATCGCCTTATTCAGGTGTGTGGTGGTCTGACGGACCGTGAGATGGCCGAACAGGTCCTGGACTCCATGGATCTTGAGCGTGAACGTGGCATTACCATTAAAGCCCAGAGCGTGACCCTGGACTATACCGCCAAAAATGGTGAGACCTATCAGCTGAACTTTATTGATACCCCCGGCCACGTGGACTTCTCCTATGAAGTATCCCGTTCACTCGCTGCCTGTGAAGGCGCGCTGCTGGTGGTGGATGCCGGTCAGGGCGTAGAAGCCCAGACGCTGGCCAACTGTTACACCGCGCTGGAAATGGATCTGGAAGTGGTGCCGGTACTGAACAAAATCGACCTGCCCCAGGCCGAGCCTGAGCGTGTGGCCGCCGAGATTGAAGACATAGTCGGCATCGAAGCCACAGATGCAGTGCGCTGCTCTGCCAAGACAGGTGTTGGCATCGATGAAGTGCTCGAGACCATAGTGGCGCAGATCCCTTCCCCAGAAGGAGACCCTGAGGCGCCATTGCAGGCGCTTATCATCGACTCCTGGTTCGACAGCTACCTCGGCGTTGTGTCATTGGTGCGTATCAAGAACGGTGTGCTCAAGAAAGGCGACAAGTTCAAGGTGATGAGCACAGGCCAGACCTACAACGCGGATCGCGTCGGTATCTTCACGCCGAAGATGAAAGACCAGGCTGAGCTGAAAACCGGTCAGGTTGGCTATGTTATCGCCGGCATCAAGGAAATTCACGGCGCGCCCGTGGGTGATACCCTGACCCTGGCCAAGCACGGTGCCGACAAGCCGCTGCCGGGCTTTAAAAAAGCTAAGCCCCAGGTATACGCCGGTGTGTTTACCATCTCCACCGACGACTATGAAAGCTTCCGTGATGCGCTGAACAAGCTCAGCCTCAACGATGCGTCTTTGCAGTTTGAGCCAGAAACCTCATCGGCTCTGGGCTTTGGTTTCCGTATCGGTTACCTGGGGCTCCTGCACATGGAAATCATCCAGGAGCGTCTGGAGCGTGAATACGATCTGGACCTCATCACCACGGCACCTACCGTGGAATACGAAGTGCTGCTGACCAACGGCGAAACCGTATATGTAGATAACCCGTCCGATCTGCCGGCCATCAACCACATCGAAGAGATGCGTGAGCCTATCGTTCAGGCCAACATTCTGGTGCCGAAAGAGTATCTGGGTAACGTGATCACCCTGTGTATCGAGAAGCGTGGCGTACAGAAGAACATGGTTTACCACGGTAACCAGGTGGCACTGACTTACGATATTCCTGCCGCTGAAGTGGTGATGGATTTCTTCGACCGCCTCAAGTCGACCAGTCGTGGTTATGCCTCGCTGGAATATAACTTCATTCGCTTCGAGCCTGCTGACATGGTACGCCTGGACGTGCTCATCAACGGCGACCGCGTGGACGCGCTGGCGATGATCATTCACCGCTCCAATATCCGTCACAAGGGTATTGCCCTGGTGGAGAAGATGAAAGAGCTGATCCCAAGGCAGATGTTTGATATCGCGATTCAGGCGGCCGTGGGTAACCAGGTTGTGGCCCGCTCTACCGTGAAAGCCTTGCGTAAAGACGTAACGGCCAAGTGTTACGGTGGTGACGTGTCCCGTAAGAAGAAACTGTTGCAGAAGCAGAAAGAAGGTAAGAAGCGGATGAAGCAACTGGGTAACGTGGAAGTGCCTCAGGAAGCCTTCCTCGCAGTGCTCAAGCTTAACGAATGATCACACTCTTTTACTTGCTTCCCTAAGCCCTGCTTAGGTAAAACAACGATAAAGGCGCCGCAGTATGCGGCGCTTTGGTTAGCAGATCCTTTGGGTGTGCTCACCAAAGCGACTGGCTCTGTGTCAAAACTGTTTGCCGCAGAGTTAAGCCAATCACTTTTAATGCCAAGGAGTTAACCCGTTAATGGCTGCGTATTTTTCACAAATTCTGGTGATAGTTACCCTGGTGTCAGGGCTGATTTGGCTGTTTGATGTGCTGTTTCAGGCCCCCAAGCGCAAGGCCGCATTGGCGGTGGCACAGTCCGGCGACGCTAACCTGTCAGAGGAAGCTGTCGAAGCCATCACCAAGGAACCCTATATAGTCGAAACCGCACACTCTGTGTTCCCGGTCATCGCCTTTGTATTGGTGCTGCGCTCATTCCTGTATGAACCTTTTCAAATCCCGTCCGGTTCCATGATGCCAACCCTGCTGGTAGGGGACTTCATTCTGGTGGAAAAATTCAGCTACGGCATTAAAGAGCCTATGTGGCGCAAAGAAGTTATCGCCACAGGTAAGCCACAGCGCGGTGACGTGGTGGTCTTCAAGTACCCTGAAGATCCCAGAATTGACTATATTAAGCGTGTGGTAGGCCTGCCGGGAGACCGCGTGTTTTATCAAAACAAAGAGCTTTATATTCAACGCGCCTGTGTAGAGGGCGAGATTTGCCAGAGCGTCCCGGCCAAGGTTGACCGTATTGCCCTTGGTGACAGTGAGTTTGTGCAGGATGGCGTGCGTCTTAAGCACTACAAAGAGCAGCTTGGCGACGTTGAGCACGAAATTTTGATTAATCCGGCCCGCCCCGACATGCGCGGCATGTTCTATCGTAAGGGCAGTGTGCCAGCCGGTGAGTTTGTGGTGCCGGAAGGCCAGTACTTTGTGATGGGTGATAACCGTGACAACAGTACCGACAGCCGTTTCTGGGGCTTTGTGCCCGAAGAGAATCTTGTGGGTAAAGCCGTGGCCATCTGGATAAGCTTCGAGTTCGATCGTAAGCCGTCAGATGTCCTGCCAACCTGGGTACCCACAGGCGTGCGTTTTGAGCGTGTAGGCGGTATTCAGTGAGTATGATGGAGCCGATTAAAAATCTGCCGAGACTGTGCCGGACCCTGGGCTATGAGTTCAGCGATATCCGTCTGCTTGAGCAGGCCCTGACCCACAGAAGTGCCTCAAACCAGCATAACGAACGGCTGGAGTTTTTGGGTGATTCCATCCTCTCTATCGTGATTTCCGATGCGCTGTTTCATCAGTTTCCCAAGGCCACCGAAGGTGACTTGAGCCGCATGCGTGCCACCCTGGTGCGGGGCGATACCCTGGCGGTGATTGCCAAGGAGTTCAAACTGGGGGATTACCTCAATCTGGGGCCCGGTGAGCTCAAGAGTGGTGGTTTCCGTCGGGAATCCATCCTCGCGGATGCGGTGGAAGCCATCATAGGTGCCGTGTATTTGGATGCGGACCTTGAAACCTGCCGCAGTTTATTGTTGGGCTGGTACGAAACCAGGCTTGCCGACATCAAGCCCGGGGTTGGCCAAAAGGATGCCAAGACCCTGCTGCAGGAGTATTTGCAGGGGATGAAAAAGCCCCTGCCTGAATATCAGGTGACCCAGGTAGAAGGTGAGGCGCACGATCAGACCTTTACCGTGGAATGCCGGGTGACCGACCTTGCCGATGCCGTCGTGGGTGTGGGCAGTTCTCGCCGCAAAGCCGAACAAATGGCGGCGGCACAAGTTTTGGAATTATTGAATCAATGAGCAAGAAACCCGAACCAGGTGTACCGGAAAACGAACCAAGCCTGGAAGATTTGCTGGCACGGATGAACAGCCAGAATCAACCCGAAGAGCACTACGATGTCACCTATTGTGGCATGGTGGCCATCGTTGGTCGCCCCAACGTAGGTAAATCCACCTTGCTCAACAAGTTGCTGAAGCAAAAAATCAGCATCACCTCCCGTAAGCCGCAGACCACCCGTCACCGTATTATGGGAATTCACACCGAGGGGCCGAACCAAATCGTCTTTATCGATACCCCCGGTTTGCACATTGAAGAAAAGCGTGCCATTAACCGCCTGATGAACCGTGCTGCCGCCAGTTCCCTGGCCGATGTGTCCATGGTCATCTTTGTGGTGGACGGCATGGAATGGACCGCCGATGATGAAATGGTGCTGAACAAGCTGCGCCGCGGCGGCGAGCATCGCAAGACTGTGCTGGCCATCAACAAGGTAGATGGTATCAAGGAAAAGGAAGAGCTGTTCCCGTACCTTATCGAAGTATCCAAGAAATACCCCTTCGATGACATAGTGCCGGTATCTGCCAAGCAGGGCACCAACGTGGAGCGACTGCTGGATTTGGCCCGTGAATCTTTGCCCGAGTCAGTGTTCTTCTTCCCGGAAGACTATGTAACCGACCGAAGCCAGCGCTTTATGGCCTCTGAGATTGTCCGTGAAAAACTGATGCGCTTCCTCGGTGATGAGCTGCCCTACGATGCTACAGTGGAAATCGAGCAGTTCAAAATGATGGAAAACGGCGTTTATCAAATCAATGCCCTGGTGCTGGTCGAGCGTGATGGCCAGAAGCGCATGGTTATTGGTAAAAAAGGCGAGCGTATTCGCACCATCGCCACCGAGGCCCGCAAAGACATGGAGCGCCTGTTCGATAACAAGGTGTTCCTCGAAGTGTGGGTGAAGGTGAAATCCGGCTGGGCCGACGACGAGCGTGCCCTTCGCAGCCTGGGTTACGGCGAAGATTAATCCCGGGGCCGCGATGGAAAGGGGTTACCTGTTGCATTCGCGTCCCTATCGGGAAAACAGCGCCATCGTAAACCTCTTGGTGGATGGCGCGGGTCGGGTTGATGCCATTGCACGGCTCGGCAGCGGCAAGCGCTCCAGCCGGGCGCTGCTGCAACCTTTTCAGCCACTACTGTTTTCACTGTCGGGTAAGGGTGAGCTCAGAACCCTTATTCAGCCCGAAGCCTATGCCCCCGCCATTCCGCTGCAGGGCGACGCTCTCTATGCCGCCATGTACCTCAATGAACTCCTGATGCGCTGCCTCAGCCACAGTCATGCGGGCGAGGGGTTGTTTTTCAGCTATCACCAGACACTGATGTCCATGGCCAAGGGGTTTTGCCAGAGTCAACTGAGATACTTTGAGCTGGCACTGCTTGAAGAGCTTGGTGCCTGCCCATCACTCTCGGATGATACCCTGGGTGCGGCCATCAGTGCCGAATGTGCCTACAGGCCTTGTCCCGAGGGTGGCTTGGCCCCCAGTACACTGGAAAAAGCCATTTCAGGCCGGGCGATTCTTGCGTTGGCACAGAAGGAACTCTCAGAAGCCGATTTTGCCGCAGCACGGCAGTTGCTCAGGTTTTTATTGGCGCCCTTTGTTGGCAATAAACCCCTGGTCAGCAGACAACTCTTTGCCAATCGAAACAAAAGCTGAGTTCACACAAGCGTTTGTTGCCAGTGGCAAATGCGTGTCAGCCTATATCAAGGCACGGAGTGATTCAGTACAATGCCAGTCAATATTGCCAAGACAATTCTGAAGGAGTACCCGATGAGCCGCATTCTTCTGGGCGTGAACATCGACCACATCGCCACCCTGCGTCAGGCCCGTGGCACCAACTACCCTGATCCTGTACATGCCGCCGCCGTGGCTGAGCATGCCGGCGCCGATGGCATCACCATTCACCTGCGTGAAGACAGACGCCATATCATCGACCGCGATGTGTACCTGCTGGCCAAAACCCTGAAAACACGGATGAACTTCGAGTGTGCCGTAACTGAAGAGATGCTCAATATCGCCTGTGAGGTCAAACCCACCTATGTGTGTTTGGTGCCTGAGAAGCGTGAAGAGTTGACCACAGAAGGCGGTCTGGATGTGGCTGGGCAGAAAGATAAAATCCGTGCTGCTGTCGAGCATTTGGCTGCCCAGGGTATTTTGGTGTCGCTCTTTATCGATGCCGACAAGACCCAAATTGATGCGGCCCACGAAGTTGGCGCGCCTTATATCGAAATCCACACCGGCCGTTATGCCGATGCCCATACCGAGGCCGAAGCAGATACCGAGCTTGAGCGAATCGCCTCCATGGCTAAATACGCCCATGGCTTGGGTATTACCGTGAATGCAGGCCATGGCTTGCACTACCACAACGTCAAGCCCATCGCCGCCATTCCCGAGCTGTATGAGCTCAATATCGGCCACGCCATTGTGGCCCGTGCAGCCATTGACGGTCTGGAGAAGGCTGTGCGCGATATGAAGCAGCTGATGCTTGAAGGTCGCCGGGGCGAGTAATGTCAGTGTTGGGGCTGGGGACAGACATAGTTGAGATTGAGCGTATCCGCAGCCAACTTGAGCGCGGCGGCGATAGGCTCGCCAAGCGGGTACTGACGGAATCCGAGCTGGCGATTTTTGTCGGCAGCGGTCAGCGCGAGTTGTACCTGGCCAAACGCTTTGCCGCCAAGGAAGCGGTAGCAAAGGCGCTGGGTACAGGCATAGGTCGCGGAGTGTCGTTTCAACATATTGAAACCTACAGCGATGAGTTTGGTGCCCCCTGTGTGCGCCTGACTGACGGCGCCCTGGAGCGTATGCAACAGCTCGGTGGAAGCCAAATCCGTCTGTCCATCGCCGATGAGCGGCATTATGCGGTGGCAACCGCCATACTCTGTTAAGAGAGCATGAGATTAAGGGAGCCAGGCTCCCTTTTTTATGGCCGGTGAAAGGTGGCTTGTTAATGACGGCTTTCTTTGCTTTACTGGTACATTCGTACCAAATAATGTGTGTTCAGTCCGCCTTTGGGCAGTAAAACCACAATAAGAATCCATGCCAGGGAGAGCGTTATGAAGACAGCCGCCGAGCAACTTGCGCGCTATAAGAGTGTGCACCTAAACCCCACCAACATTAAAACCCACTTTGTCGGTATCCCGCTTATCATCTGGTCAGCCTTTGTTTGGCTTGGGCTTATCCGGTTCGAACTGGGCACTCTGGGTGAGGCCAGCGCAGCCATGGTGTTTACCCTGATAGTGCTGGCTTACTACCTTAAACTGCACGTGCGCCTCGCCGTTGGCATGCTGGTGTTTATCCTGCCGGTGCTGTACACCTCAGACATAATGGCATCCGTGCCCCACGCCACCTGGATAGCTGCCGTGGTGTTTATCATTGGCTGGGTATTTCAACTGATTGGCCATAAGTACGAAAAGGCAAAACCGGCGTTTGTGGATGATATGAATCAGCTGTTGATTGGGCCTTTCTTTTTGATGGCTGAGGTGTATTTTGCACTGGGCCTCGAAAAAGCGCTCGAGCGTGAGATTACGCCACAGGCCATAGCGCTGCGAAGAGCCCTTGAAGCGAGCCGCAAGACGGCTTGATTAACGAGACTCATGATAAGAAAAAAGACGCTCAGGGCGTCTTTTTTGCGTTATCGGGGGCCTGATACAGGTCCGGCATAACCCTCACGGTCTTCACCATATTCTCTGCCACCTCCATGACCTCAATGGGGTAGCCTTCGAGGCGCAAACTGGTATTGGGGGAGGGGATGTCTTCCAGATATTCGAGGATAAGGCCGTTCAGCGTTTTCGGGCCATCCGTGGGCAGCTCCCACTTCATCTCTTTGTTGAGCTCACGGATGTTGATACTTGCATCTATCAGCAGGCTGCCATCTTCCTGGGGATGGATCTCCTCACTGGCTGTAGGCACCATGGAAGTGGTGAAATCACCCACAATCTCTTCCAGAATGTCTTCCAGTGTGACCAGACCCTGGATATCACCGTACTCATCCACCACCAGACCGATACGTTCCTTGTTGTGCTGGAAGTTGGCCAGCTGTACGTTCAGGGGCGTACCCTCGGGGATAAAGTAGAGCTCTTTTACCGCCCTGAGCAGGGTGGCTTTGCTGAACTCTTCTTTGGACTGCAGGCGTAAGGCATCTCTCAGGTGAATAAAGCCCACGGCGTCATCTATGGTATCGCGGTATACCAGTACCCGTGTGTGGGGACTGGTGACCACCTGACGGTTTATTTGCTTGAAATCATCGTTGACGTTGATGGCATAAATTTCGGCGCGGGGGATCATGATGTCTTCCACCGTCACTTTCTCAAGGTCGAGAATAGACAGCAGCATGTCCTGGTGACGCTGGGGGATAAGGGCGCCGGCCTCGTGTACCACGGTACGCAGCTCTTCCTGACTCAGGGCATCATTGGTCGCCACGTTGCGAACACCGATAAGCCGTAAAATGCCGGAGGTGATGATATTCATCACTTTTACCAGGGGCTGCAATATCACCAGCAGCCATTTAAGCAGCAGGCTCGAGGGGTAAGCGATGCGCTCAGGATGCAGGGCGGCCACTGTCTTTGGGGTGACTTCGGCAAATACCAGCACCACTACGGTCAGCAAACCTGTGGCGATGGCCACACCCACGTCACCCCATATCCGCATACCAATAATGGTCGCTATGGCTGAGGCGAGGATGTTCACCAGGTTGTTACCAATCAGGATAAGGCCAATCAGGCGGTCGGGACGGTCCAGCAGCTTGGATGCACGTTTGGCGCCCTTGTGTCCGCTGCTGGCGAGGTGTCTGAGCCGATAGCGGTTCAAAGACATCATGGCCGTTTCAGAGCCAGAGAAATAGGCAGAAATCAGGATTAACACTAAAAGCGACAGCAGGAGTGTTCCGGTCGATATCGCGTCCAAGCAAAGGCTCCACTATGGCCAGGAGATGTAAGTAAATACTGGCATTTTAAAGGGGTGTCAAGTTAGCCAAGGGGCTAAGCCCCCGGCGGGGACTTAACTGAGAATGAGTTCCTTGACTATGCGGGCGCCAAAATAGGCCAGTGACAACAGGGTCGCACCGGTCAGGGTGTAGGCGATGGCAGTACGGATACGGCAACCTACTGAGTATTGCTGCCACAGCATGGCGATGTACACAAACCAGGCCATGATGGAGAGAATGGCTTTATGACCTTTTCCCTCGGCGAACATGTCATCGAGGAAGATAAAGCCGGTTGCCAGCCCAAGGCTCAGCAGGATCACGCCGATGATCACCAAGTGGTAGAGCTGTTTTTCCACAGTCATCAGTGGCGGCATGGCCGGGCTTAATATCAGCTGCTTTTTCTTGAGCTTGTTTTGGATCATCGCCAGCTGAATGGCGTAAAGTGCCGCAATCATCAGTGCACTGTAGGCCATGAGTGACAGCACCACGTGGGCCAGCACCTCGGGATTGTGCTCAAAATGGGTAATGTATTTGGGCGGCACCAGCCATAAAAGCGCCACCGACAAGACAGAGCAGGCGTATACCACGGGCACCACCACTATCACTTTCAGACGGAAAATCAGCACGCTGAAGGTGAAAGCGATAATCCAGTTCACCAGTGATATCACATTGGTGAGGCTGAAGTTCTGACCATCGTCGGTAAAAATGGCTTGCTGCAGGGCGGCGGCGTGCAATACCACAGCGATGGAAGCAACGGCGGCAACGGCACGGCGGTTTGGGCCTTCGGCGTGAAACAGTCGACTGGTCACCAGTATCAGGGCGATACAGTAGAAGAACATGGCTGACGCAGAGAAAAGAACCATGGATTACAACCTGCTTTTAGTTTCTCTTGGGCTTCGCGATGCGAAAGCGGGATTGCTGATTTGGGAATTAGAATAACACGACCCTTGCGCAAATGGGCAGTGATGTAAGTTGCAAATTTTAGCCAATTCTGATTGTTAGCCGAAGTATTCTCTGCTCGGCATCCACACAGGCAAGCGGACAGGTAGCATAAACCGCAGGCATCGCTATAATACAAGCCCACATTTGACATTATTAAAGGTTTGCACAGGACGATGTTTGAGAACCTGACCGACAGACTGTCGCGTACGCTGAAGACTATCAGCGGTCGCGGTCGCTTAACGGAAGACAACATTAAAGACACCCTGCGGGAAGTCCGTATGGCGCTCCTTGAGGCCGACGTGGCCTTGCCGGTTGTCCGTGAATTTGTGAACGCCGTTAAAGAGCGCGCAGTGGGCCAGGAAGTGGCCAAGAGCCTGACGCCCGGCCAGGTGTTTGTCAAAATCGTTCAAAGCGAGCTTGAAAAGGCGATGGGCGAGGCCAACGAGGCCCTGAATCTCGCCGCCCAGCCTCCGGCTGTGATCATGATGGCAGGTCTGCAGGGTGCGGGTAAAACCACCTCTGTGGCCAAGCTGTCCAAGTTCCTGCGTACCCGCCAGAAAAAATCTGTACTGGTGGTCAGTGCTGACGTATACCGCCCTGCGGCAATTAAGCAGCTCGAAACCCTGGCCAAAGAAGTGGAAGTGGAATTCTTCCCTTCCGATGTGAGCCAAAAGCCCATCGACATTGCCACTGCGGCTATTTCACACGCCAAGCTGAAATTCATCGATGTGGTGATCCTCGATACCGCAGGCCGCCTGCACGTCGATGAAGCCATGATGGATGAAATCAAGGCGCTGCATGCAGCAGTTAAGCCCATCGAAACCCTGTTCGTGGTAGACGCCATGACAGGTCAGGATGCCGCCAACACCGCCAAGGCCTTTAACGAGGCGCTGCCGCTGACCGGTGTGGTACTGACCAAGGTGGACGGTGATGCCCGCGGCGGTGCGGCGCTGTCTATCCGCCACATCACAGGTAAGCCTATTAAGTTCCTCGGTGTCGGCGAAAAGACCGATGCCCTTGAGCCATTCCACCCTGACCGTGTTGCCTCGCGCATCCTCGGCATGGGTGACGTACTCTCCCTGATTGAGCAGGTAGAGCGCGGCGTCGATAAAGAAAAAGCCATGAAGCTGGCCTCCAAGGTCAAATCGGGTGGCAATTTCGACCTTGAAGACTTCCGCGAGCAGTTGCAGCAGATGAAAAATATGGGTGGCATGATGGGCCTGCTGGAAAAATTGCCCGGCGTAGGTCAACTGCCACCGGAAGCCATGGCACAAATTCAGGATGGTAAAATGACCCGTCAAATGGAGGCTATTATTAACTCCATGACCCCGGGGGAACGTCAGAATCCTGATATCATCAAGGGCTCCCGCAAGCGCCGCATTGCAGCGGGCAGTGGCACACAAATTCAAGACGTTAACCGTCTGCTTAAGCAGTTCACCCAGATGCAGAAGATGATGAAGAAGATGTCTTCCAAGGGTGGGATGCAGAAAATGATGCGCGCCATGGGCGGTATGATGCCCGGCGGTATGAAGCTTCCCGGGCGTTAAGCCCGGATTCAATGCAGCCGTAAAATTGGCCAGTTTCGGTTGCATTCGCCTGAAACTCAGGTAAAATTCTCCGGCTTTCTTGCTGGGACTCTTTTGCGAACACGGGGTTCCAGTTTTTATTTTTGCTTCTGGCAAATCATTAGAGGAAAAAAAACGCATGGTTACCATTCGTTTAGCTCGCGGCGGCGCTAAAAAGCGTCCTTTCTACAACATCGTAGTAACTGACTCTCGTAACGCCCGTGACGGCCGTTTCATCGAGCGCGTTGGTTTCTTCAACCCACTGGCCAAAGGTCAGGAAGAAACTCTGCGTCTGGATCTGGACCGCGTTGATCACTGGGTTGGCAACGGTGCTTCTACTACCGATCGCGTAGCCAAGCTGATCAAAGACGCCCGTAAAGCTGCTGCTTAATGGCGTGAAGGTATAGATTGATGAGCAGTAATCAACAACCTGTAGTAGTAGGCAAAATCGGCTCTACTTACGGCGTAAAGGGTTGGATGAAGATCACCGCCTATACCGATTCCGTTGAAGGTATTTTCGACTATTCTCCATGGCTCCTCAAAGAACATGGCGAATGGCGCGAGGTGAAGGTGTCCCAGTGGCGCTTCCACGGCAAGGCGGTTGTCGCCGAGCTTGAGGGGGTCAGCAACCGGGAGCAGGCTCAAATGCTCACCAACTGTGAGATTGGGATCCTGGCCGAACAAATGCCTGAGTTGCCCGAAGACGAGTTCTATTGGCGCGATCTCATTGGTTGTGAGGTACTCAACACCAAGGGTTACAACCTGGGTAAGGTGGATCAGATCCTGGAAACAGGCTCTAACGACGTACTCATGGTTAAGGCCAACGCCAAAGATGCTTTCGGCAAAACGGAACGTATGATTCCGTATCTGCCTGACCAGTTTGTCATTGACGTCAAGCTGGCAGAAAAACAGATTATTGTGGAATGGGATCCTGACTTCTAAATCGAGGTACCAAACATGTGGTTAGGGGTAATCACCCTGTTTCCCGAAATGTTTCGTGCCATCACTGATTTTGGGGTCACGGGTCGGGCCATCAAAAATGGCCTGCTGGAGTTGCACACGTGGAATCCCCGCGATTTCACCCATGACAGACACAGAACCGTGGACGACCGACCTTATGGCGGCGGTCCGGGAATGTTGATGATGGTGCAACCACTGAAGGACGCCATCCAGGCTGCCAGAACGGCGGCGGGTGACGGAGCCAAGGTGATATATCTGTCGCCACAGGGGCGCAAGCTGACACAGCGGGGCGCAACTGAGCTGGCAGAAACACAGAAGTTGATTTTGGTGTGCGGACGTTACGAAGGTATCGATGAGCGCATCATTCAGACTGAAGTGGACGAGGAATGGTCAATCGGCGACTACGTGCTTTCGGGCGGTGAGTTACCGGCAATGACCCTGATTGATGCAGTGTCCCGTCTGGTACCCGGCGTGCTGGGTAAACAGGCTTCGGCGGAGCAGGACTCCTTCTCCGACGGCTTGCTCGATTGTCCTCATTACACCCGGCCCGAATCTTTGGATGGACTGGAGGTACCGGCAGTGCTGCTCGGTGGCAACCACGAAGACATTAGACGCTGGCGTCTTAAACAAAGTCTCGGAAGAACTTTTTTAAGAAGGCCGGAATTATTTGAAAATCTAGCTCTGACTGACGAACAAACCCGCCTGTTGGCGCAGTTTGTCGACGAAATGGACAGTCCACAGAAGTCGTAGCTCAGTTAATCCTAGTATGGAGTTTACATGAACAACATCATCAAAATGCTCAACGATGAGCAAATGAAAAAAGACGTTCCTGATTTTGGCCCAGGTGATACCGTAGTGGTTCAGGTACGTGTTAAAGAAGGTGACAAAGAGCGTCTGCAGGCGTTCGAAGGCGTTGTTATCGCCAAGCGTAACCGTGGTCTGCACTCTGCTTTCACCGTTCGTAAGATCTCTAACGGTGAAGGTGTGGAACGTGCTTTCCAAACTCACAGCCCTCTGATTTCCAGCATCGAAGTTAAGCGTCGTGGCCGCGTTCGTCGCGCCAAGCTGTACTATCTGCGTGAGCGTTCAGGTAAGTCTGCACGTATCCGTGAGAAGCTGGCGACCAAGTAATCGCCCAAAAAAGACGCAAGTGTTCGCACAGAAAACCGCCCTCGTGGCGGTTTTTTGTTTCTGCTGATAACACAACGCCCCCACAGCCAAGCCATTCCACTCGCCTCTCGGCACCATCTTCGCGAATTTTGAATGAATTTTTATCAACTGGCCTTGCGCCCGGTCGGGTAAACGGGCAAACTGTGTTCTCGAGCGTAATGGTGTAGCATTACAATAATACAGGTTTGAATGTATAGATGTCAGCTGAGGTTGTCGATGGGGCAGCGCCAGCGTCGTTAAACACAAAAGGTGATCCCATGCAGCAAGATACCATCAACAATGTGCACATCAGCGCCGAAAAGGTGCTTATCACGCCACAGGAGCTAAAACGCGAACTGCCATTGTCTGAGCATGGGTACCAGTATATTTTGCGCGCCCGCCGCACTGTGGCAAACATAGTACACAAGCGCGACCCTCGGCTGTTGGTGGTGGCCGGGCCTTGCTCCATCCACGACATCGCCGCCGCCAAAGAATACGCCCTTAAGCTCAAAAAGCTCCATGACGAGCTCAAAGATGAGTTCTTTATTCTGATGCGGGTCTACTTCGAAAAGCCACGCACCACAGTGGGCTGGAAGGGAATGATTAACGACCCTGACATGGATGAGTCTTTCGATGTGGAAAAGGGACTGCGTCTTGCCCGCGAGTTGATGATTTTTCTGGCAGAGCTTGAACTGCCGGTGGCCACAGAGGCGCTCGACCCCATCAGCCCCCAGTACATTTCAGAGCTTGTCACCTGGTCTGCCATTGGCGCGCGCACCACAGAGTCACAGACCCACAGGGAAATGGCCTCGGGCCTATCCATGCCGGTGGGCTTTAAAAACGGCACCGACGGCAAGCTGGATGTGGCCATCAATGCTATGAAGTCCGCCGCCAGTGGTCACCGCTTTATGGGCATTAACCAGCAAGGGCAGGTAGCGCTTCTACAAACCAACGGTAATCCCGATGGTCATATTATTCTACGCGGTGGCAGCAAGCCCAACTATGACGCCGACAGCGTGGCCGAATGTGAGGCGCAGGTACGCTGGGCCGGGCTCGACCCCAAGTTGGTCATCGATTGCAGTCACGGCAACTCCTCAAAAGATCACAACCGTCAGGACCCCGTGTGTCGCGACGTGTTTGCTCAGGTGGTTGCAGGCAGTGACGCCATTATCGGCGTAATGCTGGAAAGTCATCTCAATGCCGGTAACCAGCCCTGTGATAAGCCCCTGTCAGAGCTCAGGTACGGCGTCTCTGTGACCGATGCCTGCATCGATTGGCAGACCACCGAAGCCTTGCTCCGCGAGGGTGCCGAGAGCCTGGCGTCTGTTATTCCCTCAAGATTTGTTATGCTGAAGGCCGCCAATGGCTGACAGGATATTTGATATGACAGAAAAGACCACCGCCGAGCTGGAAAACCTACGGGGCCTGATTGATGGTGTCGATAGCCAATTGCTGTCGCTGCTGAGAAAACGTCTCGATTTGGTGGCCCAGGTTGGAACAGTCAAGCATGCGGCGGGGCTGCCGATTTACGCGCCTGCCCGTGAGGCGGCCATGCTCGGCAAACGCCGCGCCGAAGCCGAAGCCATGGGTGTAAGCCCGCAGCTGATTGAAGATATTCTCAGACGCCTGATGCGCGAATCCTACATGAGCGAAAAAGATGTGGGCTTCAAGCAGGTGAATCCTGAGCTGGGCCATGTCGTCATCATTGGTGGTCAGGGACAGCTTGGTAGGTTGTTTGCCCAGATGTTTGCCTTGTCCGGCTATGAAGTGCGTCTATTGGATAAAGGCGATTGGGACCATGCCGATGGGCTGTTCGCTGGTGCCGGTCTGGTATTGGTGACTGTGCCTATTGCCGCTACCTGCTCGCTTATCCGTGAGCGCCTGGGTCACCTCCCTGCGCACTGTATTTTGGCGGATTTGACTTCCATCAAGGGGGCGCCACTCAAGGCCATGCTGGAGACCCATAAGGGCCCTGTGGTGGGTTTGCACCCCATGTTTGGTCCGGACGTGGGCAGTCTGGCCAAACAGGTGGTGGTAGTGTGCCATGGCCGTGCGCCGGACAAGTACCAGTGGCTGATGGAGCAAATTGGCATCTGGGGTGCCAGACTGGTGGAGGCCGATGCGGGTCGCCATGATAAGGCGATGCAGCTGGTGCAGGCGATGCGTCACTTCTCATCGTTTGTGTATGGCCTGAACCTTTGCCGTGAGCAGGCGGATATAGACACGCTGCTTGAATTCAGCTCGCCCATATATCGGCTGGAGCTTGCGATGGTGGGGCGTCTCTTTGCCCAGAGCGGCGAGCTGTACGCCGACATTATTTTCGCCCAGGAAGAAAGCCTGACGGCGATTTCAGACTTCCTCGATAACTACCGCGATGCGCTGGAGCTCCTGAAAACAGGCGACAGGGCCGGTTTTATCGCCCGCTTTAATGAAGTCTCAAACTGGTTTGGCAATTACTCCCAACAGTTCCTCACCGAGAGCCGCGCCATGCTGCAATCGGTCAATGATATGCGTTCGGTTTAAGATGCTGTTCTTTATGCTGAAAAAGCGCCATTAAGGCGCTTTTTTCATTTTAAATCAGCAACTCCTTAAGATGATCTGCTTCAAGGAACCGAGTTTTGCTGCTTTTTAAATGCAGTAATATCCGTATCCTTCGCTCCTAACATGCATAAATAAAGCATGAAAATAAAAGGAGCCACGTCGTGTTTTGTATTCAGTGTGAACAGACCATTCGTACCCCCGCCGGCAATGGTTGCAGCTATGCCCAGGGCATGTGCGGCAAGCTGGCAGCAACCTCAGACCTGCAAGACCTGCTGATTTATATGCTCAAGGGCGTTTCCGCCTGGGCGGTGAAAGCCCGTGAGTTGGGACTTCCTGCAACCGAGGCCGATACCTTTGTGCCCAAGGCTTTCTTTGCGACCCTGACCAATGTGAATTTCGACGATGAACGCATCATAGACTACGCCAGAAAGGCCGAGAGTCTGCGTAACGAACTCAAAACCCAATGCATTGAGGCCGCTCAACAGGCTGGCATTCGCCTCGATACCTTGCCTGATAGCGCTTCCCTGCTGCTCGGGGCCTCCAAGCCAGAGTTGCTGGAGCAGGCCAGGCTGGCGCTGCCTAACCTGGGTAAGGATGAAATCCACGAAGATGTGATGGCCTTGAGGCTTTTGTGCCTTTACGGTTTGAAAGGGGCTGCGGCCTATATGGAACACGCCCTGGTACTGGAGCAACAATCCGCTGAGATAGCCGCTGAGTTTCATCGCATCATGGCCTTCCTGGGTACCGACAGTGTGGATGCCGATGCACTTTTTACCGCCGCCATGGACATTGGTCAGCTGAATTTCAAGGTGATGGCTATGCTCGATGAGGGCGAAACCGCTGCCTTTGGCCATCCGGAGCCCACCCAGGTGAACACCAAGCCGGTAAAGGGTAAGGCGATTCTGGTGTCAGGCCACGACATGAAAGACCTTGAGCTTATCCTCAAGCAAACCCAGGGCAAGGGGATTAACGTTTACACCCATGGCGAGATGCTGCCGGCGCTGGCGTATCCCGAATTTAAGCAATACCCCCATTTGGCAGGAAACTACGGCAGTGCCTGGCAAAACCAACAGAAGGAATTTGCCAACTTCCCCGGCGCAGTGGTGATGACATCCAACTGCATTATCGATCCCAACGTTGGCCAATACGCGGACCGTATCTTTACCCGCAGCATTGTGGGCTGGCCGGGGGTTGTGCACCTTGAAGGCGATGACTTTTCGGCAGTGATTGAGAAAGCGTTGTCGCTGGAGGGGTTCCTCTATGACGAGATCCCCCATCTGATCACCATAGGTTTCGCCCGTAATGCCCTGATGGCAGCGGCTCCGGCCGTGGTCGAAAACGTGAAAAATGGCAGTATCCGCCACTTCTTCCTGGTCGGGGGCTGTGACGGTGACAAGGCCGAGCGCGGCTACTTTACCGATTTTGCCAAGGCAACGCCGAAAGACAGCCTGATCCTGACCCTGGGCTGCGGCAAGTACAAATTCAATAAGTTGGAGTTTGGTGACATCAACGGTATTCCAAGGCTGCTGGATATTGGTCAGTGCAACGATGCTTACTCAGCCATTCAGCTGGCGATTGCCCTGTCGGAGGTGTTTGAGTGCGATATCAACGAGCTGCCATTGAGCCTGGTGCTGTCCTGGTTTGAGCAAAAGGCAATCGTGATTTTGCTGACGCTGCTGTCGCTGGGGGTGAAGAATATTCGCACCGGTCCGACACCGCCGGCATTCCTGACACCAAATCTGCTCAAGGTTCTCGAAGACAAGTTTGGTCTTAAAAATACCACCACGGTTGAAGCCGATCTGAATGCGATTCTGAATGTCGCCTGAGTTGATGCAAGACGGCGCACCGCGCCGTCTTTTACATTGTGTTGGGGATAACCAGTTATGAGTCAACACCGGGACGCTGCCTTGCTGGCAGCCAAACCCTGGCAGAATTTACCTGCCACTGGGCCTTTTCGTCTTTGCTGCATAGAACGGACGGATGAAACCCACGATGTGGTGACGTTTCGATTTGAAGCCGTAGGGGAACCTGTGCGTTTCAGCTATAAACCGGGACAGTTTATCACCCTGTTGCTGGAGATTGGCGGTGAGCCACACAGCCGTGCCTATACCCTGTCGTCTTCTCCATCCAGACCCTACAGCATCAGCATCACAGTTAAGCGGGTCGAGGGGGGAAAGGTTTCCAACTATCTGATTGATAATTTAAGACCCGGCCATGCCCTGGATGCCATGGGGCCATCTGGCAGCTTTAATCTGGTGGATATTCCCGCCGACAGGTATTTGTTTTTAAGCGCAGGTTGCGGCATCACGCCTATGTTCAGTATGAGCCGCTGGCTGACTGACACCCGTGTGGGCGCCGACATCGCTTTTGTACACAGCGCCAAAAGCGTCGATGACCTGATCTTCGCTCCCCGGCTTGAGTCCATGGCCAATAACCACAGTGGCTTTCGTCTCGGCTACATTATCGAACAGGGGAATTACCCTGACTGGCCCTATGCCACCGCGCTGCCGGGGCGCTTGACGCTATCAGGATTGGACTCCCTGGTCAGTGATTGGCGTGAGAGAACCTTGTATGTCTGTGGCCCCGAGGCTTATATGGCTGCAGTAGAGGCTATGGTCAGGGATGCAGGATTTGCCATGTCGCGCTTCCACCAGGAAAGCTTTGGCAAGCAGGGCACGCCCGTTAAAAGTAGCGGGCAGGGATTTATGCTGAAGGTGGGAGACAAGCTGCATCCTCTCGGAGAGTCGGGTGTGCTGCTTGAGGGGATTGAGGCGCTAAAGCTACCCATCATTGCCGCCTGTCGCAGCGGTGTGTGTGGTGCCTGCAAATGTCAGGTGCTGGAGGGGGATGTTGAAAGGCTGTCAGAGATGACCCTGACCGAAGAAGACAAGGCCAATGGTATGGTGCTGGCTTGCTCTGCCCGGGCGCTTTCGCATATCAGCCTTAAGCTTTAAGTCAGTGTTGGTGGGTATACTTGGGCTGTTTTTGGGGGCCATGGTTGCGCTTTTCTCAATGGGAAAGTAAGGTTAAATCAGGGCCGTGATCACAGTTTTGAAATCGGTTCGATTCACCGTTTCTCGTTTCTCGTCAGCCTTACCGGAGCGAACTATGGCCCAACTGAGCTTGCCCAACGCCACTGCCCAGGACACCAGCCTTATTCATTTGCAATATGGGATGATGAGTGCCTTCCCTCTGGTGCTTCCAGTGCTCTTTGCCCTGGCCCTGAATCTGTCACTGCGCAAGACTGATAGCTGCAGCATTTGTGACACGCATCTTAAGTGGCAACGCAACTCGATGTTAGGGCTGGTACTGGGTTCGGCGGCCTGGTATTGGCTGCCAGCTGGTTGGATGGCGGCAACGGCGCTCGTGGTCGTGCTTGCCTGGTTTGTACTGCGGGTTGTCAAGGGGTGGGTGAGTCTGGTTGATGGGGTTGCCATTCAACCTGTGCCTCAGCGCAAAGAGGCTACAGATACTTTTGGGTAAGCCAGACTCCAATATCTGAATAACGAAAAGGGGCCATGTTGGCCCCTTTTGCGTTGTCATTCTCTATTTCTTCAGACGAAAAACTGCCGCAAGGTGTCACCCAAATGACTGTCAGCGATTGGGGCATCCAGAGATACCTCCACAATGAGTCCATCGGCACCGAGATGCTTGACCGCTTTGGCCTGACGCGGACAGGCTTCTGCTGTCACCGCATAGCTTGGATTGACCAACACCGGCAGGTGGCTTCGTGCTTTCAGCTCCACCAAACCTGCCAAATCCAGAGTGGCGAGTGTACTGCTCTTAAAGCTGCTGACCCCTGACTCACACAGCATCAGCTGTTGGTTGCCTTCTGCCAGAATGGTATCGGCAGCAGCCAGAAGTTCGTCAATATCAGCCATGGTATTGCGCTCGAGCACCAAGGGGAGATGCAGCTTCCCGAGGCGCTCGAGAAGGGGTTGATTGAACATTTGCTTGCCCTTTATCAGGATAAGCTCGACCCGGGAGATGGCATGCTCGAGTTCATCCTCCCTGTTCACGGCCGCCGCGGTGATGAGACCAAACTTTTCCGCGGCCTTGGTGCAGGCATCCAGTGCTTTGGCGGGCTCTGGTCGCTCTGACAGATTATCCAGCACAAGGCCGGCAAAACCGGCCGCCTTTAGCTGCTTAAGGAAGGGTTCGCACCCGTCGAGCGTATCCGGCAAAGAGAGCAGTGCGAGTGCACCAGAATGACCATTGCCGACGAGTAAAGCGCCCGCTTGTACTTCGCTGGCAGTTTCTTTGTACCCCAGGCTGTGGCGTGCAGGGGTATCGTCGATAGCCTGTGACTGGGTTTTGGTGGACTCGGGTGTATCAGCACGGAAATGCTCTGGCTCAATGAGCAGCTGGGCGTTGGAGAGCTGCGTAGGTGCCACAGTTTCGCAGGGGTAGCAACCCAGCACCTTGATAAAGCGGGTAATACGTTCAAGCTCTTTCAGTGCCAGTTGCATCGGGACACTGGCCAGATTGGCGTCGATATCCAGATAAAACATCTCCTCCCAGGGGGTACCCGGAATAGGGCGGCTCTCGAGCTTGCTCATATTGAGGTTGTTGGCCTTGAGCACCAGCAAGGCCTCTACCAGAGCACCTGGCTTTTGGCCTGTCGCCATAATGAGGGTGCACTTGGCGGGCAATTGCTCGGGCACGGCCACGGCTTTACGGGCCACAACGATAAAGCGGCTTTGGTTGACCTTTTGATTGGCGAGTCCCTTTTCGATTGCTTCCAACTGGTACAGGGCACCGCCCTCGGCGCTGCCGATGGCGGCGACATCTTTGCTGTCAGCAGCCTGCACCTTTTCCATGGCTTCGGCGCTGGAGGCGCAGTATTCGAGTCTGAGCCCGGGATGGCGCGCCAAATAGCGGCTGCATTGGCTGATGGGCTGTGGATGGGCATACAGAGTCTTGATATCCGAAGCCTTGGTGCCGGGTTTGGCCAGCAGGCAATGACCCACCTCGATGGTGGTTTCACCCACGATGGCCAGGCTGGTGTGCTGAAGCACATCGTAGACTTCATTAATGGAGCCAGAAGAAGTGTTTTCAATTGGCAGGAATCCGTAATCGGCATGACCGGATTCGACAGCATGAACGATTTCATCGAAGCTCTGACAGCCCAAATCCACCATGTCTACCTGGCGGCGCTGACAGTATCGATTGGCGGCGAGGTATGAGTAGGAGCCTCGGGCACCGAGATAAGCAATGCAATACTGTTGTTTTTGGGTTTCCGGGTTGGCACGGCCATGGAGATAGGCCTGTTGGTTCAGCACCGAGTCTTCGATAATGCTCTGATATAACTGCATAACAAAGTGCGGGTCCAGCCCTTGCTCGCGGCCTTTTTGCACCAGTCTCGACAACAGCTCTCGCTCGCGCTGGGTATCGCGCACCGGGCGCACATCCACTTCTTTACTGCGAGCTACTTCGAGGCTGAGTTCCCGACGCCGTGCCAGCAATTGCAGCACTGTGTTGTCAATGTCGGTGATCTGCTCCCGGGTTTCACTCAGGGGCTGTGGTTTCTCCATGCTGACCTCTGTTGGTATTAACTGCATCGCCTAAGAACAAAAAAGCCTCCCGGTGGTGGGAGGCTTTGAATTTTCACTTTCGTTTTTACACAGAAAATCCGCCTCCTCAGGGGAAGTGAATAAAAAAGAAAGTAAAAACTGCGTTCACGGTAAATTTCATGGCATTAAAACTAAAGACTGCGCCCTTGGGTGTCAATCAAAAAATCTGCATATGTTGCACAAAATAAAGCGCACCCTGAGGTGCGCTTTGTCGTGTGATTGAACGGGGTCAAGCTGCGTATTCCTCCTTATCGTCGTATTCGAAGTCAACTTCTTCGTCGGCTACCCCTTGGGTATCGGCACGCTTGGCTTCGGGTTTGTGGGTCAGGCGATTGAGCTGTTTCTCCAGCTTTTGTCCCATGGCCGTAATGGCTGCATACAGGTTTTCACTTTTCGCCTGGGCAAATAAATCTCCTTGTGGTACCCCAACAGAGGCTTCGATTTTAAAGAGGGTTTTCTCCTGGCTGATAATGATATGTGGATTGATCAGCGGAACATCGTGACGAGCGAGCTTTTCAAAGCGGCTTTCAACACGTTCACGGATAGGAGTAGTTACTTCGAACTGTTTGCTGGTGATTTTCAACATATTGTCGAGCCTCTTTTTTTGTTTCCGTGACTTCAGACTACCAAGCTGAAATCTGAAAGTCGTGAGTAAAATCACGTTTTATCAAGGCGGAAATATCGTTCGCTTCTTATTTGAACGCTTGAACCCAAAAGCCCAAAAAAGCCCCGGATTTGCTTGAATGCGCCCCAAAAGAGGCGCATATTCGAATGGATAACTCATCCCTGCTTACACTCATATCCTTCTCTTTCCCCCTCAATTTGATTACTATCCCCATACTTTTTAAGGCTATTTCCTGTGTATGCGGAGGATGTAATGACGCACGCCAAGGTGTGGGATTTGCCCGTCAGGCTGTTTCATTGGTTGATGGTGACCTTGCTCGGATTGCTCTGGTGGAGCGCCGAGGTGGGCGAGATGCAATGGCATCAGGTGTTTGCCTATAGTTTGATGGCGCTGCTGCTGTTCAGGGTGTTGTGGGGCTTTGTTGGCAGTGATACCGCACGCTTTGCGCACTTTCTGCATCATCCGCTCACCGTAGTGGAATACGCCAAAACGACAGTCAGCAAAGGCGTGAAAGGCCACCATGGCCACAATCCGCTTGGCGGCTACATGGTGCTGGTGCTGCTATTGTGTCTTGCTCTTCAGCTGATATCAGGCCTGTTTGCCACTGATGAAGTCTTTACCGAAGGCCCCCTGGTCAGCATGGTGAGCAGTGACACCGCCTCCTGGATGACCTGGCTTCACAAGCGCAATTTCGATTTGTTGTTAATCCTTGCTGCGGTGCATGTATTGGCGGTGGTGTGGCACCTACTCAAAGGAGACAGGCTGCTGGGAGCCATGGTGACGGGCCGCAGGCGCCGTGATGACATTGACGTAAAATCAGATATCCGCTTTGCACCGCTGTGGAAAGCTGCGATTTTGTTGGTGCTCGTTGCCTTACCCGTTGGTTATTTATTGCTGTGGCCAGCCATTCAGGCACTGTAACGGGTGAGACTGAAATACTAAAAAAGCCTGCAGATGCAGGCTTTTTTATCAGACAACCGAAGCTTAGTCTTTTTTGTAGTTGTCGTGGCAGCCTTTACAGCTCTTGCCGGTATTCATAAATGCCGCCTTGATGGCATCTTTGTCGCTGCCTTTGGCTGCCACGGCCAATTTGGCGGCATTTTCCCGGAACTCACTCATACGGCTGTCAAAGTCCGCCTGGTTTTCCCAGATTTTGCCCAGGGCTTCTGTGTTGCCTTTGTCAGAGCCGGCGATAAAACCTTCAGCAGGCAACTTGGAGAGAGCCGCTACGTTTTCGGCGCGCTGGGCAAACACGTCGGCATTGAATTCTTTCTTTCCTTTGAGCATGGCGCTCATGTCACCAAACTGATAGGCAATCAAACCGAAGGCTGACTGGCGATAGTGAATGGCGTCATCGGCAGATTCGAAGTTGTTGGCGCTGGCACCAAAAGCCAGCAGGGCGCTCAGGCAAAGCAATGTCTTTTTCATTGTTATTCTTCCTTGTGGAGTGAATGGGTAAGACGTAAAGGCAGCCATTGTAACCGGAACTTGCTCAAACTAAATGACGCATTTTGTTAAATTTTGTTTGGCAAACCTTCTCTTGGGCGTTTGTAGAGCCGACAGGGGCTTGCTACACTGCCGCACATCACTAGATCCCCGACCGAGAGGATATTATGCGGGCATCCTGGAATTTGGTTCTGGATAAAATACTGACCCATCCCGAGCGGGATGAGCTGATTACTCTGTTTCAGTTATTGCTGACCGAGGAAGAGCGCAGCGCCATCGCCGGGCGTTTGAAGGTATTCCAATTGCTGCTCGCCGGTGAATTGAGCCAGCGCCAAATAGCCGCTGAATACCAAATCAGCATTGCAACCATCACCCGCTGCTCTAATTACCTCAAGCACATGAATGAGGCTGAGCGTGCTGTGATAGCCAAATTGATAGTAACGGACCCCGCCGATATCCGCTGATCACAAATGGCCCTGAGACGGTAACTGGTGATCTCGATAGCTCGAACGGCTTGCGAGCACATAGAGCCCGTATGCCAGCAGCATTAATGCAGGAAAGATAAGCCAGGCGCTGCCGGGTTGGGCGAGCAGTAAAACGCTTAGGGCCAGGCAAGCAAATGGCAACAGTTCATAAAGCCCCTTGGGTAACCCTCCTTTTTTTCGCTTGCGCGCCGGATCGGTGCGGCGATTATCAGAGCGAAGGATATAGACCCGAGCCCCAACAAAAAAAAGCATTAGTCCTGCAGCCAGGGCGAGGGTATTTTGTTGCCAAAGCAGGGTTGCAGTTGCACACAACATGCACAGATAGGGGAGACTTTCGTAGAGTGGCTGTTTGAGCATGTAAAGGTCCTTTTTAATATAGGCAGTCCTTGCCGGGTTTTATATTAGGCCAAAAGAAAACGCCGATTCAAAAGAGATCGGCGTTTTGCATAAATTTAATAAGAAAGCGTTACAGCTTAGCCGCGACAGCCACAGCCGCCGTTACCATCACAGCCGGGTTTGGCTTCTTTCTCTGGGTCATGTTCGCAGTGACCGTGGTCATGATCATGGCCGCCACAGCATCCACCTTCGTCGTGATGGTGATGATGACCACCACAGCCACCGTGGGCATGGATATGACCATGGGCAACTTCTTCATCGGTCGCCAGACGCACATCTTTCACTTCAACAAAGAAGGTCAATGACTGGCCAGCCAGTGGGTGGTTACCGTCAACCACAACTGTGTTTTCAAGCACTTCAGTAACTTGCACAGGGCGCTGACCCATTTCAGTTTCAGCAATAAAGCGCATGCCGGGCACTATGTCCTGAATATCGCCAAAGGCTTCCAGTGGCACTTCCTGACGCAGGCCATCGTGGTATGGACCATAGGCTTGTTCACAGTCAACAGTGACTTCGAGGGTATCACCGGCCAGTTTACCTTCCAGGGCATTCTCAAGACCCGGGATCAGGTTCTCTGCACCGTGCAGGTACACCATGGGATCGGCCTCGAAGGAACTTTCAATCAGCTGGCCCTGGCTGTCGCTCAGGCGATAGTGGATGGTTACCGCACTGTTCTTGGTGATTTTCATACTGCCTCCATATTCGCAATGTGCGCGCATAATACTCTGCTTTTTATGCTCAGGCGATGATTTACATCAGTGATTGTTAACTTAGGCCACTTTTTTCTGTGCGGTCTGGATAACGCCGATTGGCCCGCGTAGAAATACATTTCAATCACAAGAGGCTTAATCAGCTTTAAATATTTTAAAGTCAGATGGTTAGATGCTATTTAACTGACGTGGATTACCTTTACGTCAAGTGGAGGAAATGAAGTATATAACGGATATTTATTGGGGTATTTTCATTAACTGACATCATTGATTGCAGTATCTGAAATATTGTTGCCAATCTGTAAAAAATACTTGATTTTGGGGGTTGACAAGGATTGCCAAAACAAGCAATTCTGTGGGCTCAGTTAAATCAGGAAGTGGATTTTTCCATGCATCAGTCAGGCGCAGTAGTAACCACTATTATTACTACCACCACCATTACCGGAGTGGGGGCGGGCTGATTTTACCCTGAAAAGAATGAACACTAAGGCCCGCTCCCCAAAAGGAGCGGGTTTTTTGTTTCTGGGGGCGAGCGAGGTAAACGGAGTAGCAAGATGAAAGTCATGAAGTTTGGGGGAACCTCGCTGGCCAACTGGCAGCGATTTGATATGGCGGCCGCTATCGTGGCCAAAGCGGCAAAAGCATCGCAAGTCGCAGCCGTGCTGTCGGCGCCGGCTACTGTGACCAATGGACTGTTGGAAATGGTGGATGTGGCCGTCACTGGCGGTGACTATCAGGCGGTGCTTGGGCGGGTTGTCGGTGTGTTTGAGGCGTTGTTTGATGATGCGTGTCAACATCAGGTATCCCATTGCCGTGAACACCTGTCTACCGCGCTGTCCGAACAGAAACAGGCATGGCAAACACGTCTTGAAGGTGTGGCCTTGCTGGGAGAATGCCCCGACGGTGTGCGTGCCGAAATTGTGGTGGCGGGCGAGCGTCTGTCCACCGAGCTGATGGTGGCCTTGATGAGCGCCCACGGATTGAGCGCGGATAGACTCGACCCCCGGGCTTTGTTTTTAGCCCACGGAACGCCGCTTGAGTCTGTGGTGGACATAGGTGTCAGCAAACCGAGATTCAAACAGCTGCCCCTGGACAGCAAACGGGTTTGGGTGATGCCGGGGTTCACTGCCGCCGATGAAAACGGGCGTACAGTTACGCTTGGCCGCAACGGCTCTGACTATTCGGCAGCTGTGCTTGCCGCTTGCCTTGATGCCAGCAGCTGTGAAATCTGGACCGACGTGGATGGGGTATATAACACCGACCCGCGGGTGGTGGCTGACGCCAAGTTGCTGTCGCAATTGTCTTATCAGGAGGCCATGGAGCTGTCGTACTTCGGTGCCAAGGTGTTGCACCCCAAGACCATAGCGCCCATCGCCCAGTTTCACATTCCCTGCTACATCAAAAACAGCTTTAATCCCGAGGCCCCGGGTACCCTGGTGTCCAATGCGGCCGATGAAACCGGCCTGCAGGTAAAAGCCATTTCCAGCCTCGACAATCAAACCATGTTTGATGTGTCAGGTCCGGGTATGAAAGGTATGGTAGGTATGGCAAGCCGCACCCTGGGTGCTATCGCCCGCGCCGGTGTATCTGTTTCCCTCATTACCCAAAGTTCCTGCGAATACTCCATCAGCTTTTGTGTGGCAGGAAAAGATGCTGCCAAGGTGCAATCGGCGCTGGAACAGGAGTTTGAGCTGGAGCTCAAGAGTGAGCTGCTGGAACCGCTGGAAATGCAATCCGGGTTGGCGATAGTGTCCCTCATTGGTGACGGTATGCGCACCCACAAGGGCGTCGCAGCCAAGTTTTTCTCGGCGCTGGCACAGGCCAGTGTAAATATCCGGGCTATAGCTCAGGGTTCTTCTGAGCGTTCTATCTCCGCCGTGGTGGAGCAGCGCAAGGTGCAAAATGCCATCGGCGCCTGTCATCAGCGCTTTTTCGATGTACAGCAGTACCTGGATGTATTCCTGGTTGGCGCGGGTAACGTGGGGGCAGGGCTCCTTGCACAGGTGAAAAATCAGGCTGAAGCGCTGAAAGAGCAGCACATCAGCATCCGCGTCTGCGGTATCGCCAACTCCCGCAGCATGTTGCTGGATGAACGTGGTATTGACCTGGCTAACTGGCAGGGGCTACTTAATGACAGTGAAACGGGCTGTGACCTTGGCGCCATGCTTGCCTGGGCGAAAGAAAAGCAGCTGCTGAATCCTGTGCTGGTGGACTGCACCTCGTCGGCAGCCGTTGCCGACCGCTATCTTGAGGTGATGGAAGCCGGGATGCACGTAGTGACCCCCAACAAGAAAGCCAACACCCGCGACCTTGATTACTATCGTGCCCTGCGTGAGGCTGCGCTCAGGCACAGACGTCAGTTCCTGTACGAGACCAATGTGGGCGCGGGCTTGCCGGTTATCGATAACCTGAAAAAGCTACTGTGTGCGGGCGATAAACTTCATAAGTTCAATGGCATACTCTCTGGGTCTCTCTCATTTATCTTCGGTAAGCTGGAAGAGGGCATGAGTCTGTCTGAGGCAACGTCCATCGCCCGTGACAAGTGTTTTACCGAGCCGGATCCGAGGGATGATCTCTCCGGCATGGACGTGGCCCGTAAAGTGCTTATTCTCGCCCGAGAGGTGGGCATGGAGCTTGAGCTTGACGATGTGGTGGTGGACTCGGTGCTGCCCGCATCCTTCGATGCCAGTGGCGATGTAAGTACCTTTATGGCCAATCTGCCCAAGGCGGATGCTGAGATTGCCGCCATGGTGGAAAACGCCCGCAGTGAGGGCAAGGTGCTGCGCTACGTGGGCCAGATTGATGAGTCTGGCTGCCGGGTGAGTATTCAGGCCGTGGGAGCGGATGATCCACTCTTCAGCGTAAAGGGCGGCGAGAATGCGCTCGCTTTCTATAGCCGATACTATCAACCCATTCCGTTTGTATTGCGGGGGTATGGTGCGGGTACCGATGTGACTGCGGCCGGCGCCTTTGCTGACCTGCTGCGTACCCTGAACTGGACCCGCGAGGTGAGTTTATGAGTTTGACCGTGTATGCCCCGGCCTCCATGGGTAACGTGGGTGTAGGATTCGATTTGCTCGGTGCGGCACTTGCGCCCATCGACGGCAGTTTGCTGGGTGACAGAGTCATGATTGCCAAGGCGGATGCGGGGCTGACGCTTAACACCACTGGTGCATGGGCTCACAAGCTGCCAGCCAATCCCAAGGAGAACATCGTTTGGCAATGTGCCGAGTTCTTCTTGCAGCGGTTAGGCAAAGAAGAGCTTGGTATTGCGCTGACCCTTGAGAAGAACCTGCCGGTGGGCAGTGGTCTGGGGTCCAGTGCCAGCTCTGTGGTGGCAGCCCTCTATGCCCTGAACGAATATTTCGACAAGCCATTCGATGAGCAGGCGCTGCTGGCGCTGATGGGCGAGTTTGAAGGCAAAATCAGCGGCTCTGTGCATTACGATAACGTGGCGCCCTGTTACCTTGGTGGCATGCAGCTGATGCTGGATCTGCCCGGGCGCATCTGCGAGTCCATCCCCAGCTTTGAGCATTGGTATTGGGTGGTGGCGTATCCCGGAATTTCCCTGTCTACCGCCAAGATGCGGGCGCTGATGCCAGACAGCTACGACAAGTCAGTGGTTATCGATTTTGGTCGTCATCTGTCGGCATTCGTGCACGCCTCTTATCGTCAGGACGAAGCGCTGGCGCTCTCGGTACTCAAGGATGTGCTGGCCGAGCCTTATCGTGCACCTGCTATTCCGGGGTATCTCGAGGCCCGTGAGGCGCTGGCTAAGCTTGGTATGCTCACCAGCGGCATTTCCGGCAGCGGCCCCACGCTCTTTTCAGTCACTTCCAGCCTCGAGACCGCTGAGGCGGCCAAGGCCTGGCTGGAAGCCCATTATCTTACAGAGGGCGGATTTGCCCACGTGTGCCGCCTGGATATGCAGGGCACCCGAGTCGTAGCGAGTGAAGGTTAAGGATACGTAATGGAACTTTACAATCTTAAGCATCCCGATGAACGGGTAAGTTTCTCCCAGGCGGTAAAGCTGGGACTGGGTAAAGACCGCGGGCTGTTTTTCCCGACTCATATTCCCAAGCTGGATGATGTTGAAACCCTGTTGACCTTACCCTTTGTTGAGCGCAGTAAAAAAGTGCTGGGTGCCTGGCTTGCCGATGAATTGGGTCAGGAGGTGGTGGATGCCTTGGTCGACAAGGCCTTTACCTTCCCGGTGCCGCTGGCGAAAGTGGACGATAGGCGGTACTGCCTGGAGCTTTTCCACGGCCCGACCCTGGCGTTCAAAGACTTTGGTGCCCGCTTCATGGCCCAGTGCCTGAATGTGCTTGCCGGTGACGAGCGGCTGACTATTCTCACTGCTACCTCCGGTGATACCGGGGCTGCCGTGGCCGACGCCTTCTATGGGCTGGATAAGGTGCAGGTGTGCGTGCTCTATCCCAAGGGTAAAATCAGCCTGCTGCAGGAAAAGATGTTCACCACCCTTGGCAACAACATCCATACGGTGGCGGTTGGATCCGATTTTGATGCCTGTCAGGCGTTGGTGAAGCAGGCCTTCGATGATGCGGATGTTCGCGAAGGGTTGCACCTTAACTCGGCTAACTCCATCAATATCAGCCGTTTGCTGGCACAGATTTGCTATTACTTCGAGGCCTTGGCCCAGTATCGCAAGGATCACGCAGATGCGCCTGTTATTGCGGTTCCCAGCGGCAACTTCGGTAACCTTACTGCGGGTTTCTTTGCCAAGGCCATGGGCTTGCCGGTGAAGCGTTTTGTGGCCGCCACCAACAGCAACGACACAGTGCCACGCTATCTGAACAGCGCAAACTGGCAGGTCAATCCCACAGTGGCGACCATGTCAAATGCTATGGATGTGGCCGACCCCAGCAACTGGCCTCGTGTGGAAGCCATCGCCAAGGTCATGGGGTGGTCCCTTGCTGAGATTGATGGGGTGGCACTGGACGAACAACAAACCCGTAGCGCTTTGCTGGCATTGCAGGCAGATGGCTACTTGTCTGAACCCCATGCGGCCATTGCTGCACAAGCGCTTAAGAATACGCTTGGCGAGGGTGAACGGGGTATTTTCCTCGGTACGGCTCATCCGGCGAAGTTCAAAGATGTGGTCGACCATGAGCTGTCCCTGGACTTGTCTTTGCCTCCAGCGCTTGCGGCGGTTGCTGATAAGCCGGTTCTGTCGGCCAATCTGGCGCCGGACTTTGTCGCACTCAAGGCTCATTTGTTTAAAACTTTATGCCATTGAGCAATGTTACATTCGCAAAAGGAGGCCAACGGCCTCCTTTTTTTATGAAAAAGATCCCGCCAGCCATTTATCTTCAGCAATTCGGTAAAGCTTGACTAAGCTTTAGGTAAATTGCTGAAGTTACAGGATTGACTGGAATGGAATCTGGTTCTGCAAACATGCTTTTCGATGCCCGCCACGCCTTACTTGATCCACTCTTTCTTGCCGAACTGGGTAAGATCCAGGCGCGCTTTATTCGCGGGGAGGATGTGATATTGCCTCTGTGCCGCATATTGGCTGAGCACAGTGGTGCACAGGCCGTATTGGTGATAGATGCCTCCTCAAGCAACGCGCAAGATATGCCTGAGTCCGCCGCATGCTGGTGCCGCGATCCAGTGCGTTACCTCACCCTTTGGAAAGATGTCCGTGACTGGCCCTTCTCACATCAGGAACCCTTGGTGCATTGCTGGCATAAGTTTGTGGTTTGGCCGGTAAAGCACACAGACTTGTTGGTGTTTTTCCACACGCCTAAAGATGCCTGGTTTGGTTTTTTACTGAGTTTCAGTGAGTTGCTTGCCGATATTTTGATGGGAATACTGACCCTGCATGTTGAGCATTGGCGTGAGGACGGGGGCAGGGAGGTCAGTGGGGACATAGACAACATTATGTTCCGCTCCATTGTCAGAAACAGCGATGATTTCATCATGGTGGTTAAGCAGTTTCACGATGGCAACAGTGAGATTGTCTATGTCAATGCTGCGGTTACCTGCATCAGTCTCTATCCTCGCAGCGAACTCAAAGGCATGTCGCTGGGTAAACTTTTTCCTAAAGGCGTTCAGGCATCCGGTAACGAGGTCGACCTTTACGACATCCTCTGCTCCGGAAAGGACTTCAATGGAGAAGTTTACTGTACCAAGGCCAATGGGGAATTGGCGATTTTACACTTACACGTGATTGCACTGGAGCAGGATAGTAAAGGCGGGCTCTATGCACTGATTGGCCGCGATTACACCGAGTTCAAGGCCATGGAAAAAACGGTCAGTCGGGCACAGAAGATGCAGGCCATAGGCCAATTGGTGGGGGGGATCGCCCATGACTTCAACAATATTCTGGGGGTTCTTAAGGGGAATCTCGAGCTGATACAGCTTAAAAATAAAGACGAACGGTTGGAAAACTACCTGACCACAGCCCTTAAATCCTGCCAAAGGGGCACGGAACTCACCAGGCGGCTGTTACAGTTTTCCCGGCAAGAACAGTTTAACGCTCAGCATTGTCAGGTGAATGAGGTGATTGAGGGCTTAAGAGACCTCTTTGCCAAATCCCTTACCAGCCAGGTGACCCTGAATGTGCAGCTTGCCCCCTTTACACGGGATGTAATGGTCGATAAGGGAGATTTGGAAGATGCACTCTTGAATCTTGTGATCAATGCCAAGGATGCCATGAATGGAGAGGGAGCCTTAACCATAGCCACCGGTGAGTCTGAGCTTGCCGGCTATCTCCCCGGGGTGGGTGAGCGGGTATTGGTTGAGCCAGGCTGCTATGTGTGGATTTCTGTTACCGATGCAGGCCACGGTATCCCGATTCAGCTGCTTGATAAAATCTTCGAACCTTTTTTTACCACTAAGGATAAGAGCAAGGGGACCGGTCTTGGACTCTCCATGGTCTATGGTTTTGTAAAACGATCCCGTGGCTATATGAATGTGCTGAATACCGGGCCACAAGGTACTGAGATACGGCTTTGGTTTCCGGCGGTAACCATAAAACAGGCGGCCTCTATAAAGGCTTTGGCTACCGAAACGAGCATCCCCAGAGTGAAAACTCCTCTGAAAGCCCTGTTGGTGGACGATGAGCCCGAGCTTCTTAAGGTGATGCGGGACTATTGTGAGCTCATGGGTATGGAGGTTGAAACCTTCAGCGATGGCGTCACTTTTCGAAATAGCTTCCAAAGTAAGGCCTGTGATGCCGGGCTACTCATTACCGATGTTCTGATGCCGGGTGGCATTAATGGTTATGAATTGGCCAGCGAAGTCATAGCAAAGCATCCCATGCCGGTGCTTTTGGTGTCGGGGTTTATTGAAGATATCGGTGTGAACCGATATGAAGAAATGCCGTTCAAAGTGCTTCATAAGCCGTTTGATTTACAAGCATTTACCAATGCATTGGCTGAAGTGGGTGTCAGTTTCAAGGATAGGGAGAGTTAATCAGATGGAACAACTGAAAGTGTGGATTGTGGATGACGACAATGACTACTGCCATTTGATGCGGGAAGTACTGCAGGAAGATTATGACGTGCGACTGTTTCTGGATGCAGACTCTTATTCAAAAGCCATGGTGGCAGCAAAGCCGGACATCATCCTGATGGACATCAATTTGCCCGATGTGTCGGGAATTGAACTGTGCAAATCGCTGCAGACCCAGGGAATAGACAGCGCAGTTATTTTTGTATCGGGAATGAATACCCTGGAAGAACGGCTTAAAGCCTACGAGGCCGGGGGAGTGGACTTCATTGCCAAACCTTTTGAACTCAAAGAGTTGATGGCGAAAACCAATGCGGTGGCCAACTATCAACACAAAAAAAGGGCGCTTGCCGAGGCTGAAAGCTTCTCGCGCAATATGGCATTCCAGTCGATGAATGAGTCGTCCCAATATGGGGCCGTGTTGCAGTTTTTCCGTCAGTGTTTCCTGTGCCAGGACTATCGAGCCTTAGCTGACGCTTTTTTTGGCTTGATGATGCAGCTCGATTTAAAAACCTGTTTGGAGATTCGGGTGGATGAAACCCTGTACTTTGTGCCCGAACACATGGCCATCAGCCCGATTGAGGCCAATATTTTTGAACTGCTTGATCATCAGGGCCGCCTATTTGATTTCGGCTCCCGAACCATCTGCAACGACAAACATGTTTCGTTTTTAATTAAGAATATGCCGTTGCACGATGAGGTGTTGTACGGTCGTTTGAGGGACGTCATCGCCGTTGTGGTTGAAGGATTGGAAGCCCGTATTATTGATATTCAGCGTCAACAGACGTTGCAACGTGTGGTGATGGATATCAGGCGCTTGTTGGCAGGATTATCGGACAGCATCCATGAGAGTGATGAGCAGTTTTGCCATGCGCTGTCGAATATCACTACAGAAATCCGGGCAAGCTTTCATGTACTGGACATGACGGAGGAGCAGGAGCACTTTTTCACCGGCTTGGTTGAGCGAAATTTGCGGGAAGCAAACTCGGCAAGCAATTCTTTTTTGCGTTTGCAGACCTCATTAAAGTCTGTTGTTTCAGTGTTAGAGCGCAGTACTGCATAAGCTAAAAGCTTGATCTCTATCACGTTGGTCTTTTAGGACCCTTTGTTATAGTGGTTAAGCGTCTGACGCTTTACTAGTATTGAATAAGGCAGGCATTGGCGAGGGGAGAGGGTTATGCTCAACCGATTGATGAGGGATCACAAGCATATTGCGATATTGCTGAAGATCCTAAATAAAAAACGCATCCTACTGGAAAGCGGTGAGAGCGTTAATTTTAATCTGGTTCGCGACATTGTGGAGTATATGCAAAGCTATGCCGAGCACAGTCATCATCCTCTGGAGGATGTGATTTACGAATACTGTCTGGACAAATACCCTGAATTGCCGCGCTTGGCCAGATTGAATGAAGAGCATCAGGAGCTGGTGGCGTCGTCAGCTTCTTTAATGTCGACCTTGAATCTTATTCTTAATGACGTTGTGGTTGCGAAAGAAAAGCTGATTGGCGACCTATCCGGTTATGTCAGTGCACAGGAAGCGCATATGCTGTTTGAGGAGCGAGAGCTTTTTCCCATACTGGCTAAGGATCTCAATGACGAAGATTGGCATGAAATCAATGAACGTTGTTTGCACAAACTGATGGATGACCCGCTCTTCAGTGATGACGATAACCAACTGTTTGATGAGCTGCGAAATTACCTGTCACTGTCAGACTGACAGCGAAACGTGGACAATAAAAAAGAGCGCTTGAGCGCTCTTTTTTACAACAGGAAAGTTAATCCATCAGGGAATCAATATCGTAAGCGAGATTGGAGTCAATATCCTGCAGTTCCTTCAGCAGGCGATGCTTATCCTTCAGCGCCTCGATTTCCCTCCACTTGCGTTTTTTGTTGGAGCCTTTAGAGCGACCTGGTCTTTCTACGACTTCATCTAGCGCACTACCATAATCTAAACGATCCATGGCAACCTCCTGTTGTTGTATGTTTTCTCAGCAACTAAATACCACACATCGCAAACAGGGTGCAAGAATAATGTTTCAATTGTGTTAAGCAAAAATGAAACTTGGATGATCTTCGCAGCGGATTAAATAACTGACTGAATTTCAATAAAAAGGCCGATAAATTATCGGCCTTTGATTATTAAAGAGAAAACATCTGATTAGATTTGTCCTTTGCGGAACAAATTAATGAGCGCGTTACTGGAGGAGTCCAGTGCGCTGGCATCTTCATCGGCTGTCAGGCGCGCCAGCACATCATTGCCCAGCGTTTTGCCAAGCTCCACGCCCCATTGGTCGAAAGAGTTAATATCCCAAATCACACCCTGAACAAAGGTTCTGTGCTCGTACAGCGCTATCAGAGCACCCAATGTAGAAGGCGTCAGTTTGTCCATCAGCAGGGTGTTACTCGGTTTGTTACCTTCCATAACTTTATGACGAGCGATCAGGGTCTTCTCATCATCACTGAGGTTACTTGTTGCCAGTTCTGCCAAGGCTTCTTCAAAGGTACGCCCCTGCATGAGAGCCTGTGTTTGTCCAAAGCAGTTGGATGCCAGTTGTACATGGTGTTCACCCAGCGGATTGTGGCTTTGAAGCGGCATAATAAAGTCGGCAGGGATGAGCGCTGTGCCCTGATGTAATAGCTGGTGATAGGCATGCTGACCGTTGGTACCTTCACCGCCCCAGATAACCGGGCCAGTGCTGAAATCCACGGTTTCGCCATTCATCATGACGGACTTGCCGTTACTTTCCATGTCGAGCTGCTGGAAGTAGGCGGGCAGACCACGAAGGTAGTGATCGTAGGTGAGCACTACGTGTGATTGGGCATTGAAAAAGTTGCCATACCACACTGACAGCAGACCCATAATAACCGGCATGTTCCCGGCCAACGGCGCCGAGGTGAAGTGCTCGTCCATGCTTCGGGCACCGGCGAGCAGCGCACGGTAGTTATCCATGCCCACCATCAACGCGATAGGTAGGCCAATAGCAGACCAGAGCGAGTAGCGACCGCCAACCCAGTCCCACATCGGAAAGATATTGGCTTCATCGATACCGAAATCAGTCGCCTTGGCCACGTTGGAGGTGACAGCGGCAAAGTGTTTGGCAACATCAGCCTGAGAAGCGCCGCTTTGCAGGAACCAGTCGCGGGCGCTCAGGGTGTTGGTGAGGGTTTCCTGGGTGCCAAACGATTTGGATGACATCAGAAACAGGGTGGTTTCCGGGTCAACCAGCTTGAGCTTTTCCACCAGTGAGGTGGCATCCACATTGGCAACAAAGTGACAGTTCAGTTTGCCTGTCCAGTATGGACGAAGTGCCTGGGTGACAATCTTGGGGCCGAGGAAGGAACCGCCAATACCTATGCTGACGATATCAGTGATGGCTTTACCCGTGTAACCGCGCCATTCGCCAGAGGTAACAGAGGCAACGAAGGATTCGATTTTATCCAGTGTTGCATGAACTTCAGGCACCACATTAACACCATTCACTTCAACCACGGCATCCTTTGGCGCACGCAGGGCGGTGTGCAGTACGGCACGCTTTTCGGTGGTGTTGATGACATCACCGGCAAACATGGCTTTGATGCGGGCTTCGAGCTGAGCTTGCTTTGCCAAATCAAACAGGGCACCCAGCACGGCTTCTGTCACACGGTTTTTGGAGTAATCCAGAAACAGGCCACAGGCTTTCAGCGACATTTTATTGAAACGTGCGCTGTCAGTCGCAAAAAGTTCACGCATATGGGGCAGTTTGTTGGAATATTCTTTCAGTTTCTGCCATTCAGGAGTATTGGTCACTCGACTCATTCGTTGCTTCCCCGCGTTATCAGGCCAGTTTGGCCTTGAGCATCTCTTCCAGTTTGCCTTGATCGATGGCGAAGTTACGGATCCCTTCGGCCAGCTTTTCAACTGCCATGGCATCCTGGTTCATTTCCCAGCGAAACTCGGCTTCGCTCATCACAGGACCCGGCGCGACGGTATCGGTTGTCGGGGTCAACTTACGTACCACTGGGGTATTGCTGGCGGCCATTTCTTCGAGCAGTGACGGACCAATGGTCAGGCGGTCACAACCGGCCAGCTCAATGATTTCACCCGTGTTACGGAAGCTTGCGCCCATCACCACAGTCTTGTAACCGTGGCGCTTATAGTAGTTGTAGATATCCGTTACTGACACTACGCCTGGGTCTTCACTGGCGCTGTAATCTTTGCCGGTAGACTTCTTGTACCAGTCGAGAATGCGGCCAACGAAAGGTGAGATCAGGAATACGCCTGCTTCGGCACAGGCGCGGGCCTGGGCAAAGCTGAACAGCAGCGTGAGGTTACAGTTGATGCCTTCGGCCTCCAACTCTTTTGCAGCGCAGATACCTTCCCAAGTGGATGCCAGTTTGATCAGGATGCGGCTCTTGTCGATACCGGCTTCCTGATACAGACGGATAAGCTTGTGGGCCTTGGCGATAGACGCTGTTTTATCGAAAGACAGACGGGCATCCACTTCAGTGGAGATGCGGCCGGGAACCAGTTTAAGGATTTCCAGACCGATGTTGACAGCCAGTTTATCGGCAGCGTCTTCAATTTGGGTTTCAAGATTGTCGCTCTGGGTTTTGGCCCAGGCAATGGCATTATCGATAAGGCCTGAATATTCGGGAATTTGCGCTGCTTTCAGGATCAATGAAGGGTTGGTGGTAGCATCTTCAGGCTGAGAGCGTTTGATGGCTTCAATATCGCCGGTATCAGCGACTATGGTGGTAAAGGATTTGAGTTGCTCTAAGGTATTGGCCATGGATCTTGTCCTTTTCGAAATGCTGCCGGAGCGCCGGGTTTATAGACTCAATATTAGAAGCGATTTTGCGCTTTTTTCCAACCGCACTATGAAAAAAAATTACAAAATAGACTTAAAATTTCCAAATGAGTCCGGCAAGGTCTTTAAATTGCATTATACAAAGAAAAAAGCCACTGCAAGGCAGTGGCTTTATCAATGACAACTCACAGATTACTTGAGTACAGGTACCTTTTCAGAACCGGTCACAACCGCTTCTACACGGCGGTTGGCCGCATGAGCTTCAGCTGTGTTGCCATCCATTACCGGACGGGTGATGCCGTAACCTTTGGCGGTAACGCGCTCGGCGCTGATGCCATACTTTTCAACCAGCAGTTTGGCAGCGGCGTTAGCACGCTTCTCAGACAGCTTCATGTTGTAGTCTGGGTTACCAACGTTGGAAGCATGACCACCGATTTCAACAGTTGAACCTGGGTGCTGGTTCATGTAGTTGGCCAACTTCTCAACAGACTCGTAGGAAGATGGATTGATAACAGAGGAGTTGTTGGCAAAGCGCAGTGAGCCCAGGGTATGGGTGGTCACATCGTCTTTGTAAACGGTACAGCCGTATGCATCAACCTTGTGATCTGCTGGAGTGGCGGGGCACTTGTCCAGATCGTCGTTTACACCGTCGTTATCTGAATCAGCAGGTGCAACAACCACGGGAGCGACGACTGCAGGAGCTGCCTTGCTGCCGAAGCGATAGCTCAGCTCCAGACCCCAATAGTTGCTTTCCATTTCCAGCGTGTTCCACTTCTCTTCGTCGAGATTTTCGTAACGACGATATTTGGCAGACAGCTTCAGGTTGTCGGTGAAGTTATAACCGATACCAGCACCTACGAACGGCGCAATACCGCTGTCGCTGTAGTAGTTAGAGCCCCAGCGTTTGTTGTTGTACACCAGGTAGTTCATGGCACCGGCTTCAGCCGACAGGCTCCACTTGCTCGCGAATGGCCAGAAGGCAACCAGACCCAGGGTGGTACCCTTGGCGCCCACGTCATTCAGGTTATTGGCGTAGTCAGTCCACTCGGCGCGGCCCAGGTCACGGTAACCCAGCTCGACACCAAAGTAGTCGTTGAACAGGTAACCGGCAAATACGTCCCAAGCATAAGGGCTGTCTTCACCACAGGAACGCATGGTTTTTTGGTCACAGGCTGGCTCATAGTTGTTGATACCAACACCGCCACCCACATACCAGGGGCTCATGCCTTCATCAGACGCCATAACACCAAATGGCAGCGCCGACGCGAGCAGTGCAATTTTCAATGAGTTTTTCATCATAATTCTCCAAGTCCATTGTTTGATGATGTCCACCATAATGCTCTTTGGGAAGTTGGAGCATAGCTTGCGCTTCGTGTGGTGTTCCCTTTGTGTTTTAGCAAGCCACACACATTATCGGTGCTAAATAATTGAATTTCTACAGTACAAAGTTCCTTTTAATTAAAAAATAAAAAGACACCCACGAGGGGTGTCTTTTAATTCACAGAATTATAACGCTTTTAACGAGTCCACACCCAATTTTCGATGTGAATAGGATCTACGCCATTGGCTTTAATATAATTCTTATGGTCAACCAAACGTTGCAGCATATCTGTGGTGATGGCCACATGTTGGGTTTCATCGATAATACCTTGCTGGAACAATTTATAGGCCATATCGATTACCAGGTGATAGCGTGAAGTCCCATTTCGCACACCCATATCGAATGGTGTGGTGGTTGAACCTTCCTCTTCATAGCCTTTAATGCGGAACCTGTGGCTACCTTTGTAATCGAATACCAGTTTCTTGATGGTGTTTGGATAACCGTGGTAGTTGAACACCACGCCTTTATCTTTGGTGAAGATCTCGTCCATCATCCAGGGCTTTTGCTGGAACTTACGGCTGCCCAGACCATTGGAATTCAGTTCAGACACACTCACGAAGCGCACACGTACCCGTGGCAGCAATTCGCGGATCAGTACCAAGGATGCCATACACTCCTGGGTGGCGTAGTCACCGCAACCCGCCAGTACCACATCCGGGTTGTCATCAGAGGCAAAGTCCCAAATCATCAGACCGTCTTTTGCCTGGCGGCGGGCTTCATCCAGGGTCAACCACTGAGGCAGCTCTTTCTTACCTGCAACAATGATGTTCAATTTGTCGCGGTCAGCGTAAGCACGCTCGGTATAAACCAGAGTGCTGTTGGCATCAGCTGGCAAGTACGCAGAAATAATCTCTGGGTGTTTTTCCAGCATGGCACCGAGGAAGCTTGGGTTCTGGTGCGAATAGCCGTTGTGGTCCTGACGCTCCAACAGTGAAGACAGCACGACGTTACAGGATGGCAGTGGCTTACGGAAATGGACGCCCTGGCTTGCGTAAACGTATTTACAGTATTGGTCCGCCATGGACGACACCACCTGCGAGAAGGCCTCATAGGTTGGGAACATGCCGTGACGACCCGTAACCGTGTATCCGTGCATCATGCCAAACAGCAGGTTTTCTGACAGCAGTTCCAACACACGGCCGTCGCGGCTCATGTCCTGATCCCAGCTTTCAATAGGCCACTGCCAGGCGCGATCGGTTTCTTCAAACACGGCTTGCAGCTGGTTGGAGTAGGTTTCATCCGGACTGAAGATGCGCAGGTTGCGCTGATCGCGGTTGAGCTTAAAGGCTTCACGCATCCACTCGCCCATTTTATTCATGGAGTAGCCGCGATGACCGCGTGGCACTTCTGCACCATAGGCCAATTTAGTCAGATCTGGATTGGTCAGCGCACGGACAACTTCGCCGCCGTATGACAGGCGTTGACGACCACAGCTGAGTTCTTTGGGCGGGATAAGTGACTTGATGTCGGGGTCAAACTGCAGTTCGCCCTTATCAGTCACACTGCAAAGCTCGGCAAAACCATAGCTCGCCAGCCAGTTATCCAAGGCTTCGAGGTGGCCTTTATCAGTGGCGCACTTGTTGACGATAACCTGGTGCGATTCGCAGTTACCCTCAAGTTTCTTACCCTTGTCTTCGGCAACACCAGTCCAACCTTTTGCTGTGCGCATCAGGATCACTGGCCAGCGTGGCTTACAAACGTCTTCACCATTGCGGGCACGGGTTTGGATGTCATTAATCATCTCATAGGAGAGATCCATGGCCTTGACCATTTGCTCATAGACATCTTCTTCCTGTTGATCGTCGACAATGATGGGGTGATAACCCAGACCGCGGAACTCAAGATCCAGTTCTTCGTGGCTCATACGACCCATACGGGTTGGGCCCGAGATCTTGTAACCGTTAATGTGCACGATTGGCAGCACAGCACCGCAAGTGGCCGGGTTGACCAGGCGGTTGGCATACCAGGACGCGGCCAGAGGGCCTGTCTCTGACTCTCCGTCCCCAACGAGCACTGTGGCAATCAGATCGGGGTTGTCCAGCACGGCACCGAAACCAACAGACAAGGAATAACCCAGCTCACCACCTTCCAGAATTTGTCCGGGCGCTTCTGGGTTGGCATGTGAAGGATAGCCATAGGCCGCTGAAAATTTCTTACAGATATCTTCAATGCCGGTTTCATTGTACGGGATGGTTTCGGGGTAGAAGTGGCTCAGAGAGCCTTCGATAAACAGGTTGGCCTGAACAGCTGGGAAGCCATGGCCTGGGCCAACTAAATAGAGGAAGGGGCGCTTGTGTTTTACGATGAGACGGTTGACGTTGGCGTATACAAAGTTGATGCCGGGACAGGTGCCCCAGTGGCCTAGCAGTCTGGGTTTGATATCTCCGTGAACCAGTGGTCGCTTGTGTAACACATTCTGCTTGAGATAAATCTGTGAGGTGGCCAGGAAGTTAGTGGCCCGCACAAATTTTTTCAGTGCGGTAATCTCGTGCTGTTGAGTCATCATAAGCCTCTCGATGCTTAAAATGGTTAAGTGGAATCTGTTTCTTGGTGAGTACTATATTTGTAATTTTTTTACAAAAATGTGCCCCACATCCAAATTCGCAAAGTTGATCTCACTAATGTTCACATCTTGTATAGCTATGTTTTGTTTGTTAATCGACTTTTAACAGTATCTTATACTCTTATTTGCTTCGTGATTCGCATGTCGTATAAATGCGCAAGCGTGAGCTTGATCACGAGTTTTTTTTGAAATACTGTGCTACTTTGCCGCGTCCATCGGGCATCCAATTGTTGTAAGTGGTACTGAAACTCAGCCACATTAAGGGAATTCTTTAGAAAAATTACAGCTATTCATGCGCTTAGGGATAATCTTAAGCAATGTTGCGGCAGCGGCGAGAGAAAGGGATGCATCGCCATTGCAGGAAGGAAGAAGAACAAGACTATGTTAGAAACTATTGTTAATTTTCTTAACGCCCTGCTATGGGGCAAGCTGCTGGTTTACGGACTGGTGGGTGCGGGGCTTTACTTTACAGTTCGACTGGCCTTTATCCAATTGACTCACTTTAAACATGGCATCAAGGTCATGACTATCAGCCGTCAGGGTGGCGACGGTGGCCTATCTTCTTTCCAGGTGTTCTGCACCAGTATGGCCGCGCGTGTTGGCGCGGGGAATATGGCCGGTGTTGCTGTAGCCATTGGCACCGCAGGGCCTGGAGCTGTGTTCTGGATGTGGGCGATTGCGGTACTTGGTATGGCAACCGCCATGATTGAATCGACCCTGGCACAGGTCTACAAAGTGAAAGATGAAGACGGCCAGTTCCGCGGTGGTCCTGCCTACTACATGGAGAAGGGATTGGGTCAGCGCTGGATGGGCGCATTGTTCTCTGTCTTTCTGATCCTGGCATTTGGTTTGGTATTTAACGCAGTTCAGGCCAATACCATCACTGGTGCGTTGGAAAGAGTATTCGGATTCGAACCCGTCTACGTCGGCATAGGAATAGTGGTCGCCAGCGGATTCGTCATTATGGGCGGCCTTCGTAAAGTGGCGCGTGTATCAGAAATCGTTGTGCCCTTTATGGCCCTGGTATACCTGCTCATAGCGTCAGTGGTTGTGGTGGTGAACCTCGACAAACTGCCAGAAGTATTCAGCCTGATAATCAAGAGTGCCTTTGGTTGGCAAGAGGCCGTAGCCGGCGGTGTTGCGTACAGTGTGGCTCAGGCCATGCAGGCCGGTATTGCCCGCGGTCTGTTTTCCAACGAAGCCGGTATGGGCAGTGCCGCGAACGTAGCGGCCAGCGCGACCCCAAACCCCAATCACCCAGCGTCTCAGGGATTTGTGCAGATGATGGGGGTGTTTGTCGATACCCTGGTGATTTGTACCGCCACAGCGGCCATTATTTTGCTTGCCGGCGACATGGGCGCAGAAAGCGATGGTATCAAACTCACCATCGATGCCTTGACCAGCCATGTGGGAGATTGGGGCGGCGCATTCATCGCGTTTGCGATTTTCCTGTTCTGCTTTACATCTATTATTGCCAACTATTCTTACGCTGAAACCAACGTCATGTTCCTGTCCGGTAACCGCAAAACTGCGTTGCCGCTGTTCCGGTTACTGGTGCTGGGCATGGTGATGTTTGGTGCCATGGCAAAAATCAGCCTGGTTTGGGATCTTGCGGATGTTTCCATGGGGCTGATGGCAATAGTGAATATTATCGCGCTGGTGCTGCTGTCTGGTCTCGCTATCCGGGTGATAGATGACTATCGGGACCAACTTAAAAAAGGCGACATGCCGGTATTCGATAGAAGTAAGTTTCCAGAGCTGGATGGTCAGGTAGAAACCGACATCTGGCCCGAGAATGCCAAAGCCAGGGCAAACGAAGCCTGAGCCGATTAGTGCAATCCAAAAAACCACGCCAATGCTGCGTGGTTTTTTTATCTCTCTTGGGTATCATAAGGTTTAACTGAATTGACGAGAGAAACCCATGCTGGTTGTAATTTCCCCCGCCAAAACATTGGATTACGATAATCCTGCGCCCACAGAGCAGTACACGTTACCTGAGCTGGTGAGCCACAGCGCTGAGCTGATAGAAGTCTGTAAGGGTTTAACGCCGGCAGATATTGCTTCTTTGATGTCTGTGAGCGACAAAATTGCCGGGCTGAATGCGGCAAGATTTGCGTCCTGGACACCGTCCTTTTCATTGGAAAATGCCAAACAGGCACTCTTCGCCTTTCGCGGGGATGTGTACACAGGATTGGATGCAGACAGCCTGAGCGCGGAACAGCTTGAGTATGCGCAGTCCCATCTGCGCATGCTTTCCGGCTTGTATGGTGTGTTAAAACCCCTGGATTTGATGCAGGCCTACCGTCTTGAAATGGGCACAGCCCTTGGCAATGGCCGTGGCAAAAACCTGTATGAGTTTTGGGGTAATATCATCACGGATAAGCTGAACGAGGCGTTGGCGGCTCAAGGGGATGATATCCTGGTCAATCTTGCGTCCAATGAATACTTCAAAGCCGTTAAAGCCAAGGGGATCGAAGGAACACTGGTAAACCCTGTGTTTAAGGATGCCAAAAACGGTCAGTATAAAATCATCAGTTTTTACGCCAAGAAAGCCCGCGGCTTGATGGCGCGTTTTATCCTGACCACCCGGCCAAAGACCATAGAGGATCTTAAAGGGTTTGATTACGATGGCTATTATTACAGCCCTGAGCAGTCGACTCCCAACACGCCGGTGTTTTTACGTGAAGAGCGTTAAAGTTCGCTGAGGCAGTTTTGCTTACAGTGATAAAAACGCGGCAATGGCCGCGTTTTTCATTATAAGGTGACAAGGTGTTATTCCTTGGGAGGCAAGGGTCTTAGTTCGACTTCGCTGTTTGCCATCATCCAGGCAAATTGCGCATACACGGCCACGTTTTGTGCCAGTGCCTCTGGGTTAATCTTGTCCAGCGTATCGTTGGGCGTGTGGTGAAAGTCAAAGTAATCACTTCCATCCTGACGAAGCGAAGCAACAGGTACGCCAAGAGCGGGCAACATGGAGACGTCCGGGCCGCCTGAAGCCTTGTTATTGCCAGCCGCTACGCCCAGAGGCTCTGCCACCTTCATGGCGTTGACTACAGGAGTGTGAGCCGTGTCAGCCACCCGCCAATCAATCTGATAAATAGGACCTGCGCCGAAGTCTGATTCAGCCGCGATATAGTGTTTATCCAGCTCGGCTTCATGGTCTTTGGCGTAGGTTTTTCCGCCTAATAATCCCAGCTCTTCTGCAGCATACAGCACTACGCGAACGGTCCGTGCCGGCTTTTGTGGCAGGTCGAGAATGTGTTTGGCGGCCGCAGTCACAATGGCAACGCCGGCACCATCATCGATGGCGCCGGTTCCTTCGTCCCAGGAGTCAAGGTGTGCGCCTATCAGTACAATCTCATCGGCTTTGGTGCTGCCTTTGACTTCGGCTATCACATTGTAGGATGTGGTTTCACCACGGCGCTCAGAGCCAAGCTCCAGTGAAATCACCACTTCTTTATCGCGCTTGAGCATGGCATTAATCAGGTCGGCATCCGGGTTGGAGATGGCGGCGGCAGGAATCGCGGTGATACCTTCCTCATAGCGCATCATGCCGGTATGGGCCATACGGTCATGATCTGTGCCGATGGAGCGGATGATGATACCCACAGCACCTTTTTTCGCCGCGGCTACGGCGCCGCGACTACGGCCGAAAGCCGTTTGGCCATAGCCACTTCCATCTCGATGTCTTTCTGTTTTGGCATCAATAAAGGCGATTTTGCCATTCAGGCCGCCATCTTCGGCATTCTGTAAGTCTTGCAGGCTATCAAACCGCACAATGGCGGCGCTGAGTCCCTGAGGTGGTGTAGCAACACTGCCGCCCAGTGCGGTTACCACCAGGGGTTGTGGAAAAGGGCTCAGAATGCTGGCTTTAGCTAAACCTCGGTGCCAAACGGGGACCGTTACGGGTTCCTTATAAACCCGGTCAAATCCCAGGCTTTGCAGCTTGGCGATCGCCCAGTCCACTGCCACCATATCCTGCTCACTGCCTGCGAGCCGGGGGCCCACTTCAACTGTCAAAGACTCCACGATGCCATAGCCGAGGGAAGAAGACTGGGCTTTTTGTGCCAGTTGCTCTGCAACTTTCTGATTTATATCGTCCGATGCAAATGCGCCCCATGGGGCCGTGAGCGCAATCAGGCCGACTCCGGCCAGAAGCTTAGGTAGGGTTTTCATGTGTTTCCTCTATTTTTATTAGGTACATCTCATTTTTGAAAACAATCTAACAAAAAGTGTGGGCTGTGTCCCGACGAAGTCTGTAAGCCAAGGCTATATTAGGCCCGGGGTTTGTATTAGGAGAATATGCTCGTAATGAATATTGAATTAATGCAGGAGCGAGCTGATCATGCGGTAGTGCTTTTAAAGGCACTGGCCAATGAGCGTCGGTTGTTCATTTTGTGCCATCTGCTCAACGAAGGGGAGATGTGTGTAGGTGAAATGAACAAAAAACTTGGGTTAAGTCAGTCGGCACTGTCGCAGCACCTGGCATGGCTCAGGAAGGATAATCTGGTCTCTACCCGTAAGGAAGCTCAGACGGTATTCTACTCGTTGAAAAGTGACGAGGTGAAAGAAATGATCAAGCTGCTCAATAACATTTATTGCCATTGAACAGACATAAAAAAACCGGCCTGAGCCGGTTTTTTTACGTCTTGCTGGCAGCGATTAAGCAGCCAGAGCCTTGATACGGGCGTTCAGACGAGCCTTTTGACGGGCAGCCTTGTTCTTGTGGATCAGGCCTTTGGTGGCCATGCGGTCAACGATAGGCTGAGCAACGGCGAAGGCTTCAGTAGCAGCTTTGTGATCACCGGTTTTGATGGCGGCGATAACTTTCTTCACGTAGGTACGCAGCATTGAGCGACGGCTGGCGTTGTGCTGACGACGCTTTTCGGATTGAATAGCGCGTTTCTTTGCAGTCTTGCTGTTAGCCAAGGTGCAACTCCTAAAAACTTGGGATTAATACTTTTAAAGGCCGAGGAATATGCCCGTATTTTGCCACTTTGTCAATGGCAATGGTGGAATATCCGCCATTAAGGCAAATAAATCCAACCCGACTTGGCTATCTTCAACCCAACTCGTGTAAAATGTGGCGCAATTCTACCAGCAAATACTGGCGTATGACAGAGCCGGAAGCGTTTTTTTCCAAGATATCACCCGCATTTTCCGGTCCTTCCCAGGGGGCAAATTGAGTAAAAAATTACTGAAGTCGGGGTTGGTTGTGAGTGCCATGACCTTCATCTCCCGTGTATTGGGCCTTGTACGGGATATGGTGGTGGCCAACCTGATGGGGGCCGGGGCCAGCGCGGATGTGTTCTTTTTTGCCAATAAAATCCCCAATTTCCTGCGCAGATTATTTGCCGAAGGTGCATTTGCTCAGGCATTTGTGCCTGTGCTGACCGAGTATCAGGAAAAGCGCAGCAGCGAAGAAACCCGAGAACTCTTATCCAAAGTTGCGGGTACCCTGGGCGGTCTGGTGACCATAGTGACTCTGTTAGGGGTGATTGGTTCACCAATATTGGCCGCGCTGTTCGGTGGCGGTTGGTTTCTCGACTGGCTCGAGGGCGGTGAAAACGGGGTCAAGTTTGAACTCGCGGCCCTGATGCTGAAGATTACCTTTCCTTATTTATGGTTTATCACCTTTACTGCGCTGGCAGGCTCCATCCTCAATACCCGGGGCCGCTTTGCGGTGTCGGCCTTTACCCCGGTATTTTTGAATATCGCCATTATCGCCTTTGCCCTGTGGTTGTCGCCGCAGCTTGAGCAGCCGGAAATCGGTTTGGCCTGGGGCGTGTTTGCCGGCGGTCTTATTCAGTTTCTGTTCCAAATTCCCTTTTTGTACCGCGAGCGAGCCCTGGTTAAGCCCTCCTGGGGCTGGCACCACCCTGGTGTTGTTAAAATCCGCACCCTGATGATCCCGGCGCTGTTTGGCGTATCTGTATCGCAGATTAACCTGCTGTTTGACACCTTTATTGCCAGCTTCCTGATGACCGGCTCCATCAGTTGGCTCTATTACTCTGACCGTTTGCTTGAGTTCCCGTTGGGACTTTTTGGTATTGCCATTGCCACTGTGGTGTTGCCCGCGTTGTCGAAAAAGCATGTAAACGATGAAGGCGAAGGCTTTGCCAAAACCATGGATTGGGGGGTGAGGGCGATTTTGCTTCTGGGTATGCCCGCCATGCTGGGGCTGATTGTGCTGGCCCAGCCTATGCTGATGGTGCTCTTTATGCGCGGCGCTTTTGATATCAGCGATGTGGAAATGGCGTCTTACAGTTTGATGGCTTATGGCGCTGGCCTGCTTAACTTCATGCTTATCAAAGTATTGGCGCCCGGTTATTACTCACGCCAGGATACCAAAACGCCAGTGCGTTACGGTATTGTCGCCATGGTCAGTAATATGGTGTTTAACATTATCTTTGCGGTGCCCTTTGGCTATGTGGGACTGGCGATTGCCACTTCCTTGTCGGCGCTGCTCAATGCCGCGCTGCTTTATCGGGGGCTGCATAAGGCCGGTGTATATAAAGTGGCGAAGTCGACGTTGGTGTTTTTTGCCAAGGTGGCCGTGTCTACCCTCGCTATGGGGGCGCTTCTGTGGTATCTGTTGCCCACACAGGCGGTGTGGCTCGAGTGGCATATTGGCGAGCGTGCCGGTGCCCTTGCCGGTTATATCGGTCTGGGGGCTTTAGTTTATGGGTTGTCGCTTATTCTGCTGGGGATTAAGCCCTGGCAGATGAAACGCGCCCGCAAGGGCTGATTCTCAGCGTCAGCTGAGATATAATCCGCCAATTTACGTACGCCAGTTGTCAGGTCACATGGAATTAATCCGCGGAATTCACAATATCTTGCCCGCCCATCGGGGATGTGTGCTAACCATCGGCAACTTTGACGGTGTCCATCGTGGGCACGCCAAAGTGATTGCCAGTTTGGTTGAGCGGGCCAAGCATTTTGGTCTGCCCGCGACCCTGATGACCTTCGAGCCCCAGCCGCAGGAGCTGTTCCGTGGTGATGATGCCCCGGCGCGCCTGAGTTTGCTGCGGGATAAGATAGTGCTGCTGGACGAGCTGGGAATTGACCGCCTGCTGTGCGTCAATTTCAACCGCAAGTTTGCCGCGATGGATCCCGAGCACTTTATCGAAGACCTGCTGGTGAGAAAGCTCGGGGTCAGGTATCTGGTGGTTGGTGACGATTTTTGCTTCGGTAAGAGCCGCGCCGGTAACTTTGAGATGCTGAAAAAAGCCGGTGAGCGTTTCGGCTTTGCCGTGGTTAATACCCACTCTTTTATGGTGGGCGACCTGAGGGTGAGCTCCACCGCGGTGCGTGAGCAGCTCGCCAAGGGTAATCTGGAGCAGGCAAGGCGCTTGCTCGGCCATCCTTTTACCCTTTGTGGCCGGGTGGCCCACGGGCAAAAGATTGGCCGGACGATTGGCTTTCCCACCGCCAATATTGCGCTTAAGCGTAAGGTGGTGCCGGTGCGCGGCGTCTTCGCCGTCAAGCTGTGGTGGGATGAAAGTGATATATATGAAGGGGTGGCCAATGTGGGGTTCAGGCCCACAGTCAATGGACAGGTGTGCCAGCTTGAGGTGCATCTGTTTGATTTTGAAGGCGACCTCTATGGCAAACGGGTGGAAGTGGAACTGGTGGCGAAAATTCGCGACGAGCAGCCCTTTGAATCCCTTGAGGCCCTGAAAAAACAGATTTGGAACGATGCCGACAGAGCCCGGGCTCTGCTTGGTGACGATGCAGGTTAAGCAAAACGCTAAAACTATTTGGCAATTAACGGTATAGGATCGATGAGCGACTATAAATCTACTTTGAATTTGCCGGAAACTGAGTTTCCGATGCGTGGGAATCTGGCTAATCGCGAGCCCGCAATGCTTGAGCGCTGGAACAAGGACAAGCTGTATCAGCAGATCCGTGACAGCCGCATTGGCCGCAAGCCATTTATCCTGCATGATGGCCCTCCTTACGCCAACGGCAGCATTCACATTGGTCACTCTGTAAACAAGATCCTCAAAGACATCATTATCAAGTCCAAAACCATGGCGGGCTTCGATGCCCCTTATGTGCCGGGTTGGGACTGCCATGGTCTGCCTATCGAGCTCAAAGTTGAGCAGAAGGTGGGTAAGCCGGGTCAGAAGATCTCTGCCGCCGAATTCCGTGAAGAGTGCCGCAAGTATGCTGCTGCTCAGGTTGATGGCCAGCGCGAAGACTTTATCCGTCTGGGCGTGCTGGGTGATTGGGACAAGCCATACCTGACCATGGACTTTGCCACTGAAGCCAACATCGTGCGTTCTCTGGCCAAAGTTATCTCCAACGGCCACCTGCAAAAAGGTGTGAAGCCGGTGCACTGGTGTACCGACTGTGGCTCAGCACTGGCTGAAGCCGAAGTGGAATACGAAGATAAGACGTCTCCTGCCATCGACGTAGGTTTCAATGTGGTTGATAAGTCTGCGCTGCTGGCCAAATTTGGCGTAGCTCAGTACGACCATGATATCGCCATGGTTATCTGGACCACCACCCCGTGGACCCTGCCTGCCAACCGCGCGCTGGCCGTATCCGGCGACCTTGAATATGTGCTGGTATCCTTCACCAAAGACGAGGTTACCCGCGCCATTGTGGTGGCCGATGTGCTGCACGAAGACTGTGTGAAGCGTTTTGGCGCCGAGTCATTCGACGTGCTGGGTCGTGTAAAAGGCAGCGAGCTTGAGCTGATGCGTTTTGCTCACCCATTCCTCGACTTTGACGTGCCGGTGATTTTGGGTGACCACGTGACCACCGATGCCGGTACCGGCGTGGTGCACACTGCCCCTGGCCATGGTCAGGACGACTTCGTGGTAGGGCAGAAGTATGGTCTGGAAGTGGCCAACCCTGTGGGTGACAACGGCGTGTATAAGGCCGATACCCCTTTCTTTGCCGGTCAGCATGTATTTAAAGCCAACGACAATGTGGTTGCGCTTTTGAAAGAAAAAGGCGCGCTGCTGAACCATGTGGCTTACCGTCACAGCTATCCACATTGCTGGCGCCACAAAACGCCAATCATTTTCCGTGCAACCCCGCAGTGGTTTATCTCTATGGATAACCAGGGCCTGCGCAGCACTGCACTGGGCGAAATCAAAAACACCCAGTGGATCCCTGACTGGGGCCAGAGCCGCATCGAAACCATGGTTGCCAACCGTCCTGACTGGTGTATCTCTCGTCAGCGTACCTGGGGCGTGCCTATCACCTTGTTTGTTAACAAGGAAACCGAAGAGCTGCACCCAGATTCTGTCTCCTTGATGGAGCGCGTGGCGCACCGCATTGAGCAGCAGGGCATTCAGGCCTGGTGGGATCTGGATTCGGCCGAGCTACTGGGCGATGAAGCCGCCCAGTACCGCAAAGTGACCGATACGCTGGACGTTTGGTATGACTCAGGTTCGACCTTTGAAACTGTGGTGGCTGCCCGTCCTGAGTTCCAGGGCCATGGCGTGGATCTGTACCTGGAAGGCTCGGATCAGCACCGCGGCTGGTTTATGTCATCACTGATGCTGTCTACCGCCATGCATGCCAAGGCGCCTTACAAGCAGGTGCTGACCCACGGCTTTACCGTGGACGGTAAGGGCCGCAAGATGTCCAAGTCTATCGGCAACGTGATTGCGCCTCAGGAAGTGACCAACAAGCTTGGCGCAGACATCCTGCGTCTGTGGGTAGCTGCCACCGATTACAGCGGTGAGATGAGCGTATCCGATGAAATCTTGAATCGCGCCGCCGACTCTTATCGCCGTATCCGTAACACAGGTCGTTTCCTGCTGGCGAACCTCAATGGTTTCGAGCCTGAAACCGACATGGTAGCCGTAGAAGATATGGTGGCGCTGGACCGCTGGATGGTACGCCGCGCCGCCAAGGTGCAGAGCGAAATCATAGCCGCTTACGAGCAATACAATTTCCACATGGTGACCCATAAGCTGATGCAGTTCTGCTCGGTAGAACTTGGCAGCTTCTATCTGGACATCATCAAAGACCGTCAGTACACCGCCAAGCGTGAAAGCCATGCCCGTCGCAGCTGTCAATCGGCACTGTTCCACATCGCCGAAGCCATGGTGCGCTGGATTGCACCTGTGCTGAGCTTTACCGCCGATGAAATTTGGCAGCTGTTGCCTGGCAAGCGTGAAGCCTATGTGTTCACCCAGGAATGGTACGAAGGCCTGAAGCCGGTAACCCTGGAAAGCGATCTGGCTGACAGCCACTGGGAGTTGCTGCTCAGCGTTCGTAACGAAGTGAACAAAGAGCTTGAGCAGGCACGTCGCGACAAGGTGCTGGGTGGCTCACTGGAAGCAACCGTGACCCTGTTTGCTGATGCCGAACTGGCAGCCAAGGTGGCTGTGCTCGGTGACGAGCTGCGCTTTGTGCTGTTGACCTCGGATGCCAAGGTGCTGCCAATCGATGCTGCGCCTGAGTCGGCTGTTGCCACTGAGCTTGCCGGTCTGAAGGTGTTGGTTGCCAAGACTGACGCGGCAAAGTGTGAGCGCTGCTGGCATCACCGTGAAGATGTGGGTTCAGTTGAAGCGCACCCAAGCCTGTGTGGCCGCTGTGTGACCAACATTGAGGGTGACGGCGAAGCCCGCGCCTTCGCATAAGGATGGCCATGCAATTGAATTGGAAAGAAAGTGGCCTGCGCTGGTATTGGGTAGTGGTAGTGGTGTTTTTGGCCGACCAGCTGTCCAAACAGTGGGTGCTGGCCAACTTTGACCTGTACGAGTCGGTCAAGCTGCTGCCGTTTTTTAACTTCACCTATGTGCGCAACTATGGCGCAGCTTTCAGCTTCCTGCATGATGCAGGGGGCTGGCAGCGCTGGCTGTTTACGGCGGTGGCCGTGGGCTTCAGCGTGCTGTTAACCATTTGGCTGCGTAAGCAGCCAGCCAACATGGTGCGGCTGAATCTGGCCTACACCCTGGTGATTGGCGGTGCGCTTGGTAATCTGATAGACCGTCTGCAACATGGCTTTGTGGTGGATTTCCTCGATTTCTATTGGAACACCGCCCATTACCCGGCGTTTAACATAGCCGATGCCGCCATCTTTATTGGTGCCGTGCTGATTATTATCGACAGCTTTAAAACGTCCAGCTCGGATGACAAGGCCATCAAGGAGTAACACATGAGCCAAAAGTCGTTGCTGTGCCATATGAATATTCTCTTGTCTGACGGCTCTACCGCCGACAGCACCAAGGCGTCGGGTAAGCCCGCACGCCTCAATATTGGTGATGGCAGCCTGAGCCCGGCGTTTGAAGCTGAGCTTGGCGCACTGAAGGTCGGTGATTCGCACAAGTTCACCCTGCAGCCAGAGGATGCCTTTGGTGATGTGAATCCAGATGCGATTCATCATCTCGATCGCAGCCGCTTCCCTGCCGATATGCAGCTGGAAACCGGTGTGATTGTTAGTTTTGCAGGCCCCGGTGGCAGCGAAATTCCTGGCATTGTCCGTGATGTGGCCGGCGATTCTGTGACGGTCGATCTGAACCATCCACTTGCCGGTCAGGCAGTGACCTTCGAGCTGGAAGTGCTGGAGGAGCTCTGATGACTGGACAGATGAACATTCTGCTTGCCAATCCACGGGGCTTTTGTGCCGGGGTTGACCGTGCCATCAGCATCGTTGAGCGCGCCCTTGAGCTGTTTTCGCCACCTATATATGTGCGTCACGAAGTGGTGCACAACCGTTATGTGGTGCAAAACCTCAAAGACCGTGGTGCGATCTTTGTTGAAGAGTTGGATCAGGTGCCGGACAACAGCATAGTGATCTTCTCTGCCCACGGGGTGTCGCAGGCGGTGCGGGCTGAGGCCAAAAAGCGTGGCCTTAAGGTATTCGATGCCACTTGCCCGCTGGTGACCAAGGTGCACCTGCAGGTAACCCGTGCCAGCCGCAAAGGGGTTGAATGCATCCTGATTGGTCATGAAGGCCATCCGGAAGTGGAAGGCACCATGGGCCAGTACGATAATCCTGAGGGTGGCGTTTATCTGATTGAGTCGGTGGAAGACGTCGAAGCCCTTCAGGTTAAAGACCCGGATAACCTGTGCTTCGTCACCCAAACCACACTGTCGGTTGACGATACACTGGACATCATCGCGGCGCTGCAGGCGAAGTTTCCGTCCATTGAGGGGCCACGCAAGGACGATATTTGTTACGCCACTCAAAATCGCCAGGATGCGGTGCGCAGTCTGGCGACTCAGGCCAAGCTCTTTATCGTGGTGGGTTCGAAAAACAGCTCCAACTCCAACCGGCTGCGTGAGCTTGCCGAAAAGTCGGGTGCGCAGGCCTATCTGGTCGACAGCGCTGCCGACGTCAAGGCTGAGTGGTTTGCCGGTGTAGATAAGGTGGCTGTTACAGCAGGTGCATCAGCGCCGGAAGTGCTGGTAAAGCAGGTTATCGATGCAATTACCCATCTGGCCCCCAGCGCGGTGACCGAAGTTGAGGGTCGTAAGGAAGACGTAGTTTTTGCCGTTCCGGTTGAACTCAGGTGATTGTTTGCTAAGTTAATGTTAAAAAAGAGGCTTAAGCCTCTTTTTTTATTGCCAGAAAGTTCTAGGTATAATGTTGCGATTTTTTAGATGCTATTGTTACTGGCAGCAAACAATCGACTCAACTATGATTAACCAGTATAGTATACTTTTGGCTTAAATCTAAGATTTTAAAGGGTTAATTTGAGGTTTGACAGTCAATAAAATGTCGGGTTTCGGAGATTTGACACCAATGAAAAAGTATGGGAAAGGATTTTCCTTAATCGAAGTAATGGTCGCGCTGGTAATACTGGTGATCGGCCTTATAGGCATTTTTAATCTACATATTGTTTCCAAGCGCGGTAGCTTCGAATCTTTTCAGCAGACTCAGGCGTCATACTACGCCAATGATATTATCAATCGCATGAAGCTGAACCCGACACAAATAGCTAACTATGCCGGAACATACAGCGGAGCGCCAAGCTCGGTCAGTAAACAGTGTCAGGGGGCTGCTATCTGTTCATCTTCGGAGATGGTTGCTTGGGATTTATATGAATGGCAAACACAATTCAATGGCGCTGCGGAGACAGTTGGAACCCAGAATGTGGGTGGGTTGGATACACCATCGGCCTGTGTTGTGGTAAATGGGAATAATGTATCCGTTACTATGGCGTGGAAAGGAATTCGCGAAACGTCAATAGATTCAAATGCTTCTGATTGTGGTTCAACAACCGCTAATCGACGACTCTATTCAGTGCAAACGGTGATTTGATCGGAATGAAGGTTCTAATTATGCGCAGTCAGTCAGGGATGTCTCTCGTCGAGTTGATGGTAGCACTGGTGATTAGCCTGTTTTTGTCTGCCGGCATTTTCACAATGTTCAGCATGTCAGCTTCGAATGTGACGACCACAAGTCAGTTTAATCAGTTGCAGGAAAATGGTCGTATAGCTCTAGCGATTATGGAAAGAGATCTTAGTCAGTTGGCTTTTATGGGCGATATGACAGGTACTGATTTTATTTTAGGAAGCAATACAACCATATCATCTGCTTCTGTGCCAAATGATTGTATTGGTGGTGGAGTTAATAACGCAACGCTTCCCAATGGCACCACATCACATTTTAGGCGGATTTGGGGCTACGAAGCTGGCGTGAGCGGCGATGTTTTCGGGTGCCTTTCTGGGGTAAAAGAAAAAACGGATGTATTGCAGATTAAGCGTTTGGTTGGGCCCAACACCCTAACGCCCAATGTTGCATCTAATCACTATGTTGCAACCACATCAAGCGAAGCTATTTTTTTTACGGGTAACCAGCCTACTCCAACACTGACTAACAGTCGATTTTGGGAGTATCAGCACCATATCTACTATGTAAAAGATGATGGCACTGTTCCCGTTTTAAGAAGAAGAACGCTAACGGTTGCAAATGGAATGAATAACGAAGAGCAACTCGTAGAAGGTATTGAGAATCTGCGAGTTTTGTATGGTGTCGATGATGATGGTGATGATATTCCCAATCGATATGTGCCCGTGGGTAGTGTAGATACTGTGATGTGGGATAACCAATCGTTTCAACGGATTGTGGCGTTAAAACTGTTTTTGCTTGTTCGTGCGGTAGAAAAAGACTCTAGCTATAAAAATGAAACCCAGTATCAGCTGGGTGATAAGACTATTGAAGCGCCTCAAGACAATTATAGACGTAAGGTAATGTCAACCACTGTGATGCTTGAAAATCCCGTGTTGATTAGGAGTTAAACGAGTATGCAGATGAAAAAGCAGAAGGGAATCGTACTATTTTTTGCATTAATCGTTTTGATCATTATGACGGTTATTGGTGTCGCACTGGCTGTAAATTCTACTCAGTCTCTGAGAATGGCAGGGGCTGGTGCCGAGCGCATAGAGGCCAAAGCATTAGCCGATGGTGGAGTTGCAGCAGTACTTCTAAATAAGACACCAGCCTTTTTGGCCACTATGACTGCAATTGATAGTGCAAACTCGTATTCAGGTGGGGCGCAAGTGCTGACACCTCTGCCTTTGGTGGATGATGGCGCCGGCAACTTGGTGGTTCAACCTAAAAATGTATCATGCCAAAGAAGTGCTGCGGCCAGTGGCACGGACTTGTTTAAATGCCGTCGCATTGAAATCTCGAGCCAGGTGAATTTTGGCCGAGATAATCTAGGTCAGGTTATCGTTGTAACAGGTATCGAGCAGGAAGTGCTCAGCGGGAGCGGATCATGAAGTTCAATCAAATTCTATTTGCGGGCCTGGTTACAGCGTCGGTTTTGCCTGCGCAATCTTTTGCGGATGATACAGATCTCTATCTCAATCCCGCAGCAAATAATGTGCGCCCTCAGGTGCTTATTATTTTTGATAACTCTGGCAGTATGGATACTATTGTCGAAGGGCTTCCTGGTGGTTACGAATCTAGTGAGGACTATCCGCCGTTAGACAGTGCCAACTCTTATGACGATGGCATGGTTTATTTTGCTATTGGCGTTGGTATAGATGAAGCAGGCCTCGGTATTCCAGACAGCCCTTCAGAAACCAACCGATTTAATGTTTTGCTTAATGGGTGCACTGTTGCGCGTGAGGCGTTAGGAACATACGGGCGATTTACCGGTTATATTCGAGAGTATATTACCAGTGGAAATGGTAAAGGTACTTGGCAACCGATAAAAAACAACTCCGGTAAAGATCAAAACAATCCTGTTGATTGCTATGAAGATATTCCGGCATTGAAAACAGATAACAACAGTGACATCACCTCATTTAGCGCAGGTTACCCTGTTGATAGTCTAAAGAGTGGTAACGGAAATAATGCGGTTTATATTCCTTGGGGAGCATCTCCTGGCGTTAATGGCTTCAATACTGGAGAGTTAGTCACGCTTTATTCGGCTAACTATTTACGTTGGTACCGCCATTATCAGAAAGCGATTGAAGATGGCACTGCTCCTGGCGAATATCCTGATCAAACACGGTTAGCCATTGCAAAAACAGCAATATCAAGTGTGATAAGCACGGTCCCGTCAGTAGATTTCGGCTTAGCTGTATTTAATTTGAACTTTCCGAATGAAGGCGACAGCGATGGTGGCAGGATAGTTGCTGGAATTAAGCAGCGTACTGCTTCTGAAAAGGAAGCATTAATTAACACGATAACCAATCTTCCAGCTGAAACTAATACGCCTCTGTGCGAAACCTTATACGAGGCCTATCGTTATTTTAGTGGTGGAGCGATACAATTTGGCCATTCAGATAGTGATTATAACGGCAACAGTGATGGCATCAATATTAAGTACGATGCTAATAAACCAATGTATGATACAAGTATTGAAAGCGGCGGGAGCTATATTTCACCCTTGTCAAAATGTAATCGGGTAGCCCATGTAATCTACATTACCGACGGTGCGCCGGTATTAGATAAATCAGCAGATGATTTTGTTGAGAAATTAGGGGGTGCACCATTTACATATCGAGCAGCAGAAGGGGAACAACCCGCTAAAGAGAGTTATCTTCCCGCATTGGCTGAGTATATGTTCAATAATGATTTGTCTGATGCAGAAGGTTTTCAGCGTGTTGTCACTCATACCATTGGCTTTAGCTTGGGTGAAGATGAAGAGGCTGCTGAACCTTTGCTGATAGAGACTGCCAAGCGTTCAACCGATGCCAAAAGTGGACTCAGAGGTACCTATTCGAGGGCTGATAATACTGTCCAGTTGATTGAGGCTATTACAAAACTGATTGGCGAGATTGATAGTAATGGTCAGCGTTTTTCCGCGCCTGGTGTAGCCTATAGTAGCGCAGATCCAACGCGAACCTTAGATGCTGCATACTATGCGCTTTTTGAACCTTCACCAAGTCCTAAATGGACTGGTAATCTTAAGAAGCTCAAAGTTAATTCAAGCGGAGCGCTAGTAGATGTTAACGGCGATCCTGCAATTGACTCTTCAGGCAGTATTACTAATAAGGCTTGCACTATATGGAGTGATTGTAGTGCTAACGGTGATAAGACGGGGTATTTAGATGAAAATGGTGATGCTGTAGATGGAGGCAATATCGTTGCCGCCGGTGGAGCTGCGAGAAGTATAGTTCCACGCGAACGACGTCTTTTTAGCGATTTGGGCGGATTAAAGCAGTTTTCAGCAAATGACGGTCCTAGTCTTCCTAATATAAGTAGCACTATCAGTATGTTTTCTTCGGTTGCTGGTGGGGAAAGCAATTTAGCTTCTTATATGGGAATACCTACAGAGAATTTAAATGATGAATTGATTAGGGCATTTGAATGGATCCAAGGTTGGAATGTTGATGTTGCTTCTTACAAAGAGACCGGTGAGGTGGATGAATACACTTCAATCGACATAGGTGGTGTAAGGGCTGATATCATGGGCGATCCGCTGCATTCTCAGCCATTGGCTATTGATTACGGTGACCATACCAAGATTTTTGTGGGTACCAATCATGGAATGATGCACGCGTTCAAAGATACCAGTGATGTGGTATCAGAAAGTTGGGCTTTTATGCCGTATGAATTGTTGCCAAATGTCAGTGTTATAAGGAGGAACGACTATTCAATGGGGCACGGGGTGTACGGCATTGATGGTTCTCCCGTCGCATATATTGAACGCAATGGTTCAGAGATAAGTAAAGCCTGGTTGTTTTTCGGTATGCGAAGAGGCGGCCAATCCTATTACGCCTTAGACGTTACAAGTGATACCCCCGTTTTTAAGTGGAAAATTTCAAACGAAAGTGATGGTTTTGGTGACTTAGGCCAGACTTGGTCAACTCCGGTTGTAACAAAAATTCCAGGCTTTGATGGTCCTGTGCTTATTTTTGGCGGTGGATATAACGCTGGCTATGATAGTGGCGGCGGTAAAAACGCTTCCGGAAGAATGGTATATATTGTTGATGCTTCCAATGGTGAACTTCTTCACTCCTTCGGCGCTACAGCGGATACCACTTTACCGAATATCCAAGACTCTATCGTTGGCTCTATTGCTACTCTGGATAGCAACAGTGACGGTTACACTGACCGGCTTTATGCGGCTGATTTAGGCGGTAATGTGTGGCGGATGGATTTGCCTTCTGCGGATAAGAGCACCTGGAGCGGCTTTAAGTTTGCGGAGTTAGGAGGAAACCTGCCCTCGACCGATCGCAGGTTCTTCTACGAGCCAAGCGTAGCGCAAACCTATTTCACTAATACCACTGAAGTGACAGTGACTGACGAGTCAGGCACCACAACTACTGTAGCGTATCAAAATGTGCCTTATGATGCGGTTACCTTGGGTTCGGGCAATCGGGCTGATCCTTTGAGTTTAAACGCTGAGGATATGTTTTTTGTGCTACAGGACCGATACGTTGTGTCTCAACAGTTTGGCGATGGTGCTACTGCGATCCCATCTCCAATAACCTTTGCCAATCTTTATGACGTGACTTCAGCGGCACCTTCTACTGAGGCAGAAAACATTGCATTTGGGACAAAACTGGGCTGGTATTATAATTTCGCGGTTACTGGTGAAAAAAGCTTATCTCCATCCGTAATTATAAAAGGTAAGGTGTACTTTACGTCTTTTATTCCGACACAGCCCAGCGCAAACCAAGACGTGTGCAGTGTGTCTTCTGTTGGGCGACTTTACACGTTGGATTTACACAAAGGTACACGTTATACGGAGTCTTATATTAAAGATGTTTGTGATAACTGTATCCCGCAGCCACCAAAAATTATCACGCCACCACCTTGTGATTCTGACACGTGTACTCCTGAAGAGTTATTAAACCCTCCGCCACCTGTGCTGATAATAGGTAAAGGTAACTGCGATCAGAATGGCGAAAATTGCACCGGAACCGTGGATTTGGAGTCAGGCTTGACGACCAATAAAATTTATTACCACATTGATGAGTAGCTGTGGATCGAATTGATATGAATAATAGTAAAAAATTGGGTTTTACTTTGATTGAGTTAATGATTACGGTGGCTATTGTTGCGATACTGGCGGCAATAGCGTATCCGTCGTATGTTAACTATGTGACTAAAAGCGGGCGCTCTGAAGGTGTCGCAGCCGTTATGCGTGTTGCGAATTTGCAGGAGCAGTATTATATAGATAATAAAGCTTATGCGACCGATATGACAAAGTTAGGATTAGGTGCAAATCCATTTTTGACAGAGCACGGGCACTATAGTGTGGCCTCCGCTGGGACGGGCTCGTATACTATTACGGCAACAGCAAAAGGCTCTCAGGCAAGTAGAGATTCGACATGCGGTACCATTACACTGACCTCGGCTGGTGTTACGGGGCCTTCAGCGGAGTGTTGGAAATGAATAAGATCATAGCTTCTGTATTATTAGCTGTATCCTTGTTTTGTATTACGTGTACAACATATGCTGCGAAACAGGATTACAAGTGTTTTGTTGATAGTCTGCCGAAAGGCGAACGAGTAATATTTTACCGCTGGAATGAGAAGGATGTGCAACTGAGAGTTGCAAGCTTGCCCGGAACTCAGCTGACAGATAATAAAGGGAAGAAATATTATATTAAGACTGTCGAAGAGTGCGTTCCATTTAATAACGCATTCTCGAGTGTTAAGGCGCAGAATATAGATAAGCACACGTTACGATAATATCTGCTTTTTAGTTTGTAGAGAAAAACCCGCATCAGCGGGTTTTTACATAATGAACTTAACAAGCATTGCCGTTGGTACCATAAGACACAAGTCCACTAGTGCTTATAAGAACCGTCTGTGAATCGCTGGCTTTGCCATTCGGGCAATACGTTACTGTGCCTCCAGACGCCAGTCCATCTGCGGAAAAAGTCATTGAAACTGCAGATGCTTTAACTTTGTCCAGACCATTAAAACTGTCTATAGCTCTTAGTTCGTGATCAGTGTTAGCTGCATCAGTAATATAAACTCTTATACCGCCACTCCAGTCTGCTGTTGTCCCACAGGAAGTTGCTGAAGCAAAAGAGCAGATCTTGACTGTAGCGCCGTAGCTCACAGCTTGGTTTCGCGCGAAAGCAAACAGGTCATGAATCTTCTTAACATTGTTATCAACCCGCACTTGCTCATAGATTGATGTTAACGATGGTACACCGATAGTTATGAGAATTGCTGCCACGGCAATGGTGACCATGAGTTCGACTAATGTAAATCCTTGCTTATTCTTATGCATCTATAACTCCTCACTGATACTGTCTGAAAGTATAAGCGAGAAGTTGCCCAATTTCAGTAGAAAAGTGCGCTACCAGCTCAGTGTTGATTTAACATTTACGCCAGCTTAGGTGTAGCATTATTGAGTGCAATCGATATTTTTCTCTGTCGAGAAGCGTACTCTGCCTGCCTGATTAATTATCACTGCTTTGGAATAAGGGCTGTCTGCCGAACCGGGGCAGTACTTGAACGTTCCGTTGCTACCCGATGCAAGCCCATCTGGCTGAAAACGTGCCGCGGAACGGTTGTAGGACATTAAGTCATTGCTATCAAAAGAGCCTGTTTGCAACAGTAATTTGTCATTGCCATCTATCTGGTTACTAACGCCTGAATCGGTGAAGACTGCTAGCCCCAGGTGCCAGTCATTCGTGCATTGATTGTCTTTCAGAGGGCAAACGGTCACTCGAAGCCCATAACTTATGGCTGTATTTCTAGCGTATTGCAAGGTTTGTTGAATGACCTTTATCGCGGCATCAGCCCTGTAAGCTTGATGTAACTCAGTAAGTTGAGTGAGCCCGATAGTAAGCAATATGCTTGCAATCGCGATTGTTATCATTAGCTCAATGAGGGTAAAGCCTGTTTGATGTTTCATAGCGAATCCTTGCTGTTTGTCGCCAATGCGTCCTGCAATGACTTAAATTCGGTTACAACCGAATCAATCCAGTATAGAGGAGTTGGTTCAGACTGGGGTGGCTCGTATATATTGTTCTGCTCTATGAAGATTGAATCATTTTACCTCTTGATCTAATCATTGTAGTGGTAAGCTATTAGCTAATAGATTTTGGGTCAGCATAAATTTAGGGAGCAGTTGATGAAAAAAGTCGAAGCCATAATCAAGCCTTTTAAGCTGGATGATGTGCGTGAAGCACTGGCTGAAATTGGCATAACTGGTATGACAGTATCTGAAGTGAAAGGCTTTGGTCGTCAGAAGGGGCACACAGAGTTATACCGAGGTGCAGAGTATATGGTCGACTTTCTGCCCAAAGTTAAGATTGAGTTGGTGATTCAGGATGAGCTTCTGGACCAGGCGCTTGATGTGATAGTTGACACAGCACGCACAGGTAAGATTGGCGACGGTAAAATTTTCGTCACCGACGTAGAGCGGGTCATCCGGATCCGTACTGGCGAAGAAAACGAAGAAGCAGTGTAAAAAAGGGCCGAAAGGCCCTTTTTAGTGTGTTCACCTGAGGTAATTGGCGACGAAGTCTGCTTGTGGTCGATGGATCGGTAAAATTTTGAAAATTTGGTTTTATGCACTGCTATTTGTTGATTTTTTAAAACGCATCTTATTCCATGTGGTTAATGTTAGCTTGTTTCGCTATATCACTGTGATATAAAAGCAAAAAGGAATGTACTACGGAGTATAGCTGTGGGCACAAAGCGAATAGTCATAGTAGGCGGTGGTGCGGGTGGGCTTGCGTTGGCCTCAAAATTGGGGAGAAAGCTCGGGCTGAAAAGCAAAGCCGACATTTTGCTCGTCGATAGAAGTCCAATTCATATCTGGAAACCTAAGCTGCACGAAGTGGCTGTGGGGGCCATAGATAAATCGTTTGAGGGGCTGCTCTACCGTGATCACGGGTTAAAAAATGGCTATCGCTATCAGCGCGGGTCGCTTGAAGCTCTGGACCCGGATGCAAAAACCATCCAATTGTCAGCGCTTTATAATGAACAGCAAGAACTGCTGATGGGCCCCCGCACCATAGAGTATGACTATCTGGTGCTCGCCCTTGGCGGTGTGTCCAACAGTTTCAATACCCCTGGCGCCGAGTCTCACTGTATTTTTCTCGATAGTCTGCAAAATGCAGAACAATTTCACGGACAATTACTCGATGGTCTAATGTTGCTCGATGAAACCCAGTCGCGCTTGAGTATAGGTATTGTTGGTGCCGGAGCGACGGGAGTTGAGCTTGCCGCTGAACTTCATCACGTTGTCGAATCCGTCAGAGAATTTGGCTATCAGAATATTTCCAAGCAGCACCTGGACATTCATCTTATCGAAGCCGCACCCAAAATTTTGCCACAGCTACCTGACAGGGTCAGTGGGCGTGCGCAGGCTGTCCTCGATAAAATCGGCATTCACTTACATCTGGGCGTACAGGTAAAGGAAGTAACCAAAGAAGGATTCACCACCCAGGACGGTAACCTTATCAGGGCTGATATCAGGGTTTGGGCCGCAGGAGTTAAGGGCCCGAATGTGTTTTCAGACCTGAGCAAGTTACCCATAACCCCCAGAAACCAGGTTGAAGTGGATGCCTGCATGCGGGTTAAAGGGCACACAGATATTTATGCCTTGGGTGACTGTGCACAGCTGATATTGGCTGATGGGAAGCCGGTGCCTCCCAGAGCACAGGCGGCGTCGCAAATGGCTGACACCCTGTACCACAATATCCTCAACCGCCTCGCAGGGCAGGCCGAAGCGCCGTTCGAATATCGCGATTACGGCTCTCTTGTGTCACTCAGCCGTTTTTCGGCTGTGGGTAATCTGATGGGAAATTTAAGGCGAGGCGACTTTTTCATTGAGGGACACGTGGCTCGCTTTATGTACCTCTCCCTCTATCATCGCCATCTTTCCAGTTTATTTGGCTGGTTTTCAGCGTTGGTGTATCGCCTGGCGCAAAAGCTGCTCAGATGGCAGCGGCCCAAGCTTAAGTTGCATTGAGCCTGGACTGTTTAAAGCGGGTTGCTGCTGGAGTCGCGGACGACTGGCTCTGGGGTAAATACCCTGGCAGTGTCGAGGCGCTGCTCTTTACGATTGGCAATGAGTAGCTCTGTGGCGACCTGCGCTATTTTTTGATTCGGTTGATGAACAGTGGTCAGTTTGGGCCATGTTTGGCGTGAAAACGGGCTGTCTTCGAAGCCGACGATTGAGATATCGCGAGGAATATCAACCCCCTGCAAACGCGCAGCAAACAAGGCGCCGGCCGCTATTTCATCGTTACACGCGACGATGGCTGTTGGTCTTGGTGTCATTGAAAGCAGGCGTTTAGCCCCTTCAACACCCGATTCGAACGAATACTGCCCGTCAACAACAAACGCCGGATTCAAGGCAATGTTGTTGAGCGAGAGGGCGTCGCAAAAGCCGGCAAAGCGCTCTTTGGTCGATTCGTGCTGCTCATCACCGCTGATGAAAGCGATATGTTTATGCCCCAAATCAATTAGATGTTGGGTAATAGACACTGCGCCGTGCCTGTCATTTACCAATACTGTCAAGCCACAACTTTCTTTGGTTTTGTCTCCGGCAATGATGCGTACGTAATGGGCATCAATGCTATCCAGCGCCGCCAATATTTTGGGGTCTTCTGACAGGGGCGGAGTCAGTACCAGTCCTGCCAGTCTGGCGTGCTTTACCAAGGCAGTTAACTCTTCGCAGATACTGGCGGCGGTTGCATCGCAGGGGTGGATCAGGAGTTCATAACCCTTGTCACGACATGCCGACAAAATGCCGTTTTGCATATCGATGATGTAGTAGGCGTTGGGATTATCGTAGATAAAACCGATAACATAAGACTTGGTGCCAGCGAGGTTGCGCGCAGCCAGATTGGGCTGATAATTAAGTGCCTTGATGGCCTCATTTACCTTGTCTATGGTTGCCTGTTTTACCGAGGGCTCGTTGTTGGTAACCCGGGAAACTGTCTTGATAGACACGCCGGCGTATTTGGCAACGTCATTAATTGTGACTTTCATCTAAACACTCAGTAATTCAATCTATTATTGGCTCTATTTGGATGGGAACTGGCAGAAGACTGGCGTTTGGAATACCAAATATTGCACTTGTATCGGTTGAGAATATTTCACGTATAGTGCGGATTTTTGTCCTGATTGGCAATCGCCTTTTCCCTGAGGATGTTATCCAAGGCATGGCAGGATACGCCTGTACGCCAAAAGCATTTAATGCAACATACTGTTAACAAAAGATCTTTTGTTTTACGAATTCGCTGCAGCCTTGATAGCGACACACTTTTTTTCAACTCCCAGTTATTTTGTTGTGGTAACGCTGTTAATTATTGTGTAATGTTTGCGCTAGACATGACAGCGTTGTCATTCCTTCGGGAATGGTTATGGATGCAAAAACATAAAAAATAATATGGAAGGGAAACGAGATGCGACCATCTACCTTTAAAAAGAGTGTCCTCGCTACCAATATCGCAATCCTCCTCGGTGGTGCGGTATCAGTAGGTGCAGTGGCTGCCGAAGCTCCGGTTGATACTGCAAATATTGAAAAAATTGAAGTGCGCGGTATCCGCGCGTCCAACAAAGCCAACATCAATGAAAAGCGTTTTTCCAACGCCGTAGTTGATGCCGTTACTGCCGAAGATATTGGTAAACTCCCTGATTCTGACGTGGGTCAAGCACTTGGCCGTGTACCAGGTGTGACCGTAGGTCGTGCTTTTGGCCAGGGTAGTTCAGTGTCTATCCGTGGTACTGATCCTCTGATGACGCTCACCACCCTGAATGGCCAAAACGTGGCCTCGACCGGTTGGTACGATCAGATGAACATCGACCGTTCATTCAACTACTCTATGCTGCCGGCAGAACTGATCGGCGGTATGGAAGTGTACAAAACCACCCAAGCCAACCTCGTTGAAGGTGGTATCGGTGGTACTGTTATTGTTAAAACCCGTAAGCCACTGGATATGGAAGCCAACTCGATTTTTGGCTCAGTAAAGGGTGAGTACGGTTCAATCAATGAAGAGTGGGCTCCTGAGGTCTCGGGCCTTTACAGCTGGAAAAACGAAGCCGAAACCTTCGGTATTCTGGTTTCCGGTGCATACGTAGACCGTGAATATCTGCGTGTTGGTACCGAAGCGGATCTCGACTGGGGTGGCCGTTCTTCCATCCAGCCTTCAAGCTTCCTGCAAAGCCAGGAGCGCACCGCCCTTGATGCTACTTTGCAATATCGTCCTACTGACAATCTGGAGTTCGGTGCCCACATCCTGTCGCTGAAACTGGGCGCGGACAGCATCGGCGCCAACATGTACATCAACACCGATACCAACTGGGGTGCCGGTGATTCACACTGCCAGCAGTTTAACGATGCTGGTGTATGTACTTACAGCGATACCCCGGAAAGCGACCCATCAGACGTGTTCTTCCAGAACTGGGCGCGCAAGGGTGAAATGACTTCAGACACCTTCGAACTGAACATGGAATACGATGGCGACGGTTATGCCATTGCTGCCGTAGCCGGTAAGACCAAGGCGGAAGGTGGTACTCAGATGAGTGCAAACTTCGGTTATGGCTGGTGGGGCGATAAGTTTAAAGATATCAAATGGGCCGGTGTGGTTGATGCCACCGGTAAGCAAATTGATATCAATGGCCGTGACATGAGCTTCGGCATCGACAATCTGGACACCACAGTGGGCACTTCCCAGTGGACCGGTATCCAGGGCCCGAACACCGACGAAGAGTCTTATGTTCAGGTCGACCTGGACTTCGACCTGGACTTGGGCGCTATCAACAAGTTTGAAACTGGTATCCGTTATACCGAGCACACCTTCGAGAAGAAAGAGTATCGTGCCGTGTATGGCAGCTTGCCAAACGTGTTCAACAGCACCGATCTTTACAGCGGCACCATGAAGTTGGGCTATGACGAATGGACCATTCCAAAAGCCAATCTGGATGCCATGATAGATGCAACCGTGTCTCTGGTTGATGAGTTTGTCTACAGCCGCCCAGCCTACGGCAAAATCGATGAAGAAAACCTGTCTCTGTACGGTATGTTCTCTTTCGAGGGTGAAGGTTTCCGCGGTAACTTCGGTCTGCGTTATATCCAATCCGACGTGACTTCAAGCGGCCACGTCATCGATAACTCTCCGGCTGATAACCTGGGCATCAACGCCGGTTGGAGCGAAGAAGTTCACAGCGTCAGCGACAGCTATCACGATGTACTGCCAAGTGTAAACGTGGCATTCGACCTTGCTGATGACCTTATCCTGCGTTTGGCTGCCGGTCAGGCTATCACCCGTCCAAACTACGACAACCTGTTCCTGTCCACTTCATCTGGCTATCCTGATGACCGTCGTGGCAACGAACAAATCACCTACGGTAACCCAGGTCTGGAGCCAATGAAGTCGTCTCAGGCTGATGTCAGCATCGAGTACTACTATGGCGATGGCAACCTGTTTGCTGCTACCTACTTCATCAAGGATATCAGCAACTTTATCGTGGCAACTGCCCCGGAAACCAAGGCGATTGGTGTAATCAACAATGACCTCGAAGTACCTGCGGACAGCTGGATTGTTGACAGCTACATGAACGCCGGTGGTGGCTCCATTGACGGTATCGAACTGCAGTTGAACCACGCCTGGGATAACGGCTTTGGTATCAACGCCAACTATACCTTCACCGATGGCACTGCCCCAGCAGAAGTGTACACCGACAACATCGGCGTATTCACTGAAGCATCCAAGCACACCACCAACCTCGTTGGTTACTGGGAAAATGATACCTTCTCAGCCCGTGCAGCCTACAACTGGCGCAGTGAGTACATGGTGCGTGAATACGGCAAATACTACGGTAACCGCATGCACGATGACTTCGGTACTCTGGACGTGACTCTGGGATGGAACGTGACCGAGAACATCGCACTGCGTCTTGAGCTCATCAACCTGACTGCAGAAGATGACGTTCAGTACGGTGCTGCCGGTGTGGGTACTGCCGTTAAGCCTGCCCTGCAGGATGGCTACCCAACCTGGTCATTTAAAGGTGAAACCACTTATAAGCTGGGCGCAAGCTTCAACTTCTAAGATAAATGTGTAATAAAAAACCCAGTCTCGGCTGGGTTTTTTTATTGAAGGACAGGTCTGCAAATGAAAATAACAAAAATTGCTATCCTGGGTGGCGGAACTGCTGGCTGGCTGGCCGCCAATCATTTGGGGTCGGAGCTGTGCGCCGATAAGGAAGTTGAGATCACCCTTATTGAATCGCCGGAGATCCCAACCATTGGTGTGGGGGAGGGCACAGTGCCCTACATCATGAAAGGGCTCAAACGCTTTGGCATATCAGAAGCCGAGCTGCTGGCAAACTGTGACACCACCTTCAAACAGGGGATTAAGTTCGTCAATTGGCTCGACCCCGAACGTCACGGCGATAACCACTATTACCATCCTTTCGACTCTCCCTATCCCGGCGGCATGGACATCAGCAATTACTGGCTGACCCAAAAGGATAAGCGTCCCTTTGATGATGTGGGCATACAGGCCCGGATTTGTGAAAAAAACCTGGCTCCCAAACGTATCAGTGCTCCCGAATATCAGGGCGAACTGGCTTACGCTTATCATTTCAATGCGCTGAAGTTTGCCACCTTGCTCGCGAAGAATGCCAGGGAGCGCTTTGGGGTCAAGTATCTGAGTGCCACAGTCACGGGTGCAACACTGGATGATGAAGGCGCCATTGCCAGTCTGAATACCAAAGAAGTTGGCAACCTGGCATTCGATTTTTATGTCGATTGCAGCGGTTTCCACTCAGTGCTTCTGGACAAAGTATTAAAGGTTCCCTTTGTTGATAAAAGCAAAGAATTGCTGACCGACTCAGTGATAGTACAACAGGTGCCATTGAAGAGCGGTGAGGCGCTGTCCCCCTATACCAAGGCGACGGCCCATAAGGCGGGTTGGATTTGGGATATCCCTCTTACCACCCGACGGGGTACCGGTTTTGTGTATTGCAGCCAGTACATGAGCGATGAAGAGGCCGTTACCACCTTCGCCCAATACCTTGGCATGGACGAGAGCGAAATATCGCCCAGAAAGATCCCGATGAAGATTGGCTATCGGGAGAAGTTTTGGGCCAAAAACTGCGCCACCCTGGGGCTTGCTCAGGGCTTTGTCGAACCCCTGGAAGCCACCTCGATATTGGTGACGGACTTTTCTGCAGAACTGCTGGCCAAAAACTTCCCCAGGGAAACCTCTGATATTGAGGCGCTTAGCCCTTACTATAATGATGTCATTACTTACGTTTGGGAAAGAGTCATCGATTTTATCAAGCTGCATTACTGTCTCTCAGACAGGGATGATACCGGCTTTTGGGCGGCCAATCGCGATCCCAACACTTGGTCCGAAACCCTCAAGTCACGACTGGCGAAGTTTGCCGTAAGACCCCCTCAACAATCGGACTTTTTCACCCGTTTTGATTTATTCGATGATAAAAACTTCCTGTATGTGCTCTATGGGATGGGCTTTTCAAGCCGTATCAAGGCGCTTGACCCGAGGGAAATAGAGCAGAGCAGGCAGCTATTGGAGAGTAACGATACCCTGGCTGCAAGGGCGGAGGAGATTTTGATGGAGCACGGGAAGTGGCTCGCTGGCTTGAAGGCGGCCATGGCAAGGGCATCATAGCCTTTATGATGCGTTCTTCAGACTATGTACGTTAAATAAAAAAGCCGGGGAAACCCGGCTTTTCTTTATCCCTTTTGAGCTTATTCACCCATAACCAGGTCGATTTGATTCAGTGATGCCAGGTGAGCATAAATGGCTGACAGAGCGCCCTTGTTGAACAGTTCAAGCTTGGCTTCATCGCTCAGCTCGTGCAGCTTCTTCTCATCCACCATATAGATGCCGTCGTAGTTGGCTTTCTCGCCGTCCTTGCCATTCACGGTCAGTGTTTTAGGCTGCAGCAAGTCATGGTCAGTCAGGGTCTTTACAAACTGCTTGGTCAACTCGCGGAAGTCGAACAGCTGGCCGATAAATTTCACGCGGTCTTGCAGGAATTCAGTTTGTTCACCGTTTTCATTAAACAGCGCCACGCCTTCTTCTTCGCTCAGCAGGGTGCTGTTTTGATTGATACCAATCAGCAATTTTTCCTGAGTTTCATCAGGGCCAGCGATGAAAGGCGCAACGCGCAGCTGCATAGGCACATAGCGCTGGGTCCATTTACCATCTTTGATAAATTTGTTGCTCTCTGGCTTCAGAGAGGTCACAGCCACTGGCTGATACTCACCGCTGTCGGTGTTTTTGGCAAAAATGATAGGGAAACTGGTGGCTGCGGGCATAAATTCCTGAACAACCAAGGGCAGCATGTGATGCTTTTCAAATTCAGCAAGTTCAAGGGCTTGCTTAACTTTCAGGTTTTTGTGAGCGGTATTATTGAGAGGAACGTACTGCGCAGTCATTTGTTATTATCCTTTATTTATAAATCTAGGGTCCAGGCCATATCTGTACATCACAGAGGGGCCGTTGAAGCTGATGCTACCGGACACCGAAGGCCCGATGTTATCAATGGTTTTGCAATATGTCACCACATGGTTAACCGTGGTGTGTGGTTGCATCATCCGGGATGTGGCGCGCTCAAATATTCAGTATGACAAGTCGCCAGTTAACCCCTTATTACCAGTAGCCTTCCGGCACAGAGAGTAGGGCACAGGAGGTATCATGGCATCTTTCGCACTCGGTTCTGGTTAAAGCGCTACCTGATGACAGTGCTGGGAAGTTAATTCCTTACCCAAACGAGTCACTGTAACGGCTCTTCATGGCACCAGTACCTATCACCGCTATTAAAGACATGGGGGCACCTAATCGGCAGTTCAATGGTTACATCGTTAAAATCCGGCCAATTTGCGGAAAAGGGCTTTTATGTGATTGGCTCGGCGGCGAGACAGTGCCCTTGTATCAGCAGGGAGTCCCGGGCTGGTAGCAATCCAACGGTGCTATTCATATCAATTACTTGCGTACATACTTCATCGACATAACAAAGCATCTTCTGTTCGTTTTTCCCTGCTAAGCCTCACACACGACTTTGGTTTGATATACAGTGCCCGTCTTTTTATCAAAGACTCTGAATTGCACTGAAAAATAGCGGCAGTGTTGCCTACCGTATCGACGCCGAAAAAATGTCAAAAAATTGTAGAAATCCTGAGTCGCATTGTGTAATGTAGTTGATGACAGCGTTGTCATTTGCTTGTGTGACTCTGTTGTCTTGTAAGGTCTGCATGAAAGGGATGAGGTCTCCTGTTTCATGTTTATTGGCAAGCGTATATCTGTCGGGCGGCTATACGCTTGTATTTAATCTTAAATAGTCTCTCCCCAGAAACTATGGTTGGCTGGGTGCTGTACGCAGTGCCCAGCTTTTTTTTGGGTGATTGACTGTAAAGCCCGGGTATTGGCGGTACTAAAACAACGACAACCCCCATGGCGAAAGCCATAAAAGAGGGCTGCACAATGCAAACAAGGTCCTGGTTTTACGCACTGTTTATTTCGGTCTCCCTTGCCGGCGCCTTGCCGTGCCAAGCCGCCGACGCATCTCTTGTCACTACCATTCCCAACAGTTGGCAGTTCACTCTGCTTACCGAGGCGCTGAAGCGTTCGGGCACTGACTATCAGATTTCCCAACTTAGCTCCGAGATGAACCAAAAGCGCAAAGTTGAAGAGGCGCTTGAGGGCAACATTGATATCTTTTGGAGCATGACCTCAGCCGAACTCGAACGTACCGTATTACCCATCAGGGTGCCCTTGTTCAAAGGGCTGCTGGGCAACCGGCTGCTTATCATCCGTGATGCGGATCAGGGCCGTTTTGCCAACGTTAAAAACAAACAGGATTTCAGTGCTTTTCGGGCAGGTCAAAACCGTTACTGGCCCGACGCTACCATTATCGAATCCAACGGTTTGCCGCTGATTACCAGTTACAAATACAAAAACCTTTACCCCATGCTCGAAGGCGGTCGCTTCGATTATCTGGCGCTGGGCGCTCAGGAAATCTGGGATGAGCTGGCCAAACATCCTGATCCGGCGCTGAAAGTCGACAGCCGGGTCTTATTGCAATACCGCAGTCCTGCGTACTTCTTTGTTTCCCCCAAACGTCAGGCGCTGGCCGAGGATTTGAACCTTGGCCTTGAGGCCATGATTGCCGATGGCAGTTTCGATCGCATGTTCAATAAAGAGCTCAAAATCGACGAGCTCTATCGAATCGCCAAATTCAATGAACGGGTCATCATCCGCTTGAATACGCCGGATTTGAGCCCGCAGACGCCGGTAAACCGGCCTGAGTTATGGCTCGATCTGTTCAGTATGGAGGGGGTGAAATGAATAATAATCTGGCTCTCAAGGTGCAGATAGGCCTGGCGGTGGCGCTGTCAGGCTTGATGGTGCTGCTGTTTGGCGCGACTTTTTTGTTTGAAAAGCAAAAGCTTGAACAGGCCTTTGCCGAATATGAAAAAGACACCCTCGCCAGCCTGGAAGTGACCATGGCTCAGCCGGTGTTTACCTATGATTTCGAACAGATAGAAGCGATTTTGTCGGTCACGCTGGAGCAGGAGCAAATTGCAGCGCTCAAGGTGTTCGACCATCGCGGTAAGCCCATGGCCAGTGTTGGCAGTAATACCGCCGAAGATGACGGGCTTGAGCAAAAGAGCATCAGCTTCAGCGACAACGGCAAACCCACCGGCAAGATGGACGTGACCTTTACCCGGGCGCCCATCGAGGCGCGGCTCAGCGCACTGCTCCTTGGGCTGCTGGCCCAGGGGGCACTGATTTTGCTGCTGTCTATGGTGGTCATCGTCATTATTCTCAAAAAGTTAGTGATTACTCCGTTGGCCCACGTGGTATCGGCGATGGAGGATGTTGCCAGCGGTGATGGCGACCTGACCCGGCGGCTGCCGGTGGAAAGTCAGGATGAGATTGGCCGTCTGGCATCGGCTTTTAATGCCTTTATTGAACAAATTCATGCCACTGTAACCAAGGTGCAGGAAACCGCTGCCCAGCTAATCGAAGGGGCGGGAACCCTGGGAAGCCTGAGCGGCGCCAACAATCTGAGGGTGCAGGAGCAGCGTCAGGAGACCGAAGCCGCGGTGACTGCGGTAAGCCAGCTGTCGGCCAGTGCCGCCGAGGTGGCTGGCAATGCCCTGCGCACCTCCGAAGCCGCGGCCGAAGCCGATGCTCAGGTGGATGAGAGCCAGCGCCGCTTTGACCAGAGTCTGGGACTGACCCGGCAGCTGGTGGACGAGCTCAGTCGCTGCGCGGTATCGGTGCAGCAGCTGCAGCAGGAAACGCAAAAGATTGATGAAGTGGTGGTGGTCATTAACAGCATTGCCGAGCAGACCAATCTGCTGGCGCTGAATGCCGCCATTGAAGCCGCCCGGGCGGGAGAGCAGGGCAGGGGCTTTGCAGTGGTAGCCGATGAAGTGCGCACCCTGGCAAGCCGTACCCAGCAAGCCACCGGCGAAATTCAAAAGATGATCCAGCAGGTGCAAACCCGGGTGAATGATACGGTTACCGTGATGGGCGCCAGTCAGCAGCTGTCGGATAAGTCGTTGTCGCAGGCCGAGGAAATCAAATCCATGCTTGCCAGCGTGACCCGCCTGGTTTCCAATATCAACGCGATGAATACCGAAGTGGCCCATGCTGCATCAGAGCAAACCAGCGTCACTGAAAATATTTCCAGAAGTTTGAACGATCTCGCCGGCATCTCAGGTTCGGCCTCAGCAGACAGCGCCTCGTTGGCGCAGTCCGGTGAGCGCCTGTTCCAACAGGGGGAAAGATTGCGGGCACTTGTAAACTCATTCAGGTTGTAGCCCTGAAAAACAGGAAAAATGAGGACAACAATGAAATTTTCCTTAGCCGCATCTGCGATTCTTCTCGCCCTCGGTGTCAGTGGGTGCTCACAAGCCCCGGTCGAGCCCGCTGCCGTTGCCGCCGAGCCTTCGGTGCTTAGTCAGGCCAGTTTGCAGGCCTTCGCCGATGGGCTGGACGTGAAATATCGGGTGATCACCAACAGACCCGATGAACAGTGCAAAAAAGACGCAGGTGAAGGCCGCTGCTTTCAGGCCGAAATTGTGCTGACGTCGCCCATCGACTTCGACGGCCGCGATTTTGAAATCTATTACAGCCAGATGCGCCCGGTGCAGTCGGTGCAAAGCACAGACTTTGTGATTGAGCATGTAAAAGGCGATTTGCACCGCATCAAACCAACCGAACATTTCGGCGGATTCAAGGCCAACCAGAGTCAGACCCTGGCGTTTCGCGGTGAGCTGTGGCAGCTGTCTGAAACCGATGCCATGCCCAATTATTACATTACCGCGCCAGGACTTAAGCCTGTGGTAATTGCCAGCACCAGGCTCGCCATCGAAGCCGAAACCGGCCTTGAGCTGCGCCCCTACGTTGAAGCCTTTACCGATGCCGACAAGCAGTATCGTCGTACCGACAATGACAAACTGCCGTGGGCAACGGCGCCAGTGCTGTTCGGGGCCAATCAGTCGCTTGCAGCTGACCCTGCCGCAGCGGCACAGCGCATAGTGCCTGCGCCTTTGTCGCAAACCTTGGAAGCGGACCTTGGTACGCTGGACTTGTCCGGTGGTATTGCCGTTGAACTGCCACAGGGACTGGATAAAGCCGCCATCGATGCTGCGCTGGCACGTCTTGCCCGCCTCGGTATTGAGGAGGCTGCGAACGGTGCCAAGCTCAAGCTGGTAAGTGATGACTCACTTGGTGCAGAAGCTTATAAGCTCCTTATTCGCCCAGAGGGCGCCGAGATTAAAGCCGCCACCGATGCCGGCTTTGCCTATGGCCTGTCGTCTCTGGCAGCGCTTGTGCAGCCAGGTAAGCCGGTTATCAGCGCTCAAACCATCACAGATGCGCCAAGATACGGCTTTCGCGGCATGCACGTGGATGTGTCCCGTAACTTCCACTCCAAAGAGTTTATGCTGAGCCTGCTTGACCAGATGGCGGCCTATAAGCTCAACAAGTTGCACCTGCACATGGGCGATGATGAGGGCTGGCGCCTTGAGATTGATGGTCTGCCGGAGCTGACTGAGATTGGCAGCAAACGTTGTCATGACCTTGCTGAGGACGCCTGTCTGCTGCCGCAGCTTGGCAGTGGTCCGGACGCCGATGTGAAGGTCAATGGTTTCTACAGCAAGGCTGACTATATTGAGATCCTGAAATACGCCTCCGCCAGACAAATTCAGGTGATACCGTCGATGGATATGCCAGGCCACAGCCGCGCTGCGGTCAAAGCCATGGAAGCCAGGTATCGTCGTCTCGCCGAGGTGGGCGATATCAAGGGCGCTGAAGAATATCGCCTTATCGACCCGGAAGATAAGACGGTTTACAGCTCTATTCAGTACTACGACGACAACACCCTCAACGTGTGTATTGAGTCGACGTACCACTTTGTTGAAAAGGTGATTGATGAAATTGCCAAGCTCCACAAAGAAGCTGGTCAGCCGCTGACCCGTTATCACATCGGCGCCGATGAAACTGCCGGTGCCTGGCTCGAGTCGCCCAAGTGTGAGGCCTTTATTGCCAATAACGACAAGGGCGTGACCGACAAGAGTGAGCTGGGTGCTTACTTTATCGAGCGGGTGGCCAACATGCTGAACGACAAGGGCATTGAGCCCGCTGGTTGGAGTGATGGCATGAGTCACACCCGCCCGGAAAAAATGCCTGCCATGAACCAGAGCAACATCTGGGATGTGGTCGCTCACAAGGGTCATCAGCGTGCCCACAAGCAGGCTAACCTCGGTTGGGAAGTCGTACTGTCTAACCCTGAGGTGCTGTATTTCGATTTCCCGTACGAGGCCGACCCGAAGGAGCATGGCTACTACTGGGCGAGCCGCGCCACCAACAGCCAGAAGGTTTTCGGTTTTATGCCGGGTAACCTGCCGGCCAATGCCGAGCAGTGGCTGGATATCGAGAACAACCCCTTCGAAGCCGACGACACAAAACAGCTGGATGAGGCTGGCAAGGTTATCAGCGAGCCTATGCAGCCTGGTAAGGCCTTTTATGGCGTGCAGGGCCAATTGTGGAGCGAGACCATTCGCAGTGACGAGCAGGCCCAGTACATGATTTTCCCGCGCCTGCTGATGCTGGCGGAGCGTGCCTGGCACAAGCCGGGTTGGGAAGTGCCCTACAACCACGAAGGCGCGCTCTATAACCAGAGCAGTGGCAGCTTCAGCGCCGAAGCCCGCGCGCTGCAGGCCGCCGATTGGCAGCAGATGGCCAACACCCTTGGTCATAAAGAGCTGGCCAAGCTGGATTTGGCCGGTGTGCATTACCGTGTACCCACAGTTGGCGCCCGGATTGAAGATGGCAAGCTGTCGGCCAATATCGCCTTCCCGGGCCTTGGCATCGAATACCGCGAGGCCGGTGGCGAGTGGGCCACCTATTTTGGGCCGGTTGCCGTGACCAGGCTGCCGATTGAAGTGCGAGGCATTGCAGCAGACGGTAAGCGTAAGGGCAGAACCTTGAACGTGAAATAACCGAGACATAACAAAAGAGGCCTGATTTCAAAGTGAAAAATCAGGCCTCTTTTTCTCCGCTCAGACCAGTGTTTCCGGGCATGAACGTTGATTTTTGTTCAAGTTTAAAATTTAAATGACAACGCTGTCATTTTTGCTGTAACATGAGGTTAACTTAGAAAATGCATAGGTCGTGGGCAAGGGTTCCAGGCCAAATCCAAATGTGCAAAGAGGAAAGTCATGGCATTTGACCAGACCCTGGAAGGGCAGTTGTATCTGGGTATAGATGGCGGTGGCAGTAAGTGCCGAGCAACCCTGTACAACCACAAACTCGACGTGCTGGGCACAGGTGTTGCCGGGCGAGCCAACCCTTTGTTTGGTCTGGAGCAGACCTTTGAGTCGATTTTGGCTTCTACCGAGTTGGCGCTCAAAGATGCGGGCTTCAGCCTCAGTGATGCAGGTTCGCTGGTGGCCGGTCTCGGCCTTGCGGGTGTCAATGTGCCGCGCCTGCTTGCCGATGTGCAGGCTTGGCAGCATCCCTTCAAGTCCATGTATGTGACCTCTGATCTACATACCGCGTGCATAGGTGCCCATCAGGGCGGAGACGGCGCCGTGATCATTACGGGAACCGGCTCTTGTGGTTATGTCCATGTGGGTGATGACAGTCTGAGCCTGGGTGGCCATGGTTTTGCCCTTGGCGACAAAGGCAGTGGCGCCTGGCTTGGGCTCAGAGCCGCTGAACATGTGCTATTGCAGCTCGATGGTTTTGCTGAGCCAACCGCGTTGACCGAACGCCTCTTTGCCAATCTCGGTGTATCAGATGCCCTGGGCATTGTTGAGAACCTGGCCGGGCGCTCGTCCAGCTGCTACGCCACCCTCGCCCGAGAGGTGCTGGCTGCCGCCGATGAGGGGGATAAGGTTGCCGAGGCCATACTGCGTGAGGGCGCGGCCTACATCAGTGAGATGGCACGCAAGCTCTTTACCCTGACTCCTGCACGCTTTTCCATGATTGGCGGGCTGGCCGAGCCGCTGCAAAAATGGCTCGATGCAGACGTGGTTGCGCGTCTGGAGCCTTCCCTGGCGGCACCAGAAATGGGCGCAGTGCTATTCGCCATTCAGCAACATAACAAACAAACGGCTGCCTGAGGCGGCCGACGTTATTCATAATTGCGAGACTTAAGGTGACACAGATGACCAATACCATCATGGAGCAGGAAGCCCGTACGGCTCCCGCCAAAATCGCGGCCCAGCTGGCTGCCAACGCTCAGATCACGGCCGAGCTCGGCGCAAAGCTGAGAGAGCTAAACCCCCGCTTCGTGATGATTGTGGGTCGTGGCAGCTCAGATCACGCCGGTGTATTCGGTAAATATCTGTTTGAAATCGAAACAGGCGTGCCTACCTTTGCCGCCGCTCCTTCAGTTGCCAGCGTGTACGGGAAGTCGTTGAAACTCGAAGGCGCGCTGGTGATTGTGATTTCCCAGTCCGGTCGCAGCCCTGATATCCTTGCCCAGGCCCGTATGGCCAAAAACGCCGGAGCCTTCTGTGTGGCCTTGGTGAACGATGAATCTGCGCCTATCAAAGATATCGTGGATGTTGTGCTGCCGCTGCGTGCCGGTGAAGAAAAGGCCGTTGCTGCCACCAAGAGCTATCTTTGCACTCTGTCTGCTCTGATTCAACTGGCAGCTGCCTGGACCCAGAGTGAGTCGCTGGCCAAGGCCGTTGATACCATGCCTGCTGCGCTGGACGCCGCAGTAAACGCTGAGCCTCAGCTCACTGCCGAAGGCATTGGCGCCGTGCGTAACCTGGTGGTACTGGGCCGTGGCCTTGGCTATGCCGTCTCCAAAGAGATTGCTTTGAAGCTTAAAGAAGTGTGCTCTATTCACGCAGAAGCCTTCTCCAGCGCCGAGTTCCTCCATGGTCCTGTGACCCTGGTTGAGAAGAAGCTGACCATTGTGGACGTGTGCGTGGGCGATGAGTCATATGCCAGCCATATCGAGCAGATTGAGAACGTCAGCAGCCGCGGTGCCGATTTGGTTCACCTGAACCAAACCTCCACCGACATCCACCCACGGGTGGCGCCACTTGCACTGCTGCAACGCTTCTACATTGATGTGGCCGCCGTAGCCGTTGCCCGTGGCATTGACCCGGATGCACCTGCAGGCCTGAAAAAGGTTACCCAGACCCTGTAATTTATTGCCCGGAGCGCGCATGAAAACGACCCTTATCGCCGAGCGCCTGTTTGATGGCGAGCAGTTTCACCACAATGTGCCTGTGACTGTGGAAGATGGCCAGGTGCTGGCCCTCGACACCGTAGCTGGCAGCGCCGAGGTGAAATTGCAGGGCACCCTGGTGCCTGGTTTTATCGATGTGCAGGTCAATGGTGGGGGCGGTGTGCTCTTTAATGACACCCCAACTGTGGCCGCTATTGAAGCCATTGGCGCTGCCCATGCCCGCTTTGGTACCACAGGGTATTTGCCGACGCTCATCACCGATGGGGTCGATATCATGGCCCGCGCTGCCGATGCTGCTGCAGCGGCTATCGCCAAAGGCTCCACCGGTGTGCTTGGGGTGCACTTTGAGGGGCCGCACCTGTCGGTACCCAAAAAAGGTGTGCATCCCGAGTCTCACATTCGCCGCATCGGCGATCGCGAGCTGGAGATTTTTGCCCGTCAGGATCTGGGACTGAAGGTTGTAACCCTGGCTCCAGAGAATGTGTCACCCGAGGTGATCCGAGCTTTGGTGGAAGTCGGGGTTAAGGTCTGTTTGGGCCACTCCAATGCTGATTACGCCACCACTGTCGCGGCGCTTGAAGCCGGTGCTACCGGTTTTACCCACCTTTATAATGCCATGTCGGCGCTTACTTCCCGTGAGCCGGGCGTGGTTGGCGCCGCCATCGACAGCGATGATGCCTGGTGTGGTTTGATTGTTGATGGTCACCACGTGCATTCAGCGGCGGCCCGTATTGCCATCAAAGCCAAGCCCCGCGGTAAGGTGATGCTGGTGACCGATGCCATGCCGCCTGTGGGTATGGATGAGAGCACCAGCTTCGACCTGTTTGGTATCCAGGTGGTGCGTCAGGGCGACAAGCTCAATGCCCTGACCGGCGAGCTGGCCGGCTGTGTGCTGGATATGGCCGGTGCGGTGCAAAATACTGTCGATATGTTGGGGTTGCCGCAGGCCGAAGCCATTCGCATGGCGTCACTCTATCCCGCCGCGTTCCTTGGCATCGACAACAGGCTGGGGACCCTGGCTGTCGGTAAGCAAGCCGATATGGTACTGCTCGATGATAACGGCCGTTGCCGTGGTACCTGGATTGGCGGCAAGCAGGTGTTTGGCCTGTGAGCCAACCACAACAAACACCGGCCCTGGTAGAGTCAGCTCCTCCGGGGCCTGTTTTTATCTGTAAAAAACTGAAACACTTAAAAACATAACAAAAATAAAGGATAGAACGATGCAAGCAACACAGACCAAGGCCGACAAGCCGAGGCTGATGTCACTGGATGCCCTGAGGGGCTTTGACATGTTCTGGATCTTGGGGGGCGAGAAGCTGTTTATTGCGCTTTTTGCCCTCTCTGGATGGTCTTTCTGGCAGCTCGCCGATGCCCAGATGCACCACAGTCAGTGGCATGGTTTTACTTTTTACGATTTGATTTTCCCGCTGTTTATTTTCCTCTCCGGCGTGGCATTGGGGTTGTCGCCCAAGCGGCTCGATAAACTGCCGCCTGCCGAGCGCAATCCGATTTATCGCCACGCGGTTAAGCGCTTGCTTTTGCTGCTGGCCCTGGGCGTACTCTATAACCACGGCTGGGGCACTGGCATTCCGGCACATCCAGACGAAGTACGTTATGCCAGTGTGCTGGGACGCATTGCATTTGCCTGGTTTTTTGCTGCGCTTTTGGTGTGGCATACCAGCCTGCGTACTCAGATAGTGGCCGCCGTGGCTATTTTATTTGGATACGCTGCTATTCAGTTGTGGCTGCCAGTTCCCGGTGGTCAGGCTGGCTGGCTGACACCCGCCGGTTCCATCAATGCCTGGGTAGATACCCATTTTCTGCCGGGGATCACCTATCAAAATCGTCCGTACGATCCTGAAGGCATTCTCTCCACCCTGCCAGCCATAGTGAATGCGCTGATAGGCGTGTTTGTGGGGCGCTTTATTGTGAAACCCCACGCCAAAGGCGACTGGGCCAAAGCGGGCATATTGGCCGGGGCAGGGGTGTTGGCACTGGTGCTTGGCTGGGGCCTCGATAGTGTGCTGCCGGTCAACAAAGATTTGTGGACCTCAAGCTTTGTACTGGTGACCACCGGCTGGAGCTTGCTGTTCCTCGCCTTCTTTTATGTGCTGGTGGATTTGCTCGGTGCCAAACGACTGGCATTCCCTTTTGTGGTGATTGGGGTTAACTCCATCATTATTTATCTGGCATCCAGCCTGATGAACTGGGATTACCTCAGTAAGAGTCTCTTTGGTGGGCTTATCAATGCGTTACCCATGCCAGCTCAGGCACTGGCGGCAGCCATCGGCTTTTTGGTGGTGCAGTGGGCACTGCTTTATTGGATGTACCGTAAAGGCATATTCATCCGGATTTAAGTCAGAACTGGTAGCCTGCGGCGCTCAGGGGCGCTTCAGGTGACCCTGTTAGAAGCTTTTTAATAAAATGACAGCGTTGTCTTTTTGGGCTTTGTGTTTTAACATCGGTGAAACATGAGGCGAAAAACCACACCAGCTTGGCACAATGGTGGGGTGATATAACAAGTGCCGTTGGATGGATGGGATTGGGCTTAACCTGATCTTGATAACAAACGATTACAAAGAAGCAGGCATATGAACATGACAGTTGCGAGCGAGGCTCAGGTGAGCCGCAGAAGCAGCGTACTGCCGATGACCATTATCGGCATACTCTTCTTCATCTTTGGATTTGTGACCTGGCTGAATGGTTCACTGATCCCTTTTCTGAAGGTTATCTGTGAGCTGAACGAGTTTCAGGCACTGTTTGTCACTTTTGCCTTCTACATAGCCTACACGGTAATGGCCTTGCCCATGTCGTCCATCTTGCGCCGTACCGGTTACCGCAATGGAATGGCCATTGGTTTGGCCATCATGGTTGTGGGTAGTCTGGCATTTATTCCTGCCGCTTACAGCGCCAACTTCCTGCTGTTTTTGGGCGCCCTGTTTATTCTGGGTACCGGCCTGACTATCCTGCAAACGGCATCCAACCCTTATGTGGTGCATATCGGTCCGAAAGAGAGTGCCGCTATGCGTATCTCCATCATGGGGATCATCAACAAGCTTGCCGGTGTAGTGGTACCCCTGCTGTTTACTGCACTGGTTCTCTCCGGGCTTGAAAACTTCGATGAAGCCCACCTGTCTGCCCTGAGCGAAGCCGAACGTACGGTACAGATAACCGAGCTCTCAAGCCGCCTGGTGATGCCTTACATCTATATGGCAGTGGCGCTGCTTGCACTGATTGCGCTGGTAAAGTTCTCAGGTCTGCCGGAAATCGAGTTTGAAGAAACCGAATCCGCCGAAGGTGAGAAGGGCAGTATCACCCAGTTCCCTCAGGTTATTCTGGGCGCCATCGCGCTCTTTGCCTATGTGGGGATTGAGGTCATTGCCGGTGACACCATTGGTCTGTACGGTCAGTCCCTGGGCGTAGCGAACTTCGCATCGCTAACCTCTTATACCATGGTGTTTATGGTGATTGGTTATGCCATAGGTGTGCTCTGTATTCCTCGCTTTATCAGCCAGGAAAAGGCGTTGCTTGCCTCCGCTATTGCCGGTGGTCTGTGTGTACTCGGTGCCGTATTCGGCTCTACCGAAAGCACCGCCCTGGCCTCAGCCCTATGGGGATGGATGGGCGTACCTCTGGTGCCAAACTCAGTGGTATTTGTGGCCATGATGGGGATGGCCCACGCGCTGGTGTGGCCAGCGGTTTGGCCTTTGGCACTGGATGGGCTGGGCAAATTCACCGCCCAGGGCTCGGCGCTGCTGATCATGGGCATTTCCGGTGGCGCTATTCTGCCGCTGCTCTTTGGCAAGGTGGCTCACTTCAGCGGGGATACTCAGCTCGGTTACTGGGTTGGCCTGCCATGCTACCTGTTTATCCTCTTCTATGCGGTGAAAGGGCATAAGATGCGCAGCTGGAATTAATAGCTGAGTATCTAAAATCTTTTGGGTTAAAAGGAGGCTAAGGCCTCCTTTTTTATGGGTGAGTTTTCCCCTGGAACTGAAAAGCGCCTGAGTTTAAGTATCTGATTTTAATGTTATAAATGTAATGGGAGTGAATTGGGAATACCAAAATGAAAAAAGCCACTCAAAGAGTGGCTTTAAACTTTTTATGGTGCCGGCACCAAGAGTCGAACTCGGGACCTACTGATTACAAGTCAGTTGCTCTACCAACTGAGCTATGCCGGCCTTAAATATGGTGCCCGAACCCGGAATCGAACCAGGGACACGCGGATTTTCAATCCGCTGCTCTACCGACTGAGCTATTCGGGCAACTAAACTGAGCGTTAGTCGTCTACTGCAGACCGGGTTAATGTGCCCGTCTCGTCTGGAGTGCGCGTATCATATAGCGGTCGTTTTTTTCCTGCAAGCGCTTTTTCCTGAGTTGCGGCGTGTCTGGCCAGAGAATCACCAAATCCCATCAAAAAGGCACATTATTGCCGAATTAACCAACAAAATGACGGCGTTGCAGCGCTACTCCCTTGCTGATTCACGGCGGTTTAACTCTTTGGTCCTCTGAAACGCTTGTCTCTTCCTTTCTTATTTCTAAAAAATCGAACCAAATGGGCGATTTTTAGCGATTTTATTATTTGGTGTAGCAATTAAGATGAAAAGCATTCTCGTTAGATGGTGTGTTGATGATATGTGGCGAAATCGCGCGTCAGGTTATGGCTGGTTTGCCATCGGTATTCATTGGGTGATGGCGGTGCTGATCCTGGGACTCTTCGCCTTGGGGTTGTGGATGGTAGAACTTAACTATTACAGCCAGTGGTACCGCGTCGCCCCATATTGGCACAAAGGCTTGGGCGGCGTGGTGTTTGCGTTACTGCTACTGAGGCTGGCGATACGCTTAGGGGATCAACAGCCGAGCGCGTTGGGCAAGGGCACCGAAGTGGTACTTGCCAAAATAGTGCATCTCGCGCTTTACCTGTTGCCACTGGGACTGGTGATAAGTGGCTACCTTATTTCGACAGCCGATGGCCGGGCCCTGGAGCTATTTGAGCTGGTATCTATTCCATCGCTTGTGTCATTTCCCGGACAGGAAGACTCGGCCGGACAAATCCACAGTGTGCTTGCATGGCTATTAATCGCCCTGGTGAGTGCCCATGCGCTGGCCGCCATCAAACACCACGTTATTAATAGAAATGCCACTTTATTACGAATTCTAAGACCCCAAAAGGAAATCTGAACATGAAAAAGACTCTGCTTTCGGCCCTGTTTGTTACCTCATTTATCGCCGTTCCAGCCTTGGCTGCAGACTATGTGATTGATACTCAGGGAGCACATGCTTCCATCAACTTTAAAGTAAATCATCTGGGCTACAGCTTTGTGGTCGGCCGCTTTAACGACTTCGGTGGCGAATTCAGCTTTGATGGCAAGTCACCTGAAGCCGCAAAAGTAAAGGTGACAGTGAACACCCAAAGCCTGGACTCCAATCACGCCGAGCGTGATAAGCACTTAAAGAGTGCCGACTTTATCAATGCGGGTAAGTATCCTGAGGCCGTATTTGAGTCTACATCAGTGAAGGTGGGCAGCGATGGCACTTTGGTTATCGAAGGTAACTTTACCCTTAACGGCGTGACCAAGCCGTTAACTATCGATGCCGTTGCCATCGGTGAAGGCAGCGACCCATGGGGTGGTTACCGCGCGGGCTTTACCGGCAGTACCAGCTTTGCCCTCAAGGATTACAACATCAACTATGATTTGGGGCCAGCCTCTACTCATGTGACCCTGGACCTGGTAGTTGAAGGCATTCGTAAATAACGCGCAAATCACCAGTTAAGACGCCCCGAAAGGGGCGTTTTTCATGGGGAATTGTCGTGCATCGGCGACGGATTTCAGGGTACACTAGCGCCAATTTCATGCATCGTTTTCCTGTGCTGGTAGATTACCGGCATCAGGTTGCTTTTGTTTTAAGGAGACGAAAGACACTATGAATAAGGTGCCTATGACGGTGGTTGGAGCCGAGCAGCTCCGCAAAGAACTGGATATTTTGAAGTTTGACCGCCGCCCTAAAATCACTGAGGCCATCGCTGCGGCAAGAGAACTCGGCGATCTGAAGGAAAATGCCGAGTATCACGCTGCCCGTGAAGAGCAGGGGATCTGCGAAGCCCGTATTCGTGATATTGAAGGCAAGCTGTCCAATGCCCAAATCATTGATGTCACCAAGATGGCCAACAATGGCCGCATTATCTTCGGCGCGACTGTCACTATTTTGAATCTGGATACCGATGCTGAAGTGACCTATCGCATCGTGGGCGACGATGAAGCCAACATCAAAGAAAACCTGATTTCGGTGAACTCCCCCATTGCCCGTGGTCTGGTGGGTAAAAACCTGGGTGACGAAGTTAATATCACCACCCCTGCCGGCGTGACCGCTTATGAAGTGGTGGAAGTGCAATACATCTGATTGCTTTCGGTGCCGACTAAACAAAAAAGCCGCTGTTAAGCGGCTTTTTTGTTGATGCTCTTCATTAAAAAGAGCGAAAGATTATCGCGCCTTTGGCAGGGCAATCTTTTGTTCTTCGGACTGGCGATACAGCACCAGCACGTGACCGATAAGCTGCACCTTGGCGGCTTGGGTTTCACGTACAATGGCGTCAACGATGGCGTTTTTCATTTCACGATCGCTGCTGGCCACTTTCACCTTGATAAGTTCATGGTGACTCAGGGCTCCGTCGATTTCAGCCAGCACTCCCTCGGTCAGGCCATTGGCCCCGAGCAGCACCACCGGCTTTAAATCGTGCGCCAGTCCTTTGAGATGCTGTTTTTGTTTGGTGGTCAGATTCATTTGTACCAACTTTTGCTGAGTTACTGTTGAAAGTTGGGTATTCTACCCTTATATAGCCCTTGTGTAACTCTCATTGTCGCGGATTTTTAATGACAGCTAAAAAACGTTCGGCCAGCTCCACCCGTTGGATGCAGGAGCATTTTGATGATCACTATGTGAAATTGGCACAAAAACGGGGCTTACGCTCCCGCGCCGCCTTCAAGCTCGAAGAATTGCAGGAAAAGGATCATCTGATAAAGCCCGGCATGACGGTGGTGGATTTGGGAGCGGCCCCGGGGGGCTGGTCTCAGGTTGCGGTCAAACTCGTGGGTGATAGGGGGAAGGTGATAGCCTGTGATATCCTGCCTATGGACCCCATAGTTGGCGTTGATTTTCTGCAGGGTGACTTCCGCGAAGATGCCGTGCTCAACGCACTGCTCGAGCGGGTTGGTGATGAGAAGGTAGATGTGGTGCTGTCTGATATGGCACCCAATATGAGTGGTTCTGATGGGGTTGATCAGCCCCGTGCCATGTATCTGGTGGAATTGGCACTGGATATGTGTCATCAGGTATTGGCGTCCAATGGCAGCTTTGCCGTCAAAGTCTTTCAGGGGGAGGGCTTTGACGAGTACATGAAAGCGGTCAGAGAGGCGTTTAAGGTCGTTAAGACCCGTAAACCGGACTCATCACGGGCGCGTTCCCGTGAGGTCTATCTGGTGGCGACCGGGTATAAGTTGTAGTACCCTAACGCTTAGCTTCGACAGACTTTAAAGAGGTCTATTAATTTGAGTGATATGGCAAAAAATCTCATTCTCTGGGTCGTCATCGCCGTTGTGCTGATGTCGGTATTCCAGGGCTACTCCCCCTCTTCTTCCTCATCGCAGAAGATGGAATATTCCACGTTCCTCGAAGAAAACAAAGCCGATCAGATCCTGTCGGTTGAGTTCAAGAGCGACCAACGCACCATTGAAGGGCAAAAGCGCAGTGGTGAAAAGTTCACGACTATCATGCCCATGTACGACCAGGACCTGATCAATGACCTGGTACGTAAAGGTGTTGTCATCAAAGGGGAAGAAGCGCAGGAATCCAGTTTCCTGACTCAAATATTCATCTCCTGGTTCCCCATGCTGCTGCTTATCGGCGTGTGGATTTTCTTCATGCGTCAGATGCAGGGCGGCGGCGGAAAGGGCGCTATGTCCTTCGGCAAGAGTAAAGCCAAGCTGATGAGCGAAGATCAGATTAAAACCACCTTCGCCGATGTGGCCGGCTGTGATGAAGCCAAAGAAGAAGTGAAGGAAATGGTGGACTATCTGCGCGACCCGACCAAGTTCCAGAAACTGGGTGGCCGCATTCCTACCGGTGTACTGATGGTTGGCCCTCCAGGTACGGGTAAAACCCTGCTGGCGAAAGCCATTGCCGGTGAAGCCAAGGTACCTTTCTTTACCATTTCAGGTTCAGACTTCGTCGAAATGTTTGTGGGTGTGGGCGCGTCCCGTGTGCGCGACATGTTCGACCAGGCCAAAAAGTCAGCCCCTTGTATCATCTTCATCGACGAGATCGATGCCGTAGGTCGCCAGCGCGGCGCCGGTCTCGGTGGTGGTCACGATGAGCGTGAGCAAACCCTGAACCAGATGCTGGTTGAGATGGATGGTTTCGAAGGCAACGAAGGTATTATCGTGATTGCCGCCACCAACCGTCCTGATGTACTGGATGCGGCGCTTTTGCGTCCCGGCCGTTTCGATCGCCAGGTGGTGGTAGGTCTGCCAGACGTGCGTGGTCGTGAGCAAATCCTTAAAGTGCATATGCGCAAAGTGCCTTTGGCTGAAGATGTAAAAGCCAGTGTGATTGCCCGTGGTACGCCCGGTTTCTCCGGTGCCGACCTGGCTAACCTGGTCAACGAAGCCGCTCTCTTTGCCGCCCGTGGTAACCGCCGCGTGGTGAGTATGGAAGAGTTTGAGCGCGCCAAAGACAAGATCATGATGGGCGCCGAGCGCCGCTCCATGGTGATGTCGGAAGCCGAAAAGGAAATGACTGCCTACCACGAGGCGGGTCACGCCATTGTGGGTTATCTGGTACCTGAGCACGACCCTGTGCACAAGGTTACTATCATCCCCCGTGGTCGCGCGCTGGGTGTAACCTTCTTCCTGCCTGAGGCGGATGCCATCAGTCAGAGTCGCCGTAAACTTGAGAGTAAAATCTCGGTTGCCTACGGTGGTCGTCTGGCCGAAGAGCTGATTTATGGTACCGAGCAGGTATCCACTGGGGCGTCGCAGGACATCAAATATGCAACATCCATTGCCCGTAACATGGTGACCCAGTGGGGCTTCTCCGACAAGCTTGGCCCGCTGCTCTATGCCGATGAAGAAGGCGAAGTGTTCCTCGGCCGCTCTATGGCCAAGGCCAAGCACATGTCCGACGAAACGGCTGCGCTTATCGACGCCGAAGTGAAAGTCATCATCGACCGTAACTATGAGCGTGCCAATCAGCTACTGGTTGATAACATGGACATCCTCCATGCCATGAAAGACGCGCTGATGAAGTACGAGACTATCGACTCCCGTCAGATTGAAGATTTGATGGAGCGCCGTGAAGTGCGTATGCCTGTCGACTGGCAGAAGGATGAACAAAATGGTGATAAAGGGGATAAGGGTAATAAAGGCGTGGAAGCTGCCGCTCAAGACAATGAGCCAGCAGAGCCTACAGACCTGAACCCAGATGAACCTGTGACCAAACATTGATAGCGCTTAACGATTGATGTCACTGAGAAAACCCCGAACCCGGGGTTTTCTTGTTTAAGGAGTACCCGTGTTTACGCTGACTGCCAGAGAGAAAACTCTCGACCTTAGCCGCCCCGTGGTGATGGGAATTTTGAACGTGACTCCGGATTCGTTTTCTGATGGAGGCCAGTTCACCGCGTTTGAGCGTGCCTGTGAACATGCTGACCAGTTGGTAACAGAAGGTGCGGCCATTATTGATATAGGTGGCGAGTCTACCCGCCCCGGTGCTGCCGAGGTATCGCTGGATGAAGAGCTCAGCCGTGTGATCCCACTGGTAGAGTATGTCAGCAAGACCCACGATGTATGGATTTCGGTGGATACCAGTAAAGCCGGTGTGATGAGTGAAGCCGCCAAGGCCGGTGCCCACTTGATCAATGATGTGCGTGCACTGATGGAGCCGGGGGCGCTCGAAGCCGCGGCGGCTTCGGGATTAGCCGTATGCTTAATGCATATGCAGGGGCAGCCGCGCACCATGCAACAAAGCCCGGAATATGACAATTTAATAGAAGATGTTTGCACGTTTTTTGAACATCGCGTCGCTGCTTGTGTTGACGCGGGGATCCCACAGGCGCAGATTATCCTTGATCCCGGATTTGGATTCGGTAAAACACTTTCGCACAACTATGAGCTGCTTGCCCGATTTGCAGAGTTTGAGCGATTTGGTTTACCGCTGCTGGCAGGCTTGTCCCGAAAGAGTATGCTGGGCAATTTGCTTGGCCGTGATGCAACTTCACGCCTTGCAGGCAGTCTCGCTGGTGCCTTATTGTCGGCGCAGCAGGGCGCAAACATAATCAGGGTGCATGATGTTGCAGAGACGATAGATGTCCTCAAGGTGTTTGAGGCCACCCGGGAATATAAAAACCTGTAATGTAATTGGAGCAGGGACCAACAAACGCTCATCATTGAGCGTGGATGTGAATGGGGTAGAGAGTGTCACAACGTAAATTTTTTGGAACCGATGGGATCCGCGGCAAAGTGGGCGCGGATCAGATGACGCCCGAATTGGCATTGAAACTCGGGTGGGCCGCAGGCAGGGTGCTGGCAAGAACTGGCACCAAAAAGGTCATCATCGGAAAAGATACCCGTATCTCCGGGTACATGTTCGAGTCGGCGTTGGAGGCTGGCTTTTCTTCCGCTGGGCTTAACGTGTTGTTAATGGGGCCCATGCCTACACCTGCAGTCGCTTATCTTACCCGCACTTTCCGGGCAGAAGCCGGTGTCGTTATCAGCGCTTCCCATAACCCATATTACGACAACGGTATTAAGTTCTTTTCCAATGATGGCAGTAAGCTGGATGATGAAATTGAGCTTGCCATTGAAGCCGAATTGGAAAAACCGCTGATCTGCGCCGAGTCCCAGTTTTTGGGCAAGGTATCCCGCATCGATGATGCCCGTGGCCGTTATATCGAATATTGCAAAGGGAACTTCCCGGCAGACCAAACCTTGAGTGGCCTGAAAATTGTGGTGGATTGTGCCCATGGTGCAACTTACCACATAGCCCCGGCAGTATTTCGTGAGCTCGGTGCTGAGGTAGTAGCTATTGGGGTTGAGCCCAATGGCATGAACATCAACGATAAGTGCGGTGCGACCTCGATGGGGGCCATCCGCGAGAAGGTACTCGAAGTCAACGCCGACCTTGGGATCGCTCTGGATGGTGATGGTGACCGGATCATGATGGTAACCGGAGACGGTGACATTATTGATGGCGACCAAATTCTCTACATACTGGCACTGGATGCAAAAGAGCGCGGTCTGTTAAAGGGCGGTGTCGTGGGCACCCAAATGGCAAATCTGGGCCTTGAACTGGCACTTAAAGACGAGGATATTCCCTTCGCCCGCTCCAAGGTGGGCGACCGCTATGTGATGGAGCTTCTCAAAGAACTGGGTTGGCGCATCGGTGGAGAAAATTCCGGGCACATTCTCAACCTCGACCACGGGACTACCGGTGACGGTATAGTGGCCGGCATTCTGGTGCTTGCGGCAATGCGTCGCAGCGGAAAAGATCTGCAACAGCTGATTGCCAAGCTCAAGATGTTCCCACAGGTGCTTGTGAATGTGCGCTTTGAAGGCGATAAAAATCCGCTGGAAGCGGAAAGTGTTACTGCCAAGGTAGCTGAAGTGGAACGCGAGCTCGGTGAACGGGGCCGGGTGTTGCTGCGTAAATCCGGTACAGAGCCGCTGCTGAGGGTGATGGTTGAGGGTGAAGATAAAGAGACTGTGACGCGTCTCGCCAACGCCATTGCCGATGCAGTAAAAGCGGCCGCTTAAAAGAGTTAATGTATAAATTTTAGTGGCTTAGCGCGCATTTTAAGCAAAAATAGGCTCGCTGGAATAAAAAAGCAACAGTCGGGCCTGTTTTTGCCAAAAAGTCGAAAATAGGTGTTGTAACTTAAAACGCGGTTCGCTATTATTCGCTCCGCTTTCAGAGGAGATGGAGATGGCACTCAGACGTCCAATGGTAGCAGGCAACTGGAAGATGAATGGCAGCGCAGCGCTGGCACAGGAACTCTTCAAAAAGTTTGCCGTTAAGCTCCAAAATGATTCAGCGGAAGTTGTCTTGTGTCCGCCGACAATTTACCTCGAGAGCGTCAGGCAGTTGCTCGAAGCGAATAAGGAAGCCTTAAATGGTAGCCTGGTTCGAATGGGGGCTCAAAACTTGAGTCAACATGACTTCGGTGCGTATACCGGAGAGATTTCCGGGCAGATGCTGAAAGATTCCGGATGCCGATATGTAATTGTCGGGCATTCAGAGCGGCGAAGAATGTATGGTGAAACCAGCGATATAGTCGCAGAAAAGTTCGCCGCCGCCCAAAAGCACGGCTTGACTCCAATACTCTGTGTTGGTGAATCAGGCCCAGCTCGAGAAGCTAGAAGAACCTTCGAGGTGATAGCAGAAGAGCTGGACGTGGTAATCGAAAAGAACGGTACCATGGCTTTTGATAACGCCATTATCGCCTATGAGCCCCTTTGGGCAGTAGGGACAGGTAAAAGCGCTACACCAGAGCAAGCCCAGGAAGTTCATGCGTTTATTCGCAGAAGGCTCTCTGAAGTTTCCCCCTTCATCGGGGAGAATGTCAGGATTTTGTATGGCGGAAGTGTAACGCCAAGCAACGCGGCAGATTTATTCGCCCAACCTGATGTTGACGGTGGACTGATTGGCGGAGCCAGTTTAAACTCGTCCGAGTTTTTAACTCTGTGTTCCATAGCAATGAGCGCATAATATGTACGAAGTACTGATAGTTATCTACTTGTTGGTCGCATTGGGTCTGATTGGCCTGGTTCTCATCCAGCAAGGTAAAGGAGCCGACATGGGTGCGTCATTTGGCGCAGGCGCATCAGGCACCCTGTTTGGTTCGAGTGGTTCAGGCAACTTTTTGACCCGTTCCACTGCAATCCTGGCTGTGGCATTCTTCACTCTGAGCCTGATCATAGGCAACCTGAGTGCGAACCACATCAAGCAGGAAGATAAATGGAACAACATCGGTTCTGAACCTACCGCAGAGGAAGTTCAGCAGACCGAAAAGTCAGAAACCAAAATTCCTGACTAAAAAGCACGATTAGCCGAGGTGGTGAAATTGGTAGACGCGCAGCCTTGAGGTGGCTGTGTCCTAACGGACGTGCGGGTTCAAGTCCCGCTCTCGGCACCAATTAAAATGATTGTAACCAGGTCAAACAGGTAGCAATCATTGCAAGTAAGTTGTTAAGTCAATATACTTGCAGCAGTTGACGCGGGGTGGAGCAGCATGGTAGCTCGTCGGGCTCATAACCCGAAGGTCGTCGGTTCAAATCCGGCCCCCGCAACCAGCTCCCAGTTTCGAGTTTATGGAAGAATTCGCTACTGTAAACAGGTTCTTATAAGCAATGGCCTCGTTATTACGGGGTTTTTTGTTATATGGACTTTCAGATCCACCGCAGTGTTTTGCGGTACAGTTACTGGGGCTTTATAGCCCTTTTTTGTTTTTTCGGGGGTCACTTTGGCGACATTGGAAACCAGACTGGCAGAAATGCTGACACCGGCTGTCGAAGCCGCTGGCTATGTGGTGTGGGGCATTGAATACGTGCAGGCAGGAAAGCATTCAATCCTGCGTGTTTATATCGACAGCGAGCAGGGTATTTCCGTTGACGACTGTGCTGAAGCCAGTCGCCAAATCAGTGCAATCCTCGATGTGGAAGACCCAATTTCCAACGAATACACTCTCGAAGTGTCTTCGCCTGGGCTGGACAGACCGCTGTTCAACGCAGCCCAATACGCCCGTTATCTGGGTGAGGATGTAAAAGTACAACTGACCATGCCTGTGGAAGGCAGTCGGAACTTGAAAGGTGTTATCGACAAGGTTGAAGGCCAGATGCTGACCATCATAGTCGATGGCAAGACATTGGTCGTTGCCCTGGACAATATCCGCAAAGGCAACATTATTGCGAAGTTTTGATGGTTTCAAGGTGAACGAGGCAAGACGATGAATAAAGAGATTCTGCTGGTCGCTGAGGCGGTTTCAAACGAAAAAGCCGTTCCGCGTGAAAAGATTTTCGAGGCGCTGGAGACAGCTCTGGCCACGGCAACCAAGAAAAAGTACGAAGGTGATATCGACGTTCGTGTGGCCATCGATCGCAAGACCGGTGACTATGAAACCTTCCGTCGCTGGATGGTGGTTGAGGACAACGGCGAAGCGCTGGAAAACCCTTACCGTGAGATCACGCTCGAAGCCGCCCGCTATGAAGAACCTGAAATTCAGGTGGGTGAGTTTATCGAGGACGAAATCGAGTCCGTGGTTTTCGACCGTATCACAACCCAAACTGCCAAGCAGGTTATCGTGCAAAAAGTGCGCGAGGCCGAGCGTGCTCAGGTAGTTGAACAGTTTTACGATAAAGAAGGCGAAATCATCACTGGTGTGGTGAAGAAGAGCAATCGTGACAGTGTCATCGTTGACCTTGGTAACAACGCCGATGGCGTGTTGTACAAAGAAGACCTGATTGCCCGCGAATCCTTCCGCCCAGGCGACCGCGTTCGCGCACTGCTCTACGCAGTACGTCCCGAGGCCCGTGGTGCTCAGTTGTACCTTACCCGTACCAAGCCTGAAATGCTGATCGAGCTCTTCCGCGTGGAAGTGCCCGAAATCGCTGACGAGATGATCGAGGTGATGGGTGCTGCCCGTGACCCAGGCAGCCGCGCCAAGATTGCTGTGAAGTCTAACGACCGTCGCATCGATCCTATCGGCGCCTGTGTGGGTATGCGTGGTGCCCGTGTTCAGGCCGTGTCCAACGAACTCGGTGGTGAGCGCGTGGATATTGTGCTGTGGGACGATAACCCAGCGCAATTTGTTATCAACGCCATGGCACCAGCCGATGTGGCTTCTATCATCGTGGATGAAGATAACCACTCCATGGATATCGCCGTGGAAGCTGATTCTCTGGCCCAGGCCATTGGCCGTAACGGTCAGAACGTGCGTTTGGCCACTCAACTGACCGGTTGGGAGCTGAACGTGATGACAGTGGCAGACATGAATGCCAAGCACCAGGCCGAAAGTGCCAAGGTGGTTGCGCTGTTTATGGAGTCACTGGATGTAGATGAAGATTTTGCTCAGGTGCTGGCCGATGAAGGCTTCACCTCACTGGAAGAAGTGGCTTATGTACCGGTTGCCGAACTCTTGGCAATCGATGGCTTTGACGAGGATATCGTTGAAGCGCTGCGTGAGCGCGCCAAAGCGGCCATTTCTACCCGTGCGTTGGCGTCTGAAGAAGCGCTGGACGGTGCAGAGCCGAGTGAAGAATTGCTGAATCTGGAAGGCATGGAGCGCCACCTCGCGTTTGTACTTGCAAGCCGTGGTGTAGTGACGCTGGAAGATTTGGCCGAACAAGGCATTGATGATTTGATCGAAATAGAAGAATTGACAGAAGAGAAAGCCGGTGCGCTGATCATGGCTGCCCGTAACATCTGTTGGTTTGGCGAAGAGTCTTAAGTCGATCAACAGGGGAGGTAACCTATGACGGAAATTACGGTAGAGAAACTAGCCACAGAAGTCGGTAAAACTGTTGATAGACTTATTGAACAGTTTGCCCAGGCCGGTATCAAGAAGGCTAAAGTTGACACTGTGTCTGAATCAGAAAAACAGCAACTGCTGGACTTTTTGAAGAAACAACACGGCGGCGACGCTCAGCCAACCAAAATGACACTGCAGCGTAAGACTGTGTCTACGCTGAGCGTGTCCAGCGGTGGTGGTCAGTCTAAAGACGTGAAAGTGGAAGTGCGTAAGAAGCGTACTTTCGTGAAGCGTGACGGCAACGAAGCAGCCCTGAAGGCCGAAGAAGAGGCCCGTGCTCAGGCTGAAGCCGAAGCCAAGGCAAAAGCTGAAGCAGAAGCCAAAGCGAGAGCAGAAGCCGAAGCCAAGGCAAAAGCCGAAGCCAAGGCAAAAGCCGAAGCTGAAGCCAAGGCAAAAGCCAAGGCCGAAGCGGAAGCCAAAGCCAAAGCAAAAGCTAGCGTCAGTGCTGCCAAAGAACAGCCAAAGCCTGTTGAGTCTGAAGAAGCCAAGGCTGAAGCTGCTCGCCTGAAGGCGCAGCAGGAAGAAGCTGCCAAGAGCAAGGCTACTCAGGAAGAAGCCGCTGCCAAAGAAAAAGCGCGTCTGCTGGCTGAAGAAAACGCCGCTCGTTGGGCTGAAGAAGAGCGACGTCGTATCGAGGCTGAGCGTTATGGCGATCACCATGTGACCACGTCCAAGGTAGCCCGTGCTGCCGAAGACAGTGCCGATCTGGATGATGAAAAACGCGGTCGTCGCAACCGCAACAAGACTCAGACCAAGAGCAAGCGTGGTGGTAAAGACGCTCGCGAAGGTCGTGAGAAGCATATGAAGTACAAGAGCACTCCCGAGTCCATGGCACACGGCTTTAACAAGCCCGTGGCAGCTGTGACCCGTGACGTGCGCATTGGCGAGACTGTGACTGTGGCCGAGCTGGCACAGAAGATGGCAGTTAAAGCCACTGAAATCATCAAAGCCATGATGAAGATGGGATCCATGGTAACCATCAACCAGGTACTGGATCAGGAAACTGCCCAGCTGGTTGCTGAGGAAATGGGCCACAAGGTTGTACTGCTGCGTGAAAACGAGCTGGAGCATCAGGTTCTGGCGGATCGTGACGATGAAGGCACCACCAAGCTTGAGCCTCGCGCTCCTGTGGTAACCATCATGGGTCACGTTGACCATGGTAAGACCTCGCTGCTCGACTACATCCGTCGCACCAAGGTGGCGGCCGGTGAAGCCGGTGGTATTACCCAGCACATCGGTGCCTACCACGTAGAAACCGACAACGGCATGATCACCTTCCTGGATACCCCTGGTCACGCGGCCTTTACCGCAATGCGTGCCCGTGGCGCCAAGGCAACTGACATCGTTATTCTGGTTGTGGCCGCCGACGACGGCGTAATGCCACAGACCATCGAAGCTATCCAGCACGCCAAGGCCGGTAACGTGCCTTTGATTGTGGCTGTGAACAAGATGGACAAGCCAGAAGCCGATATCGATCGTGTGAAGAACGAACTGTCTCAGCATGGCGTAATGTCAGAAGACTGGGGTGGCGAGAACATGTTCTGTTACGTGTCTGCCAAGACTGGTCAGGGCGTTGATGAACTGCTGGAAGCTATCCTGCTTCAGGCCGAAGTTCTGGAACTCAAAGCTGTACGTGATGGTATGGCCGCCGGTGTGGTTATCGAATCTCAGCTCGACAAGGGCCGTGGTCCGGTAGCGACCGTTCTGGTTCAGGAAGGTACGCTGCGTCAGGGCGACATCGTTCTGTGTGGTCTCGAGTACGGTAAAATTCGTGCCATGAAAGATGAAAACGGTCGCCCAATTATGGAAGCCGGTCCATCTATTCCTGTAGAGATCCTTGGTCTGTCAGGTGTGCCTTCTGCCGGTGACGAAGCGACTGTGGTGCGTGACGAGCGTAAAGCCCGTGAAGTGGCCCTGTATCGTCAAGGCAAGTTCCGTGATGTGAAACTGGCGCGTCAGCAGAAGTCCAAGCTCGAGAACATGTTTGCCAACATGACCGAAGGCGAAGTACAGGAACTCAACATCGTCCTCAAGGCCGACGTACAGGGTTCTCTGGAAGCCATCACCGACTCGCTGCGCAAGCTGTCTACCGATGAAGTGAAGGTGAACATCATCGCTTCCGGTGTAGGTGCTCTGACCGAAACCGACGCGACTCTGGCTGCCGCCTCCAACGCCATCATGGTTGGCTTTAACGTACGTGCCGACGCTCAGGCCCGTAAGACCATCGAATCTGAAGCCGTTGATCTGCGCTACTACAGCGTGATCTACGACCTGATTGACGAAGTGAAGTCTGCCATGAGCGGTATGCTGTCACCTGAGTTCAAGCAGCAGATCATTGGTCTGGCCGAAGTGCGTGACGTGTTCAAGTCGCCTAAGCTTGGCGCTATCGCCGGCTGTATGGTGATTGAAGGTATCGTGAAGCGCAGCGCGCCAATCCGCGTACTGCGTGAGAACGTGGTAATCTATGAAGGTGAGCTGGAGTCTCTGCGCCGCTTCAAGGACGACGTGAACGAAGTCCGCAACGGCATGGAGTGTGGTATCGGCGTTAAGAACTACAATGATGTTCGCGTAGGCGATCAAATTGAAGTGTTCGAAACTATCGAAGTCGCACGGACACTCTAACAACCAAAAAAGGGCGGCTCAGGCCGCCCTTGTTGATTTTATGGTAAGTAATCATGGCAAGAGAATTTAGTCGTACCCGCCGCATCGGTCAGCAGCTGCAACAGGAGCTGGCCTTTGTACTGCAGCGGGACATGAAAGATCCTCGCATCGGCATGGTAACCGTCAATGACGTGGATGTATCCCGCGATCTGAGCCACGCCAAAGTGTACGTGACCTTTTTCGAGGAAGATCCTCAGGTTATCGAAGCCAAACTGGCTGCCCTCAATACGGCCGCACCTTATGCCCGAACCCTGGTGGCCGGTCGCATGAAGCTTAGGGTGATGCCTGAGCTGCGCTTTATCTACGATGCGTCTCTGGTTGAAGGTATGCGCATGTCAAACCTGGTGAGTAAGGTCATTCGAGACGATGAGGCCAAGAAAGGTCACAGCGGCGATGAACCCCAGGAAGGACAGCGCGAGGAAGACTGATGGCAAGACGCACCAAAGGGCGCAATATCGACGGTATCGTCCTGCTGGACAAGCCCACAGGCATGAGTTCCAATCATGCCCTGCAGCGGGTCAAGCGCATTTACAATGCGTCCAAAGCCGGCCATACAGGCGCGCTCGATCCTCTGGCGACCGGCATGTTGCCAGTGTGCCTCGGTGAGGCGACCAAGTTTTCCCAGCACCTGCTGGATGCGGATAAGCGTTATCTGGTTACCGCCAAGCTTGGTCAGCGCACTGACACCAGTGATTCCGACGGCGAAGTGGTCAGCGAAAGACCCCTGAACTTCACTCAGGAGCAATTGGATTCAGCCCTGGACAGTTTCCGTGGCGATACCCTGCAGGTACCTTCGATGTTTTCGGCGCTCAAGTATCAGGGCCAGCCCCTGTACAAGTACGCCCGTGAAGGTAAGGAAGTACCACGTGAAGCCAGGCCCATCACAGTATTCGAGCTTAACTTTATCAAGCTTGAAGGCGATGAGCTGACGTTGGATATTCACTGCTCCAAGGGTACCTATATCCGTACCATCATCGACGACCTCGGTGAAAAGCTTGGCTGTGGCGCCCATGTGATTATGCTCAGGCGTACCGCTGTCGCCGGTTATCCTTATGAGCGCATGGTGACCATCGAAGCTCTCGAAGCATTGCTCTCTCAGGCAGAGCAGGAGGGCGTTGAGCCGAGGACCTTGCTCGACCCTCTGTTGCTGCCGATGGATACTGCGGTGGCCGATTTTCCGGAGGTCAATATTCCGGATGCGGTTGCCCCTTATCTGATGAACGGAAACCCGGTGCGCGTTGCAGGTGTGGCCTGCGACAGCCTGATGCGCATTACCCTTGGTGAGGCCCGACGGTTTGTTGGTGTGGGTGCCATCAATGAAGATGGCCTGCTGGCGCCCAAGCGCCTTGTTGTCTTTTACGATGATGAAGCCTAAAGCGGTTGCTACGGCAGTCGAATGTGGCTAAAATATCGCGTCTTCTTGGCTGAGTTAGTGATCGGCTGAGACAATTTACTGATATTTTGGAGATATTCATGTCACTAAGTACTGAAGCTAAAGCAAAAATCCTGGCTGAGTTTGGCCGTGGTGAAAACGACACTGGTTCAACTGAAGTTCAGGTAGCTCTGCTGACTGCTCAGATCAACCACCTGCAGGATCACTTCAAGACTCATATTCACGATCACCACTCACGTCGTGGTCTGCTGCGTATGGTTAGCTCTCGTCGTAAGCTGCTGTCTTACCTGCAGCGTACCGAGAATGAGCGTTACAACGCTCTGATCCAGAAGCTGGGTCTGCGTCGCTAATCCAGCGAAGCAAGAAAAAAGGAGGCATTTGCCTCCTTTTTTCGTTTCTGGAATCGGCTTTTATTGGTTAACCGTGGAGGTTTTGTATTTCAGCCGTTTGTGAGCGGATGTATTTCTCTTCAAACTCTTCCATGGGTAACGGCGGACTGAAGTAAAAGCCCTGACCGATACCGCAACCGGCATTTTTGAGCCACTGCAGCTGCTGCTCATTCTCAATACCTTCCGCGACAATCCGCAGATCCAGCTGTTTCCCCAACATCAGAATGGTCGATGCGATGGCGCTGTCGTTGGGCAGGTCAGTCACGAAACAGCGGTCAATCTTCATGGTGGTAATCGGCAGATGTCGCAGATAAGACAGCGAGGAATAGCCGGTGCCAAAGTCATCTACCGCAATACCAAAACCGGCATTTTTAAGCTGTTCCAGTTTGCTGATGGCCGTTTCTACGTCGCTCATCAATGAAGTTTCGGTGATTTCGACTTCCAATAAATCCGGCGATATCTGATAGCGCAGCGCCATCTGCTTGATATCAGGCACCAGGCTGGCATCGGCAAATTGCTGTGATGCCACATTGACCGCAATGGGAATGGCGAAGTTGTACTGCTTTTGCCAGTGGCGCAGTGTTTTACAGCTTTGCTCCAATACCCAGCGGCCGATGGGAACTATGATGCCGGTTTCTTCTGCGACCGGAATAAAAGACATGGGGCTTATCAGACGGCCATCTTTTTGCCAGCGGATAAGCGCCTCGCAGCCCATGACCTTGCCTGTGGTCAAATCCAGCTTGGGCTGAAAGTGCAGTACGAACTCGTCGTTTTTGAGTGCATCGTGCAAAGACGCTTCGGTGCGTAAACGCACGGCCGCGCGTTCTGTCATTTGCTGCTTAAAGAAGGCCCACTGGTTCGAGCCCGAGGCCTTGGCGCTGTACATGGCGATATCGGCGTGTCGGATAAGGTCTTCGGCGCTGTTGCCATCCTCTGGGTAGAGGGAGATGCCCACAGAGGCTGCGGGATGGATAGAGTGGTCCCCAAGCTGAATGGGATTGTTCAGCTGTACCAATAGTTTATCGACAAAGTCTGCTGCCATATCGGCACAGTGGATTTCATCCGCCAGGATAACGAACTCATCACCACCGAGGCGTGCAACCGTGCCCTTATCGCCCACTACCCGTTCAAGCAGCCGCGCGATACGGGCAAGGAACTGATCGCCCAGTGCATGGCCCAGGGAGTCGTTGACGTTTTTAAAGCGGTCGAGGTCGATAAACAGCAGGGTGAATGAACGCTTGTGAACCCGGGCGCGCTGTATTGTCACAGCTATGGTCTCAAGCAGCAAGGTGCGGTTTGGCAGGCCGGTGAGAGGGTCTCTGGTGGCCATCTTGCGCAGTTTGCTCTGGGTCTGGCCAAATTGCAGCAGGATTTGATTGAGTTTGGTGGTTACCAAGCCCAACTCATCGTCTTTGTGGGCATCGGAAATGGGGAGCAGGTTTTCATCCGGTGACTCTGGCTCAATCTTGTCGATGGCTTCACTTATGCGGGCAATCGGCTGAGTGAGAAAGCGGTGAAACACGATGGACAACACCAGCGTCAGAAACAGCGCCCGCGCCAGGGTCGCCATAAAACCCACTTTTAGCTGGCCGAAGAGGGTATTTGCCAGTTCCTGGGTATCATAAAAAATAGTCAGGCTGCCAATCAGCTGCTGTTGCCTGGAGCCTTCAAAGTAAAAAGGGCGGTACAAAGGACGGGAGATTTCACGTAAATCCCCGAAGAGTTCTTCACTTAAACTATTAAAAAAATTTGAGTAGGTGTTTTTGCCGTTGGTGACCGAGACAAACAGCGAACCATCATCCAGCTCGATAACCGAGGCGCCCACATGCTCGACTTTAAGCACCCCTTCAAGGGTTTGACGGGCGAGGTTATCATCCAGAGCCCACACGGCATTGGCAGCAGGTTGTTCAACCGAATCAAGCAGTTCCTGCTGGCTGGAAGTCAAGGCTTCCCGGGTTGACATTACCATCAGAGCCAGCTCGATGATAAAAATCGCAACAGCAAAAAACAGCGCTGTGAAGACAACGAGGTTGGTTTGTTTCCAGGTAAGTGATTTGAACCGAATCGCCATCAATCAGTTTCCGGGCTAATAGAAGCGTTAGGGCAGGTCCGTTCCGGGACGGATTTCGCCAGTCCGATAAAAGCCACTGTAGTGAAAAGTTAAAGATTTGTCACCAGATTCCACTCTTTAACTATCTACTTGACTTGCAGTATACTTACGCGCGTATTTCAAGGTCATTAATTAAGGAATGGGTCACGTGAATCCTATCGTAAAAAGTTTTGAGTATGGTCAGCATACAGTCACTCTGGAAACAGGCGTAATCGCTCGTCAAGCCGATGGTGCCGTAATGGCAAGCATGGGCGACACAACTGTACTGGTTACCGTTGTGGGCAAGAAGGAAGCAGACCCAGGCCGTGACTTCTTCCCACTTACCGTAAACTACCAGGAAAAAACTTACGCAGCTGGTAAGATCCCAGGTGGCTTCTTTAAGCGTGAAGGCCGTCCATCTGAAGACGAAACTCTGATTGCCCGATTGATCGATCGTCCAATCCGCCCCCTGTTCCCTGATGACTTTACCAACGAAGTACAGGTCATCATCACAGTGGTATCGGTAGACCCTCAGATTGAGCCGGACATTGTTTCTATGATCGGTACTTCTGCTGCCCTGGCGATTTCAGGTATTCCATTCAATGGTCCACTGGGCGCTGCCCGCGTAGGTTATGTGAATGGCGAATACGTGCTGAACCCAGGTGCCGCTGAACTGGCTGGCAGCGAACTGGATCTGGTGGTTGCCGGTACCCAGAGCGCCGTACTGATGGTTGAATCTGAAGCCAAATCTCTGCCAGAAGAAGTGATGCTGGGCGCCGTGGTTTACGGCCACGACCAGCAGCAGGTTGTTATCAATGCCATCAACGAGTTTGCTGCCGAAGCCGGCAAGCCACGTTGGGATTGGACTGCACCTGTTAAGAACGAAACTCTGGTTGCACAAATCAAAGAACTGGCCGAAGAAGGTCTGACAGCCGCTTACCAGATCATGGCCAAGCAAGAGCGTTACGAAGCCGTTGGTGAAGTGAAGAAAGCCACCATCGCCAAGCTGCAGGAAGCCAATCCTGAAGTGAACGTACGTGAAGCCGCCGATCTGCTGGGCAGCCTCGAGAAGAACGTGGTTCGCAGCCGCATTATCGCTGGCATGCCACGTATCGATGGCCGTGAGCCAGACATGATCCGTGCCCTGTCTGTGATGGCCGGTGTACTGCCACGTACCCACGGCAGCGCGCTGTTCACCCGCGGTGAAACCCAGGCGCTGGTAACCTGTACTCTGGGTACCGAGCGTGATGCTCAGAAGATTGACTCCATCATGGGCGAGCGCACCAACCGCTTCATGCTGCACTACAACTTCCCTCCATACTCTGTGGGTGAAACCGGTATGGTTGGCTCGCCAAAGCGCCGCGAAATCGGTCACGGCAAGCTGGCATGGCGTGGTATCAACGCGGTAATGCCGTCTGCCGAAGAGTTCCCATACTCTGTACGTGTGGTATCTGAAATCACCGAGTCCAACGGTTCTTCTTCCATGGCCTCTGTGTGCGGTACCTCTCTGGCGCTGATGGACGCCGGTGTACCTATCAAGACTTCCGTGGCCGGTATTGCCATGGGTCTGGTGAAAGAAGGCGACAACTTCGTAGTTCTGTCTGACATCCTGGGTGACGAAGATCATCTGGGCGACATGGACTTCAAAGTAGCCGGTACCCGTGATGGTGTTACTGCACTGCAGATGGACATCAAAATCGAAGGTATCACCAAAGAAATCATGGAAATCGCTCTGCAGCAGGCTTATGGCGCCCGCGTTCACATCCTGAACGTAATGGACCAGGCCATCGGCAGCGCCCGTCCAGATATCTCTGACTTCGCTCCTCGCATCACCACCATCAAGATCAACCCAGAGAAGATCCGTGATGTTATCGGTAAAGGCGGCGCCGTTATCCGTGCGCTGACCGAAGAAACCGGTACCACCATCGAGCTGGAAGACGACGGTACTGTGAAGATTGCCTCCAACAATGGCGACGCGACCCGCGAAGCTATCCGCCGCATCGAGGAAATCACCTCTGAAGTGGAAGTGGGCCGTCTGTACACTGGTAAGGTTATCCGTATCGTTGACTTCGGTGCCTTTGTGAACATCCTGCCTGGCAAAGATGGTCTGGTACACATCTCGCAAATCAGCGATGAGCGTGTAGCCAACGTATCTGACCACCTGCAACTGAACCAGGAAGTGACCGTGAAGGTAATGGAAGTGGATCGTCAGGGTCGTGTGCGTCTGTCTATCAAAGAAGCTCAGGTTAAAGAACCTGCTGCCGAATAACAGATAGCCATAACGGTTAATAAAAGGAGACCTTTGGGTCTCCTTTTTTATTGAACAGTGAAAACCAGGCCGACAATTTATAATAAATATCAATGGCTGATGGCGGGTGACAGTATGGATTGCTATGATGGAGCGACACAGGGCCCATTAGGGTTTCGCAGGTCGAAAGGTGAGAGTTGGATGGAGCTAAAACTCAGAACATTGTTGGTGTCGGTCCTGATTGGGGCAAGTATGATGTCTGGCGGCTGTGCGTCGACCAGTGGCAACACCTCGCTCAATGATGCAGATGGTCGCTTGGTTGTGGCGCCATTATTGCCGGACTACAAGCATGAAGTCAGCCTGGCACGGCTTAACGAAGTGCTTGCCACCATGGACCTCAACGAAGAGCAATTGGCGCGGGTCTATTACGAGCGCGGTGTGCTTTACGACACCCTGGGGCTGAGATTGATGGCGCGACTCGATTTCCATCAAGCGCTGAAAATCCTGCCCAATATCGCCGATGCTTATAATTTTCTGGGCATTTATTACACCCAGGAAGGCGATTTCGATAACGCTTACGAAGCCTTTGATGCGGTCCTCGAGCTTGAACCCAATTATGACTATGCCTATCTGAACCGTGGTATCGCCCTTTACTACGGTGAGCGCAGCGATTTGGCCGTCAGTGATATGGACATGTTCCTGAGACGCGACCCCTCCGATGGTTATCGGGCGCTTTGGTATTATTTAATCGATACCAAGCTTGACCGGCAGAATGCACTGAAGAATCTGGCCGAGCACAGGCAGTTGCTGAAAGACGACTGGGCGGCCGCCATTGCCGATTTTTATCTGGGTAATGTGAGCAAAAAAGCCCTGTTTGAAAAGGCGAAACTTGGCCTTAATCATCCCCGTGAATACGCCGAACGGCTGTGTGAGGCTTACTTCTATGTTGCCAAGGCGGAAGAGTCGCTGGGCAACAAAGATGCTGCTGCCAACTACTTCCGTTTGGCGCTGGCCACCAACATCTACGACTTTGTTGAGCACAGGTATGCCAGGGTCGAACTGGCCCGTATGGCAGAACAAGCTCAGGCAACAATCGACAAGCCTTAAGCGCTGTCGTTGTACTCAAGGCCAATTTAGGCGAAAATACCCCCCAATTTAGTGCCATTCGAGTCGCCGCCTTCGGGCGGCGACGCTACTTGAAAGAAAGCTATCCATGTCAAATACATTGCTTGCCGAAGTGGCTTCACGCCGCACCTTCGCCATTATTTCTCACCCGGACGCCGGTAAAACCACCATTACCGAAAAGGTGCTGTTGCACGGCCGCGCTATCCAAAGCGCCGGTACTGTAAAGGGGCGGGGCAGCGGTCAGCATGCCAAGTCTGACTGGATGGAGATGGAAAAAGAGCGTGGTATTTCGGTTACCACCTCTGTGATGCAGTTTCCATACAACAGCTGTCTGGTGAACCTGCTCGATACTCCCGGTCACGAAGACTTCTCGGAAGATACCTACCGCACCCTCACGGCGGTGGATTCCTGTTTGATGGTGATTGACGCCGCAAAGGGTGTAGAAGACCGTACCCGTAAGCTGATGGAAGTCACCCGTCTGCGTGATACTCCCATTGTGACCTTTATGAACAAGCTCGACCGTGACATTCGCGATCCCATGGAGCTGCTCGACGAGGTGGAGACAGAGCTTAACATCCTCTGCGCTCCCATCACCTGGCCCATTGGCTGCGGTAAGCTTTTCAAGGGCGTTTATCACCTGCATCGTGATGAAACCATCCTGTATCAGACAGGTCATGGCCATACCATTCAGGAACTGCGCATTGTAAAAGGCCTGGATAATCCTGAGCTGGATGCTGCGGTCGGCAGTGACTTTGCCGAGCAGCTGCGTGAAGAGCTGGAGCTGGTACGCGGCGCCTCCAACGAGTTCGACAAGGAATTGTTTTTGAGTGGTGAGCTGACACCCGTCTATTTCGGTACAGCTCTGGGGAACTTTGGTGTAGACCATATGCTCGATGGCCTGACGCAGTGGGCACCTGCTCCTATGCCACGAGAGACCAGCGAGCGCACCGTGGAAGCGGGTGAAGACAAGTTCTCTGGCTTCGTGTTTAAAATTCAGGCCAATATGGATCCCAAGCACCGTGACCGTATCGCCTTTATGCGTATAGTCTCGGGTAAGTACACCCAGGGCATGAAGATGAAGCACGTGCGCATCGGTAAAACCGTGAACATCTCAGATGCCGTGACCTTTATGGCCGGTGACCGTGAGCGCGCCGAAGAAGCCTTTGCGGGCGATATTATCGGTCTGCATAACCACGGTACCATCCAGATTGGTGATACCTTCACACAGGGTGAGGATCTCAAGTTCACTGGTATTCCCAACTTTGCACCTGAAATGTTCCGCCGTATTCGCCTGAAAGACCCTCTAAAGCAAAAGCAGCTGCTAAAGGGCCTGGTACAGCTTTCAGAAGAAGGTGCTGTGCAGGTGTTCCGCCCGCTGGACACCAACGATCTTATCGTGGGCGCTGTGGGCGTGCTGCAGTTTGAGGTGGTAGTTGCCCGCCTTAAGTCTGAATATAACGTTGAAGCCATCTATGAGGCGGTCAACGTGGCGACGGCACGTTGGGTCTATTGTGAAGATGGGCGTAAACTGGAAGAATTCAAACGTAAGTGTTCCACCAACCTGGCATTGGATGGTGGTGACAACCTCACTTACATTGCCCCCACCATGGTTAACCTGAATCTGTCGATGGAACGTTATCCCGACATTCAGTTTGCCAAGACCCGCGAGCATTAATCGCGGAGCCAAAGGGCGGGGATACCCGCCTTTTTTATTGCCTGTTGTACGGAGGTGAAGCATGTTGTCCTGGATAAAGCTTGGTTGGAAAGCCTACACGGATTGGTGTGACCGCATGGGACTGACACCGGAAAATCGACGCTGCTGTGCCCCCAGGTTGGAAGAGCCCGAACTCGAGTCAAAGTGCTCAAGGCATACCGGGGCAGATCATTCAGGGATGCCCCATGCAACGGTCGCATCTGACGAGCGCCTGACAACAAATTCCCCAGAGAGCGACAAACACAGACAATGAGGCTCGATGGGCTGATTTAGTGCATTTATCCTGAATACAAGCAACTCTTCATCATGAGTATCGGAGGAAAAACCTTTGTCGGCATCCCTGAGGCTCATTGACAGCCATGCACATCTGGATTTTCCTGAGTTTGACCCCGACCGAGACGCAGTGTTTGCGGCCATGGCAAAGGCTAACATCTCGACCTGCATTATTCCCGGCGTTTCTCCTGCCCATTGGGACAGGCAGCTTCAGGTTGCCCACCAATATGCCTGTCCCTATGGGCTGGGTCTGCATCCCTGGTATGTGGACGCCAATTGGCAGAGTGCCATAGATGATTTATCCGAACGATTGGACAGCCACCGCAGTGATAAGAAGTTGGTTGCTGTGGGGGAATGTGGTCTGGATAGGATCCGGGATGGGAACTGGCACTGGCAGCAGCAGGCGTTAGAAGCCCAGTTGTTGCTTGCCGGCAAACATCAATTGCCGGTTATTCTTCACAGTGTTAAATCCCACGAACCCCTGATTTCCCTGCTTTCCAGTCATTCGTTACCCCGCCGAGGGGTGATACATGGTTTTTATGGCAGCGTTGAAGTAGCCAAGCGCTATATTGAGCTGGGATATCGTTTGGGTATCGGCGGCTTGTTATTGAATGATGATGCGAAAAAGCTGCATAAAGTTATTGAGACATTACCGATAGAAAGTTTCATTTGCGAGACAGATTCGCCTGCAATGGCACCCAAAAGTGCTAGAGGAAGTCGTAATTCCCCCCTCTTAATTGGTCAAATTGTCACCAAAATGGCCCATTTGCAAAAAAAATCCAATGTTCTAATATCAGAACGACTGTTAAGCAATGTGGCGCAACTGTTTGAGCTATAGGTTTTTTCACTTAAACAGGTGTTTGTCGCAATGTTTGTTGTTGCTAAGCAGTTGAAATTTAAGTTCAAAAATTTGATCAAAACGACGATTTTCAGCAAGGGCTAAGGTATAATCTTGCTCGGAAATAGGTTGGTTAACAACATAACTAAAAAGTGTTAACAAAAGGGTGATGGTTAATGAGTATATTAATGAGCTTGGTAGGCGTTGCAGTCCTACTTGGAATAGGTTTCCTCCTTTCCAATAACAAAAAGGCGATCAGTGTACGTGCCGTTGGCGGTGCGCTGGCTATTCAGGCTGCCTTCGGTGGCTTCGTTCTGTATGTACCTTGGGGTAAAGATATCCTTAAGGGTGCTTCAGACTACGTTTCAAAAGTGATCGGATTTGGTCAGCAAGGTATCAACTTCCTGTTCGGTGATCTGGCTCAGTTCAAAGTTGGCTTCATTTTCGCCATCAACGTACTGCCAGTTATCATTTTCTTCTCTTCTCTGATTGCCGTACTGTACTACCTGGGCATCATGCAGTGGGTTATCCGTATCATCGGTGGCGCTCTGCAAAAAGCCCTGGGCACCAGCCGTACCGAGTCTATGTCTGCTACTGCGAACATCTTCGTAGGTCAGACTGAAGCACCTCTGGTAGTGCGTCCATTCATCCCAACCATGACTCAGTCTGAACTGTTCGCCATCATGGTGGGCGGTCTGGCTTCTATCGCGGGTTCTGTTCTGGCTGGTTACGCTTCTATGGGCGTTAAGATTGAGTATCTGGTAGCTGCGTCATTCATGGCTGCTCCAGGTGGTCTGTTGATGGCCAAGCTGATGCACCCAGAAACTGAAAGCGCCAAGAACGAAATGGATGAGCTGCCAGAAGATCCTGACAAGCCAGCCAACGTTCTGGACGCTGCCGCTGCCGGTGCTTCTTCTGGTATGCACCTGGCCCTGAACGTAGGCGCGATGCTGATTGCTTTCGTGGGTCTGATTGCCATGATCAACGGTATCATCGGTGGTGTAGGTGGCTGGTTCGGTGTTGAAGGTCTGACCCTCGAGCTGATCCTCGGTTACATCTTCATGCCACTGGCATTCCTTATCGGTGTTCCATGGAACGAAGCCCTGGTTGCCGGTTCTTTCATCGGTCAGAAGATCGTTGTGAACGAATTCGTAGCCTACCTGAACTTTGCTCCTTACCTGAAGGACATCGCTGACGGCGGTATGCTGGTTGCAGAAACCGGCGCTGCCATGACCGACCGTACCAAAGCGATTATCTCTTTCGCTCTGTGTGGATTCGCTAACCTGTCTTCTATCGCCATTCTGCTGGGTGGTCTGGGTGCCATGGCGCCTAACCGTCGCCACGATCTGGCTAAGCTGGGTATCCGTGCTGTTATCGCCGGCTCTCTGGCTAACCTGATGAGTGCGACTCTCGCAGGTCTGTTCCTGGCGATTTAATCGCGCAGAGGGGCCCTGATTTCGGGGCTCCTGTTAATACAACCATTTTCCAACGAATCGTCTGAAACTTATCCATCACTGAGACAATCGGCGATGGGGCTTAATGTAAACCAATTGTAAAAATGGTTAATTGAGCTAAGGGGTCGTTTCACGACGTTGTTCACAAATAAGAATTTAATGTTCGTGTTTTCTGCCGCCAATATTGTGCTTTCGCACGGGCAAGGTAGAATACACGGGCAAAATAAAAACGCTGCCTCGAGCAGCAAACCTAGATAAATGGGGTTGATGATGAAAAACGTTAAAATGATGGCTGTTGCCGCCGCTACTTTTGCTGCTCTGTCTACCGGTGCTGCTCAAGCTGAACAGTTCTACGGCTTCTCTAACATGTCCGTGAACTACCTGGACTGGACCGCTAAAGCAGAAGATCGTTCTAACAACGGTTACGGTGGCGCCAAAGAAGATTTCGTATACCTCGAAATCGAAGGCGGTGCTGGTTACTCTTGGGGTGACGTATACGGCTTCGTCGATCTGGAAAACCCAGAAAACATCAACAAGAGCGAGCGTGACTTCAGCGGTAACCCAGTTACTGACTCTTTCCGTATCGCTGCCAAAGGTTCTATCGCTGCCAACATCGGTAGCAGCAACTGGAACGTTTACTCTCACCTGTACAGCCTGACTGTTGCCGGCGAAGGTTTCTTCGACCAGAACCTGGTTGTGGGTGTGAGCTACGACGTATTCACTGATTCAGGTTTCTGGATCAAGCCATTCCTGGGCGTACACTACGAGAACCAAACCTTCGCTGGTTCAGGCTTCAACGGCTACATGGCTGGTTGGGTTCTGGGTTACAACTTCGAACTGGGTGGCCAGAAGTTCATGGTTACCAACTGGCACGAAACTGAATTCGCCCGTGAAGACCAGTTCCGTGGCAACGGTACTCAGTACACTCTGAAGTCTACCGGTCAGAACGGTGCAGTATCTCTGTGGTGGAACGCCACTCAAGAGCTGACCTTCGGTCTGCAGTATCGCTATGCTGATCACAAGCTGGGCACTGCTGCTTACCACGATGCGGCTATCTTCACTGCCAAGTACAACTTCTAATTGTACTGTGGAGCCGTGCGTTGCACGGCTCCATGCTTAATGCTTAGGTCTTAATCTTTACTCAAGCATGGTTTTATCCCAAAGAGCATGTTTAAGTAAGGTTTGTGAGCTCTCGCGTTAAAAGGGATTTTTCGCGGAAAGCAGAAACTCGCTGTTTCCCCTTTCCGGTCTTCAAGGATTCAAGTCGTGGTAAACATTATCGACACTGAATACCTGTAGCTATGTCGTCATGACATCTGGCATCGCCTGAAGGCCCGGCCATAATTATTCCAACAACCTGCCACCTCACGGCGTTGCCCAGGACTAGATTTCTGTTTCATTTGAATTACGTCTCGGAGAACAACTATGAGCGATCTTAAAAAAGCAGCCCAGCGTGCCATTGAGTTGATGGACCTCACTACGCTGAACGACGATGATACAGCCGAAAAAGTGATTGAGCTTTGCAAAAAAGCCGTTACTCCAGCCGGTCATACCGCCGCTATCTGCATCTATCCCCGTTTTATTCCCATCGCCCGCAAGACGCTGATTGAACTTGATGCTGAAGATATCCAAATCGCCACTGTGACCAACTTCCCTCACGGTAACGACGATATCGCGATTGCTGTGCTCGAAACCCGTGCGGCCGTGGCTTACGGTGCTGACGAAGTGGACGTGGTATTCCCATACCGCGCCCTGATGGAAGGCGATGAAACCGTGGGTTTCGAGCTGGTTAAAGCCTGTAAAGAAGCCTGTGGTGACGATGTGCTCCTTAAAGTCATCATCGAGTCCGGCGAGCTGAAAGATCCAGCCCTTATCCGTAAGGCCTCTGAAATTTCTATTGATGCAGGTGCTGATTTCATCAAGACCTCCACCGGTAAAGTACCAGTTAACGCCACTCTGGAAGCCGCCGAAATCATGCTGACAGTGATTGCCGAAAAGAACCGTGCTGTAGGCTTCAAGCCTGCCGGTGGTGTGCGTGATGCCGCTGCGGCAGCCGAGTTCCTTGGCACTGCGGCTCGCATCCTCGGTGAAGATTGGGTGACACCACGTACTTTCCGCTTCGGTGCTTCCAGCTTGCTTAGCAGCCTGCTGCACACCCTGGAGCTGGCAGAAGCACCAAAAGGCGCCCAGGGCTACTGAGCCCGGGGTCTGATTTGTGATCCGCGTCGAAACGGTCAGCTTCATCTTTGGCTAATATGAGTCTGTAATATTTTTACAGTTTCGACGTTCCAGAGGACGAATTGTCGGTAGAAACTGAAAGCTACCGACATTCTTGGAGACAGCAGTATGTTTCTGGCACAAGAGATTATTCGCAAAAAGCGCAACGCAGAGGCTCTCAGCAAAGAAGAAATTCAATTCTTTGTGAAAGGGATTACCGACAACAGCGTATCCGAAGGACAGATTGCCGCGCTGGGTATGGCGGTATATTTCAACGACATGACCATGGACGAGCGTATAGCGCTGACCACGGCCATGCGTGATTCAGGTACCGTACTCAACTGGGATAGTCTGGGGTTGAACGGCCCTGTCATCGACAAGCACAGCACAGGCGGTGTCGGCGATGTGATTTCGCTGATGCTTGGCCCCATGGCCGCAGCCTGTGGTGGTTATGTGCCCATGATTTCAGGTCGCGGGCTGGGTCATACCGGTGGCACACTGGATAAGTTTGACGCCATTCCCGGTTACCAAACGGAGCCCTCCAGCGAGCTGTTTCGCAAAGTGGTAAAAGAAGCCGGGGTTGCCATTATCGGCCAAACCGGCGATCTGGTTCCTGCCGACAAGCGTTTCTATTCCATTCGCGACAACACGGCCACTGTCGAGTCTATCTCTCTTATCACTGCATCGATTCTGTCGAAGAAGCTGGCCGCTGGCCTGGATGCGCTGGCGATGGACGTGAAAGTAGGCAGCGGCGCCTTTATGCCTACTTACGAAGCCTCGTTGGAACTGGCGCGCTCTATTACCGCCGTGGCTAACGGTGCCGGCACCAAAACCACTGCGCTGCTCACCGACATGAATCAGGTGCTGGCCTCCTGCGCCGGTAACGCGCTGGAAGTGAAAGAAGCCGTGGATTTCCTGACCGGTAAATACCGTAATCCCCGCCTCTATGAAGTCACCATGGGCCTGTGCGCCGAGATGTTGGTGCTGGGTGGTCTGGCGGCCAATGAAGCCGACGCCCGAGTCAAGCTCAACACAGTGCTGGATAACGGCCGCGCTGCCGAGATTTTCGGCAAGATGGTGTCTGGCCTGGGTGGTCCTGCAGATTTTGTTGAAAGTTACGATAAGTATCTGCCCAAGGCATCCATAGTACGCCCCGTGTACGCAGAACGTGACGGCTTTGCCTATAGTATGGTGACCCGTGAGCTGGGTCTTGCAGTGGTCACTCTGGGTGGTGGTCGTCGTAAGCCCGGTGATGCGCTGGATTACAGTGTGGGCTTGTCCAACGTGTGTGCCCTTGGCCAGTCGATAAACAAAGACACGCCGCTTGCCGTAATCCATGCGCAGTCTGAGGCCGCTTTCGAAGAAGCCGCCAAGGCCGTTCGTGGGGCTATCACGGTCAGCGATAAGCAACCTGAAAAAACACCTGAGATCTATCAGTACGTCCGTGCTGAAGATCTGTAAGGGGAAGAGTTATGAAACGTACCATTATTTTGATGCTGGACTCCTTCGGCATAGGTGCTGCAGATGATGCAGACAAGTTCGGCGACGTAGGTTCAGACACCTTTGGTCATATCGCACAAATGTGCGCCGATGGTAAAGCCAACAACGGCCGTGAAGGTGAACTCAAGCTGCCAAACTTAAGCCGTCTGGGTCTGGCCCATGCGGCCAAAGAAGCGACCGGTGCATTTGCCCCAGGCTTTGGTGGCAACGTCGATATCATCGGCGCTTACGGTCACTGTCAGGAGCTGAGCTCAGGTAAAGACACCCCCAGTGGGCACTGGGAAATGGCTGGTGTGCCTGTGCTGTTTGAGTGGGGTTACTTCAGCGAGCATCAAAACTCATTCCCAAAAGAGCTCACCGATAAAATTCTTGAGCGTGCGGGCTTAACCGAGTTCCTGGGTAACTGCCACGCCTCTGGCACCACCATTTTGGAAGAGCTTGGCGAAGAGCACATGAAAACCGGCAAGCCGATTTTCTACACCTCTGCCGACAGCGTATTCCAGATTGCCTGCCACGAAGAAACCTTCGGGCTTGAGAACCTCTATCGCCTGTGTGAAATCGCCCGGGAAGAGCTGGAGCCTTACAACATCGGCCGTGTGATTGCCCGTCCATTTGTAGGCACAGGTCCAAGCGACTTTGCCCGCACCGGCAACCGTCGCGACTACGCGGTTGAGCCGCCATCAAAAACCGTGCTGGATAAGCTCAAAGAAGCCGGTGGTGAAGTGGTGAGTGTGGGTAAGATTTCCGATATTTACGCCCACTGCGGTATCACCAAAAAGGTGAAGGCATCAGGGCTTGAAGATTTGTTCGATGCCACGCTTGATCAAATCAAACAGGCGGGTGACAACACTATAGTGTTCACCAACTTTGTGGATTTTGACTCCCACTACGGCCATCGCCGCGACGTATCCGGTTATGCCAAGGCACTGGAATACTTCGATGCCCGTCTGCCAGAGCTGATGGGGCTTCTGGAAGAAGGCGATCTGCTGCTGCTCACCGCCGACCACGGCTGCGACCCTACCTGGCAAGGTACCGACCACACCCGTGAATTCGTGCCTGTGCTGGCTTATGGTGCCGGTCTCAAGGCGGGGTCCCTGGGTAAGCGCGGCAGCTTTGCGGATATAGGTCAGTCTATTGCCAGCTACTTTGGTTTGGCGGCAATGGAATACGGTGAGTCATTCATGCCAGCCCGCTAAGGGTGGCTGAAAAAGTTTCGTTTTGGCGACTTCCTTTGAGTCGCCTATTATCAAAGACTTAAGTCTTAATCAAAAATACAGGGGTTATACAGATGGCTACACCACACATTAATGCTGTAGAAGGTGCATTTGCTGAAACCGTACTTTTCCCGGGCGACCCGCTGCGTGCCAAGTACATTGCCGAAACCTTCCTCGAAAACGTCGAGCAGGTTACCGATGTGCGTAACATGCTGGGCTTCACCGGTACTTATAAAGGCAAGCGCATCTCTGTGATGGGCTCTGGCATGGGTATCCCAAGCTGCTCTATCTACGCCACTGAGCTGGTAAAAGATTACGGCGTGAAGAACCTTATTCGCGTAGGTACCTGTGGTGCCATCAGCACTGACGTTAAGGTTCGTGACGTGATCATCGGTATGGGCGCCTGTACCGATTCTCAGGTTAACCGTCTGCGCTTCAAGGGCCAGGACTTTGCCGCCATCGCCGACTACAGCCTGCTGAGCGCCGTGGTTGAGTCTGCCAAGACTCACGGTATCCAGACCCGCGTTGGTAACGTATTCTCTGCCGACCTTTTCTACACTCCCGATCCTGAAATGTTCGACGTGATGGAAAAGATGGGCGTGCTTGGCGTAGAAATGGAAGCCGCCGGTCTGTACGGTGTAGCCCACGAGTTCGGTGCCCGCGCCCTGTGTGTGGTAACTGTCTCTGATCATATCCGTACCGGTGAGAAGACCACCTCTGATGAGCGTCAGACTACCTTCAACGACATGATCATCATGACCCTGGATGCGGCCATCAACCTCTGATGCTGAATCTGCGACAGGCCTTGGCCTGTCAGGCACGAAAAAGGCTCCCTTGGGAGCCTTTTTGTTAGCGGTGCTTTTTATGCTGTTGCATCTGGCTGGATTGCAGCATCGATATGTGTCCAGCGTGGGCGGCTATTCTCAGCGGCCTTTACCGCGATCATGCTCTTTATCGGCATCGGTATTAATCGCGTTGCGGATTTCTGAATTCATCATCTCAGCTGAGCCTGGGGCCTGAAGCGCTTTATCCGTCTTTGACTCACCTTGCTCCGTTTTTGACTCACCTTGCTCCGGCTGTGTCTCAACCGGGCTCATCACTTCTTCCGGTTTTTCACCCGTCATGGTGGCAAGCAGTCGTTTGGCTTTGAACTTACGCCTGTCAAAGTGGGCACGCTTAAATGACATAGAGCGAGACAACAGCATGCCAATCAAGCCCGCCACCAACAGCATGATTTGCTGCTGCTCCATATTGAGTTTGTGGGCTTCTTCAATCTCGGCCAAAAACAACTTGGGTTCCAGGCGAACCTCAACATAACCCAGGTTTCTGTCTCCCTGCATTACGGGTTCCACATAGGGCGGAAAGGGGGCGAGCAGGTCTTTCAGTTCCTCAGAATCGGGCTCCAGCCATTCGGATGACAAGCTTTGGGCGAAGGAGAGGCGAGTGCCCTGTTCGCCATAGATGGCCGCCGCCATTACCTTGGGGTCCTCCACCAAGGCCGTGGCCAGCCACTGCAACTGCTCATCGTTCTGTAACAGCAACGCCGGTGCAGCGCCATAGGCCGTCTGTTGTACCAACAATCTTGCCATCTTTTCGGTTTGGGACTTCAGAAGCTGCTGGCCTTGTAGTAGGCTTGACTGCCACAGCTGGACAAGCCCCGCCAGCAGCGCCAGTGCAATGGCAATCTGCAGCAGTCGGCTGATTTTCTGGCTTTTCTTTAGTCCTTTAAGATACAACACCTTGACCCTTAAAAATTGACGCTTTGAGCTAATCATAAAGGATAAGGCATCAAGCGGATAGCCGGAGAACTCTCACCCATGGAAAACACCTCTGAGTATGTGCTGCAAACCCGTCTTCACGCTTTGGCGACTTCTCGCCAGGGCAAATTGAGCCTGTATGAAGAAGGGCAAGCGCCACAAGGAGAGCGGGTGAGATTGGTGTGGGAAACCAAAGCCACTGAGGAGCTGATTTTTACTCGCCTTGCAGAGCTTAACTGTGCGGTCGCCCCCTTGGTGAGAAGCAATGCCCTCAAAGGGTTGGAGTTGGTATCCAACGGACAGGACAATCTGCCGAAAGCATTTGATGGCGTAGCCAGCCTGGAAGTTTTTCCCGTCACCGAATCTCTGCCTTCACTGCGTCATCCGGGACTGCTGGTGATGGATATGGACTCTACAGCTATCAAGATTGAGTGCATCGATGAGCTTGCTGCCATGGCGGGTGTTGGTGAAGCCGTCGCCGAAGTTACCGAGCGGGCCATGCAGGGAGAGCTTGATTTCGAGCAGAGCCTGCGTCAACGGGTGGCAAAGTTGGCCGGTGCCGATTCAGGCATTATCGATACCCTGTGCGCCCGCCTGCCGCTGATGGACGGGTTGACCGAGATGCTGGCCGAGCTAAAAGCCCATGGCTGGAAGCTGGTGGTGGCCTCTGGCGGATTCACGCCGTTTGTGGGGCATCTCAAGGCCACGCTTGGGTTGGACGCTGCCTTTGCCAACGAGCTGGTCATTGCCGATGGCAAGCTGGTGGGCGAAGTGACAGGTACCGTGGTCGATGCCAACTTCAAGGCCGATGTAGTCAGTCGACTCGGCGATGAATACGGTATTAAAGACGGTCAACGCCTCGCCATTGGTGATGGTGCCAACGATATTCCCATGGTGCAGCGAGCCGACTTTGGTATCGCTTATCATGCCAAGCCCAAACTGGCTGCAGCTGCCGATGCCCGTATTCAAACCCTGGATTTGAGGGTGCTTCCCTTCTTGCTACAAGCCTGAAATCCCGAAGGTTTGAGTAATTGCTCTTGAGTTTTGTCTGTGCTCTGGTTTAGCCTGATTGAATATAGGCCCAGGCACAGACCTTGATAACCATGACAGCGCTTTCGACCCAAGCTTCTTTCAGCCCCCAGCAAAAAGACACTATTTCCCAGCAATCGTTGTTTTTACCTTACGACGGCGGTCAGTTGCACCTGAGGCATATCAGTCCTGCTTCCCCTTCTACTGCGCGCTCACCCTTGCTGATGCTTCACGGTGCCATGTCCAATGGCCGGGTGTTTTACAGCGACTCTGGGCGGGGACTGGCGAGCTTTTTGGCCCGGCAGGGGTTTGAAGTGTATGTACTGGACACGGCGGGACGGGGCCTGAGTACCCCAAAGCTGTCCAAAGGTATTGACCCGGGGCAGGGCAAGGTTATCCGCGAGCAGTTACCTCTGGTGCAGGCATTCATTCTCGAGCGCCATCCGTTAACGCAGGGTGTACACTGGTGTGGCCACTCCTGGGGCGGAGTTCTGATGGCAAGCAGCCTGGTGAGATACCCGGACATGGCCGCCAGGGTGCGGTCTTTGCTGACCTTTGGCAGCAAAAGAACCATCCGAACCCGCTCGCTTAAAAAATGGTGGATGGTGGACATGTTCTGGAACCGGCTCGCCCCAGCCATCGCCACACAGCGCGGATATTTACCGGCCGATAGCCTGAAACTCGGGATGGATAACGAGAGTATCAGATCCCTCAGCGAGAGCATCGACTGGGTGCGTGGTGACTGGATAGATCATGATGACGGTTTTGACTATGCCAACGCGGCCAGGGCCAATGGCCTGCCACCGGCCTGGTTTATTGCGGGTGCCCGGGATACTGTGCTGGGTAACCCCAGTGATGTGAAAGACATGATGGCAGAATGCTGCGCAGCCGATGCCCGCTATACCTTGCTGTCACGGGAAAGTGGATATCGCCACGACTACGACCACGCAGGCATGCTGACACACCTTGATGCCCCGTCGGATCATTTTATGGAGGTGGCTGACTGGTTGCTTGGCTTTGATGTGACGGCGCTGAAAGACCCGGTTAACTAGGCCGCTTTTTACTGGGCCAGCGCCGGGAAACGAAGCACAACTTCGTCCGTGACATCCAGTAACTCTCCCACGCCAACGATGCGCCACAACTGTTCTTCAAGTTGCTTGGCCTTGTGCTGCGCGTGTATATGTATGTATTCGAGTTCCCGGCGAATGCAGCTGTTGTCTGGTTTACCTGTGGCGCCGCGGTAAAGACGGATAGCCATAAACTTACCCACCTGATTACTCTGGTTGATAAAGTTCAGTTGTGTGTCGACTGACCCCAGCTCTTCGGAAGGTACAAACTTCAGCAGTATGCCGCCTCTGGATTGCCGCATCACCTGCACAAACAGCTCTACGTAGCTCATTTCATCGTTGGGGCGCAGGTTTCGTATGGGGTCCAGGACCGCCTGTTTCAGTATGCCATTTCCAAGCAGTGGTGACAGATTATAATGCTGAGGCTCGCTGCTCAGCGCAGCAAACATGTCGGTTATGTCATGGCCCTGCACGCTGGTGCCGAGGAAGCTGACAACCTGCGTCTTGGCGGTTTTTTCGATAAAGAAAGGCACGCCGTAAAGCTTGCGCATCACCAGGTTTTTCAGGCCGTCCGACAGCTCTTTAATGTCACTGTTGTTTTCGCTGAGCTGGGTAAGCTTCTCCCGATTATGGACAATCAGCTTGTTGAGAAATTCGACCCCGGGATGTACTTCATGGCCAATGATAGCTGCAAGGTGCAGTACCATGCCGTCCTTGCGGGATTTCACCAGGCGATAGGGCAGGTCAACCAAGCGGCTTTTACCGGCAATGGCCTGCAGCTTTGGCAGTGAGAGGGTCACGGGTTTGCCTTCTTCAAAGGCACTGGCATTATCCAACACCACCTGTAGCCCACGACTGGAAATGTCGTTGCTCAGTCCCTGTACCTTCAAACCACCCTGGTGAATTTCTGCCAGGGTTTTAAAGGCAAACCTGGCCTCCCTGCGCCGCTCACTGAATTCCAGTGATACCTGTTTAATGCTGCTTTGAACCGTTTTCTTCTGGCCATAGACTTTAAGCGCGTTGGCGTTGGCATTGTTGTACCAGCCTTTATATTGCGACTTCGCGGGGTCATGGGTCAGGTCCATCAGCTGCAGTACGTGGCTGAAGCTGGCGAGCTGTTGCTCGGTCAGGGCGGAATAGTTTTCCGGGTCTCCGGGGATCACCGAACTTTTGTATCGCTTGCCGTGATCTATGGTATCCAGGGTTAACTTAAACACCCGCCAACTGGGTTTGCCCGCACCGAAGCCAAAAAAGAGCTCCCGCTCTTTACGGTGTTTAAGCTCAGCCAGGGTCGCTGAATAGAAAAACAGTTTGCCGTTGGCGTTATGGGTGAAGCAAAAAAAGGTGCGGTGTTCGGCGTCATCGGCATTGCGAAGGGCCATGGCAAGCCTGCCGGGGGTCAACATGCCTTCCAATTGGCTGATGTCGTTCTCATCCTGGAAGTAATGCAAAATTGCCTGATTATCAGGGCTTAACAGTAGATGGCTCAACCTGGGCTTATCGCCCCTGTTGTCCAGAAACAGCGGCAAGTGTGGCAAATGAGGCAGGTAATGGCGCTCAAACCCGAGACCTGTGGCCGTGACCAGCACGTCGTTGATATCGACCTTATAGCGAAACTTATAACCACGAATGAGATTGGCGAGCATCTCCGACAGCCCTTCCGAGCCGCCAAGGCGCTTGAGTCGCATCCAGGTAAATTCGCCATTGCCTTCGGCACTGACTATCTGATATTCCACCCCGTGCTGCAGATCCTCGTAATAAAACTCCTGGCTCAGTTCAACCAGTTTTACCTTCAAGGGGATATCGAGGGAAAACGGGTGTCTCGATGGCAATCGTATGCGGGCACCGCCCACCGACAGGTCAGCCGTGATCCCGGGGATTTCACCTCGCCCCGGCTGCGATACCAGAATTTTCATGCTGTAATTCATCCGCTCTTCGGTGCGGCTGAAATAGTTGCCGAGTACTATACCGGGCACAGTAAAAGGCTGAGATTCTGCAGGGGAAACGGCTGACGGATTTTCCTGGGATTTTTGCCGGCGCTTACGATGGGCATTCATCACCTCTTCATACACGCCCAGAGTGTATTTACCCTGATACAGGGCCAGAGTCTGCTGGAAAATCTGTTTGGCAGGCTCGTCGAGGAAATGGGTTTGACGCCCTGCACGCAATTCTTCGCAGGGGAGTTCAGACTTGTCACGCAAATCAATCAGACGGGTGCACTCTGAGCCGAGGCGATTTAATTCCATCTTCAGCAAAAAGCGGGTCGAGTTGGACTCTCCCGCAGTCAATTGCTCGAACACCTGCGGGAAGTTGGGTTCCAACATCAGGGGTTTGAGCTGTTCTATCAGTGCTGAATGTTCGGTCAGGCTCATGGGTCTTTGTCTTTTTGCCGTGCCATCGGAGAGAGGAATTGCTAGTCTATTATCGGCAGCTTTTCTGGGTTCTATACTCAATTTTATACAGAATTTAGGCAGTTATGGCAAAAAATAAAACCGCGTACGTATGCAATGAGTGTGGTCAGGACTTTCCCCGCTGGCAGGGGCAGTGCAGCGCCTGTCTGGAATGGAATTCCATTACCGAAGTGCGACTGGGCGCCGCCACTACGACCCGCAGCAGCCGTTTCAGCGGATATGCAGGCGCCGGGGCATCTGAGGTTAAAACCCTCGACCAAATCGATTTGAATGAGCTGCCCCGAATCCCGAGCTCCTTTACCGAATTTGACCGGGTTCTGGGCGGCGGCATAGTGCCCGGCAGCGCCATCCTGATTGGTGGCCATCCGGGGGCGGGTAAGAGCACGCTGTTATTGCAGACCCTGTGTCAGCTGGCGGAAGTCATGCCGGCGCTCTATGTTACCGGCGAAGAGTCGCTGCAGCAGGTGGCCATGCGGGCCCATCGCCTGGGGCTGCCGACCTCCAAATTAAAGATGCTCTCAGAAACCAGTGTCGAAACCCTCTGTGACATCGCCCTTAAAGAACAGCCAAAGCTGATAGTGGTGGACTCCATTCAGGTGATGCACATGAGTGATGTGCAGTCCTCCCCGGGCAGTGTGGCACAGGTGCGTGAATCAGCTTCATTCCTTACCCGGTTTGCCAAGCAAAACGGTATCGCCGTTATCATGGTCGGCCACGTCACCAAAGACGGCAGTCTCGCCGGCCCCAAGGTGCTTGAGCACTGTATCGACTGCTCTGTGATGTTTGAAGGTGACTCCGACAGCCGCTACCGCACCCTGCGATCCCATAAAAACCGCTTTGGCGCCATCAACGAGCTTGGGGTATTCGCCATGACTGAGCGGGGCCTTAAAGAAGTGGCTAACCCATCGGCAATTTTCCTCTCCCGCGGAGAAGAGGCTTCCAGTGGCTCTCTGGTCATGGTGGTGTGGGAAGGCACACGGCCACTGCTGGTGGAACTGCAGGTGCTGGTGGACAACTCGGCGCTCTCCAATCCGCGGCGGGTGGCGGTGGGGATGGATGCCAACCGTCTGGCCATGTTATTGGCGGTCATGCATCGCCATGGCGGCTTGCAGATGTCGGATCAGGACGTGTTTGTGAACGTGGTTGGCGGTGTGAAGGTGACTGAAACCAGTGCCGATCTGACCTTGCTGCTGGCCATGGTGTCCAGTTTCCGTGGAGAAGTCTTGCCTCGGGATCTGGTGGCCTTTGGTGAAGTGGGGCTCTCGGGCGAAATTCGGCCCGTGCCCAACGGCCAGGAACGATTGGTGGAAGCGGCCAAACACGGCTTTAAACGGGCGATAGTGCCCAAAGCCAATATGCCGAAAAAGCCGCCCGAGGGCATGGAAGTGATAGGCGTATCAAAGCTCGCTGAAGCCTTGGCAGCCCTTTAAACCGAAGTGCAAATCATATGAAAAAGGGGACATCAGTCCCCTTTTTCATGGCTCTCGATAAAGTGTTCCAACTCTCGGTTGAGCAGGGATGCATCCCCCAGATTCAGCTCCACCATGCGCCTTAGGTGGCTGATACTCTCCACATCGATATGTTCGCATTTAAGCCCAATCATCCCGGGTTTTCGATGGGCGATAAGGGTTTGCATCTGCACTTCCACATCTGACTCAGGGAGCGAGAATGCCAGTGAAAGACTGTTACCCGGAGGGGAGAAATCATCGGGTGACACGACCAGAGCACCATTGAGACTCAAGTCCAGAATGCGGGTTTTCCAGACCTGGGAATCGGTAAACAGCCGGGCCTCGGTATCAAACAGAATTCGGGAGAACTTACGCCTCTCGTCCATGGTGTGTCCTTTTGGCTGGCCGCTGAAACTTGTTTAAGCATAAAACATGCGGTACTTGCTGTAAAAGTGCAAGCCCACTTTTACGTATGATATCCGTTATTTCAGCATTGGGGTTGCAAGCGGGATCTCAGTTCTTTCGCCCTGAATGTGAAATATGAAAAATTATGAATATACTGGTGCCATTCAAGTTTCCGGAGATACCCCATGGCCTACACAGTTTTGGTCGTCGATGATGAGGCGGTTATTCGCACCCGCCTCAAAGGCTATTTCAGCAAGGAAGGTTATCGGGTGCTGGAGGCCGCCGATGGCGATGACATGTGGCAGCAACTGGCGCTGGCCCATGTGGATTTGATTATGCTGGATATCAATCTGCCGGGAACCGACGGTCTGTCGCTGACCCGTGAGCTGAGAAGTCGCTCTGAGGTGGGCATCATTCTGGTGAGTGGCCGGGATGAAACCGTCGATAGAATCGTGGGCCTTGAAATGGGCGCCGATGACTATGTCACCAAGCCCTTTGAGCTGAGAGAATTGTTGGTGCGGGTGAAAAATCTGCTGTGGCGTATTTCCCTGGTCACCAAGGCAAAACAGCAGGCCGTGGCCGCCATGGATGAGGGCGACGACAGAATCGAGTTCGACGATTATGTGCTTGAGCTTGGCAGTCGCAAGTTGTCCCGGGGAGACGAAGTTATCAAGCTCACCAAGGCGGAATTCGAGCTGCTGGTGGCCTTTGCGCTGCACCCACGGCAGGTGTTGTCGCGGGAGCGTTTAATGCAGCAAACCAGCCATCGCAGCGAGGATGCCAACGACCGCACCATAGATGTGATTATCCGCCGCCTGCGTGGCAAGCTGACCCCAGAGCTGTTTGTGACTGTTCACGGTGAAGGCTATCTCTTTGCTGCCAGCGTCAGGGATTAAAGCGGTAAACCGGATAGAACTCGGCTGGGGGCAATGAATCCGTCAGCGCTGCTGCATCGCTGTTGTCGACGGTTCTGACCACAATCGCCGGCCCTATATCGCCAAAGGCAGATTCGCCCTGCAATTGCCTAACCGCCAATTCCACCGCCACCATGCCCTGCAATACCACCTTGTCGTCACAGGCCGCAACGATTTTGCTGCGCTGCAGCGCGCGGGCAATGGCCGGAGAGAAATAACTAGCTCCCAGCACTATGGGATAGGATGGCGGGGATTGGCCGAACTGATTGACCGCTACTTCAATGGCCACGGCGCTGCCCACAATGGCGTCGGGACGGCTCGATTCCAGCAGTTGCTGCAGTTGTTCCCGCTGCAGATGGCGGTTGTTGTCGGCGTGGCGAATGGCGCCGATACTGAGCTTGCTGCCACTGATACTCTGCCCAATGCCCTGCTCAACCAGGTCGGTTCCGCCCACAGACTCGGGGCCGGCGAGCAGCGCCAGACTGGCCTCTGATGTGAACTGGCTTTTGATGGCATTGCCGATAAGGCTGCCCATTTGATACCAGTTCACGCCGATATGAGTGCCCACCCGGGGATCATCCAGCTTGTTCACCAGCGCCAGCACCGGTTTATTCAGTTCGCCGGGCAAGCCTTTGAGCAAATGAGGGGTAACGGCGCCCAGCAGCACGGCATCAAACTCGCCCCGTAAACAATGCGCCAACTGGGTCTGCTGGCGGTCGTGATTGGGATAGCCTCCGGCTTCGAACATCTCAAAGCTGACACCGAGTTTCTTGGCCTGAGTCGCGAGGCCATAGTTAATGCCAATCCAATAGGCATCCTTTAAGTGGGGCACCAGCACACACAGCTTCCAGGGCGATTGGGCGCGGTCAAGGGGCGTTAGCATCAGCGCCTTGCTTTGCTGTTCGATGGCGTTGAAGGGCGTGCGCTGCTCTAGTGGCCATGGGGTGGCCTTGGCGGGCGAAATTCCCAGCGCTATCAAGAGTAAAAGGATCCTGGGGCTTATGTTCACGGCAAGAGTTCCGTAAGATGATCACAGCCGAAGTGTACCAGCTATAGGTGAGCCTGTGACCCCTCCTTCATTGTCCTTCTCCAGTCTGTCCGGACGCCTCATTCTGGCCTTCGTGCTGCTGGCCGCCTTGTTGCTGTTACTGGTGAGTTTAGGCTCGGTGAGCCTGCAATGGGTAAAACAGGCCGACCATATGCTCTACGAGCGCTCGTTACCTGCATCAGATGCGGCGAGGGAGTTGGCACAGTCTGCCGCGGCGCTCACCGAAAACACCCAGCTGCTGGCCAGAGTCAGCGAAGAAAATCAGCGGGAGTTAATTGGCCGCAAGCTGTCCATTGAGACCAGCAATCTGCTGGGCGCCGCCGAGACGCTTAAAAGCCTTGGGGTAGATACCGCCGTGGACGCCCCCAGTACCCTGGGGCGTGACTCGGGTGAAATTGTGTCGGCCCTTGCCGAGCTTGGCAACAGGGTCGGGCGAAAGCTTGAGCTGCACGACACCCTGACCCTGCAGGCCAAGACCCTCGCCCTTGCCAGCGCCCATGCCCGTGAGCTGGTACAGGCAGAGCTTGCGGTAGTGGATGCCGCCATTCTGGCGAAACTCAGTCAGGCGTACCCGCAGCAGGCCGGTCAGGGCCGCAGCGCCCGCTTACTGGATGACATCATAGAGACGGAACTCGACATTCAAAGCCAGTTGCAGCGCGCTTTATCGCTCATTAACCGCATAGCTCTGGTGGCCGAGCTTGCCGATGAGGGCACAGACTCGGGCCTGCCCCTTGGCGATATTCTGGGGGAGGGGACAAGCGATGGTGCAGTAGAAAACAGCCTCTGGCCGCTTAAGCGGGTCAGTCAGCTGGTGCGCGACCCTGTACGTCAGGCGTCGCTCGAAGAAGAAACCCGGCGTTTGCTGGAGGTGGGTGAGATGCTGAAACTCAGAGCCGAGTTTCTGACCGCCAGCCGCTCGGTTAACTCATTGCAACAGCTGCTGCAGGATAAGCTGTTTGGTCTCAGTCAGCGCCTCGATAGGGCGCTGCAAACCCAGAGTGCCAAAGCGCTGGAGGCCCGCAAAGACTATCTGCGTCAGCTGTCCTGGGCGGGCATTGGGCTGTGGGGAACCGGCCTTGCCATGTTGCTGCTTATTCTGCTGGTGTCGTACCGGGTGATTTACAAAGGCATAGCAGTGCGCCTCGGGGAAGCCACTGCCGCCATGCACAGTTTGGCGCGGGGCAATACCGATATCAGTCTCGACCCCCACGGCGACGATGAGCTGACCGCCATGGCAGAAGCCATAGAGGCCTTTAAAACCAAAACCATTCGTAATCAGGAACTGGCGGGCGAACTGCGGGAAAGTGCCCGTGAGCTTGCCAGCCATAAGGCGGCGCTGGAAGTGAAGGTGATAGAGCGCACCGCCGAGCTTGCCAGTGCCCGGGAGGCGGCGGAGAGTGCTAGTCAGGCCAAGAGCCGCTTCCTTGCCACCATGAGCCATGAAATTCGCACGCCGCTTAATGGGTTAATGGGCACTCTGGAGCTGCTCGATAAGGATAAAAGCCTTACCGAGCCACAGCATCAGTTACTGGGGCTGTCGCGTTACAGCGCGGTGCTGCTGCAGACCCTATTATCAGACATTCTCGATTTCTCGCGGCTTGAAAAAGGTGAGCTTAAGGCTCAGCCCTCGCCTGTGGATTTACCCCGGCTGCTGGATGAGGTGATGAGTGTGATGCTGGCCGGTGCCAGCCTTGCCGGGCTCAGGCTCGAGTTGTTGGCGCCCGATGTGCCGCAATACGTGAGCCTCGATGGCCCAAAACTCAGGCAGGTGCTGTTAAACCTGCTTGGCAATGCCATTAAGTTTACTCAGCGTGGAACTGTTGTGTTACGGGTGAGCACCGAGGGGCAAAGGCTTCATTTCAGTGTGACCGACACAGGTGTGGGGATGGATGATGCGACCCGGCAACGGCTTTTTATCCCCTATGAAACCGGTGATGTGCAGGGCAGGGTCCGAGGTACCGGCCTTGGACTTGCCATCAGCCGTGAACTGGTATGGCTGATGTCCGCAGCGGACCAGGAGCCTGGCAGCAGCAATGAGGGTGGTATTCGGGTTGAAAGTGAGCTGGGCGTTGGCAGTCGCTTCAGTTTCAGTTTGCCGTTGGTTCACAGTGCAGCCCCGGCCGAGGCGGTGGTTCAGTCCTTTGAGGCGGCATCGCCCAGGCGGGTGCTGCTGGTGGAAGACAATCAGGTGAATGCGCTGGTGGCCCGAGGTTATCTCACCACCCTTGGCCACGAGGCATGCTGGGCGTGGGATTTGGCCGAGGCGCGGCGACTGCTTGCATCGGAGCGTTTCGATGCCCTGATGCTGGATATGCAACTTCCCGATGGTAATGGTCAGAGCCTGTTACCATCGCTGCCAGAGGGCATTTGGGTCGCGGCTTTTACCGCTCAGGTTGATATTGATGCGGTGGCAGGCTATCAGCAGGCGGGCATAGAGACAGTGCTTGCCAAGCCGCTTAATCTGGCGGCGCTGGGCAATTGGCTGGGGGATGCCTCACAGACGCAAGCGTCACTGACACAAGTGAAGCAGACACAAGTGAAGCAGATGCAAGCGCCACCTGTCAGCGGGGCGCAAGCCTTGACCACTGGCTCTGAGGCGTTGAGCTGCGATTTGCTAAACACCGAGCAGCTTAAGCTCGATTTGGATATTCTCGGCCGCGAGACCCTGGATGAAATGGCGCAGCAGTTTCACTCATCAAGTGAAGAGCAGTTTGCGGCCTTTGAACGGGGCGTGGCTTTGCATGAGTGTCAAACACGCCTGCATGCGCTAAAAGGCGCCAGTGCCAGCATGGGTTTGGAGGCGCTGGCACTGGCGACGGCTGATCAGGAAAAGGCGCTCCAGCGCAGCGAGATAACGGAAAGTGAGTGGCAAGAAAATCGCCTGCCAGAACTCAGGGAGCTTTGGCAGGCGTCGTTGCAGGCGTTGGTCGATTGGCTCAACGCCATCAATTGATTAAGCTCAGTGATCAGCGACTGGCTCAGTGATCAGCGACTGACTCAATGGTCAGCGGCAGACCACCGCGACTGAACAGGGATATGCGGTTCAGCCCCGCAAAATCTCAGCATCGAGCTTTGCCCAGGCGAGGGTAAAGTCGCCAAGGGCACCGTAGAGCGGGCTTACAAGCTTAAGCTTGCCAAGTCTTGCATTAAACTCTGGCAGCCAGCTTAAAATGGCACTTTCAAGAAACGCCCGCTGGCTTTCAGCACTTGCCTGCTCACAAAGGTGCGCCATTAAGGCAAGGATCACCGCCAGGTGGTCGCTTGGCTCACGAAAATCATCCGCAAGCCCAAGACCTGCCGAGCGCAGATAATCACTCATCAGCTGATGCTTCTCGCCGTAGAGGCTGCGCTCGGTTTTAGCCTGGGCAGCTTTATCATGACCATCCGTCTCATTCTCCGCTTTTTCGCCAGCATTACCAAGATACAGGCTTGCGTAGGGCGCGGCGCAGTGCTCGGCATTTTGCAAAAAGGCGCTGCAGAAATCCGCGGCAAGCTCGAGACGGGCATTGTTGTCCTGAGCCTGGCTGGCTTCAATCAGGGCGTTCTGGATTTGCGCGGCGGCCGCCTCAAGCTCGGCTTCCCCGGCAAATGCCTGCCAAAGGTCAGCGCCGGCAAGTTCAGTGATGCGCTCAGCACTTAACTCTTTGGCAAAGAGTGAGCTTAGAAGCTGCCACACAGAGGCACGCACGGCATTCATTTCATTAGCAGCCATATCGTGCGCGGCCATGCCGTCATCTGTTTCTACAAGCGAAGAGTGAGACGTTTTCATTACAGTGTTACCTCCACAGGGCCTGTGAACGAACTGACTTCGGGCAGTTTGCCTTCAAACTTCTCAAAGTCCACCAGACAGGTGTAGGCCGCACAGGCCTGCGCCAGTTTGGAAGTGCCAATGTCCATGGTCAGGGTGTTTGGGTCACCGTAGGAGCACAGGGCGCCGATTTCGCTGCCGCCTTCTTTGCTGCCATCCTTGCCCACCGGGCCGTACCAGGCGCCTTCGTGGATGCGGATAACGCCTTTGGGGAAGCGCTTGGAAATCACCGCACCGGCGAGCAGCTGGCCGCGGTCATTGAATACCCGCACTATATCACCGTCTTGTACGCCACGGGCCCTGGCATCCTCGGGGCTGATGTACACCGGCTCGCGGCTCTTGACTGTGTAAGTGGCGCGGTACGCTTCGCTTTCGCACATTTGTGAGTGCAGGCGCTGATCCGGGTGACAGGATTGCAGCCAAAGCGGATGCTTGTCGCTGCCGGGGCCACCATGGCTGCGCTCCTTTTTCTCCATCCACATGGGGTGGCCGGGGCAGTCATCGTAGTTAAAGGCGGCAATCTTGCGGCTGAAAATCTCAATCAGGCCCGATGGCGTGCCCAGCGGGTTGATTTCCGGGTCGGCGCGGAAATCCGCATGACGGGTCCACTCTTCACCTTCACCAAAGTGCACATAGCCTTCTTTCCAGAAAGTCGCGAAATCCGGCATAGGGTAGTTGGCTTTGTTGGCCTCACGACAGTCGTTGTACAGGTGCTCAATCCACTGCATTTCGTTCATGCCGCGGGTGTATTCCTGCTCGCGGCCGAGGATGGCGGCGAAGCGGGTGAATATTTCAAAGTCGGACAGACTGTCGAACAGCGGCTCCACCATCTTGTGCATCGCCAGAATCCCGCGGTTGGCGTAGCTGCCGTAGACGTCGATATCGTTGCGCTCCAGCGTGGTGCAGGCGGGCAGCACTATATCACTGAAGCGGGCGGTGGCGGTCCAGTTAACATCTATGGTGACCACGGCTTCCAGTTTCTGGAACGCCTGCTTCATGCGGTTTCTATCCTGGTGGTGGTTCCAGGGGTTGTTGCCCGAGAACACCATCATCTTGATATGGGGGTAAGTTACCCGGCTGCCGTTGGCGTCGATGGTTTTGCCAGGCTCAAGGATGGCATCCACCCAGCGCGCCACCGGAATGGTGCTGCTGGCGCCTTTGAAGTCGTTGCTGTCAAACAGCGGCTTTTTGCCTTCATCGAGGTTACGGGGGAAGGCGCCGGGGGCTGCCGCCGAGGTGGCAGGCACGCCGATGCTGGAGTAGTGGTGACCATAGCTGATGCCGCCGCCGGGCAGACCAATTTGGCCAATCATGGTGGCCAGCACCGCCGCCATCCAGTAAGGCTGCTCACCGTGCTGCTGGCGCTGGATACACCAGCCCATCATGATTTGGGTGCGGTCTTTCACCATCACCCTGGCGAGGTCGCGAATGGTTGCCGCGCTCACGCCGCAAATAGCTTCGGCCCACTCAGGCGTCTTGGGGGTGTTGTCGGTTTTGCCAAGCAGGTAAGGCAAAAAGTCCTCAAAGCCCAGGCTGTAGCTCTTAACAAATTCGGCGTCGTACAGCTTTTGCTGATACAGCTCGTAAGCGATGGCGAGCATCATGGCCACGTCGGTCTGGGGGTTGATATACAGCCGCTCGCAGCCAAGGTAGGCCTGAGTCTTGGTTTCAACAGGGTCGATGCTGATGACCCGAATTTCCCCCTTGGCGACTTTTTCTTTCAGCTCAGCCAGATAGCCGAAGGATTCATGGGTCTCGGCGTTCCAGCCCACCTGCAGGTTTTTCACCGGATCGTTTGACCACAAAATCAGGGTCTTGGTGTTTTTAAGAATAAGTGGCCAGGAGGTACCCTGGGCATACACCTCGGTGGAGCCCAGCACATAAGGCAGAATGGTTTGGCCTGCGCCGGTGGAGTAGTCGCCTACCTTTTTGACGAAGTTACCGTGCATGCTCACAGCACGCTGCATATGGCTGGTGGACGAGTGCAGCTGGCCGGTGGCGCGCCAGCCGGTTTGGCCGGCATGCAGGCCGCTTGGGCCGTATTTGGTCTGGATTTCATCCAGCGACTCTTTAAAGAGCTGCAGCGCTTCATCCCAGGTCACCCGCACAAAGCGGAAGTCGCCCCGCTCGGCGGTATTGCTCTTGTGGCCGTTCTTGTAAAAGTCGAGCCTGACCATGGGGTAGCGAATACGGGATGGGTTGTACACCAAGCCCTTGATACCCTTAATCATATCCGTTGGATACTTATCGAGCTCGAAGGGTTTGACCTCGGCAATCACGCCGTTTTTACGGCGAATTTTAAAGGCGCCGAAGTGACTGCCGGTGGTGAGCCACTCGTCACGGCCGCGGGGCGCGGCCAGTGCGTTCAATGGGCTCAGCAGGCTGCTGCCGCCAATGGCCATACAGGAGGCTGACATCAGGCCTTTCAAAAAATCACGTCTTTTCATCTGACTGTCTCCCCTTAGTGGGCATCTTTGTTAAAGGTGGCTGAGTGTTCCTGCAGGTACTTCTGTACCAGTGCCTGGGTGTCCTGATCCATGTTGACGAAGGCCAACATGCCCTGGAACATGCCCGGCCAGGTGTTGGCATCGAAGTGCGCTTCGTCTGGCTGGGTGTGGCACACGCTGCAGCTGCTGCTGTAGGTGGTTTTGGCGTAGCTCCACAGCGGGGCAATGTCGCCAAGCAGGTAGTCGGCGTCGGTCCAGATGTCGGCTTCAACCCGCTCCCACATCAGGCCCGTCATGGGGTCCTGTTTTTCTTCAAATGTGCGGATAAGGTCTGGCGTTTTGGCGGCATCCAGCGACAGCTGAGCCGAGAGGATATTCACCCCAAAGTCGAAGTAAATCACCCGGCCTGCGCCCACGCGCTTGCGCCAGCCTTCGATGGCCACTTTTACGCGCTTGCCGCTGGTTTCCAGCACCTTGACCCTGGTGGCCACGTTCAGGGTGCCCGCTTCTTCGGCGGTGGTGGCATCCAGATACAAAGGCTTGGTCAGGGCGCTGAAGTAGCTTTCGCCCACACTTGGGGTGACGCCACTGCCCACTTCGGCAATCAGCTCAGGGGCGCGGGCGGTGCCCATATCTGGCAGCTTGTGGGCGATACCTTTGTGGCAATCGATACAGGACTGGTCTATTTCGGCGGCGCGTTTCATCTGCTTTTGCGCCAGCGGTGACATGGTGTCCCACTTCATCGACTTGTAGTTGTGACAGTTTTTACAGGCAAGGCTGTTGTCTCTATCGAAACGTTTCCACTCACGGCTCGCCATCTCAAGACGCTTGGCCTCAAACTTTTCGTCGGTACTCACGGTCTGGAACAGCCAGCCCCACACATCGTGGGACGCTTCCATCTTGCGGGCGATTTTACGGCTCCAGTCGTGGGGCACGTGGCAGTCGGGGCAGGTGGCACGCACGCCGGAGTGATTTGACCAATGCACAGTTTGTTGCAGCTCCTGATACGGCTTGCTTTCCATGCTGTGGCAGCTGATACAAAACTCTTCGGTATTGGTGGCTTCCAGTGCGGTGTTAAAGCCGCCCCAGAACACGATACCCATGATAAAGGCGCTGATGGCAATAAAGCCCAGACTCAGGCTGAGTGCGGGCTTACCGAGGGTTTGCCGGATAGAAGAGAACCATTTCATATGCAATATCCTCGAAAATCAGTGGGGCGCAACGCCGGTGACGGCCTGGTAAATCCAGAGCGCCAAACCGTAGAGGCTGATGAAGGTGACGGTAAGTGCCGGAAAAAGCAGAAAAACAATAAAGCCTAAGCCGTTAAGCTCCCGGCTTCTGCTCTCCTTGGGGGATTGAGTGGGGTGTGACATGGACGCATCTCCGTTTCTTTGATGCGTCCACTATAAAAAAAGGTTGTGAATGGCCTTGCGGGCGGGCGTGAATGGCTTTTGATAAATTATGTAAAAATATGAACAGAATGCTCAGGGGCGGTGACCAAGGTGGCTGTAGGCCCTGAGCAAATCCCTCCAGGTGATGATGCCGACGAGCTTGCCGTCTTCCAGCACCGGCAGCGAACCAATGCCGAACTCCAGCATCAGTAAACTGGCGTCATCCAATGATTTATGGGGGGCTATGGTCACAGGATCGCGGGTCATGACCTGATGCACCCGCTTTTGCAGGGTTTCCTGATCGCGGGTGGTTTCGCCAATAGCGCCGAGATGGGGGCTGATGGCCCGCAGCAGATCCCGCTCCGACAGCATGCCGCTCAGGCTGCCATCTTCATCCACCACAGGCAGGTGATGAAAACTCGCCTGATCAAAGATTTCCTTTGCCAGCACCAGACGGTCGTCCATTTCGATGGTCACCAGGCGGGTGATCATAATATCGGCAATCAAGAGTTCCATAACCTACCCCAGAGAAATCCTGTTTCTCTAGGTATATCAGACTCCTTCGTCCTCTGCGAGCACTGGCTGGGCATTTTCTGGCCTGTGTACGCCCAAATATCGCTCGCGTTTTTTATCTTTCAGGCGGGTCAGATCCACTGTCACCAGCCCATCGACACAGTGACCAAAGTCCGGGTCAACACCGAATGCGGCAAAGGAAACGCCGCCCTCATGGCAGAGTTCTGTGTACTGTTTGTAGAGGGTGGGCACGGCTACGCCCATGCCAGACAGCGTATGCTTCAGGCGTTTAAAGGCATCCTCCATGGGCAGTCCCTCATACAGCTCGTCAAGCTCGCGCCGACGCTCATCAGACAGTCTGAATGCCTGTTTTGGGGTTGCCAGTTGGGTGTTGGCACCGTAATAACGGCCATAAAAATCCACCAACATTTCTCTGGCTGCCAGGGGTAACTGGCCACTGATGGACACCGGGCCGAACAAATAGCGATATTGCGGGTTGCGGGCGAGGAAGGCGCCGATACCAAACCAGAGGTAGTCCAGACTGCGTTTGCCCCAGTACCTTGGCTGCACGAAACTGCGGCCCAGCTCCAACCCCTCGGCAAAGCAGGGGGCAAAGGCATCCGTGTAATCAAACAGGCTTTGGCTATAGAGGCTGTTGACGCCCAGCTCTTGATGCAGCTTGCCGGCACTGGCAAAACGGTACGCGCCCACCACTTCCAGCGCCTCTTTGTCCCACAGCACCAGATGCAGGTAGTGGCTGTCGAAGGCATCTATGTCACGGCGCTTGCCTGTACCTTCGCCCACAGCCCTGAAGGCCTGCTCCCGCAAACGGCCAATCTCGCGCATGATGGGGTTTGAACCCTGATGCTGGTACAGGTAAATGGCTTTTCCATCCTGGGTGGTCCCCAAATGCTCGCAGGCGCCAAGCGCCGCTTTTAACTCGGCGCGGCACTCGGGGCGGGCAATGGGACTTTGGGTTTTGAACAGCGGCGGACGGTTTTTACCGATGCGATACAGGTGGTTTTTCAGCAGGGTGACTTTGGTTTTGAGGTCAAAGTCCTTTGCCTTGAGCGCGTCCAGGGCGATGAGTTCACCAATGCGGATGGGCATGGTGCGCTGTTTTTGGCGGAACATTTCTTTCACCAGCAGCAGGGTGGAAAGGGGTTTGTAAATCATGGAGGTGCCGTAGAAAGTGGCCGAGTTGCGGGCATCGGCAAACATGGGAAGCAGCGGCGCATCACAGGCCTGGGCGATTTTCAAAAATCCGCTTTGCCACTGGGTGTCCCTGACACCATTGGGGCGCAGTCGGGAGACTTCGCCAGCGGGGAAGATAAGCAGGGCGCCATCGTTTTGCAGGTGGCGATGAATAGCTTCCAGATGCTGTTTGGGGGTGCCGCCGCCCATGTTGCGCACTGGCAACAGTATGGGATGGAGGGGCTCGATGGCCATCAGGATTTCGTTGGCCACCACCTTGATGTCGGGGCGAATTTCACCAACGAGCTTTATCATCGCCAGCGCGTCCAGTGAGCCGATGGGGTGATTGGCAAAAATCACCACCCGGCCTTTGGCCGGAATATTATCCAGGTCGCTGTCGGGCACGGTAAAGCTGAAGTTGAGGGTTTCCAGCACGGCACCGGCAAAATCGACACCCTGCATAAAGGCAAATTCGGCGGCAATGCGGTTGCATTCTTCTTCGTGGAGTAAAAAACGGAGGGCCGCCGACACAGGGCGTTTCAACCAGCGGCTTGCCGAGATACCGGGCAGGCGGGTGTCTATCAGATTATCTACGGTAAAAATCATATCTGGTCCTGTTTCAGGCAACCCTTACGCGGGCCTTGCTTGTGTTGTTGAGCAGCACTTCCTGCTCCAGCTCCAGCCGGTGTTCGGCGTGGTTCCACCTGAGCAGTTGGAAGTTTCCCTGGGGTGTTTCGGCAATCAGGGTGGTGTTTTCCACCCAGTCACCTGTGTTGGCATAAATCAATGGTCCCTGCTCGATAAGCGCAGGCTGGTGGATATGGCCACACACCAGCATGTCTGCTCCCTGGCGGGCACAGTGCTTGAGGGCGACTTCACGGTACTTGCTGATGGCGGCCTGTGCCTTGCTGACCCTGGCTTTGATGTAACCGGCCAGGGACCAATAGGGGTAACCCAGCAATTTGCGACAGCGGTGCAGTGCCCGGTTGAGCCACAGCAGCAGGTCATAGAGGTTGTCGCCGAGACGGGCGTGGAAACGGCCTATGGCTATCTCGGCATCAAAATCGTCGCCGTGAATAGTCAGTACGTCCAGCCCGGTGCGGCTGTGGTGTCTGTGACTGCGCTCGATGTGAATGCCACGAAAGCTGATGCCATGAAAGCGGCGAAACCACTCGTCATGATTTCCGGGCACGTAGACGATATCTGTGCCTTGCTCAGCCAGTGACAGCAGCAGCTCCAGCAATTGTCTGTGGCTTTCCGGCCAAAAACTGCGGCGTTTGAGGGCCCAAAGATCGACGATATCGCCGGCGAGAATGAGTTTGTCGTAATGGTAGGATGAAAGCAGGCTAAGGAGGGGACCGGCCTGGCAGTCGGGCGTACCCAGGTGTACATCCGAAATCCACAGGCAGCGAAAGTGTCCCAGTGCTCCGCGGCGCTGTGTGGCAGAAGCGGCTTTATTGGTGTCCATATCGGCTCCAAACCCTTGGGATGCTTACAGCCTAAGGAAAGGGTTTGACCGACAAATGACAGCCCTGTGACTTTCTGATGACAGGCTATGTGCTGACAGCTTAGTGAGGGCGGGTCAGCTCCATGCTTTTGGGCAGGCGAATGATGAAATGGGCTCCCTGATTGGGGGCGGTAATCAGTTCGATGCCGCCTTCGAGCACCTGATGAACCAGGTTGTAAACGATATTCATGCCAAGGCCGCTGCCGCCCTTGCCGCGTTTGGTGGTGAAGAAGGGGGTGAAGATATTGTCCTGGATTTCCTGACTCATACCGCAGCCATCATCACGGTAATCCAGCACTATGCCCTCAGGGGTTCGCTTGATGGTAAGCCGCAGGGTACCGCTGCGGCCATCCGGGTAGGCGTGGACAATGGAGTTGTTAAACAAGTTGCTGATAATTTGATAGAAAATGCCGGGATTGCTGTTCACCAACAACTGAGGATCGCACTCGTAGCTGTATTTGTGAGGGGTACGGGATAACAAGGGATTGAGGGACAGAAATATCTCATCCACGTATTGGCTTAAGTCGAACTCCCGCAGCTCTTCATGGGACTGGTCGACCGATACCTTTTTGAAGCTGCTGATGAGTTTGGCCGCCCGCTCCAGATTGGTGAGCATCAGCTTGCAGCAGTCATTCACTTCACTCTGGTACAGCACGAAGTCATCTTCATCCACTTCCCCCTTTTCAAAGGCGGCGGTAAATTCTCTCACCCTGTCCTGCAGGTGGGAAGCCGCAGTAACCGAAATGCCGATGGGGGTGTTTACTTCGTGGGTAATACTGGCCACGAGGCCGCCGAGGGTGGCCATTTTTTCTTTATCCAAGAGTTCGTCACGGGTTTGGCGAAGTTCCTCAAGCAAAGTATTGAGCTCTTCATTTTTGGCCTGCAGTTCCTGAGTTCTCTCGGTAACCCTTTGTTCCAGCCCGGCATTGAGCTGTCGTAGTGCCTCTTCGGCTTCCTTGAGCCGTTGAATGTTTTTGATGGTGCCCATAATCCGCTCGGGGCGGCCGGTTTGGTCGCGGGAAATGACTTTGCCGTGATTGAGCACCCACAGCCACTGGTCTTCACTTGTTCGGCCACGGTAGCTCACTTCAAATTCATCCAACCCGTGGTAGAGGCACTCATCCATCACAGTTCTGGCGCTGGCGACATCATCGGGATGAATAACCGCCAACAGGGTGTTGGCCAGATTCAGTTCCTGGAGCGGGTAGCTTAAATACGTATTGGAGCGGGTGAGCCGCTGGGCGGCAATCTCCCAATCCCAGAACTCATCGCCACTGCTGGAGAGCGCCTGCTGCAAACGCTGCTCACTGACGGCTATCTTGTCCATGAGTGCCATTTTGGCGCGGTATTTGGACAATTTCATGTACAGCAGTAGCCCCAAAATACCTGTTGCCATAAGTAAATACAGACCATAGGCCCACCAGGTTTGCCATGGCGCGGCTTCGATGGTGATACCCATGGCCGTGATGGGGCTTTGGGCACCGTCGATATTCCTGGCCCTGACTTCAAATTGGTACTGCCCGGGGCTCAGGCCGGTAAAGGTGGCCTGTTGCAGGTTGTTGTCATTAAACCAGTTGTCATCCAGGCCGAGCATGCGGTATTCGTAGCTGAGTTGGTCGGCATCGGTGAGCGCTGCCGATTGATAGCCAAGGGCAAACAGGCTGTCTGTGTGACTGACTCTCAGTGAAGCCGGTTTACCCGTGCCAGCGGGGGATTGGGGCAAGGCGGCCGGTTGGTTCATTAACATCAGGCTCTGAATCGATGGTGCCCTCGGAGGGGCTCGTCTTGGCAGATCCTCCGGGTGTATATGGTTGAAACCGTTAATCCCGCCAAGGTACAGGCTGTTGTCCCGGTCGAGAAAGGCGGCACCAAAGTTGAATTCGTTGTCCTGCAGGCCATCTTCTTTGGTAAAACTGCGTACCTTGCCAGTACGGGTGTCGATAACACTCAAGCCACTGGCGGTACCGGCCCAAAGCCTGTGATGATTATCCAGTATCATCAGATAGACCACATCGCCTATTAACCCCCTGGATTTGTCGATTCTGTCTACGGCCATGGTTTGGGTATCGAGGGAAAATACTCCGTTGTCTGATGCCAGCCATAGCTTGCCATCATCCTCCATATAAATGGAAAACAGATGGTTACTGGGTAAAGCAGGGGTTGAGTCCGTGTTGAAGTGCCGGTATTGGCCTTGGGTATCCAGCATAGCGAGGCCGCCGCCGTAGGTGGCTATCCAAAGCGTGCCATCTTTGCTTTGGGCCATACCTGTCACCTGATCTTCCGGCAGCACATTATTGTTGCTTCTGTCGATGGCGCTGAACTGGCCACTGTTTACGTCCATGCGCGCCACGCCGCCATCCAGGGTGGTTATCCAAAATTGCTGGTCAGCATCGCGAAACAGGCTGTACAGGGTGTTGCTTGGCAGGCTGGCGTTGTTGCCGGGGGCGTGGCGATATTGCCGGAAACTCTGCCGGTCTTTACTGATAATCACCAGACCGAGGCCTCGGGTGCCTATCCACAGCTGGCCGTCGTCATCTTCCCTGATAAAACTGATAAAGGCCTGTGTCAGCTCCGGCAGAGGCAAATCATGGGGAAGAAACCCCAATATTTCGCCTTCGACAGACTCCTTTGCCCTCAGTAGACCCCCGGTTGAGCCCACCCAGAGTTGTCCCTGATTGTCGCGAAAGAAGCTGCGGATGTCGCTGTTTTGCAGATTATCTTTCTCAAAGCTCTGGCCATGGATGTGCCTGAGTTGCCTTGATGGTAACGACAAACGGGCAATTCCGGCACTGCGGGAGCCAATCCACAATTGTTGATCCTCATCCAGCCACAGGCGGGTGAGCGTTTGGTTGCTGAGGCTGCGGTAATCTGCGGGGGAATGTTCGTAGCGCTCAAGCCGCCGGTTGCCAATATCCAGCTCGGCGAGGCCTGCACCTGCGGTTGAAATCCACAGGTGTCCCTGGGTGTCTGTGGTTGAGGGGGCGTTTGCTGTTTCCCCGCTGTGGCGGTGATTACTGTGGCTGTGCTCATCCAGTAAGAGATCGGCAATGGCAACCCGGGTGATGTCTGATGGAAAGAGATTGCTGAAGTCCTCCAGGGAGTCATCCTCCTGACGGTATCGCAGCAGCTCCATTTTTTCTGTGCCAAGCCACAGGTTTCCTGCGGGGTCGGTTGTCATGGCAGAAACCGTTAAGCCTTTAAGCTTATCCGGGCTCCAGGTTTGCCCATCCGGTTTCAGGTGGGAGACACCGCCAGACATGGCAAGCCAAAATCCGCCCCGCCCATCGGCCGTGATACCCAATACGTTACCGCTGCCCGCTATCTTATGGGTCTTGACCACCCGGCCTGCATCCGGAGAAAACTCCAGCACACCCAGTTTATCTGTGGCCAGCCACAACGCGCCCGAAGTATCTTCGCTGATGCCGGTGAAACGGACATTGGGAATACCCGCCTCGGCGCCGAACACCTTGAAGGTATCTGTGAGTGGCTGATAGAGGTTAATCCCCGCGTTTTCGGTCAGTAGCCAGAGTTCCCCCTTGGCGGAGAGATGTAAAAAGGAAATATCGTTTGCCGATGGTCCGCTAGGTGCATCGCTTTGGGTGTAAATTTTAAAGTGTTTACCGTCGTATCTGTTGAGCCCTGCCTGGGTGGCAATCCACAGATATCCCCGGGAGTCTGTGACCAGATCATTGACGGTATTCATGGACAAGCCGTGTTCGGCTTCCAGGGTTTGAAAGGCGGGTTTATAGCCGTATGCACCGGCGCAAAGCAGTGAGCAACACAGGAGAATGAGGGAGGAAAGAATCAGCTTCACTTACAAAACCCTTTGATTAAGTAGTTAAAGTGTAGAAGCTGAAGACAAAGATGCGAGCCTGAAAACAAAGTTGCGAGCCTGAAAACAAAAACCGGCGCCAGGCGCCGGTTTGTTATGCTCAGGTTCGGGCTCAGAATATCAGGTGAGCCACACCGGCGATGACCGGCAGGGTGACCAGAGTACGCAGAACGAAAATCACGAACAGCTCCGGCAGGTTGACCGGAATGCGTGAACCGATCAGCAGGGCGCCCACTTCGCTCATGTAAATCAGCTGAGTCACAGACAGAGCTGCAATCACAAAGCGGGTCATATCCGATTCGATACTGGCTGCCAGAATCGATGGGATAAACATGTCGGCAAAGCCCACCACGATAGTTTTGGAGGCAGCGGTGGCTTCCGGGATTTGCAGCAGTTCAAGCAGCGGAATAAATGGCATGCCGAGGTAATCAAAAATCGGTGTGTATTCGGCAATCATCAGCGCCACAGTTCCGATGGCCATGACCACAGGCAAAATCCCCAGCACCATATCGGCGACGTTTTTCACGCCTTCGGTAAAGGTCTCCTTGACGCCTCCACTGGCGGCTGCCTTGGCGAGTGCCATGTCATAGCCCCAGGAAAACACACTGTGACCGGCGGGAACCACTTCATCATCCGGATGTCTTGGGGTGCCGTCGATGTAGTTGTCTTTTTTCCAGCAAAGCGGTGGCAGCTTGGGCACTACAATGGCGGCCACAATACCGGCCAGACACACGGTCAGGTAGAAGGGCACAAACAGGGCCTCAAGCTTCACCTGGGAGATTACCACCAGAGAAAAGGTAATGGATACCGCCGAGAAGGTGGTGCCAATCACCGCCGCTTCGCGGGCGGTGTAAAAACGGCCTTCGTACTGTTTGCTGGTGAGCAGAATCCCCACGCTGCCATCACCGAGCCAGGAGGCCATACAGTCGATGGCACAGCGGCCTGGCAGGTTGAACACAGGGCGCATAATTTTGGTCAGCAGTGCACCAAAGAGCTCCAGCAGGCCAAAATTCAGCAGCAGTGGCAGCAGCATACCGGCAAAAATAAACACGCTGAGCAGCACGGGCAAAAGGTCGTTGAGTACCAGCCCCCCGGTATTGCCGGATGTAATGGCTTCAGGGCCTACACCGGCAAAGGTCATCAGGATAAAGGCTGCACCCAGCATACGGATGAAAAACCACATCGGGCTGACGTTGAACAGCGCATTCAAAAAACCGTTTTCGGTAATGAATTTGGGCTTTGCCACCTTGGTGATGAGCGACACCAGGGTAGTCAGAACCACCACCGCCGTCACTATGGCCGTCGCCTTATCACTCAGCGCATGTTGCAGGGCTTTTGAAATAATGGCGATGGGGATGGTGATGGCATCCTGATAGCTGACCGGCGTCATAAACAGCAGTAGCCCTATCAGGGAGGGGACGATAAAGGTCAGTATCGTCTTGATGTTGTGATTTTGTTTTTCTGAAGCCACGGTATTGGCACCTTAAGCTGTTGCGAATAAAGCTCTGTTCCCCACATTCCGTGGTCGAGTCGCAGTTTAACTGTTTTGCGGCCGGTGCATGTCCATGCAGGCCGGAATTTGGCGAGGGGCAAGATTACTCTCTAAGACCTGCGCTGTAAAACGATTCGCCGCCGATATTGTTCAAGTTTGAGCTTGAGCATAGTTATTGACGGTGAATGACTGGATATAGCTTACTCTGGAGTATTGGAAACATCACGTACTAAATCGATATTAATCAGCGTGTTGCCAATGTGTTTTTGAAATGTTTAACGCAGGTTTCTTGAAAATGGGCAGGCGTTTGTCGCCTGCCCGTGAACCCTTGGGTGTGCCACTCATTGGATGGCAAATGCCTCAGTGGCCAAAGGTTTGACGAAGGCTGCTGGCCTTATCGGCGCTGGATTGCAGTTCCAGAGTGGCCTTGCCCACCAGACTCATGGCGGCGAGGTTGTCACTGGCGCTTTGGGCAATCTGCTGCAGGTTTTGGTTTATGTCGGCCACCACGGCTTCCTGCTGGGCCGAGGCTACAGCGTTTTGTTCCGCGAAGTCGTGGATTTCGCTTATCTGCACATGAATATCCTGAATGTCATCAACGCTTTGGGCAATGGCATGGGCACAGGCTTCTGCTTCCTGCTGGCTGCGGCCCATCTCTTCGGCCCAGTTCCCCAGCATGGTGAACATCTGCTCGACACTGCGTGAAATGCTCATGGTGGACTGCTGGGTGCGGGACGACAGGGCACGCACTTCATCGGCAACCACGGCAAAACCGCGCCCCTGCTCGCCGGCTCTGGCGGCTTCAATGGCCGCATTCAATGCCAGCAGGTTGGTTTGCTCCGCGATGGCATCGATTTCGGACATGGCGCTGGCGACTTTCTCGGCTTCACGATTAAGCCGTTCGGCATTGCTGGCCGCCTCTGCCACGGCATTGGCAAGGCTTGCAATCCGGACACGTTTTTCAGACATGGCATGGGCATTGTGCTGACACAACTGCTGGGCACCACGAATTTTTTCGGAAGTTTGGCGACTGTTGAGTGCCACTTCGCCTATGGTAGCTGTCATTTCTTCCATGGCGCAGGCCAGTTGCTCCAACTGCCTATGCTGCATATCGAGGCTGGCCTCGGTTTGTCCGCTGGCGACCACCAGGTTTTCGGCGATGCGCTGCAATTGCAGCGCCTGATCCTGACTGCGACCCAGTACGCCCTGCATGCGTGCCTGCTGCAGCAACAGCTGAAAGTCCAGAATCGAGGAGGTGTCATAGCCGCAATAGACGTGGCGGCTGACCGAGTCGAACTCCTGTTGCAACGCCATCAGGCGGGCAGGAATGCGAAACGCCTCATCGTAGAAAATGGCAAGATTAATCCCCATCAAGAGTGCGCCGGCCACCATCACGCCGGGGCCCCACAGCAAGCCGCACATGGCTAAGCCCGTGGTGGCAACCAGGGCGGAAATAATGCGCTTTTGCCCGAGGGAAAGGTGGCGTGGCAGGCCCTTACCCTGCTGCAGACGCTGATAAATACGGGTTGCGCGATTGATCCACTGTGTCTGCGGCATGCGGCGCACCGACTGATAGCCGACGATTTTGCCCGCCTCAAAGATGGGCGACACAAAGGCATCCACCCAATAAAAGCTGCCGTCTTTGGCGCGGTTTTTCACCAGGCCCCGCCAGGACTGTCCGGCTTTGAGCTTACTCCAGAGTTCAGCAAAGGCGTCTGCTGGCATATCCGGGTGGCGCACGATATTGTGGGAGTGCCCCACAAGTTCCTGCTCGGTATAACCGCTGATTTGAATAAAGCGTGGGTTGGCGTAAGTGATGACACCACGCAAATCCGTGGTGGAAATCAGCTCGTCATCCTGTTTGAGGCGAATTTCACGTTGGTTTATGGGGCGATGTTTCGACATATTCGACATAGGTACGGCCGTCGGCTCTGGAGGTTATTATGGTTCGGTAAAAGGCGATCAATGTAGCATAAGTAATCCATAATTTGATCAGGGTTTTACTCCGATTTAGGTATAAGTATTAGTCACTTGTTGTTGTGGTTTGATGCCAACGCCTTGGCAGACATGAAACTGGGCGCAGGGGGATATGTTTTACTTTCTCCAGACATGCAGACCGAAATACGGATGTGAGACAGCTAAAAAAATGTCATACGGTTAGCTGTAAAGGCCGGTTTTTATCTGTATGGTAAACAAAGTGATTTTACTATTCTGCCCAAGGATTGGAGACAAGGTGCCCCAGAGCTTTAGCGATACCCCAAGGGGATCTGGCAACAAGTGTCACAAGATATTCCGGCTCGCCAGGCAAATGTTTGCCGTCGGTATGCTGTTGCTGTGCGCGTGTTTACTAGGGGGGGCGCTGGGTTTCAGCTCGGCAGATAATCCGGGGTTGTTCAGCCCCTTCAATCACAACCTTTCAGAGCTTGGCACCTATGGGCTGTCGCCCCTTGCCGTGCTCGCCAATGGCGGTGTCTTCTTCGGTGGCTTGCTGCTGAGTCTGGGCTGCCTGCAGGGGATGCGCACTCAACGCGGTGGCGGCATGATGGCATGGCTGCTGCTGGCGTTCACCTGGCTGTCTCTGGCCCTGACAGGACTCTTTCCATCGAACGTGTATCATCTGCATACCCTTGCCCTGAAATGGTTTTTTATTCTGGGGCTAGCTGCAAGCCTGTGTTACTGCATCTATCTTGCGCTGCGTCAGGCGCCGGTAACCGGCTTTTGGGCTTTGAGTCTTTGTTTGATGGCCTTGGTAGCAAACAGCGCTTTTTTGCTGTTGCCCAGTCTGGCGCTGGAGAGCCTGCCCTTCAGCAGGCCCTTTTATGAAGAGGCCTATTCCCCCTATCCAAGGCCAGCGTTTTGGTGGCCCGCCACACTGCAATGGTTAAGTCTGGTCACCATGCTGTTGTGGCAAGCCGAGCTCTTCAGACGGCCTGATTAAATCCCGCTTCCCCAAACCAGTATCCATTACATTCATTCCCCGACAGTGGGGTTGAGGTTTCCAGGTTCGGCAGTGACATGCCACTCGGGGAAATCCTGAACCAATCTACACCCATCGCGGCCATATTGTGCCATTCGCTGGCCAGATTCACGCAGGCCGCCGACTGGGTCTGGATGCCGTTGAGTCTGAGCAGCGGCTGAGATTCCTGGGTTTGCACCAACAGCCCCTTGCTGTGGCTCTTGCAGATTATCTGACAACCATCTTTGGCCAGACCATGGTGACGGGCCGTAAAACAGCGGGCCGAGTGGGCAAGTGGTATGTGCCCGTAGCCCAATACCTCTACTTCGGGCCGCGACGTACCCAGTTGGCTCAGCACCTCGGCCAGCCATTCACGGGAAAGCTCCACCGGCATGACAAAGCGCTGCATTCCCCAGTCGGCCAGTTTGCGGATGCTGGCGGCATTATAGAGGTTGATATGGGGGCCACACACAAAGGGCACAGCGGCTTCGCGGGCATGGTGAACTGCGGCCATGTCGTTGGCTTCGATGATAAACTCGCCATTACTGACCAGTTTTTTAAGCTCGGTCACTTCTCCAGCGGCTTCAATCAATGCCAGGCTGGTGAGCACCACCTCTTTACCGGCATCCCGCAGCTCGCGGGCCAATGTCAGGTAGTCGCTGGTCTTGAGCTCGCGCCTGCGACTGCAGACGGCCTCACCCAGATACACCAATTCGATTCCGCTTTCGGCTATTGCCCGGTAAAACTCAAAAACTTTGGTTTTGTCCCAGCAATAGAGCAGGGGGCCCAGACTGGTTTTCATGTGCTTGCTCCTTACTGCCAGCGGCGCTCATAGGCGCCCAGGGTGGTGATTTGGCCTTCGGATAACTTACCCAGCGCCCTGTCCCAGTCGGCCTGAACCTGATATTGCTCAGGATTGCGCTTAAAGGTATCGATGGCGGCGCGCCACACCCGGGTAACCTGCTCTACGTAGGCCGGACTGCGCTGTCGTCCTTCAATCTTGAGCGATACCACTCCGGCACGTGCCAGCTCTGGCAGCAGGCTCAGGGTGTTAAGGCTGGTGGGGGACTCGAGCAGGTAATCCGGGGTATCGCTGTCTTCGGCGATAAAGCGCCCCTTGCATACCACCGGGTAGCCCATTTGCTCATGCCGGGAGGCCTTATCAATCAGGACTTCGTTGAGGCGGGTCAGGCTCTGATCGCCCTCTTGCTGCCAGCGTACGTGTTTGGCCGGTGAGCAGGAACCGCCGGTATTTGGGGACTGGCCCGTAACGTAGGATGACAGGTGGCAGCGCCCCTCGGCCATGATGCACAGGCTGCCAAAGGCAAAAACCTCCAAGTCCACCGGGGTGTCGGCGGCGAGATCCCGAACCTGTTTCATCGACAGCACCCGAGGCAACACCACGCGCTCGATGTTGAAAGCGTCCTTATAGAGGGTAAGCGCCCCGAGGTTGGTGGCGCTTGCCTGCACCGACAGATGCAGCGGCAGGTCGGGGTAACGATTGTGGGCATAATCCAGCAGCGAGATATCGGCAACGATCAGCGCATCGGCCTTCAGACGTGCCGCCAAATCCACCGCCTGATACCAACGCTGCTCTTCACCGGGTTTGGGAAAGGTATTCAGGGTGAGGTAGAGCTTCTTCCCCGCCGCCGCGGTGAGCCGTCTGGCCTCGGTTAACTGTTCCGGGGTAAAGTTCAGCCCGGCAAAGGAGCGGGCATTGGTATCATCTTTCAGCCCCAGATAAATCGCATCGGCCCCGGCATTGAGGGCGACCTTGAGCGCGGCCAGATTGCCGGCCGGACACAACAACTCCATAGTGTGACACTCTTCAAATATCCAAAAACGCCCGCAGTGTACCCATGTTTGTCGGCCCGGGACTTGATGTAAGACAAGAGGCTGAAACTAAAAGCCGCTTATGATGCCCTGAACCCGTTTGGCCTGAAAATAGAGGAGCCTTCATGCCTTATCCTTTTGCGGCACGCCTTGCCAAAGATTTGCTGGAAACCGCGCCTGCATTGGTGCGTTTGCCACTGTCCAAGGTACCTTTTGCGGCCAAAGCCGCCCTGATTAACCCCCTGCTGTCGCTGCTTATGGCCGACGAAGCCAAGGCCGGTGAGCTGGATTTTCTCTCCGGTAAGTGGGTGGGGATTGAGGTAAAAGATTTGGGGCTGTGTTTTGAGGTGAGCTTCGATGGCGCCATTAAAGTACAACCGCCCGGCGCGCCGCAGGTGCAGTTCAGTGCCAATTCCCGGGAGCTTTTGCTGATTGCCGCGGGTAAAGAAGATCCGGATACGCTGTTTTTTCAGCGCAGGCTCTCCATTGAAGGGGATACTGAGCTGGGGTTGATGGTAAAAAATATGCTGCTTGCCATCGACCTGGGCCGTTTGCCTGCGCCGGTACAGACCAGCCTCATCCAGCTGGCCAATGCCCTGGTGGTTTTGGAGCAAAAGGCCGAGCCAGCCTGGGCCTGAGTGTGTCGATACGCATGCGGTCAGCGCCCGGTCTTTACCGGGCGTTTTTCTTTTGTCTTTGAGACCTTACTCTCGTTTGCTGTTGGCGCAACAGGGGGAAGCGCGCTAGCATGATGTGATTGAAATGGAGGTAAATCTGTCATGCCCGATTCTGTCAATGCGTCCAAAAAAATCAGTACCTACCTCTTTCTAACCGTGCTCGGCATCTGGCTATACAGCCTCTGGGCCGACCGGGTGACACCCATGACCACCCAGGCCTTTGTGCACGCTTATCTGGTACGCATTACCCCCGAAGTAGCGGGCAATATAGTGCAGGTGAACGTGGGTAACGATAAGCGGGTTGAAGCCGGTGAGCTGCTGTTTGAGATTGATGCATCCCAGTATCAAATTGCCCGTGAAAAGGCCCAGGCCGATTTGGAGCGGGTAGGGCAAAGCCTCGGGGCAAGCACCGCTGCGGTGCAGGTTGCACAGGCCAAGGTGGGCGATGCCCGTGCCGCGCTGGATAACGCCAAGGCGCAGGCCGCGCGGGTCGAAACCCTCGCCGAACGAGGGGTGCTCAGCCAGGCAGAGCTGGATAACGCAAGGGAGGCTGAGCAGCGCGCCCAGGCCAGTTTAGCGGCGGCCGAGGCGTCTTTATTGCAGGCAAAACAGAATCTTGGCCCTGTAGGGGAGAATAACCCTGAGCTTAAAGCGGCCATGGCAGCATTGGCGAAGGCAGAGCTGGACCTCAAACGTACCCGTGTAGTGGCACCGTCCCGGGGTGTGGTCACCAATGTGCAGCTATCGCCCGGTCAATACATGGCGCCCGGGCAACCGGCGCTGACCTTTATCGATCCCCGTGAAGTATGGATTTCAGCCATGATGCGGGAAAATTCACTGGAGCATATCCGCAAAGGGGTGAAGGTTGGACTGGTGTTTGACGCCCTGCCGGGGCGGGTATTTGAAGGTGTGGTCGACAGCATCGGCTGGGGCAGTGGCGGGGCCAATAACATCGACCAAACCACGGGCTTTGAAACCGCCCAAACCGGCAAGCAGCAGGCCAAGCGATTCCCTGTGCATATTCGCTTCGATACGGCGCCAATGGCGAATGAGTTGCGCTTTGGCTCCCAGGTGACAGTGGCTTTTTACACAGGAGAAAGCAGCGTGGGAGAAGTTCTTGCTCAGCTGTGGCTGTGGTGCTGGAGTAAGCTGACTTATGTCTCCTAAGCGCGCATTGGGAGTTCGCCTTTGGTATTTCAAAGGCTTTTCCAGCAGGGCTAATCCAGTACTCAGAATTGCCGTTGCCGCGCTGGTGCCGCTCTTTGTGCTCCAGTATCTGGAAAATCCATTGCCCATGTTGGTGTCGGTATTTGCGGTGATCATGCTCACTTTGATGCCGGGACGGCCTTCGTTGCAGGTGCTGTCGAAACTCAGCATGGTGGTGGTGGTCGCCGCCATGGTGCAGCATGCTGCCGGCATTCTGTTGTCGGGAACAGGCACCGGCTCCTGGCTGTTTTTATTTGCGGTGCTCTTCTACAGCCTGTCGAGAATCCACCTGAACCCCAAGGATATCGTTGGGTTGATGATGATGATCCTGGGTATCATGGTCACCATATTGCACTGGCAATTTGCGATGACAGTATCCAATTTGCCGCTGGTGCTCGCGGCCAATTTCGTGGGCGCCATTGTGATGGTGTATCTGGTGTTTTGGCTGTTTCCAGGGGAAGAATTGGGCGCCGAAGCTGACACAGCCTGGGAGCTAACTCCCAGTCATTGGCTTAAGGTTTTTGTTAAGTCACTGTTTTTATTGTTGGTGATATTTTTGCTGATTGATGCGGATAACAGCCAGAGTCTGCTGATTGCCATCACCCTTGCCAATCTCGTCAAAGACCCCAACCCCATGGCCGGGACCCACAATGGACGGCAAAGACTGTGGACCACTGCGGTGGGCGTACTGTTGACTCTCCCCTTACTGCTGGCATTTTGGCTGGATATGCACTGGTGGCTGTTGATGCTGTTTGCCATTGCACTGGCCTTGTGGGGCAGCGCACTGGCGCTGGAGCACAAGGCTTCAATGGCAGAGTATCAGCTGCTGATGAGCAGCTTTGTGATGCTGGTTTATCAGGTCATCAGCCACGATGGCTCCAGCTCCCTCACTTCGTCCCTGACCCGATTGGGGGCCGTGGTACTGGCCGTTTTATTGGGGGTGATGTTGCTGGGGATGCTGTCTGGTCTTGGAGTGATGCGCACCGGCAGTCGTGCGACCAAGCCCGCTAAAATGGGCTTGGATTGAGTCAGAGCTTGCCGGTGAGACGGGCGTACTTAATCAGCAGCTCATCCTGAGTCTCAGGGTGCGCCGGGTCGGGGTCGATGCAGTTGATAGGGCAAACAGACACACAGGTAGGCTTGTCGTAATGGCCCACACATTCGGTGCAGCGGTCCGGATCGATTTCATAAATCTCAGCGCCCATGGCAATTGCCTGGTTGGGACACTCGGGTTCGCACATATCGCAGTTAATACAGCTGTCGTCAATTATTAAGGCCATAGCCTTGAAAAACCTCAAAATTTATCTGCCGTAAACGGCTGCGTCACTCAACATTGCTGGCCTATGGCCAATCCCGATTTTTAACGATGTGCCTGTACTGCTTATTTTAGCACTACAGGCCACCGGGGAGGCGCGATTCTACCATGGGGGCGTGGCAAAACCTAACCCGGTATCATGGGATACTGAATCAGATGGGCCGGTTTGTCGTTCTGATTTGCTCAGGCCTGTCTCCTCCATTGTGAAACCATTCAAGTCACTGTATCGGCGAAAGTTGCATACAAAGTGTCATGGAGCTGTGCTACTTTTTTATACAGGTACTGACCAAGGTTATTACCTGAGGCCCAGTGAAAGGGGACGCAGTCAAACCGGGTGAGTCTGAACGTGTTCTGGATGCAGCAGATTTGCTGGCAGGCAAAGGAGAAATGCCATGATGCTCGAATGGGTAGCGACAGATAAGGGAAACCAGGTCATTGAAAGCCTCAAGGCCGAGGGGTGGCGGGTAAAGGCCCAATACAGCCCCTTTGCCTTTGATAAAGGCATCGATTATGACAGCTACGAGCTGGTAAGAGCCGGTGATACCCTGAAACTGGAGTGGGACAACTGGCTCGAATGGCGCCTTTGTGGGTCGGCAACCCTGTTGCAGTCGCTGAAACAGCGCTTTGAACTCTAGCTGCTCTATTGGCAGCTACAGCACGCCGCATTTTACTGCTCCCATGAAAGCGCCGGGGTGGTTGTGGGAGCTGCCAGTTCATCTATCCATTGAGATTGATGCAATAAAAAAGGCTGCGAGTTTCGCAGCCTTTTTTATTGCATGGCGGGGATTATTCCACCTTGGTGGGGATCACTTCTGCTTCGCCGTGTGGGTTACGGGTGTTGTTGCCGTTTGGCAGATTGCGCAGCAGTACGCCCATATTCACATCCACTTCGGCCGGCACCGGCAGGTACACCATGTGGCCTGAACCCAGGCCGGCCTCAACAGCCTCGCCCTTACGGTTGTAGAGAGTGTCTACGGTCAGGTTGATGTTGCCCTGGGGTGTCATCAGCTCAACGCTGTCACCCACGATGAATTTGTTTTTCACATCGATTTCGGCGAGGCCCGCTTCGTTGCGCTTACCGGTAAATTCACCCACAAACTGCTGGCTGTCGCTGATGGAGTAGCCATAGTCGTAGTTCTGGTACTCGTCGTGTACGTGACGGCGCAGGAAGCCTTCGGTGTAACCTCGGTGGGCCAGACCTTCGAGGCGGGTCATCAGGTGTGGGTCGAAACCACGACCGGCCACGGCATCTTCAATGGCCTGACGGTACAACTGAGCGGTACGGGCCACGTAATAGAAGGACTTGGTACGGCCTTCAATTTTCAATGAATCCACGCCGATTTTGGCCAGGCGCTCCACGTGCTGGATGGCACGCAGATCTTTGGAGTTCATGATGTAGGTGCCGTGCTCATCTTCAAACGCAGGCATGTATTCGCCGGGACGGTTTTCTTCCTGCAGCAGGAAAATTTTGTCGGTGGCAGGACCATTGCCCAGGGTTGGAGTTTCCAGCTGTACGGCGCTCTCCGGGGTGTGGATGGCAACCACGTCACCGGCTTCGTTCTCGGTGGCTTCGTGGGCGTCATACTTCCAGCGGCAGGCGTTGGTGCAGGTGCCCTGGTTGGGGTCACGCTTGTTGATATAGCCAGACAGCAGGCAGCGGCCAGAGTAGGCCATGCACAGGGCGCCGTGTACGAACACTTCGAGCTCGATGTCCGGGCAGCGCTGACGGATTTCTTCGATTTCATCCAGCGACAATTCGCGGGACAGAATCACCCGCTTGATGCCAACAGACTGCCAGAACTTAACCGAGGCCCAGTTGATGGCGTTGGCCTGTACCGACAGGTGCACTACCTGATCAGGGAAGGCTTCGCGCACCATCATGATCAGACCCGGGTCTGACATAATCAGGGCGTCCGGCTTCATGGCAACCACGGGCGCCATGTCATCCAGGTAAGTTTTCAGCTTGGCATTGTGGGGAGCAATGTTGCTCACCACGTACAGTTTTTTGCCAAGGCTGTGGGCTTCTTCGATACCTGTCTTCAGGTTTTCCAGTTTAAAGTCGTTGTTGCGTACGCGCAGACTGTATCTGGGCTGACCCGCATACACGGCATCTGCGCCATAGGCAAAGGCGTAGCGCATGTTTTTCAGTGTGCCTGCCGGCGACAGAAGCTCAGGTTTAAACATATTCATTCCCGAAGAAAGTATAAAAGTGGACGCGACTCGCGGGGGCGGCATTTTACTCAATCATAGCCCCTCAGTGCAAATCTGAGTGCATAGGTCGGATATTCCGGGTGGGTTAGACTAAAATGTTGCGGGTTTGTCGTCGTATGATGTTATTTTGCACTTCGCCTGTTAGTTTGGGCTGGTATACTGCACCAATAAATAGAATAACCTTTTGATGGGAGCCAAGATGTCGAACGAGCACCAGCTTTTGGTCGGATTGCTGAAAAAGCTGAAGGACGATGCCCTGATTTTGCCAACCCTGCCTGAAGTCGCCATGAGAGTTCAGGAAGTGGTGGGAAGGCCCGATTCCAGTCTTAAACAGGTTGCAGAAATTATTGGCCAGGATGCTGCCATATCTGCCCGTATCATTAAAGTGGCCAACAGCGCCCTTTACAGCCGTGGTGTACCGGCAGAAAACATCAATTCAGCCGTTACCCGCATCGGTCTGACTCAAATCAAAGCCATTGCCACTTCCGTTGCCATGGAGCAATTGTTTATCTCCACCAATGAAATGGTGTGGGAAGTGATGGATGAAGTGTGGCGCACCTCCATCGATGTAACTGCTGCTGCCTGTTCGCTGCTGCAGATTTACAACAAAAAGCATCCGGGCAGTGGTCTGAATTACGATACCCTGACGCTGGCCGGGTTGGTGCACAATATTGGTGCCCTGCCGGTGCTGACCGAGGCGGAAGCCCATCCTGAGATGTTTACCACCATAGAGCACCTGCGCTCACTGGTGCGCAAGATGCAGGGCCCCATCGGCCGTGCTGTGCTTAAAAGTTGGGACTTTGCGCCTGAAGTGATGGAAGTGGTCGAACGCTGGGCGGACTTGCCTTATCTGGGCGATCATGTCAGTTATCTCGACTTTATCCGTGCGGCAGCCTTCTACACGGGTGAACTCAGGGCGGGCAATGAGCTTGAACAGCGTCTGGATGTGTTCGTTAAACGTGGCTTGCCGGTAAGTCCGGAAGATTTGGGCAGCGACGCGTTTCTTGACAGCTATCACTCCATCAAGGAAAGTTACGAGTAATCAAGGTCCGGGGCAGGGGCAACCCTGCCATGGAACAGGACCCGTTCTTTTCTCGCGCTAAGGAGGCTCAGTGTTAAGGTCTACCCCATGGTTTATCTGATTGCCTTCCTGGCTGCCTGCCTCTGCTTGCTGGTTTGGCTTTGGTATCGTCAGTCACGCCGTTCAGAGCTGTTTCTTCATAGTCTTACCCAGGAGTTGCTCAGTAAAGGAGAGCAGCGCCAGCCTCTGATGCTGACCGATATCCCCGAGTCTTTTTCAGCCCTGGTTCAGGCCATTCAGCATGTATTGCTGCATACCCCTTTGCACACCACCAAGGACAAGCTTACCGGCTTGCCCAATCGGGTTGGTTTCAAACGGGCCATTACCCACGCCATGCCGCTCACATCGGGCACCCTGGTATTAATCGATCTCTATCGTTTCCGCTACGTTAATGACCTCTTCGGTTTCGCCTTTGGCGATACCCTGCTGCAATTATTCGCCGACCGTTTACGTTTGATGCCGAAAAAGCCCCGTCAGATGGCGCGCATGAATGGTGATGAATTTTTGCTCTACTTCGATACCTGCCTGGATGCCAAGGGGCTGCTTGAAATCAAGCAACTGTTGCAGCAGCCTTTCAGCATTCAGGACACCCCCGTCTCGGTCAGACTACAAATGGGGTATGTACAACTGGCTGAGCACCATGCCGATGTCAGCCAAATGCTCAGGCGCGCCGATTTGGCACTGAAACGCGCCCGCAGCGACAAAGATATGTTGGCGGCTTATCAACAGGATGATGATATCAGTCAGCGCCGTGAACTATTTATCATCAATAACTTGCCCAAGGCGTTGGCGCACAATCAACTGTATCTGGTATACCAGCCCAAAGAATCGCTGCACCATGGCGGCTGTGAGCAGGTTGAGGCGCTTATCCGTTGGGAGCACCCAGAGCTGGGACTGATTTCTCCCGCAGAGTTTATTCCGCTGGCGGAATATGCGGGAATGATAGATTTGGTTAGTGCCTGGGCGCTGGAGCAAGTGCTGATGCAGCAGGTGCGCTGGCGCGCCGAAGGCATACATATTCGGGTGGCGGTGAATCTGTCGGTGGAGGATATGCAGGAAGGCAATCTGCCATCGATGGTGGAGGCGGCTCTGGCCCGTTACCATCTGCCCGGCGAGGTGCTGGCGCTGGAAATCACTGAAAGTACCCTGATGTCCAATTTGGCCCGCGCCACAGACAATATCGTCAAGCTGAGGGGCATGGGCGTAAAAGTTGCTATCGATGACTTTGGCACAGGTCACTCATCATTGGCCTACCTCAAAGATTTGCCTGCCGATGAGGTGAAAATCGACCGGGCGTTCCTCGATGGGATCATGGAACAGGAACGCGCCCGCAATATCATGACCACCAGTATCCAGCTGGCCAAGCGCCTTGGTTTTGAGGTCACTGTCGAAGGCGTGGAGTCGGACGCCCTGCGCAAGATGTTGGCCGCCATGGGGGCCGATAATATTCAGGGGCAGTATTTCGCCAGACCGATGCGGGCGTTGGAGTTGGAAATGGATCTGCGGCGTCTGGGCATCGCCAGACGCGCCTGATTAAGCTTCCAGTAAGTCAGTCATCAGCTTTGCCGGCATGGGCGTGAGCTGGCGCTGCTGATTCAGGCACACCATTTCGATATAGCCGCTGACAGCCGGGCGGGCACTTCCTTCGCGCCAGATTTCCTGTTGCCACAGGGTGCGGTACTTACTTTCTATCAATACCCGGCTTCTGACCTCAACGATGTCGGCGAATTCCACGCCTTCGTTGCACACCATGTCGCAGCGATACACGGCAAACCCCAATCCCTGCTCGAGCCACAGTCGGCGAAGTTCATTTGCGCCTATGACCTGTTCTCGGGCCCGCTCAAAGTATTTGATGAAATTGGCATGATAGACTACGCCGGAGAAGTCGGTGTCTTCGTAAAAAATCTGCACCGGATAACTGTGACATTTGGCGTGGCTGAAATCTGGTTGTGACATGAAGGACTCGCAGTATGAAAATCCGGCTCAGTTTACCCCGCCGGCAGTTTTTCTTAAACCCTGCGGGGCGGATGTGACACCGGCAATCAGGCTGTGGTATTCGCCGCTGGCCTTAAGTTGTTTTAGGCCCTTGTCCAGTGCGCCAGCCAGAGCCGGGGAGTTCGGATTATTTTTATCAAATGCCACGAACAGCTCGCTGCTGTGATTGGCAATCACGGCACGAACCTCGCTGTTAACCCCCATGGTATCGAGAAACTGGGCTGCGACTCTGTCATACATTACTACGGCATCGACCTTGTCGGTCAGCAGCAGATTAATCAGCTGATATTGATTATCGACGATTTTCAGCACCATGTTGGGCAGGCTATCGAACTCATCGCCATATTCATAGCCCCTGACTATGCCCACACGGGTGTCTTCGGGCAGCGACCATTTGTCTGCGGCCACGGGCGCTTTGCGGCTTAGCTGATAGAAAGATGCTGTGGCAACAAACAGGGGCTCTTCACCGAACAGAAAGCGCTCGCGGGTGTTCTGTTGCATCGCCACGTTAAACACCGCATTCACCTTGCCTTGTTCGGTCAGGATCAAGCCCCGATTGTACGGTACCACCAGGGTGTCAACATCGATACCTTCGAGGGCAAACGCTTTGGCTATCAGGCGGTGAGATAACCCTTCCCCGGCGGCATCGGCAAAAGGAGGCCAGCTATCTTCTGCGGCGAGTCTGATGCTGGTTTCGTTGCTACTGGCTATGGTGGATAACAGCAAAAAGACGACAAAAATGACTGAACTTAGACACGGCCGGTTCATTCGCTTCCCTCTGATGGAACTCCCTGTTTTGCGGGCTATTGTACGTTATGTGATGGTAAAGCAACAGACAGGATGGTCATGAAGATTTTGCCGTCTATCGTACTGAAAAGTGCGTTTTAGTTGGTTTGGATTGTATTTTGGATGTTGTTCGATAAAAGTATTTTTTAATTTGTTTAAGTTTTTGTTTTGTATTCATTTAATAAATTTCAATATTAAAAATTTTACCTGATAAAACTTATGTAGGACACTCTGTTAGGTATTGCATTTGTGGTCAAAAATAGTAAGGCCACATCGCGGGTTGGTACAGTCTTTCAAAAATAATTACAGCCTCCCGTTTGAATGCTGACATCAGACCTCTGTGCAGTCAGGGGTGGCTTGATAATTTTATCCTGGATTGACTATGAGTAACGAACTTCCACCATCAACCTTGGCGGCGGGCCTCAGGGCTTGCGCGCGACTCCGGCCATCGGCCCGACAGATAATGACGGGTCTTATCAGTGTGATGGCTTGCCTCTCGTCGGCGCCCCTGTCTGCCGATGACACGTCTTTGTACGTTTATGAGTCCTCAAATCGCTCCGATGAACGGCCCCAGGTGCTCGTCATCTTTGATAACTCCGGCAGCATGGACACCACCGTATATGGTGTGAATCCGTCGTTTACCAATACAAGCGGAGATTTATCAGACGGTGAGCAGATTTATTACAGTCTTGATGCAGCAGAAACCCCGCCGAACCCGGGTAATCCTGCGGAAAAGCGCTTCTTTACCTACAAGCGAAACGCTTGTGCCAGCTCTTTTGAATTCCTGAAAGAACAGGGCGTTTTCACGGGTTTTATGCGCCACTACGTTTACAGCGGTCAAACCGGCAGCTGGGAGGAATTTCCCCGCAGCGATGGCGCCAGCATTCGCATGGTCGAGTGTTTTGAAGACATTCAGGATAAAAACTACGACAACGGCAGCGTGGCCAAAGATGGTCTTCCGGTAGACGGTGAGGGGCGTCGGGGCAGCCCTTCACCCTTTTATCGGGTCTCCAGTGGCAGCAAAGAGGCGACCAAAGAGCTGGCGATGTCCAAGGCGAAAAATACCGGGTTTGGTACCGGTAGAGTCGTTACTCTGTACACCAAGACCTACCTCACCTGGTATCACAGTAAGAAAAAGCAGGTCAATCGTACCCGTATCGACATTGCCAAAGAAGCAATAACCAACGTGCTGTTAACCACACCCGGTGTGGATTTTGGTTTGGCTATCTTTAACAGTAACGTTTACGAAGGATATGATGATGGCGGACGTATTATCGCCCGTATTAAACCTGCCACCGCCAGCTATAAAAAGGATTTGATTGAGGCTGTCGATTTGCTTGACGGGACGACCTGGACGCCGCTGTGCGAAACCCTCTATGAGGCGTATCGCTATTTTTCCGGCGGTGAAGTCTGGTTTGGTGATGATGACTCCACCCTTAAACCCTATCGCGACAAGGATGCCATCGAAGGCAAAAACTACAAATCGCCTTTTAAAGATTGCCAAAATCGCGCATACGTTGTGTATGTCACCGATGGCGAGCCCACCCGAGATACCAATGCCAACGATCTGGTACTGGGGCTGACAGGTGGCGTCGATGCGTACACAGATTCACCATCCAGTTACTTAAGCTCGCTTTCCTCATGGATGAACACCAATGATGTTAACCCTAATATGACGGGGAAGCAGAGTGTGTCTACTTACACCATTGGTTTCAGTCAGGGAGCCGCTTCCGCGGCTGGCCTGTTGCGTCATACCGCGGAGAAGGGTGGTGGCAAGTATTATGACGCTACCAATGTGGATGACTTGCAAAAGTCGTTGATGCAGGTGTTTAAAAACATCCTGGAGAAGAATGCCAGCTTTACGGCCCCGGCCGTTGCCAGCAACAACTTCAACCGTATCCAGACCTTCGATTCTGTCTACTACTCGATGTTTTTGCCAAACCGCGGTCCCCGTTGGAGCGGAAACCTGAAAAAATTCAAGGTCACTGACGGTGGCGACATCATAGATGCCAACAAAGCCAAGGTCATTGACTCTGATGGCAACATCGCCAAGACCGCCTGTTCCCATTGGAGCAGCAGCGCTGATTGCAGTGCCGGTGATGGCAACGATGTGCGCCGTGGCGGCGCTGCCGGTATGCTGCAGCGAATGCAGGCCAAGGACCGCAATCTGTTGTCGGATGTCGGCGGGCTTAAACCACTGACATTGAGTGCCGCCAGCACCAAGGCCGGTGGAAATGCAGCCCTTGCCACCTTACTCGGGGTTGATGAGGCTGAGGTGGCGAACCTGATTGACTGGGCCCGTGGTGTGGATGTGGATGACGACAATGACAACGGCAATCTCACTGAGATGCGCGCCGATATCATGGGCGACCCCCTGCACTCCAAACCCCTTGCCATTAACTTCGGCAGCGAGGGTTCACCGGACATTCGGGTGATAGTGGGCACCAACCAAGGTGTGCTGCACATGTTTAAGGATGAAGGTGCAAGTGTGTCTGAATCCTGGGCCTATCTGCCGTGGGAAATGCTGCCAAAGCAGGCCGCACTGCGGGAAAATCTGCCGTCGGGGCGCCACTCTGTGTACGGCATTGATGGCTCACCCGTCGCCTGGGTGAAAAGCGGCGCTTCCGGCATTCAAAAAGCCTGGCTGTTTTTCGGGCTTCGCCGTGGTGGCGATGCCTACTACGCCCTGGATATCACCAACCCAGACACGCCACGTTTTATGTGGCGCATTGATGGCAACAGCCCGGGGATGGATTTGCTCGGCCAAAGCTGGTCCAAACCTGTGGTGACTTTTATCCCAGGCAGGGAATCTAGCCCTGTACTGATTTTTGGTGGTGGCTACAGCCCGTCAAATAAAGATATCCCAGGCGTGGGCACGCCGGATAATTTGGGTACGGCAGTGTTTATTGTTGATGCAGCCACGGGCGCCCTGGTGCACAGCTTTGGCCCCAATAACGCCGGTAACATGACGGTGATGCCGAGCATCAAAGACAGTATCCCCAACGAAGTGGCCGTACTCGATGCCAATAACGATGGTCTCACAGACCGTATCTACGCCACAGATACCGGCGGTAATGTGTGGCGGATGGATATGCCTGGGGCCACCCCAAAAGATGCCAACAGGCGTTGGTCAGCCTTTAAGTTCGCCTCCCTTGGTGGCATGACGACAGGCTCCGACAGGCGATTTTTTGCCGCACCTGTGGTGGCCCAAACCGCACTGAACAATACCCTGGAATTCACCAGCCACGAGAAAGGCCGCAGCACCACAGTCACCACTGTCCAAACCATTCCCTATGATGCTGTGGTGGTGGGCAGCGGTATTCGCCCGGCCCCTCAGGATGACCAGCGGGAAGACATGTTTTTCACCCTGCAGGACCGCAATATTGGAATAAGGTCCTTCGATGGCAGCAACAAGGACAGGCTGCCTCCATCGGCTCTGACCCTGGCGGATCTATATGATGTCACCAGCGCACCTCCAACCACCAAAGAGGAAGAAGTGCGTTTTGGAAAGCTGCGTGGCTGGTATTACAACTTCACCCGAAAAGGTGAAAAGAGCCTGTCGGCGGGCTCCATTATCAGGGGAAGGGTGTTCTTTACCTCCTACGTGCCCGGAAGTGCCGGTGCGCCGGGTACCAATCAATGCCTCATCCCTGGTAAGGGCTATCTCTATGGCTTTGATTTGCATAAGGGGACCCGATCTTACAATCAAACCTATCTGGAAATGGGCGAAAGTGTGCCTGATACGCCGCAGCTTGTGGTGCCAAGCAGCAAAGCCATGTACTTGATTGGTATAGGCAAGGCGCCTGAATTGATGGTGAAAACCCGCTGTGAAGATAACAACGAACACTGTGATGGCTGTCCGCCGGGGGACGAGAAATGCATCGGCGGTGGCATGAATACCAGGAAGATTTATTACTATGCAAACTGACATCCCTGTTGTCGCCTTTTTATTGGCGTTGAGTTTATCTTCCACGGCATCGGCCGCGACAGAAGCTCCGGAGCACGCCGAACGCGAGTCGTTCAAGTGCTTTATCAGCACCAACGTGGGTGATGGGGTATACGACTTCAGTTGGTACGCGGCCGATACCGCGCGCAACATGGCTGAGCTTGTGGGGCAGCGGTTGGCCAACTCTGCCATGAGAGCCAAAGGTATCCGGGTTTACGCCGGTGAAGTTCACGAGTGTGTGCCCCAGGACCGTGATTTTGCGGCGCAGAAGGCCCGGACACTGGATGAGGCAATGGCACGCTAAGCACGGGGGCTTCAGCACTTTGGTGTTGGTTGCCCAGGCGGATTGCTGCGCCTGGCTTAGTTTAGCGTTGTACTCAAAGGGGAGAGGATGGCCTTCATGCTGCCGTCTTCTTCCATACCCACAATTGCCTGATTGAAATCGTCAAGGAGTTGAAGGTTTCCCTCCCGCGTTTTCGACACCCCAAGATGAAATACCTCCTTTGCCAGAGGTTCACCCACAAACTCAAATTGCCCCTGATATTCCGCCGGGCCGTGGGCGATAAGATACTGAGCTACATTGCGGCTTATTACGATTAAATCCACCCTGCCTATCAGCAGCTTGCGCAGATTCGTTTCATCCGAGTCGGCCTCTTCTGTATGTAATTTGCTGCTGGCAATGGCCGCCGGGTTGGCATAGCCCCGGCTTATTCCAATCCGTTTGCCCTGGAGTTCTGACAACTTATGATACCCAATCTGGTCCTGCTTCCTGGCCAAAAAGGCAATTTCCGTTCCCTGCAGAGGCCGCGAATAATAGGCCCAGCTTTCCCGTTCGGCCCTATACCAGAGTCCGATAATGGCGTCGGCTTTGCCGGCTTTAATGAGGGCTGTGGCGCGAATAAAGGGATAGAACTTAAGCTCTACCTGATAGCCCCGGCGCTGCAGCGCCTCTTGCACCAGAACCGCTACGGGTCCGAAATGGTCCAGTGACTCAGCATAAAAAGGGGGAAGGTCGGTAGCCACCAGTGTCAGGGTTTTGGGCTCCTGCGCTGTAACCCAGAGCGGCAGTAGCAGAAATATCAGCAAGGTTAAGCGCTTCGGCGACATAAAGCGGGTTCCAGCGGCGGGAAAGGCGGCGTTGTTTTTGAGTATAGTACGCCGCGTTTCTCCTGCCTCTGGCTGCGTCTGAGAAACAGATTGGAATAGTTGGATTAGTCACTGATAAGCGGTGATTTGCTGCCATCGTACTTGCCCCGAAGCAGTGTTTCCCCCTCCACCCAGAGCAATTCCCCGGCGTTACCCAGTTTGATGGAAGAATCGATGGCGATGATGCGGTTGTCATAAAGACCCAGCACCCTGGTTTGTGAGGTATGGCCGACCACTATGTGGTTGACACCAAAGTGTTTAAGCAGGGCATCGATTTGCGATTCATCCAGCTCCGACTTGAAGTAACCCCGATACCAGGTAGGCCCGCCCTTATAAAACAAGAAGTTCAGCAACGGGTCTGTCTTGAGAGCGGATTTTTCATCGTCGATATGTTTGCGGTACAGGTCGTTGGCCTGGCCGATGGAAAGACCACGCTCCAGCCACTCGGGGCTGATGCCGCCGTGCATAAACAGCATATCGTTTATTTTTACCAGGGTGTTTTTACTTCTGAGCCACTGGCCGATTTCGGTATCCCTGTCGTAGAGGGCGTCGTAGGGGCGACCGATAAGGGCGCTGCTGACACGGTAGCGATCGTTGACGTAGCGCAGGTCGCCCTGCAGCACCATTTGCTCGTGGTTACCCATCAAGAGGTGCACCATGCCACCGGCGGCGCGTGCGGCCCGGTCGAGCTCGTACATCAACCAGAGCACCTCGTTGACCTCAGGCCCCCGGTCAAACATGTCTCCTGTCATCACCAGATGGCCATCCCCCAGCGCCCAGCGGTTGTTTTCATCGATGACCCTGTGGGCGCGAAGCAGGTTTATCAGCACCTGATACTGGCCATGGACATCACTGAGGGCAACCAGGGTTTTTACGCCGTTGACTTGATCCTCATCGATTGCATAGGGGCCAAACAGAGTGGGCTGGGGCAGGGCGCCGCAATGCTCGGGGCGCTGCAGCCTGGTGCCAGCCTCTGTCGTTATCAGTCGGCGGTGACAAATCCAATGGGCCTGCTTTTGGTGTGCATCATTGATGACGTACGGGCCATCATGAAAGTCTGTGTCGGCATCAGAGCCCACTTCTGCCTGCCTAAGGTCTGGCATTTTTGCCATCGCCTGAGATGCAATCGGCAGCACCAACATTGTTACGGCCATCAAGGCGGCACTAATCGAGCCAGCGCCACTGCTACTTAAGCCTGCACCAAAGCTGTGGGCACGCTGAGAGCTCCTGCTCTGGTGGGAGAAAAACCGGGTCAGTACAGACTTCACTCGATACCTCGGGAATGGATTCAAGCGATGCCCCAATAGCATCACCTTTGCTGCCAATGGGCCGCAGTATAACTCCGAAAATGGAGCCATCGGAGCGAATAGAGAAAGAAACGAGCTAAAAACGACAAGGCCAGAATTTTGGCAACTTAATGATAAATATGAATAAATAAAAAAGGAGACCCGAAGGTCTCCTTGATGATTCAAGCCATGCGCTTATGCCGGACTTATTTGGTCATGCGCTTGTACTTGAGGCGATGCGGCTCAACCACATCGGTGCCGTAGGTGTTCTTCAGCCAGGTAGAGTACTCGGTGTAGTTACCTTCGTAGAAGTTCACCTGACCCTCATCACGGTAGTCGAGGATGTGGGTACAGATACGGTCGAGGAACCAACGGTCGTGGGAAATCACCATGGCGCAGCCGGGGAATTCCAGCAGGGCTTCTTCGAGGGCACGCAGGGTTTCCACGTCCAGATCGTTGGTAGGTTCGTCGAGCAGCAGCACGTTGCCGCCGGCTTGCAGCAGCTTGGCCAGGTGCACACGGTTGCGCTCACCACCGGAGAGGGTACCGATGATTTTTTGCTGATCCGCACCACGGAAGTTAAAGCGGCCCACGTAGGCACGGCTTGGGATTTCCATGTTGTTGATGCGCATGATGTCCTGACCGCCGGAAATTTCTTCCCAAATGGTGGCCTTGTTGTTCATGGAATCACGGAACTGCTCAACCGAGGCGATTTTCACGGTTTCACCGATGTCAATCTCGCCGCTGTCTGGCTGCTCGGCGCCGCTCAGCATGCGGAACAGGGTCGATTTACCGGCACCGTTGGCACCGATAATGCCCACAATGGCGCCCTTGGGTACACTGAACGACAGGTTGTCGATAAGGATGCGATCGCCGTAGCTCTTGGTGAGGTTACGCACCTCAATCACCTTGTCACCGAGACGTGGTCCGGGCGGAATAAACAGCTCGTTGGTCTCGTTGCGGCGCTGGTAATCGGAGCTGTTCAGCTCCTCGAAGCGGTTCATACGCGCCTTGCCCTTGGACTGACGGCCCTTGGCCCCCTGACGCACCCACTCAAGTTCCTTGGAGATAGTCTTTTGACGGGCGCTCTCGGTGGCGGCTTCCTGCTTCAGACGGGCATCTTTCTGCTCCAGCCAGCTGGAGTAGTTGCCCTGCCATGGGATACCTTCGCCGCGGTCGAGTTCCAGAATCCAGCCGGCGGCGTTATCAAGGAAGTAACGGTCGTGGGTAATGGCCACGACTGTGCCTGAGTATTCCTGCAGGAAGTGCTCAAGCCAGGCCACAGACTCGGCGTCCAGGTGGTTGGTGGGTTCGTCCAGCAGCAGCATCTCGGGCTTTTCGAGCAGCAGGCGGCAGATGGCCACACGGCGGCGCTCACCACCCGACAGCACTTCAATCTTGGCATCCCACTCCGGCAGACGCAGGGCGTTGGCGGCGCGTTCGAGGATGTTGTCCAGGTTATGGGCATCCTGAGCCTGAATGATGGCTTCCAGTTCACCTTGCTCTTTGGCCAGGGCGTCGAAGTCGGCGTCCGGCTCGGCATAGGCAGCGTACACTTCATCGAGGCGGGTCAGGGCGCGCTTGGCTTCGCCAACGGCTTCTTCGATGGCTTCACGCACTGTCTGGTTCGGGTCAAGCTGTGGCTCCTGGGGCAGGTAGCCAATCTTAAGACCGGGCATGGGGCGGGCTTCACCTTCGATTTCGGTGTCGATACCGGCCATGATGCGCAGCAATGTGGATTTACCCGAGCCGTTCAGACCCAGAACACCAATCTTGGCGCCGGGGAAGAAGCTTAGGGAGATGTCTTTAAGGATTTGCTTCTTGGGCGGCACGATTTTGCCAACCCGCAGCATGCTGTAAACAAACTGAGCCATGTCGTCTCTCTGCGATTTACAAATAGAATTAAGCGCTGAAAATTGGCCGAAGTTTACCAAGTCGGGGCACTATTCTCCAGATGGCGATGTGAAATCCCATCCCGTTACGGGTTGTTTTGATGATGAAACACAGTCATCGGCACAGAGAGGGATTTTCATCATATTGCGGCTGGGATTGTGATCAATTGCAGAGTAGAATACCGCGCAACCCTACCTATAAGATTTGCCAGCTGGAGTGACCAATGCTGAAGAAGACCATGAATATTGCCGACTATGATCCCGAGCTGTTCAAGGCGATTGAAGACGAAACCCTTCGCCAGGAAGAGCATATCGAGCTGATTGCCTCTGAGAACTACACCTCTCCCCGCGTGATGCAGGCTCAGGGTTCACAGCTGACCAACAAGTACGCCGAAGGTTACCCTGGCAAGCGTTACTATGGTGGTTGTGAGTATGTCGACATCGTGGAAACCCTGGCCATCGAGCGCGCCAAAGAACTCTTCGGTGCCACTTTCGCCAACGTCCAGCCACACTCCGGCTCACAGGCCAACAGCGCCGTGTACATGACCCTGCTGCAGCCAGGCGACACTGTACTGGGCATGAACCTGGCCCACGGTGGTCACCTGACCCACGGCTCACCGGTAAACTTCTCTGGCAAACTGTACAACATCATTCCTTACGGCATTGATGAGTCCGGCAAGATTGACTACGACGAAATGGAGCGTCTGGCCGTTGAGCACAAGCCAAAGATGATGATTGGCGGTTTCTCTGCCTACTCTGGCATCGTTGACTGGGCCCGCATGCGCGAAATCGCCGACAAGATTGGCGCTTACCTGTTTGTGGACATGGCCCACGTGGCTGGTCTCGTGGCCGCCGGTGTGTATCCAAACCCGGTTCCACACGCTCACGTTGTGACTTCTACCACTCACAAGACCCTGGCCGGTCCACGTGGCGGTATCATCCTGTCTGCTGCCAATGACGAAGACCTGTACAAGAAGCTGAATTCAGCGGTATTCCCAGGTGGTCAGGGCGGCCCATTGATGCACGTTATCGCCGGTAAAGCGGTAGCCTTCAAAGAAGCGCTGGAGCCTGAATTCAAGGTGTACCAGCAGCAGGTTGTGACCAACGCCAAAGCCATGGTGGAAGTGTTCCTCGAGCGCGGTTATAAGATAGTATCCGGCGGTACCGACAACCACCTGATGCTGGTTGACCTTATTGGCCGTGACCTGACAGGTAAAGAAGCCGACGCTGCTCTGGGCGCTGCCAACATCACAGTGAACAAAAACTCAGTGCCGAACGATCCTCGTTCTCCTTTCATCACCTCCGGTATCCGTATCGGTACCCCAGCCATCACCCGCCGTGGTTTCAAAGAAACCGAAGCCCGTGAGCTGACTCACTGGATCTGTGATGTACTGGACAATGCCAAAGATGAGAGCGTGATTGCACGCGTGAAAGGTCAGGTACTGGAACTGTGTGCTCGTTTCCCTGTTTACGGTTAACCTTTTAACCTGAATAGGATACACTCATGGCCGCTGCAATAGCGGCCATTTTTATTTGTATTGCGGTTCCATTTTGCCCTTCAATCAGCACGCCAGGAGGCCCCATGCACTGTCCATTTTGCAACGCAACCGACACCAAGGTGATCGACTCCCGTCTGGTGGGAGAAGGGCATCAGGTCAGGCGTCGGCGGGAGTGCACTGAATGCCACGAGCGTTTTACCACCTTTGAAGGTGCTGAACTGGTGATGCCAAGGGTGATTAAGCGTGATGGTACCCGTCAGCCATTCGATGATGAAAAGCTGCGCAGCGGCATGCTCAAAGCCGTGGAAAAACGCCCCGTGTCCATCGATCAGATTGACCAGGCGATGAACAAGATTAAGTCGACCCTGCGCGCCACCGGCGAGCGGGAAATCCCCTCAGAGATGATTGGCAACCTGATGATGGATAGCCTGATTGAGCTGGATAAAGTGGCCTATATCCGCTTTGCCTCAGTTTACCGCGCCTTTGAAGACGTATCTGAGTTTGGTGAAGCCATCGCCAGACTGCAGAAATAAGCACATCAGCAACAATCAGGGTTTCAGAAAAGACAGCAGCGCGGCAATCATCCATGAGCACATCCGTCACCAGCCAGTTTTCTCCACATGACCATGCCATGATGGCCCGCGCCATCATGCTGGCCAAACGTGGCCAGTACACCACCCGCCCCAATCCCAATGTGGGCTGCGTGATAGTGAATGACGCCGGTGATATCGTAGGTGAAGGCTGGCATGTCCGCGCCGGTGGCCCCCACGCCGAAGTGCATGCACTGAGACAAGCCGGAGACCGCGCCCAAGGCGCCACAGCCTATGTCACCCTCGAGCCGTGCAGCCATTATGGCCGCACTCCGCCCTGTGCCAAGGCGCTGATTGATAATGGTTTAAGACGTGTTGTTGTCGCCATGACCGACCCGAATCCGCAGGTGGCGGGCAGGGGGCTTAAGCTGCTCCAGGACGCCGGTATCGAGGTGGCCCACGGCTTGATGGAAGCCGAAGCGCGGGCACTGAACCCGGGCTTTTTGTCGCGAATGGAGCGCGCTTGCCCGTTCGTTAGCGTAAAAGTGGCGGCAAGCCTTGATGGTAAAACCGCGCTCTCCAGCGGTGAGTCCAAATGGATCACCGGGCCCGAGGCGCGCCGTGACGTGCAAAGGCTGCGCGCCATGTCCTGCGCTCTGATTACTGGCATTGATACCGTACTGCTGGATGACCCCAGCCTCAATGTGCGCCATGGTGAGCTTGGCAGTCTGGCGGCAAGCCTGACGGAAGCCGAGCTTATCCAACCTATCCGGGTAGTGCTCGACAGCCAGCGGCGCATGAGCGCCGATGCCAAACTCTTTGGTATTGCCGGTCCGATTTTACTGGTATCCGCTGAGCCCTACGATGCCCATTTTTTGCATTCACTGCCGGACTTTGTCACCTGTTTGACCCTGCCGGGTGGTGATGGCCGTATTGACCTTGCCGCGCTGCTTAAACACCTCGGTGAAAACTGCAACCGGGTGCTTGTGGAAGCCGGCGGTACCCTCGCCGGCGCTTTTATCGCCGCAGGACTTTGTGATGAGCTGGTGCTGTATCAGGCACCCAAGCTCCTTGGCAGCCATGGCCGCGATATGCTGCAGCTGCCTGATTATCAGACCATGGCCGAGTTGCCGGGTCTTAAGCTTATTGATGAGCGCAAACTGGGCCAGGATTGGCGCTTTACCTTCACTGTGGCCTGAGCGTCAGCAGCCGCTGCATCGAGCCTAAAGAGGATTTATGTTTACCGGGATCATTGAAGCCGTAGGCCATTTAAGACGAATCGATCGCAAGGGCGATGATATTCGCCTGACGGTAGCAAGTGGCAAGCTGGATTTATCTGATGTGCGCCTTGGCGACAGTATTGCCACCAATGGCGTGTGTCTGACCGTAGTGGAATGCCTTGCCGATGGTTATGTGGCTGATGTTTCAGCCGAAACGGTCAAGCTCACCGGTTTTGGCGAGTATCGCCCCGGCCAGGCGGTCAACCTGGAAAAGGCGGTTACCCCAACCACCCGCCTTGGTGGACACCTGGTCAGCGGCCACGTGGATGGCCGTGCGATTGTCGTCAGTCGCAGCCACCTGGGCAAAGCCATCGAGTTTTGGCTCGAAGCCCCCGCCGAACTTGCCCGCTACATAGCCCACAAGGGGTCGATTACCATCGATGGGGTGAGCCTCACCGTAAACGAGGTGGACGGCAGCCGTTTTCGCCTCACCATAGTGCCCCACACAGCCGGTGAAACCACCCTGATTGATTTGGCGGTGGGCGATAAGGTGAATCTCGAAGTCGACCAGATAGCCCGCTACCTGGAGCGCTTGATGCAACGCGGCGAAGAAACCGCGTCCGGCGGTGTAACCCTGGACTTGCTTGCCCGCAGCGGTTTTATGCGCTGAGCGCTGATGCGCCGGTCAGTCAAAGCACCGCTTTGTGCGTCCGGCCCTGTTTTTTGGCTCGCAGGCCGCTAAAATTCACAACACTCTTAAAAGAAAATAAAGGTCTTACAATGGCGCTACACAGTATCGAAGAAATCATCGAAGACATTCGTCAGGGCAAAATGGTTATTCTGATGGACGATGAAGACAGGGAAAACGAAGGCGACCTGATTATGGCCGCCGAACTGGTGACCCCGGAAGCCATTAACTTTATGGCCACCTATGGCCGCGGCCTGATTTGTCAGACCATGACCCGTGCCCGTTGCCAGCAGCTCAATTTGCCGCTGATGGTCAGTAACAATAACGCCCAGTTCACCACCAACTTTACCGTATCCATCGAGGCCGCCAAGGGCGTGACCACAGGGATTAGCGCCCATGACCGCGCCGTGACCATCCAGGCCGCCGTGGCCAAAGATGCCAAGGCCGCTGATTTGGTGCAGCCCGGCCACATCTTCCCCTTGATGGCCCAGGAAGGTGGCGTGCTGACCCGCGCCGGCCACACCGAAGCGGGCTGCGACCTCGCGCGCTTGGCCGGTCTTGAACCTTCCGGCGTTATTGTGGAAATCCTCAATGAAGACGGCACCATGGCCCGTCGTCCGGACCTGGAAAAATTCTCCGAGAAGCACGGCATCAAGATTGGCACCATCGCCGATTTGATTGAGTATCGCAACAACACAGAAACCACAGTGGTGCGTGAAGCCAGTTGTAAACTGCCAACCCGTTTCGGCGAGTTTATGATGCACACCTTCCGCGACACCATCGACAATCAGCTGCACTATGCACTGGTCAAAGGTGACGTGAATGACAACTTGCTGGTGCGGGTGCACCTGACCAACACCTTCAACGATATCCTGCACTCAGAGCGGGATCAGGAGCGCTCCTGGCCGCTCGAGAAGGCCATGGCCCGTATCGGCAGTGAAGGTGGTGTGCTGGTAATCCTCGGTAACCACGAACACGACAGTGACATTCTGGCCAAGGTAAAAGCCTTTGAAGCGGAAGATCAGGGTCAGGCCGCCGCGCCCGCCAAGTGGCAGGGCACCTCACGACGCGTGGGTGTGGGCTCACAGATTCTGGCCTCCCTCGGGGTGCACAAGATGCGCCTTCTGAGTTCACCCAAGAAGTACCACTCACTGTCGGGCTTTGGTCTGGAAGTGACCGAGTACGTCGCGGGCGAGTAAGTAATTCACGATTTCAGTTAAATAGCATAGGGATTGGGGCAAAAGCCTGTGGTATGATAGCGCCACTTTTTGTCCCGGTCCGTCCGGGCGGATTGCACCAAGCCGGGTGCCTTAAGTTAAACCAGGTGAGAGAATGCACATAGTAGAAGGTCATATCGAAGCCAAATCTGCCAAGGTGGCGATTGTGGTATCACGTTTCAACAGTTTTGTGGTTGAGAGCCTGCTGTCAGGCGCCATCGATACGCTCAAGCGTTTTGGTCAGGTCAGCGAAGACAACATCACTGTAGTGCGCGTTCCGGGCGCCTTCGAATTGCCGCTCGCTGCCAAGAAAGTTGCTGCCTCAGGCAAGTTTGACGGCATCATTGCGCTGGGCGCCGTGATCCGTGGTGGTACTCCTCACTTTGACTTTGTTGCCGGTGAGTGCAACAAGGGACTGGCCCAGGTTTCTCTGGAATTCAACACTCCAGTGTCTTTCGGTGTATTGACCACAGATACCATTGAGCAAGCCATTGAGCGCTCAGGTACCAAGGCCGGCAACAAGGGCGGTGAAGCTGCTCTGGGCCTGCTGGAAATGGTCAATGTACTTAATGCTATTGATAAAGAGCTGTAATTAGTAGGAAAAATCATGAAGCCTTCAGAGCGCCGTAAGGCCCGTCGCCTGGCGGTCCAAGCCATCTATTCCTGGCAACTGAGCGGCAATAACGTTGCCGATGTCGAGCACGAGTTCCTGACCGAACAAGAGCTGGACGGTGTCGATGTTGCTTACTTCCGGGAATTGTTTGCTGGCGCTGCAACCAAAACTGCACAGCTGGATGAAAAGCTGAACCCCCTGCTCGACCGTCCTCTCGAGGAAGTGTCGCCAGTAGAAAAAGCCATTTTGCGCTTGGCTGTCTACGAGCTGACTTTCCGCAAGGACGTGCCTTACAAGGTGGTGATCAACGAAGCCATCGAGCTGGCCAAATCCTTCGGTGCCGAAGACGGACACAAGTTCGTTAACGGTATTCTGGATAAGCTGGTTGCACGCAACTAAATGACAGACGGTGCCTGAGGGTGCCGTTTTTCATTTTCGGGTGTTCATTTTTCAATGGGCTGGCGTGCCGACTTAAAGGCCGACGCCGGAGTGACAGTGAAAGAATTCCAACTTATCGATCAGTATTTCTGTGGCCGTGGCCCGGTGCGTCGGGATGTAAAACACGGTATTGGCGACGATTGTGCCCTGGTTCAACCGGCTGAGCACAAGCAGATTGCCATCTCCTGCGACACCCTGATTGAAGGGGTGCATTTCTTCAACGATATGCCTGCCTGGGCTCTGGGCTACAAGGCCCTTGCCGTGAACCTGTCAGACCTGGCCGCCATGGGCGCCGAGCCGGCCTGGTTTACTCTGGGGCTCAGTTTACCCTCTGTGGATGAAAGCTGGCTTGCTGCCTTCAGCGAAGGCCTGTTTGAAGCCGCCGAATATTATGGCATCGCGCTGATTGGCGGCGATACTACCCAAAGCCCGGTGAAGGTCATTGCCGTTACCATTAATGGGCAGGTGCCGGAAGGCAAGGCGCTGACACGCTATGGTGCCCGCAGCGGTGACTGGATTTATGTCACAGGTTCTCTTGGTGACTCGGCGTTGGGTTTGGATATCCTCAGAGGACGTCAGCAGAGTCGCCCCGAGTACAGTGAGTACCTGATTGAACGTCATTACCGACCAACACCCAGGGTGCTTGCCGGCCAGTCTTTGCGTGGCCTGGCATCCAGTGCCATCGACCTGTCTGACGGCTTGATGTCTGATCTTGGTCATGTGCTCAAGGCGTCCAACGTGGGTGCCTACATTGAAGTGGAAAAATTGCCGTTATCAAAGGCGATGAAGGACTCGGTGCCGCTCGAGCAGGCGCTGGGCTATGCGCTCACCGGTGGCGAAGACTATGAGCTGCTCTTTACCGTGCCAGAGGCGCAGCGCGGCGCACTTGAAATTGCGCTGGCCAATGCCGGGGTGAAGTTTTTCCGCATCGGACAAATCACTGCGGGCAGCAACCTCAAGCTGACCCACAACGGTGAGCCATTTACACCGATGAACAAAGGTTTTGAGCATTTCTGATGGGTTGGCGCAGTCAAGATGAGGCGCTGTCGCGCCTGTCATTAAAGAATCCCTGGCATTTTCTTGCCCTTGGCTTTGGCAGTGGCTTGGCCAAAAAGGCCCCCGGCACTTTTGGCACCCTGGCCGCCATACCTTTGTATCTGCTGTTAAGCCCTCTGCCGCTGATTTGGTACTTACTTGCCACCCTGATAGCGGTGTTTGCCGGTATTTACATCTGCGACAGGGCCTCCAAAGACATGGGCGTGCATGACCATGGCGCCATTGTCTGGGATGAAGTGGCGGGTCTTCTTATCACCATGATTGCGGCACCCGCTGGTATTGTCTGGCTGGTGGCAGGCTTCGTCCTGTTTCGCATCTTCGACATTCTGAAACCCTGGCCTATCCGTGTGCTGGATGCCAGGGTGCACGGCGGCTTGGGTATCATGGCCGACGACGTGCTCGCCGGACTATTTGCCCTGTGCTGCCTGCAGGGGCTTGCCTATTTGTTTGCAGGTTGAGCACCGCGGCTCTGCAGGTTGAGCACCGCGGCTCTGCGGGCTCGCGCCTTTCTCTCTTTTTGATGCCATCGGGGCTATGCTTAAAGGGCACTGGTTTTTAAAGACAGTGGACAAACAGGCTCAGGCTCTTCTAAAGGACTGACATTTTAAGCACTCCAGATACTGAGCCTTGGGAGTCGCTTATGTTCAATAGGTTGTTCGGCCCCGCGGTGTTCCGGTTTCAGGCCTCGATTGCCCGGTCTGTCACCTCGATTGTCCGGCTTGGGGCCTCGGTAATCGGGCTGTTTATATTATTGCTCCCTCTGCTGCTCGGCGGTTTGAGCTCTGCTGTGGCGGCACGCCCTCCTGCTGCTTTTTCCTCCGGATTTATCTTAAGCGACGCCAATATCGCCAACATTGCAGGTATCACGCCTGTATCAGGTCGCGGCATCGACTCAAACCATTCTGCTGACTCCGCCGCTCAAGTTGCTTCATACCCAAATGCGGGAGCCCAGGACCTCAATGGGGCTGTGGCGCCTGTGTGGCTGCTGGAGGTAAAAGGGGCTATTGGGCCCGGGGTCGCCGACTATCTTATCCGTACCCTGACCAAGGCGCACAAGCAGGCCGTACCTCCCCAATTACTCTTGCTCACCCTGGATACCCCCGGGGGGCTGGTGGCAAGCCTCAGAGATATTAATCAGGCCATACTCGCCTCTGAAATTCCGGTAGCCTGCCTGGTGTATCCCGCCGGTGCCCGTGCAGCCAGTGCAGGAACCTATATGCTGTACGCCTGTCATCTGGCAGCGATGGCGCCCACCACCAGTTTGGGGGCCGCGACTCCGGTACAACTCGGGCCGCCAATGGGGGGCGAAGAGAAGAATAAGGAAGGTGAACAGTCGGGAGCATCGGATATGGAGCGCAAGGTGCTTAACGATGCAGTGGCTTATATCAAGACGCTGGCAGAGCTGAGAGGGCGAAACGCTGAGTGGGGCGAGCTGGCGGTGCGCGAGGCCGCTACTGCCACAGCGTCTGAGGCGCTGGCGTTGGGGGTGATAGATTTGATTGCCACCGACCCCAAAGCCTTGCTTGAGGTCATTGATGGTCGCCAGTTTATGGTAAATGGCACACGCCATGTATTGAATACCAGCACGGCTGAGGTGCTGGATACCAGGCCCGATTGGCGCGCGACTTTTTTAAGCACTATTACCAATCCCAATGTGGCCTATGTGCTGATGATGCTGGGTATCTATGGCTTGCTGCTGGAATTTTACAGCCCGGGCATTGGTATCTCGGGTGTGGTGGGGGCTATCTGTTTGCTGGTTGCCATGTTTGCCCTGCAAATGCTGCCAATAAATTATGCCGGAGCGGGACTGCTGTTATTGGGGATTGGTTTGTTGGTGGCCGAATCTTTGGTGCCAAGTTTTGGCATCCTGGGGTTTGGTGGGGTAGTGGCTTTCGTGCTCGGTTCAGTCCTTCTTATCGACAGTGAGTTGGATGCTTTTCGCATAGCCTGGCCGGTGATCCTGGCACTGGCCCTGGCGAGTGCGCTGTTCTTTGCTTTGCTGTTATCCCTGCTCTTTAAACAGCGCCACAGTGCTGTGGTCAGTGGGACTGAGGCCATGCTGGGTGCCAGGGCACAGGTGCTGGAGGGTTTTCCCGGTAAAGGCCAGGTGCTCTTAATGGGAGAGCGTTGGCAGGGCCACAGTGAGCAGGCGCTGAAGCCCGGAACCTGGGTCAGGGTAGAGTCAATCACCGGGCTCTTGCTGGAGCTTGGTCCGCTGGATGAATCTAAGGAGAAACAAGATGAATGAGGTTATCTCAAGTCTGCAGGTTTCTTTCAGCCTTCTGATGTTGCTGTTAGTGCTGTTAATTATTTCGATGTTCCGCATCCTGCGTGAATATGAGCGGGCTGTGGTTTTTATGCTGGGGCGTTTTTACCGTGTCAAAGGACCCGGGCTTATCATAGTTATCCCTGTGATCCAGCAAATGGTGCGGGTCGACTTACGCACCGTGGTGATGGATGTGCCATCTCAGGATGTCATCAGCCGCGACAATGTGTCTGTGAGGGTGAATGCGGTGCTCTACTTCCGGGTTGTCGATCCCAAGAAGGCCATTATCAACGTGGAAGACTTTTTGAGCGCGACCAGTCAGCTCGCCCAGACCACCCTGAGATCGGTTTTGGGGCAGCATGAGCTGGATGAGATGCTGGCCAACCGCGACATGCTGAATGCCGATATCCAGCGGATATTGGACTCGCATACGGACATCTGGGGGATTAAGGTCGCCAATGTGGAAATTAAACATGTCGACCTCAATGAAACCATGATCCGGGCCATCGCCCGCCAGGCCGAAGCCGAGCGGGAGCGGCGCGCCAAGGTGATTCATGCCCTGGGTGAGCTTGAAGCGTCGGAGCAATTGGTTGCCGCTGCGGCCAAGTTATCCCAGGAGCCGAACGCCTTACTGCTGCGTTATCTGCAAACCCTGACGGAAGTCGCCGGCGAAAATAACTCCACCATACTCTTCCCCCTGCCGATTGAACTGCTCAATCATCTCAGCGGGTTAACATCGTCAAAGACGCCGCAATAAACTACTGAGCGTCTGTTGGTGGTAGATTGCCGCAGAGTGTATTCCAGCTGATCAGGGCCTCAGGATTGCCGTTTTTGGCGCTGATATAGGTATTCAACTTGATGGCGATGGGGCTTTGCTGCTCGGGCTCCGTGGAGGTAGGCACTTCTATGAGATGCAACCCACCCCGGGTGGCTACTTCCAGCGCCTCATAGAGGCGGTCCACAGACTGGCACTGATGATATTCGCCGCCGTATGCGCCAATCAGTTTTGCCACATCAAACCTGAGATCGTTGCAGGCGTAAATGGGGGCGTCACCGCACTTACCGAGGTGAAAGACATTGTTGCGCATATACAAAATGATGAGGTTCGCATTCTGTTTTTGAAGATTAATCAACTCATTACACTGAAAATTAAAACCCCCATCGCCGGTGAGCAAGAGTATCGGCTGTGGGCTTCCTTTGCCATTGAGTTCGTCAGCGATGGCTCGGGCGTAGGGCAGGCTGGTGCCCATAGCTGCATACCAGGGGTTGGCGAGAAAACTGCGGCCCACATCTGAGCCCCTGGCTTCCAAAGCAAAGGCCGCGAAAAGAGCGTTACCCACCTCAGGTACCAGAATAAAGTCCTTCCCGGCTGCGCGCTGAAATTGGTTGATGGCCTCTGCAAGGTTGGCATATCCCAGGGGCGATGAGGTATCAGGAGCCAGTGCTTCGAAAAGGTCTTTATCCTGATTGAACAGAGCCAGGTTACGTATCGGCAGGTTAGCCATCTCCAGTGCGTCCATCACCGCCTGTAAATCCAACTCCCAGCGGGCAGTGCCTTTCAGCAGCGTCTTATTTGGATGTGTGTCGATGGCATGGGTGCCGCTGGCGAAGGCATTGTTGGTGTCTGAGTCATAGATGGCGGTGCCAAACTCAAGCACGTAATCCACGTTTTCTTCGATATATGCCTGGCCACGGCATTGGCTGAATACCCCATTATATGCCCCCATGCACAAGGGATGAGACTCATCGACCATGCCCTTGGCAAACCAGCTGGTGGCGTAGGGCAGCCCCAGGCGCTGGCAAAAATGCACAATACGCTGAAGCAAGGCCGTGTTCATTCGCAGGCGCTCCCCCAGATAGACCAAGGGATGCCTGGCTCTCACCAGACGACTGCAAATATCGTCGGCGATGAGTCCTGCGCCTGCCAGATCCAGCCGGGTCGTGGCATTTAACTCATCAAGATTCTGGGGAAGTCGCAGGCTCTGTGTTGGCTGTTTAACGAGATCCCGCGGCACTTCGATATACACGGGCTGGCGGGTTTGCACCGCCTCGCACACAAGTTCAAAAAACCTTGCGGCTGCCACATTGGGTTGTCCCTGATGGCGCTGTCCCTGCAGCCGCTCGGCTCGAATTCCCAGTGCCTTAAAGGCATTGAGCGCCGCATTGAGGTCGGTATGCCAGCCAGACCCCGGGTGCACAGTATGGTGCAGGGCATGGCCGTGTATTTCATTTTCACCGGGGGCGCCAGATAAGAAAATCACCGGCAGGCCCTCGGTACGGGCGAGAGCCGCGGCACTGACACAGGGCAGGCTTCCCACTGTGTAGGTTGTGAGACAGGCGCCCAAACCGGTCAGCTCAGCCTGTGCACAGGCACTGAATCCGGCGTGCATTTCGTTACTGGAAGGCAGTACCTGCAGCGGACCATCGAGGGCATTGATAAGGTTTGCCACAAAATCGCCGCCGACCCCATAGAGGCGCTTCAAACCAAAAAAACACAGGATGTCGCAAAGGCTTTGTCCCAGGCTGGGAAGTTGTTCACTGTATGCCTGGCCCAGATTTTGAGAAATAGAAGTCATAAGTTATCCGCCGCGAAGGGGCAAGGCGATTGCCCAACAAATGCTCGCAGCTTATGACCGAGACGGCTTACGGATGTTGATGTGGATCATTTGCGGTGCATCTGCCCGGATAACTCGCTGTCATCCGGGCGTGACACTATGGTGAGTTTAAAGGCTATCCAATTGATTAGTTGGTGATATTTATTGGAAAGTCTTGCTTACGTTCCTTGCAGCAGTTCGCGGGCATTGGCGAGAGTATTCTCGGTAATGGTATCGCCACCCAGCAAGCGCGCCAGTTCCTGTATCCGTGCGTCTTTATCCAGCGGCTTCATCGAGGTTTCTGTTTGTCCGCCCTTACTGGATTTGTTCACAAACATATGTTGATGGCCATTACCGGCAACCTGGGGCAAGTGGGTGACACAAAATACCTGTGTCGCTTCACCGAGGGAGCGGAGCATTCGGCCAACCACAGCCGCAGTTGGGCCTGAAATACCCACATCCACTTCGTCAAAAATCAGTGTGGGGGTTGAGACCTTTTTCGCGGTAATCACCTGAATGCCTAGTCCAATGCGGCTCAGTTCACCTCCCGAGGCAACCTTGGCCAATGGAGACAGAGGCTGGCCTGGGTTGGTGGTCACCAAAAACTCTACACTGTCACTGCCATTTGCGCTCATTTGCTTGTCGTTGAAGCTCACCTCAATGGTGAACTTACCCTTTGGCATATTGAGTTCCTGAATGGAGGCGGTGACCTGTTTATCCAGCTCCCTGGCATAGCGAAGACGGCTTTGACTGAGCTTCTGCGCGTGACTGAGATAGGCTTCCCTGCTGGTTTGCACCTGTTGCTTCAGTTCATCCAGCTGTGCCTCATCGGAGTCCAATCCAGTCAGTTCCCTGGCAAGCTCTTGATGATGTGCAGCCAGTTTATCGGCAGCAACATGGTGTTTTCGTGCCAGGGTCATGGCTTTGGAGAGTCGCTCTTCGAGATAGGCAAAATGTTCCGGGTCCAGCTCCAGGTTGGACAGGTAACGGCCAAGTTCGCTGCTGCTTTCCTGCACCTGAATAAGGGCGTCATTGAGCATATTTCCTATGGGGGCCAGGGTTGGGTCGAGCGACTCCAGGGTTGCAGCAAGTGATAAGGCTCGGTTTAGCAGCGACTCAATATTGCCTTCATCGGATTCACTGAGCAGCGACAAGGTGTGCTGACAGTCTTCAATCAGGGCGGTGCCATTGGCGAGGCGTTTGTGTTCGGCCTCGATTTGTTCGAACTCTCCTTCCATCAAGGCAAATTCGTCCAATTCTTCAACCTGATATTGCAGCAGCTGTTTGCGGGCAATGCGTTCCTGCTGGCTTTGCTCGAGCTGCCTTAATTCAGCTTCGACCTGACGGCAGCGCTGGTAGGCGCTGGCGACTGACTCCTGCAGCATGCGGTGGTTGGCGTAGCTGTCCAGCAGTGTCAGTTGGTGTTCATTTTTTAAGAGGGCGTGGTGTGCATGCTGGCCGTGGATCCCCACCAGATATTGCCCAAGGGATTTGAGCTGTGACAGGGGGACAGGATTGCCATTGATGTAGGCCCGCGAACGGCCATCGGCAGTGATGGTGCGCCTGAGAATACATTCGTCGTCCAGCTCAAGATCGTTATCCTCCAGCCAGCGCCGGGCCAGGGGCACATCATCCAGAGAGAAGCGGGCGCTGACCTCGGTTTTGCTGGCACCGGGGCGCACGGCACCGGAATCTGCGCGGTTACCCAGGCACAACCCCAGAGCATCAATGGCGATGGACTTACCGGCACCGGTTTCACCGGTAATACTGGTCATACCCGGACGGAAGTCCAATTCCAGAAAGCGAACAATGGCAAAGTTATTGATGCTGAGCTGACAAAGCATGACGGCAATCCTGTGTGATTAGCAATCAAAGTACTGTATTGATAAACAGTATATACTGATTTTTTGTACAGTAAATCGTCCCGCAACCCCGACGTGAAAAATTTTTGGCTACTGAGATATCAGGTTTAATCCCATCGTCAGCAGCGGCAAGCTGAAAACCGTCAGCAGCGTACCTGCCACTATGCCCCGGGCGATTTGCTTTTCCAGGGTTTTATCCTGATAGGCCAGCAGGTAAACGCTGGCGGCAGTGGGCATGGCGGAAAGCAGCACGCCCATCACGGTCAGCTGCGCACCCACCCCCAACCAACTGAAGAGTAGCCATACCAGGAGTGGCTGCAAAGCCAGTTTTGCCAGATTTACGTGCCAGAAGGGCACGCCCGTCTGAGTTTGTTCCGGCTCTCGCATGGAGCGGGCCAGCGCTATGCCAATGGCAAAGAGCGCGCAGGGACTGGAGCTTTTACCTATCCATGTCACCAGGGTATCCGGTATCGAAGGCAGTGAAAACTGCATCGCCGAGGCCAATACCCCGAGGGCACAGCCGATGCCCACAGGATTTCTGGTCACCACCCGCAGCGCAAGGCTTAACCGTGCCATGCCGGTCAGAGGTTGGGTAGCGAGTCTTAATTGCACCACGGTAACGGCAAACATCAAGACTGATAAAAGGCTTGCCAGCGCAGCAGCCATCAGTGCCTGCGGATTGTTCGGAAACAGCATCGCCAGCACGGGGATACCGATGAACGCGGTGTTGCCGAAGGTGGCCGACAGGGCTCGCAGGCTCGCTGGACGGGTTTGTCCCTTTTCATGTTTCAGTGACCACAGCTGCACCAATACATAGGTCACCACCATCGCAAGCAGATAACCCCCCACAAATCCGGGGTTGAGAATTTCTTCAATGGGAGTATTGGCCAGGCTCACATACAGGATGGCCGGAAATGCCAGGTAGTACACGTATTGATTGAGAAAACGCTCTAACCAGCCCGGAAGGAGTCTGGAGCTGGCAGCGCCCGCAATCATCACGGCAACAACAGCGAGCAGCGGAATGAGGAGGTTGAACATCACAGCAGGGGCCTCGGCAGATCACAATTTCCCCCTTTGCAGTGGGGCTTGGCAGGCAAATTAGCATATCATGATGCGAGCTGACCATTGGTCCTTGGTCGCAGGCATATCAATGATTAACGGCGGGAAACGGCATGAGAGAGCATCCGGGTAGCGAACTTGAATTGATTTACCTCTTTGTGCAGTTGGTGGACGCCGGTAGCCTGTCTGCGGTGGCGGATCGTCTCTCGATGCCTGTGGCAACCGTCAGCCGCAAATTATCCCGCCTGGAAGAAAACCGCGGTCGTCAGCTATTGATGCGAAGTACCCGCAAAATTCGCCTCACCGAGGAAGGAATGGCGCTTTACGAGCGCTACAAATCCCTGGTGAGCGCAGTGGACGCCCTTTATGGTGATGGCGAAGACCCGCTCGAAGGCACGCTGCGTATTGCCGCCCCCATCTCCATCATCTCGATGATTTTTATGAAAACCATCAACGAGTTTCGGCGGGAATATCCGGGTATCAGGCTGCATATCACCCAAAAAAACGAGGTAGTTGACCTTATCGACAAAGGCATCGATATCGCCATCGTGGGCGGTATTCAACCGGACTCCTCCTGGATAGCCGTACCGCTTGGGACGCTGGATTACCGCCTGGTGGCATCACCTGGCTATCTGCAGCGGTGCAGCATGCCAACTCATCCCAGCAGCCTTGCTGCTCACGATATTATCAAGGTGTGGCCTTTATATAACTGGTCGCTGAGGCATCCTCAGGGAGAGGCCTTTTACTATGACGGACCCGCAAGCCTGACGCTGACCGATCTGCAGGGGGCTATCAGCGCCTGTGTGGATGATGGTGGTATCTTGTATGGGCCGGAGCTCTTCTTTAAGCAGGAGCTGCAACGCGGGTTGCTGCTGCCTGTATTGCCGGATTGGCGGGGAGAAACGCGGCGGATCTCCATTTTGTGTCACCAGCGGCAGCAGCAACCTGCCAAGGTGAAAGCCTTTATCGATTTTATGAAGTCGCGGGCGCCGGGGTTATTTGCGATGGACGCTTAACCCAACTGTTTTTTGCGTCCCTTGGATGGGTGGCCCGGTTTGCGCTTGGGGGATGTGGAAGTGGGAGCCGGATAGTCCTTCACCGGGGGAAGGACGCCCAGCTCCTGATAAAACGCCACCTGACGGCGAAGTTCAAACAAAGAGCCGATGCGCACTTCATCGGCTATGGTTAAACGCCAGCTGTCGGTTTTTCCGTCGAGATTAGTGAGTATAAAGCCTTGATAAAGTAAGGTTCTCACATGTCACCTCTGAATAGCCGTTTCAGGCTTCCTGCAGGCTGATACCAATATTGGAAACGCCGCTGGATACCAGCTCTTTGCGCAGTGCCTTGATAAAATCCGCCGACATATCCGGATTGTCTTCAATCAGCTCCAATAATGTGCCTTGCAGCTCACGCTCTGCGACCATGGCTTCATGGGCAAAGACAAAGTCATCCAGCGCCTCGTCTTCCAACTCCACATCGATGATGGCTTCAATATAGTTGGCCACGGTAGCGGAAGACAGCTTACTGATATTGGTGATGTCTTCTTCGATTTTGCTCTCGATGCCGCTGAGCAGGCTTATCAGGGCGACCACGGCATCCATGGCAGGGTACACGCCATAAACATCAAAGTTTTCCGGCTCAGGGATCACCTCTTCGAGTTTGTTGGTGTGCAGCTCCAGGTTTAACTTCAGCTTTCTGTCGTAGAGCGACTGCCACAACAGGTTAAGCACGGTGTCCAGCACCTTGGGATCGCCATATTCACAGACCTCTGAAAACAGCTGATAGTTGGGATACATGCGCTGGCACAGGGCTACGGCGAATAATTGCTTTTGTGGCAAAGACAGCGCTTTAAGACGCTTGAAAAATCCGGGTTTAGAACTCATTGGGTACTTCCGCTGACATCTGGGAAATTACTTGGGTTGCCGCCGATTCTACCTTAGTCAGCTCATCAAGTAACTCAAGGATTTCCGGTTCAACATCCGCCACATCGGCGCCACGCTTCAGCGCAGACTCAATTTGCTGGCAGAGTTTTTGGGTGGTGGGCACGCCGCAATAGCAACTGGCCCCGTGAAGTTTGTGCACCGTATACAGCATAGACTCGTTATCGCTGCGGGCCATGGCAAGCTCGATATCGTTAACCGTACCGGGCAAGGACTCCAGCATCATCTTCAACATGTCGATGGCCAGATCCTCTTTCTGATTGGCCTGGCTCAGGCACAGCTCCCAGTTGAGAGTGTTACTGTCGAAATGGGTGAATTTGGGCCGGGTTAGCCAGCGCGAAATCACCCCTTTAAGGGCGGCTTCATCGATGGGCTTGGGCAGATAACCGTCCATGCCGCTTGCCTGAATGCGCTCACGTTCTTCGTTAATGGCGTGGGCGGTAACGGCAATAATCGGGGTATTGCGGTTGAGTGAGTCCTGACGGATAAGCCGGGTGGCTGTGACCCCATCGGTGCCCGGCATCTGAATATCCATAAAGATGAGGTCGAACGAGCGACTCTTGGCCAGCGCCACCGCCTGATCGCCACTGCTGACCGCCACCACGTTGGCAACCAGCTCTTTCAGCAAGGTGTCGATAAGCTTGAGGTTGGCCAGGTTATCGTCCACTGCCAACACATTGAGGGGATGGCGGGCGCTGGGTTTGGTGGCCAGCGCCGGTTTGGGCGCGGCGTTTTTCTTCACCGGTGGGAAAATCAGGTTTTGCGCCAGTTTCAGCTCACTCACAGGCAGCTGCAGCACCAAATCCACAAAGGGCTCCATCTCCTGGGTGTACACTTCAGGGTCGAGGCAATCGTTAAGCAGCAGCAGCGAGCCTGTATGGTCTTTCACCTGCGACAGGTGCCGCTGGAGATCTTCGCACGATTCGCAGCTTTGGCCGGATAACAGGATGGCGTCGTAGTGCCTGTCGTCCAAATGCCGCTCCAGTTCATCTTCGTTGCTCGCCAGTGTCACCATCATGTGCCAGTCCTTTAGCTTACGGGCAATGGACTCGCGGGTGAGTTTGCGGGGCTCAAACAAGAGTACTGAGTGGCCGATGAGTTTTTCCAGCGGCAGGGTATCGTGTACCGGGAAGGGGCTGAGCTGCAGCGGCACGGTAAACCAGAAGCTGGAGCCTTTGCCGACCTCGGAATTAAAGCCTATGCGGCCGCCCATCATTTGCACCACCAAACGCTTGGTGATAACCAGCCCAAGACCCGTGCCGCCGTAGCGACGGGAAATGGAGGAGTCGGCCTGACCAAAGGCCTGGAACAAGAGTTCCTGCTGTTCGGGGTCAATACCTATGCCTGTGTCAGTCACTTCACAGCGCAGGGTCAGGTTGTTGTCTTCCAGGCTGGCAAGACTGATTTTGAGATGGACACTGCCTTCCTCGGTAAATTTGATGGCGTTGCCCAGGAGGTTGGTCATCACTTGCCCGAGGCGCATTACATCGCCACTGAGGTTTTCCGGTACGTTGGCATCCACATCCACCACAAACTCAAGCCCTTTGGCATGGGCGCTGCCTGCCAGCAGGTTGATGGTGTCCTCCAGTGATGCGCGCAGGCCAAAGGGCATGGTTTCGAGCACCATCTTGTTGGCTTCAAGCTTGGAGAAGTCGAGGATGTCGTTGATTATCTGAAGCAAACTGGTGGCACTGCGCTCGATGGTTTTGATGTATTCCATCTGGCTGGAATGCAGCGGGGTTTTCAGCAGCTGTCGGGCAAAACCAATCACCCCGTTGAGCGGTGTTCTGAGCTCATGGGACATGTTGGCCAAAAACTCAGACTTGATGCGGCTCGCTTCCTGTGCATCTTTCTTGGCGCGATCCAGTGCTATGTTCTGGATTTCAATCTGTTCCAGGGTTTCGCGAAGATCAGATGTGGCCTGGTCGATGTTTTGCTGCATCTCATCATGGTATTCCGACAGCGATGCCGCCATGGCGTTAATACCTCGATTGAGCAGGTCCAGCTCTCCGATGAGATTGCCTTCAAGCCGTGCATCCAGTTTACCTTCGCGGATTTTGCCCACCAGTTTCACCATGTCGGTGATGGGCTGGGTCACGTTTTTTACCAGACGGAAGGTAAACAGGAGGTTTAACTGCACGCCTATCAGCACAATGATAAAGGCGGCAACGGCGGCCCTGTGCTGCTCAAGCAGCGCCTTTTCCTTGTTCAGCATCATGGAGACGTAGCCGAGCAGGGTCGCGTTGGAGTTGTCCGGCATGATAACGGCTTCACTGAAGCGGCCACCGCCTTCATCGCTGCTGTCGCCCATGGGCTGCTTGTCGCTGATGGCAAAGATGGGGGTGCGAACAATCAGGGTGTCTCCTTCATGTTCGAATTGGGTTTCTTTGAGGCTTTCCAGCGCTTCTTTGTAGCGCATCACCTCAAAGTCTTTGTGATAGTGCGAGGTGACAAATAACTGATTGTTAATGTCAAAAATGGCAATGGATTTGACCAGTGTCGACTTGTTGAGTTGAGCGCGGGCCAAGAGGATTTTGGTGATTTCGCGGTTATTGGTCGACAGGCTCTGCTCAGCCGAAATGGCCAGAGGTTCTATGATGTTACTGCCCATATCCTTGAGCGTGTCTTCAAGATCATAGAAGCGGTTTATGGTAAAGTAACTGCCCAAAAGGATACCAACGAGGATAGTGGGCGCGAGCGCCAACACCAATACCCAGGACCGCAGACTGTATTTTGTCATATTGTGCGCGGTATTCATGTGCTGGGTTGTCCCTGATTTCCTTTGAGTTTGAATGTACTAAGACTGCCAGAAACCCGGCTGTCTTAACAGATTTTTCTTGTATGAGGCCACAATGGCGCAGTTTTTCAAAGCGAAACCCAATCAAGCGAAAAAGCTCTCCCAAAAGATAGCACTCACAGTGCAAAGACTCGATCATTTGGGCGCCGGCATTGCCGAACATCAGGGCAAGGTGGTGTTTATTCCGGGCGCTTTGCCGGGCGAAACCGTAGAAGTGCAGCTCACTGAGCAAAAGAAAAACTATGCCCATGCCAAGCTGCAGCGGGTGTCTGAGGCGAGCCCTGACCGGCAAACACCGCCTTGCCCCTGGTATGGCAAATGCGGTGGCTGCGACTTACAGCATCTGTCGCTGCCACGTCAGCTTGAATACAAGCGCCAGGCACTGGGTGATATTGTCAGCCGCGCGGCAGCCCAGCCTGTGACTGTGAACTGCGATGACCTGAGCGGTGACAGCTGGCATTACCGTCGCCGGGCCAGGTTAGCCACCTTGCTGGATAAAGACACCAACAAGCTTGCGCTGGGATTCCGGGAAGAGGGCAGTAAATCGGTAGTGGGTATCGACAGCTGCGCTGTGCTCGCCGGGCCTCTCTCTGACCTTATATCGCCTTTTGCCACGCTCCTTAACCGTCTCAAAGGCAAGCAGCGCTTGGGGCATCTTGAGCTGACACTGGCCGCCAACGGGCTTTTTGCCGTGCTGAGGGTTACGGCCCCATTGGCCCAAAGCGATAAAAAACTGCTTTCGGCCTTCGCCGATGAGCGGCAAATTGCCTTCTTGTTGCAGGGCAATGAAGGGGAGCTTGAGTTTCTTTCCAGCGGCCATGAGTTGCCTTATTACCAATTGGATGAGCTTAAGCTTGCTTTCGCGCCGGGCAACTTTATTCAGGTCAATGGCGAGGTCAACCAGGCCATGGTCAAACAGGCCATAAACTGGCTCGACGTGCAGGCCGGTGAGCGGGTGCTCGACCTCTTTTGCGGCGTGGGGAACTTCAGTTTGCCACTTGCACAGCAGGGCGCTGAAGTGATTGGCGTTGAAGGTGTGCCGGAAATGGTGGCGCAGGCGAAGAAAAACGCCGCCATTAACGGTCTGGATAACCTCAGTTTTTACTGCGCCGACCTCAGTGAAGATTTGGCCGCCGAACCCTGGCTTGGCAAAATCGATAAGCTGCTCCTGGACCCGGCCCGAGCCGGTGCATACGAGAGTCTGAAGTGGCTTAAAAAAATGAAACCTTCCAGGGTGCTTTATGTCTCCTGTAACCCGGCAAGCCTTGCCCGCGATTCAGTGCTGCTGTTCGAGGCCGGATATCAATTGACCCGCCTTGGTCTGGTGGACATGTTCCCCCAGACCCATCACAGCGAAGGCATGGCCTTGTTCGAATTGGTCAATTAACGGATGAATTTTGCTGGATGTAGCAAAATTAATGGACAATCGGTCCGCTTGGGTTTGACAAGCGCGTGCCAATCCTGAAGATAAAGTCTTTAACTTGTTTGGCCCAGAGTGGGAAGAGGGATCCTTAAGCCTATGGTGTCTGTCCGCGAAGCACATTTCAACGATGTCGATTTCAATCTGGAAGACTGGGTGGTTCGTTATGTGGACGACGCCGAGGACGCCAGGGTGCTGCTTGAGCTGCTGCGTACTGTTCAGGCGATGCCGGTAAAGGACGCCAAGGCCCACGATGCCCTGATGTCCCGCGCCAGAGAGATGATTGAAATCCTGGCTCCCCTCAATATGGATCTGGAGACCCTGCAGGCGGCCGTGCTGTTTTCGGTGCAGGAAGCGGGGCTCTTACCCCAAGAAAAACTCATCGAAAAGTTTGGTGACAAGCTGGGTAATCTGGTGGCCAGTGTGGTGACCATGAATGCCATCGGCAGCCTGAAACTGAGTGAGCAGTCGCGCTCGGCCGAAATGCAAATCGACAACATCCGTAAGATGCTGCTGGCCATGGTGGAAGATGTACGCGCCGTGGTGATTAAGCTTGCCGAGCGGGTGTGTTTGCTGCGGGCGGTAAAAAATGCCGACGAAGAAACCCGGGTGCTGCTGGCCCGAGAAATCGCCGATATCTACGCGCCGCTGGCAAACCGTTTGGGGATTGGCCAGCTCAAGTGGGAGCTGGAAGATATTTCCTTCCGCTATCTGCACCCAGAAACCTACAAGGAAATCGCCAAGCAGCTCGACGGTAAGCGCATCGATCGTGAAACCTACATAGAGCAGTTTGTGAATGACCTGCAGGCCAAGCTCGATGAAGAGCACATTCGCGCCAAGGTCTATGGCCGTCCCAAACACATTTACTCCATCTGGCGCAAGATGAAGGGCAAACACCTCAAGTTCGATGAGCTGTTTGATGTGCGCGCCGTGCGTATCGTTACCGACCGTTTGCAGGACTGCTACGGCGCTCTGGGTGTGGTGCACACCCTCTACCATCATATTCCCCGGGAGTTTGACGACTATGTCGCCAACCCCAAGCCCAACGGCTATCAGTCCATCCACACTGTGGTGGTGGGGCCTGAAGGCAAAACCGTTGAAATTCAAATTCGTACCGAAGCCATGCATCAGGACGCCGAGCTTGGTGTTGCTGCCCACTGGAAATACAAGGAAGGCCATGCGGGCAAACAGAGCGGCTACGAAGAGAAAATTAACTGGCTGCGTAAAATCCTGCAGTGGCAGGAAGACGTGGTGGAAAGCGGCAATCTGGTGGAAGAAATTCGCAGCCAGGTGTTTGAAGACAGGGTGTATGTATTTACCCCCTCCGGCGAAGTGGTGGACTTGCCAGCAGGCAGTACCGTGCTCGACTTTGCCTATTACATCCACTCCCAGGTTGGCCACAAGTGTATTGGCGCCAAGGTGGATGGCCGCATCGTGCCCTTCACTTATCAGGTGGAAACCGGTGAGCGGATTGAAATCATCACCTCCAAGCACCCCAATCCCAAGCGCGATTGGCTCAACCCCAACCTGGGGTATATCAGGACATCCCGTGCCCGCAGCAAAATCCAGCATTGGTTCAAGCAACAGGACAGGGACAAAAACCTGGCCGCCGGCCGCGAGATGCTGGAGGTTGAACTTGGCCGTGTGGGCCTGACGTTAAAAGATGCTGCCAGCGCCATAGAGCGCTTTAACATGACCAACATGGACGACCTCTTGGCGGCCATCGGTGGCGGTGATGTGCGCCTCAATCAGGTGGTAAACCACATTCAAAGCCGGATGCGGGTGCATGAGATTTCCGACGAAGAGGCGGTGGAAGATCTGGTCAAGAAAGGCCAGCATAAACCCATTGCCAAGACCCGGGATCAGATTGAAGTCAACGGCGTGGGTAATCTCCTAAGCCATATTGCCCAGTGCTGTCGCCCGGTGCCCGGTGATGAAATTTTCGGTTTTATCACCAAGGGCCGCGGTATTTCAGTGCACCGCGCCGACTGTGAGCAGGTAAAAGAGCTGATGCGCGCCCATCCCGAGCGGGTGGTGGACGTGGTTTGGGGAGAAAACTACTCAGGTGGCTACAAAATCCGCCTGCGGGTACTCGCCAACGACAGAACCGGTTTACTGCGGGATTTAACCTCGGTGCTGGCGGCCGAGAAATCCAACGTGCTTGCCATGAGCAGCTCATCGGATATCAAAAACCAGACCGCCGCGATTGAGCTGGAACTCGAGCTTTACAACGTCGATGGCCTCTCGAGGGTGCTGTCGAAGCTCGGTCAGGTGGATGGCGTGATTGAGGCACGCCGCCTCTAACGCCGGAGTCGATGAATCCTAAACCTTTCAAACAAGGCTGCGTCGCAGCCTTTGTTTTTAACGTGTTTTAAATCATAGCTGCGCAGAATGCACAGTAGAAGGGAATGCAAATGAGCACCGAAATCAGTGCAAATGAACAGCCAAATGCTGACATCAATCCGCTGCTGGTCATTATGGCCAAATTGCGCGACCCGGAGCATGGCTGCCCCTGGGACAAGGCGCAGAGCTTCGAAACCATAGTGCCCTTTACCCTGGAAGAGGCCTATGAAGTGGCTGACACCATAGAGCGGATGGATCTTGATGAGCTGCCGGACGAGCTTGGGGATCTCTTGTTTCAGGTGGTGTTTTATTGCCAGCTTGGCAAAGAGCAGGGACTGTTTGATTTCGATGAGGTGGTCAGACGCATCTGCGCCAAACTCACCTCCCGCCATCCGCACGTGTTTGGCGATCTTGAAGTGAGCTCCAGCAACGAGGTCAAAGATAACTGGGAAGCCATCAAGGCCTCTGAGCGCAAAGCAAAAGACAAACATTCGGTGCTGGATGATGTGCCGGTTGGCCTGCCGGCCCTAAGCCGCGCTGCCAAAATCCAGAAACGGGTTGCCCGGGTGGGCTTTGACTGGGGCGAGCTGCCGCCGGTGGTGGCCAAGGTGGAAGAAGAAATTGCCGAGGTACTGGCCGAAGTGCAGGTGGATAATCCCGACCCAGAGCGGGTTGCCAGCGAGATGGGCGACCTTTTGTTTGCAGTGGTGAACATGGCGCGCCATCTGGGCGTCGAGCCCGAGCAGGCGCTGCGCCGGGCGAATCAAAAGTTTGAACGCCGGTTTCGCGGCGTGGAGGAGTTGGCATCCCTGGGAGGCAGACAATTGACTGATTATTCCCTTGCCGAGCTTGATGGCTTCTGGGATCAGGTAAAAGAGCAGGAAAAATCTCCCCGTTGAGGTTTGTCGAAAGCACAGGGCTTTGATATACTGTCGCCCCGTCCTGGTGCTTTCTTACAAGCACATATTTTCACACTCATATTTTCTCAGGTTCAGCATGACGACAAGGTATATCTTCGTGACTGGCGGCGTGGTTTCGTCGCTGGGCAAAGGCATTGCAGCAGCATCATTGGCAGCCATTCTCGAGGCACGGGGCCTCAACGTGACCATCATGAAGCTGGATCCTTACATCAACGTTGACCCAGGTACCATGAGCCCGACACAACACGGTGAAGTGTTTGTGACTGAGGACGGCGCAGAGACGGATCTGGACCTGGGTCACTATGAGCGTTTCATCCGTACCAAGATGAACCGCCGTAACAACTTCACCACCGGCCGTATTTACGAAGAAGTTCTGCGTAAAGAGCGCCGCGGTGACTATCTGGGCGCCACCATCCAGGTTATTCCACACATCACCAACGCCATCAAGGCCAAGGTGCTGGAAGGCGGCGAAGGCCATGACGTGGCCATCGTTGAGATTGGCGGTACCGTGGGTGATATCGAATCGCTGCCGTTCCTCGAGTCTATCCGTCAGCTGGGCGTTGAACTGGGTCGTGACCGCTCCATGTTCATGCACCTGACTCTGGTGCCATTCCTCGGTGCTGCCGGCGAAGTGAAAACCAAGCCAACCCAGCACTCAGTAAAAGAACTGCGTTCTATCGGTATTGCGCCGGATATTCTGGTTTGCCGCGGTGACCGCGCCATTCCTGCCAACGAGCGAGCCAAGATTTCCCTGTTCTGTAACGTGGAAGAGCGCGCTGTTATCTCTTTGAAAGACGTTGACTCCATCTACAAGATCCCGGCACTGCTGACCTCTCAGGGTCTGGACGACCTGGTCTGCAAGCGTTTCCACCTGGAATGCAAAGAAGCCGACCTGTCTGAGTGGGAAAACGTGATTTATCAGGAAGCCAACCCCAACGGTGAAATCACCATTGGTATGGTGGGCAAGTACATCGAGCTGCCAGACGCCTATAAGTCAGTGAACGAGGCGCTCAAGCACGCTGGCCTGAAAAACCGCGTCACTGTGAACATCAAGTACATCGATTCACAAAGCGTAGAGGCCAAAGGCGAAGAAGCCCTGGCGGGCCTCGATGGTATTCTGGTACCCGGCGGTTTCGGTGAGCGTGGCGTGGAAGGTAAAATCCTGGCCGCCAAGTATGCCCGTGAAAACGACCTGCCTTACTTCGGTATTTGCCTCGGTATGCAGGTAGCCCTTATCGAGTTCGCCCGTAACGTGGCAGGCCTCACAGATGCGCACTCTACCGAGTTCAACAAGCAAACTCCTCATCCGGTTGTGGGTCTGATCACAGAATGGATCGACGAAGAAGGTAATATTGAGCAGCGCGACGAAGCGTCCGATCTGGGCGGCACCATGCGCCTTGGCGCACAGTTGTGTCACCTCAAGGCCGGTACTAAGGCTGCCGAAGCGTACGGCTCCGAGAGCTGTATTGAGCGTCATCGTCACCGCTACGAAGTGAACAACCACTATGTGAAGCAGTTGGAAAAAGCCGGTCTGGTATTCAGCGGCCTGTCTTCTGACCGCAAACTGGTGGAAATGATTGAACTGCCAAACCACCCATGGTTTGTGGCTGGTCAGTTCCATCCGGAGTTTACTTCAACACCCCGTGACGGACATCCGCTGTTCGAAGGTTTTGTGGCTGCAGCCAGAGCGCATCAAAAGCGCAGCCTGAGCTAATGCCAAGAGGCCGGTACCGCGATGGCAGTACCGGCCTTTTTGTTCCTTGTGGTTAATTATTCACCGTCACTAAATAAGCGATGGCACAAAAACATCAGAAAAATCAGATACCCATATCAGGGTGCATTCAATTTGGTTCATGAGCTCATGTAGCGCTGAGATGGGTATGGGTTTTTCTTTTCAACTTAACCTTTAATTCAAGACTAAATCGAGGACATTATGGCTAAGATTATCAAAGTGATCGGTCGTGAAATCATGGATTCACGCGGCAACCCAACTGTGGAAGCCGAAGTACACCTGGAAGGTGGCTTTGTGGGCATGGCAGCTGCGCCATCAGGTGCTTCTACCGGTAGCCGCGAAGCGCTGGAACTGCGTGACGGCGACAAGGCCCGTTACCTGGGTAAAGGCGTTCTGAAGGCCGTTGACAACGTAAATGGCCCTATCCGTGAAGCCCTGCTGGGTAAAGACGCCACCGCTCAGGCTGAGCTCGACGGCATCATGATCGCTCTGGACGGTACCGAGAACAAAGACAAGCTGGGCGCCAACGCCATTCTGGCTGTGTCTCTGGCCGCTGCCAAGGCCGCTGCCGCTGCAAAAGGCATCCCGCTGTACGCCCACATCGCTGAGCTGAACGGTACCCCAGGCCAGTACAGCATGCCTGTGCCTATGATGAACATCCTTAACGGTGGTGAGCACGCTGACAACAACGTGGACATCCAGGAGTTCATGGTGCAGCCAGTGAGCGCCAAGAGCTTCCGTGAAGCCCTGCGTATGGGCGCCGAGATCTTCCACAACCTGAAGAAAGTGCTGCAGTCTAAGGGTCTGAACACCGCCGTGGGTGACGAAGGTGGTTTTGCCCCTAACCTGGCTTCCAACGCCGATGCGCTGGCTGTAATCAAAGAAGCCGTTGAAGCCGCCGGTTATAAGCTGGGCACCGACGTGACCCTGGCGCTGGACTGCGCTGCGTCTGAATTCTACAAAGACGGTCAGTACGACCTGTCTGGCGAAGGCAAGGTATTCAGCTCAAACGGTTTCTCTGATTTCCTCAAGTCACTGACCGAGCAGTACCCAATCGTGTCTATCGAAGACGGTCTGGACGAGTCTGATTGGGATGGCTGGGCTTACCAGACCAAAATCCTCGGCGACAAGGTACAGCTGGTAGGTGACGACCTGTTCGTAACCAACACCAAGATCCTGAGCCGCGGTATTGAGCAGGGCATCGGTAACTCAATCCTCATCAAGTTCAACCAGATTGGTTCTCTGACCGAAACTCTGGCCGCTATCCGCATGGCCAAAGAAGCCGGTTATACTGCCGTTATCTCTCACCGCTCAGGCGAAACCGAAGATGCGACCATTGCCGATCTGGCCGTGGGCACCGCTGCCGGTCAAATCAAGACAGGTTCTCTGTGCCGCTCTGACCGTGTTGCCAAGTACAACCAGCTGCTGCGTATCGAAGAGCAACTGGGTGAGAAAGCGCCATACCGCGGTCTGACCGAAATCAATGCCAAGGGCTAATCGCCTGATAAAATTTGATTGAATGTGCAAAAGGCCACCCCCAAGGTGGCCTTTTTTGTTGTAATATCTCCCCAAATTCACCCAATCACTGCAATTCTTCCATGAAGCCATTCGTTCTGGTTCTCTTTGCCTTGCTGGCGTTGCTCCAGTACCGGCTGTGGTTTGGCGAAAATAGCCTTACCGAGTACTTCACCCTGAAAGACAGGATAAGCCATCAGCAATCCGGTAATGCCGAGTTGCTGGAACGCAATGAGGTACTGAAAGAAGAAATTCAGGACCTGAAAAGTGGTACAGAGGCGCTGGAAGAGCGGGCCCGTAATGAACTTGGGTTGATTGAACAGGGTGAAACTTTCTTCCGGGTTGTGGGTAACGATAGTCGTAGTACCCGCTCACAGGAACAGTCACAGGATAATCAATGAATTCTCAACCAGGCTCCAGTGGCTGCATTGTCGCCATAGTTCCGGCGGCCGGTATTGGCAGTCGTATGGGGGCCACTATCCCCAAGCAATACCTGCCGTTATTGGATAAACCTATTCTGGCTCATACCCTGCAAAGGCTGCTCTCGCACCCGGCCATCGATAAGGTCATAGTCGCCCTGTCGGCCGAAGATAGCTGGTTTGACAGTTTGGCTGAGGCGCACAGCCCCAAGCTTACCCGGGTACTGGGCGGAAAAGAGCGCGCCGATTCGGTATTGGCAGCCCTTTCTGCATTGCCGGATAACAGCGATGCCTGGGCGCTGGTGCATGATGCCGCCAGGCCCTGTTTGACCCATGGTGACATAGATGCGCTGCTTGAGAGTCGGCAGCACTTCCCACAAGGGGCGATACTCGCCATGCCGGTGCGGGATACCATGAAGCGGGCGGCGAAGGATGGCAGCATAGACGCCACAGTCTGCCGCGAAGCCCTCTGGCATGCATTAACGCCGCAGCTGTTTCCGGCAACGAGCTTGAAACAGAATCTGGAGCAGGCGCTGGCCGCCGGTGTTTCTATCACCGACGAGGCGTCGGCGATGGAGTGGGCCGGAGTGCATCCGGGGCTGGTCAGTGGCCGTGCCGACAACATCAAGGTTACCCACCCGGATGATTTACAGCTGGCGGCCCTATTTTTAGAAGCCCAGCAGGTTCTTCAGGCCCAGCAGCAAAATACTTAAGGAATTTCCATGAAAATCAGGATTGGCCACGGTTTTGATGTGCACAAGTTTGGCGCAGACCGTCCACTCATTCTCTGCGGCGTCGAAGTGCCTTACGACACAGGACTTATTGCCCATTCCGATGGCGACGTGGTGCTGCATGCCATCAGCGATGCCATCCTGGGTGCCATGGCACAGGGTGATATCGGCAAGCACTTTCCCGACACCGATGCTGCCTATGAAGGGGCCGACAGCCGTGTGCTGTTACGTCACTGCTTTAAGCTTGCCCAGGAGCGAGGCTTTGCCATTGGCAACCTGGATGTGACCATCATCGCCCAGGCCCCAAAGATGTTACCCCACATCGAGGCCATGCGTGCTGTGTTGGCGGACGATCTGCAAACTGAGCTTAATAATATCAACGTAAAAGCGACCACTACCGAGAAGCTTGGCTTCACCGGTCGCAAAGAAGGCATCGCCGTGGAAGCTGTGGTGTTGATGGAGAATGTGAAATGACTGAGCTGACTTATCTCTACGGCAAGCCGGCTGTAAGCGCCGATATCCGCACCCACAACAGCGATTTCCAGGTAAAGGAAATCCTCCCGTTCCTGCCCGAAGGTGAGGGCGAGCACCACCTGCTCCATATCCGTAAAGATGGGTTAAACACAGCTCAGGTGGCGGAGATGATTTCCAAATTTGCCAAGGTCCATCCCAAAGAAGTGACCTTTGCCGGCCAAAAGGACAAAAACGCCATTACCGAGCAGTGGTTTGGCGTACGTATTCCCGGTAAGGAAACCCCTGACTGGGCCGCCATGAGCAATGAGCAGATGCAGGTGCTGTCGTTTGCCCGCCATGGTAAGAAGCTGCGCACCGGCGCGCTCTCAGGCAACCGCTTTACCCTGGTACTGCGCAATGTTTCCGACCCTGAGACGCTGGTTGCAAGGCTCGAGCAGGTGCGTTCTGGCGGTGTGCCCAATTATTTTGGCGAGCAACGTTTTGGCCATGACGGTGGCAATCTGGTTAAGGCGCGGCAGATGTTCGAAGGCCGCAAGGTCAAAGACAGAAACAAGCGCAGCCTGTATCTCTCAGCGGTGCGCTCAGAGCTTTTCAATCAGGTGGCCAGCGCGCGTCTGGCGCGTTTTGGCGCCGCGCCCATCGAGGGTGATTGTGTAATGCTTTCTGGCTCACGCAGCTTTTTTACCGCTGAAAGCTGGGATGACACCCTGAATAAGCGTCTCGCCGAGCAGGACATCCAGTTGTCGGCGCCCCTGTGGGGCCGCGGTGAGATGCTCGCCAGGGGCGAGGCCGGCGAGTTTGAGTCTGAGGTGCTGGCGCCGTATGCACTCGAGCGCGATGGTCTTGAAAAAGAAGGCCTAACCCAAGAGCGCCGTGCACTGCTGCTCCGTCCTGAGCAGCTTAGCTTTAAAGTGGATGGCGATACCCTGACCCTGGATTTCTGCCTGCCTGCCGGTGCTTTTGCCACCAGTGTGCTCAGAGAGCTTTGCGAATACACAGACGTGAAAGAGCTGGAGTGGCGCCGGGCGGTGGCCGAGCGTCAGGCTCAGGAGGCAGCCAATGCGCCTGTTGGTGAGTAACGATGACGGGGTGCATGCCCCGGGTATCAAGGCGCTCGCCGAGGCGTTAAAGACCATAGCCCATGTGGATGTGGTGGCGCCAGACAGAAACTGCTCCGCTGCAAGTAATTCGCTGACCTTGACTAATCCATTGAGAATTAATAGGTTAGACAACGGATATATTGCGGTTAACGGTACACCATCGGATTGTGTGCACATCGCCATTCGCGAGATATGCACCCAAGAGCCTGAGCTGGTGGTTTCGGGGATCAACGCTGGGGCTAATATGGGGGACGATACCCTGTATTCCGGCACAGTGGCTGCGGCCATGGAGGGGCGGTTTCAGGGCCTGCCGGCCATTGCTGTGTCCCTGTCAGCCAGAAATCCAGAGCACTATGATGCGGCTGCGCAAATTGCAGTGCGTATCGTTGAAGGATTGAAGGCTCACCCATTGCCAGCGGACCAAATTCTTAATGTGAATGTGCCCGATTTGCCTATTGAGCAAATCAAGGGCATCAAGGTGACTCGCCTTGGGGCGCGTCACAGGGCCGAAGGGGTGGTAAGAACCAACGACCCGGCGGGTCGGGAAATTTTCTGGCTTGGTCCTCCGGGTGAGGAGCTGGATGCCAGCGAAGGCACCGATTTTGGCGCCGTAGCCGAAGGCTATGTTTCCATCACGCCGTTAACCGTCGACCTGACCGCACACAGTCAACTGAACGCACTGGCAAACTGGATAGAAAAGATATGAACCAGACCGGCTCGACGGTGGCTATCAACCTTGCAAAGAAGTTGTATGACGCGGGGATCCGCGACAACCTCGTTTTGCAGGCCATCGCCAACACGCCCCGGGAAATGTTTCTTGATGCCGCACTGGCACACAAAGCCTATGAGAACACCGCGCTGCCCATAGGTCAGGGGCAGACAATTTCCCAACCCTATATTGTTGCCCGCATGACAGAGCTGGTAATGCAAAACCGGCCTCAACGGGTGCTGGAAGTGGGTACGGGCTCTGGCTATCAGGCGGCTATCCTGGCGAAGCTGGTACCAGAGCTTTGCACCATAGAGCGCATCAAGGCACTGCAAATTCAGGCAAGGCAACGTCTTAAGCGCCTCGATTTGCACAATGTGTCTTTTAAATACGGTGATGGTTGGCAGGGTTGGCCCAACCGTGGCCCCTTCGATGCCATCATGGTGACTGCTGCAGCTGCCAGCGTGCCAGCCGCTTTACTTGAGCAATTGTCTGAAGGCGGGAGGCTCATTATCCCGGTGGGTGAGGATGCCCAGCAATTATTGGCCATCACTCGCACAGGGCAGGATTATGCTTCCGAGGTCATTGAGTCAGTAAAGTTTGTGCCCTTGGTCAATGGAAACCTGGCGTAAATCATGCTGACTTCGGGAGCTGTTCATTCATGTTGAGATTGACAACTTGCTGCCTTTGTTTGCTCCTGTTGGCTGGTTGCAGCATGCAGGCGCACTCGCCTGCACCAGTCGAAAGCCTGAATTCCAAAAAAAAGCCCGCACACCCCAAGGGAAGTCTGACCAGTTCAACTTATAGAGTAAAAAAGGGCGATACCCTTTACTCCATTGCCTGGGGAGCTGGCACGGATTACCACGAATTAGCCAAGATTAATCAACTAAATAAACCGTACACTATCTTTCCCGGGCAGGTTTTAAAGCTGTCATCGACGGCTAAAAACACCAAGCCAACAAAGCAAACCACAACGGCTTCCTCGAAACCGGAAACCAAGTCGGTAACAGTCAAAAATGATAAAAAACAAAGCGCTAGCCCAGTTGTGTCCAGCGGTCAATCATCCGTAGTAGCACAGAAAAAAACACTTGATCCGAAAAATAAAGCTGATTACGCTGTAACAAGTTCACAACAAGGCGATAACCTGGTAGCGGCTGCCACTGACGGTTTACCGAGTGAAGTAGCACGCTGGCTCTGGCCAGCAAAAGGACGCTTGATTGGGACTTTCTCTGCCAGAGAGCAGGGGAGTAAAGGGATCAAAATAGCGGGAAGACGCGGGGATCCGGTCAGAGCCGCCGCCGAAGGGCGAGTGGTGTATTCTGGCAACGCACTGAGAGGCTACGGCAACCTGGTCATTATCAAGCACAGTGAGGACTTCCTCAGTGCTTATGCCCATCTGGACAAGATCCTGGTGACAGAAAAGCAACGGGTCAGTGCAGGACAGACAGTTGCGACCATGGGGAATACTGACGCTGAACACGTGATGCTTCACTTCGAGATCCGTGATCATGGTGTATCAGTCAATCCACTTAAGTATTTGCCGAAGAAATAATTTACGGCCGCCAATTTTGGCATTTGGAGGATAAAAAAGTGATTTAAAGTCATAAACAAATTTTGGGTTTGGGAGACAATATTATGAGCTTGAAAAACAATACGCTTGTTGCCGAAAAGCTTGTAGATTTTTCCGGAAAAGAAGCAGATTGCGACACCAATATGGACGGTGAAGAAGTCAGTCTGGTTCAAGACCTGGAGCTGGAACAGCAGGTTCAGGACGATTTACAACGTAACCTTGATGCTACTCAACTCTATTTGAGTGAAATTGGTTTTTCCCCTCTGCTGACTGCAGAAGAAGAAGTTTATTATTCCCGCAAAGCATTGCGCGGCTGTGAAAAGTCACGTAATCGCATGATCGAAAGCAACCTGCGGCTGGTAGTGAAAATAGCGCGTCGCTACAACAATCGTGGACTTGCTCTGCTCGACCTAATTGAAGAAGGTAACCTTGGCCTTATCCGGGCCGTTGAAAAGTTTGATCCTGAGCGTGGATTCCGTTTCTCGACCTATGCCACTTGGTGGATACGCCAGACCATTGAACGGGCCATCATGAATCAAACCCGCACCATTCGTTTGCCCATTCACGTGGTTAAAGAACTCAATGTGTATCTGAGAACCGCCCGTGAATTGGCGCATAAGCTCGATCATGAGCCTACCGCTGAGGAAATTGCGGCCAAACTGAACCTCCCCAGCGTTGAAGTGAGCCGTATGCTCAAGCTCAACGAAAAAATTACTTCTGTGGATGTGCCCCTGGGTGGTGACAACGATAAGGCGCTGTTGGATGTATTACCCGATGATGACTCTGTTGGCCCAGACTATAAGGTGCAGGACGAGGACATTTCAAATTCGGTGGTGAATTGGCTCAATGAGCTCAACACCAAGCAGCGGGAAGTGTTGGCACGTCGTTTTGGTCTGCTCGGTTATGAGCCATCAACTCTGGAAGATGTGGGTGCCGAAATCGGTCTGACCCGTGAGCGTGTAAGGCAAATTCAGGTAGAAGCGCTTAAGCGTTTAAGAGACATTTTGAGTGCTCAGGGGCTGTCGGTGGAAGCCCTGTTCAGAACCTAAAAGATACTGGCAATAAAAAACGCCTCAATGAATGAGGCGTTTTTGTTTTATGGTTTCGCGTCCTGAGCATTACTGCCCTTTGCCTCACAGTCGAAAATATTCAGCTCGCGTCAGCTAATGCTTGGCTTTCAGACTAAACGTTTTAACTCGAACAGGAGTTCCAGCGCTTGACGCGGACTTAAATCGTTTGGATCTATTGCCTTAAGACGAAGCTCTGCAGCAGAAGGCTCAGGTGTCATAGTCAATGGCAACGCTTGCTGCTTGCTCATATCGACCCCGTGATCGCGACTTTCCAGCTGATGCAGCTTGTGTTTGGCTGCCTTGATGACGTTGGCTGGAACCCCTGCAAGTGCGGCCACCTGCAAACCATAACTCTTACTGGCTGCGCCTTCCTGTACTGCGTGCATAAAGGCAATAGTATCATCATGCTCAATGGCATCCAGATGCACATTGTGAACCCCGGGGAGCATTTCTGGCAGCTGGGTCAGCTCAAAATAGTGGGTTGCAAACAAGGTCATGGCACCGAGTTTCTGTGCCAGATATTCCGCCGCCGACCAGGCCAGTGACATACCATCGTAGGTCGAGGTGCCACGGCCAATTTCATCCATTAACACCAAGCTGTTGGCTGTCGCATTGTGCAAAATGTTGGCGGTTTCGGTCATTTCCACCATAAAGGTTGAGCGGCCGGAAGCGAGGTCATCACTGGCACCGATGCGGGTAAATATTCTGTCAACCGGGCCAATCAGGGCGCGCTCTGCGGGCACAAAACTGCCGATATGGGCCATCAGTGTAATAAGCGCAACCTGCCGCATATAGGTCGATTTACCGCCCATGTTTGGGCCAGTCACAATCAACATACGGCGTTGATTGGACAGTTCCACTGGGTTAGGGATGAAGGGGCTTTGGCTGACTCGCTCAACCACGGGGTGACGGCCTGCTTCAATTAAAATGCCCGTAATGTCGCTTAGCTCAGGGCAGTGATAGTTGAAGAGATCGGCCCTATCGGCAAAGTTTGCCAGCACGTCGAGTTCAGAGGCGGCGCGGGCAAAGTCCTGCAATTCCTGAAGCTTGGGCAATATCAAATCAAACAGATCTTCCCACAGCTGCTTTTCAAGCGCCAGCGCCTTGCCCTGGCTGGACAATACTTTCTCTTCGTATTCTTTAAGCTCAGGGGTGATATAGCGCTCTGTATTTTTAAGGGTCTGACGGCGCTGATAGGCAATGGGCACCAATGCCGATTGAGCGCGGCTGACCTCAATGTAGTAGCCATGTACCCGGTTATAGCCGACTTTGAGTGTGGCGATACCGGTGCGCTCTTTTTCACGCTGCTCCATCTGCTCCAGATAATCGATGCCACCATCGCTGAGCTTGCGCCATTCATCGAGCTCGCTGTGGTAGCCTTCGCGTATGACGCCGCCATCACGAATAAGGACTGGTGGGTTGTCGACTATGGCACGGCAAAGCAGCTCATACTCTTCGGGGAAGTCACCAAGAAGAATATTGAGTGACTTAAGATGGCGCGACTCACAGCGTTGTACGCGCTCGCGGATAAGCGGCAGAATGCCGAGGGCATCCCTTAACCGGGCAAAGTCCCTTGGGCGGGCGCTTCGTAGCGCCAGACGCGCCAGAATACGCTCTATATCGCCAAGGGCTTTAAGCTCTGCGCGAAGGTCCTCGTAAAGGCCTGTCTCCAACAATTCCTGCACTGCCTGCTGGCGACCGCGAATGGTATCGTGACAGCGCAGTGGCTGATGTATCCAGCGCTGCAGCATACGGCTACCCATGGCGGTGACGGTGTTATCCAGCACGCTGGCAAGGGTGTTTTCGCGGGAGCCCGACAGGCTGACAGTGAGCTCCAGATTGCGACGGGTGGCGGCATCCAGAATGATGCTGTCACCCTGATTGAAGCGCACGATGGAATTGATATGGGGTAGGGCGGTGCGCTGGGTATCTTTCACATATTGCATCAGACAGCCTGCGGCCTGCAGCGACAGACGCGCATCGGCAATGCCAAAGCCACGCAGATCGCGGGTACCGAACTGCTCAAGCAGCAACTTGATACAGGTATCGTAGTCAAACTCCCACTCGGGGCGGCGCCGCTTTCCCTTTATATGGTTAATCATCCCCATATCGGCGAAGTCTTCACTATATAACAGCTCTGCCGGACTGGTGCGCTGCAGCTCTGCCTCCAGCGCTTCACGGCTTGGCAATTCTGCAATCACAAAACGGCCGGATGCCACATCCAAAGTGGCAAAACCATAACCCACCTTGCCTTGATAAACCGCCGCCAGCAGGTTGTCCTGCCGTTCCTGCAGCAGGGCTTCATCGGTAAGGGTTCCCGGCGTGACTACACGAACGACTTTTCTCTCTACCGGACCTTTTGAGGTGGCCGGATCGCCAATTTGCTCACAAATGGCAACCGATTGCCCAAGTTGCACCAGCTTGGCGAGATACCCCTCTACCGCATGATAAGGGATCCCCGCCATGGGAATAGGATCCCCGCCACTCTTGCCACGCGCGGTCAGCGAGATGGCCAGCATTTCTGAGGCACGCTTGGCATCGTCATAAAAGAGTTCATAAAAGTCACCCATGCGATAGAACAGCAGCATATCCGGGTGTGCTGCCTTCATGGTCAGGTATTGACGCATCATGGGAGTGTGTTTTTCGAGATCAAGCAGGTCTGTGCTGTTCATTGCCACTCTGTAATTGCGATGGGACTTGTCAGGTCAAAGCCTGTACAGGACCGGGGTAGAGCCTATGGGCGCCCAGTCTACCAAGTTTTTCGACAAAGTGATCCTTTTCAATTCAAGGCGATGAAAGAGCCTATTTCGATGCTGTTGAAAATTATTTCATACAGGGGTTGATACTGTATGATTGTACAGTATACTAGCTTTCAATATGTACAAATACACAGGGCTTTTGCCTGAACCGCATTAACCGTTGCGTCTTCACAGCGCTTGCTGTGTGTGAGAGGGAACAATGAAAATCGATCCAAATAAAGAGAAAGCACTTGCCGCCGTTCTTGGCCAAATTGAAAAACAATTTGGTAAAGGCTCCATCATGAAGCTGGGCGAAGACCGCTCCATGGACGTGGAAACCATCTCCACCGGCTCGCTGTCTCTGGACGTGGCTCTTGGTGCAGGCGGTCTGCCAATGGGCCGTATCGTAGAAATCTATGGTCCTGAATCATCAGGTAAAACGACTCTGACCCTCGAAGTGATTGCTGCGGCTCAGCGTGAAGGCAAAGTGTGCGCCTTTATCGATGCCGAACACGCCCTCGACCCTGTATATGCCCGTAAGCTGGGTGTAGATATTGATAACCTGCTGTGCTCTCAGCCAGACACCGGTGAACAGGCGCTGGAAATCTGTGATGCTCTGACCCGCAGTGGCGCCGTTGACGTAATCATTGTGGACTCGGTAGCGGCGCTGGTTCCCAAGGCCGAAATCGAAGGTGAAATCGGTGACTCTCACGTAGGTCTTGCGGCCCGAATGATGAGCCAGGCCATGCGTAAGCTTGCTGGTAACCTCAAGCAGTCCAATACTTTGCTGATTTTCATCAACCAAATCCGTATGAAAATTGGTGTGATGTTCGGTAACCCTGAAACCACCACAGGTGGTAACGCTCTGAAATTCTACGCATCCGTGCGTTTGGATATCCGCCGCACCGGCGCCATCAAAGAAGGCGACGAAGTGGTGGGTAACGAAACCCGCGTGAAAGTGGTTAAAAACAAGATTGCCGCGCCTTTCCGCCAGGCCGATTTCCAAATCCTCTATGGTCAGGGCATTAACCGTACCGGCGAGTTGGTAGACCTGGGTGTACTGCACAAGCTGATTGAAAAGTCCGGTGCATGGTACAGCTACAAGGGCGACAAGATCGGTCAGGGCCGTGCCAACGCCACCAAGTTCCTGGCTGAAAATACTGAAATTGCAGCCGAAATTGAAAAAACACTGCGTGAAATGCTGCTGTCACACAGCTCATCTTCCGGTAGTGCCGATGAAGTAGAAGGCGATGAAAACATCGACTTCGAAACCGGAGAAGTGTTCTGAGTCAGGAACTGATGAATCACGCGCTGGCATCACTTGCCAGGCGTGATCACAGCCGCAATGAGCTCAAGCTTAAATTGCTCGCCAAGGGACACGATGCCCTTGAGATTGAGCGGGTACTGGATGAGTGTGAAGCCAAAGGTTATCTGAACGACAGTCGCTATGGAGAATCAGTCGTTCGCTCATCGGTACTGAAGGGCCACGGCGCCGCCAGAGCGCGTCAGGCCATGATAGCCAAGGGATTGGATAAAGAGGTTATTCAAAGCAATCTGGAAGGCTGCGAAGTGGATTGGTACGCCCAGGCACGGGCGAAGGCGCTGAAAAAATTTGGCGCAACCAAACCTGCCGATGCCAAAGACAGGGCAAAGCGCATACGCTATCTCGCCGGACAAGGATTCAGTTTTGATGAGATTGCCCACGCTCTGGATTTTGACCCTTACGATATGGAATGAAGACCGCAACTGTTGCGGTCTTTTTATATTTGCCTCTCGCTTCACTCTGGCCATTTTTCACAGTGGCTCTGTCCTTTGTTTGCCTCGGATTTCGCGGCCTGTGCGCTATCTTCTTCGAAAGTCTTGAGGTTATAATGAGCCCCAAATTTTTGTCGGCAGCCCGTGGAAGTGGCTGCGGCTTGTCGTATCAGGCTTATCCAACTCAGGACGTTTTCATGTATCAAACCACAGCCGCGCTTCGCAGTGCTTTTCTCGAGTATTTCAGGCAGCAGGGTCACCAGGTAGTAGACAGCAGCTCTCTGGTTCCCGGTAATGATCCAACACTGCTGTTCACCAACGCCGGTATGAACCAGTTCAAAGACTGTTTCCTCGGTATGGAGAAGCGCAGCTACGTACGGGCCGCGACTGCGCAGCGCTGCGTACGTGCCGGTGGCAAGCATAACGACCTGGACAACGTGGGTTACACCGCCCGTCACCACACCTTCTTCGAAATGCTGGGTAACTTCAGCTTTGGCGATTACTTCAAAGAAGATGCCATCCGCTTTGCCTGGGAATTCCTCACCGGTACCCTGAAACTGCCTAAAGAGAAGCTGTGCGTCACTGTGTATCACACCGACGACGAAGCCTTTGAGATCTGGAACAAGCAAATCGGTGTTCCTGCTGAAAACATCATTCGCATCGGTGATAACAAGGGGGCGCCATTCGCATCAGACAATTTCTGGCAGATGGGCGATACCGGTCCTTGCGGACCTTGTACCGAAATCTTCTACGATCACGGCGAGCACATTTGGGGTGGCCGTCCCGGCAGTCCGGAAGAAGACGGTGACCGCTTTATCGAGATCTGGAACATCGTATTTATGCAGTACAACCGTCAGTCCGACGGTACGCTGGACCCGCTGCCCAAGCCTGCGGTGGATACAGGTATGGGTATTGAGCGTATCTCTGCCATCATGCAGGGCGTTCACTCCAACTACGAAATCGATATTTTCCAGAAACTGATAGCCAAGACCGCCGAAATCATCGGTGTGACCGACTTGGAAAATAAATCCCTTCGCGTTATCGCTGACCACATCCGCTCCTGTGCCTTCCTGGTTGCCGATGGCGTGATGCCATCCAACGAAGGCCGCGGCTATGTGCTGCGTCGCATTATCCGCCGCGCTGTGCGCCACGGTAACAAACTGGGCGCTACCGACACCTTCTTCTACAAACTGGTGCCTACACTGATAGAGGCTATGGGGGATGCTGCCAAGGAACTTAAGGCCACCCAGACCATTGTGGAAAAGGCCCTCAAAGCCGAAGAAGAGCAGTTCGCCCGGACTCTGGAGCGTGGTCTTGGCATGCTTGATGCCGCGCTGGCCGACCTCAAGGGTGATACCTTGGACGGCGAAACCGTATTTAAACTCTATGATACCTACGGCTTCCCGGTAGATTTAACCGCCGACGTGTGCCGTGAGCGTAACCTTAAAGTCGACGAAGAAGGCTTTAATGCCGCCATGGCCGAGCAGCGCAGCCGCGCCCAGGCCGCAGGTCAGTTCAGTGCCGACTATAACGCCGCGCTGAAAATCGATACGGCCACCGATTTTTGTGGTTACACCGAGCTTGCTGGCGAGAGTAAAGTCGTTGCGCTTTACCGTGATGGTGAATCTGTCGATGCGGCAGAAGCGGGCGCCGATCTGGTTGTCGTACTTGACAACACCCCATTCTATGCCGAGTCCGGTGGTCAGGTTGGTGACAAAGGTCAGCTGCTGGCCGAAGGTGTTGAATTCGTCGTTGCCGATACCCAAAAGTTCGGTCAGGGCATTGGTCATAAGGGCCAACTCGCCAGCGGCAGCATCAAGGTTGGTGACAGCCTCAAAGCCATGGTGGATAAGAAGCTGCGTCATCGCACTGAACTTAACCACTCAGTAACTCACCTGCTGCACGCTGCGCTGCGTCAGGTGCTGGGGACTCACGTGACCCAGAAAGGCTCTCTGGTTGACCCTGAGCGTCTGCGTTTCGATTTCTCCCACTTCGAAGGCGTTAAGCGCGAAGAGCTTAAGGCGGTTGAAGATCTGGTGAATACCCAGATTCGTCGTAACCACGAACTGAATTTCGCCGAGATGGATATCGAAGAAGCCAAGGCAAAAGGCGCCATGGCACTCTTTGGTGAAAAGTACGATTCCAAGGTGCGCGTTGTGACCATGGGGGACTTCTCCATCGAGCTTTGCGGTGGTACCCACGTGGGCCGTACCGGCGATATTGGTCTCTTTAAGATCACTTCTGAAGGCGGTATCGCCGCAGGTATCCGTCGTATCGAAGCCGTGACTGGTGCAGCCGCCATGGCCTATGTTGCTCAGCAGCAGGCCGAGCTTGAAGAAGCCGCCGCACTGCTTAAAGGCGACGTTGCCTCTGTGGTCGCCAAGCTTAAGGCCCAACTCGACAAAGCCCGTCAGCTTGAGAAAGAGAACGCCCAGTTGAAAGACAAACTGGCCGCGGCTGCCAGTGCCGACCTTGCCGGTGACGCCCTGGATATCAATGGCGTTAAGGTGCTGGTTAAGCGTCTTGAAGGCGTGGAAGCCGGCGCACTGCGCGGTTTGCAGGATGAACTCAAGCAGAAGCTCAAGTCAGGCGTTGTGTTACTGGCCATTGGCAGTGGTGACAAGGTGAACCTGATTGCCGGTGTGACCCAGGATCTGACCGGCAAAGTGAAGGCCGGTGAACTGGTTGCCATGGTGGCTGCTCAGGTGGGCGGGAAGGGCGGTGGTCGCCCTGATATGGCCCAGGCTGGTGGCAGCGAACCTGCCAAGCTCGACGGTGCCCTGGCCAGTGTTGTGCCTTGGCTTAATGAGCGTCTGTAACAACGGACGGGTCTGAGTAGTAGCAGGCTGTTTGTGACAAAAATTTATGTAAAGAAGTTCGGAGGCACCTCTGTGGGTACCTTCGAACGCATTGAGGCGGTGGCAGATGCCATCGCCAAGGCGCATTTTGAAGGTGAGAGACAGGTGTTGGTGCTCTCAGCTATGGCCGGAGAAACCAACAGGCTTTATGCCATGGCCGCCAACATAGACCCTCTGGCACCCGCCCGGGAATTGGACATGCTGGTGAGCGCCGGTGAGCAGGTCAGTATTGCTTTAATGTCCATAGCACTGGCAAGACGGGGCGTTAATGCCAGATCTTTGCTGGGTAGCCAGGTCAAGGTGCGCACCAACAGCCAGTTTGGCAGAGCCAGTATTGAGTCCGTTGATACAGGGTTGTTGATGCAGTTGCTGGACGACGGCGCTGTACCCGTTATCGCCGGGTTTCAGGGGGTCAACGAGCAGGGCGATGTGACAACCCTTGGGCGTGGCGGCTCAGATACCACTGCCGTTGCCATTGCCGCCGCGCTTGATGCCGCTGAGTGCCAAATATTTACTGATGTGACCGGTGTCTTTACCACAGATCCCAACATAGACCCCGATGCCCAGAAACTCGATAGCATCAGTTTCGAAGCCATGTATGAAATGGCACGGCAGGGGGCCAAGGTATTGCACCCGGACAGCGTTGCCTGTGCCCGCCGTCATGGTGTTGTGTTGAGGGTGTTGTCGAGTTTCGAGTCCGGCAGTGGCACCCTGATCCGCTTCGATGAGCCTGAACACTCCGGCTCGGGCATAGTGGGCATTGCCGTTACCCGCGGACAAGGCCTGGTGTCAGTTGCTGGCCTGGTGGATCAGCCGCAGGCGGAAGTGGCACTGTTTCAGGCGCTTGCAAACGCTTCGGTGGATACTGATCTTGTGGTGCAGTTGGCGGACGAAAAAGCGCTGGCATTTACCCTGGCGCAGGGTGCACTCGATAGAGTGCTGACCCTGATAGACAGGTTGGCGCTTGAGCAGCCTCTGGCGGAAGTCCGTCATGAGTCGCCACTGGCCAAGGTGTCCCTCGTCAGCACAGGTAAAGCTGTCATGGCTGAGGTGGGGGCGCGTGTCACCGAGCTTTTGGAAGCACAAAACATTCGTGTTAAGTTACTCTCGACATCAGAAATCAAACTGTCGGTGGTAATTGATGAGGTGCATCTGCAGCATGCCGTCAGAAGTTTGCACAGAGCGTTCGACCTCAATAAAGTATGAATATCCAAGCGTTTTGGTATTCAATACTATAATTTGTACTAAGCTGACTTTATAATAATGTGACGTCCAGGTGTCTGTCCTGGCGTATGGAATGGGACTAAAGGAGCAAGCGAATGCTGATTTTGACACGTCGTGTTGGCGAAACACTGATGATCGGTGACGAAGTCACGGTGACAGTGCTGGGTGTAAAGGGAAATCAGGTGCGCATCGGTGTGAATGCACCTAAAGAAGTGTCTGTTCACCGCGAAGAGATCTACCAGCGTATTCAATCTGAAAAAACAGGTTCGCCCGAGGGCGGTAACTACTGAGCCTGTTTTACGGCTCCAGCAGGGGCGTCCAGGACGGACAGTAGAAGAGTCAGCCAAGGGCTGGCTTTTTTATTGCCTGTAACTTAAGGACGACAACTTGTGACGGCGCGCAAAGGCTGATTGTGCTTGGGTTTCAAGCATGTGATTAAAAACAGGGCAATCAGATCTGCTTTGGGAAAAAGGGTTTGACTTATTTTCTTCAAACAGTAATATGTGCGCCAAGAAAAGACGGAGAGGTGGCCGAGTGGCCGAAGGCGCTCCCCTGCTAAGGGAGTATGGGCTTTATCTCCCATCGAGGGTTCGAATCCCTCCTTCTCCGCCATTTTCTTAAAGCGATAAAAGTGTGCGCATGTAGCTCAGCTGGATAGAGTACCTGGCTACGAACCAGGCGGTCGGAGGTTCGACTCCTTCCATGCGCGCCAGCTTTTATCGCTTTTAGCAGTAAAGAAAACAATTCGCGCATGTAGCTCAGCTGGATAGAGTACCTGGCTACGAACCAGGCGGTCGGAGGTTCGACTCCTTCCATGCGCGCCACTTCTTTCTTCTGTTTATCTGATAGTTTCAACGCGCATGTAGCTCAGCTGGATAGAGTACCTGGCTACGAACCAGGCGGTCGGAGGTTCGACTCCTTCCATGCGCGCCACTCTCAGATATCAGATTACTGCAGCAGACTTTTTGAAACGCGCATGTAGCTCAGCTGGATAGAGTACCTGGCTACGAACCAGGCGGTCGGAGGTTCGACTCCTTCCATGCGCGCCAAAAGTCTTTAAAGATTGAACGAATTCAATGCGCATGTAGCTCAGCTGGATAGAGTACCTGGCTACGAACCAGGCGGTCGGAGGTTCGACTCCTTCCATGCGCGCCAAATTCGCGGAGAGGTGGCCGAGTGGCCGAAGGCGCTCCCCTGCTAAGGGAGTATGGGCTTTATCTCCCATCGAGGGTTCGAATCCCTCCTTCTCCGCCATTCTTTACTATACTCTTTAAGCTTGCCCTTAAGAGTCACAAAATTTGCGCATGTAGCTCAGCTGGATAGAGTACCTGGCTACGAACCAGGCGGTCGGAGGTTCGACTCCTTCCATGCGCGCCATATTAAAAGCCCCTGATTACTCAGGGGCTTTTTCTTTTCCCGCTCATTTCGGTTTGTCTCACTGCATAAGTTTCAGTTCGCCTTAACTGCCGTTGGCATATTGTCCGTGACTACGAATGCATAGTCTGCGTTTCCATGTGCCAATTTTATATCAGTGATTTTTCCCGCCTCAGATTCTCCTTACTTTAATTTCACGGCTATATTTTTGAGAATTATTTAAATCAGTCGTACTTAATCAATAAATATTGGTAAGACCAATTTACAAGTCGTTGCCTTTATCGTTAATAAAAGGTTATCTTTCGGGGTGCTATTTTTGCCTGTTGTTACATTTTGGTATCGATGGGGTTGAGTGAAGTGAGCGAGTTTTCGCATTTTTATGCGGCTCAAGCCAACAAACTTTTGAGGGAAAGTCATGACATCAGTGATGGATCAAATGGGCGAGGCCCTGTGGATCATGGTACTGGGCATGGTGCTGGTATATGCGTTTCTGGGGATTTTGATCCTTGGACTTAAGCTGATTGCCAATCGATATGCACCCAAGGCCGAAGACAATGAGAAACGGCCAGAAACATCCGTGGCTTCCGCTCAGTCCAAGGGGCTGGATCCTCGTCTGGTGGCCGCTATCACCTCCGCCATACAACAATACCGAGCCCAGGAGGGACGTTCATGACCAAAGCCTTGGCCCTTACCGATGTGGTGCTGCGCGACGCGCACCAATCCCTGCTTGCCACCCGTTTACGCATCGAAGACATGCTGCCCATCGCCGCCAAGTTGGATCAGGTGGGCTATTGGTCGCTGGAGACCTGGGGCGGCGCGACCTTCGATGCCTGTATCCGCTATTTGGGGGAAGACCCCTGGGAGCGGCTGCGGCTGCTCAAGCAAGCCATGCCCAAGACCCCGATGCAGATGCTGCTGCGGGGGCAGAACCTGCTGGGTTATCGCCACTATGCCGACGATTTGGTGCACAGATTCGTTGAGCGCGCCCACGACAACGGCATGGATGTATTCCGGGTGTTTGATGCCATGAATGACGTGCGCAACCTGCAAGAGGCGGTGCGCGCGGTCAAGCAGGTGGGCGCCCATGCACAGGGCACCATTTCCTACACCACCAGCCCGGTGCATAACCTGGACACCTGGGTGGACATGGCCAAGCGTCTTGAGGATCTGGGCTGCGATTCGCTTTGTATCAAAGATATGGCCGGTCTGCTGCGTCCCATGGAAGCCTTTGAGCTGGTGAGCAGGCTTAAGTCGCAAACCGGGCTGATGGTGGCCATGCACAGCCATGCCACCACCGGGCTTTCTACCGCCACCTACCAGAAGGCGATTGAGGCCGGTATCGATGTACTGGATACCGCGATTTCGTCCATGAGCCAGACCTACGGCCACAGCGCCACCGAGACACTGGTGGCCATGGTGGAGGACACGGAGCGTTCCACGGGGTTGGATATGGCGCTGCTGGAAGAGATTGCCGCCTATTTCCGTGAGGTGCGTAAAAAGTATGCCAAATTTGAAGGCGCGCTGCAGGGCATTGATTCCCGAATTCTGCGCGCCCAGGTGCCAGGTGGCATGCTCACCAACATGGAGAGCCAGCTTAAAGAGCAGGGCGCCAGCGATAAACTCGATTTGGTGCTCGATGAAATTCCCAGAGTACGCGAAGATCTGGGCTTCTTGCCGCTGGTAACACCGACCTCTCAGATTGTGGGTACCCAGGCGGTGATCAACGTGCTCACCGGCGAGCGCTACAAGTCGCTCACCAAGGAAACCGAGGGAGTACTCAAGGGCGAATACGGTGCCACCCCGGCGCCGGTGAACAGCGAGCTGCAGCAGCGGGTACTTAAGGGAGCTGAGCCTGTCACCTGTCGCCCTGCCGACTTGCTGACTCCAGAGGTGGAGCGTCTTCGCACCGAGCTGGTCCAAAAGGCCACAGCCGAGAACATCAAGCTCAGTGAAGATCTCGATGATGATGTGCTCACCTATGCACTGTTTCCGCAGATTGGCCTGCAGTTCCTTAAAAACCGTGGCAATGCCGATGCCTTTGAGCCAGCGCCTGTGGCCGTGGCTCAGGCCTCGTTAGCCCCAGTCAGGGCGAACTCGGGGCCAGAAACCTACACAGTGAAGGTGGATGGTCAAACCTACGTGGTTGAAGTTGCCGCCGGCGGTGAAATCAGTCAAATCCAGCCACAGGGAGCAAGTCAGTCCAGCGCCGCAGTTGCCCCTGCCGCCGCAGCGGCTGCACCTGTAAGCCACGAAATCAAACTGGAAATGAGCGCGCCTCTGTCTGGCAATATCTTCAAAATCCATGTGTCGCCCGGCGATACGGTGAAGGCGGGGGATGTGGTGATAATCCTCGAAGCCATGAAGATGGAAACCGAAATCCGTGCCCAGGCCGACGGTGTCATTGCCCGTCTTTGGGTGAAAGAAGGTGACTCGGTTGCCGTTGGCGCTCAGCTGTTGTCGTTGGCCTAAGGAGGCATGATGGAAGGATTGATGGCCTTTTGGGCCGAAACGGGCATTGCCCACTTTACCCTGGGGCAGCTACTGATGATGGCAGTGGGCCTGGTGCTCTTGTATCTTGCCATTGCCAAGGGATTTGAGCCGCTGCTGCTGTTGCCTATAGGTTTTGGCGCCGTGCTTGCCAATATCCCCAATGCCGGGTTTACCGAGGAAGGCGGTTTACTTTATTACCTCTATCACGTGGGACTCGAGACCGGCATCTTTCCGCTGCTGATTTTCCTCGGTGTAGGGGCATTGACCGACTTTGGCGCCCTGATTGCCAACCCCAAGACCCTGCTGCTCGGGGCCGCGGCCCAGTTTGGTATTTTCGCCACCTTGCTGGGAGCGATTGCGCTCAATCTGGTGCCAGGGTTTGAGTTTTCCATGAAAGATGCCGCCGCCATTGCCATTATTGGTGGCGCCGACGGCCCCACGGCTATTTTCCTCTCCACCAAGCTGGCGCCAGAGCTTCTGGGCGCCATTGCGGTGGCGGCTTACTCCTACATGGCACTGGTACCCATTATCCAGCCGCCAATTATGCGCGCGCTTACCACCAAGGAAGAGCGCGCCATCAAGATGGAGCAGCTGCGGGAAGTGAGCAAAAAAGAAAAGGTGCTGTTTCCGTTAATGGTACTGGGGCTGACCATTCTATTTTTGCCGGCAGCAACACCACTTGTTGGTATGTTCTGCCTTGGCAACCTGATGCGTGAGTCCGGGGTCGTGGACCGTCTGTCCAACACGGCGCAAAACGAGCTTATCAACATAGTCACCATCTTCCTGGGGCTGGCGGTGGGCTCCAAGCTCTCGGCCGAGCAATTCCTGCGGGTAGAGACTCTGGGGATCCTAGTGCTCGGCGCCGTTGCCTTCTCTATCGGCACAGCGGCCGGCGTGCTGATGGCAAAGGTGCTCTGCAAGCTCAGTGGCGGCAAGGTCAATCCGCTGATTGGCGCGGCAGGTGTCTCGGCCGTGCCCATGGCGGCACGGGTGGCCAATAAGGTCGGGCTTGAGGCCAATCCGCACAATTATCTTTTGATGCACGCCATGGGCCCCAATGTGGCCGGGGTGCTCGGCAGTGCTGTGGCTGCCGGTATCTTGCTCGCGGTATTGGGGTAGCGGTCAATCCAATAAAAAAAGCGCCTGAGGGCGCTTTTTTTTATTGTGGGGGATTATTGGACCCGGGTCAGCCACAGCAGCAGCGTCATCAGGACAATCAGGGTGCCGCTGATGGCGATGATATAGATATAACCGGTTTTGCCTTTTGACAGCGGAATACCGTTAAAGCGTAAAAAAATTGTCCACAACAGGCAAAGGATGATGGGAAACAGAAAGAGCTTGGTCATGGCAACGGCTTGTTATTATTGATATCACTTGGGTCAGTGTAGGTGCTTTGCGAACCAAGGTAAACAAGGGCCAACAGTAAACAAAAAAGGCCATCCCCCTGGGAATGGCCTTTCAGAGAACAGGTAACTCAGTTACCGATGAGCAGCTCAGGCGTTGCCTTCGACCATTTTATCTTCTTCTACCTTATAAAAACGCTCACGGTCCAGCTCACCTTCGGAGTTGCCAACCACCACGGCGGTCATCATATCGCCGGTGACGTTGGTGCAGGTCCGTATCATATCAATCACGCGGTCTATGGCGGCGATAAATGCAATGCCTTCCAGGGGCAAACCCACCACGCCCAGGGTGACTGTCAGCATTACCATGGCGCTACCGGGCACACCTGCGGTGCCTACTGAGGCCACAGTGGCCGTCACAGCAATCAGCATGTAATCGGTCATATCCAGCGGAATACCATAGATTTGCGCAATGAAAATGGCGGCAATGGCGGGGTAAATACCACCGCAGCCATCCATGTTCATGGTGGCGCCCATGGGCAGCACAAAGGCACTGTAACGCTTGGAGACGCCCATGGACTCGGCACACTTGGTGGTCACTGGCAGCGTTCCGAAGCTTGAAGCCGTACTGAAGGCAACCAGCTGGGCCGGCATGGCCTTACGGAAAAACTGTACCGGGCTTAAGCGGGCGGCAAATTTCACCAAACCACCGTAAACAAACAGGATATGGATAAGTGCAGCCACGTAGATGGCCACGATAAATTTGCCCAGCGGCAGTAGGGTAGAGAGGCCATACTCGCCCACCACCCAGGCCATCAGGCCAAATACACCGATAGGGGTCAGCTTGAGCACCATGCGGGTCAGTTGGAACATGACCTCGGCACCGGCGTCGAATACTTTTTTCAGTGGCTCGGCTTTTTCGCCAACCGCGTTGATGGCAATCCCCACCAGGGCAGCAAACACAATAATTTGAAGCACTTTACCGTTGGTCAGAGAGGCGAAGGGATTGACCGGGATCATATCCAGCAACACCTGGGAAAAGCCCGGTACGACGCGTTCGCGCACTTCGGTACTGGCAAGCTGCATGCTGCCGCCCATATCGAAGCTGCTGCCCACCGCCAGACCAATCAAGGAGGCCAGGGTGCCGGTCAGCATAAAGAGCGCCAGCGTCTTGAAACTCAGGCGTTTAAGGTTGGTTGAGCTGCCAAGGGAGGTGATACTGACCACAATGGCGCACAGTACCAGAGGTGCAACCAGCATCTTGATGGCGGCAATAAAGAGATCGCCAAGGGGCTTGAGCACGGTCGCCGATTCCCCCAGTAATACCCCTGTGAGTATCCCCAGCGCAAAACCAGCCAGCACTTTCTGCCAGAAGGGAATTTTACTTAATGTTTGAATTATCATTGAGTTTCCGAATTTACTAAATCAGTGGCCCACAGCGAGGCTACCTTGCCCAAAAAAGACAACGGGGCAAAACCGCGGTAGCCCGTACATAACAGCAGTGTGGGAAAATACAGCCGAAAAGGCATTGTATAAACACATTGAGATGCAAAACAAACCGTTTTTGATATAACTTATTGTGATATCTGGGTTTGTTTTTATAGCGTTAAAGTTATCTATTTTTATTAACCTGGTTTTTGGGAGTCAAATGATGGAGCCCCTGTGGTTGATGTTTTCCGGCGCCTTTCTGGCGGCCACTCTGTTGCCCGGTGGTTCTGAGGTACTTTTGCTGGCGCTGGTGAACTCCAACCCGGAGCTGTGGTTTTCCCTGTTTGTGGTGGCAACCCTGGGAAATACCCTCGGGGCACTCACAAGCCTTGGACTGGGCCGCCTTGGCCGGGTTGCCTGGGAGCCTGAACACTTGTCCCTTTCTCAGCGCCGTGCCCTGGCCTTGGTGGAAAAATACGGTGTCTGGAGTCTGCTGCTGTCATGGGCCCCCGTTATCGGTGACATTCTTTGTGTGCTCGCAGGCTGGCTCCGACTGCCGTTACTGATGTCTATTGTTCTGATTTTAATTGGAAAAGGTGCCCGCTATGGTTTGCTCTTATTGATGATGCAGGCCTTTTGACATTTTTTATTACAACACTCCTGGCAAAAGCCTGATGGGCCTGTTTCTGAGTCTGATATAGTCGGGCGTTGTTATTGGTTAACAAACTAGAAGTAAAACAAGGGATAGCTAATGAAAAAGTGGATTCTGGCTGCCGCCATTTCGGCAGCGCTCGCGGGCTGCGCCCAGCACTCTTCTGACTCTCTGGCACTGCCGGAAGGGGTCACCCTGGTTGAGACCGTTGCCGTGGACAGCACCGGCGTCGGCATTCCTTACAAGAAGTTCCAGTTGGCCAATGGTCTGACAGTGATATTACACCAGGACAGCTCAGATCCTCTGGTGCACGTGGATGTGACCTATCACGTGGGCTCAGGCCGAGAGCTGCCCGGTCGCAGCGGTTTTGCCCACCTGTTTGAACACATGATGTTTCAGGGGTCTGAAAACGTTGCCGATGAGCAGCACTTTAAAGTGGTCACGGAGTCAGGCGGTACCCTGAATGGCACCACCAATACCGACCGCACCAATTATTTTGAGACAGTGCCCAGCAACCAGCTGGAAAAAATGCTGTGGCTCGAATCTGACCGCATGGGCTTCTTCCTGCCTGCACTTACCGACGAGAAATTTGAGGTGCAGCGCGAAACCGTGAAAAACGAGCGTGCCCAGCGTATCGATAACCAGCCCTATGGCCGTATGTACGAGCGCTTCAGCCAGGCCATGTATCCTGCCGGTCACCCATACTCCTGGCCTGTGATTGGCTGGCCGGATGATTTGAACCGCGCCGAGCTTGCGGATGTGAAGCAATTCTTCCAGCGCTGGTATGGCCCAAACAATGCCACCCTGACCATTGGCGGCGATTTTGATGAGTTGCAGACCCTGGCCTGGGTGAACAAATACTTTGGTGATATCCCACGTGGTCCGGAAGTGGAGGCGCTGCCCAAAACCCAGGTAACCCTGGATAAAGACAGATACCTGTCCATGGAAGACAAGGTGCATTTGCCGCTTATTCGTATGGCATTGCCAACCGTGTATGCCAGCCATCAGGATGAAGCCGCACTGGATTTGCTCGCCAACATACTTGGCGGTGGTAAAACCTCGCTGGTGTACAAAAACCTGGTTAAAGAAGGCTATGCGGTGCAGGCCAGTGCCAGCCATCCATGCCGCGAGCTGTCCTGTGAAATGTCATTTTTTGCCCTGGCCAATCCCGCCAAGGGCGGCAGCCTCAAAGAGCTGGAAGGCAAACTTCGTGCATCCATCGCCGAGTTCGAGCGCCGTGGCGTGACTGATGAAGATTTGGAAAAGGTCAAGGTGCAATTCGAGGCCGATACCATCTTTGGCCTGCAGAGTGTTCGTGGCAAGGTGTCGGCGCTCGCTGCCAACGAGACCTTCTATGGCAACCCCAATATGATTGCCAACGATTTGCAGCGCTATGCCAGCGTGACCAAAGAGGATGTTATTCGCGTGTTCAACCGGTACGTGAAAGACAAGCCCATGGTCATCATGAGTGTGGTTCCTGAGGGTGCCAGGGCACTGGTGGCTGCGGCCGACAACTTTAATGCACCCGCGCCACTGGTGGCAGCCAATGCGGTGGCCGGTGAGTTAAACGTAAGTGAGGCCAAATCGTCCTTTGACCGCAGTGTGATGCCACAAAGTGGCAAAGCACCAGTCCTCAAGGTACCCACGCTGTGGCGTGACAATTTGGGCAATGGCATTGAAGTGCTGGGTACCCAGAGTGCCGAGACCCCCACCACGGAAATCGTGATTTACCTTGCCGGCGGTCATCGCCTGGCCGATGTGAGCAAGGCCGGTGTGGCTCAGCTCACCGCCGCCATGCTCAACGAGTCAACCAGCCAACGCTCCAGTGAGGAACTGACCCAGGCGCTGGAACTCCTGGGGGCTTCGGTGCAGTTTTCTGCCAGCGACTATCAGAGCGAAATCAAGCTGTCAGCTCTCACCGAAAAGCTGGATGACACGCTTGCGGTTTTGAAAGAGAAGCTGCTGATGCCGGGCTTTAAGGCGGAAGACTTCGAGCGGGTGAAACAGCAAACCCTGCAGGGGCTTAAACATTCCCAGTCTAACCCCAACTATCTGGCAAACACAGGTTTTGCCAAGCTGCTTTACGGTGATAAAAATGCCCTGGGCGTGGATGCCAGCGGCACGGTAGACACAGTTGCCGCCCTGACCCTGGACGACATCAAAGCCTTCTACCAGACACAGTACAAAGCCAGCAACGCCCAGGTTGTGGCTGTGTCCAGCGCACCTAAAGCGGCACTGCTCTCTTCACTGAAGACCCTCGACAGCTGGCAGGGTGAGGCCACTGCCATACCCGCGCTTGGACAACTGCCAGACTTAAGCGGCGGCACCATTTATGTGCTGGATAAACCCGGCGCGGCCCAGTCAGTTATTTCCATTGGTAAGCTTGCGCTGCCCTTTGATGCCACCGGTGAGTACTTTAAAGCCGGTTTGATGAACTACCCGCTGGGTGGTGCTTTCAACAGCCGTATTAACCTGAACCTGCGTGAAGACAAGGGATACACCTATGGCGCCCGAAGTCGTTTCAGCGGCGGAAGCGAAGTGGGTCAGTTCCTGGCTACCGCCAGTGTACGCAGTGATGTGACGGCACCTGCCGTATCTGAGTTCATTAAAGAGATCACCACCTATAACGCCACAGGTATCCGTGACGATGAGCTGAGTTTCATGCGCAGCTCCATCTCCCAGGGCCAGGCACTGGATTATGAAACCCCATACCAGAAGGCTGGCTTTATGCGGATGATCCAGCGTTACAATCTCAATGATGGCTTTACCGCCGAACAGGATAAAATCATCGCGGGTATTCAAAAAGATGAAATCGACGCTCTTGCCAAGAAACATCTGAATATCAACGAGATGGTTATCTTTGTCGTGGGTGACAAGGCCAGCATATTGCCTGAACTCAAGGCGCTCGGGTATCCGGTGAAAGACTTGGTATTGTAATATCACAGTGCAATCCCCATATCGTTGACAAGCAAGGGTGGCGACTGAGCCACCCTTCTTATCTTTCTCCCTTGCCGCCATAGGCAAATGGCATTATTTTGGACAAAAGCCGAAAGACCCGAGGGTCGCCACAGGTCTTGCTGTGTACGGCGGCGCAGCGCGCCATAGCAACCAGAGAAGAATCAATTGACAGCATTCAATGACAGACTCGGGGCTCTCTCCGATGCAGAAGGACGCAAGGCACTTGCCGGGCTGCGACGGGGTTTGGAGCGTGAGGCTTTGCGTATCACCAGCTGTTGCCAGCTGGCAATGGACCCTCATCCCAAGGCGCTGGGCTCGGCGCTGACCCACTCCAGGATCACCACTGATTACAGCGAAGCCTTGCTGGAGTTTATTACGCCGGTCAGTGGCAACATTGAAGACTTGCTGGAAGGCCTGACTGAGACCCATGCCTATACGCTTAAGCATTTGGATGGTCAGAAGCTGTGGCCGGTGAGCATGCCCTGTTATGTGGGCGATGTGAAAGACATTCCCATTGCCCAATATGGCAGCTCCAATACCGGCAGGATGAAAACCCTCTATCGCAAGGGGCTGACCTACAGATACGGCGCCCTGATGCAGATTATTTCCGGGGTGCATTTTAACTTTTCGCTCTCCAGCGACTTGTGGCCAAGACTGCATGTGCTCTCTGGCAGCAGCCTGACGCTGGATGAGTTTATCTCTGAATCTTACTTTGGCCTTATCCGCAATTACCGCCGTCTGGTGTGGGTATTGCCGTATCTCTTTGGCGCGTCACCGGCCATTTGCGGCTCTTTCCTCAAGGGGCAGAAAACCAGCCTCGAGTTTGAAAAAACAGCCGGTGGTACCCTGTATCTGCCCTACGCGACGTCACTGCGGATGAGTGACCTTGGCTACACCAACAAAGAGCAGGCCAGCCTCAACATCAGTTATGACTCCCTCCATGACTATTTGCAGGGGATCCGCGAGGCGATTTGCTTGCCATCGGCCAAGTTTGCCGAAATTGGCGTGAAGGTGGATGGCGAATATCGCCAGCTCAATGCCAATGTGCTGCAAATTGAAAACGAGTTTTACGCCCCCATCCGTGCCAAGCGGGTTACCCGTAAGGGGGAAAAGCCCTCCGAGGCGCTGGCTCGTGCCGGGGTAGAGTATATTGAAGTGCGGGCGCTGGACGTAAACCCCTTCAGCCCGGTTGGGGTTGAGGCCTCACAATTGCGCTTCCTCGACCTGTTCCTGCTTTATTGCCTGCTGTCCGATTCGCCAAAGAGCGATGCCGCCACTGAAGCTGAAATCGCCACCAACCTCAGAGCGGTTATCCACGAAGGGCGCAAACCCGGACTGGAACTCAGTCGTCAGGGCGAGCCTGTGGCATTGAAAACCTGGCTGCTGGAACTCTTCGATGAGTTTGATAAGCTCGCCAGTTTGCTGGACATAGACAGCAGCGATTATGCCGAAGCGCTGGCCCAATGGCGCCTCGCAGTTGAAGACCCTGCCCTGACACTTTCAGGCAGGGTACACACCGCCGTGGTGGAGCAGGGCATGAATCATGGCGATTTCGTGATGGGGCTGGCTGCCAAATATCAGGATTTCTTCCTGTCGTATCCGCTGTCTCCCGGCGTGGAAGCGGGTTTCCAGGCCGAAGCTGCATCTTCTCTTGCCGCTCAGGCTGAGATTGAAGCCAGTGATGAAGAAAGCTTTGATGAGTATCTCAAGGGCTACTTCAAAGGTGTGCCATGCGCGCTCTCCTGATCCTGTCACTCAGTGCAGGACTTACGGCGTGCGCCAGCAATGTGGAAGACGTCAATCAATGCGGCTGGGTCTCTGGCTATCAGGACCCGCCGGAGGCAGAGCGTCTCTATCGTGCCGTTGTCACCGATGTGAACGGCACGCCAGTGATTTCCCGCCCCAACTACCAGCTCGCCCCAGGGCGGTATGAGTTTTCGCTGGTGGAGCTGATTGACGCGCCGGATTTGAAAGTGACGCCGGATGCGCATCAAAGAAAAACGCTGACCATAGAGGTCGCAGCAGGGATGCGCTATCACTTTGCTGCCCGTTATAAAGATGACAGACGTTACTTCGGTAATAATCCCGACTTTTGGGAACCGGTTATCTGGCAAAGCGAAGCGGCAGAGTGCACCTTTGCCAACTAGCGTTTTATCGACCCAGGACGACGCCCGTCACCCTTAGCCTTGTACGAATTGCATCTTAATCAATGACATGGGAAACTCGACCCACTGGTTGTTGTAGGAGTTGATATGTACAAGGCCCTGACGCCACTGCTGTTGCTGGCACTTCTTGGTGGCTGTGCCAGCGCCCCGCCCAAAGATCCCGATAATATCTGCGCCATTTTCAGGGAGCATCGCAGCTGGTATGAGGCCGCGATCGATACGCAGGAGAAATGGGGCGTTCCTGTGCATGTTCCGCTGGCGATGATGTATCAGGAAAGCTCATTCAAGCATGATGCGGCGCCGCCCATGGAGTATTTTCTGGGCTTTATCCCCATTGGCCGCGCCAGTGATGCCTACGGCTATGCCCAGGCCAAGACCATGACCTGGGATGATTATGTCAGGGAAACCGGCAACAGCTGGTCCAGTCGCAGTGATTTTGATGATGCCATGGACTTTATGGGTTGGTTTATCACCAAAACCCACAAGATCAATGGCGTATCCAAGTGGGACGCCCGCGCCCAATATCTCAATTATCACGAAGGTTGGGGGGGCTATCGCCGCGGAACCCATAAATCCAAGAAATGGCTTATCAAGGTAGCGGCCAAGGTGGACGAGCGCTCCCGTCGCTACGCCGCTCAGTACAAGGGCTGCAAGGAAGAGCTGGATTCTTCCTGGCTGTATCGCCTCTTCTTTGGCTGAGGCCTCTTTTGAAAAGGCAGCAATACGCTGACGCGATTTTTAGTCGTTGAGCAAACCCGGTATCTGCGACTGAAGAGTCCGGTTCCTGGCGGGTAAAGACTCTCGTTATTGGCGGATAACAACAAGGGCATTCACGTGGAATGCCCTTTGCTTTTTTGCCCTTTGCCCGCAGGCTGGTATCAGTTGTGATGCTCGGTTTTAATCAGCTTGCCGAACTGATCGAAGAACTGCCAGTCACCGGATTGTCGGTCGGCAATATAGTTGCCTTCAATACGCTTCTCGCCACCAGACCAAAAGCTCAGCCACAGACCTTCTTTCCTGTCTTTGATAAAGCTGCCCTGCTCAGAGAGTTTGCCATTGGGGTGGAAATAACGGGCTTGACCTTCACGGCGCCCGTTCAGCCATGACTCCTGGGCCTTGAGGATGCCTGTTGGGTAGTACTCTTTGTGATTACCGCTCGGCTCGTCATGCTGGTAATCCCCTTCCGACTTGGGCTGACCGTCGTCGTAGAAGGTCTTGCGGGGGCCATGCAGTTTGTCGTCATCATAGGTTGCAATCCATTTGGTCAGGCCGCTTTCGTACCAGGATTGCCACTGTCCGGTTTTATTGCCCTTGATGAGCTTGCCACTCAGTTCCATCTGGCCATTACTGACGTAAAAGGTGTGATAGTCGCCTGTTTTGGCGTCCATGTCGAAGGTGGTCAGGCGATAACGCACACCGCTGAAAGAGAACAGCTCTTCTGTGCCATGGCGCTTACCGGCATGGTATCGGGTCTTACTGTAAACATTGCCTTCAGGGATGGGGCCAAAAGTGGGGTCTTTCTCTTCGTAGCGATACTCGACCCATTCCCCTTCTTTTTGGTTCTCTCTGTACTCGCCACTGGTGCGGCGACGGCCCTCATAATATTGGATGTACTTACCGTTCAGTTTACCGGCCAGATATTCCTGCTCGCTGCCTATTTGCCCTTTCTGGTATAGGCGCCACAGGCCGGTTTTTTTGCCCTGGTCGTAGTAGCCCGTCTCGTTCAGGTCGCCATTGGCATACCATCGGCTGTATTCGCCTTCGAGGGGATACTGATTGGCATTGGCTGGCTTTTCCTTGGCGTAATGTTTGAGCTCCTGAGGTGTGCCATCCCGATAGAAGCGCTCATAGCGGCCCACCCAAAGCCCATCGTGCATTTCGCCTTTGGTTTGCAGTTTGCCATCATCGTAGTAGCGCTCTGATGTGCCCTCGAGTGTGCCATTTACATATTGATCAAATGCTTTGGGTTTACCTGAAGGATAAAAGGTACGCACATCGCCGTGGCGAACGCCTTGCAGCCAATGGCTCGATTCGATAAGGGTATCGCCCTGATAGCGCAAAAATGCACCCTCGCGCAGACCGCGCTGGTAGACACTGGATTGCTGCAGCAGCCCTTCACTGTTATAGCTTTCCTGCTTGCCATGGCGGGGATACTGGCCATTGTCGGCGGGGCGGTCAATCGCCAGTGTCTCAAGCTCTGCCAACTGGCCGTTGGGGTGAAAACGCTGCTGAATGCCCGCCTCGTTACCGCCCTGATACTGCAGTTTGGCACTCAGGTTGCCTTCGTCGTCATAATACAGTTGCTCACCTTCCAGCTTGCCTTTGTAATACTGCTCTTTTACCCGGGGCAGTCCTTCACTGCTGAAGCTCAGGCATTCGCCATGGGGCTTCCCGCCGAGGAAGTTGCACTGGGTTTCGGGCTGGCCGTCGGGATAAAACTGCTGCTCCAGGCCATTTTTCTTATCCTCGCTGTACTCGGTGTCCAGGCTAAGCCGCCCCTGACTGTCCCATTCCTGCCATTTGCCCGTACGTTGCCCCCTGGTATCGTATTGCCCCTGCAGCTTACGCTCACCGGACGCATAGTAATGGGTAAGCTCTCCCGTTGGCAGGTTGTCGGCAAACTGGGCATTCATCGCCAGTTGGCCGTTTTCATGGAATTTTTGCCACTGGCCGTGGCGAAAATTTTGCCGGTAGCGCTCCACTTCGGCCAATTGCCCCGTGCTGAAAAATCGCTCCGTGAGTATCAGATCTCCGGCGGCGTAACGGCGCTGCTCTACTGTCTGACCCGTGACGTTAAACTGCTGCCAGTTGCCTTCCGCCAGGCCATTATCAAAGTGCTGGGTCTCCACCAAGGCGCCGCTGCGGCTGAATGTTTGCCACTCCCCCTGCTGCTTACCCTGTAAAAATTGCCCCCTGGTCATGGGTTGGGACGGACCGTAGTAGGTTTCCCATTGGCCGTGGGGCAGGCCAGTGTCAAACCCGGCCTGGGTAAAGCTGCCATCTTCGCGGGCCAGCACAAACTCCCCCTGCAGTGGCAGGCCATTGGTGCGTTTGAAATACTGGGACACTCCCTCCCGGGTGCGAACATCCACCAATTGTTGGGAGAGCTGTTCTTTGGCGAATGTCGGGAAGATTGAAAACAGCAGGCTGCTGGCAAGCAGGCTTGCCCTTAGGATTGGATACATCTACACGTCCTTGTTGTAATTCCAGGGGTAACTCAGGTTCAGGCGGATTGGCTGCTGGTTGCTTTTTGTCTGCCACGCTTTTGCGCATACATACGCTCATCGGCGAGTTTGAAGCTGGCGGCAAAGTCTCCATTGAATGGGGCGAACCCGGCACTGAAGAGCACTGGTGCCTCGGCGCGGGCCATGGTGTGTTTCAGCTGCTCCAATCGCTCAAGCAGTTGTTCTTCACTGCTCTGGGTGAGGATAACAAATTCATCACCGCCAAAACGGCTGATAAGGCAGTTTTGCGACCAGGTCATCTTTAACGCATCGGCCAGTATCGCCAGGGCCTTGTCACCGGCCTGATGACCTTGGCTGTCGTTGAGTACCTTGAGGTTGTCCAAATCCAGTACCACCAGATAGCTGCCGATACGGCTTTTGGGCCACCGGCTGACCTGCGATTCAAAATACTGCCGGTTGTGGAGTCCGGTGAGGATGTCGAAAGTGGCCAGCCGCTGAATTTCCCGCGACTTTTGATACAAGGCGATGGCGCTGGCGGCTTCGTGGGTCAAAATCGCCACGAGATTGCGGTCGTAATCGCTGAAAGCCGCCAGATGGCTGCTATCGAGATTGAGCATGGCGTAGAGTTTGCCGTCGATATGAATGGGGCTTGAGAGGGTAGAGCGGATGGGCTGTTTGGCGGCGGTGAGCAAAATTTGCTGCTCGGCCGGGGTCAGGGTGCTTTGGGCATTGATATGCTGCATATCATCGATTACCACCACCTTATCGCAGCGCCCCTTGGTCATTCGATATTCAAAAGACTGCTCCAGGGAAAAATCGATGGTTCTGAGCCGGGACAGATCCAGGCCCACAGCAGATTCAAACATCAGTTTATGGGTATCGGGATCGACGCGGATAATGCTGCCCATCTCGGCGCCGTTGATGACCGAAACCGCCTTGTTGAGCAAGGCATCCAAAAAGGCATGTTCGTTCTGGTATTGGCTGGAGAGGTGGATGAGCTCCATGCTGGCTTCGTTGATGGACACCACCTGCTCCAGGTGATCCCACAAGCGTTGCAGCCGGCCCTGATGCAGGTAATAGCTGAGGCTGTATCCCATCAAATACACCAGGCACACCAGCAACAAAATCATCCACGGCAGAGAGCCTGCGGGGGAAAACAGATAAAAAATCCCGACGAACACTGACAGAGGCGTCAGCAGCAACATCAGGTGGTAACGCAGGCCGAGGGTATCAATTCGCTTGTGTTTGAGACTGTCCCATTGCTTCACTGAAAATATCCATATCGAATCTCTGGCCCGACCATTATACGGGTGAAATCCAGCTCTTGCACTGGCTAAAAGCGCGACAGAGGCCATAAAAAAGCCCCGAATTTTCGGGGCTTTGATGATGACGTTGCTTAGAAGTCGGCGTTATCGAGGATCCACTGAAGTGGCGCCTGATATTGTGTCGGCATCCAGTTTTTAAGCTGACTGATGCTACCTTCAAGCATGGCATGGTTGTGCACAGAGAGGTTCAAGTGACCCACCTTGCGGCCCGGACGCACGTCTTTGGCGTACCAGAAAAGCTCTGCGTTGGGCAGACTCAACCAACGATCGTCCTTGTCGATACCGATAAGGTTAACCATCACACAGGGGAAGTTCACCTGAGGCTGCTGGATAGGCAGGTCGCACAGGGCGCGCAGGTGCAGCTGGAACTGATCCATATGGGTTCCGGCCTGGGTCCAGTGGCCTGAGTTATGTACCCGAGGAGCCAACTCGTTCACCAGCAGGTGGTCGCCAACGCGGAAACACTCCATCGCCATCACACCCACATATTCGAGGCCTTTCATGATGGTGCCCAGCATGGCTTCCGCTTCGGCCTGCAGCGGCGCCAGGCGCGGCAGCGGCGAAATGGAGGCCATCAGGATGCCATCCTGGTGCAGGTTCAACGTCAGCGGATAGAAGAAGCATTCACCACTGTGGGTGCGTACGCCAACCACAGACACTTCTTCATCAAAATTTATGGCTTGCTCGGCAATGGCTTCACCGCGCCAGTCGGCGGGGATCTGGCCATTCTCGGCCTGCTTGAGCCAATGTTGGCCCTTGCCATCGTAACCACCGGTACGGCGCTTCATCAGCACCCGCTCGCCATACTTGCCATAGAGGGCGTTGACGTCGGTGCTTTCATCCACCAGCTCCCAGGGGGCGGTGGCAACATTCAGCTCATCGAGCAGCGACTTCTGGGTGTAACGGTCGGCCAGGCGGCCAAACACAGGACTGTTGATGAAATTCTTGTGGGTAGAGAGTTGCAGACTCAGGCTCGACTCTGGCCACTGCTCACGCTCGGCGGTGATGATGTCATCGTCCGCCAGCGGCAGTTTTTCATCGCTGGGGGCCATAATATCCACCGGCAGCACTTCAATCGCCAGTGGCTGACCGGCGTGGGACAGCATGGCACCGAGCTGACCATTGCCCAGTACCCAAACGCGCTTTGTGTTTGCCATGATTACGCGTCCCTCGGATCCGGATTTTCCAGTACGCTCTGGGTCTGTTCGGCGCGGAAGGCTTCCAGGCGCTCGGCGAGAGCAGCGTCGTTGTTGGCGAGGATTTGGCAAGCCAGCAGACCAGCGTTAAAGGCACCGGCTGTACCTATGGCGAGGGTCCCCACCGCAATGCCCTTTGGCATTTGCACGATAGAGAGCAAGGAGTCCATGCCGTTCAGAGCCTTGCTCTGCACGGGTACGCCGAGTACCGGCAGACGGGTCTTGGAAGCCAGCATGCCTGGCAGGTGTGCGGCGCCACCGGCACCACCAATGATCACCTGAAAGCCTTTGTCAGCTGCTGTGGCGGCGAAGTCCATTAACTTGTCCGGGGTTCTGTGGGCGGAAACCACCTCAACATGGTAAGGCACCTGCAGTTTATCCATGATCTCTGCGGCGGCTTCCATGGTGGGCCAATCACTCTTGGAACCCATTACGACAGCAACGAGGGCGTGCATGATAACTCCTTAACGACTGATTTTAATTATATTTGCCTGTTTTCAGGCGAGGGTACTTTTAGCCCTGGCTGCGGGGGAGCCCCCTCGGTAGTCGTTGCCAGGGCGAGATGGGGCGCAATGATAGCATGATGGACGTGGTTTCGCTGCCTTTTCAGTTGCCTTTATCAGCGCCCGCCTGGCCTGTGTATCGGATGCGATAAAGCCGGTCGCGACCATCGTCGCTGACCAGCAAACTGCCGTCGGGGAGCATCATCACATCGGCGGGGCGGCCATGGACCTCATCCCCCTGCAACCAGCCTTCGGCAAAGGTTTCGAGGTGTTCCACGTCATTGCCGTTAAGCTTGGCGAAGCGTACCCGGTAACCGACCTTCTCGCTGCGGTTCCAGGAACCATGCTCGGCGATAAAAATGCCACCCTGATATTTTTGTGGAAACTGTTTTCCGGTATAGAAGGTCATGCCAAGACTGGCCACATGGGCGCCAAGCCTGGCCTTGGGCGCTTCATAGTCTTTGATGTTGTGGCCTTGGCCAAACTCCGGGTCCAGGGTGTCACCCTGATGCACATAGGGGTAACCGAAGTGCTGGCCCGGGCTTGTGAGCCGATTCAACTCATCGGAGGGCATATCATCCCCCATCATGTCGCGGCCATTGTCGGTAAACCAAAGCTCGCCGGTGGCGGGGGCAAAGTCGAAACCGACGCTGTTACGCACGCCGAGGGCTTCATCCCTTGTGGTCAGAGTGTCCAGATCCAGGCTGATGATTTTACTGTACTCTTTGCCCGCATCACAGATGTTACAGGGGGCGCCGATGGGGATGTAAAGGCGGCCATCCGGGCCGAATTTCAGGTATTTCCAGCCGTGGTGTAAATCCTTGGGTAACTTGTCGTAAATCAGGGCAGGAGCGGCCTTGCCCGGGCTCTGAGCTTCATCCACACGGTACAGGTTACCCACATCGGCGATATAGAGTTTGCCATCCCGGTAGGCAATGCCCGATGGCATGGTGAATTTCATCGCAAGCTGTCCGGCGCGCACACCGGCCTTTTCGGCCTCTGAGCCCGGCAGTGGCAGATAGTGCACCTTGCCTTCTTTACGTGAACCCACATACAAAAGACCCGACTCAGTCACGGCCATCTGGCGATAGTTTTTAAAGCCATGGTGCAGCACCTCAATCTGAAAACCTGCGGGCAGCTTGATAAGGTCGAGCACTGCCTGATTTTCGGCGTCGCTGTAGGCGACTGCCTGCCAGGGGATGAAGAGCGCGGTGGCTAAGGCGGTCGCCAGTACGAGCGAGCGGTGTGGGGTAGCATGTCCTTTTTTGACCGATGTCATCGGCTCCTCCTGTGGGGCACTTTCGTGAACTTGCTCCCAAGCATGCCAAAGCAGGATGAAAAAAAACAGCGCCGACTGGCGCTGTTTGTTGTGTGGCTACTCGTTTGGCCCATCGTTTGGCGCGTACGTTTGGTTTGGTGGCAATGGTTCCTGGCCTGCCTGCGGGCTATTGCTTGGTGTTATTGCCAAGCGCCTGACTTTTTTCCATCAGCCCCAGCGCGGAGAACCCCGTTATCACGTCCAGATTTGAGGTCATGCCCCCATTGCCACCGATGTAGTTTTGCGGCATTTCCACCTTGAAGTTGGGCAGATTCTGATACAACACCTTGGCCACATCACGGTTCATCTCAGCGGTATAAATTTTCTCGTAGGTACCCAGGGCTTTGTATTTGGCTGCCAATACCTCGGCTTCGGCGATACCCGTTTCGCGGATTGCCTTGGCTTCAAAGGAGGCCGCAGCGGCGTTGGCCTTTTGAATTTCCAGGTTGGCCTGTGCCATTTCCAACTCTTTGGCCTTGGAAAGTGCGGCAATTTCTTTCTTCTTGCGCTCTTCCACCAGTTCACGCTCGGCAATCTGGCGGGCAATTTCCACTTCTTTTTGCTGGGAGATTACCGCTAGCTCTTTGGCGCGCTGGGCATCCTGCACTTCGCGGGTACGCTGGATTTCTTTGCGCAGCTGCTCTGTCTTGGCCTGGGCCTTGGAGGTTTCCTGCTCCTGGATGGTACGGATGCGCTCTGCGACCAATTTCTTTTTGTCAGTCAGCAGTTTATCCAGCTGATCTTCAGGAGAAGGATCGCCAATGGTCACCTGGGTTACGGTCACACCGTACTGGCTCAGGGGGTTGTCCTGGCGTATCGGCTGGCCGCTCTTATCGGTCACTGGGATGGTTTTCCACACCAGCTGCTTGGTGGCCTGCAGTTTGTTGGAGTCGTCCTGGTCGAAGCCGACGGGCACCAAATCAACCTGTTCCACTTCCACCTGACGGCGCTCTGTGGTGTAGATACCGTTGCTGAGCTGGTCGGCCAGCTGGGCTTTAAACTGGTTCAGGCCGCCTTGGAAAAACTCTTCGCCGGTGTACTGGGTGGCGGTGATCACGGTAACGTTGCGGGCGTTTTTAATCAGCATGGTTTCAATCAGGTTGTCGTTGGAGCGAAACTCCCGGTGCATCTGGATAATTTGCTCCGGGGAGTGGGACAACTTGAAGCGGAAGGTGGCTGGCACCTGGCCCGTGTAGGTATCGGCAAAGCGCACCTGCAGCGACGGCAAACGCTGATAGAAGGCCTCGCCCTGATTATTGCCAAAGGAGACAGTAATCACCTGATCGTAGCGGGTTATTTTGGACAAAAATGGCATACGCACATGGATGCCCGGCTCGGTAAACACATCCAGTGCCCCGGTGATGTTGTTTTGATGCACGTAGGTGTAACCGGCATCCGTCATCAAAATGGAGCTTTTCAGCACCGCCAGTGCACCTATGGCGCCCAGGGTGATAAAAATACTTTTGGGGGAAACGGCTTTGCGTGCGCGGGAAATGGTGGACTCTTCCATGGTGCTTCCTTGTCTTGTCCTTGTCGTTGAAAGGCGATTTAGCTGAAGGTTGCACATGTTACAGGGAAGTTCAGTTTGGGTCATGCATTTTGGCAAGACCCAAACCCTAAAACTATCAAAATGTTAATCCGTATTTGCGACAGTATCTTTCAAAGCGGCGGACATATCTGGATAGAAGGAGAGGACTCCCGGCTTCTCCTGAACGCCCGCCTTGACCAGGGCTCTCAGCGCCTGGAAGGGCACAGACACGATGCGGATTTCCCGCCCCTGCTTTTGTGCCCAGGCCACGGTGCGCTCCAGCGCACTGAGGCCACCTGCGTCCAGCAGCGACACATTCTGCCAATCCAGTACCAATATGGGGGCGCCATTCTGGCGGTGCATCAATTCGCTGAAGAGATTATCCGCGGCGGCAAAAAACAGCGGGCCGTCGATACGAAAGGCTTCGATATCGGGGCTGTCGGTATCACTGCCGCAGTCCAGTGCAACCAGTCGGGTGGACGCCGCAAGTTGCCCCATCAGCAGCAAGGACGCCAGCACTATGCCAACGCCAATGGCTATCACCATATCGAAGGCAACCGTAAGTATGAGGCAGGTGAGCAGTACCGCCACGTCCGACACATGGGCGCGGCGGATAAGGTGCAGACTCTTTTTGGCTTCACTCATGTGCCATGCCACCACCAACAGCAGCGCGGCCATGGTCGCCATGGGGATATAGGCCAGCACGGGCGCCAATAACACCAGCGCCAGCAGCACGGTAAGCGCGTGGAACACGGCGGCCAAGGGACTTTTGGCACCGGCACGCACGTTGGCGGCACTGCGGGCGATGGCCGCGGTGGCGGGGATAGCACCGAAAAAGGGCGCAATAAGATTGCCAAGCCCCTGGCCAAAGAGCTCACTGTTGGCACTGTGACGATTCCCCGTCATGCCATCCACCACCACGGCGCAGAGTAATGATTCGATTGCGCCCAGCATGGCAATGGCCATGGCGGAGGGCAGCAGATTCTGGATGAGTTGCCAATTGAGTGTCAGCGGCTCGCCTCCCACGCCCGGCAGCTCCCATGGCAGCAGAAAAGAAGGCAGTACCGAAGGGATCCCTGCCATCAGGGTGCCGTCATCCAGGGTGAATGAAAAACGTGAGCCAATGGTCTCTACATCAAAGCCAACGCCGCCAAGCGCGAGGGCACAGAGGGTGCCTGCCAGTATCGCCGGTAAATGGGGCGGCAATTTTTGAGTGAGTTTGGGCCAGAACACCAACACAGACAGTGTGACTGTGGCCACCAGGATGCTGGGCCACTGGGCCTGGGGCATGGCATGGAACAGGGTCGAGACCTTGTGCCAAAAATCCTCAGGGAGTGCTGCGATAGGTAGGGCAAAGATGTCCTTTATCTGCAACATGGCGATGACGATGGCAATACCGCCGGTAAAACCCAGGGTCACAGGCTCAGGAATATATTGAATAAGTCTGCCCAGGCGCATCAGTGACATCAGCAACAAGATGACACCGGACATCACGGTCGCCAGCAGCAAGCCACCGAGACCATACTGCGCCGAAATGGGGGCAAGCAGTACCACAAAGGCGGCGGTCGGCCCCGACACCGACAGCTTCGAGCCACCACTGATGGCGATGATGATACCGGCGATAATGGCCGTATAGAGGCCGTATTGGGGGGCGACACCACTGGCGATGGCGAGCGCCATGGCAAGCGGAATAGCGATAACTCCCACGGTAATACCGGCGAGTAAGTCAGCCAATAAATCGGCACTGGAATAGCGTTCTCCCAGCAGACTCTGACGCAGGGCAAAGGCCGGAATAAGAGAAGTCAGGTGATGGCGATGTGGCATCCTGGAGTCCTGCCGCGTGGGCGGCCAAAGCTGGGTATTTTAGTGAGCGCTCAGTTACCAATGTGTGAGCTTTGGCAAATTTTTGCAAGCCCTGACCCTTTTTGCTTTTTTCTCCGTTTATAGGGATATAGGGGCAGATTGGGAGGGAATATGGACTTTGCGGCGGTGGCTGTGCACACTGAGTACAGGTGCAATCAAGGTTGGGAAATACGGGCTGAACGCCGCTGTTTTGTCTCAACCATCAGGGCAATCATGACAGCAACGCAATCCATTTCATTGGTGGGTGGTGAGGACGACGAACTGCTGATGCAGCGTTACGCCGCCGGGGATATTCAGGCCTTCGACACCCTTTATCGTCGCCACAAAGGCGGGTTATACCGCTATTTTTTACGCCAGATTGGCGACAGCCAGCTGGCGGAAGATCTCTATCAGGAAACCTGGGGCAGGGTGATAAAGGCGGCGCCTGCTTACGAAATCAGTGCCAAGTTTACCACCTGGCTTTACCGTATTGCCCATAACCTGCTGATCGATCATGTGCGTGCCGTGAAACCTTTGAACGAAGCCGACACACTGGATGAGGAAGGATTGGGGCTGACCGATTCCCTCACGCCGGCGCGAAGCCATGAACATGAGCTTAAGATACAGGCGCTTAAACACTGCGTTGGCCTTCTGCCCCAGGTGCAGAAAGAAGCTTTCCTGCTCTCCAGCGAGATGGGGTTTACTGCGCTGATGATAAGTGAGATTGCCTCGGTATCATTGGAAGCGACCAAAAGCCGTATCCGTTATGCCTATCAGAGCCTCAAAACCTGCGTGACCAAGCGATTGGGGGAGGATAGCGATGAAAGATAGCCAACTGGTGGACTCGGAGCTCAAGCAGACGCTTGACGCGCTTTACCGAGAAGGGGCCAATGAAGAGCCGCCTGAAGCGCTGGATGCGGAAATATTGGCACTGGCCGGTGCCCACCTTGCCAGCCCAAAGCCTGAGGTCGTGGTGCGACGTGGGATCAGGCGTTTTCCCTATGCCATTTCCAGCGCGGCTTCGCTGATGTTATTGGTTGGTCTGGTGCTGCTCAACCCGCAGCAGGTGTTTTTCAATGCCGACACTGTGTTACCTGAGACGGATATGCTGATGGCGCCCACGGCAGAAAGCGATGTTGTCGGGAGCATGGAGGTGAATGCCACCGCGGTTTATGACGCAGGCCTTGCGCCGCAAATGGCAGTCAGCCAGTCTGAATCAGGCGCGCAGCCTACCCAGAGTGAACAGCGTCAAATGCTTGGGGAACAGACACGCAGCGCTCCGGCGGCATTGTCTGCCCCGCCAACGTCCACGGACGTGACGGCCGAGCCTCATGTGGCAACAACTGCCATACTCAAATCAGCGGCGAAGACATCGGCATCGGAGCCACTGATATTACGACCAGATGGTCTGGCGGATACAGACGACGTTGACTTGCTGCTCGCATTCCTGGAAGACACGCTCGCCGGGGGAGACAGCCAGCAGACCCAGCAAGTAATCGAGGCGTTTATTGCCAGGGAGTATGAATTGACTGCGCAGCAGCGGGCGAGATTTGACCAGCTTCAATCCCGGTTGGCTGACTGAGCCACAGTCACAGCCTTAATTTCAGTGAAGGGGGCAAGTATGCAGGCAGTAAAATTTGGACTGGTCCTGTTACTGTTTTCCTGGCTCCCATCGGTGGTCCAGGCGCAGACGCTTTGCCAAACGCCGCTGCATGTTGCCTACAACGATTGGCCTCCTTATTCCTGGTCCGATGAAGGTGGCGAGCCACTGGGGCTGGATATTGACCTTTTGAAAGCGTTTGCCCGCCGCGTAGGTTGTGCACTCGAGTTTGATAAAATGCCGGCGCGTCGTTCCCATCAGCTGATGCACCTGGGGAAGGTAGATATCATGATGGGGGCCAGTAAAACGGCGGAGCGGGAGGAATATGCGCATTTCTCAGTACCGTATCGACTGGAGCAGGTGGGGCTTTTCAGTATTGATGATGGCGGCGTTGTATCGCTGGGCAGTTGGCAGCAGGTGCTCGACAGCAGTCTCAAGTTGCTGGTGCCTCAGGCGGGCTGGTACGGAGAGGCCTATGAGAGTTCAAAACGCAGCTTGGCGATGCACAATCAGCTGGTTGAAAGCCCTGACTTGCTCAAGAGCGTACAAATGTTGTCGAGGGGCCGTGCAGAGCTCGCCATTGGTGATGCACTTTCATTGCCCTTCATTGCCAGCCAACAGGAAAAAGTCCATCTGTTTCGCCATCCGCTTCGCCTGACCGAAAGCGATATACACCTGATGTTCAGCCGATTAACTTTCGACGACGCCAAAGTCAGGGCTTTCAATGATGCTATTCGCGGTGCGGCCGAGGATGGTGAAATTGCCACCTTGCTCCTTAAGTGGGAGCAAATATCGTTAAGCCGCATTGAAGGTGTGTCACAACAGTCCAAAGGCTCGGATGAGCCTATTTGGATTTTGGCTGACTGAGTTTAATCCTCGATATGTGCTCAGTGCCATATTTCTCGCATGGCAGGCTCGCTGAGAAAGGCATCCACCAACAAGGGGTCGAGAATGCTGCCTTTGAGTCCTTTGATGTGGGTGAGAGCCTGTTCATAGGTCATCCGGAATCTGGGGTCAGGATGACAAAGCAAGTCATCCACAGTGTCTATGAGTGCCACAACCCTTGCAGCAAGTGGAATGGATTTTCCCTTGAGCTTACCGGGGAAACCTTCTCCATCCCACCGCTCATGGTGGTAGGCTGCAATGTCTCTTGCCATCGCCAGTAGCACACAGTCCGGTGCTTCCCGTAACAAATCGCCGAGCAAACGGTCACCGATAAGCGTGTGTTTATAACGCTCGCTTTCCATGGCCGGTGTCATGGTGAGCTGTTTACTTTGCAGATTTTCGGCCACACCTATCATGCCTATGTCATGCAAGGTGGCACTGAGGCCAATATTTTCCGCGAATTCCGGGGTTAATTCGTCTGGGCGATGGGGCGAACGCAGCAGGGCCAGAGTAAGAAGTTCACTGGCTTTGGCGATACGATTCAGGTGCCTGGCAGAGTCGGCATCCTTAAAGCCGGAAAGCCGGGCAAGACCGAGGACTGTTGCCCTGCGCGATGCGTGGGTTCGCTCAAGTGAGTCGGAGAGTTTGTCGGTGAGAAAACCTGTCGCCAGGCATAACATCACGTTAATGGTCAAAAAATTAAGCACCACCACCAAGTATATTTCCAGGCTGTAGTCGGGCAGCTTCGGCCAGGGTACCCATCCGGCCTTAAAACCCAATCCCATAATGGTGAGCGTTACGGCAGTGAGCACCAGACAATAGATACCGAACCGTCGTCCGAGCAGCAGGGTCCCAATCAGCGGAAACATAAACAGCCAAAAAAAGCCCGCGCCCGTGGGACCTATAGACCAAATAAAGGCTAACCCTATGCCATAACACAGCAGGCTGCCCATCAGGTAACGCTGCTTATCTTCCAGCTCCGGAAACAGCAGCAGTGCAATCAGTGTCAGGTACGCGAGGGTATCCACAACTACCATGGACCAGAGGCCCTGTTTCATACACAAATACACACTGGTGATATAAACAGGGACACAAATGATCGCCATGGCGCCGAACAGGCGACGGAAGATAATCTGACGCCAATGGGCGAGGTCCGTTGGATTTTCATCCCGTGAAAGTTTGGACATGCAGTGTCAACCTATGCCTTTGGCCTATCTATATATCAGGAAAAGGTTAATATCCCTGTTTTTAGCAGAGTTGCAAGTGATTTCAACCCTTAAACCAGTCCCAGAGACCAAGTGAGGTCTGCGAAAACAAATCGATACCCCACATGGATTTGAGCAAGTAGAGTACCAGTAAACCAAGAAGTGCCAACATAAGCACAAAGAGTATGACGCAGCCCAGTAACAAGGCCAGCGACAGGTGCTTTTCAGTGCGGGTATAGGCGCGGCGGTTTTTGCCGAGCAAAAATACCCAGTAAAAGCGCCAGCGCACAAAAGGCAGTGAGAAGGTGCCCCTGCTGTCGATACTGTGTTGTCCCCAGGTGCGGTCGCCAAGGAGAATACGGATCCCTTCCAATTGCTCATCGCTGTAACTTGCTGCCAGCGCGGGCGGCAATTTACTATACAGGCGCTGCCTGAACTGCCCGCTTGTCACTGATGTTTGCTCTGAAAAGGAGTCTGTCTTGTCGTCCTGCATTGATAATCCAAACAATTTCAAATCGTTTGGCTTCAGTGTAGGACAGATAAAAAAACAGGGCGCCGTGGCACCCTGTTTTTATTGCACTGAATTACTCGTCTTTGGGCAGTCCGCCCAGCGCCTCAACCAGCGCATGCATCAGGGCAACGAGCTCGCTGCCCATGAGGGCGAAATCGGCATCGAGGCGGGCCATGGGGTCATCGTTGCCCAAATCATCGTTGCCGGCACGGAACTCCTCAGAGAACTTAAGACGCTTGAGGCTGGCATCGGATTGGAGCAGGAGCGCGATGGACTGGCCAAAATGCAGCGCCAGCTTGTGTACTTCTTTGCCGGTTTCCAGGTGAGCCAGCACTTCATCTTCGGTGAGAACCTGCTGCTTGAAGCGTACTATGCCACCTTCTTCGGCGGCCGATTTAAGCTCAGCCTCATCCTGCATGATAAAGGGCGCAGTAGCTTCACCGGCCTTGAGCCATTCGGTCATGGTGTGCTCAACCGGGACATTGAAAGACACGGGGATCACCGGCAGTGAACCCATGGCTTTACGCAGCAGCGCCAGCAGCTCTTCGGCCTTGGTGGCACTGGAGCTGTCCACCAGGATCATGTCGATTTCAGGTAAAATCAGTGCATGGATCTGACTGCGACGGGAAAATGCCCGTGGCAGCAGACTGGTGGTGATTTCGTCTTTTAACGCATCTTTTTCTTTCTTGGTCAGCTTGCGGTTTTCTTCATCCTCAAGCTGCCCCACCTTTTCTTCCAGCGCTTCTTTAATGACTTGACCGGGCAGAATTTTTTCTTCTTTGGTGGCGCAAATCAAATGTCGGTTGTTGGCACTGTGCACCAGGGCGCTGCCGTGTTTGCCCAGGGCTTTGGAAAAACCAAATTTACTGATGTCCTGACTGGAGCACGGGCTGAAGGAGAAATCGGCCAAGGCCTTTTCCAGTGAATCTGCGTCTATGGTGACAGGCTTGTTGAAGCGATACAGGGTGAGATTTTTAAACCACATAATTGCACTCGGCCAGAAACAAAAGCCCGAGTGTAAGCCATCTCTGGTGAGCGGGCAAACCGGAAAATTCATGACAGTCAGATTGCGGTTTTGCAAATTCACAAAAGTGTCATCTGCCACTGCATGTGTGTAAAGTGATTGATTTTAAATGGATATGTGAATTTCAAGGATGGCGGGTGAATGATTCGTAACCGCTTAAGTGGATGCTGAAATAAAACTGAAACACTCAGATAGCAAACTTGCGCTCGTTCCAAACCAATAACCAGACGCACTGAACGTCGCAAAGGATTAAATGATGAACGCTTTTAACAAAACTCTGCTTGTTTCCGCGCTGACCGCTGCTTCTTTGGCTTCTGCCCAAGCGGCTGAACCTTTAACTGTTTACGGCAAACTGAACGTAACAGTACAGTCTAACGACGAAGCCGGTGATTCCGAAACCGTAGTACAGAGCAACGCCTCTCGTCTGGGTGTTAAAGGTGCTTTCGAACTGAGCTCTTCTCTCGAAGCCTTCTACACCATCGAGTATGAAGTGGATGCCGGCAGTGATGCCAAGGAAAACTTCCTGGCCCGTAACCAGTTTGTGGGTCTGAAAGGCAATTTCGGTGCGCTGTCTGTGGGTCGTAACGACACCATGCTGAAAATCGCCCAGGGTAAAGTTGACCAGTTCAACGACCTGTCAGGCGACCTGAAGAGCCTGTTTAAAGGTGAAAACCGTATCGAGCAAACCGTGACTTACCTGTCACCAGAGTTCGGTGGTTTCAAAGTGGGTGCTACCTACGCCGCTGAAGGTGCCAAGTCTCAGGCCGGTGAAGACGGTTTCTCTCTGGCCGCCATGTACGGTGATTCCAGCCTGAAGAAAACCGCTTTCTACGCTTCTGTTGCCTATGACAGCGAAGTGAAAGGCTACGACATCCTGCGTGCCACTGTGCAAGCCAAACTGGCTGGTCTGGTACTGGGTGGTATGTACCAGCAGGAAGAGAAGTCAGTTGATGGTGACAGCAAGACAGGTTACCTGGTAAGCGCCGCTTACAACATCGCTGACGTGACCCTGAAAGGTCAGTTCCAGGACATGGAAGACAAGGGTGACTCCTGGTCTATCGGTGCCGACTACAAGCTGGGCAAGCCAACCAAGATTTTCGCCTTCTACACCAGCCGTGATATGGAATCTGCCGATGACACCGACAACTACATCGGTGTGGGTATCGAACACAAGTTCTAATCGGACTTTGTGACAGAAAAAAGGAGGCTTAGCCTCCTTTTTTCATATTTATAAACAGCTAGTTAATTCGTCTGAATATGACAATTTCTGCTGAAATGTGCCATCATTTACCCCGGCGATCATAAATTTGTCACAAAACTGACCAATAATGGCCATCGTGGACATTCACTGATAGAAAACCGCTTATGACTGCAAGGATTTTGATTGTTGAAGATGAGTTGGCCATCCGCGAGATGCTGACGTTCGTGATGGAACAACACGGTTTCACTACCTCGGTTGCCGAAGATTTTGACTCGGCACTGGGACAGCTTCAGGAACCCTACCCAGACCTTATTCTGTTGGACTGGATGTTTCCGGGCGGCAGTGGCATCCAGCTTGCCAAACGCCTCAAGCAAGACGAGTTTACCCGCCAGATCCCGGTCATCATGCTTACCGCCCGTGGTGAAGAAGAAGACAAGGTCAAGGGGCTGGAAGTGGGTGCCGACGACTACATCACCAAACCCTTCTCTCCCAAGGAGCTGGTGGCCCGTATCAAGGCCGTACTGCGCCGTGCGGCGCCAACCCGTCTTGAAGAAACCATCGATGTGCAGGGATTGACCCTGGACCCTGTCAGCCACCGTGTTACTGCCGGTGATACAGTGCTGGACATGGGCCCCACCGAGTTTCGTCTGCTGCATTTCTTTATGACGCACCCTGAGCGTGTCTACAGCCGTGAACAGCTGCTGGACAATGTCTGGGGTACCAATGTGTACGTAGAAGACAGAACCGTAGACGTGCACATTCGTCGTTTGCGCAAGGCCGTTGAGCCTTCGGGGCATGACCGCCTCATTCAAACCGTCCGCGGCGCAGGATACCGTTTCTCCACTCGGGTTTAGTTCGGGATAGGCACAGGTAGCCGGATAGGTTATCTTGTGCCCCCAGACACAACCCTCAGCTGGATATAGCTATGTTTGACTCCTATTCAGGGTATCGCCTGGCCTCCAGGCTGATGATTTACCTGCTTGTCACCCTGGCTTTCGGTTTGCTCATTGGTGAGCTTAGCCTGACGCTGTTGGCCGCTTGTGTGGTGCTGCTGTTTTGGCATTATCGTCAAATTGGCAGGCTGACCCACTGGCTGTGGTATGACAAACGTCTGACTCCTCCCCAGGGCAGCGGTAGTTGGGAAGGGATTTTCAACGGCCTCTACCGCCTCCAGGGAAAAAATCGTCGCCGGGTATCTCAGCTGGCGGGGTTGCTTGGCCGTTTTAGGCAGGGCGCTGAAGCGCTGCCCGATGCGGCCGTGGTGCTCGATTCCGATAAAAATATCCTTTGGTGCAATAAACTCGCTCAGCTGATGCTTGGGCTGGTATGGCCCCAGGACAATGGTCAGCGAATCGACAACCTTATACGCCATCCGGATTTTTCGGCTTACCTCAAAACCCACGATTTTAAAGAACCACTGGAGCTGCCTTCACCGGTTTCTGACAAACGCCTGCTTGAACTCAGGCTGATGAAATACGGCGACAGGCAAATGTTATTGATTGCCCGTGACATTACCCGTATCCGTCAGCTCGAAGGTATGCGCAAAGAGTTTGTTGCCAACGTCTCCCACGAGCTCAAGACACCGCTGACAGTGCTGCAGGGGTATCTGGAAATGATGCAGGGGATGACAGAGCCGGATGACATGAATGCCAAGCCGCTGGCACTGATGCAGCAGCAGACCCGGCGCATGCAGTCCATGGTGGAGCAGCTGCTTACCCTGTCGCGCATCGAAGATGCTGCCGATGTGGATCTGGAAAAAACCGTCAACATGGCACTGCTGATGGCCGCGATCAAAGACGAGGCTGAAGCCCTGGCACAGGGTGAATACACCTTGCAATTTGATGTGCAGCAGGGGCTGAATGCCCATGGTAATGAGGTGCTGCTGAGAAGCGCCTGCAGTAATCTGGTGTCCAATGCTATTCGCTATACACCGCCCGGTGGCATCATCAAGGTCAGCTGGCGTCAGATAGCGACCGGAGGCCGGTTTCAGGTGGAAGACACGGGTGAGGGGATAGCGCCGCAGCATATTGGCCGCCTGACCGAACGCTTTTACCGGGTCGACAGTGCCCGTTCCCGGGCGACCGGAGGCAGTGGTTTGGGGCTGGCAATTGTGAAGCACGCACTGGCTCACCACCATACTGAGCTGTATGTCAGCAGCCAACTGGGCAAGGGCAGCATCTTCGGGTTTGTCATCCCATCACATCTTCTTGAGCCCCAAAAGGGCGCATAAATGGGTTCCTGACACGTAAAGACAGGCTTAAGCCTGTCTTTTCTTTTTGATAAATATTGTGTTTTAGCTTTTTTGAAAAAAATGTGTCGTGTCATCTAAGTGTCACATCAGAGTCATAGACTTGTCATTGTGGCAGTTGATACTGGCTGCGTCTTAAGAAAAAATGGTTCAACACTGGAGCAATTATGAAACTGAAACAGCTTGTCGGCGCCATGACCCTGACCGCCGCCGGTTTATTCACCGCCGCCGCCTCGGCTGCACTGGACCCAGCCCTGCACACCTACGAAAAAACCAGTGGTGTGTCTGGTAACCTGTCGTCTGTAGGCTCTGATACTCTGGCCAACATGATGACCCTGTGGGCTGAAGAGTTCAAAACCATCTACCCTAACGTGAACATTCAAATTCAGGCTGCCGGTTCTTCTACTGCGCCACCAGCGCTGACTGAAGGCACTTCTCAGTTCGGCCCTATGAGCCGTAAGATGAAGCCAAACGAAGTGGAAGCCTTCGAAAAGCACTATGGTTACAAGCCAACTGAAATCCGTGTTGCCATCGACGCCCTGGCGGTGTTTGTGCACAAGGATAACCCAATCAAGGGCCTGACCATCGAGCAACTGGACGGCATCTTCTCTTCTACCCACAAGTGTGGTGGCAACGACGTAGTACGTTGGGGTGACCTGGGTCTGGAGAGCAGCTGGGCTGCCAAAGATATCCAGCTCTACGGCCGTAACTCTGTATCCGGTACCTACGGTTACTTCAAAGAGAAAGGTCTGTGTAAGGGTGACTTCAAGGCCAACGTGAACGAACAGCCTGGCTCTGCCTCTGTAGTGCAGTCAGTGTCTCAGTCACTGAATGCCATCGGTTACTCAGGCATTGGTTACAAGACTGCCGGTGTGAAAGCCGTTGCTCTGGCCAAGAAAGGTAACGAGTTTATCGATGCCAGCGTAGAGAACGCTGCCAACGGTACTTACCCACTGTCACGTTACCTCTACGTATACGTGAACAAGCATCCTAACAAGGATCTGGCCCCAATGGAGCGTGAGTTCATCCGCTACGTGCTGTCCAAGCAAGGTCAGATGGTTGTTGAGAAAGACGGCTACATTCCGCTGCCAGCCAGCGTAATTGCCAAGGACCTGGAAAAGGCCGGTATCCGCCTGTAACAGTCCTCGCCAATCAAAACGCCTCCTTCGGGAGGCGTTTTTGTTTTAAAGCGATAACAGATTTTGCGAAACAGGCAAAAAAAACGGCTCCCAATGGGAGCCGAACAAGTGTCTTTCCAAACTAAGGATGGTCGCGCTAGAAACCATCAAAAAGGGAGGATGATGAACGATGAATAACTCGGTTCAATTATTCAGACCGGCCATTTTTGGATTGGTTCCCGCCATTGGCAAATTTTTTGAAATTTTTTTCAGCCACAGGGAAAACTCCTCATCCATGCTGGTATGCCACTGTCGCACCAGCGCCTGATAGCGGGGATAATCGCCGTTGCGGGTGAAGCCGAGCATCTGTTCCAGTTTGTCCCTGTGGTGCTCCATCATAAACCGCACCGCAAGATAGCCCCAGCGGTAAACCCGTTCACTGCCACCGTTCTGCTTATAACTGGTGTCGAAGATTTCACTGAGGCGATAGCTGCCTCTGGCGGCCAGTTCAATGGCTGCAGCATTGTCATCCCCCCAGGCCAGGTACTCGGCAAGTCCCTCGGACCACCACACCAGATGGGGCAGCAAAGGCGCTGGCTTGGGGCAATACTCGGGGGCGCTGTGGGAGTCGTGCAATGAGGCACAAAAGTCGCCGTAGAGGTTAAAGCGGCCATCGAGATAATGCACATATTCATGGCGCAGATTCCAGATTCTGCCCTGCTTTTGATAGGCCACAAACTCGGCCTGATTGCCGGGACGCGCCGGATGTCCTTCCAGATACATGCCGCCATTGTCACTTGGCACATCGAAATGGGCGGTCACATAGGTTCGGTAAGCTTCTGCATCGGCATAGATGTTGGCTCTCATGGCCACATTATTGTCGTCCCTTACCGGCCTGTTGTGCGTATCGAGGAGCGTATGAAATCTCTGTTCCTGAGTGCTTAACAGGGTACAGGCTTCGTCGATTTGTGATGGCGTGATCGCCTGGGCGCGGATAATCAGGGTAGGGCTGCACTGGTGGGTTATGGACAGTATGGTCTCGACAGAGGGCAGGCTTTGGGCATGGCTTACAGCGGATAGCAGGCTTAAGGCGAGGAGTGACTGGCGCATTCGATCTCTCAGCATTATTGTGAATATTGTATGCAATATTGATTGATTTACAGGTGTTGTCAATCTTTCAGCGCCTGGCCCCTTGGTTGGAGCGCCTGGTAACTGCATACTTAAAGTGTAGATTTTTCACTATGGACTTCGTTATGCACCAGTGGGACAACCGGCACGACTATCACTCTTTCGCCAATACCGACAGCATCAGGGTGACGCACCTGTCACTCGACCTCGCCATCGACTTTGATACCAGATGCCTGCAGGGCTGTGTGCGCCTGGACTTTGTCAGAACTGAGGGTGACGCTGCCGATGTGTTGGTGTTGGATACCCGTGCACTGGCCATTGAGTCCATTACCGATTTGCATGGGCAGCCGCTGGACTGGGGGCTGGGGCAGGCCAGTGAGATCCTTGGGCAGGCACTCGAAATTATGCTGCCCAATGGCATTGCCAGTGTGTTGGTGCATTATCACACCACGGAGGATGCCGAGGGCCTGCAGTGGCTCGATGGTCCTCAAACTCAAAGCGGCAAACCCTATCTGTTTTCACAATCACAACCCGTCAACGCCCGCAGCTGGATCCCGCTGCAGGATACCCCCAAGGCCCGGGTGACCTTTGATGCCAGAGTGCGTGCCAGCGAGCCCTGCAGGGTGGTGATGAGTGCGCTCAATCAGGCCGATATGCCCGCAGACGGCGTGTTTGAGTTTGTGATGGATAAACCCATGCCGACCCATTTGCTTGCCATTGCCGCTGGTCAGATAGACAGGGTGCCTGTGAGTGAGCGCAGTGCCGTATTTGCCGAGCCTGCCATGGCAGGTCTGGCCGCCCGGGAGTTTGAAGATATCGAAGCCATGATGCAGATGGCTGAGTCGATTCTTGGGCCCTATGCCTGGGAGCGATACGACATGTTAATTCTGCCGCCGAGCTTTCCGTTCGGTGGCATGGAAAACCCCTGTCTGGCCTTTTTGACCCCGACCCTTATCGCCGGCGACAAGAGTCTGGTGTCCACCGTGGCCCATGAACTCGCCCATTCCTGGACCGGTAACCTGGTGAGTAACGCTACCTGGCGCGATCTCTGGCTCAACGAAGGTTTTACCACCTACTTTACCAATCGGATTGTGGAAGCCGTTTACGGCCGGGAGCAGGCTCAGCTTGAACTCATGCTGGAGTACGGCAGGCTGAAAGAAGAAATGGCGGGTATGCCGCTGCCACGGCAAACCCTGCCGGCCAATTTGCAGCAGGACGATCCCAACGCCGCCTTCAATCGCTTTACCTACGATAAAGCGTCCATGTTTGTGCACTTTCTCGAGGCACGCCTCGGCAGAACTGACTTTGACGCCTTTTTGCGGTCCTATATCGAGCACTATGCCTTTGTGGCCATCACTACCGAAGACTTTATCGAATATGCCAAAGGCACCTTGCTGCACACCCACGCAGATAAGGTGACTGAGGCAGAGCTCAGGGAATGGATTTATGGCGAAGGCTTGCCTGCGACCTTTATGCCGCCCATGTCTGAGAGTTTGGGGTGGGTGGTTGAATCCATGACCGAGTGGCTGGAAGGGCACCCATTGACACCAGAGCGCCTGTTTGGCTGGCGGGTTCAGCATTGGCAGTTCTTTTTGAATAATCTGCCTGAGCAGATATCCCAGGAGCAGCTGCTTGAGCTGGATGAGCGCTTTGCCTTGGGTGCATCCGGTAACGCTGAAATTGCCTGCGATTGGTTCAGGGTCGCTATCCGTAACCATTACGACCCGGTACTTGAGCAGGTCGAGGCGTTTCTGTGCCGAATTGGTCGGGCCAAGTTTGTCCGCCCGCTGTTTTTAGAGCTGCAGATAGCCGGTTATCGAAGCGAGCTTGAAGCTATCTACCACAGGGCCCGTGAGAGCTACCACCCTTCACTGCGGGTACAACTGGACCGTATGCTGTTTAACGGGTAACAGCGGCCTGACTTGATTCAGCTTTCTAAAAAGGCGCCCTGATTAAGGCGCCTTTTTTATTGGCAAAGCAAATTCACGCTTGTGGCAAAGGCCTTCTCCATCGAGATTGCCCTGCTTAATTAAGATAGCCTTGCGAGAAACGAGGGCGAGCGTCTGGAGGCTGGATAAAAAAAAGGCAACCAATGGTTGCCAGAGATGTTCAAGTCAGTCACAAGTGCTTGTTCAATGCGCCAGCAACAAGCCTATGCTGAAAGGGAGAATGATGATGAACTTTACCCATGCAGCTGTCGACTCATGTCGACTGCAAAAATTCGGTTCACTTATTCAGACCGGGCCTTTTTCAAGAAGTTCATCGTCGGCGTAAAAAATTCAAAAAAATTTTTTCCGGTGCAAAAGCAAATTATCCCAGTGGCCGTCCCGGCGGCGAATATTGCCTGTCGCTGTGCATTGGAGGCATAAAAAAAGGCAACCTGGGGAGGTTGCCATGTGATCCTTCAGTGGACCAAGGGGACTGCGCTAGTAAGTCCCAGGGAGAATGATGAACACGAAAACCCATTTCAATGTTCACTATGTTTGAGTCATGCGTTCGGTAAAAAGTTCCAAGCCCGGGCACAAAAAATAGCGAAAACGGCTGAGTTTTTACTATCTCCCTGATCCAAAATTGTTTATTTCGCGGCTTCGCTCAGCAGTGCCTCGATATCCTTTGCCAGTTTTTGGGGATCTGTGGTGGGGGCGAACCTGTCTCTCACCTTGCCGTCACGGCCGACCAAAAACTTGGTGAAGTTCCACTTGATGGCCTTACTGCCCAGAAGGCCCGGCGCTTCCTGCTTAAGATGAGTGAACAGCGGGTGGGCCTTGTCGCCATTGACATCGATTTTGGCAAACAGCGGGAAGGTCACACCAAAATTGAGTTCACAGAAACTCTGAATGTCTGACTCACTCCCTTGTTCCTGGGCTCCAAACTGATTGCAGGGAAAGCCGAGTATTTCCAGACCCTGCTCATGGTATTTGCGATAGAGGCTTTCCAGCCCCTGATATTGCGGGGTAAAGCCACATTTGCTGGCGGTATTGACTATCAATAAGACCTTACCGCGATAGTTGGCCAATGGCTGCTGCTCGCCCTTGATGGTGGTGGCGGCAAATTGATAAAGATCCGTCATAAAAATGCTCCGGGTAGAAAATGAACAAACACATTCTAGATGTATTTATTTAGGTGAGCAATTAAATTGCGTGCAATTTAATTGCTCGGTTGATATGACACAAAAATCTCAATATAGTCAGCCACAAGATGTAACCAACGGACGCCGCCGTGACAGAAAATTTGCCAGAACAGGAACCCAACCTGGCCCCACAGAATGAAGTGGGCCTGGTCGTACAACAGTTAACCGGCGCTGAGGGCCAGGCACAGGCCGAGGTGTTCTCAGAAATTCTCGAAGACGCCGAACCAGGCACTGTCGCACTGTTGCTGGAAGCCTTGCCGCTGGATGAGCGTTACGAGCGGTGGCAGCAAGTGGAGTTCGCTGATCGGGTAGAAGTGCTCAGCCTGATGCGCGCCGATCCGCGCATGGGCATCCTGCGGCGCATGCCAGACGACGAAGTCGACCTCCTCTTTGCCCAGTTAAGTCCTGAAGATCTGATTGAGTGGAGTGATTATCTCCCCGAGAGCTTTACCGACAGGGCATTGGCGCAAATGGGGGAGCGCCAGCGCCAGCACTTCGAACTCTATAATCAATATTCCGAAAACGAGATAGGCCGTTATGCCGACCACCAGATGTTGGTGCTTTCCACCAAGGCAACCATAGGTCAGGCGCAGCGCTTTTTTCGCCGAATCGAGCTCGACTGTAACGACTCGCTGTTTTTGGTGGACGAAGAAGACCACTTCCGGGGGGCCGTGAGTCGCTACGAGGTGTTTCGCAGTAATCCCGATGAGCCATTACTGAGTCTGATGGACGAAGACAGTCGAGCCATCAGCGCCGATGCGACCCTGATGGAAGCGGCTGAACTGCTCGAACACAGCCGTGATGTCGAGCTGCCGGTGGTGGACGACGAAGGTGGGCTGATTGGCCGGGTGACGTTGAGAACTGCTACCGAGTTGGTTCGGGAGCACTACGAAGCCCAGCTGATGGCGAGCGCCGGTATGAATGAAACCGACGACTTGTTTGCCCCCATTATGAAAGGTGCGCGGCGTCGCGCGGTTTGGCTGGGTATTAACCTGCTCACGGCCTTCCTCGCGTCGGCCACCATCGGTTTGTTTGAAGATGTGCTGTCGCAGGTGGTTGCCCTTGCGGTATTGATGCCTATCGTTGCCTCCATGGGCGGTATTGCCGGCAGCCAGTCGCTGACGCTGATGATCCGTGGCATGGCCATGGGGCAGATTTCGGCCGGTAACCTCTGGTCACTGATGAAAAACGAACTGGGCATAGGGGCAGTAAATGGCGTGCTCTGGGCCATTGTCATAGGCGCTGTGTCTGGCTGGTGGTTTAACAATGAAATCATTGGTATAGCCATTGGCTGCGCCATTCTGATCAATATGCTGGTGGCGGCCGGTGCCGGGGTATTGGTGCCCATGGTGCTGCAAAAAATGGATCAGGACCCTGCGCTATCGGGGTCGGTGATTCTGACCACAGTGACGGATGTGATTGGCTTTCTCAGTTTCCTTGGCCTTGCGACCATACTCTTTCTATGACGCCAACCCTCACCATCAGCCAAGCCACCAGCGATGCAGACTTCGCCGCCGCTGCGGATCTGATTGACAGCCGGGATGATAACCATCATCCCCTCGACAGAGCAGCACTGGCCAAGGCCAGATTGCTGCTGTTGGCGTGGCTCGATGATACCCCGGTGGGCTGCGGTGCCATTAAGGCGGGCGAGGGTGAGGTGGCGGAATTAGGCTATCTGGTGGTGGCCTCGGGTTATCGCCGCCTCGGCATTGGTGCCAGGCTCACCCAGGCCCGCATTGACTGGGCCAGCGCACAGGGGATAAAACTCCTGTGGGCGACGGTAAGAGCGGAAAACCAGGCCAGTCGTGAGAATCTGCTCAAGGCCGGTTGGCAATTTTACGGGGATTACCTCAGTATCCGCGGCACGGGCAATACCATAGGCTGGTATGTGTTGCCGCTCATGCAAGGACTCGATATCCAGGCTTTAATGGCGGGCCCCATTGGCAACAGGACACCCGTCATTCAGGGGAGCGGGGAGCCCGACTGACACGCTGGCGCCACAGCCCTTTAAGTTCCGGGTACACAGGCAACACAGCCGAGCACATCACCAGCCCAATGCCCACCAGGCTTAGCCAATTGGGCACCTCATCCAAGAACCATAATCCGAGCAAAGTGGCGAACACCAGTCCCGTGTACTCCGCCGGGGCCAGCTGGCTGGCATCGGCTCGTCGATAGGCATGGATCACCAGATAGGTCATGCCCAAATAGAAGAGTGCCAGCAGCATACCCACGATGGAGGCATCCCAAACCAGAGGTGCTCCTTCAAATGCCGCGGCGGGGATCAAAAACACCATGGCAAAAGCATTGGACCAGAACAGGGTGCTGAAGGGATGCTCAGCGGCGGAATAGCGCTTCAAAATGAGGTTATTGCTGGCGCTGATAAGAGCGCCCAATACCGCCAGCAGCAGGTAAGGGTTGAGGCTGCTTGGCTGGCTTATCATCAGGATGCCACAGAAACCGATAATGCCTGCAACACTGCGCCTGTAACCTATGGTTTCTTTTAAAAACGCGGCTGACATCACCAGCAGCATCAGCGGTGACAGGTAAAGCACGGCGGTCACTGAGGCCAGTGGCAGGTTCATAATGGCAATGAAAAACAGCCCATTGCCAAGGCCAATCAGCAGTGCCCGCACCATGTGTACCCGGTACAGGGGACTGATGCGCAGCCCTCCCTGAAGCCGCCAGACAAACGGCAGCACCAGCAGGGTGGCAAACAGCTGGCGATAGAGCACCAGCTGAAATACCCCCGTGTTCGGGTCGAGAAGTTTGATTAACAGACTGCCGGTGGCAATCAGCCATTGGGCCAGCAGTATCATCAGCAGAGCTTGCATTGAAACCCACACATCACAGGTCAGGCCGCCTAAAATACCACCGTACACATAAGCCGTCTTGCTGAAAATGAGCCGCTACAATTGAAAAAATGTGTTTGTAGCAATAAAGTTGCAGCTTGCTGCCTGCCCATCCTCATTGGGATGTCCTGTTATCAGGGAATGCGCACCTGTAGCCCCGTCTGAGCAACCGAGAATCACAATACAAATCATGGCTCGAATACTTGCAGCGATATTAGGCATTACTCTGTTCCTTCCCCTGTTCTGGTCAGTGAAGGCCAATGCCGCGGTTGCTCTGGATGCGCCTTACCAGTTTGTGGCTGCCGACGATGATGTATTGCCCACGGCCTTTGAAGCCGTGCCCGATTGGCTTGATAAGCACAAAGACATCAAAAGACTCCCTTTAAGTGGTGGCCAGTTTTATCTTGCCGTGCCCTTTATGGTGAATGAAAACCGCAGCGACTGGGTGGTCAATCTGCATAACTCCATCGCTGAAAAGGTGGATTATCTGGTGCTTGGGCGCGATGGCAGTCGTCAGCTCTCGAGCAGCGGCTATTACGCGCCTTATCAGTATCTTTTCGATTACGGCCGTAATGTCACCCTGAGATACGGGGTGGAATATTGGCTGCTGGTGCGGGTGGAGTCGCGCTACTTCTCATCCTTTCCCAAACTCGAAATCAACCCTGTGCCGGAGCATCGGCAGCTAACCGATAGACTGGCGGTGGCCGTGCTGCTTTGCCTGGGAGGGCTGCTGTTTATTGCCTTCTACAACTTGCTGATTTACGGCTCCACCAGGGACAAGGCGTTCCTGTATTACGGGCTGTATGTCATCGTGTATTTGCTTGGTTGGGCCTTTACCTTCCATGTCCCCGCACATCTTTTGAGCATTCATGGGATTGGTGTGCATCATGTGTTTTTTATCGGACTGCCAATTTTTAATATTCTGTTCTATAAACATTTTTTGCAGCTTCCCAGCTACTCACCCCGTTTGTGGCGTCTCAGCCAGTATCTGCTCTGGGCCTGTATTCTGGCGCTGCCCACCAGTTGGTTGCTGATTTCCTACACTGCCATTATTGCCTCGGTATTGATTGGTGCCTGGATAGTGCTGGCCATTGTGGCGGGTAATGTGTGCCTGATGAAGGGTTTCTCACCGGCCCGTTATTTCATCATGGCGTTTAGCTGCCTGCTGTTGCCTGCCATGTTGATTCTGCCCGGTAACATGGGGCTGACATCGGATATTATTGAATACGCCGAGTTTGCCACCCTGGCAGGTGGCACGGCCGACGCCCTGCTGCTCTCTCTGGCGTTGGCCAATAAGCTCAAGTTGCTGTCTGAAGAGCGCAAGGCTTATATCGAAGAGCTCAGCTCCGCCTGGGAAAAGGCCCGGGTCGACAGCCTCACCCAGATAGGCAATCGCTACGCCTTCGATGAATATCTGCAAACCTGCAATACCTTTGGTGTGGCGGTAACAAAACCCACGGCTCTGGTGCTGCTGGATGTCGATGGCATTAAGAAAGTCAATGACACCCTCGGTCATCAGGTGGGGGATGAACTGCTGAGAGTCCTGGTGCAGGAGCTAAAGTCGCTGGATATTCCCAAACTTAAACTCTTTCGGGTAGGGGGGGATGAGTTTGCGCTTTTTTTGGATGGGGCATTCTTATCTCTGGTCACCGACAAACTGGAGAATATAGAAACCATCTTTGCCCGGCAGGGCTTTACCGATGCCGGTGTCAGCTTCGGATATGCCCTGGACAGCGAGGTGCAAAAATCTCACGAATGGTTAAGGGCAGCTGACACCAGTATGTACACCTTTAAAGCCGAAAAAAGGCGCGAGCTGGCCGTCGATGCCATGGAGGCATGAGTCTTGGGTCGTGTGGGTGACAATCTGCTTTGATTACCCGTAGTGGATAAAAAGGCGGCCTGAAGGCCGCTTTTTTTATTGCCCGACACAGGTTTGGCAACGCGATGACCAAGGGCTAACGCATTTTGCACTGTGTATGCTCGCCAAGGCCGCAGTATCCACCTCTATTCAAAAGCGCATTTACCGGGAGCAGGATAAGAAAAAGGCAAGCCAAACGGCTTGCCTGAGAGTATTTGGTTGGGGAGCTTCAGCGCCACTTGCTTTGGAGATATTCCACCTCGGCATTTTCGTCAAAGTAGCGGCGCTTGGTATCGCGTCTACGCTGTTTGACCCGCTTGTTCTTTTGCTTCCCTTTGACGTTATCGCCCCATGGCGAGTCTTCGTCTTCAAATTCGTAGGAGTGTGACATGACCTTTTCCAGCTGAACACTTGTGCCACTCTGGCACAGGATCTTTTTACCCAATGGTCATGACAAGCTAAAGCGAAAAATTTATTGTTTTATGGTGAAAAAAATTGCCCGAAGCGGCGAGGCGGTCACAGTCTGAAACCAGCCTTAAATCCCAGCCCCGGGCGATTCGTTTGTGTTCGGTTTTATGAAGGCCACAAACCTGCTTCAGCGGCGACGCATACGGGCCACAAACATACCGTCGGCATTGGCCTGCTGTGGCCACAGGGTCAGAATAGCGCTCTGTTCACCACTGAAGGGATGTACGGTGGCATCGAGCTCAAAATCTTCATCTGAGGCCAAAAAGGCCTCGACCACGGTTTCGTTTTCGGCACGGGCCAGGGAGCAGGTGGCGTACACCAGCACGCCGCCGCTGCGCACCGCGGTGCTGGCGCGGCGCAAAATATCCAGCTGCAGCGCTGGCTTATCCAAAATGGTGCTGGCATCGTCAATCCAGCGCATGTCCGGGTTGCGGCGCCAGGTGCCGGTGCAGGAGCAGGGCGCATCCACGAGCACGCCATCAAAATAGTCTGCCTTGACCGGCAGTTTGTCACTGCGCCAGGGGCTGATTTGAATCGGCGCAAAACCGGCTTTATCGGCGCGGCGCAGCAGCTCTTCCAGTGCCTTGGGACGAATGTCGGAGGCGATGAGTTCACCCACGCCGCCGCGTTTTTGCATCAGTGAGAAAAGCTGCAGGCTCTTGCCGCCGGCGCCAGCGCAGGCATCCCACCAACGCTCGCCCGCTTTGGGAGCTGCCACTTCACCAATGGCCTGAGAAGCCAAATCCTGCACTTCAAGCTTGCCCGATTTATAGGCCGCCACCGCATCCAGGTTGATGCTTTGGCTGGCAAGCTCAATGGCATCATTAAATACTGTGCTTGGGACGGCGCAGATGTCATCGGCCTCAAGCTGCTTTATCACCTGCTCGCGGGATTCGCCCTGGGCACGGGTCCACAGGGGCGGGCGGCGGCAAAGCGCATCGACAAAAGCGAGCTTGTCACCCTCGGCCAGGCTGATGTGCTCCCAGGCCCACTCCGGCAGCAGATCCGTTGGGGCGAATTCACCGCCAAACTGCTTACCTAAGGCGGCGCAAAGGGCGTTAAGGCCCTCTGGCGAATCGCCAAAGGCAGGTATTTCCAACTTAGCCAGATTGGCCTGTGACAGCCAGCCGCTCTGGATATCCTGCCAGGGGTGATTTTCAATGGCGGCCACCAGGCTTAACTGGGTAAACCAACGCGGGCTCTGGGCCTCGCCCAAGCCTTCAATATTGGCATTTGCGTCATCGACGGCAGGCAGGTTTTTCAGCCAGCCCCACCAACGGAACAGGCCAAACAGGGTCTCACGGATAAGCTTACGGTCTTTGGAACCGTGCTTTTTATGCTCACGGAAATAGTTGGCCAGTACCCGGTCGGCACCTTCGCGCTGCTTAAAAATATGCGAAACCAGCAGATGCAGCGTGTTGGCATAACTGATGGCGCGGCGCTCGGCCGACGAGAGAGGTGCTGGATGTGACATGGGCGTGCCTGCGTGAAAAAACCGGCGCCGATTGTAGCAGATGCGCCGCGAGGGCGCATCTGGGAAGGCTGAAACTCAATTGCCGGGACTGGTGTCTCAGCGGGTTACCATCCTGGCGATGTCTTTGGCGCGCTCTTCGGCGGATTTCTCGCTTGGTGGTGGCACCGCAAGGCCCCTGGCTACGGCGGGCCGTGCAGCGATGCGCTCGAGCCAGTTTTGCAGTGCATCCAAACCACCGATATCCACGCCGCTCCAGTCATGGATGCGCACCCAGGGGAAGGTGGCGATATCGGCAATGCTGTACTCGTCACCGGCAAGATACGCATGCTTCTCAAGCTGGGTATTCATCACCTCAAACAGGCGCCGTCCTTCCTTTTGATAGCGCTCAATGGCGGCCGGAATTTTTTCCGGGAAGTAGCGATAAAACACGTTCGCCTGACCCATCATGGGGCCAACGCCGCCCATCTGGAACATCAGCCATTGGATAACCTGCGAGCGAGCCTTGGGCTCGGTTGGCAGTAACTTGCCGGTTTTCTCGGCCAGATACAGCAAGATGGCGCCCGATTCAAACACTGCAAAGTCGTCGTTATCGGTATCGACAATCGCCGGAATGCGGCCATTGGGGTTGATGGCCAGAAACTCTGGCTTCTTTTGCTCGAGGGTCATGAGATCGAGGGCATGCACCCGATAATCGAGCCCAAGTTCTTCAAGGGCGATGGAAATTTTATGGCCGTTGGGGGTTGCGGCGGTATAAAGCTCAATCATGGTGTGCTCCTTTTATTGCTGGCTTGTCAGCAGGGCGGCCACTGTGGGACGTGCGGCAATGGCGGCGTGCCAGCGGCGGATGTTGGGCATGGCATCGGTCAGTTCAATCTCGAGCCGTGGCAGGAAGCCTATCAGTACGAAACCTGTGATATCGGCAATGCTGAAGCGGTCGATGGCAACGAAGTCTCGGCCCTCGAGGCGTGCTTCCAGGGTAGGCAGAAACTCGATGATGCGCTCGCGGGATTCAGCGCCCCAGGCCTCAACAAAGCGCTCACGGTCTTTGAAAAAGCCGGTGAGGTTACGAAACGCCTGAAACGCCACCATCAGGCCATTCAGCTCCAGCACCCGGTTCCACATTTCCACCTGTGCCTGCTCCAGTGGACTGTTGCCAAACAGGCTTTGGTCACTTGGGTGCAGGGCATCGAAATAGCGGCAGATGGCGACTGATTCGCAGATATGGGTGCCATCGTCCAGCGCCAGCACTGGAATACGGCCATTGACGCTTTTACGTTTAAATTCAGGGGTCAGGTTGTCACCACCTCGCAAATCCAGTTGCTCTCTTGGCACCTCAATGCCGAGTTCTGCCAGAAAAATGCCGACACGGCGGGCACTGGGGGTAGGGGCAAGCTCGAGGATTTTCATAAGGTCTCTCTTTATCTGAACGATCGGTTAGGATAGAATCTACTGCATAACTGAACGAACGGTCAATAATTAGATCGTGAGTTGATATTCACTTTTGCGACGAGATATTCCCCAATGGCGCGAAGCTGTAATTTTTGCAAAGAGGAAAAGCTGGAACAGGCCATGAACCTGTTTTGGCAAAAAGGCTATGAGGGGACCTCGGTGGCCGATCTGGTCGAGCATTTGGGGATTAACCGTTTCAGCCTGTACAACAGCTTTGGCGATAAGCTGACGTTGTACCGTGAGGCGCTGCGCCGTTACCTCTACACCCGCGGCCTGACCGGACTGGGGCCACTTCAAGCCGATGATGCCGACATGGACGCCCTGATGAATTTGGTGGAAGAGTTTGCCGCCAAGCAAAAAGATCAGCAGTTTGGCTGCTTTATGCAAAACGCGCTCTTGGAGCGCAGTGTGGAAGATGACGAAGTCAGGCGTCTTGGCAATGAGCTGTTTGAAGGGCTGGAGCAGGCATTTTGTAAGGTGATTGCACGCTATCAGACCAAAGCGCGCGCCGCCGAACTGGCGGCCTTTCTGGTGATGCAGCTACAAGGTATTCGGGTGCTGGGCAAGTCAGGGCAGTTTGCCCTGCTCGATGCCGCCATGGTGGTGCTCAGAGGCGAAATCCAGCGTTGGAAAACGCCTGCCTGAGCCTATCTTGCCCTTTGGTCAGAACAACTCAGTAATCCAGCTCCAGCGCAAAGCACAAATAGCGCATCAGCTGTTGGCAGTGTTTAAACTCGGCGGTGAGCCTTGATGCAAAACCGGGTTGCAGCACCTCGTGATTTGCCAGGGATTTCACGGCGATAAAGTCTTTGCGTTTCAGCTCATCAATTAAAGGGTGCCCCTTGTCAAAGCCGCGCGGCGGACGTGACAGGCTGTCGCCGTCCATGGCAAAACCGCCGTCAGTCAGGGCCTTAAGCGCTTTTTGATAGGCGGCGGGGTTTTCATCGATACAGCTTCGGATGGCATTGAGCGCCTTGGGCTCGGGGTGCCAGATGCCGGCGCCAATAAAGCAGCCATCATTGGCGATATGCAGATACAGCCCGGGTGCATGCACATCCTTGCCCTGAAAATGCCGGAACTGAATACCGACATTGGTCTTGTAAGGGCGTTTGTCATGGCCAAAACGGGTGTCCCGCTGGGGCCGCATCAGGCTGCCCCCCACCTTCTTTGCCACCGCCGTGAGCCTGGGTGATAAGGCCACTATGCCGGGGGCGGCCGCTTCAATTAATTCAAGGGCAGGGGTGCGCACCTGGTCTTCATAGGTGTGCTGATTGGCCTTGAACCAGTCGCGCTCGTTATTGGCTTCGAGTGCGGCAAGAAAGTCGAAGGTCGCTTGGGTGAACATGATGTACTCCATGAACCGGGCTCGCTTTTTGGGGAAGATCACTGACGGCGAGTAAGGTTTTTGATAGAATCCTTGGTTTTGGTAAAAGTGACAGATCAAGATGACCGATGCAATCAGCCGTGCCTGCGGCAAATGTGAACTCTGCAGCGCAGAAACCGAACTTTCCCTGTTTGAAGTGCCAGCCAGTGGCGATCGCACTGACAACGATATCGCTCTGTGCGGTACCTGTCAGGCGCAAATCGCCGACACCGCCACCCTGGATGTAAACCACTGGCGCTGTCTGAACGACAGCATGTGGAGCACAGTGCCTGCCGTGCAGGTAATGGCCGCCCGTATGCTCAAAGAACTTTCCAGCGAAACCTGGGCTCAGGATCTGCTGGATATGATGTATCTGGACGAAGACACCCAGGCCTGGGTAGACGCGGCCAACGCCGAAGCTGCGCTGGATGCCGACGCAGCCCCCACACTGGACAGCAATGGTGCTCAGCTCGCCGCCGGTGATACCGTGGTGATCATCAAAGACCTGAACGTGAAGGGCACCAGTTTTGTGGCCAAGCGCGGCACCGCCGTGCGTAACATTGCCCTGACAAACAATCCCGAGCATATCGAAGGCCGGGTAAACGGTACCCGCATCGTTATTTTGAGCTGCTACGTTAAGAAATCCTGAGTGCCGGTTCACTGAGCATTCAGTTAAAAGGCTGCCGTCGGGCGGCCTTTTTTTATGGCTTATGCCCGGATGCCGGACTCCAGGCTTGTAATACAATCCCCAGGATTGTCGTGCCATTAAAGTCAGTGCAACGCCATTGCGCTCGCGGCGCTTCCTTTGCTAATTGCCTGAGTTACAATGGCTAAAAATGCCAGCGGGAAGCTATGATGGCCAGAAAACGTGAACCCTTCGAACTCGGCGGCACTCAGGTGGCTGCCGGCACTCAAGCCACGGTGCGTCTGCCGGTGGCACGACTCTACAACGATACGCCGGTCGACCTTCAGGTCGAGGTGTTTCATGGCAACAAGGCAGGCCCCGTGCTCTTGGTCTGCGCCGCTATCCATGGTGATGAGCTCAACGGCATCGAAATTTGTCGCCGTCTGCAGGGGCGTATCAATCCCAAGGCTCTCAGCGGTACCGTGCTCATGGTGCCCGTGGTCAACGTGTTTGGTTTTATTCAAAAGTCCCGTTATTTGCCCGACAGGCGCGATCTTAACCGCTGTTTCCCCGGCTCAGAGAAGGGGGCACTCACCAGTCGTCTGGCTCACCTGGTCACCCGGGAGCTGGTATCCCGTGCAACCCATATTCTTGATTTGCACACAGGTGCCATTCACCGCGATAACCTGCCGCAAATCCGCTGCAATACCGATGATGAGGTGCTGATGGGCATGGCAAGGGCCTTTGGTGCGCCCCTGATTATGCACAGCGATGCCAAGGGCAACTCGCTGCGTGGGTACGCAGCAAAAGCCGGTGTGCCCTGTATTTTGTATGAAGCAGGAGAAGCGCTGCGATTTTCCGAGGCGGCCATTCGTACGGGCCTCAAGGGCGCGGTTAACCTGTTGCGCCACCTGGGCATGCAGAAGGGCAGATTGTCCCGAGGCGGCACCGATGTGGCGGCGGCCCGCAGCTACTGGATACGCTCCGAGGCCGACGGCCTGGTGCTGCAAAAAGTAAAATTGGGGCAGCGGGTGAACAAGGGGAATATTCTGGCGTATCTGGCCAGCCCCCACAGCCAGGACACCCTGCCCATTCGCTCTCCCAGCGACGGTATCGTCATAGGCATCACCAATATCCCGGTTACCAATGAGGGGGAGGGGCTTTACCATATTGCCCAGTTTGCCGGTGACGAAATTGAAATCGTTAACGAACAACTGGATGAGTTTTTGATGGAATACGCCTAAGGAGCAAAGATGAAGCAGGTGTTTTTATCGGGCCGGGCGGTATCGCCGTCCAAGGTGGTCTGTATTGGCCGTAACTACGTGGCCCACGCAGAAGAGCTCGGCAACGAAGTGCCCACCGAGCCCGTTGTTTTTGTTAAGCCTGCCAGCGCCATTGGTAATGTGCTGCACAGCATCCAGGACGAAGTGCTCCACTATGAGGCTGAAATTTGCTTTATGGTGGCCGGCGGCCAATTGGTGGCCGCCAGTGTGGGCCTGGACTTAACCAAGCGAGCGACCCAAAACCGCCTGAAAACCAAAGGCTTGCCCTGGGAGCGGGCAAAGGCCTTCGATGGCTCTGCACTCTTTGGTGAGTTTGTGCCCTGCTCGAGCAGTGAAGGGCTTAGTCTGGTGTTCAGTTGTGATGGCGTCGTGTTGCAGCAGGGCGGCTGCGAGCTGATGTTGTTCTCACCCGAGCAACTGCTTGAGGAGGTCGCTTCATTTATGACGCTGGAAGATGGCGACATTCTGATGACGGGAACCCCCGCGGGTGTTGGCCCCTTACAGGCGGGAGGGCACTACCGCGCCGAGCTGCGCCGTGGTGATGAGCTGTTGACCAGTGTGAGTTGGACGGCACACTGAGCTTATCTCCTTCAATCTTTTAGCCTGACATGACTTGGGCGGCGCCCGAAAATACGTAATACTTTCGAGTAGTGTATTCGGTCGGAGCTGCCATGGTCAGGCTCTTTCTCTTTGTGACATTGCCTTTCTGTGCCGTCCTTGCCTCGGCAGGGGAGCTGCGAGCCTGTATCGATGAGTTTCCGCCCTATCAGAGTCTGATACCTGAGCCCCATGGCGATAACATTGCCGCATTGAGGCTGCTCGCCAGGCTTATAGACCATGACCCCGTGTTCTTGCCCAGCCCGAACTTTGCCCGTTGTCAGCGCATGCTCGATACAGGGGATGCCGATATTGTCGCTGGCGTCATTGCCAGTGCGGAGCGGCAACAGCGATGGATCCTGTTACCTTACCGCCGGGACAGCCGCTACCTGTTTCTGACCCGGCCCGGCGGTGTCACCGTAAGCCGCTATGATGACCTACTGGGCCACAGCATCGCTGTAAGTCGTAATACCATGTATTTTGATGATTTTGATAATGATAACCGCTTGAAAAAAGAGGTGGTCGGCGACCTGGTCACGGGGGTGAGAATGTTGCTGGCAGACAGGGTTGACGTGGTGATAGCCCCCGAAAATGCCCTGCCATTCCTCAGTCGCGAGTTTTCAAACTTTGCCCAGGCAGTGCAGGCATCTGAGTACCGATATCAGGAGGACAGGGTTATCCAATTTGCCTTAAGCCGCCAGCACCGCCTGGACATCGATGAGCAAAGGCTGCGGCGGGTGATTACCGAGGCCTTTGAACAATCCTTATTTGAGTCGGCGCTGCAGGCCATGCCCGCCAGCGCCCAATAGCTTGATGTCACTGTGCCTTGTGGTGGGATCTAAATAAATCCCAGGCATTCATTGTGGTGCCGTCGGCAAGCTGACACATTCCTGCCTCACCCTCCTCTTGCTGCTTGATAAGGTATTGGCCACCAATTTTTTCACAATATTCGGCGGCGGGGTTAGGCATGGACACAGGCGCTGTGCTGACCGGTTTTCCCGCGTCGGCACTGGCCGAATCTGTCACGGCTTTTGCGTGGGCGCGATATAGGGTCCAGGCATCCACTACCTTGCCGTTGGGCAGATGACATTCCCCTTTTTCGTCATGACTTCCTTCGCCTGGGGCTGCCAATGCATATTGCCCGCCCATTTTTTCGCAAAACTCAGCCGCAGGATTGGCCAAGGTAGGGGCTTGTGCACTATTGACCTTTGATGACTCATCCACGGCGGTTTTTACCGTTTCGGGAGCGGCAGTGTCAGCGCTTGGGGCCGGCGGCGCATTATCACAGCCACCCATGGCGGCACAGATTAACAGGGCAGGCAGACTGATGTAGGGCTTGGGCATCTTAACTCCTTGATGAAGGTGGCTTATGGTTGCGGCTGTTATAGGTCAATCCTGACCAGAATAGGGGGCTTCAGGGGGCGATACCAGTCCAAGGGCGACTGATTTATGGGTGAGTTTGACCAGTGTCTCCGAAAGTCTTTTGCCGATGGTCGCCATTTGACAAAAACCGGGTGCCGGATAGGTATTCGGGGGGCGCTCATGCTATGGTAGCTAATAATCTCAATCACTTGCACAACCTATTGGAGACATGCAATGAGACTTGTCTTAAGTGCGCTGCTGACGGCAGTCCTCTCCATCGCCCTCGTGGGCTGTAAGAGTACAGAGCCGCCAAAAGACATCAGCCTTGCCCAGGCCGATCCTGTAATGCTAAGGCTTTTTTCCATTAAAACCCTGGCGGGTTTTACGCTGCGGGTACCCGAGAGCGAAGCCGTTGCCCGCTTATCCACCTTTGTTGAAACGCCTCTTCCCTGGGCGAGCGGTGATTACAGCGACGGCCCTGTGCGGGGGCAGGTATTATTGGGATATCGGGATTTGCAAATGACCAATGCCAGGCTGGCGGGAGCACAGCTGATGGTGGCGCCCTTTGTGGTAACCAATCAGGGTTCAGGCAGTTTCTGGTATTTGGGATTATTTGGCCTTAAGGCCGAAAGTGGCACTGTCACCCATCTGAGTTCGGTGTTCCTTGGCGACAGAATCGAGCTTCGGGGGATAAGTGTGGCGGCCAGCCAGTTTTTACCCCTGACAGTGACCACCGAGCTTCTGGTCCGGGATGCCAATCAGGCCATGGCCGAGACACCCGGTTTGTTGGATTTGCGCCGGTTTGAGATAAGCCCTCAGGGGCAATTGATGGCGCTCGACTGAGGTTACTCTACCTCAAGCTCAATGTCGGTACAGCCCTTGGGGCAGCGGATATGGCCCAACACGTGGGTTTCACCGGCAGCCGGTAAGCTGGCTGCCAGGGGCTTGCCGCAGTGGCTGCAGGGGATGGTTTTGCCGGCGAGCAAATCTTTGATGAGTCTTTTCTGGGCATTAAAAGATTGGCTGCTGGATTTATTGATAGTGCTGAAATCGGTCATGGCATGCTGCTTGGGTTGGTACTGCCGGCCATTATAGCCATAAGAGCAGGGCGGTGACAGCCTGTTGGTCAAGCCCCGTAAATCCTGGTCTTGAGGCAAGTTTAGGGCTTTTACCTGGTAATAAATGGAAACTCGCCCGGGAAAGTGTTCTTACCCCATAACATCAGGGAGGAATTGATGATGAAACAAATCCCCGGAATTGGTTATTCAAACGGTGTTGCACGAATGGCCGCCCTCAGCCTGTTGCTGACAATCAGCACCATGGCGTCAGCTGCGCCGGATACGGCCACTGGGTTAACCGCAGCCCCTTCGGAATCCGCCCTGAGCACCGAGGCCAGTAAAGTAGCCGATCCGCAGCAAGGTTCAGAGCCACAGCAAGCTGCAGGGCTTATCGATTCTCAGCGTCCCGACGGCGCGAGCGATACGGCCAGGGGCGCTGAAATTACGGGCACGGATTCGATGGCCATGGGTGCAACAGACGCTCAGGCACTGATTGGCAGTTGGGAGCTGGTTTCCGGGCGCTATCTGGATGGGGAAGGCCGCTGGGTGTCCTATAACACACTCGGGCTGGTCGCCATCAAGGTTATTTCCGCCGGCCACTTCAGTTTTACCACCATGAAAACAGTGAAAAACAAACCGGAATTTTGGGCGGCCGGCGCCGGTGAGTATCGCATCGATGGGATGAGCTACACCGAATACCCCAGTTTTAATTCTTTTCAGGTACCTCAGGGACAAGGCTTTAGTTTTGACTATGAATTGATTGGAAATCAGTGGCATACCAAGCGATTTGAAGATGGTGTTCTCAAAGAAGAAGAGGTTTGGCAAAGGCTCGACTGACAGGGCTTCTTCCCATTGCCTCAGGGGCTATCCCTTTACAGTATTTCAGGCCACCCCTAAACTGGCTGCGCATTCGTTGGGGGAGATCCAATCATGGCCTTGGGGGCTTGGTTAAAACTATTATTGCTGTCGGCAATTTGGGGCGCGTCTTTTTTATTTATCCGCATCGGGGTGACTGAGCTCGGGCCCGCGTGGCTGATGTTTCTGCGGGTCACCTTTGCTGCCTTATTCCTGCTCGGCGGCGCCATCTATCTGAAAAAGGCTCTTATAGGCTCGGCGCCCCTCAAGCACTTCGTCATTCTTGGCGGCATCAATACCGCGCTGCCGTTTCTGCTTTATGGTTTTGCCGCCACTGAGCTTGCTGCGTCCCTGATGTCCGTGCTCAATGCCACGGCGCCGCTGTGGAGCACGTTGCTGCTTGCCATCTGGCAAAGGGCCATGCCAAGGGGCGCCGCCCTGGGTGGACTTATCACAGGTTTTTGTGGCGTGGTGCTGCTGGCGGGCGTGGAGAGTTTATCGCTTTCTGCCGAGGGGCTTTGGGCCCTGGCTGCGGGGCTTGGCGCCGCTGTCTGTTACGCCTTTGCCAGCATTTACACCAAGGCATCCAATCATGGCAATGCCTACAGCAATGCCCACGGCTGCATGTGGGCCGCCAGCGCCTGGCTGTTGCCCACCTTGCTGTTTGCCGCGCCCCCAGAATCCATGCCTTCCTCTGGCACCCTGGCTGCTGTGGTGACTCTGGGGGTACTGTGCAGCGGTGTGGCCTATCTTTTGTATTTCAGGCTAATCGATGAAGTGGGCGCCACCTCGGCATTAACCGTCACCTTCCTTATTCCGGTATTCGGTATCCTGTGGGGGGCCTTGTTCCTGGGTGAACATATCGGCTGGCACACCCTCCTTGGCACCGCCATCATTTTGCTTGGTACGGCCATCAGTACCGGCAGCTTACCGCGGCTGCGCCGCTTTGCAGGAGAGCGAGTCTGATGCCCTTTATTGCCGATGAAACTCCGGCGTTTGCCGAGGTGGTGAAAAGTAAGATTGCCGCCTTCAATGCCGGGCACTGGGATGCCAGCCAACGTCGGCCCATAGGCTTCAAACAGCTCCATGACAACGGTGAACTTGCAGCCGGTATCGCCGGGCGCACCTTTGGTAACTGGTGCCTGATTGATAACTTTTGGGTGTGCGACAGTTTGCGGGGGCAGGGGATTGGCAGCGCCTTACTGGCCACGGCCGAAGAGGAAGCTCTTGCCAGAGGGTGTCGATGGTTACTGCTCGATACCCTGGCGTTTCAGGCGCCCGCGTTTTACAAAAGCCGCGGTTATCACACCGTTTGGTGTCAGTCCGACTATCCATTCGACGGTGGCCAGCGCTTTTACATGGTGAAAAAACTGCAAGCCGAATGAGGTGTTGCGGCATTGCAATGAGGTGGTCCGGCGATACAATGGCTGCTTGCAGTCAATAAGAAGGATACCCCGTGAACCCAACCTACCGCCTGTTTTTGGGCCTTGGGCTGTGCCTGTCTGCCCAGGCCTTTGCCGCCCCCCTGAGTTTTGATGAAAACGCATTTCGCGAAGATGTGAAAACCCTTGCCAGCGACGCCTTTGGCGGCCGCGCGCCCCTATCCGATGGAGAGCAAAAGACCCTGGATTACCTCACCCAGGCCTTTAAGTCGATGGGCCTGAAAGGGGCGTTCAATGGCGAGTATCTGCAGCCGGTGCCCATGGCGAAGATCACCGCCGATCAGAGCATGGTGCTGAAGGTTGGCGAGCTCAGCTTTACCTCGGGTGAGGATTTCACTGCCCGTACCCAGCGGGTGGTTCCCAAGGTAGAGCTAAGTGGCAGCGATATGGTGTTCGTGGGGTATGGCATCAACGCCCCCGAATACGGCTGGAATGACTATGCCGGTGTGGATGTGCGCGGCAAAACCGTGGTGCTGCTGGTAAACGATCCGGGCTTTGCCACCCAGGACCCCAAGGTCTTTAAAGGCAACGCCATGACTTACTATGGCCGCTGGACCTACAAGTATGAAGAAGCGGCCCGTCAGGGCGCCGAAGCCGTGTTTATCGTTCACGAAGACGCCCCTGCCGCCTATGGCTGGGGGGTGGTGAAAAACTCCAACACCAATACCAAGTTCACCCTGGTCGATGGCAACAACAACCAAAGTCAGGTGGGGGTGATGGGTTGGCTGCAATATGCAGCAGCCAAGCAGATCCTTGCCGCATCGGGCCAGGATATTGAAGCGCTGAAAGCGGCCGCCATGAAGCTGGGCTTTAAAGCTGTACCTTTGACGGTGAAGGCCGATTTAACCCTGAATAACCATATCGAGCGCGCCGAGTCCCATAATGTGGCTGCCATGCTGCCCGGGAACAAACAGGCCGACGAAGCCGTGGTGATGCACGCCCATTGGGATCACCTTGGCCAAATCGAGGAAGAGGGCAAAACCATTATCCTCAATGGCGCAGTGGATAACGCTACCGGCGTGGCCGGGGTGCTGGCGCTGGCAAGGCACTATGCTGCGCTGCCAGAGGCTGATAAACCCGGCCGCAGCATGATTTTTTCTGCTTTTACCGCCGAAGAGACCGGGCTGATTGGCGCCCAGTATTTTGCTGAAAATCCGCCGCTGCCTACCGCCAAGCTGGTGGCCTTTTTGAACATCGATGGCATGAATGTGGGCGAGGGCGTGGATTACATACTGCGCTACGGCGAAGGGGTATCTGAGCTGGAAGCCATGCTCAGTGATGCCGCCAAGGCCCAGGGCAGGCAGGTGAAAGCCGATCCCCGTCCGCAAAACGGCCTGATGTTCCGCTCAGACCACTTTGCCCTGGCCCAGCAGGGCGTACCCGGGCTGCTGTTTATGAGCCTTGGCGATACCGACCCTGACTACATTGCCCACAAGTACCATAAAGGCGCCGACGATTACTCACCCGAGTGGAAACTCGGCGGCGTGCAGCAGGACCTTTTGCTGATTGAGCAAATCCTTTCGCGCCTCGCCAACGGCAGTGAGTGGCCCAAGTGGCTGGAAGAGTCTGATTTCAAAGCCCGCCGCGCCAAAGATGGCCGCTGAGCTTTAGAGTGTGTAAATAAAAAGAGCGGCTTAGCCGCTCTTTTTTCATGCTGTTTTCGACGTTTTACCTGGAAGCCTTACTGTGGCTTGGCCGCTCGGCGATTTCTTGTGAATGCCAGCCCCAAAAGCAGCAGTGACCACAGAGGCATAGAGCCACCGCCTGTATCAGTTGCAGGGGGGGCCGGTTCCACCACTGGCGCAAGGCTCACGGTCACATGTACTTCACCCTGGGCGCTGCCACCAAAGCCATCGCTGACTTGATAGCGGATGATTGCCGTGCCACTGAAGCCCGAACCTGGGCTGAAGCGCAGGGTGTTGTCAGCGAGCAGTTCCACCGCGCCATTATCCGCACTGGCAGCAATCACGCTTAAGCTGTCACCATCGGCATCGCTGTCGTTTGCCAGTACGTCAATCACCAGCGTCTGGGTGTCCAAAATGGACGCTGTGTCCAGATTTGCAACCGGCAGCTGGTTTTGGCTCAGCACCGCGATAACGCCCGGATCTTCAATCACGCCATTGGCATTGCCATCGGCATCGTTGGGACCGCCGTCTTCCAGCAGCAGCTGTACGCACTGATAGCCTTCGACCAAACCGGGCTCATAGCTTACGGCGCCAACCTGCGGGCACTCGCCATCAAGCAGTGGCGCAGAGCCTAAGCTGTTGCGGCTATCTTCAGCGAAGTTAAACCAGCCCTGCGATGTGTTGTATTTGCGGTATACCGCGTCAACCGGCAATGCAGCGCCGTGGGGCAGTGGGAATACAACAGCAACTGACTGACCGGGCTGAATTTGACCACTCAGGGTAAAGTCCAGTACAGCGGTTACCTGGCTGAAGTGATCATCTTCGCTACTGGCAGCGCCGCTGTTGTCGGCAACAGACTCAGCCAAGTCAGTCATTGTCATACCGGCGCCGCTGCTGATGAGGGCGCTGGTCATATTTCCAAGGCTAAGCTGCACACCGGCGCTGGTTTGCATCGACTCAGTGGTGCTATTGACCGGTAAGCGACTGCCATCGACATCGTTATCCAGATAATCGGCAATGCCGTCGTTGTCGCTGTCGCCATAGCCTTCGATGCTATCGACAATGCCATCGCCATCGGTATCGGTTGTCGCACTCAACTCGGCCAGTGCTGCCACATTAAAGCGAATACGGCGCTTGCTGCTGAGCTGCTCGGGGGTATTCGTTTCGGTAACAATTACATCCACTGCGTAGCGACCCAGGCTCAGCTCATTCGGGTTAAAACTCATGCTCAGCCCATCGGCAGAAAGCTCGCCGCTAAAGGCCTGGTCGACCACTTGCCAGCTGATTTGGTGTGTGTCGTTCACGTTCACATCACTGATACTGAGCCGTATTTGTGCCTCGCCTGACGCCGGGGCCAGCACTCGGAGCGGCTGACCTTGTTGCAGCACCTGAGCCGAAATGGTCGGTGCCAGGTTTTGCTCAGTCAGCTGCAGTTCGGTTTGCTGGTCATCGGCGACAAAGGCATTGCTGATGCTGTTCACCCGCACCAAAAGTTCAGTATTGAGCGCCAGTCCCGCCGGGATGCTAACCATCAGTTCGCCGCTGGTGCCAGATGCTATGCTGGCGCTCTGAGCTGGCTGGGTGACGCCATTAACTTCAAGCGAGTAGGCCATGGTCACCGGATAGGCAGGCGCCTCGCCGCTTAGCTGCACCGGCACTGAATAGCTGCCACCGGCTTCAACCGTCATGGTTTTCGCCAATTTAAGTCTGGGCAAAATGTGTAAGCGGAGCATGGCAGTCGCCGTGTTGCCTGAGCTGTCGGTTGCACTCAGTTCAAGCTCATGGGCGCCGCTGACAAGCTCGCTGCTGCCGCTGTGGACTGCACTAACCTCGCCATCGACCAGGTCAAAGGCGCTGTAGTTCAGCAGTGGGCTGATATCGGTTAAGCGGCCGCTGGCATTGATTACCAAGGGACTCAATTCCTCAAACTCCGGCGCTGTGGTATCCACAATCGTGACCCACTGCTCGGCAGTAGCCGAGTTACCGGCACTATCCGTCGCCGTCCAGACCACTTTGTGCTCACCAAGGGCCAGTTCGCTCGCCAAATCAGAGCTGATGGTGAGGGTTTGGCTGATGTTGTCGGTGACCTGTGGTTCGGGCAGCGTAACAGCAGTCATTACGCCCGTGGCTTCGAAGGTCAGTGCTGCAAGCTCGGCAAACACCGGCTTTTGGGTATCGCCAATGTTGGGGTCGAGCGGCGCCGCGTCCTCTTCATCGGGAATACCATCGTTATCGTCATCGGGGTCGGCATTGTTACCGATGCCGTCACCGTCTGTATCGACAGTTTCGCTGGCATCCAGCGGGAAGGCATCGTCGCTGTCGAGCACGCCGTCGTTGTCATCGTCGGTGTCGGCATTATTGCCAATGCCATCCAGGTCGGTATCGACTGCCTCGGTGGCATCCAGCGGGAAGGCATCGCTGGCATCCAACACGCCATCGTTGTCATCATCAGTGTCGGCATTGTTACCAATGCCATCGAGGTCGGTATCGACACTTTCTGCCGCATCCAGCGGGAAGGCATCTTCTGTGTCCACTACGCCGTCGTTGTCATCGTCGGTGTCGGCGTTGTTGCCAATGCCATCGAGGTCAGTATCGAGCGATTCCGCAGCATCCAGCGGGAAGGCATCGTCGCTGTCGAGCACGCCGTCGTTATCATCGTCAGTGTCGGCGTTGTTGCCGATGCCGTCCTTGTCGGTATCGACAGACTCTGCCGCATCCAGCGGGAAGGCATCGTCACTGTCAGCTACGCCGTCGTTGTCATCGTCAGTGTCGGCGTTGTTGCCGATGCCATCGAGGTCAGTATCGAGCGATTCCGCAGCATCCAGCGGGAAGGCGTCATCACTGTCCACTACGCCGTCGTTGTCGTCATCGGTATCGGCGTTGTTGCCGATGCCGTCGAGGTCGGTATCGAGCGATTCCGCAGCATCCAGCGGGAAGGCATCGTCGCTGTCGAGCACGCCGTCGTTATCATCGTCAGTGTCGGCGTTGTTGCCGATGCCATCGAGGTCAGTATCGAGCGATTCCGCAGCATCCAGCGGGAAGGCATCGTCGCTGTCGACTACGCCGTCGTTGTCATCGTCCGTGTCGGCGTTGTTGCCGATGCCGTCCTTGTCGGTATCAACAGACTCTGCCGCATCCAGCGGGAAGGCATCGTCACTGTCGAGCACGCCGTCGTTGTCATCATCGGTATCGGCATTGTTGCCGATGCCGTCCTTGTCGGTATCGACACTTTCTGCCGCATCCAGTGGGAAGGCATCGTCACTGTCGAGCACACCGTCGTTGTCGTCATCGGTGTCGGCATAGTTGCCGATGCCGTCGAGGTCAGTATCGAGCGATTCCGCAGCATCCAGCGGGAAGGCATCGCTGGCATCCAACACGCCATCGTTGTCATCATCAGTGTCGGCATTGTTACCAATGCCATCGAGGTCAGTATCGACGCTTTCTGTGGCATCCAGCGGGAATGCATCGTCGCCGTCGAGCACGCCGTCGTTGTCGTCGTCGGCATCGGCGTTGTTGCCGATGCCATCGAGATCGGTATCCATTGACTCTGCTGGATTCAATGGGAAAGCATCGGCACCATCCAACACGCCATCGTTGTCATCGTCGGTGTCGGCATTGTTGCCGATGCCATCAAGGTCGGTATCGACTGCCTCGGTGGCATCCAGCGGGAAGGCATCGCTGGCATCCAACACGCCATCGTTGTCATCGTCGGTATCGGCATTATTGCCAATGCCATCGAGGTCGGTATCAACAGATTCGGTGGCATTCAGCGGGAAGGCATCAGAACTGTCCGGGACATTGTCGTTATCGTCGTCCGTATCGGCGTTATTACCAATGCCATCGGCATCGGAATCAAGCCACTCGCTGCCATCCAGCGGAAACGCATCGTCCGCATCCGCGACCTGATCACCGTCATCATCCTCATCGGTGTTATTGCCTATACCGTCTGAGTCGGTATCAAACTGCTCGTTAGGATCGTTCGGGAAGGCATCGCTGTTATCACCCACACCATCGCTGTCACTATCGAGCGTTTCACTCGGATCGCTGGGGAAGGCATCGGTATTGTCGTCAACGCCGTCACCGTCGAAGTCGCCATTAAAGACATATTCGATGGCACCAATATCCATTTTTGGATAAAGCGGCCCGCCAAGCTCTGGTGGGTAATCCGGATTGTATTCCCCCATTACGCGGGCATTACCGAGCAAGTCTACCGCATCTGGTGGCAGCTCGCCGTTCTCACCGGCATCGATATTGGCACTGCCAGGTACCGGGCGGTAATCGCCATTGTCCGGGGCCGCCAGCTCTACATAGCCAGAGGAAATAACGCCACATTCGCTGTCTTCTACCCAGCTGGCGCTTTGCTGCTCCCAGATTTCCACGTTACACACGGTTGAGCCATTGGCACCTTTAAGGAGCAAGCTATTGCGCAGCTGAGCTTTGCCTTCGCCAACTAAGCTTATGGTGCCGCCTTCGCTGTTAACTATGGTGCTGGAGAACAGGGCGATATGGCCATCCTCGACCACCAGTGCGGCGTTATTGCCCTGCACGTTGGCAACTAAACTGTTTTCCAAATACAGTTGAAGGCTGTCACCTGCGATGGCCGGTGCCGTCATATTCTCAATAAAAACAGTATGTAGCATTACGTATGGGCTTGATTGCACATTGATGGCACTGCCAAAAGACCTGTCGGCTGCAATCTGATTTTCTTCGAGTTGGGTCGATATGCCGTTTCGTAGCGTCAGTCCCACCAAATACGGGAATTGGGTGCTGGCAAGTCCTTCCTTCATGGCAACATGAAACACTTCATGCTGGCCCTGTGCATCCAGAATGACTTCACGGTTGCCATTGATCTCCATGCCTTTGTTTATCACCAATGGGCTTTGTAAGGTGATGGTCATAGCATCGCTGAAATCAATGATGCTCAAATCGGAATAGATTTCTCCGGAACACAAATCAATCAGCGCCTGGCGCAAACTGCCCGGGCCGCTGTCGGCATTGCTGGTGACAGTAATATGGTTAGAGACACAGGCGCGGAAAGGGTCATCATCAACCCGGCGGATCACAGATTGACCATTGTGGGTAATTTCAACAAAATCAACGACCCCATCGCCATCGATATCATCATCAACGGTATCGTCTAAACCATCGTTATCAAAATCCGGAAAATTACCATAGCTGGTCGGGAAGGGGTCGTCGGCATCGTTGGTGCCGTCGCCGTCGGTATCGTACTTTAATGGGTCGGTTAAGCCAGCGTTTTCAACTTCATCGCTCAGGCCGTCGTTATCATCGTCCAGATCGGCGTTGTTACCAATACCATCGCGATCGGTATCGACCCATTCGTTTCTATCCATCGGGAAGGCATCATACCAGTCAAAGATGCCGTCGTTATCATCATCACTGTCCCAGTGATCGGCAATGCCATCCGAGTCATTATCGCCTTGCACAACAATCCCGGCCGAACACACTTCAGGGCCGGTTATACCCGCAAGCGAACGGGGAATAACGCAAAAACGTACCTGCCAGCCCAGTGAGCCACGTGCAACATAAGTCTGCTCTGTTTCGCCGCTGATATCCTGCCATACGCCGTTGGTTAGCTTCTGCCATCGATGCGGGCTACGAGACTCCACATCATAATTGCCGCTACCTGGCGCTATGTAACTATAGTCACCCACTAAATCGACGCCGGTTGGGGCAATGGTGCGAACCCCTATGTTTGTGGCGTATGGAATATTGCCCACCTTGAACCAGTCACCACAGCGCTCTGAATTGTCATAATCCATGCAGAGGGTGACATAGTGATTGCCATCATCCGCCGTGGCCTGATACCCCAATTCGCCGTACGCAATTTGTACGGCATCACTGCGGGTTCCGGTCGCAGATCGCAGCCAATAAAAGTCCTGGACGTTAACTCCTATCGGAATATTGGCAAATAAGTAGTCTCCAACCCGCAAGCTTTTCCCGACTTTGCCAACTCTGGGTCTTATCCAGCTGCCATTGGCGTGACCTTCGCCGTAGTAATAGGCGTTGGAATGCACTGCCACGAGATAAACTTTACTTTCACTGCTTTTCCAAGCACCTGTTTGAAAGGTCGGAATACCTTCGCAGGTAGCACACCAGCTTTCGGATGCGCTGGCGCTGGTGCGGATGAAGGCAAACTGCCAGGGTTCAGCAGCCGTTTCAATCAGCTCCCGACTGGCGGCCTGTATGTTGTCGAGATTAATAAACTTGTTGTTGTCGGGCACTTTGAATTTTAAGTAGTCGAAGGTATCGCTGGCCTCCCAACTCTTGGGGGTTAGTCTCTCGACGTAGGTGCCACGATCATTGCGCCCGGTGTCAGTGGCAATAAACAGCTCCTGAGCGCGAGTGGTACTGGGGTGTGCACCAATATACTTGTTATCGTCGGGATCATAACGAACGGTACTGGCATCCCACAGGATGCTGCTGTTCTTAACTATGCTTTCGCCGGGCGTGTAGTCGACACAGGCGGTATTCATACTGTCAAACACACAGGTGTTGTAATGGTAGGTGGCAAACCAGTGCCAATAGCTGTTACTGCCAATAAGCACCGCGTCCCAACCTCTGGCTGCAACCAAGTTGGGGTACATTCTGGCCAGGGTACCCACAATGGCCTTACCATCGCCATCGGTAACAGGCGTTGCCAATTCGGCTTCGGCAGTACCTTCCCAGCTGCCTTCAATTTCAGAGTAGAGCGTACGCTGCATTTGCAGTGGCTCAAAATCACTGTTCATGTAGGGCAAACGAGGGGTATCGAAGGTGCCGCGGCTCATGGCATCAACTGGCAAAGATAAGTAAGTACAGAAGTTCTGCACATCATCATCTTCGGCGCAGGCTGCTTTATTCAGCAGCGGCGTGGCAGCCGCGCTATGCGGATAGTACTGAAAGTTTGCTTGTGGCACGGTTAAATAACTGCCACCGCGGATATTGGTATTGGTATCTCTGACGGTTTTAAATTTATTGGCAATATTGCTGATATGTCCCAGCACCATAAAACCAATGCGGCCAGCATAAACCGTATCGCTTGTCGTGGCTTCCACGCCATTTTGCTGCATTAAGCGCAGGCCAATACTGTCAAAGTCGCCCACACCGCTGGTGACTGTTGCGCCCTGATACACCGCCATATCGAATAATTGACGAAAGCCTAAACTGTTTTTAAACAGCATAGGGCGCTGCAACTGCGCCACTGTCACTGCATCGGTAAAGCTGGCGCCCAGTTCAATGGTCTTGCCAGTAAAACCGGTATGTTTTACTTCAGCGCTTGAAATCAGCAGCATGCGGCCATCGGCCAGCCGGTGCCAGCCTTCTTCAGCCACCAGGTAATGCAGCTTGGCTCCGGTTAAATCGGCGCCAAAACCATCAGTCTGGCGTACATCAAATAAAAACTGATTACCGGCAGTGATGGGCGCCGTTGGTACTATGCTGACGCCGTTGTTGAGGTTTGGGTCCTCGAAGCTGACAAACACCACCGGGCGGGCATATATACGCTGAGTCCAGAGATCGGCAATCTCATTGTTGGCGCCAATGGTTAAGGTGCCAGACTCTGCCGGAACCCCCAGCAGCGCAGGCGCACCGTTAAACTGCAGAGCAATCGCAGCAACATCTGGTGTGTTGGAGCCGTCATTGGTGGCGAAGCCCCATTCACCGCTGCCTTGGGTTATAAAGCCCGGCTTGGACGGATTTATCGCCTGCAAAAACACCAGATTATCGGCGTCATTGACCACACCGATATCTTTGGCATTACCAGAAAAGTTGACTGATTGTTTTGTCAGGCTGGCGGCGAACAGGCTGTGAGAGCTGCACAGGCCCACGATCAGGGCCATGGTTAACAAGCGCTTCATGCTGCATTTCCTTGCATAGAATTATCTACCCTGCAGTAAAACAGGCAAATGTGCAGGAAAAATGCAGAACTGACTGAAAAGTGCAGACGTTGGAGCAGCACCTAGGCGCCGCAGATGAGCGCACTCTGAGGGGACTTAGATTGCGGGCAGAGAGATGTGAATACCCAGGCCACCAAGGGGCGACTGGCTGGCGCAAATACTGCCTTGATGGGCGACAATGATGGACTTGGTCACAGACAGCCCCAGGCCAGCGCCGCCGGTATCCCGGCTGCGGGAGCTATCCAATCTGAACAGTGGCTCAAACAGCAGGGGGTGACTTGCATCTTCCACACCCGGGGCACTGTCTTCAATGCTGAGGCAGACCCGCTTATCCTCAGTGCTTAGACGCACACTGATGCTGCCCGGTGCCTCGGTATAACGCAGGCAGTTCTCAAGTACTTTCCCCAGCGCCATGGCAAAGCTTGCTTCATCGAGGCGTGCCCTGAAGGTGGGTTGTGGCTCGGAGCGGTTTTCGCCATGCCTTGGTGCTGGCGTGGTTGCATGGGTAAACGTCAGTGTGAGCCCAAGCCCTGCGGCCCGCTGCTGAAAGGGGGCCAGCACCCCCGGCAGGAAACGCTCCAGTGCCACCTCGGTAGCGTTGGCATCGAGGGTGATTTGGCTGAGCTTACTGGCAGTGGTGATATCGGATATCAGTGTTTGCAGCTGATCCACTTGTTTCAGCAGCGTCGCCATATTGTCGCCTCTTGGCACCATGATTCCATCTTTCATGGCTTCCAGACGCAGGCGAAGGGCGCTGAGTGGGGTTCTCAATTCGTGGGACACGTCGCTGAGCAGTTTTTCCTGTTTTGCCAGGGTGGTGAGCATCAGGCGGTTTCGCTCCTGCAACAGTTGCTCGGTTTCCGAGTGGGATTTTTGCACCTCGATATAGGCGCGGCTTAAGGTTAATTCACTGAAAAAGCAGGTAAACACCATCACCAGCGAGGCCAGCACAAACCGCGTCAGGCTCACAAGATTCCAGTCGCCATCCTGCCATTGTCCCAATTGACTGAAAGCCAGGGTAAAAAGCACCAGATAAAACACCGCCACCAAGGCGCTGCCCAGCAGTCGGCCGTTGAGCATAAACACGAATACCGGCAGGAAAAAGGTCCAGATAAGGCTGAAGTTTTCGGCTTGCCCCTGATATGCCAGGGCCCATAAAAACAGCATCAGAATGAGGCTGACCAGCAGCGACGTGGACTTGAGGATGCGAAGTTGTGCCGCTTTATGTTGTTTGTCCTGCGCCGCAGCTTGGCGATCATCGGTATCAACAGTCTGGCGGGGTGAACGGTTGCTCAGGCGCAGGCGAATGTAGGCAAACAGGCAGGCTGCCAGGGCGCATAAGTCCAGTGCGGCGATCTGCCACATGCCCCTTAACTGGTTGTAAATGGCGAAAACACTGAGCAGCAAAATAATGGTCAGCAGCAGGCCATTGAGCACCAGTTGCCGACGTTTCAGGGCAATGCCATTTAAGGATTCGGTCTCACTGAATAACCGGATATCGCGTAAAAATTGGAACATGTTTACCCCTGACTCCACACCTTTTGCGGCTTCGCACCTTGGTTACTCACGGGCCTTTAAGGGCTGAGACCCTGCCGTTATGCCACATAAGAGCACAGGATTGTGCAGCAATTATGCAGTTTTCGCCGGGCGTCGCGATTGGTACTGCCTTAATGGCTGTACGGTGCTTTAGCCTTCGAAGCGATAACCCAGACCATAGATAGAGCGGATCATCTCCTGCTCTGTATTAAGGCCTGCGAGTTTTTTACGCAGGTTACGAATATGGCTGTCCACAGTTCGGTCCGACAATACCCTGAAGTCACTGTAGAGCATATCCAAAATCTGACTGCGGGAATAAATGCGGTTTGGTTGGCTGTAGAGCAGGTTAAACAGCCTGAATTCCAGCGCCGTCAGGACGACAGTCTGGCCGCCAAAGCTCAGTGACAACCCGGCTTCATCCACCTTGAGGCTGGGGCCTGCGGCAGTGAGTTTGCCGTCGAGCCGGCGAAGCACTGCCCGTACCCGGGCTGTCAGCTCACGGGCGCTGTAGGGTTTGCACACATAGTCGTCGGCGCCGGTATCAAGCCCCAGCAGGCGGTCCACTTCTTCCACCCTGGCGGTGGTCATAATGACGTAAAGCTCTGAAAAGGCTCTGAGTTCACGGCAAATGCTGAGGCCATCCTTACCGGGCAGCATCAAATCGAGCAGCATCAGACTGGGCTTGTCTGCTTTCACCGCCTCGACCACGGCGCTGCCATCATGAAATACACGGGTTTGCAGACCTTCAGCCTGCAAATACATCTGCATCACTTCGGCGATGTTCTTCTCATCTTCTACGATAAACACCTTGTGGGTCATGGCGGTCTTTTGTCACCTGTAAGCTGTGTTAAGCGCTGCGCTCAGACGCATTGGGTTTGGACGGTGTGGCAGGCAAAGAGGGAACCCTGGCCGATGATTGGATACTGAGCGGCAATTGTATTTCAATGGCGACCCCACCCAAAGAGGAGGGCGAAGCCGTTATCGTGCCGCCGTGGGCGCGGACAATCGACTGGCAAATCCACAGTCCAAGCCCTGAACCAGAGGCCGTTTCTGCCCTATCGGCGTCCCCAATGTTGCTGGCCCGGTAAAGGCGGTCAAACAGGCGGGAATATTCATCGGCGGCAACGCCGGGGGCCGAATCCTGGATGCTAAGGGTTACCCAGGCATCAAGGGATGCGTCAGCGGGCTGTGCCTCTTGGGGGGAATGCGACGGCGATACTGTCAACGACAGCTGTACCTGGCCACCCTGATTTGTGTATTTATAACTGTTTTTCAGAAGGTTACCAAAAACCTGCTCCAGTCGTGCCTTATCGGCAAACACGGTCGTCTCAGGGGGCAGCTCGGGCTCACAGGTGAAGCTAACCCCGATCCCTTTTTGTGCCAGCAGGGGGCGGAAGCTGGTTATCTGCTCTTCAATCAGCGGCAAAAGCTTAAGGTGCTCCTTACTCATGGCAAGGTTTGTTACTTCCTCTGCAGACAGCTGCACTATGTCGCCCACCATGCGATTGAGATTGCCCAGGCTATTTGCCATCGACTCAAAGGTGGCATCGGTGCTTTGCAGCAAACCGTCCTGCATGGCCTCCAACTGCACTTTAATCATGGCCAGCGGCGTGCGAAGGTCGTGGCCAACTTCAGCCAGCATTCGGTTTTTTTGCTCCATCAACTCCGACAGCATCTGGGCTTTTCTTAAGGCATCGCGATGCTCAAACTGGGCCAGCTGCTGCCTTCTGGCATGGGCAAGACGCCAACGAAACAAGCCATATAGCATGGCAATCAACAGGGCAGCCAGCGGCAGCTGAAACCACAGGGTTTGATAGTATTTGGGCGCTTTACTGACCTTCAGTTGCAGCTCTGGCCCCCAGTCTGCGCCTTGCACCCTCGCTTGTAATCTCAAACGATAATTCCCGGGGGGCAGGCCTGTGTAGCGCGCCAGCCGCATATCTTCCGGGGCTGTCAGCCAGTCGTTGTCATAGCCATCGAGGCGATAGCGATAATCCACCTTACCAAGGCTACTGGCGTCGGGGCTTGCAAAGCGTACCGAGAAGCGTTGGTCGTCGGCGCCCACCACTAACCCCGGCGCCTGGAGATCGAACGGAATATCGACACTGCCAAGCTGTATCTGGGTAATGGCGACAGTTGCGTCATGGCCTGGTCGTGGGCGGGCCTCAGTGCTTATCAGCTGCATACTGTTATTGGTGGCATAGACGAAGCTGTGGTTGCCAAGAAGCGGTGTGCTGCGGCTCCAGCCCAGGTCGAGCGCGCCCTCACGCTCACCAAATTGCGCCAGCGCCAGGCCATTTTTATCGAGTAAATGTGTGTTACCCAGCCAAAGGTTTCCCGTCGGCAATGCGACTAATCTGGCCGGTACTGTCATCCGGTCTGTGATGTCTATGGCAAAGGGACTGAATCTCAGTACTGCGGCATCCTTTTCTGGTGCCGCCTTGTCAAGGCCAGAAGCTTCCTCGGCGAAGCCGGGTGCTGGCATGCGTGCAAGCGTAGCTGTGAGTTTTTCCAGCTCGTCGCTGCTCAGCCTGTCTATGCCTTCGGGGTGGGTGATTAGCAGATTGCCCTGCCTGTCACTCAGGATTTGATTTATCTGATTGTGGCGCAGACTGCCTTCGGTGGCCTGCTCCTTGCTGAAGATATTGACGGTATCAGAACCCGGAGCCACCAACCCCAGCCCGCCCAGGGTGCCGACCCAGAGCCGATTTTGCCCATCCAGGTAGAGGCAGCGAACGAAGCTGATAAAGCGACTGCCGTCGGCATTTTTTAGCGTCGACATGGTCAGATCGTCGAGGGACACCCTGACCAGCCCCCTGTCGCTGCCGGCCCAGAGTACTGGCTCTGGTCCAAGGGCGAGGTTTTTCACGAACACCCCGTCGTTTTTGGTCAGCGGCAATTGCAGTTCGTTAAGCCAATGGCCATCGGCGGTGGTGGCTATCAGGTTGCCGCTGTCACCCCCAAACCAAAAGTTGCCTTCGCTGTCTTTGATGGCGGAAACCAGCAGTTTTTGTTGAACTTTCGTATCGTCGCTGAACGGCGATGTGTGGCCGCTACTGAGACTAATTCGACTCGCCTGCTGCTCAGTCAGCACCAGTAACTCACCTTCACCCAGGTTAAGCACCTGATGAATATTGGTTGAAAACAGGTCTTTCAGTGCTGGGGCAAAGCGGTCAATCAACGAGAATCCCCGTGCCTGGGGCGGATGATATTGCAGCCCTACACCCAATACCCCAAACCACAGGGTGCCCGAGGGCGAGTTGGTGATGGAGTAAATCAAATCGCCGGCAAGCCCCTGAGGGTCAAGCAGATTCCCCTGCAGATGTTTGATAAGCCTGCCGGATTCGCCATCGCGAATTTCGACGCCCTTGGTGCCACTGAGCCAGATACGGCGACTGCCATCGGCTTCAAACGTTTCGGCAATGCCTGTGTTGATGACCTTGCGGGTCTCATCGCCATCGCCTTCGCTAAGCAGCAGCACTTCCCGGGTGGCCGGGCTTAAGAGGTACGTGCCCTGATTCTGGCTGGTGAGCCACAGGCGGTTGTCGCTGGCAAGGTACAGTCTTCGCAGCACCACCTTGTGCAGCAACTCGCCCTCACTGGCAAACAGCGCGAAACCGGCGGCGTCCTTGTCCATCCAGGCCAGTCCCATGGCGGTAGACAGCCAGAGTTTACCCTCGGCATCGAATTCGATATCCAGCAGGTAGTTGTGATAACGATCGTCGGGTTTATCGAGGGAAAGATAGGGGGTGAATTGCGCGCTTTGCTCGTTCCAGCTGTCCAGGCCCCGGTCATGGGCAAACCAGAGTCTGCCGTTGCGGTCTTTCTTTATGGCATTGACCTGATTACCGCCTATGCTGCCCGGCGTCTCGGGGCTGCGTGCAAATTGGGTGGTCTGCCGGGTGCTTAAATCGACCCGATAGACCCCCTGAGTCATGGTGCCAATCCACAAAAATTGGCCATCGGCCAGCAGGGAGCGTACATGCAGCTTCGACAGTGCCGGATTGTTTGCACTCTCAAGGGGCAGATATTCATAGCCATCAAAGCGGAACACGCCTCTGCGTGTCCCAACCCAGATAAAGCCCTGTGGGTCGGTTTCCAGTTTAAGGATTTCTTTACTTTGCAGCTTGTGATTGGCTTCTACCTGAAACAGCGGTGGGGTAAAGAGCGAGGGTTCAATGGCATGGGCGTGCAAACTGAAGGTGAAGATAAGCGCCACCGCCAACAGATGCCAGCCATGGCGTACTCTGGTGCTCATTGAGCGACTGAAAAACGATGCTGTGGGCCGCGAGTTGCAGCGCATTCTGATCTGCCGGATCACCAGAGGTTCTCTTTGAGCCAATGAGTTGAGACGCGTTATTGTTAACGGCAAGGGTATCTTGTTAATGAAGGCGGGAAAAGCCTTTACCTCTGAAGCCGGGCAAAAAGGCCGGTTAACTGAGTGAATAGCATAAGGTTTCACCAAGCCTCAGTGGCTTGTTGACTCGTGTCAGGGCCTGGTGAACCTTTTCATCTGGCTCACAGGGCCTTGGTCATAAACAGGCTGTGGGGGTCTTCGCGGTAATGACCAAAGGGGGCGCACTGCTCAAAGCCGTGGGCCAGATACAGGCGCTGGGCCGGCAGAAAGTAATCGGCGGTGCCGGTTTCCAGATACAGGCGTTTGAAGCCGAGGCGGCGACTCTCATTTTCCAGATGCATCAGCATGGCGTGGCCAAAGCCGCGACCGCGCAGCGCTCGGGTGGCTCGCATGGATTTGATTTCGCCGCTGTGAAAGTCCACCTGCTTCACGGCGCCGCAGGCGGCGAGGGTATTGCCCTGCCACAGGGTATAAAAACGGATATCACGTTGCTTGAGACGGGCCAGATCCAGCGCGTGTACGCTGTCTGCGGGGGAGTTGTCGTACATGTCTTCCAGATGTTCGTGCAGCAATCTGGCAACTGCCGGGTGGCTTAAATCATCAAGCTTGATATTCATCCCTAATACTCCATAAGTAGTGACATCCGCATTGACAAAGCAAAGGCTGTGCCTGAATTCAGGGGGTTGATAGATATAGAGTTTTAGGCGTAATCCGGCGCCATGAAGCACCTCGATTGGGAGCGGCTGCACCTTTTCGGTGCAGCACCCTTCTCACTTTGAGTGTGCTGAATTAGCTGATAAAAACGCCGGGCGGTGGCTTAAGCGGCCTGGAATGCCAATGTCGCGTCTGCCCGGCAGGGGAGAGAGTGCTGATCAGCCTTGTTGACTGTGGCGGAAGGCTTCCACCGGCAGCCCACCTATGCCCCAATTGTCCAATTCCACTTCGTCAATTACCACCATGGTGGTGGCCGGAGACTTTTGCAGCACCTGCACCAACAGCTCGGTTACGCCACTGATAAGCGCCGCTTTTTGCTCGGCGGTTACCCCTTCGCGGGTCACCTTAATATTCACGTAGGGCATGTTAGTTGTCCTTTTTCTCAATGATTTGAAACACCTTGGCGATAATTTGCCATCGGTCGTTTACCCGCACCAGGGTCAGGAAATCCACAAATTGGCGGGCCCCTATGGCGCAGCGCACCCGGGCAAAGGCCGTGTTGTCTCCGGCAAATTCAATGGCATCGATAACATCCTGACGTGGCTCCCGGCGGCTCGCCGGTGACTGCCGGGTGGCAATTACCTCCCGGTAAGTGGGCATATCCCGCTGCAGAAACGGCGTTTCATCGGCACTGGCGTAAAGGGCGTTGGGGTGAAACACGGTATCGAACAGCCGCAAATCGCAGTGATACAGCAGCTCAAAGTAGTCTGATAACAGTGTTTGCACTTCGTCAAAAGGGCTTGGCATCAGGCTGGTTCCTCTTGGTTCTGGGGCTGGCTCTGGCTGGCACTGTTTGTGGCTGCAGCCTCAGGCTGTTTTTCCGGCAGCAGGCCTTCCTGCTGCATGGCCAGTATTGCATTGGGTCTGGCGCCGATTTTTTGCCACAGGGCGAAGGCTGCGGGCCAGTCTGTGAGGGAGACCCCAATAAACTGGCACCAGTTCAGAATGACAAAGGCGTAGATGTCGGCCACGCTGAGACGGTCGCCAAGCAGATAATCCCCAGAGCAGCTCAGTTTTTTCTCAAACAATGACAAACGCTTACGCAGCTTGGCTTCGGCCTCCTTGCGCGCCGCAGGGCTAAGCTCAACACCGCTGAAAAAGGGGCTGAAGGCCTTGTGTAGCTCCGATGACAGGAAGCCAAGCCATTCCCTGAGCCTGGTGCGCTCAAGGCTTGCCACAGGCGGCGCCAGTTGGATGGGGGAAGTTTTGCCAAGCGCGGCGGGCAAATCGGCCAGAAACTCAAGGATGGCGGCGTTTTCGGTGATAACTTCACCGCTGGCAAGCGCCAGCGCCGGCACATAGCCGCCGGGGTTGATGTCGCGAAATCGCTGACCGGTCTGGGTAACGCCCCTGGCGGTATCCACCTGTTCCAGGGTGTAGGCCAGACCCAGTTCGTTGAGCACTATGTGAGACGCCATTGAGCAGGCGCCGGGTTTGAAATACAGCTTCATATGCAATTAATCCTTTAAGGCAGTTTGAGTGCTCTCTGATAATATCCATCGGAAAGTAGATTACTAGAAGTAACCTTGTTTTGCGGGTAGAATCGGGTTACCCCGAAGAAACCTGGTTACTTGTATGTCTTTGAAAGTACGTTTGAATAAAAGCCCATCGCCTCCGGCGCCCTGCATGCTTACCGAGTGTATGGCGGTGATTTCCGGTGCCTGGGCACCCAATGTGATCTGGTGTTTGCGGATGGGCCCGAGGCGCTTTAATGAGCTAAGAGTGGACATACCGCCCATCTCGGCCAAGGTGCTGTCGGCGCGGCTGACCGAGCTTACAGAGCGCGGTGTGGTCAGCCGTCATGTACGGGATACCTCGCCGCCGTCGGTGGAATACGAGCTGACCGAGCTTGGACGGGAGCTTATTCCGGCGCTGGATGCCATTGTGGAGGTTGGCCACAAGCTTAAGACCAAGGGCTATCTGGTACAGCAAAGCTGATTATCCTGATCCCAATCTATGAGCTATGCCTCCCCAAGGCGCATTGAAATCGCCCTGTGGGGACAGAAATGACCCAAAACCCGGTTTTTGTTCCGCTGCACAGATTCGGTTAACTTTTGCAGCAGTTGATGTAGCAGGAGCCGACCATGGGCAGACGATTCTTTGTATTAAGGCACGGGGAAACCCATTTTAACGTTGAGCAGAAATTGCAGGGCCACTGCAACTCGCCACTGACACCCAAGGGCCGCGCCCAGGCCCGGGCGGTGGGCACGGCGCTGAAATCCTATCTGGGGCCAGAGTTTCATTTCTATGCCAGTTCCCTTGGCCGCGCGGTGCAGACCGCCGAGATTGTGCGCGCCGCCCTTGGCAGCGCCGAAACGCCCATCATCAAAGAGCCGCGGCTGATGGAGTTCTCCCTGGGGCTGTGGGAGCAAAGAACCGTGCCCAGCATCAGGAGTCAGCACCCCGAGCTTGATGGGGCAGGGGACTGGTACCTGCACGCCCCCGAGGCCGAAAGCTTTGATGAGGTGAGGAGTCGCCTTGCCAGTTGGCTGGCGCAGTTGCCGCCAGAGGGCGACATAGTGGTGGTCAGCCATGCCCTGACCGGCATAGCGCTGCGGGGCATGCTGCTGGATTTAAGCTATGAAGACTGCTGGCGTCAGGACCTGCCCCAGGATGCCTTTTTCATCATTGAAGATGGCAAGGTGACCCGCATCGACTGCACTGTTGCTGTTGAGCAGGCTGTTGAGCAGGCTGTTGAGCAGGATCTGGCCGTGGTCTGATCTTCAGGGACACAGTTTCAGGGACACAGGTTCGGGGGCCGCGCCTCCGGCTGCCGGGGATGCCCATTTTGCGAACGCCCTGTTAATGTCGGGGTTAATTAGCTGAAGCTTAAATGTAATATCTTGTTTATAAAAGATTAAACAGGGCATTCATTCATCTTTTGTTAAGGATGTCGCCGCGACACTTGGGCCAAACCCGCCGCGCCATGGCTGCGCCCGGGTATTTCCCAAGGCAAAGGAGACATCCATGACCCTGAAACGTACTTTTTCAATCGCCACCCCTTTATTGCTGAGCCTCGGCGCGCTTTCCAGTGCCGCCCATGCCATCGATATGGGTGTGGAGCTGAATGACGATCGCGCCTCTGTATCCCTTGGCGGCCAGCTTACCCCCAGCGCCAGACTCGAAGGCGAATACCTGTATGTGGACGGTGATAATCACCTGCTGCAGAGTGCGCTGCTGTTCAGCCACAACGCCGGTTCGCACCGGTTTGAGTTTGGCCCAATGGCCTCGCGGGTATGGCTGGATAACAGCCCCAATGGCAGCATGCTGTCCCTGGGGGGCAAGTATCAGCTGGCTCTCGGTAACGGCCTGTCACTCAAGGCCACCGGCTTTGTCAGCCCCTCGGTGCTGAGTTTTTCCGGTGTTGATGGCCACTATCAGTGGAGCACGGCGGTGGGCTACGAGCTGAACCCGAACCTCGGCTTTGAGGCGGGCTATCGCCAAATCCGCATCCAGTACGATGACCACAGAAATCGCGACCTGGAAGACGGCTTTTATGTGGGGGCGAGCTTCCGCTTTTAATGGCTGAGTTAACGCTTTAATAAAAAACGCCGCAGGTTTTGCCTGCGGCGTTTTTGTTCAGCTCAGCGCGAGGCGCCCGTCGCTCACAGCGCTTTTAAGCGTACCGCCGCGCCACCACCGTCGGCCAGATGCAGGCTGAGGGTATCGCCCTTGCGTACCTTGAGCTTTTTGATGTCAATCTCGTAGGGGCGCCATTTCCATTCGGCGTCTTTGCCGTCCTGATAAATCTGCGCCTCAAAGGTTTTGCCGGGCTCGAGGAAATCCAGCTTCACTGTCACATCCCGGGCCTGCTCGTCGGTCACGGCGCCCAGGTACCAGTCGTTGCCGCTGTACTGGCGCGCCTTGCGCTCTTTACGGGCCATCACCACAAAGTCGCCTACCTCGCCATCGAGGGCAATGCTCTGCTCCCAGTCGGTGGGTACGTCCTTGATAAATTGAAAGGCGTCGGGACGTTTTAAGTAGTTCTCAGGCAGGTCGGCCGCCATCTGAATAGGGCTGTAGAGCACCACATACAGGGCCAGCTGCTTGGCGAGCGTGCTTTGTGGGCGATTGGTGTTGTCACCAAGGCCGTTAAAGCCCATGTCGAAGATACCCGGGGTAAAGTCCATGGGGCCTGCCAGCATGCGGGTGAACGACAGCATGGCAACGTGCTCGGGTGGGTTTGGCGGATTGCCCCAGGCATTGTATTCCTGACCACGGGCACCCTCGCGGGCGAGCCAGTTGGGGTAGGTGCGGCGCAGCCCCGTGTCCTTGATGGGCTCGTGGGTATTGATGCTTATCTGGTATTTGGCGGCGGTTTTCACGTTATCCAGGTATTCGCCCACCATAAACTGGCCATCGTGCCACTCGAAGCGCTCGAGGCCGTTTTCATCGATGCGTTTGATGTTACCGCCATCGGCCACGTAGCCGGTTTTTACCTGACTGACGCCCATTTTCTGGTATAAACCGAAGGCGCCATCCCACTGCTTGCGGTAGTTGCTGACGCTGCCGGAGGTTTCGTGGTGGCCTATGAGTCTGGCGCCCACCTCGCGGCCATAATCGGCAATGGCCTGGATATCAAAATCGGCAAAGGGCTGGGTAAAACTGAACAGATCGCCATTGTGGAACCAGTCGCCGTCCCAGCCGATATTCCAGCCTTCTACCAGCACACCATCAAAGCCATTGTCGGCGGCAAAGCGCAGGTATTTTTTGGTTTCATCTGTGGTGGCGCCATGCTTGCTGCCGCTGCCCCAGGTGTTTTGGTTAATGTGCATGCCCCACCAAATGCCCACGTATTTACCGGGCTCGACCCAGGAGACATCCCCAAGCTGGTTGGGCTCGTTAAGATTGAGAATAAGGTGCGAGTTAATCAGCCCTGTGGCATTGGCCGCGATTTGCAGCGTGCGCCAAGGGGTGTTGAATTTGCCGTTGGTTTTAACTGCCACCCCGTCTGACCAGGGCGTCAGCTCTGAGACAAAGGTGCCGGGACGGCGCTGATTCAACGTCATGGCGGCGTAATCCACCAGGGCCGCCTCGTGGATGGCAATATGCACCCCATCCTTGTTTTTAAAGGTAAAAGGAGTTTGCACCAGGGCGGCATCGGCAAGCTTGCTGTGCTGATAGAGATACTCGTAGCGGTTCCAGCCGCGGCCGGGGATCCACCAGGCTTCAGCCTTGTCGGCCTCCTCAACGGCAAATTCGGTGAGCTCGCGGCCGATGTTCAGCGGTGTATCGGCATTCACCTCGTAGCGAAAGCCCACACCGTCGTTAAAGGCGCGAAAGCGCACCTTATAGCCTTGTTTGCTGTCTGGGTGAGTAAAGCTCACCACAAGCTCGTTGTGCTTGTCTTCAATGATGCGCGCCTCGCCCCAGGGCTGCTCCCAGCTGCTGTCCACTGTGGCCCTTTGGCTGTCTGAGATATCAAAACCGCCCCGGAAGTTGGCGGCATTGGTAAAGTCAAACCCCAGCTTGGATGCGCCAATCACAGGCTTACCCTGAAACAGCACGGCATAGTGGGGGGCGTCATCGTCGCTGACCTTAACTTCAATCTCGCCATTGGGGGACTTGAGGCTTAAGGTTTTGGCCTGCAATGGCAGGCTGGCGGCCATGGCCAACAGCAGCAGTGAATAGCGCATTCATCATTCCTTGTAAGGTGTCATTTTTATTTGTGACCACCTTAGCGGAGGCTTGCGCCGGGGGACATAAGCTGCATACGTATTCAGGGGCGGTAAGCGCTGCCAATGGGTCGCAATTGCAGTTCGGTCCAATAGCATTTTGCTTGCTGCATCAAACCACTTGCGCGGCTTAATAAGCCTGGGTGAGAGAGGATAGACCTGAACGGGCACAGGGGGCTTACCCTGTGCCCGTGGGGGAGGGGAGCATCAGGCCGGTTTGATGTTCTGATTCATCCGCAGGAGATTATGGGGGTCGTACTTGCCCTTGATTTTGGCAAGGCGCTGGTAGGTTTCGCCGTAGGCAAACTCCACCCGGCCTGCTTCTTCTTCGGTGAGGAAGTTGATATAGGCGCCGGCGCTTGCAAAGGGTTTGGACTTGGCAAAAAACTCCCTTGCCCAGCCGATACAGCGCTGGTCGTCATCGGCACTGTCCCAGCGGCCGTGCACGTTCATCACATAGTTGGCATCGCGGCTGGAGTAGGCCATGGCATCGGCCGCCACCCGGCCGGTTTGAGCACCAATCACACCGATAAAGATTTCACACTGGGGTGAGGGCAGGCAGGCGGCGTATTCCAGAATGCAATCGATGGCGCCTTCGGCCAGCGAGGTAAAATTGTGGGACTTCCAGTAGTTACGGGCTCCCGGGGTCAGCAAGGGGTCGAACGCCTGTTGCCAGGCCTGGAAAGGCTGCACCCCAATGTGCTCACCGAGCATGGGGGCAAACTCCCGCAGCGGGGCTATTAATCGCTCGCCTTCGGCGGGATCGCCGCAGTAACACATGGCCAGTGCCACCATCTCTTTACCGTGGGCAGACTCGGGTAAAAACGGCAGCGGCGGCGCCTTGCGGGTCACCATCCATACGCTGAGCTCGTCAGGCATGGTTTGGGTAAAGGCGGCAAAGCGGGTCAGCACGGTTTTGGCGTGCTCGAAGGGGAACACCATCAGGCCGCTCAGCAAGTCCGGCCCCACCGGGTGCAGGCGAAACTCAAAGCGGGTGACTATGCCAAAATTGCCGCCACCGCCCCTGAGGCCCCAAAAGAGATCGGCGTTTTCGGTTTCGCTGGCCCGTACCAAACAGCCATCGGCCAAGAGCACCTCGGCCGCCAGCAGATTATCCACCGTCATGCCGTACTTGCGGCTAAGCCAGCCAAAGCCGCCGCCCAGGGTCAACCCCGCCACCCCCGTGGTGGAGTTGATGCCAAGGGGCGTGGCCAGACCGTGTTTTTGCGCCTCGGCGTCAAAGTCGCCCAGGGTGCAGCCCGGCCCTACGTGGGCAATGCCCTTGGCGGTATCTATCACAATGTCTTTCATCAGCGACAGATCAATCATCATGCCGCCATCGCACACCGCATTACCTGCAATATTGTGGCCGCCGCCGCGAATGGAGATGAGCATATTGTGGTCCCGGCCCACCGCCAGGGCCTCGGCGGCATCCTGACTGCTTTGGCAGCGGACTATCAGCGCGGGCTTTCTGTCTATCATGGCGTTCCAGATTTCCCGTACCTCGTCATAGTCGGGGTCGTCCGGCAGTACCAGTTGGCCTTGCAGCTTACTTTTGAGTGTGTTCAGGGTCTCGGAAGAGAGGGATGACATGGCTTGTTCCTTAGCCGTGCTCCTGGCAACGGCGGGTAAGGTAAAGTGCCCGAACGACCAAGTTTCGCGGGCGGTTAGAGGACTCAGGTCCTGACAGTCGAAAGTGTTCAGCGCACCCTGTATGACTTCTTCCTGGCATTTTCATAAGCATGCTTTCAGGCATCCTTTAATGATAGTCCCTGAGACAGGAACCGCAGCCGGGCAGGAAATAAAGGCGGGCATAAAGCTGGGCGTAAACGCCCGGACAAGGGCAGGGGCAATGGCATCCAACGAAAGTCGCCAATAAAGGCGTTTTTTGCCGTAAGGCTCCAAACGGAAAGCAAACTCTTGTATAACAGGGGCTTGTATAACAGTGTTCTTGTAGAACAGCGAAAGCACCGGCAATCAGGAGGCCGCCGCCATGATCCAGTCAGAGATTCACACAGAGGTTCAGACAGACATGCCCCAATCGGAAAGGAATCACTCTTCTCAGCAAATCAGCCCCACCAAATCGGCTACCGCCGCCGTGCAGCGGGGTGTGGCCCGCGCCGATGGCAAGCTCAGCCTGGCTGACTCAATGCTGACCTTTACCCCCTACAACAGCCAGTTTGGCTTGGGCCCTTATCAGCTGGCGGTTACGGATATCGCCAGGGTGGAAAAGTGCCTCGGCAAGGGCGGCGGCATTTTGCCCGTGACCCGGGATGCGCTGCGCATCACCTTAACTGGCGGCGACAGCTATGAGTTTATCCTGGCCAATCCCGACGACTGGATAGCCGCGCTCGGCGCCTGAGTTTATAGCGGCGCTCGGCGCCTGAGGTTGGCGCCAGAGTATAGAGAAAAGCGGCGAGCCTTGCGGCCATCTCAGCCAAAGGCTCGCCCTGATGTGCTTTCTGGTCTTTCCTGACTCTTCAGCCTTCAGCCTTCAGCATTCAACCTTCAACCATCATCATTCAGCATTCAGCATTCAGCATTCAACCTTCAACCATCATCATTCAGCATTCAGCATTCAGCATTCAGCCTTCAACCACTGTGCTTAGCCATTGGCCGAGCAGAACCAGAGCTTATTGCCTTCGCTGTCAAGAAAACTGCCCACCAGATAGCCTTCTTCCACCACAGTGACGGGGTCAGCTATGGTCACGCTCCTTGCCCGTAAATAGGCCTCGGTGTCCGGCGCATGGTCACACTCTATGGTGATGCGCGGATTGGGTTCGCTGGTGGGGGTGCCATACCACTCGTCCTTTAACATCAATACCAGCTCCCCGAGGCGATAGCCCCTCAGCTGGCCTTTTTCCATTGCCGGTTCCAGCGCCAGCACCTCGCTGTAAAAATGGGTTGCCCGTGCCATGTCGTTCACGGCGATGGCGATCACTTTAACGGCCCGCAGGCCATGGGATGAGGTGTTCATTTTGCTGTGCTCCTACAACCATCTATCCCGTTAAGTATAGTTGTCTGGACTTTGGCACGGTTGGTATTGCTGCTTTTTACTGCATGTTATACAGTGGATGCCATTGATGAATAATCAAGCGAAAACAATGGTTAAGGCATAGCTGATATAAGTGTGTAACCAGAGTTTTCGTTTTGATGCTGACAAAGGTGCTGATTAGGGATGATGGCCGTCGATTCGACACGCTTTCAAAGGGATTTGCCTCGCTTTTCGCTTCCCCATTCCCCCACAACTGGATTTTTTGAAGCTGCCGCTTCTGGCTTTATCAGCAGGGTTACATCTTGCGGGTTAGTTGTTTGGTTTGGCTGTGTGATTGGTCGCTTTGCAAGCGACTTGAAAGCGAAGCCTTCCAGGCTTCACCCGGGCAGAAGGCTTTGCGCGCCCAAAGCCCTCTGCACACCAAAGGGCGCCCGCAACGAAGCGGAAAGCCCCGTCGAGCTTTTGGTGAAAATTGGCTGGCGCGACCGATTCGCTCCAAGCTCAACGGTCGCTGTTACGGCATCCATGCCTCGCCACGCCATTTTCACCAACGCCCTCGGCCGCTTCGAGCGGGATTGGTGCTAACCGCAGCAGCAGAGTTGTGGTTGGTAAAAACGAGTATCTTGCAAGGTAGGACAAGCTTACAAGCTTGGATAACCTTACAAGGTCGTATGAATAAAATGTTAAATACCCAAGGAGGCTCGTGGATATTCTAAATAATCGAGAAATTGCAATTGTATTATGGCTTCTGGCAATTTCGATTTACATCTTTTCTTCCTCCAAAATGGCTGAGGCCAGAAATGCCTTCAAAGGCGTCCTAGCCGCTTTCTTTGTTAGGCAAATAATGTCCGTCCTTTGTTTGATGGTTATTTACATGGCAATTGTCATCCACTTGCTTTCCGAGTTGGAACTATGGAATTTTGAACAGCTAAAAAATACTGTTTTTTGGTGCGTTTCTGTTGGTTTTATGTCGCTATTTAAGCTTGAAAAAATCAAACAAGATATGCATTTTTTCAAGCACTCAGTTTTAGATAACTTGAAACTACTAGCGATTTTTCAATTTGTCGTTGGTGTATATACATTCCCTCTTTGGCTAGAGGTTTTACTAGTTCCTGTTTTAGCATTATTGGGAGCTATGCTGGCTATTGCTGAAACTGACAGAAAACATCATCAGGTAAAGCTTTTGCTAGAATATTGCCTTTCTACTTTCGGGGTAGTCTTAATTGTTTACACTTTGTACATGTTAACGACCAATTTTGGTGAGTTTGGGAAAGAAAAAACTGCATACGATTTCTTTATTCCACCATTGCTGACTCTCTGTTTTCTACCTTTCGTTTTCTTTATGTTGGTTTATTCAACATATGAGCAGGTCTTTGTTCGTATAAGGTTTTCAATAAGGAGCCGGTTCCTTAGATATGCGGGTAAACTATATGCATTTATATTGTTTAATGTTCGGCTGAGTCTACTTGAGCGATGGTCATTTCAAGTCGCCAAAGCTAATATAGAGTCACACTCGGATCTGATTGACACCTTTAAATATATATTTAAGGTGAAACATTCTGAGGAAAACCCAAAGGAAGTACCAAAAGATCAAGGTTGGAGTCCTTATAAAGCCAAAGAATTTCTCGTAAATAAAGGGTTGAGAACTGGGTTCTATAATCGATCTTTCGAAGAAGAATGGTTTGCATCATCCCCAATGGAAGAAATTAGCGATGGTATTATCCCTGACAATATCACTTATTATGTTGAAGGTTCTGAAGATGTTGCAAAAGTGCTAAAGGTTAAAGTGAACGTGAATGATGCTTCCAGAACCCATCAGGCATGTGAAAAGTTAGAGCCTATAGCAGAAGCTTTAAGTATCTCTAGCTTAAACCTACCTTTATCCGATGATATGAAAAGTGCTATTTCAGGTTGTTACTCATATTCTGAGAAAGTTGGGGATAAGACAATCGCCTTGGTTGTAGAATATTGGCCAAATCATAAGCTTAATGGGCTTGACCTCAAACTCCTGATATCAAGCATTTAACAAAGCGAGGCTGTCGGACAAATTTTCCGCCGCGATCCAAATTTGCCGCAGAGCGCGGCGTTATGTGAATAGGATAGTTCATGAATGACTCCCAGTTAAGACGGGCACTGCAATCAGTGGGCATGTCTTGTTTCGTTAATAGTTTTGACTTATTTCAATCCGGTAGGTACTCAAAAGATGAATTGATTGAGTGGATGTCAGAGCAAAACGACTTTACTGAAAATTCATGTAAGTCAAGGGTTAACCATGCCCTGCGAATTTTTAGGGAAAATAAGCATATAGAATCTCTGAAACTCATCAAGTCATCTGCAAGAGTTGATTCGTATACCAAGTTACAGGCTGCCAAGCTCCACGCACAGCTAACAATACCAGCCATTGATATAGCAAAAGAACCACTAATTATTAAATTAATGGGGTTCAAGTCTAGGGATATAAACTGTAAGAAGGTTTACTGTACTACCTGTGGTGGTCTATCCGCCGCCATAGACAAAAGCATAGATCAAGCACTAATTTATGAAATAATGGATTTTATTTCAAATCATGCACCTGAGGAATTGTATCTATATGGTGATTGGTATGATTATTTAACTAAGTACGCAAAATGAAAAATATTGAATACGTCAGAAATAATAGAGTTCTGTTATCCATAATGTGGGCAACAATAAAACTAGTCTTAGCATTTTTAATCATTAAACATTTTGATTATGGGTTGTACGTAGTTTTAGGCTACATATTCTTCTCTATTGAATCAATCTCAAGCCTGCAATACCTCAATGCTCAAGAGGCTAACCTTCTTTTTTCTAACTTACATAGTAGTGAATCTACAAATATCGGTATGGAAGTTGGCGAACTTCGCAAGAACATTGCAGAGTTAGAGCTTCGCCTAGCAGAGGCAGAAATAAAAATTGAAGATATCACATAACAAAAAAGAGTGAGAACAGGCACAACACTTCGCTTTCAGATTGCACCCGTTTTTAACCCCCCATCGAAGCGGCCGAGGGTGTTGCTGAAAATGGCGTAGCGAGGCATGGATGCCGAAGCAGCGCCAGTCGAATCAGGGATGAGCGTCTGGCGCGTTAGCCAATTTTCAGCATAAACCCGAAGGGGCTTTCCGCTTCGTCGGGGCGGCAGGGACTCTCGTTAATAAATCGGCAAGAGGGGATTGCTGTAGATCCCCTCTTGGTCGGGTGTGGGGCGAAGCTCCACGACCTTTCCGTCGCTTGAAAAGCGACATTAAAAAACCAGCGCTTAGGCTGGTTTTCTTATGTAAGCGTGGCTGGCACCGAGCATAGGTGCCAAAAGACTCAGCCTTAGGCTAAAGCCTCCAACGGTCGATACCTCGCCACCGCCGAAGGCAACACCATCCCTTGAGCCTTCAAGGTATTCACCCGATGTAAATACGCCGCACCAGTCAACAGGTGCAACGCCAAATCCACCGCCCGGCGCTCGCGGTAATCATCCAGATACGTCCCCTTCGACCAGCCGTTAAAGGCCCCGAGCGCGGGTCCTGCCCAGATTTGATAATCCATCTCACGGCCAGCCTCGCCGGTATTCGACCAGCGGCTGGAGAGCCCCAGATACCAGCGGAAAATCAGCGCCATCTTGCGCTTGGGGTTACCCTGGGCGCGTTCAATCTGGCTGGGGTCGCGGGCCATAAAGTGCTCCACCGTGCCTTGCCAGATATCATCGAGGCTGGCGCGAAACACCTGGGCTTCGAGCTTGGCGCGCTCGTCGGCTGGTATGGCTTCGATGCTGTCGTAGCGGCTGTAAATCTCGTACAGCTTATTGGCGCGCATGGGGAACAGGGTGCCGCGCTTTACCACCTGCAGCTTCACGCCCATCTCAAACATGTCGGCGGCAGGGGCCATGGTCACATCGGCCATCTCTGTGGTGGCCAGGAGCCTCCGGGTGTGCTCGCTGGCACCGGCCTCGATACAGGCCTGATTGATGGAGCCGGTCACGATAAAGTCGGCGCCCATGTTAAAGGCGGCCAGCGCCGCATCCGGGGTGCCTATGCCGCCGCCTGCGCCCACGCGGATTGGGGTGGCAAAGGCGTGCTGGGCTTGCAGCTCGTCTCTGAGCGCCAGAATGGTGGGCAGCAGAGTCACCAGCGGACGGTTGTCGGTATGGCCGCCGGAGTCGGCTTCGGCGGTGATGTCATCGGCCATGGGCACCAGCAAGGCAAGCTCGGCCTGCTCACTGCTGATATGGCCATCGGTGACCAGGGCATCGAGCATTTTTTTCGGCGCACTCTTCATAAAGTGGCTGGCGACCTCGGTGCGGCTGATTTTGGCGATGACCTTGTTTTTGATGACGATATTGCCATCTTTATCGCGGCTCAGGCCCGCGGCGCGGTAGCGCACTATGTGCGGGGTGAGCGCCAAAAAGGCCGAGGCCTCTACCGTGTTAACGCCGTGCTTTAAATAGAGCTCCACCGCCCCTTGCTCAAGCGCTGGCTCACTGGGGCTGTGGATGAGGTTAAAGGCGTAGGGGCCATGGGGCAGCTCGGCCTGAATGCGCTTGATGGCGGCTTCGACCCGCGCGGGCACGAGACCTGCGGCGCCAAAGGAGCAGAGGATGCCTGCTTTACCCAGCGCAATCACCAGCTCTTCGGAGGCGATGCCGTTGGCCATGGCACCGGCGTAGTAGGCGTATTTTACCCCGTGGCAGCGGCGAAAATCCGCACTGCCAAGTTCAAAGGCGGCAAAGGGCGCGGCAAAGGCGGCGACCTCAAGGGAGCCTGTTTTGCCTTGGTCTGCTGCCTTGTGGCTGACGCCAAGCTCACTGCCGGGCAGACGCGCCATGTACACAGGCTTATCCAGTGCAAGCAGCGCCGCCTTGATGTCTGCATCGCCGCTCACGCTGAGGGCCGGGTCTATGGCCCAGGGCCACTTGAAAGGTGTGCTCATCTGTATTCTCTGTTTGGGCGGTTTATACCGCTGGTCATTCTTGTTTTGTTGGCGGCCGTGGCCGCGCGGAAAGCGTTTAGGTTCTAGATTCTAGATTCTAGGGCCCGGCGTATTCATCGCCGCTCAGGCCTCTTCAATCGCCAGCGCCAGTGTGCTGATTTCGTATATGCGCAGGCCATCTTTGGCAAGCCAGGCGTCGGCCTTGAGGGTGACGCGGCCTATTTCCCTTTCGATGGCGGTAATGTGCAGCTCCAGCGACATCTGCCTGTTTAACGGGCTGATTTGGCCACGGTACTTCCACTTCACTTTACTCAGGCAGTGATTAAAGCGCGGATTTTGGAATTCATTCCCAAGACCCGCATCCAGGGCGAAGCTTGAAAGCAGCTCGATAATGGCCTCAACCCCCAAAGAGCCCGGCATCACCGGGTCCTGATGGAAGTGGAAGCGGAAGAACCAGTCGCTTGGGTCAATGGTGCGCTCGCCGTACACATAGCCAAGGCCTGCCTTGCCGCCGGCACGGACAATATCCACCTTGTCGACAAAGTTAAGGCGGCCGCCGGGCAGGCGCAGATGGGGCTTGCCGGGGGCGGCCCGATACAGGGCGCAGGCGCTGTCGCGCAGGTTATAGCTGATGTCGGGGCTGAGGTTCTTTTCTTCAATCCAGGGCGTGGTGACCTTGCCGTTATCCAGCCCCAACTGGTGGGTGAGCGCCTCGGCCTTGAAGTAACCAAACACCGCCTTGCCCTCATAGAAGGGCTCGCCATCTGCCGCCAGCGCAAAGCTGAAGGTCTGGATGATATTGGTGCCGGACATGACTGTGCTTAAGAGGCGCGAGTCGTTGCTAATGGTCTTGCCGCGAAGGTCGATGTCTTTAATCAGGGTGCCTTCGCCGTCGAGATTGCGGAAAAAGAGCTCAAGCCCCGGGAAGCCCAGAGTGGTGCCCATATAGCCCGAGATAAAGCCGTTTGGCTGCAGGGCGATTTCCATCAAAATGGAGTAGGGCATGCGCGCCGGATGGCTGTTTTCGGCAAAATACCAGGCCTTTGGCGGCACTTCGTACTCGCCGATGCAGGATGCGGGGGATTTGAAATCGCCACGCTTGCCCTTAACCTCCACCACCCGGGTGGTGAGCTGCAAATCGCCGCAGGGGGTGCGCGGCGGAATCAAGCCACGGTACACCGCAAACTCGGGGCCGAAGCAGTTTTCGATATTGCCGGTGGCAAACTCGAACAGGTGCCAGGGGGTAAAAGGCACTGAATCCGGGATGCGATTTGCCGATTTTGGCGAATAGTCTTTCGTCACCGGCGCTTCGATATGCTTCACCGGCACCACACCCTTGATGGGGGTGGCATTCAGGTCTGGCTCGTGGGTCATCAGCGGCGCATGGATGGATGCCTGACGGCCTTCCAGCAGTGCCTTGTTCACATTAGCGGCAGTTTCGGTGTCTGAAGCGTAGCGGGTGCAGTCATCGTCTTCCTTGAGCATTACGCCCAGGTTCTGAAAATCCACCACCACTTTACCGTCGAGGATGATTTCGATATTGGCCTTGGCCCAGGGTGAGGGGGTGAGACCTATGTCGGTGACTTCCATGCGGTAGCTTAAGCGGTTTGACTGGGGCAGTACCTGACCACGGCAGCGCACCTTTTGCGGCGCATCCTTTAATGGCTGAAAGCGGCCGTTTTTGGTGAGCTTGTGCAGCCCCAGATGCAGCATGTAAAACTGCAGCAGCTGACCACAGCCCTCGGCCATGAGCGAGCCTGCCATCACCTGATCGTCTTTGAAATGACAGGGGAAATACCAGTGTTCCGGCTCCAGCTGCTTATGGCCTTCGATAAGCCCAAGGCCCCAGGCGCCACCGGTGACATCCACCTTGCTCACTTCTTCAATCATCAAAAACTTTTCGGAAGCAAAACAGATGGATGGCTGGTGGAAGCCCAAGTCGTGGCTTGGGCCAAAGCAGCCCGCGACATCGGCCGCGAGCAGGCGCGAGACTTTATCGTAGCCAAAGGCGGTTGTATCGCAGGCAATCAGGGGCGTGAAGCTACGTGGATTAGCCATGGCGGCGCTGCGCTGTTTGATTTCATCCTCGGTGCGGATAACCCCTTTGCCATCGGCAAGCTCGGCATCGGTAAAGAAACCGGCGCAGCCGCCGTCCATCTTGAGGATAAGCCTATCGCCCACGAAGCACTCGTAGGAGAAGAAAAACAGCAGGGTGTCGCCATTGCGGGCGTAGTTGTTGATGGAGATATCGTACCTTAGGGTATCGCCGCCACGGGGCAGGTCACCGAGGAAGGTGAGGGTACAATCCAGCAGGCGATAGACCCGCTCGCCCTTGTTTTCAAGGTCGATGCCGAGGAAGGAGATGAGCATGAGATCGCACTGGCCCGATTCCACCGCCACTGCCCAGGGAATTTGCCCGTCCACCAGATAGGGGGCATCCACCGGGATATCGTATTCTGTGGTCATGGTACTTGGCTTGTACTCGCCAAGTTTGGCATCAAGTTTGGTGACCCGGGACACCAGCAGATAGTCGGTGGTGGGCAGGCGCACCCGGCGCTTGTAGCTGTCGATAATGGCGTAATCGGGGCCAAATACGGGGGCGATATTGCCCTCGGCGTACTCAACCAAATCGGCGTAATCCCAGATGCAATCTTTTACCGCCTGGCTTAATGGTTTTTGTGCCGCTTGGCGAGGCGGCTTTAGTGCAACTGCGGCTGGTGTTGCCAGCTGGGCCTTGGGCAGGCTCACTTCCACCTTTGGTAGACTAATTTCCACCTTCGGCAAGGTGAGTTGCAGCGGCTGCTGCTCGCTCACCGCTGCGGCGATGGCGGCGTTGCTGATATCGGCTGCGTCGCCGGTGATATCGGCCATCAGGGCGCGGGCAAGCTTGAGCCCAGCTTCGCGGCTTTGCAAAAATGCCTGATGGGCCGCCATGGCTGCCAGACGATTCTGGACCACAGGTCCGGTCTGGCTGATGTTGATACTGGAGCCGCTATTGGGGCTGTTATTGGCGCTGATGTCGGCACTCGATGGCTGATAGCCGGGCGACTGGGGCGTTCTATTTTGTGTCATTGGTACTTCAGTATTGTTCTGCGAAGGCGGCTGTTCAGTGGTGTTTGATGCCGCGCTTTCGAGGGCATTGCTTGTAAGCGCAGTGTTTTGTGCCAGCTTGGCGCGGATAGAAGCTTCACAGGGCAGGTCGCCGCTGAGTATGTGGCCGCGAATATCTTTGCCGCCGAGCTGTATGCGCTGCAGCAGCTGCTTGCCTGCGGGGGCGGGCAGCCCTTCTGTGAGGCGCTGACTGAGGGCAGTTTGTTGTGCCTTGGTTTGGCGAAGCTCGACCCGGGCGCTGTGCATGGCGCCATCCAGCAGTACCGCTGCTTTCGACTCTGCCCCATGGCCTTTCAGTGTCATAGACAGGAGCGCATGTTGCAGGCTCGCCATATTGGCGGCGGCAAAGCTGTGGCCCAGGCGGGCACTGGCGCTGTGGTCACTGACGTTAAGCATGCGGCCAAGCTTGCAGCTGGGGCTGTGCTCTGTGATGTCCTCTACATTAGCCTGCTCGGGGCGGCTGAATGTTGGCGGCGTGAGCGCGCCATAACGACCGTTGCTGCCTGCCTTCAATACCAGGGCGCCTGCCCCTTCACCGGGGGGAAGACCCATGGCGCCAAGGGCGCTGCCATGGTGCCACACCTTCTCGGCGCTGGCGGCCAAGTCCACCGCAGCCACCACCACGGCGTCTAGCTGCTGGGTGGCGCAGAGGTTGTCGGCCACCTCCAGCGCGCGGGCAACCGAGAGTTCGCCCGCCGACAGGGTAAAGGCCGGGCCGCTGAAGTCCCACTGGGAGGCCACCCGGGAGGCCATGATATTGCCTATGTAGCTGGTGTACTGATTCAGGCTTGCCGAGGGCAGCACCGCATCCATGGCAAGTTGCTCCAGCGCCTGATATTCATCATCGCTGAGCACTATGCCGGCCCGGGTGAGACTATCGGCAATCTGGGTGTGCAGGTTAACCCGGCCGCGGAACTGATGCAGCTCAAGCTCGGTTTCCATGGCAACCAGCACGGCCACCTTGCTGCCGGGGGCAAGACCCGCATCGCGGATAGCCTCGTCGGCCACCTTCATCAGCAAAAGCTGCTGGGCAACCAGTCTGTCGCCGGGGTGGGGCGGCAGCCTGAAGCGCAAAAAGTCCAGCTCGAATCCGTCTATAAAACCGCCAACAGCGCCGCCAACAGCACCGCCAACATGCTGTATCGCAGAGTCATGGGACCCGGCGCTCAGGTGCTCGAGGCCCTTCCAGCGCCCCTCGGGCAGCGGCACAAGGGCGTGTTTGTTGTCTGTTATCAGGGTCGCAAGCTCGCCCACATGGGTTGCCGCGCCGAAGTGTCCGGCGAGGCCTTCGATGCCAAAGCTGTCGCTGGCTGAGTGGCTGACGTCAGGACTGCTCAATGCTTGAAGCGCTTCTGCTCCATCGGGGGATTCCAGCACCAGGTGGGCGTTGCAGCCACCAAAGCCGAATACCGACAAACCGGCCACGGCGGCGCTATTTTGCGGTTTTGCAGGCCAGGGGCGGGCAGAGGTGACCATCTGGTCGTCGCCAAAGAGCCCCTTGGGGGAGCTGATTGGGCTGGTTAGGCGCACCGTGGGCGGCAGAAGTTTATGCTTCATCGCCAGCATCAGCTTGATGATGCCGGGCATACCTGCTGCAGTGAGAAGATGGGTCAGGTTGGACTTTACCGAGCCGATAAGGGGCGGCGTGCTGCCATCGAGGCGCGACTCAAAAAAGCTTTCCAGTGAGCTCAGCTCCACCTTGTCGCCAAGGGGCGTTCCTGTGGCGTGGCATTCCACCACTTCCACTGCGCCGGGGGCTATGCCTGTGTCTTCGTAGGCGCGCTCGAAGGCCTTGATTTGGCCCTTGCTGGCAGGGCTTAAAACAAACTGGCCGCGACCATCGTTGGACAGGCCAACACCGCGGATAATGCCGTGGATGGTGTCGCCATCGCGTTTGGCGTCATCCAGGCGTTTGAGCACCAGTACCCCGGCACCTTCACCGGCGTACAGGCCGCCGGAGTGCTTGTCGAGGGGGGCGCTGAGGCCATGCTCCGGGAAGGCATGGAAAATGGAAAAGCCCATGCTGATGAAAAAGGGATCGGCGCCGCTCACCGCACCGGCCAGCATGACATCGGCCTTGCCGGTGGCCAGATAGTCGCAGGCAAGCTTGATGGCATACACGGAGCTGGCGCAGGCCGCATCCAAGCTCAGGCTCACGCCCTCAAGCCCCAGGCAGTCGCCGATAAGGGCTGAGGCATCGGCGGCCGTATCCTGTAACCAGGGCTGTGACCCAAGGGTGCTTTGACCATCGAAGGGCAGCAGCGGCGGGAAGCCGGGCAAGCGGGCCTTGAGGCCATTTTCCACCGCCTTGTGGTACAGGGGCAAAAAGGCGCGGTTGGAGGCCTTGGTGGGAAACGACAGGGTGCCCATCACCACGCCGCAGCGGCGTTTATCCACCCCGGAGTCAAGACTCTGCAGTGCCATTTTCGCCACATCCAGGGCCCACAGCTGATGCTCGTCCACTTGGGATGCCAGGGCGACCATGGCAGCCGCTGGCTTGGCGTAACCCTCAGGTGAAAAACGAAAGTCTCTCAGATAGCCGCCCTTGTCGCAGTAAAAGCGGTCGCTCTTACCCTGTTCACCAAGATAGGCAGCCACAGGCGCGCCGAGTTTGTCCCGGCAAATTGGGCTGTGGGCATCTTTGCCCTCGGTTATCAGCGACCAGAAGGCATCCAGGTCGTCAGCACCGGGAAAACGCCCCGCCATGGAGACGATGGCAATGGGGCAGGCGCCTTTGCTTGCTTGTGCGTGTTGGGGCTGAGTGTGCTTTTTTGTATGTTGGCTCAAGGCGTTGTCTCTTGGGCGGAGCGCGGCGCATCTGCTTCGACAGGGCGCAGGCGGGATAAATTCATGGGAATACTGTGGGCAATCAGGCGCGCCAGGGTCTTTTGCAGCGCCTTGCCATCCTGTCCATCGCAGGGGTGGGCGCTGAGGCGCATCAGGCGGGCATCGGCAATGGCCTGAATGATGCCACTGGTTTGCCGCCCGGCACCCACTTCCACAAAGAGTCTGGCACCGCCCTTGGCGGCGCGAAGCACCAGGGCGGTAAAGTCCAGCGGCTCGCTGAAGGTGGTGGCGATGGCTTCGGCAATGGCCTCGGAAACAGCCTCGGAGGCATCATCGGAGACTGTATCGGTCTCGGGCTTATCAGCAAACAGCAGCGGCGCATCGGCGCCTGCGCTCAGCATCATAGGCAACGCTGCCCTGGCCTCGCTGGACAGTGCCGCCAGTGGGCGCAGATAAAATGCCTGCAGCTGCGCCTTGATAGCGGCGGCGGCCGGGGTGTGCATGGCGGTAACCAGCCCCGTGGTGAGCGGCCGTTTGCCAAGGGTCTTGCACAGGCGCTTAAGCTCGGTTTCGTCTCCGGCAAGCACAGTGCTTGGCCCCTGGGCGATGGCAATGCTGACCCGGGGGAAGTCTGCCAGATGGGGGCGTATGTCGTCTGCGCTGAGCCTGACCACGGCACTTTGCCAGTTGAGCGCGCTGCTGGCGGCTTTTTTACGGGAGCGGGATTTGGTGGCCTTGGGGGCCGGGTTGTCGTCCGCTGATTCCTCATCCAGCTGCCACAGGGCACGCACTGCCTTGAGCTCCCCTGAGATCTGCTCATTGAAGAGCTCGCTGCTGAGGGTGTCCTGCGCCATGGCAAAGGGGTCTTGCCACAGACCATGGCTCGCCACCATGGCGGCTTCGCCCATGGAGTAGCCAAGGGCGAGGGCGGGCTTGATACCAAGCTCTGTCATCAGCACCCTTGCCATCAGATAGCTGGCGCCCACACCTGCCACCGCCTGTTCGGCGAGGCTGGGGTTATCCTCCAGCTCTCTTGGCTGCAGCAGGGCATTGAGACCGTCGAGTCCGTGCTCGCGGCTTTCCTGATCCAGGGCATCAAAACTGTCGGCAAAGCGCAGGTGCAGGCTTGAAAGCATGGACGCCGAAGCCACGCCCACACCGGGGTAAACGAAGGCGAGCCCGTTGGCCGTGGCCGGGCTTGGGGCAAACACACTGCCTGCAGGGGTGACCAGTTCAATGTCGTCCCGCAGGCTTTCGGCTATCCGCCACGAGAGGGCGGCGGCCTCGGCGGCCAGGGCCTTGGCACTGTCGCCAACCAGCACCAGCGCCCGGCAGCCCGGGGTCATTTCATCGAAGGCATCGGCAATGAGTTTGGCCAGCGCCGCCCGGCCTTTGGCCGAGTCATCCTTGAGGGCATTGAGGCTTGCCTGCACCTGGGTGAGGCGCCGTTGAATATGGGACCAGTCGGCACTGGGCAGCGCCAGTGGCAGCAGCCAGGGCAGCGCACTTTGCACTTGTGTGTTGGGGCTGGTGGGGGCTGCTTCAGGGCCATTGAGACCCAGCGTCAGCCGCGCCGAGCCCTGGGTAAGTACCAGGGTTTCGCCGCTGGCCAACTTGCTGCTTGCTTCGTCTGCACTGGACTGGTCGTTACTGCTCTGGTCCGGGGTGTTCACCAGCGCCACCACCCGCGCCTGATAACGTGGGTGGCTCCAATAGCTGCCGTATACCGGATGGGTGCGGCTGGCCAGTTGCTCCGCGTGGCGGATAACGCACTCCAGCGTAACGGGTTCAAAGAGGATTTCTGCATCCGCCGGGGCGCGCCCGGCCTGGGCGAGGGCGGTGTGAATGGCATTTTTGCCCGAACCCAGCGCCTGCAGCAGTGCCAGCGGGTGCAGGCGCTGTTTGGCGGCCTCCAGTGCCGGCAGCATCAGCAGGGTGCCATCTACACCCAGAGCGATTGTTGAACCCTTTTGCGCCTTATCAATCAGGGCGTGCCAATCGGGTTCGTTGGCGGTAACCCTCAAGGCATCGGCCGGGCAGCGTTGCACCCGGCACAGCGCCAGTCTCAGGGGGGGCGTCTTCACTGACATTAACTCTCCTGGCCTTTGGCCGACAAAAACGCCTGATTCAGGCTTTTGCTGATAGTGACTTTGACCCCTTCCATCGCCGAGGCGAGCTGCCCCTGCGCATTATAGAGGGCGACATCGGCACAGAGCTGGCGCGATGAGTGGCTCTTCACCCACAGGCGAAGCTGGCCCTGCTCACCGGGGGCAAGTTCGAGGTGTTGCACCGCGCGCCCAAGGCTCGCCGGCAGGCTGGCGGCATCGTATTTAAGCCGCGCCCACACCAGCAGCGCCTGCAGCAAGGCATCCTGCTGGACAATGGCAGCCTGTCCCGGTTCGGCATTTGTTGACAGGGTATTGGCAGGCAGCGTCACTGAGCAGCCAAGCCCTTTATCATCAAACCAGCTCACATCCCCCATCATCTGCAGTGCAGGCCCATGAAACAGGGCGCCATCCAGATAGAGCTGCTTCCCTGTGGCAACCGGCTTGTCCGACGACTGCCCGATATCGGCAGCAAGGGCTTCGGCTGGCAATGAGAGTGGGCTGGGGGCTTCAAGCCTTGCCTCGTATTGGGGGCGGCCGTCGCAGCTGATAAGCGCAGACAGGCCTGTGTCTGTCACCGACAGCACCATGGTCAGGGCTTTTTCATCGCTGTCGAATACCACGCCCTTGAGCAGTCGGTAATCATGGGGCTGCCACTGCCCACCAAAGTGGCGCGTTGCAGCGGCTTGCATCCATTCCAGGGCACAGACGGTGGGCAGCACAGCGTTACCGCCAATCTGATGATCCTCAAGGATCGCCAGTTGTTGGCGGCGCAGGGTGCGACCGAGGGTAATTCCGCTGTGCCCATCAGGCTTTTTTAGGTTGGCGCCTGCCTGGTCTGCATTGCCCTGCATGCTGGAGCCCACCAAAATCTGGGATTCGGCTCGGCCAAGCACGGCCTCGGCAAAGAGGGCGGCACCCAGTGGCCGGGGGATGACATACACGCCCCGCTCCTGGAACATTTTTTTCAGGCTGTCGGTCACCATGCCGCCATCCCATGGGCCCCAATCGAAGGCCACCACGCGGCAATCCGGCCTGGCGTGGGCCAAACGGTGGGCGGCCTTGTTGAGGATTTCATTGGCCATGGCGTAGTCGCTCTGGCCCCTGTTGCCATAAAAACCCGCGGCGGAGGAAAAGAGCGCCACCAGTTTCAGCTCATCAAGGTTTGCCAGAAGGCCCTTAAGACCCTCTACCTTGGTGCCTGCCACCCGCTTGAGCTCATCCAGGGTCTTGTCCTGAATAAACTTGTCAGCGAGTACGCCTGCACCGTGGATAAGGCCTGTAACAGGCGCCAGTGCCTGTATGGGGCCAAGCGCGTTGGCGATGGACTCGGCCGATGACACGTCCATGGAAAGGTATTCGGCGCTGGCACCCAGGTCGCTGAAGGCTTGCAGTGCCTGCTGGATTTCCAGGGCACTGGCAAGGGGCGCAATCAGGGCATCCACTTCCCTGGGCGTGGGGCGTTTGCCACCGGCCAGCAGCTCCTGAATGGCAGCCTGCTTAAGCTCAGTCGCCGCAACCCCTCTTGCCCAAACCGGGAACTCATTGAGGCAGAGCGCCTTGCTGCGTCCGGCCAGAATAAAGTGGGCCTGGGTACGCGCGGCCAGTGCCAGGGCGCAGTCGAGGGTTACCCCTTTTGCACCACCGGTCACCAGTATTTTATCTGTGCTGATTAGCGTTGTTTTTGCTGAAATTTGCTGCGCATCGGTTGCCAAAGCACCGAAGCGACCATCAGCAGCTATACCCCATTCAAGCAGGTCATCGGCGCCATAGAGGGCGTCAATGACGGCATCGGCCAGAGCGGTGGCATCCAACTGTGCCGCGACGTCAAGCGCACGGCAGTGGGCATGGGGCCACTCCTGGGCCAGGGTTTTGGTGAGGCCAAAGAGGGCACCCTGATTCAGCTCCACATCGGCACCAGACAGACCCAGTTTGCCGTCCATGCGCGCAGTTGTGATAAAGGCGCGTCTGTGGGCGCCGTTCGCGGCAAAGTCCGCGGCCAGATGCTTGGCGAACAAAAACGCCAGTGATACCTGCGAAAACGCCTCGTCACTGAAACGGGCAACCGTCTTACCGCTGGCAGCGCCTTCATCTGCGGCCATGACAGGCTGCAGATGAATAAAGGCCGACACCGGCTCAAGCTCCTTGAGCAGCGACTGGATTTCGGTGTCCATGTCGCCCTCTTGGGAAAGCGTACGGGCGTCTATGCTGGCATCCAATACCGACTGGTGGCCCAGGCTGTCGCTGCGAACGACAGTGACCGCCAGCCCTTTGGCATCGAGGCGGCCAGCCAGTACACCGGCATTGTGACCATCATCGATGATGATGACACGACCATTGGCGGCAAACAGCTCTGCGGCCGACGCGGCCTCGAGTCTATCTGCCGCCGGCAGCTTTTTTAGGGCAACCCCCGTGTGAGGGGCAAGCTCGGTAGCTGCACTGGCATCTGTGCCCACAAATTGATTTGGCAGGGAGAAGCTTTCGACGATTTGCCCCAGGGTGCGGCATTCGGCGAGGGTGGCTGCATCCACTTCGGCGAGACCCGGCAGGCGCTCCTGCACCGTGCCTAAAATCTCTACCCGTTTGATGGAGTCGATACCCAGATCGGCTTCCATGTCCATGGCCAGGTCCAGCATCTCCACCGGATAACCGGTTTTCTCGGCCACCACAGTGAGCATGGTGTCCAGCACTTGTTGTGGCGTTGGGGCCGGCAGTGTTGCCCCAGCCGCTGCGGCAGGAACGGCAGCGGCTCTATCGGAAGCTGCATCGGAAGCGGTGGCAACTATGTCCTGGGCAGCCGCCAGTGCGGAGACGGCGATGTCTACTTCCACTTCAGTACCCGTGTCCGCGTCAGCCGCTGTTTGCTGGACTGCTACCTTGCTGTCGAGGCTGGTTTCCTTTGCGCCGTCCTGTGAATAGCAGGCAATGATATCGCCCAGGGTGCGGCATTCGGCGAGGGTGCTGGGGTCAATTTCCGGCAGGGTTGGCAGTGCATCCTGCACTGTGCCAAGAATTTCCACCCGCTTGATGGAGTCGATACCCAGATCCGCTTCCATATCCATGGCAAGTTCCAGCATCTCGGCGGGATAACCTGTTTTGTCGGCGACCACGTTCAGCATCACAGCGGTGATATCGTGGCTGCTATGGATGGCCTGGTTTGACCCTTGCGCAGGTGCCTGAGACACAGGGGCTTCGGCGGCGCCTGTCATGCTGTGCATGTAGGCAACTATATCGGCGAGGGTGCGGCACTCGGCGAGGGTTGCGGCATCCAACTCGGGCAGCGAAGGCAGCTCGTCCTGCACTGTGCCGAGGATTTCCACCCGCTTGATGGAGTCGATACCGAGATCTGCTTCCATGTCCATGGCCAAATCCAGCATCTCGGCGGGATAACCTGTCTTGTCGGCCACTACTTTCAGCATCACGGCGGTGATATCGCCGCTTGCAGTTGCTGACACGGGCGCTTGCGCTGCGTGCACTGCGGGAGCAGCTTCTGCTGCAGGCGCTGTGGTGCCCGCCACGCTGTGCATGTAGGCGACTATATCTTCGAGGGTGCGGCACTCGGCAAGCGTTGCGGCATCCAGCTCTGGCAGCGAGGGCAATTCATCCTGCACAGTGCCGAGGATTTCCACCCGCTTGATGGAGTCGATACCCAAATCCGCTTCCATATCCATGGACAAATCCAGCATTTCAGTGGGGTAGCCAGTCTTGGCGGCCACCACCTGCAACATCACGGCGGTGATATCGCTGCCTGCTACTTCAGTTGCGGCTGCAGTGGCGGATGGCGCCGCTTGCACTGCGGGAGCCGCTTCTGCTGCAGGGCCTGATGTGCCCGCGACGCTGTGCGCATTCGCCACTGCATGCATGTACGCGACTATATCGGCCAGGGTTCTGCACTCGGCAAGCGTCGCGGCATCCAGCTCAGGCAGCGAGGGCAATTCATCCTGCACTGTGCCTAAGATTTCCACTCGCTTGATGGAGTCGATACCCAAGTCCGCTTCCATATCCATGGACAAATCCAGCATCTCAGTGGGGTAGCCTGTCTTGGCGGCTACCACCTGCAGCATGATGTCCTGAATTTGTGAGGCCGCTGTCGTTGCAGCTTTGGCAGCCACAGTTTCTGTCGCCGGGGCCACTGCTGCAGGGGCTACAGGAGCTTGGGCAACAGGTGCTTGGGCAACAGGTGCAGGAGTCACAGTTGCGGCCGTTACAGGCGCAGCGGCAGTGACAGGCGCAGCGGCAGTGACAGGTGCGGCAAAGGCAGCTGAATACACAGGTGCAGCCGGCTGAGTGACAGTGGCCGTTGGTGTCTGGCTTACGAGAGTCTGCCCCGAGAGGGCGCTCAGCATCTGCTCACTGCCGATGGCCTGAGCCCGCATAAAGTCGCTGTGGATCTTCAGGGTGTCGGCCTGATGCTGGTGGAAGAGCTCCAGTGCACGCTCAGTGGCGGCTGGGACCGGCAGACCGGCGCTGGCGAGTTCCAACTGCTTTTGCATCAGCGACTGCACCCCTTCGCCGTATTGGGCAGGAATAGTCAGAAACTGCTGATGCAGGGCCGCCAGTTGCTGCTGGGCGGCAAACAGTGCTTCCAGAGTGCCGGTTGCTGTAACCGAAGCTCCTGTAACCGAAGCTCCTGCAAGCTGTGTGGGGGCAACCGGGGAGGCTGCACCCTGGGCAGGGTGGCTCTCATTGCTTGCCTGCGCAGCGGCAGTGGGCTGGACGGGATTGGCCTGGGGAATGTATTGGGTCTTTTCCACGATTTTCTCGACAATCTGGGTTTGTTTGCTGACTTGGCCGTCCTTGAGGGAGGCCTGCATGCGCGCGGCAGTGGCCGGACTCAGGTAGTTGCTGGCGCTGAGTTTTACCGTAAGCGGCGACTTCGGCATGGCTCTGTGTGACAGCTGCTCGCGATACGGGTCAGGGTTGGTGATGGCAAATCCTGCGGTGGCCAATTCAACCGCCGCCAGCTTGAGCTTGCTGTCGGCGCGGCCCTGACTGAGAGCAGCCTGGGCATCCAGCGACAGAATCAGGCACTCCTTCGCCCGCTCGCCGAGGATGGCATCCACCAGGCGGCTTAAGGTGTTCTTGGGGCCAAATTCAATAAAGACCCGCACACCATCGCGGTAGAGGCTTTCGATTTGCGACTCAAACTGCACCTGCTCAAGCATCTGGGCCTTGAGGCTCTGCTTGAGGCTTTTGCCATCGGTGGGACGTTTGTCGCCAGAGGCATTGGCATAGAGTACGGCACTGGCGACGCTGAAGGTTTCTTTGTCGATGGCCTTGGCAAAAGGTGCGTGGGCATGGCCAACCAAAGGGGTGTGGAAGGCGCCTGACACCGGCAGTGCTATGGCGCGAATGCCCTTGTCGGCAAGTGCCTGCACCAGCTGCTTAACCGCGTCTGTGGGACCTGCCAGCACCAGCTGGGTGGGACTGTTGTGATTGGCAATTACCACGGATTCGTGCTGGGCAAGCAATGTGTCCAGGGTGCTTCTGTGGCCGGCATCCGGCAGGATCACCGCCGCCATGGTGCCTGCGTCCTTGCCTTCAGGGACTGATGCCATGGCATCGCCTCTGGCAAAGGCAAGGCGATAGTAACTGGCCTGGTCAATCACACCGGCGGCGCGCAGGGCAGAAAGCTCGCCAAAGCTGTGTCCTGCCACCGCATCCGGGGTTAACCCGGCGGCCTTGAGGATTTCAAACTGGCCCATGCTGACAACGCCAATGGCGCTTTGGGCTATGCGGGTATTGGTGAGTGCCGCTTCGTCTTGCTTGCGGGCATCGGCATCGAACTTGGGAATGGGGAACACGCGGCTTGAAAGCTCGCCACTGCCATGACGGCCCGGATATCCGCGCTGGTGGAAAACCTCATCGGCGGCAATAAATTCGGCGCGCATCTCGGGGTAGAGCATGGCAAGCTCGCCCCCCATTCCGAGATACTGGCTGCCCTGACCGGCAAAGAGGGCCGCGACCTTGGCCTGTTTCGCCATGGCCTGGGCGCGGAAGCTCATGTCCGGGGTGTGCCAGTCATCTGATGGGGTGGCAAGCCTTGCTATGGCATCGTCCAAACAGGCTTTCAGGGCCTTTGCATCGGCGGCCACAACTCCCAGACGCGGCCATTCGGCCTTGGGGGCTTCGCCCTTGAGGGTGAAAGGGGCGGTCAGGGTTTCGAAGGTTTCTTCGCTGGTTGAAAGACGCTCACTGAGAGCCTTGAGCTCGTCGCAGAGCGCCTCGCGGGTGGTGGCGGCAAACAGCAGCGGCACCTGGGTGGCGCGCAAACGATAGGGCTTGCGGTCGTGGTCGCGCTGATATTCTTCCATCACCAGATGGAAATTGGTGCCACCAAAGCCAAAGGAGCTTACCGCTGCGCGGCGCGGCGTACCGTCGGGGCGCGGCAGCCAGGGACGGGTTTCGGTGGAGAGATAAAAGGGCGAAGCTTCGATATTGAGCTTGGGATTGGGCTTGTTCACATTGATGGTGGGCGGCAACACCTTGTGGTGCAGTGCCAGTGCAGCCTTGATAAGCCCGGCGGTGCCTGCTGTTGACTTGGTGTGGCCCACCTGCGACTTGATGGAGCCCAGGGCAATGTGCTGGGTTTCGTCGCTGCTTTCGCCCATCACGAGACTCAGACCGGAAAACTCGGCCACATCCCCGGCGGCCGTGCCTGTGCCGTGGGCTTCCATCAGACCCAGGGTATGGGCCGGGAATCCGGCATCATCGTAAGCGCGGCGCAGCGCCTTGGCCTGACCCTCGGGCCGCGGGGCGTAAATACTCTTGAACTTGCCGTCGCTGGAGGCGCCAACCCCTTTGATGACGGCATAAATTTTATCGCCGTCCCGCTCGGCATCTTCGAGGCGCTTTAGGGCCACCATGCCGATACCTTCGCCAATCATCATGCCCTTGGAGTCGGCGTCGAAGGGCTTGATTTGCTCATCCACGGTGAAGGCCGGGGTTTTGGAGAAGCTCATGTACATGTAAGCCGAGTTGTCGGTACAGGCGCCGCCGGTGAGCATCATATCGGCGCGGCCCTCGGTCAGCTCGGTAAGGGCCATGCGGATAGCAGCGAGGGAGCCTGCGCAGGCAGCATCCACCACGCAGTTCATGCCGCCCAAATCAAAACGGTTGGCAATGCGCCCGGCAATCACGTTGCCCAGACTCCCCGGGAAGGAGTTTTCTTCCCAGTGGATGTATTGGTCCTGAAACTTGCGAATCAGCATCTCGCTGTCGGCATCGCTGATACCGCTCTCGCGAAAGACTTTTTTCAGCACCGGATATTGCAGCCGGGCATTGAGGCTCTGGCTGATTTTCTGGCCGCCGCCAATGCCCAGGGTAATGCCGATTTTATCGCGATCGTGGCCGGAGGCTTCGCTGACGCCCGCGTCTTCCAGTACTTCTTTGGCCACAATCAGCGACAGCAGCTGGGCGCTATCGGTGAGCTCCAGAATATTGGGCGGCAGGCCAAACTCCATGGGGTTGAAGTTGACTGGTGGGATAAAGCCACCGCGTTTGCAGTAGCTCTTGTCCGCTGAGCGTTTATCGGCGTCGAAGTAGTCATCAATCTGCCAGCGATCGGCGGGTACCTCTGTGATGGCGTCGATTTTGTCGCAGATAAGATCCCAAAAATCGTTCAGATAACGACTGTTGGCAAAGAGACTCGCCATGCCGACGATGGCAATGGGGGTGTCCTTGAGACGCTTGTTAAGGCGCAGATCCTGCGCGTCCTGAGTCTTGGACTCGCTCATTGGGCAACTCCTGTTGGCGCCGGGCGTTCCGGCGTCTTTTTGCGGGTCTTGGCGCCGCGGACATCGGGAAAGCGCGCCAGGAAGGTTTGATAATTGCGGGCGAGCAGCTTTTTCAGCTGGAATGGCCCCTGATTGAGCACATGGCTCATGTAACGGTCGGCCGCCTTGAATTCGGCGTCGGCCTCTGTGTCCGGGTAAATATCCACGTACACCCAGTCATGGGCAGTGGCCATGCCAATCAGCACCGAATATGAGCCGTCCTGTTCGATGGGCACATGCATGGCTTCTACTTGCACAACGGTATGCTCGTCTTCGGCGGGCAGTGCCAGGGTTTGGGCCAGGGTGTGGCTATTCAGGGCATAGTTTTCGGTGCCGCTGTCACGAAACACGGGTAACAGGGCAAAGTGCTTGTCTGGCAGGGCATCGACGGGGGTGATATCACCCAGGCGCGATACACCGTGGCGCTTGAGGCAACGGGCCAGCCCCGAGCGGGACACGCCGGGATTGATATGCTGCTGGGTGACTTCGAGCAGTTTATCCAGGGTGAGCTTGAGCTGGTATCTGAGCCCCACGACCACGTACTCCTGCACCGGGGTCAGGGTAGTGTTGAGATGGTGGGGCAGATTGGAACTGTCTGCGACCGTGGCGCGGTTTTTCCACTTGCGCACCGTGGCCGGGGTGATATTGAGCAAACGTGCGAGTTCGGCCACCGGCAGCGGCGACTCCTGAATAAAACGGCGCATCTCCACCGTGGTGGTGGCATTGCGGTGCCTGGCGCCGGTTTTGATTGGCGGCGCTGATTTATCCGCACTCATGCGGCTGTGGTTCCCATCGTGTTCTTGACTGTCCCTGGATGGTGTTTATCTGCTTGCTGACGGTAAAGCGGACTTGGCATTCAGTGCATAATCTACCGGAACCGGATACAGGCATGACCCGGTATGCAGTGTAGGTAATTGGCACAAACCCCGTCCGCGCAGCTGGCGCAATTCAATGGTGAAGCAGATTACCTGAGGAAGAGAGAAGATACAATCAGGCGGGACTCATTGTGCGGGCATAAGTCTAATTGTTTCTAATTGTTCCGCTTGTTGTATTTGTGTTTTATGTATGTTGCTATTAGGGTTCGCGTCGGTCCTGAACTGATGCAAAATTCATTTTCTAGGGAGAGATATTATGTTTTTACAGAAACGGAATGCATTTGTTGCAGGGCTTTTGTTGGCATCGGCCACCTTGGTGGGCTGCGCCAGTTCAGACAGCAATCTGACTGACGAAGAGCGTCAGCTTGCTGAGCAGCGTAAGGAAGCGCTGGGTAAGGCCGGATACAGATGCGATACCGTTAAAGTGACGGGCTCCAACCTGCCGTCCAAGCGTTGTACTACCCGCAAACAGCGTGAGCAGGAGAAAGACAACGCTCAATCTTATGTCGATGAAGTGATCCGCGGCACGGTTCCTGAAGAGACAAAATAGTCTTTAACTTCCCACCCTGCTGGTTGGTCTTGTGACCTCAGTCAAATCCTGTGTTCATTCTCAGAACTATACTGCTTTTGTAGCCAAGTAGAATGTGACACAAGGAGGCCGTTATGGCTGAGTACCAGACCGCGAGGATCCGCAACTTTGCCTTGCTTGGGCATACCGGAGCGGGTAAGTCCTCGCTGCTTGAGGCACTGCTTTATGGTGCCAGGGTAATAAACCAGCGGGGCAGGGTGGATAAGGGCACAAATCATGCCGATTTCACTGCCCAGGAAAAAGCCCACCAACATAGTCTCGAACCATCCTTCCTCAATCTCGATTTCGACGAACACCACATCAACCTTATTGATACCCCCGGATTACCCGACTTTTTCGGACGCGCCCTGCTGCCATTGCCCGCCGTTGAATCTGTGTTGCTGGTGGTGAATGCCGCCACTGGCATAGAGCCGGTTACCGCCAGAGCATTTGAAGCCGCACGGGCACAGGGCAAGGTGGTGTGTATCTGTGTGAACCACATCGATGGGCATTTGGATAAGTTGCCCGCCATTATCGAAGAGCTGCAAACCACCTTCGGCCCCCGTTGTCTGCCCGTTAATCTGCCGTCTGCCGATGGAAACGACGTGGTTGACTGCTACTTGCACTGCGAAGATACCCGCCCCACGCTGTTTTCCCAGGCTGCTTCTGCACGGGATGAGCTGGTGGACACAGTGCTTGAAGAAGATGAAGCCCTGATGACCTTGTATTTGGAGCAGGGTGAAATGCTCAGTGCCGAACAGCTCCATGAGCCTTTGGAGACGGCGCTCAGAATGGGGCATCTGGTGCCTATTTGCTTTACCAGTGCAGAGCTTGATATCGGTATCGGCTCTTTGCTTGAAATCATGGTTAAGCTGATGCCCAGTCCGCTGGAGGCCAATCCGCCCCAGTTTATCAAAGGCTTCGGCGACAAGGCCGTGCCGGTTGATGTGACCCAAAGCCCCGACGATCATGTGCTGGCACAGGTGTTCAGGGTGGGTATAGACCCCTATTTTGGCCGGGTGGCCGTGTTCCGTTTGTATCAGGGGATGATGGAAGCGGGTATGCGGCTCTTTATTGGTGCCGACCGCAAGCCGGTGAAGGTGGCTCACCTTATCAAGCTTCAGGGCGCCGAAACCACTGAGGTAGAAAAGGCCATTCCCGGCGATATCTGCGCGCTTTGCAAAATTGATGAGCTGGAAGTGGGTTCGGTACTGCACGACAGCCACGACGAAGATGAATTCCATCTGCGGGAGCTGAAAATGCCCCAGCCGATTTTTGGTCTGGCGGTATCGCCCAAACGCCGGGGCGATGAGCAGAAAATTGCCGAGGTGCTGGCCAAACTGATTGCTGAAGACCCCAGCCTGGCGGTGTCGCAAAACGATGCGGAAGGCCAGACGGTGCTGAGTGGTTTAGGGGATCTGCATTTGCAGATTGCACTGGAAAAAGCCCAGAGCGTGTTCAGGGTCGATATGGAGACCTGTAAGCCGGCGGTGGCGTACCGGGAAACCGTGTGTAAAGCGGCAACGGCCCGCTATCGGCACAAGAAGCAGTCCGGTGGCGCCGGGCAGTTTGGTGAAGTGGAGCTGACCGTCGAGCCACTGCCACGGGGACAAGGGTTTGAATTTGTTTCCAAAGTAGTTGGCGGCGCCGTGCCCACCCAGTTTGTTCCTGCGGTGGAAAAAGGCGTACGGGAAGCACTCAAGGTGGGCCGTCTTGGCGGATATCCGGTGGAAGATGTGCGGGTTACTCTGCTCGATGGTAAGCACCACAGCGTTGACTCCAAGGAAATTGCCTTCGTGATGGCTGGTAAAAAAGCCTTCTATGACGCCTTTTTGCAGGCAAATCCGGTGATTTTGGAGCCTCTGGTATCCATGGAAATTCTGGTGGGCGCCGAGGATGTGGGCGACATTACAGGGCACCTCAGCTCCAGCAGAGCCATGGTGTGCGGCACCGAAGCCCGCCGTGATGGCAAGGTAAAGGTATTGGCCGAAGCACCCCTGTCCACCGTGGATGACTATGCTACCCGGCTTAAGTCCATGACCTCTGGCGAAGGGGAGTTCACCTTAAGCTTTGCCCGCTATGAGGTCGTTCCCCCTGGGGTGCAGCAAAGCCTGCTGCGCACCATAGAGGATAAAGACGACTAGGTCTGCTGTTTGTCAGCAGCTGTTTACAGACATCTCTCCCAAACCTTTGCGGCGCTTTGTGGACCTCCCCCAGCGCCGCTTTTTTATGTCTTGGGTTTGCGCGCCAGGGACGGGGTAGAACATCCTGAATGGCGCGAGGTGGTGAACATCCGGGACACAAGGGCCGTGGGTACAGGTGAAAGGCCTCCGAAACCCGGTTGGTGTCGGTTATACTCTGTCGGCCGTTTTATGCCTTTTTATCACCCACGCGAGTAGCCAATGCCCAATTCTGTTCCCAACCGCGGTTTAACCCTGACCTTGACCCTGGTGACATTGCCCGGGCTTAGGGATGTGGGGGAGGAGATTGAGCAGTTGGCGCATCGTTGCAGTCACTGGCTCAGCGATGATGAGCTGGCACGCATTGGCAGAGCGACCTTGCCCGGTTTGTCACTGCGACAACGCCTGGTGAGGCTCTGTCTCAGAGCCGAGCTTGCGCGCCAGACCCAGACGGCTCCCGACGCCTTTCGTTTCGATTACGGCCCTCAGGGCAAGCCGGAATTACGACGGACACAAGGCAGACCCTTTGCCTTTAACCTCAGCCACAGTGGTGACCGGCTGCTGCTGGGGGTGATGAGTGGGCAAGATGACGGAAGCGAATATGACAATGACTTGTATCTTGGCGTGGATATAGAGCGAAAACGCACCAACACCGACATCAACGCCATTTACCGCCACTATTTTTCGGCGCCAGAACAGGCTTATCTGGTGTCACTGGATAATGCCTGTAAGCGGGATGCCTTTTTTGATTTGTGGGCGTTAAAGGAGTCGTACATCAAGGCAACCGGCAGGGGGCTCGCTGAGGGATTGCAAAGCTTTGCCTTCGACCTTGAGCAGGCAGCTCTAACGGAGATGGAAGGCTTTACCCATTTTTATCAAGGCCTTGAGCCAAAACTTATCGGTCAGGACACGGGGGGTATCAAGTGGCAATCCTGGCTTGGACACATAGACAGTGATTATCGCGTGGCCGTTACCCTAGGAGCCATTAGGGACGTTGGCACAGAACTGACGCTGACACAGCGCTCATTGCAAAGCTTGCTGAGCGAGTGCAATTCCCACATTCCGTTTTAACGCTTAAGCTCCGTTTTAATGTTTGAGTTCCGCTATAACGCAAGCTCAAGCCGTAGCTTCAATCGTTTCCCAAAAATAAAGCAGCCCGATGGCTGCTTTATTTGTTGCCTTAACGCTTACGTGCCTTATTGGCGTGCCAGACGATTGTTTTCCGGCAGGTGCTCGAAGTCACTGCGAAACGGATTGATGTCCAGCCCACCGCGGCGGGTGTAGCGAGCGAATACCGTCAGCTTACTGCAACCACAATAGTGTTTAAGATCGGTAAAGATACGCTCAACACATTGCTCGTGGAACTCGTTATGCTGTCGGAACGAGATGAGATAACGCAGCAATTTCTCTCTGTCTATCTTGGGACCCTGATAACGGATCATCACACTGCCCCAATCCGGTTGCGAGGTGATAAGGCAGTTTGACTTGAGCAGGTTGGAGTTCAGTGTCTCTGCCACCAATTGCTTGTCGTCAGTGCTGTTTTCAAGATAGTCCGGATTGAAGTCGTAGTTATCGACTTCGATGTCCAGATCGTCGATACAGGTACCTGGCAGCTCTACTATCCGGGCCAGACCAAAGTGTTTGGGCTCAATCACCTTGACCTTGACCTCGCCATTGGCGCACTGGGCCAAGTCTTTTTCCAGGGTACGGCTGACATCGTCAACTGAGTCAAAGCGGGTCTGGTTGAAGCTGTTGAGGTACAGTTTAAAGGACTTGGACTCGATCAGGTTTTCGCTGTTTACATCCAGTTGAACATCCAGAATGGCCACCATGGGCTTGCCCTTGGCATTCAGCCAGGACAGCTCATAGCCGGTCCAGAGATCGGTTCCGTGAAAAGGCAACGTGCCTGTGAGGGCGATGGCATCCCGATTGAGTTTTCTGGGAACCCCTTGCAGCAGCGATGGCGCATACTCGGCCTGATACTCTGTGGTCTGACCCAGGGTCAGCCCCTCAAGCTCGGCGGCACCACTATAGGGATCGTGATTTCGTGTCATCAAACATCTTTCCGTGTCAAAATAGGGGCACATTATAACCTAGTTTGGACGGTTCTTAAGTGTCTTGTCTGGCTGCACTGACAAAATTTCACGAAATCTATAAAGCCGCCTTCGTGGAGCGATTGGGTGAACTGCCCCGTTGTTTTACCCACGGCAGGCCCTCTCCTTGCCTGGCTGACGACGCACTTGCCGTCAGCGACGAGCCCCAGCCTTGGCAGATGGTTTCAAGGCAAGAAGTCGCGGTATTCGACAACGTATCCCATGCCATGGATATCGAATTACACCGCGATATCAACGATTTTTATGGACATGTATTTGCCGGTCCGTTGCAGTTCGATTCCCCCTGGGGCGAAGGGGAGCTCATTCAAATTTGGAACGAAGACGATTTTGTGTTGTTGCAGCAAAACATACTCGGCCATCTGATGATGAAAAAGCAGCTCAAGCAGCCCCAGACCTGGTTTGTCGGCTTGATTGGCGACGTGGATGAGATGGTCTCGGTAAACAATGCCGATGGCAGTGTCTGGCGTGAGGTTGCAGGGCAGGAGCCCCATGAGCAATTGGCAGAGAGTCTCGAAGCGTTTTTGCTGCAGCTAACCCCCAGGGTAGCGCCGCCTCAGCGCCATCAGGAGTCAGCGGTTACAGTAAATTCGCATCCGGGCATTTTCGCCAGTCTCAAGCGGATGTGGCAAAACCTGACGGGCCGCTGAATAGTAAATCCGAAGCATCAAAAAGGCGCCTTCTGGCGCCTTTTTTGTTGGCCACGTTTTGTTGGTCAAGGTTGGCAGATTTACCTGATGTCTATCCGGTTTACTGATAATCCCAGGACAGATTGGAGACAATACGACAGGGCTCGCAGCGGAAATGGAACATGTCGAGCAGTGGCTCATCCAAACGCCAGTCTGTACTGCCACAGCGGGGACAGGGCCGCGCCAGCTCATCCTGTAAACTGCTGCCGCCTACTCGATACAAGTAGTAGTAGGTGGGGATTTTGGTGAGGTATTCGATGCGCCCACGGAGATCCCAGCCGCGGCGAAACAGATCGCTGCCGACATTACAAAGCTCATCCAGCGCTGCAAATTCCGCCTTGGTAGCAGAGGCCATCTGCAACTCGTCGCAGGCCTGCCACTCGGTCTGCCAGCGGATCAATTGCTTGTGATCGCCATTAAAGGTTGCCGGCAGCTTGTAGAGCGGGATTGGCAGCAGGTTATCTCCGCTGCGCACCGGTGAACACATGTGCACATAGCTGGTGTACAGCAGTTGCCACTCGGGTGTGTGAGTGGCGCTTTCATTGGCATTGATGTCCTGCCCTAAGAGTTTTTCCCTTGGAGGCAGTATCTTGGCATCAGTGAGTCCTTTTAAGGCTGCTTTGGCCCACGGGCTGTTATGGCGGTTAGCCAGACTATCCTGTGCCGGCAACATCAGGCGCGCCTTAAACTCGCCGTCGTTAAAGCTGACCGCAAACTCGCGACCGAGAATTTGTCCGTTGGCTCGCCAGGCTTCGAGCAGGTGATTGATGGCATGCTGAGCTGCACTGATGGTGGTGTCTGCAAAACACTCAAAACGCACTTCGCAAACGAACATCAGTGTTTACCCTCTTCGAGCGATTTGAGGCGCTCATTCAGGTTCTGGCATAAGGTCTCAAGCATGGCTACCCGCTGACGCAGTGCATCCAGCTCAGACGGTGCTGTTGTTCTGGGCTCTTCGCTGATGGGTGTTGCCAGTTTTGCTTTGTCGGCATGACTGAGTTGCTTGTACTGAGTCAAGCCCTTGATGATGACCGGCATAGGGACGGCCTGCGCCAGATTGGCCTTGATGAGGGCCACACTGGGCTCCAGGCCTTTCTGTTCCAAAGAACGGGCAACTGCCAGCACCTGCTCAATTTGACTCATAGTTAGTGAAATTCCTTAATAGATCCACAAGCAAAAAATTAAATCATCTATAAAACAATTGCTTATATTTTGGCTTGTTTCTTGCTGACCCTTGACCGCTATGGCTGTGAGTTTACCACAGCGGTCATCATAAGGAGAAAAGGAATGAAAGCAGTTTATTTGGGGCTAATGTTAGCCGGGAGTTTGGTGCTCGGTGGTTGCGTGGTTAATGTGGGTGACGGTGTCAGCAGTTATCAGGATTGGGAAAAAACGCAGCAGGTTAACAGAGATCATCTGACGCAGCTCAGCTTGGGGATGGATAAATCCCAGGTACTGACATTGATGGGTAAAGCGGATTTCCATGAAGCCTGGCAGGCCGATGGTAAAGAAGTGCAGGTGTTTTTTTACCGCACCCACAGATTACACGGTGATGGCAGCACCACCAAAGAAGAATGCACACCTGTGGTACTGCACGATAACCGTTTGGTTGGCTGGGGTGAAACTGCCTATCGCAAGGGCTGATCTATTTACGTAGCCGGGTGTCCAACAGGTCAATGAGTTCTGACCAGTTGGCATCCATTTCAAGCGATTCTTTTAAAAATCCGGCTTGTGCCGGCGTCCAGAAGTCGGCCTGCCAGATGGCCAGGTCGGCGCCTATTGTGTGATTATCAATGAATTGGCTGATGGCCTTATCACTGCTGTCCAGCCCCAACTGTTCAAATAAATGACTGAGATCCACGGGAGTTGTATCCATCTTAATCCTCCGGCTGACACCATGGGTTAATAATTGATTGCTCGCGTTAAAAAGGCAAACTCGATTAATAATTGCACTTTTTTTAAGGCTTGTTACATTGGTTTGTGTGTGATCTGGATCAAGGAATAACAAGAGTGGAACACCAGACTCAGGAAAGGTTTCGCGCTGTTTATCTCACCGCTGAAGATTTGAGAGTTGCCGCCTCAATTCTTTATAACGCATACCATGATGACCCGTTTTTCATGCAAACCCTTGGGTACGAAGACAAGGTATCCTACGAGCAAAAGCTCAGGGCAGCCATCCGTGAAGAGCTTAACGAGCTGTGGCAACAGGAGCAAACCCTGGTGGGTTGGTTTGATGAAGACCGTCTGATAGGCATTGCCTGCGTGGTTAGCCAACATGCGCCCTTGGGGGAAGCTAAAAATTGGCATTGGCGCCTGAAAATGTTGTTGGGTACAGGGTGGCAGTCCACCCAGATGATCTTGAAAAAAGAGGCCCAAATTTTGGAGCATCTGCCCGGTAAGGCCTGTGGCATTTTGCAGTTTATTGCGCTGGCGCCAACAGAGCAGGGTAAAGGGCACGGCCAGCAACTGCTCAAAGCAGTGCAGTCCTGGTGTGACGATCAACCTGAGTTGGATGGCATAGGGGTATTTGTCAGCCATCCATCGCATAAGCATCTTTTCCAATCCAATGGTTTTGAAAGCCTTGGTCCCATTCACTTTGATAAAGTGGAAGGTGAGTTGATGTTTTATCGCAGGCCATCCAATGAAGCCTAAGTTTCAGAGTTTCAGAGAGTTTTACCCCTATTATCTCAGTGAACACGCCCATCCGCTTTGCCGCGCCTTACACTACCTGGGATCATCCTTGGTGCTGTTACTTCTGCTTATTCTGTTAATTTCAGGTGAGTGGCAGTGGGCCTGGTTATTGCCGGTAGTGGGATATGGCTTTGCCTGGATAGGTCATTTTTTTATTGAAAAAAACCGGCCTGCGACATTTCGTCATCCCTGGTACAGCTTTCTGGGTGATTGGGTAATGCTGTGGGATTTTATTTCCGGCAAAAAACGCAACACATGTGACTGATACAGATCTCTATTGTCCGTGTGAGACATATCTCACACGCGGCGTAGGACAAAATGGCTAAATCTCTCCGACATAGACTACCCGCTTGGGGCTGCCTCCTTCAAAAACATCAAGTTACCAGATGTATAGGTGTTTTAAGCCCATCATTAAGCATCCAGTGCCTGGGTGTGACACCGTGTTCCTCCCCCGTATTTGTTAGACTTTATTTGCAGTCAGGGAATGACTCACACGCTGAATAAGGATGTTCCAATTCCATCGGTGCCAATGAAGGTGCCGCGCCCGGCAGGATGCGCAGGGTATCAGGCAGGTCAGGGACGCAGTGGCCGTAAGGACAGGCAGGATGCCTGAGTCAGGATGACAGCAGGATATTCAGGACAGGTTCAGGATGAACAGCACCGTTAAGGATTAGCGGTTAATGGAATCAGTGCTGAAAGGATCAGTAAGCAGGACGCGATAAGGATAGCGCTCAGGGATGCAGCAGGAACGGTAGCTGGAAGCGACCGGTCAAAGGATTGAGTACGAAAGTACAGGGAACATGGCCAGGATGCCAGGGATATGCTGGATGCAACGAGACGCATGGATGGTGCAGGGAGCACAACTTAGCGGGATGGCTAACAAGGTAAAAATGGGGCGCGCCTTTAAGACGCGCCCTTTTTCTTTGCGTCAGTTTTCCATTTGCCCGTTAATTGGCGCTGTCGATAGTCAGACCGCTGAGTACTGTCCGGGGGTTAAGACAAACTGACTACATGCCGTGTGAGATATTTCTCACACCTTATGTAAGATATGCGGGTTTGTGCATGGGATGAATTTCCTTATGGAAATTAAATAATGAATGAAAACATGCAAATAGATTTGATTTTGTCCTGTGACATTTTTGCGTCAGTGATCACAATCGTGTAAACCCCATCCCTAAACTCGCTGCAATCAGTAAAATTCAAATTGTCGAGGGAATGATGCTGGCAAAGGATGCCAAATCAGGACGATGACAGGAAAGTCTCCAGGAACGGAGCACCGATGCAGGATGTATCGGACAAGGAAGTAAATCACAGGATGTGCCAACAGGATGTTGGAATAGCGGCAAAGGACGCCAGAGCTCTCCAGGAAGGAAAGTTTGAGTGCCCCGGATGGCGCAAAACACGGACGGTTGAGTATGGAAACTCGTCAGGGATGAAGTCAGGACACGCTCACGGATGGAGCAGGCTCGGTCAAGGGATAACCGAGTGAGATGGAAAGTACGCAAGTACAGGGACAAGCAAAGGAAAGCCAAGGACGACGCAGGAAGCAACGCATACGCATGGATGGTGCAGGGAGCACAATAATAGCTGGATGGCTTAACAGGGAAACAGATGGGTGCGGTCCGAAAGGGCCGCACCCTTTCTTATTTTCAGCCTCTGTGTTTTGCCTGTTTAATCAGGTACGGACAGGTTGGAGACAGCTTTCCATCAACGTCTCAACTTATCCGCATCTAAGAATCTCGTCTTATCGCTCTCTTATGCTGATGTTAACCAAGCGCACTGATTCACAATACGATGAAATGGCTTACACTGGGAGAGCGGCTAAGCTAAGTGCTAGAGGCAAGTTGTGTCGCCAATTGAAGGCAAAGCTTGGTAAAGAGCAACGCTTTGTGTTGGTTAACGCGTTCTTATCCGGAATCGATTGCTTGCATCGGTGTTATGTCAGTCGCCATTCCTGGCACTAAAAATAGAGCGGGCCGGTGCCCGCTCTTCGATGCGTTATTCGATTTAACCTGCGAACGAACTCCTGACTGACATTCCGATGAGGGTTGTTTTCCCTATGGAAATAGCGGCATTCGCGCGGCTTAAGGCTTACACTCAGCGACAGCTTCCGGAACTACAATTACTTTTGCTGCCGCAGCCCCCACCCAATGAACCCCTTGCTGTAGGCGCCTGATGCCATTCAGGTTCGGGAAAAATCGGCCATTCAATTTTCTGAATCTTTTTGCCCAGCATATGAATTTGGCCCCGATATTGATTGATGCCATCGGTCGAGAACTCAAACAGATAACTTGCTTTCCAACCTATTCCGGTACTGGCTCCCAAAGTTGGTTTGGCACTGAGCTGGGCAATTGCCAGTAATTGCACGTTTTGGCGCTTTGCTTCTTTTTCGGCGAACATGCGGGCAATTTCTGCCATTTGTCTCAATTGCCAGAAAAACGCTGCAATCAAAGCAACGCCAAGGAGTAAAAGCAAGTCGGTCATCATGATTTGGTCGCCTTGAAGAGTCCGCCGATGGCCAGAGACAGGGCATCGCTGCGATTCGGGTCCCGGATAGCCATCAGCATGGACGTGCGCAGTGCCGGGATAGCCACAATATCAGCAAAGACTTGATTGAAAAAGTCTTGCGGCATCAAGGCCAGCGCTTCCAGGAAGTTTTTGCGACACACATCATCCCGCAGCGCCAACCAATTCCGTCCTGCGATGCAGATCAGCACCTCTTCGGTTAGCAGCCGCTTCTCGGTCAGGGTGGCGATGGCTTGCACAGAGGCATCAGATTGGCTGCCAAGGGCGCGCAAAAAATAGATGAGACGTGCATCCCTGTATTCTTCGAGGCCCGCCAAGAGCGCGTCTTTTACTTCATCAGATACCAGCACATGTTCGAGGCACTGACAGAGGGCTATCTGAACTTCCATAGGCGCATTGTTCAGGGCACGGGCCACTATGGTAGCATGGTCCAACTCACCGAGTCTGACACAGATGTCGGCGAGCCCCTGAAACCCCACGTTCGGCCAGGACTCTGCCGGCAGTTGGCCTGACAGATACTGAGCGGCAAATTCATACTGACTGGAGGCCGCACGTCCCAGATGACGGCGCACCAACGCATTAAATATAGCCAGTTTCTCCTGAGTGGGTTTAAAGCTGAACGGATGATTGGCCATCTTCTGCTGCTCATCTTCGCTCAGCGTTCGGGTCAAATCCTGACCAAGCGCCTCCAAAATCATTTGAATGAACTGGCTGCGCGGTGCGGGGCTCAGCAGGCCCCGCTCATCCAGCGGCAGACTGATAAACCACACAAAGTGCTGTTCGCTGGCATCCCAAAATACCAGTGCCATTTTGGCGTGCCCCTGAATGGGGTAAGGGTAGGGGGCCTGCAATGCTTCAATTTGGGCAAAGGCCATGGCGTCGATATGTTGCACCCGACGCCCGAGATCGTACACCTGAAACTGGGTCTTGGCGGTGGAAAGAAATTGACTGATGCTGGTGATTTCTGCCATCTGAAAGCGGCCTGTAAAAGAGAGTGTTCCGATGGGGCGCCATTATAGGGTTAAGTGGCGCAAGATGGTACAATTGCCCTTTTCAGCAGAGTCTTTCCCCATGTCCGCTGCCCGTTTGCCCATGTTCGACACTAAACTGATTTCACTGCTTGACGAGTTGGAACATGCGCTTAAAGCCGCGTTGCTGTGGCGGGATGAGATGCCAACAGCACAAGCCCTGGCCAGTCAGGCCCCATTCGGTTGTGACTTATTGGCGTTTGAAGAGTGGCTGCAGTTTATCTTTTTGCCACGGTTTCGCACGCTTCTGGAGACAGGACAGCCACTCCCCTCGGCGATGTCCGTATTGCCTATGGCCCAGCATGTTTGGGGCACTCACGAAGACAAAGACACCCTGTTGATTATCCTTGCAAATCTGGATGATGCCGTTAATGGAAAATGAAACAGTACAGGCCGGTACTTTTGAGTTGGCATTTGCCGACACGGCGCCTGCCATTGAAATCCTCTACGAAGATGAAGCCATGGTGGCCATTCATAAGCCTGCCGGGCTGCTTGTGCATCGCACATATCTAGCGCGAAAGGAACATTGGTTTGCGATGCAGCTGACAAGGGATCTGGTGGGTTGTCATGTGTTTCCGGTTCACCGTCTTGACCGGCCAACATCGGGTGTATTGCTCTTTGCCAAATCCAGCGAGGTGGCCAATAGCCTGTGCGGTCAGTTTGCCAGCCACAACATCCGCAAACACTATCTGGCATTGGTTCGCGGCAATATGTTTGACGCAGGCGTACTTGATTACGCTCTCAAAGAAGAGCTTGATGAGTTAGCCGATAAAGACGTTGACCCCGATAAGCCTGCCCAGGAGGCGATTACGGCTTACCGGCCACTGCTGAACAGTGAAATTCCCTATTCATCCGGACGTTATCCAAGCAGCCGTTTTGCCCTGATGCATCTGCAGCCCCAAACGGGACGCAAACATCAACTACGCAGGCATATGGCGCATCTGCGCCATCCTATCGTGGGTGATACAACCCATGGTGATGGCAAGCAAAACCGCTTTTTCCGCGAGCACTTTGGGGTCAATCGCTTGTGGCTGATTGCGAAACGATTGGAGCTGACACACCCACTTACGGGGGGGCCTATCGCCATTGAAACTGAATTGGAGCCTGAGTGGCTTAATGTGTTTTCCGGGCTGGGATGGGACGAGGCAACCTTGGCATTATCACCATCCATGCTTATTGCCTGATCAGCCTGTTTGTTTCAGCCTTGCTTTGATTTCGGCAAGGCTGACAAAACCTGCCACTTGAGTATGGGGAACATCGGGCCAGATTTTTTGACTTTGAAAGTAACGGCTTCGTCTGTGCTGACAGGCTTTGTGCTGTTTCTTGCGGCAGCTCGGTTGCATGGCGTGCTTCCCGTAAATGAGCATCCGTCCATGGTTATCTGTGCTTCAAATCTGTCCTTCCCCGAAAAGGGCTTGAAGCAGAACCCTTAACAAGGTAGCACGAATAACGGAAATGTCGCCAATGAATATGATAACTTGCCTGTGATTGGTGCTTTCGCGTATGTTTGAGTCCATATTACTGATTATTTTAAATTAAACCGGGAGATTTACCCCGAAATGAAACACGTTGACCTGGCATTCGGTACTGTTTATGGCAGCGCGCAGTTTGTGGCTGAAACCCTGGCAGACGAACTCGCAGTTCTGGGTTATGGCGTGCGGCTATGGCAATCCCATGAGCTGAACGCCTTCACTCCCAGTAATGAAGGATTATTGATTCTGGTGTCGTCCACCACTGGCAGCGGTGATTTACCGGAAGACATCCAATCCTGGTATTACCGCATCCAATCCACCGCGCCCTATCTACCCGGTCTTCATTACAGCGTCATTGGCCTGGGAGATTCCAGCTACAGCGAGTTTTGTGGTGCCGGCGAAAAGTTGGATGCACTCTTTGCAGAGTTGGGGGCCAAACAGGTCCTGCCGCTGCTGCGCATAGATGCAATGGAAACCATGGAACCGGAATTAGAGGCCAAAACGTGGCTGACGCAATGGCACCAGCAAGTTCAGCACGGCCTGAACGACTAACCCGCCTGAACCGTCACTGGTTCAGGTTTGCCCAGCGGCTGTCCCAAACGCTGCTTATTCCCATCGCCATACTGCCGGCAGCGGGCGTCATGATAGGGATTGCAACCAATCCCTTGCCCTTTATTCCGGATGTGTTCAATGTGTTGATGTTGAGTGTAGGCAAGCTCATCTTCGACATTATGCCCATGCTGTTTGCCATTGCCGTCGCCATTGGTTTCTGCCGCGATCAGGGTATTGCCGCCTTCTCTGCTGCCTTTGGCTATGGTGTGCTGCTGTCTACTCTGGCAGCGGCAGCCAAGGTCTATCATTTGCCCTCCCACATAGTCTGGGGTACGCCCACCATAGATACCGGCATAGCCGGCGGCATGTTGGTGGGGGGGATCACCTGCGTTGCGGTGCGACTCAGTGAAAAACTCAGGCTGCCTGCCGTGTTTTCGTTTTTTGAAGGCAGACGCAGTGCCCCGCTGATAATGATCCCCTTGGTCATGTTGCTCGCGGTGATGCTGGCGTTTATCTGGCCGCCACTTGCCTTATCCATTGAGCGTTTATCTGACTGGGCCGTGTATCAGGAGCCTGCGATTGCTTTTGGATTTTACGGCATGGTTGAGCGGTTATTGCTGCCACTTGGGCTTCACCATATCTGGAATGCGCCGTTTTATCTGGAAGTGGGTCAGTATGCCCATGATGGCGACATTGTACGGGGGGAGATGGCGAGATATTTTGCCGGCGATCCCTCTGCGGGTAACCTTGCAGGTGGCTACCTGATTAAAATGTGGGGACTGCCCGCTGCCGCACTGGCGATATGGCGCTGCGCCGACAAGAATCAACGCAACCGGGTGGCCGGGGTGATGTTATCGGCGGCGACCGCCAGCTGGCTGACCGGGGTGACCGAGCCGATAGAATTTGCCTTTTTGTTTGTGGCACCACTCCTGTACCTGTGCCATGCCCTGCTGACTGGCCTAGCTTACAGCATCGCCATTTTGCTTGATATTCACCACAGTGTGGTATTTTCCCATGGTCTGGTGGATTTCGTACTCCTGTTTCCCCAATCGAGTAATACCCATTGGATTTGGTTCCTGGGGCCGCTGACATTTGTGATTTACTACATCCTGTTCCGGGCCTGTATTCTGGCCTTTAACCTGAAGACTCCCGGCCGCTTTGAAGCCGATACGGGCCAGCAGCGCAATTTGCTCGCCATCGTTTCAGCACTGGGCGGCGGCGGAAACATTGCCGATCTCTCTGCGTGCCTTACCCGTCTTAGGATCAGCGTTGCCGATCCCACCCAGGTAGACAGGCAAAGGTTGATGTCATTGGGAGCCAAAGGTGTCATTGTGGTGGGCAGTGGCGTTCAGTTGGTGTTTGGCACCAAGGCCGAGACTTTAAGAAAGCTGCTGCAGCGTTATCTGGATACCCGTAGCTAAGCCGTCTGTTGTGAAATCTTGAAATTTACTGCCAATTTTTTGCGTTTTTCCCTGTTTCCTCCCGTGTGTTTGCCTGATAGCTGATAAAAATCAGCGTAATTCGCTATTAATGCTGTGCCTGTGGCATGCTGCCCAAAATACAACGAATAGGGGAAGTGTGTGTTGCAACCATCAGATCGCCGGGTATTGATTACCGATTGTGCCGATGCCAAGGGGCTTATCGCCAAAATTACGGGCGTGTGTTTTGAAAATGGCCTCAACATCATCAAAAACGACGAGTTTGTCGATAATACCGAAGGGCGCTTTTTTATGCGTACCGAGCTGGAAGGCCTGGTAGATGAAGCCGGCTTACTTGGCGCGCTCGATGAGGTGCTGCCGGCACACCATCACACCAGCCTGAAGCCGGCCGGGCGCAAAAGAGTGGTGGTATTGGTGACCAAGGAGGCGCACTGCCTGGGTGACTTATTGATGAAGGCCTATTATGGCGCTCTGGACGTACATATTGCTGCCGTGGTGGGTAATTACGACAAACTCAAACCGCTCACAGAGAAATTTGATATTCCTTTTCATTATGTCAGCCACGAAGGGCTGGACAGACACCAGCATGAAGCGGCGCTGGCTGAGGTCATTGCGCCTTACGCCCCGGATTATCTGGTGCTTGCCAAGTTTATGCGTATTCTGACGCCGGAATTTGTTGCGCGATATCCCAATCGCATCATCAATATTCATCACTCGTTTTTGCCGGCCTTTATTGGTGCCAATCCCTACCGGCAGGCCTGGGAGCGCGGCGTGAAGATAATCGGGGCTACGGCTCACTTTGTGAATAATTGTCTGGATGAAGGTCCTATCATTAAGCAGGATGTCATTCACGTTGATCACAATTACAGTGCAGCGGAGATGGCAAGGGCAGGACGGGATGTGGAAAAATCGGTGTTGAGCCGGGCGCTGGGTTTGGTACTGGCCGATAAGGTCGTGGTTTACGGTAACAAAACCGTGGTGTTTTAACGCAGCACCCACCAAAAAGGCGCCTCGGCGCCTTTTTGTGCTACTTGTCGAACTCTACATAAAGCATTTCATCGGCGTGATTCATGGCCAAATCTTTGATGGTGACTTTACCTGGCAGGTAGCGGGCAATGCGTTCGGCAGTGCGGTTTGACCCGTTGGATACGGCGAAGTCATAGAAGGTTTCACCGTTGCAAACCAGGCGGGGGAACACCCGGGTTTCGTTAATGCGGTGTTCTTTCATAGTCGAATGGAATTGCACCTGGCTGTCACTCAATCCGGTTTTACATACTGCAATCAGCTTGTTTTCCACATCGGGGCTCATGGCGGCGGTTGCACCCAGACTCAGACATCCTAAAGTCAGTGCGGCAAAGGCGTGTTGTATCTTCATTTGTACTCTCCTCGTTGTACAGACACCCCTAGATTACAGCTCTCTCCTTACACAAAATCGACACATAAAGTATGTCATTCTGTATGAATTTGTGACTGTCCACCGTGCTGTATCCCCCATGGGGCCTGGTGGGGGATACTTTTGCATGCAGATTGGCAAGTGTTTGAAAATTGACTGGCGTAATGCACCGCCATTACATTGCGGTGGATAAGTTCAGACAATAAAAAAGCAGACCTGAGTCTGCTTTTTTATATTGTGTACTATTTAATCGACAATACGCAGCAGTTCATTGATACCGACTTTACCGCGGGTCTTTTCATCTACCTTCTTCACTATGATGGCGGCGTACAGATTGTACTTCCCACAGGAAGAGGGCAGGGTACCTGATACCACCACTGAACCGGCAGGAACTCGGCCGTAGTGGATTTCACCGGTTTCACGGTCGTAAATGCGGGTGCTCTGGCCAATGTACACGCCCATGGAGATCACAGAGCCTTCTTCTACCACCACGCCTTCCACGATTTCAGAGCGGGCACCGATGAAGCAGTTGTCCTCAATGATGGTAGGACCGGCCTGCAGCGGCTCGAGTACGCCGCCGATGCCTACGCCACCTGACAGGTGCACGTTTTTACCAATTTGCGCACAGGAGCCCACGGTCGCCCAGGTATCAACCATGGTGCCTTCGTCAACATAGGCACCGAGGTTAACGTAAGATGGCATCAGCACGGTGTTTTTGCCGATAAACGAGCCCTTGCGAACGGCAGCCGGGGGCACAACGCGGATGGCCTCGGCGCGGAAACGTGCTTCGTCGTAGTCAGCAAACTTCATGGGTACCTTATCGAAGTACTTGGTTTCACCGCCTTCGATAACGCCATTGTCAAAAATGCGGAACGACAGCAGTACGGCCTTTTTCAGCCATTGGTTAACATGCCACTGGCCGTCGATTTTCTCGGCCACGCGCATTTCGCCCTTGTCGAGCATGTTGATGACTGTCTCAACATCGGCACGCACGCCTGGCTCGACACTGCTTGGGGTGATGGTTGCGCGAGCTTCAAAAGCCGCCTCGATACGCTGGCGTAAAGCCTCCATGTGGGTTCTCCCGTTTTGATAAGGTGTTAAAAAATTGTCTGGGACAGGGCACTGACCAGTGCCTCTTTAAGCCGTCGCTGTTCCTCTTCACTGAGGGCCTGACCGTCATTGGTTTGCAGTACGAAAAAGTCTTCAGCCCGCTCACCGATAGTGGTGATTTTTGCTGCCAACAAGGTTATCTCACAGCGGTAGAAAATGTCACCCACTCTTGCGAGCAGGCCGGGCATATCCAGAGCGATAAGTTCCATCATACTTGTACCATGACGGCTACCCGGCAGAAAACTGACCTGTGTTGGTACGTTAAAAGGTTTCATCTTGCGGGAAAGCTTACGGAACTTTGGCGGTCTGGGGTTTTCACTGGCAAGTGCCTTTTCTAGGCCCTTGCGGATACTCTGAATGCGCGACAACTGCATCAGGGGTTCGCCATCCTGCTCAAGGATAACAAAGCTGTCCAGGGCATAGTTATCCTTGGAGGTCATTACCGTCGCGTCGTGGACATTGATGTTCTTGTTGTCCAATACTGCCATCACTGTGGCAAACAGCTTGGGTTTGTCGCGGCAGTAAACAAATAACTCAGTGCCGCCCCGGGTGGTGTGCTTGGAAATCAACACAAGCGGCTCATCCTGGCGGTGTTTGAGAATGCCCTCGGCATGCCAGGCGATTTGATTGGGCTGATGGCGCAAAAAGTAATCGGCTTTGAATCTCGCCCACAGGGCATCGAGTTCTTTTTCCTTCACACCACGGCGAAGCAGCTCTTTTTTGGCCTTGGCCTGGTATTCCCGCACCCGGGCGCGGATATCCACCGGTTTTTCTTTACCCCGCGCCAGCACCCTTTGAGTCGAAAAGTACAGGTCCCGCAGCAGTGAGCCTTTCCAGTTGTTCCAGGTTTTTTCGTTGGTGGCGCAGATATCCGCCACCGTCAGGCAATAGAGATAACTCAAGTGCACCGCATCGCGCACCTTGCCGGCAAAGTCGGCCACTACATCGGGGTCTGAAATATCCCGCCTTTGGGCTGTCACCGACATCACCAGGTGGTTTTCAACCAGCCAGCTCACCAAGCGCCCATCGTGATCGTTCAGGCCATGGGACTTACAAAACGCCAGCGCATCCACAGCGCCAAGCTTGCTGTGATCGCCGCCGCGGCCCTTGGCGATATCATGGAAGATGGCCGCGAGCACCAGCAGACCTTTTTTCGGCAGCTGGTTAATCAGCACAGAACCCAGGGGGAACTCATCTTTTTGCTCCGGCTGCGAAAAGCGTTCGATATTGAGCAGCAGCCTGTGGGTGTGTTCATCCACGGTGTAGGCGTGAAAGAGGTCGAACTGCATCTGGCCTTCGATGGCGCGCCAGGCAGGCAAATAGGCCGACAGAATACCGTGCTTGTGCATCAGGGAAAATGCCGAAATTCCCCGCGGATGGCGCAGGATTTCCATAAACACCTGGCGGCATTCTGGGTATTCCATCAGTGGCTGGGTGAGCGCCTTTCGTGCCTGGCGCATTGAGCGCAGGGTAGGGGCGTAGATACCCCGTATATTGGAGTTGCGGGCTATCAGCAGAAACAGCCCCATGATGTCTTCCGGCTTCACGAACGGATTGGCCGAAAGGGCCTCAATAAAGCTGCCACGGCGCTGAAAGTTGTCGTTTATCGGCACAATTTCCAACGCTTTGGTGTGGCCCAATGTTGCGCGTTTGAACAGCTGCAGCAGCATCTCATTGAGCTCCATCACCCGCCGAACCGTGCGGTAGTAGAGCTTCATCATCTGTTCGACAGCAAGCTGGGTCTTGTCTTCGTAGCCCAGGAGCTCTGCGACCTGGCGCTGCAGGTCAAACAGTAAGCGGTTTTCGTCCCGTCCAGAGGCGATGTGCAGGGCAAAGCGGATTTGCCACAAAAATTGCTGACACTCCAGAAGCTCTTCAAGTTCTATCGGCTCAAGAAAACCGTAACCGACCAGTTCTTCGAGGCGCGACGCATTGAAGTGACGCATGGCAACCCAGGCCACGGTTTGGATGTCGCGAAGGCCACCCGGGCAACTTTTGACGTTGGGTTCCAAATCGAACGCGCTCGCCTTGGTGTGCCGGGCATGCTGCTCATCCCGCTTGGCTACAAAAAAATCGCTGGATGGCCAAAAGTCCTGGGTGCGGATGGCATCGTACAGCTCATCAAACAGGGACTCTTTGCCGGCGAGAAAGCGCGCCTCCAACAAATTGGTGGCGATGGTGATATCGTCCCGGCCGAGGGTAAGGGTATCTTTGATGGTACGGACGCTGTGGCCAATTTCCAGGCCCGCGTCCCATAAAAAGGCAATAAAGTAACCGAGGACAAACTCGGCTTCCTTGGGGAGCTTCTCATCCACCAACATCAGCAAATCTATATCTGAGTGGGGATGCAGCTCACCACGACCATATCCCCCCACCGCAACCAGCGCGATGGGGAAGTTGGCCAGGCCGTGCTGGCTCCAGGCGGTTTGCAGTAATTCATCGACGACCCGGCATCGGCGCCTGACCAGTTCGACTACATCTTCACGGGCCGCGAAGGCCAGCGCCAGTTCCTGATTCAGCGCCTGTAAAGAGGCTTTGGCCTGCTGAGCCGTCGTCATGGATTACCTTATTTATGATTGATAATACGGGGGAAATCTTCTTCACTGCGCAGGGTGAGCACTTCTACACCCGTTTCAGTCACCAATAGAGTGTGTTCGTACTGGGCTGAGTTTTTGCCATCGATGGTGGTCACAGTCCAGCCATCGTCTTTGTCGAGCACTGTTTGGTGGCGACCGGCGTTAATCATGGGTTCAATGGTAAAGCACATGCCAGGGCGCAGCAGGGTATTGTCGGTGTTTTTGTAGTGCACCACCTGAGGCTCTTCATGGAACGTGGCACCAATACCGTGACCACAGTAGTCACGGACAATGCTGTACTTCTCCAGACCGGTTTTGGCACCCTTGACCACTTTTTCGATGGTGGCGCCGATTTCACCCAGCTTCATGCCGGGGCGAACCTTGCGAATGGCGGCATACAGGCTTTCCTGAGCGATGCGGCACAGACGCTTGTCTTTGGGAGACACGTCACCGATGAAAAACATCTTGGAGGTGTCACCGTGGTAGCCGTCTTTAATGACGGTGATGTCGATATTGAGGATATCGCCGTCTTTCAGTGGCTGGTCAGAAGGAATGCCGTGACAGATCACTTCATTGACAGAGGTGCAGATAGACTTGGGAAAACCGTGATAGTTGAGCGGCGCGGAAATGGCACCCTGTTCTTCGGTGTATTTGGCGCAAATATCGTTGAGTTCATTGGTAGTGACGCCAGCCTTGACAAAGGGGGCAATCATTTCAAGAACATCTGCGGCCAGCTTACCTGCGGCGCGCATTTTTTCTATCTCATCGGCGGTCTTGATGACTATACTCATGCAGTTGTTTTCTCACCTAGTATCACAGGGAATTGGGGCGCTGACGTGCCATAAATCAGCCCGCAAAAATTTGTATTGCGGGCTGATTTATGGTATAAAGCGCGCCGTTATGTTTGACTCTCAAAAACACCGCGTGGGGAGAACCCGGGCAGTGGTGAGTGAAATATGGCTGCCATTATACATGGCTAATCTGTAAATACTAAATCGCACACGTGTCGGCACATGCCTCGGGGTGCTTCCGGTCAAAGGCCGGGGGTCGAGGTCATGGGACGCGTGGAGGTCAAACCCCTTTTACTTTTTAAGGTATTCAAAATGACTACAGTTTCAATGCGCGACATGCTCCAGGCCGGTGTTCACTTCGGTCACCAGACCCGTTACTGGAACCCAAAGATGAAGCCATTCATCTTCGGTGCCCGCAACGGTGTACACATCATCAACCTCGAGCACACTGTACCAATGTTCAACGAAGCTCTGGCTTTCATCAGCAACGTAGCTTCCAAGAAAGGTAAAATCCTGTTTGTTGGTACCAAGCGCGCTGCCAGCGAAGCTATCAAAGAAGCTGCTGTTTCTTGCGACCAGTACTATGTTGATCACCGCTGGCTCGGCGGTATGCTGACCAACTGGAAAACCGTTCGTCAGTCTATCAAGCGTCTGAAAGAGCTGGAAACCCAGTCTGTTGACGGTACTTTCGACAAGCTGACCAAGAAAGAAGCCCTGATGCGCACTCGCGAGCTGGAAAAGCTCGAGAAGTCTCTGGGTGGTATCAAGAACATGGGCGGTCTGCCTGATGCTCTGTTCGTGATCGGTGCCGACCACGAGCACATCGCCATCAAAGAAGCCAACAACCTGGGTATCCCAGTAGTTGCTGTGGTTGATACCAACGCTTCTCCAGACGGCGTGAACTACATCGTTCCAGGTAACGACGACGCTATGCGTGCTATCCGCCTGTACACCGAAGCTGCTGCCACTGCTGCCAAAGCTGGCCGTGGTCAGGATCTGGCTGTACAAGCTGAGCAAGACGGTTTCGTTGAAGCCGAATAATAAGGTTGATGAGCTTCATCTCCCTTATTAACCAAGATCTATGATTGGTTAACAGGGGCCCGTGGGCCCCTGTTTTATACCTGCTTACTCGGCAAATGATTGCCGAAACTCAAAGAGGAATTTAACAATGGCAATTTCTGCTGCCCTGGTTAAAGAACTGCGTGAGCGCACTGGCGCCGGCATGATGGATTGTAAAAAGGCTCTGGAAGAGACTAACGGTGATATCGAGCTTGCTATCGATAACATGCGTAAGAGTGGCGCTGCCAAAGCTGCCAAGAAAGCCGGTAACATCGCTGCTGAAGGTACCATCCTGATCAAGCAAGGTGCTGGTTTCACTGCTCTGCTGGAAGTTAACTGCCAAACTGACTTCGTAGCCAAAGATTCTAACTTCCTGGCTTTCGCTAACCAGGTTCTGGAAGTGGCTGCTGCCGGTAAAGTATCCGTTGAAGACCTGAAAGCACAGTTTGAAGAAGCTCGTGTTGCACTGGTTGCCAAAATCGGTGAAAACATCAACGTACGTCGCGTTGAGTACATCGACGGTGAAAACGTTGCTGCCTACCGCCACGGCGACCGTATCGGTGTAGTTGTTACCGGTACCGCTGACGAAGAAACTCTGAAGCATCTGGCCATGCACGTTGCTGCATCCAAGCCAGAGTACGTAAACCCAGAAGACGTACCTGCTGAAGTGGTTGCCAAAGAGCGTGAAGTTCAGGTTGAAATCGCCATCAACGAAGGCAAGCCAAAAGAAATCGCCGAGAAGATGGTTGAAGGCCGTATGAAGAAGTTCACCGGTGAAGTTTCTCTGACCGGTCAGCCATTCATCATGGAGCCTAAGAAGACTGTTGGCGAATTCCTGAAAGAGAAAGGCGCTACTGTTGCTAACTTCATCCGCCTCGAAGTGGGTGAAGGTATCGAGAAGAAAGAAGAAGATTTCGCGGCCGAAGTGGCCAAGCAAATCGCTGCTTCTCAAAAGGCCTAATCGCCGCTAGGTAAGTACCCCAAGACCGCAGCAGCCGCTGCGGTCTTGTTATAATCAGGATAAAAATCATGAGCACCAATCCAAAACCAGCATTTCGACGCATTCTTCTTAAGTTAAGTGGTGAGGCCCTGATGGGCTCTGAGGGCTTCGGTATTGATCCCAGCGTACTGGATCGTATGGCTCAGGAAATCAAAGAACTGGTAGAACTGGGGATCCAGGTCGGGGTAGTGATTGGTGGTGGTAACCTGTTCCGTGGAGAAGGTCTTGCCAAGGCAGGTATGAACCGCGTGGTGGGTGACCACATGGGTATGCTGGCGACCGTGATGAATGGTCTGGCAATGCGCGATGCTTTGCACCGTGCCTATGTGAATGCCCGTCTGATGTCTGCCATTCCCTTGAAAGGGGTGTGTGACGATTATAATTGGGCCGAGGCTATCAGCCTGCTCAAGTCCGGACGTGTGGTGATATTCGCTTCCGGTACTGGTAATCCTTTCTGCACCACCGACTCGGCGGCCTGTCTGCGTGGCATTGAAATTGAAGCCGATGTCGTGTTAAAAGGCACCAAAGTTGATGGCGTTTACTCCGCCGATCCTATGAAGGACCCGGAAGCCGTCAAATACGATGAACTCTCCTATGCCGAAGTTCTCGACAAAGAATTGAAAGTGATGGACTTATCTGCCTTTACCATGGCACGTGACCATGATATGCCTATTTTGGTATTCAACATGAACAAGCCCGGTGCCCTGCGCCGTGTTATCATGGGTGAAGGTGAAGGCACCATCATCAAGAAATAAGCGACAAGTTTGCGAACATTAATGACCGAAAAGGACATTTAACGTGATTGAAGATATCAAGAAAGATGCTCAGGATCGCATGGGCAAGTGTGTAGAGGCCACCAAGGCCCAAATGGCCAAGGTCCGTACTGGCCGTGCCCACCCAAGTCTGCTGGATACCATTCAGGTAAACTACTACGGTTCCATGACGCCCCTGAAGCAAGTGGGTAACGTAACCATTGAAGACTCTCGCACTCTGGCGGTAAACGTGTTTGACCGCAGCGCCATTCAAGCGGTAGAGAAAGCCATCATGAGCTCAGACCTGGGTCTGAACCCCATGTCTGCCGGTGCGACCATCCGCATTCCGCTGCCGCCACTGACTGAAGAGCGTCGTCGTGACCTGGTTAAAGTGGTTCGCGCCGAAGCAGAGCAGGGCCGTGTAGCCATTCGTAACGTACGTCGCGATGCCAACTCCAGCTTCAAGCAGCTGGAAAAAGAGAAAGAGTGTACCGAAGACGACGTACGTCGCTCCGAAGAAGAAGTTCAGAAAATCACCGATCTGCACATTAAGAAGATCGACGAGATCCTGGCTGCCAAAGAAGCGGAGTTGATGGAGGTCTAACCCTCCGGTCAGCAAGCTAGAGTTAAGACGCCGTGTAGGGGTATACTACACGGCGTTTGTTTATTTATAGGGTTGTATATCGATGTCTTCCAATAGGGAAATTGCCGCTGATTTGGCGTTGGATGCTCAACTCGGTGATGTCTCAGGGTTGGTCAACCAGTCTCTGCCCCAGCATGTGGCCATCATTATGGATGGCAATGGCCGTTGGGCACAGGCACAGGGCAAACCCAGAGTAATGGGGCATAAGGCGGGCGTTAAGGCCGTGCGCCGGGCTGTGAGTACTGCAAGCCAATTGGGCATCAAGTCGTTAACCCTGTTTGCCTTCTCCAGCGAAAACTGGCGTCGCCCCGATGCGGAAGTCAGCTTGCTGATGGAGCTGTTTTTCACTGTGCTTAAACGGGAAATCAAGCTGCTCAGTAAAAATGGGGTCAGGTTGAACATCATCGGTGATACCAGCCGTTTCTCGGACAGGCTGCAGCAGCAAATTCGCGACGCCGAAGAGAAAACAGCCAAGAACACTGGCCTTGTCCTTAACGTTGCAGCTAACTATGGCGGGCGCTGGGACATACTCCAGGCAGCACAGCAGCTGGCACAAAAGCTGGCATCTGGTGAAATCGACAGCAGTCAGTTTACCGAAGAGGCATTAAGTCAGCATTTATGCATGCAAAATCAGGGCGAAGTTGATTTAATGATCCGTACTGGTGGCGATTACCGCATCAGCAATTTTGTGCTCTGGCAGGCGGCCTACGCTGAGTTGGTGTTTACTGACACCCTGTGGCCGGACTTCGACGAGCAGTGTTTCAAAGAGGCTATCGCTTTATTTGCGAGCCGCCAGCGCCGTTTTGGTTTGACCGGAAGTCAAATCGAAGCCTTGCGTGCTTAAGTCATCTTTTACGAGGGACGTTTTTTGCTAAAACAACGAATAATAACAGCAATCTGGCTTATCCCACTGGTATTTGGCGCCATCTTCTATTTGCCTTCATCCATTTTTGCCTGGGCGCTGGTGGGCGTATTTTTAATTGCCGCAAAAGAGTGGGGACGAATTATTGATGCCGGTTGTCAGATGACCCAGTGGAGCTTTACGCTGACCCTGGGCATTTTGCTGGTGGCCCTGAATATATTGGTGCCCGCATCCGAGGTGTGGCATTCGGGGCAATTGCACCCCATTTTTCTGGCGGTGACGCTGCTGGGCGGATTGTGGTGGGTTATTGCCATGGCGCTGGTCGTGACCTATCCCAAAAGCGCTCGCCTGTGGCAGCGCAGCCATATGCTGAAATCCATGTTTGGGCAGTTGACGCTGTTGCCCTGTTTTGTCGCACTCATTGCCCTTAAATCCCTGAGTACCGCCGCATCACCCTACTTCGGTGGTGTGATGGTCTTTTTGGTGATGTTGGTAGTCTGGGCTGCAGACTCGGGGGCTTATTTTGTTGGTAAGGCACTGGGGCGCACCAAGCTTGCGCCCAATGTTAGCCCCGCCAAAACCGTGGAAGGCCTGGTGGGCGGCTTGCTTACCACCATGATAGTGGTGGCTATTGTGATGAGTCTGTCACCCCAGCAGGAGCTGGGACTGGTGATTGCCGTGACCCTCTTTACCGCACTGGCTTCGGCGCTTGGTGATTTAACCGAGAGCATGTTCAAGCGGGTGGCCAACATTAAAGATTCAGGCACCATTTTGCCCGGTCACGGTGGGGTACTCGATCGCATCGATAGCCTGACGGCGGCGCTGCCGGTCTTTACCCTTATCTACATCGCCTTCTGGATGTAATCATGCAAAATATGGTGATCCTCGGGGCCACAGGCTCTATCGGTAAAAGTACTCTGGATGTCATCAAACGTAACCCGGAGCGTTATCGGGCATTTGCCTTGGTGGCGGCCACCAGTGTGGAACGGATGCGGGAGCTGTGTATCGAGCATCGCCCCCGTTACGCCCACATGGTGGATGAATCTGCTGCGAAACGCCTGGCTGAAGCCTTGCCGACGGGACTTGGGATTGAGGTTTCCAGCGGTGATGATGCGCTGATTGAGCTGGTGACGGCCGCCGAGGTAGATACTGTTATGGCCGCCATTGTGGGCGCTGCGGGACTTCTGCCAACCCTCGCTGCGGTTCGTGCCGGTAAACGGGTGTTGCTTGCCAATAAAGAAGCACTGGTCATGTCCGGTGAACTCTTTATCGAGGAAACCAAGAAGAGCGGCGCCCAGCTCTTACCGGTGGACAGTGAACATAATGCGATATTCCAGTGCCTGCCAGAGCAGGTACAGCGAGAAATCGGTTACTGTGATTTATCCGCTGCCGGTATTTCCCACATTTTACTGACCGGCTCCGGTGGCCCGTTTTTAACATCGCCACTGGACACGCTGGCCGCCATGACGCCCGCTCAGGCCTGTAAGCATCCCAATTGGTCCATGGGCCCGAAAATCTCAGTAGACTCGGCCACCATGATGAACAAGGGGCTGGAGTTTATTGAGGCCCGTTGGCTGTTCAACACCGCCAGAGATGAGCTCAAGGTCGTTATTCATCCGCAAAGTGTCATTCATTCCATGGTCCAGTACCGTGACGGCAGCGTGCTGGCACAAATGGGTAACCCGGATATGCGTACTCCCATTGCCCATGCCATGGCCTATCCGCAGCGAATTTCAGCCGGTGTGGAACCTTTGGACTTTTTCAAAGTCGGACACTTAAGCTTTTGTGAGCCGGATTACAGCCGTTTCCCGTGCCTGAAACTTGCCATGGATGCCTGCCATCAAGGCCAGGAGGCGACCACTGTGCTCAATGCCGCCAACGAAGTGGCTGTGGCTGCGTTTTTGGACGGACGGATTGGATTTACTGATATCGCTGTGATTAATGGCGAATGTCTGGGTAAGATAGCCAAGACGCATCTGGACTCACTGGATGCCATACTCGCGCTGGATTGGGAGGCGCGCCGACTGGCGAACCAACTGATTAGCCGGGTTTAATAGGAATTTACTCGAAGGAGAGACATGTACGACATCCTCTGGAATGCCGCATCTTTCATCGTTGCGCTGGGTTTACTGATCACTGCGCACGAATACGGACACTTTTATATTGCCCGGCGCTGTGGCGTGAAGGTGGAGCGTTTCTCCATCGGTTTTGGTAAGCCCATCTGGCGTCGTGTTGGCCAGGATGGTACCGAGTATGTCATCGCCATGATCCCACTGGGTGGCTATGTCAAAATGCTGGATGAGCGCGTTGACGACGTGCCTGCAACGCTCCAGTCCCAGGCGTTTAATCGCAAAAACGTTTGGCAGCGCATCGCTATTGTGGCAGCTGGCCCGGTGGCAAATTTCATTTTCGCCGTGTTTGCGCTCTACATCATGTACCTGATTGGCGTGCCCTCCTTAAAGCCGGTGATTAATGCTACCCACCAAAATTCTTCGGCGTCTGTCATCACAGTCACGGAACCCATGCAAATCCTTGCGGTCTCAGGACAGAAGGTGCGCAACTGGGAAGAGGTCAACCTCGCGCTGGTTGGCCACATAGGGGACGACAGCCTGAGCCTGACACTGGCACCTTTGACTCGCCTGGAAGGGCAGAGCGGTGACGAGCGTACCTACACCCTGGATACCCGTAACTGGAAATTTGACCCGGAAAAAGAGTCGGCTATCAGCACTCTTGGACTGGGTATGCTGAGGCCTCAAGTGTTGCCCTTAGTGGCGGCTGTGACGCCAGGCAGCGCCGCAGATGAAGCGGGTATCAAAGCCGGAGATGAGATTGTCGGTATCAATGGTGTCAGCTATGGCGGGTGGGAATGGTTTGTGGCCACAATTCAGACCTCTGCCAACAAGCCGTTGCAAGTCACTATCAAACGTGGTGGCGAGCAAAAACAGCTGACCGCCACGCCGAAACTCGGTAAAGACGCCCAGGGTAAGGACGTTGGCTTAATTGGCATTACACCCCAGGCCAGCGAACTGCCTGAATCCATGCGTATTCAGTTGAAATATGGCGTGTTAGACTCACTGGCTGTTGCTGCCGACAAGACCTGGCAGTTGACTGTGGTGAGTGTGAAGATGATAGGTAAACTCTTTACCGGAGATGTATCGGTGAAGAATCTGAGCGGTCCGATTTCAATCGCTCAGGGCGCCGGGAATAGCGCCAACTACGGCTTGGTGTACTTTTTGGGATTTTTGGCTCTTATCAGCGTGAACCTGGGCATCATTAACCTGTTGCCTTTACCCGTGCTCGATGGGGGCCATTTGCTGTATTACTTTGTGGAAGTGATCACCGGGAAGCCTGTACCCGAAAAGGTTCAGGAAATAGGATTCAGATTTGGGGCAGCCTTGCTGCTAATGTTGATGAGTATCGCCCTTTTCAATGATTTTGCCCGACTCTGAGCAAGGACAGACAAATAATCAGAAGTGCTCTATGAGATTGAATAAGCTTTTTGCCTCTATGATGCTGCTAGGCGCATCATATTCAGGGACAGGTCTGGCTGAGACCTTTGCGCCATTCACAGTCACCGACATTCAAGTAGAAGGTTTGCAACGTGTTGCACTGGGTGCTGCCTTGCTCAGCCTGCCAATAAAGGTAGGTGATACCGTTGACCAGCTGAAACTGCAGCAGGCCATTAAGAGCCTTTATGCCACTACCAACTTTGATACTGTCTCGGTTGCCAATGATGACGGCGTCCTCGTTGTGACCGTCAAAGAGCGTCCCACCATCAGTGAGGTGACGTTTGAAGGTAACAAGGACATCAAAGACGAGCAGCTGCAGGAAAGCCTTGATAGCAGTGGTGTGAAGGTGGGTGAAGCCCTCGATCGCACCATGCTGTCCGGTATCGAAAAAGGTCTGCAGGACTTCTACTACGGTGTGGGTAAATACGGTGCCAAGGTTGAGGCACAGGTGATTAACCTCCCCCGTAACCGCGTCGAATTGAAATTCAAATTTACCGAAGGTCTGGCTGCCGAAATTCGTCAGATCAATATCGTGGGCAACAGCAAGTTCTCCGACGCCGAGTTGATTGGCATGCTGGAGCTCAAAGACTATGTGGCCTGGTGGGATCTCTTCGGTGAGCGTCGCTACCAGAAGCAAAAGCTGCAGGCGGACCTTGAAACCATCAAGACCCACTACCACAACAACGGCTATATCCGCTTTGATGTGACATCCACTCAGGTGGCGATGACACCCGATCGCAAGGGCTTGTACATCACTATTAACGTGGATGAAGGTGAGCAGTACAAGGTCAAGGAAGTTAACCTCACCGGCGATCTGATGGGCCGCGAAGAACTGATGCGAGCCATTCTGCCTATCAAGGCGGGCGATCAGTACAACGGCGCCGACGTGACCTTTACCGAAGAAATGTACTCCAAGTATCTGGGGCGTTTCGGTTATGCCTATCCCGAAGTGAAGACCTATCCGGAAATTGACGACGAAAGCAAAGAGGTGACCCTCAATGTGAACGTGCGCCCCGGTAAGCGTGTGTATGTTCGCTCCGTTAACTTCACCGGTAACACTGTGACCAAGGATGAAGTGCTGCGCCGTGAGCTGCGTCAGATGGAAGGTGCCTGGCTCAACTCCGCCAACGTTGAACTGTCGAAAAACCGTTTGAACCGTTTGGGCTTCTTTGAAACCGTCGATACTGAAACCGTTCAGGTTCCCGGTACTGATGATCTGGTAGACGTGGCCTTTAAAGTGAAAGAGCAGCCATCTGGCTCCTTTAACGCCGGTATTGGTTATGGCACCGAGTCGGGAATCAGCCTGCAGTTTGGTGTGCAGCAGAGCAACTTCCTTGGCACGGGTAACCAGGCCGGTATCAACATCAATACCAACAAGTATTCCAAGAACGTCAGCCTGTCGTACTCAGATCCTTACTTCACTAAAGACGGTGTGAGTTTGGGTGGAAACATTTACTGGAACGAATTCGATGCCAACGAGGCCAACCTTGAGCGTTATAAAAATAGCTCTTACGGTGTTGCCCTTAGCAGCGGTTTCCCGGTGAATGAGTACAACCGACTGAACTTTGGTATTGGTTTCCGTCACAACACCATTTCGGAAATTTCGGCGTACGAACAGGCGCTGCGCTTCTATAACATTTACCGTGATGAAGACGATCCTAACTCCGACCTCAGCTTCAATAACTTTGAGCTGAACGCCGGTTGGTACAGAAGCACCCTGAACCGCGGTACCTTCCCGACTGATGGCTCCAGCCAGCGCTTGTCAGGTAAGATGTCGACTCCGGGCTCGGATCTGCAGTACTTCAAGGCAGACTTTGATACCAACTTCTACTTCCCGCTGACCCGAAGCCACAGCTTTGTGGTGCTGAGCCGTGCCCGCATCGGTTACGGTAACGGTTACGGTGACTTCAACGGTAATGACCAGATCCTGCCATTCTGGGAAAACTACTACTCGGGTGGTTCCAGCAGCCTGCGAGGCTTTAAGTCCAACTCAGTGGGTCCACGTTCATTCTACGTAGTACGTGGCAGTGAACCATGCTCTCCAGACCCAAGCGGCGACGGCTGCGGCTTGCCGGGCGATCCTAACCAAATTCAGGTTAGCCAGGGTCGCTCCATCGGTGGTAACGCCGTGGCCACAGCCAGTCTTGAACTGATCGTGCCAACGCCATTCCTGGATGAGGCCTACACCAATTCAGTACGTACCAGCTTCTTTGTGGATGCCGGTAACGTCTGGGATACCGAGTTTGATTACGACAAGTATCGCTCTTTGCCAGCTGAGGAATTTGCCAAGCTCGAAGACTACAGTGACCCAAGCCGCCTGCGGGCTTCATGGGGTATGAGCGTACAGTGGTTGTCACCCATGGGACCCATGGTATTCAGCCTTGCGTGGCCAATTAAAGAGTACGAAGACGACGAAACCGAGATCTTCTCCTTCAATATTGGCAAAACTTTCTAAAACACATACACTCGGCGACGATTGTGACAAAACACCACAACAAGGAGTTTATTTTGAACAAGATGCTTAACCGTGCACTCGTGACTCTGATGCTGATTGGCGCGCCACTGGCTGCCAACGCAGAGAAAATTGCTGTCGTTGATATGGGTGCCGTGTTTGAACAGCTGCCTCAGCGTGAAGCGATTGGCAAGGCGCTGGAAAAAGAGTTTGGCGACCGTGAAGCCGAAGTGAAAAAGCTGCAGGGTGATCTGCGCAGCCTGATGGAGAAAAACCAGCGTGATGCAGCGCTGATGAGCGAAACTCAGAAAACTGAGGCTCTGCGCAAGATGGAAGCGCTGCAGGCAGATCTGCAACTGAAGGGCAAAGCCCTGCAGGAAGACGTGCGTCGTCGTCAGGCCGAAGAGCAGAACAAGATCCTGGTTAAGGTTCAGCAAGTCATCAAAGACATCGCCGAAAAGGAACAAATCGATGTAGTGATGCAGAGCGGTGCCGTGGTATTTGCCAAGCCTCAGCTTGATATCTCCAGCAAGGTAGTAGAAGCGCTGGGCAAGGCCAAGTAATAAATGAAGCAAGTGACTCTGGGCCAATTGGCCGAACATTTGGGAGCAGAACTCAAGGGCGATGGCAGTTTACTGATCTCCTCAGTGGCCACCCTTGAAGATGCAGGTGCCGGACAAATCAGCTTTTTGGCCAACAGTAAATACCGTGCTCAGCTGGAAGGAACCAAAGCGAGCGCTGTACTCTTGGCCCCGAAAGATGCTGACACCTATGAAGGCAATGCCCTCATTCTCAAAGACCCCTACGTCGGTTTTGCCCGGGTCGCGCAATTGCTTGATACAACCCCAAATGCAGCTGAAGGTATCCATGCTTCAGCTGTGATTGACCCCAGCGCCCGTTTGGGTGAGGGAGTCAGCATTGGTGCCAATGCCGTCATTGGTGCCAATGTGATTTTGGGTGACAAGGTGCAGATAGGTCCCGGCACCGTGGTGGGGCAGGATTCCATCATAGGCTCAGGAACCCGTCTTTGGGCTAACGTCACCGTTTACCACGATGTACATTTGGGCATGGACTGTATCGTTCATTCGGGTGCAGTTATTGGTTCAGATGGTTTTGGTTACGCCAACGAGCGGGGCAATTGGGTTAAGATCCCCCAAACCGGCGGTGTGCGCATTGGCAACAATGTAGAAATTGGCGCCAGCACCACCATTGACCGGGGCGCCCTGTCCCATACTGAAATTCACGATGGCGTTATTATCGATAATCAGGTGCAAATCGCACACAACGATGTGATTGGCGCCCACACTGCGATTGCTGGCAACACCACCATCGCAGGCAGTGTGACTATTGGCAAATACTGTATACTTGGTGGCAACAGTGCCGTTGCCGGCCACCTGAGTATCGTCGATGGCACCCATGTCAGTGGCGCTACCAACGTTACCAGTATTATCCGTGAGCCTGGCGTGTATTCTTCCGCCACTGTAGCCATGGAAAACAAGCTGTGGCGCCGTAATACAGTGCGCTTCAGACAACTGGATGAGCTATTCCAGCGCGTGAAGGTGCTGGAAGGCAAACAGCAAGAAGATAAGTAACGCACAGCCGCTTGCGAGCCAGTGCATCCTGAGGAACAAAATTCGTGTCTAATCAAATGAACACCATGGATATCAAAGAGATACTTAAGTATCTGCCTCACAGATATCCGTTTCTGCTCATTGACCGTGTACTGGACTTCACCGCTGGTGAATCTTTGCACGCCATCAAAAACGTCACCATCAACGAGCCATTTTTTGTGGGGCATTTCCCTGTCGCTCCCGTGATGCCTGGTGTATTGATCCTTGAAGCCATGGCCCAGGCAACTGGCCTTCTGGCATTCAAAACCATGAGCAGCGAGCCATCGCCGGATGTGCTTTATTATTTTGCCGGTATCGACAATGCCCGTTTTAAACGGGTTGTTGAGCCGGGCGACCAGCTGCACTTTGAAGTGAAAATGATTAAAGAACGCCGCGGGATTGGTGTGTTCTATGGTGAGGCCAAAGTGGATGGTGAGCTGGTTTGCAGCGCAGAAATCATGTGTGCCCGCAGAGAGATTAGCAAGTGATAAGTGAATTAGCCTTCGTCCATCCCGACGCGAAAATTGGCAACAACGTGGCCATTGGCCCCTGGAGCTATATTGGCCCCAGAGTCGAAATCGGTGACGACAACATCATTCACTCCCATGTGGTGATTAAAGGCCCGACAGTGATAGGCAAAGGCAACCGGATTTTCCAGTTTGCTTCTGTCGGTGAAGACTGTCAGGACAAGAAATACGCCGGCGAGCCCACCAGGCTTATCATCGGTGATAACAATGTCATCCGTGAAAACGTGACCATCCATCGTGGCACAATTCAGGACAACAGCGAAACCCGCATCGGCTCCAATAACCTGTTCATGGCGTATGTTCACATCGCCCATGACTGCGTGGTGGGCAACAACGTTATCATGGCCAACAATGCGTCTATCGCCGGACACGTTCACGTGGGTGATTGGGTTATTCTGGGTGGGATGACCGGTGTACATCAGTTTGTGCACATAGGCGCCCATGCCTTTACGGCAGGCTGCTCGCTGGTGCTTCAGGATGTGCCGCCTTTCGTGATGGCGGCTGGTCAGCCAGCGATTCCCCGTGGTTTGAACAGCGAAGGTCTGAAGCGTCGTGGTTTCTCCAAAGAAGCCCAGCTTGCCGTGCGCCGCGCCTACAAGACCTTGTATCGCAGCAATCTGACCGTGGAAGAAGCCACTGCGGCTCTGGCCGACGAAATAGCAACTGTGCCGGAAGTGAAGCAACTGATGGACTTCGTTGCCAGCTCCAGCCGCGGCATTATTCGATAACGGATTATGGGTCGTTAAGAGAAAACATGAGCCAATCCAAGCCACTTGTATTTGCCATGGTCGCCGGAGAACTCTCCGGCGATATTTTAGGTGCAGGTTTAGTTAAAGCACTCAAGGCCAGACACCCCGACGCCCGCTTTGTCGGTATCGGCGGTCCCCGTATGGAGGCACTCGGATTCGAGTCCCTGTTCGCCATGGAAGAGCTGGCCGTGATGGGGATAGTCGAAGTCCTATCCCGCTTGCCAAGACTCCTGAAGGTACGCTCCTCTCTGGTCTCTCAGCTCCTCGCACTTAAACCCGATTGTTTTATTGGCATAGACGCGCCGGATTTCAATATTGGTGTCGAGCTTAAGCTTAAGCAAAAGGGTATTAAAACTGTGCACTACGTCAGCCCCTCCGTGTGGGCCTGGCGTCCCAAGCGTATCTTCAAGATAGCCAAGGCCACCAACATGGTGTTGTCTTTGCTGCCGTTTGAGAAAGCCTTTTACGACAAACATCAGGTGCCCTGTACCTTCGTGGGGCATACTCTTGCGGATGATATTCCCCTTGAGCTGAATAAAGATGATGCCCGCGACATCCTGGGGCTCGATAGGGACGCCGAATATCTGGCGATACTCCCCGGCAGCCGCGGCGGTGAGCTCAAGATGCTCAGCGAACCGTTTATCAAAGCCGCCGTTGCCATCAAGGAGGCGCTGCCCGATGTGCGTTTTATCACCCCTCTGGTGAATGAGAAGCGCCGCGAGCAGTTCCTCGCCGCCCTCGAAGCCCATGCCCCCGGGCTCGAAATTCAGCTCTTTGATGGCCACAGCCGTGAAATTATGGCGGCCAGTGACGGCATACTGCTGGCGTCCGGCACCGCCACCCTGGAAGCCATGTTGGTTAAGCGCCCCATGGTCGTTGCCTATAGGGTGGCGCCGCTGACTTACAGCATTGCCAGCCGCATGATGCTGATTAAACGTTATTCGTTGCCCAACCTCTTGTCCGGTAAAGATCTGGTGCCGGAACTTATTCAGGTCGATTGCACGCCAGAGAAGATTGCTTCTGAGGTGGTTGCCATGATGAACCGGGATAACAGGGCTCTGATAGCCGAATTTACCGACATGCATCGCAGCCTCAGGCAAAACGCCAGCGAGCGGGCCGCGGATGCGGTCGATGCGCTGATTGGGTCCGAAGCGCCGCTGGGCAGCACTTCAGAGGTACTCTGATGGCAGTGTATAAAAACCTGAGTGCTGAGCAGGCATTGCTGCTGCAACAGGGACGGGTCGCCGGCGTCGATGAAGTGGGCCGTGGTCCGCTGGTAGGCGATGTGGTGACTGCCGCCGTTATTCTGGATCCAAGCAAGCCCATTACCGGCCTGAATGACTCCAAAAAGCTGTCGGAAAAGAAGCGCGATGCCCTTTATCTTGAAATTATGGATAAGGCGCTGGCGGTGTCGGTGGGCCGTGCCAGTCCAAGGGAAATCGATGAGCTTAATATTCTCCATGCCACCATGCTCGCCATGCAGCGTGCCGTTGCCGGATTGGCTATTGTCCCCGAGTCAGTCTTGGTGGATGGCAACCGCACTCCGGATTTTGGATTACCGGCCCATGCGGTGGTAAAAGGCGATGGCCTGATAGCCGCTATCAGCGCCGCGTCTGTGATTGCCAAGGTCACCCGTGACCGTGAGATGGAAGAGCTGGATGCCAGATATCCCCAGTACGGCTTCGCGGGGCACAAGGGATACCCGACCAAGGCACACTTTGAGGCGCTCAGTGCCCATGGTGTGTTGCCCGAGCACAGGCGCAGTTTTCGCCCGGTGCGGGAGTGGCTTGAGGCCAACAGCTAATCCGACATACCAAAAAAGCAGCCCGGGCTGCTTTTTTGTTACTGCTTGGCTCAAGTGGTGTGGAACTTCACTCTGGCATTGCTTTAGCGTTCAGCTTTCCCGTTCGGTTTAACGGATTGCCTTAAGAGGGCGTCATTCTTGCCTTACATGGGGCAGCAAAAACGCCATATAGTCAGCTTTGCCCAGCGGCGCCCCAAGGTGCCTCAGGATGGCGTAGCTGGTAGTGATGTGAAAGTAGAAGTTGGGTAGCAGATAGTCACTTACATAGTCCCATCCCGGCAATTCACAGTAACGACCCGGGCCCAACCCGATGCGCTTGATTTCGTCCAGCCGGGCATCATCAACCTGGATTTGCTCCACCATGGCCGCAGTTTCTGAAATCAGCCGCTTAAGCTCAGCCGGGCTGTACTCTCCTGCCGGCAGATTATCCACGGTCAGTCCCTTGCACCACTGCGAAAATCCCCTCGGTTGATTACAGGCAAAGATTACCTGCACCGCCAATGGATGCATGTCCGGCGCCAGTCGCTGTTTCACAGCGTCATCGAGGGTTCCAAGGTGTTTTTCTGCCGTATTCAGTATGTGTGAAAGCACCTGGAGGCGGCTGATAAAAAGCTGTTTTAACTTGCTGATTTCCTGATTTGCCATGGAGTGTCCTTACGTTGCGGTGGTAATTGTGTGCTTGGGCAGGTACGTGCGTTTAAGAAAACTAGCCTGCTGTTTATCCCCTTGTCCAGCAAGACTGTCCAGATTGGCATATCTCATTCCGTACTTAAATTTACAGATAACCCGGAGCATCCATACTTGGAAGATTATGATGACCGCCTCGGAGTTATGTCATGCAAAAAGTCAGTCTTGAAAATTTGGTCAGTCACGTCGACCCACTGGGCTTGATACACCAGCTTTTCGAACAAAGTTTTGATGCGATTTGTATGTTGGCAGGTGACCCTGAAGATTTACACTTTGTATACGCCAATACTTCTGCGTGCAATTTAATGGGCTATGAGTTTCGCGAGTTAATGGGAATGCCGGCTATTCGGCTGGTAGGTGAGCGTACCAATCAGCAGTTCGTTGACAGAATTAATCAGTGCATTGCAACGGCGAGATACTGCAGAGGTGCAACCACCTTTTATCGTAAAGATGGCTCAACATTTCAGGTCGTATGGACGATTCATCCTGTTATGGCGAAAGAAGGCCATGTCTCGTTCTTTATGGTCACCATGCGTGACTTGTCAGTGATGAGAAGTAAGTTGGGACAGCTTGAAAACACCACTGAGAGTTTCAGAAGTCTCCTTAAAGTCTTCTCCGGATTGATGGAAGATCAGTCAGAAGACGAGCGTCAAAGGCTCAAGAAAACCTCCCAGGATGCGACTCTACAACTCATCCAAAATGCGACGCTGTTTTGTCCTGAGCTTCGAAAAGACGAAGATATTGCCTTGTTTGGGGAAGATGATTTATTCGATTTTTCTGACTCGGATGTAGGTGTATTGCCAAAAAGGCATGACATCAAACACATCTCTGCCCGCGATTTTGCTGGGATGCATGGCATTTCAATGAATGACATTCGTGATCTCGCAGCAATTTTGAATGACTGTAAGATCAACATTGAGTTGCTAAAGCTTGGAACATCAAATCCTCAATCTTTTCAAAACGTCGTTCAGGATTTAAGTGATCTTGCCAGTCATTTGTTCTTAATGGATGAATTCATCGATATTTCAACTGTCGTGGGCCATCTGGCGAATAAACTGATGCAACGTCAGGGAAGCGCTATTGATCCTATGCTCTTGGATATTTTACTGTCGTTGGTTGAGGATTTTTCAATCTGGCATACGCAAATATTTGTCACTCAGGATGCGCCCGATATCCATCAATTGGACGCGAGTATCATAGGTTCAGCGAAGCAGTTGCTGGCATTTTTGGGGTGAACAGGAGGAGTTTCAAGTATCGCCGTGGGCATTTCAGTGGGAGTGGCAAAATGGGCTATGGTCATTGACTGTGGATCTTGATTAGCCCGTATAAAAAGGCCCCATCGTCAATTCAAACCACCAGTTAAGCCTTTTGTTGACCTTAACTGCCATGTTATCTTTCCCTATTGATTTCAGAGCAAACCCAAAGCCCAATATTCATGTCACAACCCCGTTTTGTTCATCTGCGCGTTCACTCAGATTTTTCCATGACCGATGGTCTGGCAAAGGTTAAGCCCATTTTAGGCAAGGCCGAGGCCGAAGGCATGGCGGCAATCGCGCTGACGGATCAGAATAACCTCTGTGGTCTGGTGAAATTTTACAGCACCTGCCATGACAAAGGGATTAAGCCCATTATTGGTGCCGACTTCTGGATGCTGGTGCCTGGGTTTGAAGACGAGTTTTGTGCCGTCACAGTGCTGGCGATGGACAACGAGGGTTATCAAAACCTGACTCAGCTTATCAGTCAGGCGTATCTGCGGGGCCAGGTTCAGGGCAGGGTGGCAATCGACCAGGAATGGCTGCTGACCTACAACAGTGGCATTTTGTTGCTCTCCGGCGCCAAAGAAGGGGACTTGGGTAAGGCGCTTATCAAGGGCAATGCAGCCCAGGCCACCAGCTTAACGCAGTTTTATCAGCAGCATTTTCCTGACCGGTATTTTATCGAGCTTATCCGCACTGGCCGGGCCGACGAAGAAACCTATCTGCACATGGCGGTGAAGCATGCTGCCGAGGTGGGACTGCCCGTGGTGGCTACCAATCAGGTGGTGTTTTTGAGTCCGGAAGACTTTGAAGCCCACGAAATCCGGGTGGCCATTCACGATGGTTTTACTCTGGCTGACAATCGCCGCCCTAAAAAATACAGTGAGCAGCAGTATCTTCGCAGTGAAGACGAAATGTGCGAGCTGTTTGCCGATATTCCCGAGGCCATAGAGAACACGGTGGAGATCGCCAAGCGCTGTAACGCGACCGTGCGCCTCGGTGAATACTTCCTGCCGAACTTCCCCACCGGCGATTTAAGTACCGAAGACTTTCTGGTGGAGCGCTCCAAAGAGGGCCTTGAAGAGCGGCTGGAGTTCCTGTTCCCCGACCCTGAGGTTAGAGCCGAGAAGCGCAAGGAGTACGATGAGCGCCTCGATATCGAGCTTCAGGTAATCAACCAGATGGGATTTCCCGGTTACTTCCTTATCGTGATGGAGTTTATCCAGTGGGGTAAGGATAACGGCATTCCGGTGGGGCCGGGCCGGGGCTCGGGCGCGGGCTCTTTGGTGGCCTATGCCCTGAAAATTACTGACCTTGACCCGCTGGAATTCGACCTGCTGTTCGAGCGCTTTTTGAACCCCGAGCGGGTGTCCATGCCCGACTTCGACGTCGACTTCTGCATGGACAGACGCGACGAGGTGATTGACCACGTGGCCGAGCTTTACGGCCGCGAGGCGGTGTCGCAGATCATTACCTTCGGTACCATGGCCGCCAAGGCGGTGGTGCGTGACGTAGGCCGGGTGCTGGGGCACTCCTACGGTTTTGTTGACCGTATTTCCAAGATGATCCCGCCCGAGCCGGGCATGACTCTGGCCAAGGCCTTCGAGGTCGAGCCCGGCCTTCAGGAGGCCTACGACGCCGATGAGGAAGTGAAAGACCTTATCGACATGGCGCGTAAGCTTGAGGGCGTGACTCGAAACGCCGGTAAACACGCAGGTGGCGTGGTAATTGCGCCCACCAAGATCACCGATTTCTCGCCGCTGTATTGTGACTCCGAGGGCAAAAACCCGGTTACCCAGTTCGATAAGAACGATGTGGAATACGCGGGACTGGTAAAGTTCGACTTTTTGGGGCTCAGAACCCTCACCATTATCGATTGGGCGCTGGGGATGATTAACCCCAGACTGGCTAAGCTTGGTAAGCCGCCGGTGGATATTGCCGCTATTCCGCTGGATGACAGCAAATCATTTGGCGTGCTCAAACGCTATGAGACCACAGCGGTATTCCAGCTTGAATCCCGCGGCATGAAAGACCTTATCAAGCGTCTGCAGCCCGACTGCTTCGAAGACATGATTGCATTGGTGGCCCTGTTCCGTCCGGGCCCACTGCAGTCGGGCATGGTAGATAACTTTATTGACCGTAAGCACGGCCACGAAGAGATTTCATACCCGGATGCCACCTGGCAGCACGAGAGCCTCAAACCCATACTTGAACCCACTTACGGCATCATTCTCTATCAGGAGCAGGTGATGCAGATTGCCCAAACGCTGGCGGGCTATACCCTGGGCGGCGCCGACATGCTGCGCCGGGCTATGGGTAAGAAAAAGCCTGAAGAGATGGCCAAGCAGCGAGCAGGCTTTGAAGCCGGCTCGGTACAAAATGGCGTGGATGGCGAGCTCGCCATGAAGATCTTCGACCTGGTGGAAAAGTTCGCCGGTTACGGCTTCAACAAATCGCACTCGGCCGCCTATGCTCTGGTGTCCTATCAGACGTTGTGGCTCAAGACCCACTTCCCGTCGGAGTTTATGGCAGCGGTGATGTCGGCGGATATGGACAACACCGACAAGATTGTAACCCTGGTGGACGAATGCGATCGCATGGGGCTTAAAATCATTCCGCCGGATGTGAACAAGGGCCTGTTCAAGTTCACCGTGGATGAAGACCTCAACATCGTTTATGGCATCGGTGCCATCAAGGGTGTGGGTGAGGGGCCGGTGGAGGCCATTCTCGAGGCCCGCAAAGACGGCCCCTTCACCGACCTGTTCGACTTCTGCGCCCGTATCGACTTGAAAAAACTTAACAAGCGGGTGATTGAAAAGCTGATTTACTCTGGGGCACTGGATAGCCTGGGACCGCACCGGGCCTCCATGATGGCGACACTGCCAGATGCCATGCAGGCGGCGGATCAACACGCCAAGGCCCAGGCCACAGGTCAGCACGATATGTTTGGTCTCCTGAACGATCATCAGGAAGACGCCAAGCAGCAATTTGTTGAGTGCACCCCCTGGCCGGACAAAATCTGGCTCGAAGGTGAGCGGGAAACCCTGGGGCTGTATCTCACGGGCCACCCCATCAATCAGTATCTGAAAGAGCTGAAAAACTACACCTCGGGCAGGCTGAAAGATATTCACCCCACCGAGCGGGGCAAAACCGTCAAGGCCGCCGGTTTGGTGGTGGCCAGCCGGGTGATGCTCACCAAAAGGGGCTCCAAAATGGGGCTTCTGACTCTGGATGACAAGAGCGCCCGCCTCGAGGTGATGCTCTTTACTGAAGCCTTTGAAAAGTTTGGTCATCTGCTGGAAAAAGACCGCATTCTTATCTGCGAAGGGGAAGTGAGCTTCGATGACTTCTCCGGCGGCAACCGCATGACCGCCCGCAATATTATTGATATCAGCGAGGCCCGAAGCCATTTTGCCAAGGCGCTTGAGGTCGATTTGACGTCACAGCAGGCCACTGAGCCCATGCTGGACAAGTTTTTTGACGTGATTACGCCCTGGAAGGGCGGCGCCGTGCCCCTGATTGTGAACTTCAGCCGCGCTGATGCCAGCGGCCGCTTGCAACTGGGCGAGGAGTGGCGGGTTAACCCCTCCGATGACCTGGTGCTGGCACTGCAAACCCTGATAGGCCCGGATAAAATTCGGATCCAGTTCTAAGATGAAAGGCATGCAAAGCTCGTTGCCAGTAATTGCAAAGCTTGATTGGCTGGTCTCGTTAATCGAGGCCGCGCTTGCGGGCCTGAGTCCTTCCAAACTGGTGCTGGGTTACAGCGGCGGGCTGGACTCAGAGCTTATGGCGTGCGCCCTTTCCCATTACGCAAAAATCCATCCCGGCGCCCAGTGCCTACTGGTGCATGTGCACCATGGCTTAAGCCCCAATGCCGATGTCTGGGCCCGTCACTGCCATAGTCGCGCCGCGCACTATGGACTGGATTTTGTGCTGGAAAAGGTCAGGGTAAAGCAAGGTGCCCGCTTAAGCCTGGAGGCCGAGGCACGCAGCGCCAGATATGCTGCCTTAATGTCCCATTTGGCCGAAGGCGACGTGCTCCTTACCGCCCATCATCAGGACGACCAGTTGGAAACCCTGCTTCTGGCACTGGCCCGGGGTTTGGGCCCCAGGGGACTTGCGGCCATGGGGCAACAACAGTCCCTCGATGGCGGCGCATTTCAGGTAAGGCCTTTTCTGGGGGTATCCCGTGAGTTCCTTGAGGAAGTTACGTCGGCGCTTGGCCTTAGCCACATCGAAGATGAAAGCAATCAGGACACCCGTTTCGACCGCAATTTTTTGCGAGCGGACATTATTCCGCGACTCAAATCCCGCTGGAGTGCCATAGGCGCCACAGCAAGTCGCAGCGCTGAGCTGTGCGCCCAAACCCAAATGCTCCTGGATGAAGAGGTCAGTGAGCGTCTGACACCGCTTATCAGCCGCTGCCCTTTAACTGACGTATACAGGTTGGCATTGGAGCCAGCGGCTGCCTTATCAAAAGCCTGGCAGGCGCAATTGGTCCGTGGTTTCCTTGAGGCTGCGGCTCTTCCCCCACCATCAAAAATTCAACTGGAAGAGGCACTAACCCAGCTTTTTACCGCCAAGGCGGATGCCGCTGTCTCGCTGCGTTTTGGTCACACCCGCTTAAGACGATTTCAGGGCTGGCTTTACGCCGATACTGAAGCTGATAACGGCAGTCATTCACTAGCCTGTGTCACTCAAACGTCTGTCACCCAAACGTCTGCCGTGCAAGCCCCAGTCACGCAGCAGATGTTGGCTGAGGGTATTGCGACCCCTTTGGGTAAGCTGCAGTTGCTGCCAACAGGCGCAGAGACTAAAGGGCTGGACGGGTGTTTTTGGCAAGCCAGAGTGCCTCAAGGGGCTCTCACAGGCAACCTGACGCTGGTATATGCTTTACCCGGCAGCACCAAGGCCTGGCCAGTGGGCCGGGGTAAGCAGCGGGAATTAAAGAAGCTCTGGCAGGAGTTTGACGTACCGCCCTGGCTCAGAACATCCATCCCCATGCTTTGCTGCGACGGGGCGCTGGTGGCAGCTGCCGGGGTATGGGTTGAAAAGACGGCCCTTGAGAAGTCACAGCCGCAAGACAATGAAGACTGGCTGACCATCAGGCTTTTACGTAACTGACTGTTCTTGCTACAGCGAATATCTCCCCGCCGAAACCTCAGACTCTGACACCGAGCAGTGTTCAGTGCTGTTTGTCTGGATAAAGCACCACGCAGGCGGTTTGTTTTTTGCGCCCAAATCCCATCACTTTCGCCAGCTCTGCCCGGCTGACGGGCACATAGGCGGCGGACACAGCATCCTTTTGATGCTCGACAAAGGGGTCGTGAAAGAAAAAATACTCAGGGTTGCAGCCACTCAGGGCAATCCAGTGTGGTCCCTTTTCACCGTTGAAACGATAGGTGCTGATAAGCAGAAGCACTGCGGCCCCAAGTTGCAAATAGCCCTCAAGCTCTTCCAGCGTCGGTGCCCGCGGCAAGGCGCTCACGCCTTTTTGTGCCAGCTGCCCAACAAAATCCTCATGCACCAGGCTGATAATGGCCTTTTTGTTCTCATCCCTGACACTGTCGATAAAAGGAATAGTATGAGACTGACTGAAGAGTGTAACGTCAAAGCCCCGATTCACCGCTGCCAATGCCAAGCCCTCGGCACTGCAGCCCCCATGGCCGCTGGTCATGTAAATGGTGGTGGCCTCGCGCCACAATTGCAGCTCCAACAGTCTGCTGGGCTGAAATGAGCGGCGCAGTGCCGCAAACGCCATTTGCAAACAAGCGGGGCCGCAGCTGAACGGAGTGGTTTGTACGTAGAGTGGCATGGACAGAGTAGTGCTGGGGCCGGGCGGCTCCAATCGCTTGTGCATTCTCACACCGTCGGCGAGATCGTCGTAATAATGCACCAAGGATTTCAGCACCTTATAACCCATTTTTTGATACAGATTCCGGGCCGCCAGATTGTCATTTCGTACCTCCAGGCGTAAGGTGATATAGCCTTTTTCCACCGTGATTTGCTCAACCCGGCCAAGAAGTTCCCGGGACAATCCCCTGCCGCGATAATCGGGGCTGACAGCCAGCGAATACAGCCGGGCAAGGTGAGTGCCACGATGAAAAAGCACCAGTGCGTAGGCCGCCAGTGTGCTGCCATCGAGGGCCAACATCAGGCAGGCATGGGGGGATTGAATGAACCGGCGCATCTGTCTTGGCGAAATGCGGTCTCCTTCGAAAGCACTGTTTTCGAGGGCATTAAGGGCGTCGAGTTGGGCTAGGCTCGCGAGGCGATATTCCATGGTGATGGCCATCCACAATAGGATAGGCTCATTAAATCCAGTTCAGTGACAGGAGGCAAGTTCAATTATGGCGCAGCTGTTGATAGTGACGGATAACAAGGAGGACTGGCGCCCCTATCTGCCCAGCGAGCAGATGGTGACGGTGAATGAGTATCTGGCCATGGGGGCCTGGGGCAACAGCAAGAATGTGCAGGTATTGAACCTGTGCCGCAACTACGACTACCTCTCCAACGGCTATTATTGCTCGCTGCTGGCCGAAGCCCGCGGCCACAGGGTCTTACCCAGAGTCATGACCATCAATGACTTGTCTCAGGACCGTTTTTTCAGCCTGCCTCAGGGGGGGCTTGAAAAACTGAGTGCCGAGCTAACCCAACTCAGCTTCAAACTGTTTTTTGGTTACTGCGATATTCCCGCCCTCGAGCGCATAGGCCGCAAGATCTTTGAACGTTTTACCGTGCCTGTGCTGGAAGTGAAACTGGTGAAGTTACAGGAAAAGTGGCAGGTCGACAGTATTCAGCCATTTCCCTACCAAGCGCTGAGCGATGCAGAGCAAGATGCTTTTGCCAACTCTCTTGAGGTGTTTTCACAGAAGGTGTGGCGTAAGCCCCGGCGTTCACGCAAGTTTCGCTACGAGATGGCCATGCTGGTGGACGAGCGGGAAAAAATGCCGCCCTCCAACAAGGGGGCACTGAACCGCTTTATCAAGGCCGCCAACCGGTTGGGTATGGAGCTTGAGCTGATTGGGCCACATGAACTTACAAGGCTGGGAGAGTTTGACGGCCTCTTTATTCGCTCGACCACGAATATCAGCAACTTTACCTACCGTTTCGCCAAAAGCGCCGAGCAGCTGGGGCTTATTGTGATGGATGACCCCGAGTCCATCATGAAGTGTACCAACAAGGTGTTTTTATCTGAGCTGCTGGCAAGCCACAAGGTCCCTGCGCCAAAGAGCATGATTTTTAAAGCATCCGATGAAGGCTGGCAGGATGCGCTCATCGCAGAAATCGGCTTGCCTGCTGTACTTAAGGTGCCCGATGGCGCCTTTTCCCTCGGTGTCGTTAAGGTGAAAGAGCGGGCACAGCTGGAAGCAGAGGCGCTGCGTATCTTCCAGCACAGCAGTTTGATCCTGGCCCAGGAATACCTGCCGACCGAGTTTGATTGGCGTATTGGGGTGCTTAACCGTCAGCCTATCTACGCCTGCCGTTACTACATGAGTCGTGGTCACTGGCAAATTTACCAGCACCACAAGAGTGGACGGGTAAGCAGCGGCGGATTCGATGCCCTGGACATGAAGTCTGTCCCCAGCCAAGTGGTGGATGCCGCAGTAAAGGCGGCCAATTTAATTGGCAGTGGTTTTTACGGCGTCGACCTGAAAGAAGTGAACGGCAAAGCCTATGTAATTGAAGTAAATGACAATCCCAGCGTTGATCACGGCGTGGAAGATAAATACCTTGGAGACTTGCTTTACGACAGGGTGATGACCGAATTTCTGCGGCGTATTCAGTTACGGGGATTTTAAGTCATTTGGAAGGAGAATCTTGCCCATCCCTGGGCGACCACTGTCAACTTATTGTCAGTCTTTGACAGGGTGTTGAAGACTGAGGCGATAGCAATTGCGGCCGGCGGCCTTGGCTTGATACAAGGCCTTGTCGGCCCGTTCGTAAAGGTTATCCTGGTTTTCTCCCGCCTGAATCTCTGCGGCACCGAGGCTGGTGTGTATCCGGTTGCGGGAAAAGAAGCTGCCTTTGGCCAGTTTGCTTAATATGCGCTCACACAGCAAAGTCGCCGAGTCCAGCTCGCCCCTCACCAGCACCACAAACTCATCGCCGCCGATACGAAAGGCCTGATCGGTATTGCGGATGGCGGACTTGATAAGGGCGCCAAATTGCCTGAGTACGGCATCACCAAACTGGTGGCCGTGGGTGTCATTGAGCTGTTTGAAGTTGTCCAGATCCAGAATGATCAGGGATAACTTGTCCTGATGACGGCTTGCCCTTGCCACCGCATGCTTGATGGCCTGGCCGTAAAAGTTACGGTTTCCAAGGCCTGTCAGGGGATCAAACATGGCCTGCTCAGACATCTTTTGGTATTGAATCGCATTGAGCAGCGGTTGGATGAGCATCGACTCCAGCGTTTGTAAAACGCGAATTTGTGCCGGTGTCAGCGGGGTATCGAGACGGTAATCCAGCACGGCACCACGGCAGGATTCAGTGTTGAGATGCCGTTTCAAACTCACTCCAATGCGTTTGCCCCAGCTGAGCTGCATCTCGGCAAATTGCGCCTGAACGCCGGCAAGCGGCAAATACTGGCCCAGGACTTTGCCAAAACAGGCAAAAACGGTCCGTGGATCCAGGCTTGCATGAAGCTGCTGAACTATGGTGACCAGAGCAAGCTGATCGGGGCCATCATGGATGTCGGCCACGGCGGCGCTGCGGCCAAAGTGGTAGTCATCGGGATATACTTGTGCGGCAATACCAAAGTCCATATTTATTACTCCGGCGGTTCAGGACTCATCTGATTTAAATAAAGCAAAATCTGTGCCGTAAAAGCTGTTAAATAAATTTGTCTTTGTATGTCACTCAGTTAATCTTTGTTATGGCAGTGCAAATTTTCCCGTGCCGGTAATTTGACAAGGAAACTTCATGGAACAGGGCATACTTCTCAAGATTTTGTTGATGCTGCTTATCGCCATTGCAGCCATCGCGCTCTTGAGACGTTTGGGTTTGCCCGCCATTCTTGCTTACCTGCTCACCGGTGTGGTTGCCGGCCCCGGCGGATTTGATTGGTTCAGCCAGCACCAGATGCATTCGGTGGCCGAGCTTGGGGTCGTGCTCCTGATGTTTACCCTGGGGTTGGAATTTTCAGTGCCTAAACTCTGGGCCATGCGCCGTACCGTATTTGGCCTTGGCAGCGCTCAGGTGCTGGTCACCACGCTTATCACCATGTTGATAGCCATGGCCCTCGGGCAGCAGCCGGTACAGGCCTTGGTGATTGGCTCAACCATAGCGCTGTCTTCCACGGCCATAGTACTTAAACTCCTGAATGAGCAGGGATGGCTGCGGCGACGCCATGGCGAGTTATCCGTGAGTGTGCTGCTGTTTCAGGATTTGGCTGTGGTGCCATTACTCATCCTGCTCCCCTTGCTTGGGGAGGCTGATGGCACGCTTGCCCTTCATAATGTGATGTTTGCTTTGCTCAAAGGCACAGTGGCCTTTATTGCTCTGATGGCGTTTGGTAAGTGGGCACTCCCCAAGGTATTTGATGAGGTGGCGCGTTCCCGCTCCAATGAGCTCTTTGTGCTCTCAGCGCTGGTGGTGGCGCTGCTGACAGGTGCCTTTACCCAATGGCTTGGGCTCTCCATGGCACTGGGGGCCTTTATGGCGGGCATGTTGCTGGGAGAGAGTCAGTACCGGCGACAGCTCGAAGCCGATATCCGGCCGTTTCGCGATCTCCTGATGGGGCTCTTTTTTATCTCCATTGGCATGTTGCTGGATTTCCGGTTAGTGATGGCTTACTGGTGGCAGATCCTGCTGGTGCTGCTGGCAGTGATAAGTGGCAAGGCGCTGGTGGTTCATGGGCTTCTGAAGCTTGCCGGTGAACCATTCCGTATCTCCTCGGTGTCGGCCCTTATTTTGGCGCAGGTGGGGGAGTTTTCTTTTGTGGTGCTGGCACTGGCGGTGAATTATCAGCTGCTGGAGCCCGAGGTCAGCACAGTGCTGGTGATGGTCGCCGTGATCTCCATGGCATTGGCGCCAACCCTGGTGCGACACGCGGTGAACATCAGCAAATGGCTGCAGGGGTTAAAACCTTCGGTTAAAGATGATCCCCATCTTCCCAAGGTGGAAGAGGGGACAGAGCTGGTACTTATCCTGGGTTATGGCCGGGTTGGCCAAACCATAGCCCGCTTTTTGAAGGCCGAAGCTGTGCCATTTTTGGCGCTGGATCTTGACCCCACCCGGGTGCAGGAAGCCAAGCGTGCCGGCGAACCTGTGTATTTTGGTGATGTCTGCAAGCGTGCCATTTTAAAGCAGGCAGGCATCAGTCAGGCAAAGATGATAGTGCTCACTTTCTGTGAAAGCCGCGCTGTGGATGAGGTGATACACCTGTGCCGCACTTTGGCGCCTACGGCGAAGATTCTGGTTCGCACCCGGGATGACAGTGAACTCAAACTCCTGGAACAAGCCGGCGCCAGCCAGGTGATACCAGAGACCCTGGAGGGCAGCCTGATGCTGGTCAGTCAGGTGCTGTATCAGTGTGGTGTTCCACTAACGCGGATTTTAAAGCGGCTCGAATTTGAGCGGCGCAATCACTATCAGTACCTGCATGGCTTTTTCTCGGGCACAGAAACCGACTTTACCCTGGAGCTGTTGCATGCCGTCGCGCTGCCAAGGGGCGCCAGTGTGGTGGGGCAGCGCCTCGGTGACATCCCCTGGGCCAAGCTCAGGGTCGAACTCAGAGCCATTCGCCGTGGGGGAGAGGAGTTCGACAGTCCGAGCGAGGACTGGCAGCTTCGTGCCGGTGACGTGCTGATTTTACTTGGTAAACCCAGGCGGGTGGAAAAGGCCGAGGCGCTGCTGCTTCAGGGCTGATGATTGGTGCGGATAGGCAGCTTTTTAAGCCCGCTGCTTGCCGATTATCGGCACAAGCAGGGGATTTCTGTCTTCAGGCTACCGCATGGCTCTATTTAACAAGTGGCTCACAGCGTTGAAGGCGAGAGGCACGCCACAGGAAGGTCAATCTGCTATGGGTGCTGCCTTAAGCGCCCTTCGCCAGCGCTTATTGGCAGCGGTCAGCTGATATTGAAAAATGCCTTTATTTCATCGATTTGGCACATGGCATCCTGGTAGCCGAGGTCTATCAGGGCACTGGTATAGGCCTTCTCAAACAACAGATAGGACACGATACTGGAGTCTGAGTCTTCGTTGATGCCAATAAGCCCCAGCAGGGTTCTGACAGCGAAAGGCATTTCACGATAATAGCGGGCAGCAAGTACGGTGAGATCTTCACTGGGCTTGATAACCAGCGTGTGTATGGGTTTGAGCTGTAATCTGTCCCGGCTTTCTGCCGGAATCAGCTTCAGGGTGTTGTTAATCCTTTCCAGACGCTCAAGGTCGCTGTTGAGTGTGTCCGAAAAGATGGTGTCCAGCAGGTGGCCCGCGATGGTGGCGGTTTTCGGATGATGCTCAAGCTCGCGGGTGTCTTGCTTGTGGGGACTGTCGAGGTTTATCACCAGAATACGTTCTGCCCCTAAATGTATGGGGCTTGCCAACGGCGCCAATTGGTGCACCGAGCCATCGCCATAGTAATGTTGTTTGAGCTTAATGGACGGGAACACCATGGGAATGGCGGAGCTTGCGAGCAGATGCTCGGTATTGAGCCGGGTGCGCTCTCCACTGCGTCTGGCGCGATACCAATTGTCCAGATCTCTGGATGCCTGAAAAAAGGTCACTGAGCGGGAGTTGTTGTAGCAGGACGTGTCTATCGACAGGGCTGTTAATGCCCCCGAGCGAATGTTTCTGTCGATGCGGCCAAAATCAATAAGCTCGTTTAACAGCCGCCTTAAGGGTTCATTGTCCAGCAGACTGCCCGCGTCGGTATTGACCTTATCGTGTTGCAGGCCCTTGAGTGCCATACGGCCCAGATGCTTCATCACCCCGGGGATTGAACTGGTATAAACTTTGGAAGTTTCAAAGTGACGCCAGACCCATTCAAGCTTTCTTACACCCAAATGAAAACAGGATGCGTGGGTGGCAATGGAGGTGCCATTGATGGCCCCAGCCGAGGTGCCGCAGACAATACGAAAGGGAATGCCGTGATTTCGCGGGTAAAACTGCACGATAGCCTTCAGTACCCCCACCTGATATGCGGCGCGGGCACCACCTCCCCCTAAAACCAGCGCAGTCGATGACGGCAAGGCGTTCTCCAATAGCTTGATAGTTAACTCTTTCCCTTAGGCTAATTAAAGCCGTTCGTCGACAGTGTTGGCAATGCTGCAGGCAAAAAAAAGCACCCCGCAGGGTGCCTTTATTGCATGTTTCAAGCCTTAGCCTTGCTGAAACTGAGCTTTGAGGAAGCTCACGAGCTCCGCAAATGGCACTTCGCTCTTTTCACCGGTGCGGCGATTTTTGTACTCGTAGACACCTGTGTCTATGTTGCGATCGCCGATGACCACTGTGTGGGGGATGCCCAGCAGCTCCATATCGGCAAACATCACACCAGGGCGCTCTTTACGGTCGTCAAACAGCACTTCGAAACCGGCTTCGGTCAGTTCTTTGTACAGGGCTTCGGCGGTATCGGTAACCCGATGAGACTTGTGCATGTTCATTGGCAGAATGCCTACGGTGAACGGTGCAATAGCTTCGGGCCATACTATGCCGCGGTCGTCATTGTTCTGCTCAATGGCAGCAGCGACGATGCGGCTTACGCCCACACCGTAACAGCCCATCAGCATGATCTGTGACTTGCCGTTTTCGTCCAGCACTGTGGCGTTCATGGCTTCTGAATACTTGTTACCCAGCTGGAAGATGTGACCCACTTCGATACCACGGGCGAAGGCATAAACGCCCTTGCCATCAGGAGTGGCTTCGCCTTCAACCACGTTGCGGATGTCAGCGCCCTGAACCAGCGGCAGATCGCGCTCCCAGTTGATGCCGAAGAAGTGCTTGCCATCTTCGTTGGCACCGGCAGCGAAGTCACTCATCACCAGCACACTGTGGTCGGCGATGATGGGCATCTTGAGGTTAACTGGACCGATAGAACCTGTACCGGCACCCACGGCGGCGCGGATTTCCGCTTCACCGGCAAACTCCAGCGGAGAGGCAACCAGTTCCAGCTTGTCGGCCTTGATTTCGTTGAGCTCATGGTCACCACGGACCAGAAGGGCAACCAGTGGGGCTTCTTCGGTGGCGCCTTTGACAATCAGGGTCTTGATGGTCTTTTCAATGGCCACGCCGAATTGCTCGACAAGCTCGGCAATGGTCTTGGCATTGGGGGTGTCCACGGTGCGCAGGGCCTCAGTGGCGGCGGCGCGGGGTTCGGTTGGCAGCGGGGCTTCGGCCTTCTCGATGTTGGCGGCGTAGTCGCTGCCGGTAGAGTAGGCAATCAGGTCTTCACCGCTCTGGGCCAGTACGTGGAATTCGTGGGATACGCTGCCACCGATGGAGCCGGTATCGGCCAGCACGGGGCGGAATGCCAGACCCATGCGGCTGAAGATGTTGCTGTAGGCGGTGTACATGGCCTGATAAGTTTCGTCCAGGGTTTCCTGAGTCAGGTGGAAGGAGTAGGCATCCTTCATCAGGAATTCACGTGAGCGCATCACGCCGAAACGTGGGCGTACTTCGTCACGGAACTTGGTCTGGATTTGGTACAGGTTCAGCGGCAGCTGCTTGTACGAGCTCACTTCCTTACGGATAAGGTCGGTTATCACTTCTTCGTGGGTTGGGCCCAGCACGAAGTCGCGATTGTGGCGGTCGGTAAAGCGCAAAAGCTCGGGACCAAACTGATCCCAACGACCTGTTTCGACCCACAAGTCACCCGGCTGCACCATGGGCATCAGGATCTCAATGGCGCCGGCCTTGTTCATTTCTTCACGAACAATGGCTTCTACTTTGCGTAGTACACGCAAACCTGTGGGCAGGTAGCTGTAAAGGCCTGACGCATTGCGGCGGATCATGCCCGCACGCAGCATGAGTTGATGACTGACTACCTCGGCATTGGCTGGGGTTTCTTTCTGTGTCGATAGCAGGTATTTGCTGACTCGCATTCCCGGTGTCCATAGTTGAAAAGAATGGCCTGCATTGTATCACCTGCATCTGTGTTGTCACGCTCAGCATGCAGCAAAAACCCTGACCAGACGCGAGTTTGACGCCGGTATTACCTCAATAAATTGCCTCAGTGGCCAGCCAACTGCTGTCGGGTAAAAGACAGGGCGCAACCAGGGCCTGATTTCCCCCCTGAGCCCTTGCCTGCAGCAGTGCTTCCTCCGCTTCCTGCAGCAATATATCCCAGCCATGGGTGGAGCGTGGGATGCGCGAGGCGACGCCCACTGACACAGTCACCCAGGGATGGGTGGCCAGCATGGGGGTAGGGATGTGGGTCTGATGAACGCGATAACAAAGCTGGTGGGCAAGTTTAATGGCCTGCTCAAGGTCGGTGCAGGACAGCACTATGGCGAGTTTATGGCCTTCGTAGTGAGCCAGATAATCCTGCGCCCTTGCTGTGTGTTCGACCGCGATACTTACCAGTTGTGTCAGACTGTTGGGCGGCAGCTCGGCCAGTTCGTGGCCGTTTTGCAGCATCACGGGATCGGCACTCAGCAGCAACATGGACACAGATTCGTTGCGTCTTAAGCCCCGCAACCATTCCTGCTGCAAATGATGATTCAGTGCACTGCGAGACGCGAGGCCTGTGCGCTGGTCTACATTGGGGTTCTGTTGCTGGTGTTGTAACTGGCGATGGATGTGACGCAGGTTTTCAGAGATATCTTTAACTTCCTGATTGGCGGGCTCAACCTGGGCAGTATTGTTTTTGCGATGTGCCGAGAGGTTGTCTATCTGCCTGCCAAGCTCTATCAGCGGGCGGATAAAGTGCCTGCCCAGCAGATGCCAGGCCAAAAACTGGGTGAGCAGGATACACAGAAGTGATAAAAACATCACAGTCATGGTTAACTGCCAGCGCCGCTGCTCTATGTCCGTCAGCACTTGTTGTGCCTTACCGACATCCAGGGAGCTGACTCTGATGGCTAAATCCCGGCTGAGCTCTGCAAGGCCGCCGATAACGGGGGTGTTTTGCCCCTCGGGTTGCAGGCTGGTAAGCCCCTGCAATACCCGGATGGCCATGTCTCGCTCCGTACCGGGGGTGTTGGCGAGGGCGCCGACCAGTCCCTGCTGACGGGCGCGCATTTCGCCGAGTAATTGCGACCGGGAAGAAGGCGGCAGGGTGTGCCAGTCACGGCCAAGATTTTCAAGCCCCAACTGCTGCATTAAGGCATCGCGTACCAGATAACGTGAATGGGCTAACCCGAGCTGGCTTTGGGTAAATTCGCTTGCCTGTTGATGGATGGCGCCGAGGGCAACTATCCCTGTGAGGATGCCAAGCAGGGCAATACACATAAAACTCTGCCACAAGCGTCTGCGCATGGCGGGCAAAGGTTTTGAGGAGGGGATTTGGGCAAGCTGTTCATCCTTGTTCACTGCGTCATCCTTGATTAGTTCACTTTTTGTCGCGCCTGTCGCCAATTGGCCTGGCGGGATTGCCTGCGACTATGCTGTAAGGCGCAACGTCTCTTGTCACTATAGCACCCATACCCACGACGGCATGATTGCCTATGGTCACGCCGTCCACAATGCCTGCCTGGGCGCCAATCCACACATCTTCGCCTATCACAATGCCTTTGGAGCTGACCTTTTGAGTGTAGATGGGCTCATCGGGGGTCATGCCGTGATTAAAGGCATAGATGGTCACGTTATTGGCGATACGGGTTCTGCTGCCAATTTTGATGCCCACACGGCCACCATCCAACGAGCTGCCGTGGTTGATGGCCACTTCATCACCCATCTCAACCGGACCGTGAATAAACACGCCCGCGGCAATCATACATTGGTTCCCGATGCGGATATCACGGCCGGGCTCGGCGAAGAGCTCGGCCTCCGGGGCCACAAAACACTGGCTGCCGATGTGCACGGTTTCCAGTTGCATCAGCCTTGTCTGAATATCCGTCTGCCAGGGCAGGGCCCAGGCTTTGTGTTTGTCTTTCAGTGAAAAATACAGCCAGGGCATCCAGGAGAGCCGCTTTTTGTGTTGCTCTCGAAAATCATCAGCCGTCATGGGATTGGCCAACCTTGGTGGGTTTGAGCTCAAGCACATGGGCCTTACCGTCCTGAATACACCAGAAGATGTCCAGATCGTACAGGGCGACCTGATACAACTTGGGATCGTCTTTGGCCTTTTTGTAAGCCGGGCGCGGGTCCTGTGCCAGTACCCCGTCAATCAATGCCGCCAAATCCGGGCGGGCATCGCCTTGGCCGAGGGTAGCGATTTGTATGATGGCAAGCTCGCTGTAGCTTACTTCAATCAGTACCGGGGCGTCCTGCGCCATGCCGCCACGGGCATCCACAATGGCATCCGAGAAGGGAATATAGGGCTTGATATCTATGATGGGTGTGCCATCAAGCAAATCCATCCCACTGATTTCAAGGCACAATTTCCCTTTGCGTTTGACTATGCCATGCAGACGCACCACAGATTGGCCTATGCCATTGGGACGAAAGGTGGAGCGGGTGGCAAAGACACCCAGCTTTTCATTGCCGCCAAGGCGCGGTGGCCGCACGGTATTTTTCCAGCCCTGGGCCAGATTTTCGTGAAAGCAAAACAGCAGCCACAGGTGGGAGTATTGCTCAAGCCCGCGCACTGTGTCTGGGTCGTTAAAGGGGGGCAACAGCTCCACAAACCCGTGGGCATTTACCAGCCCGGGTTGCCGTGGGATACCGAATTTTTGCCGGTACGGGGTATGGCACACTGCCACGGCCTGAATGGTATTTTCAAAGGCTTTCATGGCTTAGTTGGCAGGCGCTGCCTGACGAATGGCCTGTCCCACACACAGACTGCGGGTTTCGCAGCCACCACCTGCTTCGGTGATGAGGGTGCAGTTTTTGATGATAAGACCGTTGGCGCCCTTATCGGCGGCTTTTCGTCTGGCGTCTGTGCGGGCATCCGCCAGGGTCGCGGGCATGTCCTGAGGCGTGGCCTGACAGGCTTCACCATCCACCAGACCCAGAATTTCATAACGTCCTGAGGGTTGGTTTTCACCTTCAAAGAGCGTCACTTCACCGGCCTTGAAATATTCATTGAACGCTTTGGGGTCCAGGTTGCTGGAGAACTGGTAATCAGAAGCGCAGGCAGACATTACCAGGGCGACCGCGATGGCTGCGGCGGCTTTCAACGGGTGTGGGGTCATGATGGGGTCCTTTCGGGAGCGGGGCGGAGACATTCCTGCCCCGCCTTGAATGCCAAAATTCTATCGCTTCAGATACTTTTGATAAAGCTGATCGGCGCGGGTTTTCAGGGTTATCTCACGGCCATCGATAAATACCCGCTCAATACGGCTGCTCAGGGGGTCGAGAATATCACCGGCCGACAGCACCAGGTTGGCTCTGTAGCCCACTTCGATGGCACCCATATCAGAGACACCCAGGATACGGGCGGCATTGAGGGTGACCGCTTTGAGCGCCGCTTCTTTCCCTAAACCATGGGCTGCGGCGTAGCCTGCGGCATAGGGCAGGTTGCGTGCATCCCAATCGCCGCTGTAGCCAATGGCAAAATCGATACCGGCATCAGCCAGGCGGGCCGGAATGCTGAAGGCTTCGTCGATATTGTCGTCCCGGTATTTGGGCAGGCTGAATACCGAAGGGTATACCACGGCAATGCCCGCTGCCTTAATGGCATCGCCAAGGTGCCAGGCTTCATAACCACCCACCAACACGGCTTTGAGTCGATACTTTGCAATAAAGGCGAGGGCTTCGCCGATGGCGCCAGCGGTATTGGCATGGAGGAACAAGGTCGCGTCGCCACGAAAGAGCGGTGCCATGGCTTCAAAGCGTCTGTGGGTAAGGCTGGGCTCTGCGGCTTTACGGGCGACAAAGGCACTGGCCTCGCTAAAGAGGGTATCGATTTTCGCCAGGGCCTCGCCGTGGGCAGTGAGTGCCTTGCTGCGCTCCTCATCTTTTACCGGCAGATTGCCAAGCTCGGGCCAGTAGAGGTGCAGCGCCCTGGGCGAGTCGATTAGGGCATCTTCCACTGTCCAGCTGTCAAGATTCACCAGAGCGCTTTGCCCGGCAAGGAGCTCACCACGGGGCACGATTTGTGCGTGTGTAATGCCGTTTTTGCGCAGGGTCGGGATAATCTCTGAGTCAGGGTTAAACACCGCCGAGGCCTTGAGCTCGGCATTGTTAAGGCCTACGTCCTGGGTGTCCACTGTGGGGCGCACCATCTCAATTTCTACCATACCCACCTGGGTATCCAGGGCAATCAGCCCGGGGTAGAGGTGCTTGCCAGTGGCATCTATCACTCTGGCATCGGCAGCCTCAATTTGCTCGCCCATGGCCGTGATACGGCCGTTCTCAACCAAGACGTTGGTGTTCTCAAGCACCCCATTGGATGCGGTATGCACTGTGGCATGGGTAATCAGGATGGCTTGCTGCTGCGCCGTGCCCGGCACCATATCGTGGGCCAGGGCGCAAACGCTTGTCAGGAGCAGGGATAGGGTCAGGATTCTCATTAGTGTGCTCCTTGATGCTGATGTTGGTTACCCAGATGAGTGGCGCGGGTACCAAAGGCGATGTAGTGGCTATCGCAATGCCATAAAGGCTCTTGTTTTTGTTCTGACTTTTCACCGGTTTTTTCAGATTCATCCAGTGACAGGATTTTTGCCACCAATGCCTGGCGCTCGCTTGCCTGGGCTGCCTGCATTTGTTTGTCGGTTTCCCTGTCATAGAAGCGTTTGCCATCAATCCACACGGCTTCGGTGCGGGCATAGACTGACAGGGGATTGGCATCCCAGAGCACCAGGTCGGCCACCTTGCCTTCCTTGAGCGACCCGGTTTCCTTATCGATACCCAGCTGCTTGGCGGGGTTGATGGTGATCATCTTCCAGGCATCTTCTGCAGACATGTCGCAGTACATCATCGACTTGGCCGCTTCCTGATTGAGACGGCGCTGCATTTCAAAGCTGTCGGAATTGAGGCTGGTCAGTACCCCTGCCTGATGCATCAGACAGGCGTTCTGCACTATGGCGTCGTACACCTCAAACTTATAAGCCCACCAATCGGAGAAGGTGGATGCGCCTGCGCCATGGGCGGCGAGTTCTTTGGCCACCTTGTACCCTTCGAGCACATGGGTAAAGGCCTTCACCTTGAAACCGTAGGTTTCGGCGAGACGAAGGAACATCAGGATCTCTGATTGCACATAGGAGTGAATATGGACGTCTCGCCCTTTATCCAGCACCTCTGCCACAGCCTCGAGTCTGAGGTTGGGGCGGGGGCTGATACGTTCTGCCCGGCTGCGTTTATCCAGGGCATTAAAGGCCTTGATGTCACGCTGATATTCACGGGCCGCATCGAAGGCATCGGCCATTACAGACTCAACACCCATGCGACTTTGGGGGAAACGTATGGTGAATTCATCCCCCCAGTTGCTCTGTTTAACGTTTTCACCCAGGGCAAACTTGATACTGGCCGGGGCCCCCTGGTACTTGAGATCCTCGGCGTTTTCGCCCCAGCGCAGTTTAATCAACTGGCTCTGACCGCCGATGGGATTGGCGCTGCCGTGGAGGAGCTGCGCCGTGGTTACGCCCCCAGCGAGGGAGCGATACAGCGACACGTCCTCCGGATCCAATACATCTCCGATACGGACTTCTGAGGTGACCGCATCTGTGCCTTCGTTGGTGCCGCCATTGAGGGCAATGTGTGAGTGTTCATCTACGATACCGGCAGTCACATGCTTGCCGGTGCCATCGATGCGCTGGTAGCCGGGTGGCGTCATCAAGTCAGTGCCGATGGAGAGAATTTTGCCTTTGCTGATGATGATGTCGGCGTTTTCGAGCATCCCCTGGGACTCAGAGGTCCAGACTGTTGCCCCCTGAATATGCACCTTGTCTTGCTCTGGCAAAGACTCGCGGCCAAAGGCAACGTTGGGGAAGGTGAGTTTCCCCACATAGCTGCTTGCTCTGGCCTCGGATACAGCAGGCTCTGAGTCGGTGTCACTGTTGTTATCTATCTTGACCAGCATCAGAGGCGTTTGGCTGCCGTCGTTGGCGTAGGCAACTGCTTTAAGCGCGTGAAAATCGAGAGTCAGTCTGGGCTTGCCATCGAGTCCCGGCAGTTCGATGCGGGTAGTGAACGCCGAGCCTGTGCCTGTTAATAGCGCCGATTTATCCGCAACCTTGAGTTTCAGCCCTTGGTCATAAGACACCTCAACTGGCACTGTCTGGCCGTTAATGGTGACCGTGTAGTCGCCGGTCACTGCAAGTTGCTCCCGCGGGACAATGACTTTTTCCTGCCCCTGCAAAAACACGCTCACCAGCTTGCCGTCGCTGAAGGGATTGCCCTGATAAATGGCGAGATCTGCCACAAAGCCCGGGCTCAGTTTGCCTGCAGTATCGGCTATGCCGGCAATACTGGCTGCCTGGGTGGTGAGTGCCGCCAGTGCGGTTTGTTCACTCAGCCCCGCTTTGATTGCTTTTTGTAATCTTGGCCAGAAATCCTTTTTGTCTTCGATACCATGAAGGGTGAGCGCAAAACCAATACCGGCTTGCTCCAGAGCCTGGCCATTGCCGGCGGCTCTTTCCCAATGGCGTAAATCTGCGAGTTTTAACTGATATTCCCGACCGGGCTGGCTGACATCCGGTGCAGCTGGAAAATTCAGCGGCAATATAAGCGGATAACCTTTTGCTTTTATTTCATCAATCCGGGCATATTCCCGGCCATTTCCCAATAACGCACCTGTTAATTTGAATTCATGCATCAGCGCCGATGCGCGCTGCTGATTATTCAGATCGGGCGTATCAAAAATAAAATATTGTGCTTGAGTGTTGCCCAGTCCCTGCAGGGCTGCGTTAAATTCGAGCTGGCCCGCTGATGCCGCTGCTGAGAGTTTACTGCGATTTTCATTATACCAGGCCGCATCCATAAAGGTCTGGCGGATAAGGGCCATGGCGCCCATCAGTGAGCTTGGGTAGTCCTGAGCTGAGCTGCCTTTATCGAAAGAGAGATAATGATTTCCCTGGGCGCGATACACCAAATCGTTGGCAATTTTATCGGCAAGCGAAACATGGACACCCTGACCGCGGAAAATTCCGTCCAATTTCGCCGATTGCACACTGGTAAAACCACTATTTATCCAGCTTGATGCCGCCTCGTTATCAGGGGCGAAATACTGCGACCATTGTTTCTCTGCGTGCACCGCACCGTTGGCGGCATTACCCCCGATGCGTTTTATTTCATATACCGGCGTACTTTTGGTTTCAGTGGGATAATCAAAACTAATGCCATATTGGGTAAAGGGATCGATAAACCCAGGATAGATATCCAGGCCAGCCATTTCTACTACCCGTGCACCAGCAGGAATGTCGTTTCCTGTCAGCACTGCTTTAATACGGTTGCCTTCAATCAGCAGTGTGCCTTGTTCCAGGATTTGCCCTGGAGCCAGATGTAATTTGGCGCCTTGCAGTGCAATGAGGGGAGTAGGGTCCGAGGTGAGTAATGTTTTTGCGTGACTGTCGGTGGCGACAAGCGTCAAACCTATCAGCAGCACTGCCAAATTATTGTTATTTATCATTATGAAAGCGTCGCAGTTATTTTAGGCAAAAGTAGCTGAAAGGTTAGCGGAATTCGCGGCAGAATGGCAGCGAAGAAATGTAAAAAGGTTTTCTTAAGGTAATAAAAAAGGCCGATGGAGTTCGGCCTTTAATTTGGATGACAGCTTAGATAAGGAAGTCATCCATGGATGCACCGCCTTCAACGGCGTTCTTGAATACCGTTGGCATGCGGCCCTGACCGGTCCACGTGATTTCTTCACCGTCAACCACAATCTTATATTTTGGTGGACGGGGAGCACGTTTCTTCGCGGCAGGTTTTGCAGCAGTCACACCCAAATCTTCAACAGACAGACCGATTTCGGCCATTTGCTTGCGGATTTCTTCAATTTTGGCAATACGCTCGGCGTTGGCTTTCAAATCTTCTTCGGCTTCGGCTTCGCGCTCAGCAATGATTTTTTCGAGTTTGGCGCCAAGATCACGCAGCTCATCCAAAGACAAATCTTTAACAGCTGCTTTCAGACGACGACCGTGGGTCAAAATTTCGAGGAATTCGCTCATGGTAAACTCGCTTCCCAATTTAAATAACAAGTTAATTTTCACATCGAATGAAATAATAGAAATAAATAATTCAATCTGCAATTAAAAAACTGAAATTATTAAGTGATGTTTGTCAAAAGGATTATTTTTATCCTGGGAAATGTGTTCTTTGCCATTTTGCAGCAGTGGTAAAGCGTGAAAACTGTCCGTTGCAAATGTATCTGGCATCTTGGTCCAGCCAATACAGCCAATAATAAAGGCGACGGGTTTACCGGATGAGATAAGGTACGCTATCCCTAAAGTCGTATGGGAACCACGTACGAGAATGCACGAGAACGCACGAGTAATTGTGAGCGAATTGCTTCTTTATATCCGTTTTCAGGGGGAGGGAGCACACCCCCGCTGTAAAATTCAATTCCCCAACCCAGCGATATTGCCTCGCTTGTGCGCGTGTGGTCCCTTTTAAGAGGCCGGACCATTTGCTGCAGCGCCTCATTGTGAGGTAGCCGTGAGGTACAGAGTTAAGTAGAGCTAAGTACACAGAGAAGTAAAAAGTGAAGCCCCAAGTGAATTACGCCCGATAAACCGCCGCCTTCCATCATCAGGCCGTCATATCTTGTTGTCATCAACCGTTACCTTCAAACGCGGCCACGCAAAGAGCAGGCCGACATAGAGTGTGTTCATAAATCTGGCCAGTGATAAACCAATCAAACTCGCAAACGCTCGTTTGAGACAGGTTGACGTTTACGTTAACAGCACTTAAAGTTGCGCTATTGTGTGATGCTCACCCATACAGTGGCGAGCATTACGTCCCCAACAAAGAAGGTGCAGGAAGGAAACCCTATGAAGATACTGGTGCCTGTAAAGCGCGTGGTGGATGCCAACGTGAAAGTGAGGGTGAAGGCCGATAACACAGACGTGGACACGGCTAACCTCAAGATGGCGATTAACCCCTTTTGTGAAATTGCCGTTGAAGAAGCAGTTCGCCTCAAAGAAGCGGGTCATGCCAGCGAAATCGTGGTGGTGAGCGTGGGCAGCAAGGCAGTACAGGAGCAAATGCGTACTGCCATGGCCCTGGGTGCTGACCGTGGCATTCATGTCGAAACCGACGACAACCTGCCTGCCATTTCCATTGCCAAGATTTTAAAAGCCGTACAGGACAAAGAGCAGGCACAACTGGTGCTGCTGGGTAAACAGTCCATCGACGGTGATAACAACCAAACCGGTCAGATGTTGGCCGCGCTGATGGATGCCCCTCAGGCAACATTTGCTTCCAAAGTGGTGGTAGAAGGCGGTGAGCTGCTGGTGACCCGCGAAGTGGACGGCGGCCTGCAAACCCTCAAACTGCCTATGCCAGCCATCGTGACCTCGGACCTGCGCCTCAATGAGCCTCGTTACGCCAAACTGCCCGATATCATGAAAGCCAAGCGTAAACCGCTGGATACCGTGAGCCCTGCCGATCTGGGTGTGACCCTGAAACAGCATCAAAAACTGCTGAGTGTGGCTGCGCCTGCAACCCGTCAGGCTGGTATCAAGGTGTCTTCTGTCGAAGAGCTGGTGGAAAAACTGAAAAATGAAGCAAAGGTGATCTGATATGAGCATTCTCGTCCTTGCAGAACATGATAACGCCAGCCTGAAACTGGATACCGCCAAGGTTGTGAGTGCCGCCAAGGCCATCGGTGGTGAGGTTCACCTGCTGGTTGCCGGTCACAGCTGTGGCGCTGTTGCTGACGCTGCTGCCGCCATCGACGGTGTTGCCAAAGTGCTGGTTGCCGACAATGCTGCCTATGCTGCGCATCTGGGTGAAAACCTGGCCGCACTGATGCTGGATTTGGCTGGCAACTACAGCCATATTCTGGCTGCCGCCAGCTCCACGGGTAAAGATGCGCTGCCACGGGTTGCGGCACTGCTCGATGTGGCTCAGTTGTCTGAAGTGGTAAACGTGGTTGATGCCAATACCTTCGTGCGTCCTGTCTATGCCGGTAACGCCATGGCAACCGTAGAGAGCCTCGATGACAAGAAGGTGATGACGGTTCGCCCAAGTGCCTTCGATGCCGCCGGCAATGGTGGCAGCGCTGCTATCGAAGCCATCGACAAGGTATTCACTGCCAAGAGTGCCTTTGTATCCCAGGAGCTGACTGTTTCTGAGCGCCCTGAGCTGGGTAACGCCGGTATTATCGTTTCCGGTGGCCGCGGCATGGGCAGCGGTGAAAACTTTGCCCTGCTGGAAAAACTGGCCGACAAACTCGGCGCCGCCGTGGGTGCATCCCGCGCCGCGGTTGACGCAGGTTTTGTGCCCAACGATCTGCAGGTGGGTCAAACCGGTAAGATTGTGGCGCCTCAGCTGTACATTGCCGTGGGTATCTCAGGTGCCATCCAGCATCTTGCGGGTATGAAAGACTCCAAGGTGATTGTCGCCATCAACAAAGATCCCGAAGCGCCTATCTTCCAGGTGGCGGATTATGCCCTGGAAGCAGACCTGTTTGAGGCCGTGCCCAAGCTGATAGACTTGCTTTAATTTGTGATTTTGGTCACGATATGCGGCCTGGGGGTAGCTTCCCCCGGGCCGCTTGTGTTTTTATGTGCCGCACGCCTGCACACAGGCGTCCTGAGTAGAGGTGCGCCAAGCATCAGTAACAGTCAACAGGGTGATGCCGTTGACGGGCTGTGAAAGGGCATTGGCGCCGAAGTGGATGTGTGTATCACCGCCTTCCGCTGGGGCCGTTATCGAAAGAAACGGCACTGCCATAGTATTTTCTGTCGGGATGACAGAGGTAGTAATTACTATGGAGCGCTACTGATAGGACAGGTGTTTTTGGGTATCTTTGCCGTTTCCCACCAGTTCAGTCGCCCTCCATTCGTTTAAAGCGAAGATATTTCAATGACATTGATAAGTTATGCCGACTCGGCGCTCTCCTTGCTGCCGCCGGTTGTGGCTATTGTACTGGCGGTACTGACCCGCAAAGTACTCTTGTCCCTTGGGTTGGGTATTCTGGTCGGCGCGCTGCTGCTGAATGATTTTGCCCCCCTTGCCAGTGGCGAATTTCTGGCCCACCGGGTTACCAATCTGGTGTGGAGCGATGGCGCGCTCAATAGCTGGAACCTCTATATTCTCGGCTTTTTGCTGCTTTTGGGGATGATCACCGCCCTCATTACCGTATCCGGTGCTGCCCGAGCCTTTGCCGACTGGGCCAGACAACGCATCCGCAATAAGCGCGATGCCAAGTTGCTGACCATGTTTTTGGGCTGCGTGGTCTTTATCGACGACTACTTCAACAGTCTGGTGGTGGGCTCCATTTCCCGTCCCCTGACCGACCGTTACTATATTTCCCGCGCCAAGCTCGCCTATCTGCTGGACTCCACCGCCGCGCCTGTGTGCGTGATTTCACCGGTTTCCAGCTGGGGCGCCTACATCATTGCGCTGATTGGCGGCATCCTCGCCAGTCACGGCATGGCTGATGCGGGCCATCTGTCGGTGTTTATCCAGATGATCCCGATGAACTTCTACGCCATCTTCGCGCTCTTGCTGCTGCTGTGTGTGGCCTTTATGGGGCTGGATGTGGGCCCGATGAAGACTCATGAGCAAAACGCCATGCGCGGTAATTTGTACGATGAATCCAAGGGCACGCCACCGGGCGCCAGTGCCGATCTGCCGGAGGCTGACAGCGGCCGTATCGCGGGGCTCTTTGTGCCCATCGGCACCCTGGTATTTGCCACCCTGTTTTTTATGATCCAAAGCGGCGCTTCGGCTCTCGCTGACGAAAAGCTGCCGTTTTCGCTGATTGGCGCTTTTGAGAAAACCGATGTGGGCGGTTCGCTGTTCTTCGGTGCGCTGGTGGGCCTGGGAGTAACGCTGGTGCAGGCCATGATGCAAAAGGTTGAGAGCAAGCTGATTATCACAGCGCTCACCCAGGGCGCCCGATCCATGGTGCCTGCCATCTATATCCTGCTGTTTGCCTGGACCATTGCTGGCATTATCGGCGAGCTGGAAACCGGTAAGTTTATGGCAAGTCTTGCCAGCGGCAATATTCCTTTTGCGCTGCTGCCAGCGGCGATGTTCATCCTCGCGGGGCTTACCGCCTTTGCCACCGGTACCAGCTGGGGTACCTTCGGCATTATGCTGCCGATTGCCGCCGACATGGCCATGGGCAGCCACACCGCCATGATGTTGCCAATGCTTGCCGCCGTGTTGGCTGGCGCTGTATTTGGTGACCACTGCTCGCCCATTTCGGATACCACGATTTTGTCGTCCACCGGCGCCAGCTGCCATCATATCGACCATGTGGTGACTCAGCTGCCCTACGCGCTGATTGTGGCTGTCATCAGTTTGGTGGGTTACACGGTGATGGGCTTTACCGAGTCGGTGTGGGCCGGATTTGGCACGACTTCAGTCCTCTTTGTGCTGGCAGTGATAGGTCTTAGAATCAAGGCCGGTAAGGGCTGAGTATCAGTGATTTGGCAAGACGTTTAACAATAAAAAAGCCGCTCAGTTGAGCGGCTTTTTTGTGGCTGAGCTTTCGCTTACCAAAGCGCGGCCCAAATCAGGCCGCTGCTTATTTCAGGTTGCTTATTTCAGGCTGCGGCTTACTTCAGGCCGCGGCGCTCCAGCAGACCGTCGGTGGTCGGTTCCTGACCGCGGAAATTGATGTAGGCTTCCATCGGCGGCACGCTGTTGCCCACTTCACGGATGGCCTTGCGGTACTTCATACCTATCTCGCGGTTCAGGCCGCCCTGGGTTTGCACGTAGGCGTAGGCGTCGGCTGCCAGAATTTCAGACCACATATAGGCGTAGTAGCTGGCGCTGTAGCCGCCCGGGAAGGCGTGGGCGAAGTAGGTAGAGCGGTAACGTGGCGGCACGGCTTCAATGTCCACGCCGTGCTTCTTGAGCGCTGCTGCTTCGAAGCTGGCAACGTCTTTGAGGCTGTCACCGGCTTTCAGTGAGTGCCATTCCAAATCCACCAGGGCAGCGGCCATGTACTCCAGGGTGTCAAAGCCCTGGTTGAAGCTGCGGGATTTCAGAAGCTTGTCCAGCAATGGCTTGGGCAGTGGTTCACCGGTCTGGTAGTGACGGGCGTAGTTGGCCAGCACCTTGGGATGGGCAGCCCAGTCTTCTTCGAAGGTGGATGGGAACTCAACGAAGTCGCGGGAAACCTTGGTGCCCGCCAGTGTTGGGTATTTCACCCTGGACAGCATGCCGTGGGTGCCGTGGCCCATTTCGTGGAACATAGTGGTCACTTCATCGTAGCTGACAAAGGTCGGCTCGCCGTCCGGTGCCTTCTTGATGTTCATCACGTTCACAACCACAGGCTTGTTACCCAGCAGGCCGGATTGGTCCACGAAGGAGCTCTTCCAGGCGCCGCCACGCTTGCCGTCGCGGGCAAAATAGTCGGCGTAGAAGATGGCGAGGCTGGTGCCGTCTTCATCAAACATTTCATAGGCCTTCACGTCCGGGTGGTACACCGGCAGATCGGGGCGCGGCTTCATGGTCAGGCCGTACAGTTCTTTGATGGTGTAGAACACGCCATCTTCCAGTACACGGTTGAATTCGAAGTAAGGCTTGAGGCTCTCTTCATCCAGGGCGTATTTTTCCTGACGCACTTTTTCGGCGTAGAAGGCCCAGTCCCATGGCTTGAGCTCGAAATTGCCACCGGTTTTATCAATCATTGCCTGAATGTCGGCAGCTTCTTTGCGGGTGTTGGCCACGACTTTTGGCACCATGGTGCCAAAGAGCTCATATACGGCCTCAGGGCTGCCGGCCATTTGCGGCGCCAGACGGTAGCTGGCCCAGTTGTCAAAGCCCAGCAGGGCTGCGCGCTCGGCGCGAAGCTGTGCCAGACGTGCAACCAGAGAGGCTGTTTCGTTCTCGCCTTCAAGGCCACGGTTGGCAGAGGCTTCGAATACCCGCTTACGCAGCTCGCGGTTTTCAAGCTGTGCCAGCACCGGCTGGCGGGTGGTGTTGGTGATAGACAGCAGGAACTTGCCGTCATGGCCTGCGGCCTTGGCATCGGCGGCGGCCATACGAATAGCACTGTCGGACAGACCGGCCAGCTCGGCTTCGCTGTCAACCACTACGGCAATTTCCTTGGTCAGACGACGCAGGCGCTGCTGGAATTCATCGGTCAGCTTGGAGTGCTCTTCGTTCAGGGCACGGATTTGGGTCTTCTGCGCTTCGGTAAGCTTGGCGCCGGCCATCACAAAGCGCTGATGGTACACCTCAATCAGGCGCACTTCTTCTTTGGTCAGTCCAAGGTCATTGCGCTGGTTGTACAGACTCTCGATGCGGGCAAACAGAGTCGGGTTCAGGTTGATGTCGTCAGAGTGAGCCGACATCAGTGGTGCCATCTTGGCCTGGAGTGCTTGCAGGCTGGGGTTGGAGTCGGTGCCCGCCAGGTTATAGAACACCTTGGAGGTGCGGGTCAGCAGGGCGCCGCTTTTTTCCATGGCCACCAGGGTGTTTTCAAAGCTGGCAGGCTCAGGATTGTTGGCAATGGCCAGGATCTCGGCCTTGTGCTCGGCAATGCCCTGGAGCAGTGCTGGCTCAAAGTGGCTGTCCTTTATGGCGGTAAAATCGGGCGCCTGATATTGCAGTGTGCTTGGCGCGAAGAAGGGGTTGTCGGCACTGATACCTGCTACAGCGGTGGCTACATCGCCACTGTTAACGGCGCTTTGGGATGGACCAAGGGCGCAGCCGCCCAACAAGAGCGCGCCGCCTACGGCAAGGGCGATAAGGCTTTTATGCATGGTTTCTTCCTGCTTGTTGTTGTGATTGTGGTTTTTTGATGACTGGCTAGGCTAACGAGGCGGCCTTAAATAAGTCTGAATTGTTGCCGGAACTGGCACTGGGGCTGGGGCTGCGCTAAGATAGCCCGGCATTTTTTTCAGGGGATCTTCGCGTTGGCTCAGCTCTATTTTTATTACTCGGCAATGAATGCCGGCAAATCCACCTCGCTGCTTCAGTCTTCCTATAACTACCGCGAGCGGGGCATGAACACCCTGGTGCTGACCGCTGCCATCGACGACAGATATGGCGTGGGCAAGGTGGCTTCGCGTATTGGTATTCAGGCCGATGCCACTGCGTTTGGCAGTGAAGATAACCTGATGGATTTGATTGCCACCCACCACAGCCAGCAGCAGCTGCACTGCGTACTGGTGGACGAGAGCCAGTTTTTATCTAAAACCCAGGTGCGTCAGCTTACCGATGTGGTGGATAAACTCGATATTCCCGTGCTCTGTTATGGCCTTCGCAGCGATTTTCGCGGCGAGCTTTTTATTGGCAGTCAGTATCTGCTGGCCTGGGCCGATAAGCTGGTGGAGCTGAAAACCATTTGTTTTTGTGGCCGCAAGGCCAATATGGTGGTGCGCCGCGATGGTGCCGGGAATCCAGTGCGCGATGGTGCTCAGGTGGCCATTGGTGGTAACGAGAGTTACGAGTCCATGTGCCGCAAGCACTTCAGCGAGCTGGTGTGGGACTGACACAGCCCCAATAAAAAAGCGCCCGAGGGCGCTTTTTTATTGGCTGACGATAACCCAAAGCTTAGGCGTGGGTTAAGTACCACTGCCAGTCCTGCTGGCCAACCTCTGCCATAAACTGCTGATACTCAGCGCGTTTAATTTTTCCGTAAATGCGGTGAAAATCCCCACCCAATACAGACTTCATCCACCCGGAACGCTCGAAATTGGTCAGCGCCGACAACCAGTCGGTGGGCAGGGTCTGGTGCTCGCCCTGATAACCATTTCCGACAATGGCCTCGCCGGGGGATAACCTATGGCGAATACCATGGTGGCATGCCGCCAAAATTGCCGCTGCCGCCAGATAAGGGTTGGCGTCTGCGCCGCAGATCCTGTGCTCCACATGGCGACTTGCCGCCGGGCCGCCGGGGACCCGGAAAGACACGGTGCGATTGTTCACGCCCCAGGTCTTGGCGATGGGGGCGTAGCTTGCGCTCTGAAAACGCCGGAACGAATTGGCATTGGGGCAAAACAGCAGCTGTGCATCCTCCAGGGTGGCCATCATACCGGCAATGGATTGGGTCAACTCCGGTGTGCCTTCGGGGTTGTCGCTGGCAAACAGGTTATCGCCATCGGCATCGGCCAGGCTGACGTGCATGTGCATGCCGCTGCCCGCCAGCTCGCCAAAGGGTTTGGCCATAAAACAGGCCTGCATGCCGTGCTTCGCAGCCACACCCTTGACCAATCTCTTGTAGCGCACCGCTTCATCCATGGCCTGCAGCGCATCGAATCTGTGCTCAAGGGTGATTTCCACCTGACCGGGAGCGTACTCTGAAATGGCGGTGCGGGCAGGAATGCCCTGCACCTCACAGGCGTGGTAAAGGTCATCCAGGAAGGGTTGCAGTCGCTCCAACTCCAAAATGCCATACACCTGAGTTTGGGTTGGTCTGTGACCATCGCTTTGCATTGCTGGCTGGGGTTTGCCATTGGCATCAAAGCGCTGATCAAGCAGGAAAAACTCCAACTCCGCCGCCATTACAGGATAAAAACCATCCGCTTGCAGGGATGCCATTACCCTGGACAGCACCAGGCGGGGATCGGCCACCGCTGCCGGCAATCCGGCGTCGGGATGCATAGCCAGATGCACCTGAGCGGTGGGCTGGTTGCGCCATGGCTGCATCAGCAAACCACCTTCAATGGGAAATGCCAGACAGTCGGCGTCACCCACTTCCCACACGAGCCCGGTATCTTCCACATCGTCACCCTGAACCGTCAGTCCCAGAATAGTGCTGGGCAGAGGACGGCCGTGACGATACATAGACAGCACTTCCTGACGGTGCAGGAGCTTGCCCCGGGGAATACCGTTGGGGTCAATGATAAACACTTCGACGTGCTGAACCTGGGGATGTTTATCAAGAAAGTCTATCGCTTCCTGTGGATTGGCAAAGAGCATAGCGGCCTCGGATTGAGCAATCGCAGCTTGGGGATACCACAGAACTCCGGCGAGCTTGGATTGATATTGAACATGTTGTTTTATTTATTTGACAGTATTTCTTGCCTTGTCAGGGAAAGTCAATGGGGGGCAGCAAGCGAAAATATCGCTGACGCACTACCTTTTTAGATGGCGGGAAGAGCGTGACTCATATCCTGTGTTGGCGTTAAAAGCGGGTTATGGCCGCCTTTTCAGGGGCTTTTGTGGTATCCTGCGTCGCCTCTCCAGCAATTTGTGCAGGACCTGGCCCGACATTTCAGCTGTTTCTATCAGTGTTACCAGGGACGACGTTCTGTCTTAGCCAAGGGAGCTACAATGGCACTCAAATACAGTATTAATCCGCCGGTTTTTTTCGGCTCTCTCTTTCTTATCACTCTGTTGGTGGCCCTTGGTGCCATCTGGCCTGAACAGGCGCAACAATGGTTTGGCGCAGTGCAGCACTGGCTTGAAGTCAAAGCTGGCTGGCTTTACGTGCTCGCGGTGGCCGTCTTTCTGGTTTTTATCGTTTTCGTGATGGTCAGCCGTTTCGGTGATATCAAGCTTGGCCCTGATCATGCCGAGCCCGACTACAGCTACAAGAGCTGGATTGCCATGCTGTTTTCGGCGGGCATGGGCATAGGGCTGATGTTTTTTGGGGTGGCAGAGCCTGTCATGCACCTGATTGCCCCCCCGGATGCAGCGCCCGAGTCTATCGAGGCCGCCAGGCAGGCGATGAAAATCACCTTCTTCCACTGGGGTATCCATGCCTGGGCCATCTATGCTGTGGTGGCCCTGAGTCTGGCGTACTTCGCCTATCGACATAAATTGCCGCTGCTGCCAAGAAGCGCGCTTTATCCCTTGATTGGCGAACGTATTCACGGCCCTATCGGCCATGCGGTGGATGCTTTTGCGGTACTTGGCACCATGTTTGGTGTCGCTACGTCCCTGGGGTTTGGGGTGCTGCAGGTAAACGCCGGGCTTAATTTTCTCTTTGGCGACCAAATCCCGGTGAGTGCGCCCCTGCAGGTGGGCCTCATTGTGGTCATTACCCTGATAGCCACTGTGTCTGTGTTTTCCGGACTCGATAAGGGGGTTAAGCGGCTCAGCGAGCTGAATCTCTTCTTGGCGGTGCTGCTGATGCTGGTGGTGCTCCTGGTGGGGCCAACTGTGGCGCTGCTGCAGGCCTTTGTACAAAACACCGGTGCCTACTTCTCTGATATTGTTGGGAAAACATTTAACCTATACGCCTATCAGCAGAAAAACGACTGGCTGGGTGGCTGGACCCTGCTGTACTGGGGGTGGTGGATTTCCTGGTCGCCCTTTGTGGGCACTTTTATCGCCCGGGTATCCCGTGGCCGTACTATTCGTGAGTTTCTGCTGGGGGTGCTCTTTGTGCCCAGCGGCTTTACCTTCTTGTGGATGACGGTATTTGGCAATTCGGCCATAGATCAGATTTTGCATCAGGGTAACAGCGTGTTGGCCGAGGCGGTTTCCAGTGATGTATCTGTGGCGCTGTTTGTGTTCTTCCAGCAACTGCCGCTCACATCCTTGCTCTCGGCGGTGGCCCTGTGTCTGGTGGTGACCTTCTTTGTGACATCTTCCGACTCCGGCAGTCTGGTGATTGATAACCTTACTTCCGGCGGCGATATGTCGGCGCCTGTGTGGCAGCGAGTGTTTTGGGCGCTGATGCAGGGGGTGGTGGCTTCTGTGCTCTTGCTGGCCGGTGGATTGCAGGCGCTGCAAACGGCAGCTATTGCCAGTGCCATGCCGTTTTTGTTGGTGATGCTGCTGATTTGCCTTGGGCTCTTCAAGGCACTTCAGGATGACTGGCTTAAGCTCTCCAGTGTGCAGTTGCACCACACCAGCGTGCAATATGCCAGTGCCAATGTTGAGTGGCGGGAGCGGCTAAAGGTGCTTGTTAATCAGCCATCGGCGAAGGATGCCCGTGCCTTTATCCGTGGCCCGGCGCGCCAGGCACTCAAGCAAGTGGCTTCGGCTTTTGTGAACGAAGGAATAGACGCCCGGGTGGTTCAGCAGGACGACAGGGTCAGGTTGCTGATTGTCAGCGACAATCATCCCGACTTTGTTTATGGTCTGCGGCTTAGGCAGTACTCCAAAGTGCCGGTCCATGGCGTTGAAGAGACGGACGAAGATTTCTACCGGGTGGAAGTGTTTTTGGAGCACGGTGGCCAACACTACGACGTGCTCGGCTACACGGTTGAACAGTTGCAGGCCGATGCGGTGACTCAATATGAAAAGTATCTGCATTACCTGCATTTGTCAGTGAGTGAAGCGGTTAATCCGGATAGCTGAAGCACACCGATTGCACCGGGCTGATTGGCGCGTTATGCTGCGCCAATCAGAAGCTGTAATCCGACTTTTATGACCCAAAGTAAACTCGATAAGGTATTGGCCGCAGAGCGCGAATACCGTGAAAAACGTGAAGGTGGCTATCGCGAAAAGGCGCTGAAGCTGTATCCCTGGGTGTGTGGCCGCTGTGCGCGTGAATTTACCCATAAAAACCTGTCGGAACTGACAGTGCATCACAGGGATCACAACCACGACAACAACCCGTCCGACGGTTCCAACTGGGAACTCCTGTGCCTTTACTGCCACGATAATGAGCACTCTCGCTTTGAAGAGCTTATTCGCTATGGCAGCACTCAGGAGGCCAAACAAGAGGCGGCAACGTACAATCCCTTCGCCGATCTTAAATCCCTGATGACGAATAAGAAGTAACAAAATTCTTCACCATAAAAATGCGCCTGGTTGGCGCTTTTTTTATGTGTGCCATTTGTCACCTTTGTTTGCCGTGCAAGTGAACAAATTCTGATTGGTTTGCCGCCATGCTCCCCCTATACTCGGGCTGGATCACAACAATAATCAAGATGGGAATTTGGCTATGACAACAGGGAAAATACAGGTCTCCAAGACCCGTTCCTTTATGACGGTGTCGCTGATTGAACTGTGGGAGCGTTTTGGCTTCTACGGTATGCAGGCACTGATTGTTTACTTTATGGTGCAGCGCCTTGGCTTTGCCGATGAGCGCGCCAATCTGGTGTGGAGCGCCTGCGCCGCACTCATTTATGTGGCGCCGGCCATCGGTGGTTGGGTAGGGGACAAGGTGCTCGGCACCAAGCGCACCATGCTGCTGGGTGCGGGTATTCTCACCCTGGGTTACGCCCTGATGGCCGTGCCGACGGATAATACCTGGTTTTTGTTCTCTGCCCTCGGGGTTATCGTGGTGGGTAACGGCCTGTTCAAACCCAATGCCGGTAACCTGGTACGTAAAATTTACGATGGCGATGACTCCAAAATAGACAGTGCCTTCACCATCTATTACATGGCGGTCAACGTAGGTTCGACCTTCTCCATGCTGCTCACCCCCTGGATTAAAGACTACGTCAACGCCAACTATGGCGACGGCTTTGGTTGGCACGCCGCCTTTGCCGTGTGTTTTGTGGGTCTGATTGTGGGTATCGGCAACTACATGATGATGCGCCACACCCTGGATGATTACGGCTCTGAGCCAGACTTGCTGCCGGTGGACAAAAGCAAGCTTGCGGCAGTACTGGGAGCATCATTGCTGGCGGTGGTTGTGTCGGCGGTTATCCTCGAATTTGAAGATATCGCCCGGGTATTTGTGTACGGCGCGGGCCTTGTTGTGCTGGGCATCTTTATCCACCTTATCCGCACCAGTGAAGAGAGCGAGCGGGCAGGGCTCTTGGCGGCGCTGGTACTGACGCTGCAATCCGTGTTCTTTTTTATCTTTTACCAGCAGATGTCCACCTCACTGGCACTCTTTGCGCTGCGAAACGTCGACTGGGACTTTGTGGTGATGGGGCAGCATTTGTGGACCTGGTCTCCGGCACAGTTTCAGGCGCTTAATCCCATCTGGATCATGGTGTTAAGCCCCATCCTTGCCTGGGCGTATGCCTGGGGCGGCAAAAACAACAAAGACCTGTCCATTGCGGCCAAGTTTGCCCTCGGGTTTGCCGTGGTGGCCGCGGGTTTCTTTATCTATAGTGTGGCCGGTGAGTTCGCTGTAAAAGGCAAGACCTCCAGCTGGGTGATGATTTGGGGCTACGGCGCCTATTCTCTGGGCGAGCTGTTGGTGAGTGGGTTAGGCCTTGCCATGATTGCCCGCTATGTGCCCGAGCGCATGGGCGGCTTTATGATGGGTGCCTACTTTGTGGCAACCGGCATCAGCCAGTATCTGGGCGGTGTGGTGGCCAACTTTGCCAGCGTGCCCCAAGGGATTACTGACCCGCTGGAAACCCTTACCATCTACACCAGCCTGTTTAATAAGCTGGGATTTGCGGCCCTGGGTTGCACCCTGATTGCACTGGCAGTATTGCCGCTGATGCGACGCTTAACCCAGACGCACCATAGCCATAATGGCAGTGAGCATGTCGACGCCTGATAAGACGTTTTGAGCCGACACCGCTTGTTAACCCAATGATGTTTGAATAGCGCCGCCTCGTGCGGCGCTGTTTTTCTGATAAAGGAGTGTCCATGAGAATTGCGATACGCGGGTGTGCTGCGTTGATGATAGGGGTCATTGCCATTGCCATTGCCATTGCCATTGCCAATGCCCAGGCACTGGAAATCACGCCCCTGTCAGAGCAGCTTTTCCTGCACCAGAGTGAGAAAGAGGTGGAAGGCTTTGGCAAGGTCTCCGCCAATGGCCTGGTACTCGTGGAGGGCAAAGAGGCCTTTGTGGTGGATACGCCCTGGACGGATGCCGATGCTGAGGCTTTGCTCCAATGGGCAAAGGCTAAAGGCTTAACCGTAAAAGCCGTGCTCGCGACCCACTGGCACGAAGACAGGGCCGGCAGCTTTGGGGTATTTGAGAAGGCCGGTATCACCACCCTGAGCTCTGAGGCGACCCAGGCCATTCTCAGGCAACATCAAAAGACCTTGGCGACCCAAACTTTCAGTGGCGACGAGATACAGTACTTTGGCAACAAGGCCCAGGTGTTTTACCCGGGCGCTGGCCATGCGATGGATAATCTGGTGGTGTACCTGCCTCACGAAAAGCTGCTCTTTGGCGGCTGTCTGGTGCGGGAGGCGTCAACGCGGTCGATGGGATTTTATGGCGATGGGTCGCTGCAGGCCTGGCCTGATTCCATGTCGCGGGTGATGGCGAAATTCCCTGATGTCATCACTGTGGTGCCGGGCCATGGCGCGCTGGGGGATAAACGCTTGCTTGAGCACACCAGGGTACAGGCCGAGGCGGCGCTCAAGGCGCAATAAAGTGGGTTAATGTTACCCGGATTAATCGAGTCCCAGCCGTGCTTCTGACTCCAGCCACTTGGCCCTGCTGAGTGGCTGATTATTTTCACCTTCGAGGGCTTTTTTACGGGCGGGCAGACTGGCGAGGATCTCCAGTTTGCGCTCATCACTTGATTGAGACCAACCGACGATTTCATCGATATGGCGCAGGCAGCCCATACAGTAGTCATCATCATTCAAGCCGCAGCGGGCAACGCAGGGCGACTGTATCATAGGGGTCTCCAAACTGGCAGCGGGTGTTGTGGGAGGCCAGAGTCTACCACCGCAAAGACAGGATTCCCACAGAAGCCAGGGCAGCAAAGGGCGTTGCCGAGGCCCACACTGTCAAGGACCCGGGCCTGAGGTTATAATGATGCCCTGTTTAATTGGGTCACGGCTATGGTGTGGCCCCGGATGAGTTATCCATGTCCCCAGAAGAAAGAGCGCCGAACAATACCCATGTCAGTGAGCCTGCAAAAGATACTCATGAAGCCTTTGCGCATTCCTTTCATGATGCAAAAAACGGTGTATCTCCGGCACCCCTGAATCCGGCCTTTGAGCTTCAGTTGCCCAGGGTTCGCCACACCCTGAGCGAGCTTGCCGCTTTACTCATCGATGCCCGCTCACTGTGGGACATACGCACTTTTAATTGCCAAACCCTGCCGTGGGAGGCGTCTTTTCCGGCTCTGGCATCCTTTGTATTGGCGCTGGAAGATGAGGCCCTCGAGGCGCTAGATGCGAGTCAGGATAGATTATACGAAACCCTAAGACAGGCGCTTGAAACCGACCTCAGCCAGGCGGGTCTTAGCTGGAACAGCGCGTTGTTTTCATGGCAACTCACCGAGCTTAAAGGCACAGAGCAGCGTTCTGCCGCCTTACTGCCAGAGCGGCAAGTCAGCCGTTTTGCCGCAGGCATCAAGGGGCGCAAGTGGGAGCAAATCAGCCGGTTCGCAGCCGCGCTTTCGCAATCACCCACACCTTACCCCGTGCTGGAGTGGTGCGCCGGTAAGGGGCATCTTGGGAGACTCGTTGGCGCCGTAAGCCACAAGCCCGTGCTAAGCCTTGAGTGGCAGCAACAGCTGTGCCTTGACGGGGAAAAAGAAGCGCAAAAGCGCGGTGTCAACCAACGCTTTGTGTGTGCCGATGCCTTTTCCGAAGAGGCGGAGCTGCTACAGGGTGAGCAGCATGCGCTGGCGCTCCACGCCTGCGGTGAGCTGCATCTGGTGTTGTTAAGGCGCGCCGCGGCGGCCCAAACCCGGGCTATCAGTCTGTCACCCTGTTGTTATCATCTTATTCAAGGGGAGCAGTACGCTGGGCTCAGCGACAGCGCCAGAGCCACCGGACTGGTGCTCGACAAGCATGGCCTGCAGCTCCCCCTCAATCACTCGGTCGTCGCCAGCGCCAAAGAAAACCAGGACCGGCTGAAGGAAGTTCAGTGGCGCCTGGGGTTCGACAGCCTGCAGCGTCATCTGCGCCGGGACGACAGTTACTTACCCTTGCCCTCGGTGCGCCAAAGCCAGCTTTCCGGCAGTTTTGATGCCTTTTGTCGCTGGGCCTGTGAGCTTAAAGGCCTGGCGTTACCTGCGGATTTTTGTGGTGATGAATGGTTGGCGCAAGGATGCCAGCGCCAGCGCCTGACCCGACGATTGGATCTGGTGGCGCACCTGTTCAGACCTGTGATTGAGCAGTATCTGCTACTCGACAGGGCTGCATTTTTGTTGGAGTCGGGCTACCGGGTCAGCCTCAGTGCGTTCTGCCCTCCGGGGGTGACGCCCCGTAATGCCCTGATTGACGCCCGTCGTGATTGAAACCGCGTCACTTACCCCTCTTTATTGGCAGCGGCATTTTTCGTTTGCCGTACCCTTTATCACCGATTGAAAGTGGGCGAAAAGCCGCGGCGTTCTCAGGCTGGTTTCAGCCAGGGCTGTTTGAATAGCGGGCCGATTGAGGCTCAAACCTTTGCTCAAGGGGTCGGATGAGCCGACTTCGAGGGCTTAAACTTGAGTATTTTGGTTGGCGACAGAGGCATTTCTCTGGATAATGGCCCTCTATTATCGGGCCTTAACGGCATTCGGCCGGGCGTGCTTTGCATCCTAGATAACAAGAACTGAATGAAATATTCCCGCGTTTTTATCAACAGCATGGCCTATGAATTGGCCCCTGTTGTGGTGTCAAGCTCAGAGCTTGAACAACGTCTTGCTCCCCTGTATCAGAAGTTTCGTATACCCATGGGACAATTGGCAGCCCTTACCGGTATTCGTGAACGCCGCTGGTGGCCGCTCGGGCATAAACTGTCCGATGGCGCCATTGCCGCTGCCAACAAGGCACTGAATGAAACAGGCCTGCAGGCGACCGATTTGGGCGCCGTTGTGTACACAGGGGTATGCCGCGACCAACACGAACCCGCCACCGCCTGCCGCATTGCGGCCGCACTGGGTGTGGGCCGCGACAGCGCCATCTATGACATCTCCAATGCCTGCCTGGGTGTACTGTCAGGCATTCTGGATATCGCCAACCGCATTGAGCTTGGCCAAATCCGCGCCGGGCTGGTGGTGTCCTGTGAATCGGCCCGTGACATAGTGGATGCCACCATAGAGCGGATGCTTGAAGAGCCCACCATGCAGAATTTTGCCCAGTCGCTGGCGACCCTGACTGGCGGCTCGGGCGCTGTGGCGGTATTGCTGACCGATGGCAGCTTTAATTTGGCGACGGCGCGCAATCATCAATTGCTGGGTGCCAGTCAATTGGCCGCTCCGGAACACCATGAGCTGTGTCAGTGGGGGCTTCAGGAAACAGGTCATCGCCTGTACCGTGAGTTTATGCGCACCGACGCAGTGGCGCTGCTGAAAGAAGGGGTAGAGCTTGCCAAACAAACCTGGCAGCACTTCCTCGGTCAGCGTGAGTGGCTGGCAAGCCAGGTGGACAAGGTGATTTGTCACCAGGTGGGCGCGGCCAACCGCAAGCAGGTGCTCTCGGCACTGCAAATTCCTGAAGAAAAAGAATTTCCCACTTTTGCCGAGCTTGGCAATATGGGCACAGTGTCCTTGCCGGTATCGGCGGCCATTGCCCACGACCAGGGCTTTTTGCGCCCGGGGGATCAGGTCAGCTTCCTCGGTATTGGTTCGGGGCTGAACTGCATGATGTTGGGGCTTCGCTGGTAATGGATAATCATAAAATGCTGGACAGCCTGCTGCCTTTTCGTCGCCGTTTTTTCAATCACGGCGGCCACAATATTCACTTTGTCGATGAGGGACCAGAGGGCGACATTGAGCCAAAAGGCACTGTCGTCATGGTGCACGGTAACCCGAGCTGGACCCTGTATTACCGCAATCTGATTGGCGCCCTCAAAGGCGAGTATCGCTGCATTGCCATGGATAATGTGGGTTGTGGCTTGTCGGATAAACCCGATGACAGCCGTTATCATTACACCCTGACAAGCCGTGTTGGCGATCTCGAAGCCTTGCTCGCGCACCTCAATGTGACCGAAAAAGTCACCCTGGTGGTACACGACTGGGGTGGCATGATTGGCATGGGCTGGGCGACGAAATACCCAGATGCCATTGAAAGGCTGGTGATTTTAAATACGGCAGCATTTCACTTGCCTGCCAGCAAGCCCTTGCCGCTGAGGCTTAAAATTTGCCGTGATACCTGGCTTGGAACCCTGCTGGTGCGTGGCTTTAATGCCTTTGCCGGGCTTGCCTCTGTGATTGGCTGCAAGCGCAATCCTATGAGTGCTCAGATGCGTCGCGCTTACGTCGCGCCCTTTAACAGCTGGGCCAATCGTATTTCCACCCTGCGTTTTGTACAGGATATCCCCCTGAAGCCCGGCGACACCGCCTGGGATGAAGTGAGCCGAATAGAGCAGAGCCTGGCGCAATTTACCCGTGTGCCAACACTCATTTGCTGGGGACTCAAAGACTTTGTGTTCGACAGGCATTTCCTTACCGTGTGGCAAGAAAAGCTGCCCCAGGCCGAGGTGCACGCCTTCGAAGACTGTGGTCACTACATCCTTGAAGATGCCAGCGACGAAGTGATAGCCCACATTCAGCGTTTCGTGGCCGCCCCTGCGACCGCCGAGGCCCTCGCATCATGAATGCCAACCTGTGCCGCCATTTGGTTTCGGCTGCACAGGCCCAGCCCCAGGGCTTGGCTGTTGCGGTACAAAGGCACAGATTCGGCAAGCCACCGCGGGGAATTGGTGAGCTTTGCTACGATGAGCTGACCCTGAGTGAACTTAATCGCCGCAGTGACGCCATCGCCCATGGGCTGAATGCCATAGGTTTGAATGCCGGTGACAAGGCCGTGCTCATGGTGACCCCCGGGCTGGATTTTTTCGCCCTGACTTTCGCGCTGTTTAAAGCCGGGATCATCCCTGTGATGGTTGACCCCGGCATGGGTATCAAAAATCTCGGTCAGTGCTTTGATGAAGCAGCGCCCGATGCCTTTATCGGTATCCCCAAGGCCCATGTGGCGCGGATGCTGTTTTCATGGGGCAAAAAGACGGTTACCCAGTTGGTCACCGTTGGCCGGGGGCTCAAACTTTGGGGCGGCAATACCCTGGCCCAGATAGAAAAACGCGGCCAGGATATGGGACCCTATCCCATGGCACTGCTCGATGAGCAGGCGCTTTGCGCCATCCTGTTTACCAGTGGCAGCACTGGTATCCCCAAAGGTGTCGAGTACAGTCATCAGATGTTTGAGGCGCAAATTCAAGCGCTTAAACAGGATTATGGCATTCGCCACGGCGAGCGGGATCTGTCGACTTTCCCGCTGTTTGCCCTCTTTGGCCCTGCGCTTGGCATGGCTTCCATCGTGCCCTGTATGGATGCCAGTCGGCCTATCAAGGCAAAACCCGAATATCTCTTTAAAGCCATCGCTGACTATCAGTGCACCAACCTGTTTTTGAATCCGGCGCTGCTGGATAAGCTTGGCCGTTACGGCGAGGCGAATGCATTGACGCTGAATGGCGTCAGGCGGGTTATCTCTGCCGGGGCACCTGCGTCCATTGATGCCATCAGCCGCTTCCGCCAGATACTGCCGCCGGATGCGCCAGTGCTGAATTCTTACGGCGCCACTGAAGGCCTGCCACTGTGCTTTGTCGCCAGTGATGAGCTCCTTGCCAGCGGTGAGGTGACGGCCAAAGGTGGTGGCATCCTGGTGGGTAAACCCGTGCAGGGCGTCGCGCTTGAAATCATCGCCATCGATGAGGCGCCAATTGCCGAGTGGCAGGACGAGCTTAAACTGCAACCCTATGAAATCGGAGAGATAGTGGTGAAAGGCCCCATGGTGAGCCGCGCCTACTATCACAGAGATGAAGCCACCAGTGTGGCCAAAATTGCCGATGGCGAGGGGATGTGGCATCGCATGGGTGACCTTGGCTATCTGGATGAGCTGGGGCGTCTGTGGATGTGTGGCCGCAAGGCCCATCGGGTGGATGCCACCGAAGGCGGCGCCTTCAGGAAACACTATTTCTCCATTCCCTGTGAGCGAATTTTCAATATCCATCCACTGGTTGCCCGCTCGGCACTGGTTGGGGTACATCGTCATGGGGATAAGATCCCGCTGGTTTGCCTGGAACTCGAGCGGTCTCAGGCCTGTAACAATGCCAGCAGCCTCTACCGTGAGCTGCGTGAAATGGCCGAGGCCCACGAGATAACCCAGGGAATAGATTTCTTCCTTATCCATGAGTCCTTCCCCATGGATGTTCGCCACAACGCCAAGATTTTCAGAGAAAAACTGGCGCTGTGGGCCGAAAAGCAACTCTCAGGTGGTCTGAACAAATGACCCAGGCTTTTTCCTTACATCCGGCGCAGCTGGATGCCGCCAAACGACTCAAAAGCCACGTCAGCCGCGTACTGGTGACAGGCGCAGGGGGCTTTTTGGGGGAGGCGCTTTGCCGGCAGTTGCTGAGTGCTGGTATTGAGGTCGTCGGCATTGCCCGCTCGGTCTATCCAGCCCTTGATGCCATGGGTGTAGAGATGCACCGTGGCGATATCACCGACCCTGAGGCCCTGTCTGCGGCCATGAAAGGCTGCGAGCTGGTGTTTCATGTGGCGTCCAAGGCTGGGGTGTGGGGCAGCCGTGAAAGTTACTATGGCCCCAATGTCATCGGCGCTGGCAATGTGCTGAAGGCGGCCCGGGACCTGGGCATCAAAGCCATTGTTTACACCAGCACCCCCAGTGTGACCTTTGATGGTAAAGATGAATCGGGTATCGATGAGTCTGCGCCCTATGCAGCGCACTTTTTGAATCATTACGGCGCATCCAAGGCCGAGGCCGAGGACATAATGTTGAAGGCGAACTCGCCGTCACTGGTGACTACTGCATTGAGGCCCCATCTGATTTGGGGGCCAAACGATCCCCATCTGGTACCCAGGGTGCTGGAACGTGGCCGCGCCGGTCGTCTGCGTCTCCTGGGGGCCGAAGATAAGCTGGTGGATACCATTTATGTGGATAACGCCGCCCATGCCCATGTGCTGGCGGCGCTTGCTTTGCTCGAAAAGCCCGGCGAGTGTGGCGGCAGAGCATTTTTCCTCAGCAACGGCGAGCCGGTCACCATGGCGTCAATGTTGTCGAAAATTCTCGCCTGTGCCGGTTTGCCGGGCGTGACCCGCCGGGTACCCGTGTGGCTTGCTTACGCCATGGGCGCGTTTTTGGAAGGTGTGTATGGTCTTCTTGGCAAACAGGAGGAACCCCTGATGACCCGCTTTGTGGCAAGGCAGCTGTCTTGCAGCCACTACTACGATATCAGTGCCGCGCGGGAGATTTTAGGCTACGAGCCGCTGATTTCTCTGGATGAGGGCATGGCGCGGCTCAAGGCGTCACTGCAGCAATAGATTCTAAAAGCAAACCCCAAAAATCAGCCCCCCAAATAAGCCCCAGGACGATTTGTCTCGGGGCTGAAGCTATAGCCATTCAAACTCCCCTCAAACAGACTTCACGCCAGATGAGGCGCAAAGCTGGCTTACGCCAGCCCCGGCACCATCATTATTCCAGTCGCAGCTGTTGCCCGGGTTTGATAATGCTCTTCATATTGAGCCCATTCAGCGTCAGCAGCTTGTCCAGGGATAATCCATGGCGCTTGGCAATGCCACTCAGGGTATCGCCTGATTTTACCTGATAGCTGCCGCCCTTACCGGGGGTAGATGGCGTTAAGTTCACCAGCGCCGTGTTAAGGGCGGCCAGCTGGGTCTTTGGCAGGTTGATTTGATATTTGCCGCTGAAGGGCACGATGCCGTCCCTGAAGGCCGGATTCAGTCTGGAGAGTTCTTTGGCAGACATGCCCAGCGCCTGGGCAATGTTGGACAGTGCCACACCGTTGGGCACAGCTTCCCTTGCCATTACGGGCGCGTTGGCAATAGGGGGGAAACTGGCCGACTGAGTTTGTGGGTCCCGTAAAACCGCCAGCGCCGCCAGCCATTTGTACAGGGTGGGTGCCTGATTACGACTCAGTCCGAGCGCCAGAAAGTCCTCGGCTTTGCCCTTGCGGCGATTGCGCTCAATGGCCGATTTCAGCTTGCCTTCACCCATGTTGTAGGCTGCTACCGCCGACAGCCAGTCGTTATTGAACATCTCGTACAGGTATAGCAGGTAATCCAGGGCGGCGCGGGTGGCTGGGTTCGGGTCCAATCTGCCATCGTAGCTTTGATTGACCCTGAGATGGTGATTACGACCTGTCTGGGCGGCAAGTTGCCACAGTCCGGCGCCCCCCAATCCCTTGATACCTGGGTGGTAGCCACTTTCTATCAGCGGCAGCAGGGCAAGTTCCAGCGGCATATCCCGTGCTTCCAGCTCACTGATGATGTCGTACAGCCAGGGTTCGGCGGCAGCGGGCGCATTGATGGGGAAGAGGCCGTTATTGCGGTGAAGTCCATGGAAATAAGCGACTTCCGGGTGCGAAGGCACGGCAATGGTCTGTGCATCGGCGATTTTTTGCCACAGGTTTTGCTGCGGTGTTGCTTCCGGCGCCGGTGACTCCGGTGTGCTGGTGTCTTCTGTAATGACGGGGACAATCGCTTCAGGCTGAGCGCTTAACTCTGTATCCCGGGAGGCATCGGGTGTCTGGGTGTTTACCTGACAGCCTGCGAGGACTGACAGACTTAACAGCAGCAAGAACCAGGCCCTGATACGGCCTTGTCTGCTGGCAGGCAGAGCGTTCAAAAAGATTGTTTTTCCCATGATGATTCCCTCCCTGACTGCCCTGCGGCGCGAAAAGCGCTAAATCATACGCCTGTTGTTACCCCTTGGCATCGGGGGGCTGAATAAATATTTTTGCCGGGAGCCCTTACCGGTAAAAAAGCGCGTTAAGCCGTCAGTATGACCGCAAACAAATAACAATGTTGCAGATATGTAGAATGTCATGCTGTAAATTATTGAAAAATTATTACAATTATTAGGGTGACGTTAAGGTTCATTCTGGTATGTTCGGGTCGGATTAGCGAACTCGAATAAGCGGAAAGGACCCATGCTAAGCATTAAAAACCTCACCAAAACCTACGATAACGGGGTGAAAGCCCTGAACAATGTCAATCTGGAAATCCCCAAGGGTATGTTTGGCCTGTTAGGGCCCAACGGAGCCGGGAAGTCCAGCCTGATGCGTACCATTGCAACCCTGCAATCGGCCGACAGTGGCAGCATTCATTTCGATGGCATAGATGTGATGGCCGATCCCATGAAACTACGCACCATGCTGGGCTATTTGCCTCAGGATTTTAACGTCTACCCCCGGGTGACTGCGCTGGATTTGCTGGATCACCTGGCGGTGCTTAAAGGGATTGGTAATGCCAAAGAGCGCAAGGAAATCGTTGAAGGTCTGCTGGCTCACACCAACCTCTATCAACACAGATTCAAATCGGTCAGTGGCTACTCCGGCGGTATGCGTCAGCGCTTTGGTATTGCCCAGGCCTTGCTGGGTGACCCCAAATTGTTGATTGTGGATGAACCCACCGCGGGCCTCGACCCCGAAGAGCGCAACCGTTTCCACAATTTGCTGGTGAGCCTGGGTGAGGAGCGGGTTGTCATTCTCTCGACCCACATAGTGGAAGATGTGGCCGAACTGTGCCCACAAATGGCTGTACTGGCATCGGGCAGCATATTGCTTGAAGGCAACCCGCAAGAGCTGGTGGATTCCCTGAATGGCAGAATTTGGCGCCGTACCGTGTCCCAGCAGGAAGCCGCAGAGCTTGAAGCGCGCCTGCCGGTGATTTCCAAGCGCCTATTCGCCGGCCGCACTGTGCTGAATGTCATGTCGGAAGCCTGTCCCGAAGGGTTTGAAGGCACGGATGCCGGGCTTGAGGACTTGTATTTCTCGACCCTGCACAGCCACAGAAGCCATCAGGCCGCATAAGAGAGGGCAGCATGTTTTTACACACACTCTCCTTTGAATGGCGCTACTATTTGCGTCAGCCGTCCTTTTACGTGGTTGGGATGTTGTTGTTTCTGGTGTGCTTTTTTGCCACCGCAACCGATAACGTCCAAATCGGCAGTGGCGGTGAAGTCTTAAAAAACAGTCCCTTCGCCATCGGCCAGACCCTGCTCATCACCGGGGTGATCGCCATGTTTGCTGTGGTGAATTTCGTTGGCAGCACGGCGGTACGTAACCAGCAATGCCTGATGGAAGAGCTGCTTTATGTTAAGCCGCTGTCGCCAATAGGCTATCAGCTTGGCCGCTTTGCGGGCAGCGCGCTTGTGGTTATGACCCTGTTTACCCTGGCGCCACTTGGGCATTTGCTGGGTTCTTTGATGCCCTGGGTGGACTCCAGCCGTTTTGGGGACATCTCCCTCTGGTTTTACCTCAAGCCCATGTTGCTGCTGGTGATGCCAAGTCTGCTGTTTTTGTCGGCACTCTTCTACGCCATGGCACAGAAGTTCCGCTCCATGATGGCCCTGTACCTGACTGCGGTGGCGGTATTTATTCTCTATGGTTTGGCCGGGCAACTGGCAAGCCAGCCACAGTACCGTGAGATTGCGGCCTTACTCGATCCTTTCGCGCTTCGCACCTACAGCCAGGTGGCGCGCTACTGGACCATTGCCGAGAAAAACACCATCAGCATGGGGCTTGAGGGCCTGATGCTGCAAAACCGGATTCTCTGGCTCAGTATTACCGCTTTTATTCTGGCTATCAGTGGCTTGCACCGCCAACCATCCTTAACCCGTCGCACCGAAGGGAAGAAGCAGCGCGCCTACAAGGTGCCTGTGATGCCGCCATTGTCGGCGTTGGTGCGCACACCCACTATCAGTGGCAGCGCCCAGTTCTGGACCCGAGTGCGTTTTGAGGTCAAGCAGGTACTCTTTACGGCGCCTTTCTACATCCTGGGTGCCCTGAGTATCTTTAACCTGCTTGGGCCCATGATTGCCGGGGACCTGAACTGGTATGGCACCAGCAACTGGCCACTGACCCAGGACATGGTGGATCTGATTGTGGGTTCCACTGGCCTTTTGATGGTCATCATCCTGGTGTTTTACTGCGGTGAAATCGTCTGGCGCGAGCGCAGCACCGGCATGGGCGACATCATCGACAGCCTGCCGGTGTCCAATCGGGTGTTCCTGAGCTCCAAGTTCGTGGCCTTGTCGCTGGTGATGGTGATTCTGTATCTGATTGCCATGCTGACCACCATTGTGTTCCAGCTTATCAAGGGGCAGATGAACCTGGAGCTGTCGCAATACGCCATCCGTTTGGGCTTTATGATTTTGCTGCCCCTGATGATGTCGGCGGTGCTGGCATTTTTCTTCCAGGTATTGGCACCCAATAAGTATGCCGGTATGGGGCTGTACGTGGGCTATTACGTCCTCAGCCTGATCCTGGCCAGCTGGGGTTTTGGCCACAGCCTGAATAACTTTGCCAGCTCACCCACCTTGCCATACTCCGACATGAACGGTTACGGCTGGTCGTTGCAAAGCCATGCCCTGTATATGCTGTACTGGGGCGCTTTCTCCGTGCTGCTGTTCCTGCTCGCGTTCGGCTTATATCGCCGAGGCCCGGAAGTGGGGCTCAGGCACCGTTTGGGTCTGCTGAAATATCAGCTCGGCAATGGCGGTCGCGTGCTGGCGTTTGCCTCGGTGGCGGTATTTGCGGGGATGGGGGCTTATCTCTTTTACCAAACCACAGTGGTCAACGACTATCGTATTCCCGACGAGATGACCGACAGCCAGGCCGATTACGAAAAGCGCTATCGTCAGTACGCCGATGCGCCCGTGTTGTCACCTGTGAGTGTAAAGGGTCACTTCGATATCTACCCCGGCGAGCGCCGCCTGAAGGCTCGTGTCGAGGTGCGTTGGCAAAACCGCAGCGGCGAACCGATCTCCCGCATGTTGGTGAGCCTGCCGGAGCATACCAACAGGGAGTCGCTGAAGTTTGATATTCCCGGGGCCCGTTTGACCGATGAGGATGAATCCCTGCCGGTGGCCTGGTTGGTGTTTGATACACCCATTGCCAATGGCGCCGACGTAGCGGGTGAGATAAGCCTGGTGCGTGAAAACACCGGGATTGCCGAAAACAACTTCGACCTCACCCTGGTGGAAAACGGCACCTTCATCAATAACTTCGAATTGTTGCCAGCCTTTGGCTACCAGAGCGATGCCGAACTGCTCGACAGACACGAGCGCGAAAAGCGTGGTCTGCCTCCCAAGGACAGAGCCAACAAACTCGAAGACGAACGTTTCCATCAGGTCAACTTCTTTGGTCCCCAGGGCAGCTTTGTTGACTTTGAAGCCACAGTGTCCACCGCGGGTGACCAAACGGCGCTGGTGCCGGGTTACCTGACCAGGGCATGGCAGGAAAATGGTCGCAACTTCTTCCACTACAAAATGGACAGCCCCATGGTGAATTTCTTCGCCATCGTATCTGGCCGTTTTGAGGTGAAAAAGGAGCAGTACAAGGGCATTAACATCGAGGTGTATTATCACCCCGACCATCCCTGGAACGTTGACCGCATGGTGGAATCGGTGCGGGATTCCATCGACTATTTCAGTGAGGCCTTTGGTCCTTATCAGCATCGTCAGCTGCGGATTATGGAGTTTCCGGGATACCGCTCCTTTGCCCAGAGCTTTGCCAACACAGTGCCTTACTCTGAGCGAATCGGCTTTATTACCGACCTCAGGGATCCCGACAAGATTGACCCTGTGTACTACGTGACCGCCCACGAGGTCGCTCACCAGTGGTGGGGTCATCAGGTCGGTGCCGCCGATGTGCAGGGCAGTGCGGTGATTTCCGAAAGCCTGTCGCAGTATGCCGCCCTGATGGTGATGGAGAAGAAATACGGCGCCCATATGCTCAGGAAGTTCCTGCGCTACGAGCTTGACCGCTACCTGCGCGGCCGCGGCGGTGAGCGTATTGGCGAGATGCCGCTGCTACGCAGTGAAAATCAGCAGTACATCCATTACCAGAAAGGGTCTGTGGTGATGATGGCCATTAAGGACATGGTGGGTGAAGAGAAGCTTAATGCCAATCTTGCCGCCTTCCTCGAGCGCTATCGTTATCGTGCCGACCCCTTCCCAACCACCCTGGATTTGCTTTCGTACCTGAAGCAAGGCCTCGATGATGATGAGCTGGCGTTTGTGGACAGTGCTTTCAGAGACATCAAGCTCTATGATTTGCGCCTGACCGATGCCAGGATCACCGAGCTTGAGAACGGCAAGGTGCGGGTGGATCTGGATATCCATGCCGGGCTGCTCAAGGCCGACAATGAAGGCAAGGAGCAGGAAGAGGTCTTCAATGAGCGGGTGGATATTGGGCTCTTTGCTGCCGACCCTGACAGCATTGACTCGGAAGAGCAGGTGCTTTTGCTGGAGAAACACCCACTCAAATCCGGCGACAATCAGTTGTCCTTTGAGCTGGATAAAGCCCCAAGCTACGTCGGCGTTGACCCCTTCGTGAAGCTGGTGGACAGAGACAGCAAAGACAACATCTTTAAGCTGTAACTGCTTGACATTAAAAGCGCGGTCTCCCTGTGGGGCCGCGTTTTTTTATGTCTGGTATCGCGGCGCAAACTGCAAATTTGCTTGAGTGCTCATGGCTGAGTGCCTATTGTGGTTTCAAGAGGAAGCGCCCGTATCCGGATATCAGGCTGAGCCTGACGGCGGTTTTTTTGCCGTTTATCGGGTTTGTATTGGAGCGCTTGGCACAGGTTAGGGTGACGGTAAGGTCACCGGGTGGCACAAGGAGAGGTTATGGATACCCAGCTCGCATTCAAGGTAAAAAACTGGTTGGCAAGGGATCCCGATGCCAAAAGTCGCACCGCACTGGAGGCTTTGGTAGCGGCAGGGGATGACAAGGCGCTCGAAGCCGCCTTCGATGGCAGACTGGCCTTTGGTACCGCTGGAATTCGCGGCATTGTCGGTCCGGGTCCCATGGGCATGAATCGCCTGTTGGTGCGCGAAACCAGCGCCGGTCTGGGCGCTTATCTCGAAGCACAACTCAAGGATGCCAAGCGCCGGGGATTGGTTATTGGCTTTGATGGCCGCCATGACTCACGGGTATTTGCCCACGATGCGGCCTGCGTGCTCAGCGCCATGGGCTTTAAAGTGCGCCTGACCAGCCATGTTGCCCCCACGCCGCTGGTGGCCTTTGGCGTAAAACACTTCGAAGCCGCCGCCGGGATTGTGGTCACCGCCAGCCATAATCCGCCCAAATACAACGGCTATAAGGTGTATTGGGAAAACGGCGCGCAGATTATTCCGCCCCACGACGCCGGCATCGCGGCCTGCATCGACCGGGCTGCCAATCTCGAACTGCCCTGGATGCCTGAGCCCGAAGCGGTAAAACAGGGGCGGCTTTCGTTTTTGCAGGATGATTTTTTTGAGCGCTATCGCCGCGCCATATTACATTCGCCACTGCTGCATCCCGCCGGTGAAAGTCAGGCCGGGCGTGCCAGTCTGGGGATTGCCTATACCGCGATGCATGGGGTCGGTGCGCCCATGGCCGAGCGGGTGCTCAGGGATGCGGGTTTCAGCCAGGTATACAGCGTGGCGGCCCAGCGCGAGCCCGATGGAAATTTCCCCACGGTGAACTTTCCCAATCCCGAGGAGCCGGGCGCCATGGATATGGTTATCCATGAGGCCAGTGACAAGGGCGCCATGCTGGCCTGTGCCAACGACCCGGACGCCGACCGGTTCGCGCTGGCGGTCCGCCAGAGCGATGGCGGGTATCGTATGCTGTCCGGGGATCAAACCGGCGCCTTATTGTGTGACTATCTGCTGTCCCATTGGCAAGGTTCAGGCGTGCCCCTGGTGGGCAATACCATAGTCTCGTCGGCGCTTCTGCACGCCATTGCCGCCCATTATGGTGCCCGCAGCTACACCACACTCACCGGCTTTAAGTGGCTGATGAACACGGCGCAGCAGCTGGAAACCCCGCAGCAGCCGTTTCTGTTTGCCTATGAAGAGGCCCTGGGTTACACCGTGGGCAATCTGGTGTGGGATAAAGATGGCATCAGTGCCCAGCTGTGTTTTGCCAATCTGGCGGCAGAGCTTCTGGCAGAAGGCAAGGATGTGTGGGCGGCGCTGGAGCGGCTCTATCGCCGCCATGGGCTTTATGTAAACCGACAGGTGAGCATTGCCCTTGGGGAAGGGACGCCGGACATAGGTGCCTGGCTCAGGGAGAATCCGCCAACCGAGATAGACAGGCGGCCTGTGGTTGCCCGGGAAGACTTAAAGCACCTGCGTAAAGTCTATGCCGATGGCCGGGAAGAGGTCATAGCTCTGCCTGCGAGCGATGTACTCATTTACCATTTGGGGGCATCTGCCGCCACGCCGGGCTCCAGTGCCCGGGTGATAGTCAGGCCATCGGGCACAGAACCCAAGATAAAATGCTACTACGAGCTGGTATTGCCCATGGCAGATGGGATTGCCATGGCCGATGCCCAGCGAGAAGGGGATGCCCTGATGGCTGCGCTGGTGGATGGTCATCAGGCGAGTTTGCCCCGCTGACACCGAAAAAATCCGACTCCTGATAAACCCTGCTGACACCATGTTGTCAGCAGGGGGGGATTAAGCTGACTCTATCGATGAAGCGCGAAGTAATATCTACTTCAAAGCATTGATATATAAAGTTTACTCAACAAGGAGATAGGGATATGCAAGCAACTCAACCCCTGGTGTGGGGCGAAATCGCTGTCAGTGACATGGCAAGAGCCATCGCCTTCTACCAAACCCAGTTTGGCGTGAGTTTTCGCCGGGAAGACATGGATGAGGTGGAATACGCCATCCTCGAATGCAGCGATGAGAAGGCCGCCACCATAGGCCTGATGAAACACCCCGAGTTTAAGCCAGGTCAGGGCGGCGCCTGTCTGTACCTGCATCTGACAGATAATCTTGGCCCGCTGGTGGGCAAACTGGAGCACAGCCAGGTACAAATCGTTATGCCACCCATGGGCATCAAGGGCGGCGAGTGTGGCTACATAGCCCTGTTTGTCGACAGCGAAGGCAACACAGTCGGCCTGTGGAGCCCCTCGCTCTGACGATGTTGGGCATAAAGGCATGGGTATTTTGGTACTGAGCCAGCAATAACAGAAGACCTTGGGCCGGGCGCATTGGCGTACCGGCCCTTGCATGGATAGGGTATGCGCCGCGCAGACAGACTGTTTCAAATCGTGCAAATCTTAAGGCACAGACGCCTGACCACGGCGGCGCAGCTTGCCGAGCGCCTGGCGGTGTCGCCACGAACCATCTACCGGGATATTCAGGATCTGTGTCTTTCTGGCATCCCCATTGAAGGGGAGGCCGGTGTTGGCTACCTGCTGCGCCAGGAAGTGAATGTGCCGCCGCTGATGTTCAACGAGGTGGAGCTGGAAGCGATTCAGGTGGGCATTCGTATGGTACAAACCTGGGGCGGCAAGGCCCTTGGGCAAGCGGCAACCCAGGCGCTGATCAAGGTTGAAGCCGTGCTGCCAAATCGCCTGAAAGACATGCAGTCCCTTATGTTTTCGCCGGACTTTTATCTCGATGATGCCGAGTTTCAATTTCTGGACCCGCTCAGGATCGCAGCCAGAGAACGGCGGTATTGTCAGATTTGCTATCGGGATGCCAAGGATGAGGTGACAGAGCGGCGTCTCAGGCCTCTGGCGATTTATTTCTGGCGTGGCACCTGGACTCTGCTGGGTTGGTGCGAGCTTCGGGGGGATTTTCGCAGTTTTCGCGCCGACCGTATTGTGAGCCTCGAGTGTGAAACCTTGCAGTTTGCCCATACTCCGGGGCAGGAGTTGGCGGATTTTGTGGCGCGGATGGATGAGGCGAGCCGGGAGTACGAAAAGGCCCAAAAGGCCGATTGATGCGCATAAAAAATGGCGGCCGGGGCCGCCATTTTCACGCTGTGGGGGTTAGAAGCTGCCCCTGACACCGAAGGCAACCTGGGTACCGAAGCGCTCCAGGTAGTTCACCTGATCGGGGCGTTTGATATAGCCAGAGTAACGGTCGTTGCCGAGGTTGGAGGCTTCAACAAACACAGTCAGGTTTTCCAGCAGCGCATAGCTTAAGCTGGCATCCAGCTGGCCGTATGCGTTTATCCAGGCAGGACCGCCCCAGGCTTCTGGGTCAACCAGGAATTTGCTGCGCCAGTTGTAGGCAACACGACCCTGCAATCCGTACTTCTCGTAGTAGAGCACCGCGTTGTAGGAGTTTTCAGACATACCGGCGAAGGGCAGGTTCTGCTCTTTGCGGGCCGGGTCATCATATTCGCTGTCCACATAGGTGTAGTTCAGCTGCACGCCGAAACCATCCAGGGGTGAAGGCAGCCATTGTTCCAGTGACTGTTGCCAGGCCACTTCGTATCCTGTGATCAGGGCGCCATACTCCCCTGACTCAGGCTGATTGACCATATACAGGTTGCCTTCTACCTCCATGGCGTTTTCATCGTTTTCGATAAAGGATTGAATATCCTTCACAAACACGCCGGCCGCCAGTGAGCTGCTGTCACCGTAGTACCACTCCAGCGTCACATCGCCCTGATAGGCTTCTTCAGCACTCACGCCGGGGTTACCACGGCTCAGGGTCGGCAATCCTTCCTTACGGTTGACGAAGTCGGGATTGGCCCAGGTACGCAGGGCGTACAGGGATGGGCGGCTCAGGGTTTGGGCGGCAGAGACACGCAGCAGCAAGTCGTCCTGCAGGTTCAGGCGGAAGTTCAGGCTCGGCAGCACGTTGCTGTAACTGCCTTCATGTCCCACCGGCAACACTGCGCGCCAGTCGTTGTTGCTGGGGTTGCCGGCGCTGTCGAGTACCACTTTGGACAGGTCATAGCCAAAACCGCTGGAGTCGACCTGGGTGTGGCTGGCACGCAGGCCCAGGTTCAGCATGTAAGGAAGTTCCCACAGCTCATCTTCCAGGGTGACCTGCACGAAGGCCGAGGTCACGGCTTCAGATACCTCATAGCTGCCGGACTTGCTCTGGGTCGCGACTATACTGGCGTCGGCGGCCTCGGCATTGATGGAGCGGTAAAAGGCCAGCAGGGCATCATAGTCAAAGCTTGGCCAGGGGTCTGGCGATACGCTGTTTTCCCCGTCGAGGAAGTTATCGAAGTTGGCAGGTACAAACACGTTTTCCGGAATGCGGAACAGCTCAAATTCGCCCTGGGTAAATACCTGGCCCGGGGCAAAGTCGTAACCGTCGCGGGTCAGATAAAAGCCGCCGCGGCTGAACTGACTGGGGTTACGGGAACCATAGGCGTTCTGGGTCTTGGACTGTTTGACATAGTTCACCCCAAAGTGAACCTTGCTCACCAGGCTGTCTTCGGGTTCATAGATGGCTTCGAGTTTAAGGTCATTAACCTTGTCTTTTACCCCGGTACCGCTGTTGTAGCTGTAGTGGGCACCGTAGGTTTGGTCAGAGGTCAGCGCCGGGCTTATCACCACATCCGGCAGGGTATTGCCGGTGCTGTAGTCGATGCCGATACTGTCTACAAAGCCACGGGCCACGATGAAGCGGTTATCGCCCTTGTTTTTGTTTTCGGCCTGGGAATAGGCCGCATCTGCGTATACAGACCATTGGTCAGTGGGGTGCCACTCGGCATTCAGGCCCAGCTGCCAGGTGTCGGTCTGGCGCGGGGTTGAAATGTTCAGCAGCTCCACCATGGTGTTGTCACCGGTCTGCTTCATCTTGACCACCCGGCCCAAATCGTCGAACTCGGCGTCGGTAAACAGTGGCGTGCCCGGCGTCCAGGACTCGTCGTAGTTCACAAAACCAATCTGATAGCGGTTACCGTCGGTGTTGTAGCGGGAAAAGAGGCCATCCAGGCTCAGGGTCAGGTCATCGCTCGGGCGCCACTGCAGGGCAAGGGTAGAGCCGATGCGCTCACGGACGTCCTGGGCGTTGGCAAAGTACATGTAGCTGGGAATTTTGGAGGCGAAGATTTCGCCCTCATCTATGGTGCCATTGTTGTTGGCATCCACGGGCACCCCGGCACTGTCCACGCCCCAGCCTTCGTCTTCATCGAAGAAACCGTCAGCGGAATAGGTGTCGGCCCTCAGGGTCTTTTTCGAATACACGGCAGAGAAGAGCGCGCCCAGGCTGCCGTCATCATTCTGATCGCCAATGATGAAAGAGGCGTGGGGATGGATGTCGCCGGTGCGTGACTCGTGGATCCCCTTGGCGGAGGCCTGCAGGGTAAAGCCATCCAGATCCAGCGGTTTACGGGTTTGAATGTCGACGATTGCGCCAATGCCACCTTCGGTGAGACGGGCTTCGGGCGACTTGTACACCGCCAGCACATTCACCAGCTCAGAGGCGATGGTATCAAAGTTAAAGTCACGGCCCGCATATTCTGACGCCAGTTTACGGCCGTTGAGGGTAGTGACGTTATAACCGGCGCCCAGACCGCGCACCAGAATGTTTTGTCCTTCACCGCCGTTGCGGGTGATGGTGATCCCGGGAATACGCTGCAGGGCTTCGGCCAGGTTTTCATCGGGGAATTTGCCTATGTCATCGGCCACCACCAAATCCACCACGCTGGTGGCGTTTTGCTTGAGGTACATCGACTCCTTGATGCTGGAGCGGATACCGTAAACCGCAATACGCTCAACATCCTCTTCCTTGGCTTCTTCGGCTTGCTTGGCTTTTTCCTCGGTGTTTTTGGTTGTTTGTTCGGCTTCGGCCGCGCACACAGGTGTTATCCAGAGTGCGGTGCTGACCGCCAGCGCCAGAGTGGCGACTTGGGTACGTAAAGAAGACATGCTCTCCCCTCCATTCAGATGCTTTTGTGACTCGTTCTTATGGCTTATTCGAAAATAACAAAAGGCTTAATTGGCTTTCGAATGCTTACATATAATGTTAAAAAAGTGTTTTGATCAACAAAAAAATGTGAAATAGCTTTTATTTTCTTTCGAATGGAGGCATATTGATTGATATCGAAAGCCGGCAAGGTCGCGAAAGTTAAACTTAAGTCGCTGAATTTCAATGGTTGATGGCATTAATAAGCCGCTTTGACTGATATCGAAACCTATTGAAAGTTTGTCCGCTGTGATACATTGAGGCTTTCGAGCAAATGATGGGATAACCGAAATGAACATTCTCAACACCATAGAGAGACAACAGGAAATCGTGCGCCTGACCCAACAGCAGGGAAAGGTGTCGGTGAGCGATCTGTCGGCACGCTTCGGGGTGTCAGAAGTCACCATTCGCAGCGACCTGGCAACCCTGGATCAGAAGCAGTTGCTGGTGCGCTCCCGCGGCGGCGCCATCGTTAATACCGAGCTCAGCCGCGAGTTGTCCCTCAAGGAAAAGGGCAGTTGCTACTCGGCACTGAAACGGGAGTTGGGCGCGGCAGCGGCAAGTCTGGTGCAAAACGGTGACAGGTTGCTCCTGGACTCGGGCACCACCACAGAGCAGGTCGCCCATCATCTGATGCAGCACGATGACCTTATCGTGATGACCAATGGGCTGAACATTGCCTCTGTGCTGTCCAAGTCCGAGTCGGTGGACGTGATGCTTACCGGCGGTCTGCTGCGTAAAAAATCCATGTCCTTTTATGGCAGCGCTGCCGAGAAGAGCCTGGGTGACTACAACTTCAACAAACTTATTCTCGGTGTGGACGGTTTCGACTTGAAGGCCGGACTGACCACCCATTTTGAGAAAGAAGCCTGTCTGAACCGGATGATGGTGGACATTGCCACCGAGGTCATAGTGGTGACCGACTCATCCAAGTTTGATCAGCAGGCCTTTCACGTGATCTGCCCGTTGCTTCGCATACACAGGCTGGTCACAGACACAGGCATTCCTGAGCGTTACGCCCAGGCACTCGAAAAACAAGGGGTGCAATTGCACCTGGTAGAACGCACTCAATAGCGATTTAAGGGGAGAACAATGGCGGGAATCGATCGTCGTGGATTTTTGAAGGCCTCTATGGCATCTGTGGCTGCAGCGGCGCTGGCGGGTTGTGCCAATCAGCAGGGCGGCAGCGTAACACCCAAGGCAGCGGGCAAGTCCGTGATGGGCCTGGTGGTGCCAAAGATGGCCGAAGTGAGAGTGGGCCTCATAGGTGTGGGTGAGCGTGGTGTGGGTTTTATCCATCACTTCAATAACATCGAAGGCGCGCGCATTACCGCCATCTGCGATACGGATCCCCTGGTTATCTCCCGTGCCCAAAAAATCATGGCCGATTATGGCCGTGGTCAGCCTGCCTATTACAGCAAGGGGCAAGAGGCCTATCTTGATCTGGTGGCCCGCGAAGATGTGGACATAGTGGTCATTGCCACGCCCTGGGCGCTGCATCACCCCATGGCCAAAGCCGCCATGCTGGCCGGTAAGCACGCCTTTGTGGAAGTCCCCATGGGCATGACCATCGAAGAGCTGTGGGATCTGGTGGACACCGCCGAGCTGACCCAACGCAACTGCATGATGATGGAAAACGTCTGCTACGGCCGCGACGAACTGATGGTGCTGAATATGGTGCGCCAGGGCCTCTTCGGTGAGCTGCTCCACGGTGAGGCGGCGTACATCCATGAACTTCGCTGGCAGATGAAAGAGCTGGACCGCAAGACCGGCTCCTGGCGTACCGGCTACCACGCCCAAATCAATGGTAACCTGTATCCCACCCACGGCCTTGGCCCGGTTGCCCAGTACATGAACATCAACCGTGGCGATCGCTTCGACTACCTCTCGTCCATGAGCTCTCCGGCCCTTGGCCGCGCAGCCTATGCCCAGCGCGAGTTTCCAAAAGATCACCAGCGCAATCAGCTCAACTACATTTGCGGCGACATGAACACCAGCCTTATCAAAACCATTAAGGGCCGGACCATCATGGTGCAGCACGATACCACCACGCCGCGCCCCTACAGCCGCCATAACCTGATCCAGGGCACCAATGGCGTCTTTGCCGGATTCCCCAACCGTATCGCCCTGGAAAACAATGGCCGCGGCAGTTTCCACGAGTGGGATCAGGACATGGAACACTGGTACGGCAAATACGATCACCCACTGTGGACCCGTATGGGCCGCGAAGCCGAGCAGAACGGCGGCCATGGTGGCATGGACTTCCTGATGTGCTGGCGCATGATTTATTGCCTGCGTAATGGCGAGCCATTGGATCAGGACGTATACGATGGTGCGGCCTGGTCGGCGGTGCAGCCTCTGTCTGCCGAGTCGGTGGCTGACCGCGGTAATTCCCGCGACTTCCCCGACTTTACCCGTGGCGTATGGCAGAGTGCCAAGCCTCTGGGCATCGTGGGGTAAGCAGATGTCGGTACTCAAATCCATTATTGAGGCCAACAAGCGTGGCGAGCAGCGGGGCATCTTTGCCGTCTGCTCGGCACAGCCGCTGGTCCTGCGAGCCGCGCTGCGCCACGGCGTAGCGACGGGCTCTCCCGTGCTGATTGAGGCCACGGCCAATCAGGTTAACCAATTTGGCGGATACACCGGCATGGTGCCTGCCGACTTTATCCGCTTTGTCGAATCCCTTGCCGAGGCCGAAGGCCTGCCCCGTGAACGCCTGCTCTTTGGCGGCGACCATTTGGGCCCCGTGGCCTGGAAACATCTGCCTGCCGATGAGGCCATGGATAATGCCGAGGCCATGGTACGTGCCTTTGTTAAAGCGGGTTTTGAAAAAATCCACCTCGATGCCAGCATGGGCTGTCAGGGTGAAGCAGAGCCTCTGGGCGACAGCCTGATTGCCGCGCGGGCTGCCCGCCTTTGCAAGGCGGCGGAGGAGGCGGCCTGCGGGCGGCCACTTTGCTACGTGATTGGCACCGAAGTGCCTCCCCCCGGCGGTGTTGCCAGCCTGCATGCGCTGGAAGTCACCCCGGTGCCGGCCATCGAGCAAACCGTTGCGGCCCACAGAATGGCGTTTGACGCCGCCGGGCTCAGTGATGAGGTATGGCAGCGGGTGATTGCCCTTGTGGTTCAGCCCGGGGTGGAATTCGGACACAGTGACATACATCAGTACAACAGCAGCTTGCTGGATGCACAGCGCCGTTTTATCCGCCGCCAGCCCGGCTTGGTGTACGAGGCGCATTCCACCGATTACCAATTGCCGGAACACTATAAGTCGCTGGTGGCGGACCATTTCGCCATTCTCAAGGTCGGGCCTGAGCTGACCTTCGCCCTGCGCGAAGCGCTGTTTGCCCTTGACCATATCGAGGCGTTATTGGTGCCCCAGGCGAAGCGCGCGGGACTCAGAGCCCTGTGCGAAGACAAGATGCAGGCGGACCCCAAATTCTGGCAGCACTTTTACACAGATCCGCTGGCGCGGGACTGGCAACTGGGATTCAGCTACAGCGACCGTATTCGCTATTACTGGCCGGAATTGTCTCAGGCCATAGATACTCTGCTGTTTAATCTCAAAGACCCCATCCCTTTGCCACTCATCAGCCAATACCTGCCGTTGCAATACTCCAAAGTATTGCGTCAGGCCCTGCCGGCGACGGCCCTGTCGCTGGTGCTCGACCATATCAGTCTGGTGCTTGAACGCTACGAAGACGCCTGCCAGTTGAGCGCAATTAAAGGATAATATTTATGCAAGTCAACGACCTATCAAAGACCAAGATCTGTCTGGAATTCGGTGAAGACGCGCTGCGTCAGCCACCGAAGGGCAGTCACTGGACGGCAGAGGAAATTTGTCAGCAGCCCGGACTGTGGCGGCAAATGGCGGAGCAGTTTGTGCAGGAGAAGGACAGATTACACGACTTCGCCGCGCCCTTACTGGCCCTGCCTGACTTGCGGGTTATCCTCACTGGTGCGGGGACGTCGGCGTATATCGGCGAGGCGCTGGCGCCCTTTCTGGCGACCCAGATGCCGCTGGTGGGGCAAACGGTGGAGGCCATTGCCACCACGGACCTGGTGTCACATCCGCATCTCTACCTGCATCCGGCAAGGCCGACACTGGTGATTTCTTTCGGCCGCTCCGGCAGCAGTCCCGAATCCATGGCCGCCATCGAACTGTGCGATGCTCTCTTGCCCCAGTGTTACCACCTGCTGCTGACCTGTAATCCACAGGGCAGCATGGCAAGGTACGGTGAGCAAAAGGCCGACCGTGCCTGCCTGTGGCTGATGCCGGAAGGCAGCCATGACAGAAGCTTTGCCATGACCAGCAGCTTTACTTGCATGTACCTGGGCGTGCTTCTTCTGTTTGCTGGCAATTACAGTGCCCTGGCGAGGGCGATTACCCTGGCAGAGCGCCTGCTCAGCGACAGGGTGGATGAGATTGCCCGGCTTGCCGCATCACCGCTATCCCGGGCGGTATTTTTGGGCGGTGGCGCCCTGCAGGGCATCGCCCGGGAAGCCGCGCTCAAGTTACTGGAACTCAGTGCCGGCGCCGTGATGGGGGTACATGAGAGTCCCCTTGGCTTCCGCCATGGCCCAAAGTCCCTTATCGATAGGGATTCTTTAGTGGTGGTACTTTGCTCATCCGAGCCCTATGCCCGCGCCTATGATTTGGACATGGCTGCCGAGCTTGAGCGGGATGGCGCGGCCAGTGCCGTGGTACGTCTTTGCGAAGAAAATATCGGTGCAGATGGTCAGACCTTACTCGAGGATGTCTGGCTTACCTTCCCCTATATCCTGTATTGTCAACTTTTTGCTTACTTCAAGGCCCTCAATCTTGGGATCAGTGCCGACAACCCTTGCCCCGGTGGCCAGGTGAATCGCGTGGTCCAGGGGGTCCAAATCCATCCCCTCAACCAATACCGGTTGCCGGGAGTCGGGGTATAACGGATGCATTACGGACTGGATATCGGCGGCACCAAGATTGCGCTCGCCTTATTTGATGACAGCATGGCCTGTGTGAAGCGCTGGCAAATTCCGACCCCCGTGGCCGATTATGGTCAGTTTCTGGATGAGGTCTGTGCCCAGGTTGAGCGCGCCGATGAACTGGCGCAGCAGCACCTGGGTGCTGCAGTGCAGCCTGCCACGGTTTCCAAGGGCTCTGTGGGCATTGCGCTTCCCGGGGTTATTCTCAGCGACGGTACGGTACTCTCAAGCAATGTACCTTGCCTCAATGGCCGCATGGTGGCCAATGAGCTCACGGCGCGGCTCGGCAGACCGGTTGCGCTTGGGAATGATTGCCGCTGCTTTGCCCTGTCGGAAGTCATGCTTGGTGCCGGTGTGGGCTTTGAGCGAGTGCTTGGGGTTATCCTCGGCACAGGCCTTGGCGGCGGCGTCTGTATCAGTAAGAAACTGATTTTAGGCGCCCATTGTCTGGCCGGCGAGTTTGGCCATATTGGTCTGCCGGCCTCTGTCATCATCAAACATCAACTGCCGCTGTTCGAATGTGGCTGCGGCTTAACCGGCTGCGCCGAGACCTATGTCTCGGGCACCGGCCTTGGGCGCCTGTACCAGCATTTTGGCGGCACTGCCGATACCTATACCTGGCTTGCGGACTACCGCGCGGGCAAGGCTGCGGCCATCAGCACCTTTGAAGCCTATATGGATGCCCTCGGCAGCGTGCTTGCGGGGCAAATTCTCAGCCTGGATCCGGACTGCCTGGTGTTCGGTGGTGGTATTTCCGAGGTCAATGAAATCATCGCGGCGCTGCCCGATGCAACCGCAAGGCACCTCTTTGCCAGTGCCAAATTGCCGCAGTTCCGTGTCGCGGAATTTGGCGCAGCCAGTGGGGTGCGCGGCGCGGCGCTGCTGGGTAAGGCCCTCAGCGAAGATTGCCTTGCCGACACGAGCGGCATAGCGACGGCTGCCGATGACATTCAAAGGAGGCACCATGGCTGATTTTGACGGCAACAACTTGCCTGAAAGCCTCAACGATTGCTGGCTTTGCCCGGAGTTTGCGCTCCTTGGTGCAGACTATGCGCCTGAGTTTTGCTCCACCGGCGATACCATTGCGGCTTTGGTATCTGCCGCTTTGATGCCGGGACTTTGGCTTAAAATACGCCAAGGCCGCATCGAGGCCATAGCACGCGAACCGGACGCTGATTTACCCCATTACAGGCTACCGGGCATTCTGGCCCCGGCGCTGGTGGATACCCAGGTCAATGGCGGTGGCGGGGTGCTTATCAATCATAAGCCCACCGTGGCGGGCATCAACAGGCTTACCCAAACCCACGGCCAGTATGGAACCGGCGCGCTCTTGCCCACGGTAATAAGCGATAACATCACTGTGATGAGGCAGGCGCTCGATGGCGCCATTGCCGCAAGGCAAGGGGGCGATGACGCTGTGGTGGGCATTCATTTTGAAGGGCCGCATCTATCGCTCGCCAAAAAGGGATGTCACAGCCCGGCGCTTATCCGCCCCATCGGTGAGGCCGAATTTGCGCTCTACACCCAGGCCGTCTCCGCCCTCGGGTGCTGCATGGTGACACTGGCACCGGAAGCGGTATCGCCTAACGATATTGCGCGTTTGGTAGCGCTCGGCGTCAGGGTCAGCCTTGGCCACTCCAACGCCGATGTTGCCACGGTCGAGGCAAGCCTCGCGGCCGGAGCCAGCGGATTTACCCACCTTTTTAACGGCATGTCGGGCCTGCAGGGCCGGGAGCCGGGTATGGTGGGCGCGGCGCTGGCCAGCCCGGATGCATATTGCGGCATTATTCTGGATGGTGAGCATGTACACGCGACTTCGGCTACCCTGGCCTGGCGACTTAAAGGCAGTGACAGACTTATGCTGGTCACAGACGCCATGTCGCCCACGGGTACCCGGGAAGATAGTTTTGAATTTTTTGGCGGCAAGGTGCACAGGGATCGCATGGTGCTCAGGGACGAACATGGCTCACTGGCTGGCTCTGTGCTGACCATGACGGCGGCCGTGCGTCAGGCCTGCGCCATGCTCGGGGTGAGCGCGGCCGAGGCGTTGTGGATGGCAACGGCCACACCGGCAGCGTTTTTGGGGCTAAAGGACAGAGGCCGTTTGGCACCAAACTGTCGCGCCGATTTTGTGCTCCTGAATAATGCCCTTTATCAACAGGGCCGCTGGCAAGCCGGTCAACTGGTGGCAGGCCAAGAGCCTTCATTGGAATGAAAGCGTCCTCATTGGCATAAAAGTACAGAAAGAATAGCAACCTGAATGGAATAGAAGCTGGATAACCCTATGGAAAATATAATGAAAACAACCAAGACCTCTTCCACGCTGTTACCCATGGTGCTGATAGGCATCCTGTTTTTTGTGTTTGGGTTTGTCACCTGGCTCAATGGCGCTCTGATCCCGTTTTTGAAGATTGCCTGCGAACTCAATGAGCTGCAGGCCTATATGGTCACCTTTGTGTTTTACATCGCCTATTTTGTGATGGCGCTGCCCATGTCCGGGCTGCTCAGCCGGTTTGGCTACCGCGCCGGGCTGCAAATAGGTTTGGGAGTGATGGCACTGGGGGCTTTGCTGTTTATTCCTGCGGCGTTCAGCCACACCTTCGGACTGTTTTTGCTGGCGCTTTTTGTGCTCGGCACCGGGCTGACCATACTGCAAACCGCCGCCAACCCTTACATAGTGGTGATCGGCCCCAGCGAGAGCGCTGCCATGCGCATCAGCTGTATGGGCGTGGTGAATAAGGGGGCAGGTATTCTGGTGCCCCTTATCTTCAGTGCCTGGGTGCTGACCGGGATGGAGGCCTACACAGAAACCGCGCTGGCGGCCCTGTCTGAAGCCGATAAAACCCAGGCTTTGCAGGCCCTGTCGGCAAGATTGGTGGAGCCCTACCTTGCCATGGCGGCAGTCCTGATAGCACTGCTGTTTTATGTGCGCTTTTCACCCCTGCCTGAGCCGAATATCAGTGCCGATGAGTCATCGCAACAGAGTCACTGGCGTGAGCTGCTCAAGTATCCTCAGGTAATGCTGGGGGCCCTGACACTGTTTTTGTATGTGGGCGCCGAAGTCATCGCCGGTGACAGTATTGGCCTTTATGGACAACACCTGGGGCTCAGTAATTTCGGGGTACTGACCTCCTACACCATGGCGTTTATGGTGCTGGGTTATCTGGTGGGCATCGCCACAATCCCAAGATTTATCAGCCAGAAAACAGCACTGGCGGGCTCGGCCATTGCGGGTCTGGTGTTTACCCTTGGGATCATGTTTGGTGATGAGCAGGGCACCACCCTTGCCGCCTGGCTGTTGCAACCCTTTGGCATAGCCGCAGTCCCCGATACCGTGCTGTGTCTGGCGCTGCTTGGGTTTGCCAATGCGCTGGTGTGGCCCGCTGTCTGGCCCTTGGCGTTGCAGGGTCTTGGTCGCCTGACCGCCACCGCCTCGGCGTTGCTGATTATGGGCATTGCCGGTGGCGCTTTGCTGCCACTGGCCTACGGTGCGCTGGTACAGTCGGGCCTCAGCCATCAGCTCGGCTATGCTTTGCTGCTTCCCTGCTATGGCATGATTTTCTTCTATGCCGTTAAGGGCCACCGCCTGCGCCAGGCCTGATAAGGTTACTCGCTTACGCCTTAACAACAAAGCCCGGCATCTCAGCCGGGCTTTGTTGTTTGTTAGCCGTTTCTCCAGACTCAGTACCGGTATCGGCCGCTTGGTATTTCACGCTCAACACAGAGCGTCGAGGGCCTGCAGTATGTCAGTTTCGCCGCTTGCCAGCACACGCTGCTCATCCAGCACGGCGGCCAATATGGCTTCGGTGGTAAGGGGATTGGCAAGCACAACCCTGAACACGGTGCGCTTGTCGTTGCCGTAGACTTTGGGCGTGATACGGGTGCGTGAGACAAAGGATTTACCCTGCTCGCGCTGGGTTTTCTGGATAGCGCGGGTGAGATCATCAAGCAGACTGCCAATGGCGTCCAGTTTCGCTTTATCCTGCTGTGCCACGGCCTGTGCCAGTGCCTGGCGCACCTTTGCAGGCACGTATCTGTATGTCAGCAGACACAGCTCTGGCTCGCTGATAAGCTCAAAATCCGCCTGGGCTTGAATGAGCCCGGCAAAGAATCGGGCGCGTTCCAGTGAGCCGTTGATAAGGATTTCGTAGCCTTGGCGACCGATGATGTTCAAACAGGCATGAACCAGCATGGCCATCCCGGGACGTGAACCTTCCAGGGTCTGGCTGCCCAGATCCTTGGAGCCCTGACGGAGGATGTACTCGGCATGATGTTCGATGGCAGAGGCGAAGCTTGGATCTTTAAAGAGCACCATGCCTGCGCCCATGGGCACATACATTTGCTTGTGGGCATCAATGGTGACTGAATCCGCAAGTTCGATACCGCCAAGCAGGTGGCGATACTTCTCGGACAGCAGGGTAGCGCCGCCCCAGGCCGCATCCACATGGAAATGACAGTGTATCTCTTTGGCAAGGGCTGCCATGTCAGCCAGGGGATCCACATTGCCGGTTTCGGTGGTGCCGGCGACGCCAACTATGGCCATCACCCGGATATTGCGCGCCTGCAATTGGGCTGCAGCAACGCGCATGGCTTCAACATCCACCTTATTGTGAGCATCCACCGGCACGCTGATGATATTGTCCCGGCCGATGCCGAGCAGATCGGCGGCCTTACCGAGGGAGTAGTGGCCACGCTCCGACACCAGAATTGCCAAATCATCCCAACCGTAATGTTTGAGCGCCTTGTGCAAGCCTTCGCGGGTCACGCCTTTGAAGGTACCGCTGGCTTTCAGCAACTGGTTGCGGGCAATCCACAGCGCTGTAATGTTGGCCACGGTTCCGCCGGAGCAAAAAGCCCCCAGTGCATGGCTGGCACTGTGGAGGAAGCCCTGATAGAAATCCTTATCGCGGCCATAAATCAGGTGGTGCATCATGCCGAGCACCTGGCGCTCCATGGGCGTAAAGGCCTTGGAGGTTTCGATTTTCACCAGATTCTGATTCAGCCCCACCATCAGTTTCGACAGCGGCAACAGGAAATAGGGCAGGGCAGACGTCATATGGCCGATAAAGGATGGTGCGGCAGTGTGTACCGACTGCGCCACCAAATGGGACATGATGTCTTCCACGTAATCGGACACAAATTGGGGCTGTGGTGGCACTTCGACACTGTAGAAGTGATCTTCAATGTCTGACAGAGGTTGTTCCAGCGCGGCAATATTATCCTGCAAGAAACCGGCAAGATCGGCAGACAGCTGCTGCTCGATACGGCCAAGGGTTGAGTCTGCCGCCTCGGGTACGGTAAAGATCCGCATCAGGTTGTCTTCAGAGGCTGTGGCTTTGCGCAGGTGTTTTTCTGTCATCTCATCACGTCTGGCTGTCTTGTGCACCGCCAGTGGCATGTATGGCGGCGAAAAGGGAGCTCACTTTACTGCAAGGTCTGGTTTGCATCAAGGGTATGCAACGCCGGGCTGGGGATAGCTGCCCAAAAGCGGCTTGCCTTGCGCCGCACCAGCATACCATCAAGTGCCAGCGGAAGGATTTTATGTCGGCCTTTGCCGCTGGGGGCCTGTGGACTTTACCTTATCTTTGCTCCACAAACCCCAGCCGCTTGACCGCGCCGAAGGGGTTCTGCCACTGGTGAGTCATAGGGGCTTTCCTTAACAGATTTCAGTGCGTTCGAAATATTCTGTGGCATTTTTATTTCATAATTATCAATTATTTGGGATGCCATTCTGTAAGTGGTGGGATTGGCTGTTATAGCAAAACCCGAATTAAATCTAACACTTGTATCATTATGTAACCAATGTGTTACACAGTGGTAAATTTAATTTTAATTTAAGGTTGCATTCATTCTTGAGCACCCGATTGTTTTGTGACAGTTTGTCCCGACCAAGGGGAAACTCTTGGACAAAACAACTACAAAAGGATCAGGACATGAAAGCATACACTTTAATCCCTGCAACACTGGCTCTGTGTGTTTCCGGCGCACTGCAGGCTGGCAATACCCTGGAACACCGCATGGGCCTGGCCCATGGCAACAGCTTTGCTGCCGGTAAATCTTTCACTACTGCCGCTGGTCACCAAAAAGTAAAGCAGCAGCAAATGTTCAATGGTGTAAAGGTATACGGCCACCACCTGGTCGTGTCTTCTGATGGCGATATCTTTGGTCAGGCTGCTGCTATCGACGCCGACTTTAACATCACCCCAGCCTTGACCCGCGGCCAGGCGATTGCCGCGCTGAACAAAGTGTATCCCGGCGCCTTGGCATCTGGCCATAAAGACGTAGAGCTGGTTATTCTGGCTGAAGGGGAGGCCCCTCGTCTGGCTTACCGCGTGTCTTTCCTCAGTGAAGGTGTAAACGAGATTTCCCGTCCGGCTGGTTTGGTGGATGCCATGACCGGTGAAGTGGTGCGTCACTGGAACGAGTTGATGACCGCCAAGAACAGCGCCGGCAAGCCAGGCAGTGGCGGCGGCACGACTCCGGGCAGCGCATTTGATGCCACTGGCCCGGGTGGTAATGCCAAGACCGGTCAGTACTACTACGGCGGTGACTTCGGCCCGCTGAAGGTGGAAGAGGCCAACGGCGTATGTACCATGAGCAACGCCAACGTGAAGACGGTGGACATGGCCAACAGCACTCGCCGTGGTACTGTTTACTCTTTCACCTGTCCTGAAAACACCTACCGTGCCATCAATGGCGCTTACTCTCCGCTGAACGATGCCCATTACTTCGGCGGCGTGATTTTCAACATGTACAAAGACTGGTACAACACAGCCCCGCTGACCTTCCAGCTGGAAATGCGTGTTCACTATGGCCGTAACTATGAAAACGCTTTCTGGGATGGCCGTGCCATGTCCTTCGGTGATGGCGCCAGCTATTTCTATCCTCTGGTGAGCCTGGATGTGTCGGCCCACGAAGTCAGCCACGGCTTTACTGAGCAAAATTCCGGTCTGGAATACAGTGCCCAGTCAGGTGGTATGAACGAAGCCTTCTCTGACATGGCTGGTGAAGCTGCCGAGTTCTTTATGCGTGGCAGCAACGACTGGATGGTGGGTCATGACATCTTCAAGGGTAATGGTGCCCTGCGTTACATGGACGACCCAACCAAGGATGGCCGCTCAATTGGTCACGCCTCTGATTACACCAGTGGTATGGATGTGCACTACTCTTCCGGTGTGTACAACAAGGCCTTCTACCTGCTGGCCAGGAAAAATGGCTGGGATACCCGTAAAGCCTTCGAGGTCTTTGTTCTGGCAAACCAGCACTACTGGACTGCGACCAGCAATTATAACCAGGGTGCTTGCGGCGTTCAGGCTGCTGCTGCGGATCAGGGCTACTCAGTTTCTGACGTGAGCTCTGCTTTCGCCTCTGTTGGCGTAAGCTGCCAGTAAGCCAAAGCGCACGAAAAAGCCCGGAGATTCCGGGCTTTTTTATTGGCTTTGTTTTGTCTGTTTGGTGCGCTTGTGGTGGTACATGCGGGCATCGACGCTGGGCAGTAAGCTGTCCAGCTCGTAATGGGTGGCGGGGTCCAGTTGCAGCATACCCACGGAGTAGTCAAATTTAGGCAGCTGGGTTTGGTGGGCAAGATGTTCATCCAGCCTTGCCAGTACCGAGTTTTCAAGCAGCTCGGTTTCTGAGTGGGCCAGCACCAAAAACTCATCGCCACCCCAGCGGGCAACCAAATCACTGCCGCGGCAGCTCGATTTCAGACTGGTTGCGAAAAAAGCCAGGATCTTGTCTCCGGTGATGTGGCCGTAATTATCATTGATGGGTTTGAACCCGTCCAAATCAAAACTGATCAACACCATTTTACGGCCCAGACGCAGTGCCAGTTGCTGATTTTTTTCAAACAACTCTTCAAAGCCACGGCGATTGTAGATTTTGGTCAGAGGGTCAAGATAGCTTTGATTAATCAGCTGATTTTCACGGTACATGTGGGCCAAATCGGCGTTGATGACATCACGAATGACATTGAGCACCTTCAAGTAGGTGGCAGGGTACTGGGTAACGACATCGGATAATACGCACAGGGTGCCAAAGGTATCGCCGTCGGGCCAGATGATGGGCATGCCCAGATAGGATATGTAGTGGTCGTCCTGAAATTCGGGATTGTCATGCCAACGGGGATCCAGACTTGCATCCGGTACATACAGCAGCTGATTTTTTTGCACCACATAGTGGCTATATACGTTCTGGTCTATGGTGGCGATATGGCCAGGGGAATAACGCGTGGTGGGGAGCTCGGAGGCTATCAGCACCTCAATCCCTTTGGTGTTGGCCTGATTGATAAAGGCTGCGGGTGCGTGGAACATCTCTGCGACCGTGTCCACAAGCCGCTGCCACCTCAGCCAGTCGATTTCGTTGACCTGTATGTCACGAAATGAATGATATCCGTAGGCCCTCATCGGTGACCTCCGTGTGTCTGTCCCAAGTATTAAGTTTAGTTCAGCCCGAGCAGGCCTGATACCCGTTGTTGCAACTTAGGGATGACGTTGGCTTCGAATTCAGGATGGCGCTTCAGCCAAAGGCCGTTGCGGGGGCTGGGGTGAGGTAACACCAGGAGCTTGGGCCAGTGGGCTTGCCAATCGGTGGCTTCGACCGTGAGCCCCCTGTGCTTTGGCAAATGCCAGTCAAGCGCATAGGTGCCAAGCACCAGAGTGAGTTCGACATGGGGAAGATGGGCGAGCAAGCGTTCGCGCCACGCAGCAGCACACTCGGGCCGGGGCGGCATGTCTCCCTGACGTCGTCCCTGCCGGATGATGGAGCCGGGGAAGCAGAACCCCATCGGCAGTATGGCAAAACGCCCGGGATCGTAGAAGGACGCCTTATCTACACCAAGCCAATGGCGAAGCCTGTCACCGCTGGCATCATCGAAAGGTCGGCCTTTCTCATGGGTTTTGGCACCAGGGGCCTGACCGGCGATAAGGATTTTGGCGCCGCTTGCGGCTTGCAATATGGGTTTGGGCCCAAGCGGCAGGCCCTCACATATATGGCAGGCCCGCACTTCTTCAAGCAGTACCGCCAGCGTTTGCATCAGAGCTTGCCTGCCAATTGATACAGGTAGTAGCCCAGCAGTGGATACCCAAGGCAGAGTACCAGTACACACAGATATTTACCGACCGGGGTTTGTTTGGGCCTGGCGGCATGGGCCGTGATAAGTGCAAAGGCCGTAACGGGGCCGATAAAACAGCCCATGGCTAAAAAGAGCACCGGCAGAACGGCTGCGATGAGTGGCCTCGCCGTGACGGATTTTTCAGCCAGCAGCCAGGGCAACAGGGCAAAGGCGAGTGACACCAGCAGCAAGCCGCCATTCATCACCAGATCGGCGCCTCCCCGCGTGTCCCAAAGGGTAAGCACTGCACCCAATGCAACCGGCAGCAAAGACAACAACAGGTGCTTTTTGGTAAATCCGGGTTGCTGATAGAAGCCAGCGGCGAAAAACGCCAACTGAGCGAGTAAATTCAGTGCCGTAAATCCCCCGAGGCCCAGCAGTAAATACGCAGTGGCTCTTGTTCCGGATGGGTCAAAGGCATACACGGGCAATGCGGTCAGTAAATAAGGTAATAACAGTAATGTTCTCAACGGCATGACATCAAACCCCGGAGATAAGTTTGGTTAACCTTCTCCTAAAGTGGCGCGGCATGCAACGGTGATGATGGGATTTATGATGGCTTTTGGGTGTTTCTCACGCTTTGGCGGTAAAAACGTAAAAAAAGAGGGCAGATCCTCTGCCCAAAATTCACAAGGTAACTGGCAATTCCCAAAGGGAGTGCCGGTCCACAGACCGGCGGGTAAATCAGTTTTGGAACGGTGTATTTTCAGCAAAGTATTCGTGGCTGTCGGCGTTCTGGATAGCTTGATCCGGATTGCTCTGGGCCAGGCTCTTGGCGCCACTCTGGCCGTATACGACATCGTCGGTACCGGCGACCACATCAAAGTGGCTCATCTCATGGACGATGGTTCCGCCTTTGGAGTCGGTGCCTGACACTGGCGCGCTCCAGAAGGCACTGCACAGATAAATCTTGTAAGGCTGATTTGGATACACGTAGGCGTAGTAGCTCTTCTTACAGCTGCAATCGAACGTCAGTGGTTGGGTATTCAGGGCCGAGTCGATGGCGCTGAAATTGTTGCTGACGGTGTTCCAGCGGCTGCTGTTGTAGCTGCCAAACCAGGTGTTGTAGCGCACTGAACTGGCAGGGCTGTTGTTATTGGCCAGATAGCCTTTGGCATCGGCAGCCATGGATTTGGCGGCGGCTAAGCCTGCCAAAGTGTCACTCATCTGGCTGTTGGAACAGCGGCCACTGAAGCTCACGCCTTCGGTTGGGGTACCGCCATCACCGCCACCAGGTCTGCCTTTGTTCGCGCCGCTCTTGGCTTCAATCCCTTCGTGGAAGAAACTGACTGCATCGGATTGAATACCCTCAATACCCAGACGTGCCAGTTTGTTTTGCTGGCCAGGATTCGGGGCGAAGAGTTGCAGAGAGCTGACCTGGTAAGCGATTTCATAATTGCCCTGTTCGGTCATGTCGTACAGTGAAGACAGCTCAACGTCATAGCTGACGCTCTCACCGGCCTTGAGCTTGATGTAGTCTTTGCTTTGTGGTGCCGGGCGCTTGAAATGGGCGCCGAGGTAATGTTTTTCTTCACCGTTAACCGACACTTTAAACAGTGACTCTTCCACACCGTCTGCCGCTGTGTACCACTTGAGCACCTTCACAGGCACTTTTTCATCGTTGGTCAGGGTAACGCGCACGGTCACGTCTTCATTGGCGGCGAAGTTTTGCTTGCTCATTTCGAGGCTGGCACGTATCCCATCTGCCAGCGCTGAAGTAGAAAACAACATTCCTCCCAGCAGTGCGCCGGTCAGCAGAGTCGAGTGTTTCATGTTTGCGAGTCCTTTAGCTTGTTATCAGGTTTGTAACTGTGATTGTTATATATGTTATAAAAATGTAGCGTTGGCAGTGTAAGACTTTTGTCTTTAGCGATGCAACAGGTATTTTTGTCTTTTTGATGGCTTATGGCGTAATTCGCTGTCAAACGGTTATTTTTATGGGTTGTCATTCTGTAATGCATCCGGGCACCACAAATGCCCCAATCCGGTATGCGGCAGATCTGGCTTGCTGAAACCCATAGACGCCAGAAGGTGGGAAAGGGGGATTTGACCAATAAAAAAGCCCGCAGCAGCGGGCTTTTTCGGGGGGAGGTGTTAGAGACGATAACTCATGCTCAGCATGATCAGGTGGGCATTGTAGTCATGGTTCATGGGACCAAAACTCACCAGATTCCAGATGCCATCCACGGCAATATCCCGGGCTTCATCGTTGTCACGGTAGTTTTCCATGCGGTAGTCCAGACGCACGGCCATGCGCTCACTGGCCTGGAATTGAGCGTACAGGTTCAGATTGTGCACCTTGGCAAAATAATCGCCGTAGTCGCCGGTGATCCCCTGACGTACCTGAGTTGTACTCTGTGAATCCGAGAAGCTGTAATCGGCACCGAGTTTCAGCCTGCCATCCATCAATTGGTTGTAGGCGAGACCCAGACCGTACACATCCACCTTGTCTTCGATATCGGAGAACCAGTTGGCGGTGGCAAAGTTGCTGCTGCCAGCCTGGGCCGAGTCAATGGTTTGGTGGGTGTAAAAACCGCTCAAAAGCAGACGTTCGGTAAGCTGCCAACTGAGGCTGGCATCGTAACCCAGGTCTTTGGATTCGGTCAGGCCAATCTGTGTCGCATCGTAATCATCGAGGGCATAACGCACTCCGAAATCGAGACTCAGGGTATCGAGCGGTGTGTGGGACACGCGCATCTCAGCCTGAGTGCGATTGCGATCGGCCAGATAGTACTTGCGCAGCAGGGCATTGTTTTCCGACGAGGTCCATTCGCTCGCCTGGTATTCACTGCCACCGCGGCTGCCGTAACTGCCTTTGAGTGAGAAATCCCAGTGTTCGAAGTTACCCAGGCGCAGTCTTGCCCAGCCAGTGGTTTCTTCCGTGGTTTCTCTGTCCTGGTAGTTACGCTCATCGACCCTGTGATCCACACCGCCATCCAGCTTTATGCCGCGGCTGATACGGTAATCGGCACCGGCCTTGAATCTGTGGCTGGTATGGTCATAGGGGGTGTTGTACGCCACCTTGCCGGACACATTGTTGATGCTGATTTGGGTCCACTCTTCAACCTGAGTCTTGTTGTCACGGTCACTGTAATCGTAACTGCCTGACAGGCGCAGGTCCTTGTTGACGCGGCTGGACGCTTTCAGGGTCATGCCAATGATGTCCACTTTGGCATCCAGTGCTTCAACGGGCAGGGCATAACCATAGCCCGTGGTGACCAGTGGCTCATCCTGGCTCATCTGGCCTGCCATCAGGCGTCCGGTAAGCTGACTCTTTCCATCGTTGTAGAGACCTTGCAGTGACACTGTGTGGGCCTGATTATCAGGGTCCAACGCCATGGCACCACTTCTGGCCGCACCAAAGGTGGGGTGGAAGGGATTATCAAAACTCAGCTCACTGTAGCCATTGGAGAAACGGCTGCCGTTGTACACCAGCGCCAGGAAGCCATTATCGCCTTTAAGCTTTACACCGGCTTCCACTGTATCCGTGGTGTAATCCACAGGCTCTGGCAGCATGATGGACTGGTTGAAGAAACTGCCGGAGGCGGTTTTCAGCCCCGTCTTTTCTTCCCGCTGATAGTGCACATAGGTGGCAAAAGCTGACTCGCTCTGATATTCAAAGCCCAGACCCGCCCGCTCGCGCTTGAGTGACATTTCAAAGGGATTGGCCGAAGCAAGGCCGCTCATACCGTCACTGGAGCCTGAGTAAACCCAGTCTCGGGGCAGGGTAAGGCTACCCGAGCCAATGCCCTCAAATGGGCTGACCAGGGTATCAGACTCGTAAGTCTTGATGCTGCGATAGTCCAGACTCAGGTTGTAGCTGCCGGGGCGACCGGTTTTCAGGTTGGCACTGGCGTTATCCATGCCAAGGTTCTCGGCATTGAACTCGGTGCGATAGCCTGACTCAGTGACGTGGCGCACGTCCGCATCGAGTTTGTAAGGCACTTCTTCGTCGCTGCCAAAGCTGTTGGCGGAGCGAACATCGTCTGTGTCCTGATAGCCGACGCCTACGCCGATGTTACCCTGAGTGCCCGTTTCCAGCGTACAGCCCTTACAGGCCCAGGCATCGAATTTTACCTTGTCGGTGTTGGCATTGTTCAGGCTGTAGCCACCGGCCAGTGCCGGAGCCGAGGCCGCAAGCAGCGCCAGGGTGATCATATTGAGTTGAAATCTCATGATGGCGCCTCCTTAACGTTGCAGCAGCTTGCCGGATGGATGATTGGAACCATGCACCTGGCTGTGACAATTCAGGCAGCTTCTGCCGCCGGTGAAGGCGTTATCGCCCACTTCGCTGCCAAAGCCGGTGTTGCCCAGATTGGCGCGGCTGGCGTGGCCATCGCTGGCGTGACATTCCTGACACAGCATGGGGGCACGGGCTTTGAGCATGGCGTCATTCACACTGCCGTGGGGATTGTGGCAAGCGGCACAATTCTCAGTGACGGGCGCATGCTCCCACAGTTTTGGGCCCCGCTTCTCCGTGTGACAGGCATAGCAGGTTTCGTTTACCGACGGTTTCACCAGTGCGGCATCGCCCAGGCTGCCATGGGGGTTGTGGCAGTCGCTGCACACCATTTGAGCCCATTTGAGCGGATGGCTGGAGCGCTTGTTCAACTCAGTCTTTTGCTTGGTGTGACAGCTGGTGCAGACTTCCATCTCTGTGCTCTTGGACAGCACAGGGTCTTTGGCAGTGTGCACACTGTGGCATGAGGCGCAGGCCACATCGGCGTTGTCGTGGTGACCACCGTTCCAGGCCATGCGCTTGTCATCCTGGTGACAGGACATACACACGCTGTTTTGCTTCTCGGCGCTTAGGGTGGAATCCTTGCCGAAGGTGATCATCGGCTCGTTGCCACCCTTGTTGTGTTTGCCCATGGGGCCGTGGCAGGACTCGCACTGCAGCCCGGCCATGGGGCTCTTGCTTGAGTCGGTTGCACCATGGACACCCTTGAAGAGATCCATGACTTTTTCAGACTTCTTGTGGCACATCAAACAGGAATCAGCCCCTTTGGGCGAGTAGTCGCCTTCGGCGAACTTCTTGTCCAGTGTGGCCTCAACCTCGTCGGGGGTCATCTTGGCGTCCCATTTTGCGGCCTGTGCGGGGCTGTGCATCAGCAACCCCGAGACAAGCAGCGAGCCAAGGATGGCGCTGAGGGTTAGTGTTTTCATCATCTCGTTTCCTTATTTGACCAGTCTCCAGAGGGGAAGGGGAGAGCAGACTCTCCCCGGGATACGGTCAATTACATTTTCACCACAGTGTGGTCGGTCACGGTTGGCTGGTGACAGAAGAAACAGGTTTCCTGCTGCGCCGCCTGATTGGCTTCCACGTAGTCACCGTCGACGATGGCACCCATGTTGGTCAGACCGTGGCCAATGCTCTCAGGCGCGTGGCAAGAGGTACAGGTGGCCGTGATGGGCGTGGTGTATTTACCGGCAGAGGTTGCCAGCGCACCCTTGACCTTGAAGGCGTCCAGATTGAAGTCGTTGTGACACTGACGGCAGTCGTTAAAGACGCCTTCTTCACCGTGCACCACGTGCAGCTTCATCTCGAACGCACCTTTATTGGCGCCACCGGCGTAAGTACCGTCAGGGGTGTGACAAGCCACACAGGCATCGACACCCACTGTCAGTTTGCCATCCACATCGCGGCCCAGCTGCTCGCTCATGATGAAGCCGGCATGGTAGCCCTTGTGAATGTCGAAGGTTTCACCGTGACAACCCTGACAGCTGGCAAAGTTCACCGAGTCGATATGGCGGAAGTTTGCCGTCTCGCCGGCTTTGGTGCCGTGGGCCAGCTGAGCTTTCATGGACTGGGTGGCAACGCCTTGGGCACAGTCAACAAACTCGGTGCCGCTGACACACATTTCCAGACCAACGAAGGTAAAGGCAGTATTGGTATCGCCGGCGCCGAAAGGCAGGGCGGGGGTGGTGTATACCAGCTTGCCGTCAACCACAGTCACATCGGCTTGCAATGCGCCTGACTTCACCAAGTCTTTGGTCACTTTATGCAGACCATTTCCTGGGCTTGGGTTGTAGCCCATGATGGGGAAGTTGGGGCCCACGTTGGTGATGGTTTCAATGCGCTGGATTTTGCTCATCAGGCTGTTGGCATCCACCGCGTTACCGGCGGCATCGGTAATCACCAGAGTCAGAGTGGCACTATTGTCCTCATTACCCACCAGTGTGGTGCTCATGCCAAGCTTGGCGACCAGCTCTTTTGCAGCCTTGCCCTGGGCGGTGTGCAGCTCTGCAGTCCAGTCGCTGTTGTGACAGGCTACGCAGTTGCTGTTATCGGCCTGCATGGAGTGGCCTTTCCCGGCCGCAAAGTCGATGTTGGTGTGGCAGCTGCCACAGCTTTGGGCGGTAGGGATACGGGTCCAGTTGGCCCAATCAGGGGCAACTTCGGTTTCAACGTGGCAGCTCTGGCAGTTTTCCAGTGCCGCAACGCCAAAGGCAGGTTTAATCTTGTTGTCGGCGTCATCCAGGTCGAAGTGGATGTCGTGGATGAAGACGTTGAATTCTTTGCCTTCACTCACGCGGCCAGGGGTGTGGCAGCTGGCACAGAAGTTCACATCACCGGTCATGTGGCCAGCTTCCTGTACGTCGCCGTGACAGGCGTTACAGCTCTCGCTGACAACGATTTTGCGGCTGTAGAAGGCTTCAGCTCCGGTATCGCCCATAAAGTCGACCAGAGCAGTGGTGCCTGGCACTGTGGTGCCATCCGGCAGGGGCACGTTGTAATTGCGGATTGCCAGGCGCTGTGCCAGCTCGGCTTTGTATTCTGAGCGGGTAGAGTCGGCCAGGTTGGCACCGAAGGTATAGCTGTAGCGACCATTTTTGTGGTCCACGAAAGTGCCAGGACACTTGCCGGCAGGCAGGTCACAGGTTTCGTCCAGCAGGTATTCCCACTGGGAGCTGTTACCGGCGCCGGTTGCACCTTCAGGCAGCAACTGCTCGGCATAGAAGCGCATTTTTTGCAGACCAACAACGGGTTTGTCTTCTTCGTTGGTCACGGTGAATTCGACCTTGGTGATACCCTCGTTAATGCGGGTATCGTTGAAGGTGAAATGAAGTTCGGCAATGGCACCTGCTGGCTCGCCGCCTGGGTTACCTGGGTTGCCGTCGCTGCCATCACTGCCACCACAGGCGGTTAAGCCCAGGGCGCTGGCTGCTATCAGCAGTGCGATTTTGGTTTTTTGTGTGTTCATCATGGTGTTCCCTGCATAGGTTGACATTGCTCTGTGACCGGGCGGCTTACCATCTGGGGTGCCGTCTAGTGGGTTGGCCATCTAAGTCAATGTTGGAAATAGCATTCCCCAGGGAAAATTTACCTCATAGGGGGTAGAAAAGCTGTCCCGGCATGTCCAATGTGTGAACTGGATCCGGCTATTTCAAAAGGGGTATGGGCGGCGGGGAAATAAAGCTGTTTCAGATCAAAAAATGCGTGATTTTATTGCACAATTTGCATCAACTTGCATCAAAAAGGGGGGAGCTCAAGCTCCCCCTTTTTTTCGACATTAAGGCTAAGCCTTATTTGTTGTGCAAACCACGGATCTGTTCTGGGGTGTGGCAGGTAGAGCAGCTTTCCTTGGCACGGTTACGCACGTCTTCAGCACTGGTACCATCGACAATACCGCCGTTGGTTTCGATGTGAGACTTGGCCGCATCACCCATGTACTTCTGGTGACAGCTCATGCAGGCACCGGCATCGGAAGATACCCAGATATCCACGCCGCCGTTGTCTTTGTCGCCATAGCGCCATACACGCTCTGGAGCTCGGCCCAGGTTGATACCCTTGTCGGTGTGACAGGTGCTGCAGTCGGTCTTGAGCACAGTACCAGTCTGGGCACCGGCATACTTGAGGTAGTGACCTGCGGCGCCGTGAGCCTTATAGGCGAAGCTGGTTGGCTTCTTGCCACCGGGGTAGCTGCTGTCATTGGAGGTGGTCTTGTCAGAGGTGTGGCAGGTCTGACAGTTCACACCGTTACTGTAGTGATGGTATTCCTGATTGTGGCAACCCTGACACTTGTTGGCGTCCACTATTTCGCGGCGCATTGCAGGTTTGGCGGTATCATCCACCCCTGCGTCTTTCCAGACGAAGTGGTATGGTGCTTCCTTCACTTCAATCTTACGCACGCCGTCGGTGGCACAGTCGGTCATCACCACGTCAGGACGACCGTAACCGCCGTTGTTGAAGCACACCTTCAATGTTGACCACAGCTCGAAGGTCTTGCCGTTGGCGTCCGCAGGCAGGTCAATCTTGCTGGCTGTCAGGGTGTAGCTCTTGTCAGTGGCATCGTAAGTGCCTTCTTTCAAAGCGATACGACGGTTGCCGTAAGAACCCTCATAGTAACCGGGGAAGTCTTTATCACTGTCCCAGGCCATGACCACGCGGCTGCTGGTGTCGAGGAACTCGGTGCCAACAGCGTTGCCGTCTTTATCCAGCACCTGCACCTTGAAGGTGAATTTACCGTTGATATCAACGCCGATGTTGCTGAACTTGACCGACATGTCCTTGGTGGTGTCGTAAGCCTTGAGCACATCACCGTGGGCTTCGGCGCCGCTGCGTGAGTAACCATCTTCGATGTGACAGCTCATACAGTCGGTGCCCGCACCGTACTTGTAGTGAGTGTCCGATGGCAGTTCGCTGTGACAGGCAATACAAGCTGTATTACTGAGGTTGGCTTTAAAGAGATCCGCATTGGCCGGGGCGCCAGCGCCTTCGACGTGACAGGCAGCGCAGTCAGCGGCCGGTCCCTGCGGGTACATGACCTTGCTGTAGTCATGCACACCGCCACCATACCCAATCACCTTGTAAGGCGCCTGTACCATTTTCTCCTCGGTAGGAGAGTAGGTCATGCGATGTTCGCCTTTGTGGATGGCGTGGATCATGTAGGTAAAGTCGACGCTGTTGCCTGACTCAGGATCGCCGGAGGTGGCAGTGTGGCAGGACGCACAGTTTTCAAGGTCGATACGACGGCCACCGTGGAGCTTGAGGCTCTCGGGCTGGTGACAGGTGTAACAGGTCTCAATACTGACCACATCGCGGGTTTGAATGCCTTCGGTTTTGCCGGAGGCAGGCTGCCAGTCATAGTGGGCGTTGGCGGTGACCTGGGGCAATTCCAGCTCCAGGGTAGCCCTTTGGGTGTTATTGGCGTCAAACACGACCGGCAGTGGCTCGGTAACGTTGGCGATATTAATCTGGAAAGTGTAGCTGTAGCTGCCGTCACCATGGTCAACCAGGCAGGTATCGCACTTATTGGCGGCTTCTACGTTGGCCTGATACTGAGCTGAGGGGTTGATGTCGGCATCGCCCTCGGGCACCCAGGCTGGATTGGGCTCTTTTTTGCCGTTGATGTAGGCCTGCCACTGGTAGCCGCGATTGGCTTCGGTGGCCTGGTCGCCTTCACCCACTGTTTCTGTCACTTCGGTGAGCTGGGCAATACCAAAACGCAGATCGTGATCCTTGGTCAGCCCCAACACGGCGACGCCGTTGGCGTTTTCCAGGGTGAAGTCAACGTTCAGTACACCGGCATCGATGCTGGCATTGGTAAAGGTGGCTTTGAGGGTCGATGTTTTGTCAATGCTGACGCCAATGACACCATCTTTGCCGTCTTCACCATCTTTGCCGTCGCTGCCGCAACCGACGAGCGTTAAAGACAGTAATCCGGCACCCAATATCGCTTTTGTCGCGGCATTGAAGTTGAACCGTTTCATCATAATATTTCCCTGCAAGTGTATTTGTCATCGCCATTAACTTGCGGTTAATCAAAACAAATCTCATTAACCACAGCGAATGGGTGGATTTATGTTTCCAAGGTTAAGGCTAACCAAGTGATGCAGAATAATCAGTCACTTTCGCCGGGTTATGTGATTGAGATCGGACTATTTCTTTAGGGGTAGATTGGGCGTCGGAGCAAAACATAATCTTGATCAATAAAAGCGGATTTACCGAGTGCGGATTACAAAAAGACACAATAAAAAGGGAGGCTATTGCCTCCCTTTTGAGTGTTTACCATTTAAAGGTATTCAAGCTGCTGAAACACCTCAGTTGCCGTGCACTTCCATCAGTTGTGTCGGTGTATGGCAGGTAGAACAGGCCTCTTTGGCACGATTGCGGACATCGGCCTCACTCATACCATCCAGAATACCGCCATTGGCCGTGATGTGTGACTTGGCGGCATCACTTAAGTACTGCTGGTGACAGCTCAGGCAACTGCCCGCATCGGAAGATACCCAGATGTCGGCGCCGTTGTTTTGGGTATCGCCATACCGCCACACCCGGTCTGGAGCGCGGCCAAGGGTGATACCGGTAACGTTGTTGCCAGCCTCTGTGTGGCAGGTGGCGCAATCTGTCTTGAGTACGGTTCCCGATTGCAGCCCACCATATTTGAGGAAGTGCCCTTCGCGCTCGTGTGCCTTCCAGGCAAAGCTGGTGGGTATGCGGCCACCCGGATAAGTCGAACTGTTGCTCAGGGTCTTATCTGAGGTATGGCAGGTCTGACAATTCACGCCATTATCATAGTGGTGAATTTCCTGACCATGGCACGCCTGACACTTGGCAGTGTCGATAATGGCTCGGCGCATAGCCGCTTGCTGCGAGCTGTCGATGCCATTATTTCCCCAGACAAAGCGATATGGGCTTTCTTTGATGGCCACAGTTCTTACGCCATCGGTGCTGCAATCGGTGAGTTGGATATCGTCGACCCCATAACCCCCGTTGTTAAAACAGGCTTCCAATGTTGACCAGATCTCGAAGCTCTTTCCGTCCGGCGTAGCGGGCAGGGCCACATTTGGCGTCAAGGTGTAGCTCTTTTCAGTGGCATCGTAGGTGCCCTCGCGCAGGCGGATGCGACGATTGCTGTAGGAGGCGTCATTGTAGGCGGGATAGTCTTTCTCAACATCCCAGGCGACGACCATGCGGCTGCCTTGGTCGATAAAGGTCTGATCCATTGGGGCGCCGTTTTTGTCCAGCACCTGCACCTTAAAGGTCATTTTGCCCGCATTGGCACTGACATCGAGAACTTTGACGCTCAGTTCGCTTGCCAGGGTGTATGCCTTCATCACATCGCCATGGCGTTTGGTGGGGCTGCCGGTACCATGGTAGGTGTTGTCGGTATTGTGGCACGCCATACAGTCAGTGCTGGCATGGTGGGCAGAGGGTTTTTCGGAGTGACAGGCCACGCAGGCGGTGTTGCTCTTTTCGGCTTTAAAGAGAGCAGCATCGGCCGGTGCCCCTTGACCTTCCTGGTGACACACACTGCAGTCAGAGGCGGGTTTCCTCGGGAAGTGCACCAGACCATAGTCATGCACACTGCCGCCGAATCCAACAATTTTGTAAGGGGCATCTACCTGATTGCCATCGGCATCAAAGGTATGACGCTCGGCACCACGGTGGATGGCGTGGATAAGATAAGTGAATTCCACACTGTTGCCTGATTCAGGATCCCCGGAGGTCGCCGTATGGCAAGCCACACAGTTCTCAATGTCAATCCTTCTTCCTCCGTGCAGCTTGAGGCTGTCAGGTTGGTGACAGGTATAACAGGCGTTGATGGTGACCACGTTTCGGGTTTGGATACCCTCAGTGTTGCCAGTGGATGGCTGCCAATCGAAATGACCGTTTGCAACCACCTGAGGCAGCCTCAGCTCCATGGTGATCCTTTGGGTGGCATCCGCGTTGTAAACTACCGCCAATGGCTCTGTGACCTGGGCGATATTCACCTGAAAACTGTAGCTGTAGCTGCCATCGCCATGGTCAACCAAGCAGGTGTCACACCCGTTGGCGGCTTCCACGCCTGCCTGATATTGGGGGGACGGAGTAAGGCCATCCACACCCTCCGGCACAGTACCCGGCTGGCGAAGACTATTGATATACGCCTGCCACTGATAACCCAGGTCCGCTTCTCTGGCGTCGTCTCCCGTCCCTATGGTCTGGGTGACCTGCGTTAACTGAGCGATACCAAGTCGGAGGTCATGCGTCTTGGTTAACCCAAGCACAGCAACGCCATTGGCGTTAGTCAGCATAAAGTCGGCAGTGACTTTGCCATCTTCGACCCTGGCATCGGTGAAGTTCACCTTAAGCGTGGCGGTAGAATCAATATTGACGCCAACAACGCCGTCCTCGCCATCTTTACCGTCCTCACCGTCGCTGCCACAGGCAAATAGTGTCAGCGATATCAGGGCGGCCAATGCCAGGCGGGTAGTCCTGTACACCTGTCTTTGGAAGTTCATCTTTGTATCCCTGCATTGCGTTTATTGCACGAATGGGGCCGATGACAGCTGGCCCCCTAATTATCGCCGCCCACTCTGGGCGGCTTTTTAATCATCAATGAATTGGGTGAACCTTAAGCACATCGGCCATGCCACCCTGGCTGTGACAGGTGTTGCAGCTTTCAGTGCCCGCGGTGGCATCGGCCTTGGTTCCGGCAAACACGCCACCCTGTTGGGTCATGTGGTTTTTGGCGCTGTCGGACTCGTGGCAGTTACTGCAAATGGCAGCGGTGGGGCTGGTAAAGCTGCCATCGCTGAGCGCCATAGGCTGCACCGCTGTGGAGAGCGGCAGCGCTACGCTGAGTACACCATCGGTGTTGTTGGTGTGGCACTGGGCGCAGTTGCCAATGTTGCCGGGATAGTTGAGGGTCTCGAAGCCTTCAAACTTGCCCCTGTGCAGCGCATGAATGAGCTGCTTGAAATCAGCCGTTGTATGGGCAGGATTGGCGGCAGTAGCATCTGCCTGCATATTGTGGTTGTGGCACAGCTGGCATTGGCCTTCCAAATCGTTGCGGGCGCCATGGAAGTTAAGCTTCTGATCGCCATGGCAATTACCACAGGTTTCATTGGTCACTACGGTGCGACGTCCAGCGGTGGTCAGCATGGACGAATCAAAGAAGCGGTGCGACGATTTGATGACCAGCACATCTACGCCGTCACCACAGGCAACCAGTTTGCCATCGGCGGCGCAAATGCGCCCCTGAACGGCAAGGGTGCCGGTGTCCGCTTCAGTGCCGGCTGGGACCGTCAATCCGGTGATTTGATAGCTGTTCACCCCATTTTCAGAGGCCACAGCCGCTGTGCTTTGCAGCCGTATTGAGCGGGCGCTGCGGGTGGTGTAATCCATGCTGCCGCCCCAGTTGGCGTATACCCGCAAATCCGACACGAAATCCAGGCTATCGGCGGCGCCGTATACTTCACCACTTTGCGGATTGACGAGTTTTACGCCCACCGTGACAGTGCCAGCGGCCATGCTGGCTGATGTTAGCTGTACCTCAAAGGCGGCCAGTGCATCGTCGGCTGCTTTATCGGAGTGCACCTCTGCAGTCCAGTCGGCATTGTGACAGGCTACACAATTGGCGTTGGTTGGCTGGGCAGGGTGGCCTTCACCAGCGGGGAAGTTAATGTTGGTATGACAGCTGCCACAGGCCTCCATGGTGGGGATTTTGTGCCAATTCTGATTGTCGGCGAGCGCCTCATCGGGCTTATGACATGTCTCGCAATCGGCCAGCGGCTGGGGAAACCCTGCCAGGTGTTTGCTGTGAACCATGGGCGCGAACACATTCGCGGGGTTGGATACCCGGGTGGCGTTATGGCAGGTAACACAGGTTTCGACCTGATTGTATCTGCTGCCATGGAAGGCCAGATTGCTGTGACAACTGTTACAGGTATCGATACTGACAATATTACGGGTATAGGCGGGCTCGCCAGCGCTTTGCCAGTCTTTGTGGGCATTGGTAATGGGCAGCGGTGTGCCGTCGGGCAGGCTATCGCCCCCAAGCTTGATCACCAAACGCTGGGTGGCACCCTCTATCAGGCTTTGACCATTCATGCCTTCAAAGGGGGCGCTGAAACTGTAGGTGTAAATACCGGTTTTCAGGTCGGTATAACTGCCGGGGCAGGTGGAGGCACAGTTTTCAGAGCCGAAGTATTGCCAGGTGCTGGCATTGCCTGCGCCGGTGAAGCCTTCTGGTACCAACTGGGCTGCGATAAAGGTAGCGGATGGTATGCCCACCACCACCTCATCATCCTGGTTGGTTACCCGATATTTTACCGAGGCAATGCCATCGGTGAAGCCGACATCCATAAACTCCACATGCAGGCTTTGAATCGTCATGGCCGGTTCGCCGCCCGGATCGCCGGGTTTCCCGGGATCGCCATCACTGCCGCCACAGGCGGCCAGTGCCAGCAGGGTTGCTCCCGCCAGTGTCAGGCGGCAAAGGCGTTTGATGCTTATTCTTTTGCTAATACTCATGGTTGCGTTCCTTCCTTGCGTGCCTGTTACCACTGATAACTGAAACTGAATCCGAGATAGTGCGCCTGATAATCGTGGCCCAGTGAGCCAAGCAGGATCAGGTTGGGTATGCTGGCCGGTGTGAGACCTTCGTTGCCCCAGTCCATGTCGCTGTAGTTCTCATAGAGCCAATCGAGACGAAGCGACATGGCATCGCTGAGCTGGTAATTGGCATAAGCACTGACGTTATGGCGGGTGGCGCTGTAGGGACCGTAGATATTTGACAGACCCAGGCTGACTTCGGTGTCGCTGCTGCCATCGCTGTACCCATAGTCGAGCCCGAGGCTGAGTTTGTTGTCCATGAGGTTTTGCCATTTCAGCCCAAGGCTGGCGGATGTGTGCTCATCCCGGCTTTCACCAGTCCAGCGACTGACGCCAGAGTTGCTGCCAAACTGAGTGGTATCACGCCAGTCCATGCCCAAAAATCCGTTCAATAGCAGGTGTTCAGTCAAGGGATATCCGGCATTCATGCCAAAACCTGTGTACTGCACTTCGCCGAGGCCAAGCTCACTTTCACTGAAATCTTCATTGCCCGAGTGGACATTGAATTGCAGTGATAAATCCGCGAAGTAATGGTCTGTCATCAAGCGGATTTCGCGCTTGTCTCTGTCGGCAAGAAAATACTGGCGCATGGCGCTTTGATTCTGTGCCTGGGTGTTGCTGCTGGTCTGGTAGCTGTCGCCACGGCGTGCGCTGACTTCGCCTTTCAGGCTGACGCGCCAGCCTGCCATAATCTGCCCTCTGACAGTGGCCTCAAAGTGGTTTTCGAATACTGAATCCCGGCTCAGTTCGCTGTAACTGTTGTGGTCGTAACGGTAGAGGGTGTCCAGGTCCCATTGGCGGCTGAAACGGTATTTTGCGCCCAGTTTCAGCAGCTGGCGGGTCCTGTCGTAGCCTTTGTTGTAGTACTCACCACGATAGATGCTGTCGGTTGTGACCAGAGGGTAAAGGTACTCCGGGGTTTTATTGTCGCGGTCGCGAAAATCATATGAGGCGCGCACCGAAAATTCCCGGCTAAGTCTGTTGCTGTAGGCGAGCCCCAGCTCCATCAGGTCCACCTGAGTATCCGGGCTAATGACGGGCAATGCAGGCGATGGGCCGGTTACTGTGGCATTCAGCAGCGGCTCATCCTGGGTCAGGCGGCTAAAGCGCGCCCGCATAATGGCCTGCTGCGCCCCTTCAAAAAACTGCAGGTCGGTTCCCAGGCTAAAAGCCTGATTATCAGGATCAACCGCCATTTGCCCGTTATAGGCTGCACCAAAGGTTGGGTAGAAGGCATTGTCGAATGCAAGACGCTGATGATCGTTACTGTATTTGCTGAATTGGCCGTTGATGCCACCCAAAAACCTGTCACCGCGCCAATATACCTTGGCATCGAGGGTGTCTGTGCTGTCGTCTATGGGTTTGGCAACCATGGCAGCGTTGGTCAGCAGGTTAACGCTGCTTCGCTGGGCGCCTTCGCGGGTTTCGTGCCGAAAGTTGAGTTCACTGGTAAAACTGTCACCGGTAACGGCGCCGCCAAGTTCAAAGCGCTGACGTTTTTTCTCCAGTTTCACGGCAGTTGCATCCTGCAATCCTGTCATGCCTGCGGTGGTGCCGGCGGTTTGCCAGTTATCCGGCAATTCCAGCAGGTCACCTTCGGCACTGTATGGCGTTACCCCTTGATTGGTGTCGTATCGGGCAAGTGCGCGATAGTCGAGATAAAACTGATAGTGGCCGGGCTTTCTGATGGCGAGCCTGGCGCTGGATGCATCAAATCCCAGCTTGTCGGCCTGGAAGTCGAGTCGGTAATCCTTGTCGCCGCGGTGTTGAATGTCAGCACTGACATAGCCAGTGGCACCATCGGCGTCTGTGCCTGTGGTGTTTGCAAAGTGGCTGTCTTCGCCGTCCTGCCAGGCGATGCCGGCGGTGATGGCTGAGGTGGATTCAGATTTGCTTTCACATCCTTTGCAAACCCAGGCGTCTTTCTTCACTGAGGTGCGGTTGGCGTCTTTCAGCCCGTAACCCGCCATGGCCTGTCCGGACAGCCCCAGGAGTATGGCGGATGCAATCAGGCTCAGCGTGGGGGAGAAATGGGGTTTCATTTGAGTCTCCTTAGCGCTGCAGCAGCTTGCCGGATGGATGATTTGAGCCATGAACCTGACTGTGGCAGTTCATACAGCTCTGCCCGGCTGTAAAGGCACTGGGCGCCGTGCCGAACTGGGCATTGGCGGTATGGCCAACACTGGCATGGCATTGCTGGCACAGCTGCGGCGCCTTAATGGTGAGCATGGCTTCGTTAACGCTGCCATGCACCTGATGGCAACTGGCGCAGTTGTCCGTTACCGGGGCGTGTTCCCAGAGTTTGGGGCCGCGTTTTTCGGCGTGGCAGGCATAACAATTTTCATTGATGCTCATCTGTTTGAGGCTGGACTCCCCCAGACTGCCGTGGGGATTGTGGCAGTCACTGCACACCATCTGGCCGTTTTCGACCGGATGACTGGAGCGCTTGTGGATATCGGCTTTTTGTTCGAGATGGCAGGTGGTACACACCTCAACTTCAGTGGTTCTTTGCTGAACCGGGTCTTTGGCGGCATGAATAAGGTGGCAGCTTGCGCAGGGAATGTCGGCACTGTTGTGATGGCTGCCTTCCCACGCCATACGCTTGTCGTCCTGGTGGCAGGAAAGACACACGCTGTTTTGCTTGTCTGCGGCAACCGGGGCGTCTTTACCGAAGGTGATCATCGGCTCCTTGCCGCCCTTGTTGTGATTGCCCATGGGGCCGTGGCAGGCTTCGCATTGGAGATCGGCCATGGGGGATGCGCTGGAGTGGGTACTGCCGTGGACGTTGTCGAACAGCGCCATGACGGTTGCGCTCTTCTTGTGGCACATCAGACAGGTGTCAGCGCCCTTTGGGGAGTACTTGCCTTCGGCGAATTTTTTGTCGAGCGTTGCCTCAACTTCTGAGGGCGGCATGTCTTTCCAGGGCGTTGCTGCTGCCTGAAACGAAAACAGCAGGCTCAGCAGACACAGGGTCAGCATCCTGCATTGAACGGGGATTTCCATCTTCATTCTCACACTTCCTGAGGCGCGTTCGGGTTTATAGTTATTTATGGTTCGCTAAATGAGTAATTGAGCGAAACACTAATGCAAAAGTGTAGTTTAAATTTGCGACAAGTCATTAACACCACGGCATCCAGGTATTAATAATTAGTTTGATTTTTCAAGGAATATAGTGGAAGTGTGATGCTGGTCACGTCTGGATTTGCTGATTGGTCTAGGCAACGTACCGATTTAGTTCAACAGAGGCATTTATTCTGCGTATCTTTTGCCGCATAATTGATGACTGATTGAAAATTATTATCGTTACCAGTCAAAAAGTTGATCCAGGTACAATTATCGACTGATGGACTTGGTTAGAATGCCAGGCAGTTGATGATTGAGATTAAGCAGGGTGGACCTTGTTAATGAAATTGAGTGACCTTCGCCCGGGTGATAAAGCAGTAATCGCCGAAGTAGGGCAATTGGACCTGCCTCAAACAGTTAATCGCAAACTGTTGTCCATGGGGATAACGCCCAACACCCGTTTGACATTTATCCGTAAGGCGCCGCTGGGCAGTGGTATTGAACTCGATATCCGCGGCAGTAAGCTTTGTATGCGTCTGGAGTTGGCTCAAATCATTGAGGTCAATCCCATTGAGGCGGGAGTCGTTCATGGCTAAGCAATTTCACTGTGTCACCGTTGGCAATCCCAATGCCGGTAAGTCCACCCTCTTTAATGCCTTAACCGGTGCCAACCAACAGGTGGGGAACTGGTCAGGGGTAACGGTAGAAAAGAAAACCGGCCATTTCAGTCTGAGCGGTGCCGATGTTTACCTCACTGATCTACCTGGCATTTATGATATTTTGCCTGCGGGCAAGAGCTGCGATTGCTCCCTCGATGAGCAGATTGCCCAGCAGTATCTGGCAGAACAGCACATGGATGGCATCATCAATCTGATAGATGCCACCAATATTGAGCGCCATCTGTATCTCACCGTGCAACTGCGCGAACTTGGCATCCCCATGGTGGTGGTGGTCAATAAAATCGACATCGCCCTGAAACGTGGTGTCCATGTCGATATTCAAAAGATGTCTCAGGAGCTGGGCTGTCCTGTGATTGCGGTATGCGCCAGAGAAGCTAAAGACGTTCTTAAGGTGCAGGAGCAGGTTGTTGCCCTGCTGGAAGGCAAGGTCTCAGAAGCTCCTTTGATGCTCGGTTATGAGGGTGACATTGAGCGCGCTGTCTCTGAGCTTTTGGAAAAAGATAACGGCCTTAGCCGTGGCCGTGCACTTGCCATGCTGGGCAACGGTTTGGGCTGCGGTCAGTGCAAGAACAGCGAGTTCGAGTCGGAAGTAAGCCGCTGCGCCGATGGGCTTAAGGCCAAGGGGCTGGACATCGAATTGATGGTGGCCACGACCCGCTTTAATTTTGTGGAGCGTGTTTACCGTGCGGCTGTTGCCAATGATGATGCGCCTACGTTAAGTGACCGTCTGGACGGACTGGTGTTGCATCCGGTGTTGGGTGTGCCCGTGTTCCTGCTGGTCATGTATCTGATGTTCATGTTCGCCATTAACGTGGGCAGTGCCTTTATTGATTTCTTCGATATTACCGCCGGCGCCTTGTTTGTGGACCACTTCGGCGCTCTGCTTGGCGATTGGGGCGCGCCAGAATGGCTGGTTACCCTGCTGGCTGGTGGTATTGGTCAGGGCATTCAAACCGTGGCGACCTTTATTCCGGTGATTATGGCGCTGTTTCTGGCCTTGTCAGTGTTGGAAAGCTCTGGCTATATGTCCCGTGCCGCCTTTGTAGTGGACGGGCTGATGCGCCGCATCGGGCTGCCCGGCAAGGCGTTTGTGCCCATGATTGTTGGCTTTGGCTGCTCTGTGCCGGCCATTATGGCTACCCGTACTCTGGGCAGTGAGCGTGAACGTATCGTCACCGGTATGATGGCGCCCTTCATGTCCTGCGGTGCCCGTCTGCCGGTTTACGCGCTGTTTGCGGCTGCATTCTTCCCGAACTCAGGTCAGAATCTGGTGTTCCTGCTTTATATCATAGGTATTATCGCCGCCATCGGCACCGGGCTGTTGCTGCGAAGCACCCTGCTGCCGGGGGTAAGCAGCGCCGTGGTAATGGAATTGCCAAACTACGAGATGCCTAAATTCAAGGCTGTGGTATCCCGTACCGGTAAGCGTACCAAGAGCTTTATCCTTGGCGCCGGTAAAACTATCGTGCTGGTGGTGACTCTGCTGAACTTTATCAATGCCGTGGGCGTGGATGGCACCTTTGGCCATGAAGACAGCAGCGAGTCTGTGCTCAGTGTAGTGAGCCAGAAGGTAACACCCATTTTCTCACCCATGGGAATTGAAGAAGGCAACTGGCCTGCCACAGTGGGTATCATCACTGGGATTTTTGCCAAAGAAGCCGTAGTGGGCACCCTGAACAGCCTGTACAGCACGCCAGGTGCTGATGAAGAGGAACTGACGCCGCTGTCTGAGTCTTTCGGTGAAGCGCTTGCCACCATTCCTGCAAACTTGTTGGGGATTGCCCCTGAAGATCCTATGTCCATGTCGGTGGGTGATGTATCCAGTGTGGATACTGCAGCAGAAGAGCAGGGCGTTGATCGCTCAACCTTCAGTGCACTGCAGTCCGGTTTCAGTGGTCAGCTGGCAGCCTTCTCTTATCTGGTGTTTGTGCTGCTTTACACCCCATGCGTCGCCGCCATGGGCGCTCTGGTAAACGAGTTTGGCAAGGGCTGGGCTGTGTTTGCGGCTACCTGGACCTTTGGCCTGGCCTACGGCACTGCAACCCTGGTGTATCAGTGGGGCAACGTGGCTGTGCATCCGCTGCAAACTGTGCTCTGGACTGCGGTTATTGCTGGTGCTCTGATAGCCTTCTTCATCTATCTGAAGCAGAAAGGTCGTAAGACTCAGCAGATTATTCCCGGGATACGCATCATCACAGAGTGATGAGCGTCAACGGGAAATCGAAAAGCAGCCTGTGGGCTGCTTTTTTACTATCAAGACACTGAACCGGGCTGTTTTTTATGTGCAGGCATTGTCAGCGGCAGGTTTCTGTAGGATCATGCAGGTTTTGAAAAATTTGCCACTGTTTGCAAGAGGAACTCCATGAGTCACGTGGACAACGAAGTACGTCCCAGTAACTTCATTCGCAACATCATAGATGAAGATTTGGCCAGCGGTAAGCACACCAGTGTGCACACACGTTTTCCGCCGGAGCCAAACGGCTATCTGCACATTGGCCACGCCAAATCCATCTGCCTGAACTTTGGTATTGCAGAGGATTACAAGGGCCAGTGCAACCTGCGTTTTGATGATACCAACCCTGAAAAAGAAGACATCGACTACGTGAATTCGATTCAGGAAGACGTTAAGTGGCTCGGGTTCCAGTGGGATGGAGAGGTTCGCTACTCCTCCAACTATTTCGATGAGCTTTACGGTTATGCGGTTGAGCTTATTAACAAGGGCTTGGCCTATGTGTGTTTTCTCAATGCCGAGGAAACCCGTGAGTACCGTGGCACTCTGAAAGAGCCGGGTCGTAACAGTCCATATCGTGATACCTCACCCGAAGAAAACCTGGCGCTATTTGAAAAGATGCGCGATGGTGGCTTCAAAGAAGGTGAGTGCGTGCTGCGTGCCAAAATCGATATGGCGTCGCCCTTTATGTGTATGCGCGACCCCGTGATTTACCGCGTTAAATTCGCCCATCACCATCAGACCGGTGACAAGTGGTGCATCTATCCGATGTACGACTTTACCCACTGTATCTCGGATGCGCTGGAAAACATCACTCACTCGCTGTGTACGCTGGAGTTCCAGGACAACCGTCGTCTGTATGACTGGGTGCTGGATAACCTCAATGACTTCCAGGCGCCAAACCGTACCCGTCAGTACGAGTTTTCCCGTCTGAATCTTGAATACACCCTGATGTCCAAGCGCAAGCTGAACGACCTGGTGGTACGTGGCCTGGTGTCCGGTTGGGACGACCCTCGTATGCCAACCATCGCCGGTTTGCGTCGCCGTGGCTACACGCCAGCGTCTATCCGCGAGTTTTGTCAGCGCATTGGTGTGACCAAGCAGGACAACCTGGTTGAAGTGGGCATGCTCGAAGCCTGTATTCGTGAAGATCTCAATGAAAACGCTCCTCGCGCCATGGCGGTTATTCGCCCTATTAAGGTGATCATCGAGAACTTCACAGCCCCTGAGCTTGAGTATGTGAAGGCGCCTGTGCACCCCAATATCGAAGAGATGGGTGAGCGTGAGCTGGCGTTTGGCCGTGAGATTTACATCGACGCCGCCGACTTCCGTGAAGAAGCCAATAAACAGTACAAGCGTTTGGTACTGGGCAAGGAAGTGCGTCTGCGTAATGCCTATGTAATTCGAGCTGAGCGCTGCGAAAAAGATGCCGAAGGCAATGTAACGACCGTTTACTGTACCTACGATCCTGAGACTCTGGGCCAAAACCCAAGTGATGGCCGTAAGGTGAAAGGTGTGATCCACTGGGTTGAAGCGACCACCGCTCTGCCTGCTGAGTTCCGCCTGTACGAGCGTCTGTTCAACGATGCCAATCCGGCAGCCGCTGAAACCGTGGATGAAGTACTCAACCCTGCCTCGTTGGAGGTGGTGCATGGTTTTGCCGAGGCGCCGCTGGCCAATGCTAAAGCCTCTCAAGCGTATCAGTTTGAGCGTGAAGGTTATTTCTGTGCTGACAGCAAAGACTCAGCTCCGGGCAAACTGGTGTTTAACCTGACAGTTGCACTGCGCGAATCCTTCTGATTATTGAGCAGATAATAAAAAAGGCGCCAATGGCGCCTTTTTTATTGGTAAGTTTTTGCAGTATTGATTACTGAAGCATGGGGCCAAAGCCGAGGCTCCACAAAATCACGCTGCCCGCCATCAGAGCAACCAGCAATACAAGACCTGCGGTAACCACAGAGCTGGCATAGATAAAGCCTTTTTCTTCAGGGATGTTCATGATGATGGGCACGCCGGTGTAAAGCAGGTAAACCGAGTAAGCCAGACCAATCAGGCCAACCACCATCATAAACCAAAGCACAGGGTAGAGTGCCGACAGGCCCACCATAAAGAGGGGAGTGGCGGTGTAGGTTGCCAATTCGAGCGCCTGAGTAAAATCAGGTTTGGCATCGAAGGTAATGGCCATCCAATGCGCCAGGTAGGCAAGTCCAAACACACCGGCTATCAAGCCAAAATACATACCAACGGACATATAAATTGCACTTTGACTGGTCAGGAACAAAGGCTCTCCTGCGCCCGGATTCCAGCCGATATGGGCCATGGCAAAGTAACTGCAAATGGGTGGAATGAGTGCGATGAGCAATAGATGGCTCATGCTGCTTTTCAGTGCTTCGTGGTTCTTTTCAATTGTGTGCCACTCTTCTTTTGGATGAGTGTATAACCCCAATAAGTGATTCAGTACCATTATAATTATCCTTGTTCAGCAGTGATCCCCGAGCTCGCCAAACTGCAGACGAGCCTGTTACAGCTCTGAGATTATTTATTGAACAAAAATTGACATCCGTCAAGGTGGGCAAATCTTGCTACTGTTAACGCGCGGGCGAAGCCAGTAGAATGGCGGGCTTTAATCGAATGAGGAAAGCTGTGTGATAGAGCAGTTGTTGGCGCCGGTCAGAGCATTTCTTGCCTGCGAAACCCCGGATGCCTGGATTGAGAAAGCCAAAGACCCCAGTGTGTTACAGTCGATTTTGGTTGACCATTGCAACTGTGAGCTTAAAGCCGCACAAACGGCCCTGTTCTTAATCCGCAAATATGCGGTAGACCCAGAGTGCGGTTCGGCGCTACTTGCCTGGGCGAAGCCTTATGAAGAATTTGTCTATCACAAAGACCGGGATATGGCGGCCTTCCTGGCCCGTACCGGGAAAAAGAACGAACTGGCTACTGAGCTTAAACCCAAATCTGGCTTTGCGTTTGGCGACGAACTGATTGCCAGAATGGTTCGCTTGATTAAGGAAGAGTTTCATCATTTCGAGCAGGTGCTTGAAATCATGCATGCCAGAGATATTCCCTATACCAATATAAACGCAGGCCGTTATGCCAAGGGCATGATGAGTCATGTGCGTACCAGTGAGCCTGCTACCCTGGTCGATAAGCTTATCGTAGGCGCCTTTATCGAGGCCCGATCCTGTGAGCGTTTCGCCAAACTCGCCCCCTTTATGGACGAAGAGCTTGAGCGTTTTTACGTGTCGCTTTTACGTTCAGAGGCCCGGCACTATCAGGATTATTTGATCCTTGCCGAGATGATTGCGGGGGAAAATATCGACCAGCGCATCGCTTATTTTGCCGGGGTGGAAGCGGCGCTGATCCAAGGTGTCGATGAGGAGTTCCGCTTTCACAGCGGTGTACCGCTTATCTGAGCGCTTTCAGTTGCCGCTAAGTGGCTTAGCCTGAAGGTTGGGTCCGTCGGCGGTCACCTCCAGTACGCTGCTTTGGCTGTACCAGTCACCCACCACAATACGGGTACCGGCACTTTCATGGTGTATAGCTGGTCTGTGGGTATGGCCGTGGATCATCTGCGTGCAGCCGTGCTTTTGCAAGAGGTCGGCAACGGCATGGGGTTCAGCATCCATGATGTACTGGCTCTTCAGCTGATTACCGGCCTTGCTTTTGGCCCTGAGATTAGCGGCAATGCTCAGTCGTTTACTTTGGGATAGCTTGCTGTATATCCATTTCACCCAAGGCTGGTTTCTGAACCAGCGAAAGCGCTGGTAGCCCTTATCAAGCGTACAGAGACTGTCGCCGTGAAGCAGCAGGGTGGGTATGCCGTAGAGGTCGATTTGATGCACTTCATCAAGGAGCTGCATCTTACTGACAGCGGCAAATTGCTTTCCAATTAAAAAATCACGGTTTCCGTGAATAAAATAAATTGGCAGCTTGTGGCTGAGCGCAGCAATATCGGCGGCAATATCCAGTGCAAAGGGTTCGGCAATATCATCACCCACCCACACTTCAAACAGATCGCCCAGAATATACAGGGCATCCACATCATCGAAGGACTGGGAAAGAAAGCGACGAAAGGCCGAGGTAATATCGGGGCGATCTGCACTTAAATGCAGATCGCCGATAAAAAGGGTACGCATCTGACCTGAATTAGCCTTCGATGCTGACCTTTTGAATTACAACGGCTTCGAGCGGCACATCCTGGTGCATGCCACGGTTGCCGGTGTTAACGCCCTTGATGGCGTTTACTACATCCAAACCTTCAACCACTTCACCGAACACGCAGTAACCCCAGCCCTGCATGGATTCGGATTTGAAGTCCAGGAAGGTGTTGTCATTTACGTTGATGAAGAACTGTGCCGTTGCCGAATGCGGATCGGATGTACGGGCCATGGCGATGGTGCCAACCTTGTTGGACAGACCGTTGTTGGCCTCGTTTTTTACTGGCTCATGGGTGCGCTTTTGCACCATATCTTCGGTAAAACCGCCGCCCTGGATCATAAAGCCATCGATAACACGGTGGAAAATAGTGCCATCGAAGAATCCCTCGCTGGCATAGCGTTGGAAGTTTTCGGCAGTTACCGGTGCTTTTTCGTGGTTCAGTGCGATTTTGATATCGCCAAAGTTGGTGTGCAATGTGATCATCGTTGCGGTACTCATTTGAAAGTGTCGGCGGATTCTAACTTATCTGGAACGGCCCTGAAAGTGCAGTATTCAAGGGCTTTGGAGCATGATAGACTCACAGGCTTGATTTTACACCCAGTGCTTAGCGGAAAGAGAGCAAGAATGTTGAAGATATACAATAGTATCAGTCGTCAAAAAGAGGAGTTTAAACCCATACAGCCAGGCAAAATCGGCATGTATGTTTGTGGTGTGACGATCTATGACCTGTGCCACATTGGCCATGGTCGTACTTTTGTGTGTTTCGATATGATTGTGCGTTATCTGCGTTACCGCGGTTACGAGGTAAATTATCAGCGCAATATCACCGATGTGGATGACAAAATCATCAAGCGCGCCAATGAAAATGGCGAAAGCTGTGACAGCCTCACCGAGCGTTTGATTGGTGAAATGCATGCCGACTTCGACGCGCTGAATATGGTGCGTCCAAGCTTCGAACCCCGTGCGACTCTCCACATCGACGAAATCATCGACATGGTGACCCGTCTGCTTGACCGTGGTCATGCTTATGTCGCTGCCGACGGCGATGTGCTGTTTGATGTGTCCTCTTATGCCGCATACGGCCGTCTGTCAGGGCAGGACCTGGAGCAGCTGCAAGCCGGTGCCCGCGTTGAAGTGGATGAGAACAAACGTAATCCGATGGATTTCGTGCTGTGGAAGATGTCCAAGCCCGGCGAGCCTACCTGGGAATCCCCATGGGGCCCGGGTCGTCCAGGTTGGCACATCGAGTGCTCGGCCATGAACAGCAAGCACCTGGGGCTTCATTTCGACATCCATGGCGGTGGCAGTGATTTGCAGTTCCCGCACCATGAAAACGAAATTGCGCAGTCCTGCTGCGCCCATGACACGCCATATGTAAACACCTGGATGCACACAGGGATGGTGATGGTCGACCGTGAAAAGATGTCCAAGTCCCTTGGCAACTTCTTCACCATCCGGGATGTGCTTGCACACTACGATGCCCAGACCGTGCGCTATTTCCTGCTGTCCGGTCACTATCGCAGCCAGCTGAACTACAGCGAAGACAACTTGAAGCAGGCTCGCGCGTCCCTCGAGCGTATGTACACCGCACTGAAAGGTCTGGATCTGACAGTTGAAGCTGCCGGTGCTGACGAGTTTGTCAGCCGCTTTGTGGCCGCCATGGACGATGATTTCAACACCCCAGAGGCCTACTCAGTCCTCTTTGATATGGTGCGCGAAATCAACCGTCTGAAAACCAGCGATATGGCTGCGGCGTCTCAATTGGGTGTAGCGCTCAAAGCGCTTGCCGAAGTGCTGGGCATTTTGTCTTCAACGCCTGAGGCTTTCCTCCAGGGTGATGGCAATGCCGACGAAGTGGCGGAGATTGAAGCTCTGATCGTTGAGCGTAACCGTGCCCGCGCCGAAAAAGACTGGCCTGCTGCCGATGTAGCCCGCGACCGCTTGAACGCCCTCGGCGTGGTACTTGAAGATGGTCCGGAAGGCACTACCTGGCGCAAGAAATAAACTACTTCTGAGTACAAACAAAAACGCCTGCAATTGCAGGCGTTTTTTATGGCGCTATCACCTTGTTGACTCAGTCGTGATAGTTCTCAGCGGCATAGAGGGTGTTTTCCAACAGACTCGCAATGGTCATTGGACCCACACCACCGGGCACAGGGGTAATAAAGGCTGCACGTTCGGCGGCCACATCGAATTCAACATCCCCTACCAAGCGGCCATCATCGAGACGGTTGATACCTACGTCAATCACAATGGCGCCGGGCTTAATCCAGTCACCGGGAATGAAGTTGGGTTTACCCACAGCCACCACCAGCAAGTCTGCCTGACGCACCTTATCTTCAAGGTTTTTGGTAAAGCGATGGCAGGTAGTAGTGGTGCAGCCGGCAAGCAGTAGTTCCAGCGTCATGGGGCGGCCCACGATATTGGAGGCGCCAACAACAACGGCGTCCAAACCATAGGTATCCACGCCGGTGGAGCGGATAAGGGTCATGATGCCCATAGGGGTACAGGAGCGCAGCACAGGAATGCGCTGTGCCAATCGGCCCACATTATAAGGGTGGAAGCCATCGACATCTTTATCGGGGCGAATACGCTCAATCACCTTGGAAGAGTCAATGTGTGCAGGCAGCGGCAGTTGCACCAGAATGCCATCGATGGCCGGGTCTTCATTGCAGCGGTCAATCAGCGCCAGCAGATCGTCCTCGCTGGTGGTGTCGGGCAGGTCAAAGGACTGGGATAAGAATCCGACCTCTTCGCAGGCCTTGCGCTTGGAACCAACATAGACCTGAGAGGCGGGATCCAACCCCACCAGGATTACGGCAAGACCCGGAATGCGCTGGCCGGCCTCTTTACGGGCTTTTACCTTGTCGCTGAGGGTAGTGCGAATGGCACGGGCAATGGCCTTGCCATCGATATTTTGGGCTGTCATGGGTGTAGGGCTTCCTGTATTCGACTGTGTTAAACCAGCCTGAAGTTTTTAGCGCGCACATTCTAACAGCCAAGGGCCACAGTGTCATTGTCCCCATTGGCGGCAAATCCCGATAACTCTGTATTGTTCTATAATTCGCCAGGCAGATTTCAGCGTTAAAAAAATCGTTGACGGGTGTCAGGTGAGGGGATAAGATGCGCTCCGTTCTGACGCAAGGCGTCGATAATAGAACGATTTCGGTGATTAGCGCAGTCCGGTAGCGCATCTGCTTTGGGAGCAGAGGGTCAGAGGTTCGAATCCTCTATCACCGACCAAATTATAAGTCGATGCAGGTATGCGTCGACTCCCCGGATAGGCTTCAACGATTGTTGATACCTTGCGCCCGTAGCTCAGTTGGATAGAGCATCCGCCTTCTAAGCGGATGGTCGCAGGTTCGAATCCTGCCGGGCGTGCCATAAAATTCAGTGGTGACTGTAGCTCAGTTGGTAGAGTCCCGGATTGTGATTCCGGTTGTCGTGGGTTCGAGCCCCATCAGTCACCCCACTTCTTCAGAAGGTTAAAAAGCGGCCAATGGCCGCTTTTTTTCTAGCCTTAAACGCCGGTTTCAGGCTCGACTCAAGCAATATCGGTGGCTATAATGTCGCGTCTTGATAACTGTCAACCATGAGCGACCAGTGCCGACGCGCCCGTCGTGACAGGCATTAAAGTCAATTTAAAAGATCAAGAAACGAACACCTTAATAGTTGAACACTCGGCTATTTACAAAGGACGTTAGACATATTTCGAGGTAAAACAATGCAAGTTTCTGTTGAAACAACTCAAGGCTTAGAGCGTCGCCTGACCATCTCTGTACCTGCCGAGCAGATCGAAAAACTGGTTAACGAGAGCCTGAAGCGCGAAGCCAAGCGTGCCCGTATCCCTGGTTTCCGTCCTGGTAAAGTACCAATGAGCGTTGTCAGCAAGCGCTACGGCGCCGCTATCCGTCAGGATGTGACTGGCGAAATCATGCAGCGCAATTTTGTTGAAGCCATCATCGCCGAGAAGCTGAATCCAGCTGGCGCACCTACTTTCATGCCAGGTGCAAGCGATGCCGACAAGTTTGAATTTGTTGCCACTTTTGAAGTGTATCCAGAAGTAGAACTCAAAGGTCTGGATGCCATCGAAGTTGAACAGCCAAAAGCTGACGTGACCGATGCTGACGTAGACAGCATGATTGAAACCCTGCGCAAGCAACATGCTACTTTCGACGCAGTCGAACGTGCCGCCGAAGAAGGCGACAAAGTAGTTATCAACTTTGTTGGCAGCGTAGATGGTGAAGAGTTCCAGGGTGGCAAGGCCGAAGGCTTTGAGCTGCAACTGGGCAGCGGTCGTATGATCCCTGGCTTCGAAGAAGGCATCAAAGGCCACAAGGCCGGTGAAGAATTCGAAATCGACGTGACCTTCCCTGAGGAATACCACGCTGAAAACCTGAAGGGCAAAGCGGCCAAGTTCGCTATCACCCTGACTGAGGTGAAAGCGGCTAACCTGCCAGAAGTAAATGACGAGTTTGCCAAGCTGTTCGGTATCACCGATGGCGGCGTTGAGGCTCTGAAGGCCGAAATTCGCAAGAACATGAGCCGTGAGCTGGATCAGGCCCTGAAAGCCAACGTGAAAGAGCAGGTGATCAACGGTCTGCTGGCTGCCAACGACATCGAGCTGCCAAAGGCACTTATCGATGGCGAAATCAACGTACTGCGTCGTCAAGCCGTTCAGCGTTTCGGTGGCAATGCTGCCAACATGCCTGAGCTGCCAGCTGAGCTGTTCGCTGAGCAAGCCGAGCGCCGCGTAAAAGTGGGCCTGCTGCTGGGCGAAGTTATCAAGTCTACCGAGCTGAAAGTAGAAGAAGAACGCGTTCAGGCGCTGATTGCTTCTATGGCTTCTGCCTATGAAGACCCAGCCGAAGTGATTGAGTACTACAACGGTAACAAAGAGCTGATGCAGAACATGCGCAACGTGGCTCTGGAAGAGCAAGCCGTTGAAGCTCTGCTGAAATCTGCAAAAGTGATCGAGAAGGAAGTTGCTTTTGAAGAATTTATGAACAAGGCTACCGGCCGCGCTTAACCGCAGCTTGACTTGATTGGCGTTAAGCCATTTATAATGGCTCGTATGAGGCTCCTCATGCGGGCCATTTTTATTTAGGGAAGGGATAAATGCATAACGCACCGGAATCAGTATTCAATGCGCTCGTGCCCATGGTGGTGGAACAAACCGCAAAAGGTGAGCGTTCCTACGATATCTATTCACGTCTGCTGAAAGAGCGAGTCATCTTCCTGGTGGGTCAGGTTGAAGAGCACATGGCTAACCTGATTGTTGCGCAGCTACTGTTTCTGGAATCCGAAAACCCAGATAAAGAGATTTATCTCTACATCAATTCACCCGGTGGCAGCGTAACTGCAGGTATGGCGATTTACGATACCATGCAGTTTATCAAGCCCAAGGTCAGTACCGTTTGTATCGGTCAGGCCTGCAGTATGGGCGCGTTCCTGCTTGCCGGTGGTGAAAAAGGCATGCGCCATTGTTTGCCAAATTCCAGGGTAATGATCCACCAGCCTTTGGGTGGTTTCCAGGGACAGGCATCGGATATCGCTATCCATGCGCAGGAAATTTTGGGTATCAAACACAAACTCAACCAGATGTTATCGCACCACACAGGCCAGCCAATGGAAGTGATTGAGCGTGACACTGACCGCGATAATTTCATGAGTGCAACCCAGGCCGTAGAATACGGTCTGATAGATTCAGTGCTGACCAGCCGCTGATTTTTGCATCGCTCTGGGCTAAGCTCAGATTGAAAGGTTGAGATAGAGAGACAAGCGACTGACAGGTCGCAAACGGGGTAAACTAATGGGTGAGAACAAGACTGGTGATGGCGGCAAACTGCTGTATTGCTCCTTCTGCGGAAAGAGCCAGCACGAAGTGCGAAAGCTGATCGCCGGACCATCCGTGTACGTCTGCGACGAGTGTGTTGAGCTGTGTAACGACATCATTCGCGAAGAGATTAAAGAGATTTCGCCAAAGCGGGATCAGGACAAGCTGCCAACGCCTCATGAACTGAGAGCGCACCTTGATGACTACGTCATTGGTCAGGAAAAGGCCAAGAAGGTGTTGTCGGTGGCGGTATACAACCACTATAAGCGCTTGCGTAATGCAGGCCCCAAAGATGGGGTAGAGCTGGGTAAGAGCAACATTCTGCTCATTGGTCCCACAGGTAGTGGTAAGACACTGCTGGCCGAAACCCTGGCGCGCTTCCTCAATGTGCCTTTCACCATGGCCGATGCCACTACCCTGACCGAAGCCGGTTATGTGGGTGAGGACGTTGAGAACATCATTCAGAAGCTGTTGCAGAAATGCGATTACGATGTGGAAAAGGCCCAGCGTGGCATCGTCTATATCGATGAAATCGATAAAATCAGCCGCAAGTCCGATAACCCCTCCATCACCCGTGATGTGAGCGGTGAAGGCGTGCAGCAAGCGCTGCTGAAACTCATCGAAGGTACCGTTGCTGCCGTGCCTCCTCAGGGCGGCCGTAAACATCCGCAGCAGGAGTTTTTGCAGGTTGATACCTCCAAGATCCTCTTTATCTGTGGTGGCGCCTTTGCCGGCCTTGAGAAAGTGATTGAGCAACGTACCCACACCGGCAGTGGTATTGGTTTCGGTGCTCAGGTAAAGGGCAAGGAAGAAAAAGAGAGCATGTCTGACATCCTCTCGCAGGTTGAGCCGGAAGATCTGGTCAAATACGGCCTTATCCCTGAGTTCATCGGTCGTTTGCCTGTGGTCGCTACCCTGGCAGAGCTGGATGAAGACGCACTTATCCAAATTTTGTCTGAGCCAAAGAACGCGCTCACCAAGCAATATGCAGCGCTGTTTGAGATGGAAAACGTTGAGCTTGAGTTCCGTGAAGACGCCCTTAAGGCCATTGCTCAAAAGGCGATGTCACGCAAAACGGGCGCCCGTGGTCTGCGCTCGATTGTGGAAGGTATTCTGCTGGATACCATGTATGACTTGCCGTCCCAACAGGGTGTGAGCAAGGCGGTGGTGGATGAGTCTGTGGTAAAGGGCGAGTCTGCGCCTATCCTGATTTACGAGCAGACCGAATCTCAGGCGGCCAGCGGCGACCAATAATTGCCCATCCGCGTTGAAAGCACGAATAAAGGAGTCCAATTGGGCTCCTTTTTTACATTTATGCCATTGAAAGGGCCGAAACAGCCCCAATATACTCGAATATAGTCCATCTGATACGGAATCGAATTATGTCCCAAGAGCGTGAAGCGCATTTCGAATTGCCGGTATTACCCCTGCGAGATGTGGTGGTGTACCCCCATATGGTCATTCCGTTATTTGTGGGTCGTGAAAAGTCTATTCGCTGCCTTGAAACGGCCATGGCCCAAGATAAGCAGATCATGCTTGTCGCTCAGCGAGATGCCGATCTGGATGAGCCCGGTGCTGACGACATTTTTGAGGTGGGGACCATCGCCTCCATTCTGCAGCTGCTTAAACTGCCTGACGGTACAGTTAAAGTGCTGGTTGAGGGTGGTCGCCGAGCCCGTGTGGCCCGTTACACACAGGAAGAGCCTTTCTTTATCGGCCGCATCGAAGAGCTGCCTTCAGCGCCACTGGAAGACAAGGAAGAAGAGGTGTTGGTGCGCAGTGCCATCGCCCAATTTGAAGGCTACATCAAGCTCAATAAAAAAATTCCTCCCGAAGTGCTGACCTCCATGTCCGGCATCGATGAGGCTGCTCGCCTTGCCGACACCATGGCCGCCCATATGCCACTCAAGCTTGAAGACAAACAGTCTGTGCTCGAAATGGTGAATGTCGGTGAGCGCCTCGAGTACCTGATGGCCATGATGGAAGGCGAAATCGATTTGCTGCAGGTGGAGAAGCGCATCCGCTCCCGCGTGAAAAAGCAAATGGAGAAGAGCCAGCGCGAGTACTACCTGAATGAGCAAATGAAAGCCATTCAGAAGGAGCTTGGCGATCTCGACGAAGGCCATGATGAATTTGAGACCCTCAATCGCAAGATTGAAGAGGCCAAGATGCCGGCTGATGCCAAAGACAAGGCCCAGGCAGAGCTGAACAAGTTGCGTATGATGTCCCCCATGTCAGCCGAGGCCACTGTGGTGCGCTCCTATGTTGATTGGATGACCTCAGTGCCCTGGTTTGAGCGCTCCAAAATCAAGCGTGACCTCTCCAAGGCCGAGCAGGTGCTCAATGCAGACCACTATGGACTGGAAAAAGTCAAAGAGCGCATCCTTGAGTATTTGGCGGTACAGACCCGGGTGAAACAGCTTAAAGGCCCAATCCTGTGTCTGGTGGGGCCACCAGGTGTGGGTAAAACCTCGCTCGGTCAGTCCATTGCCAAGGCAACCGGCCGTAAATACGTGCGGGTGGCGCTGGGTGGCGTCCGTGACGAAGCGGAAATCCGCGGTCATCGTCGTACCTACATCGGCTCAATGCCAGGCAAAATCATCCAGAAGATGGCCAAGGTCGGGGTGAAAAACCCGCTGTTCCTGCTGGATGAAATCGACAAGATGAGTTCCGACATGCGCGGCGACCCGGCTTCAGCCCTGCTGGAAGTTTTGGATCCCGAGCAGAACGCTACCTTTAACGATCACTATCTGGAAGTCGATTATGACTTGTCCGATGTGATGTTTGTGGCCACCAGTAACTCCATGGATATTCCAGGCCCGCTGCTGGACCGTATGGAAGTGATTCGTCTGTCGGGTTACACCGAAGACGAAAAGCTCAACATCGCCAAGCAGCACTTGCTGCCAAAGCAGGTTGAGCGTAACGGGCTGAAGCCACAGGAAATCAGCGTCGATGATGGCGCGATTCTGGGCATTATCCGTTACTACACCCGTGAGGCAGGTGTCCGTGCCCTTGAGCGTGAACTGTCGAAGATTTGCCGTAAAGTCGTGAAGCAAATTTTGCTGGATAAAGCGGTGAAACACGTGGATGTGACCGGTGACAACCTTAAGTCATTCCTGGGTGTTCAGCGTCACGACTATGGTAAGGCTGAGTCCAATAATCAGATAGGGCAGGTAACAGGTCTTGCCTGGACTCAGGTTGGCGGTGACCTTTTGACCATTGAAGCCACTTCGGTGGCGGGTAAAGGCAAGCTTACATACACGGGGTCTCTGGGCGATGTGATGCAGGAATCGATTCAGGCCGCCATGACAGTGGTGCGTGCCCGTGCCGAGCAACTGGGTATCAACCCTGACTTCTATGAGAAGCGCGATATCCATGTGCACGTGCCTGAAGGTGCCACGCCAAAGGATGGTCCATCAGCCGGTGCCGCCATGTGTACCGCACTGGTTTCAACCCTGACTGGTAATCCGGTTCGTGCGGATGTAGCCATGACAGGTGAGATTACCCTGCGCGGTGAAGTGCTGCCCATCGGTGGTCTTAAGGAGAAACTGCTGGCGGCTCACCGTGGTGGTATTAAGCATGTGCTTATCCCCAAAGAAAACGAACGTGACCTTGAAGAAATCCCCGCTAACGTGGTGGCAGATCTGCAAATTCACCCGGTTCGTTGGGTGGACGAAGTGCTGAAATTGGCGCTGGAGCGCCCGGTTGAAGGCTTCGAAGTGGTCAAAAACGCCGGATAAGGCAAAAAAGTGCGCTACAGGCTTAAAAAAAGTGAAAAAAGGGGCTTAACAAACCCTTGACCTGTGGTAGCCTAGGTTCGTGGAGAGCCAGTACCTCCCAAACCCTTGGCAGGGCTGGCTTTGAGCTGTATCCAACTTTAATTCTTTGCTTTTTCGTTGACGCTTGAACTTTGGTTTCAAGCTTGTTATAAAAGCCTCCGCAGACCGCTCTAGAGAAGGATTTGGTTGCGGCGCAAAAACTACATTCAAGGGGATGACATGAATAAATCTGAACTGATCGAGAAAATTGCTTCTGGTGCCGATATTTCCAAGGCTGCTGCCGGTCGCGCACTGGACTCTTTCATCGCTGCTGTGACTGAAGGTCTGAAGGACGGCGGTAAAATTTCCCTGGTTGGTTTTGGTACTTTTGAAGTTCGTGAGCGTGCTGAGCGTACCGGCCGTAACCCACAGTCTGGCAAAGAGATCAAAATCCCTGCCGCCAAGATCCCAGCATTCAAAGCTGGTAAAGCACTGAAAGACGCAGTCAACTAATACTGACTCGCCTTTGTAGGCTTTCGTTCTTCAAGCACTGCCACTGCAGTGCTTTTTACGAATTGAAGGTGTTGAGCAACTAAGCGCAGCACCGGAGTGACGAAGCATTCAAGGTCATTCCTGAAAAGTTACATAAAGGCGCATCCTCACAAAGATGCGCTTTTTTATTTCAATCACAAGAGTAACAAGCGGGACGTCTGATGTTAGAAAAGATCCGTGAAGGTGCCCAGGGTACCATTGCCAAGAGCATTCTGGTGCTGGTGATACTTTCTTTTGCCTTTACCGGTGTGAGCAGCTATCTGGGCTCCTCGACCGAACCTGCGGCTGCCACAGTGAACGGCGAAGAAATTCCCGTCTCAGCACTGGAGCAAGCCTTCCAAAACGAAAAGGCACGTATGGAGCAGCAACTGGGTGAGATGTTCCAGACCCTGGCCGCCGACGATAACTACCTGCGCTCCATCAGACAGGGTGTGCTCGAGCGTATGATTGCCGACAAATTGCTGGATCAAACTGCCAGTGAAATGGGGCTGCGCATCTCCGATGAGCAAATCAAACAAGCCATCATGGAAGAGCCCGCCTTCCAAACCGAAGGCAAGTTTGACAACGAGCGTTACCTAGCTATCCTGCGTCAGCTCGGTTACCAAACCAACAGCTTCCGCGACATGATGCGTGTCGACATGACCCGTCGCCAGCTGGTGAACGCCCTGATAGGCAGTGAGTTTGTGCTGCCATCTGAGAGCAAGGCAGTTGCCGATCTGCAAGGCCAGACCCGTGACCTGCGTTATTTGGTGGTTGAGTCCCAGCCATTCGAAGCCGATATCACAGTGGCCGACGATGAAGCCAAGAGCTTCTACGATGCCAATCCCGACCAGTTTATAAAACCTGAGCAGGTGAGCCTTGAATACCTTACGCTGTCTGCCAAGTCACTTGCCGATGACGTGAACGTGACCGACGAGCAGGCCAAAGCCTATTACGACGAGCACATGAGCCAGTACAAGACGCCTGAAAAACGTCTGGCTGCCCATATCCTGGTGAACCTGGGCGACGACGAAGCTGCCGCCAAAGCCAAAGCCGATGCGATTTATGCCAAGCTTCTGGCCGGTGCAGACTTTGCTGAGCTCGCCAAAACCGACTCCGAAGACACTTTCAGTGGTGAGCAGGGTGGTCAGCTTGACTGGTTTGAGCAGGGAGTGATGGATCCTGCGTTTGACGAAGCCTTGTTTGGTCTCGAAAAAGATCAGTATTCCGCGGTGGTGAAAACCGCCTATGGTTTCCACATCATCAAGTTGCTTGACCTGCAGGGCGGTGCACAGGCCAGCTTCGAAGAAGTGAAGGACCGCATCTTCGCCCAGATCAAAGAAAAAGATGCGCTGGACAAGTTCTACAGCCTGCAGCAAAAACTGGCCGATACCAGTTACGAAGTCCCAGACAGCCTGACCGAAGCGGCCAAGGCCACCGGGCTTGAAGTGAAAACCACTGGTCTTTTCGCCCGTGAAATGCCACCGGCTGACATCAGCAACCCAGCACTCATCAAGGCGGCGTTCTCTGAGCAGGTACTGCTGAGCGGCATGAACAGCGACGTGATTGATCTTGGTGACAACAATGTGGCCGTTGTGCGCGTTAAAGAGCACAAGCAAGCCGGTACTTTACCATTTGATGAAGTCAAAGCCGGTATCGTTGCCCGCCTGACCCAGGACAAGGCCAACGATGCGGCCAAGTTGCAGGCGCAGGAATTGCTGGCCAAGTTCAAGGCGGGTGAAGCACTGGAGCTGACTGCCAAAGCCAAGGTTGCCCGTTTCGACCGTGAGCTGGATCCCTCCATCGTGAACAAGGGCTTCCAATTGGCCGTAGGCGGCGCTGATACCATCAGCATGGCTTCCGGTTATGCGCTGGTAGTATTGGACAAGGTTAACGCAGCAGAGGGCGTTGAAGACGCTCTGGTGCAGGCCCTTGCTCAGCGTCTGAGCAACCAGTATACCGAGCTTGCCTATCGCGGCGTTATCGACTCGCTGAAGGCAAAAGCCGAAATCAGTTACGCTGCTGCGGAATAACGATAAGTTGCAGCATAAAAAGCCAGCCCTTGGGCTGGCTTTTTTGTTTACGAACACGAGAGGTTTCGTCATCAGGGCAGGGTTTTGCGGGCTTTATGAAAGCTTGCTAAGCCGCTTCACAGTCGCCAGTCTATGGGCGATTTACCCTGATGTCTCAGCATGTCATTGACCTTGGCAAAGTGATTGCAGCCAAAAAAGCCTTTATGTGCAGACAATGGTGACGGGTGCGGCGCTCGCAGTACCTGGTGCCTGCTGCCGTCAATCAATCCCGCTTTTTTGCTGGCATGGCTACCCCAGAGTAAAAATATAACCCCATGACAATGGGTACTGATACCGCGTATCACCGCATCGGTAAACCGCTCCCATCCCAGATGGGCGTGGCAATGTGCCTGTCCGCGCTCCACTGTCAATACGGTATTGAGTAACAACACGCCTTGATTCGCCCAATGAGTCAAGTCGCCATGGGAAGGCGCAATAAAGCCCGGGATCGAATTTGTAAGCTCGATAAAGATGTTCTGTAAAGAGGGAGGGGGTGGGCAGGGGGATTTTACTGAAAAGCACAGACCGTGCGCCTGATTGGGCCCGTGGTAAGGGTCTTGCCCTAATATCACCACCTTTACCTGCTCAAGGGGAGTAAATCGAAAGGCATTGAAGATATCGGCCTTCGGGGGATAGACGGTCACTCCGGCGCGTATGCGCTCATTGACGTACTTAAGGGTGTCTTGAAAGTAGGGAGAGCGTTTCTCATCACCAAGAAGTAGTTGCCAGTCCACCTTGAATCCTCAATCTTTAGCTGATTGTGTCTATTATGCTGATTTTCAGCCATAAAAAAACGCCGCATAGCGGCGTCTTTGCAAAGCGTTTGTGCTTACAGCTCAATCACATCGAAGTTAACTTCAGGATTGACGTCCGCTTCGTAGTCGATGCCTTCGATACCAAAACCAAACAGCTTGATGAACTCGGCCTTGTACTCGAAGTAGTCGGTCAGCTCAGGCAGGTTTTCGGTGGTGATCTGAGGCCAAAGATCGCGGCAATGCTGCTGAATGTCATCACGCAGTTCCCAGTCATCCAAACGCAGACGGTTGTCTTCGTCTACTTCAGGTGCGCTGCCATCGGCTTTGTACAGACGCTCAGAGAACATACGCAGGATTTGTTCCATACAGCCTTCATGTAGGCCTTCGGCGCGCATCTTCTTGAATACCATGGCGATGTACAGTGGCATCACAGGAATGGCAGAAGAAGCCTGAGTCACCACGCTCTTGAGTACGGCCACGTTGGCGCTGCCGCCTTTGGCTGCCAGCTTGTCATTCAGGGCGTGAGCGGCGCGGTCGAGGTCCATCTTGGCCTTGCCCAGCGCGCCGTGCCAGTAGATAGGCCAGGTCAGCTCAGTACCAATGTAGGAGTAAGCCACGGTCTTGCAGCCATCGGCCAGAACACCGGCTTCATCCAGGGCGTTGAGCCACAGTTCCCAATCCTGACCACCCATTACGGTGACAGTGTCGGCAATTTCCTGCTCGGTGGCGGGCTCAACACTGGCTTCGATGATGGTGTCTTTGTTGGTGTCCACTGCGGTTGAGCTGTATGGCTGACCGATAGGCTTCAGTGATGAGCGCACCAGCTCGCCGCTGTCAGGCAGTTTACGCACGGGCGATGCCAGCGAGTAAACCACCATGTCGATTTGCCCCAGGTCGGCTTTAATCAACTCAATCGCCTTGGCTTTGGCTTCATGGCTGAAGGCATCGCCATTGATGCTCTTGCTGTACAGGCCTTCAGCTTTGGCAAACTTGTCAAAGGCAGCGGAGTTGTACCAGCCTGCAGTACCTGGTTTGGACTCGGTACCTGGCTTTTCAAAGAACACGCCTATGGTGGCTGCACCGCTGCCAAAGGCTGCCGCGATGCGGGAAGACAGACCGTAGCCACTGGAGGAGCCAACAACCAGCACGCGCTTGGGACCATTGATGACGGGGCCACGGGCCTTGGTCAGATTAATCTGTTCCAGCACATTGGCTTCACAGCCTACCGGATGAGTGGTGGTACAAATAAATCCACGAATTTTTGGTTTGATAATCATGTTTATGCTTCTTCAGTCAACACTGGCAATAGAATAATGACTTGAGCGGCCGAAGGCAGCTCCTTTTTTACAATTCACCCCGGTGGTTGGATGAGTTCAGCGCTTTCTCACCTGACGGGTTTGCTCGGCAATCAGCCTGGCGGTGTACTCATGCTCCGGGCTTTCGAATACCTTTTGCACCGGGCCTTTTTCTACAAGCTGGCCCTTGTGCAGCACCATGATTTTGTCGCTTACATGGCGCACCAGATTGAGGTTATGGGATACGAAGATGTAAGACAGGCCCATTTCCTTTTGCAGGTGTAACAGCAGATTGAGAATTTGTGAGCGAACAGAAAGATCCAGCGCGGTCAGCGCCTCGTCGGCAATAATCACCTTGGGGCTGAGCATCAGCGCCCGAGCCACGGCCACCCGCTGTTTTTGACCTTCAGAAATCATATGCGGATAAAAATCGGCATGCTCAGGTAAGAGTCCAACTTTGCGCAGGGTTTCAGTGACCTGAACACTGCGCTCATGTGCTGACATATCTGTATTGAACCTCAACGGCTCTTCGAGCAACTCGCCAATTGATAAACGGGGGTTTAGCGAGGTATTGGGGTCCTGAAAAATCATCCGGATAAGCCGGCAACGCTGTTTTAGGTTGCGACTCTCAAGCGATTCGCCTTCGAACTGGATATCACCGCTGGAGCGCTGCTCAGCGCCCACCAATATTCGTGCAAGGGTACTTTTGCCTGAGCCTGCCTCGCCGACAATGGCAAGGGTCTCGCCACGGCCAAGCTCGAATGAAATGGGAGCCAAGGCCTCGTTATACTGGCGCTTAAACCTGTGATAACCGGTGAAGTAGCGCTTTGACAGACCGGTGACCTTAAGCAGCGGTGTCGTCATTATTCGTCTCCGTGCGATAAGGGAAATGACAGGCATAGTATCTGTCTTTTTGGTGCTGCAACTGCGGCTGATGGACACACTCGCGCCTGGCTTCCGGGCAGCGTGGTCCGAGGCGGCAACCTATAGGTAAATGCTGTAAGGCCGGCGCTGACCCCGGCAATACCGGCATCAGGCTCTTGTGGGGCAAGTTGCCACGGTAATCGGGAAGGTGATCCATCAGCGCCTTGGTATAGGGGTGCAGTGGCTCACGGATAAGCTCATCGATGGGACCGGATTCCATCACCTGACCACAATAAAGCACGGTGAGGTTGTTGCACCAGTCCGCCAGGGTCTCAAGCTCATGGCTAATCATCATAATGGTTACCCCCTGCAGCTGATTGAGCTGTGCCAGGAGGCGGAAAATCTGGGCCTGGGTGCTGGGTTCCATGGAGTTGGTCGGTTCATCGGCAATCAGCAGTCTTGGCTGATTGGCCAGCGCCATGGCAATCATCACCTTTTGGCATTCGCCTTCGGAGGTTTCCCAGGGATAGGAGGCCATGACCCGCTTGGGATCCTTGATACCCACCTTGTGCAGCCATTTTTGTGCCGTCAGCCGCCGCTCACGACCACGTCGCCAGAAGGGCACATTCTTGTCGGCGGGCATGGCTTCAATCAGCTGGGCACCAATGGTGATGACTGGGTCGAGGCTACCGGAAGGGTCCTGAAATATCATCGCCATGTCTTTGCCCATCAGATTGCGGCGTTCGACATCGCTCATTTCCATGAGGTTACGGCCATCCCACATCATGCGGTCGGCGGTAATGGTCCAGTTGGGCCCAGGGATCCCCAAAACGGCCCGGGCAAGCAAGCTGCGACCCGAGCCCGACTCGCCCACCAAGCCATGAATTTCACCGGCATGGAGCGTCAGGCTGACTTTTTCCAGCGCCTTGACCCGCCCGTGTGGGGTGTCGAGTTCGATAGTGAGATTGCGAATATCCAGTAGCGGCATAATCAGTTCTTTATCGGCGCGAGGGCCGAGCGTAATCCATCGCCCACCAGGTTAACGGCAAGCACGGTAAAGAGTATCGCGAGCCCGGGAATGGTCATGGTCCAGGGGGCGGTCAGCAGGTTATCGAGCCCCTGAAACACCATGGCACCCCACTCGGGGCTGGGCGCCTGAGCCCCCAGATTCAGAAAGCCCAGTGCGGCAATATCCAGAATCGCGGTGGAAATGGCGAGCGTGGTTTGAATGATCACCACTTCCCAGACGTTGGGCATGATCACATACCAGAAAATCTGGGCACTGTTGGCGCCATCGAGGCGGGCGGCCGTGACATATTCTTTTTGCAGTTCTTCGTGGATGGCCTGATGAATGGCGCGCACAAACTGCGGGGTGAGGGCAATACCCACGGCCCAAAATACATTGCCAAGCCCAGGCCCCAGCACCGCGACGACCAGAATGGCCATCAAGAGTGATGGAATAGACAGGAGCGCGTCCAGGAGGTGACCGAGAATACTGGATTTCAGCCCTTTCATCATGCCCGAGATGGCGCCTATGACAAAGCCAAGCAGCAGCGCCGTAATCACCACGGCCAGCGACATGCCGAATGTCAGCTGTACACCATGCAGGATGCGGCTGAATATATCCCGGCCCAGGTCATCGGTGCCTAAAAAGTGTTCCACCGTACCGGCGGGATCCCAGGAGGGTGGCAAGAGCAAGGCTTTGGGGTTTTGCGCTTCCGGACTAAAGGGCGCAAGCCAGGGCCCCAACAGGGTGAAAAACAGCAGTCCTATGATGACCCAAAGCCCCGCCAGGGCGAAGGGGTTGGATGCAAATGCCTGCCAGAGCCGCCTCATGGGAGACGGAATGTCGTCTTCCTGATAAATCTTAATTTGAGGCATAAAGTTCTTTCCTGCTCAGCGGGTTGGAGGCTGTGTGTATCACTTCAATCAGGATGCTCAGGAAGATAATGAGCAGGGCAACCGCCAGAATCCCGCCCTGAATGACAGTGTAATCACGCTGATAGATACCTGACACCAGCCAGGAGCCCACACCGGGCCAGGAGAAAATCACTTCCACCACAATGGCATAGCTGGCGAACGCACCGAGCATCAGGCCCAGGTGCTTCAGCACAGGGATGAGGGCGTTGGGCAGCGCATGTTTCAGGATGATCATGCCCGTGTGCAGTCCACGCGCCTCGGCGGCACGGATATAAGTCTGGTTCATCACGTTGACCATGGCGGCGCGGGTAATACGCACCACCACGGTAAAGGGCAGCACCGCTAAGGTGACTGCCGGCAAAACGATGTGAGCCAGCGCATCCTTGAACGCCGAAATACGGTAACTTGAATCTGACAGCAGGGTGTCAATCAGCATAAAGCCGGTGACAGGTTTGATTTCGTAAAGCAGGTTAATCTGGCCCGAGATTGGTAACCAACCCAAACGCACGCCAAACCACAACGACAACGATAAGCCAAGCCAAAACACCGGCACTGAATAGCCGGTGAGGGTAATGGCCATAATGGCATGCTGGGTCAGCTTATGTTGGTTGAGGGAAGCCAAAACCCCGAGTGGGATCCCAAGAAGTAGCGCCAATAAGCCAGAAAAACACGCCAGCTCAAAGGATGTCGGCAGCACAGTGGCCAGCTCTTTGGCCACACTCTGCTGAGAGGTGGTGGAAATACCCAGATTACCGGTCAGTCGCTGCTGAACATAGGCGATATACTGGCGGAACTCTGACTTATCCAGCTGATAATCTTCGATAATCTGAAGGGCCTGCTCGCCGGAAGGATTGTCGATGCCTGTCAGGGCATACACCCTGTCCGTTGGGAACTGGCTGGTTGCCAGAAACAGAATGCTCACCATCAATATGGAGGTAGCGATAAAGAGGTTCAGTCTGCGGATAAGGTAAATACCCATCAGTTCTCCTCCCCCGTTGCGGGCTGGATGTCGGCAAAGGCAATGCCGCCAAAAGGTGTTACCGGCATATGCTGGATATTGGTGCGGTGTACCAGCGAGCGCTTGGCGTGTGCAAAGGCAAACAGTGGCAATTCTTTGGCAACTGTGGCCTGAGCCTCCTGATAGAGGGCGGTGCGCTCCAATCTGTCGGTGGTCGAGCGGGCTCTGGACAGCAGCTGGTCAAATGCGGGGTTGCACCAACGTGAGCGGTTACTTCCCGATGCCATGGAGGCGCAGCTCAAAAGCGGGCTGAAAAAGTTGTCAGGGTCGCTGTTGTCGGCGTTCCAGCCAATAAGCACAGAGTCATAATCGCTCTGATTCAATTTCTGGGTAAACACCGACCAGTCATAACTGACGATATTGGCCTTTACCCCGATATTGGCCAAATCCGCCTGAATGAGTTCTGCCGTTTTCAGGGCGTTGGGGTTGTATGCCCTGGCAACCGGCATGGCCCAGATATCAATGTTGAGGTTACGAACGCCGGCGTCCGCCAGCAGGGTCATGGCTCTGGAGGGCGAATAGTCTATGTCGAGTTCATAATCCCTGGCATACGCCCAGGAAGAGGGCGGCAGCAGGCTTTGCGCCTCGACAGCGGTGTCCTGATATACGGCTGCAAGAATATTGCGCTTATCGATGGCCAGTGACAGGGCTTTTCGTACCCGCACATCATTGAATGGCGCTTTTTGGGTATTGAATGCCCAAAAGGCCACATTGAGGCCAGGTTTTGACTCCAACGTAAGCTCAGGATGGGCCTCTATTAAATCAAGTTCACCTGCCTTGGGCAGGGCCGACACGCTGCAGTCGCCGGTAATGAGCTTTGACAAGCGCACAGTGCTCTTGGAGGTGATGTCGTACACCAGCATGTCTATTTCAGGGGCCTTGCCCCAATAGTCTTCGTGGCGACGGTAGCGAATATATTCGTTCTTTACGTATTCCACCAAGTGGAACGGTCCAGTGCCTATGGCCTGGATGTCGAGCTGTTCCGGGGTACCTGCCCTCAGTTGCTGGGCTGCGTATTCGGCCGACAGGATAACGGCAAAGTCCGTGGCAAGATTCGATAAAAACGATGCATCGGTGTGATTGAGTTTAAACACCACTTCGTTATCGCCGGCCTTGGTAACCGAGGCAACCTGATTGGCGAAATCGATGCTTTGGAAAAACGGATAGCCGCTGCGGGAAACCCAGTGGAAGGGATGCTCATCATCGAGAATGCGCTGGAACGAAAACAGCACATCGTCGGCATTCATTGGGCGACTGGGGGTGAACTTGGCTGAATGATGAAATTGCACGCCCTGACGCAATACGAAACGATATTCCAAACCGTCGTCGCTGATGCTCCAACGCTCGGCCAGCGCAGGCACTATCTTGCCTTCTTCGGCATCGTAATCCACCAAACGACTGTATATCTGTTGGGATGTGGCATCGATAGTGGTGCCGGAGGTCACTGTCTGGGGATTGAATGATTCAGGGTTGCCTTCAGAGCAGTAAACCACCCCAGGTGGCAATTGCTGATGGCCACAGGCCGCGAGCCAACCACCGAGAAGGGGCAGCAAAGCAAACCGATAGAGCCGGGTTGTCAGCGCATTCATTAAAGAATCGTTATTGATGTAAGCGGTAATGGTTGATTCTAACAGCCGCTCGCCGCCCCCGGCAATCCACTTATGCCTTATCCAGTAAATTGTATTTCTTCAGGATCCCGCGCAGCTGGTGATAGCTGAGCCCCAACATATCCGCCGATTTCTTTTGATTGAACTGACTTGCTGCCAGCGCCTGTTGGATGAGGTCTTTTTCTACGGCTTCCAGATGCTCTTTCAAATCCAGCGGAAAACTTGGCGTTGGCGCGCCTTCACTGACGGCAGCAGTTGTTACCAATGGGGGCTCTGATTTGGGCTCCGACGCCAGCGCGGGCTGAACCTGGCGCTCCCGGGTCTTAATCCGGCCTTTTGGCCGCCATGGGGAATCGAAGGGGTCCAGCACTATGTGTTCGATGGGCTCGCCATCGGCACCGCTGCGATACACAGAGCGTTCAATGACGTTTTTGAGCTCGCGGATGTTACCTGGCCACTGATGATTCATCAGCTGCTCAATGGCGTGGGGGGCAAATCCCGGAAAATATTCGAGTTTCAGCTGCCGCGCCATGCCAACACCGAAATACTCGGCCAGCGGCATGATATCTTCTTTACGGCTTCTCAGCGGCGGCAGGGTGATGACGTCAAAGGCGAGTCTGTCCAGCAGGTCGGCGCGAAACTCTCCGGCTTCGGCCAATGATGGTAAGTCTTCGTTAGCGGCGCAGATAAGGCGCACATCGGCTTGCAGCGTTTTACTGCCACCCACACGCTCATACTCCCCATATTCGATGACCCTGAGCAGCTTTTCCTGAATAAGTCCGGAGGTGTTGGCCAGCTCGTCCAAAAACAGGGTGCCGCCATCGGCACGCTCAAAGCGGCCTTCGTGACGCCCCTTGGCGCCGGTAAAGGCGCCGGACTCATGGCCAAAGAGTTCACTTTCGAGTAGATTTTCACTCAAAGATGAACAATTTAGCTTAAGAAAACTCTGATCCCAGCGCTGGGACAGATAGTGCAGACGCTCGGCGATCAGTTCCTTGCCGGTACCTCGTTCTCCAATAATCAGCACAGGCTTGGAGAGGGGAGCGATTCGTGAGACATGTTCAAGCACTTCCAGTAGTGCATTGGACTGTCCGATGAGGTTATCCTGTTTAAATGCGTTGGGCACTTTTTGTTGGTCTTATTCGCTAACAAGTGGTGAAATTCATAATAGGTGTCTGCACTTATAAAATAAAGCGAATCTTAAAATATCGTCTTTGTTATTGAAAAATATATAAAAACCAAAGTTGGCACGCTCTGTGTATTACTTATGGCGACAACCAACTATATGTGAGGATTGAATTATGGGTATTTTCTCTCGTTTCGCGGACATCATTAACTCCAACATCAGTGCCCTGCTGGACAAGGCCGAAGATCCGGAAAAAATGGTTCGCCTTATCATTCAGGAAATGGAAGACACTCTGGTGGAAGTGCGTTCTACCTCAGCCAAGGTTCTGGCCGAGAAGAAAGACATCCTTCGCCGCATCGCCCGGGTTGACGCCCAGGTGCAGGATTGGGAAGAGAAAGCCGAGCTGGCCATCTCCAAAGAGCGTGAAGATCTGGCCCGTGCCGCCCTGGTAGAAAAGCAAAAAGCCTCTACCCTGGCCGACACCCTGCAGCGTGAGCTGGAAGTGGTTGAAGACCATATCCTGCGTCTGAAAGAAGAAGTGACTCAGCTTCAGGAAAAACTGGCCGACGCCAAGGCACGCCAGAAGACCATCATCATGCGCAAGCAGACTGCTTCCAGCCGCCTTGAGGTAAAAAAGCAGCTGGATTCAAGCAAAATCGACAATGCCATGTTGAAGTTCGAGCAGTATGAACAACGTGTCGAAAGCCTGGAAGCTCAGGTGGAGTCTTACGATCTGGCCAACAAATCCAGTCTGAACGACGAATTTGCCGCCCTGCAGGCCGAAGATTCAGTGAATGCCGAGCTGGAAGCCCTAAAGGCTAAAATGAAGGGCAAGACCAAAGAAAAAGCTGGCAAGTAACGAATTATTCGGGGGAGGTGAGTTATGGATATGGATGTATTGATGGCGCCCATTATTATTTTCATGGTGATAGTGGCACCCATATGGCTGGTTCTGCATTACCGCAGCAAGCGGCAGGTGAGCCAGGGACTCACCGACGAAGAGTTCAAACAGCTTAACGAACTCATCGCCCTGGCTGACAAGATGGATCAGCGTATCGAGACTCTGGAAGCGATTTTGGATGCAGAGTCTCCTGAGTGGAGGAACAAGCATGAGCACGCGTGATGGCAGGACCCTCTATCGCATTCCCCAGCAAGGCAAAATCGCCGGGGTCTGCGCCGGAGTCGCCGAGTACTTCGGCTTCGAAACCTGGTTGGTACGAGTGGTGGCCGTGTCCATCTTCCTCCTTGGCGGTTCAGGCATCATCTTCATTCTGTATGTGGCCCTGTGGATGATTTTGGATGTGAAGCCGGCATCGACAAAAATCCACGATGACATCAGCGAGATTGAGGTAAAACGCAAGGTCTGGCAGGCCGGAGAACCCGCCAAACAGGCACTGGCCGATGTGAACAGTCGCTTTCGCTCCCTGGAGTCCAGGCTCCGTTCACTCGAGCGCTATGTGACATCAGACAACTACGACTTAAAGCGGCAAATCAATAACCTTTAAGTTAACTACGGGCGACTCGGTCGCCCTTTGTCTTTGTTGGCAGTGTATAAAACAAAGACGCCGTTAAGGGAATGACACAGGAGATTCTATGGCGAGCAGCCCGGTGGATAAACTCACACAAAAGGCACGCGATCTGCTGGCAAGGAGCACAGACCGGCATTTAAGACTGGCGGTAACCGGCCTCTCGGGTGCAGGGAAAACCGCCTTTATCACAGGCCTTGTTCATCAGCTTCTGAGTGCCACCGCTGCAAACGATAAAAACCTGCCACTATGGCAGGTGAGCCGCGATGAAAGGCTGGTTGGGGTTCGCCGCGCCAGTCAGCCTGATTTAAACATTGCCAGTTTTGACCTCCAAGGGGCGCTCTCGGCCTTATCACAGACGCCGCCAAGCTGGCCTGCATCTACCCGCAATTTGTCTGAGCTCAGGCTCGAAATCCGCTATCGCCCCAAAGGCGGCTTGTTATCAAAACTCTCTGATGTATCCACCCTGTATCTTGATTTGGTGGATTACCCCGGTGAATGGCTGCTGGACTTACCCATGCTGCGGCAGGACTATGCCAGCTGGAGTCAGAGTGTGTTTGCTGCCATCAACAAGCGCGCGCCATCCGAGTCTTTGAAGGCTTTTATTGAGGCAGCGAGCCGGGTTCGCCTCGATGAGCCTTTAAGCGATGAAGAGTTTGAACGTATCGCAGGCCTGTATCGCGCCTACCTTGAAGAGTCTGTGCACAGTCAGGGTTATTACTTCGCCCAGCCCGGACGCATGTTGCTGCCCGGGGAGCTTGAAGGCGCGCCGCTGCTGGCGTTCTTCCCACTGCCGCTGGATGATGCGTCCCACAAACGGGCCGCAGAAGCGGGCAAAGACAGTGCCTACGGACAGCTTTGTCGCCGTTATCGCGAATATGTGGATGCGGTGGTCGAGCCCTTCTTTAAACGTCATTTCGCTCGCTTTGACAGGCAGTTGGTGTTGGTGGACTGCTTCAGTGCGCTTAATCGCGGCCGGGCCCAGTTTGAAGACATGAGTCTGGCGCTGGATGGCATTCTCGAGAGTTTCAGGTTCGGTCAGTCCAGCCTGATCCGCAGGTTGTTTTCCCCCCGTATCGACAAGCTGCTCTTTGCCGCCAGTAAAATTGACCACGTGACCCGGGATCAGCAGGGCAGGGTGCTCGGGCTGCTCAAACAAATGCTGGGGCGAAGTGAGCACTTCGCTCGCTTTGAAGGTTGTCAGGTTGAGGCCATGGCCATCAGTGCCATTCGCGCCACCCGGCCTGGGATGGTCAATACCGAAAATGGCGAAGTGGAAGTGGTCACAGGCACCGAGCTTGCCACCGGCAAGCCCATTACGTTGTTTCCCGGCGAAGTGCCCCAAAGCTTGCCCAAGCCGGATTTCTGGCAAAATCAGGGCTTTGAATTTGTGCAGTTTGCGCCCATGGCCAGAAATGGCGAAAGCCCCATGGCCCATATCCGCCTCGATCATCTGCTGGAATACCTGCTCGGCGATAAGCTCGCCTGAGTGGGAACCAGTTTGTAGCAGGAGATGACTGAAATCATGAAAGACGAGACGCCGCTGGCGCCCGCGCGCCGCTTTGAATCCGAGCAGCCAAGCGATGATGCCCTTGCCGGCACCCAACGCTTCGCCGTCGAGACCGAGGTGCGCACCCTCGATGAAACCGAACTTGAACAGGCGCTGTCACCCCTCGATGCCCATATCACCCTGCAGGGGCTGAAGGGCCGCCGCTGGTCGCCGCTGGCGAAGTGGGCACTCACAGGCCTGGGTGTACTTGTGGTCACCGAAACCGCACTGGGATTGATGGATGCGTATCGTCAAAGCCCCTGGCTGTTTGGACTATATGGTGTGGTGCTTGGCCTGGTGCTCACCTGGGGGCTTGGCGCAGCCTGGCGCGAATACCGGCTGCTCAAGCGTCTTAAAGCCACAGATGACGCGAGAGAGCAGGGGACTCGAATTCGTGAAAGTGTACAAATCGGCGAGGCCGACGCGTTTATTGATGGCCTCAGTGCCAAGGCGCCGCAAGAGGCTCTCAACAAGTTCAAGGGGTTGGTGCGGGATGACCATAACGACGCGGAAAAGCTGACTCTCTATGAGGAGTGTGTACTCACAGCCCAGGATGAAGCAGCCAAACGCAAAGTCAGCCGCTACGCCATGGAGTCGGCCGCGCTGTTGGCGGCAAGCCCGTTGGCGGTGCTCGATATGGGTATCATCCTGTGGCGTAATCAAAAGATGATCCGTGACGTGGCCGACTGCTACGGTGTGGAGCTGGGTTACTGGAGCCGCATCCGGCTTATCCGCGCCATTCTGGTCAATATCTTCTATGCGGGCACTACAGAGCTTGTGACCGACCTTGGCAGTCAACTGCTGTCGGTGGAGATGACCGGTAAGCTGTCTGCCCGCTTGGCTCAGGGCCTCGGAGGCGGGCTACTGACTGCCCGGCTTGGCTACCAGGCCATGGCGCTTTGCCGGCCGCTGACCTTCAAAACTGAGCAGAAACCCAAGCTTTCCCGTATCCATCAGCAACTGCTTGTCGAACTTAAGTCTTTGTTTAGTAGCGCTCTAAATGGCCAGGTGGATAGCCGTCTACGTCGTAACAAAGATTTTACAAATAGCTGACGCTTAATTCTGCTGCGGCCCTTGGCGTTTGCGTCCGGGGCCGTCATGTTAGTGCCCACACCACCGCCACAACCTATAATTTCTTAAGGTGGTGCTTTTGGGAGAGCAGTTATGCAGGAGAAAAGCAAGTTAGCCACCCTCGTTGTTCATGGTGGCCACGAGCGTGATGCCATGGGGGCGCTGGTGAGTCCCCTCTATCAGAGTGCGACCTTTGTATTTGACAACGCCCGTCAGGGTGGTGCCCGTTTTGCCGGTGATGAGGCTGGCTATATCTACACCCGCCTGGGAAACCCCACCACAGCAGAGCTTGAGCGTAAGCTGGCCATTCTCGAAGGGGCTGAGACCGCAGCCGCCACGGCGTCCGGTATGGGTGCTGTGTCAGCGGCGCTGCTTGCCAATCTGAGCCAGGGCGATCATTTGGTGGCGAGCCGTGCCGTGTATGGCTGTACCTTTGCCCTGATGACTGAGCTGATGGCCCGTTTTGGGATTGAAGTGACCTTGGTGGATTTTAAAGAGCCTGCCGCCATCGAAGGTGCCATCCGTGACAATACCCGGGTGATTTTCTGTGAAACCCCGGTGAATCCCCATCTTGATGTGTTCGACCTCGATGCCATCGCCGCCATCGGCAAGCGCCACGGTTTGCTTACCATAGTCGATAACACCTTTATGACCCCGCTGCTGCAGCGTCCCCTGGAGCACGGCATCGATATGGTTATTCACAGCGCCACCAAATACCTCAATGGTCATGGCGACGTGATAGCCGGCATGGTGGCAGGCAGCAAGGAACAGATTGATAAAGTTAAATATCAAATCATCAAAGATATAGGCGCCGTGATGTCGCCCCACGATGCATGGCTCATCCTGAGGGGCATGAAAACCCTGGACGTGCGGGTTCAGCGTCACTGTGATAATGCGGAAAAAATTGCGGATTTCCTTGAGGCTCATCCCAAGGTGGTGCGTGTTTATTACCCCGGGCTAAAGAGCCATCAGGGTAATCAATTCCTCGGTAAGCAGATGCGCCGTGCCGGGGGCGTTATTGCCTTTGAGCTTAAGTCTGATATCGAGGGCTCCATCAATTTTGTAGACAGTCTCAAGGTATTCACCATCGCTGTAAGTCTGGGGGATGCCGAGTCCCTTATTCAGCATCCGGCATCCATGACGCACTCACCTTACACCCCGGAAGCACGGCTTGAGGCCGGGATCACCGATACCCTGCTGAGAATTTCAGTTGGACTGGAAGATGTGGATGATTTGATTGCGGATTTATCTCAGGCATTGGCAAAAATCTAACGGGAGATTTGCGCTTTTACAAAGGGTAACTAGAGTTATTGAAGTGGCAAGGAAAGGGAGCCCCGGCCACGTTAAAATCTCAATGGAGTGAACCTATGAACAAACTACTTGTTACCCTTTTGCTTGGCGCCGCAGTGACGCATCTACCGCTGCTGGCCGCCGAAGCCCCCAAAACAGACACAGCCCCCAAGGCAGAGGCGCAGATGCCTCAGGCCAGCAAAATCAACATCAACACCGCGACTGAAAGCGAACTGCAGTTGCTCAAAGGTATTGGGCAGGCAAAAGCCAAGGCGATAGTTGAGTACCGTAATCAATATGGCCGCTTTGCCAGTGTGGAAGACCTCACCAAGGTGGCAGGCGTCGGTCAGAAGGTGCTGGACGACAACAGGGACGTTCTGAGTCTCTAACTGACAAATGGCCTGCTTTGCAGGCCTTTTGTTTATCTATTGTGCTGTTGTGCAGGGTAAAGGCGCTAATTTCCGGTTTTAACTTGATTTGCCGCTTGGCATTGGGGGATAATCGGCGCCGTTCCATCGCTGATGGAAATCTATGGCGGACCCAGGGTCCCCCCGCAATGATAACCTGTGAACTCGGCCAGGTCCGGAAGGAAGCAACCGCAGCAGGCGACTCGTGTGCCGGGGTGTGGCTCTGGGTACGTCACCAATCTAATCGCGTTCGCGAAGCCGCTCCAGATTACGTTTCTTCAAAAATGCCCGGGACTTTTCCAGTGCCGTTTGTATTTCGTTGCGCATTTGCTTCAGCTCCTGATAGTCCTCAAAAAAATAGGTGTCGACCAGGTGGCGGATATAACGCACGGGAAGTTGATTGAGGGTAATACAGGACAGGTCGGCCAGATAATCTTCAGGAAGCTCATCCATCAAGCCTTCGTCAGACAATATTTCCATGAGCAGCACTTCATAGTAGTTTCTGATTTCGAGTTGCATAAGATGCTCCGCGTTATTCATTATCCCCTTGCCATACCTGATTGGCGGCAATAAATAATTGGCTGTGTCTTTCGCTCAAGTGTAGTGGATTTACAGAGTAGCCGCCGCCAATCACAGCGGCCAGCGGTAACCCGGCGTCCCTGGCCATGGTTAATACCAATTTGTCTCTGCGAAGGAGGCCTTGGGTACTGATATTAAGGTGTCCCAGCCTGTCACCATGATGAACATCGACTCCTGCATCATAGAGAATGACATCCGGCTTTTCCAGATGCAGAAGGTATTGAAATACCTGCGCCAATGCATTGAGATAGCCGTCGTCCTCTAGCCCTTTTTGCAGCGGAACATCATAGTCTGACGCGGGCTTGCGACTGGGGAAATTACTGTCGCAGTGCACAGATACACTGATGATATCGTCCATGTCTGCGCACAGGGTTGCAGTGCCATCGCCCTGATGTACGTCACAGTCAAGGATCATCACCCGGCCGGCATGCCCCTCGATGATAAGGTGCCTTGCCGCCAATACCAGATCGTTAAATACACAATATCCGCTGCCAAAATCACGGTGGGCGTGGTGGTAGCCGCCTGCAAGGTGAAGTGCAATGCCGTGGCTCATGGCGAGCTCGGCCGTAAGCAGGGACCCGCCCAAAGAGTGGAGGGTGCGTTCGACCAGGGCGTGGCTCCAGGGAAACCCCAACCGGCGAATGGCTTGCGGTGACAGATTGCCACTGAGAAAGGCATTTACGTAGCCCGGGTCGTGTACACCTTTGATTAAGGCTGCGTCCACCGGTTCAGGTGAGACAAACTGCGCTTCCAAAGCATGCCCAGACTCCAGCAAATGCTGCCGGAGATGGGCGTACTTGGTGATGGGGAACTGATGCTTTGGGGGCAACACCAGCTTGGAATAGCTGGTGTGATAGACCAGAGGGATCATTTCAGAGCTGTTTGATTGCCCAGCTCATAAACTCCTTGCGGGTTTTTTCATCAGCTTGCAGCCACCAGTATTGCAGCATTTGCTGCGCGTGAGCGCCGCCAACAGCTGGAGGAACCGGGCTGGTTGCTGCGGGTGCGACAGTGTCAGCGACTGCGGGGGCCGTTGCTTGGCTTACCGGCGCTGCGGGCGTTGCGCTTACCACTGCTGCAGTGCCAGCGGCGGTGGCGGCAGCGGCGGCTTCGTCAATATCCACGCCTTTGGAACCACCAAAGAGACGACCGACAAAGCTGTCTTCTTTGTAGTCTGTCTGGACTATTTTGTAGCTTACCTCGCCCTTGTCGGCACGGTTAACCACGACCTGGGGCGCTTTGGCAAACTGCTTGGGTTGTTTGACAACCTCACCACTGGCGGGTTTGAGGAAGTAATCGTGATCCCCATCAACCCTCAGTGTCAGAATGAAAGGGGCTGATTTAACAAAGGTCTGGCTGTCACTGAACTCATCGTCCACCATATCGTGATAACGGATGGCAATCTTGTGGGTGCCCGGAGAAAGGTCAAGTTCGGCCTTGTGGGAAAAACTGTTGGTAGCAATTTCCTGGCCGTCCAGTGCCAAATACTCAAAAGACATAGGAATAGTGAGACTGCCGGCAAACACCGAGGATGAAGCGGCCAGCGCAAGCAGAGCGCCGACAGGCAAAACTGATTTCATTGTTGCTCCTTAACGATTGTGACTTTGATACGGCCGCTCGAATGCCTGGATGCGATCTTCTATGTAACTGATTGCCTGGCGACACTTTCCGAGCCTGCGGTGCATCAAAAGGATCTCATTTTGCGTTTTGATTTTGTCAGTACCGTGACAATTTTCAAGTATTGTTTCCAGTTGCTCGATCTTTGACTCGATTTTTCTGGCCCAGTTCAAATGTTTATTCAACTCATCATAGAGTTGATGGCTGTTTTGCATGACGCCGGCAGCAATCCAGGCAAAACCACTGTTATCGTGACGCCGCTCCTGACTGGCGAGCATGCGCTTTCTGGCACTGTCTTTTGCCTGAACCGCGGCCTTGACGCCTATCCCTGTGGTGGCAAGCGCCCGTTTAACGGCACTGAACCTGTCGTTGATACGCTCACAGGCGGCGATGATGGTGGACGCGTTTAAATTGAGCTTAAGCCGCTGCTCCAGCTGTTTGATGTCTTTTTCAATCTGGCCGATGCAGGGATAAAGCTGGGCACCATGCTGGATAAACAGCTCTTCGTTAAACCTTTCAGTGTCCTGCATCAGCTTACGGCTGTGGGGTGGCAGCGCCGCATCGTGCTGAAGCACCTCCTGTTCCAGGGTTTTCAGCTGGCTGCGCAGGCGTGACAGCAATCCGTCGTATTTCAAAACCAGGCTCTCCAGGCGAGTTGGGTGGATGCGGCAAACACAATCAGAATAAACACTGGCCGAATAAAGGGAAGCCCAAAATGAATGGCGCTGCGGGCACCGAGGTAAGCCCCTGCCATCATGGATGCGCCCAGAAAGAGACCCACCGCAACCTCAACCTGGCCAAAGATCAGAAATACCGTCAGGGCGGTGATATTGCTTATCAGGGTCATGGCCCTTGCCAGGGCGCAGTTTTGCAATACCGGCAGACGGTAAAGGCGGCTGGAACTCAAGGTCCAGAAGGCACCAATCCCTGGGCCTGCATAGCCATCGTAAAATCCCAGTGGCAGGCCCTGAAGCCACTGACGTTTGCTACTGGCCGGTGTCTGTGGCTCCTGTGCTTTGGGGTGCTCTATGGCACTGGGTTTCAACAGGGTGTAGAGGGCAATAGCCATGATGATGAGCGGCAGTAGCTTTTGCAAAATCTCGGCGTCGGTAAGGTAAACGGCAATTGTCCCCAGCAGGGCGCCAATCAGGGTAGCCGTGGCACTGTGGCGCCAAAAGGCAGGGGTTAGCAGTTGCTGTCTGTAGTAGGTCCAAGCGGCGGTAGCCGAGCCAAAACAGGCCGACAATTTATTGGTACCCAGCGCCTGATGGGGAGGGAGCCCGAATGACAGCAGCGCCGGAATCGATAAGAGGCCGCCACCGCCCACAACTGCGTCAATAAAGCCGGCAATCAGGCCGACCAACGCCAACAGTATCAGGCTGGCGGGGTCTTGCAGTAATTCCACAGAGGGTTCCTATTCAATAACCCTGCGATAGGGTGGCAGGGCGTCCAGCAGAGACTTGCCATATCTTTTACTCACAAGGCGTCTGTCCAATATGGTGATCCTGCCATAGTCCTGCTCTTTTCGCAGCAAACGGCCGCAGCTTTGGATGAGCTTGCGTGAGGCGTCCGGGATGGTCAGTTGCAAAAAGGGATTGCCGCCTTTTTCCTTGATGTACTCCGCATGGGCCTGCTCTACCGGTGATGTGGGCACCGCAAAGGGCAGTTTGGTGACAATCAGGTTGGTAAGGTATTCACCGGGCAAGTCGAGGCCCTCTGAGAAACTGCCGGTGCCAAAGAGCAACGACGGCTTGCCTTCATCACAACGCTTTTTATGACTGTCCAGCAGCAGTTGACGCGGCGAGTTACCCTGGATAAGCAACGGAATTTTCAGTTTGGGGCCAAGGATATCGGCGACTTTTTCCATCTGCCAATAAGAGGCAAACAGCACCAGGCTGGCCATTTCATGCTCAGTAAGTTTTAAAATATGCTCGGCCAGTTCGTCGGTGTAATTGTCGTCGGTTGGCTCAGTGCGCATTTTGGGCAAATACAGGGTGGCATTGTTTTCAAAGTCGAAAGGCGATTGGAGCGCGAGATAGCGACTGCCATCGTGCAGTGAAAGCCCTACCTGATGGGCGAAATAGTCAAATTGGTTGAGTGCCCGTAAGGTTGCACTGCAAAGCACCACCCCAGCCGCCTTTTCCCACAGCATGGATTCCAGCATAAAGCCCACTTCGATGGGGGAGGCGCAAAGCAGGTAGTCCACTTGTTTGGTGGCCGGCAGGAGTTCAATCCAGCGCGCGGTGGGCGCCCCTTTTTTACTGTCCTCTTTTGCCATCATTTTCCAGAGCTTGTGCAGATTCTCAAGCCGCTGCAGCATAAAGCCGGTCTCGGTTTGCAGGGTATCGGCCTGATGGCGTGGGATGTCGCCATCCTTAATTGCTTCACCAAGCAGCAGCTGCATCTTGCTGAATTGCTTCAAGGCACCACTGGTGGCAGTGGCCAGGTTTTCGGCGTGGCGTTTAAGTACCTCGGGCAGGGCGCCATGGGTAAAGCGCAAGCGGTTTTCCGGGTTATCGAAGCGGGCCTTTTCACCATCGCAATAATGGGCCACCTGGTTAAGCATGCCGGCGATGTCAGCAACATGGTCTTGCATGGCCTGTGCAGGTGCTATGATGTTGTTGCTCTTGATTTGGTTTTGCAATTTGGCGGCGGTTTTGCCAATTTTCTCGAGCCAGTCGGCTGCGCCCCTCAGTGTGGCCTGCGCGCTGGAAAAGTCCCTTGCCACCACTGGCAGGTGATGGGCCTCGTCAATCACGTAAAACATCTCTTCGGGATCGGGCAGTATTACCCCGCCGCCGAGCTCGAGATCGGCGAACAGTAAACTGTGGTTGGCAATCAGTACATCCCAGGTATCCACATCTTCCCGCGCCTTGTGAAACGGGCATTGGCGGTGGCTGGCATTTTGCCGGTGACAGGAGTGCTTATCGCAGGCAATTTGCTGCCAAAGGTGATCGGGAATGGGCGTCTCCAGGGTATCTATTTCGCCGTTCCAGAGGCCCTTATGAAAATCGCTGTGCAGCTTTTGCAGCATTTCAACCTGCGCCGTATCGGGCTTGGTCTGCCACATGGCCATTTGAGTACCATTGTTGTCGCCGATGAGCATCTCCAGCTTGGCAAGGCACACATATCTTTGCCTGCCTTTGACAAGCCCAAACCGAAAGTTCAGCCCTGACTGCGCCAAAAAGAATGGTAAATCCTTGTGCAGCAGCTGCTCCTGCAGTGCTACGGTTGCAGTGGCGATACAGACTTTCTTTTTCTGAGCCAACGCCAGCGGAATGGTGCCCAGAATGTAAGACAGTGACTTACCAATCCCTGTGCCAGCCTCAACGACTATGATGCGTCTGTGCTTGTCATATTCCCCTGCCAGAGTCTTTGAGATCTCCGCCACCATGTAGTTTTGCTCGCGGCGGGACCGGAAGTTTGGCAACGCAGCGGCAATATCCTTGTAGATTGCGCGGATTTGGGTTTTGACTTTGTCTGGCAGCATGGGGCTCTCGGCGGCTCAATTATGCTGTACATAATAACAGTGATTGCTTAGGCTAAGAACCCTGCAATCATTGCTTATGTGTGTTTTTTACTCCTTTGCCCATGGAATTGTCATCCGTTTGCTCCCCTGGCTCCAATGATTCAATGGCCCCGACCCTGCTTAAGGGGCGGGTGCTTACGCGCGCCAGTGTGCAGCGCGGCGGTGACACAGTGCTTGAATATCTGATCAAAACCGCCCATGGGCCGGTGAAGGTGGAAGTGCATAATCAAAGGCCCATGGCTTTTTGTCACAGCGATGAGGTACAGCGGCTGCTTGCGGGCATCGCAAACACTGAAGCCTGGTCTACACCCCTTAAACTGCAGAGTTTCAGCAGGCAGCCCGTACATGCAATCTATTGCCGCACAGGCGTTATACTCAAGCGCCTCGTCACCCGGGCACTGGAGCTGGATATTGCGCTTTATGAGGCCGATATCAAACCAGAGCAACGTTTCCTGATTGAGCGTTTTGTAGCGCTGGATGCGGAATTCTACGGCTACTTCGACGGGAGTGACCCAGCCCGGTTTATCGCCACCCGGGTGAGGGCCACCAGTGAACACATTCCCCTAAAAGCCGTATCCCTCGATATCGAATGCAGTATGTCGGGTGAGCTCTATTCCATTGGTTTATATGGTGACTGCGCAGCCAAAGTCATCATGGTCGGAGAAGGCGATACTGAACTCATTTGCCATCGGGATGGGATAGAACATAGGGTTGCCGTGGAGTGGGCCTGTGATGAAGTGGGCCTACTGATGTCGCTTCAGCGCTGGTTTATGGAAGTTGACCCGGACATCCTCCTGGGCTGGGCAGTGGTGACCTTCGACCTGTCACTTTTGTGGCGGCGGGCTAAACACCATGGTATGCGGCTTTGCATCGGGCGGTTCGGTAAACCGCTCGGTTGGAAAGTAGAAGACAAGCACAGACCTGAAACCCTGGACTTGCCCGGGCGGGTCGTTCTCGATGGCATTGATTGGTTAAAGGCCGCATTTTACCAGTTTGACAGTTTTGCCCTGGACCGGGTGGCGGGTGAACTCCTGGGTGAGGGTAAGGCTATCCATAATCCTGATGACCGCGGGGAAGAAATTACCCGGTTATTTAGCGAAGACAAAGCGGCACTGGCTTTTTATAACCTCACCGACTGCCGTCTGGTATGGGATATTTTTCAAAAGACCGATCTCATCCATTTTGCCCTCGAGCGGGCGCGCCTCACCGGATTGGAATTTGGTCGGGTGGGTGCCAGTGTTGCGGCCTTTAATCACCTTTATCTGCCCCATTTGCACCGGGCGGGTTTTGTGGCACCCGCAATGCAAAAAGTCCCAGGGCCCGACAGCCCCGGTGGCTATGTGATGGATTCGGTTCCGGGTTTATATCGCAACGTGTTGGTGCTGGATTACAAGAGCCTCTATCCCTCCATCATCCGAACCTTTTTAATCGACCCCAAGGGACTGGTGCTGGGGCTGTCTGAACCTGAGGCCATGTCAGTTGAAGGATTTCGCGGGGCAAGATTCAGTCGACAGTCGCCCATTCTGCCTGGACTTGTTGCAACTCTGGCAAGCCGCAGAGAAGAGGCCAAAGCCAACCACAACGGCCCCATGTCCCAGGCTGTGAAAATCATCATGAATTCACTCTATGGGGTGCTGGGCTCCCGCGGCTGTGTGTTTCACGATTATCGTTTGGCGAGCTCTATCACCCTGCGGGGGCACGAGATCATGCGCACGACCAAGGCCTGGATAGAAGCGGAAGGATTTCAGGTCATTTATGGCGACACCGACTCTACGTTTGTTTGGTTGGGTGATGATGCCAAGGATGCAAATACTACGGGCCGTGCGCTGGTAGACATGGTAAATCAGCGTTGGCGCCAGCAGCTGCGGGAGGATAAAGGCCTGGAGTGTTTTTTGGAGCTTGAGTTTGAGCGGCACTTCGAGCAATTTTTTATGCCCACACTCAGGCATTCCACTGAAGGCAGCAAAAAACGCTATGTCGGGCAGTGCGACAATGGCAATGACAAGGTACTGGTGTTCAAGGGAATGGAGCAGGTCAGGAGTGATTGGAGCCCGTTGGCACGCCGGGTTCAATACGAGCTGTACAGGCGGTTATTCCAGCAGGAGGACTTGATTGAGTATGTGCAGGAGGTGGAGAGGGCGTTATTTGCCGGCGAGTACGACGATGAGCTGGTGTTCCACAAACGTCTCAAGCGCGATATCAACCAGTACACGGCAAAATCGGCTCCTCACGTGAAAGCTGCTGCCTTGCTTGTCAGTGCCACCGGTGATGCCAACCGGGGAAAGCGTGGTGCTGCTATCAAGTACATCTTTACCAAAGCGGGGGCAGAGCCTTTGGGTTTTCAGTCTCACCCAATTGATTATGACTACTACTTCGACCGCCAATTGTTACCCATCTTGGAACCCATACTCGCCGTTTTGAAAGTAAATTACCAAAAAGCAGGCGCCGAGCAATTGTTGTTAATCTAGTATATCACCATGCTATCTTGGTTGATTTAGGTTAATAGTCGGTTAACTCCTCATCGAATAGTGGTTTCAATTGGTGGTTGTTGTGATTTTTAACACGTTTGCTGCAATATCTCTTTGTCGAGAGCTTCGTGGTTTGCTAATCTTCGACGGTTCCAGGATGGAAATAAAATTACGGAAAATATCCTGTGACTCGATCTCCATAAATAAGGTTAGGCACCATGAACAAGACTCTCATCGCCGGCGCAATATTGGCCTCGCTGGTGGCTCCCACCGTATCTGCCATCGAAATTTACAAAGACGACAAAAATGCCGTCTCCATTGGTGGATTCATTGACGCCCGCGCAATTCATACCCAGGACACCACAGAAGTGGTAAACGGTGCCTCTCGTATTAATTTTGGCTTCGAGCGTGCCCTCAGCCACGACTGGAAAGCCTTTGCCCTGCTCGAGTGGGGTATCAATCCCTTCGGCAGCAGTGAGATTGTCTACAACAACAAATTTGAAACCGTGCAGGACGAGTTTTTTTATAACCGTCTTGGTTATGCCGGTCTGAGCCATGACACCTGGGGTACCATCACAATTGGTAAACAGTGGGGCGCTTGGTATGACGTGGTCTACGGCACCAACTATGGCTTTGTATGGGACGGAAACGCCGCCGGCGTTTATACCTACAACAAGGATGATGGCGCTGTAAACGGCACCGGCCGCGGTGATAAGGTCATTCAATATCGTAACAGCGTGGGTGACTTTAGCTACGCTATTCAGGCTCAGCTTAAAAACAGTACTTTTTTCACCTGCGATTTCGACGACATCACCCAGGCCGACTGCGAAGCCTTGTGGCAACAGGGTAAACGCGAGGCCCAGCAGGTTGAATATAACTACACCTACGGCGGCGCAGTTACCTGGAAGGCAACTGACAAACTGGCATTGGCGGTGGGTGTAAACCGCGGTGAATTTGATGTGACCTATGGTAACGGCGACCAAATTACAGCGGTCGATCTTATCTGGGGTGTGGGGGCGACCTGGGGGGATTTCGACACAGATGGTTTCTATGCCTCCGTTAACTACAACTACAACGAAAACCACGACACAGACAACATCGGTCGCTTGATTAAAGAAGCCTACGGTATTGAGTCACTGTTCTCCTACAAATTTGAGAATGGTTTCCGTGCATTTGTTTCTTATAACTTGCTGGATGCCGGCAATGATTATGTTATCCAACCAAACTTTAATGCCGACCCCAACGACGTGTTCAAACGTCAATTTGTGGTAGCAGGTTTACATTATGTTTGGGATAAAGACACTGTGCTGTATGTAGAAGGACGTAAAGACTTCAGTGATTTCAGCAGTGCCGATGCCGAACAGGAAGCGAGAATGGCGCTTTCGGAAGATGACGGTATCGCAATAGGTATTCGTTACACCTTGTAATAAAAACGTTACTGAAAAAGACCCGGTTAATCCGGGTTTTTTTATGCCTGATTAAATGAATAACCACCTGTTTGCTATTGACTTATAGACACTTGCTTTCTGTCAAACATGCCCGAGAATCGCAGTGTCCCGCTATTTGTTTCGTTGGCAAACACGAAATTACACCAGAAGAAATGCTGATTATTTAAGCACTCGCATCGAACAAATTGTATTTAGCCTGTTTTTGGATGTTGAAAAAATGTTTTTTATGTGTTTCCATCCACAGTTGAAAGTGACAAGGTGTTTACTTGTGTAACGCCTCTAACACAAGCCCACAGGGCAAATTATAAAAACTGAAATCCAGGGAGATAGACGATGCTTAAGAACAGCATGCTGGCAAAATCTGTGCGTTTTGCCTTAGTAGCAGGTGCGACGACTGCAGCGTTTACCGCGCCAACTGTATATGCAGCTGACGAGGGCGAAAAAGTCGAGCGTATCGAAGTAACTGGCTCTCGTATCAAGCGTACTGACCTTGAAACTGCCAGCCCGATCACCATGTTTTCTGCTGAAGACATCGCGAACTCAGGTGTAGCTACCCTCGAAGACTTCGTACAAAACATTCCTGCCATCAACGGTGGCGCCGAAGGTTCTTCTGTAAACAACGGTAGCCGCGGCTTTGCGACTGCTTCTCTGCGTGGTCTGGGTTCAGGCCGTACTCTGGTTCTGATCAACGGTCGTCGTTTCGCTTCCGGCGATTTGAACTCTATTCCTACTGCTTACGTTGAGCGTATCGAAGTTCTGCGTGACGGTGCTTCTACCGTTTACGGTTCTGACGCTATCGCCGGTGTAATCAACTTCATCACCAAAAAAGACTTTGAAGGTATTGAGTTCGGTGCTCAGTACGATATCGCCAGTGAAGGCGACGGTGAAAAGACTCTGCTGTCAGTGACCACTGGTACCTCCAGTGATCGCGGCAACGTGGTTATGTCTCTGCAATACACCAAGCGTGAAGCGATTTGGCAGGGCGATCGTGATTTCTCTGCTTGCCCACTGTTCGAACGTAACGGTGAGAAAGTTTGCGGTGGTTCAGGTACCATCCCTTACAGTCAGTTTTTTGCGGATAGCCTTGAAGGTGGCCACGTAGTTGACCCATCAACCGGTGAAATTCGTCCATTTGACCAAGCGATTGATGGTTATAACTATGCCGTTGCCAGCTACATGGTTACCCCACAGGAAGTATTCAGCATCAACGGTGCTGGCCGTTACGAAATCAGCGACACCCTGACCGGTTTTGTTGAAGGTGGTTTCACCAACCGTCAGTCTGACCAGTTGATGGCACCAGAAGGTACCTTCTGGGGTCCAACCATGCCAGCCTCAAACCCATACAACCCTCTGGGCGAAGACTTGGTTGTGGTTCGTCGTTTGTCTGAGACCGGCGGTCGTGGTTTTACTCAGGACTTCTCTGACTACCGCATGGTATTCGGTCTGGAAGGTTCTCTGGGCGATTACTACTGGGATCTGTCATACAACTTCGCCCGTTACGTGGACTCACGCCTGGATTTGGGCCGTGTAAACCCAACTCGTGCCCAGGCGCTGCTCGATCCAGATCTGTGTGCAAAAGATAAAGATTGCCCAGGTATCTGGAACCCGCTGGCCGAAGGTACACTGACGCCAGAAATGCTGGCTTACGCTTTCGTACCTAACTCGCCAGTGGTTCGCGGTGAGACCCGTCAGCTGCAGGGTAACATCTCCGGTAGCCTGTTCGGTCTGGAACTGCCTGGTGGTGAAGTCATGTTCGCTGCCGGTTTTGAAAAGCGTTGGGACGAATACCAGAGCGTACCTGATGGTGCTGCTTCTATCGGCCAGATCTACTCTGTAGCCGGTGAGCCTACTGCCGGTGACTACTCTGTAAACGAAGCTTACGCTGAATTCGATATGCCAGTCCTCGAAGGTCTGCCTTTTGCCGAGTCTTTACGTCTGACTGCCGCGGTACGTTACTCTGACTTCGACTTCCTGGATGATGGTTCTACCAACACCAAGTTCGGTCTGGAGTGGGTTCCATTCGATGGTTTGATGCTGCGTTCTACTCTGGCTGACGGTTTCCGCGCGCCAAGCGTAAGCGAACTGTTTGCTCCTCAGTCTGAAACCAACCTGGCTTATGCTGAGCCTTGTAAGAACTATGGCGCTCCTGATAGCAAGACTAGTCCGACCGTTAAAGCCAACTGTGCTGCTGAAGGTCTGCCAGGAAACTTCGAACTGTCTTCTAACCAGTCTTCTACTGTAATCGGTGGTAACCCAGATCTGCAGCCAGAAGAGTCTGAAAGCTTTACTGCTGGTTTCGTATACAGCCACGATATCGGTTTCAGCGCCAGTGTTGATTACTTCAACATTGAAATCACCAACGGTATCGGTACTGCCGGTACTGACAACGTGGTTAGCGCTTGCTGGAACTCAGCCAACTTCTCAAGCCCACTGTGTGACCTGATCAAAGGCCCAAGCTTGACTGGTGATGCACCACACCCAACTTCTCCATACCGTACCGCGCTCGGTCCAGTTGCAGGTATCCTGCTGACCAACGCCAACCTGTCTACCTTCGAGACTTCAGGTTATGACTTTGACCTGTCTTACAAGACTGACATCGGTGAAGGCCAGTTCTCTGCACTGCTGAACGGTACTTACCTGGAGCAGTATGACTACCTGCCATACGAGGGTGCTGACCTTGTTTCCGCCGCCGGTAAAGTGGCTGCCGACCAGTGGGAAACCACCTTGGCTGTGTTCCCAAGACTGCGTGCCAACCTGTCTTTGAACTACACCATGGATAACTGGTCTGTAAGCTGGCAGACCCGCTACCAGTCAGAAGGTGAAGACTACTTCGCCAGCGAAGACAACCTGGACAACATTGCTGATGCCATTTGGTATCACGATGTACAGGGTACTTACTTCGCTATGGACAACCTGTCTCTGACTGTGGGTGTGCGTAACCTGTTTGACGAAGAAGCTCCATACATCTCCAACAACCAGGATATGAACACCATCCCAGTGTCTTACGACACTGCCGGTCAGTACTGGTACGCTCGCGTAAATGTTAAGTTCTAATTGAACTGATATTTATCGTAGCAACAAGCCAGCCTCCGGGCTGGCTTTTTATTTACAGGTGTAATGGTGATGAATACGCAACAGGTGTTTATCTCTGGAGTGCAACTCTTTCAGGCAGGAAATTTCTCTGGGGCTAGCCAGTGTTTTTCGACGGTCGTGCAGCAGACTCCGCACCATTTGGATGCGCATTTCCTACTGGCGCAGTGCCGCCGAAAGCTGAACGACCTGGAGGGGGCCGAAAAAATACTTCGCTGGTTACTGTCAGTCAGAAGAAATCCCGAGTATCTGATAACGTTGGCGAATATAAACATTGCAAAACAGGCGTGGACTGACGCAGAAACACAACTGCGCGATGCGATTAAGCTACAGCCTTCATTCGATGCCTGGGTGAATCTCGGCAGGCTTTACTTTATGTTGGAAGATTGGCCACAAGCAAAAGTTGCTTTGCAGCAATCCCTTATTCTCCGCCCGAATGATGTGAGCTCGCTTATTTCGCTGATAGAATGCTACAGAAGATTGGGGGAGGTTGAACAAGCCACTTCCGAGCTGAAGCGTCTGGCTCAAAAACCCGATATCAATCCTAATCAACTCTATAAAATCGCTTTTTTGCTGCATTCCCTGAATCACAATCAACAGGCCTTCGATCTGCTGCGATTCCGAATTCCGGTTGCGGGCTTTAATGACGGTTTGATGGGACTGCTGTTCAAGATTGTATTGCAACACGAAAACATCGACGGCGCTAAGGAGTTTATCTCCGGCATGTTGAGCGTCCCATCTATCAAGCGAAGAGCCCTTGATTTGCTGTTTCGACTTGAATGGGAAAGCGGGCAGGATTCTGCCTTTATCCATTATGAATCAGCACTTAAAAGTACTCCTTCAGCAGATGTTCTTGAAGACTATCTAAGAAAGCTGATTAAATGTGGCCGCTTCGACTTTGCCTATCAACAACTAACCGAGTTAAATCAAGGGCAATTCAAGAGTCCAGCCCTTCAATTTCTTAAAGCGTTTATTGTCTGTGAGTTAGGGTATTTTAATGAAGCCCTGACCGAGATTAATGAGCTCATCGCACAGCAACCCGAAGATGGACAATTCATTGAACAGAAGGTTAAGACACTGCTGTTGATGAAAAGGACTGATGAGGCTTTTGCCCTGATGCAAGCCCGTTTGAAACTACCGGATGTTAAGCAGGGGACGTATGCGCTCTATGCCAGCGTATTAAAATTGAGTGGTAGGGAACAGGAATATCGACGATTGTACGATTTCGATAAGCATATCAACTGTATTCAGATTGACTTGGCATCGAATGACCTCCATGAACGGCTCAAGCAAAAACTGACTGGAATGCATAGTGCCAATCGGCAACCCTTTGAACAATCCCTGCGTGGAGGAAGTCAGACCACTGGCCATTTTTTCGAAAGCTATGACCCTGATGTTCAAGATCTGAAAGAAAGGTTGATGGAGCAGTTGGCCGGGCTGTTCTCACGTGTAGATTTCAGTTCATCCGCTCCGTTGAGTTCGTTAAAAATGGATGAATTCATTATCACAGATTCCTGGTCAGTCCTGCTCAACGACACTCACTTTCATGCTAATCATTTTCATAATGCCGGCGATCTCAGTGCCTGCCTGTATTTGGATGTATCCGGGGTGAACAGCCGACCGGGGGAAGGCTGGATAAAATTTGGGGAGGCGGGACTGGGAGATTGGGTGCAGGATAGCCCCGACTACTGTGTTAAGCCAGACACCGGGCTTTTGGTAGTATTTCCCTCTTATATGTGGCACGGAACTACCCCGTTCCGGAGTGACAAACAGCGGATGACAATCGCTTTTGATCTGCGCTTTTCAAGAGACTGAATCAGATGTTGGCAGGTCATCGGGTTTAGCATTACAGTTGCCTACAAACCCAGTCCACAGCCCATTCTCCCATGTTGACACAGGTCAACATTTTGTGAAATGATGCGAGCGGGTCTATGCCCTGCGGGGCATAGGAAAGGGAAGAAAACTCTAACAATCACAAGAGAAAGACCAACTTATGTGTGACAAACGGGCGTTTGACACCTCAAACTGCCTAAGTTACCTGTAAGTTAAACCTTTATTCACTTCAAATTGGTTGGGAACTATGTCCAAGGTAAGCAATAGAACCAAAATCGCTACTGCACTCGTTGGCGCGTTGGCTCTGGCCGGCAGCAACCTGGTGGTTGCAGACCCTCTGAAAGAGGTTCAAAACGCCGACGCCCAGATCCACGCCGATGCTGCTGCATCTCAGAAGAAAGTAGACAGCTACTTTGATCAAGCTCAGGACATGCTGTTTGAATACGGCTCTGTCGCTGATGAGCGTGAGGCTCTGAAAGCCTACAATGACTATCTGGCGTCTCTGGTTGCAGACCAGGAAAAGACCATGAAGTCTATTCAAGATGACATCAACGGTGTTGATAAACTGCGTCAGGGCGTAGTGCCTTTGATGTTTAAGATGGTTGAGTCACTGGAGCAGTTTGTTGCTCTGGACCTGCCATTCAACACTGAAGCTCGTAAAGAGCGTGTTGAAAATCTGAAAAACCTGCTCAGCACTGCTGAAGTTACCTTGGCCGAAAAATATCGTCTGATCCTTGATGCATACAGCATCGAGCGTGAGTACGGTACTTTCGTTGCAGTTACTACTGGTAAGCTGAACCTGGATGGTAAGGAAGTTCTGGTTGACTTCTTCAACCTGGGTCGTGTTGCTCTGTACGCTCAGAGCTTGGACCAGAAAACCGGTTGGATGTACAACTCAGAAACCAAAGGTTGGGACAAGCTGGAAGACAGCCACCTGCGTGAGCTGACCAAAGGCATCCGTATCGCCCGTAAACAAGGCGCTCTTGACCTCTTTGCGTTACCAATCCCAGCTGCGGAGACTGCAAAATAATGAAGAAGTTAATTTCTACCGCCGTTGTTGCGGCCAGTCTGTCACTCACTGCCGGTATGGTTAGTGCTGCTGACGCGCCAAAGACTATTGATCAACTGCTTCAGCAAGTTAAAACTGAGCGTGCCGCTGAAGGTAAAGTAAATGCCAAGCGCGAAGCTGAGTTCAAAGCTGAGCGTGGCGACAAAGCTTCTCTGCTGCAGCGTGAAAAATCTGCCCTGGCTGCCGAAAAGCAGCGTGGCCAAGACCTGAACCAGGCCTTTATCGACAACGAGCGTAAAATTGCTCAGCTCGAAGAAGACCTGAAAACCGCTCAGGGTGACCTGGGTGAAATGTTCGGTGTGGTTAAAGGTGAAGCCGGTGACTTCGCTGGTAAGCTGGTAGGCTCTAACGTATCTGCTCAGTACCCTAAGCGTGACGTGTTCATAGCTGATCTGGGTTCTCGCAAGCAGCTACCAAAAATTGAAGAACTGGAAAAGTTCTGGCAAGAACAGCTGTTCGAAATGGCTGAGTCTGGCAAAGTGGTTAAGTTTGAAGCTGCTGTAACCGACATCGACGGTAACGTAGTTAACACCACTGTACACCGTATCGGTTCTTTCAACCTGACTGCCGATGGCAAGTATGTGGTTTACAACCCAGAACTGGGGCTGATCCAACAGCTGTCTGCTCAGCCTGAAGGTTACCAGGTTGCGCCAATCGCTAAGTGGGAAGCCACTACCAGCGGTGCTGCCAAACTGTACATCGACCCTGCTCGCGGTACTCTGCTGAACATCTTCACCCAGAAAGCCTCTTTCCAAGATCGTATCGAAGCCGGTGGCGTGATTGGTTACATCATCATCGGTCTGCTGGCCCTGGGTCTGCTGATTGGTCTTGAGCGTCTGCTGACTCTGTTCGTGATTGGTTCTAAAGTTAAATCTCAGGCCAAGAACGTAGCTAACCCAGGCAACAACGCGCTGGGCCGTATCCTGAAAGTGTATCAGGATAACAAAGATGCCGACGTTGAAACTCTGGAACTGAAACTGGATGAAGCCATCCTGAAAGAAACTCCAGCAATCGAGACTCGTATCTCTATCATCAAAGTACTGGCCGCTATCGCTCCTATGATGGGTCTGCTGGGTACCGTAACCGGTATGATTGCAACCTTCCAGAGCATCCAGCTGTTCGGTACTGGCGATCCAAAACTGATGGCCGGCGGTATCTCTATGGCACTGGTAACTACCGTTCAAGGTCTGGTTGCTGCTCTGCCTCTGATGCTGGTTCACGCTATCGTTGTGGCTCGCAGCAAGACCATCGTTCAAACTCTGGAAGAACAGAGTGCAGGTATCATTGCTGAACACGCTGAGAAGAGGGCTAACTAATGATGCTATTCCTGATGGATGTATGGGATTCCGTCAGGGGCTTCATGGCCACCGGAGGCGACGTCCTCTGGCTTGTAGCGGTAGTGTTGTTTCTCATGTGGGTGTTGATGTTGGAGCGCTTTTGGTACCTTAACTGGATAGCACCAAAGCAGCATCTGGCGATCATCGCCTCATGGGAAGCCAGGGAAGAAACCACTTCCTGGTATGCACACCGTATCCGTGAAGCTTGGGTATCCCAAGCGAAGCAAGATATGAACGCACGTATGCTGATGATCAAGACTCTCGTGGCACTTTGTCCCATGATCGGTCTGCTCGGTACCGTAACAGGTATGATCACAGTGTTCGATGTGATGGCAGTACAGGGCACCAGTAACGCTCGTATGATGGCGGCTGGTATTTCTCAGGCCACCATGCCAACGATGGCAGGGATGGTTGCGGCACTGTCCGGGGTATTCTTCAGTACCCGTCTGGATGCCAAGATGAGAATTAGCCTTGAGCGACTGAAAGACAGTCTGCCTCACCACTAAAGAGAGATTTAACATGGCTCGTAAAAAGCATTCCAGCGTAGACGAGGAAGCTCAAATCGACATGACCCCGATGCTCGACATCGTGTTCATCATGCTGATCTTCTTCATCGTAACTACTTCGTTCGTGAAGCCATCTGGTTTGGACTACAACAAGCCTCCGGCAGCACAAGCGACTAAAAAGCCTTCAGCAAACATCTTTATTGGTGTGAGCAAGACTGGCGTCATCATGATGGAAAACCGTCAGGTTGACATCGAGCGTGTGACTGCAAACGTTGAGCGTATGTTGGCGGAAGCACCAGAAGCCTCTGTTCTGATCCAGGCAGACAAAGAAGCCCAACACGGCATCGTTGTTAAAGTTCTGGACCAGGTGAAGGCTGCCGGTATAGACAAGATCGCAGTATCTGCGGGGAACGACTAATTATGTTGAGAGCACTAGTATCTATCATTATTGGTGCTTTGGTGACATTTGGTTTGTTCTGGTTCATGGCTGCCTTGGTGGGGGGCGGTGCTCAACGCGCCGATACCTCCTCCGAAACCCCGGTGATTGAAATCACCATGGACAGGCAGGATGCGAAAGCGCAGAACAAACCAAGGGTGGTCCCAAAGCCACCCCCACCACCAGAGCAACCGCCTAAGCCGGATACAACGCCACCAGACACATCGAGTAATATCGATACTGGCCTGACCTTTAACATGGGTGGGCTTGAGTCAGGCGGTGCCAGCACAGGGCTTAAATTGGGCAACATGATGACACGTGACGGTGATGCAACACCTATCGTGCGGATTGAACCCCAATACCCGATTGCTGCGGCTCGCGACGGTAAGGAAGGTTGGGTACAACTGCGCTTCACCATCAACGAGATTGGTGGTGTGGATGACGTAGAAGTTATCGCTGCAGAACCCAAGCGCGTATTCGATAAAGAAGCGATTCGTGCGCTGAAAAAGTGGAAGTACAAGCCTAAAGTTGTTGATGGCCAAGCCCAGAAGCAACCCGGCATGACTGTACAACTGGACTTTAAACTGGATAAAGGAGGCAAATAAGGATGCGTCAAGTTAAACTTGCCAGCGCTTTGCTGCTGTCCTTGACTGCCGGTGCCCTGGTAATGCCAGTGGCACAGGCCGCCGAAAAATGTCCGATGGAAAAGCGTCAGTCACGAGCGGTTGGCGAGACTGTGGGTAAAAAGGTCCAAAAGTCCTTTGAAGCCTACACCAATGGCCAAGTCGACGAGGCAATCGCCATTTTGCTCGAAGCCAATGCCAAAGGCGACTTCGACAAGGCATATGTTGCCCGTATGTTGGGTAACTTTTATGCCGAGAAAGGCAAAATGGATACTGCCATCAAGTACATGAAACAGGCCGTTGAGGCTGATGTACTGGGTGGTACTGACCATGCGGCTTCCATGAAGTTGTATGCCGATCTGCTCATCCAGGAGAAGAAGTGGAAAGAGGCAATCGCCATTTACTACAAGTGGATGGATTTTGCCTGTAAGACTGATGATCCTGTGGTGTATCGCCGTATCGGTATTGCCTACAGCGAACTGAAGCAGTGGGATAAGGTATTGGAAGTGGCAGACCAAGGTTTGTCGCACGCCAAGGAGCCGGACAAAAACCTGTACCAGATGAAGCTGACTGCTTACTTCGAGAAGAAGCAGTACAAGAACGCTGTCAAGGTACTGGAAACCATGGTCCCCTTGTTCCAGGACGACAAACGCTTGTGGATCCAGTTGGCGCAGTTCTACCTGCTGACCGAAGACTTCCCGCGCTCATTGCAGACTTATGACCTGAGTTATCGCAATGGCTTCCTGAAGGAAGATGCAGGCAGTTTGGTTCGATACTCTCAGCTGTTGGCGAGTCAGGGCTCACCTTATCGCGCTGCCACCATCATGGAAAAATTCATGAAGGCAGGTGTGATTGAGTCCAACGCCAAGCACTATGAGCAGCTCGCAGGCTTCTTCCAGAACTCCAAAGAGATCGAAAAAGCGGCTGAATACTACGGTAAAGCGGCAGAAGAAAAGAAAGACGGCAAGCTGTTCCTCAAGCAGGGACGCATGTTGGCACTGGCTGAGAAATATTCTGCAGCCGTTCCAGCTCTGGAGAAATCTCTGGATGCCGGTATTCCCAACCCAGGCGAAGCGCACTTCGAGCTGGCGTTGATTCATCTGCAACTGAAACAGTACAAGTCTGCTTACTCACGGGCTAAGCTGGCCGCTCAGGACAAGAAAACTGAGCGCAGTGCCAAGAGCTACATCTCTTATATTCAAGAGAAAGCACGTATCAACAACGTGACGCTCTAACACTTGTATGTAATTGAAAAAGCCACCTTAGGGTGGCTTTTTTTTATTGCAGGTTTCCCACGACACTGTGTTTGTCTCTTTCCAGCGCCAAGGTTTGGGCCATAGCTTCTGTGTTGATAAATAGCTTTTCTATGCGTTTGTCCCTGTTAGGCGCACAGAGACAGGCGGCAAGCTTGTAGTTCATCTGGATACTCGGGTCTTTATCGAACCCTTTAATAAAGCCCTTGATGTTTTCTTCAATGCGGTTTGCCACGACAGCCGTGCCGTCTATATCGATGTTAAAGAGCCCAAGGGCAAAGCATTCATTACTCATACGGGCAATCAAATCGCTGGAACGGAGTAAAGCCTTCTCCAACTCTTTACTGAAAAGCTCCATCAGACCTGGGTGTTTTCTTGTTTCACGAATGTGGGGGTATAGATACAATAGGGCCAGACTTTGATTGTCGCGGATATGTCTGTGCCATTCCCGGTTAAAGACTTCCATAAAGTAGGTTTGATTGTAGACGCCCGTTTCTGGATCCCTGAATCCGGAATTTCTAAACGAATAAATCATAAGGCGAACTCCTGCGTTAACTTAATTATCAGTATAGAAAACATCGCAGGTTACATCGTCATAGGGAGATGAAAGACTATGCAAAAAACGTTATTGGCAATGGTAGTGGCTTCGGTATTCGTGCTGTCGGGTTGTTCTCAGGAAAATACAGCCGCGTTACCGGGCGCAAACGTTGATGCACAGGGCAGCGCTGCAGTCCCCACTGAGGAAACAGCGCAGAGCCGCTACTTGGCCATGGTAGACAGTTACTTTAAGGATTACCTTAAGCTCGAGCCGATTTATGCCACGTTTTTTGGGGTAAACGATTATAACGCCGAGTTTGGTGGCGATCTGTCTGACGACTACCTAAAAGCCCGCCACGACTTTAATACCCACTATCTGGCACAGGCCAGAAAGATAGACAAGTCGGCGTTACCCGCGGATTTGCAGCTCTCCTATGACTTGTTTGTTTACGACCGCAACATGGCGCTGGTCGATGAAACTTTCCCCGCTCGTTTCCTGCCCATGAATCAGTTTTACAGTACCGTTATCACCATGATCCAGTTGGGCAGCGGTGAGGCTGCGCAGCCGTTTGTGACCAAACAGGATTACCTCAACTGGGAGTCAAGGGTAGACGGCTTTATCGCCTGGCTTGACCGTGCACAGGCGCGCATGAATGAAGGTATGGCCAGCAAGGTAGTTCTGCCACGCATACTGGTAGAGCGGATGATCCCGCAGTTCACTGCCCAGCAGGCCGCAGATGCCAAAGACAGTATTTTTTATGCCCCGGTAAAATCCCTGCCAGAGTCCTTCACTGAGCAGGACAAAGCGGACATTGAAGCGCGTTACCAGGCGATGATTGCCCAGCGCCTGCTGCCGGCAATGGCTAAAATGGAAGGCTTCCTGAAAAACACGTATCTGCCTGCAGCCCGCGCGACAGACGGTTGGTCAGGGCTACCTAACGGTAAGGCCTGGTATCAACACCTGGCTAACCTGCATACCACTACCGATAAGTCCGTCGATGAAATTCATGAGACTGGCCTTAACGAAGTCGCCCGCATTTTGTCCGAAATGGATAAGGTTCGGCAGCAGGTCGGCTTCGAAGGCGACCTTAAGGCCTTTTTTGCGTCGCTTTCAAGCGAGCCTCAGTATTTCTTTACTGAGCGTCAGGGGTTAATTGACGGCTATATGGCGCTCAAAGACACAATCAATCAGGTGCTGCCTCAGTATTTTAACGTCATGCCAAAGGCTGATTACGTCGTCAAACCCGTTGAGTCCTTCCGGGAGCAATCGGCAGCGGGTGCCTCCTATGAATCGCCGGCGGTGGATGGCAGCCGTCCGGGGGTGTTCTATATCAACACCTATAACCTGAAGGCCCAGCCAAAGTGGGGTATGACCACCCTGTCACTGCACGAGGCGGCCCCAGGCCACCACTTCCAGATTGCCATCAAGCAAGAGCTGACTGGTGTGCCCGAATTCCAGCGCTTCAGTGGTTATACTGCCTTTGAAGAGGGCTGGGCACTGTATGCCGAGTATTTGGGTATCGAGATGGGGCTCTTCAGCGACCCTTACCAATACTTTGGTAAGCTTTCGGATGAGATGCTCCGCGCTATGCGCCTGGTGGTGGATACAGGGTTGCACGCCAAGGGCTGGAGCCGCGAGCAGGCCATTCAATATATGAAAGACAATTCGCCCATGGCCGAATCTGACATCATTGCCGAAGTAGAACGTTATATGGCCATCCCAGGCCAGGCGCTGTCTTATAAGGTCGGTCAGCTTAAGATCCTGGAACTGAGAGCCGATGCTGAAAAGCGCCTGGGTGATAAGTTCAGCCTGCCGGCTTTTCACGATCAGATCCTCACTTCAGGTTCGCTGCCAATGGCAGTGATGGAACAAAAGGTCGACCGTTGGGTTAAAAGCCAGCTGTAAGGAAAATCTCAAGCCCGGCTGTTAATTCGTACGCAAGTCCCTATACTGGAATTCCTGCCGAGGTTAGCAGGCCATAGGTTGTAAAAAAACGCCGGGCTTTGACCCGATAATGACAAGGAGCACTTTATGGTTCGTGCAACCGCCAGACATCTTCTGGTTAGCTCGCAAGAACAATGCGAAGTACTGAAAAAACTCATCGAAGGTGGTGCGGATTTCGCCGACATCGCCAGAGAGCATTCTGCCTGTCCTTCAGGTAGCCAGGGTGGCGAGTTGGGCTCTTTTGGCCCGGGGATGATGGTGCGGGAATTCGATGAAGTGGTGTTTTCTGCCCCGCTGCATGTGGTGCAGGGGCCGGTAAAAACCCAGTTTGGCTATCACCTGTTGGAAGTGACCAGTCGGGGATGATAGATTAAAAAACGGCTGCCTCGGCAGCCGTTTTCTTTTGCTCTTGGTTTTTATCGTTCATATTTTGGTTCCGCCATTATTGCCCGTTGTTTTGGCCCGGCATTTTTGTTCGTAACAGGAAGGATACCCCGTGCATATTGAGCTTTTCACCAACCGCCTGAAACTCAGAACCCTCGTCCCCGACGACAAAGCCAATTTTGTTGCCATGCAAACCGATGCTGGCGTAAACCGATTTGTGCGGGTGTGCGAGAGCCTGCCTCAGGTGGAGGCCAAGTTTGAAGCCCGGTTGCTGCCCTGGGAGTTTGAGAGCGGCGAGTGGCTTACTCTGGTGATTGAAACCCTTGAGGGCGACTTTGTTGGTTACACCGGATTTCATCAGGACTGCGCGCTGTCGAGGCGTGCCGAAGTAGGCTATATGTTGAGTCCGGCGATGTCCGGCAGGGGTTTTGCCACCGAGGCCACCCGCGCCGTTATCGATTGGGGTGTTCACCTTTTTAATATTCATAAATTTGTCGCCTGGTGCAGCGAGCAGAACCTTGGCTCACGTGCCGTGCTTGAGCGACTGGGATTTCAGCTCGAGGGTATGCTCAAAAAACACAGCCTTATCGGCGATGAATGGCACAACGACTGCGTTTATGGTCTGTTGGCCGATGATCGCGGCGATGTAAATTAACCGCAACTTCACGCTTAGCGCAGCGGTTATGTGTATAATGCAGCGGTTTATAATCAGTGGAGAGCGGCATTGAGCGGTTCAGCATCCAGCCTCACCCTGCATGCGGGTGAAGACTATATCGAGCTTTATAAAGTACTTAAGGTAGAAGGCATGACCGGAGACGGCGCCGAAGCCAAGCGTGTCATTGCCGAAGGCATGGTATTGGTAAACGGAGAAGTGGAAACCCGCAAGCGTAAGAAACTGGTTGCCGGTGACTCGGTCACCTTCAATGGCGAAACCGTCCAGATCCTGGCGGGTTAAGGAGACAGATAATGCATTTTCCAGAAGATGATAACGGCCAGATGCTCAAAGCCATGCACGAATCGGGTATCGATTTGACCAAGCCATTGGACGTGGACTTTTTCCTGGTGTTTGACGACAGGCGCGACGCCGAGTCAGCTCTTGAAGATTTGACCGCTCAGGCTGCCGAAGGCGAAGTGGAGCTCAATTTCAATGAAGAGCTCGACAAGTGGGAACTGATTGTGTGCATCAATATGCTGCCGGAGTACGATGCACTGGTGGCCAAAGAAGTCGAACTCAATACCTTTGCCGGCCAGTTTGATGGCCAGAGTGATGGCTGGGGCGTTATGCAGCATCAGGAAGGCGACGATGAGTTTATGGACGACGAAGATGATGACCATGACCATCACTGTGGTCCGGGTTGTAATCACTGATATTCAGTCGTTTCTTATTAAAACCACCACTAGCGGTGGTTTTTTATTGCGTAAACTGCCTACAGAACACAGTGGTCATTCTGGAGCATGGCTTCTAGGGCTGTTAAGCGGACGTTTGGTTCCAACGTTAATGGCCGATATGAACTTACGCAGTGCCTTTGCCTTTTGTTGATAAAAGGCGTTAAATGCCACAGCCCCGTCTTATCTGATGGGGCGATTTTTACCGCCTTTGATTTAGCGATGGATGTATTCATGGACTTTGCCTTTTCGATTGAGCTTGCCGCGCTGCTCTTCTTCGTGGCCATGTTGGCCGGATTTATTGATGCCATCGCCGGGGGCGGTGGCCTGCTGACCATTCCTGCGCTGATGTGGGCCGGTCTTTCACCTGCTGCGGCGCTGGCAACCAATAAGCTGCAGGCTTGCGGCGGCAGTTTTTTTGCCAGCCTCTATTTTGTGCGTAAAAAAATGGTGGATTTGGCCAGTATAAAGCTCGATATTTTCTGTGCCTTTGTGGGCGCTGCGCTCGGCACCATTGCGGTGCAGTTGATTGATGCGAGCATGCTCAAAACCCTGCTGCCTTTTTTGATGCTCGCCATTGGCGGGTATTTTCTGTTTTCCAAAAAAGTCAGTGAGAATGACAGACACAGGGTGTTAACTCCCACTTTGTTTGCCTTCACTGCAGCGCTTGGGATTGGTTTTTACGACGGTTTCTTTGGTCCGGGAACCGGCAGCTTTTTCGCGCTGGCCTTTGTGAGCCTGGCCGGATTTGGGCTTGCCAAGGCCACGGCCCATGCCAAGGTGCTTAACTTTGCCACCAACATCTCGTCGCTGATTTTCTTTGCACTCGGCGGCAAGGTGGTGTGGATGCTGGGCGGCTTGATGTTGCTTGGTCAGGCCATGGGGGCAACCCTGGGTTCGCGTTTGGTGGTCACCCAGGGAACGGCCATTATCAAACCCCTGGTGGTGCTGATGTCGGTGGTGATGAGTACCAAGCTCCTTGGCGATCAGTTTCAGTGGTGGTGATTGGCTGAGCGCACAGAGCTGCGGAGGTGGTTTGCGCCTTCACAGCGTCTTTGATATCCCCTAGTATGAGTCTCAATTTTAAAGCAAAAAGGCTTTTGCATGAGATTCATCCATACCTCAGACTGGCATCTGGGCCGCACACTGCACAATCAGTCATTACTGGACGAGCAGGCGCAGATGCTGGAGACCCTGCTGACACTCATAGAGACCCACCAGGTGGATGCCCTCGTGATAGCAGGCGATATCTTCGACCGCTCTGTGCCACCGGCAGCCGCAGTGAGTCTTCTGGATGATTTTCTCGACAAGGTGATTCAGCGCCTCAAGGTGAGCGTCATTGCCATTGGCGGTAATCACGATGGCCAGGAGCGATTGGCCTTTGGTGCGCGGCAAATGGCCGGTGCCGGTCTTTATATTCAGGGGCCGGTCAGTGCCAGTATTGATCCCGTCCGCATTGATGGGAAGCAAGGCGCTGCATTTTTCTACCCCATCCCCTACGCGGAGCCCGCGCTCGTTCGTCATTTGCTGGACGATGAGGATATTCACAGCCATCAGGATGCCATGGCGGCCTTGCTGGCAAAGGTTACAGCCCACAAGAGTGACGGGCTGCCCAAGATAGTCATAAGTCACTGCTTTTTGGACGGTGGCAGCGAATCTGATTCAGAGCGCCCGCTCTCAATCGGCGGCGCCGACAAGATTTCACCGGCGCTGTTCACGCCATTTGATTACGCCGCCCTCGGACATCTGCATGGCCCACAATACAAGGGCGCGGAGCATGTGCGCTACAGCGGCTCTCCCTTGAAATACTCCTTCAGCGAACAGCATCAAAACAAGTCGGTCACCCTGGTGGACATGCTGCCCGGCCAGCCACCGGATATCCGTTTGCTGCCCATCAAACCCCAGCGCGATGTGCGCATTATCGAAGGCTATCTGGACGCGCTCCTTGCACAGGGGGCAAGCGACCCTGGCCGCGACGATTACCTGATGGTGCGATTGCTCGATACCCATGCCATTCTAGAGCCCATGGCAAAGCTTCGGGCAATCTACCCGAATGTGCTGCACCTTGAACGTACCGGGCTGATGCAGGAACGGGCACTGGAGGGGCCAGGCCGCGAGCGCATGCAAAAAAGCGAGCTGACCATGTTTGAAGACTTCTTCACTCAGGTTCAGGGCGAGTCCCTTTCCGGGCCGCAAAAAGCGCTGATGTCCGAATTGATAGCTTCGCTGCACAGGGAGGGCGGTCAATGAAACCTTTAACCCTCAGCATCACCGCCTTTGGTCCCTTCGTGGACACCCAAATCCTGGACTTTCGTGCCCTTGGAGAGTGGCCCTTGTTCCTGATTAACGGGCCGACCGGAGCGGGGAAAACCACGATCCTCGATGCAATTTGTTTTGCACTTTACGGCAAAACCACCGGCAATGAGCGCGAAGGCACTCAGATGCGCTGCGATGCCGCCCCCGATGATGTGCTGACCGAAGTCACCTTTGAATTCGGTCTGGGTGACAAGGTGTACCGGGTGAAACGGGTACCCGAGCAGCAGCGCGCCAAAAAGAATGGTGAGGGCTTTACGGTGCAAAAGAGTGACGCCCTCTTGGAGCGTATTGAAGGCGATAGCGCCACTCCGCTCGCGGCCGGCAAAGTTACTGAGGTCACTGCGCAGATTGAAGACCTGTTGGGGCTTGAAGTGGAGCAGTTCCGCCAGGTCATGGTGTTGCCCCAGGGGCAGTTTCGAAAACTGCTTTTGGCCGACTCAAAAGAGCGTGAGGCTATTTTTGGCCAGCTGTTTCAAACCGGCATTTACAAGCGTATCGAAGACAGTCTCAAGCAAAAGGCGCTGGAGCTTAAAGCCAGGGCCAAGGAGCTCGAGGCCCGCAGAGCGGGCATTTTGGAAACCGCAGGCGCCGAGAGTGTTGATGCGCTGAATGATGCCATGGCAGCCTTGGCGCCAGAGCTTGCCCGTGCCACCGAGGCGAAACAGACTGCCGAGGCAAAGCTTGCCGCCGCCAAAGCACAGCGTGAGGCTGCCGAGGCAAAGCTGCGTGAGTTTAGTGCCCTTAACGACACCAGGCTGCGGTTGGAGGCGGAAAACGCCAAAGCGGAGTCTATGGCTGCGCTTGGCGCGCAGCTTGAGCGTGCCGCACTTGCCGAATCCCTGGCGGGTACCTGGCATGCGTGGGAAGAGCGTGAAAAAGAGCGCCAGAGTGCTGAAACTGCCGCAGCGACGGCCGAAGAGGCCGCGAAACAAGCAGAATTAAGTTTTGCCAATGCAAAGGCCGCCGCCGCCGCTTTGCCAGAATTGGACGCCAGGCGGCATCAACTGAAAAACGAAGCCGAGCGACTGGCAGAATGGCGCCCGCGGATGCACCGGCTGTCGGTGCTGAACGAGGCTATCACTGGACTCGGGCAGGCGCTTAACGCCATTGACGCCAATCTTGCCCAGGTTCGCGGCCGCCTTGGTGAAACCCAGGAGCGCATGGCAACTCTTACCCAGCAGCGACGAGACTTGTCAGCGCTGTCGAGCATGGCAGGCAGCCTTGAGGCCACACTGGTGCAGCAAACCCAGGTGTTTGAGCGGCACCAGCAATTGATTGAGAAAGAGCGTCAGGCGCAAAAGCTCGCCACCGAGCTTTCTCGGCTCGAAGCCGATGGACGTCAGGCCAAGGCCAATCAGGATAATCTGACCCGTGCCCGTGAACTGCTGGAACTCGCCTGGCATCAGGGGCAGGCAGCCATGTTGGCGGCAAGACTCTTACCCGGCGCGCCATGCCCTGTGTGCGGCAGCGCGGAGCACCCAAGTCCAGCCCACCATGGGGGGGCACTGCCAAGCGATGATGAACTTGCTGCGGCAAGAGAATCCGAGCAACAGGCAAGGGAAATGCTGAGCCGCGCCCGCTCTGAATACAAAGCGCAGAAGCAGCGTCTCGAGGTTATGCAGCAAGAGCTTGCCAATGACGCTGCCACGCTCGGTGACGCGCTTGCCACCAGTCTTGAGCAAAAGCAGCATGCCCTGGGTCAAAGCCGCGAGGCGTGCCATAACGCGAAGGCCGCCCAACAATCGCTGCAGGCGCTGGAGAGAGAGCTTGAGCAGCTCGATAACACGCAAAAGCAGCTACTTGCGGATATCGATGGGCTGCAGCGCCAGCGTGAGCAGCAATCTGGAGAGCTTCAAAAAGCCAGCGGTGAGCAAGAAAGCCTCGTCGGTGCCATGCCGGAACTTTGTCAGCGACTTGGAAATGAGCAGGCGTTTGCTGCCCACCTTGCGGTGCTTTCCCAGGAAATTGATGCCTTAAGCGGGCAAATGGAAAAGCTGCAAACCCAGCTGAATGACGCTCAAATCCGTCAAACCCAATGCAATGAGCGAAGTCAGGCGCTGCAGCAAACCCTGAGTGAAGCCCGCAGCCGTGAAGCGGCAGCGAAGGCGCGCTTTGATACTGAGCTTGGGGCCAAGGGCTTTGATGATGTGGTGAGTTTCAATCAGGCGCGGATGAGCACAGATGACATGGGCGATGCTAAAAACCGTATCGCCGGCTGGCAGCAGCTGTTGGCTGGGCTTAAAGAGCGCCTGGCTGCACAGCAAGAGGCCCTTGGTAATGCATTGCCACCGGATCTGACTGAGCTGGCTGCCCTTGAAGCGGCAGTGCAGGACGGCTTTAACCAATGCAACCAGCAATGGCAGGCGCTTAACGATACCCATGTGATGTATAGCCGCGCCAGGGCGCAGCTTGGCACCGAAGCCGAGGTCGCCGCCAGGCTCGATGCGGAATATGCCGTAGTGGGTACCTTGTCGGATGCCGCCAGTGGCATGACAGGAGCGAGAATAAGCCTGCAGCGGTTTGTGCTGGGTGTACTGCTGGACGATGTGCTCATCGAGGCGAGCGAGCGCCTGCATCGCATGAGCAAAGGCCGTTACCGCTTGCTTCGCCGCGAAGATAAGGCCAAGGGCAACCGGGCGTCCGGTTTGGATTTGGAAGTGGAGGATGCCTACACCGGCAAGTTGCGCCCCGTGGCAACCCTAAGTGGCGGCGAAAGTTTCATGGCCGCTTTGTCACTGGCGCTGGGCTTATCGGATGTGGTTCAGGCCTATGCGGGCGGAATTAAGCTCGACACCCTCTTTATCGATGAAGGCTTTGGCAGCCTGGATCAGGACTCGCTGGAGCTTGCGGTGCGCACCCTGGTGGACCTGCAATCTTCAGGACGCATGATAGGGGTGATATCCCACGTGACCGAGATGAAAGAGCAAATTCAGACCCGGGTCGACATCCATAAAGACACAGTAGGCAGTCAGATTCGCCTCACATTCGCGTGAGCAAGGGCGGACAGGGCTTGACCAAGGGTGAATAGGGACAGGATTTTTCCATGAAAGCAGATGCCAGCTCACATTTTTCAATGCTGGCTTTTGCTAATGTCCGGTTGTTTAAAGCCCATCGCAGGGCGCAGTATCGCCTGAAAAGGCTTGTGTCCTGCGGCTTTTTTGGTATAAAAGAAACCAATCCCTGCAAAATGACAGGGAAATATACCAATAATAACGACTGGCATTAAGGGAAACTTCAGGGTTGCTTAATCAAATATATAATAAAAACAATATGTTTTTTTCGCATATTGCCAGTTTGCCCAGCTTTCACAAACGTCTGTTGCTGGTGGGCGGTTTACTGGTAGGTGTCTCCTTTATGTGGCCCACGGCACAGCAGCCGGTTGTTGGCCGCATTCCTATTGCGCTCGATATTGAATCTCTACTGCCACAGGTTTCCGAGGCGCCATTGCCATTGGCTGCCAGCGAGTCTGTGGCAGATTTCGATCATTTAATCGTTTCCGGCGACACGCTCAGCGGTTTGTTTTCCCGCGCCGGAGTGGACCAGCAGACCATGTACCGGGTGCTGGAAGCCGATTTGAACATTCTGGCGCTGGATACCCTGATGCCGGATAACCGCATCAAATTCTGGCTCGACGATAAGGGTGATTTACAAAAACTCGAACTCTATTTTGGTCCAGCCCGTCAGGTAGTGTTCAACCGGTTCGAGGATGGCAGTTTTAACGTCGATGAGATTGTGGTTGATGGCCTTTGGCAAAACCGTATCGCCAGCGGTGAAATCCGTGGCTCTTTTTATGTTTCGGCCCAGCGTGTGGGTCTCTCTGCCGCCGAAATCACCAAAATCGAATCTTTGCTGAAAGAAAAAATGAATTTTGCCCGTGATTTGCGGGCGGGTGATACTTTTTCTGTACTGGTGAACGACCAGTACGTAGAGGGTCTGGCCACGGGCACCAGCCAAATCCTCGGAATTCAGATAAAAAGTGGCAAACGGGAAATCACCGCTTTCCAGCATACCGACGGCAACTTCTATGATGCCAAGGGACACAATCTTGCCCGGGCGTTTCAACGGGTGCCGTTGGACAAATCATTCCGCATGAGCTCTCGCTTCAACCCTGTGCGTAAGCATCCGGTAACGGGCCGTGTATCGCCCCACAACGGTACCGATTTCGCGACACCGATAGGCACCAGGGTGGTTGCGCCCGGTGACGGCGTGGTGACCATGGTGACCGATCACAAGTTTGCCGGTAAATACATAGTGATTGAACATGGCAACAAGTTCCGTACCCGCTATCTGCACCTGTCAAAGTCACTGGTGAGAAAGGGTGACCGTGTCAGCCGTGGTCAGGTCATTGCGCTGTCCGGCAACACAGGACGCTCCACAGGTCCACACCTGCACTATGAATTCCATGTTAACGGCCGTCCTGTCGACCCCATGAAGGTGCCGCTGCCTACCTCTACCCAGTTGAATTCGGCTGAGCTGTCTGAGTTCATTTCACTGGTGAGAAGCCGCCAGATGTTGATGGACCTCGGCTGAGAAAGCGTTTGAGCACCGGAAACGGCAAAATAAAAAAGCGACCAATAGGTCGCTTTTTTAATGCTTTGAAATCGGATTATCACCGCATTCTCTTATGTTGTGAAGGGGTTAACCCACTTTACGCTTGGCAAGCTTAAGGGCACAGGCGCACAGTCCACCGCGTTTGGCGGGGCAGCCACCACAGGGTTTACGCTTAAGGGGCTTGAGGGCGAAAGCCATGCTGCCAACGGCGGGGCGCAGCTTGCGCACCTGTGGTAATTGGTCGTCATTTGCACTGCTTCGTTGGGCTGATTGAGAGAGGGCCAGACGCTTAAGCTGTTGCGCCACTGTTTTTTTGTCGAATTTAGCTGCTTCAGATGCGGCTTTATTGGTGTCCGGCAATTTACCGTCGGCTGCCAACTGCTGTCTGAGGCGGCGGGCAAAGACCTTTACCTCAGACTTATTTGCCTTGTCTTTTACAGCATTTTTGCTCAGACCAAGTGCCTTGCGCGCTACCTTACGGCATAGCTTGTTGAGCTTTTTATCGACCTTTGCCATTAACATGTTCCAGCGCGGTGTTGTGTTGGAATGGATTTTAAATGAAAACTATTCTCAGTCAAGTTGCGTAACCCTGCAATGTGATACTCATCCTGTGAGCTCCTCTCTAGTCGTGTTGTCGAAATGAGGTGAGATCTTGCAGTTGAAGCATGCCACAGCAGCGATCTACAAGGATAAAGGAAGGAGACTCGGCATAGGGCTGACTAAATGCTGTTGCCGGTGCGTTTAATTACAGTGGTCAAGGGCGCGGATGTTCCAGTTTTTTGTAAGTGGGCTAAGCCCTGTGCTGAATGCTTTCGGGAGGGGGCACTGGCGTGCCGTTAAGGCCTGACTCAAAAGAGGGGCTCAGAAGGGGGACTGACCTGCATCTATTGCAGTCAACAGCAGCCGTAAATCGAATTCCAATTGATGGTAGTCACCTTCCATATGGCAGCACAGCTGATAAAAGGCTTTGTTGTGGTCACGCTCTTTGAGGTGGGCCAATTCGTGTACCACCACCATACGCAGCAAGGGCTCTGGCACTTGCTTGAGCATGGATGCGATGCGAATTTCACGTTTGGCCTTAAGCTTATTACCCTGAACCCGGGAAATGCTGGTATGCAGCCCGAGGGCCTGCTGACGCAAACTGATTTTATCGTCAAAGCACACCTTGGAAAGGGGCTCGCTGCGCTTGAGGAAACGATTTTTCAGCGCCATGGTGTAATCAAACAGCGCCTTGTCGGAGCGGATGTCGTGCTGGGCCTGGTAGCGACGGGCCAGCACAGTGCCCAGGGTGCCAGCCTCGAGCAGGGCGGCTACCTGAGTGCGCACCTGCTCGGGGTAATGGGCCAGGTATTGGCTCACAGCTTGCCGTAGATGCGGCCGTTCAGGAAGGCATAGCCTGCTTCAAAGGCTGGCAGCTGGAAGCGCTTGAGCCCAAGCACGTCGTAATCTACCTGTGGAGGATTGCGCTTGCACAGCTCGCGGATAACAGTGGGCTTGAGCAGGGTCACAGGTAACTCACCCAGCTGAATGGCGGCTTCCAGTTTAAAGCCGATGGCACTGCCAGCCAGTTTACCTTTTTGTTCACGCTCAACGATGATGATGTGTTCCACCTTGTAGTCGGCCATCAGCTTGGCAAACGCGAAGTGGAATTCACGGATGGCTTCCTGATTATCGGCATCGGTCACCACAAACGAGTGCTTGCGACACTCAGGTACATTGAAGGCTTCTTTATCGTAGCCCACGAGGCTGATAATGGCCTCTGCACCTTTCAGCTCTACGCCACATACTCTCATTTTTTTCCCTTATCTTTTTCTGTCACTTAATTGGTTCGGTGTTTTCGCTCAAGCGAAAGCGTGCGGCTTGATCTGAAAGTCTCAGTCTTCGCCCAGTTCATCTGCGTCATCGTCCTCGGGCACAATCGGTGCCGGGAGGGGCTTCTTACGGATCATTGGCGCATCGCCCACATCCACGCCGGTGAGGAAGCGTTTGTCACGGCTGCGCTTTTCGCCCTTGGGTGCATCTGCGGTCTGTCGTTTGGTTTTGCCCGCAGTCTTGGCCTTGGCGCCTGCGTCTTTGCGTTCACGCTTGGGCGCCAGTCCCGTGAATTTGGCTTCCAGGCCTTCGAGTACGCTGAAGTCAAAGGTTTTTTGCAGCAGGATCTGCACCTTGAGGAAGTTGTCCCAGTCTTTTGGTCCCACCAGCGAAATGGCGGTTCCTTTGTTTCCGGCGCGTCCCGTACGGCCAATACGGTGCACATATTCCTCGGCAAACTTCGGCATGTCGAAGTTCACCACCAGGGATACGTTGGAGATATCCAATCCGCGGGAAGCCACATCGGTAGTAACCAGAATGCGGTGATGTTCACGGCTGAAACTATCCATGATTTGATTGCGTTGTGCCTGACGCAGCTCGCCGGATAAGGCTGCTGTGTTGTAACCTTTCTCGGCCAGCAGGGTGGCCAGGCGCTCTGTGTCCTGACGGGTGGCGGTAAACACCATCACCTGACGGAAGTTATTGCCACTGAGCAGGCGCTCGAGCAGGGCTTCCTTGTGCTCCAGATGGTCGGCAAGCAGAATTTGTTGCTCGATATCACCGTGGCCCAGGTGCACAGCATCGATGGCGACATGCTCAGGCTCTTTTAACAGCTCTGCTGCCAGCTCGTGCACTTCACCATGCTCCAGGGTAGCCGAGAACATCAGAGTTTGTCTGCGGCGATGGTCGGCAGCGGCGTTGATGGCTTTCAGCTGAGGTGCAAAGCCCAAATCCAACATGCGATCGGCTTCGTCGAGAATGAGCAGTTCAAGCCCGTTCAAAAACAGGTGGCGCTGCTGCAGATGGTCGGCGATGCGACCGGGAGTGGCCACAATAAAATGTGGCTCCCTGGCAAGGGCTTTGGCCTGGTCGTTGAAGTTTTCGCCGCCCAGTACGCTGATGGCCCGGTATTGGGTGTTGGCCACCAGTAGACGAAGCTGGGCATACACCTGCTGCGCCAGTTCTCTGGTAGGCAGCAGAATCAGTACCCGCGGATCTTTTTTCGACAGCGCCTTGCTGGAAATCACCCTTTGCATGGCAGGCAACAAAAATGCCAGCGTCTTTCCCGATCCCGTCTTGGACGAGGCCATCAAATCCTTGCCGGCGAGGGCAACGGGAATGGCCTGACTCTGGATGGGGGTAGGCGTCTCTATGCCCATGTGCTTCAGGCTTTGCATGAGGCGCTTATCGAGGGAAAAATCAGAAAATTGCAAAGGATGGTCTCCGGAAAAATTCAAGCCGGGAATTATAGCGCCATCGGCGGCTTGGCGCCATGACAAGTGTGTTTCTGCCTGCTTAACGATGCGTTCCCTATCGAAGTCATGCGTCAATATCTGTGATAACCGTCAAAAATCCGTTAGTGGCGCTTTATTCAGCGAAATAATTGCCTTATGTTTGGGCAATTGAAAAATTAACACTCACAACGACCCTGCCGCCCCGGAGGCGCAAATGGATTTTTGGATTGCACTCGCCATCGTGATTTTTGGTTGGATGATCCCGGTGTTACACATCGGCTTATCTGACGTGGTGACTGCTCGCCAAAAGAGCTGGTGGATACTGGCAGTCACTGTGGGGTCCTGGTTTGGCTGGCTGGGTTACCTGTTCAAGGCCCGGCAACAATAGATTGTTTCCTTTCTTCCCAAGCGCTGGCACCTGCCGGCGCTTGTCGTTTATAGTCAGAGTCATTCTTGCCTTCATCTTTGCAAAGGAGTCGTAGATGAGCCAACCCCGTATTGGAATTGCCCTGGGCAGTGGTGCCGCTAAAGGTTGGGCCCACATTGGGGTATTCAATGCCCTCGATGAGCTGGGAATAAAACCCGAACGGGTCGCCGGGTGTTCTATTGGGGCCTTGGTTGGGGCAGCTTATGTTAACGGTCGCCTTAGCGACCTCGAAGCCTGGGTCAGAAGTTTTTCGAGCTGGGATGTGCTCGGACTGATGGACTTAAGCTGGCGCCGCGGCGGGCTTATTCGGGGCGAAAAGGTGTTTGATGTGATGCAAAGTCGCATCGGCAGTATGGACATTGAATCCATGTCCATGCCCTTTATTGCGGTGGCGACCGATTTGTACAGCGGCCAGGAGATCTGGTTTCGCCAGGGGGATTTGCGCCATGCGGTGAGGGCATCCTGCTCCATGCCCGGCATACTGCCGCCGGTACGTCAGGGGCACAGATGGCTGGTGGACGGCGCCGTGGTGAACCCTGTACCCGTGTCTGCCTGTCGTGCACTTGATGTGGATTTGGTGATAGCAGTCGATTTGGATGGACAGCGCCGCAGCCGTATTCAGGCGGTGCCGGTTGACCTTCGCAGTGAGGCCATCAGTCCTCAGGAAGAAACCCGAGCCCTTGCCGAGCAAGAGGGTGGCTTTATGGACCTCTTTGCCCGCGGCCGCGACTATATTGCCAGCCTGTCGGACAAATTTGCTCTTGGCACCCGGGACGATCCCGGCATGCTGGCGGTGATGAATCAGTCCATGGAGATAGTGCAGCAACGGCATAAGAGGGCGCGCCTGATGGGCGACCCGCCCGATGTGTGTTTGGTACCCAAGGTCGCCGATATAGGCACCATGGAGTTCCACCGCGCTGCCGAGGCCATCGATGCGGGCTACAGCGCAGTGATGGCCCAGGCCCATTTGCTGGAAGCCGCCCTCGGATAATCCCATTTTTTCTGCCTAAACGCCGCCACTCATTCGATGAGTCTGGCGGCTTTTTTATGCCTGCCTAATGGTGATTTTTCTTCCGGTCAAGGGGCTAAATCGTGAAAGAGTTACCTGCCACAGGTTTTCAAAAAGGGGAAATTTATCTTTTTCCCAAACATGATCCATATCAAGGTATCGGTCTGGTATTTATCGCCTAATACACTACATTTTGTATCTGGATAAAAAATAAGCTCAATATATAGTGATTGGGTAAACGGAGAGGACCTGTATATGCCAGTGGTTATCAAGCGGGATGGTTGCCGCGCAGCCTTTGATGAAACCCGGTTGCGGGATGCTGTTATTGCAGCCCAGGGCGCAGCCGGTGTCGAGGATAAAGACTATGCGGCCACGGTGGCGTCGGTGGTGGCAGCCGAGGTGGCACAGCGCGACGAAGTTGCTATCCACGAGCTGCAGGATGCGGTGGAAAACTGCCTGATGTCCGGTCCCTATAAAGAGGTTGCCCGTCACTATATAGAGTATCGCCACGACAGAGACGTGTGCCGTGAAGCGACCAGCCGACTGAATCTGGAAATTCGTTCGCTGGTGGAGCAAACCAATGCGGCGCTGCTACATGAAAACGCCAATAAAGATTCCAAGGTGATCCCGACCCAACGTGACTTGCTCGCCGGTATTGTGGCGCGGCACTACGCCAAGCGCCACATATTGCCCAAGGCGGTGGTGGCGGCCCATGAGGCGGGGGAGATCCACTATCACGATCTGGATTACTCGCCCTTTTTCCCCATGTTCAACTGCATGCTGATTGACCTTGCCGGCATGTTGACCAAGGGCTTTAAGATGGGCAACGCCGAAATCGAGACGCCCAAGTCCATTTCCACCGCTACAGCGGTTACTGCGCAGATCATCGCCCAGGTGGCCAGCCACATCTATGGCGGTACCACCATCAATCGCATCGATGAAGTGCTGTCGCCCTATGTGGCCAAGAGCTACGACAAACACTACCAAACTGCGCTGCATTGGGGCATTACCGATGCCGTGGCCTATGCCCGTGCCCTGACGGAAAAAGAGTGTCACGATGCCTTCCAGTCGCTGGAATACGAGGTGAACACCCTGCATACGGCCAACGGACAGACCCCCTTTGTTACCTTTGGCTTTGGTTTGGGCACTAGTTGGGAGTCGCGGCTTATTCAGCAGTCCATTCTCAAGGTGCGGATGGCGGGACTGGGTAAAAACCGCAAGACAGCGGTATTCCCCAAACTGGTATTTGCCATCCGTGATGGCATCAACCACAAAGCAGGCGACTGCAACTACGATATCAAGCGCTTGGCACTCAAGTGCGCCACCGAGCGCATGTATCCGGATATTCTCAACTACGAGCAAGTGGTACGGGTCACCGGATCATTCAAAACCCCCATGGGCTGTCGCAGCTTCCTCGGGGTGTATGAAAAAGACGGCGAAATGGAGCATGAAGGCCGAAATAACCTGGGTGTGGTCAGTCTTAACCTGCCACGTATCGCCATTGAAGCCGATGGCGATGAGAATCGCTTCTATGCCCTGCTCGGGGAGCGCTTGCAGGTGGCACGCCAGGCACTGGACAGCCGTATCGAACGTCTGAAAGGGGTTAAGGCCCGAGTCGCACCCATTTTGTATATGGAAGGGGCATGCGGCGTGCGCCTGCGTCCGGACGATGATATTGAGCCTATTTTCAAAAATGGCCGCGCGTCCATCTCCCTTGGATACATAGGTCTGCATGAAACCGTCAATGCCCTTTATGGCACGAAGGAGCATGTGTACGACTCAGAGCTGCTGCGGCAAAAGGCCGTTGCCATAGTAGCGCGCCTCAAGCAGGCCACCGAGCAGTGGAAGCAGGAAACCGGCTACGGCTTCAGCCTCTACAGTACACCCAGCGAAAGCCTGTGCAGCCGTTTTGCCAAGCTGGATATCAAGGCCTTTGGCCTGATACAAGGGGTGACTGACAAGGGCTATTACACCAACAGTTTCCATTTGGATGTGGAAAAGAAAGTCTCGCCCTTCGACAAAATCGATTTTGAAATGCCATACCCTGAGCTCGCCAGTGGTGGCTTTATTTGCTACGGCGAATATCCCAACATGCAGCACAATATTGACGCGCTTGAAGACGTGTGGGACTACAGCTATACCCGAGTCCCTTACTATGGCACCAATACTCCCATCGATGAGTGCTACGACTGTGGCTTTACCGGCGAGTTTGACTGTACCAGCAAGGGCTTTGTATGCCCGGTGTGCGGTAACCATGAGCCCAGCCGCGTGTCAGTAACCCGAAGGGTATGTGGCTACCTTGGCAGCCCGGATGCGCGCCCCTTTAACCATGGTAAGCAGGAAGAGGTAAAACGCCGGGTCAAGCATCTTTAATGGCAAAGCTTTATTGTGGCAGCGCAGGGAGCATCATCTTGTGAATTACCATCAGTACTATCCGCTGGATGTGCTTAACGGGCCGGGCACCAGGGCTACGCTCTTCGTGTCCGGCTGCGAGCACCAATGCCGGGGCTGCTACAATCAATCCACCTGGGATGTGCGAAGTGGTCATCTTTTTGATGAGGCGATGCTAAGCCGGATAATCGATGATCTCAACGACCCGCGCATTCGCCGCCGCGGACTTAGCCTCTCCGGTGGCGACCCCTTGCTGCCGGCAAATCTTGCCGGTATTGCTGAGCTGGTGGCGCGGGTGCGCTCCCAGTGTCCGGGCAAGGACATCTGGCTGTGGACGGGTTATCGACTGGAGTCCTTGACTGATGCGCAGCTGGCGCTGGCCTCCCGTGTGGACGTGATTGTGGATGGCCCCTTTGAGCAGGGGCTTGCCGACAGGCGGCTTAAGTTTCGGGGCAGCAGTAATCAGCGTATTTTTTGTCGCAGCGGCGATGGCTTTGTACCCTGGAGGGAAGAAAGCTAACCCCCAGGACAGGACTGTATCTTGGCGCTATGTCTGCCGATGTTGATATTATGCTCGCTGTCTGGTCCCGTGCTTTGCCTCAAATTGTCTATCTTATGCCGACTCCGATACCCCAGTCAGTCACTTGGGTATTCCTGCGGGCGACAAAAGCGCATAGAATAGGCCACCCGGTGAGGTTATCTTACCAAGGTTATTGAGCTGTCAGGGAAAGTGCTGGACTCAGGGATTGAGCGTAGTCGTTAGGAAAATTTCATGTCGATAAAGTATGTCGCCACCTCCAAGTTGCCAACGCCCTGGGGCGTTTTTGCCATGCACGGTTTTGAAGACAGTGAAACCGGTAAGGAGCATGTGGCACTGACCTTTGGCGATCTCAGTGGTGACGCTCCTGTGCTGGGACGGATCCATTCTGAATGTTTGACCGGTGATGCCCTGTTCAGCCTGCGCTGTGACTGTGGTTTTCAGCTGCAAACAGCCATGCAGCGTATCGCTGAAACCGGCCGTGGCTTTATTTTGTATCTGCGCCAGGAAGGACGCGGCATTGGTTTGTTAAACAAAATCCGCGCCTATGAATTGCAGGATAAAGGGGCCAATACCGTTGAAGCCAACGAGCAGCTCGGTTTTGCTGCCGATATGCGCAAGTACGATATGATTGCCCCCATGTTGGCGCATCTGGGGATTTCCCGGGTCAAGCTGATGACCAATAACCCCCGCAAAGTCAAAGCCATGAAAGACGTGGGGATGGATGTGGTCGAGCGCGTGCCGTTGCAGGTGGGTAAAAATCGCTACAACGAGGCTTACCTCAAAACCAAATCAGACGAGCTTGGACACATGATGTCTGAAGAGCACTTTAAGGCACAGCACCAGGACTGATTGTGCAAACTGGTGTTTAGTGGGGAAACCTTTTATAGTCGGGGCATTCATTGATGGATGCCCCGATTGCTTTGAAGCCTGCCAGAATTCTCGCCATCCTGCTTTTGTCTTCCCCCTGTGTGGCCCAGCAAGCCCCCGATGTCAGCCATTATGCCTTTGCCAACTACTTGGGCAGTGGTATCTACAGCTCTGCCGGTGACAGTGCGGCCGTGGTAAATATTCCCTTGTCTTTCGACATAGAGTCATCTTCAGATCACAGTTTGTTTCTGCGTATGCCGCTGTCGCTGGGTTTTTTCAACTACAACTGGGATGAGCTGCCGGAAGGTGATTTCCCGGACTCGGTGGGCACAGTTACAGTGACACCCGGGATTGAATACCACTGGCAAGCAAGCCCAAATTTGAAGATGGAGACCTATCTTGATATCGGGTTTGGGCACAACTTTTCCGACAGCAGCAATGTGGGCATCCTGTCGGCCGGTATCTCAACGCTCTATTCCTTTGGCAGTGAAACATACCAACCCTTGTGGGTCAGTCGCTTCTACTCGGCAGGTTATCGCAGCATACAGAGCGGCAGTGAAGAGCATTACTCTGCACTTACCTCGGGTGTGGAGTCGGGCCTGGGGTGGGGCTTTAGCGCTTGGGAGCGGCAGATGGAGCCCAGATTATTCGCTGCCATGCACTGGTATTTCGGCCGGGGAGAGCTGGCGGATGAGTTTGTCGGTGCCCTCTTTGGCGAGAGCACCCTCGAACTGGGGTTAAGTCTGGTGTTTGAGAAGCCGCTGGAGTTTGAAGTGATATCACTAGAGCGGGTGGGCTTCAGCTACAGTCACGCCGGTGGCGAAGACCTGTGGCGGGTGTTTTTCAGCCACCCGCTTTAACGTCTCACCCTTATATCGGCGCTGTTTCAGGGTTATTTTTTACTCCAAATGTCGGCATTGGTGGTCGCTGGATCGGAGCTCGCCGAACCCTTGCTCGGTGATTGAGTATCAGCGGTAACCGTTTTGCCGGTGCGCTTGAGGCTGAGCGTGGGCTGACGTTTGGGCGCTTGGGTGCCTTTGTCTGCACCTGAACCTGCCTGATGGGCTCTTGCTCCCCCGCGATTTTTACCGTCTGCCGAAGCTTTGCTGCCAACGCCGGGTTTCTTGCCTTTATCGGCAGCCTGGCCGTTGGTTCTCTTGCCATAGGGGGAAGGCTTATCACCGCCTGGCTGCCTGTTAGGGCTATCAGGTTTCGCTGTCCTGGGCTTAGGCGCGCTTTTATTCGATGGCTTGTCCGCAGCGCCTTCTTTAGGTTGTCGCACCGGGCGCTCCGGCACCGGAAAACCCATATGGCTTAGGTACAGGTCTTCCACTTTTGCCCGGGCCCAGGATGTGCGGCGCAAAAACTTCAGGCTGGAATCCAGACTGGGATCAACGGCAAAGCAGCGGATGCGAATTTCGTCGGCAAGTTTTGTCCAACCGAGCTCTTCCACCAGGTGTTCGAGAATGGCTTTCAGTGTCAGGCCATGGAGTGGATTGTTGGCCTGGGTTGGTGGAGTTTGTTGGGACATAGTGGCTCGTTTGAGTGGCAATCAGGGCGATTGGGGGAGGCATTGTAACCTGCCGGATGGATAAAAAACAAAGGCCGGCGAACGCCGGCCTTCTGGTGTGTATGAGTTACCCGGGATTTGGGATCAGGCTTCTTCAGCCAGCTCCACGGATTTACCCTTGATTTTAATGACCAGCAGTGTAGCCACCGCGAAGGCAACCAGTACACCCACCACGGTGGAGACGGTCATCGGCAGTCCTGCACCCAAGGTTGCCGAGTTCAGCAGGAAGGTCACCACCACTGAGGTCATGAACATCGCCGGAATGGTACAAATCCAGTGCAGCTTGTTGTGGCGCAACAGGTAGGCAGAGGCAGTCCACAGCATCAGCACGGCTGTTGCCTGGTTAGCCACACCAAAGTAGCGCCAGATCACGCCGAAATCGACCTGGGTCAGAATGCCGCCCAGCACGAACAGCGGGATGGCCAGCATCAAACGCTTGGGCAGTTGGGTTTGTGGCATGTTGAAGAATTCAGCCAGGATAAGACGCGCTGAGCGGAACGCTGTGTCACCAGAGGTGATGGGCAGAATAATTACCCCAAGCACCGCCATAAAACCACCTACAGCACCCAGCAGGCCGGTAGACGCTTCGTACACCACGTTGGCAGGGTTACCGGCCATACCGGTTGCCAGACCTTCAACACCACCGAAGAACGACAGGGCAATGGCACACCAGATAAGGGCGATGATGCCTTCACCAATCATTGCGCCGTAAAACACAAAGCGGCCATTGGTTTCGTTTTCCATGCAGCGAGCCATCAGGGGAGACTGAGTGGCGTGGAAGCCAGATACGGCGCCGCAGGCAATGGTGATAAAGAGGGCAGGCCACAGTGGCATGTCATTGGGGTTGAGGTTGGATAAGAAATCAGAGGCTTCAACACCGGGCAGCAAGCTGTGCTCAGAAGAGACAATGAGTGCCACGGTCAGACCCACAGACATGAACAGCAACAAGGCGCCGAAGAAGGGGTACAGACGACCGATAATCTTGTCTACCGGCACAATGGTGGCAATCAGGTAGTAAACGAAAATGACGCCCACAAACAGGCTGACGCTAAGGCCAGTGAGTTTGCCAAGCAGGCCGGCAGGGGCAGAAATAAACACCACACCCACGAGCAGCAGCAAAATGGTGGCAAACACGTTCATAAAGTGTTTTGCACTCTTGCCCAGGTATTTACCGGCGAGGTTAGGCACAGACTGGCCACCGTTTCGCACCGACAACATACCTGAGAAATAGTCGTGCACTGCACCGGCAAAAATACAGCCAATCACAATCCACAACATGGCGGCTGGGCCGTAAAGGGCACCGAGAATAGGACCGAAGATGGGGCCGACACCGGCGATGTTCAGCAGTTGGATAAGATAGACTTTGCCTTTGGACATGGGCACATAGTCCACGCCATCGGTTTGGGCAAACGCCGGGGTTTGCCGTTTGGCGTTAATTCCAAACACCTTCTCAACGAAGGCGCCGTAAACAAAGTAGCCGACGAGAAGCAGGCCGACACAGAGTAAAAACCAAGTCATGTTGAGGATCTCCCCTTTTTTGAGTAGTGCCAGTCTACGAAAGGGGATGTCCAGTGTCTCAGCCTTTTGGGTGAGCGGTCGAATTGGCAGGTTAAGCGGTTGTTATCAGACTTGAGCGGTTTACAGGAAACCGAAGTGGGATTTCAGTTCCTTAAGATAACGGCGGGAAACCGGCACCCGGGCCCCGCTGCGGGTAATCACTTCGGCGCCGCCATCGAGCAGCACGATTTCGGCGATGGCCGCCGGGGCTATCAGATATTGGCGATGGCAGAATATCAGCGGAGTTTTTTCTTCCAGCAGCTTGAGGGTCATTTGGGTGTGCACCCTGCCATTGGCGGTCGATACATGGATGCCACCGACATCGCTGAATACAAACTCAACCTCCTCTATCGGAACCACTTTCAGGCGATTACCGCTGAAGCAGGGCAAGTGTGCTAGGCGTTCGGGGGCCAAAGCAGAGATATCCTGCGGCCGCAGATCTTTTCGAACCCTGTCCATGGTGCTTGCAAGCCGGGCATCATCGATGGGTTTGAGTAAGTAATCAAAGGCATTGAGTTCAAACGCCTTGATGGCGTATTCATCGAATGCCGTGACAAACACCACCCGGGGCAAGGTGTCCTTGTCGAGCATGGCCAGCAGTTCCATACCGCTTATGCGTGGCATCTGAATATCCAGAAATATCAGTGCCGGTTTATGCTGGTTTATCGCCTGTATGGCTTCGATGGCGTTACTGGCCTGCGCCACAATATTCACATCTGGATGGCGGGCCAAAAGCTCGGACAGGGCTTCCCGGGCAAAGGGTTCATCATCCACCAGAATGCATGAAATCATCTCGGATTGTCTCCCGAATTGTCGGTGTCGATGAGCGTATCGACGTTGATTGGCAGGCAAATTCTGACGCGGGTGAGCGTATCGGGTTCACAATCAACCGTCACGCCGTACTGCTCACCGAACTGATTTTGAATGCGTTTATGCACCAGGTTCATCCCCAGACCTTCGTTGTTGGGGGTGGGGTGATACAAACCCGCGTTGTCAGCGACTTCCAACACCAGCATCTCGTCCTGCTGTCTGCCAATCACTTCAATTACGCCCGGCGACAGCAACTGTGAGGTGCCGTGTTTTACCGCGTTTTCGATAATGGGTTGCAGGGTAAAAGCGGGCAACTTTTGGTGCATCAGTTCGGGAGGAATGGCGATATTCACACTGAGGCGATCGATAAAACGGGCTTTTTCGATACCAAGGTAGGCGTCGATATGCTCAAGCTCGTCGGCTAAGGTGACCATTTCCGGGCTGCGTTTCAGATTAATGCGTAAAAACTGCGACAGTTTTTGCAGCAGTCCCCGGGCCATATCCGGGTCCCGGCGAATGATGGCGCCTATGGTGTTGAGGGCATTGAACAGGAAGTGAGGGTTTACCTGGGCCTGCAACAGTTTGAGTTCGGTTTGGGTGAGCAGGTTCTTTTGTTGTTCCACCCGGCCATAGAGGATTTGGTTGGACAAGAGTTTGGCAATCCCCTCGCCGAGTGTGCGGTTGATGTTTAAAAAGAGTTTGTTCTTGGGTTCGTAGAGCTTAATGGTGCCTATCACCTCGGTATCGCTGCGAAGGGGGATCACCAAACTTGAACCCAAACGGCATTGGGAGGAAATAGAACAGGCGTAGGGTACTTCCACCCCATCGGCAAACATCACCTTATTGTCTCGGATAGCTTCGAGAGTGATGGTCGAGGCGATAGGCGTTCCCGGTATATGGTGGTCGGCGCCAATCCCGATAAAGGCGAGCAGTTTTTCTCTGTCGGTGATGGCCACCGCGCCCACATTGGTTTCTTCGATAACAATTCGGGCGACCTGGGCACTGGTTTTCTCGTTGAATCCCTGAGAGAGGAGCCCAACGCTGCGCTCGGCAATTTTCAGTGCCTTGGTGGAAAACGCGGAAGACAGCTTGTCAAACATCGCTTTTTGATCTTTGAGCATGCTCATAAAGAGGGCCGAGCCCATGGAGTTCACCATCAGCATGGGCGGGGCAATTTGCCTCACCAGTGCCCAGGCTTCGTCATAGGGCTTGGCGACCAGCAGTATGATGAGCATTTGCATGACTTCGGCATAGAAGGTAACAAAGCCAGCCACCAAAGGGTGGAAAATCAGCTCTGTTTTTCCTGCCCGTCGCAGAGTCAGGCTGATAAGTCCGGCAGAAAGCCCTTCGAGCGTTGTCGAGAGTGCGCAGGCGACATCGGTAAAGCCCCCCATGCTATACCTGTGGAGGCCTCCGGTAAGGCCAACAAAAAAGCCGGTCACAGGTCCACCGAGCAGGCCACCGAGTACCGCTCCCATGGCCCGAGTATTGGCTATTGCGCCGTGGGTTTGCTCGCCAAAGTAGGTGGCCATGATGCAGAAGGCCGAAAAAATAACATAGATGATGACCTTGTGCGGCAATCTGGGGGCGTTTTCGGTGAGCACCTTAAACAGAGGTGTTTTACTGGCGAGGTAAACAAACACCAGGTAGAGACACATTTGCTGGGTCAGTAGCAGGATAAGCGACATGAAGACTCCTGTGGGGCCTGTATTACCTGAACTTTGCGCTGGCGCAGGGAAATGCTGAGTAGGCTGGGTTATAAGATGCGAATGATTTGCCTTAAATCCCACATGTACCCGAAACAGCGGAGCTCCCAATGACCCAATCTGTTCACGGCCATCAAGTTATGGCCTTGATGTTAGCCCACGGTAAACCCCTGACTCAAGATGCGCTTGTGTCCTTGATTGCGCAAACTTTTGGTGATGTGGCCCGGTTTCACACCTGCAGTGCACAAGGGCTAACGGCCAGCGAGCTTATAAGGTTTTTGAAGCAAAAGGGGAAATTTATTGAAACTGAGCAGGGCCTGGTCACACAACAAGCCCTGATTTGTGAGCACTAATTCTCTTCTTCGCCGCGACGAAGAATGTGATCCTGTTCACCTGCGCTTTTTTCGTGGAATTCTTTGATGAGGATACGAAGCAGCTTGGATTTGGCGATGCCTGATTGTTTTGCCAACTCATCGAGTTGCTTAATCGCTTTGGTGGTCAGACTGAAAGTGGCGTGACGGTAGACCTTGGCAGTGGATTTATCCAGCCCTAACTTAACGCGCGCGGCCTTGTGCTCCTCGTCGAGAAGGGTAGGCCGTCCGTGTGCATAATTGTTGGCATCATCGATGAAATCTTCCACCGAAATTTTACCGCGGTCCAGTTTGGGCTTTTTACGCTTTAAGTCAGTTAAGCTCATAGGAATTTTCTGGTGGTATGGCCAAGAGTTCATCGGCAATGGCACGAATTTCTTCGGCCGCTTTGCCATCGGGCTCGATTTCGATGACCGAAGATCCTTTTTCCTCACTGTCATCATAAATGTTGCGGCTGAAGGTGACAGAATCCAGAACCCGCAAACCGAAGGATGTGACAACTTCCTTGGCTTCAATGATGCGTTTGGCTTGGGTGGGCAAAGCCGGGCACTGAGTAAGCACCACAGTAGCAACCATCTTGGGGTTGACCATCTTACAGGTGCTGAGCATGTCTTCCATGTGTGGCAAGGTTTTGAGGTCGCGCCGTTTTGGTCTCAGCGGCACAACCACGTAGGTTGCTACCGACATGGCGGCGCGCATGGCGAGGTTATCCTGACCACCACAGTCCACAATCACATAGTCGAAACGTTCATTCAGGCTCAGGAGGTCGTTACGGATTTTACCGTATAACTGGATGCAATTGATTTGGGGCAGGCTGGGATCGTTGTTGCGGGCCTGGATCCAATCAGAGGTTGTTCGCTGGGGGTCACAGTCCACCATGAGCACGTTGGCATTGAATTTTTGGGTGATATGCACTGCAATATTCTGCGCCAGGCAACTCTTGCCACTACCGCCTTTTTCACCACCAACCAGCAAAATCATAATGGACGCTCCGTAAAAGCCAATCTTTTCACATCAGTATAGAACAGTGTGTTGGAAACGATAGAAAAGCATCGCTTAAATCAATTGCATAGCAATATGATAACTCTGCGCTTTACTCTCTTTACAGCGGCAAACCTGACCCTGAACGCTATTCTGTTTGTCGGTGCCCGGATTAAAGGTCACTTCGACCAGTTCACCCAGCGCAAATGGCTGACGATATTCAAACAGCAAGCCACGCCTTGACAGGTCGATACAGACACCATCGTCATTTTGCTCAATACCGTCTTTATCTACCCAGCTGAGCAGCACGCGTTCGGCTTCCAAATCTACCCTGAGTGATCTGCGTCTTTCTTCGTAATCTTTTGGATTGTCATCCATCACGGCCTTCTCCTCTGGCACATTACAAGCGCTTAAAAATCAGCATAATTCCTTTTACTTAAGAATACCAATGCTCCATTAAAGTGAATGAAAAAAAGCCGGTAATTGACCGGCTTAAAGGAGGATACAGGTTCAGTTGTCGTATTCCTGATTTTTGGGATAGGGCATTTTCAATTGCCCCCAGCGAATGACTATCACGGTTGCTGCCAGGACCACAGTGGAGAGGGATATAGCTAAAATGCGCCAGTCATCCATGCTCTTCATATCGAGGATGAGGTAACGCGCCAGTGCAACGATGGCAATGTAAAGTGGCATTCGTACCGGTAATTTGCCTGACTCGGCATAATTGGCCACCATGGCCAGCACTTCCAGATAGATGAACAACAGCAGCAAGTCTGCCAGCTGTACTTTACCCATGTTGAGGATGTGTGCGATTTCCTGGCCAATGGCCGCGACCGTGGCGACAGCAATGATTGCCAGCACCAAATTCTCGGTGAGCTTCAACAGCTTTGAGCCATATTTACGGTACAGATCCATCTCTATCTCCCTAGCATTGTTTAGAAAGATAGTAACAGCCTTTTGCCGGCACGGTGCATTACACACCGTGACTGGCTTCACAAATGAGAAAGGATGAGCTTAACCCGGACGGCCATCAGCTCTGGAGGAGGTCAGCATTGGGCCGTATTTGACGATAAACACGCCAAACGCAAATCCCCAGGCGACAGCGGAGGCGATAAGCAGCGGCAGATACGCAGCAGGAATGAGACCGGCCATCACCCGGAGTACAACCGCAAGCAGTACCAACACAAAACCAGCCACCATGGCTTTGGGGGGCTCAAGCATCCGGCCGGTATGGCCAAGAGAAACCCGTGCCATCATTGCCAGGATCATTCCACCCATGCCCCCGGCTGCCAGCGCGTGAAACCCGGCGGAAAAGGGCAGGCCAAGGGCAATGATCCCAAGCCCAACCGGAATGCACAGGTAGCTTAAATGCAAAGACCAAAGCAGTGGTACTGAAAAGGTATGGCGCCAGCCCCAGCGATGCCAGCGAAGTAAAATAATGATGGCTGCGAGAGCGGCGATTGGGCGCAGCAGTGTGGTCAAATCTAAAATCAGCGCCCAAATCAGCATCAACAGCGAGATAAAGGTTCCGGCATCGAGGTACCAAAGATTAGTCTTGCGCTGATAACTGCTGGCACGTTCCGTGAAAAAGGGTATAACCCGACCGCCAAGGAGCGCCACTATCATGATTACCACCAACGCCGCGCCCTGCAGCGCCTTTTGTGCCAGCATCCCATTGCCGTCGGTCAGTGCAAGGTAGGAGAGGGCGTTGAGGCTTGCCATCAACAGCAGCATGGGCACAAACACCAGATTACGCCATTGTTTTACCTTGGCGACGCTGTGGCCCAGGGCGAATGCCACAGCAGGTAAAAAAGCAAGGTCCATTACCATTACCAGCTCGAACGGAATTGAGGTGATGGGCAGTGTGAGTCTGGGGGCAAGCCACAGCAATACCAGGGCCAACAACTTATTGCCACTGAGCCCAGGGACACCGGTCCAATTCTGGACGGCGGTAAGTAGAAAGCCGGCGATGATGGCGGTCACAAAACCAAAGAGCATCTCATGGCCGTGCCACCAGTAAGCGCCGCCATGGGGCTCAAAGGTGATTACGCCGGATAGTGCCAACACCCAAAGGACTACGCCCAGGACGCTGAGGGCGGCACCCAATAAAAAGAAGGGACGAAAGCCCAGCCTGAGTAATGGCGGGATGGATTCGGTCTTGCGGGGATCATGGATATTGAGCATGGCGCACCTAAACCTGACTAATTTTGTTGGTCATTATAAGATGCTTAAAATATGCATGTAAATTGATGTGGCGCACAAAAACAAAAACCGCCGTGAGGCGGTTCTTATTTTGGCAATCTTTTCTGAATCTTAGCGCTTAAGGGCTTCGTTCAGCAGCGGGCGCATGGCTTTCACCAGTGCGGTAGTCGCTTTGGGTGAGCCAGCCACTATGTTGCCGGACATCAGGTAGTTGTGACCACCGGTAAAGTCAGTCACTGTACCACCCGCTTCACGCACGATAAGGTCACCGGCGGCGATGTCCCATGGCTTGAGACCCAGCTCAAAATAACCGTCCATGCGTCCGGCGGCCACATAGGCCAGATCCAGAGAGGCTGCACCGGCGCGGCGAAGGTCAGCGCACTGGGCAAACACTTCGTTGAGCACATTCATGTAAGTCTGGGTGTGCTGACGTGACTTGAATGGGAAACCTGTGGCGATGATGGTGCCGTTGAGGTCCTGAACGTTACTCACGCGGACGCGGAAGTCGTTGACCTTGGCACCCTGGCCGCGAACGGCGCTGAAAAGCTCGTCACGGACTGGGTCATAGACTACGGCAACTTCAGTTTTGCCTTTGTACTGCAGGGCGATGGACACGGCAAAATGGGGGATGCCACGCATAAAGTTGGTGGTGCCATCCAGGGGGTCAACGATCCAGATATAATCTTTGTTGGTACCGCGGTTTTCACCCTGCTCTTCACCAACGATGGTGTGGTCGGGATAAGACTTGCGGATCTGGTAAACGATAGCTGCTTCGGCTTCCTTGTCTACGCTGGTAACAAAATCATTGATACCTTTGGTACTCACCTCGACGCGGTCGAGATCAGTATAAGCACGCATAATGGTTTGGCCGGCGGCGCGAGCGGCGCGCACAGCGATGGTCAGCATCGGATGCATTGCAATCCCCTGGATGTTAAAGAACGAAAAATGAGCGGCGCGCATTATACCGCATCTGCCGGGTATATCAATTACAGATTTTCATATAAGGATTTAACCGCTGCTGTGGTAGACTGCATCGCTCAGGATTTTTATCAATTAAATTAAGTCGTTTCATGCTCAGTAATATCCGCGTCGTCTTGGTAGGTACTTCCCATCCCGGTAACATAGGCTCCGTCGCTCGGGCTATGAAAACCATGGGTTTATCAAATCTTTATCTGGCAGAACCTCGCTGCGAGCCCGATGGTCAATCGGTAGCTTTGGCCGCCGGTGCCTGCGATATTCTGAAAAACCTTACCCGGGTAGATTCCTTGCACGAGGCTATTAAGGATTGCGCTCTGGTCATAGGTACCTCGGCCCGCAGCCGCACCCTGGATTGGCCTTTGCTCGATCCCCGTCAGGCAGGTGGCAAACTGGCAGCTGAAGCCGTCAGTGGCCCTGTGGCTATCGTGTTTGGCCGCGAAAATCATGGCCTCTATAACGAAGAGCTGCAGGCCTGCAATTATCACGTGTTTATTCCGGCCAATCCCGAATACATGTCGCTTAATCTGGCGCAAGCGGTGCAAATTATTTGTTATGAGACCCGCATTGCCCATTTGGCGCTGGAAAATCAGACAGGCGAAGTGACCGAATATCCCTTGATGGAAGAAAACGAGCGTTTCTTTGAGCATCTCGAAAGAACCCTGACCGGAACCGGGTTTATTATTAAAAATCATCCGGGGCAGGTGATGACCAAGCTCAGAAGGCTGTTTACCCGTGCCCGGATAGAAAGTCATGAGATGAATATTCTGCGTGGCATCCTGACTTCCATCGAAAAGGCAGTCGGCAGCAAGAAGTAACAGAGCCCTTGGCTCAACGACAAGGAAACGACATGGGTGTGATATCCAGGCTGAAAGAAGACATTGCCTCCATTTATCACCGGGATCCGGCGGCGCGCAGCGCCATTGAAATCCTGCTGAATTATCCCGGTATGCATGCCATTTGGCTGCACAGGATAAGTCATAAATTGTGGAAACGGGATTGGCGTTTTCTGGCCCGATGTTTGTCGACTTTCTCCCGTTGGCTGACCGGCGTGGAAATTCACCCGGGAGCCACCATTGGTCGTCGTTTCTTTATCGACCACGGCATGGGGATTGTGATTGGTGAAACCGCGGAGATTGGCGATGATTGCACCCTGTATCACGGTGTGACCCTGGGTGGCACCAGCTGGAATGCAGGTAAGCGTCACCCGACCCTTGAAAATAACGTGGTCGTGGGTGCCGGTGCCAAAATTCTCGGGCCCATCACCATGAAAGAGGGCAGCCGTGTTGGCTCCAACTCCGTGGTGGTAAAAGATGTACCAGAACACACCACTGTTGTGGGGATCCCCGGTCGGGCCGTGGCGCAGCCATCAAGCCAGTCCAAAGAAACCTCAGAGCGCCGCAGCGCCATGGCCAAGAAGTATGGCTTTGATGCGTATGCGGTTTCTCCCGACAATCCGGACCCCGTCGCCAATGCCATCGGGCAGATGCTCGACCATATGCATCTGATGGACTCCAAGGTGCAGGACCTCTGCCAGGAGCTGCAGCGTCTGGGCGGCAACGTGTGTACCGAGCGCCTGCCTGAGCTCGATGTTGGTGAGTTCAGTGAGGCCGAAGCCGCCGCCGCAGAGAAACGCCAGAACGCGCTGGATGAGTTTGATCCCAGTATCTGATCCCAAGACCGCAAAATTGGCCTTTTTACATTGATAAAAAGACTGAAAAAAGGTTAAATACCCCAGCTTTGTGCGGGGGTATTCTGAGGCACACCAATCCAATACTTGAGTAAATTAGTTGGTTTTATAGTTGACTAAATTACTCAGGTATGGTGAAATTGCTCCCAGAATTACAGGGGAACCACGGTTGCTATGAAACTGACATCAAAAGGCCGCTACGCCGTAACTGCTATGCTGGATGTGGCGATTCATTCCGCCCAAGGGCCTGTACCGCTGGCTGATATTTCCGAGCGCCAGGGGATTTCACTCTCTTACCTCGAGCAACTTTTTGCCAAGTTGCGCAAACATGGACTGGTCGCCAGTGTCCGCGGTCCGGGTGGCGGTTATCGCCTCGGGCTCGAAGCTGACGATATCTCTGTCGGTATGGTTGTCCATGCTGTGGACGAATCCGTGGATGCCACCCGCTGTCAGGGCGCTGGTAACTGTCAAAGCGGCAGTCGCTGCCTGACCCACTCTCTGTGGGGCGATCTCAGCAAACAAATTTCTGACTTTTTGAACGGTATCAGCCTCGCTGCACTTATGCAGAAACGGGATGTTCAGTACATCTCTGTGCAGCAGGATCAGATACAGAAAGGGCACAGGGCATCGGCTTAAGTCCTTGTGAATCCATAATAATTAAGCGTGTACGTTGTAAGTAGCCTCGGTTGAGACTGCGAAGTACGGAGTGTGTGATGAAGCTTCCTATCTATTTCGATTACGCCGCAACGACCCCGGTTGACCCGCGCGTTGCTCAAAAAATGATGCAGTACATGACAATGGACGGCATCTTTGGTAACCCGGCTTCCCGTTCCCATCGTTACGGTTGGCAGGCTGAAGAAGCGGTTGATGTCGCCCGTGCTCAGGTGGCAGATCTGATTAATGCCGACCACCGCGAAATCGTGTTTACGTCCGGCGCAACTGAGTCAAATAACCTGGCTATTAAAGGCGTTGCCCACTTCTATCAGAAGAAAGGCAAGCACATCATCACCAGCAAAACCGAACACAAAGCGGTGCTGGATACTTGCCGCCAGCTGGAGCGTGAAGGTTTTGAAGTGACCTACCTCGAGCCTGGTGTAAACGGCATCATCCCCATGGAGCGCCTCGAGGCGGCCATGCGAGACGACACCATTCTGCTGAGCCTGATGCACGTGAATAACGAAATCGGCGTGGTACATAATATCGATGCCATCGGTGAGCTGTGCCGCAGCAAGGGCATTATTTTCCACGTAGATGCTGCCCAGAGCGCCGGCAAACTGCCGATTGACGTGCAAAACACCAAGGTCGACCTGATGTCGATTTCCGGTCACAAGATGTACGGTCCCAAAGGTATTGGTGCCTTGTATGTGCGCCGTAAGCCACGTATCCGTCTGGAAAGCCAGATGCACGGCGGTGGCCATGAGCGCGGCATGCGCAGCGGCACTCTGCCAACCCATCAGATTGTTGGTCTGGGTGAGGCTGCTGCCATCGCCAAAGCGGATATGGAAAGCGATAACGCCCGTATTCACGCCCTGCGTGATCGCCTGTGGAATGGCATTAAAGATATCGAAGAGACCTATGTTAACGGTGACTTCGAGCAGCGCTACTGCGGTAACCTGAACGTCAGTTTTAACTTTGTTGAAGGTGAGTCCTTGATGATGGCCCTGAAAGATTTGGCCGTGTCATCAGGCTCTGCCTGTACGTCTGCCAGCCTTGAGCCAAGCTATGTGCTGCGCGCTCTGGGGCTGAGCGATGAAATGGCCCACAGCTCAATCCGTTTTTCCATCGGTCGTTTTACCACCGAGGAAGAAGTGGATTACGCCATCGGCATTATCCAGGGCTCTATCGGCAAGCTGAGAGAAATGTCCCCACTTTGGGAGATGTTCAAAGATGGCGTCGATTTGAGCAAGGTTGAGTGGGTACACCACTGATTGGTGGTTTGAGAGATTTGGAGCAGTATCATGGCATACAGTGAAAAAGTGATAGATCATTACGAGAATCCCCGTAACGTGGGTTCTTTTGACAAGAACGATCCCAGCGTAGTGACCGGTATGGTGGGCGCGCCTGCCTGCGGTGACGTGATGAAACTTCAGTTGAAAATCAACGACGCCGGCATCATCGAAGACGCCAAATTCAAAACCTACGGCTGTGGCAGCGCCATTGCTTCAAGCTCCCTGGTCACCGAATGGGTGAAAGGCAAGAGCATTGAAGAAGCGGCTGCCATTAAGAACACGGACATCGCCGAAGAGCTGGCTCTGCCACCGGTGAAGATCCACTGTTCTATTCTGGCCGAAGATGCCATCAAGGCAGCTCTGGAAGAGTACAAGCACAAGCAAGCCAAGTAATTCGGAGTTCGTATGGCGATTTCTATGACACCCGCAGCCAATGAGCGAGTCAAAGCCTTCCTTGCCAATCGTGGCAAGGGCGTAGGCCTTCGTCTCGGTCTCAAGACGTCTGGCTGCTCGGGTATGGCCTACGTGCTGGAATTTGTTGACGATCTTAACGATGACGACGAAGTCTACGAAATAGACGGTGTCAATATCATCATCGATGCCAAGAGCTTCATCTACCTGCAGGGTATTGAGCTCGATTTCGTCAAGGAAGGCCTCAATGAGGGCTTCAAATTCAATAACCCCAATGCCAAGGGAGAATGCGGCTGCGGCGAGAGCTTCACCGTATAATCCGGTTTTATGAATTACTTCGAGCTGTTTAACCTTCCGGTTGCTTTCGATGTCAATACCAGTGAGCTCGCGGACAAGTACCGCGAGCTTCAGCGTACCGTGCATCCCGATAAGTTTGCCGCCGCCAGTGAGCAGGAAAAACTGCTCGCAGTCAGTCGCACTGCCATGGTGAACGACGGTTTCCAAACCCTCAAAGACCCCATTCGTCGTGCCGAGCACATGCTCGCGCTCAAGGGGGTCGATATTCGTCATGAAACCCAAACCGTGCGCGACACCGCTTTCCTGATGCAGCAAATGGAATGGCGTGAGGCATTGGAAGAGATTACCCACGCAGACGACCCCCATAGCCTGATTGCTGAGCTGTACCAGTCTTTCGGAGACTTCCAAAAGCAGGTGACGGCCAAGCTCAAGCCGTTGCTTGTGAGCGACGATAACACTGACTGGCAAGCTGCGGCAGATCAGGTACGCAAGCTCAAGTTTATGGCAAAATTGCATTTGGAACTTGAGCGGGCGGAAGACGCACTGCTGGACTGACACATCCCTTTTTAAGCCGGCGCCGTTCGCCGGCGTAAGTTAAGTTGGACACCTATGGCCTTATTGCAAATCGCCGAGCCCGGCCAAAGCGCCGCGCCTCACCAACACAGACTCGCAGTCGGTATCGACCTTGGCACCACCAACTCTTTGGTGGCCGCGGTGCGAAGCGGTGAAGCCAAAACCCTGGCCGATGCCCAGGGCCGCCATTCTCTGCCCTCTATCGTGCGTTATGCAAAAGACGGTATTTCTGTTGGCCAGGATGCCGAACTGCACAGCGCCACCGATGCCGCCAATACCATAGTCTCAGTAAAACGTTTCATGGGGCGCAGCCTGGCAGACATTGAGGCTGGCAGTCAGCGTTTCCCTTATCAGTTCAGTGCCAGTGAAAACGGTTTGCCGCTGTTTAACACCCCTCAGGGACAGGTGAACCCGGTACAGGTTTCGGCCGAAATTCTGCGCCCGCTTATCGCCCGCGCCGAAGATACCCTTGGCGGTAGCCTGGAAGGCGCCGTGATTACTGTGCCTGCCTACTTTGATGATGCTCAGCGTCAAGGCACCAAGGATGCCGCCCAGCTTCTGGGTGTGAAAGTACTGCGTTTGCTCAATGAACCCACCGCCGCTGCCATCGCCTATGGCTTGGATTCCGGTCAGGAAGGCGTTATCGCCGTGTATGACCTGGGCGGTGGTACCTTTGATATTTCTATTTTGCGTCTGAACCGCGGTGTGTTTGAAGTACTGGCCACCGGTGGTGATTCGGCCCTTGGCGGCGATGATTTCGATCATCTGCTCGGCGGATATCTTGCCCAGCAATGGGGACTGGATCTGGCCGATACCAGCCTCGGTCGTAAGCTGATGATTGAAGCGCGCAGAGTAAAAGAAGCCCTTACGGACACCAACACAGTCACTGCGACCCTTGACTATCAGGCCCAGCGTTTTCAGCTGGACATCGACCGCGGGACTTTTGATGGCCTGATTGCCTCCTTGGTGAAAAAGACCATCGCCGCCTGTCGCCGCGTGCTGCGTGATGCGGGTATCAATGCCGATGAAGTGCTGGAGACCGTGATGGTAGGCGGCTCGACCCGGGTGCCATTGGTGCGCTCCGAAGTCGAAGCCTTCTTTGGCAAGGCGCCGCTGACCAGTATTGACCCGGACCGGGTGGTTGCCATTGGCGCGGCCATTCAGGCGGATATTCTGGTGGGCAACAAACCAGAATCAGATTTGCTGCTGCTGGATGTCATCCCTTTGTCGCTGGGCATCGAGACCATGGGTGGTTTGGTGGAGAAAATCGTTTCCCGCAATACCACCATTCCGGTTGCCCGTGCGCAGGAATTCACCACCTTTAAGGACGGCCAAACCGCCATGGCGTTCCACGTGGTGCAGGGCGAGCGTGAGCTGGTTCAGGATTGCCGCTCATTGGCGCGCTTTACGCTGAAGGGGATTCCACCGCTTGCTGCCGGCGCTGCCCACATTCGGGTCACTTTTCAGGTGGACGCCGATGGATTGCTCAGCGTCACCGCCATGGAAAAGTCCACCGGAGTGAAATCCAGCATTCAGGTGAAGCCTTCCTTTGGCCTGTCAGATACTGAAATTGCCACCATGCTCAAAGACTCCATGAAGCATGCCAAGGAAGACATCAGCCGCCGCATGCTGGCTGAGCAGCAGGTAGAAGCAGCCCGTGTACTGGAGTCCTTGCACTCGGCGCTTGCCAAAGACAAGCAGCTGCTGTCTGAGGCAGAGCTTAACGATATTACTGCGGCCATGGCCGAACTTGCCGAGATGGCCAAAGGCGATGATGCCGATGCTATTTTGGCGGCCATTGAGCGACTGGATACCCAAACCCAGGAGTTCGCCGCCAAACGTATGGACAATTCTATCCGCAACGCCCTCAAGGGCCAGTCGGTCGACACTATATAGGTAACAACATGCCGCAAATCGTATTTTTGCCTCACGAAGAACTCTGTCCGGATGGTGCCGTGGTTGAGGCCAAGGTGGGTGAGTCCATTTTGGATGTGGCCTTAAGAAACGGGATCCACATCGAACACGCCTGTGAAAAATCCTGTGCCTGCACCACCTGTCACGTGGTGGTACGTGAAGGCTTTGATGAGCTTGAACCGTCGGATGAACTGGAAGACGATATGCTCGACAAAGCCTGGGGACTGGAGCCGGAAAGCCGTCTGTCTTGCCAGGCTAAGGTCGTGGATTGTGACCTGGTGGTCGACATTCCCAAGTACACCATCAACATGGTCAGCGAAGGCTAATCAGCGCCTTTAGATAATGAAAGCCAGTCTTATGACTGGCTTTTTTTTCGGCCGTCTCGCTATAGTTATTGGCACTGGCCACAGCGGCAATTGGCCGAGATTGCTTTTATGCAAAAGGCGCGTATGATGCGCGGGTTTTTCATTATCGGAGTCATGAATGCGGATCGCTGTTTTATCTCAGGGGCCAGAACTCTATTCCACCCGTCGTTTGGTGGAGGCCGCCAAAGAGCGGGGTCATGAGGTCAGGGTCATTAACCCCCTTGAGTGTTATATGAACATCAATATGCGGGCGTCCAGCATTCACATTGCCGGGGAAGAGCTGCCTATTTTCGATGCCGTGATCCCGCGCATAGGCTCGGCCATCACCTTTTACGGCTGTGCCGTGTTGAGGCAATTTGAAATGATGGGGGTGTATACCCTCAATGAATCTGTCGCCGTGACCCGTTCCCGGGATAAGCTGCGTTCAATGCAGCTGATGTCTCGTCGTGGTATTGGTCTGCCGATCACCGGATTTGCCAATAAGCCGTCGGATATTCCTGACTTGATCGAGATGGTAGGTGGTGCTCCGCTGGTGATTAAATTGCTGGAAGGCACCCAGGGCATAGGTGTCGTGCTCGCCGAGACCCGTAAAGCGGCCGAGAGCGTGATTGAAGCCTTTATGGGCCTTAAGGCCAACATCATGGTGCAGGAATATATCCGCGAGGCCAATGGCGCAGATATTCGCTGTTTTGTGTTGGGTGACAAGGTGGTAGCAGCCATGAAGCGTCAGGCTGCGCCCGGTGAGTTTCGCTCCAATTTGCACCGCGGTGGCAGTGCTACTCTCGTTAAGCTGACGCCGGAAGAGCGCTCTGTCGCCGTCCGCGCTGCCAAGACCATGGGGTTGAATGTAGCTGGCGTGGATTTGCTGCGCTCAAACCACGGCCCATTGGTGATGGAAGTCAACTCATCTCCCGGACTCGAAGGCATAGAAGGCGCCACCGGTAAGGATGTTGCCGGCGCCATCATTGCCTTTATCGAGAAAGCCGCCCATAAGAAACCCAAGCAAACGGGTGCCCGTGGTTAAGGCCATTTTGTGATCCAGGATGGATTTTAAGGTTAAGTCTTTGTAAGCCCATGTGAACTTTGATCGCCGTCAAACTCGGCATTGTCCATGGGCGTAAGCTTGTCACATGGCCGCCCGGTGCGGCATTCATGCTTATAAATAAAAGGACGCTGCCATGAAATCTGTACTGCCTCTGCTCCTGCTTGTTCCCGCCGCTGCCATGGCCCATGAGGGGCACGGTGGAGTGGGGCTCTTCCACCATATGATGGACCTGCTGCCTGCCATAGCGCTGGTGGCCATTGCCGGTACCTGGTGGTGGGCCAAGGGCCGCAAATAAGCCCTATCAAATATTTCGGAACCAAACCTTGCAGAGCCCCGGCTTTGCAAGGTTTGGTGTGCCTGTCTATGTGATAAAGATAGGCTTTGTGAAATAAATCCCGTATAATCCGCGCGAATTTTACAAACTTGCTCATCAAAGGAAGCTAGTTATGGCGATCGAACGCACTTTTTCTATCATCAAGCCTGATGCTGTTGCCAAGAACCACATCGGTGCTATCTACAACCGTTTTGAATCTGCTGGTCTGAAAATCATCGCTGCTAAAATGGTTCACCTGACCAAAGAGCAGGCTGAAGGTTTCTACGCTGAGCACAGCGAGCGTCCTTTCTTCGGCGCCTTGGTATCTTTCATGACTTCTGGTCCTATCATGGTTCAGGTTCTGGAAGGTGAAAACGCCGTTCTGGCCAACCGCGAAATCATGGGTGCTACCAACCCAGCTCAAGCTGCCCGCGGTACTCTGCGTGCTGACTACGCTGCCAGCATCGACGAAAACGCTGTACACGGTTCTGACGCTCTGGCTTCTGCCGAGCGCGAAATCGCTTACTTCTTCGCTGCTGACGAGCTGTGCCCACGCACTCGCTAATCAGTTGCCGATAATAAAAAAGGAGCCGAATGGCTCCTTTTTTATTTTCCATCGCCCAAGGTGTGGCCAGACTCATATGCCGTTTTCTGCAAATGATGGCCATGCCTTAACAGTGAATCCTCTGTGTTAGCGTGCTCCGCCCTCAGTGATTGAGCCGCAGCTCGTGTCTGTGCTCATGGCGATAATGGTCGTCACAGGCCAGGCAGCGCTGAACGGTCGGATCCCGTATCAACCTCTCCTGCTCTATTTCGGATTCGCAGTCGGCACACAGGCCGTAGAGTCCCAAGTCCAACTGACATTGCGCCGCATCCAGGCGGGTTAGTCTGTCATAGATGGGATCATCCGCCAGGTGCAGTCGGGTAAGGGTATCGATAAGCTCGCTCAGCGAGGCTTTTAAGGCCGAGCCTTGTAGCTCGGGGAAGGGGAGTGCCGCTATCTCTTCCCTGAGTGTGGCTTCAAGCTGTGATAAAGCTTGTCTGGTGTTGGCTATAGTCACGGTTATCCCCTGTCGTTACATAAGTCCAATTCAACATGGATTGGATTTCAGTCTAGTAGCCCCGGTGCGCGGGACTATGACAAGGATCAAAACACCGTTCGATTTTTCATTTCAGCTGGGTGTAAAGCCTTTGCAGATCAAAGATTGCCACAGTTGTAAGCGCGCGGCCCTGTTTAAGTGCCGCCCATTCTTACTCCATTGGCGCCAGCCTGGATGCCGCCAGTTTGAGGCCATCCAGTATGTCCTCGGTGGTTTTGTGAATGCGGATTTCCCTGAACAGCTCATCTGCTTCCGGATATTGCCTGCTCAGGTAACTGAACCACTGCTTGATGCGTGCCGGGTAATAGGTGGCCTTGAGCCCTGAGGTTTCCAGCTCCGAGTAATGGATCATTAATCTCAGGGTGGTGGCCCAATCATAGGGGGTATCACCCTTGATGCTGGCAGCCAGGTTTGGCATTGACAAGGCTCCCCGACCAATCATGATGCTGTCGCAGCCTGTTACTTCCATGCAGCGCTCTGCGTCCTCACGGCTCCAGATTTCGCCGTTGGCTATGACGGGAATGGGCAAGCGCTCACGCACCTCGGTGATGTACTCCCAATAGGCGGGCGGCTTATAACCGTCGACCTTGCTGCGGGCATGAATGGCAAGCTCGGTGGCGCCGGCTTCGTATACGGCCAGGGCGTTTTCCATGAACAGGGATTTGTCTTCGTACCCCAGACGAATTTTGGCGGTGACCGGTTGCTCGCCGGGCACTGCCTGACGCATGGCTTTAACAATGTCGTGAATTAATTCGGGATATTGCAGCAGCACGGCACCACCCTTACTGCGGTTAACCATTTTGGCCGGGCAGCCAAAGTTGGCATCCACACCTCGGGAGCCAAGGGTCACCGCCCGCAGGGCGTTTTCGGCCATCCAACCGGGTTCCTGGCCCAATATCTGAACCCGCACCGGGGTACCACTCTTGGTCAGGCCGTTGTTTTTCAGCTCAGGACAGAGGCGATAGTAGACCTTTTCCGGTAATAGCTGATCCACCACGCGCACAAACTCGGTAACCAGGAGATCGTATGGGTTGATGGAGGAGAGCAGCTCCCTCATCAAATGATCCAGCACGCCCTCCATTGGGGCCAAAATAATTCGCAAGCTGATATCCCGCATCCATTAAAAATAAGCGCGGCATTTTACCGCGCGCCCGCAGCTTTACCAAGCGTGGAAAAAGATTGGAACAACTCCAATGCCAACAACTTGATACCCATGGTAAAAGTGTCTAGCTTAAAGGCTCTGCCTTGCACTCTTTTTAAAAAATTTCTGTGAGTGCATTGGAAATTTGAAATAAAAACAGGTCGCCATGGGTCTGGTTAAGCAGACTGGCAGCAAAAGGCGGCCGTCATAACTCACTGAAACACACAGAAGGAAGAAGACTATGAACAGCATCAAGAAAACCGCCGCTGCAGTTGCACTGGGAAGCGTTGTTGTGGGCGCAGCGTTTGCAGCCGAAGCGCAGGCCAACCCTTTTGGCTTCGATGAAATGCACGCCGGTTACCAGCTGGTGGGTGACGAAGGTAAATGTGGTGAAGGTAAGTGCGGCGAAGGCAAAAAGGCCAAAGAAGGTAAGTGTGGTGAGGGTAAATGCGGTGAAGGCATGAAGGCCAAAGAAGGTAAGTGCGGCGAAGGTAAGTGTGGTGAGGGTATGAAAAAAGGCCATGAAACTGCCGAAAAAGCCAAAGAAGGCAAGTGCGGTGAAGGCAAATGTGGCGAAGGCATGAAGAAAGGCCATGAAGCTGCCGAAAAAGCCAAAGAAGGTAAGTGTGGCGAAGCTAAAGGCACTGAAAAAGCCAAAGAAGGCAAGTGCGGTGGCGCTCACTGATAACAGGCAGCCACGCGGGAAATAACCCGCGTGGCATTTTATTCGCAGGCAGAGGTGATCACATGGCAGTATCCTCGCTGGCCGGACTGGGGCTAAGGCGCGAAATGTTGGCTGAATTCAGTCAATCGGTTCCGGCACAAATCGATTTTTTTGAAGTTGCCCCGGAAAACTGGATGGCGCTTGGTGGTAAATACGGCAAACAATTCCGTGCCTTAACCGAGCGTCATGCATTTTTCTGTCACGGCTTGTCCCTGTCTATCGGCAGCAGTGCGCCGCTGGACGTTGACTTTATCAAGGGCATTAAAGCCTTTCTCGATTTGCACGGAATCGCAGTCTATTCAGAGCACCTGAGTTACTGCTCTGGCTCGGGGCACCTGTACGATTTAATGCCCATGCCTTTTACCCCGGAGGCTGTTCGTCATATCGCCGGGCGGGTTAAGCAGGTGGAAGACATCATTGAGCGGCCGTTAATCCTGGAAAACATCTCGTTTTACGCCGCGCCCGGCGCACAGATGACAGAGCAGGAGTTTGTGCTGGCGGTGCTGGAGGAAGCAGATTGCCAGCTACTGCTGGACGTGAACAACATCTATGTGAATTCAATCAATCACAATTATGATGCGGCTGCCTATCTGGCGGCCATGCCCACCGAGCGCATACGTTATCTCCATGTGGCAGGCCACTACGTGGAAGCCCCCGACCTGATAGTGGATACCCATGGGGCAGACATAGTGGACCCGGTATGGCAACTGCTCGCCGACTGTTATGCGCTGCACGGGCCTTTACCCACCTTGCTCGAAAGAGATTTCAATATTCCGCCGACCGAGATCTTGCTTCAGGAAATTGATCGCATCCGGGATTGTCAGGCTGCGGCAATTCGCACCAGCAGGAGGGCCGGATGAGTTTTAAGGATATCCAGGCCGATTTTATCGAGGCCATCCGCAGACCGGATTTACCCTGTCCCTATGGGATAGCCCCCCAGAGGATGGGGGTATATCGCGAACTTTTTTTCAACAACGTCAGTGGTTTTGTAAACAGTGCTTTTCCGGTGCTCAAGAGCCTCTATGGGGACGCGCAGTGGCAGGCGCTGTTGCGGCAGTTCTTTATCGAGCATGACTGCCAAAATCCGCTGTTTATTGGCATCGCCGGGGAGTTTTTGGCTTTTTTAAGTGCCCGTGAGCCCCTGGCAGGCGAGCCGCCGTTTTTGCTGGAGCTGGCGCACTATGAATGGCTGGAGCTGGTGGTGGCCACAGCGGTGGAGCAGGGCGATGAAGCCGCTTTCGATGACGGCGCATTGGCGCAAAAAGCCTACCTTCAGGCTCGGCTGGGGTTGGCATCCCATGCCCGGGTGGCGCAGTACCATTTTGAGGTCGAGAAAATTTCACCCCAGTATCAACCGGACTCCCCTCTGCCATCGCCTTGCTATTTTTGTCTCTATCGGGATGGGGATGATGAGGTGAGCTTTTTGAAACTCAACCCTATGACGGCGCAGCTGTTGGCAGTTTTGGAAGTCAGTACCGGTATTGAGTACACCGAGCTACTGCAAAAAATGCAGGCACTTTACCCCAACTTTGACGGGCAGCAGCTCCGGGAGGGCATTGCTCAGGTGCTTGGGCAAATGGCTGTCCGGGGTGTGGTAGTGCAAAAGTTGTAATAACCCTACACTTAGTTGGTTTTATCGTTCAGGACAAACCGCTAGAATGGCGCCCATTTTGTGAGCTGCATCACGGCAGTGGTCGTACATTTTGTAGAGGAGTCCACATGGACGCTAATTTCAAAGAGCCCTTCAACGTTTGGTATCTTATTGGTTTTCTGTTGGTTCTTCTGGTTCCAACCCTGCCTGCCAGCCTGTCATGGCTCAAACTTGCCGGCTTAATCTAAGTTCGGAACAAGGGTATACTTGGCCACTCAATTGAGTGGCCTTTGTTTTGGGCCTGCATAAAAGGACGAAACCCAAGGGGGCGAAGGCGTGATAAAGCGCAGTGTGTTGCTGGTGATTGGTTTGATAAGCCTGGTGCTGGGAGTGGCTGGCGTGTTTTTACCCCTGCTGCCCACTGTGCCCTTTGTGCTGCTGGCTGCCTTTTGTTTTGCCCGCTCAAGCGAACGCTTGCACCGCTGGTTGATGACGCATCCCTGGTTTGCCGATGCTCTCAATAACTGGGAACAAAAAAAGGCCATAAGACGTGGGCTCAAGCGGAAAGCCATGGTGCTGTCGAGCCTGAGCTTTGCCATCAGCATCGCTGTCGTGCCGCTGCTGTGGGTCAAACTGATGCTGTTTTCGTTACTGGTGGCTTTGCTGGCTTTTCTGTACTCAGTGCCTGAGCTTGAAGATACACCCTGAGTGCCGATTTTGTGACCGTCAACACTGGCAGCCGGGTGTTCAGGCGGTTGCATCCACAGGCAAAGGAGCTTAAGCTTTAGCCGGATTAAATTTGAAGTCCACATTTCGTGGACTTTTTTGTTGTCAAAGTCCGGCGAAGCCGGCAAATCTAACGTGAATGTCCTATGAACACAGATAGCTTAGCGCTTATCAAGCAAAGCATTAAAACCATTCCTGATTACCCCAAAGCCGGCATTATGTTCCGTGATGTGACCAGCCTGCTTGAGGATCACACCGCTTATCAAACAGCCATGAAGCTGCTCGTTGAACGCTACAAGGATTCCGGCTTCACGAAAGTCGTGGGAACTGAATCCCGTGGTTTCCTGTTCGGTGCACCGCTGGCGTTGGAACTGGGTGTGGGTTTTGTGCCTGTACGCAAGCCTGGCAAACTGCCCCGTGAAACCATCAGCGAAAGCTATGAACTGGAATACGGACACGACACCCTGGAAATCCACGTGGATGCAATCAAGGCTGATGACAAGGTGTTGGTGATAGACGATCTGCTGGCCACCGGCGGTACCATCGAAGCCACGGTTAAACTCATTCGCCGTCTGGGCGGTGATGTGGCCCACGCGGCCTTTGTTATTTCCCTGCCGGATCTGGGTGGTGAAAAGCGTCTGCAGGCCATGGGCCTGGAAATCTGTAAATTGTGTGAGTTCGAAGGCGATTAATCCAACGCTTGAACCCTCACACTTCCTGCCCCGTCATGGCGTTATGGCATCGCCCCCCTCAGCGTGGTATGTTTGCCCCATGACGGGACACAGGCTCCCGACCGATTTTGTAAGTGGGGAGTGACATGTCCTATCAGGTGTTGGCCAGAAAATGGCGCCCTGCCAATTTTGCCGAGGTCGTGGGCCAATCCCACGTACTTCATGCCTTGACCAATGCCCTCGGTCAGCAAAGATTACACCATGCTTACCTTTTTACCGGCACCCGGGGTGTGGGTAAAACCAGTTTGGCCAGGCTTTTTGCCAAGGGGCTGAATTGCGAGCAGGGGATCACTGCCACACCCTGTGGCCAATGCAGTGCCTGCCGCGAGATTGCCGAAGGCCGCTTTGTTGACCTAATCGAAGTGGACGCTGCATCCCGTACCAAGGTGGATGACACACGGGAAATCCTCGACAACGTACAGTATCGCCCCAGTCGCGGCCGTTTTAAGGTGTACCTCATCGACGAAGTGCACATGCTCTCCAAAAGCTCGTTCAACGCGTTACTGAAGACCCTCGAGGAACCGCCTGAGCACGTAAAATTTCTGCTCGCCACCACCGACCCGCAAAAACTGCCGGTGACCGTGCTGTCCCGCTGCTTGCAATTCAATCTCAAAGCGCTTACACAGCCCCAGATTCAGGCGCAGTTGGCTGCGGTTCTCAGCGGCGAGGGCTTGGGATTCGATGAGGATGCCTTATCGCTGCTCGCCAAGGCGGCGGCCGGCAGTATGCGTGATGCCCTGAGCCTAACCGACCAGGCAATTGCCTTTGGTGGGGGAGAAGTGCGCCTGACCCAGGTGCAAACCATGCTTGGGGCCATAGATAAAGGCCAAATACTGAGTTTATTCGACGCTCTCTGCCAGGGAGACATCGAGACACTGCTCACCACGGCTCGTACCGCACTGGGCTTTGGCGCCGATGCCGATGAGGTATTGAGGGCGTTACTGGAGCTGCTGCATCAAATCAGTCTCGCCCAATTTGCCCCGGCCACAGCCAGCATCAGTGACAACGGCGCCGCGGTACTTGCCTGGGCCAAAATATTGAAGCCTGAGCAGGTGCAGCTTTATTACCAAATATTGCTCAGCGGCCGTAAAGATTTGCCTTACGCTCCCGACCCGGCGTCCGGGCTGGAAATGAGTCTGCTTCGCGCCGTGGGCTTTGTGCCCGAAAAGCCGGTAAGCCGTTGGCAGTCAGGTGAGGGCCTGTCGGCTGCTGAGGCGCTCAAGTCTGTCGCGCCATCGACAGAAGAAAAGAGTGCACCTCAAGCGGACAACGCGCCTAAGCAAGCTGTTATCACTGAGCAGGCTCCAGTGGCTCCAGTGGCTCCAGTGGCTCCAGTGGCTCCAGTGGCTCCAGTGCCGGGTGCGGGTATTACAGCTCCGGTGACAGGTGCCGAAAGCCCGGTCAGGGCGACTGCGGAGCCAACAGCCAAGGCTGACAGTTCGGTTGCCGCCGAAACGGCACTGAGCGGCGATGACGATGTACAGGAGGCCGAGTCTGCCGCCCTGTTTGCTGAGCAAAACGTGCTGATTTCCCAGGCCGAGAGCCAGGGTTTCAATCCCGGGTACGACTCAGTAAACGCCGATAACAACGACCTCCCGTTACATGATGCTCCACCATTATTTGATGAAATGGCGTATGCGGACTATCCGCAAAGCTATTCGGCCGATATCTCTGCGCCCCCTGTGGACAGAGGGCTTGAAGATGGCGCTGACGTTCAGCTCTCCAATGCTTCGCCCCAAAGCGTGCAGCCCCACAGCGCTCATTCTCAAACAGATGCTGGGGGGGCCGAGGCAAAGGTCGTGGCAGCACAACCTGATAACGCCTCGGCTTCTGCGTTTGGTGATGACCTGCTCGATGCCGTTTTGGCTGCCAGAGAAGATTTACTCAGTGGTATCACCTCGGAGGCGAAAGAGGATGAGGCAAAAAAGCCGGTATCCAGTTTCGAGCGCCGCCGCATGGCGGCGCAGGAAAATAGTGCCGTCCCGGTAACTGCAGAGCCGGCAGACACGGGCGAGCAGGACCAAACTCCACCCGCTGCCATGTCAGCCAACACCCAAGCGGCTGCGCGTACCCAAGCCGAAGTCAGTGTATCGCGTGCTGATGTGGCGGCCGATGACGACAGGCCGCCCTGGGAAACCCCGGTAGCACTTGCTGCTGATGACAGGTCAAAAGCGCCGGGATCAGCCCTTCATGAGGGTTCAAACAGAGACTCAGCGCCGATTGAGACCGAGGCGCGAGGTAAGGTTCACCCAGAGGAAGACACATCGGCTGCGCTGCAAACGCAGACACCCGAGTCTCTCGCTGTACAGTCTCACACAGCACAATCTCAAGTAGCACCGCAGGCTAAAGTGGAAACACACGAGGACGAACTCTCGTCCAGCGACGGGCAGCATACTGCCAATGTCGGTGCAGCCAGTCGCATTTGCGGTGACGAAACTGACCTTCGCTGGTACAAGCTGATGGGAGCGCTGGAGATTGGCGGACGGGTTCGCCAGTTGGCGGTCAATTCGGTGTGCCTGGAATGGTCTAATCCCATCCCTCTTGTGCTGAAACAGGACCAAAAGCATCTGGCTGCGCCTGTGGCTATTGCGCAGCTCAATGAGGCGCTGTCCAAAGCCCTAGGTCACGAGGCTGAAATCGCATTGGAGGTGGGTGAGGTCCCGGGACGGGAAACCCCGCTGGATATCCGTGCCCGTTTTCACCGTGAGCTGCTGAGTGATGCCAGAGCGGCGCTCAATACCGATCCCGCTGTGCTGAGACTCATGGAGCAGGCCGGCGCCTGGTTTGATGACGACAGCATTGGCTATCCGCCAGAACTGCTGGCCCAGCGGGGCAGGGCCCTGCCAACGCCACCGGCTTTGGCTCAGGAGCCTGTGGTCTGAATCGCATTTAATGGCATCCCTGTGACCGTGATAATTGCCAATGCCTGAGATTTCAGTAAGATTAGCCAACTTCATTTTCACCGTTCACAAATTCATTTTGCCCGCACGGCTGCGGGCCTCAACCGAAAGAGATTAAGCGTATGTTTGGAAAAGGCGGAATGGGCAACCTGATGAAGCAAGCCCAGATGATGCAGGAAAAAATGGCCAAGATGCAGGAAGAAATTGCCCGCATGGAAGTCACAGGTGAGTCTGGTGCCGGCTTGGTGAAAGTCACCATGACAGGTACCCACAACGTACGCAAAGTGGAAATTGACCCAAGCCTGCTGGAAGACGATAAAGAGCTGCTGGAAGACCTGGTGGCTGCAGCCTGTAACGATGCTGCCCGTCGCGTTGAAGAAAACCAGAAAGCCAAGATGGCGGAAGTGACCGGCGGCATGCAACTGCCTCCCGGCATGAAGATGCCTTTCTGAGGATACGTTTCCGATGAAATTCAGTCCGCTGGTGGATGAGCTTATTCAAAGCCTGCGTTGCCTGCCGGGAGTAGGGCCTAAATCGGCCCAGCGCATGGCCTTTGCCCTGCTGGAAAGCGATCGTAAAGCGGGCATTCGCCTGGCCGACACCCTGTCCCGGGCCATGAGCGAAGTGGGTCACTGCCAAAAGTGTCGTACCTTCACCGAGCAGCCTTTGTGCCCGATTTGCTCCAGTAGCAGGCGCGGCGAAGCCGACACCCTGTGTGTGGTGGAAACCCCGGCGGACGTGCTGGCCATTGAGTCCGGAGGCCATTTTCAGGGGCGCTACTTTGTGCTGCAGGGGCACTTGTCTCCCCTGGACGGCATAGGGCCCGAGGAGCTTGGGCTCTCTCTCCTTGAAGGGCAATTGGTCGGCGGTGGTATCAGTGAACTGATTTTGGCCACTAATCCCACGGTTGAAGGGGATGCAACGGCCCATTATATTGCCGATATCGCCCGCCGCGCCGGGGTTGCCGTGAGTAGAATTGCCCACGGTGTGCCTGTGGGTGGTGAGCTTGAATACGTCGACAGCACCACCCTGGCGCTGAGCTTTAACGGCCGCTTGCCACTTTAAAACTGTTAAAGACGAAAAACGCCCCGCTTTGTCGGGGCGTTTTTGTTGTTTTTTTGCTCGCTTAAACCTCGCTTTCACCCTTGCCCTTGAAAAGTGTGTCATCGCCCCCATTTCAGTTCTATCCGGGCAACGCGCCCCAATACCTGAATGTTTTTGTAACACGAAAGAAAAGGGAACTGAGATGTCGCATCAAGAAACCCATGGTTTTCAAACAGAAGTCAAACAGCTTTTGCATTTGATGATCCACTCTTTGTACTCCAACAAAGAAATCTTTTTGCGTGAATTGGTCTCCAACGCCGCCGACGCCGCCGACAAGCTGCGTTACCTGGCGCTGACCAACGACAGCCTGTATGAAGGTGACGGTGAGCTGCGGGTACGCGTAAGCGCCGACAAAGACAAGGGCACAGTGACCATTGAAGACAATGGCATTGGTATGACCCGCGACGGCGTTATTGAACACCTGGGCACCATAGCCAAGTCGGGTACTGCCGAGTTCTTTAAAAACCTCTCCGGCGACAGCGCCAAAGACTCACAGCTGATTGGTCAGTTCGGGGTGGGTTTCTACTCGGCCTTTATCGTCGCCAAGCGGGTTGAGGTGTTTACCCGCGCTGCAGGCCACAACGCCGACGAAGGCGTGAAGTGGGAGTCGGAAGGCGAAGGTAACTTCAGCGTTGAAACCATCACCAAAGCAGAGCGCGGCACCAAAATCGTGCTGCACCTGCGTGATGAAGAAAAAGAGTTTGCCGATGACTGGCGTCTTCGTTCCATCATCACCAAGTACTCAGACCATATCTCCATTCCGGTTGAAATGTACCAGGAAGGCACCCCTGAGCGTGATGGTCCCGATGGTGAGAAAATGCCTGCCACTGAAGGTCAGTGGAAGGCAATGAACAAGGCCACCGCGCTGTGGACCCGCAGCAAGTCAGAGGTAAGCGACGACGAATACAAAGAATTCTACAAGCACATTTCCCACGACTTTGCTGACCCTCTGGATTGGAGCCACAACAAGGTTGAAGGTAATCAGGAATATACCAGCCTGCTGTATATCCCGGCCAAGGCCCCTTGGGACCTGTGGAACCGTGACCGCAAGCATGGCCTCAAGCTCTTTGTGCAGCGGGTGTTCATCATGGATGACGCTGAGCAATTTATGCCATCTTACCTGCGTTTCGTGCAGGGCTTGATTGACTCCAACGACTTGCCGCTGAACGTGAGCCGTGAAATCCTGCAGGATAACAAGGTCACCCGCAATCTGCGTCAGGCATTGACCAAACGCGTGCTGTCGATGCTGGAAAAGCTGGCCAAAGACGATACTGATAAGTATCAGCAGTTCTGGGCCGAGTTTGGTACCGTGCTCAAAGAAGGTCCGGCGGAAGATTTTGCCAACCGTGAGCGTATTGCGGGTTTGCTGCGTTTTGCCTCAACCCATACGGGCGATGCCACGCCGTCAGTGTCGCTGGATGATTACATCGGCCGCATGAAGGAAGGGCAGGAAAAGATTTACTACATAGTGGCCGACAGCCATGAGGCCGCAGCCAACAGCCCACACCTGGAGCTGTTGAAGAAGAAGGGCATCGAAGTGTTGCTGCTGTCTGAGCGCATCGATGAGTGGCTGATTAACCATCTGCACGACTATAAAGAAAAGGCTCTGCACTCTGTGACCCGCGGCGATCTGGATCTCGGCGCCCTGGAAGACGAGGCCGAGAAGGCAGCGCAGGAGAAACTGGCCCAGGAATCAGAGCCCTTGGTAGAGCGATTCAAGTCTGCTCTGGGTGACAAAGTCAGTGACGTGAAAATTACCACCCGTCTGACCGATACGCCCGCCTGTGTGGTCACAGGGGAAGGAGAAATGTCGAGCCAGATGATCAAGCTGATGCAGGCCGCAGGTCAGCCAGTACCAGAATCCAATCCAACGCTTGAACTCAATCCAACGCACCCGCTGGTGGCCCGTTTGGATAAAGAGCAGGATGAAGCGGCGTTTGCCGAGTGGGCCGAGATGCTGCTGGCGCAGGCTACCCTGTCTGAGCGTGGCAGCCTGGCAGACCCATCAGCCTTCATCAAGCTGGTGAACCAGATGCTGCTTAAATCGGTTGGCTAAACTGATTGCGGGGGCGAATGCCCCCGTTTGTCTTTTTGATAATGGCTTTTTTACATTCAGGGGAAGCACCTATGACCCAAGGGATACCTCAACAGGAAAATACTGCCATGGCCGGCGTGGCGCTGACCCGGGACAATATCCAGTCTGTGTTGGAAAAATCGCTCGAAGCGCCCATAGTCCTGAGTTTTTTCGCGCCGTCACACCCAGACAGTGTGGCGATGAATACTCGCCTGGCACAGGTCATCAATGGGCGCGGTGTGCTGGCCACAGTAAACTGCGAAATCGAAATGGAAATCGCATCCTATTTTCGCATTCAGGCGCTGCCAACCGTGTTGGTGATTAGCCAAGGCCAGCCGGTCGATGGTTTTGCCGGCGATAAAACCGATGCGGAGCTCGATGCCATGCTGGCTCAGCATCTGCCACAGGCCTGGAAGCAAGTCTTGCAGCAGGCGAAGCAAGCACTGGCCGATGGCCAGGATGCGGATCCCTTAGCGCTGCTTAAAAGCATCGAAATGGATGCCGCAGCCATAGGTGCCGAATGGGCGCTGCTGATGGCAGAAGCGGAAATTACCCAAGGCGAGCTCAGCAGCGCCGAGCTGCGTCTGGCTGCCGTGGGTCTTGCCGATCAGGACGCGTATTACCACAGCCTCAAGGCAAAGCTGGTGCTTGCCAAAGAGGCGGCGGATACCCCGGAGGTTCGGGAGCTGCAAAGCCGGTTCGCCAGCGCACCCGACAATCACGCGCTACGAATTGAGCTTGCCAGGGCGTTGGCACAGGCCAAACGTGAAGAAGAGGCGCTGGAGCTGCTTTTTGACGTGCTCAAACGGGATCTGGGCGCCGAAGGCGGTGAAGTAAAACAAGCGTTTATGGGCATTTTAACGGCCATGGGGCAGGGCAGCCCTATCGCCAACGGCTTCAGGCGCAAACTTTACAGCCTGCTTTATTGAGTAAAAGTCTGCGCCAATTTAGACACTTTTTTATGCCAACTGAGGCTAAAGTCGAAAGCGCAGGCCTTCTAAAGCGCGGGTTTATGTGCGAAGATCGCCGCCCTAAGAAGAATATCGATGCGAATTTAAGAGGACTCCCCGATGCGCATTATCCTATTGGGCGCCCCAGGTGCCGGTAAAGGTACCCAGGCTCAGTTCATCATGGAACACTACGGAATCCCCCAGATTTCTACCGGCGACATGCTGCGTGCTGCCGTAAAAGCCGGCACACCACTGGGTCTGGAAGCCAAGAAAGTGATGGACGCAGGTCAGCTGGTTTCTGATGAGCTGATCATCGGTCTGGTGAAGGAGCGCATTGCTCAGGACGACTGCGCCAAAGGTTTCCTGCTGGACGGTTTTCCACGTACCATTCCTCAGGCCGATGCCATGGCTGCCAATGGCATCAGCATCGATCATGTGATTGAAATTGACGTGCCTGATGAAGAAATTGTGAACCGCATGAGCGGCCGCCGCGTACATCCTGGCTCAGGCCGTGTGTATCACGTTGTGTTCAATCCCCCCAAGGTGGAAGGCAAGGACGACGTGACCGGTGAAGATCTGGTTATCCGTCCGGATGATGAAGAGAGCACAGTGCGTAAGCGTCTGGGTATTTACCACGAGCAAACCAAGCCATTGGTTGACTACTATGGCAAGGTTGCTGCTGAAGGTAACACCAAGTACACCAAGTTCGATGGTACCCAGAGCGTGGCCGAGGTCAGCAAGTTGATCCAGGCAGCCCTGAGCTGATAGCCAGAGATCGCACTTTGTAGAAAAGCCTGTGAAAACAGGCTTTTTTGTTTTTTGGCCTATGATAGGCTAAGCCAAAGTTTGCCAATTTGAGGTGAGATGTGAGCCAGGAAAAGCCAATGTTTGGAGTACTCCTTGTCAATCTGGGCACCCCAGATGCCCCCGACGCCCCTTCTGTGCGTCGTTTTTTAAAGCAATTTTTGAGCGATCCCAGGGTAGTGGATTTATCCCCCTGGATTTGGAAGCCGATTCTGAATGGCATCATTCTCAATACCCGCCCTGGCAAAGTGGCCAAACTGTATCAAAGCATCTGGTGGGATGAGGGTTCGCCGCTGATGGTTATCAGCCAGCGTCAGCGGGAGAAGCTTGCCGCCGAACTGAGCAGTCTTTATGGCCATGAAGTTCCGGTTGAACTTGGGATGAGCTACGGTTCCCCGTCGCTGAGCCAGGGGCTCGAAAACCTCAAGGCCCAGGGGATAGACCGTGTGGTGGTGTTGCCTCTGTATCCGCAGTATTCCTGCTCGACGGTAGCCAGTGTGTTCGATGGGGTTGCCGGGGTGCTCAAGTCATGGCGACGTTTGCCAGACTGGCGCATGGTGCGCGAGTATTACCGCCATCCGCTGTATATCCGGGCTCTGGCTGACTCTGTTCGTCGCCTGTGGGAGGCTGACGGCAAAGCTGAACTCTTGTTGATGTCGTTCCACGGTGTGCCGCTGAGGTACATAACCGAAGGCGACCCCTATCAGGCCCAGTGCCAGGAAACCGCAAGGCTCGTTGCCAAAGAGCTTGGCCTTGGCAATGACGAATGGCAGGTCTGTTTTCAGTCCCGCTTTGGCAAAGAAGAGTGGCTGACGCCTTATACCGACGAATTGCTCGAGAGTCTGCCGGGCAAGGGTGTTAAGAAGGTGGACATTATGTGTCCTGCTTTTTCGGCAGATTGCCTGGAAACGCTCGAAGAGATTGCCGAAGGGGGTAAAGAGTCCTTCATCCATGCCGGTGGCGAGCAATACCGAGTCATTTCCTGCCTGAACGATGACGATGGTCATATCCGATTGCTGGCTGAACTCGTCAGGGAGCAGAGCCTCGGCTGGCAAGTTGGCTGATGCGGCTTTCTCATCACTGGTCAGCGTCTTAAAATGTGATAGAATCTGCCGCCTTTGAGCCAGGCGGCGGTATTTGCAGCTTTCTTTTGTGTGGATCTCCCCGCCTTTTGGCGATGAATATCGCTCCGGCCTAAAATCAACTTTACTTGTTTAAGTCCGGTGCCATGCATGGCACCGGACCTGACCTGCATGGATGCGGCAAGTGCAACTCTGCAATAGTGCAAATAGGCAAAGAACAGAGATCCCGTTATGAAGTTTCCTGGCCAGCGCAAGTCAAAACACTACTTCCCCGTGAATACCCGAGATCCGCTGCTTGAGCAGTTGACTCAGCAACCTCAGCCTAAGCAGACCTATATCAGTGGCATTGACCAAACCCTGGTGGACATTGAAGCCAAGGTCGCTGAAGACTTGTTGGTGCGCTATCAGTTGCCCAAAGGCAATTCTACCCTGATTGATGATGCTACCGCCCACGCACTCTATGAAGAGCTCAAGCGCGATAACCTTATCAGTGACGAGTTTGCCGGTGGCACCATTGGCAATACAGTACATAACTACTCCATTTTGGCTGACGATCGCTCAGTACTGTTTGGGGTAATGAGTAAGTCCATCGAGGTAGGCAGTTATGCCTATCGCTACCTGTGCCACACCTCATCCAAGGTCGACCTGAATCACCTGCAGCCGGTAGATGGCCCCATTGGCCGCTGTTTTACCCTGATTTCTGATTGTGGTGAGCGTACCTTTGCCATCAGCACGGGCGCCATGGACAAGCTGACGCCCGACTTTATCGATAAGGATGTGGTACAGGGCAGTGCGGCGCTGGTACTGACAGCCTACCTGATGCGAGCCGCCGAGGGCGATGGCATGAGCCAGGCAGCGCTCAAGGCCATTGAATACGCCAAGGCAGCTGATGTCCCCGTGGTGCTGACCCTGGGTACCCGTTTCCTAATTCAGGAAGACCCAGCATGGTGGCAGGCCTTTATTCGCGACAACGTCACTATTTTGGCCATGAACGAAGATGAAGGTGAGGCCCTGACAGGCTTTGCCGACCCACTGCTTGCCAGTGAGGCAGCGCTGGAATGGTGTGATATGGTGCTGACAACAGCGGGCCCCATTGGTCTTTACACCGCAGGTTACACCGAAGAGAGTGACAAGCGTGAAACCAGCCATACGCTGCTGCCAGGCGCCATACCCGAGTTCAACCGCTTTGAGTTTTCCCGTCCGATGCGTAAGCGTGATTGCCGTGAGCCCATCAAGGTGTATGCGCACATTTCGCCCTATATGGGCGGCCCGGAGCAAATCCGCAACACCAATGGGGCCGGTGATGGGGCGCTTTCAGCACTGCTTCATGACTTGGCGGCGAACAATTTCCACAAGGTTAATGTTCCCGGATCCAGCAAACACAGAAACGAAGGCCTGTGCTATTCGTCATTCTCGCAAATTTGTAAGTATGCCAATCGCGTAGCCTATGAAGTGCTGGCCCAGCATAGCCCACGTTTATCCAGAGCTTTGCCCGAGCGTGAAGACAGCCTGGAAGAGTCGTACTGGGAGCGTTAATCCCAGCGCCCTGAAGTAAAAGAGATTTTACGTAGCGGGGCAGATAAATAGACAGAGATAAAAAAGGCGCCGATGGCGCCTTTTTTATCTCTGTTGTTACCGGGTTTTAGCAGTAAACCGAGAATTGCAGGGACCATAGCCCCCGCGACATACATTCCCCGGAATGTGCTATTCGCCCCGATGGACCTCGGCATCAAAGCTGCCAGCCGTTTTACCGGCTTTGGGGTCGTTAAAGACGGCTTCATTGAGGGCGCCTTCAGACTTGGCAATCACCACGGTAGCCACAGTATCACCGGTAACGTTCACTGCGGTACGCACCATATCGAGCATACGATCCACACCCAAAATGAGCGCAATGCCTTCCACCGGCAAACCAACCTGGTTGAGCACCATGGCCAGCATCACGAGGCCCACGCCAGGCACACCGGCAGTACCGATTGAGGCCAGAGTGGCTGTCATCACAACCATGGCATAGTCAGTAATGGTCAGGTCGATACCAAACACCTGGGCAATAAACACAGTTGCTACGCCCTGCATAATGGCAGTGCCATCCATGTTGATGGTGGCACCCAGTGGCAGGGTGAAAGAGGCGACCTTGTTATCGGCGCCCAGACGATGCTCTGACGCTTCCATGGTTACGGGTAGGGTAGCGTTAGAGCTGGCTGTACTGAAGGCAAACAGCTGTACGTCACGCATCTTACGGATGAACATCAGCGGGCTCAGGCCGGAGAACAATTTAAGCAGGGTCGGATACACCACAAACCCGTGGAACAGCAGTACCACCAAGACCAGCATAAAGTACTTAATCACACTCTCGAGGGTTTCCATGCCCAGGGTCAGTGCGAGTTTCCCCATCAGGGCAAACACACCGTAGGGAGCCAGCTGCATGATGAGGGTTACCACACGCATGATGACTTCGTTGAGATCATCAAACAGGGCTGCCACACGGCGTCCACGTTCACCAATGTGTGAAATGGCAAAGCCAAAAATCACCGCAAAAATAATGATTTGCAGCATGTTTCCTTCGCTGAGAGCCTTCATTGGGTTGGATGGCACTATATTGATCAGCACATCCGCCAGACTGGGGGCTTCCTTGGCGGAATACTGCATGCTTTCAGAGGCCAGAGAGGCATTGCCGGGCTGGACAAGTACCGCAGCAGAGATGGCCACGACCAGTGCGATAGCCGTGGTAAACAGATAAAACGCGAGGGTTTTACCGCCCAGTCTGCCTAACTTGGAAGGTTCACTCAGAGAACAGGTTCCACAGACCAGTGAAATAAACACCAGAGGCACCACCAACATCTTGAGGCTGTTGATAAAAATAGTGCCTATCACATGGAAAAAACCCTCAGTGATGTAGTCCTGAACCCATTCACTGCCGCCGAAAAAGTTACGAAGGAGCAAACCTATCAAAATACCGGCGCCCATGCCGATTAAGATTTTGCCTGTCAGGCCAATTTTACTGGATTGTGCAGCAGCCATAGATTTTCCTGTTTATTTTTTGTGCTTTTGTGTTTTGGCGCACAAAAGCCTAGCAAGAAAGCGGTGCCGAGGAAACGGGCAATTAACTAAAGTTTTCTGGTAAAACCACGAAATAAAAGAATCGGGTAATAGAAAAGTTACATGAAAATTGTGTATTGTTAGCCTATAAGTAAGAAGCGGAATGCTTAGGTATTTTAACTAGAGTAACAGGGAGTCTGACAATGAAGTCAGCGTTTAAGTTATGGTTGGCCACCTTCCTCTCGTTTTTATTGATAGCCTGCGGGGGCGGTGGTTCGATTTCAGATACAGGGGGAGGGGATGGTGGTACGCCTCCAACAGACACAATTACGGTCACAGCAGCTATAACATTTAGCTCTTCCAACAGCACAATTGGCATAGATACACCGGCCACAGTGACTGCAAATGTTAAAGGATCACTTTCTGGTGCAAAAGCTGGAAAATTGGTCACCTTTAAACTGAATAACGCATCTTTAGGCACTTTTACCCCATCCACAGGTACCGCCCTCACCGATGCAGAGGGTAACGCCACTATTACTCTGAGTACCGCTGATATCGCCGGGGCAGGAACAGTCACTGCGAGTGTCGATACCGGTGAGTCCAGTGAGCCAGTTGGCTTTACCATGAAAGGTGACGGTGGAAGCTCCACCGGTGGTGAGGCTCAGGTCAGCCTGACGCTTACCGATGCTGATGGTGCGCCGACCGATACCATTTCGAGCACTAAGCCCGGCAAGTTGGTCGCCACTGTGTCTGGTATTTCCAAGACCGTTATTGTCACATTCAACTCATCCCTTGGCGATCTACCGATTAAAACCGCGATTACGGATGCGAACGGTAAGGCCAGTGTCGATATTTATGCCGGTAGTCAGCCAGGTGCTGCTGAAGCTACAGCAAGCCTGTCCACCGGTGAAAGTGGCCAGAAAGTGTTTGTTATTGGCGCGAGCAACGTGCTGATGGGAACGGCCGAAGGCGACTTTATTGCAGGTAAGGCGTCGGTGAGCGCCAGTACCATTTCTGCCGGTGGCACTGCGACGGTCTCTATCAAGCTTCAAGATGATCAGGGTATCCTCTTTACCGAACCTGTCAGTGTCAGTTTCTCGTCAACCTGTGCTACCAAGGGCCAGGCTGAACTCAGTAGCCCAATTACAGCCGTTGGTGGTATCGCGACAAGTACCTATCTGGCGAAAGGTTGTGTGGGTGATGACAATATCAGTGTCTCAGCAGATGTTGGCGGTAAGAATCTGTCAGCGACTGGCACATTGAATGTGCTTGCTGCGGATGCCGGAAGTATCGTTTTTGTCAGTGCAACGCCCGAAAATATCAGTATCAAGGGAACCGGTGGTGATGAGTCATCCACGGTGAAATTCAAGGTACTTGATACCAACGGCAATCCGGTGGCCAACAAGGCTGTGTCATTCACGTTAAACACCTCTGTTGGTGGCCTGACGTTGAGCCCTGCAACAGCCACTACCAATAGTCAGGGCATTGCCCAAACAGTGGTAACTTCCGGTGCAGTGGCAACGACCGTGCGCGTAACAGCATCGATTGACGGTACCAACCCACTAATTTCGAGCCAATCCAGTGTGCTGGTTATTTCTACCGGTAAGCCCGATCAGGACAGCTTCTCTTTGTCCGCCGAAGTCCTGAATGCTGAAGGTTGGGATATCGATGGCACAGAAGTGAAGGTGACAGCGCGTCTTGCAGATGCCTTTAACAACCCTGTACCGGATGGAACAGCGGTGTATTTCACCACTGAAGGCGGTTCAATCGACCCTTCCTGTACCACAGCAAATGGTGGCTGTACTGTAGTATGGCGCAGTCAAAATGCCAGACCTGACGGCGTTAAGATTACTGACGGTTCGGGTGCCATGGCTCGTAATCCAACGCCTGTGTTGGTGGAAGATGGCGGTCGCTACTACGGCTTCTATGGCCAGAAGTTCGGCGGCCGGGCAACCATCACAGCCACGGCTGTGGGTGAAGAGTCTTTCCCTGATACCAACGGTAACGGCCGCTTTGATGCTGCAGAAATGGATGCCTTCTTGAATGGAACCGATGTCAGCGGCGACAGCTATGATTTGGCAGATGCCTTTGTCGACCATAACGAAGATGGCGTATTCAACCCTCAGCAAGCGGGTGGCCAAACCGGTGGTGAGAATGAAGAGCTTGTTGACTTCGACGTAGACGGTCAATTTGATGTTGCCGATGGCAAGTATAATGGCGTGCTTTGCTCTGAGCCTGCCCATGCAGGTTGTGCCAGCAGTGATGCTCAGTCACTCTTTGTAAGGCGCAGTCTGGTAATGGTGATGTCAGGCAGTGAGGCTTTTGCCACCGCAGCTGATGATGTGGTGATCGACGACCGTGATGGTGTGTCAACCGGTGGCAGCATCGACATTAACGGTAAATCGACAGCATCTGTGGTCTTTGCAATCTCTGATTTGCACAATCAGCAGATGCCAGCGGGAACTGTTGTTCGATTTACTACTTCCGCAGGTTCTATCGCCAGCACTGCCAGTTACACCTGGCCCAGCAGTAACTACAATGGTGCGAGACAATTCTCTGTGACAGTGAAGGGTGCAGACCAACCCGAAAGCGGTGTGTTCTCTGTGACTGTTACCACCCCAGGCGGTACGGCTACCGAGGTACTGACAGTCCCCGTAAACATCTATTAATCTAAAGTTTACAAGCTAAATAAGTACGAAAAGGCCACTTGTAAGAGTGGCCTTTCTTTTTACTGATTCATAATCACGTGCGAAGGCTCAGGGGGGGACTGAGCACAAATCTAAACCGTGCTCCGGACGGTCTTACTGATTAGCTGCTCGTGAGAGTTCAGAAATGACAAAAAGACGTGATAAAAAGCCGCTTCTGCAGCGGCTTCTGTCCGGTATTCAGCCAAAATCTGTATTAACGCTGGAATTGATACACGCTGCCAAGTTTCATGATTTGCGTCAGCTCATCAAGCGCGGTACGTGATTCCATCAGTAGCTGCGGATCTGCCAAATCCTGGGTGCTCAGGCGGTCGCGATAATGTTTATCGACCCATTGGTTAAGGCGGGCAAAGAGCGCATCGTTCATCATCACCTGTGGGTTCACCGCGGCCAATTCGGTCTCGTTCATGGCGACCCGCAGGCGCAGGCAGGCTGGGCCACCGCCATTTTGCATGCTTTGCTTCACATCAAAATAATGTACCGCCTTGATGGGGGTATTCAGGGTGACGAGCTCATTAAGATAAGCGTGGACCGCTGGATTTTCCTGGCAATCGGTGGGGGCAATGATAGCCATGTTACCGTCACTCAGGGTAATTATCTGCGTATTGAAAAGGTAGCTCTTCACCGCATCCTGTACACTCACCTTAGCGGTGGGGACTTCGATAAAATGCGTGTTGCCATGCATTTTTTTATCAATTTCAGCGAGTTTTGCCTGGGTCTCCAAAAAAGCCTGCTCATGATAAAAGAGCACATTTTGGTTACCCACCGCAATCACATCGTTGTGAAAGACGCCCTGGTCGATAACATCGGGATTCTGCTGCATGTAGACTGTGCGGTCATCGCTGAGCTGATGTAATCTGGCAACGGCCTGCGAGGCTTCCAGCGTTTGCCTGGCCGGATATTTTACCGGTGCGGGACGGGACAGGTCGGCAACGCTGCGACCATAGACAAAGACTTCCACGCCGGCTTTGCCATAATCATGACAAAGACGGGTATGGTTTGCGGCACCTTCATCACCAAAATGTGGGTGCTCTGGTAAATGTTGGTGATGAGCAAAGTACCGCTCATCGGTAAAAATGGCTTTCAATATATTACCTGTGGTGACAGGCTCAATGCTGCGATGCAACTTGTCGACCAGGTTTGCCGGTGTGAAGTGGAGCTTTCCGTCGTCACTGTCGGCACTGGGAGAAACGGTCGCCGCGTTGGCGGTCCACATGCTGGACGCACTGGCGCAGGCTTGCAGCAGCACAGGTGAGGCTTTGGCTGCCTGAGCGAGCACATCGGCGTCAGAGCCCGTGAAACCTACTCTGCGCAGTGTATGAATATCCGGGCGCTCCTGGGGGGCCAACATACCTTGCACCATGCCCATATCGGCTAATGCCTTGGCTTTTTTCAGGCCTTGCTTGGCAGCGTCTTTGGGGTTTGAAACTTGGGCGGCATTGCTTTGGGAGGCGACATTACCAAAAGACAGACCGGCATAATTATGAGTAGGGCCAACCAGTCCATCAAAGTTTGCTTCAAAGTGCTTCATTGCTTGTCCTCAGTAGGGCTCGAGCTTAGTTCTTGTATCGATTTTTTGTGATGAAGGCCTCAGTATACTGGGACAATCCTGCTTCACAAGTTGCCCAAAGACAGCAAAAGTCGTGACAATTGCCAGATTTGCATAACTATTGCTTGCTTGCTGGCGGAATATGAAATATTAGTTTTTAATTACGCAAAGTTATTTTTAAACATTTTTTTCATTATTGATTAAAAAGTGACTCGCTGGTCCAGATATCTGAGGGAAGCGCTTGAAACTGCCGTTTCAACCCTCTATATATGGTGCCAATTTCTACCTTCTCGAGACTTTTGGCGCAAATTAAGCTATGGGTAAATCGCTCGTTATTGTCGAATCGCCGGCGAAAGCCAAGACCATCAACAAGTATCTTGGTAAAGAATTTATTGTGAAATCGAGTGTTGGCCACATTCGTGATCTGCCAACCTCGTCTGCCGCCGAAGGCAAAGCCAGCACCAAGTCAGCTGCCGAAGTTCGCAAGATGAATCCTGAAGACAAGGCCAAATACAAGGCACAAAAGGATAAGCAAGCCTTGGTTGCCCGTATGGGTGTTGACCCCGAACATGGATGGCGAGCCAACTATCAGGTACTCCCCGGTAAAGAGAAGGTGGTCAAAGAACTGCAATCTCTCGCCAGCAGCGCCGACCAAATCTATCTCGCAACCGACTTGGATAGAGAAGGGGAGGCCATTGCGTGGCATTTGCAGGAAGTGATAGGTGGTGATGAATCCAGATACAAGCGCGTGGTATTTAACGAAATTACCAAAGGCGCCATTCAGGAGGCCTTCAGCCGCCCCACTGATTTGAATACCAATATGGTTAATGCCCAGCAGGCCAGACGGTTCCTCGACCGTGTCGTGGGCTTTATGGTGTCGCCTTTGCTGTGGAAAAAGGTGGCCCGGGGCTTATCGGCCGGTCGCGTACAATCGGTTGCTGTGCGATTGGTGGTTGAGCGTGAAGCCGAAATCAAGGCGTTTGTGCCGGAAGAGTTTTGGGACGTTCACGCCACTCTGAGTACACCAGCGGCAGCTGAGTTAGTGATGGAGGTCAGTCGCTGTCGGAATGAAGCTTTTGAACCTGTTACCCAGTCAGAGGCCATGGCTGCGGTTAATGCGCTCGAAAAAGCGGCTTTCACCGTCACAGATCGTGAGGACAAGGCTACCTCCAGTAAGCCAAGCGCTCCCTTTATCACCTCCACCCTGCAACAGGCGGCGAGCACCCGTTTGGGCTTTGGGGTGAAGAAGACCATGATGCTGGCCCAAAGGCTCTACGAAGCCGGCCACATCACCTATATGCGTACCGATTCAACCAACTTGAGCCAGGAAGCGCTGGAAAATGTGCGCGCGCACATTGAAAAGGAATTTGGCAGTAAGTATCTACCCGAGTCTCCAATACGTTACGGCAGCAAAGAAGGTGCACAAGAGGCTCACGAAGCCATACGTCCTTCAAACGTTAAGGTAGAATCTGCCACCCTGACCGATATGGAAAGGGACGCACAGCGCCTCTATGAGCTGATTTGGCGGCAATTTGTGGCTTGTCAGATGACACCTGCCGTTTACGATGCAACCCGCTTAACTGCCAAAGCTGGCGATTATGAGCTTAAGGCCAGCGGCCGTATTCTCAAATTTGATGGTTGGACCCGTGTACAGCCTGCGCTGAAGAAAAAGAACGAAGAAGACAACACCCTGCCGGATGTTCAGGTGGGTGATACGCTCTCGCTCAAGGCGCTGGATCCCAAGCAGCATTTTACCAAGCCTCCTGCACGTTACAGCGAAGCCTCGCTGGTAAAAGAGCTCGAAAAGCGCGGCATTGGCCGTCCATCAACCTACGCAGCCATCATCTCGACCATTCAGGACCGTGGCTACGTGAAGGTGGAAAACCGCCGTTTCTACGCCGAAAAGATGGGTGAGATTGTCACCGAGCGTTTGGTCGAAAGCTTCAGTGAGCTGATGAACTACGACTTTACAGCGGGAATGGAACAGACTCTGGACGATGTTGCCAAGGGCGACAAAGACTGGAAAGGCGTGCTGGATGGTTTTTATAGTGGCTTTACCGCCAAGCTGGAGAAAGCCGAGGCTGAACCCGATGCCGGTGGTATGCGTCCCAATCAAATGGTGCTGACAGATATTCCCTGTCCCACCTGTGGCCGCCAAATGGGGATCCGTACCGGCACAACAGGTGTGTTCCTGGGCTGCTCGGGTTATGCATTGCCCCCCAAAGAGCGTTGTAAGACGACCCTGAATCTGACGCCGGGTGAAGAAGCCATCAGCGACAGCAGTGAAGATGCCGAGACCGATGCGCTTAGAGCTATGCATCGCTGTAGTAAGTGCGGCACGGCCATGGACTCTTACTTGCTGGATGAAACCCGAAAGCTTCACGTGTGCGGTAATAATCCCGAGTGTGACGGCTATGAGGTTGAAAAAGGCGCATTTAAGCTTAAAGGCTACGAAGGCCCCATCATCGAGTGCGACCGCTGTGGCAGCGATATGGAGCTAAAAAACGGCCGATTCGGTAAGTATTTTGGCTGTACCAACGAGAGCTGTAAAAATACCCGTAAGCTCCTTAAAAATGGGGAAGCTGCGCCACCGAAGGAAGATCCTATCCATCTTCCGGAGCTGAAATGCACCAAGTCTGACGCCTATTTTGTGCTCAGAGACGGCGCTGCAGGGATCTTCCTTGCGGCCAGTACTTTCCCGCGCTCACGGGAAACCCGCGCGCCTTTGGTTGAAGAACTGAAGAAGTACCGTGAAGCCCTGTGGCCCAAGTATCAGTATCTGGCGGATGCGCCTGTTGAGGATGCCCAAGGTAATAAGGCGCTGGTGAAATTCAGCCGTAAGACCAAAGAGCAATATGTGGCCACTGAAGTCAATGGTAAAGCCACAGGTTGGAGTGCTCACTTCAAAGATGGTAAATGGGTTGAGTCCAAGTAAGGCGCTTTACCGGGCAACGAATATCAGGTTGCCACATAAAAAATCCCCGCAATGCGGGGATTTTTTATGGAACAGATCTAATCAGTGCAGGCGTTACCATTTCTTTTTGGGTTGGAACAGCATATCCAAATCGTCGCCTTCTTTGCGGGAGCTGGGCGCACTTGGCTGGGACAGTTTCTGTGCTCCCATGATTTCATCAAGCAACTGTTTGGCTTCATCAACTTTGCGACCAATAAAAGGATCGTTGGGTGTCTGCGCCTTAATCGCGTGCAGGGTTGAAAGCGCCTTGGTCACCATCTGCTTGGCAGAGCCGTACTGTTTCATGTAACAGGCAGCTCTCGCGCGGGAAATCATGGATTCGACGTTGATACGCAGTTGCAGGCTGTCTACCCGGGCCTCTTCATCGGCAAATATCATGGGGTCGACTTTGCCTTTATTGTGCTCTGCTCTCAGTATGGCTTTGAGTTTTTTGAGGGTTTGCACAATCACCAGAATTTGCTTGTCGTTATCCGGTAAGCGGAAGCTTTCTACGGGCGGTACATTCAAGGCACCTTTCATGCCTTCGATTTGGCTCTGCACATCAATTAATCGACGTTGGTAATCGGACTTGGGTTGCCCCGAACTCAGATCGACTGCCACCGCCAGGGCTTCCTGGATGCGTCGATAAAGCACCATCACCACATGGGTGCTGCAGGGAAACATACCTGTGTTGGAAAGTACGCCTTCGGTCTCATCGATAATCGCCCGTTGCCGTGCAACTTCTGTACGCCGCTCGGCCTCTGCACGTTCCTTTTGCTGCTGAACGACATTGACTCCAATAATGAGCAGCAACAAGGCCCCACAGGCGAGCAGGATCATTAATAACATAGGTCGTCCATTATTGTTACAATTCAGCCAATGCTACAATAAATCAATAAACTAGCATAGATATCTTAGCGCAGCTTGGGGGACATGTCGCTCAAATTGGGCGATTGGGTTTTGTTATTCCTGTTTGATTTAATTTAATCGGTGTACTATAACCCATGATTATAGATAGCCAGCTGAAGATTGGCCTCCCGCCCCTTGGGAGTGGCTAAGGAAGCGAGATGAAACTTCAACAACTCAGATACATTGCCGAAGTGGTTAACCATAACCTGAACGTGTCCGCCACGGCAGAAAACCTCTACACCTCACAGCCGGGGATCAGTAAACAGGTACGCATGCTCGAAGATGAGCTGGGGATCCAGATTTTTGGCCGCAGTGGCAAGCATTTAACACACGTAACACCGGCGGGTGAGCAGGTGATAGCCATTGCCAACGATATTCTGGGTAAAGTTGAAAGTATCAAAAAAGTCGCCGAAGAGTACACAAAGCCGGATCAGGGCGAGCTGAATATTGCCACTACCGATACCCAGGCAAGATACGCGCTGCCTCACATCATCAAGGGCTTTATCAAACGCTATCCCAAGGTGAACCTGCATATGCACCAGGGTACACCCACACAGATCAGTGAGCTGGCTGCCCGTGGCGAAGCAGACTTTGCCATTGCCACAGAAGCTATGCATCTTTATTCAGATCTCATCATGCTTCCTTGCTACCACTGGAATCGCTCCATCGTGGTAACCCGGGATCATCCCCTTGCCGGACGCAGCCAAATCAGTATCGAAGAGTTGGCCCGTTATCCACTGGTAACCTATGTGTTCGGTTTTGACCGTGCGTCAGAGATTGAACGGGCATTCAATCGCGCGGGTCTGGAGCCAAGGCTGGTGTTTTCTGCCACCAGTGCCGATGTGCTAAAGACTTATGTTCGCTTGGGACTCGGTGTTGGGGTGCTGGCGTCAATGGCCATTGACCCCAATATCGACCGAGACCTGGTGGCCATCGATGCCAGTCATTTGTTTGCGCATTCCACCACCAAGATTGGCTTTCGAAAGGGCAGTTTCCTCAGAAGCTACATGTACGACTTTATTGAGCTTTTTGCGCCCCATCTTACCCGGGATGTGGTTGAAAAAGCCGTGGCTCTGCGTGACCCTATACTCATCGAAGAGATGTTTGCCGACAGAGAACTGCCTATTCGCTGAGTTGGTTTACACCCATAAAAAATCCCGCACTAAGCGGGATTTTTTATGGAGTGAGAATTAACACTCAACAATGTTCACTGCCAGGCCACCCTTGGCGGTTTCCTTGTATTTACTGCGCATATCACGGCCGGTGTCCATCATGGTCTTAATCACTTTGTCGAGCGACACCTTGTGATTGCCATCGCCACGAAGTGCCAGACGCGAGGCGTTGATGGCCTTGACCGCACCCATGGCATTACGCTCAATGCAGGGCACCTGTACCAGACCGCCTACCGGGTCACAGGTGAGGCCCAGGTTATGCTCCATACCAATCTCGGCTGCATTCTCAACATGCTCAACCGTGCCACCCATGATTTCAGTCAGCGCAGCGGCCGCCATAGAGCAGGCAACGCCCACTTCGCCCTGACAGCCCACTTCAGCGCCGGAAATAGAGGCGTTTTTCTTGTAAAGAATGCCAATGGCAGCGGCAGTCAGAAGATAACGTGCGCAAATATCCACGTCGACTTGCTGCACAAAGGTATCGAAATAGCAGAGCACCGCCGGGATAATACCCGCAGCACCATTGGTAGGGGCTGTGACCACACGGTCGCCCGCCGCATTTTGCTCATTCACCGACAGCGCAAACAGGTCCACCCAATCCATTGCATTCAGTGGGTCCACGTTGTTACGGCCTTCGGCTTGCAGGCGACGATAAAGGCCAGGGGCTCGACGACGCAGCTTGAGCCCGCCCGGAAGCATACCTTCCTTCTTGTAGCCTTTCTCGATACAGGTTTTCATGGTCTGCCAGATATGCCACAGCCGCGCTTTAACGTCTTCTTCGCTGGCCAATGTCAGTTCGTTTTGCATCATCAGGGATGAAATCGACAAGCCATTATCCGTGCACATTTCCAGCAACTGCTGGGCACTGTTGAAGTCGTAAGGTGCTGCCTTGATGGGCGTGGCGGGTGAAGGGTTCTTACTTTCGATTTGATCTTCATCCAGCACAAAGCCACCGCCTACCGAGTAATAGGTACGCTGGTACAGACACTCACCACCGGCAAAGGCATAGAGAGTCATGGCGTTGGCATGGGCGGGCAGCGTCTTGCGTCTGTGGTAGATGATGCCGTCTTCACGGGTAAACTTGACGGTTTTACCCTGTGCCAGAGTCAGGGTTTCCTGACTCGACACCTGGGCCAGAATGCCATCGATAGCGTCGGTATCAACGGTTTCAGGATCTTCACCCATGAGGCCCAGTATCACGGCCTTGCCGGTACCGTGGCCCTTACCGGTTTGGCCTAATGAGCCAAACAGCTCGGCACGCAGTTCATCAACCTGTGCCAGCATGCCCATCCTTTCCACACGGGCAACGAATTCTTTGCCAGCCTTCATGGGGCCGACGGTGTGAGAACTGGAAGGACCTATTCCAATTTTAAATATGTCAAATACACTGATCATAACTTGGGCCCTGTTTGGATGTAGTTGTTATTTTAGTCGTCTGTCCGATGCTTGCTCGCTCACCGGAGTGCTTTGCGGTAACCTCGGCTGGTCTCCTCTGTAGTGAGGGCAGCAGAATTCGGGATATGAGTCTCCGCAGCCGATAAGTATCCCACAATCCTTTGAGATAGTTTCATTAGTTATTTTTATGCAGTCAGGTTCGGATTAGTCTGACTAACCTCTGATGTTTGAGCCGGGATTACCGTTAAGACAGCGTTATTGCAGTACGGATTTTTATTGAGCATGTATTGGCTTTGTTCAACTGGCCTGACATGTGATGAATTTTTATAGGGAGAATCTATGGGCTTTTTGATGCTTGATATTGCAGGCACCCAACTTGAGCGTGAAGAAGAAGCCTTATTGGCTTCCCCCATGACCGGCGGTCTTATTCTGTTCAGCCGCAACTTTGAAAATCGCGCCCAGCTAAATGCCCTTATTGCGTCCGTCAGACAGGTTCGCCCCGACCTCCTTATTGCCGTCGACCATGAAGGTGGCCGGGTTCAGCGGTTTCGTGAGGGATTCACCCAAATCCCTGCTATGGGTGACATATTGCCGGCCGCTGGCCAGGATATAGCGGTGGCAAAGCGTTGGGCCACGGAGCTGGGCTTTCTGATGGCGGTGGAGCTCCTTGCCAGTGACATCGATTTAAGCTTTGCCCCCGTACTGGATGTGAATGGCGTCAGTGACGTGATTGGCAGGCGCGCATTCAGCAGCAATCCAGATGAGATTACCGAGCTTGCTGATGCCTTTATCCGCGGGATGGAAAGCGCCGGCATGAAGGCGGTGGGTAAGCACTTCCCCGGGCACGGCAGCGTTAAGGCTGACTCCCACGTGGCCATGCCTGTGGATAGCCGCGAGGCAAGTGAGATCCTCAACTTTGACATGCAGCCGTTCAAACAGCTGATTGGTGCCCAGCGCCTAGATGGTGTCATGCCTGCCCACGTGGTGTACAACAAGCTGTGTTCCAATCCTGCTGGATTTTCGTCTTTCTGGTTACAGGAAAAGCTCAGAGGTGAGCTCGGGTTTGAGGGCGTGATATTTTCCGATGACCTGGGGATGGAAGGTGCCGCCTTTGCAGGCGATTATCCATCCCGAGCCCATGCGGCCCTGGCGGCGGGGTGTGACATGATTTTAGTCTGTAATAACCGCGAAGGCGCCTTGGCGGTATTGGCCGCTCACGCGTCACTGAGTGAGATTGATGGCAGGGCGCGCCGTAATGTCGCCACACTCAGGCCTGATCCCATCAAAGCCATTAAGGCATTGGATAACCACGAACGTTGGGAAAAAGCCCGTGAGCTTGCTCTGTCCATTGGTTATCAGCCTTAACTCTGTCCGTCCAAGTTCGCAAAGTTTGCGCATTATTTGATGATGCGCAAACTTTTCTGCCCCTTGCCCTGTTAGGGTTTAGCTATCACAGCACAGTGGGCTTCTCTGATGATCCTCTATTTCCACGGTTTTGACTCTACCAGTCCCGGCAATCACGAAAAAATGCGCCAGTTGCGATTTATCGATGCTGACGTGCGCCTGATTAGCTATTCCACCGAGCATCCCAGATACGACATGCAGCAGATGCTGAATGATGTTGCCCGTGAATTGGCTGAGGTAGATAAGCAGCAGGTCATTGCCCTTGGTGTCGGCTTGGGGGCGTTTTGGGCTGAGCGAATTGGTTTCTTGAACGGCATTCGTGCGGTGCTTATCAATCCCAATCTCACGCCGGAGCACAATATGGTAGGACGCATCGACAGGCCGGAGGAATACGCCGATATCGCCGCCAAGTGTGTTACCGAGTTTCGAAAGAAGAATCAGGGGCGCTGTCTGAGTATTCTCTCTCGCCATGATGAAGTGCTCGACAGCAAGGTGGCGGCAGCCACGCTTTCACCTTTTTATTCCATCGTTTGGGATGATGAGCAGCCCCATAAATTCCCTGAGCTTGGCAGCCACCTGGCAACCATAAAGGCCTTTATGACGGCTTCTTGAGCTCGGGTTTGCTCTTCAACCCGTTTTCGTGACAGTCAGATCTCTGGCGGTGTAGTGGTCGCTTTCAGGTGCGTAGAACCTAAGCCTGGAGCGCATGAGATAAATAGAACTTCCGTACCATATCGCGCCATTTAAATACAGTACGCGGTCTTGATAAAAGCGCTTTCATTTGTGATGCAGATCACAAATGAAAGCATTTTTATCTTTGGGCTAAATCCCGGCATTGAAAATTCACAGTCAGGCGGTAGAGTGTCGGCCTTTCCTGATAGGGTTTGTAACAAATCGTATCAATGAAAGCATTTTGGTCTTAACGGACCTACCGATTGCGTATGTCGCCCGATGCAGCTAACAGCAGTTTTGTTAGCTGTTTTTTTTGCCCCTCATAAAATTCCGCTTCAATTTTCCTTGTTCCGGTTGATGTCGTATGCTCATTACACAATCACTTAGGTGGAGAACCACATGAGGCGTGTGCTGATTCGGGTGAAGGGCAAGGTACAGGGCGTGTGTTTCAGGCGGTTTGCCCTGGAGCGGGCGAGGGAGCTGGGGGTTACGGGTTATGTGACCAATATGGATGATGGCTCAGTGCAAATTCTGGCCCAGGGAAGTGCGCCCTTGGTGGAAAAACTCATCGATTGGTGCTGGGAGGGGTCACCCGCCGCCAGTGTCAATGCGGTCGAAGTCAATGAAGACGAGGCAGATGAAATCTACCTCGACTTCTCAATCACTCAATCCTGATTCTGCTGCTGATTTATCACGTCTGCCTCGGGGGTGTCATCACCCTCGGGTTCGGTGGCGGGTTCTTCCACATCCACGGCGCCAGTGGGCTGCGCCATCTTGCGAATTTGGATCACCATGCCGAGTTTGGGGTGATCGAAGTAATGCACCTGTCCACTGCGTACCCGACGGTTTTGCATCAGTGGAATGGCAAACAGGAACGGCTGCTCTTCAAATGCAATTTGCCGGTCAGTTTTGGCCGCAGATGCGCCTGCTGCCTGGCTGTCGCTCTGGCTCTGCAATGCTTCATCTTCAACCGCTACTTTACGGGTACCCGGGGTTCTTAACACCAGATCGGTTTCAATGTAGAGATAGTGACTCAGATAAATGTTAAGCAGGCCGTCGAGTTGCCATACCGGCTCCGGGGCACGGTTTCTGAGCATACTGGTGCCGTTCAGACCATTCTCTGGCAGCAGTTGGCCTGATACCCCAGTATCGTCAGATGCAATCAGTACCTGAGGATCGGTGCTGTTTGAGCCGGACATCTCCTGGGTAACTGATTGCGCGCTGTCCGAGGTAATCGTCAGACCAAAGGCATTGGTGTTGGCTCCGACTTCCATTACCGGGTCCTGTGGCGGCCGCAAAGTGCCCATTGCCGTGAATCGGTCCGCAAAGTTCTCTCCACCGAATAAGCGAACCGGTGTTGAGGCGTGTCTGGGTTGCATTGCCTGCTGCCAACTCATGTGAAGCAAGGGAGTGACGCCGGACTCCCGGGAAAGCTGTTGCACTGCCTCATTGAATTGCAGTTTGGTGCTATCCATCAAAAGGGCGCCGGCACCGGGTTCTGCCACCATCTGGGATGGCGCGACCACCTTAACAGGCATGGGAGTTGGGTAACTGGGGACAAAGCTCGCTATTTGAATATCCATGGCATCGCAACGCAGGCTATCAACAAGGCGTTCTTCCTCGGAGCAGGGAACCAATGAAGCATCCCTTGGTACCAACACAGGGCTGATTAAATCCCGTCCCTTGGCAAAAGCCGGCAAGCGGGTTTGCTCTGGCCACTCCTCGGCACTGGGCTGATTGCGCTCAAACAGGAACACTTCGACCTCAAACCAGGACTCTGCCATGGCCTGACTCAGGGGCAGCAAACAAAAAGCTGCGCTCATCGCAAGTTTGCGGATCATTATTTTCCTTCTCCAACGCTGTGTTGTTCGAGCTGCTCCAGCAGCAGTTCCAGGAGTTCCAATCGTTCCTTGGCGGTTTCGCAAGGCATGGTGAACCTGAGTTTATTGGGGCCGTCCATACGATAGACTTGGGGCTGAGACGAAAGCAAGCCGATGATAAAGCCGGGGTCTACCCTGTGCTCTTCACCAAACTCAATACTGCCGCCACGGGCGTGCATCTCGATTTTACTGGCACCCAGTCGGGTGGCCCTGTGCTTCTGTACTGTCATGGTTAACAGGTTACGGGTGGCATCGGGCAAGAGGCCGAAACGGTCGATAAGTTCGACCTTCATTTCGTCCACGGCTTTTTCGGTGTCACAGCCCGCAATCCGCTTGTAGAGCGACAGTCGCATATTCACATCGTTTACGTAATCGTCGGGCAGCAGCGCCGGGATCCGTAAGTCGATTTCACACTGAGCGCCCAGCATTTGCCTGAGCGATGGCTCTTTACCCTGCTTGAGTGCCTTTACGGCGCCCTCCAGCATTTCCATATAGAGGCTGAAGCCAATCCTGGAAATATGGCCACTTTGCTCATCGCCAAGCAGTTCACCGGCGCCGCGGATCTCCAGATCCTGAGTCGCGAGCATAAAGCCCGCACCCAAATCCTCCAACGCATCAATGGCCTCGAGCCGTTTGCGGGCATCTACCGTCATCAATTTGGGATGGGGGGTCATCAAGTAGGCATAAGCCTGGTGATGGGAGCGCCCAACGCGGCCCCTCAACTGGTGCAGCTGCGCCAAACCGAAATGGTCGGCCCTGTCTATCAATATGGTGTTGGCACTGGGGACATCGATACCCGTTTCTATGATGGTGGTACACACCAACACGTTAAAGCGTTGGTGGTAGAAGTCCGACATCACCCGCTCCAGATCGCGTTCACGCATCTGTCCGTGGGCAGTCACGACCCTCGCCTCGGGCAGCAGCTCTCGAATGTCCTGCGCGGTCTTTTCGATGGTTTCAACCTGATTGTGCAGATAATACACCTGACCACCACGGAGGATTTCCCGCAGGATCGCCTCGCGCACTGTGGCCTTGTCGTATTCACGCACAAAGGTTTTAACCGCCAGACGCTTGGCCGGTGGCGTGGCGATAATAGACAGGTCACGCATGCCTGACATGGCCATGTTCAGGGTGCGGGGAATGGGGGTGGCGGTCAGGGTCAGGATATCCACATTGGCGCGCATGGCCTTGATACGCTCTTTCTGGCGTACCCCAAATCTGTGCTCTTCGTCGATGATAAGCAGACCGAGCGACTCAAAGTTAAGCTCGGTATTCAAAAGCTTATGGGTGCCAATCACGATATCGACCTTGCCTTCGCCCATGGCCGACAGCACTGCCTGCTGCTCTTTGGCGGTTCTGAAGCGCGACATCACTTCGATACGTACCGGCCAATCGGCGAAGCGGTCTTTAAAGTTTTCAAAATGCTGCTGTGCCAGCAGCGTGGTGGGTACCAATACCACCACCTGTTTTCCGCTGGATACCGCAAGGAAGGCGGCGCGCATGGCCACTTCGGTTTTACCAAAGCCCACATCACCACACACCAGTCGGTCCATGGCCTTGGGCTGGCACATATCGTCGATAACCGCCTTGATGGCAGTTTCCTGATCCACGGTTTCCTCAAAGGGGAAGCCCTGGGCAAACTGCGCGTACTCGGCTTCATCCAGGGTACAGGGTTCACCGGGGCGAGCCTCGCGGCGGGCATAAACGTCCAACAGCTCCGCCGCCACGTCGCGGATTTTTTCAATGGCCTTGCGCTTGGCCTTGCTCCAGCTTTCGTTACCGAGGCGATTGAGCGGCGCCGACTCATCGTTACCCACCGCAAAACGGCTGATAAGGTGCAGCGCTGATACAGGCACATAGAGCTTGTCGCCACCGGCGTATTCGAGCTTGAGGTACTCGGCCACCAGGCCACCGGTGTCGAGGGTTTCCAATCCCTGATACAGGCCCACACCGTGCTCAAGGTGTACCACTGGCTGACCCACCTTGAGTTCGGCCAGGTTTTTGATGAGCACATCCTGACTCAGCTGACGCTGTTTGTCCCGGCGCCTCTCCTGGGAAACCCGCTCACCAAAAAGCTCGGTTTCACAGACCACAGCCACCTGGGATTTGCCAATTTTGAGCTGACAGCCCATAGCCAGCGGCGCCACGACCAGGCCGTGACGGCTGTCTGAGGCCAGAAACTCATCCAAATGACCATAGAGTTTGGGCTTTAGGCCTGCCTTGCCAAGGAGTTCCAGCAGCGCTTCCCTGCGGCCTTCCGATTCGGCCACAAAGGCGATGCGCTGACCTGCCTGGGCCCAGTTGGCCAACGACTCGAGCGGTTGCTTGAGTTTGTGATTGGCACGTATATCGGGCAGGGGAGTGGCTTCGAGGGCTTTATCTCCTTCATCACCGGACAAATCTATCCTGGGATACAGCTTAAAACGGGCAAACAGCTCTTCTGTTGTCTGGTACAGTGCCTTGGGCGGCAGCAAGGGCCGCAGCGGGTCAACCCGGCGGTCTTCGTAGCGGCTGTGGATTTCAGTCAGGTGATGTTCCGCCGCCTGATGCAGTGCCCCTGTGGTGATGATTTGCAGCTCTTCAGGCAGATAATCGAACAGGGTGGCGGTGTCATCAAAAAACAGCGGCAGGTAGTTTTCGATGCCGGCTGGCATCAGATTGCGGCTGACCAACTGGTATACCGACTCGGCCGCGTTGTTGACTGTCTCAAAGGTGCGGCGGTAGCGCTGACGAAAGCCTTCGATGGCCTGGCTGTCGGTGGGAAACTCCCGTGCAGGCAACATGCGAATACTATCTACTTCGCCGCTGGAGCGCTGAGTCTCAGGGTCGAAATGGCGAATCGACTCCACTTCATCGTCGAATAGCTCAATCCTCAGTGGCTCACTGGCGCCGCTGGGAAAAATATCCAGAATCGATCCACGGATGGCAAATTCACCGTGCTCATATACTTGCTCAACCAGGTGATAGCCTGTGTCGACCAGATGCTGTCGCATCTGCTGCAGCTGATAGCGGTCACCTTTTTTAAGGATAAGCACATTGGCGGCCAAAAACGCCTTGGGGGGCAAGCGCACCATCAGGGTCGTGAGTGGCACGATAACCAGCCGCCCCTTGCCACGCTCCAGATTGGACAGGGTTTCGAGGCGCTGGGAAATCAGATCCTGATGGGGCGAAAAGCTGTCGTAGGGCAGGGTTTCCCGGTCGGGAAACAGGCAAATATCGATACCACGGGACTTGAGCAAGTAACCAAGCTCAGCCTCCAGCACCAGGGCTGTGGGCGTGTCGCTGGTCACTATCAGGGTGGTACCCGCGTAACTGCAGGTCATTTCGGCCAGTGTCAGGGCGCGGGCAACGCCGCCAGGCAGCCTGACAGCAGACACCCGGCCTTTGGCCGGAGTCTTGGGAAGACGGTCTACCGTAAATGAGCTCATTCGGATTGGATTGCCGGTTTTTTTACTAAAAATCAGGCGCTCATTGTAGAGGCAAGCACTAAGGCTTGTCACCTTTCCAGGGGATGTGGTGCTTGCTGTTTGCGCGCTTTTAACTGCTTTTGTTGTACGCTGAGGCTGGCTTTAACCAGATGTTCCACGTCGGCTTCGAGTATGCCTTCATAAACGAGCTCGGCAAGCTCACGCCCCTCTTCGTGGCTAACTGAGCTAACACGGGCGATACAGACCAGGGCAATCAGCTCGTCACGAATGTATACCGTGGTCTTGTAGAGTTCGCCGGGGCGCAAAGCCCCCTGGGATTCAACCCGAATATTACTGCCGCCAAAGCTCACGCCCCGGTAGCGTTTGCCATCGCGCTGCTCGTTTTCCAACACGTAGTGCAGCACCATGTCTACCTTACGGGACTGCAATTTCAAAAAGTCCACCACGGCTTTGGCTTCGTTATCGAGCTGCCTTAAATGCAATAAGCACCCGGCTTCGAGGGTTTTAACGTCACTGAGCAGTTGCAGGCCGACGCTTCGCATGGCCAGCAGCTCGGCATCACTCGGCATGGGGCCGTCAAACGGCAGCAAATAGGCATTGAAATCGTGCGTCACACTGAAATAGGCGTTGGGATCGGCTAACAAGGACATGCCTCTTTATTTATAGGTGAGATACCCCTATTATCGTGCCCACTCAAATAAATACGCAAGCACAGCCAAGGCATCAGCAGCGCACATGTTTTCTTCCTCTGCCTTTCTTATCGGATATCGCTACTGGCGGGCCCGCAAGGCCAATGCCTTCGCCTCCTTTATCACTCTGTTTGCCGTGAGTGGCATTTTCCTCGGTGTCGCCGCCCTGATTGTGGTCAGCTCGGTGATGAATGGCCTCGAAGGGCAACTCAAAACGCGCATTCTAGGCGCCGTACCCCAGGTCGTTGTCGAAAAAAACGATGGCTTTGCCGACTGGCGTCAAACCGCCGATGAGCTGCAAGCGCACTTGCCGGGCATTGTGGGCGTAAGCCCATCAACAGGGACCCAGGCCATGCTGCAATCGAGCAGCAACATCAGTGCCGTGCAGCTCTCCGGTATCCTGCCGGAGGTGGAATCCACTCTTGCGAGCCGAACCACCACCGTCTATTCCCCCGCCTTCGACAGCCTTATCAGCGGTGAATACCGGATAATCCTTGGCGTGCAGCTGGCATCTGAGCTGGATGTGGCGGTGGGCGACACCATCCGGGTGCTGAGCGGCGAAGGCGTGGTGTTTTCACCGCTGGGGCCAGTACCCAGCCAGCGTAAGTTTGTCGTCTCAGGTCTGTTTCAAATGGGATCTCAGGTGGATGCCCAGCTGGCCTTTATCCACTACGACGATGCCCGCCGTTTGATGCGAAAAGCCCCGGACAAGGTGGATGCCCTGAGGTTGTATCTGGACGACCCCTTCAAGGCCGAAGCCATAGGGAAGGCTGTGCCGCAGGTATTGGCAGGCGAGGCGCTCAAGGTCCATGACTGGCGCGACAGCTACGGCCACCTGTTCGGCGCAGTCAAAATGGAAAAGAATATGACGTCGCTGATGCTCAGTCTGATAGTGGCTGTGGCAGCTTTTAACATAGTATCGGCGCTGGTGATGATGGTGGTGGATAAAACCACCGATGTGGCTGTGCTGATGACCCAGGGGCTGACCCGCAGCGCCGTGATGGGGATTTTTGTGACCCAGGGTTCCCTGAATGCCTTACTGGGGCTGGTGCTTGGTCTGATTGCAGGGCTGTTGTTGGCACTTAATCTTAATCCCCTGCTAAGCAGCCTGGGCATTGCCGTGCTGGGGGCTGGGCAGCCTCTGCCAGTGATAATCGCTGCCGAGCAGCTGTGGCTGATAGTCACAGGAACCGTGGTCATTACCCTGCTGGCGACCCTGTACCCGGCACTCAGGGCGTCCCGGGTGGAACCCGCTTCGGCGCTCAGATACGAATAATTTATGCCCAAGGCATTCAGGCGCGTGGCGCCGGTGAGAGAGAATACAGATGCAAGACATACTGCTTAAGGTCGAAAACGTCAGCAAAACCTATCGGGAAGGCAAACTGGAAACCCAGGTGCTGTGCGGGGTGGATCTTTCGGTATACCGCGGCGAGCAATTGGCGATTGTGGGCGGCTCAGGCTCGGGTAAAAGTACGCTCTTGCACATCATGGGTTCTCTGGATAAACCCACCAGTGGCAAGGTGCTGCTGGAAGGCGAAGATTTGTATAGCTTGAGCGCGGCTCGCCAGGCGCAAATCCGCAACGCCAGCCTCGGCTTTATCTATCAGTTTCATCATTTGTTGCCCGAATTCAGCGCACTCGAGAATGTGGCCATGCCGGCTCGCATTGCCGGGGTGGATAAAAAGGCTGCCTTTGGCCGCGCAGAAGCCCTGTTGGAGCGGGTCGGTCTGAGTCACAGGTTGTCCCATGCGCCATCTGAATTGTCCGGCGGCGAGCGTCAGCGGGTCGCCATCGCCAGGGCGCTGATCAATCAACCCAAATTGGTATTGGCAGACGAACCCACAGGTAACCTGGATGCCGCCAGCGGCGAAGCCGTGTATGCCCTTATTCGTGAACTGGCAGCTCAGCTTGGCACCGCTTTTGTGGTGGTGACCCATGACAACGCGCTGGCCGCGCGAATGGACAGACAACTGTCGATGAAAAGTGGCAAATTAACCGCCGGAGCCCGCCAATGAGTTCAAGGGCAGGTGCTGCATTGTCACTGTGGCTGGGTTTTCGGTTTTACCGTGCCCGCCAGTCCAACAGCTTTATCAGCTTCATCTCCTTTGCCTCCACCGCAGGCATCGCCCTCGGGGTGGCAGTACTGATTATTGTCCTGTCTGCCATGAACGGCTTTGAGCGTGAACTCAGGGAGCGCTTTTTGGACGTGGTACCCCACGCCGAGCTGGTGGGTGTGAACGAGCCGGTACACAGCTGGCAGGCCATGGTGGCCGATGCATCGAAAATCCCGGGTATTCGCGGGGCAGCCCCTTTTATTCGCTTACAGGGATTGGCACAGCGCCAGGGCGGTTTTCAGGGACTGAGCCTGGTGGGCATAGACACGTCACTGGAAGGGCAGGTCTCGGGAATCGAGCATTATATGCCCGCATATGCCTGGCAAGCCATTGCTCAGGATGAAAATGCCATCGTGCTCGGTCAGTCACTGATGGAAAAGCTTGGCTTGAATGAAGGCGACGCACTGGTACTGTTCGTGCCGGATTTAAGTGGTCGCCAAAGCGGGAAGCTTGGTGCTACCCGCAGCCACCGATTTGTGGTGCGTGGCAGTTATCATCTGGGCGGCGAGCTTGAGCTGGTCACAGCCTATGCTTCCATGACCCATTTGGCGCGGGTGCTGGAAATGGGGGAGGATGTCAGCGGAGTGCGCATCGCCGTGGACGATGTGTTCAAGGCCCCCAAGCTTATCCGTGAGCTGGGCTTTACCCAGAGTCAATATCTGTACATGAGTGACTGGACCCGTACTCAGGGGCACCTCTATCAGGACATTCAGCTGGTGCGCACCCTGATGTATCTGGTACTGGCGCTGGTAATAGCCGTGGCCTGCTTCAACATTGTTTCCACCCTGGTGATGGCGGTACGGGACAAAACCTCGGAAATTGCCATCCTGATGACCATGGGGCTAAGACGCAGCGCCATAGTGCTGGTATTTATGGTGCATGGCGCCATCAGTGGACTCCTTGGCACTCTGCTTGGCGTCAGCGCCGGTGTGCTGGTGGCGCTGAACCTGTCCGGGCTCGCCAAGGCGGCTGAAAGCGCCTTTGGTGTGCAGCTGTTGTCATCCGACGTTTACTTTATCGACTTTCTGCCCTCAGAGCTTCATGGCCAGGATGTTGCCGTGGTTGCTGTAATGGCACTGCTGATGAGTCTGTTGGCGACCCTCTATCCAGCTTACAAGGCGAGCCTTACCGAGCCTGCACCGGCCCTGGCGGGGCGCTGACGCAACCCGAGGAAGCAACCCGAGGAAGCAACCAGAGTCAGTACCCATAAAAAAACGCGCCTTCAGGGCGCGTTTTTTTATATTCGGAAACTGGGAAATCGCAATTCTCTCCGGAGCATTCATTGCCGAATGTCACCATGCCTGATTGCCGGGGTAGTAGCTGTTTATTGTTTGTGGCTCAGGACCTGCTGCCATTGAAGAGGGTCATAACCCTCTAGCGTGTAGCGCGATTTTTCCACTTAAAGAGCACCGAATACTTCCACAGGTTGCTTATCACAAAGAAGCCCACAATGGCGCTGATCACCCCAAGCACCAGACAACCGAGCAGAAATGGTGGGCCTATGGTAGCCAGAGATGACTCCAGCCATTGCCAGCTCGCTTCAAAGGCAAAGGGCTGGGGTGTGTGGCCAAGTAGTCTGGCCCCAACCTGATAGGCGATATAAAACAGAAACGGCATGGTCACCGGGTTGGTTATCCACACCAGGGCTACAGACACCGGCAGATTCACATTGAAGAAAATCGCCATGGCCGCGGCGGCAACCATCTGAAATGGCATGGGCATCCAGGCCATAAAAAGCCCAACGGCAAACGCACCTGGCGCCGACCGGCGATTCAGGTGCCATAGATTGGGTTTATGCAACAGGGTGCCAAACATCTTCAGATGCTTGTGATCTTTCAGTGCATCCGGGTGCGGCATAAACCTTTTGATGAGCTTTTTTGGCATAGGCGGATAATGCTGTCTTAACTTACTGCTGTGAAGAACCCATTTCTGCTGGGCTTTTGTGCCCTTGTCATCTCATCGCTGCTCTGGCCAGTGCTGCCGCCCTGGCCCGCCTGCCTGCTTTTGCTTGTGGCATTGGGGTGTTACCGCAAGTTGCCTGTGCTCAGTGGAGCCCTGACTGCCGTGGCGTGGGTTGCTGTGTACACCCATATGCTGTTCGATTACAGCCACCTGTATCAAGCCGGTGATTCCTGGGTGCGTGGCGAGATAATAGCACCTGTGTCTGACAGCGGCGACTGGCAGAGTATAGATATACGCCTTGTTAAACCAAAATTAATCTGGCCTGTTGAGGGCAAAATCCGGCTCAACTGGCGAACAACTGAACAAATTCGCCCCGGGGAGCAGTGGGAATTTCGTCTCGCCCCCCGTTCTATCACCTCCCCCCTCAACGAAGGCGCATTCAACGGTCAGCGCTACCTGTTGTCACGCCATGTGGGCATCAAGGCCAGAGTGCTGGAAGCAAGAAAGGTGTCGGCGGCGTCAGGGCTTCGCGGGTTATTACTTGAACACATTGGCCAGGCTATATCGGATAAACCCCGGCAGGCGCTTCTGTATCCACTGCTGACGGGGGAGCAGCAGGGCATAGATACCCAGACCTGGCAGCAACTCAGGCATACCGGCACTGGGCACCTGATGGCCATTTCGGGACTGCATATGTCGGTGCTCGGTGCCTGGTTGTTGCTGCTGTGCCGGGAGCTGTTGACCTCGTTTGCGCCGCGCCAGGACAGACGTAATCTGGTCATTGCCATGATAGTAGCCACCCTGGGGTGTCTGCTCTATGGTCTGCTGGCGGGCATGGGCATTCCTACCCGCCGGGCCTTTATCATGCTGGCATTGGTGGTGCTGCTTACTCTGAGTCGCCGTTTTGCCTCGCCCTGGGAGCGCTTGTTGTACGCCCTCGCTGCAGTGCTGTTTCTGGACCCCCTGTCACCTCTGTCAGCGGGGTTTTGGCTGTCTTTTGGCGCCATCATGATTATCTTGACGCTATTGACCCGGCAGTCCGTTCACCTTGAGGGTGTCCCTGGTCGGTTAAAACACTATCTGATATCACTGGTGACACTGCAGCTGGCACTCAGTATCGGATTGGGGGTATTGCAGCTGGTGCTCTTTGGCGGTGTCAGTGTCCATAGCCTTTGGATTAATTTGCTGATGGTGCCCTGGTTTTCGCTGGTGACCATTCCGCTGGCGTTGGCAGGACTTGTGCTTTTTATTCTCCTGCTGCCTTTTGGAATAGTGGCCGACTGGGCCTTTACTCCCGCACTCATGGCATTGATACCGCTGGATGGGCTTCTTAAGCTCAGTGACCACTTACCCGGCGCCTGGATAAGCGTGCCTGTACAGCTGATTGCGCCCCTGTGTTTTGCCATTACAGGGGCTACCTTGTTGTTTCTGCCGTTGGCGCGGGGTGTTAAGTGGGTGAGCGCCTCCTTACTGGTGCCGCTACTGCTGACCCTCACTGTAAAAGGCGCTCCCCAATGGCAGGTGCATTTACTTGATGTAGGGCAGGGGCTGGCCGTCGTGGTGTTTAGCCGGGATAAAACACTGGTGTACGACACAGGATTGGCCTTTGGTGAGACCTTCTCCCACGGTGAGCGAACCCTGGTGCCATTTTTGCGCGCCAAGGGACGTCATCACATCGATGTGTTGGTTATAAGCCATGAAGATAAGGATCATGCCGGTGGCGCCGCTGCACTGGCCAGGGCGATGCCAATCGATTTACTCATAAGCGATACCCGGGCAGCCCGGGATACCAAGGCGATGGAGCATGCGCCTTGCCGACCTCAGGCGTTTGCCCTTGGCAGTTTGTGGGTTGAGGTCCTGTCGCCCGGAGACTCACCCGTTGGCAGAGTGGGCAACAACGCTTCCTGTGTGGTTGCACTTGGCGATGGTCATTCGCGGTTGTTGTTGCCCGGGGACATTGAAGCCGAAGGAGAGGCGCGACTCCTTGGCAGCGGTGCGGCGCTGAAGGCCAGGGTGCTGGTGGCACCCCACCATGGCAGCCTGACATCATCCACGCCGGCTTTTATCGCGGGCGTCGCGCCGGCTATCACCCTCTTTGCCGCCGGTGCCAACAACAGATATGGATTTCCCAAAGATGCGGTGCTGCAAAGATACCTGTCCCAGGGCAGTGAGACGTTTACTGTGGCGGATACCGGCCAGATAAGTCTGCACCTTGGTGATGAAATCACAGTGAAAACCTATCGGGGCTCTCTGGCCCCTTTTTGGTATAACCGGGTCTTTGGAGTTGGTGGCAGGCCGATTACAGAGTAGAATGCGGACTTTGTCATACTCTCAGATGAATCAATGACTACAGCTCATAATCAGGAAGTTTGGACGGTGTTCAAACGCCTCATGGGATACCTCAAACCCATGAAGTCCATCTTTATCGTCTCGGTTATTGCACTTTTGGTCTATGGTGCAGTAGACGCAACCTTTATCGCTTTTATCCAACCCTTTATTGATAAAGGCTTTTCTGGCGTTGGCATGTCGGGAAGTGTCGACATGGGCACGTCATCCGGCTTTGATTCCAACAACAGCGTACTCTTTTGGGCGCCCTTCGTTGTAGTGGGGCTTTTTACCCTCAGGGGCCTGGCCAACTTTGTGTCTACCTATGGTATTTCCTACATGAGTGCCAAGCTCATCATGGACATGCGCCAGCAGGTATTTGAGCATTATCTCACCCTGCCGGTGAGCTACATCGACAAGGAAAACTCGGGCAACCTCATTTCCCGTGTCACCTTCGATACCGAACAAATCGCCCGGGCATCCGGTAGCGCGCTTATTTCCATTGTCCGTGATGGCGTAACCGTCATCGGCATGCTGGGCCTGATGTTTTACAACTCCTGGAAGCTGTCACTCTGCATCCTGATTGTGGGTCCCATCATAGGGTTGGTTATCGCCACCGTCAGCCGCCGTTTCCGCAAGATTTCACGTCAAATTCAAAGTGCCATGGGCGGTGTCACCGCCGTGACCGAGCAGATGATTAAGGGCCATAAAAACGTGCTGGCCTTTGGCGGCCAGGACACCGAGGCCAAGCGCTTTGCCCAGGTTAACGACCACAATCGCCACCAGAACATGAAGCTTGCCGTGGCCCAGGCCATCAGCCAGCCCACCATCATGATCATCGGCTCTTTTGCGCTGGCCTTTGTACTTTATGCCGCAAGCTTTGATGCCTTAAAGAGTGAGTTGACTGCGGGCACCTTTGCCACTGTGCTTGCCGCCATGATGGCAACCTTGCAGCCAATCAAAAACCTGACCCGCGTCAACGCCGAATTCCAGCGCGGTATTGCTGCCTGTACCACGGTATTTGAGCTGCTCGATACACCCGCCGAACATGACAAGGGCACATTTGAAACCGACAGGGTCAAGGGGCATGTACGTTTTGACGAGGTGGCGTTTCGCTACGAAGGCCAGGAGAGCAGAGCCCTCGACGGTATCAGCTTTGATGTGCCGCCGGGTAAAACCCTGGCGCTGGTGGGGCGTTCCGGCTCGGGCAAATCAACTATTGCCAGCCTTATCAATCGCTTTTATGGCGGGCTTGAGCAGGGGGCTATCGAACTCGATGGCGTCAATGTTGAGGACTACCGCCTTAAAAACCTGCGCAGCCAGGTGGCACTGGTCAGTCAGCAGGTGACCCTGTTTAACGACACCATCGCCAATAATATCGCCTATGCCTGCCCCTGGGAGGTTACCCGCGAGCAAATAGAGCAGGCGGCCACCCTGGCCCATGCCATGGAATTTATCAGTAAGCTGCCCAGCGGCCTGGATACCCAGGTGGGAGAAAACGGCGTGCTGCTCTCCGGCGGTCAGCGCCAGCGTATCGCCATCGCCCGTGCCATGCTGCGTAACGCACCCGTGCTCATCCTCGATGAGGCCACCTCGGCACTGGACACAGAGTCCGAGAAGGCCATCCAGGAAGGGCTTGAAAACCTGCGTCAGAACCGCACCTCTATCGTGATTGCTCACCGCCTGTCGACCATCGAAAGCGCCGATGAGATTTTGGTAATAGAGCAGGGCCGTATTGTGGAGCGCGGCAACCACAAGTCACTGTTGGCGCAGGATGGGATGTACGCCAAACTCTATCAGATGCAGTTTACTGGCTGATTATGCAAAGTTTTGTGCACAAAATCTGGTATCAGGGGCACCCGGCAGCTTGGCTGCTGTTGCCCCTGTCGCTGCTGTTTTGGCTTATCAGCAGCTTGCGCCGTGCGGCCTTCAGGCTGGGGCTTAAGCGCAGCGAGCGCATACCTGTGCCCGTAGTGGTGGTGGGTAACATCACCGCCGGTGGCAGCGGCAAAACCCCCACAGTGCTCTATTTAATCGAGCTGCTGCGCCGGGAAGGCTGGCGCCCCGGCGTCATAAGCCGTGGCTATGGCGCCGCCTTTGACGGTGAGCTGGACGTAGTGGCCGGCATGTCTCCCGCCCAGGTGGGTGATGAGCCAGCCATGATAGCCATGCGTACCGGCGTTCCTATGGTGGTGGGGCGAAACCGTATCAAGGCTGCCCATAAGCTGCTGCAAAGCCACGACGTTAACGTCATTCTGTGTGATGACGGCCTGCAGCATTACGCCCTGGAGCGGGATGTCGAAATATTGGTGATCGATGGTGAGCGCCGCTTTGGTAATGGTTGGCTGTTGCCAGCGGGGCCACTGCGTGAAGGTAAGTGGCGCAAAAGTTTGGTGAACTTTGTGCTCTGTAATGGCGCCAACGCAGAAGCGGATGAATACGCCATGACCCTTGAGCCAGCTGGCCTGGCTCCCGTCGCTGCAATCTGTGGCAAGGCCAAAGACAACAACACCAATGAGCAGGATAATACTGCGCCGCGCCCCGGGGATACGGTAAACGCCATGGCGGGGATAGGTAACCCAGAGCGTTTTTTCTCAACCCTGAGGGCCCAGGGCTTTGTGCTTGGTAAGGCACATGAATTTACCGACCACATGGCCTTCAGCGCTGCGGATATCGCTGCGGTCGATGATGGTCGCCCACTGCTGATGACCGAAAAAGATTCGGTTAAATGTCGCGAATTCGCCAAACAACACTGGTGGTATCTCGCTGTTGATGCCAATCTACCGCCAACATTTTCAACCAGGCTGCTCGATGCCCTGAACCGGGCGGCCACAGCCAAGCAAGGAAACACCCATGGCCTTTGATAAAAAACTCCTGGAAATCGTTGCTTGCCCCGTGTGCAAGGGCAAGCTGGAATACGACAAAGCAGCAGATCAGCTGATCTGTAAGTTCGACCGTTTGGCCTATCCCATCACAGAGGGCATCCCGGTTCTGCTGGAAAACCGTGCCACGCCCTGGCAGGAGCAAACTGCCGACTGAGTTTCAATGCCATAAAAAAAAGCCTCCCATCTGGAGGCTTTTTTTATGGCGATTGTGGCTGCTTCCTGTGCCCGAGTGTCATTTCTCGATGATAGGTTCAAGTGGGCTGATTTTGCCGTTTTGTGATCCGTTGAATGGGGCCAGTTACAACTTTGTAGCTTTGCTGTCTGAATGCTGAACCGACGGCTATAACATACTCAGGTTTCATTGAAATTACCGTAGGGCGCGGGGATAATGCCGCCGCAATCTGTGAGATGGGATACGAATGGAACACGATATCAGTACGCCTGCAACCTCTTCTTTGGCGTTCAAGGCCTTGGTTGCAGAGGTTTTGGCTACACATCAGGGCCACAGAGTGGTTCCCTTCGACTTTGAAGGACGCCGCTACTGGCTGAAACAGCCCGAGCGCCTGGAAGGCGCCATGAAACTGCTCAAACACAGCCCCGACCAGGCGCTGCAAACCGAAATTCGGGCGCTGCAAACCCTCAATGAAAAACACGCCCCTGTACCCAATGTGGTGCTGGCGGGTGAGGGCTATTTTGTGATTGAGGATGCCGGTAAAACGGTCAGCGATTGGTGGCACTTATCTCATCAGGACGGCAGTGTTCCCTTTGATAAAATTTTGACTGACAGTGCGGCGGCGCTGGCTGAGCTGCATTCCCTTGAGCTTGCCCATGGCCGCCCGGCGCTCAGAGACATCGGCTGGCAGGGCGGAGCGGTAAAGTTTATCGACTTTGAAGCCAATCAACGCCAAAAGGACATGGCATCCCAGCAGCGACGCGATTTGCTGGTATATCTGCACAGCCTCTATCGCTACCTGGGGCCAGCGCACGAGCCCATCACCCGTGCCATGCAGGCCTACCGAGAGGCCGGGGGAGAACCCACCTGGCAGGCCGCAAGACGAAAGCTCGCGCCCTGGCAGTGGCTTCGTCCCTTACTGAAACCCTTCCGCAGTATCGGTGGAAGGGACCTTAAGCCCATGTACTGGGTGATGTGGCATTTTCACAACCAGGGGTGATCAATCATGGGCAGCGGGTTTGAAGCTGCCCACCTCAGGTTTAAAGGTCTTGGCGATACGGTTCCAACTGTTGATGGCGTTAACGGCGATGGTTAAATCCACCAGGCCTTGTTCGCCAAAGGCCTCCACCACCTGAGCGTACTTGTCATCGTTCACCGGCAGCCCCTGAGTCAGGTGTTCGGCCCAGTCAAGGGCCATCATTTCAGTGTCGCTGTAAAAAGGCATATCGCGCCAGGCGCTTAAGCCGATGACACGCTCCTGGCTTTCTCCCTGTTGCAGCGTGGCCTTGCTGTGCATATCCACACAAAAAGCACATTGATTGATTTGCGATACCCTGAGTTTGACCAATTCCCACAGTGGCAGCGACAGCCGTGCTGACGTGCTGAACTGTTGCTGTAAATAGCTTTCCTGCGTCATGAGTATCTGCATGCCCTTTGCGGCCAATCCAAAGTAATTTGCGCGTAATGCCATGGTGCTTTCTCCTTCGTTGTTAATGCCGCCAAGATAGCCTTATATCCTCTGGCGACATTGTACGAATTCGACATGGGCCAAACATTGGCGTTTAGCGGGTATCAACAAGGGGAGAGACGGGCTCCGGTTGATGCCTGAGGGCACAGGCTTGGATACCAGTCCGCGGACTGAAGCGGAGCTTAGGCGGCGAGCCTTACACGGCGGGACTTACACGGCGGGGCCTAGACCGCGAGTCTTACACGGCGGGGCATAGACGGCGGGACATAGACGGCGTGATACCGCAAGGGGGTACACGGAGGTTGAAACTCGGAGTCGAAACACGGAACTGCAACACGAACCTGAAACACAGAGCTGCAGTCAGGAGTTAAGCAGGGGCGTGCAACCTGCCCCGATGAGATAACGCCGTGGATACTTAAGTCATAAGGCGCGAAAGCCAGGTTTGAACGACCGCGCTAACCCGGCGTGGGGGTTGTGAGAGCAATCAGTCCGGTTTGGGCACTGTCAGTAAATTCAGCTGCCAATAGCCCACATCTTGCCACTGATCAAATTTGAAACCGATTGCCTGAAAATGAGCGACTTTTTTCATGCCCATTTTTTCGTGCAGGGCAATACTGGCTGGGTTTGGCAGTGTGATACCGCCAATCACGCTGTTTACCTTCAGGGCTTTCAGGCGGTCGATAAGCGCCTCATACAAAGCCGTTCCTATCCCTTTCCCATGGGCGCCGGGAGCAACATAAACCGTGGTTTCGACTGCAAATCGGTAAGCACTTCGCTCTTTCCACCTGGTCGCATAGGCATAGCCAATCAGGGCATCGCCCTCCATGGCAACCAGCCAGGGTAACCCGGCGTCGTGCACAAGTGTTATTCGTCCTGCAATCTCAACGCCTTGCAGCGGCGTTTCTTCAAAGGTGATGGAGGTATTTTCGATGTAATGGTTGTAGATGTCGGCAATCGCCCCGGCATCGTTTGGAATGGCGTTTCTTATCATCAGTGCTTACCGGCATGAGTTTTCAATTGATAAAGAGGGGCTTATGGTTATGGCTGGAGAGGGGCTCAGTCGTGGCCATTTCTAGCCCGGTGCGAACAGCCTGGCCAGCAGCAGGGCCTGGACTTGCCCGAGGAGAGATCCGCTACTGCGCGGGTAATGCGTTTAAGTCGGGTCGCTTCTTTTTTCGCATCATTCACCCAACAAATCCATTCGTTTCGGGCGAGCGGAGTGATGGCAAGCCACTTTTGGGTGGCATCGCCCGATGTGGCGATATGGGCGGCCATATCATCCGCAAGCGGGTGTACTGTGCCGGATGGCAGCTCATCAGTCAGCATGTGCCGTGCTCCAATGTTGAATACCAATTGCAATTCATCAACTGCTTATCTCCCTCGCGCAGACAATGGGCTTGGCCTTACTTTCGACAACCGATACCGCACCTTTGGCAAATCAGACCACGAGTATGTAGAGGTCTTCTTCCTGGGTTGGGCCCTCAACATACTGGCTGGCAGAGTGTGTTCCAGCAACTTTTCACGTTCGTTTGGGGACGTTCTCGTGCTGAAAGCGTTAACTTAAAGGTGCGATGGGTGACTATCCCTTCTTAAGGTACCAATAGCCGCAGTAAATCCAGCCACCCGGCGGAAACAAGAAGTTGAGTAAGAGTGCATAAAAGCCGACCAAGGGCATGTTGTTCGCCTTGCCGCGCGCGAACCTGATGGTGAAAAAGATGACGACAACAGCCAAAACAAAGAAGACCAGTCCCCAGATGGTTGCGTTTAATTCCATTTGAAATTTCCTTGGTTGAATGAGTAGATAACGCCAGGTTTAGTGGTGAAGAAGGCAATGACTAAACCGCGGCACAGCACTTCAAAACCCAAATCAACGTATAAAAATGCTCCGCGTACTAAGTCCCTCTAACACTGCTTGTTAGTAAAGGATGTATCTCCTTTGGCTTCGAACATAATAATGTGCGTGTTTTCAGAACCATCCACGAAAGCCAACAAAAAGTCGACATCTTCCTGGGTTGCTTTAATGCAAGAAGGATCTATTATTCTGGGTTTATTTTCATGACTATGAGCCAGTTCTAAACTTGCGTATAGCCAATCCAAGTGATAGTTCATAGCAGAAAAGTAGGATGTGGGTGTATCCAGGTGTAATAAGCCAGTAATTGACCAACAAGGTGAAATTGCTCTTTTCTATTAAAGGACTTTAAATTTTTATTATTTACACACAAGAACTTAATTAACTCTGAAAGCTAACGCTTTGCTAAGGGGCTGGCGCCACGCGCCAGTCCCACGGAGCCAGCCTTGGCTGGCGAAGTAAACTTGAGCAACTGGTTAGGCATTTGCGCGGAGCTTACTACGTAAGCGATTTTGCGTGATTTCATTACCGCCTTCCCATACTTCAAAAAGACCAAACCAATACAGACGTTCGTTTAATGTTAAGCCGCCAATATTGTCTATTGCGGCACTTTTAAAATTTTGAAATTCAGAGTGGAACTTGTTTGATGAATCCGTATCTTGAAACCAAACATTTCCATGCCATTTTCCAATTAGATAAGCGAGCGTCTCAATATCTTTATCGTCTTGCTTCCACTCTCTGACCCAGCGCGAGAGATTTTCTCTCAGTTTGATTTCAGGCACAGAATTTACTAGTTCATCAAGGTTCATTGAATTGCCTAACGCCGCCAGCAGCGGCCGAGTGAAACGAGGTCCAGCGACCAAAGGGAGCAGTGCTGGCTGGCCTTGTTAAATGTCTTAGCTAAATAATTTGGCAAGACTAACCCCTGAAAGAATCAATGAAATCCATAATATTTGTGGAATTGGTAGTTTTCTGAGACTTTGAAATAGTGACAGTATAATTAGACAACCCAAACCAGACACTACGAATACGAAAACACCAAAGGTTATTACCTTAAAGTCAAATGTGATTAATGCAATTTGAGAAATACCTCCTAGCTCAGAAATCTCCTTTCCTTGACTACTAATATACTGAGTTAATGCGTAAATCGTGGCCAACCACGTTGTGAATACACTAAAAACTAAAATAAGCAGTACATGCCAAAATTTTAAATTGTCGAATTGCAGGAGTAGTTTATTCATGATGTACATTTAACGCCTTACTAATGGGCGCATAAATGCTTGGCTAAAATTAGCGACGAAGGAGCACAAGCCAAGCATTTTGCGTCCTTTTGAGTAACTTGTTAGTTCACGGTTGGCCGAATACCCGATTTCAGACTTTTATCATTACTTAACATCTCTTCTATTAACTCGAATTTTTTCTCACCACAATAAACATATTGTTCTGCAAATATAACTTGAAGACTATTAAGAAACTTTGTGTTTTCTTCTGAACAATCTAAAGGGGTTCCTTTAGTGTATGCATTAGCATAATCACAAATCATTTTAGGACTTTTCACATGAATTAGTTGGCTTGGAACAGTATCAACAATGAATTGCAATTGCTTTCTCGCTAATAAAGCTTTTTCTTCATGTGAAGGGCAGACAAACGCAACTGTTAATTTGTCAGATATAGGTAGGTGGATTTGAATTCCTTTTACAGCAAGTCCTAAATTACCGTAAAACCCCATATCAATGTCATTGTGCAACGTTACGGGATTGTCTGAAATATAATAAGGAGTTTCGCTATTGTTTCTGTAGAGCAGCCAACTTTTATTTAGAATATGCTCAGCATGGTTTACATGCTTCAACACAGTTTCAAGAAAGAAATTCTTTAAGTCAGACTCATCTTGACTCCCTATTAGCTCTGGAAGTTGCTCTTGCGTTGCCCCTATAGCTAATAGTTTTTCTCCTAGGCTATTTATCATTCCTTTTATTGATTGTAATCCATGGAATGTCCGTGATTTTTGTATAATAACGAAAATAGCTAATTTAGCTTTTTCTTCATCTGTTAAAGTAGCTAAGCTTTCTTCTTCAACTATTTTTCTAATTACTGTAGAAGCTTCAGCCTCTATTTCACCAAGTATTGGTTCTAAGCTGTGTTGTTCTGGATGCCCTTCAATATTGTAAAAGGTGTTTCGAGTTGAAGCATCATAAACAGATTGCTGATAAACGCGCTGTGATAGTTTATCAAATGTGAATAGGTTATTGGCTTTCCCACCATTATCAAAACTAAAGTTATCAAGCAAAAACCTTGGTACAGTGTGCTGCTTTTTAACATCCGTTGTTAATTTTTTACTTTCCGACATTCGAAGATTACTCGTTACCTAAGTGAACTAACATTTGTATAGTGCGCATGCGCATAATCTCACATCTGACCACTTGGTGAAATCTCACGCAACACGCTGTTTTTAAATTCGATTTTTAACTTAGCAAAAATCATCCTGGGTGGAAAGTGCGCATGCGCATGATTTGCGCTCGCTTTGTTTCGCGCACCATTTTTAAGTCTATGAATTTTCTAAAGCTATAAAAAGTGTTTCAGAAATAGTGCGCACATTTTTTGTCGTTTGAGCTGGCAAAATCATCCATTTTAAAATAATGCTGTATGTACGTACAGTTTTCGGGGCTTTCGACATGGCCTATCAAAGTCCGTTTCTGCAGGGCATTCGCGAAGAGATGCGGATGCGTGGTTACAGCATTCGAACAGAAAAGACATATCTGTATTGGATAAAGGCCTTTATCCGTTTTCACCATAAAAGGCACCCGGCAGAGATGGGACAACCGGAGGCCGCACAGTTTCTGACCTTTATCGCCAATCAACGCAATGTGGCAATAAACACCCAAAAGACGGCGTTAAATGCGCTGGTCTACCTTTATCATAAGCACTTGCATCAGGAACTTGGCAGCCTTGGTTTTCATTACGCCAGCAAACAGCGATTCCTGCCTGTGGTACTGACCGTTGATGAAGTAAAGCGCATTCTGAATTGTCTGGAAGGACGTAGCCGCCTGATTGTCGAAATGCTTTACGGTAGTGGCCTGCGGATCTCTGAATGCCTCAGACTCAGGATCCAGGATGTCGATCTTGAGCATCTGTCTTTAACAGTGCGGGACGGTAAAGGCCGCAAAGATCGCAAAACAATGCTCAGCCAACATTGTGCGACGGCATTGCAATCATACATAACCAGCGCCATAGCCCTTCAGCAGAAAGATAACCTACAAGGCCTGGGGCCATCGCTGCCCTATGCACTTGGGCGCAAATATCCCAACGCGTTCAGAAAATCTATCTGGATGTTTGTCATCCCATCACATGCAATCTGCCATCATCCCATTACCGGGGTGTTATGTCGGCATCATCTGCATCAGAGTGTTGTGCGTAAAGCGCTGGCGGTCGCCGTTGCTAAATCTGGGGTCAACAAGCGGGTGACTTGCCATACCTTTCGTCACTCATTTATAAAATACTTCCCTGTATTTTCCCCTTCGGGCCAGCGGAGCTGTTCAAATTCAGTCCCGCTGAATTTGTGCCACTCATCTTTTGCAGGCAGGCTACGATATCCGCACAGTGCAGGAGTTGCTTGGTCACAACGATGTGAAAACGACGCAAATTTATACCCATGTACTGGGTCAACACTATGCCGGGACTGTAAGCCCACTGGATAGACTGACATAAGCGGTCTGCTTGATATCGATGTGGCTGTGAAAGTCATAGCTACCGCAGGACGCCATTGGAGTTCAATCGCATCTAATGCTGTGGGTGCTGGCGGCAAGCAGAGTAAATAACAGTGGGGGAAGTGTAAGGATGACCTTTGCGCTGTGCTTTTTCGCGCTTCCCTGCTGGTATGGTGCTGGTGAGTGTTGAAACGCATCGCCCATTGGTTGAATGTCGATTGCATCAAGCTGTTGCTCACCCGCAATACTGTTTGCACAGTGTCGAAGATACCCAAATCGCCGGGGCTTAACAAGCCTGTTATGCCCGTTATCAGCAGAGTAAAAAAACCTTGCTATCTGAATGACTTGATTCCAATAAAAACACCCGCAGCTGCGGGTGTTTTTGTAGGCTGGCCTGAAAGAGCAGGGCCTGTTAAAACTGCATCTCAGGCACGTGCTCGGGCACGATAAGCTTGCCTGCGGTTTTCTCGACGATTTCTTCAACGCTCACGCCCGGGGCGCGCTCCAACAGATGGAAGGCGCCGTCTTTGATTTCGATAAAGGCCAGATCGGTGAGAACGCGCTTGATGCAACCAAAGCCGGTGAGTGGCAGCTCGCACTTGGGCAGCAGTTTGGAGTTACCGTACTTATCGGCGTGCATCATGGTGACGATAATATTGTCGGCACCGGCCACCAAATCCATGGCGCCGCCCATGCCTTTTACCAGCTTGCCCGGGATCATCCAGGAGGCGATAGAGCCTTCAACGTCCACTTCGAAGGCGCCCAGTACGGTCAAATCCACATGGCCGCCACGGATCATGGCAAAGCTCTCGGCGCTGGAGAAAAACGACGCGCCTTTTACCGCAGTTACGGTTTGCTTACCGGCGTTGATCAGATCCGGGTCAATGGTCTCTTCGGTGGGGAACTCGCCCATGCCGAGCAGGCCGTTTTCAGACTGCAGCATTACCTGCATGCCTTCGGGGATGTAGTTTGCTACCAGGGTTGGAATGCCAATACCCAGGTTAACGTAGTAGCCGTCTTTCAGCTCTTTGGCGACGCGCTGGGCCAGTTGTTCTCTTGAAAGTGCCATGGCGTGTCTCCTTATGCCTGCTTCACGGTGCGCTGTTCGATGCGCTTCTCAAAGTTGCCTTTGATGATGCGATCCACATAAATCCCCGGTGTATGGATGTGGTCCGGGTCAAGTTCGCCCGGCTCAACAATTTCTTCCACTTCCACCACGGTGATTTTACCGGCGGTAGCCATCATGGGGTTGAAGTTGGCGGCGGTCTTGCGGAACACCAGGTTACCCATGGTATCGGCCTTCCAGGCGCGGATAAGGGCGAAATCGGCGGTCAGAGACTCTTCCAGCACATAATGGCGGCCCTTGATTTCGCGGGTCTCTTTGCCCTCGGCTACCGGGGTGCCGTAGCCAGTGGCGGTGAAGAACGCAGGAATACCTGCGCCACCGGCACGGATTTTTTCGGCCAGGGTGCCCTGTGGGGTGAGGATAACGTTCAGCTCGCCGCTCAGCATCTGGCGCTCGAAGGTGGCGTTTTCACCCACGTAGGAGGCGATCATGGTGCTTATCTGCTTGTTTTGCAGCAAAAGCCCCAGACCAAAGTCATCAACGCCTGCGTTGTTGGAGATGGCAGTCAGGCCCTTGGTGCCAAGTTTTACCATCTGATTAATCAGGCCTTCCGGAATACCGCACAGGCCAAAACCACCCACCATGATGGTCATATTGTCGTTAAGGCCCGCCAGGGCCTGGTCGTAACTCTCGACGACCTTGTAGAGTCCAGCCATCTTGTCTTCCTTTTGTTCTTAACCTGCTGTGACGTCAGGTCGTGTGCTGTGCTTTTTCTCCTGCCCCTAGCGGGGCAGGAGATAGTTATAGTTATCTTGCTGTGGCCAGGCTGCCCGTGCCATCTTCTTGCAGTGGCTAGCTCAGCGCCCGCGCCACTTTTGAGCCATTTTGTCTGCCAAGGGCGGCGCTGATACGGTTGCCCGCCTCAATCAGTTTGCCAAGGTCGATACCCGTGTCTATGCCCATACCGTGGAGCATATACACCAGATCTTCGCTGGCAAGATTGCCCGATGCACCCTTGGCATAGGGGCAGCCGCCGAGGCCTGCCACCGAGGTATCCACTGTGCGGATGCCTGTCTCAAGGCAGGCGAGGATATTGGCAAGTGCCTGGCCGTAGGTGTCGTGAAAGTGCAGCGCGAGCTTATCTGCCGGTACTCTGGCCGCCACGGCTTCCACCATTTTACGGGCCTTTACGGGCGTGCCAACGCCTATGGTGTCACCCAAAGAAATTTCATAGCAGCCGAGTTTGTACAGAATTTCAGACACCCTTGCCACTTCGCTTACGGCTATCTCGCCATCGTAGGGGCAACCGAGCACGCAGGACACATAACCGCGCACCGGCAAATTGTGCTCTTTTGCTTTTTCCATCAATGGGATAAACCGCTCAATCGACTCTTCAATCGAGCAGTTGATGTTCTTTTGACTAAAGCCCTCGGAGGCGGCGGCAAATACCGCTACCTCAGAGGCCCCGGCGTCAAGGGCGAGTTCCAGCCCCTTCAAGTTTGGGGTGAGGGCGCTGTACCGTACACCTGCTACACGGGAAATCCCCTTGAGTACCTCGCCCGAGTCGGCCATTTGTGGCACCCACTTGGGGGAGACGAAACTTGCCGCCTCGATGCGCTTAACCCCAGCGGTGGCAAGGTTTTCGACCAGCAGAATTTTATCGGCGGTGCTGACCTGCTTTTCATTTTGCAGGCCGTCACGGGGGCCGACTTCAAACAGGCTGATGTATGAGGGCAGTGCCATCTCAGGCCTCCTTGCCGCTGGTTTCGCAAGCGCCGTCGCCTGGCTCCAGCGCCAGCAGCAGGGTGCCGTCGGACACCAGCTCCCCGGGGGCGAAGAAGAACTCGCTCACCACCCCATCGAAGGGGGCTTCTATGGTGTATTCCATCTTCATGGCTTCCATAACAAGCAAACCCTGACCGGCGGCTACCTTGTCGCCAACGGCGACCAGATGGGTCACCACGGTGCCGTTCATCGGTGCCTTGAGTTTATCTTCCGAGCTGGCTGTCTCTTCCAACACCTGGCCGAGCACTTCGCGGAAGTGGTAGCTGCCGCTTGATAGGAACACGGTAAGACCGCCTTCTTCCAGCGATACCGTCACCTTCATCTTGTGGCCGTTGATTTCGCACTTAAGCTCAGAGGCATCAATGCTGCCACCGATCTCAATCAGTTTGTCGTTAAGGCTGAACTGATAGCGGCCATTAGCCTCAGTGAGTTCGGCGCTGCGGCTTTGGTGAGCATCATCCAGAAGGGTCACGCTGTGGCGCATTGGGCTGCTTAAGCGAAAGCCTTTCAGGCTCGACCAGGGGCTGAAAGGATCGTGGCCGGGAGCGTCCTGAGTGGTGGCTTCCCGCAGCTTAAGCTGGGTCAGTACCGCCAGCACAAAGGCGGTGTCGGCCTCATCGCGACTGTCGCCAATCAGGGCATCGCCGTAGCGGCCGATAAAGTCGGTGGAGAAGTTGGCATCGGCAAACGCCGGATGCTCGGCGATGTTGGAGAGAAACTCGATATTGTGCTTAAGGCCACCGACACGGTAATCGCCAAGGGCGCGGTTAAGACGCGCCAGTGCACGGGGGCGCGACTCGTCCCACACAATCAGCTTGGCAATCATGGGGTCGTAGTAGTTTGAAATCACATCGTTTTCACGCACGCCTGAGTCGATACGCACATGGCGGCTTGGCTCTGGCTCTCGCAAAAAGGTGAGCTTGCCACTGGCGGGCAGAAACTCGTTATTGGGGTCTTCGGCGTAAATCCGCACCTCAAAGGAGTGACCGTGGATTTGGATTTCGTGTTGCTCAAGGGGCAGTACCGAACCCGATGCCACCAACAGCTGCCATTTCACCAGATCCTGGCCCGTGACCATTTCGGTTACCGGGTGCTCCACCTGCAAACGGGTGTTCATCTCCATAAAGAAGAAGCTGCGCTCTTTCCCTGGCTGAGGGGCATCGAGCAGGAACTCCACAGTACCGGCACCGCGGTAATCGATGGCCTTGGCCGCAGCCACGGCGGCCTCGCCCATTTGCCTGCGCAGGCTGTCCGGCAGACCCGGGGCTGGGGCCTCTTCCACCACCTTTTGGTGGCGGCGCTGAATGGAGCAGTCGCGGTCAGACAGATACACGCAGTTGCCGTGAGAGTCGGCAAATACCTGTACTTCCACGTGACGCGGCTGGCGCAGATAGCGCTCCATCAAGAGCTTGTCGTTACCGAAGCTGGATGCTGCCTCGCGGCGGGCCGAGTCGATGGCGGCTTTAAGCTCGCTCTCGCCCTCGACAATACGCATGCCCTTACCGCCGCCACCGTAGGCGGCCTTGATAAGGAGCGGATAACCAATCTTTTTTGCCTCGGCAAGCAGGGTGGCATCGCTCTGATCGTCGCCGTGGTAGCCGGGCACCAAGGGCACCCCGGCCTTTTCCATGATGAGCTTGGCGGCGCTTTTGCTGCCCATGGCGTCGATGGCATCGGAGCCTGGGCCCACAAAGGCGATGCCGTTTGCCTCACAGGCGCGGGCAAATTCGGCGTTTTCCGACAAAAAGCCGTAGCCGGGATGAATAGCCTCGGCGCCGCACTTTTTGGCGATGTCGATAATCAGCTCACCACGCAGGTACGAGCTTGCCGGGGCGCTTTCGCCCAGATAAAAGGATTCATCCGCCAGCGCCACATGGCGGGCGTCGCGGTCGGCGTCGGAATACACGGCCACGGTTTTAATGCCCATATCACGGGCGGTGCGGATAACGCGGCAGGCGATTTCACCGCGGTTAGCAATTAAGAGTTTGTTAAACATGGAAAATCCCTTAGTCCTTGCTGCCGGTATCATTGACCCAAGCTGGGCTGCGCTTATCAAAAAAGGCGTTGAGGCCTTCCTGTCCTTCGGCCGACACCCGAATACGGGCGATACGCTCGCTGGTGTAGTCGCGGGTGTGCTCATCAATCACGCCGCTTTGCAGCCGGGCGATAAGCGACTTGCACCAACCGAGGGCCTGGGGGCTGCCGCTGAGCAGGTTTTGGATAATGGGGGCTGCTGCTGCGTCCAAATCTTCAGCAATTTCATGCACTACGCCTAAGGCCAGTGCCATGCTGGCATCGAAGCGCTCAGCCGTGAGCATATAGCGGCGGCTCTGACGCGGCCCCATGGCGCGCACCACGTAAGGGCTGATTACCGCAGGAATAAGTCCCAGTTTGACCTCAGACAGGCAGAAACTGGCTTTGTGGCTCGAAATCGCAATATCGCAGCAGCAAATCAGCCCCAGGGCGCCGCCGTAAGCCGCGCCGTTAACAAGGGCGATGGACGGCTTGGGGAAGCGGTCAAGGGTATCCATCAGGTTGGCAAGCTCGCGGGCATCTTTGAGATTGGCATCAAAGTCCATGGCGGCCTGCTTGCGCATCCAGTTCAAGTCGGCGCCGGCGGAGAAGTGCTTGCCGTCGCTTTTAAGCACCATCACAGCGCAGTCGCCCTCGTGGGCGAAGGCATTAATGGCCTGGGTCATTTCGCTTATCATCACCTCATCGAAGGCGTTGTGCACCTCGGGGCGATTCAAGATGAGATAACCCACCTTGCCCTTAAGCTCGCAGCGCACGGCACTGAAGGAGGCAGACAGCTCGGCAATGGAAGTCATGGTTGTCATCTGCTTCTCCTTACATGCGGAACACGCCGAAGCGGGTCTCTTCGATGGGGGCGTTGAGGGCGGCGGAAATGGCCAGCCCCAGTACATCACGGGTTTGTGCCGGGTCGATAATGCCGTCGTCCCACAGGCGGGCGCTGGCATGGTAGGGATGCCCCTCTTTATCGTACTGGGCAATGATGGGGGCCTTGAATTTGGCTTCTTCTTCGGCGCTCATGGTTTCGCCTTTGCGGGCCAGACCATCTTTACGCACTGTGGCCAGCACGCCTGCGGCCTGCTCGCCGCCCATCACTGAGATGCGGGCATTGGGCCACATCCACATCAGGGTTGGCTCAAAGGCGCGGCCGCACATGCCATAGTTACCGGCGCCGTAGCTGCCGCCAATCAGCACGGTGAACTTGGGCACAGTGGCGCAGGAAACCGCGGTCACCATCTTGGCGCCGTGCTTGGCAATGCCCTCGTGCTCGTATTTTTTACCCACCATAAAGCCGGTGATGTTTTGCAAAAACACCAGTGGAATTTTGCGCTGGCAGCACAGCTCAATAAAGTGCGCGCCTTTCTGGGCCGACTCAGAGAACAGGATGCCGTTGTTGGCCACTATACCCACCGGATAACCGTGGATGCGGGCAAAGCCGCACACCAGGGTGGCGCCGTAGTTGGCCTTGAACTCGTCAAAGTCGGAGTCATCCACGATGCGGGCAATCACTTCTTTCACATCGAAGGGCTTTTTAAGGTCGGTACCAACGATGCCGTAAAGCTCGTTGATGTCGTACTTGGGCGGTTTCACTTTTGCGAGTTGCAGCTCAACCTGCTTTTGATGGTTGAGGCGCGATACCGCCTTGCGGGCGAGCTCCAGCGCATGCTCATCGTTTTGCGCCAGATGGTCGGCCACGCCGCTGATTTTGGTGTGCACGTCGCCGCCGCCAAGCTCCTCGGCGCTCACTTCTTCGCCGGTGGCAGCTTTCACCAGCGGCGGGCCTGCCAAAAAGATGGTGCCCTGCTCACGCACGATAATGGATTCATCCGCCATGGCTGGCACATAGGCGCCGCCCGCGGTACACAGACCCATCACCACTGCGATTTGCGGAATGCCTTTGGCGGACATGCGTGCCTGATTGAAGAAGATGCGGCCAAAGTGGTCACGGTCGGGGAAGACTTCGTCCTGACGGGGCAGGTTGGCGCCGCCCGAGTCCACCAGATAGATGCAGGGCAGGTGGCAGCGCTCGGCAATGGCCTGGGCACGCAGGTGTTTTTTCACCGTGATGGGGTAATAGGTGCCGCCCTTTACGGTGGCATCGTTGGCAATAATCATGCACTCGACGCCGCTGACCCGGCCGATACCGGCGATGATGCCCGCCGCCGGTACGTCTTCATCGTACACCTCGAAGGCGGCAAACTGGCTCAGCTCCAAAAAGGGCGAACCGGGGTCCAAGAGTTTTTCCACCCGGGCGCGGGGGGCGAGTTTGCCACGGGACAAGTGGCGCTCCATGGCCACCGGGCCGCCGCCCTGTTCGATATGGGCGAGCTTGTCTTTGAGATCAGCCACCAGGGCCGCCATGGCGTCGTGTTTTTGTTTGAATTCGTCGCTGCGTGGGTTCACGCGGGAGGTAAGTTGAGTCACGTCTTGTGTCCTCCAAGGGGCAGGCCTGTTGCCTGCCGCAGTGTCCTTAAACCCCGGCGCTTTGCCGGGGAGTGGATGTGAAGAGTTGGCTTATTGGCTTATCAGCTTGGTTTAGCGGGCTGATTTATAAGACAGAGTTATTTAGTCTCGTTAAACAGCTCACGGCCAATCAGCATGCGGCGGATTTCCGAGGTGCCGGCGCCGATTTCATACAGTTTGGCATCCCGCAACAGGCGGCCGGTGGCGTACTCATTCACGTAGCCGTTACCGCCGAGCAGCTGAATCGCATCCAGCGCCATCTTGGTGGCCAATTCGGCGGCATAGAGAATCACACCGGCGGCATCTTTACGGGTGGTTTCACCGCGGTCACAGGCGCGGGCCACGTTGTACACGTAGGATTTGGCCGCGTTCATGCCGGTGTACATGTCGGCAAGCTTGCCCTGTACCAGCTGGAACTCACCAATGGATTTACCGAACTGCACCCGCTCGTGTACGTAAGGCACCACGATATCCATACAGGCGGTCATAATGCCCAGCGGGCCACCGGAGAGCACCACGCGCTCGTAATCCAGGCCACTCATCAGCACTTTGACGCCGTTGTTGAGGCCGCCGAGGATGTTTTCTTCCGGTACTTCGCAGTCTTCAAATACCAGCTCACAGGTGTTGGAGCCGCGCATACCCAGCTTGTCGAGCTTTTGCGCCTGGGAGAAGCCCTTGAAGCCGCGCTCAACGATAAAGGCGGTGATGCCGTGTGGGCCCTTGTCGAGGTCGGTCTTGGCGTAAATCACATAGGTGTGGGCGTCGGGACCATTGGTGATCCACATCTTGTTGCCATTGAGGATATAGCGATCGCCTTCCTTGCGGGCGTGCAGCTTCATGGACACCACGTCGGAGCCGGCATTTGGCTCGCTCATGGCCAAGGCGCCGATGTGCTCACCGCTGATGAGCTTGGGCAGGTATTTGGCGCGCTGAGCCTCGTTGCCGTTGCGATAGATTTGGTTGACGCACAGGTTGGAATGGGCGCCGTAAGACAGGCCAATGGAGGCCGAGGCGCGGCTGATTTCTTCCATGGCCACCACGTGGGCGAGGTAACCCATGTTCACGCCGCCGTATTCTTCGGCCACAGTGACGCCCAGCAGGCCCATGTCACCGAATTTTGCCCACAGCTCGTTGGGGAAGGCGTTGTCGCGGTCAACCTTTTCGGCCAGCGGCGCAATTTCACCCTTGGCAAATTCGTATACCGCGTCCCGCAGCATATCCACGTCTTCACCGAGTCCGAAGTTGAGAGTAGAGTACAGGTGGCTCATGTGCTTGTGTCCTTAAATCTGCTTGTTGTCTTGTTATCTTTGTTATTGTGTCGGTCTTTATTCAGTCTGGGCGCCGGCGCAAGCTCAGGAACTCTTGGATTGTCCATCCAGGGCACCACGGCACTGGGCCTCGGCGCTGGTGAGTTCCATCAATACCACCTTGATGTCGTCCATCTGTTGCTGCAGTGCGGCTTTTTTCTCTTCAATCAGCGCCAGCATGGTATTGAGCTGGGTGACGCTGGTTTTGTCGGCATCGTAAAGCTCAAACAAACGGCGGGTTTCGGCCAGCGAAAACCCGAGGCGCTTACCACGCAAAATCAGCTTGAGGCGAACCCTGTCTTTCAGGCTGTAGATACGGGTTTGGCCACGACGCTTGGGCTTGAGCAGCCCCTGATCCTCATAGAAGCGGATAGAGCGGGTGGTAATGTCGAATTCTTTCGACAAGTCACTGATTGAATAGCTGGTTTGCGCACTGTTGGTTGAACTCATCTCGACACCGGATTTTTCTTGTTTCAATTGGATGCAAGATATATGAAGTTTACGTAAAGGTAAAGTTGGAGTGCGCGTGGCTAAGGCATTTTCATGGTGACCAGTGTCAGGCTTAGCTTACAGCCCTGCCGGGTGGTGTTTCCAAGGGGCTCGCGTGCTATCCAGGGCCGGGGCATCTGCTTATCTCAATCATTCAATTTCATGACTTACCCGTGGCTCCTGCCGTGATGGCCGCGCTTCTTTCGGTTACACACAAACCCTCCTAGGCTTTTGTCTAATGGGGGGCGCGGCGACTCCGCGCAATAATGCCGGAGATAAGGAAGGGACCTTACCGGCGCAGATGTCGCCACTCCACCCCGGAGGACCATTACAATGACAACAATAAGCACAAGCACAATGATGCCAGCGGATCCTGCTGAGGCGCTGCGCCAGGAAGCCAGGGACAACCCCGAGCAATACTGGCAAAAGGCCGCCACCATGGTGGACTGGCACAAGGCGCCGGAGACTATTCTGGATTCGTCACAGGCGCCTTTATATCGCTGGTACACAGACGGCGAAATCAATACCTGCTATAACGCCCTCGACCGTCAGGTGGCTGCCGGGCGTGGCCAGCAGACGGCGTTTCATTACGTGAGCCCGGTGACTGAGACTGAATATTCCATCAGTTACAGCGAGTGTCTGGCCCAGGTGAAACGCTTGGCGGGCCTGCTCCAGGCGCAGGGCGTAAACAAGGGTGACAGGGTGGTGATTTATATGCCCATGGTGCCCGAAACTGCCTACGCCATGCTCGCCTGTGCCCGCATCGGAGCGATTCATTCTGTGGTGTTTGGTGGCTTTGCGGCCAATGAGCTTGCCAGTCGCATCAATGATGCCAAACCTGTGATGGTACTTTCAGCATCCTGTGGGGTAGAGCCGTCGGGTGTGGTGGCCTATAAGCCGCTGCTGGATGCCGCTCTGGCTCAGGCGACCCATAAAGTCAGCAAGTGTTTGATTCTACAGCGCCCGCAATTTGAGGCCGAGATGACATCCGGGCGTGACCTTGACTGGCAGCAGTCTGTGGCAACTGCGCCGGATGCCGATTGGGTACCGGTTAAAGCAACCGATCCGCTTTATGTACTCTATACCTCAGGCACAACCGGCCAACCCAAGGGGGTGGTGCGGGACAACGGTGGCCACGCGGTGGCGCTGGCCTGGTCCATGCGCTACCTCTACGATGTCGAACCCGGTGATACCTTCTGGGCCGCTTCTGACGTGGGTTGGGTGGTAGGTCACTCGTACATTGTGTACGGACCTCTGATTGCCGGTGCCACCTCTGTGCTTTACGAAGGAAAGCCCGTGGGCACCCCGGATGCCGGAGCGTTTTGGCGCACCATTAAAAAGTATGGCGTGAAGAGCTTCTTTACCGCGCCTACCGCCATTCGTGCTATCAAACGGGAAGATCCCGAAGGCTTCTTCTGCCGCAACACCAACCTCGATTGCCTGAAACAGATGTTCCTGGCCGGAGAGCGCTGCGATCCCGATACCCTGCTGTGGGCCCAGGAAATGCTTGGGAAGCCAGTGATTGACCACTGGTGGCAAACCGAGACCGGTTGGCCTGTGGCCTCCAACTTGATGGGAATTGCACAAATGCCCATTAAGCCGGGCTCTCCCGCCCGACCCGTGCCCGGTTATCAGGTGGATGTGGTGGATGAAGCCGGTAACAGCGTGGGCGCCGGTGAATACGGCAACGTGGTGATCCGCCTGCCATTGCCTCCGGGTACACTGCCGACTCTGTGGCAAAACGACAAACGCTACATCGACAGTTACCTCTCCATGTACCCGGATTGCTATCTTACCGGCGATGCCGGTTACATGGATGAAGACGGCTACCTGTACATCATGAGCCGCATCGACGACGTAATTAATGTGGCCGGTCATCGCCTGTCCACGGGCCGGTTTGAAGAGGTGCTCTGTCAGCATCCGGCCGTTGCCGAAGCGGCTGTGATTGGGGTGGAAGATAAGCTGAAAGGCCAGGTGCCCCTTGGCTTGGTGGTACTCAAGAACGGAGTGAACATCACCGATGAACAGCTCAATAAAGAGCTGGTGGCCCTGGTTCGCAGTGAAATTGGCCCGGTGGCGGCCTTCAAGCTGGTGAGTGCCATTCCCAAATTGCCCAAGACCCGCTCCGGCAAAATCCTGCGGGCCACAATGCGCAAGATTGCCGACAATCAGGAATACAGCGTACCTGCCACCATTGAAGATCCGGCGACGCTGGAACTGGTACGTAACACCCTGACCCGCATGGGTTATGGTGACGCCCGGGTCTGACCCATAGTGCGCCGATAAGCCTCCGATTTCACCGGAGGCTTTTTTCATCCCTAAGCTCGTCATTTAGCAACAGTTTTACACTGCATTCCTATGCATTATCTTGCCTTACTGTAATTCAGTTACCAAAATCGCTATAATCCGCCGCGAAATTTGGCTCTTCCTGTACCCGTGGAATAAAAAGCATGCAAAACCACACCCAATTACACGACATCGGGGTTATCGGCCTGGGTGTCATGGGCAAAAACCTTGCCCTCAATATCGCAGATAATGGCTATCGTGTGGCCGCCTTTGACCTGGACGTTGCCAAGGTGCGCGCCGCCGTCAGTCAATCCCAGGCCGAAGTTGCCGCCAAGCCTGCACACAGCAAGGCCACAGAGCTGACCGGTGTGGACAGTCTCAAGTCCATGTTGTGCGCCTTGACTTCGCCCAGACTCCTGTTGTTGTCAGTACCCGCCGGTGCTCCTGTAGACGGCGTTTGCTCGGCACTTATTGATGCCGGTATCAAGCCGGATGACATAGTTATCGACACCGGCAACAGTCTGTGGACCGATACCGTCAAGCGCGAGCAGGAATACGCCGGCAAGTTTGTGTTCTTCTCCTCTGCCGTTTCCGGCGGCGAAGTGGGCGCCCGTTTTGGGCCTTCCCTGATGCCGTCAGGCAAAAAAGACGCCTGGGACAGTGTCGCCCCCATCTGGCGCGCCATTGCTGCCAAGGTAGATAACACCACGGGTTTGCCCATTGAGCGCTTCGAGCCGGGTAATCCGGTGCTGGAAGGCGAGCCCTGCACCGCTTACATAGGCCCTGCGGGCAGTGGTCACTACGTGAAGATGGTGCACAACGGCATCGAATACGCCGATATGCAGCTGATTTGTGAAGCGTATCAGTTACTTTCTGATGTGCTGGGGCTGTCTGCGGTGGAGATTGCCGCCATTTTTGAGCGCTGGAACAGCGGCAAACTCAACAGCTACCTGATGGGAATAAGCGCCGAAGTGCTGCGCCAGACAGATCCGCTCACCGGCAAGCCGCTGGTGGAAATGATTCTGGACAAGGCCGGTCAGAAGGGCACGGGTTTGTGGACTGCGGTCAGCAGCCTGCAAATCGGTACGCCGGCACCGACTATCGCCGAAGCGGTATACGCCCGGGCACTGTCGAATCAAAAGGCGCTTCGTACTGAGCTGGCAGACCGTCTCGCCGGCGCTTTGCCACTGCAGGACATAGATGCGGCTGGTTTTATCGACGAGCTGGAGCAGGCGCTCTTTTGCGCCAAAATTTGCTGTTATGCCCAAGGCTTCCAGCTGATGGCCATGAACGCCGCCGAGCAGGGATGGGAGCTCGACTTTGCCGCCATCGCCCGCATTTGGCGCGCCGGTTGTATCATTCGTGCCACCTTCCTGCAGTCCATCACAGAGGCCTTTGAGGCCGAGCCCAAGCTTGCCAATCTGCTGATGGCGAAAAGTTTTGCCGAGGCGCTGAGCGAGGCCCAGCAGTCCTGGCGCCACCTGGTGTCCAAGGCTGTACTGGCGGGTGTACCTGCCCCTTGTATCACCTCGGCCCTGGCGTATTACGACGGTTATCGCCGTGAAACCCTGCCCGCCAACCTGCTGCAGGGGCAGCGTGATTACTTCGGAGCCCACAGCTTTGAGCGTATCGACACCCCAGCGGGTGAAAAATATCACCTCAACTGGAGCAGCACGGCCCGTGATCTGCAAAAGCTCTAATCTGCAAAAGCTCTGAGCAGCTGACGCGCCGCGCGTCACACCATTAAACGAAAAGGCTTCCCTCGGGAAGCCTTTTTCATCTTTGACTTACGATGCCGCCATCAGGCCTGAGCCGGAATGAGCAGCCCGACGGAAAAGAGTACGCTGAAGACCAGCGTCAGTCTTGCGGTGCGGCCCAGTAAAGGGTTTAAGGCGCCGCCGCTGGTCTCGCTGAACTCCCGCGACAGGCGTCTGGCAATCACCAGAGACACGCCTGAGAGCAGTACCGGCCAGCCCGGCAGTATGCCCATCAGAAAACTGCCGATGATTAAGCCAAAGGGCAAATACACCAATGCCTGATACAGCACCCGCGACTGGGCTTCGCCAATACGTACTGCCAGGGTGCGCTTGCCGGCGCGGGTGTCGGTGCGTATGTCACGGGTGTTGTTTACCAACATAATGGCGGCGTTGAAAAGACCGATTGCCGCACCCAGTATCCAGGCATCCATCGAGGTGTAGCCCGCCTGCAGATAAAAGCTGCCCACAACGGCCACCAGGCCGAAAAACACGAAGGCTGCCACTTCGCCGAGGCCGTGTGAGGCGAGGGGATAGGGGCCGCCGCTGTAACAGAGTGCGCCCAAAATGGAGGCGGCGGCGAGCACGGCAATGGGGGCACCACCGTGCCAAATCAGATAGGAGCCGACCGCCAGTGCTGCAAGCAGGGAGCCTATCATGGCCGCCTTGACTCTGGCCGGGGCTATCAGGCCGCTTTGGGTTACCCGCACAGGGCCCAGGCGCTCTTCGGTATCCACGCCGCTCTTAAAATCAAAATAGTCATTGGCCAGGTTCACGGCAATTTGCAGCAACAGGGCACAGATCATCGATGCGATGGCAATGGTCACGCTGAAGCTTTCCAGGCCAAGGGCGAGGGTATTTCCCACCAGGAGTGGGCCGATGGCCGCTGGCAGCGTGCGGGGTCTGATGGCAAGGATCCAGGGATTCATGGGGGCCTTTAAAAGATAAAAACGATTGCAGCCCATAGGATAACAAGAATTTCGTTGAAAGTTAGCACAATCGAAAACACGCATTTAGCAGACTGGGACAAGGCGCACATCGGCATCGGCGCCTTCGGGTAAATTTGCCGTCAAGGTCAAAGTTTTACCGTTAACGCTGTGCTTTATTTAATCGGCTGTTTGATTTTTGCGCCTAAGGAAAGCGAGATGCGATTCGATAACCAGTCTGCCCTGATCTCCGGTGCCGCATCCGGTTTGGGCCGCGCTTATGCGCTGGCGCTGGCCGAGCGTGGTGCCAGTGTCATGCTGATTGATTGCTTGCCAGAGGAGGCCGCAGAAGTACAAAGCCTGCTTCAAACGTTGGACACCACGGGGGCGACCTGCCGCTATTGGTCCGTTGATGTGGGGAGTCCCGATGCTATCGAGGCCTGGGGGGCGGAATTTGACGCCACCGGGGCCAATGTGGACTTGCTTATCAATAATGCCGGTATGCACACCCATGGCAGCTTCGAGCATCAGTCCATCGCAGATATTCGCCGCCAGTTGCAGGTGGATTTACTGGGCAGCATTGCCCTGACCCATGTGTTGTGGCCGGGCATGATGAACAGAGGGTATGGCCGTATTGTGATGTCCACCGGGGTCAGTGGGCTCTATGGTGATCTGCATCAAAGCGCCTTTGCCTGTGGCAAAATGGCGCTCATCGGCCTGGTTAATGGCTTGGCCGCCGAAGGGCTTCCCCGCAATATCATGGTCAACAGCCTCTGCCCCCTTGCCCATACCGCCATGACAGATGCTCATCTGGCGCCTCAGGTCAAACCGCTGTTCTCCAAGGAAATAGTGACGGCTGCCATGTTATTTTTACTGAGCGGGCAGGCGCCCAGCGGCCGACATCTGCTTGCCGGTGGCGGCAGTATCAGTGAGCTTTGTATTGCCGAACACAGGTATCGTTATTTCGAATCTGAGCTGCGTACCCCCGAAGTGCTCGCTGCCCACTGGCCGGATATCGACAATGCCTGGCCCATTCAAAAACACGCCAACGGTGAAGACCAGATCCTCGCCTTTGCCCGACGTGCCGCCCACGAGCAGGGCATTCGACTCGACTGAGACTCGCCAGAGTATGGCGCTTTTTGTTACTCTCTTGGCAATTGACCTTAAATCAGAGAGATAACATGAGTCAGGTATTGAACGATCTATTGTCACTGCTGACCCTCGAAACCCTGGAGATTGGACTTTATCGTGGTCAGAGCCAGGATCTGGGCTTTGGTCATGTCTTCGGCGGCCAGGTGATGGGGCAGGCCCTGAGTGCCGCCAGGGAAACCGTTGAGCCAACACGCAAGGTCCATTCACTTCACAGCTATTTTTTGCGCGCAGGCGATGAGTCTCTCCCCATAGTGTATGACGTGGAAATCATGCGCGACGGTGGTTCTTTCAGTGCCCGTCGGGTAAAAGCCGTGCAAAAAGGCCGGCCGATTTTTTACATGACCTGCTCCTTTCAGGGCGAAGAAGACGGGTTTTCCCATCAGATAAGTATGCCGGATGTACCGGGGCCTGAGGGACTGCTCAACCAACAGGAATTGGCAGTGACCCTAAGGGACAAAATTCCCGAAAAAATGCTGGAGAAGTTTATGGCCGATGCGCCCATCGAGATGCGCATCGTTGACCCTGTCAGTCCGGTGGCGCCGCGCTCCCGGGAGCCGGTGCGCCACGTTTGGCTGCGTGCCAATGGTAAGGTGGAAGGCGACAGCCATGTGCACGATGCGCTTCTCGCCTATGCCTCTGATTTCAACTTTTTGGTGACGGCCGCTCAGCCACACGGGGTATCCTTTTTGACCCCGGGCATGCGTATGGCCACCATCGACCATGCCATGTGGTTCCATCGCCACTTGGATATGAATGATTGGCTGCTATACAGTATCGATAGCCCCAATGCCAGCGGTGGCCGCGGTTTTGTAAAAGGACATTTTTTCAATCGCCGGGGTGAGCTGGTGGCGTCTGCAACCCAGGAAGGATTGATGCGCATGAAGAAGGACAGCAACTGATGTGGAACAAATTTGCCAAAGCGGCCCGGGCCATGGTCGCCCTGAGTATGCTCGGCGCTCTGAGTGCCTGTGTGACGGTGGAAGAACCTAAACCCATTATCATCAATGGTGCGGCGGGTTATCTGGAGTCTGTGGTGCTGCCGCCAAACAGTTCTATCACCATAGCTGTGATAGATCTGGACACCCCCGGCATTATCATCGCCCAGAAAACCTTTAATGTGGTGCGGGCGCCAGTGCCCTTTAAGTTTATATTGCCGGCCGAGTCTATCAGCAGCAATGTCAACTACGGCGTGGTGGCACTTATCAAACACAATAACCAGGTGATTTTTCAGACCTACGACCGCTTCCCGGTGATCCATAACAACAAGTTCACCACCGAAGTGGTGATGAAGCCTGTTGGCAGGTAATCATCGGTGTCATCAGAGGCTGCTTGCCCTGACATGGATCCCTGTGCCATGAGGCTGTCCACTGCGCTTGCCAGCCTGCTGCGTGACGATGATTCGGCAATGGCCTGCCTGAAAGCGGCCCGAGAGGTGATGACCGAGGCCGGTATCGGGGAGTATCTGCTGGCGGCCGGTTTTGTGCGCCAGCGGGTGTGGGATAGCCTCCATGGTATGGAGACCCGTCAGCTTGCCGACGTTGACCTGATTTACTGGGGGGCAGGGGAGAGAGCGCTGGAGCAGCGGCTTACTGAGGCACTCGGTGCCAGACTTGCCGCAATCCCCTGGGAAGTGAAAGATCAGCGCCGTATGCACTTGCGCCACGGCGATGCTCCCTACCGTAATTTGGTGGACGCCATGGCCGCCTGGCCTGAGCAGGAAACCGCCGTTGGCGTCAGGCTGACCCATGAGGATACATTTCACATCGAATCAGCCTGGGGGCTCGAGTCCCTCTATGCCCTTAAACTCACACCATCCCCGCGGCGGCCGATTGATGTGTTCTGGCAACGGGTCCGCTCAAAAGGCTGGCTTGAGCATTACCCAAGGTTGCAACTCGTTAAACCATAAACCGGCCCGGCATTCTCCACTCAGGAAACATAGCGCCGGCCCCTGTGATGTTCTCCCGCTGGCGCTATAGCAGGCGTGCACACGCACTCCTGATCCATACCCTGTTCTCATCCTGGCGATTTACCTCGCTCCCTCAGCTCAATCGATGAATTGCCCGCAAAACCGGATGGCAAACTCTGGGTTTGAACCGGACAGCTATCAGGCTCGCTCTCAACCCAAAACCAGGCTTTCAGGCATTTTGTCTTCGCCGAGCCGTGAATGCTTAGACCTCTAACCTAGTGAACCCGATTGGGCGTGATCAGGCTTATCTTGCTGAAGGTCCTGTGACGATGACAACACAATCTTGCTGAGCAACAAGACAAAATGCACTAAAAGCGTGAGCGCGATCGCGCTCTTGTTACCCCGAAGTGGGTATCACACGGCGGTGTTGATTTGGATCAAGAAAGTTAACGACCTGCTCTGGCAGGCTAGGCCTCAATTGTTACGGACGTAACAGAAAATAACAAAGCCCACGTGGTTAATGGAGTAAATGATGAAGAAATCCTATCTTTCCGGTCTGATCGCTGCCTCCCTGCTGTCTGTTGTTTCTGCCTCTGCCCTTGCTCACCAGGCCGGCGATATTATCGTACGCGCCGGTGCTGTTGTTGTTGCCCCCAATGAGTCCAGCCCTGTCGTAGCCGACGTAGCGGAATTTGGCGTGAGCAACAATACTCAGCTGGGCCTGAACTTCGGTTACATGCTGACTGACAACTGGGCTATCGAGCTGCTGGCTGCTACTCCATTCACCCACGATGTGTCTCTGGGCGTGCTGGGCAAGATTGCCGAAACCAAGCACCTGCCACCGACTCTGGTTGCCCAATACTACTTTGGCAACGCCAATTCTGCCTTCCGCCCTTACGTGGGTGTGGGTGTGAACTACACCAACTTTTTTGACACCGAATTCACCAACGATTTGGACGGTGCCCTGACCGATCTGAGTCTGTCCACTTCAGTGGGTTGGGCCGCACAGGTAGGCTTTGACTACAGCTTCAACAAAAACTGGATGCTGAACGCCTCTGTGTGGTACGCCGACATCAGCACAGACGTGAAATTTAACCTGGGTGATGCCCCTGTTGTGGTTGAAACCGATATCGACCCATGGGTATACATGGTGAGTGTGGGTTACAAGTTCTAAGGTTGTCCCTTCCCTGCCAAACCTTGGATGAAAAAAGGCGCCCACCGGGCGCCTTTTTTATGCGGATTACTCAAGGGGTAGCAGTATTAATGCTTGCCTTTTTTCTTCCAGTGGCGGGTGTTGTAGATGTATTCCGGCAGCAAACGTATCAGCCAGGCCACCAAGGCCCAGCGGCGGGTGATATAGGCGCGGCGTTTACCTTTTTTCAGTGCCCGTAAAATTTGCCCGGCGACTTTTGGCAGCGGCTGTAACCAAAAGCGGCTCTGCTGCATGGCGGCCTTGTCCAGCAAGCCCAGCTGCAGATCGGTAATGGTGATGGGTAACTTCAGCCGCTGGGCATGCATGGATAAACCTTCGAGGTAGTTTTGTGCAAAGGCTTTGGATGCGTGGTAGGCCACGGCAGGGCCACCGCGCTGACCGGCGATGGAATTGATGGCAGCCAGTTGTCCGTACCCTTGCTGGCGCAGTAATCTGAATGCCGTGTTGCAAATCAGCGCAAAGCCCTGCACGTTAACCTTGATAATGTCGGCTTCTATCTGCCAGGGCAGGTCAGGGTGGTAGGTATTGAGGCCGGTATTGACCAACACCAGATGCGCGCCGCCCATACGCTGCCACAGGTTTTCAAAGGCTGCCATGGCGCCGTCGGGGTCTGTGATGGGTAAGGCTTCCACCTCAACAGTGCCACCGAGGGACTGGATAAATTCCGTCATCTGTTCTGGATCGGGCACCAGGACGCCCACTCGGGTGCCTTCCTGTGTGAGCTGGGTCACTAATTCGCGGCCAAGGTGTGAGCTGGCGCCCACAATTATTGCAGTTGCTTGAGTCATAAGGATATTCAGCAAAAGTACAGGGCTACCATGATAGGGTGAAAGCCCATGCTGAACAAGATTCAAACTTGGATGTATAGACATCCAGAAGTCTTTATGTATGATTTAGGAGAATATCACCATGAAGAAATGGCTATTGAGTGTTGCCCTGCCGATGGCGGCATTGGTGGGGGCGGTTGGACTGGGTGGATGTGCCAGCAGTGCCGACGATGTGGAGATAAGCGGCAGCGTCTGGTTCCGGGAGCGCATCGCTTTGCCTGTTGATGCAGTGTTGACGGTTCAGGTGCAGGACGTTTCCCGTATGGATGTGGCGGCAGAGGTGCTGGGTGAGTTGAAGGTGCCTGTCACCGCCGTGCCCAAGGACTTTGCGCTGCGTTTTAAGCCGGACACGTTTAAGCAGGGCCACACCTACGCGGTGGGCGCACGTATCACCCAGGGCGATAAACTGCTGTTTATCAACACCCAAAGCTACAGAGTGGATTTCACACAGCCTACCGGCATGTCGGTAAGGCTGGACAGTGTGGGGCGCTGAGCCGGGGTAAGTTTTACACTTACCGGCATCGCCCCGGAGTTAATCAAGGGAGAGGCGCAGTATGCCGGTAAAAATCCCCGACAATCTGCCAGCGGCAGAGATACTGTCGGCAGAAAATATCTTTGTGATGTCAGAAACCCGGGCGGCCCATCAGGACATACGTCCGATGAAGGTGCTTATCCTTAATCTGATGCCCAACAAGATAGAAACAGAGACCCAGCTGCTGAGGCTCCTTGGCAATACGCCCTTGCAGGTGGATGTGGATTTGCTGCGCATCCACGACAAGGAGTCCCGTCACACCTCGCTCGACCACATGAATGCCTTTTACCGGGACTTTGAGGATGTGCGTCATAAAAATTATGACGGCCTGATTATCACCGGAGCGCCACTGGGGCAGCTTGATTTTGAAGAGGTGACCTATTGGGACCATATCCGCGAAATCATCGACTGGTCGCAAAGCCATGTGACCTCGGTACTGTTTTTGTGCTGGGCTGCCCATGCCGGTCTGTACCATCTCTACGGCCTCAAGCGTGAACTGCTGAAGACCAAACGCTCCGGGGTATTCGTGCACAGTCGCAGCTGCGACCATCATCCGCTGCTGCGGGGTTTCGATGAGGAGTTTTTCGCGCCTCATTCACGTTATGCCGAAATCCCGGTGGCGCAAATTCATGCCCACCCGGCTTTGCAGGTACTGGCGGAGTCTGACGAGGCAGGGGCCTATCTGGTGCTGAGCCGAAACAGCCGAAACCTGTTTGTCATTGGTCATCCCGAGTATCAAAAATCCACCCTGAGTGACGAATATCATCGGGATTTGGCAGCCGGTATTGACCCAGACATCCCCAAAAATTACTTCAGAAACGATGATCCGGCCCAGGCGCCGGTGGCGCGCTGGCACAGCCATGGCAGCCTCCTGGTCAGTAACTGGCTTAACTATTATGTGTACCAGTTGACCCCTTACGATCTGTCGGATATGAGTGCCATCACCCCCTGGGAAGATAGTGCAAAATCTTGAAAATCAATGTGAAAAGGCCGCGCTTATGCGGCCTTTTTATTTTGTGTGCAGGCGCTGACAATCTGCGTTGGTGCCCGTGTCAATCTCAGTTCCCGCCGCTGTAAATCCAGAGTGACAAGCCTTGGCCAGAAAATGCGGCTTGTTAGACCAATTTCTACTTGCTTTACGTTCGCGTAAACGTCACATTCAATGCATCGGGTCGCAAACTGCGACTGCAATCACATTTGCACCGGGTTTTGCGCCCGGGCATCACAAGCAATTGGAGTGAGAAATGAGCGTATCGGATATCGTCATTGTTGCGGCAAAACGCACCGCCATGGGTGGTTTTCAGGGCAGCCTGTCTGAGGTGCCGTCACCCAAGCTGGCCGCGACCGCAGTCAAGGCTCTGCTGGATGACACCGGCCTGGATGGCGCCAAGGTTGACGAACTCCTGATGGGCTGCGTGCTGCCTGCAGGCCTTGGCCAGGCGCCTGCCCGTCAGGCCGCACTGGGTGCCGGTTTACCACTGTCTGTGGGAGCTACCACAGTGAACAAGGTGTGTGGCTCAGGTATGAAAACCGTGATGCTGGCCCATGACCTCATCAAAGCAGGCAGCGCCAATGTGGTGATTGCCGGCGGCATGGAAAGCATGAGCCAGGCCCCATACCTGCTGGACAAAGCCCGTGGCGGCATGCGCATGGGCCACGGCAAGGTGCTCGACCATATGTTCCTCGATGGTCTTGAAGATGCTTATACCGGCGGCGCCATGGGTACCTTCGCCCAGAAAACCGCCGATGATTACGGCCTGACCCGCGAGTCCATGGATGCTTTCGCCCTAAGCTCACTGGAAAAAGCCAATGCCGCCATCAACTCCGGCGCCTTCGAAGCCGAAATCGTGCCAGTGACTGTGTCCAGCCGCAAAGGCGATGTGGAAGTGAAAATTGACGAGCAGCCTGGAAACGCCCGTCCCGAAAAAATTCCGACACTGCGCCCGGCCTTTGCCAAAGACGGCACCATCACTGCTGCCAACTCATCCTCCATCTCCGACGGTGCTGCTGCGCTGATGCTGATGAGCCGTGAGCAGGCTGATGCTCTGGGTCTTAAGGTGCTTGCCACCATCAAGGGCCACACTACCCATGCTCAGGAGCCCGCCATGTTCACCACAGCCCCTGTGGGTGCCATGCAGAAGCTGCTCTCCAACGTGGGCTGGAGCAAGGACGAGGTCGATCTCTTTGAAATCAATGAAGCTTTTGCGATGGTGACCATGCTTGCCATCAGTGAGCTTAAGCTGGATGCGGCCAAGGTTAACGTGAACGGCGGCGCCTGCGCCCTGGGTCACCCCATCGGCTGCTCAGGCGCCCGTGTGCTGGTGACTCTCATCCATGCGCTCAAGGCCCGTGGCCTCAAGCGCGGTGTGGCCTCACTGTGCATCGGCGGCGGTGAAGCCACTGCCATGGCCATCGAAGTTTAATTGCCAGGACACGGCAAGCTGCAATCAACAAGACACTCGACAGGAGACGCGGGCGCGGCCATACACAATACCTACAAGGCTGCGCCGCTACCTCTGACCCTCAAAAGGAAGCGATATGATCACACAAGTTAAGCACTACATCGACGGTGAGTTCACCACAGGACAGGGTGAGCGCATCATTACCGTGACCAACCCGGCCAACAACCAGCCCATCGCCGAAGTGCGCTGTGCCAGTGACGAGGAAGTGCACGGCGCCATCGCCAGTGCCAAGGCCGCGTTCCAAAGCTGGAAAGAAGTGCCTGTATCCGAGCGCGCCCGCGTAATGCTGCGTTATCAGGCGCTGCTCAAAGAACACCACGACGAGCTGGCGACCATTCTGGCCAAGGAAACCGGTAAAACCTTCGAAGATGCCAAGGGTGATGTGTGGCGCGGCATTGAAGTGGCCGAGCACGCCTGTAATATCGCGTCCCTGCTGATGGGCGAAACCGTTGAAAACGTGGCCCGTAAAATCGATACCTATTCTTACACCCAGCCCCTGGGCGTGTGCGCCGGTATTACCCCCTTCAACTTCCCGGCGATGATCCCGCTGTGGATGTTCCCCCTGGCTGTGGCCTGTGGTAACACCTTTGTGCTCAAACCTTCCGAGCAGGACCCCATGACACCGCTGCGTCTGGCCGAACTGTTTGAACAGGCCGGAGCCCCCAAGGGCGTGCTGCAGCTGGTGCACGGCGACAAGAGCGCCGTGGATATTCTGCTGACCCATCCCGATATCAAGGCCATTTCTTTTGTGGGCTCTGTGGGTGTGGGCCAGTACGTGTACAAGACCGGCACTGACAACCTCAAGCGGGTGCAGGCGTTTGCCGGCGCCAAAAACCACTGTGTGATCATGCCAGATGCCAACAAGCAGCAGGTGATCAACAACCTGGTGGGAGCCTCTGTGGGCGCGGCCGGTCAGCGTTGTATGGCGATTTCGGTGGCCGTGTTTGTGGGCGCCGCCAAAGAGTGGATCCCTGAGCTTAAAGAGGCGCTGGCCAAGGTTCGCCCAGGCCTGTGGGACGATAAAGACGCCGGTTACGGCCCGCTTATCAGCCCAGCCGCCAAGGCCCGTGTGCTCAAGCTGATTGAGCAGGGTAAGGCCGAAGGCGCCGACTGTCTGCTGGATGGCTCCGACTTTACCGTGCCCGGCTACGAGTCAGGCAACTGGGTTGGCCCGACCATGTTTGACAAGGTCACCACCGACATGAGCATCTACAAGGAAGAAATCTTTGGCCCAGTGCTGTGCTGTATGGAAGTGGATGAGCTGGAAGACGCCATTGAGCTGGTGAACAAGTCGCCCTACGGTAACGGCACCTCCATCTTCACCGCCAGCGGCGCAGCTGCCCGTAAATATCAGCACGAAATTGAAGTGGGTCAGGTGGGTATTAACGTACCTATCCCGGTACCTCTGCCATTCTTCTCCTTTACCGGTTGGAAGGGCAGTTTCTACGGCGACCAGCACGCCTACGGCAAGCAGGCTATCCGTTTCTTCACCGAAACCAAGACCATCACCTGTCGCTGGTTTGAAGACGATATCCCCCATGGTCCCAACATGACCATCGCCCTGCGTTAATCACTCTCGGGTGCTTAATCTGGCGAGGCCGTAAACCAAAACCACCTTCAAGGCCGGCGTTATGCCGGCCATCACATGAAGTGACCCCAGAGTCACGGGAGCAGTCAAGATGGATTTCAATTTCAACGAAGATCAACGTCAGTTTGCCGAACTGGCACGCCAGTTTGCCGCAGATGAACTGACCCCCTTTGCCGCCAAGTGGGACGAAGAGCACCACTTCCCCAAAGATGTCATTCAAAAGGCCGGTGAGCTGGGTTTCTGTTCACTCTATTCCCCTGAGTCCGAAGGCGGCATGGGCCTGTCGCGCCTGGATGCCTCGATTATTTTTGAAGAGCTTTCCAAGGGCTGTACCGCTACCACCGCCATGCTGACCATTCACAACATGGCCACCTGGATGGTGACCACCTGGGGCACAGAGGCGTTTCGCGCCGAATGGTCTGAGGCCCTGACCACGGGTGCCAAGCTGGCCTCATACTGCCTGACCGAGCCCGGTGCAGGCAGTGATGCCGCATCTCTCACCACCAAGGCGGTGCGTGAAGGCGATGAGTATGTGATTAATGGCAGCAAGATGTTTATTTCAGGCGCTGGTGCCACCGAACTTTTGGTGGTGATGTGCCGCACCGGTGAAGCCGGTCCCAAGGGCATTTCGGCCATTGCCATCCCCGCCGATGCCGACGGTGTCATTTACGGCAAGGCCGAAGACAAGATGGGCTGGAACGCCCAGCCGACCCGACTTATCACCTTTGAAAACGTGCGCGTACCTGTGCAAAACCTGCTGGGTGAAGAAGGCCAGGGCTTTACCTTCGCCATGAAGGGGCTCGATGGCGGCCGTATCAATATCGCCACCTGCTCCGTGGGTACCGCCCAGGCGGCCCTTGAACGTTCAATCGCTTACATGAACGAGCGCAAGCAGTTTGGCAAGCCGCTGGCGGCCTTCCAGGCGCTGCAATTCAAGCTCGCCGATATGGCTACCGAGCTGGTGGCTGCCCGTCAGATGGTGCGCCTTGCAGCCTTTAAACTGGATAGCCAGGACCCGGAAGCCACCGCCTACTGCGCCATGGCCAAACGCTTTGCCACCGACATCGGCTTTGCCGTGTGCGACGCAGCACTGCAAATCCACGGCGGTTATGGTTATATCCGTGAATATCCGCTTGAGCGCCATTTCCGTGACGTGCGGGTACACCAGATTTTGGAAGGCACCAATGAGATCATGCGTCTCATCATTTCCCGTCGTCTGCTGGACGAAAACGCCAACGACATCCTCTGATTTGCCAGTGACTTTGACTGAATAGTAACGTCGACTGAATAAAGACTTCGACAGAAAAGGAATAACTGCCATGGCATTTTTGATTGAACGTATTGAAGGCAATACCGCCATTCTCACCATCAGCAACCCTCCGGCCAATACCTGGACCCGTGAGAGCCTGAATGAGCTGAAGGAAAAGGTACTTGAGCTGAATGACAACAAAGAGATTTACGCGCTGGTGCTGACCGGGGAAGGGGACAAGTTCTTTTCTGCGGGCGCTGACCTGAAACTCTTTGCAGACGGCGATAAAGGCAATGCCGCCACCATGGCCAAGGCCTTCGGTGAAGCCTTTGAAACCTTAAGCGCCTTCCGTGGCGTGTCCATCGCGGCCATCAATGGCTATGCCATGGGCGGCGGCCTCGAAGTGGCGCTGGCCTGTGATATCCGCATCGCCGAAATTCAGGCGGTGATGGCACTGCCGGAAGCCACAGTGGGCCTTCTGCCCTGCGCCGGTGGTACTCAGAACCTCACCGCCCTGGTGGGCGAGGGCTGGGCCAAGCGGATGATCCTCTGCGGTGAGCGTATTGATGCCACCAAGGCGCTGAATCTTGGGCTGGTGGAAGAAGTGGTGGAGAAGGGCGAGTCCCTGAGTGCCGCCATCGCCCTGGCCGCCAAGGTCGCCAAGCAGAGCCCCTCTGCCGTGGCCGTGTGCAAACAGCTCATTCAGAGTGGCCGCACCATGCCGCGCACCCAGGCACTGCCTTTGGAGCGTGAGCTCTTTGTTGGTCTTTTTGATACCGAAGATCAGGCTGAAGGGGTGAATGCCTTCCTCGAGAAGCGTGCCGCCCAGTGGAAAAACCGCTGAGGCCTTGCCTTGGACAAGACAGCAAGCAAGGAGCGAGCATGACACAGAAAGTTGTATTTCAAACCCTGGGTACCGCCTCGGGCAAACAGATAGGTGTAGCCACCCTCAATGTGGAAGCCGCGCTTAACGCCCTGGATCTGGACATGGTGCGGGCCTTAACTGCCCAGCTGAAAGCCTGGCAGGCCGATAGCAATATCGCTATGGTGCTGCTGGATGGCGCCGGTGACAAAGCCTTTTGCGCCGGTGGCGATGTGCGCGCCCTGTATCAGGCCAGCAAAGAGGCCCCCGGCAGTACAGAGACCCTGGCGAAGATCTTCTTCGAGGAAGAATATCGCCTCGATTACTTTATCCACGAATTCGGCAAACCCTTTATGGTGTGGGGAGATGGCATTGTGATGGGCGGCGGTTTGGGGCTGATGGCCGGTGCCAGCCACCGCATTGCCACCGAGCGTTCCCGCATTGCCATGCCGGAAATCACCATTGGTTTGTACCCGGACGTGGGTGGTACCTTCTTTTTGGCCCATATGCCGGAAAAAACAGGCGTATTCCTGGGGTTAACCGCGTTTCAAATGAACGGTGCCGACGCGCTGTACGCAGGCACGGCCAACTTCTTATTGGAAAGTGATGACAAGGAGCCGCTGCTCGATGCCCTGGCCGAGGTGGCCTGGGATGACAACAGCGAAGCCAATCATCAGCGTTTGAGTGACGTGCTCGGCACCAGAGCCGTGCCTGAGCAGGCGAGCTTCCTTAAGGACAATGCTGAGCTTATCAGTGCGCTGTGCAGCGGCTCTCTGGAGACAGTGATTGAGCGTTTCAAAGCGCTGCCGGATGACAGCCACAAGTCCCTGCTCAGAGCCCGCGACACCCTGCTGGCCGGCAGTCCGCTCAGTGCTCATCTGGTATGGCACCAGGCCATCATAGGGGAAGAGCTGTCCCTGAACGATTGCTTCCGCTGGGAGCTTGGCGTCAGCATCAATTGCTGCGCCCACGGCGATTTTGTCGAAGGGGTGCGGGCACTGCTTATCGATAAAGACAGAAATCCAAACTGGCAGTATGCCGATGTGGCCTCGGTACCCGCCGAGGTGATTGGCCGCCTTTTGAGTTCACCCTGGCAGGGCGAGCAGCATCCGCTGCAGGACCTCTGAGGGATACCCTATTCACAGCCCGGCACTTACCGGGCTTATCCGATTTATGGCCCGGCTTGCCGGGCTTGGCAAGGAGCGACATCATGGCGAAGATAGCGTTTATTGGCCTTGGCAACATGGGTGGCCCAATGGCGGCCAACCTGCTGAAGGCGGGGCACAGTGTATCGGTATTCGATCTCAACCCGGCTGCGGTTGAGTCACTCAAGGCCCAGGGAGCAGGCAGTGGCGATACGGCGCAGGCCATCGCCGCCGATGCGGACTTTGTGGTGAGCATGCTGCCGGCCAGTAAGCATGTACGCGGTCTCTATTTAGGCACTGATACCGCCAAGGGACTGATTGAGGTGGTGAAAGCAGGTTGTCTCTTGATAGACTGCTCCACCATAGATGCCGACAGCGCCCGCGCTGTGGCCGAAGCCGCTGCGGCAAAGGGTCTGGAATTTATTGATTCGCCCGTGTCCGGTGGCACAGCCGGCGCCGCAGCCGGAACCCTGACCTTTATCTGTGGTGGCACAGACGCGGCCTTTGAGAAGGCGCGTACCGTGCTGGCCAATATGGGCGTGAACATTTTCCATGCCGGTGGTCCGGGAGCCGGTCAGGTCGCCAAAATTTGCAATAACATGCTGCTGTCGGTACTCATGGTGGGTACCAGCGAGGCGTTGTCGCTTGGGATTGACCATGGGCTCGACCCCAAGGTGCTGTCAGACATCATGAAGGTGTCCAGTGGCGGTAACTGGACCCTGGAAAAGTACAATCCCTGCCCGGGTGTGATGGAGAATGTTCCATCCTCCAAAGGCTACCAGGGTGGCTTTATGGTCGACCTGATGGTGAAAGATTTGGGATTGTCCCAGGAAGCGGCCCTGAGCAGTCAGTCGAGCACCCCCATGGGCGCGCTGGCTCGCAGCCTGTATGTGTCCCATGCCCGCGCCGGGAATGGTCCGAGGGACTTCTCCAGTATTTTTGAACATTTTGCCAAAGGCGATAAGGCCTAAGGAATCACAATGGAATTGAAGGATAAGGTAATTGTCATTACCGGCGGCGCCGGTGGTCTGGGTCTGGCCATGGCCAAGGACCTCGCCGCCCATGGCGCCAAACTGGCGCTGATTGATGTGGATCAGGAGCGTCTCGAGCGTGCCTGTGCCGATATCGGTGACGCCACCGAAGTACAGGGTTATGCCCTGGATATTACTGACGAAGAAGATGTGGTAGCCGGATTTCGCTATATCCTCGAAGATTTCGGCGTTATCCACGGTCTGGTAAACAACGCCGGTATTCTGCGCGACGGTCTTTTGGTCAAGTCCAAAGACGGGGTAGTGACTGACCGTATGTCACTGGATCAGTTCCAGTCAGTTATAAATGTAAACCTGACAGGCACCTTCCTGTGTGGTCGCGAAGCCGCTGCTGCCATGATTGAATCGGGTCAGGGCGGGGTGATTGTCAATATTTCCAGCCTGGCACGAGCCGGTAACATGGGCCAGACCAACTACGCGGCGTCCAAGGCTGGCGTAGCCACCATGGCGGTGGGCTGGGCCAAAGAGCTGGCCCGCTTTAACATCCGCGCTGCGGCAGTGGCGCCCGGTGTGATTGCCACCGAGATGACTGCGGCCATGAAGCCGGAAGCCCTTGAGCGTCTCGAAAAAATGGTACCCGTAGGTCGACTGGGCCAAGCCGAAGAGATTGCTTCCACCGTTCGCTTTATCATGGAAAATGATTATGTGAATGGCCGTGTGTTTGAAATCGACGGCGGTATCAGACTCTGAGTCGCCAGCCCCGGCTAACCTTGTCTGGCTGGGGCTGTTAACTTTTGTCACCCTTTATTTTGCGTATCAAGTTGACAGAAACTGACGCAGATTGAACAATGCGGCAGTGAAAACTGCCGTTAAATTCTCTTTAAAAGCAACACGAAAGCCGCCTCTCGGTCAGTCGTTTGCCCTAGCAGGACCCGAGATGCTACGCCTGGAATTTGTTTTAAAAAAGCTCATGCTCTGGACAGGCTATGCGGGCGTTGTAGTGATTTACGGCGGATTTTTGTTTCTGTTGCTGAGCGGACAGGACACCCGGGCACTCCCTTGGTATATCCTGTTATCGCCCTGGGTTTGTGTGTTTTTTGGCTTGCCCTCTGCACAGCAACATGCGGTAGTCGGCTGGTTTATCAATAAATTCAGACGTTAACCTGCCTTTTGTATACAGAACTTCGCATACGAAGCGTTTTGGGGAATCAAGGACATGAGGCTTGGCATTGGGCACCGCGTTGCGGCGATTTGCTTAATGACACTGGCACTGCTGGGGTGTGAGCCCAGGCAGGAATCTGTGCTGCCCCAAGAGAGCGACAGCGAACCCATGGCCGCCCGCTATGGCACCTGGATTTCCCCCCTCACAGCCGAAGATGTCTATGCCAGTTCCGATGAACTGATTGAACTCAGGGCCGTTGGCGACCTGATGTATTTTTCTGAGTTTGACGGCAAAAGCGGCAACACCGGCATTAAGCGTCTCGAGGCCGATGGCAGTGTATCTCAGGTAGTACCAGCCGAATTTAATGTGGGCAGCCGGGTGCATGAATACGGCGGCGGCGACTTTCTTGGTATTGGTCAAAGCCTGTTTGCCACCGGCAAGAGCGATCAGCTGTTTTACCGTTTTGCCCCCAATCAAGCGCCACTGGCGCTCACGCCCAATGGCACCCGCCATGGGGATTGCATTTCCTACCCCAAGGGATCCCGCATTATTTGTGTGCGGGAAGATCACCGGCAGCAGGGCAGTCCGGCAGCCAGTTTGGTCACCATTAACCTGAATTTTGCCGGTGAAGGTGACACCTTCGTCGCCGGGCACGATTTCATCAGCTCGCCCAGTATTAACGGCGACAATACTCAGCTGGCCTGGCTCACCTGGGAGCATCCGGCTATGCCCTGGGACAACACTCGTCTGTGGCTCGGGGAGCTTGACCGCAAGGGGCGGCTTCATTCGTCACGGGTGGTTGCAGGCGAGGGAGGCAATGTGGCCGTTACCCAGCCCAGTTTTGGCCCCGATGGCAGGCTGTACTTTATTGCCGACTATGACGATTGGTGGAATCTGTATCGCCTCGGTGACGATGGCAAACCGGAACGGCTTTATCAGAAGAATGCGGATTTTGCAGGCCCCGCCTGGCGTCTTGGTGAACGCACCTATGCTTTTGAAAGTGAAAACAGCCTTATCGCAAGCTACGTGCATAATGGTGAAGCCGGGCTTATCCGCCTCGATTTACAAACCGGTCACGCCGAAGATATCGCCGTGGACTTTGGTGAAATCAAGCAGCTCACCGGTGGCAAAGATGCCGTCTATTTTATCGGCAGCAAGGTAACCACAGAGAAAGGCATTTACCGGGTCAGTGGCCGGGGCGTGGAGCTGGTCTATGCGCCCAGACTCATGGTGCTGGACCCGCGCTTTATCTCCAGAGCCCAAAGCATCAGTTTTGCCACCGCCGACAATATGCGCGCCTGGGGTTATTTTTATTGGCCACGCAACCCGGCGTTTAAAGGCTTGTCTGACACACGCCCACCGCTTTTGGTGAAGTTGCATGGCGGCCCCACTGCCAAGGCCAACCTGGCTTACCGTGGTGATATCCAATATTGGACCAGCCGCGGCTTCGCGGTGCTGGATTTGAATTTCCGCGGCAGCAGTGGTTTTGGCCGTGCCTACCGTCAATCCCTTTATGGCAATTGGGGCAAGGCCGATGTAGAGGATGCGGTGAATGCGGCTCGTTTTCTGGTGAAAAAAGGCTGGGTGAATGGCGATGAAATGGCTATCACAGGTGCCAGCGCCGGTGGCTTAACGGCGCTGTCGGCACTCGCCTATGATGATACTTTTAAGGCCGCCGTCAGTCGTGCCGGGATAAGCGATATAGAGCAGCTGGCAGGTGAGACCCATAAGTTTGAAAAAACCTATCTGGATCAGTTGATTGGTCCATTGGCTAGCCACAGGGCGCTCTATCGTGAACGTTCTCCGGTTTATCAACTGGAGCGACTTAAAGAGCCTTTACTGCTGCTGCAGGGACTGCAGGATACCGTGGTGTTACCCAACCAGGCCCTGACCATCTACGAGGCGCTGGAGAAAAATCAGATCCCTGCTGCCTTGCTCACCTTTGCCGATGAGAACCACAACCATTGGAAAAATGCCAACCTGGTCAAGGCGCTGGAATATGAGTTGGGTTTCTATGGGCAGGTGTTCGGCTTTAAGGTTGCGGATGAGGTGCCTTCCCTGAACCTCCATCTGCGGGCGCCCGTCGAAGTATCTCAGTCCAGTACGCTCAAGGCTGACTGAGGGAATTGAGGATGGGGCAATCGGGTTGATTGCCTCCCTGGCATTGTTCCACCAAGGCGCCGAGCTGTTTTTGCAATGCCTGCATCCGGACGATTTTGGCAGCAATAAGGTCCAGATGTGCCTTTGCAAGGGCCTTGACTTCTCCCGCAGCGCGGCTGGGGTTTTGTTTTAAAGACAACAGGCTTCTGCACTCCTCCACCGAGAACCCCATCTCTCTGCACTGATGGACAAAGTGCAGATTTTCCAGCGCCCTGTCGTCGTATTCACGGTAACCATTGTCACCACGTTTGGCACTGACCAGCTTGATATCGTGGTAGTAGCGGATACTTTTTATACTGAGCCCTGTGATGCGGGCCACGTCCCCAATTTTCATTCCATTTCTCTCCTGCTTCGAGGCAGAACACAGGCTGTTTTTTCGGCTTGACTCTCCAGTTACTGGAGACTTTACGATGGGCTAAACTCAATAGAGAGTCAAGGAGTCCATATGTACAACGTCCATCTCACAGTCCCCGCTATGAAGTGTGGTGGCTGCGGCAAAAAAATCACCTCATTGCTCGCCACCGAAGGCTGGGATATACACACAGATCCCGCCACTAAACGCCTCGATATCAGCGCAAGTTGTGCAATCGATGTGACGGACGTGCTTGCGCGGCTCGAGGCCGGAGGGTATCCCGCAAGCCTGATGGATGAAACTGCTGCAGAAGGAAATGTCTTGGCAGCTTTGCCCCCAGGCAGTGACCACAAGCTGATTACTGACGGTAAAAATCCGCTTGGGGACGCGATCGCGGCATCAGGTAAGCCAACGTCTGATGCGGATGCATCCCAGGCGACATTGCGTTTCAGTGTGCCTGCCATGAGCTGCGCCAGTTGTGTGGCCAAGATTGAAGGGGCGCTGCGCTCAGCCGGAGGTGAAGGCCGGGTCGATTTGTCCCGTAAAGTGGTACGGGTAAAAGGCTTATCCGCCGATGCGGCGTTGGCGGCGCTCAGTGGTGTGGGTTACCCCGGAGAGCTCCTAACCTCACAGCCAAGGACTGCCAGCGATGAAGGACCGCATTTTCGAACCAGACTGTGGCAGGCGGCCGTGGGGTTGGGGCTGGGTGTGCCCCTAATGCTCTGGGGGCTTTTGGGCGGCGAGATGATGGTGAACCATGCCACCCGCCTTGGTTGGGGACTGGTGGGGGTGATAACAGGTATTGTTATGCTCTTTACCGGCGGGCACTTCTACCAAGGGCTTTGGCGCTCATTAAAGGCCAAAAGCGCCACCATGGATACCCTCATAGCCTTGGGGACTGGCACAGCCTGGCTCTATTCCATGGCGTTGGTGCTGTTGCCACAGGCGTTTCCCGAAGGCAGTCGCCATGTGTATTTCGAGGCGAGCGTGATGATTTTGGGTCTGATTAACCTTGGTCATGCGCTGGAGGCGCGGGCGAGGGGTAAAACCAGCGAGGCGCTGGATAAACTCCTTGGGCTTAAAACCGATGAGGCGCTGCGGCTGGAAAACGGCACTGAGCGCTGGGTCAGGGTGGAAGATATTGCCCGCAACGACCTGATTCGGGTACGGCCGGGTGACAGGATTGCCCTCGATGGCAAGGTTATCGAAGGTGAGTCGCTGATTGATGAGTCCATGCTATCCGGTGAGCCGCTGCCGGTGGCCAAAACCGCTGGCGAGAGCGTGTTTGCCGGGACGGTAAACGGCAACGGAAGCCTGGTCATTGAAGTGACCGCAGAGGCCGATGACAGTCGATTGTCGAAAATCATCGCGCTGGTGGAAGAGGCGCAAACCTCCAAATTGCCCATAGGCCGTCTGACCGATGCGATTTCGGCGGTATTTGTGCCCGTGGTGGTGGCCATTGCCATTATTGCTGCGCTGATCTGGTACTTTGTTGGCCCGGCGCCCGCATTGTCACATGCCATGGTGGTGCTCACCACTGTGCTGATTATTGCCTGCCCCTGTGCCCTTGGGCTTGCCACGCCCATGTCGATTATGGTCGGGGTAGGGCGCGCCGCCTCCATGGGGATTTTGGTTAAAAACGGTGAAGCACTTGAGCGGGCCAGCAAGGTCACTACAGTGGTGCTGGATAAAACAGGCACCCTGACGCTGGGTAAACCTGCAGTGCGAAAAACGCTGTGGCCTCAAGGTGATGAAGCGGAGGCCCGGCATGCCATTGCCAGCCTTGAGCGCCAGAGCAGCCACCCGCTGTCGGAGGCGCTTGCGGCCCTGTCGGATGCGCCTTCGCTTACTGTGAGCGAATTTCAAAACCTGCCCGGCGAAGGCCTTATGGGTAAGGTCACCGCCACAGATGGTCGCCATGAGTGGCATATCGGCAATCCACGTTTGATGGCACGCCTTGGCCTGGCATCAGAACTTGAAGCGCTTGAGAGCGAGCTTGATGCCCTGGCCAAAGAGGCGCTCACCCCTGTGCTGGTGGCTAAAAGTCGCAAGCTTATTGCCATACTCGGTGTGGGCGACCCGCTCAGAGACGATGCCAAAATCGCGATGGCGCGCCTTAAAGCCCAGGGCAAGCGCTTGGTGCTGCTGTCAGGGGATAACCGGCACACCGCCGAAGCGGTTGGCCGCGCAGTGGGTATCGATGAGGTCATAGCCGGGGTGATGCCAGATGAAAAGCATCAGCATATTGCCCGTCTTAAGGCGGCTGGCGAAGTGGTGGCCATGGTGGGGGATGGCATTAATGATGCCCCGGCGCTGGCCGAGGCCGATGTGGGGATTGCTATGGGCACGGGAACGGATGTCGCCATTGAGAGCGCGTCTCTGACCTTGCTGTCACCCAGGCTCGAAGCCCTTGCCGATGCCTTTGCCCTGTCGCGCGCCACCCTTGGCAATATTCGCCAGAACCTCTTTGGCGCCTTTATTTACAATGTGTTGGGTATTCCGGTGGCGGCGGGCGTGCTTTACCCGGCGTTTGGGGTGCTGTTAAGCCCGGTACTGGCCGGGGCGGCGATGGCGGCCTCTTCGCTCACAGTGGTGACCAATGCCAACCGGCTTAAAAGAAAGCCGCTGAAGGACTAAGGAAGGTCCGAGCCAGTCCTTCGCTGACATAAAGCCACCCTTGGGCGGCTTTTTTATGCATCATGCAGACGCATGGCGGAGCCTTATTGCCCGGCAGCTTTCTCGAGGGTAGCTTCTTCGAGTGCAGCTATGTCACCGTTTTTAATATCCAGCAGATAGGCGCTGATTTTCTCAACCGGCCAGTGCCACCAGGCGATGGCTTCAAGCCGGGCAATGTCCCGGTCATCAAAGCGCATCTTCACGATTTTGGCCGGGTTGCCGCCTACAATGGCGTAGGCGGGCACGTCTGATGTCACCACAGCGCGGCTTGCGATAATGGCGCCATTGCCCACTTTCACCCCGGGCATAATCAGGGCGTCATAACCAATCCACACATCGTTGCCGATTTCGGTATCGCCTTTATAGGGCAATTCCCCCGGCTCAGGTGCCGCTTGCTCCCAGCCGTTGCCGAAAATGAAAAACGGGTAGGTACTCACGCCAGCCATGGGGTGATTGGCGCCATTCATAATGAACTTGACCCCACGGGCGATGGCGCAGAATTTACCGATAATGAGTTTGTCGCCAATAAAGGGGAAGTGATACAGCACATTGCGCTCAAAATTGGCGCTGTCCTCGGGGTCGTCATAATAGCTGTATTCGCCCACCTGAATATTGGGATTGCTGATGGTGTTTTTGATAAAGCACACCTGCGGAAAGCCTTCCATCGGAAACGGGTTATCGGGGCTGGGGCCATGGCCCTGTGTTACCGCGGTTTGCGGCTCGGAAGAAGTTGTTGTCATAAACATTCCTTGTGCTACGTGCCTTGTGCTAAGTGCCTTGTGCTCGCCTTGGTTAACCCAGCGGCAAATAAAGGATGTGCTGGGGCCCGGCGCTGCCGCCCAAATATTGGCTTTCGCTGTCGATAAAGCCGTTTTTAAGATAGAGATCCCGCGCCGGGATATTTTTAAGATTGACGGTTAACACCAGGCGGTGGAACTGCGGATAGCGCGTCTGAATAAACTGTGGCAGTGCCTGCATCACGCCTCTGGCAAGGCCTTTACCCTGGTGGCGCACATCAATCAGAAATGCCCTGAAACCTAAATCGGTGGCCTCGGCGAAGTCATGCTCCAGGCTGTATGCCTTATCCAGCAGAAAAAAGCCCACCAGGTTTTCGCTGTGATTGGCCTCGGCGCTATCCGTGTCGGCAATGTCAGTTTGATGCCACACCAATACAGGCACTATGGCGCCGCCAGCGGTGGCGAGAATTTCCTCCATGGTACCCACAAAGCGTAATTGCTCAGGGGCGACTTCCAACGCTTCGGCGAGCGTACGATTGGATTCAGTCATCTTTTCCAGCCGGATCATTCGCTTCTCCTTATCTACGCGTCGCTTTTTATTTTTACCCGACTATATTGGCGGCATTTGGCGTGGGGCCGCAAGTCGGTTGATAATTCACGCAGGGGTGTTATAGTACCGCGCTTTATCAGAGGGTAGGCTTAAGCTTCGCCCTTGGGATTTTCGCCGCAGGCGTCTGCCTCGGCCTACAGACAAACGGAAACCAGCCCGTGATCACAACCGCCAATATCACCATGCAGTTCGGCGCCAAGCCGCTGTTTGAAAACATCTCCGTCAAGTTCGGTGACGGCAACCGCTACGGCCTTATCGGTGCCAATGGTTGCGGTAAATCCACCTTTATGAAGATCCTCGCCGGTGAGCTTGAGCCGTCCGGCGGTAACGTTCATCTGGATCCCAACGAGCGTCTGGGTAAGCTGAATCAGGATCAGTTCGCCTACGAAGAGTTCAGCGTAATCGATACCGTTATCATGGGCCACAAAGAACTGTGGGCCGTGAAGCAGGAACGTGATCGTATCTATTCTTTGCCTGAAATGAGTGAAGAAGACGGCATCAAGGTGGCCGAGCTTGAGATGGAGTTCGCGGAAATGGACGGTTACACCGCCGAAAGCCGCGCCGGTGAACTGCTGTTGGGCGTGGGTATTCCACTTGAGCAACACTTCGGCCCCATGAGCGAAGTCGCGCCCGGCTGGAAACTGCGTGTGCTGCTGGCCCAGGCACTGTTTTCCGATCCGGACGTGCTGCTGCTCGACGAACCAACCAACAACCTGGACATCGACACCATCCGTTGGTTGCAGGACATGTTGAACCAGCGTAACAGCACCATGATTATCATCTCGCACGACCGTTACTTCCTGAACTCTGTGTGTACCCACATGGCGGATCTGGACTACGGTGAGCTGCGCGTGTATCCGGGTAACTACGATGAATACATGATGGCCGCAAGCCAGGCCCGCGAGCGCCTCCTGGCGGACAACGCCAAGAAGAAGGCTCAGATTGCCGAGCTGCAAACCTTCGTGGCGCGCTTCTCTGCCAACGCATCCAAGGCCAAACAGGCCACCTCACGTGCCCGCCAGATTGACAAGATCAAGCTGGACGAAGTGAAGGCCTCCAGCCGTGTGAACCCCTACATCCGTTTCGAGCAGGAAAAGAAACTGTTCCGTAACGCGCTGGTGGTAGAGAACCTGAGCAAGGGCTTCGATGGCAAGCCGCTGTTCCAGAACTTCAATATGATTGCCGAAGTGGGTGAGCGTATCGCCATCCTCGGTGAGAACGGTGCCGGTAAAACCACTCTGGTGCGCACCCTCATCCATGAATTGCCACAGGATGAAGGCACTATCCACTGGTCTGAAAATGCCTCTATCGGTTACTACGCGCAGGATCACGCCAGTGATTTTGAAAACGATCTGACCGTATTCGACTGGATGAGCCAGTGGAAGAAAGAAGGCGACGATGAGCAGGCCGTACGCGGTATTCTGGGCCGTATGCTGTTTGGCGCCGACGATATCAGAAAATCGGTTAAGGTACTTTCGGGTGGTGAGCAGGGTCGCATGCTGTTTGGCAAGATGATCATGCAAAAGCCCAACATCCTGGTGATGGACGAACCCACCAACCACCTGGACATGGAATCCATCGAGTCACTCAACAACGCGCTGGAAATGTACGAAGGCACCCTGTTCTTCGTGTCCCACGACCGCGCCTTTGTAAGCTCCCTGGCCAACCGCATCATCGAAATCACCGCCAATGGCGTGACCGACTTCAAGGGCACTTACGACGAGTTCCTGCGCAGTAAAGGCATTGAAAACTAACAGACGCTTCAGCGCTAAAAGCCGGCACTTTGCCGGCTTTTTTGTGCCTTAAGCAAAGTTGCCTGCGTAAAAGTTGCTTGTTTCTTTAACATTTTTGGCCTTAACTGGAACCCTGTGTCCAATCGCAGTAGGGCACCGGAATTGTACTGTTATCCCCATCCTCAAGGAGAAAGCTGATGGCCAAAAACCCCATTGCCTGGTTTGAAATCTACGTGAACAACATGGACAGGGCCAAGGCCTTTTATGAGGCGGTGCTGGATATCAAGCTCGAAGCGCTGCAGGTGCCGGAAGAGCCGGGCTTCTCCATGTGGTCCTTTCCTGCGGATATGGAAAACTACGGTGCCAGTGGTGCTCTGGTGCACATGCCGGGGTTCGAAGCGGGCGGCAACAGTACGCTTGTGTACTTTGCCTGTGACGACTGCGCGCTGGAAGAGTCTCGCGTTGCTGCCGCTGGTGGCACAGTGCAGCGGGAAAAGATGTCCATAGGTCAGTATGGCTATATCTCGCTGGCCATAGACACCGAAGGCAATATGCTTGGCCTGCACTCCATGAAATAAGGCGTGCTTCCCAGACAGGGACAGGTCTGGCTCACTTCACTGAGGCTGCGAATGGCGCCAGCCATGTGTATTTAAGGCCGATAGTGGGCTTATATGCCCCAATCGGCCTTGCATAAATGCTCCACAAACCAGGCTAGCGCCTTGCCCTGATGCCCCTTATGCCAGGCCAGAAACACCGGCTGGCTTGGCCGCGGCAGGGCGCAGGCTTTTTCCACCAGTGCGCCGCTGGCTATTAGCGGCGCCGCCAGATGGCGCGGAATAAAGCCAGTGCCCAATCCGCGGCATTGCAACTCAATTTTTGCTTCCATGGACGCGACTCTCAGGGTCTGGCGACTGCTGAATAGGCCGCTGCTTCGGGCGGGTAACAGCTGCGAGCTGTCAGACACCACCACCGAAGGGAAGGGCATAAGCTGTTCAAGCTGCAATACACCCTCAGCCGCTGCCAGTGGGTGAAAGGGGGCGAGGGCAAACACAAACTCGAGCTGACCAATACAATGGGTTTCAAAGAGTCCCCGGGGCAGGTCACCGTTGGCACCAATCACCAAATCGGCGCGGCGGCTGTGCAGCGCGTCCCAGCCGCCACCCAGCGACTCTTCCGCCAGGCTGATGTCCACTGGCACCGACAGGGCCAGAAACGCGGTGAGCGCATCCAGAAGCGGCCCCGGCGGCATGGCCGTGTCCCTTGCTATGCGCAGCTCTCGCTCCCAGCCTGACTCTAAAGCGGCCACCGCATCGGCCAGGCGCTGGGTAGACTGCAAAATTTCCCGCCCTTGCTCAAGCACCAGTCTGCCGGCGGCCGTTAATCTGGCCCTTTGTTTTGACCTGTCGAATAAAGGCGTGCCAAATTCCTGCTCCAGCTTTTGAATTGTGTAAGTGAGGGCCGATGGCACCTTATGGAGCGATTCGGCAGCGGCTGCAAAACTTCCCTTTTTATCAATCGCATCCAGTGCTCTCAGTCCGTCCAAATCCAGTGAGTTCGCCATGATTTTTCACTGTTCAATAATTTTGAATAATTATATCGAAACATTCCGATTTTTTCTGTGCTTTTATCGCCATAAACTAAAATTCAATCAAGGCTGAGCGAAAGCTTGAGACCAATAACAGCGATTTGAAACATGAGGCACAGACTATGAACAGCACAATCAAAAAACTTGTACAAACCCAGGACAGCATCGCCCCGCTGGCGCTGCGGGTACCCGCCGGCATTATCTTTATGGCCCACGGCGCCCAGAAGCTCTTTGGCTGGTTTGGTGGTTATGGTATCGAAGGGACCGGACAGTGGATGGCATCCATTGGACTGGAGCCGGGCTGGCTGATGGCGGCCATGGCGGGCGGCGCCGAGTTCTTCGGTGGTCTGGCTATTCTGCTTGGTCTGCTGACACGTCCAGCCGCGCTGGTGCTTGCCGTGACCATGGTGGTGGCTATCGTCACAGTGCACCTGGGTAATGGTCTTTTTATGGCCAACAATGGCTACGAATTTGGCCTGGCGCTGCTGGCCATGAGCGTCTCCCTGGTGTTGTCCGGTTCGGGCCGCTTCGGTATCGACAGACTACTGCAACAAAGAGGCTGAGGAGTGGGCATGATAACGCTTCGTCCTGCCAATGAACGGGGTCATGCCAGCCACGGCTGGCTCGACAGCTTTCACAGTTTCTCGTTCGCCGAATACTATGATCCCAACCACATGGGGTTCTCGACGCTGCGGGTTATCAACGACGATACAGTGGCACCGGGCGCTGGGTTTGCGCCCCACGGCCACCGGGATATGGAGATTTTAAGCTACGTGCTGTCAGGGAGCATCCGTCATCAGGACAGCGAGGGCAACATTGCCACCCTGCCGGCGGGCGAGTTTCAGCTGATGTCGGCGGGTAAGGGCATACGTCACAGCGAGTACAACGGCTCCCGGACCGAGGCGCTGAGGTTTTTACAGATTTGGATTATTCCGGCGACCCTTGGCGGTGAGCCGGGCTATCAGCAAAAGCACTTTGGCAGTCGTGAGGGGCTCACCCTGATTGCCAGCCCCGATGGGCGCGACGGGAGTTTTACTGTGCGCCAGGATGCCCGTGTCTATCAGTTGCTGCTGGCGCCGGGGCAATCCATCGTCCTGCCGCTGAGCGCCGCCCGTAAAGGGTATCTGCATCTGGTTGAGGGGGCTTTATCTCTGGAGGCTATGGAGATGTCCCCCGGCGATGGCGCCAAACTGGAACGGGTCAACAGTCCCAAGGTCACCAACGCCGGAAAAGAGCCGGTGAGAGCCTTGCTGTTTGAGTTACCCTGAAATACCCCCGGTCAGTCCTTGAGTCTGGCCGGGGTGTCGTTTATGTTCTTTCTGGGGGCTGTGTTACTTCGTCATAAATACAAAATGGTTTGCCAGGCTCCTTCAGACCCGTCTTTGCCTAATCCTCAATAACCCCAGGGTGTGAGAGTTCATCAGGGAGCTGTGAACCTATGTCATCTGTTCTGCTGCTGTTTGCCCATCCATCGCAACATAAATCGGAAGTGTGCATGCCCATGTACCGGGTTGCCCAGTCGGTGCCCGGAGTGACCTGCGTGGATCTCTATGCCGATTACCCCACCTTTAACATCGATATCGCCACAGAGCAGCAGCGCCTCAGTGCCCATCAACGAATTATCTGGCTTTTTCCTCTTTATTGGTATTCCACGCCTGCCATCCTCAAGGAATGGCAGGATCTGGTGCTTGAGTATGGTTTTGCCTATGGGCAGGGCGGTACTGCACTGCACGGGAAATCCCTGCTTTGCGCCCTGAGCGCGGGTGGCAGCGAAAGTTCATATTGCGCAGAGGGTTACAATCATTTTGGCCTGAGGCAACTGTTGTCACCCATCGAGCAAACCGCCTCCCTTATTGGCATGGACTACCTGCCACCTTTTGCGCTTTTCGGTGCCCGTTCGGCGGTGGAGGAGGGACGGCTCGAACCCCACCTCAAACGCTGGCAAGCGGTGCTGGAAGCACTGGTGGCAGGTGAAATACCGGATACCGGCTGTGGGGAAGGGGCACCGAAAAAGAGGGAGACCTTGTCATGACCGGGATTTTTCTGCAGGCCTTTGTTTACCTGCTTGCCGCTGTGCTCGCGGTGCCCCTTGCCAAGCGTTTGGGACTTGGCTCGGTGCTTGGCTACCTGGTCGCCGGCGTTGCCATTGGGCCTTTGTTGGGACTGGTTGGCCAGGAAACGCAAAGTATTCAGCACTTTGCCGAATTCGGCGTGGTGCTGATGCTGTTTCTGGTGGGGTTGGAGCTCGATGCAAAACAGCTGTGGCAGATGCGCCAGCGACTACTGGGGCTGGGCGGTTTGCAGGTGCTGCTGACCACAGGCGCGGTGGCGGGCCTGGCGCTGATATTGAACCAGCCATGGCAGGTAGCGCTGGCCCTCGGGATGATCTTTGCCATGTCATCCACCGCCATAGTGCTGCAATCCTTCAACGAGAAGGGCCTGGCCAAAACCGAAGGTGGTCGCGGTGGCTTCTCGGTGCTCTTGTTTCAGGATATTGCTGTGATCCCGATTCTGGCGATATTGCCGCTGTTGGCCCTTGGCGCCCCCCAGGTCGACGCCGGCCATGAGGATATGTCGCTGGTGGCCGGTTTGCCCGGCTGGGCAAATGCGCTGGTGGTGCTTGGCGCCATTGCCGCCGTGGTGTTTGGTGGGCGCTTTTTAACAAGGCCACTCTTTGGCTATGTGGCGCGTTCGGGTCTTCGGGAAGTGTTTACTGCGGCGGCGCTGATGATGGTGATTGGCATCGCCGCGCTCATGAGTCTGGTGGGCCTGTCGCCCGCACTGGGGACCTTTTTGGCCGGTGTAGTGCTGGCCAGCAGTGAATTCAGACATGAACTCGAGTCCACCATCGAGCCCTTCAAGGGCTTATTGTTGGGGCTCTTTTTTATCACTGTAGGCGCGGGTATCGACTTTGAGATGTTGCTGTCTCAGTTTGCGCTGGTGCTGGGGCTGGCACTCGGTGTGATGGTGATAAAGGCGCTGGTGCTCCTGCTGCTGGCAAAAATTTTCCGTTTGTCCGGTTCTGACAAGTGGCTGTTTGCGCTGTCGCTGGCACAGGCCGGGGAGTTTGGCTTTGTGCTGCTCGGCTACAGCCAGCAACAGGGTATCTTTGGCAGCGAGCTTGGCGGGCTTCTCTCTATGGTGGTGGCGCTCAGTATGTTTTTAACCCCGGGGCTCTTTATCCTGTATGAGCGGGTTATCCTGCCGAGGGTGACCCGCAGTACCAATGAACGTGAAGCCGATACCATAGACGAGCAGGGGCCGGTGATCATTGCCGGCATAGGCCGCTTTGGGCAGATAGTTAACCGCCTGCTCAGGGCCAACGGGGTGAAGACCGTGGTACTCGACCGGGAATACGCCCAGGTGGAACGACTGCGTGAAATCGAGATGAAGAGCTTTTTCGGGGATGTGAGTAACCCCGAGCTTTTACACACTGCGGGCATTGAATCGGCCAAGATGCTGGTGGTGGCCATCGATGATGTGGAAGGGGCCACAGCGCTTGTGCGCCACGTGCGCCAACACTATCCGCAGGTGGCGATTCTGGCCCGGGCCTTTGACAGGGGGCACTTCTATGCACTGACTGAAGCCGGGGCCGACTGGGTGGTGAGTGAAAGCTTCTACTCGGCGCTTAACATGGGGGGAGAGGCGCTGATACGTCTTGGTATGCATCCCTTTGCTGCCGAGCAGCGTAAAACGGCTATGGTGGAGCGGGAAAAAGCCCATGCAAGCGAGCTCTATGAGGCCTGGCTCGAGGTGCGGGATAATCTCGACCGACGCGAGCGCTATTTGAAGCTCTTTATCAAGCTGGAGGCGGCGCTCAAGGAAGACATGGGCAAGGATAGGATGGATGGCCACAGCCGCAGTTTGAGCGGCTGGACACCGCCGCCCAAGGGCTATGACAAGGAGCTGGCCTCACAGGAGGAGAGCATGCGCCCTCAAGCAGTAAAGGAGTGATCTGGGTTGGGCTTTTGATGAGCAGGCCTTAACACAAAAATGCCGGACTCAGTCCGGCTTTTTGCATTCTTGCAGGAGGCGCGCGAAGAACTCGCTGCCCTTGCGACGGGCAAAAGCGATATTGCGCTCGGGGATGCTTTCGGGTTCGTTGTAGCTCGCCAGCGCCGCCGCCATGCCTTCTTCGCGGATGATATGCAGCGTGGGATAGGGCGCGCGGTTGGTGAAATTGGCCGGATCATCCTGAGGCTCGCCGTCAAAACAATAGTCAGGATGAAAGCTTGCCAGCTGATAAGTGCCCTCATAGCCTTCTTCAACCAGTAAGTCTTCGGCGATACCGAGTAGGTCAAGATAGAGGTAAAAGCCCTCAAAGCCCCTTGGCAGGATAAAGAGGCTGGTTTCCACCTCGGGGTGTGTATCGAGAAACTGACACTCATCCAGCAAGGCTTGCAGCACCAATTCCATGCGGGTTTCGTTGCACACCTGATAGCGGATACTGTTTCGCTCCACTTCGCGGCGGGCGAAAGGGCAAATATTGTATTTCATGATCACCTTGGTGACCCAGGCGCGGGTCTCATCGGTGATGGCCTGAATTTCCTGCTGTTCGGACATATCGGGTGGCCTCTTGGTGGCTCGCTTTTGCTCGTTGGTCGCACATGGTAGAAACCCTGTTGCCAACACGCAATAAAAAAGCAGCCCGGAGGCTGCTTTTTTCATTTGGCTCCGACCAGGATCAGAAGGTCCACTTCATGCCAAGATTAACCGTGGTACCCAGCCCCTTGGTGTTATAACCGGGGAAGGTAAAGGCCTGAGAACGCGCCGAGTAGTAGTCTTCGTTCAGCAGGTTCTCTACCCCGAGGGTAAAGAGCAGCTGGTCTATACGATAATTACCGGCCAGATTCAGCAGCGAATAGCTGTCTACGGGGCCCTGGCTGCCGGTGTACTGACCATTGACCGGCTCGAAGCGTTTGCGGTCGCCCACATGCAGCCAGGTCAGTGACACACTGCTGTTGTCTGTGGTGGCCCAGTCAAGATAGGCGGCAAACTTGGGCGGGGTGATGGCCTGGCCATCCAGATAAATATCCTGATCGGTATCCTTGCCTTCCATCCAGCTGTAATTCGCGCCGAGGGTAAGCTCATCATTCACGTCATAGCTGGCCGCAAGCTCTACCCCTTTGATTTCCTGAGGCGCACGCACAGGTTCATAAATACCGCTGGCGGGGTTCAGTACGGTACGGGTACCGAGCTCTGACTTACTCAGGAAAACCGCGGCAGAGTAGCTGAAGGCCTCCCAATGGCCGTCGAAACCGGCTTCGTAATTATCAATGAGTGCCGCCTGTGACTGAATTTTTGCCAGGTCGTCCACCGTGGCGGTACGCAGCAGCAAGCCCAGATCCGATACATCCGCGCCCTGTGAAAAACTGATAAAAGGACTGAATACGGATGAACCCTTATACCTCAGGCCGATATTGTAAGTGTTGGCATCAAACTCAAGTTCACCGCCTTTTACCGCAACGGGTGTAGAGCATTGTGTTGCTGTGCGGCAAAGGCGCAGGGTCTGGTAGTCGTCCACTTCGATGGCCATCTGATCCCGGCGCACACCGGCCTTGAGAACCCAGTCTTCGGCAAACAGCCATTTGGCCTGCAGGTAGAAGGCGAGATTCTGCATGTCCATTTCAGGCACCCACATACGACCATCCACCAAGGGTTGGCTTGAAATATCCTGCAGGTAATCAATGCCATAGATTAAATCCAGCTCGGTATCGCCCAGGGTGAAATCCGAGTTAAAGTTGGCCCGAAGACCACGTTTTTCAGAGCGAATGATGGACTGACCGCCATCAAAGCCCTGCTCGGGATTGGCGAGGGTCAGGCTGTAAAAGAACACGTTTTCGATTTTCTGACCGTAGGCATCGATGGCAAATCGGGTATTGTCGAACAGCGCCAGGTCTTCGTACTTCACCATCAGGTTGTGGTTTCCATCGACACCCTGTGGCTCCCCGAGGATAAGGGTGTCGGGTCCTGCTTCGATGGCGTAGGTTTTCTCACCGGTGTTGACGCTGCCGGTGACATCCACCATGCGGGCATCCTGGGCGGAGCTGAAGTAGTTGTAAGTCAATTGCAGCGATTTTTCATCGTCGAAATTGAAATGGAATTTGGTAAAGAGGTTGTCCGTGGTGGTCTCTGACAGTCCGTATACCAGGCCAGGGACATCGCCTTCGGCATCCCGCTGCAGTCCATAATCATCACGGCTGGCGCTGATGAGGTAGCCCAGCTCTCCCACGCTGCCATTGAGTGCACCTTCAACCCGGCTGCCAACACTGTCTTCAAATTTCACGGCACTGAAACGGGTGGAAACGCCCAAAGTGCCGCCAATAGCGCCATCGGCCCCCGGCTTTTTGGTGATGTAATTGATAATGCCACCGGCCGCGCCGTTGCCATAAATGGAGGTGGCACCTTTGATGACCTCCACCCGCTCTATAGCGTTCATGTCGATGGAGCGAATGTCCAGCGAGCCGTTTCGCAGGGGAGTGGATTGAGGCACACCGTCAATCAAAATCAAAGCTTTACGGCCGCGGAGGGTTTGACCTGCGTTGCTGGAGGTGCCGGTGGCGGGCGACATGCCCGGCACCCGGGTTGCCAGCATATTCTGCAGTTCAGAGCTGATGCTCATTTCGGTGGCCAGGGTCTTGCTGTCAATAAGGGTGACAGAGGAAGGCACCTCATCGAGGCGCTCCGGCACCCGGCTGCCGGTCACTATCATGCGTTCAATGGCGATAGTGTCAGGGGACAAGGCTTCTGTCACCTCGGCAAAGGCGGGTGCAGCAGTGAGGGCCATCAAGGGAGAGAGCGCAATGGCAATAGGGGATAGCTTCATTTTCATTCCTTGGTGATACTTTATTTTTTGGGAATGATAATTACTATCAATAACAAATTCAGATTATTTACATATGTTGTAATTTTGTTGCGCCATGGCGGCGAGAATGGCGCCGGTAAAGTAAACTTTTGCAGACTGGTAATCCCCGGAGGGGAATATAAGCTTTTGTAGGCAACCTCTGGGGCACCGGCGCTTAGGCTTATGTCATCATCAGGCTGTCTTGATTGGTTATTTCAGGAGGAAATAGGTCATGAACTTTAAAGTTTCGTCAATACTGGCTGCTACACTGGCGATTTCTGCTGCGCTATTTGCCAATGCTGTGCTGGCCGATGACTGGTTTAAAATTGCCGATAAGGTGGTGGACTATAAGTCGGAAACAGACGAGGTCACCCCGAAATTTGACAAGAAAAACGTTACCCATATCAGGCTGGTTTGCACTCAGGGAACGGTTAATTTGCATAAAATAGTGCTGCACATGAGTGATGGTTCCGATAAAGAGGTGGATAACCTCGGCGTGCTCACCGATGGCATGTCCAGCCGGGTGATCAGTGTGCCCAAGGGGGACGCCACGCTGAAAAAAATCTCCCTTAAATACGACTCTGTGGGCAGCAAGGAAATGGCACTGCTTGGACTGACGAAAAAAGCCCATGTGGATGTGATGGGCAAGGATGACGACAAAGATAAATCGGAATAAACTAAAGCCCAATTGTGGATGCTGCGTTTACGCTTGTAATATCGCCTTGCGACTCTCAGCCCATCACCTGGTGGGCTGAGGCTTTAATCCAACGTGTGTTTGAGTGCATTGTCTGGGGCACAAGTACACCTATCCATTCTCACGCCCCGGTTGGGTTGCAGTGCATACAGCTTTTCAGAACACCCTGTTCGGTCTCGTTATAAAAAACTGTAATTATTGATATTTTCACATTTCTTCATGTTTCTTTACCCTGGTGCTCAGGACGTTTTTGCTGTCTAGCAAGTAGAGCGTTTCTGCCTGTACTGTGCTGGATTTCCTTGCATGCCGCTGCCCTCGCTATTTTTCCTGACTCCCTCCCGGCGGCCCTTGTCGATGCTTTTCTTCTGAAGCCAATTAAAAATCCGGTTGATCTTTACATTATCTTTACTTATTTTATACAAATGTAAGCGCTTACATTTGGTTTCAGAAGGAAACATCGGCAGTAGTTAGCGCTGGCATGGCTAAATTTATCCATAAAAACAGTGGGTTGGGCTGCAATGATGATGAAGAATTCTGGAACGAGCAAGTATCTTTCCTTTGGACTGCTTGCGGCGGCGCTGCAGGGGTGCGGGGGAGACACCAATACCGGCACCGATTTGGGCTCGGTCAACCTTGAAGGTCCGTCAACCGGTTGGGAGCTGGTGTGGAGCGACGAGTTTGACGGCAGCAGCATAGACGCGGCCAAATGGGCGCATGAAGTGGATTGTGCCGGAGGCGGCAATCAGGAGTCTCAATGCTATACCGCAGATGAGGCTAACTCCTTCGTTGCCGATGGCATGTTGAACATAGTGGCACTGAAGGCGCCCGAAGGTGCTGATAAGCCTTATACCTCTGCACGACTGACAACCAAAGGCAAGGCGGATTTCACCTTTGGCCGCATTGAAATGCGGGCGAAATTGCCGTCGGGGCAGGGCAGCTGGCCTGCCTTCTGGATGCTGCCTACGGACAATGTTTACGGCATCTGGCCCAGAAGCGGCGAAATCGATATTGTGGAAGCGGTGAATCTTAAAGCCGCCACTGCTGAGGGCACTCCTGAAGCCTATGTCCACGGCACCCTTCACTACGGTCGTGAGTGGCCCAAGAACGAGCAATCCGGCAAAGCCTATCTGCTGCCCAATGGCGTCAATCCAGCCGATGATTTTCATACCTATGCCATTGAGTGGCAGCAGGGGGAAATCCGCTGGTACGTGGACGACTATCTTTTTGCCACCCAGCGGCGCTCTGAACTGAGGTACAACTCCAAGGGGCAGGCGGTTGGTCTGGCTCACAAAGGCTGGTTTACGGAATATTACGATCAGTCCAGCGGCGACCTGCAGCTCAGCTGGACCGATGCGCCATTTGATGAAAAATTCCATCTCATCGTTAACTTCGCCGTGGGTGGCAACTGGCCAGCCTCGGTAAACGAAACCGGTATCGACGATACCGCCTTTAACGAGAACAACAGATATCAAATTGACTTTGTCAGGGTTTATGAGTGTTCTGCCAACCCTGATACCGGCAAGGGCTGTGAGACTGTGCGTCCGGGCTATGACAAGCCAGACGATGCGTTGGTGGAAGGCAAGGCACCTGTGCCTGTACCGCCTTCTGATGGCACGCCAAAAGATCTGCTGATTTTTGACAGCACCCCCAACCCCAACTGGGCTGCATGGGATTGCTGCGGTGGTTCTACTCCAGGCTTGGTGGAGGATGCCGACAAGGGCGCCGTGTATCGCTTTGTGGTAGGTGACAGCCCCACAGTCAACGGCTTTATCAGCCGCGCGGCCTTCATTACCGATCCGGCTGGTGTGCCCAGTCCTTTTGATGCCGCGCCCATTGAGACAAGCGGCGTATTAAGCTTTGCCATGAAGGTGGTGAGTGCCCCGTCAAATGCCGACTCGACCTGGATGATGAAGGTTGAAAGCAACGAAGGTGCGACCGCCGTTGAACTGCCGCTTACCGCAAGCAGTGAAGGTGTGGCACCGGCAGTGGGCCAGTGGCAAACCTTCAGTTTCCCGCTGTCTGAACTTGCAGCCAAGGGCCTGGATTTGTCTGCCATTGATGTGGTGATGGTGTTCCCTGCGTGGGGCACCGGCAGCGGCGCCGAGTATCTGTTGGATGAAGTTAAGATTGCCCGTCCCGACACCAGCCTGCCGTCACTGACCATCTTTACCGACAACGAGAACCCCGATTGGCCCATGTGGGACTGCTGTGGTGGCTCGACCCCGCAGGTGGTATCCGATGATGCAGAGCACGGCATAGTGTCCGAGTTCACCATTGGTGCCAGCCCTACCGTAATGGGGTATATCAATCGCACCGAGCTGGGTGGCGGTGGCAATCCCTTCGATGCCTCATCCCTGTATGACAATGGCGTAGTGCAATTTGATCTTAAGGTCGTCACCGCGCCCAATACCGCCGATGCGCCCTGGCTGTTCAAGGTTGAATCCAACAATGCGGCCTCTGCGGTGGAGCTGCCGTTAACCAGCAGCGTTGAAGGCATGGCGCCATCTGCACAGTGGCAAACCTTCAGCTTCCGCCTGTCGACTCTGGCCGATGCGGGATTGGATTTAAGCGCCATCGATGTGTTGATGGTATTCCCCGCCTGGGGACAGGGTGAAGGCGCTGTCTATCGCATTGATAACGTTAAAATCCATCAACCCGGCTCCGGCGGCGCCATGAATGCCCTGAGTCTGTTTGCCGACACTGTGGCCGATGCCTGGTCAATCTGGGATTGCTGCGGCGGCTCAACCCCCACAGTTGAGGCCGATGATGCAGCCCATGGTGCCGTCGCTGAGTATGTGATTGGCGCGCAGCCGACTGTAGTGGGCTTCTTCGCCGATGACGGAGTCTATTACGATGCGTCCGCTGCTGTGGAGACTGGTGTGGTGCGGTTTGAGATGAAGCTGGTTTCGGCACCGAATGACCCAGGCTCGGTGTGGAAATTCAAGATTGAATCCGGTGATGCCAGTACCGCTGCTGAGCTGAACCTGACCGACAGTGTCGAAGGCAGTGCACCTGTTGTAGGCCAGTGGCAGACCTACACTTTCCCGCTTAAGACCCTGGCCGATATGGGGCTGGATGCCAGTGCCATTGATGTGGTGATGGTGTTCCCTGCGTGGGGGACCGGTGAGGGGGCGGTGTTCCGTTTGGATAACGCACTGATAGGCACGCCCTGATACACCTAACCCTTTGGCATGAATGGGAATGGCCCGCCGGAGCTTGTGATTTGTCCGGTGTGGCCGCAGCGAAAGAATAAGAGGCAATTATGTTAGATAAGGCATTTAAGCGTAACCGGTTGTCTGCCACGCTGGCAGCTATCCTCGGCGTTGGCGCCATCCCGCTGGCATGGGCTGCTGATGACGCGACCCCCGCAGCCGATGGCGTTGTGGCGGCCCAGAACGAATTGGAAGAAACCATCGAAGTGATCGAAATTCGTGGGATCCGGGGCAGTTTGTACCGCTCCATGGACTTAAAGCGCGGCGCCAACGGTGTTGTGGATGCGATTTCAGCCGAGGAGCTCGGTAAATTTCCCGATACCAACCTCGCTGAATCCTTACAGCGGATCACCGGGGTAACCGTCAGCCGTGCCAACGGCGAAGGCAGCCAGATCACGGTGCGGGGTTTTGGTCCCGAGTTCAACCTTATCACGCTCAATGGCAGGCAGATGCCGGGCACGGGTTATACCCGTTCCTATAATCTGGAGAACCTCTCCTCTGAGGGGGTGAAGACCCTTGAGGTGGTTAAAACCGCCAGGGCCGATGTGCCCACCGGTGGACTCGGCGGAACGGTTAATATAGTTACCCACAAGCCGCTGGATAACCCCGGCCAGGCATTTACCTTCTCTGGCAAGGGTATTTACGATGAGTCCAATGTGCACGGTGATGATGTAACACCAGCGCTGGCGGCCATTTACAGCAACACTCTGTTTGATGACCGTTTTGGCGTACTGGTATCTATTTCTCATCAGGAGCGGGACTTCCAGCAGCAAACTGCCAACAGTCAGGGCTGGATTGCCCAGACTGACAATGGCCGCTTGCCAACACTGGCTGGCGATAAAGGCATAGACGGGCGCGAAACCGATGCCGATGGCAATCCGATTGCCCGCTTTCGCGATGCCGAAGGCAATGCGGTGGCCCCGTTTTTCTTCCCCCGTGATATGAACTTCAGTATCAATGATGTGGAACGTGAACGCACCAACGGCATGGTCACCCTGCAGTTTGTGGCAGCGGATAATTTGATACTGACTGCCGACTATGTGGCAACCCGGGCGCTGACCGCATCCAACGGTTTTGGTTGGGGGATCTGGAACTCCTCTACAGATGGTTCTCCGGTGATTGGCTATGAACTCGATGCCAACGGCACAGCGCTATATTCCGACATCCGTGGTGGTGATGGCTCCTTTACCGCCAATCGCAATACCACAGAGGTGAATGCCGAGTCCGTTGGCCTGAATATCGATTGGAGCCCCAACGAAGCCTGGCGCTTTACCCTGGACTATCACAACTCCTCCAACGAAATCGACAATGGTGCCGATAAAGGCCTGGGCAGTGACGGGCAGGTGATCCTGGGTTCGGATAAACTGATTTCCAAGGTCTACGACTATCGTACCGGTGAGGTGCCCCATTTTCTGATCAACTGGAACAATGGCACCCATGTGCTGGATGCCGGCGATATTGACTCCAACTTCAGTCAGTTCATCCACTCACCGGGTGAGAGTGAGATTGAGCAGGTGCAATTCAACACCAACTGGTACCCCGAGTTCAGCGAGCATCTGGTGAAGGTGGACTTTGGCGCGGCTTACACCAAGCAGACCATGTCGGGCACCAGTGCCTGGAGCGGCCTGCGTGGCGGCCCCGGATTTAATCCGTCCTATGCGGAAATTTTCCCCGATGCCATGTTTGTGTTGCAGGATGCCTCCGGCTTGCTTGATGCCCTTGGCGGTGGCGGCAGTGCACTCATGCCCGATTACTACTACGCCTACAATTTCGATGAGGCCGTCGCCCGCCAGCTGGCCTTTATCACCCCCGAGATAGCCGGTGACAACTATTACTCCATCGATCCTTACTTTGATGGCATCGACAGCGCCACCCTGGTGGAAGAAAAGACTCTGGCGCTTTATCTCACCACCCAATGGGGTTTTGACATTGGCAATGTGCCGGTGAATGTGAATCTGGGGCTCAGATACGAGCAAACCGATGCATCGAGCACCGTGAAACAGCGGGTGGAGAGTCAGGTGGTGTGGGCAAGTCCCACCGAGTGGATCATGCAGTATGCTCCCGGTGGCGATGATAACTACTTCACCCAGGGCGGTGATTACGATGTCTGGCTGCCGATGCTGGATATCAGCGCCGAGCCGCTGGAAGATGTCGTCGTGCGCTTCTCCGCCGGTAAAACCATCGCAAGGCCTTTGCTTGGTGATATGGTGGCCGGCAGAAACCTGAGCGGCAGCCCCAAGATTGGTGCCCGCCGTGGCAGCCTTGGTAACCCCGGGCTGTTGCCGCTGGAATCGGTCAATCTGGATTTGTCATTTGAGTACTACTATGGCGATGCGAGCTACGCCTCGGTTGGCTTGTTTAAAAAGTACGCCGATAACTATGTGTCTCAAAAAACCACTCAGCTGACCATCGAAGGGTTACACGACGTCTATAACAGCCCCCGTTATCAGGAGGCTATCAGCCAGCTTGAAGCGGCAGGTACGCCGGTCAGCGAAAACAGCATCTTTGCCCAGATGATTGCCAATGGACATGGCAATGCCGATGGCCAGATAGTGCCCCTTGCCAGCGACCCGCTGATTGTATGGGATATCACCAGTCCCTTTAACAGTGACAGCAAGACAGTCCAGGGGATAGAGCTGGCGCTGCAGCATGTGTTTGGCGAAACCGGCTTTGGTGTGGGTGTTAACGGTACCTTCGTCGAAGGGGATGTGACCTACGATCCCTATAGCCTGGCACCGCAAAATCCGCTCAGTGGTATCGGTGATTCGGCTAACTTCCAGGCCTTTTATGAGAAAGATGGCTTGTCGGTGAAGTTGACTTACGCCTGGCGAGACAGCTACCTGATTGGTGTGGGTCAGTCCCAGGGCTCTGCCGATGCACCCCCACAGTTTGCCAAGACCTTCGGCCAGCTCGATGCCAGCATCAACTACGATGTGAACGAGCATCTGACGGTGTTTTTTGAGGGCATTAACCTCAATAACGAAACCGAAGAAGGGTATGGCCGATTCGAGGAGCAGTTCCTGTTTGCCCGGCAGTACGGCAGCCGTTACTCCCTCGGCGCCCGGGTGCGCTTCTAAGCTTATTCCTGTAAAACAGGCATAGATGAAAAACGCCGGGCATTGCCCGGCGTTTTTATGTGGCTGGTGGAATGTGAGTCAGGCTCCGCACTCATCACTCAGCATTCAAAACTGATTTCGTAGCCCGTGTATTTGCGAATATTGATTACACCGGTATCAAAAATCAGGTACTGGCCCTTGATGCCGGTCAGCACCGCATCGATAAGCGGTTCCTTGTCCAGGTTGAATGACTTCACCTTGGTGGGAAACGCTGACACCGGGAACGCAATGGGCTGTGGTTGGCTCACCAGTTCCTGCACCGCATCCTCGCCATATTGATTGCGAACCTCTGCAATCACAGGCGCCACTTCACTGAGTAAACGCGCGGCTTCGGCGGCCAAATCCATATTGGCATTGTTACCCTTGAGCATGGCCTGCCAGTGGGTTTTATCGGCCACGAGCTTGGCGATTTCCACTTCAATCAGCCCCGATATTTTACGGGAAGCCACTTTGAGAATAGGCAGACCCTGTGTTGCGCCCTGATCTATCCAGCGGGTAGGGATCTGGGTGTGACGGGTAATGCCCACCTTAAGCCCGGATGTGTTCGACAGGTACACAAAGTGGGGCACAAAGCAGTGGCTGTCGCCCCACTCAGGCTCGCGGCAGGTACCCTGGTCGTAATGGCAGGTTTCGGGTTTCAGGATGCACATGTCGCAGCTGGCGAGTTTTTGCATGCACACATAGCAGTGGCCTTCGGAGTAGCTTTTCTTGGTCTTCTTGCCGCAATTACAGCAATAGATATTGCCCGAGAAGATGAGCTTCACTGGCTTTCCAATCAGCGGATTCAGTGCGATTTCGTGCTCACCAATGGGCAGGCGATAACTGGCCTGACCCTGCTCATCGAGCCCGGTGCGCATTTTTCTTAATGTTCCTTGCATAACACTCTCAATTGCGTTGGAGCCGTCTGCGGTGGCGCTGGCTCTTTTTGAATTTGCCCAGAGTGTACCAGTCTTGGCCTGGAAGATAAAAAAAGCCGCGGCAGATGCCGCGGCAAAGACCTCACCCTTGGGCCGCTACCTGGCGGTGTTGGCCCCGGGCTTTCCCACTTAAGTACACAAGCAAAGGTGTCAGAAGTTGTAACGTGCGCCTATGGAGTAACGGGCGGAGTTTTGCTGAGCCAGCAGCATCTGCTCCTCATAACGGCCGTAAACGCGTTTTTCCTGTTCCAGAATGTTGATGCCTTCTGCGAAGATGGACAGGTTATCGGTGAGCTGATAGCTCACGCTGATGTCCAGCTGACCAAAGGCTTCGGTAAACTGCGGTGCAGGACCACCGGCTTCTGCCTGACCCATGCCTGACAGGAAGGTGTCACGCCAGTTGTAGGCCAGACGACCCTGCAGGCCATCTTTCTCATAGAACACGGAGAAGTTGGCGGTGTCTGACATGCCGGGCAGGGCAAACTGCTCATCCACACGCTCAACGTCGTAATCAATGTCACCATTCACCAGGGTGTAGTTAACGGCAAAGCCGAAGCCTGAATCCCACAGCCAATGTTGCCAGGCCAGCTCAACGCCGTTGATGTTCATCTGGTTCACGTTGTTGGGCTTTTTGATGTTCCAGCTGGCGACCGGATCGCTGCCGTCCTGTTCAACACGGTTGTCAGCGTTACCGTAACCATTGTCGAGCAGCCACTGGAACACGGCTTCATCACTTGGGGTTTCGTTATTGGCAATCAGCTCAGCACGGGCCTGCTCGGCGGCAGCGCCCAGGTATGGGTCACGCAGCCAGTCGTACTTCACTTCTTCGATGACGTCGGCGAGGAAGTTATCGACTTCTTTATTGAAGTAACCAACAGACACATAGCTGGCGTCGTCGTAGTAGTACTCCAGCGACAGATCGATGTTGTTGGAGCTGTATGGCTTGAGTCCGGGGTTACCCGCAAAGCCGGTGCGCGAACCCACTTTGGGGATAGGCGTCAGCGAGGTGGTAGCGCGCATAGCGCCCAGATTTGGACGGGCCATGGTGCGACTGTAGGAGAAACGCGCCATCACGTTTTCCATCAGCTCCAGATTGATATCCAGATTCGGCAGGAACTCTTTGTAGTCGTGGCTTTCGTCACTGAACGTGAAATCGTCGGCAAAGACGGTTTGCCACTCGGTGGGGTTGAGCCACACCAGTTTTTCGGCCTCCTGCTGCATGGAGCTGGCAATGACATCGGTTTGCTCATAGCGCAGGCCGGCAACGATGTTCAATGGCATGTTATTGAACTCGCTGTCGATATTTACCTGTATATAGGCTGCTGTGGTGTCTTCTTTGATCCGGTGGTCGTCCTGCCATGGCGCGGACACGTATTCCACATCGTACAGGGCCTGGGCTTTGTCCATGGCCGCTTGCTGATTGTAGGTATAGTAGTAAGGGATCAGCAGATCGCTGCCGCCGCCGCTGAAATCGGACAGGAAGTCACTGCCCAGGCCAACGTAGCTCACATCATCCTTCCACAGCCCCATATTGCCATACCAACCGGCGCTGATAGGGCCTGTGTAAGAGCCCTGGGCGTGGGTTTCCATGGAGGTGAAAGACACACCAAAGTCGATGGAGGACAGGGCGTCACTGTTTTCGTTCAGCCAGCGACCGTCAAATTGATACTGGTTTACATCGGTCTCGTTACGGCCTGCGCGCACACCGGCAAACAGAGAGGCGTAATGCTCGGGCAGCAGATGTGGTTCGCCGTTGGGGTTCAGGGTGCCATAGTTGGCGCCAAGTAATGGGATTTCGGTACCTGTGGCATCGTAGGTTTTATCGGCCACGTTCAATGCACCAAGGATAAAGAAGATATTGTCGGCGTAATTGCCCAACTTCCCTTCGGCGGTGGCGTTGGAGTCGTGGGCATCGAAGCTCAGCAGCAGGTTATCCGTGGCCTGCCATTCGATATTGAAACCCAGCGACTTGTTGATATTGTCAGAGGCGTTCTGATTCATGGTGCCCGAGTAATCACCACCCACTTCGGTCACATAGTCAAAAGTGCCGTTTTCATTGATATGGGCGTAGGTGGCGTTGCCCGGACCCGAGAACCATAGACCCCAGGTATCTGTATTTGATACATCAGACAGCTTGGAATAGGTGTAATCCAGGGTCATTTCAATGGTATCGGATGGCGCATACTGGAACACCAGCTGGGCGTTGGTACGCTCACGCTCGGTATCCTGACTGGCATAGCCGATGTTACGGGCATAGAAGGTGTTGCCGTAGGGGTTTTTGTTCTCGTTTACCACAACCGCATTGGGGTTCAGTTCGCCGTGAATGTTCTGGCGCCAGCCATCGATGGTGGCTTTCTTGAGGTTGCTGTCACGTTCCTGATAAGAGGCATTCAGCCCGAAGCCCAGGGTGTCGTCCAGGAAGGTGTTGCTGAAAATACCGGAGATTTCGGGGGTGATGGAGCTGCCATCTTCCACATTGGTGTCGTGATGACCCTTAACGCCGAAACTGGCCACCAAACCACGGGTATCGAAGGGGCGGGCAGTGCGGATATTGATGGTAGAACCCATACCACCTGAGCTGATGTCCGACTTGCTGGTCTTGTAAACTTCGACACCACTGACTGCATCGGATGACAGGTTGGCGAATTCGAAAGAGCGGGTGGACTCACCGGCCACCTGGGCGGTGGGCATGGTGCGATTGTTCAGCAGCACCAGGTTAAAATCCGGGCCAAGGCCGCGCACAGTCACCTTACTACCTTCGCCGTTAATACGGTCGATAGACACACCGGTAATACGCTGCAGTGATTCGGCGAGGTTGGTGTCGGGGAATTTACCGATATCTTCGGCAGAAATGGCGTCTACCACACCGGCAGACTGACGTTTCAGTTCCATCGACTTGGCCTGTGAGCCGCGGATACCTTTCACCTGAATGACTTCGATATTGCCTTCGGCAATGGGGGCTTCTTCGGCCATAACAGGCACGGCAGTCAACAGGCCCATCATCAGTGAAACCTGGGTAGCCAACATGGATTTTTTGAATTGTAAGGGTCGCATCAAGTTCCTCTCCTTTATACCCGGAACCGCATCAGGGGTTCGGGACATTATTGTTGTAAAGCTTACTTGCTGGCATACAACTCTCCCTTGTCAGCACAAATGTAAGCGCTTACATAAGTTAGGTTGAGTAAGGTTTTATGTCAACCACTCTGATGGTGGATGTTGAATAAATGTTTTGTTTGAATGCAGGAGTTGGTGTTTTGCTTTTGTTTTTAAAGGAATTTTATTCGGCCAGAAAAAAGGGTGAGCACGCTGGCTCACCCTTTTTATGATAAAAATGCTTAACGTGTGATAACAGAATCGCGAACCACCAACTCAGGCTCAAAGCGGTGGCAAAAAGTCACGTCGGTTTGGTCATACACCTCGCGCAGTACCCAATGGGCCGCCATGCGTCCCATGTCCTGAATGGGGTTACACACGGTGGTCAGTTTGGGCGAGATATAACGGGGGAAGGGGATATTATCGAATCCCACAAAGGAGATATCTTCCGGCACCCGCAGACCCCGCTCCAAACACTGGGCGATGGCGCCCGATGCCATCTGATCGTTTGCGCACACCACAGCGGTAAAGTCCCGTCCCCGGGAGAGCAACTCAGCCATGGCCTCATAGCCACCTTCTTCACGAAAGTCCCCTTCATAAAAGAGGTTTTCATCAAAGGCAATGCCTTGCTCGGCCAATGCCTGGCGATGACCTTCGAGACGTTCTCTGGCATCGAGCTTAAACAGCGGCCCTGAGATATAGGCTATCTGTTTGTGGCCCTTTTCCAGTACATGGCGGCTGGCGAGCAGACCACCCTGAAGGTTATTCAGGTGCACGCAGCGCTCATCGATGCCATCCACATGCCGGTTTATCAGTACCACCGGGGTTTTCCCCTGACACAGCTCAACCAAATAGCCGTTGGAGAGGATTTCGGCATCCACAATCAGGGCGTCACAGCCCCGGGAGAGCAGAAACTCCACACCGTCTTTTTCCTGCGCCGCATCGCTGTGACCGGCTGCGATGATAACGTGCTTATTGGCAGCCCGCAGCGCCGATTCCACCTCCCGCATCATGGGGCCGTAGAAGGGACCATCCAGCTGCGACACCAGTACTCCCACGCTGTTTGAGCGGTTGGAGGCCAGTGATTGGGCGATGGTATTGGGGCGATAGTCCAGCTTTGCCATGGCATCGTGGACCTTTTGACGGGTCTTGTCACTGACCTTGCCGGTGTTGTTCACCACCCTGGAAACGGTCGCCAGTGACACGCCTGCCAGAAAGGAAACATCATAAATAGTGGCCATATGCGCGGGCTTTCCTTGTACTACATCTATGTGCCTGAATGCTTTTGTTGCAAAGATACACTGATCTCGGCAACGCGTTGGCTGTTCAGTTTATAGTGTCGCATCACAAAGGCAACTGCGATTGATGCCAGAGCAGGGTAGAGGGTAAAGCACAATAAAATGCCCGCCCGGGTTTCTTCGGTTTGCACGACATCGGGGCGATAGCCGTAAGCGGCAAGCAACCAGCCGCCCAGGGCGCCACCAATGGCAAGCCCAAGCTTGATAAAGAAAATCACCGACGAGTAGACCAATCCTGTGGTGCGAACGCCGGTTTTAAACTGGCCGTAGTCCACGGTATCGGCCATTTTCGCCCACAGGAGTGGGGTGCCCATGTTAATGGTAAAGTTCCAGGCGATGTAAAACACCAGCGCCAGCACGTACTGGTCGGCCGGTACAAACCAGGCTGCCATACAGAGCGCGGCGGCAATCAGTTGCAGCCGGATATAGGCTTTCACCTTGCACATTTTATCGGCGAGTTTCTTGGCGAGTGCTACCCCAAAGATATTGCCAACCACACCGCTGGTGACAAACACACTTATCATGTCTTCACGCCCGAGGAAGTATTTGACGTAGTAGATGGCAAGGGTGGATTTAAGCACCAATCCGGTCAGCAAAAAGATGGCTGCCGCCGACAATACCCGCCATTGGTCATTGGCCCACAGGGCGGCAGCGGCCGCCTTGAAGTTGCCGCTGCTGTCATCTGTGCTGAAATCGCGCTCTTTGGTACCGATAAAGCACAGTAAAAACATCACAGCACCGACAATACTCATCGCCAGTATGGTGAGCTGATAACCTTTGGCTTTATCGCCCTGACCAAAAAAATCCACCAGGGGCAGGGTAAGGGCACTGACCATCACGCCGCCGAGCATGGCAAATACGAAGCGATAAGATTGAACCGACACCCTTTCGGCGGGGTTGGTGGTCAAGGCAGCGCCAAGGGCACAGTAAGGAATATTGATAGCCGTGTAGGCCAGCATCAAGAGTGCATAAGTCGCAAAGGCATACCACTCCTTGCCACTTTCACTCAAATCCGGGGTGGTAAAGGCGAGCACACTGATGGCGGCAAAAGGAAAGGCAAACCACAGCAAGTACGGGCGGTAGCGGCCCCAGCGGGTGTTGGTGCGGTCAGCCAGATAGCCCATCAGGGGATCCGTGACCGCATCCATGATGCGTACGGCCAAAAACATGGTGCCCACATAGGCCGCCGATATACCAAAGATATCGGTGTAGAAGAACGTCAGGAACAGCATGACGGTTTGAAAAACGATGTTGCTGGCAGTATCTCCCAGCCCATAAGCAATTTTTTCTCTGACGCTCAGCATGGCGACCTCCGTTATTATTATTGTTGGCTGGCCTCTTGGCGTATGGCAAGCATTCCCTGATAGGCTTTGGCGCTGGATTTGAGTATGCGCTGCTGGGTCCCATAGTCTACATAAACCAGGCCAAAGCGCTTGCGGTAGCCTTCCGCCCACTCAAAGTTATCCATCAGGCTCCAGGCGAAGTAGCCTTTGATATCCACCCCCCGTTCGATAGCCTGATGAACGGCAAGCAGATGAGACTGCAAATAGTCCAGTCGCATGGGGTCGTGCACTGTGCCGTTAAGGGGCGCATCGTCTTCGGCGGCGCCATTTTCGGTGATGTAAATGGGCGGCAGGTTAAATTCCTGCGCCAGACCTGTCAGCAAGTCGGTAAAGGCCTGGGGACAAATCTCCCAATCCATGGCAGTACGGGGCACATTATCGAGGCGCACTTCTTCAAAGCCGAGCGGGCCGCCTGCGCGGTAGACGTTACGGGTATAGTAGTTGATACCCAGGTAGTCGATTGGTGTACTGATGATATCCATGTCACCGGGCGCCACAACCGGGCGCTCATGGGGCTCCAGCTGGTTGATGATGTCCGGATAGCGGCCCTGAATCAGTGGCATCAAATACCAGGTGTTGTGATATTCATGGGCCAGCCTGGCGGCGTTGGCATCTTCGGTACTGGAGGTATATGGGTAGGCTGGGCTGAAATTAAGCACTATGCCCGCTTTGGCCTGTGGTGCTTCCCGGCGAAGCTCAGCCATTGCCATACCGTGGGCCAGCAGCAGATTGTGGGCGGCAGTGCGGCCCTGCTGACGGCTCTTGTGGCCGGGGGCGTGAATACCTGCCTCATAGCCCAGAAAAGCGCTGCAAAATGGCTCATTCAGGGTTGAATAGGCATACACCCTATTGCCAAGGGCTTTGGCCACAATGGCAGCATACTTGGCAAAGGCCACGGCGGTGTCCCGATTCAGCCAGCCACCTTTATCCTCAAGATGTTGAGGTAAGTCCCAGTGGTAGAGGGTAACGAACACTTTAATGCCCAGGCGGCCGAGCTCATCGAGGAGATTAATGTAAAAGTCCATGCCGTGCTGGTTCACACTGCCATCCGGATGTAACACCCTTCCCCAACTGATGGACAGGCGGTAGGCATCCACCCCAAGGGAGGCAATCAGGTTCACATCATCACGCCAGAGCTTGACATGATCGCAGGCAACCTGGCCATCCGAGCCATCGGCGATTTTGCCCGGGGTGTCGCAAAAGGTGTCCCAGATACAGCGCTGACGATGTTCGGCGTCGCCTTCAATTTGAAACGAGGCGGTGGCAACGCCAAATAAAAAATCTTTTTGCATCATTGCTGAATCACCCGGCAGGGTGAAATGCGAGAGTGTTGTCATCGTTATCCTTTTTCCAGATCTCAGCCTTGCGCCCTTGACCCTGGCTCCCTGTGACGGCGTTTCAGCGCAGGGTTTTACCGGTAAAACAAGTTGACAAGGGTTACCGCAATGTTAAAAATGAAAGCGCTTACATTAATCTAGTGGCAGAATAGCCAAAGGTCAATCGCCAAAGCGGTGGACACTGTAAATCCGAAAGAAGCAAACCCGAAAATACAAGGGGAGAACTCATGGCAACTGTACCTATTGCCAACACCAATCAGGCAAACGCGGCCGGCGCAGAGAACTATCGTTTTGCGCTCGGATCACTCACCACATTGTTTTTTATGTGGGGCTTTATCACCTGTCTTAACGACATCCTTATTCCGCATTTGAAAGCGGTATTCAGCCTGAACTATGCCCAGGCGATGTTGATCCAGTTTTGCTTCTTCGGCGCCTATTTTCTGGTGTCGGTGCCGGCCGGAGCCCTGGTAAAACGCCTCGGTTATCAAAAGGGCATAGTAGTTGGCTTGTTAACCGCGGCGCTGGGCTGCGGTCTGTTTTATCCGGCGGCGGTATCGGCCACTTACGGCGTATTCCTGGGGGCGCTGTTTGTGCTTGCCAGCGGTATTACCGTGCTGCAGGTGGCGGCCAATCCCTATGTTACGGCGCTGGGACCGGTGCAAACTGCTTCGAGTCGTTTGACCTTGACCCAGGCCTTTAACTCCCTTGGCACCACCATAGCCCCGGCCTTTGGCTCTGTGCTTATCCTGTCGGTTGCCGTTGGCGCCTCTGCCGAGGCAGAAGCCGATGCGGTCAAGCTGCCTTATCTTTTGCTGTGCGGCATGCTGATAGTGCTGGCAGTGGTGTTTGCACTGCTGAAACTGCCCCATATTCATGACCAGGAAGATGAAGTCACAAGCAGCGGTCACAGTGCCCTGAGCCATCGCCATCTGGTGCTCGGCGCCATCGGGATATTCGTTTACGTGGGCGGTGAAGTGGCCATTGGCAGCTTTTTGGTGAACTTTTTGGGTGAATCCCATGTGGCGGGCATGGCCGAGGCCGATGCGGCCCATTACATCGCCTTTTACTGGGGCGGCGCCATGTTAGGGCGCTTTATCGGTGCGGCCGTGATGCAAAAAGTGGATGCCGGCAAGGTGCTGGGCTTCAATGCCACTATGGCGGCGCTCTTGGTGCTGGTTGCCATGAACAGCAGCGGCGCCCTTGCCATGTGGGCGATTCTGGCAGTGGGGCTGTTTAACTCCATCATGTTCCCGACCATCTTCAGTCTGGCACTGAAAAATCTGGGTCCGGCGACCGCTCAGGGTTCCGGCATTCTGTGTCTGGCGATTGTAGGCGGCGCTTTGGTGCCTTTGCTGCAGGGGCTTCTGGCGGATTCTGTTGGCCTGTCAGCCTCCTTTATCCTGCCGGTGCTGTGCTACGGCTACATCCTTTTCTATGGTCTGAAGGGCTCTGTACCCAGGGAGGCGGGTCAATGAAGTTTGCATTATCCAAAACCACGGTAGCCCTTGCCTGTGTTCTTGGCGGCGTCATGTCAGGCAAGGTGAGCGCAGCAGAGCCGACGTCACTGACCGAGCGGGACGTTAATCGCTGGCCAAAGGCCGTGTATCAGGCCCCAAAACAGGCGGATGTAGAGGCAGAGGTCAATAAGTTGCTGGCTGCAATGACACTGGAGCAAAAAGTAGCGCAAATTATCCAGCCGGAAATTCGCGACTTTGGCGTCGAGGACATGCGCCGCTATGGCTTTGGCTCCTTTCTCAATGGTGGCGGCTCATTCCCCGGTAATAACAACAGGGCAAAGGCCGCCGACTGGGTGGCGCTGGCCGACCAGATGTACCATGCTGCCATGGATGACAGTATCGATGGCATCGCCATCCCGCCCATGTGGGGCACAGATGCTGTTCACGGTCATGGCAATGTGTTTGGCGCCACCTTATTCCCCCACAACATTGGCCTGGGTGCAACGCAAAACCCCCAGCTGATTAAGGCCATCGCCGCGGCCACGGCCAAAGAAGTGCGCGCAACCGGTATTGATTGGGTGTTCGCGCCCACCGTGGCCCTGGTGGATAACCTGCGTTGGGGTCGCACTTATGAAGGTTACGCCCGGGATCCAGAGCTGATTGAACGCTACGCGGAAGCCTTTGTGGATGGCATGCAGGGCGAGGGTAAAAGCTGGCTTGGCGAAGATTACACCCTGGCCACCGCCAAACACTTTATCGGCGATGGCGGCACTGAGAATGGTGACGATCGCGGTGATACCAGGGTAGATGAAAACACCCTGATTGCCCGTCATGGTCAGGGCTACGTGGGTGCGCTGGGTCATGGGGTGCAAACCGTGATGGCCTCCTTTAACAGCTGGAACGGCGAAAAGCTCCACGGCAGTAAATACCTGCTTACCGATGTGCTTAAAGAGCGCATGGGATTTGATGGGATAGTGGTTGGCGATTGGCTGGGTCATGGCTTTGTGCCGGGCTGCAGTTACGAGCGCTGTGCTGAAGCCGTGAATGCCGGTGTGGACATACTGATGGCGCCGGGGGACAGCTGGAAAGCGCTCTATGCCAATACCATCGAGGATGTGAAATCCGGGGTCTTGCCGCTTTCCCGTCTTGATGATGCGGTGAAGCGCGTGTTGCGGGTAAAACTGCGCGCTGGTCTGTTTGACAACAAAGCGCCGTCAGCTAACCCCTATGCCGGTAAACAGGAATGGATAGGGCATCCAGAGCACCGTGCCATTGCCCGTCAGGCCGTTGCCGAGTCCCTGGTGCTGCTGAAAAACAATCGCCCAGCCAATGGGGTGCGCCCTGTGCTGCCCATTGCTGCCAATGCCAGAGTATTGGTGGTGGGCGAGGGCGCTGACAGTATTCCCCAGCAGTCAGGTGGCTGGAGCATGACCTGGCAGGGAACTGAAGTGACCAACGCCGATTTCCCCGGCGCCACCAGCATTTTTGCCGGTATCAAGGCGGCGCTGAACGCCGCTGGCGGTGATGCCCTCCTGAGTTCAGATGGCAGTATCCCCGTGGGATTTAAGCCCGATGTGGTCATCGCCGTTTATGGTGAGCAACCCTACGCCGAAGGCAACGGCGATTTGGATAACCTCGAGTATCAGCGCGCTGACAAGCGTTCATTGGCCATGCTTAATGCTCTGAAGGAAACAGGATTACCTCTGGTGTCCGTGGTCTTGTCCGGCAGACCGCTGTGGATGAACCCTGAAATCAACGTATCCGATGCCTTTGTGGCCGCCTGGCTGCCCGGCAGCGAAGGTGCGGGTGTGGCAGATGTACTGATTGGCGATAAAAACGCAAAGCCGCGAACCGACTTCAAGGGGCGCATGCCCTTCCCATGGCCCGCCACCCCGGCCGCCGATGGCTTCGTGTCTGACGCCGGTAGTGCAGGGCAAATTCAGCCCAAGCCCCTGCTCAGCCTCTGGCAGGGTTTTGATTATCAGACTCATGGGACACTTGCCAGACTCAGCGAGGACAACGGCAGCTCTGAGGCGGATAACCGACTGGCGATTTTCGATAAAGCCATCAAGGCGCCCTGGCATTTGGCCGTGGGGGACGATAAGGGGCTACATCGCGTCGGCGCCGGTCTTTGGCAGCAGGGCCCCTGGGCCGTGCGCAGTGTGAATCGCATTGTGCAGGAAGATGCCCGCCGGTTTGAGTTCGGCGCCGCCGGTACCCTCAGTTTCCGTGATGATTTCACCCTGGATTTGCGCCGCTTTGCGCCCGACTCATCGATGCTTTCCTTCGATATTGCTTTGGCTGCCTTGCCCGGCAAATTGCAGCTGTCGATGGTTTGTGAAGGTGGCTGTCGTCAGGCCGTGGACTTGTCCGGGCAGTTAAAAACCGATGGCCAGTGGCAGCGAGTGGAAGTACCTCTGTCATGTTTCGGGGTAACGGCCGACGAGCTGGCACGCACTTTCAGCCCCATGACCCTCTCGCTTCCCCAGGGCGGTACCCTGACGTTGGCGAATATCAGCCTCGAAGGGATTGTCCAACAGGATGAGCCTGCCAAGGCGCTGGAATGTGGACTGCCGCTGGTCAGCGACAAATGACCGCACTGAGCATGAGCATGAGCACTGAGAATTGGCAGGGGCAGGGGCATGACAAGCTGCGCTGAGATGAAAAACACCATCGACATGGAGAAAGAGATGTATCGCTCTGGGATTGATTTGGGCGGCACCAAGATTGAATTGGTGACCTTGAATGGGAAGGGGGAGGAGGTATTTCGCAAGCGTGTACCTACGCCCAAGGACTACCGAGCGACCCTTGAAGCGGTTGCTGGCTTGGTGCATGACTCTGAAATGGAAACCGGACAGGTCTCCAGTGTGGGGATTGGCATTCCCGGTGTGGTGTCTGCAGTTACCGGCAGGGTAAAGAACTCCAATGCCGTATGGCTGAACGGACAGCCGATGGATAAGGACCTCGGTGCCATGCTGGGCCGGGAAGTGCGTATTGCCAACGACGCCAATTGCTTTGCGGTGTCGGAGTCAGTGGACGGTGGCGGCGCCGGTAAAACGTTGGTATTTGGTGCCATTCTTGGCACCGGCTGCGGCGCAGGTATTGCGATTAATCACAAGGTACATGGTGGTGGTAACGGCATTGGCGGTGAATGGGGTCATAATCCGCTGCCGTGGATGACGGCAGATGAGTTCAACTCCACCCGCTGTTTCTGCGGCAATGCCGATTGCATCGAGACCTTTGTTTCCGGCACAGGCTTTGTGCGTGATTTTCGCGCCCACGGGGGAGAGGCCGCAAGCGGCATTGAAATCGTGGCGCTGATGGGCAAGGGCGACCCCCTCGCCGAAGCGGCGTTCGGCCGCTTTATCGACCGTCTGGCACGGGCGCTGGCCCACGTTATCAACCTGCTTGACCCGGACGTGATTGTCCTTGGCGGCGGCGTGTCCAATATCGATGAGATTTACGAGTATCTGCCAGCCCTGCTGCCCAAGTACGTGCTGGGCGGCGAGTGTGCCACCAAAGTGGTCAAAAATCATCACGGTGCCTCCTCAGGGGTACGCGGTGCGGCCTGGTTGTGGGCACCCGGTGAACAGGCGGCCTTGCCGGGCTTGCTGGAACGCAAATAAGGGGGCTGGTCACGCCGAACAAGTGGACAGTGTTCGTGCTGCCAAATGAAAGAGGTTTGTTGCTTATCCCTCATGGATGAGGGCTTTTATGTGCTTATGCCGTTGGGCGCCCCGGTCGTAACGACCGACATGGGCGCCGTTTTTTATTTTGCACAGGGTGTTTTTGAAAATGCCTGGTTGGCGTTGTAAAACGGCTGGCATGCGGTCAGAATAGCGCGCTTGCTGCCAAGTCGATTTGGCCTTAAGTATTGGTTGTATGTTACTGAATCTGTTCGTTGGTTTTGGATATTGAGTGCCTTGGGGGAAAAATTGGCCAATCTGATGTTATTGTTGGCGGCGGCCATTTGGGGCTTTGGCTTTGTGGCGCAGCGACTGGGAATGGAAAGCCTTGAGCCTTTTGCATTCAATGGGTTGCGTTTTATTATCGGTGCGATAAGTCTGTTGCCGCTGATTTGGTTTTTAAAGGCACGAGGCCGGGTAAAGGGCTCGGGGGAGACTGGTTTTTGGCGCCGGGCACTGGTGGGCTCCCTTGGCTGTGGTGGCATTTTATTTATCGCGGCATCATTTCAGCAGGTGGGGCTGCTGCACACCACCGCAGCCAACGCCGGATTTATCACCGGCCTATATATAGTGCTGGTGCCTGTGCTGGGGATCATGCTTAAGCACAGCACGGGACTCAATACCTGGCTTGGCTGCGCCATTGCTGTGGTGGGGTTGTATTTTTTAAGCGTGGGTGATGACTTTACCATCTCCTTTGGTGATGCCCTGCAGCTTGTTGGCGCACTCTTTTGGGCAATGCATATATTGGCAGTGGATCACTACGCCACCCGCATAGCGCCTGTGGTGCTGGCCTGTGGCCAATTCCTGGTGTGTGCGCTGGCGAGCTTTGTGGTGTCCTTAATGATGGAAACCACCACGCTGGAAGGTGTGCAGGCGGCCTGGGGCTCTCTGGCATACGCAGGCCTTATCTCTGTAGGCGTGGCGTACACCCTGCAGGTGCTGGCGCAGAAACACGCCCATCCTGCCCACGCGGCAATTATTTTGAGCCTCGAAACCGTGTTTGCGGCCATCGGCGGGATGCTGTTTCTCGATGAAACCCTGGGAGCGCGAGCACTGTTTGGCTGCGGGCTGATGCTCTTTGGAATGCTGGTCAGCCAGATACCCTTAAGGTATCTGGTTAAATCAAGGCACCAAAAGGTGCCCTAGGCCTGCTCAGTTGCTGACAGGGTCCAGTACCACATCATCGCCGATGCGGTAGAGGGATTCGGTCAGCAGCTCCTGTTTGGCGATGTCATCCATCCCCAGCACAAAGGTCGCGCGAAACAGGGCGACACCCGTGTGGCTGGCACTCTCAAATTGACTGGAAAACTGCTCGATATTAATACCAAGGGCATTGATTTTATTTGAAATATCCAGCACCAGTCCGGGTCTGTCGTAGGCCACTAGGCTGTAGCTTCGTTTAAAGGCTGGTGGTTTGCCCGCCCGGGTACTGGCGTGGGTCAGGGTCAGGCCATCGATGCATTCGAGATTTTCTATCAGCGGGTCCCAATTATCGGACGGGATCTCCAGCATTATGATGGCGGCAAAAATACCGTCGATATGGCGCAGCTCTGAATCCAGCCAGTTGCCGCCATGGCGGCTCACGGCATGGGCAATCTGCTCAACCAATCCGGTTCTGTCCGGGGCCTGCAGTGTGATGAGGTATCTCAGCATTGCGCGCTTACTCCTTGTGTTTGCTACAAAATAAAGACAGAGTTGCAGATGATCTTTTGGCGGCTTGGGTCTATGGTCGTAACACAACTGTCATATTGACGTCATATAATGGCGGCCATTCCAGGTTGGGTCGCTCCGATGATTAATTGTTAGCACAGCAAATCGGCGCTGCCCAGCGAAAAGAGCTCAGGCCAATCAATCAGAGGTTATGAATGGAAATTCAGGTCACTAAGCCTGAAATGGCTGCCAGCAGTATACTGGCAGGCAGGGGCACGGGGCGACGCGCCCTCAAGGACAAGGCGACAGCCATCGGCGTCAGCGTAGGCGGCGTGATGGTGTTTGTCGCCCTTTTGCTGATCTTCTTTTATCTGCTTTATGTGGTGAAGCCCATTTTCGACAGCGCCGAAGTGACTGAGCGTGTCTCTGTCGCGTACGATGCGCAAAGTGCTCCCGCCCTGATGGTGGGCAGCGATGAGCAAAATGAAATTCTCTACCGCGTGGCAACCGATGGCAGTGTCGCTTTTTATCGTGTAAGCGGTGAGCTGGCCGATTCCTTTGCGCCTTCTCTCCCGGAAGGTGTCAGTGTCAGCGGTGCTTATGCCGGCATGCCCTATGAACAAAGCTTCGGTCTTGGCCTCTCCAACGGTGAGCTTCGCCTTTACCGTGTGGAGTTTGGCGTCACCTATCCGGACAACCGCCGCCTTATTACGCCTAAACTGCGTCAGTTAAGCCAGGATGGTGAAATCCTGGTGAGTGAGTCCGGTGATGCCATTGCCCAGTTTGCCTATGCCCGCAGCAGCGAGCAGGTGAGTGTGGCGTATAAGGATGCCCAGGGCCGCTGGCAGCTCACTCGCCTCGAAGGCGAAGTGAACATGATGACCGAAGAGGTGGAGTGGAGCCGCGTGAGTGCGCCCCTTGTGGATGCCCCTTCCAAGGTTGAGCAACAGTTGATGACCCCGGATCAGCGTCAGTTGATGCTGCGCGGCGGCAACAAAATTTTTGTGTACGACATCCGTGATGCCGAGTCGCCGTCACTGCTGCAGGTGATAGATGCAGGCCGTGCCAAACAGCAGCTTACCAGCGTGTCTTTACTTGCCGGTGCCAGCTCGCTGCTGCTGTCCTACGACAGTGGCGATGTGGTGCAGTATTTCCAGGTCAGCAGCGACAAGGGGCGCCTCTACCGTGAAATCCGCGACTTCAAGGGCCTTGGCAACGTGCAGGCCATTGGCAGCGAGTTTTATCGCAAGAGCTTTGCCACCATCACCGCCGAAGGCCGTTTGGCACTGCTTTATACCACCAGTGAGCGCGAGCTTTTGAGTGAGACCTTTGATATCGCCAAGCCACAGGCGCTGGGCTTCAGCCCCCGTGCTAATGGTTTGGTGGTGGATGCCGGCAACAAGCTGCATCTGTTTGATGTGAGCAATTCGCATCCTGAGGTGAGCTGGAGTGCCCTGTGGAACAAGGTGTGGTACGAAGGTTATCCAGAGCCCAAATTTGTGTGGCAGTCTACCTCGGGTTCTGATGATTTTGAGGCCAAGCTGAGCCTGATGCCACTGGCGTTTGGCACCATGAAGGCGGCACTCTACGCCATGCTGTTTGCCGTGCCCATTGCCATTGCCGGTGCCATCTACACCGCCTATTTCATGTCCCCCAAGGTGCGCGGTATCGTCAAGCCCACCATTGAAATCATGGAAGCTTTGCCTACGGTTATTCTGGGCTTCCTGGCTGGTCTGTGGCTGGCCCCCCTGGTGGAAGAGCATTTGCCCGGTATTCTGGCCCTGCTGATACTGTTACCTGTATCGATTCTGGCCAGTGCCTATGGCTGGAGCAAGTTGCCCGGCCGCTGGAAGCAGCGCCTGCCTGAAACCTATCAGGAACTGATGCTGGTACCCGTTATCTGTGCGGTGGGCTATCTGTCCTTCGCCATCAGCCCCAGCATCGAAGTGATGTTCTTCCACGGGGATACCCGTCAGTTCATCACCAACGAGCTTGGTATCACCTTCGACCAGCGCAACGCTCTGGTGGTGGGGATTGCCATGGGCTTTGCGGTTATTCCAACCATCTTCTCCATTGCTGAAGACGCCATCTTCTCTGTGCCTCGTCATCTGTCCAATGGCAGTCTGGCGCTGGGGGCTACTACCTGGCAAACCCTGACCCGGGTGGTTTTGCTTACCGCAAGCCCAGGTATTTTCTCTGCCATCATGATGGGCCTTGGCCGTGCCGTGGGTGAAACCATGATTGTGCTGATGGCAACCGGTAATACCGCCATCATGGAGTGGAGTGTATTTGAAGGTATGCGAACCCTCGCGGCCAACATCGCCGTGGAAATGCCGGAGTCGGCCATTGGCAGCAGCCACTATCGGGTGCTGTTCCTCGCGGCCTTTGTGCTCTTTATCTTCACCTTTATTTTCAACACGATTGCCGAGGTTGTTCGTCAACGCCTCCGCGAGCGTTACAGCTCGCTGTAATGGCGCTGTTGCAAGCAGGAATTGTTCTGATGAAATGCATTGAAATGAATTGGGGAAAGCACAATGGGTAAGTGGTTTAAATCGGGTTCCCCCTGGATTTGGATGACCGGCGGCGCGGTCAGCATCAGCCTTATTGCTGTGCTGGGCCTCTTGCTCCTAATTGCCTGGCGTGGTCTGTCGTACTTCTGGCCGGCCGATATCTACGAGTGGAAACTGCGTGATGCCAAAGGGGTGGAGTCCACCCTGATTGGTGAGATTTACGACAGTGAAGCCGTGCCCACCGAGCGTCTTATCACCGCCGGTGTAGAGTTTGCTGAGCATCCCGGCGAGTTCGTGACCCGTTATCTGGTGAAAACCGGTAACCGTGAATTTGTGGGGCTGGATTTCCGCTGGATTTTGGAGACCGACATCGTCTCGCGCAGCACCCCCGAGGGGATTGCCAAAATCGAGCGCACCAAAAACGGTAACTTCTACGGTTATCCGCTGGCGGTGATTGAAGATGGCAAGCGCCTGGACCTCACCGACGTGCAGCACTCACTGGAAGAGCACATTGCCCGGGCAGTGGATATTGCCGACAAGGCCATGACGCTGCAAAAGCGTGATATCGGCGCCATCAACTACGAGCTGGAACGCCTGCGTCTGAAGGAGCGCCGCGCCGAACTCGATGGTGAGCTCAACGACAGCAAAAAGCAGGAGTTTGAAGCGGCCCGTCAAAAGCTGGAAACCGACTATCTGGTACTGGAAAAAGAGCTCTTTGCCCTACGTGACGAAGCGGCCCGCGACAGCGTGATTGTCCGCGATATGCGTGGTGAGGAAGTGGTGCTCAAGCTCGATAGCGTGCTGGATGTAGCCTACGCAAACCGTCTGGGCTTTGTGGGTAAAATTGGCCACTGGTTTGCCGGTGTGGCGAACTTTGTCAGCGCCGACCCCCGCGAAGCCAACACCGAGGGCGGCGTATTCCCGGCCATTTTCGGTACCGTGTTTATGGTGCTTTTGATGGCTGTTATCGTGACGCCATTTGGGGTGATTGCCGCCATTTACCTGCACGAGTATGCCAAAAAGGGCCCGCTCACCAAGATTATCCGCATCGCCGTAATTAACCTCGCAGGTGTGCCGTCGATTGTGTATGGCGTGTTCGGTCTGGGCTTCTTCGTATACATGCTGGGTGGTTCCATCGACCAGCTGTTTTACCCCGAAGCACTGCCATCGCCCACCTTTGGCTCTCCCGGCGTGATTTGGTCGGCGCTGACGCTCGCCATTCTGACCCTGCCGGTGGTGATTGTGTCCACCGAGGAAGGCTTGTCTCGTATACCAAGTGCTGTGCGTCAGGGCAGTTTGGCTCTGGGCGCCACCAAGGCCGAGACCCTGTGGCGGATTGTTATCCCCATGGCGAGCCCGGCGATTATGACGGGGCTGATTTTGGCGGTAGCCCGCGCCGCCGGTGAAGTGGCGCCGCTGATGCTGGTGGGTGTGGTGAAGCTTGCGCCAACTCTGCCCATCGACATGAACTTCCCCTTTGTGCACCTTGACCGTAAGTTCATGCACCTCGGGTTCCATATTTACGACGTGGGCTTCCAGAGCCCCAACGTGGAGGCGGCCCGCCCGCTGGTATATGCCACCTCCTTCCTGCTGGTGTCCGTGATTGTGGCGCTCAATTTGACCGCCATCAGTGTACGTAACCACCTGCGTGAAAAATATCGCTCCCTTGAGCATTGATAATCCGACGATTATCCTGAGAATTGGTACAGAATATGATTTCGATAGACAGCACTGTAATGAAGACCGAAACCCTGGATTTGGCCAATCTGCCTGCGTCGGAGACGGCTCTGGAGATCCAAAACCTTAATTTGCACTATGGCACCAAGCAGGCACTGTTTGATGTGTCGATGAAGATCCCGAAAAAGCGCGTTACTGCCTTTATCGGCCCCAGTGGCTGCGGTAAATCGACACTGCTGCGCTGCATCAACCGTATGAATGACCTGGTGGATAACTGCAATATCACGGGTGAAATTCGCCTGCATGAGCAGAATATCTACGACAAGGCGGTGGATGTGGCGGCGCTGCGCCGTAACGTGGGCATGGTGTTCCAGCGCCCCAATCCGTTCCCCAAGTCCATCTACGAAAACGTGGTCTATGGCCTGCGCCTGCAGGGTATTAACAACCGTCGTGAGCTGGATGAAGCCTGTGAGCGCTCGCTGCGCGGCGCTGCTATTTGGGATGAAGTGAAAGACCGTCTGCATGACAATGCCTTTGGTCTTTCGGGTGGTCAGCAGCAGCGTCTGGTGATTGCCCGTGCCATTGCCATTGAGCCCGAAGTGTTGCTGCTCGATGAGCCAACCTCGGCCCTCGACCCCATTTCGACCCTGACCATTGAGGAGCTCATCACCGAGCTTAAGGCCAAGTACACTGTGGTTATCGTTACCCACAATATGCAGCAGGCGGCGCGGGTATCGGATCAAACGGCCTTTATGTACATGGGCGAGCTGGTGGAATATGCGGATACCAACACCATTTTCACCACGCCATCCCAGCGCAAGACAGAAGACTACATCACAGGCCGTTACGGTTAACAGCAAGAGGCGTTTGAATTCACATGGATAAACTGAGTACCAATAAGCACATTTCCGGTCAGTTCAATGCCGAGCTGGACGACATCCGTAACCGGGTTCTGGCCATGGGTGGTCTGGTAGAGCGTCAGCTGGAGCAGGCCCTGGATGCCCTTGGCGGTTTGGACGCTGAGCTCGCCAAGCGCGTGATTGATGGTGACCACAAGGTCAACGGCATGGAAGTGTCCATCGACGAAGAGTGCACCCGCATCATCGCCAAGCGTCAGCCGGCGGCAAGCGATCTGCGCCTTATCATTGCCATCTCCAAGACCATTGCCGACCTAGAACGTATCGGCGACGCGTCGGTGCGCATTGCCAAGGCGGCACTGGAGAAGCGTAACAACAACCAGCAACCTCTGCTGGTGAGCATCGAGTCTATGGGGCGCCATGCCACCCGCATGCTGCATTCCACGCTGGATGCGCTGGCGCGGATGGATGTGGAGTCGGCCCTGGAGCTGCACCGCGAGGATGCGCGTCTGGACAAGGAATACGAGGGTATCATTCGTCAGTTGATGACCTACATGATGGAAGACCCCCGTTCTATCCCGGGTGTACTGGACGTGCTTTGGGCTGCCCGTGCGGTGGAAAGAGTAGGGGATCGCTGCAAGAACATCTGCGAGTACATCATCTACTACGTTAAGGGCAAAGACGTGCGCCATACCTCCTATGAGGACATGGAAAAGGATATTAACCTCTGATGTCTCAGCTGTAGCCAACATTAAAAGCCGGGTTCTCCCGGCTTTTTTGTACCTGTGGTTTGCATCCGCATCCCTGACTGACGGCCGATTGGGGATACCCCTTATCGCCGCAACCCCCCTGGTATTACCACAGGCAATGAAAAGGCTTGAGGCGCAGATAGCCAGAGTAAACGGCTGTGATACCATAGCGGACAATTTCCGGGGCAACTTGCCCCTCTAAAGCCGCTGCGTTAATCGAGGAATCAATGAAAACCACCCTGACCCGTGGACTGATGAATGTATTGCCCATGGCACTGAGCCTTTGGCTTTTCTGGTCGCTGTTCGTGTCGCTGGACGAGTTGGGTGTCTTGCTGCTGGAGCTGGTGGGCTTACCCAAACTGTTTGTGGGTGAGGGCTTCTTGCTGGTGATAGCCCTGGTATTCTCTGCCGGCTTGCTGTTTTCCGTGAGCCCCATCCAATGGATATGGGGTAAGATTGAGCGCGCGCTGATGCGCTTCCCGTTGTTTAAGTCTGTGTACGGCAGTATCAGAGACATAGCCTCTTTGATGAATCGCGATGGCAAGCCCAAGGATCAGCAGGTGGTACTGGTCAAGCAGGCCAACGGCGGATATGTGGTGGGTTTTATCATGACGGATAAGGCGCCTGAGCCTGTATCGCAGGCGCTGGGGGAGGGCGACTGGGTGCCGGTGCTGTTTCAGCTTTCCTATCAAATGGCCGGTGTCACTACCCTGGTTAAGCGTGAAGACCTTATCAAGGTCGACTGGAGCTTTGAAGAAGCCATGCGTTTTAACCTGACTGCCGGTTTGTCAAAGTCCTGAGCGGCTAATCGCAACGTCATTTAACCCCTACGCCGGCCCTGCGGCGATGTCCGCAGGACCATTCCTCTGTCCTGGTAGTTTCTATTCTGAATACGCGACTAATTCTCTAGCCTTGTGGGCGCGACCTGAGAAAGCGCGGCAAACTGTCCTGAATCGTCAGCCAGGGCTGCCGGCTTTGGGTATGGATATGGTACTTGGGGGAGATCTGCGATGCATCGTCCAGTGAGCAGATGCTCAGGGTCAGATAGTCGGGGTATTGGGTGCTGCGGTAAGTCAGAGTGCAGCCACACTCAGGGCAAAAGCCACGACGGATGTTATCCGATGACGCATATTCTTTTACTTCACCAGCAAGCCAGGTGACCTGCTCTGCTTTAAAGTCCATCCAGGCGCCAAACGGAGCGCCTGAGGTCTTTTGGCAATCCAGACAATGGCAATAGTCCGCATCAAATGGGTCAGCACTGAGTTGATAGCGAATGTTGCCGCAGTGGCAACCACCTTTTGTTGTCATACTTGCTCTCCTTTCTGGGCCTTTATCAGCTGGCGTATTCTCGCCTTTACCGAAGGGGCTTCGTCCTGCAGCGACATCTGAAACAAGGTGTTGCGCTCATCCCGGTACTGAGGAAATTGCCGGGCCAGAGTATCCAAACCCGTGTATGCCCAGGCCCGGACAAATTTATTGCTGTCAGCCAATGCCTCCCGAACCATGTGTTCGGTCAGCGACCGTAATGACTCGGGGATACTAAACCCCGGCAGACATTGCAGTATATGAAGTCTTGCCTGCCATTGCGTTAACGCCGGGGTTAGTGCCAGCCAGGTTGCCGATTGCTGGTCATCGAGTCGGTTGCCCTGTTCAAGCCAGGCCTTTAATAACCAGGTCACTGAGGTGTGGTTTGCTGAATCGTTTGCACTGTTCAGCAATAGCGTTGGCCAGCAGGCACAGGTAGAAAAGGCCGTTGTCAGATTTATCAAGGCCTGCGTACTCGCGGCTTCCTGTGAATCGAGCACGGCCAGCAAGTGTCGCTGCGCTTCTTGGCAGTTATCCATTTCGCCCCGCCGGTTTTAAGGGCATGGGTTGATGCCGGTAATGCATATTAACTTACCAGGGAGTCCACATGATGCCTGAAGTTGTTGAGGATGGCCTGCCAGCCCTGACGCTGCTGCTCAGCGGTATGCTGATCTTCATTGTCGAAGGTTTCTTCCAGCAACACCCCTTCAGGTGTTTGGCGCAGGGTCACCTGGACTTCGCGGCCATCCTCCATCACATAACCCAAAGCGCTGCCGGGAATAAGATGGGTGAAGGTGCCGCCAAAATCAAAGCCCATGGAGCCGTCGCGCGCCTGCATCCGATAACTGAAGCTGCCTCCTTCACGTAAATCGATTTCTGCGGCGGGGCAGCACCAGCTGTCGTCGGCAAAATTCCATTGGCAAATATGGCTGGGGGTTGTCCAGGCTTGCCACACAACGGCAATAGGGGCGTCAATCAGGGTTTGCACAGTGGTTTTCATGGTACTCAGTTCCTTGTACTCGGGTGATTTAGCAGCAGGACATCAAGATTCTGCCGCAATGATCTTAAGAGGACTTCAGCCCTTCATAAAGCGTGGCAATCCATTTTTCTTCGTTGATAAACGACCAACTCCAGCTCTGATATTTTTCGCCCAGGCCTTCGGATGTCATCTGTTCGAGACTCTTGCCCTCGCGGTGGGCTTCCTTGGCCCAATTGATACTGTGATCGAGCATATGTTTGAACGTTAACAGATCGGCCTTGGTGGCAAGCCCGCCGTGCCCCGGGATGACTTTGGTGTCGTCTCCGATCATCTGCAGCACTGCCGCTACATTGTCGCGATAGCCTATCACGTCGCCACCACCCTTAAGGTCAATGTAGGGAAATCTGTCTTTAAAAAAGAGGTCGCCCATGTGAATCACGTTGGCAGCTTGCCAAAGCACGACACTGTCGCCGTCTGTGTGGCCTGGACCCAGATGGGTGACTTTCAGGTTGTCACCGTTGAATCGAATATTGATGCCCTTGTCGTAGGTAATCACCGGCAAACCTGCGCCGGGGAATTTGTCGTCCTTTTGCAGTCTCTGCAGGACGTTATCATGGGCCATCACAGTGCCATGTTCGGCGAAGTGTGCATTTCCTCCAGTGTGATCGCCATGATAATGGGTGTTGATGATGTATCTGGGCATCGCGGCTTTTTTGGCACCCGGAGTTTGCGCGAGGGCCTCAGTTATCTTGTCTGCCAGGGGCGCGAACTGGTCATCAATGATCAGCAGGCCGTCCTCGCCGCTACTGACGCCTATGTTGCCACCGGCGCCTTCAAACAACCAGGCACTGCCATTGAGGTGAGTACTTTTGATTTCCACGGCAGCAAATTTATCGTCGGCGGACATGGCTGCGCTACAGCACAGCAGCAGAATCAGTGGCAGTTTGTTCATCTGTATATCCCTGTTGTTATAAACCTGTTTAAAGCTACAAGAATTCACCTTAAACGCAAGTAGAGATCCCCGCGAACCTTGTCCTTAGGCGCGCCATCGATGCGTCAAAAAAATCGCTGCCCCTATTAATGGTGATTTATCCCGCCTGAATCCGAAATTCCGGATGAATTGACTGAGCGTTGTTGCTTTCATTGCGCGCAATGAAAAGCGTCATTTTATGGTGTCAAAATTCAGACATTTGACTTTTTATTGACACTGGATGATTAAAGCCATGTTTCTCGTAAAAAATGCAATTATCAAATTTTTAAGATTGCTAACTTGATGGAAATTAGTCAAAAATTCGTCTGGTATGACCAGATTAAAATTTAATCAATCTTATGTGTTGTTTTTAAAAGAAAATGGCTGAAACCCGCTAATTTACTGGGTTTTAGCCTATATACAAGCCGACGAATTTCTCTATAGAATGACCCCGCCGAACAGATCCATAGAGGTTTGGGTGAAAAAGTGAAGGAAAGCGTTTCAAATCGTAAAAAGGATGTCCTGAAACGCAAAAGCTTCCATCGTTATTCACATACAAATTCTAGTTTTATCAGTTATCTGGAACCTGAAAAACACCGAATTTGAATAGCCCAAAAGAGTAGCAAAATGACAAAGTTGACCCAAGTTACTGCAAGCACCACCCACATCCGTCAGTCTCAGCGCCTTTCATCAAAGGGGTTTGGCAAGACAGCCGCGTCAATGATGGTGATGTCCGCACTGGGATTGGCCGCCATGGCGCCTGTGGCTGCAAACGCCGCCGTGACCGGGGCGCAGAAAACCCTGGTGTTTTTGGTCAACTTTCAGGAAAACCCCAACGATCTGCCCATGAGCGTCAGCGAAGCCGATGCCATGGTGTTCGGTACTGTCAATGATTTCTACCGTGCGGCCTCAGATAACCAACTGTGGTTGACCGGTACTGTGGCTGGTGTGTTCACTGCGCCCATGTCCAATCAGGTTTGCAACAACGCCAATACCCTGGCGCAGTCCATCAATGAGCAGGCGATTGCCGCCGGTGTGCCCCTGAACCAGTATGACCGCTATGTGTATCTGACCACCAAGGACGCCTGTCAGTCTGAAGGCTCTGCAACCCTGACCGGTCTGCCATCACGGGCCGTAATTAATGGTCCTCAACCTGCCCGCGTCGTTGCACACGAATTTGGCCACAATCTGGGTCTGGAACACGCCGGTGCCTGGGATTGTGATGCCGGTACTCTGGCGGGTAACTGTCGCGTAATTGAATACGGTGACAGCTACAGCACCATGGGCAACTCAGATATGGGTTATTTCGGTGCAGAGCAAAAAGAACAACTGGGTTGGGTTAGCGCAGCGTCTGGTGCGGTAGCTGTGGCTGCAGAGGATGGTGTTTACACCCTGGGCGCCTATGAGCAGAGCAATGGTCAACCCATCGCGGTGAAAATCCCACGCGGCGCCGATCCAGTCACTGGCAAACAGCGTTGGTTTTACATCGAATATCGCCAGTCTCTGGCCCATGACAGCTTCCTGGCTGCCCGTTCTTACACCATGTACCGCGGCGATGTCACAGAAGGGGTATTGGTTCGTATGGTGACCGAAGGTGAGCCACGCAGCCGCGTACTGCACATGAAGCCTGATGCTTACTTCAAGCAAAGATATGGCATGAACGACTGGAAAGATCCTGCCATGGCCATAGGTGACAGCTTTACCGATCCGGATTCAGGTGTGACGTTCAGCCTCTTGTCTGCCAACGGCAACACCGCTGACATCAGTGTCCAGCTGGGCAGCGCCGCTGGCCAGTGTCTGAAAGCCTCACCAACTGTTTCTGCGGTCCAAAGTGTTGCCTCCGGGAATGCCGGTGATACTGTGCAGTACAGTGTGAGAATTGAAAACCGTGACTCTGCAGATTGTGCAGCTAGCGATTACCGTGTTGCAGCCAACGTGTTGAGTGGTTGGCAGGCCAACACTGCCACTGTGACTCTGGCTCCCGGTGCCAGCCAGCAGGTGACTCTGGCCGTTACTTCTGCCGGCAACAGTGCCGACGGTAACTACAACGTGCCTGTGACAGCCACTTCACTGGCTGACTCCAGCGTGAAAGGCAGCACCAACCTGACTTATCAGGTAATCGCAGCCCCTGCTGCCAGTGAGCTGGTTGCCAACAATGACCAGGTGAATATCAGCAGCAAGCAAGCGGTTACCATCGAAGTGAAGGCCAATGACGTGATAGCCCAGGGTGCCAACGTGACTGTGCAGGTTTCTGCCGCCGCCAAAGGCAGCGTGGAAGTACTGAGTGATGGCAGCGTACGTTACACTCCTGCCAAGGCGTTCAAAACCAGTGACAGCTTCAGCTACACCCTGTTTGATGGCATCAGCAGCTCCAGCGCTACCGTGACTGTGACGCTGAGCTCATCCACCACAGACACAGGTGACACCAGCACTGGTGGCAGCACCGGCGGCAAAGGTAAGAACCGTTAACAGTGCCCCGATAAAAAAAGCCCGGTATTGATACCGGGCTTTTTGTTTGTGCACTTTCTGGAACCAGGTCTTGTGGCTCATGATCAAGCCACTGCCTGATTAGCCGCTAGTCGCTACTTGGACAAATAGGACAGGTGGCAGAGTTTTCACTGAAGGCACTTGAACCATCAATCTTCAGTTGTCCCACTGCAAAGACGGTGTCACTGAAGGTCTTGTCTACTGCAGAGGTAAAGGCTTTAGGTACGTAATCGCCTGAGTAAGGCATACATACGCCGCCGCCCAAAGTCACACCTGAAAGCACATCCACGTCATCGGATGGATCGGATGGAGTACCTGAGTCATCGGTGACTGTTACGTTGATCAGTGTGAGGTTATTGGCTGTGGTATTACAAACCTGTCCAGAGAAGCTGACCTTGGCAATCACACCATTTTCAGTTTCGACAAAGTTGGAATTACAGTCTTTGGTCACATTAATCATGGGCGAAATGCTCAGTGATTGACAATCGGCACCACCGGTATCGGAGATGGTGGAATCCCCACTTGGTGTGCCGGCTGCTGTTACTGTAACCGTATTTTGCAGGCCGTTGAGGTTACTTTCAAAGGTGCCACCACCTTCAGCCATTGCACCTTTTGCCAGGGTGCCAACATTAAAGGTTTGATTGGCCACGTTATCGGTTACCACTATGTTGTACAGGGTGCCTGCGCCGTCGTTGATGACTTTATAAGTAAAGTCATACTCATAGCCGGTTTCTGTTGCGTTGACCCGGGCCTGACTACAGGTCTTGGTAATATCAACACTGCAGAGTTCAAAGTCATGGATGACAAAGTCTTTCAGCGTGGCGGTAAACTCGCTGGAAGAACGGGTTTCTGCCATAAAACTGCTGAAGCAACTGTCACCACCCACCAACTGAGTCAGGTTAATACCACCTTCAAAGAAGGTTTCATATGGGAACTCATTGGCGTTGTTGCTGTTTTTAGACTGATATGGCCATGGTGACGGGGTAGGGTCGTATGACCCGTTCTCATCATTGGTAATGGCGCATACCAAATCGTTACCCAGGCCAGAGCCGCAAATGGCTGCCCCTTTGTAAAGCAGACGCAGATTGGCGGCATCACACTCACCGGCAGCGGGATTGTTGTTGGCGGCCTTGGTACAGCTTGAATCCCACACATCCACACGGATTTCGGGGCTCGCGTTTACTGATTGCGGGAAGTTTGCCAGAACCAGTACATCACCGTTTGTGTGCATGCCCTCGAAGCTGCCGTTTGGCAAGGCTGCTACATGCTGTTTAAAGAACCAGAATCCCAGGAAGGCATCACCCTTGTTGGAGATCCTGTCAGCGCCAAAGTACACCACCAGGTCATCATTGATGTTATAGGCTGCCGCATAAGCGTGGGTAATTTCATCTTTATCCGGTGAGCTACCCATTTTGTGAGCCCAGTCGCTAACGTCCTGAATGTCTTTACGGCCACCTGTGAAAATACTGCTGTCGATTCCAGATGCATCTGGCGTATCGTCGACTATGCCTGTAAATCTCAGTGGGTCACCACCATTATTACTGCCATTGTTGTACAGGGTTGCCCAGTCATAGGGTGGTGCAACGGCATCCTGTACGGCATTGCCCTCCAATTCGAATATGTCATCATGAACCGCAAACGCTGGCGTTGCGGCCATACCCATCGTGAAACCCAGCGCCAGTGCGCTGAACCTACGAAGTATCTTTCCTTTACAGAGTAGTTTCATTTTTAGCTCCTTCTATGCATGCGTAACCCGTTACGTCTTCTTATGCGGACAGGGGGCGTAATGGGCGTGGTCACGCTTAGTCTTAGCAAGACTTGAGCCTGAAGTTATCTATATGTTTATATGAGGAAATTTATTTTATGGTGGGTAGAACTGTTGCATATATGAAGCAGGTTGTCGCGTTTACCTGCGACACTGACACACCTAACTGGGTTCTTTTTTCAGCAAGCGATAGAGGGTGGAGCGGGAAATATTCAACGCCCTCGCGGCGGCTGAAATATTATGTTTATGGTCGCTGATTGCTTTGAGAACCGCTTCAACGTCCAGCTCATCGCGCTGACTGACCAGGTCGCGGTGTTTGGCGTGAATGGCAACGCTTAGGCCTAAATCGTCCGGTGTAATAAGCGGTGTTTCCGCCATAATCACCGCTCGCCGTATGCGGTTTTGCAGCTCTCTGACATTACCCGGCCAGTCGTAATGGCGCATGGTCGCAATGGCACTGTCACTGAAACTCAAGGAACGGTTTGGAGGGGAAAGCTGGGCAAGAAAGGCTTCGGCCATCAACTTTACTTCTGTGCTGTACTCTCTCAGGCTGGGAACATGCAATCGGAGCACATTAATCCTGTGGTAGAGGTCTTCCCGGAAAGTACCTTCATCGACCGCTTTTTCAAGGTTTTGATGCGTCGCAAAAATGATGCGGCAGTTTATCTTCAGTGGGCTCTTGCCACCGATACGGGTGATTTGTCTGTCATCCAGGAAATGGAGCAGGTTAACTTGCAGCTCCAGCGGCAGATCGGCAATTTCATCCAAAAACAAGACCCCGTCTTTGGCTTGTTCTATGTGACCCTGATACTGTCTGTCGGCGCCGGTAAAGGCTCCCTTCTCGTGGCCAAACAGGGTGGATTGGATAAGGCCATTGGGTAAGGCGCCGCAGTTAAGGGCAATAAAAGGACCATCGGACCGGGCAGACATGCGGTGCAGCCATTTGGCGCACAGACCTTTGCCGGTGCCGGTTTCACCACTGAGCAGCACTGTTTCGTCGGTACTGGCCAGTTTTTTCAGATCCTGTTTCAGCCGGAGGATACAGGGATGTGTTCCCAAAATATCGGTAATTTTAACCCCTGGGGTTTTTACCGGCAGTAATTTGGCCATGCCGTCGGCGTGGCCCAAGGCTTTGTTGACGCTGTCCCAGTCAAGGGGAGAATGGTGATAGTCGATAAAGCGGGCGCTGAGCAGCCACTGGCAGGCTTTATCCAGTTTTCCGTCGGTGAGGGCTATCCAGAGCAAGTGAGGGAAGTGGCTTTGAATGAGGGCGATGTCTGAAGACAGGGTATCGGCACGGGGGCACAGCATGGCGACGGCGACACCCAACTGCTGTCCGCTCAGTTTTAAAATTGCTTCATGACCGCTGGCGGCAGTCAGACAATGCCAGCCGTATGCCGCGAGGCGACGACTTACATCTGTTGCTTCCTGGGATTTAGACAGGAGCAACAGATGGCGGGGCATTGTGCCAGCAGCGCGGGTTTCCTTTTGCACCACTTTGTTCATGTCGGTTGCATTTCCATCACAACGCCGGATCCTGAGTGTATGCAAGAATTGGCGGTCTCTCAAGGAATCCGGAGTGATGTTTTTGGCCAGAGTTGTCAACAAAAAGGGCCGCAGAATGCGGCCCTTGATGCTTGTCAGATCAGTCTGTTTTACCTGCCAGCCAGGGCAGCATCTTGTCTGTACGTTTATTTGCCATCCACAATCCCTGGGCGGCCCTGTGTCTTAAGCGATAAAGCGCTTGATAGCACAAGGGAACCAGAAACAAACTGGTGACAGTGGAGAAGCTGAGTCCACCGATAATGGCAATGGCCATAGGGTAGTATGGGGGACCGCCACCGCCGATTTGCGTGTCGCCCATGGCAAGGGGCACAAGACCCAGCACTGTGGTGCCCACCGTCATCAACACCGGCCGCAGACGGGTGATACACACCGCATGTATGGTGGCAGACAGTTCTTCCAAAGAAGGTGTCATCTGGTTGATTTGGTCAACCAGTACTATGCCGTTGTTCACCACAATCCCCATCAGAATGAGTATGCCAATCATGGCCATCACGCCGTTGGGCGTGCCGGTAAGCCACAGTGCCCAGAATACCCCTGTGATGGAAAACAGGATGGAGGTAATAATGGCCGACGGCAGCAGCAAGGATTCAAACAGGGCTGCCATGACGATATAAATCATTGCCACGGCCAGCAGCATGTTCACCACCATGATTTGCTGATCTTCATCCTGACGCTCAAAACCGCCCCTGAGCGAGTATTCATAGCCATGGGGCAGATTAAGATGACTCATGGCCTGCTTGATCTTCTCCTGGGCTTCTTCGGTGGTAATGCCTTCCACGTTGGCGCCGATGGAGAGTGCCGTCTTACGATTAAAGTGGCGTATGGTGTCAAAGCGGGGCGCAATGTCCACCTCCGCCAGTGACGACAGGCTGTACACCCGCTCGTCTATTTTCAGCACCGGCAACTGCTTGAGCTTTTCCAGGGACTGTTGCCAGCTTTTCTCGTAGGCAAGTTCGATGCGGATTTCACCGTTGGGGTCATGACGAAAACTTCTGAGCATTTGGCCACGCAGCGCCGTAGCGATAGCGCGGGCAACGTCGCTGGCCTGGGTGCCAAGGCGCGCTGCCATGTCGCGGTTAACCCGGATAAGCACTTCCTGCTGTGCACCACTGACCTCGGAATTGACGTCTTCAAGCCCCTCAATGGCGCTCAGCATAGGCAAGGCTTCCTCGCTTAAGCGCATCAGCTCGCTGGTGGAGCGACCTGTCAGTGTGACGCGTACGCCCTGACGGTCATTGCTCCAGCCGAACTGTGGCTTGGCGATGGAGAACTTGGGAAAACCTTCCCGCATGTTTTTCTTCAGGGCTTCGAGGTCAAACTCAGCGCCTTTTGTGAACAGCACGGTTGAAGAGGCGCGCTCTGGGTTGTAGTAGCTGTAAACCGAGTCAATAAAAAACTCCTCTTTGTGGGCGTAGAGGTAGCTTTCCATCTCGGCGACTACGGCTTCGGTAACGGCAAGGGCATGGCGACCTTCAATCTGATAATTGATAAAGAGTCGCTGCTTGCTGGCGCCATCTTCCTGGTCCTGCTTCACATTCGCAAGGGGCAGCGCGGTTGATGCCAGCATCAGCACTGCTATCAGCGTGCTCCATCTGGGGTGGGTCAGCACCCAGTTCAGGCTTACTTCATAAAAACGCTGCACCCGGGATTTATGGGTTTTGTCCTCATGATGGATGTGAATGCGGGTCAGCATCAGTGGAATAAGTGTCTTGGCAACCAGCAGCGAGGCCCCCAGAGAAATACAGATGGCAATGGCCACGTGCTCGAGGAAGATGGTGAGCTGCACCTTGGCGCCAAAAATATTGGGGAAAAATACAATGGCCGTGGTCAGGGTACCGGCGAGTACTGCCAGCGCAACCTTATCCACCCCTGCCAGCACGGCCTTGTCCTTGCTCTCGTGGGGCTCTTTCTGTTTTTCCTGCAGTACGCTTTCGGTGACCACCACCGCGTTATCAATGAGCATGCCCACGGCGAGCAGCAAGCCCATCATCGACAGTATGTTCAGGCTGTAGCCAAGCAGATACATGGCGGCCAGAGTCATACAGATTGAAATGGGCACCGAAGACACCACTATCAGCGTCATTCCCATGTTGCGCAAAAACAGGTAGAGCACGGCAAAGGAGAGGGCGGCACCTATAAGGCCGGCCATCATCAGATCCCACAGGGAGGATTTTACTCCTTCTGCCTGATCTTCCATGATAAAGAGCTTGATACCGTTGAACTGTTTATCGGCTTTTACCTCTTCAATGACCCGCATAACCCGGGCGGAGACTTCCACCAGGTTGGCACCTGACTCTTTAAATACATCCAGACCCACGGCATAACGCTGATCCAGATGACGACCTTCGATGCGCTCAGGCAGCTCATAGTTAATCTTGGCGATGTCGCCAAGACGCACGCCCTGCGTGAGGACTATGTCTTCAATCTCCTTGAGGGAGCGAAACTCACCCTTGGGGGAAACCTGATAGACGGATTTGTCCTGACGCAGCGTACCACCGGCTATCACGAAGTTTTCGGCCTGCAGACGGCGGTTAAGCTCGGCGGAAGATATCCCGGAAGCGGCCAGCAAGTCGGCATCCACCCGGATGCTGATTTGTTTTTGCTCCACCCCGTAGAGGGTAACCTGAGAGACTCCTTCCACGCGCTCAAGGGGCTGACGCAGCTGCTTTTCCAGCAAGTCGTAGGCGCCGGAAAGCTCCCTTTCACTGGAAATACGCAGGTTAAAGATGGGCATGTCTGATGTGGAGAACTGCTGGATGAATACCCGCTCTACATCTTTTGGCAGCAAGTGTCTTACCGCATCGACCTTTTCACGGGCCTCCAGGCTTTTGGTGGCGGTGTTTTCGCCCCACTTCATACTGAGTTCGATAAAGGCGCCATCCTGGCTGGATTCTGAGGTCATTCTCTCAATGCCACTCATGGTGGCGAGGGACTCTTCCAGCACCCGGGTGATATCGCGCTCAACCTCGGCGGGTGTGGACCCCTTATAGGGGACCTGCACCATCACCTGAGGAATGTCGATTCCGGGAAAGAGTTCCAGTGGCAACAACCTGGTAGAGGCCATACCAAACAGCAGTATGGCGACAAAACACATTACGGTGGTGACCGGGCGGCGGACCGCAAGTTTGGTGATATTCATACGCCAGCCTCCACGGTCTCAGGGGCTTTGGTGGCAAAGTCTTTGCGGTCAAACAGGGCGTAGAGCACAGGAATGAGCACCAGCGTCAGCAAGGTAGACAGCGCCAGACCAAAAATCACTGTGATGGCCATGGGGGCACGCACCTCGGCGCCATCGCCCAGGCCAAGTGCCATGGGCAACAGGCCCAGTACAGTGGTCAGTGTGGTCATCATAATCGGGCGTAAACGGGACTTGGCGGCCTCGCTGATGGCCTCGAGTTTTTCAACGCCTTCGCTGCGCAGCTGATTGATACGGTCAATCAGGACGATGGCATTGTTCACCACAATCCCCGCCAACATGATAAGGCCGATAAACACCACCACTGACACATGGGTGCCGGTGAGATACAGGCCAAACACGCTGCCACTGACGGCCATGGGCACGGCAAAGAGGATAAGCAGCGGATGCAGGAAAGACTCGAACTGGCTGGCCATCACCAGATAGACCAGGAATACCGCCAGCACCAGCGCGATTTGCAGCGACTGGAACGAGTGCTCCATTTCTTCATTCTGACCACCAAAACTGGCCTGAATGGAAGCTGGCAGCTGCTGTTTGGCCAAAATACTGCGGGCTTCCGTGACCGCCTCGGCCAGATCCCCATAGGCGAGGTTAGCCGATACCAAAGCAACACGCTGTTGGCTGATACGGTTGATGGCAGATGGACCCAGCTCGAGTTTGACATCGGCCACTGCCGACAGCGGGATTGGGGTCGCCGCGTCCGGGTTAATTATCATGTTGCCGATATCGCTGATTTGGTCGCGCTCGGTTTCTTCGGCGCGCACCAGGATATCAATTTTGCGGTCACGCAGGCTGTACTTACTGGCGACAGTGCCACCGATACGCTGTGCGATACGGTTGGCCACTGTGGGGGCTTCCATGCCCAGCGCCGCCAAACGGTTACTGTCGAAGTGAATGGCCAGCTCAGGCTGTCCATCCCGCAGGCTGGTATTGATATCGGCGAAACGCTCTGACTCGCCCAGTGCACGCACCAGACTGTCGGCGCTTTGCTTGAGCAAATCCAACTCATAGCCGCGCAGCTCGATTTCGAGTGGGGTACGGAAGCTGAAGAGTTCGGGATATTTGACCTTGGCCTCGAGCTCAGGAATACGGCGGATTTCATGGCGCAGCACATCGCTGACCTGGTCAAAGGCGTCATGATCGGCGAGTACCACCTGCAAACGGCCCCAGTTTTCACCGCCACGGCTGACATCCGAGGTCATCAAGCCGCCGCTGCCGGCCTGGCTGTAGGCGTGTTTAACCGCTGGCATGTCTTTGATGGCGAAAGCCAACTGTTGAAGAACCCTATCGGTTTCACCAACTTCGGTGCCGGGCGGCAGCAGGATTTCCACATAAAATTCACCCTGATCCATGTTGGGGATGAGCTCCATACCGAGCCGTGGCAGCAAAAGCCCTGCACTGGCTGTAATGCCAAGGGCAACCACGACAGTCAGTACTCTGGCCTTCAGGGCAGCGGCCAGCAGCGGACGGTAACTGGCTTCCAGCGCGCGGTAGCCCAGGTTAAACAACCAGGTGAAGGGCCTGAGCAACATGCCCATCAGCCAGGAGAGCAGACGGCTCAATGACAGCGCCATCGTCAATATCGCGGCAGGTAACCATTTGAAAAGCACTACAAAGGGGAAGCTGAACACAGTAGCGCTGTAATGCTTGAGCTTGCCCATTTTACCTTCAGGTTTGGCCTTGGACTCTTTTTCCAGCAGAGGCGGAAGGGCCTTAAAGCCTTCCCGTGAAGCCAGCATGGGAATAGAGGTCAGGGCAACCAGCAGAGAGGCGAGCAGGGCAAAGGTCACGGTAAGCGCCTGATCGGAGAAGAGCGCACCGGCAATACCGTCCACGAACACCAGAGGTACAAATACCGCAAGCGTGGTGAGGGTCGAGGCAAATATGGCGCCGCTCACTTCCCGGGTTCCCTTGATGGCGGCGTCCATGCGCGAGAGCCCCTGCTGCTTGTATCTGTCGATGTTCTCCAGCACCACAATGGCATTATCCACCAACAGGCCCACCGCCAGTGCAATACCGCCAAGGGACATGATGTTGAGGCTGATGTCAGCGAAATACATCATGTTGAAGGTGGCTATCACCGAAAAGGGGATAGAGATGGAGATAATCAGGGTGGGGATGATGTCCCGCAGGAACAGGTAAATCACCAGCATGGCCAGAACAGAGCCAATCAACGCCGAGGAGGTCACTTCGCTGACGGCACTTTCGATAAACTCGGACTGATCGTAGATGATTTCCATCCTGGCGAGGGGATCTTTCCCGTTGATGCGTTCAATATCCTGTTTCAGCTTTTTCGCCACAGTCACAGTATTGGCATCGCCTTCTTTATAGATGGCAAGCTCAATGGACTCGCGCTGACCTATGCGGGTGATATCGCTGCGCTCTTTGTGGCCGTCGATGATGGTGGCCACTTCAAACAAACGCACCAGGCTTTGACCATTGCGGTACACCACCACCTGGCCCAGTTCCTCGAGGGAGTTGAACTGGTTAAGGGTGCGTACAAGATATTCTTTATCGCCTTGAACCACTTTACCGGCAGACACGTTGAGGTTTTCGGCCGCGATACGGCTGCGAATTTGCTCAGCATCCAAATCAAGCTGTGCCAGACGCTCCTGATTCAGCAGGATTTGCACTTCCTGCTCCAGACCTCCCGACAGGCGCACTGCGGCCACGCCCGGTAAGCCTTCGAGCTGGCGTTTGAGCTCTTCGTCGGCATAGGTACGCAGTTGCTTCAGCTCATCGCCGCTGGCGTCCTCCCGCGAGAGAGCAACACGCATGATGGGGTCGAGGTTGGGATTAAAGCGCAGCAGCAATGGCTTTTGCACGTCAAGCGGCAGGGCAATGATGTCGAGTTTTTCCCTGACATCCAGGTTTGCCATGTCCATGTCTGTGCCCCATTCGAATTCGAGGATGACATCGGACATACCAGAGCGGGACACTGAACTGATTTTACGCAGGCCTTTAACAGTACCCACTGACTCTTCGATGGGTTTGGAGACCAGTTGCTCCACTTCAACGGGGGCTGCGCCATCATAAAGAGTACGTATGGTGACGGTGGGGTAGCTCAAGTCCGGCAGCAGCATGACTGCGAGACGGGAGAAACCCACCATACCGAAGAGGATCACCGCGAGCATAAACATCCACACGGTGACCGGCCGTTTAACGGAAGTCGTGATTATTGACATGGGATGTGCTCCTTACTTTTTAACCGAAGCCACATCCAGTGGGGTGATGATTTCAACCAGCGATTGGTCTTTGAGGTTTTGCTGCCCACGGATCACCAGATGCTCTCCGGGAGCAATACCCGCGACTACTTCAACCATGTTGCCTTCACGATAACCCAGCTCTACTTCGCGACGCTCGGCCGTGGTGTCCTGGATAACATACAGGGTCTGCTTGTTATCCTGGTTGATGATGGCGTTATAAGGCACTGTGATGACGTTTTCATGGGTGTCGTACTTGAGCTCAACCCGGGTAAACATGCCCGATTTGAGGACGCCATTTTGATTGGGCACCTTGAGCGTGACCTTAAAGGTGCCGCTTTGGGCATCGACAACCGGGCTGATGCGCAGTACTTCGGCATTCACGGCCTGGTTTTTCTGACCGCTGGCGTAGATATCGGCATGCTGTCCAAGACGCAGGCTGGAGAGCTGCTGCTCCGGCAGATGCACTATCCCGTGAAGCTCGTCCTGATTGACCACATAGAAGATCTCTTCGAATTCTTTGGCCATGTTGCCGGCTTTAACGAAGCGCTTGGCGATGATGCCATCCACGGGGGACACGATTTGGCTTTCTTTAACCTGCAGCTTTGCCAGGTCCAGGCGCGCCTTGGCGGCCTGCAGGTTGTATTCGAGTTTGGCGATGGAGTCTGCACTGACATAGTCTTTGCTCTTCATCTTTTTTACCCGTGCAAGCTCCTGCTCGATAATGAGTACTTCGGCTTCGGAGCGGTCGAGCTCATACTGTTGACGCTTGGCGTCGATAACAGCCAGTAATTGTCCTTGCTTGACCCTGTCACCCTCTTCCACATGCAGGGCTTCTATCAGGCCGGCGATACGGGTGACCACATGGGCTTCAACGGGCGCTTCGAGGGTGGCGGTAGTGGAATAGAATGAGGAAACGTTGCCCTGAACCACTAACTGGGTTTCAACAGGTATGGCGTATTTTTCTTCTTCCTTCTTGGCTTCTTCCTGTCCACACGCGGCAAGTACACCAACAAGCAGTAAGGGGAGGGCGAGTTTGAATGATTTGCGGGCTTCCATTGTTATACCTGTACTGTTAACTGTGTTGCGCTTTAAAAGCAGCTTCCGTGCCATAATTGGATAATTCATTTATTACAATAAGATAGCGGTAAATTGGCTGCGTTTATCGCCATGCAAACTGTAAAAAAGTGGTGAAATTGTTTATCCGTTGGTGAGAAATACTAAAGACTGTTAACAAGTGAACTTCAAGGCAGTAATTGCAACAAAAGATGAAGCGGGAAGGGCGATACAGAAACAAAAAAGGCGCCAAAGGCGCCTTTTTGAACAGGAACAGACGTTATCGCTTGTCGACGCTGACAAAGTCGCGGCTGTGTTCGCCGGTGTACAGCTGACGTGGACGGCTGATCTTGTGACCAGGCTGATCCAGCATTTCTTTCCAATGAGAGATCCAGCCAACGGTACGGGCCAGAGCGAAGATCACGGTGAACATGCTGGTAGGAATGCCGATGGCCTTCATGATGATACCAGAGTAGAAGTCTACGTTCGGGTAGAGCTTCTTGGAGATAAAGTACTCATCATTCAGGGCGATACGCTCAAGCTCCATGGCAACGTCCAGCAGAGGGTCGTTCACTTTAAGCTCGCTCAGCACCTCGTGGCAGGTTTCACGCATTACCTTGGCACGTGGATCAAAGTTCTTGTACACGCGGTGACCGAAGCCCATCAGACGGAATGGATCATTCTTGTCTTTGGCACGTTCGATAAACTCAGGAATACGGTCAACAGTACCGATTTCTTCCAGCATACGCAGACAGGCTTCGTTGGCACCACCGTGGGCAGGACCCCACAGAGACGCGATACCGGCTGCGATACAGGCGAATGGGTTGGCACCGGAGGAACCTGCCAGACGCACAGTAGAAGTAGAGGCATTCTGTTCGTGGTCAGCGTGCAGGATGAAGATGCGGTCCATGGCGCGCTCGATGATTGGGTTTACCTTGTACTCTTCGCAAGGTACGGCAAACATCATCGACAGGAAGTTACCGGCATAACTTAAGTCATTACGTGGGTACACGAATGGCTGGCCGATGGAATACTTGTAGCACATGGCGGCCAGGGTCGGCATCTTGGATACCAGACGATAGGCGGCAATTTCACGGTGACGGGCGTCGTTCACATCCAGAGAGTCCTGGTAGAAGGCAGACAGGGCACCGGTCACACCGCAAAGCATGGCCATGGGGTGTGCATCGCGACGGAAGCCGCGGAAGAAAAATGCCAACTGTTCGTGAACCATGGTGTGGCTCTTCACAGTGTGAGCGAATTGTTCGTATTGCGCTTTAGACGGCAGTTCGCCGTACAGGAGGGCGTAGCAGAGTTCCAGATAGTTGGATTCTACTGCCAGCTGCTCGATGGGGTAGCCACGGTGCAGCAAAATACCCTTGTCGCCGTCGATATAGGTAATTGCTGATTCACAGGAAGCTGTGGCCAGAAACCCTGGATCAAAGGTGAAATAACCTTTGCTGCCCAGCTTGCTGATATCGATAACATCGAAACCTTCGGTGCCCTGTTTAACCGGCAGTTCAATTGAATCGTTCCCCGGTAATTCCAATTTGGCTTTCAAATCAGCCATACCCCGTTCTCCTTACTTCATTCTTGTGGTGAGTGCGGCATGTCAAAACGGCCACTACTTTACAAGCAATCGAGATCACATTTCAATTTAAATAAGCGTTTAAATTCCTTAGACCATGGTATAGGTCTGACCAATTTCCCTGTCAAGACTAGTACTTATCCCAGAAAAAGGCCAAAAAAACTAAATATGCATAATGTGACGTTTGTATTTGACTTTTGCGGCGAGTATACTTGCTGCGGCTCGAAAGGGCTGATTACAGAAGGCTTTAGGCACCTTTTCTCTGCATGAAAAAACGGCAGCCAAAACAGCCCTCTGGAGATAACACCTTTTTCTTTTGTGACGACTGTCGCCGTGACCGAAATCATGGTTCAAAGTTTGACCAGAAGCGGTTCGCATAACAATAAAATGCTCAATGGAGCTGAGTGAGCAGAACGTGAAAAAGCAAAGACCTGTCCATTTAGATCTGCAAACCATCCACTTTCCTGCAACAGCGAAAGTGTCCATTCTTCATCGCGTCTCTGGTGTGATCATGCTGTTCGCCATGGGTATCCTGATTTGGTTGCTCCATGCGTCTCTGGCATCCGCCGAGAGCTTCCAAGGCGTTCAGGCTCTGTTTGACAACTTCCTGGTGAAGTTTGTTATTTGGGGCATTCTGACAGCACTGGGTTATCACCTGCTTGGCGGTATCCGTCATCTGGTGATGGACACCGGCCGCTGGGAAGAATTGGGCTCTGGTAACGCATCAGCCAAGGCTGTATTCGTGCTGGCGATTACCTTTTCTATCATTGCGGGGATCTGGGTATGGTAACCAATGCAGCAAGTTTCGGACGCAGTGGTGTCCATGACTTTATCCTTCTTCGTGCCAGTGCGGTCATTCTGGCCTGCTACACCATCTTCTTGGTGAGCTTTATTGCACTGAGTGCGCCTCTCACTTTCGAAATCTGGCACGGGCTGTTCAGCACCCTGCCGATGAAAGTGTTCACCCTGCTGGCTCTGATTGCCCTGCTGATCCATGCCTGGATCGGTATATGGCAAGTGCTGACTGACTACGTCAAGCAAACAGCGCTGCGTGGTGTATTACAGTTTACTTTTGTCGTGACTGCCTTCGCTTATCTGGCCGCCGGCATTGTGATTGTGTGGGGGGTTTAAGGTGAGTATTCCAGTTCGCGAGTTTGATGCAGTCGTGATTGGTGCCGGCGGTGCCGGTATGCGCGCTGCACTGCAGATTTCCAAAGAAGGCAAGAGCTGTGCGCTCCTGTCTAAAGTATTCCCAACCCGTTCTCACACTGTATCTGCCCAGGGTGGTATTACAGTAGCGCTGGGCAACGCTCACGAAGATAACTGGGAATACCACATGTACGATACCGTAAAAGGTTCCGACTTTATCGGTGACCAGGACGCTATCGAATACATGTGTCAAACCGGTCCTGAAGCCATTATCGAGCTGGAGCATATGGGTCTGCCATTCTCCCGTTTCGAAAACGGCAAGATTTACCAGCGTCCTTTTGGTGGTCAGTCCAAAAACTTCGGTGGTGAGCAGGCTGCTCGTACTGCCGCCGCTGCCGACCGTACCGGTCACGCCCTGCTGCACTGTCTGTATCAGCAGAACGTGAAGAACAAGACTCAGGTTTTCTCTGAGTGGTACGCTCTTGACCTGGTGAAGAACGAAGATGGCGCCATCGTAGGCTGTACTGCCATCGACATCGAATCCGGTGAAATCGTTTACTTCAAAGCCAAGGCCACTGTTCTGGCTACTGGTGGTGCTGGCCGTATCTACGCATCTACCACCAACGCTCACATCAACACTGGTGACGGTGTTGGTATGGCTTACCGTGCCGGCGTTCAGCTGCAGGACATGGAAATGTGGCAGTTCCACCCAACCGGTATTGCCGGTGCCGGTGTACTGGTAACCGAAGGTTGCCGCGGTGAAGGTGGTTACCTGCTGAACAAAGACGGTGAGCGCTTTATGGAGCGTTACGCGCCAAACGCCAAGGACCTCGCGTCCCGTGACGTAGTGGCCCGTTCTATGATGACCGAAATCCGTGAAGGTCGTGGCTGTGATGGTCCTATGGGTCCACACATCAAGCTCAAGCTTGATCACTTGGGTAAAGAAACCCTGGAAGCCCGCCTGCCAGGCGTGTGTGAACTGTCCCGTACCTTTGCTCACATCGATCCGGCCGATGGCCCAATCCCTGTGATCCCAACCTGTCACTATATGATGGGTGGTTTGCCTACCAAGGTATCCGGTCAGGTGATACGTAAGAACGAAGACGGCAGTGAAACCGATATCGTTGGTCTGTTCGCTGTGGGCGAAATCGCCTGTGTGTCTGTTCACGGTGCCAACCGTCTGGGCGGTAACTCGCTGCTCGATCTGGTAGTATTTGGCCGTGCGGCTGGTCAGCATCTGGGTAAAGCCCTGGACGAGACAGCCGATCCTAAAGCTGCTACCGACGCAGATATTGAGCAGTCACTGGCTCGTCTGAACCGTTGGGAAAGCAATAAAGACGGCGAAGATCCAGCGCAAATCCGCAAAGACCTGCAAATGTGTATGCAGCTTAACTTCTCTGTGTTCCGTACCGGTGAAGCCATGGCCGAAGGCCTCGAGCAGCTGCAAGCCATCCGCAAGCGTCTGGAAAATGCCAAGCTGTCTGACAACTCCAAAGAGTTCAACACTCAGCGTATTGAGTGTCTGGAGCTGGATAACCTGATGGCCACCGCCATCGCGACTGCTTACGCCGCAAACTTCCGTACTGAGAGCCGTGGTGCTCACAGCCGTGAAGACTTCACCGAGCGTGATGATGACAACTGGCTGTGCCACAGCCTGTTCGACCCCGTGACCGAGGCTATGTCCAAGCGCGAAGTGAACATGTCACCCAAGCACCGTGAAGCCTTCCCACCGAAGAAGCGTACCTACTAAGGAGTTGCGAAGATGAAGTTGGAGTTTTCAGTTTATCGTTACAATCCTGACGTAGATACCAAGCCACGTATGCAGGATTACAGCTTCGAAGTGCCTGATGGCTCAGACATGATGGTGCTTGACGCGCTGTTGAAGCTGAAAGAAATCGATCCGACGCTGTCGTTCCGCCGTTCATGCCGTGAAGGTGTGTGTGGTTCGGACGGTATGAACATGAACGGTAAGAATGGCCTGGCTTGTATCACGCCTATCTCTACCTTCAAGGGCAAGAAGATTGAAATCCGCCCACTGCCCGGTATGCCCGTGGTACGTGACCTGGTGGTCGATCTTTCCCAGTTCTACAAGCAGTACGAGAAGATCAAGCCATACCTCATCAACGATGAGAAGAAGCCTGCCCGTGAACACCTGCAGAGCCCAGAGGAGCGCGCGCACCTCGACGGCCTGTATGAGTGTATCATGTGTGCCTGCTGCTCCACTGCCTGTCCATCTTTCTGGTGGAACCCTGACAAGTTCGTGGGGCCAAGTGGTCTGCTGCATGCCTATCGCTTCCTTATCGACAGCCGCGATACTGCGACTGAAGAGCGTCTGGCCGAGCTTGACGACGCCTACAGCGTGTTCCGTTGCCACGGCATCATGAACTGCGTAGACGTGTGTCCGAAAGGACTGAACCCGACCAAGGCGATTGGACACATCAAGTCCATGCTGCTGAAGCGGGCCGTGTAAATGCAAGACAATGAGCTAACGATAATAATGATATAGCTCAGCGAGAGTCACTGTCCCTTTCGGGGGATGGTGGCTCTTTTGTGTGAAGGAACTACTTGAAGCCGTAATATTGGAACCCTCGGGGCGGCTGTCGGCATACCTTGTATGCCAAACCATGGCTAAGCACGTGTATAAAGTTTGAAAGGATAAGAAATGCACCAAGGCAGCATGAAAGCCTGGCTGGAGTCATCTCACCTGTACGGATCGAACGCGACCTATGTGGAGGAGATGTACGAAGCCTATCAAGAAGACCCCACTTCAGTGTCCGATGACTGGCGTGCGGTGTTTGACAATCTCCCTCCCGTGAACGGTGCCTCTGCTGATGTACCTGAAGCTTCCCACTCCAAGATCCGTGATTATTTCCGCTCACTGGCCCAGGAAGGCCAACGTAAAGGCGCCGGTCGTGTAACCGACCCCGAAGTGGATGCCAAACAGGTTAAGGTACTGCAGCTCATCAACGCTTACCGTTTCCGTGGTCACCAGAACGCCAATCTGGACCCGCTGGAGCTGTGGAAGCGTGACGCAGTAGTTGAACTCGACCCGGCATTCCACGGCCTGACCGCCGATGATATGCAGCGTGAATTCAACACCGGCTCGTTCGCCTATGGCGGCGAGACCCTGAAACTGGGTGAGCTGGTAAAAGCATTGAAGGCCACTTACTGTGGTTCTATCGGTGCCGAATACATGCACATTACCGACACCGACGAAAAACGCTGGATCCAGCAACGCCTCGAGCCAACCCTGGGTCGCGCCGCATTCGATAAAGGTGTGAAAAACCGTATTCTGGAAGGCCTGAACGCCGCCGAAGGTATGGAAAAGTACCTGGGTGCCAAGTTCCCCGGTGCCAAGCGCTTCTCTTTGGAAGGTGGCGATGCACTGGTGCCCATGATGCGCGAAATCATCTACCGCGCAGGCGAAGCCGGCACCAAGGAAATCGTCGTTGGTATGGCCCACCGTGGCCGTCTGAACGTTCTGGTTAACGTGCTGGGTAAGCGTCCTGCAGAGCTCTTTGACGAATTTGCCGGTAAGCATGCCGACAGTTCAGGCTCCGGTGACGTGAAGTATCACCAGGGCTTCTCCTCTGATTTCGAAACCCCCGGTGGCAACGTGCACCTGGCGCTGGCATTTAACCCGTCGCACCTGGAAATCGTTAACCCTGTTGTCATGGGTTCAGTCCGCGCCCGTCAGGACCGCCGTGGCTGCAAAGATGGCCTGTCTGTTATGCCTATCACCATTCACGGTGATTCGGCGATTGCAGGGCAGGGCATTGTGCAGGAGACATTCAACATGTCTCAGACCCGTGGTTTCCGCGTAGGTGGTTCTATCCGTATCGTGGTGAACAACCAAGTAGGCTTTACCACCTCTAACCATCAAGACGTGCGTTCTACCGAGTACTGTACCGACATCGCCAAGATGGTTCAGGCACCGATTTTCCATGTGAACGCCGACGATCCTGAAGCCGTGGCCTTTGTGGCTCAGGTTGCCGTTGATTACCGTAACGCCTTCAAGCGTGACGTGGTGATCGATCTGGTGTGTTACCGTCGTCATGGTCACAACGAAGCTGACGAGCCAAGTGCTACTCAGCCGCTGATGTACCAGAAGATTAAAAAGCACCCAACCCCACGTAAGATCTACGCCGACCGTCTGATTGCCGAAAACGCTGTCAGCGCCGACGAAGTGACTGCCATGATTAATGGCTACCGCGATGCCTTGGATCAGGGTGACTGTGTCGTGAAAGAATGGCGTCCCATGTCACTGCGTACCGTTGACTGGTCTCCGTTTATTGGTCAGGACTGGGATGTGTCTTATGAGCCAACCGTTGCGCTGGCTCGTCTGCAACGACTGGCTGAGAAACTGGCTTATGTGCCAGAAACTCACCCGCTGCAGTCTCGCGTAGCCAAGATTTACGCCGACCGCGTGGCCATGGCCAAGGGCGAGAAGCTGCTGGACTGGGGTTTTGCCGAGACACTGGCTTATGCCACCATCCTGGAAGACAACAACCGCGTGCGCATCACAGGTCAGGATTCTGGCCGTGGTACCTTCTTCCATCGTCACGCTGTGCTGCACAACCAGAACGATGCCACCACCTATATGCCGCTGCGTAACCTCGCCGAGGAGCAGGGCCCGGTTGATATCACTGACTCTGTGCTGTCTGAAGCCTCGGTACTGGCTTTCGAATACGGTTACGCCACTGCCGAGCCTGGCGGCCTGACCATTTGGGAAGCTCAGTTCGGTGACTTCGTTAACTGTGCCCAGGTAGTGATTGACCAGTTCCTGTCGTCCGGTGAGCAAAAGTGGGGCCGTCTGTGCGGTCTGACCATGCTGTTGCCCCATGGCTACGAAGGTCAGGGTCCAGAGCACTCTTCAGCCCGTCTGGAGCGTTTCCTGCAGCTGTGTGCCAACCACAACATGCAAGTGTGTGTGCCTTCAACCCCGGCTCAGGTTTATCATATGCTGCGCCGTCAGGTGGTTCGCCCACTGCGTCGTCCTCTGGTGGTTATGTCGCCCAAGTCATTGCTGCGTCACCCTCTGGCAGTGTCTTCTCTGGAAGAACTGGCAAACGGTACCTTCCAGAACGTGATTGGTGAAATCGACAGTCTGGATCCGAAAGCCGTTAACCGCGTTGTTTTCTGTAGCGGTAAGGTGTACTTCGAGCTGCTGGAGCGTCGTCGTAAGGAAAACCTCACCAACGTTGCTATTATTCGTGTCGAGCAGCTGTATCCGTTCCCTGCCGAAGAGATGGCAGCGGCACTTGCCGAATATCAGCACGTGACTGACTTCGTATGGTGTCAGGAAGAGCCGCAGAACCAGGGTGCCTGGTACTGCAGTCAGCACCACTTCTGGGCCGCAATTCCCAAGGGTGCCACTCTGACCTACGCTGGCCGTGAAGCTGCTGCTGCACCGGCCTGTGGCTACCCAGAATTGCACGCTCACCAGCAGGAATCTCTGGTGGTAGACGCTTTGAACTTGAAGTAACAGACATTTATAAAAAGGATAGCTTTCAATGAGTATCGAAATTAAGGTACCCGTTCTGCCAGAATCCGTGGCTGATGCCACTATCGCCACCTGGCACGTTAAGCCTGGTGAGGCTGTATCTCGTGACCAGAACCTGGTTGATATCGAGACCGACAAGGTTGTATTGGAAGTGGTTGCGCCAGAAGATGGCCACATCAGTGAACTCCTGTTCCAGGAAGGTGACACCGTTCTGGCCGAGCAGGTGATTGCCAAGTTCGTGGCCGGCGCCGTTGCCGGTCAGGAAGTGACCAAGGCGCAAGCCGAAGCTGCTGCCCCTGCTGCTGAGGCCGCTGGCGATGAGAGCAACGACGCCCTGAGCCCATCAGTACGTCGTCTGATTGCCGAACACAACCTGGATGCCAGCAAAATCAAAGGCACCGGTGTAGGTGGTCGTATCACCAAAGAAGACGTTGACGCCTTCGTGAAGAGTGGTGCCGGTAAAGCTGCTGCCCCTGCGGCCAAAGCGGCTGCTCCGGTGGCTCTGTCTGGTGACCGCTCAGACAAGCGCGTCCCTATGACCCGTCTGCGCAAGACCATTGCCAGCCGTCTGCTGGAAGCCAAAAACTCTACCGCCATGCTGACTACCTTTAACGAAGTCAACATGAAGCCCATCATGGATATCCGCAAGCAATATCAGGATATCTTCGAGAAGAAGCACGGTATCCGTCTTGGCTTTATGTCTTTCTACGTGAAAGCCGTAACCGAAGCCCTGAAGCGCTTCCCGGAAGTGAACGCGGCTATCGATGGCGATGACATCGTTTACCACAACTACTTCGACGTGAGCATCGCTGTGTCTACTCCCCGTGGTCTGGTTACCCCAGTTCTGCGTGACACCGACACCATGAGCCTGGCTGACATCGAGAAAGCAGTACGCGATCTGGCCATCAAGGGCCGTGACGGCAAGCTGACTGTGGAAGACATGACCGGCGGTAACTTCACCGTGACCAACGGTGGTGTATTCGGCTCTCTGATGTCTACCCCAATTCTGAACCTGCCACAGAGCGCTATCCTCGGCATGCACGCCATCAAGGACCGCCCAATGGCAGTCAATGGTCAGGTTGAAATCCTGCCCATGATGTACCTGGCTCTTTCTTACGACCACCGTATCATCGATGGCCGTGAGTCTGTTGGCTTCCTGGTAACCATCAAGGAATTCCTGGAAGACCCAACCCGTCTGCTGCTGGACATCTAATCAGTACAGACAAAAAACCTCGTGACTGGCCCCTCGGGGCCAGTTGGATTTAAAACGTAGTATACGGATAGATCATCATGAACTTGCATGAGTATCAGGCAAAAGCCCTCTTTGCCGAATATGGTTTACCAGTGTCAGAAGGCTATGCCTGCGATACCCCTCAAGAAGCGGTAGAAGCGGCTGGTCGTATTGGCGGAAATATGTGGGTAGTCAAGTGTCAGGTACACGCTGGCGGCCGCGGTAAGGCTGGTGGCGTTAAAGTGACTGGCGACAAAGAAGAAATCCGCGCCTTCGCTGAAAAGTGGCTGGGCAAGAACCTGGTGACTTACCAGACTGACGAAAACGGTCAGCCAGTTGCCAAGATCCTGGTTGAAAGCTGCACCGACATCGCCAACGAACTGTACCTGGGTGCCGTAGTTGACCGCGCGACCCGTCGCGTAGTGTTCATGGCTTCTACCGAAGGTGGTGTGGAAATCGAGAAAGTGGCTGAAGAGACTCCAGAGCTCATTCACAAAGCCATCATCGATCCTATCGCCGGTCCACAGCCTTTCCAGGCTCGTGACCTTGGCTTCAAGCTGGGTCTGAACCCAACTCAAATGAAGCAGTTCACCAAGATCTTCATGGGCCTGGCCCAGATGTTCCTGGATCACGATTTCGCTCTGCTGGAAATCAACCCACTGGTAATCACTACCGAGGGTAACCTGCACTGCCTGGACGGCAAGATTGGTGTAGATGGTAACGCTCTGTTCCGTCAGCCAAAAATCAAAGACATGCACGATCCTTCTCAGGATGATGCCCGTGAAGCCCACGCTGCCAAGTTCGAACTGAACTACGTAGCTCTGGACGGTAACGTAGGCTGCATGGTGAATGGTGCTGGTCTGGCCATGGGTACCATGGACATCGTAAACCTGCACGGCGGTAAGCCAGCCAACTTCCTCGACGTAGGCGGCGGCGCGACCAAAGAGCGCGTTTCTGAAGCTTTCAAGATCATTCTGTCTGACAGCAATGTGAAAGCCGTTCTGGTTAACATCTTCGGTGGTATCGTGCGTTGTGACATGATCGCCGAAGGTATCATCGGTGCGGTGAAAGAAGTAGGCGTGAAGGTGCCTGTAGTTGTGCGTCTGGAAGGTACCAACGCTGAACTGGGTGCCAAGGTGCTGGCTGAATCTGGTCTGGACATCATTGCTGCCAAGAGCCTGACCGACGCTGCTCAGCAAGTTGTTAAAGCTGCGGAGGGCAAGTAATGTCTGTATTGATCAACAAAGATACCAAGGTAATCTGCCAAGGTTTTACCGGTGGTCAGGGCACTTTCCACTCTGAGCAGGCTATCGCTTACGGTACTCAGATGGTTGGTGGTGTGTCTCCTGGTAAAGGCGGTACTACTCACCTGGGTCTGCCAGTGTTCAACACTGTGAAAGATGCCGTTGCTGCCACCGGCGCCACTGCTTCTGTTATCTACGTACCTGCGCCTTTCTGTAAAGACGCCATCCTGGAAGCCATCGACGGTGGCATTCAGCTGATCGTATGTATCACCGAAGGTATCCCAACTCTGGATATGCTGCAGGTGAAAGTGAAGCTGGAAGAAACCGGCGTTCGCATGATTGGTCCTAACTGCCCAGGCGTTATCACTCCAGGCGAATGTAAGATTGGTATCATGCCAGGTCACATCCACAAGCCAGGCAAAGTGGGTATCGTTTCCCGTTCAGGCACTCTGACTTACGAAGCCGTTAAGCAGACCACTGACGAAGGTTTCGGCCAGTCTACTTGCGTAGGTATTGGTGGTGACCCAATCCCAGGTACCAACTTCATCGACGTACTGGAAATGTTCCAGAACGATCCTCAGACCGAAGCCATCGTGATGATCGGTGAAATCGGTGGTACTGCCGAGGAAGAAGCTGCTGCTTACATCAAGGCTAACGTGACCAAGCCAGTTGTGTCTTACATCGCCGGTGTTACTGCACCTGCCGGTAAGCGCATGGGCCACGCCGGTGCTATCATCGCCGGTGGTAAAGGTACTGCCGAAGACAAATTCGCTGCCCTGGAAGCTGCCGGTGTAACCACCGTTCGCTCTCTGGCCGATATCGGCAAGGCGCTGCGTGAAAAGACTGGTTGGTAATCCCACCCGGTAGAAAAAGGGCGCCTTCGGGCGCCTTTTTTGTGTGTATAGATGTATAGAAGTAGGTATAGATGTGTATTAACCCATTGAAAGGCGTGGCATGTCCGTAATCGAAATCGTCTTCCCGCTGCTGTTTATCGCTGCTCTTGGCTATGGTGCCAGCCGCAGTGGCTGGTTTAGCCGCGAGCACATCGCCGGCATCAGCAAGTTCGCCTTTTATGTGTGCATCCCCGCGCTGCTGTTTTCTGCCATGCTCAAGGTGCCGCTTAAGGACAGCATCCGCCTGCCGGTGCTGGTGGCCTTTTATGTGCCTGTGATACTGAGTTTTGCATTAACCTTGCAGCTTTCGCGCCAGGCCCTTAAGCGTTCATACCGCGACTGTGCGGTGCTGGCCCTCGGCGGCAGCTATTCCAATACCTTGCTGGTGGGCTTGCCGGTGATCATGGCGGCCTTCGGCCCTGCGCAGATGGCAAGCGTGTTTTTAATTATTCCCTTTCACAGCGCAGTGCTGTTTGGGCTCACTTTTGCGCTGTCTGGTAATTCGGGTGCTGAGGGTGGCAGCAGGGGTGCACAGCTTATCAAAGGGCTGCTGTTTAACCCTGTGGTGGCGAGTATTGGCCTTGGGCTTATCGGAAATGTCGCCGGGCTGAGCCTGCCCACAGCCCTTGGCAACAGTCTTGAGATGCTAGCCAAACCTGCCATCGCCTGCGCACTCTTTGTGCTGGGTGCCAATTTGAATCAATATCGCCTGTCCAGCGCGTTTGCCCTGACGGCGGTATTAAGTGCAATTAAGCTTCTGCTACTACCGCTGCTTATTCTGATTGCGGGTAAACTGCTGGGGCTTACGTCGCTCGAGCTTGCGGTAACAGTGCTGCTTGGTGCATCGCCTCTTGGGGTGAATGCCTACCTGATTGCGGCTCAGCTTAAGCGAGATAGCGACATCATCGCCGGCGCCGTGGTGTTGTCATCCATGCTTTGTATCCTGACTGTGATCTTCTGGTTAACTGTGTTAACGTGAGGCCTCTTTTTGGGTTGAAGACTCTTTTTGCGTTGAGGACTCTTCTTTGTCTTTGTCTTTGGCTGAAGACTCTTTTGGGGGAGCTCTGGGAAGGGCAGTGCAGGAGCGCATTTTATGATAATTACAACAACAGACAGACTGATTTTAAGGCACTTCAACGAAGGGGATATCGAAGCCCTGTTTTTGATGAACAGTATTCCTGAGGTACTGACTTATATTCCGATGGCGCCACTCACTGATGTAGCCCAGGCTGAAAAGCTGCTGCACAAGGTGATTTTTGAAGACTATCGCAGCCGCGGTTTCGGTCGCTGGGCAGTAGAGCACAAGGCCAGCGGCAAGGTGATAGGTTTTTGTGGCCCCAAGTTTATTCCAGAGTACGACAAGGTGGAGCTGGGTTACCGCTATCTGCCTGAATATTGGGGCCAGGGCATTGGCAGTGAGGCTGCATCAGCCGCGATTGCCGAATTCAAGCCAAGACTTGGCATAGACGAAGCCATAGCGCTCATTCTTGATGGCAATTTGGGCTCCATGGGCGTTGCCCGACACATCGGCATGGAGCCGCTGCAGCGTGATAAATTTATGGAGCATGACGTGACCGTGTTCCATAAGTGGCTTTAAGCTCGCTGCATTTCCCACAAATTCCGCCTTCATTGCTGGCATTTGGCGATAAGGCGGGGTAGAGTCTCCCTTGGTAACCTTGGTCAGACTCCAAAGCAAGGGTTCGATTTTTCTTCGGGTTACCTCACCAAGAGCCTTCAGGCTCACCGCTCTTTCGCCTGATCCTGACATTTTTATTGGATTATTTCTGACCCGCATCTTTTAAGGTGCGGGTTTGGACTATTTGGTGCGCTAAACCCTCCGTGGGGGAAGGGATAACGCGATTGTTGGGCGCCGTCCAATGGGGTGGCCTTGTTTAAGAAAGTAGAGGACTGCTGTGACTGAACAACCCAAGATTGTGATCTCCGAAATTGATATGGAGCGTCTTGAACGATTATTGGAAAGCCTGCCGGGGAATGATGTCGGCAAGGCGGCACTGGAAGCTGAGCTCAGCCGCGCTGAGGTCAGACCGTCGAAGGAAATGCCAGCCAATGTGGTAACCATGAATTCCGAGGTGCGCTTTACAGTGTCATCGTCATCGGAAGAGTTTTGCCTCAGGCTGGTATACCCAAAAGATGTGTCGGCCAAGGGGGACACAGTCTCCATTCTCGCGCCGGTCGGCAGTGCTTTGCTGGGACTGGCCCAGGGGGATGAGATGGACTGGCCCCGTCCCGGTGGCGGTACCACCCGGGTCAGAATCGAAGAAGTGACCTATCAGCCCGAACGCAGTGGTGACTTTCACCGCTGAACGGGTCGCTTGTTGAGCAGCGTTTCAGGATAATACAATAAAAAACCAGCGCTAATGCGCTGGTTTTTTTAAGGAAAATTGCGATTACTCGTCGCCGTGATCACAGGTATCGTTGGTGCACACGCCGTACAGATACAGGCTGTGGTTGGTGAGCTTGATATTGTGGCGCATGGCGATTTCATTCTGACGACGTTCAATCAGGTCATCAGAAAACTCAATCACTTTGCCACAGCTCAAACAGACCAGGTGATCGTGGTGATGTTGAGTGGACAGCTCGAACACGGCCTTGCCGCTTTCGAAGTGGTGACGGGAGACAATGCCCGCATCGTCAAACTGGTTCAGTACCCGGTACACGGTGGCCAGGCCAATCTCTTCACCAATCTCAAGCAACTTCTTATACAGGTCTTCGGCACTGATGTGTTGATTGTCTGGTTCTTGCATCAGCTCCAGGATTTTTACTCGTGGCAGGGTAACTTTCAATCCCGCTTTTTTCAGCGCCTGATTTCCATCTGTCATGGTTAATCTCTTGATTGCAGAACCATTGGGCTCTTTGTGGACAATGGAATTCATTATATGTGTCTGGATTCAAAACTTAAACCTTTGATAGCCCTTAAATGAACTCATATGGCAATATTTGCTGGTGTATCAGACAATCGTCCATGATTGGGTCAAAAAGGCACATTCAGACAAGGGTTATACCAAGGCACAATTGTCAGCGACCTGCGGGAAATGGCAGGCTGGAAACAAAATAATAAGGAAGGCATCAGCATGTACCGGCATATAGTAGTACTCACAGGCGCGGGCATTTCTGCAGAGTCGGGGATCCGTACCTTTCGCGATCAGGACGGCCTGTGGGAAGAGCACCATATAGAAGATGTGGCGACCCCAGAAGGTTATGAGCGTGATCCGCAGCTGGTGGAGCGTTTTTACAATCTGCGCTGGGAGCAGTTAAAGTCGACCGAGGTTAGCGCTAACCCGGCCCATGAGGCCCTTGCCCAGCTCGAAACCGAATTTGACGGTGAGTTTTTGCTGGTAACCCAGAACGTGGACGACTTGCACGAGCGCGGTGGTAGCCAGCGGCTTATTCATATGCATGGCGAGCTTAATAAAGGCCGTTGCCCCCGCTCACGTCAAACCTTTTTACTGCGCGAACCCTTTGGTCCGGACAATGTTTGTACCTGCTGTATCCCTGCTCAGCGCCTGCGGCCCCATATCGTCTGGTTTGGTGAAATGCCCTTTGGCATGGACCGTATCCACGATGCATTGGAACGTTGCGACCTCTTTATTGCCATAGGCACCTCGGGCACTGTCTATCCGGCTGCCGGGTTTGTGGATATTGCCAATCATCATGGTGCCCAGACTGTGGAAGTGAATCTGGCTGCTCCCGACAGGCATAGCCAGTTCCAGTGGCACCTCACCGGCAAAGCCGGTGACATTGTGCCGCGACTGGTGCGCGCTGTGCTTCAAGGGAAAAGCTTGTGTAGCCTGGCCGATGTGTTGCAAGAGACCGACTGAATAATGAAAAAAGCCATTATCCTCAGAGGGCTGCCCGGCAGTGGAAAGTCGTATTGGGTGAAAGCATTTCTGGCTTCGTTGCCCGAAGGGGCTCACTTGGGCAAACCCAATGCCCGGGTGTTTTCCACCGATGCGTTTTTTACCAAAGAGGGGGTGTATTGCTTCGATGCCAAAAAGTTGCCCGAATACCATCAGCGAAACCTCTGTGAATTTATCGAGGCGCTGGCAGAGGGTACTCCTGTGGTGATTTGCGACAACACCAATCTGGCACACTGGGAATATTTGGCTTACGAGACTGCAGCCAAAGCCCTGGGATATGAGGTGGAAAAGGTGCTCATAGGCACCCCGGGCGACAGGCGCCATCAGGCGCTTTGCGCCGAGCGAAATAGCCACGGCGTGCCACTTGCAGCCATCAGGCGTATGGCCAGGACTTTTCAGCCCTGATATCGCGTTATCCGTGGGCCGGATTGTGGGCCGTTTTGCAAATGCCGACCAGAGCGGCGACCTCCACCATGGCATGGGTCAGCATACCAAGCTCGTCATCACTGATGCAGTAGGGCGGCATCACGTAAATCAGTCTGCCAAAGGGGCGAACCCACACACCGCGCTCGGCAAAGGCCTTAAGTGCAAAGGCGGTATCCACGGTTTGGACCATTTCAATCACACCCACCGCGCCAAGCACTCGTACGTCGGCTACCTGCGGCAGCATTCTGGCGGTTTCCAGTGATTGACTCAGCTTGGCTTCAATATTGGCGACTTGCGATGGCCAGCGGTTTTCAGCAAAAAGCGCAAGGCTTGCCAGCGCGGCGGCGCAGGCGAGTGGATTAGCCATAAAGGTGGGGCCGTGCATAAACACGCCGGCGGGTGAGTTCGATATGCCTGCGGCGACTTCATCAGTGCACAGGGTTGCCGCAAGACTCAGCATGCCGCCGGTGAGCGCCTTGCCAAGGCAAAGTAAATCCGGGGCTATACCCGCATGCTCGTAGGCAAACGCCTTGCCGGTGCGGCCAAAGCCGGTGGCAATCTCATCCAAAATCAGCAGCACCTTATACTCATCGCACAGGGTGCGAATGGACTTCAGATAATCCGGGCTGTGAAACCTGAGGCCACCTGCGCCCTGCATGATGGGCTCAATAATCAGGGCGGCGATTTCATGGTGATGGGTTTGCAGTAAAGTGCGCAGTTCGGCCAGGTCTGACTCTTCAACCGAGTGGCCAAAACCTGCGGGCGGTGCCTTGGCGAAAATCTGTTTGGGTACCAGATGGCCGAACATGCCGTGCATGCCTGAGTTGGGATCGCAGACGCTCATGGCCGCAAAGGTATCACCATGATAGCCGCCAAGTACTGTCAGTAGTTTGTGCTTTTGCGGCTCACTTCTGCCTTGCCAGTACTGCATGGCCATCTTAAGGGCCACTTCCACCGCCACTGAACCGGAGTCGGCATAAAACACCTTGGTCAGCTTTGGGTGCACCAGCTTAAGCAGTGCCTTGCCGAGGTCAGTGGCAGGCTCATGGGTGAGGCCGCCAAACATCACGTGGCTGAGTCTGGCGGCCTGAGCTTGCACCGCGCCAACCAGTGCAGGGTGGCCATAGCCATGAATCGCCGACCACCAGGAAGAGGTGCCGTCAACCAGCTCGCGACCGTCCTCCAGCGTCAGGCAGCAGCCTTCGGCACTTTGCACACCCAGTACCGGTAAAGGTGCTGCCATTGAGGTATAAGGGTGCCAAAGGTGGTTACGGTCAAACTCAAAATCTATGCTCATTTGGTGCGCTCAAAATTTAATCATCAGTAAACCCTGCCAACTGGTTGGCGTTGACAGTGTAAGGGCCAAGGTTATCCTAGCCAACAGAAAACATTAATTGGGGTATTACCATGTCATCCTTTGCCGTTCGCCACGACTGGAGCCGTCAGGAAGTCGAGGCGCTGTTTGCACTGCCAATGAACGATCTGCTGTTTCGTGCCCACAGCATACACCGCGAAGTGTTCGATCCCAATGAGGTACAGATAAGCCGCTTGTTGTCGATTAAAACCGGCGCCTGCCCAGAGGACTGCAAATACTGCCCTCAGAGCGCCCGTTACGATACCGGTCTGGAAAAAGAGCGCCTGCTTGAAATTGAAAAGGTGCTGACCGAAGCCCGCGCCGCCAAAGATGCCGGTGCCACCCGATTTTGCATGGGCGCCGCCTGGCGTAATCCCCATGAGCGCGATATGCCGTATCTGACTGATATGGTGAAAGAAGTAAAATCCATGGGGCTGGAAACCTGCATGACCCTGGGCATGCTCTCCGCCCATCAGGCCAATCAGCTTGCCGAAGCCGGACTGGATTATTACAACCACAACCTGGATACTTCTCCTGAGTTTTACGGCGATATCATCACCACCCGCACCTATCAGGACAGGCTTGATACCCTCTCCAACGTGCGTGCTGCCGGCATGAAGGTGTGCTCTGGTGGTATCGTCGGCATGGGTGAGCAGGCCACCGACCGTGCCGGTTTGCTGCAGCAACTGGCAAACCTTGAGCAGCATCCCGACTCTGTGCCAATCAATATGTTGGTGAAGGTGACGGGCACGCCGCTGGACAGCGTGGATGACTTGGATCCGCTGGAATTTGTGCGCACCATTGCCGTGGCCCGAATTTTGATGCCGCTCTCAAGGGTGCGTCTGTCGGCCGGTCGCGAGAACATGAGCGATGAGCTGCAGGCCATGTGTTTCTTTGCCGGTGCCAACTCGATTTTTTACGGCTGCAAGTTGCTGACCACACCAAATCCCGAAGAAAACGATGATATGAGCCTGTTCCGCCGTTTGGGCCTGAAGCCAGAACAAGGCAAGGCAGCCATCGTCGAAGAAGACGCTGCCGTGGTGGCGCGCGCTGCCAGGGAGCAAAAGGCTGACGGCGTCGCCAAGACCAAACCGCTTTTCTACGACGCGGCCAAGTGAGCCGGATTTAACAGTGACGAATCGGTTGCTGCATCGCCTGGCTGACGCCAGAGTGAAAGCCGAATCAGCGGGGCTTTGGCGTCGACGTCAGCGCCACAGCCCGGCCCTGATGGACTTTTCTGCCAACGATTATCTGGGGCTCGCCCGGGATAGGCGTTTGGTTGAGGCGCTGGCGGAAGGCGCACGCCGCTATGGCGTCGGCAGCGGTGCTTCGCCACTGGTGAGTGGTTATTCCGAGGCCCACGCCGAACTGGAAGCGGCACTCTGCGCCGCAACCGGCCATGAAGCTGCGCTGCTTTTTTGCTCGGGTTTTGCCGCCAACCTGGCGTTGTGCCATGCCCTGTTTGACAGCACTGATACCCTGGTGGCCGATAAGCTCATCCATGCCTCCATGATTGACGGTATTCTTGGCAGTGGCGCCAGCCTCAAGCGTTACCCCCATTGCGATCTCAGTGGCGCGGCGCGCCTGATAGCGAAGTTCCCGGGCACAGCGCTCCTCACCGAGAGTATTTTCAGTATGGATGGGGACTTGGCGCCCCTGTCTGCGCTCTCAAATCTGTGTGAATCCCATAACAGTTTGTTTATTGTCGATGACGCCCATGGTTTTGGTGTGATCGGCGAACAAGCGATGGGGGCCAGCCGCCTGGAAGGGGTTAATATCTCGCTGCAGCTGGTGACCTTTGGTAAGGCGCTGGGGTGTCAGGGCGCGGCACTGCTCGGCAGCCAGGCGCTTATTGAGAGTCTGGTGGCGAGTGCCAGGCACTATATTTATTCTACGGCCTTATCTCCGGCGCAGGCTTATGCGGCGCGCTTCTCGCTCTCACTGGTGCAGCAGGGCGAACAAAACGCAACACTGGCCGCGAATATCTGCCATTTCCTGAACAGCGCCAAGGAAGCTGGTCTTAAGTTGCTGCCTTCTCAAAGCCCAATTCAACTGCTACCCGTCCCTGATGTAGAGGTTTGTCTGATGGCTGCGAATGCCCTCAAGGCCAGAGGCTTTTTGGTTGGGGCAATTCGCCCTCCCACGGTACCTGTCCCAAGGCTCAGAATAACCCTGAGTGCTGCCCAAAGCATGCAAAGCATAGAGGCGTTGGTACACGCCCTGGCGGACATCGAAAATGGCTTTGGCGAGGGTGTTAACGAAGGCACAGTTAAAGGCTGTGACGCGCCATGATGACAAGCCAATCCGACGTGGCTGGGCACTTCTCCCGTGCCCATCAGTACGACTGCCACAATCTGCTGCAACGACTGACCGCAAATAAGCTGCAAACCAAAGCAGGACTTCGGGGGCATTTACTGGATATTGGCGCAGGTCCGGGCACCGATTTTTCGCTGTTCCCTGTCAATCGGGTGACCACGGTGGATATTGCGTTTGCCATGTGCCAGCGGCTTCGCTGTCTTCATCCATCCTACGAGGCTGTCTGCGCGGATGCTTCCGCCTTGCCGTTTGCAGACGGGCGCTTCGACTGCCTCTATTCCAATCTCGCGCTGCAGTGGTGCTCCGACTTTACCGTGGCAGTTGCTGAGGCGTATCGGGTGCTTAAACCCGGGGGCCGTGGTTACTTTGCCATGGTGTGTGACGGCGCGTTACCTGAGCTTGAGATATTGGGGTTTTGTGTGAATCATTTTGCCCCGGCCCCTCAAATGGCATCGGCCTTCAGCGACCATGACTGGTGCGAGTTATCCACCGAGGTGGCGACAGAGACCCTCCATTTCGACGATTTGCGGACACTGCTTTATTCCATTAAAGGGGTGGGTGCCAGTGCCCGACATGGCGCGGGGCAGGCAAAGGCCCTTCGTGGTCGCGCGGACTGGCTGGCGCGGGTGGATAACGCCGAACGCACGAGAACGCCTAAGGGCTTGCCGCTGAGCTATCAGATTTTGTACGTCAGTGCGCAGAAGCGAGGAGCAAACACATGATGTATTTTGTGACAGGTACCGATACGGACTGCGGAAAGTCCTTTATCTCCGCTGCCTTGCTGTCTGCGGTGACCAAACACAATCCCCATGCAGGCACGCTGGGCATTAAACCTGTGGCGTCGGGCTGCCGGGTTACCGAGTCTGGTCTTAGAAACCCGGATGCTGAACTGCTCATGGCCCACAGTAGTCACAAGCTGGATTATCACAGCGTTAACCCCATCGCCTTTGAGCCCGCCATCGCTCCACATATTGCTGCCGCGAATGTGGGGGTGGATATATGCCCTGAGGCCATTATGGCCAAACTCGACCTGGCCCGGATGAAAGCCGCCGATTTCTGTTTGGTCGAAGGTGCCGGTGGCTGGCGATTGCCGCTTGGCAATGGGCGGTTTATGCCGGAAATGGTGCAGGCACTCCAGTTACCTGTTGTCCTGGTGGTGGGGATGAAGCTTGGCTGTCTGAACCACGCCATGCTGACCCAGGAGGCCATCAAGGCCGATGGCCTGCGTATTGCCGGCTGGGTCGCCAATCGGATTGACCCCGAAATGGCCTGCTATGAAGAGAATCTGGCGACGCTGATGTCTGTAATGGACGCTCCCTTTTTGGGGGCTGTGCCTTATATTCCTTCGGCGAGGCCGGTCGATGCGGCTGCCTTTATTAAGCCAGGCCCCTTGTTGTCAGAACAGCGCTGACAGACGCCAAGGTGTGTTTGATAAGCCAAGCCTTATCACACAGGTATGCCAGAAATAAAAAGGTCGCCGATTGGCGACCTTTATTATTTACGGTCGATTACAGCAGCTCACTGAGATCGGCGCCTGCTGCGATAGGGGACTTTTGAACGCTGCCCTTAAAGAAGTAAGCTTCTTTATCGCCCAATAAGGTTAGCTTGTCGCCCTGGCGATAGAGGGCACTGCCTTCCTGAATACCCACGACCGGGGTTAGAGGGTCAACCATGGTGAACTCCAGCAGGCGCTGGGCACGGGTCTCACCGTTATGGCCGGGGGCCTGATAATCGGTGTAATGGGGGTTAAGCTGAAACGGCAGCAAACCCAGGGCGGTGAAGGACGGCGGCTCTATGATTGGCATGTCGTTGGTGGTACGGATTGACAAGCCAGCGATGTTGGAACCTGCGGACCAGCCAACATAGGGCTTACCGGCTTCAACCTGCTCGCGAATGACAAACAGCAAGTCGTAGCGGTACAGCTCGTGCAGTAGATGGAAGGTGTTGCCGCCGCCAACAAAAATGCCGTCGGCATCGCGAATCGCCTGACGGGGATCGGCATGCTCGTGGATGCCACTGATGTTGATATTCAGGTTGCGCAGGCCCTGGCGAACCTTCTCGAGGTACACATCATAACCCAGGCTGATCCCGGCATAGGGAATAAACACCCAATTGCGGGCATTCTCCGTCAAAGGGGCGATAAAGGGCAGAGTGTGTTCAAGATATGGGGTATCGCCAACGCGGGAAGCGCTGAGCAGCAGGGCGCGGATGGTCATGGGAATTCCTGATTTTCAGAGGTCGTTATTAGATCTGTATGCCCGTGTAAAAATAAGACGTAATGGGCTTGGGTGGACCAATGTTAACAAAGATTCATCGTGATAAACATCTAAAAGGCAAGCCATTGTCAGGGGGGCTTGCGCACACTGTTAATCTTAAGATTTGCTTAAGAAATCCCGCATAGACTGCCGCCATATGTTCCGACAGGGGATTTGGGCTTTTTCACCAGTGTACCCTTGAAAATCGAATTTTAAGACATATTATGTCCCTTGTGAGTGTGAATGGGCGATTTGCCCGATAAAGGAGCTGAAATGAAACGTGTATTTCTTTTCCTGTTGACCAACCTGGCAGTGCTGCTGGTTGCGTCGATAGTGATGTCTATTCTGGGCGTTGATACCCGCTCTATGAGTGGTCTGTTGGTGTTTGCGGCCATCTTTGGTTTCGGTGGCGCCTTTTTCTCGCTGGCCATTTCCAAGTGGATGGCGAAAAAATCCATGGGTTGTGAAGTTATCACCACCCCACGGGATGCCACCGAAAAATGGCTGATTGATACGGTTGCCCGCCAGGCGCAGCAAGCCGGTATCAAGATGCCTGAAGTGGCTATCTATAATTCACCTGAAATGAACGCCTTTGCCACAGGCCCCAGCAAAAACAACTCGCTGGTGGCCGTGAGTACCGGTCTGCTCTACGGCATGACTCAGGATGAAGTAGAAGGCGTACTGGCACACGAAGTCAGCCACGTGGCCAATGGCGACATGGTGACCCTGACCCTTATTCAGGGCGTGGTGAACACCTTTGTTATCTTTGCCGCCCGTGTGGTAGCTGGATTTATCAATAACTTCCTCTCCAGCGATGAAGAGGGTGAAGGTCTGGGTACTTTTGCCTATATCGCGGTGGTGTTTGTACTGGAAATGCTGTTTGGTATCCTGGCGTCTATCGTGGTTGCTTACTTCTCACGTATCCGTGAGTATCGTGCCGATGAAGGCGGTGCCAAGCTGGCGGGTCGTCACAAGATGGTTGCCGCACTCGAGCGGTTGCGTACCGGTCCGGAAACCGGCGCCATGCCAGCTCAAATGGCAGCATTCGGTATCAATGGCAAACGCTCAATCGGCGAGTTGCTGATGAGCCACCCGCCACTGGAAAAACGCATTCAGGCGCTCAAAGCGCAGTAAATAAAAAAGAGGTCTTCGGACCTCTTTTTTATTATCAGTGGTAGGTCGCATTTGACGAAAACGCTTTTTACGTTATGTTAGTAAAGCGGGATGGCATGTTGTTATCGTGTAAAAATCCATTTCTCGCAGTCAGTTACATGATTCAGCGCACATTTTGTCGCCCCCTGAGTTGTTACACTGAGCCAACGTGGATGCTGGGCCGTGCAGGCCTTGGCATCAAAATTGAGAACGTCGTGCTAAGACCTGGACGGAACGATGGAAGTCGATTTAAACAAGAACTTCCACAACGCTGTCCCTAATGGAGGATACCATTGTGAGTAAAACACTCTTGAGCGCCCTTTTCGGCGCAGCCTTTGCAGCCCTGGCTCTGTCTCCTGCGGCCTTTGCCGGTGATCAGACCCTGGCTGAGTTCCACGTTGAAAACGGTGGTTGTGATTCTTGCCACAAGGATGAGTCTCCTTCGGCTGACGGTGCTTATGAGTTCGAACAATGCCAAAGCTGCCACGGCACTCTGGCTGAAATGGACGACGTGCACAAGCCACACGATGGCAATCTGGTGTGTGCTGACTGCCACGCCCCACACGACAATAACGTGGGCCAGAAGCCTACCTGTGAGTCCTGCCATGACGATGGCCGCACCGCGGACAGCGTACTGAAAAAGTAAGCTTTTTGACCTTAAGGAGCCGGCAATCGCCGGCTTTTTTGTGCTTGGCGACTGCTGCAGGATAGGGTAGTTTTACCTGACGGGATATTTCAGGGATGTAGCCATGGTACAGAATGGATTAGGTGCAGTCGTACTGACACTGATTGTCATGCTAAGCGGTTGCAGTCAAACAAGGGATTTGCACAGTGCCGACGCTATCCCAATCCCAATAAATAAGTCACTTTACTCCGATTCATTGGCTGCAAACGTCATCAGTTACTCGAGTCTGTTTACGCTAACACCATCCCAATACGATGACATCGAACGCTTTATCCATCGGCCTCATATTGCCCCATTAGCGCCTTTTATTCAGGCGAGGCATTATTTACTTGATACCCTGACGGAGTTTCACTATGAAGGCCAAAGCCTGAGTGCCTCAGACGCCTTGATGCTCAATTGAAGATTATCGTGGCTTTGATTTTTATGTACTGGGTCATGAAGCCCTTCGCCAGGGTAACTACAACGAAGCGGAAATGTACTTTTCCAAACTTTTGAAAAACGCGCCTTATTTTCATCCGGGATGGTTTGAGCTTGCTAAAGCACAGGCGGTTCAGGGCAAGTTTGATATAGCAAAACAAGCACTAGAAAAGGCGCTGGCACTTTCGTCACGCAGCGAAGACGTGCGTCGGTATCAGGCTAAACTCTCGTTATTCGAATAGCCCATGGCGGCAATCACGCCAAGTCGACATCAGTAAAATCGGCAAAAAATTCAGGATCATAGAATATTGCGATGTGGCTCCTGTCAGTGGCGTGGCTTGTCCTTTGGGCGGTTGATTGCTTTCATTAATGGGCTCAAGCGTTATGGAAAACAACTTCAGCTAACACTAATATTATTTAGCGATAAGACGATTGCTTCGGGCAGAGCTTTGGCAGCAGCATGGGGACGACAGCAGAATAATTGACGGTATGTTACTAAGTAAGGGGTAGATACTGCCTTTTAATTGGTGTAACTTGTGCGTGTTCTGCTTGGAGATTAGCGCAGAGCAGGTTTACCCAGAATTAACACGGAGGTTGAGCGTTATGTTCAAGATAATACATTGGATGGTGGTATCTCGTTCACACTTGTTGGGTGATTTACTGGACTGCCGTTGGCCACAGGAGTTTTTGGTCAAGCTGACCAAAGCGGCGCCAGAAGAGATGTGTAACAAGTTGCACCTCAGTCAGGTTTCTCTGGTGGTGATTGACCTGGCGTCGGTAGACTTGCAAAAGGCCTATCAGCTGCAGAAGCATATCGAAAGGGAATATTCGTCCATCAAGGTGGTGTTTATCCACTTTCCCCGTCAAACCGATGCGCGTTTCCTCGTTAATCAATCCGTTACTGCAGGCGTATTTTTCTTTGACGCCAGTCTGGCAGATATTGGTGAAGGTCTTGGTGAAATCCTGAAAGGTCGCAGCCAAATTCCGGCACAGTTACTGCGCAGCAGCAATGGTGAAGAGTACGAAGAAGACAGTGAGAAACTGACCATTCGTGAGCGTGAAGTGCTGCAGGCACTCTTGTCGGGTAGCACAAATCTCGACATTGCCAACCGACTTTTCGTCAGCGAAAGTACCATCAAAACCCATCTTTACCGTGCATTTCGCAAGATTGGCGTATCCAGCCGTGGTCAGGCCATCGCCTGGGCCCAAACCCATTTGCACGAAGTCCACGTATGACGGTAACGTTATTCTGCGATGAGCAATGCAGATAAGCAGTAAAAAAGGCGTCCAGGACGCCTTTTTTGTTGGCAAAAACGCCGTTAACCAAGCCAGGCGGTGATAGCCCCGGCATCTTCCAGATGCAGTGACACTGTATCCAGCGGTGCCGGCTTAAGTGTCAGGGTTGAGGTCATCAATTCGTCGCGGCGGAAGAAATGCAGTGCCAGCTCATCACCTTCGTTGTAACTGTTAAGCACGTTTTCAAGATTGGCAGTGGCCTGAAGCCCATCCACGGCAATCAGTAAGTCACCGGCCGATAAACCGGCCAGATGCGCGCTGCCGGACTCTGCCACCGTTTGAATTCTCACCCCCAATGCCTCGGCCTTGAATTTGGCACCAAGGGACAGTGTCAGTGGTGAAGGTTTACCGCCTCCGGTGTCGTTTTGACCGCTGGCGGCCCTAAGCTCCATACGAACACCAAACTCGGCAAGAAGCGGAGCAAGGGGTAAGTCGTCTGTGTTGTCCAGGTAGGCAAAAATATCGCTCACATCCCGGCCAAGAAGCTCTGCCACCAGTGCCTGATGGCTCTCTTCCTCCGTGCCTTTACCGGTCAGGCCGAAGCGCGTCCATAACAGGCGCATCAGGGAGTCCAGGCTCTCTTTACCTGCGGTTTCCTTTCGGATAACGAGGTCCAGGTACAGGCCAAAGAGCGCCCCCTTGGTGTAGTAACTCACGATGGCGTTTTGGGCATTCTCATCCTGCTTGTAGAACTTGGTCCAGGCATTGAAGCTCGAATCCCTGAGGCTTTGCTTGAAACGGCCAACCCCACGGTATACCCGGGTCATGGTTTCACTGAGCATGTCCAAATAGGTTTGGGTATCAACTTTGCCTGCTTTCAGCGTCAGCAGGTCGTCATAGTAGGACGTGAGTCCTTCGTAGGCCCACAGTTGCCGGGTGTAGCTTTCACTGTCCAGCGCATAGGGAATAAAGGTGGCGGGTTTGATCCGTTTGACGTTCCAGCTGTGGAAATACTCATGGCTGCACAGGGATAAATAGGTGCGATAGTCCTTGTTGACTTTGTCATCCATGGACAGCGGCAAATCTTTGCGTGAGCACACCAGCGCCGTGGACCTGCGGTGCTCCAATCCGCCAAAGCCGTTGTCCAATACCATGGTCATAAACAGGTATTCATCGAAGGGGGCAGGCGTACCAAACAGTTGTATCTGGGTTTCGCAGATGGCTTTTAAATCCTGGCACAGTCGCTCCATATCGCAGCGATGGCGGCCGGTCAGCACGACGTGGTGGGGCACACCACAGGCCTCAAAGCTTGCCTGGGTAAAGTCACCCATTTCCACCGGATGGTCGATAAGGGCGTCATAGTTTTCGGCTTCAAAGGCGCCAAATCGCCAGGCATCACCGCTGCGCCTTTGCAGTGTAGTCGCCACTCGCCAATGGTTGAGGGCAATCTCGGTCGGCGCCTGAATTTCAACCCGCAGCGGCCTGTCGGTTTGACCTTCTACCGCCAGGAACACACTGGAGCCGTTGAAAAATCCATGGGTCATATCCAGATGAGCACTGCGCACTGACAGGTCGAATGCGTACACCTGATATGACAGTACCAGCGGCTCTGTAGAGCGGTTTTCCACTTGCCAACGTTGTTTATCGAGTTGAGTGAGAGCGACGGGATTATTCCCTTGCCAGGCTTTGATGCCAATCAGATTGCGGGCAAAGTCACGCACCATATACGAGCCCGGGATCCAGGCTGGCAACGAAAGCACTTGGTGAACACCGGGGGTTGGGATCTCCAGATTGACCTCAAACAGATGAGCCTTGGGATCACTTGGAATAATGCGGTAGCGGATCATAATGGTTCCCGAAATCAATGATGCAGGCATGCTGCCAAATTCCAGCTCTGTTGGCAAAGGGAGTTGGCTTTTCTCTTACCCAAATGTGCTGGGTCTTGCTATGATAAGCCCATTGAATTCAAGGCAGAAAACAGCCACTTTTTCCTCAGGAATGGATAGCCAACCCTGACAGCATATGGAGTTCACCATGGCCGAAGAAACCATTTTCAGCAAAATTATCCGCCGCGAAATCCCTGCCGATATCCTGTATCAGGATGAACTGGTGACCGCGTTTCGCGATATTGCCCCCAAGGCGCCGACCCATGTGTTGATAGTGCCCAATCATCTTATTCCCACTGCCAATGACGTGAAGGCATCGGATGAGCTGGCACTCGGCCGTATGTTTACCGTGGCCGCCAAGCTCGCGGACGAAGCGGGTATTGCCAAAGATGGTTATCGACTCATCATGAACTGTAACAGTCATGGTGGCCAGGAGGTTTACCATATTCACATGCACCTGGTGGGCGGCGAGCCTTTGGGCCCCATGCTTGCCCAGCGCTGATTGGCGGTGTTATGAAAGTTAATCCGGATTTTTTTGAGCTCACGCCGCTGGCACAACGCTTTGTCAGCCAGCTGGCCCAGTGTCGGCGTCTGGGTATCAAGGTGCATGAAGGCAGTGAGCATCATGTACTTTTGGAGCTGCCCTATAGTCAGGCGCTGATTGGCTACCCTGATACCGGGGTTATCCACGGCGGGGTTATCACCACCCTGATAGACACAGCCAGCGGCACGGCCGTGGTCTGCGCCATTCAGGAGAAATTCCAAACCCTGGAAATTTCGCCCACCCTGGATTTGCGGGTCGACTATATGCGTCCGGCCGAACCCGGCAAGAGTGTGTATGCCTTTGCCGAATGCTACCGCTTATCATCCAACATCGCCTTTACCCGTGCCATCGCCTATCAGGACAGCATAGATGAGCCCATTGCCCATGCGGTTGGCTCCTTTATGCGTATCAGCCCTGAGATGGTGGGGGAAACCTTCCGCAATGCGCTCTTGGAAGACAACGTGATCCTTGGCCCTGTGGTGACTGAACTTGCCCATTGTCCCGATGAGGGCAAAAGTCCCAAACCCATGGATGTGAAGGAAATTGTGCGCCGGGTGGCCGAGCTCAATGACTTTGGTCATCTGCTGGAGCAAGTGCCCTATGCCCGTTTCATCGGTATGGAAGTGGAGCGATTTGGCGATGAGCTGGTGTGCCGCTTGCCCTCACGGGACGCCAATATTGGCAATCCCGTGCTGCCCGCCATTCATGGCGGTGTGATTGCCGGTTTTATGGAAATGTCGGCAATTGTGCAGTTAATGGTATTTATGCAAACCTCGAGAGTGCCAAAAGTAGTCGACTTTTCAATTGATTATCTGAGGGCTGGTCTGCATAAGGATACCTTTGCCGAGTGTATTATTACCCGGCAGGGGCGGCGGGTTGCCAATGTAAACATCAGTTGCTGGCAAACCAACCGCAAACAGCTGATAGCCACGGCCAGGGCGCACTTCCTGATTGATTAAGCTGTCTGGTTAATACTGTAGGCTTCACTCTAATCAGCGGGTATTCAGCAAAGTGCGACTACACTGACGCAGGTACGCTGGCGAGGATGACACAGGTTTTTTATGCTTAATTTGGTCTGAAGCCTGACGGCACAGGCGCTGCGTATGGTTTCCAAAACAGGAGGTTCTATGAAGATTGCAAAGCTGGTTTTACTGGTGGCCCTTGTGGTGCTTGCCGGTGGCTGCGCCAAGCATACGGCAGGGATTTCGGCGTCGTCGTCGGGGGAGACCCGGGTCGATAACAGCACCTTTGGTCGAGAGGTGTCTGTGGGGGAACTTAAAATGAGCAGCAGCGGAGACTTGCTCACGGCCCATGCGCTCATTCAGAGTCGGGTGGCTACCGATCTCAGGCTGCAGTATCGCTTTACCTGGTACGATACCCAGGGACTGGTGATTGACGGAGAAGGGCAGAGCTGGCAGTCGCTTAAACTCCACGGCATGCAGCAGATGCAAGTCAGCTCGGCGGCGCCCAATCCATCCGCCAGCCGTTATGAGGTCTATGTGCGCAAGGCATTTTCCAACTAAGCTGCGCTGGCGCTCGATGGTCATGATTAAACACCGGCATTGCCGGTGTTTTTGTTGCTGCGGGCTTATTGTGTGTACTTTACCTTTGTGTGCTGTTTCTCACACCGGTGACTTACCCAGAGCTGCTGTCACGGGAGTGAAAATTTCCACCCGAGGTTTGCAACAAAAGTATCATCCCGGTGGAATATGGGCGTATAATTGGCCGCGCCAAGGGGTGTCTGCTGTATGCAGACTGAGATGTCTTCGGACAAACCCTTAGAACCTGATCCGGCTGATACCGGCGTAGGAATGGGCTGATACTGCAAATTGATTGCCACTCCGAGCTTGCCGGATCTCATACAAATTTTGTTGAGGTCCAAATGTTTACTAAATCCCGTATTCCCCTGTTTGCCCTGGCACCCGTGTCTTTGGCCGTATGTTCGTCGCTGGCCTTTGCCGCCGACAGCAAGGCTACCGCTGAAGAAAATCCCATGGAAGTGATGCTGGTGACGGCCGATTTTCGGGGACTCTCGGTTGAAAAAATTCCCTCCAGCGTGACCGTGATTGATGCCCAGAAGATAGAAGATGAAGGGGCTCAGCACTTTGAAGATATTTTGGGTTCGGTGGCCAATTTCAACTGGTCCGGTGGCACCTCCAGGCCCCGTTATTTTCAGATCCGCGGTGTAGGCGAGCAGGAAGACTACAAGGGCGCGCCCAACTCATCCGTTGGCTATTTGATTGACGATATCGACCTGTCAGGCCTGGGCATGGTGTCCAGCATGTACGATCTGCAGCAAGTCGAAGTACTTCGTGGTCCTCAGGGTACCCGCTATGGCGCCAATGCGCTGGCTGGGCTGATTTACCTTAAGAGCAACGACCCCACAGAGCAGTTTGAACACGGCGCCCAGCTGAGCATCGGCAATGACAATCTCAGAACCTTCGCCGGTTTCAGCTCCGGCCCCATGATGGACTCTGGGGAACTGCTGTACCGTGTTGCCATTGAACAGCACCGCCAGGACGGTTTTCGTGACAACCTGTACCTTGGCCGTTCAGACACCAACGAGCGTGATGAACTGAGTTTCAGAACCAAGGTGCGCTGGTATGCCAACGACCATACTCAGGTAGACTTCACCCTGATGCACGCCGACTTTGACAATGGTTACGATGCCTGGACGCTGGATAACAATGGCTTTGATACCCTGACCGACATGCCGGGCACAGATGCCCAGCGCACCACGGGTGTGGGCTTGAAGGTGCTGTACGATGGCTTTGATAAGGCCGAGTTAACCTCGCTGACCAGCTTTGCCGGAACTGACCATCATCACGGTTACGATGGCGACTGGGCGAACCCCGAATATTGGGCCGCACGCCAGTGCACCGATGATTACGATGTCAACGGTAATGGTGACTATGCTGAGCTCCTGCCATGCGAATACGATTACACCTGGGATAAGCGCGGCGATCGCAGCACTGTGTCCCAGGAGTTCCGTTTGGCCAGTAACGAGGCCGGCAAGATTTGGGGTGACAGCACTGCCTGGCTCGTTGGCCTGTATGGTATGCAGCTTAAAGAAGACAACGACCTCGCTTCTTTTTACAACGGTTGGCCAGATGAAGCCCTGCGCTCCAGCTATGAAGCGACCAACCTGGCCATCTTCGGTCAGCTCGACAGCGACCTGGGGCAGGAGATAAACCTGTCCGTGGGGCTGCGTCTTGAGCGTCGTGATGCCGATTACAGCGATGATGCAGGGGATGCCTTTGACCCATCTGAGACCATGTGGGGAGGCCATATTGCCATCGGCAAGCAGCTGAATGAGCAGCATAATCTCTATGGCCGCATTGCCCGCGGTTACAAGGCGGGCGGCTTTAACATGTCGCTGCCTGCTGAGTTTGCCGATAAGAAGGAGTTCGATACCGAAGTCCTCTACAACTACGAAATTGGTCTTAAGTCGAGCTTCCTAGAAGGCAACTTCGACACCAATCTGGCACTGTTCTTTATGGACAGACAAGATCAGCAGGTATCGGCATCCCAACAGGACCCTGCCAAACCCCAGCGTTTCGTTCTCTTTACCGAAAATGCCGGCAGCTCAACCAATTACGGGGCCGAGCTTGACCTGAACTGGTATGCCACCGATAACCTGCACTTCTACGGCAGCCTGGGCTATCTCAAAGCTGAGTACGGTGACTACAGCTATCAGGACAAATATGGCAGCCTGGTCGACCTCTCTGGCCGCGAGTTGGCACATGCACCCAATTGGACCTGGTCACTGGGCACCACCTGGCGTGCCGACTCAGGCTTTTTTGCCAACCTCAATGCCAATGGCAAGAGCAAGTTCTACTATTCAGACTCCAACGACTCAGTTTCCAAAGACTATGCAGTGCTCAATGCCCGCGCAGGCTATGAAGGCGATATCTGGTCTGTCTATGTATGGGGACGCAATCTGCTGGATGAAGAATATGGTGTCCGGGGATTCTATTTTGGCAATGAGCCGGATAATGGCTGGGCGGACAAGCAATATATCCGCTTTGGCGATCCCCGCGCTTTTGGCGTGACCCTGGATGTGCGTTTTCTGTAATTGAAATGATTGAATCCGGGCGCGCATGTAAGCGCGCCCGCGAAGCTTGATGAGGAACCTAATGATGAAACTCACCGCTGAAATCAGCATGTATCCACTGCATGATAATTACCTCGAGCCCATCCGCTGGTTTATCGGCAGGCTCGACAGTTACCCGCAAATTGTCCGTCGCACCAACGCCATGGCAACTCAGGTGCAGGGCGACTATGCCGAGGTGATGGCTATGCTGGCCAGCGAAATGCAGGCGGCACACGAAAAATTCGGCAAGGCTGTGTTTGTCTGCAAGTTTATTGGCGGCGAACTCGACCTGTCCCACTCGGAGTAACCCATGCAGGCGGATTTTTGGGGCTGGCTTGGCGGAGCCTTTCACAGCGCCTTTGGTGAAATGCAGGTGCTGTCGGCCTGGGAAGGGGTTGCCGTGATACTGGCCATGGCCTACTTGCTGCTGGCGATGAAACGCAGCCGCTGGTGCTGGGCAGCGGCCTTTGCCAGCACAGCCATTTACACGGTGCTCTTTTATGAAGTCGCGCTGCTGATGGAGTCGGCGCTGAATGTGTACTACATGGGCATGGCCATTTACGGCTATTGGCTGTGGCGTCAGGATGGCCAGGATGAACTCAAAGTCCAGCGTTGGCCGCTTAAACAGCATCTGGGCATCATAGCGCTGACCTCTATCGCATCCCTTGCAGTGGGGCATTTGATGGCCACCTTTACCGAGGCCTCATTCCCGTATCTCGATGCGGCAACCACCTGCTTTGCGGTGATGACCACCTTCCTGGTGGCGAAAAAGGTGTTGGAGAACTGGCTTTATTGGGTGGTGATAGATGTGGTGTCCATCTACCTCTACCTCAGTAAGGGATTGATGATGACGTCCCTGCTGTTTGTGTTCTACGTGGGGCTGGCGGTGGCCGGTTACTTCGTGTGGCGTGCGGCGGCGGCCGAGCAGCGCCCCCCCGAGCTGGCGCTTAAGTCATGACAATGCCTCTGGCGACCAAGCCAAGCGAGGAATCCCGGACGCAATCGCTTCCGGGTATTACCGACGAGGTGCTCGCATTTATTGCCGATACCGGTTTTTTCGCCGATGGGTATCGCCTCGAGCCGCTGACCCGGGGGCTGAGTAACCATAACCTGGCGCTCTTTGCCCGCGAAGGTGCCTATGTGCTGCGGGTGAACCGCGATGAGAGCAGCGCCTTTTGTCAGCGGGCCTTTGAAGCAGACAACTGGCGCCTTGCGGCGACAGCGGGACTCGCGCCGACCTTGATGGCCCAAAGCGCCGATGGCCGCTGTTATCTCTCTCCCTTGCTGGACGATGGTGGCTGGCAGCAGCGCTATCAGGAAGTCCCCCTGAGTCAATTTCGCCCCGGTTTAGCGTCTCAAACGGATACTTGCCATCCAAATACAACCACGGCCTCTAAAATTGCACAGGAATGCACAGGCCCTTCAGACGCGGCCCGGCTGCTGCTCGACTTGCTGCTGGGACTGCAGGCCTTGCCGGTGCCGACCAATGTAAAAGGTTTTGCCACCCAGTGGCAGGATTATGAGTTGGCGCTGGAAGCGAGCAAATCGCAATGGGCCCGGGATCCCCGCTGGTGTATGGCCTATGAGGCACTGGCTGCAGAATTTGCCAATGTTGAGGCTGCCATGGCGCGCCTCGAAGCCATGGGGCTTGCTTACCAGTACAGTCATCGGGATCTCACGCCCCATAATTTGCTTCGTCATCAGGGCAAATTGTTTTGCATCGATTTTGAATATGCCTGCGCCTCACACCCCTTGTGGGATCTTGCCGCCGTGCTGGCAAGCCACAATTTGTCGGCGCCAGAGCGTACTGCACTGATGAACGCCTACCTTTATGCCCATCCACAGCTGGAGTCCTCCATGTCTGCGAGGGTGGTGGATGCGGTGGCACTGCATTGGTATTTTGGCGCTATCTGGGCGCTGCTGATGGCAGGGGAGTCGGGGGATGAAGACTATCTTTGCTGGTTTCACAGATACTTACAATTGGCCAAGAGTTGACGCCTTGTCCATTTCCGCTGGCCCTTGTTACCCTTCCCTAAGCCATAACAGAAAAGGACATCTATGAAACGTGCTCTGGCAGTAATGGGTCTGGCGCTTTTTTTACTCGCGGGTTGCTCGACCAAGATGAGTTACTACTTCCTCGATTGGGCCATTGAGTGGGAGTTGGATGACTATGTGGATTTAAACCGCGACCAGCAGAAGCAATTTGATGCGGTGCTGGACGAGTTTATCGACTGGCATCGCCGTGAGGAGCTGCCCCGCTATGTGGCTCAGCTGGAAAGCATCAAGCAACAGATGCTTTCCGGTACCTTAACACCCGCCGCCTGGGCCGAAGAGGTCAACTATGCCCAGTCTCACTGGTTTCGGCTGTTTGAACATGTGTTTGAAGGCATCTTGCCCATTGTGCAGAGTCTGTCAGACGAGCAGGTATCCGGCATTATCGAACAGCTTCGTAAGGAAGAGGCCAAACTGGTGGCCGAATATGCCGGTAAAACACAGGAAGAGTTGATTGCCGACTCAGATGAACGGCTCACCGAACGGGCCGAAAAGTGGATAGGCAAGTTATCGGACAAGCAAAAAGCCATGATCCATGCATCCAACACATCAAGGCTGTCGACTCTGGATATGTGGCTTGAATACCGTCACGAATGGCTCAGACAGTTTGAAACCGCCCTCAATCAAAGAGCCGATACCCCTTTGCTGCGCAGCAGGCTGCAACTCCTGATGACAGCCCCGCAAACCCTGAAGTCAGAGAAACATCAGCAGGCGGTGCGCGAAAACAGCGAGAATTTTGGTCGTTTGGTCATGAGCATCTATCGGGACCTGTCCGATAAGCAAAGCAAAAAGCTCTGGCATGAATACGATGCTCTGACAAAAGACCTGGCAGAGCTTGCCAACGAGCCCGACTAAACTGGCAACAGGTGGCTGGCCGCAGATAAGGTGTTCTGCGGCCTTTTTATTAAACAGGCTTCAGCAATAAACAGGCTCCTGCAATAAAGATGGGTTGTCACAGGTCTTAATCACACAGCATCTGATTTTGGCGAGGACCTATGGCGCACTTTATTCATTCTCTTAACCTTCAAGCCCGGCATCTTGGTGAGGCAGTGGCCCCCCTGGCGTTGAGGGTGTATCTGGCCCCCGTGCTGATGCAGGCAGGCTATAACAAACTCAGCCACTTTGACGACACTGCTGCCTGGTTTGGCAATCCGGACTGGGGTCTTGGCTTGCCCTTTCCTGAGCTGATGACGGCACTTGCGGCAGGCACTGAGTTTTTTGGTGCCATCCTGCTGATATTGGGACTCTTTACCCGACTTATCTCCATTCCGCTGATGATTACCATGCTGGTGGCCGCCTTCACGGTGCACTGGCAAAATGGTTGGCTTGCCATTGCAGACCCTTCCAGCTGGCTTGCCAACGAACAGGTTATTGCGTCGGCCGAGCGGCTCGCCAAAGCCAAAAGTTTGCTGCAGGAGCACGGTAATTACGACTGGCTCACCGGCAGCGGCAATTTTGTGGTGCTCAACAACGGTATTGAATTTGCCATCACCTATTTTGTGATGTTGCTGGCGCTGTTTGCCATGGGGGGCGGCCGGTTGACCAGTCTGGATTGGTGGCTGGCAAAACGCTTCGGCCTGCACAAGGACTAGGCACAGCGGGTTATCCGGATTCAGTTGTAAAGGGCAGGGCAGCGGGGTAAATCTGCTTTCATTGCCCCGACGATTTGCTATCCTGCACAGGATAAATGAATAAGAGGATAACTCATTGGATGCTTTAACCTTATTACTTACCCGTCAATCCTGTCCCCGTTTGGTCGACCCAGCGCCAAATGACGCCGAGCTGAAGACCATACTCGATGCCGCTCTGCGGGTGCCGGACCATGGCGCCCTGAGTCCCTTCGAATTCATTATCGCCACCGGCGACGGTCTGGACCGACTGGGTGGCATTTTTGAGTCCGCCGCCAGAAATCAGGGGGCGGACGAGGCCTTTATTGCCAAAGCCGCGTCTATGCCAAAACGTGCGCCCATGGTCATTACCATAGTGGCCAAGTGCCAGGCGCACCCCAAGGTACCAGTGCTGGAGCAGCAAATTGCGGCCGGCTGTGCGGCCATGGCCATGCAGCAGGCGGCGTTTGCCTTGGGCCTGGGGGGGATTTGGCGCACTGGCGATTTCGCCTTTGACCCGGCGGTGCATCAGGCGCTTGGCTTGACTGATATGGACCAGATAGTCGGATTTCTGTACCTGGGGACGCCCGCCGTTGATGCGCCGGCGAAGCCCGGCAGAGATGGTATGCAGTACGCTCGCTACCTCTGAACGAGTGCAGTAAATCAAAAAGGCCCCACTGGGGCCTTTTTGCGTTAATCCAGACCGATACCCACATCCAGGCTGTCGAACCAATCCAGAAAGGATTTGACCTGTGGTCCTTTAAAGATACGCCCGTGTTGGGGACACATATACTGAATATCCAAATCCCGCATCCGCGCCACCCAATTACTCTTGGCGCGATTGGAGGGCATCCAGCGGCGGTGGAAATATTCCATCTTGCCGATGTGGCTCGCAAAATCATCCACAAAGATGTCGGCCTCGGCGGGCTCAAGGGCCGCGCCCACATCCCCTGACATCAGTACTTTAGCTACCGGGTCGTAGACGTGAAAATTGCCGGACGCATGCAGGTAATGGGCAGGGATGAACTGCAGCTCAACGTCGCCCACCTGTAACTTGCCGCCCTTGTCCTTAATGGGTTCGTAGCTGATGTTATTCATACCGAAATGACGGATGAATCCCTCCCATAACCAGGGAGCATAAAGCTTGGCCTTGGGCAGAGTCTGATCCCACAGGCCAAGGGATGAGATGATATCCGGATCCTGGTGGGAGGCAAAAAGATAGGTCAGCTGTTCAAGGGGGATGTGGCGAACCAGACTGGCCAGCATGGGGGCAAAGAGTTCAATGCCGCCTGGGTCCATTAACAGCGACTGATTACCGCTTTGAACCAGATATTGGTTGGTGTCGATGATTTTGTCGTTCTTCTCGGGGTCCCTGCCGAAATACAGCCACTTGTGAGTCGGGGTCTCGACCAGTAATTGTGTCTTCATTGGTTAATCCTTAACGTCAATGGGAATCGAACAGGCGTATGGCGGTGTCAACCCGCTCGCGGATCTGAGCGGCAACCGTATCGACCTTGTTGGCCACGTCCACGAAGATGGTCTGAAATCGTCCATCGACCCGGCAAGCCTCTACCCGGCAGATGGAGGCGAGGGCGTTGGCGCTGCGCAGGTTTTGTTTTAAATCCAACAACTGTACCTGCATCTTGCTGAGCACCTGATTGAAATCACTCTCCAGTTTGGCGTAATGCTCTTCTGTGGTTTCGATGGCGCCAGCCATGCTGTAGGCGTAGATGGCTGTGCTGGCTTTATCGCGGGCGGCGTGAAAATAATGCAGGGCCGTGGCGGTGCGAGCGGTGCGGGTGGCCAGCTTGCTGGCTTCCTTTGCCAGCTGATTGATTTCGTTGGCCGCACGCTTGGTGTAACCGGCCAGCTCATCGATATAGTGAGTTAGCGCCTTGAATCCAAGGGCGGCACTGCCAATCCGGCTTGAGGCGGCCTGGGCATTGCTGGCGGTGAGATTAATTTCCTTGCAGCTGGCGAGTGTGTGGTTAAGCTCTGCGGCGACCATGGCCGCAGTCACATAATAGGGCCGTCGTCCCTGAGAAATATTCTGCATGATGAATTTCCTTCCCGATGACAGCTAAAGTATAGTCAGGGTTAATAAATTTGCGCCGCGAAGAAAAATCCTGCGGCCTTGCTGAAGGAGTTACCTTGGAGCCCATCTTCACTGAGCGCTTAATTTTGCGCGAATTCACTCTGGCAGATGCCGATGACATTCTTGCGCTGCTCACCACACCAGACTTTATTCGCAATATTGGCGACAGGGGAGTCAAGGACCTTGAAAGTGCCCACAGCTACCTCAAAGACGGCCCGCTGCAGAGTTATCGCGAGCATGGTTTTGGGCTTTGGCGCATTGGGCTTGCCGGGGACGACCGCTTTATCGGTACATGCGGCCTTATCCGGCGCGATACTCTGCCGGCAGTGGACATAGGTTATGCGCTGCTACCCGAGTTTTACGGACAGGGGTTTGCCATCGAAGCTGCCAGAGCCTGTATGGCAATGCGGCGGGATTTTGGTTTGGCGCAGGTGATCGCCATCGTGGCGAAAGATAACCTGCCGTCCCAACGGTTGTTGGAAAAATTGGGTCTGCAGTTCTCGGGTCACATCCCTTTTGGCGAACCTGCTGTGGACGTACGACTTTACAAGCTTCTATCTGACTGATTTATAACAATCTATTTTGATTGTCACTGAGTCGTTTCTCCACTAAAATTTGCGCGTTTTCCGGGGCCTTTGCAGCGACTGATTTGCGAAGGCCGTATTGACGCCCTACCTCGAAATAATGGTCCATTTTCCCGCCCGGACCCTTGAGTACAGCGAAAGCGTGGCTTTTGTTTGAGTCTTGCAATCATGGTTTGTGAGTTCAGTGAGTCTGTGCTCGATGGCATCGCAGATGCGCTTGTCGATCGCGGTTATATTTGTATCGATGATTTGTTCGAACCCGGGGTAGTTGCCAGATTAAGAGATAAGGTCTTTGCCGAGGCTGACGAAACCTTTAAACCCGCCAGTATTGGCAGGGGCCATGAACAGCACCGCAATACCGACATTCGCCGCGACAGCATTCGTTGGCTCGAGCCCCATTGCGCGGTGGACAATAGCTATTTGTCGCTGATGGAGTCGCTTAAAAATGGCCTTAACCGCCGCCTGTTTATGGGGCTGTTCGACTACGAAAGCCACTATGCGCTCTACCGTCCCGGTGCTTTCTATAAAAAACACGTTGATGCCTTAAAAGGCAGCCAGAATCGTATTTTAACGACGGTCTTTTTTATGAATCCGGATTGGCAGCCAGAGCACGGCGGCGTGCTCAAGCTCTACGAAGAAGACGACAGTCTGATTGAAGAGCTGGCGCCCTTGATGGGGCGCTTGGTCATTTTCCTGTCGGAGCGCTTTCCCCACGAAGTGATGCCCACAAAAGTCGACAGAGCCAGTATCGCGGGTTGGTTCAGGGTCGCGGGCAGCCAGCACGGCTTTTAAGTGCTGACTGACACGAGGCTGAGTTTGCCCCAATAAAAAAGGATGCCAACGGCATCCTTTTTTTGCATGGCAGTGCATTAGAACGCCAATATCAGGTCGCTCGAGAACACCCAGCCATTGGCGCCCACCTGGAATGGCACGCTGGAGTAACCCACGGGTGAGTCGTTCAGGTACAGACCCTGGAAGTTTAACCTCAGCTCACGCCTTCCCAGCGGGAAATAATTCACCCCTACGGTGATATCGTACGGATCGCCATAATCACCAAATATTTGCGAATAGCCTGCATAGGCTTGCAGCTTATTGGGGATCACCATGGCACTGCCCTGGATTTGGAAGCCCGAATCGTCCACCGAGTCCACCGGAATGGGACCCGTGGTCACAAAGTCGTCCAGCCAGCGCTGGTACACCTCGGCTTCCAGCGACCATCCCTTGTACTTGAAGCCCCCGTTCACCGCCGCCATCTGATAGGTCGCTTTACGGATGTCGCCACCCGTCATAAAGGGATCGGTTCTGAAAATAAGCGTCCCATCTGATAATCTCAACTGGCTGTTTTCAAAGCCTTCGGTACCGGGCTGGCCCTGGGCATCTTCGCGGCTGTGGGTGAAGTGAACCCCAAAGAGGGTGGCAAATTCGTCATGGTATTCATAATCACCGAGGCCCTGTCCCGGGCCATATTCACCCGTGGTGGGCATCCACCAGAGCGCGCCGGACATCGTATTGAACTCGCCGTCGAGCTGGGCAGCATTCACCCCGAGCTGGCTTAAGTTGTTCCCTATCATGGCGCGGTATTCAAGCCCTTCGGCCAGTTTACCGTTGGCCCAGAGCCCCGTGGTGTAAGAGCCGCGGAAAAACTCATCGGCTATGGTGCGATGGTCATTCTTGAGCCAATTGGGGAAGGTGTAGTTGGTGGAGCGGGTGGATGGCAAGGCACCGATGCCGGCGTAAAGATTAAAGGCTTCATCAAATTGGAAACCCATATTGCCGCCGAGTACCACCTGCGCCGGATCGCCCTGACTGGTGTTCGAGGTCCAGGCATACAGCAGGTAGCGGAATCTGGGGTCAAACAACCAGCCTTTAAAGTTCAGGGTGATTTTCTGAAACTGCAGATCGTTGCGGATATCCAGATTGCTGGTACGGCCAAAGCTGTCTGTGTAGCTATCATCGAGCCCCTTTTGATTGAGATAGCGGGCATAGGTAAAGGCGCTGATATCCAATTCGCCCCACTCATCACGGGCGAGAACAAAGCCCTTGCCGGGCTCAAAAATACCACTTTCCCGTTTGGGTTCTACCCGGGGTTTTGGCGGCGGGCGTTTTTCCGGAGTCTGACTGTCAACACCCTTGGCCTCGGCACTCAGGATGGCCGCCGACTCCGGCGAGGCTTCAGTCACTTCAGACTCAAGTGATGCGATACGGCGTTCAAACTCGCGGCTTTGGGCATCGAGTTCAGCTTTCATGGCCTTGAGGGCTGCCAGCTCTTTAGCTATCTCCTCGGCGCGCTTGTCGCTGATTTCTGCCAATGACATCCCGGGGGCCAGCAGCGCTGCGGTCACCAGGATGCCTGTTAAGGATGGTTTCATGTGGCTTTCCTTGTCGTTCGTTGGATCACAATAGGTTGAAGTCGTAATTGACGATGATTCTGAAGTCGAGGAAATCGTCAGCGCCGGCAAAGTCGTCGTCCTGATCCACATAGGCTGCACGCATCCTCAGCCAAATGCGGTCACTCCAACTCTCTTTGAGCCGCCAATCCAGAGTCAGGTCGTATTCGGTTTCATCGGCGCTGGCGGCCGGGCCCGTCTCAGGGGTATCGCCATGAACGATATTGGTGAAAAGGCTCATGTCCCCCGGGCCCACCCGGCCCAAATCCAGCGAAAAGCCCAACATATAGGCATCTTCGCCGGCCCGGTCAAAGTCATCCACAATCACTGACAGGTAGTTGGCCGGGTTGCCAAAGGGCTTGATGATGCCGTGGTCTTCATCCGTGGTGCTGGCGCCAAAGCGCCAGCTGAATGGCCCATGTTTCAGCTCGACCTTGGCGGCCAACATCTGGGTGTCAAAGTCGCCAATGAGTTCATCACCGCTGCTCTGTTGGGCTGTGTACTGCAGGTTGGCACTGATGGTACTGCCCTTGACGATTTCGAAGGGGTGTTCGACCTTGGCAAAGAAGGTGTCGAAGGTGTCGAAGGTGCGCTGATATATGGCGCCCACAGTCGTGCCACCCGCTGCTATGTATCTGGCACCGGCGAAACCTGTGCCCTCATCGCTGTCTTCAGCGCCCGCGGCCTCCGACATGGAGATAAAATCATCGTCGCTTTTGCCCTTTATCTTGTCCACATAGCCTGCCATGTAGCCAAAGCCACTTTTGGAGGTGTTGCCGATGGCAATGCCCTCAAAGGTGTTGGGCACCATACGGATATCGTGGCTGCCAAGATAGGGCAGCTCGAAGCGCTGACGGCCTATGCGCATACCGTGGTTTTCGGCAAAGCGCACCGTCAGGTTGGCTTCGCCGAGCACGGTAAAACTCTCCTGCCCCGGCTTGAAAAGACCCGTGCCGTCCTTGTCGTCCGGCCCATAGAGCTTTTGTGAGGTGTACAGGGTGGCATTGACTCTGAGCCAGTCTCCCAGCCAGCCCGATTTGTACTCCAGAGCCCCCCCCAATGCCCAGCCAACGCTGTCAGCCTTGGTATCCCTGTCTCTGTCGAGATAATAGGTTCGGGGTTTGAGAATAAGGCTGGTGTCCTCCCAAAAGGCGGCCTTATCCGTGTCCGGGGTTTCTATGGGGTTTACATCGCTTTGCTGGTTCGGTTCATGGTCGCGCTCGTCTGATACCTGCTGCTGAGCCAGGGCAGTGACAGGCATAGTCACCGCCGGGGTCAGCACACAGGCCACGAGCCATAATGATTTCGTGGCCATAGTCCGTCCTTAGTTGCCGGTCTTCTTGCAGACTTGAGGGGCGTGGTAATCGAGGTTCATGAGGCGGAAGTAGTTTTCCCCCAGGGCAATATGACGAAACGCGTTGTCATCCATGAACTTATGGGCTCTGCCGGTGACATCAAGCTCCTTGGCGTATTGGTCTCTGGCCTTGGTATTGGCGGCCACAAAGTCAGAGCCCGGCAAGATGCGGGTGGGGTAGGCGTTGAAGAAGTCGATAAATATCGGCCCCCACTGGTGGTAGGCGTTGTAGAGCACGTCCCAGGAGATATCCAGCATCAGGTTGGGATACTTATCCAGCAAGTCCTTCATGATGGACACGTGCAGGTTGGGCGGAATGGTGGTGAGTTCTTTCGACAGTCCCATGTGGGCCCAGACAATTTTATTGTCGGGATACTTATCCAGCAGGTATTCCATCAACGGCAGATACTTGGTGGGGTCTTCATCCTTTCCGAGATCCGAGTGCAGGGTCACCGGAATATTGCGCTCACGCAGTACCGCCATAAAAGGTGCCCAGCCATCGATGCTCTCGAAGGTGGCAGGTTCATGCAGGTTGCCGACCAGAGCCTGTTTCATCACGTTAAGCTCACCGCTCCAGCTGAACATGCCGGGGTATTCTTTGTCATACAACTCGATGATTTGGACAATATTCTCCGGATGGGCAAGATCCATAAAGGTCATCGACAGCGTGATATGCAGATTGTCGTGGGGATACGCCACCACTTCCATACCGTTGACAAAGTCATTCTTGATACTGGGCGAGGCGGGTACGCCCTGACAGTCGAGGTAGTAGGTACAGCCTGACTTGAGGTCAAGCACCTGGCCAATACCGAAATAGTTCACAAAACGCACGCTGGTTTTATCAAAGAGACCGAACAGCTCCTCGGGTGGGATGGCCGCGCCGCCAAAGGGCCTTGGGTGAAAGTGGGCATCCACCACCGAGGTATAGGGCTCTTTCTCGCGATCGTAACAAGCCTGCTCCTCGGGGGGGAGCTTGAAAGACGCCAGGGTGCGCGTGCTGGCGACCATGGCCTTTTCTGCAGGCGCGGCACTTTCTGCCTCGGGCGCCGACGCGGCGCAGGCCGATAAGAGTGCCAGGGTGGGCAAGGCGACAAAAAGTGGACTAAGTGCGTGGGCTACACGGGTGATGCGAGGTGCGTTCATGGCGGATCCTTGTCGTTACATTCCGGTCAATGGAATAAAACCGCGTGGCTGAACGAGTGCTGATGGAAATTTGCCTCGATTCAGTCGCTTGGCTGGTTTGAGGTACTCAAAAAAGAGTAGGCGGCTTTTTGCTGCTTTGGACTCGTGCGAAAGGATGATTTACAAGGGTATAAAGTATGATAGGTAAGGGGTATTTCTTTCGCTGTCGCTATGGTTTTATCGATTTTTTCTGATAAAACAGGGGAAGCCATTCACACTCCCGGGAAGTCTGATGTTTAACCTCACTGCGCCACAATTGTCTGGAGAACTCGTTGTTCTCGAACCCCTCAGTCTGAATCATGTTCCGGCGCTGCAACTGGCCGTGACTGACGGCAAACTGTGGGAGCTGTGGTATACCAGTGTGCCTGAGCCCGATGGCGTAAAGGCCTATGTCGAAAAAGCGTTGGCACAGCAAGCGCAGGGCAGTGCCATTCCCTTTGCCGTCAGGGCGCGTCACAGCGGTGAAGTGGTGGGCTGTACCCGCATTTGCAATCGGGTGCTTGAGCACAGACGGGCAGAGATTGGCTACACCTGGTATGGCAAGAGTACGCAGCGCAGTGGCATCAACACAGAGACCAAGTTGCTGCTGCTCGACTACTGCTTTAATGAACTCGATTGCATTGCCGTAGAGTTTCGAACCCACTGGCACAATCAGGCGTCCCGCGAGGCCATTGCCCGTTTGGGGGCAAGACAGGATGGTGTGCTGAGAAATCACCAAATTATGAAAGACGGCACTTTGAGAGACACAGTGGTGTTTTCGCTGTTGAACACTGAGTGGCCAGCGGCCCGCACGCACTTGCGCTTCCGTCTGGCGCGTCATGCCAGTGCGTGATAAAGCGCTGGCAAAAGGCGGTCTCAGGCAAAGGCTTAGGGCAATCAATACTTGATTGTCGTCCACCGCTTCGTGTAGTTTTGCCAAAAACCTTGAAGGAAATCACAGTTATGGCTTCAATGCGCGTTACATTCTCCCATCTTTTAGTCTCCCTGGGCCTGACTGCGGCCATCAGTTTGCCAGCGCTGGCAGGCGAAGCCGAAAAAGCCCTGGCAGGTGAACTGCTGGAATGTGCGGCCTATTATCAAATCAGCTCAGAGGCCATTGCCGCCATGAATGCGCCGCAAATGCAGGCAGTGGGTGAGCGTCTTAAGGCCTCTGCCGATGAAAGTCTGGCTCTGGCAGGCAAATACTATGGTGAAGGCGACCTGGATGCGGCGCTCAAAGATACCCGCGACCGGCAGATAGCCTCCATGGCCGGTTCATCCAGTCTTGGTAACCTGATGGCCAAGTACAAGGAAAGTTGCAAGACCTTGCTGGCAAACCCCAACGCCAGGCTTGAATACTGGCAAATGGCGACCATGTAAGGCCATCATCCATTTTCCAAAACGCCCGTAAGGGCGTTTTTTTATGGCTAAGCGAAAGCCTTAATGCGCCGGGACTGTCTATATCTTTAAGACCGGAAAATACCCTTGGTGTTAATGGAGGTTAGGGATGAACATGGGATTACTTGGGGTGGTAGTGCTTGCCATGGGCTATGTTACCTGGCTGTGGCGCTGTGTCAGGCGGGAGTCTCACGCCTTGCCTCAGGGCTCGTTACACTCGGGGCTCGCCAGTGCCCTTGTCCTGCTGCTGACCTGCGTGAATCTCATGCTGTTTGGCGCCTCGCTGAATCTTTTTTCACCAACTCAGGCGATGGTGCTCTGCTGCGTGTTTGCCCTCTTTTACGGTGTGCAAGCGGTGTGGCTGGCCGGACTCGCTTGGCTGGAGGAGTTACCCCAATCCATGGGGAGTCGTTGGCTGTGGCTGGGTAGCGCTGGGCTTTGCCTTGCCAGTTTGCTCGCCTGCGGCTTCTTCGATTCAATCTCTTTGTAATGAAACGTAAATCTCTATTGCAAAGCAGGGGAATTTATTAGAAAACAGGGGCACTAAATCGAATACCATCACTTAAACGTCCAGGATAGGACGTAAGAGCAAACCGTCATGATATCGCTACAGGCATTGACCAAGTCCTTCAGGATGGGGGACGCCGAAGTTCAGGCTCTCCGGGGCGTCGACATTCATATCCGCCAAAACGAATTTGTTGCCATCATGGGCCCCTCAGGCTCTGGCAAATCCACACTCATGAACATCATCGGCTGTCTCGACAGACCCACGTCAGGCAATTATCTGCTTAATGGCAGTGCCGTGGGCGGCTTGTCGGACGATGCGCTTTCGGCGGTGCGAAATCGTGAAATTGGCTTTGTTTTTCAAAGTTTTCATCTGCTTCCCCGCCTATCTGCCCTGGACAATGTGCTCTTGCCGCTGCGGTTTTCCGAAACGCCCCGGGGCGACAGGCAACACGCCATCGAACTCCTGGAGCGGGTGGGTTTGGGGCAGCGGCTAGACCATCGCCCCAATCAGCTCTCCGGCGGTCAACGTCAACGGGTGGCCATTGCAAGGGCGCTGGTCAATCGCCCCACCTTGCTGCTTGCCGATGAACCTACGGGGGCGCTGGACTCCAAAACCTCGGTGGAAATCATGGCGCTGTTCGATGAGCTGCATCAAAGCGGCCAAACCATAGTACTGGTGACCCACGAAGAAGAAGTGGCCGAGTGCGCCGGGCGGATCATCCGCATGCGCGATGGTGTGGTGCAACAGGACAAGCAAAAAAACCGGGAGGTGAGCAATGGTTAATCCCAAGCCATTCGTTTTTGCCCTGGCCTTGTTACCCTTTTTCAGCCCTGTCGCCGGGGCACAGGCCCAGTGCGGCGGCGGTGATCAAAGCCTGCTGCTCACCGGCAGTATCAGTTCAGCCAAGTCACAGCCCTTTGCCGTGCCCAAAGCCGGCGACTCCTGGCGCCATCAAATTCAGTGGCTGTTTCCCGAAGGCAAACTTGCCAGCGTGGGGGACACCATAGTGATTTTCGACAAGAGCCAGATTGCCAATCAGATAGAGCAGCTCGAAGCCAGTCTGCTTCGGGTAAAAGCCCAGGAACAAAGCCAGGGCATAGATCTTGAATCGGCCTTGCTCTCTGCCCAGTTTGAGGTGCGCCGTGCCACCCTGGCGGTGGAAAAGGCCCGTCTCGATGCCTCTATTCCCGCCGAATATATTGCTGCCAAGGAATATGCCGATAACCAGTTCAAACTGATGCAGGCCAATACCGAGCTTGAAAAGGCCAATCAGGCGCTGAAAGAAGCCGTTGAAAAGCGCAAGTCCAGCCTTGAACAATTGGCGATAGAAAAGCGCAAGGCCGAAGTCGAGCTCGGCGCCGCACTCTCGGCGCTGGATGCGCTTGAGCTTAAGGCCGACATCGCGGGGCCTGTGATCATTGGCCGCGACTGGAACGAAAAGAAATACCAGGCCGGTGACACGGTGCAGTTTGGTCGCCAGATTGCCAGCATTCCCGCGCTGGATGGTCTTGAGGCCTCGGCATGGGCCAACGAAGTTGATGTGGATAAAATTCGCCTGGGTCAGCCGGTATGCCTGTCGCTGGATGCCAAGCCCGGCCTGCAGGTGCAGGGCAAGGTGGCCAGTATTGGACGTCAGGCGGTGACCAAGAGCGCCTGGGGGCAAAGCAAATGGTTCCGAGTCGAAGTGGCCTTGAGTGATGCCGCAGGGCTTGAGCTGTCGCCTGGAATGAGCGTGATGGTGGAGGTGCAGCCATGAGCAAGCGGATGCAAACCGGATTGAAGGCGGTGTCACTGTGCATTGGTGCTGCGCTTCTGGGGGGCTGCGGCGACAGTGCGACTGTCGCCGTCGCCGAAGGGCAACTGGTGCAGCAGGTTGAGGTGACAGGGGTATTAACCTCTGCCGACACCCTGTCGATGATGCCGCCGGCCATGCGCCGGGTGTGGCAGTATCAGGTCAAGAGCCTCGCCCCCGAGGGCAAGGAAGTGAAACAGGGCTCTGTGGTGGCAAGGCTTGATACCTCGGAGCTGAATCAACGGCTGCAGGTAAAAAGTGCCGAGCTTGAGGCGACTGTGCAGGACATAGAAACCTCGCGCCTGAGAAACGCCAAAAAGCTTGAGGAGCTTAAACTCGAGCTTGCCGAAGCCAGGATGGAAGAAGAAAAGGCGCTGCGCAAGTTTGAACTGTCAGACGAAACAGTGGCGGCCATCGACAAAGAAAAGTACCAGCGCGATGCCATTATCGCCACCGAGAAAGTGGCCCTTATCGAGCGTAAATTCACTCTGGAGCAGGAGAGCATCAAGGGCCGCATGGCCATGCTCGATGGCGACAGGCAAAAGTTTGCGGCCGAAGTGGAGGCCCTCAAGCAGGGCATCGCCGCCATGAGCCTCAAAGCGCCCCGCGATGGCATGGTGGTGTATGGCACTGACCCCCAGGGCAACAAAATCAAGGAAGGCCAATCGGTGTTTGCCGGGGACGCGGTGTTTTCCATGCCGGATCTGGACCGGATGCAGGTAGCCATGGCCATACCCGAAGTAGAGGCCAACCGGGTCCGCGCAGGCCTCAGGGTCAAGATTCGATTGGATGCCAACCCGGAGCGGGTGTTTCACGGCACCTTGTCGGAAACCGGCGCCGTGTTTCGCAGTAAAAATGACGATATCCCGCTGGTGGTGTTTGACGCCGTGGCCCGCTTTGATGAGGTGGACAAGGAGCTGATGCGCCCGGGGATGACCGCCAAAATCAATATCGATGTGGTACAGGAAAAGCCTGCACTGCTGTTGCCTCTGGAGGCGGTGCATTACGAAGAAGGACGTCCCTTTGTGTGGCAATCGGGACTCTTTGGTGACAGTCGCCAATATGTGGCCCTGGGCGACTCAGGGCGCGACCGGGTGGTAGTGCTTTCCGGCTTGGCTGCGGGGGATGAGGTGATACTGAAATGAAACGGCTACTGTTATTACCACTGCTGCCAATGGCGCTGCTGCTGGGCTGTCAGGAATCCACGGAAACAGCGGTTCTCACCATGAAAGTAAGCCGCAGCGATTTCAAGGTAGAAATACCTGCCCGTGGCGAGCTTGAGGCCAAAAGCGCCACGCCAGTGTCTGTGCCGGGTGGGCTTAGAGGTCCCCAGTCACTTGCCTGGATCCTGGACAATTTTTCTGAGGTGAAGGCCGGGGATGTGGTGGCCAGGCTCGATGGCCGCCGCGAGACGCTGGAGCTTGAGCTTGAAAAATACGATTTCAACAAGCTGGCACTGGATGGTGACATTCAGGCCGAAAAAAATCTCACCACGGCCCAGGAACTGGTGATAGGCAGGGATGTAACCGAAGAAGAGCTCAGCCTGTCGGAGCGCTTTTTCACCGACGATGAGCGGGTTTACACCAAAATCGACATCATAGATCAGATGCGCAACAAGGATTATCTGCAGGCGCGTTTGGGCTATTTCGATTGGGGTAAGGGTAGTCATGATGCCCAGGCAACCGCCGAGCTCGACCTTATCCGATTGAAGCAAAAAGGAATTCAGGCAAAAATCGCCACCTACCAAAACAACCTGTCCCAGATGGAAATTACGGCGCCCCACGACGGCCTGTTTGTCATGCAGCCCGGCTGGAGCGGCGCCTTGCCCATGGCCGGTGACATGGTGTGGTCGGGGATCCCGCTGGGCACCTTGCCGGACACCTCTGTGATGCAGGCAAAGCTCTGGGTGCTCGAGTCCGAGGCGGTGGGACTTGCCGTAGACAAGCCCGTGGTGCTGACACTGGATGCGTACCCCGATAAGCCCTTTACCGGCAAGGTGACCCAGGTGGATGCCCTCGCCAAGCCCAAAGACAGGGACAGCCCGGTTAATTACTTTGAGTTTACGGTCACCCTGGATAACACCGACACCCAAATCATGTTGCCCGGCCGTCAGGTGCAGGCAAGGGTGTCGGCGCTGAGTGAAGACCAGGTGCTGGCCGTACCCAATCAGGCCATTTTTCAGCGTGAAGGCCGCTACTGGGTGTATGTCAAATCAGCGGACGGATTTATCGAACAAACGGTTACGCCCGGCAGTCGCAGCCTGAACCGAACTGTGATCCTTGAAGGCCTGAAAGAAGGGGATGTGGTCGCCCTGACAGTACCGCGCAGGAGAACACAGGCATGATGCAGGATACTTTTCGTCAATATCGGGCGGGCGTGGTGCAAGCCCTGGGTGAGATGCTGCACCACAAATTACGCACGGCACTGACGCTGCTGGGGATGATTTTTGGGGTAGGGGCGGTGATTGCCATGCTCAGCGTGGGCGAAGGCGCCGAGCGCGAAGCCCTGAAAATGATTGAGTCCATGGGGATTAAAAACCTGGTGGTCAATGCACGCCAATCGGAAGGGGAAGCCCTGAAAACTGTCCGCGAACACAGCATCGGCCTGAGTGTGCGTGACATCGAGAGTGCCATGGAAACCCTGCCTTTTATCGAGGCATACAGCGCCGGTAAGCAGGTCAAGGTGTTTGGGCTTTTCAGTGTGCAGGGCCGCAGTGACGCGCTGGTGCAGGGCGTCACCCCCAGCTATTTTGATTTGAGCGCCCTGAAGCTTGCCGAGGGCCGACTCCTCAGCGCAGAAGATGAACAGCACTTCAGGCAGTTGGCGGTACTGGGGCCTGAAGCGGCACGCAGCCTGTTCCCCCGGGGGGACGCCGTTGGTCAGCGCATCAAAATCAACCATCAATGGTTTACCGTGGTTGGGGTGCTCGATGAAGGTGAAAAGGGCAAGTCGGCCATCGAAGGTGTCAAGGTAGGCGGCGAGCGTAATCAGGTGTTCATTCCGCTGGCGACTGCGCTGAAAAAAATGCAGTTCAAGCCCCTTGAAGACGAGCTGGATACCATCAAATTTGCCCTGAAAGAGGGAATAGACCCCTCACTTGCTGCGCAAAGCGTGGATCATCTGTTATCCCGTCGTCATGGCAATGAGCAGGACTACGACATAGTGGTGCCCGCCGATCTGCTCGCTCAGCATCAGCGGACCCAGCAAATTTTCAATATTGTAATGGCCTGTGTGGCGGGAATTTCGCTGCTGGTGGGCGGTATAGGGATCATGAATATCATGCTGGCCACCATACTGGAGCGCACCTCCGAAATCGGTTTGCTGCGGGCGCTTGGCGCCACTCAAAAGGACATCGCCAGACAGTTTTTGATAGAGAGCATGGTGATTTCGGCCACCGGAGGCCTGATTGGTATTGGCGTGGGATTATTGCTGGCGCTGGTGATTTCGGCGGCGGCCGGTTGGCCTGTGGCCTGGTCGGTGTTCGCCATCCTCCTGTCACTCTTGGTGTGTATGGCTGTGGGGATAGGCTTTGGCCTGTATCCGGCCAAAAAGGCCGCCAGGCTCGACCCTATTGTGGCACTCCAGCGTGACTGACGAGGGCCTCGCGGGACAGGTGATACTCGCTCAATAGCCGGGCGAGTTCACCGGAACTCTCCAGCAGCCCAAACAAGGCCTGCAGATTGTTTAAATCCAGCGGGCTCTGTGGGTGTATCAGGGCGGTATGTTTGTACTGCTGGTCCACTATGGTCGACACCACCAGTTTTTGCGCCTTGTCCGGGAAGCTGCGCTGAAAGTAGCTGATATAGGCCTGGCTGATGGGAGCTACATCGGCCCGCCCCAGCAGCAAACCCTCGACGGCAGCGCGCGTGTCGGGCACCAGCTCTGCCAGAAATTGAGTCCTTAAAAAGTGTTCGTCGGAGTTGAATCCGGCAAAGCGGTAATGATACCCGCGCACCAGAAGCAGCCGCCGCTGGGCTAAATCGGTAAAGAAGCCCTCGCTGTTGGCCTCGGGGCTTCGGCCCACAAACACCTCACTGTCCAGGATCCCCAGAGGCAGTACCGCCTTTGGGATCTGTTGCCAGCCCCATTCAGGGCTTTCAAACAGAATGACGTCGAAGCGGCGGCGCTCAAACGCTTCATATCGCCGCTCAATGCTGGTGGGGACAAAAACGAATTCATAGTCCCCCTGAAGTCTGTTCAGGGTGTCGATAAGCTCTGGCACCAATCCAGAGTAGTCGCCATGGTTTTCAACCACATAGGGTGGAAACGAGTAGCCGCCAACGGTGACGGTTTTAGGCGTGGCCCAGGCACTGACGGTGATGGCACAGCTGAGTGTCAGCAGCAATAGGGTCACGCAGCGGCGAAAGAGAGTCATGAATTCACAGGCCCTGAGACAATGGTTCAGCTACGGGCAAGCATAACCCGAGCACACTCAAGTTTAAAATAGACCTTTGACGCATGATTGACGGTAAAATTCATCGAGGCAGGTCCCTTTAAGCGCTCTGCATTAGGCACGGATGGGTAGCAGGCAGGGATGAGCCTTATGAAGAAAATCAACCAGGAGCAAGTATGCAGGGAAACGCAGCGCCACCCGATAAACCCAGTCCTATGGAGCCGCCACTCTTGCCGGCGTCTCCCTCTGTTCGTGCTCAGTTGACACATTGGCTCGATGGTGGATATTTACGCAAGGGCGCCCTATCTCAATTGCCCGCGCTGGTGGAAACCTGTGAGTCCCGGTATCCACAACACTGGTTAAAGCCCCTTTACACCATGATGCTGTACCTGGGTGCCTTGTCCCTGGGGGCCGGGATTATTTTCTTTTTTGCCTATAACTGGGCGAGCCTGCACCATTTTGCCAAATTCGCCCTGGTGGAAGCGGCCATAGCATTCGCTGTGCTGGGCCTGTATACCGTGAGTCGGTTAGCGCCGGGAAGACAGGTCTCTTATTGGCTTACGGGTGCCCTGTTACTGCTGCTGGACCTGCTGGTGGGCGCCTTGTTGGCGCTGGTGGGACAGGTCTATCAAACCGGCGCCGATCCCTGGCAGCTCTTTGCCATTTGGGCGGCATTTACCTTGCTGCCCGCACTCGCATATCGCAGCGATATGCTCTGGAGCGCCTTTTGGGCTCAGAGCAATCTGGCGCTGTGGCTCCATTTTGCCGATCTTGGCAGCCTCTGGGGCATAGTGGCTGACTTCGGTTGGGCGATACTCATTATTGCTGTCTGTAACCTGGGCCTGCATGGGCTCCTTGAAGTCGGGCAAAGACGCAGGTTGCGCCTATTTACCCAGCCCTTTGCCAATAACCTGGCGCTGACGACGGGCGTGGCAGGTTTAGCCTGGTTTGGTGCCTATCACACCCTGGATAGCCGACTTGGCTGGCAACATGGGGCACTCTTTTTCGCGCTGCTGGCCCTGGTGCCACTGCTGTATCTTGTGTATCGGCGATGGTGCCTGCGGGTGACGGCGCTGGGCATTTGGGGCTTTGCCATCATTGCCGAGTCAAGCATGCTGCTGGCGAGGCTGCTGTTTGAGGGAGGCGAGCCAGCGGGCAGTTTTTTGCTGGTGGGCTGCTATGTGATTGGTTGCAGCAGCGGCCTTGCTATTTATCTCAAGGGCCTGGTTCGGGATGGCAAGCTGCAGGAGATGCAACATGGTGAATAAATCGAAGCTTTGGCAGGGGCTTGTTGAGCAAGGCCTGACAACCCGGGACACCTTGCCCGAGCATCATCATGGACCTCTGTGGTTAACCCTGCTTACCGGCTTGTCCGGTTGGGTCGCCGCCTTCTTTTTTCTGGGGTTTTCTGTGGTCCTGGTGGAAGAGTTTTCCCGGTTTGAAGACAAGATGGCCTTGGTGGTGGGGCTGATTTACGCCGTTATCGCCAGGGGCATTTACAGCCAGAGCAAGGGAGTGGAGTTTCTCATTCAGCTTGGTTTTGCCATTAACCTTGCCGCCATGCTCGCGACCCTGTGGGGGCTTGCCCATTACTTTGACGATCCAGGTGTTGTGTATTGGTTGTCCGGTGCTTGCCTGCTGGCGCTGAACGGCTGGTTTTGCCGTTATGGCGCTGATGGGCAGCTGTCGGTATTTGGTGCTCTGGTGCTGCTGACCCAGGCTTTCGACAGTGTGAAGTGCGCGCAGTGGGTGTTACCGGTATTGATACTGGGGCTGGGGTTGGTCAATGGCCTTTGGCAGCCCTGGATACGCCTGCGCCTTTGGGGTTTGCACCCGTTCGCGCGGCGATTATCCCATGGGATGGTGCTGCTGGTGCTGACATTACCCCTGGTGCTGGATGAGCAGCTGCTGTATCTGGGGACTGGCTGGGCACTCGCGGGGCAGGACGGTTGGGCGCTCAGCATCGCCAAGGCCGCCAGTTACCTGATGTTCATCATCTTTTGTGCCGCCATACTCCGGCGGCTCAAGGTGCCGGTGTTGGGCATGATATTGGGCACACTGGGTTTAACGCTGCTTTTCAGCCAGTTTTCCGGGCTGGCCCTTGCCATGGTACTGTGGCTCTTTGGTTGGCTTCGCCGGGAGCGGCTCTATGTGCTACTGGCCTCTATGGGGGCGCTCCTCTATTTCAGTGCTTACTACTATGAGTTGTCGCTGACTCTCCTGTACAAATCCATCGTGCTGATGGGGCTGGGTATCCTGTTACTGTCGGTGGGATTTATTCTTTCTCGCAGGGAGGCATCATGAAAGGACATCACGCATTCTGGTTAACCCTCATCGCCACTTTCGGGTTGTTGGCGGTAATTAATGTCGACATTGCCTCAAAGGAGCGGCAGCTTGCCGAGGGCACAGTGGTGCGGTTTGCGTTGGCTCCCGTCGACCCAAGATCTTTAATGCAGGGCGACTATATGGCGCTCGCATATGCACTCGAAACGCCCATATTGGGCGCCCTGACCGAGGAAGAGCGTGCCGGCAGCCTGAATGCTTATGTGTGGGTGACCCTGGATGAGCATGCCCAGGCGCACTTTGTCGCCATTGACCGAGGGGAGCCAAAGCCTGCCGATGTGCAGCGCGTACAATTCCGGCTGCGGGACGGACAAATAAAGCTGGCCAGCAACGCCTGGTTTTTTGAAGAAGGCAGTGCTGCGCGCTTCGATATCGCCAGGTACGGTGAGTTCCGCTTGGGCGATGATGGCACAGTGCTGCTCAGCGCCCTGCTGGACGAGCAATTCAATGTGTTATAGCTATAAAAATTAGCCAGGTTGTGTAATGGGAGCAGGGTCTGGAAGGCTACTGGAACGCACCGTCCTTAGCCGGGTTTGATACTTTCTGAGGTTAACCATACAAAAGTGGTAATTGCTTTACATATGACACCCATCTGTAACATTTCTGATGTAGAATCGGTTCCGATTTTCACAGAATGTCTGGGTAAATCAATACGATAAAGTATGTTGTGCGGATAATTATATAAAAAGCACATCCACAATTTTTAGGGGTTAACACATGAAAACCAAAGCGTCCCTGGTCGCTCTGGCGTTGGCGGGTGTCTCTGCCAATGTCTTTGCCGCCGACAACCTCGTCATTTCCGAATATGTCGAAGGTTCCAGTAACAACAAAGCCATTGAACTCTACAATCCAACCGCGGCTGCGGTAGACCTGAGCCAATATCAGCTTAAGTTCTACTTTAACGGCAACACCACCGCAGGCAGCAACATTGCTCTCAGCGGGATCCTGGCCCCCGGCGCCACCTTTGTGGTTGCCGACAACGATGCCAGCGCTGACATTTTAAGCCGTACCCAACTTGCCAGTAATGCCAGCTTCTTTAACGGTGATGATGCCATAGTGCTTGAACACCTTGGCAGTGTTATCGACAGCCTGGGCCAGATTGGTGTGGACCCCGGCAGCCAGTGGGGCAGCGGTTTGTTGTCCACTGCCGACAACACCCTGCGCCGTGATGCCGCCAACCTGATTGCTGACACAGATCCCTTCGATGCTGTGACCTTAAGCACCTGGATTGGGTTTGAGCAGGACGATTTCTCCAACCTGGGCCAGTTTTCCAGCGGTCCAACTGACCCCACTGACCCAACTGACCCACCGGCAGAGGGCCTGGTGTGCGGTACGTCCGCCACTGCCATCCACAGCATTCAGGGCGCAGATGCAGCCAGCCCTCTGGTTGGCCAAATTGTAGAAGTGGAAGCCCTGGTCGTCAGTAATCAGGAGGCAGGCCTCAAGGGCGTGTTCCTGCAAATGGCGGACGCCGAGCAGGATAGCGATGCACAAACCTCCGAAGGTGTGTTCCTGTATACCGGCAACGCACCTACTGGCTATCAGGTGGGCGACCGGGTTCGCGTCAAAGCCAAGGTGGTGGAATATCAGGGCCTGACCGAGCTGACTAACCTCACCGACAAGACGCTTTGCGCCACGGCTCAGCCGCTGCCAACTGCTGCCGCCCTTAGCCTGCCGGTAACCGATGTGACCGAGCTTGAAGCCTTTGAAGGCATGCTGGTTAATTTCAGCCAGAATCTGGTGGTGAATGAGGTTTATAACCTGGGCCGCTACGGCGAAATCATGTTGGGTGGCAGTCGTCACTTTATCGGTACTCAGGTTGCTGCCCCCGGCGCCGATGCCGTTGCCGTCACCGCCGCCAACCAGCGTGACAGCATTTTGCTGGACGATGGCCGCACCAGCCAGAATCCTGATCCCGTGATTTACCCTGCGCCCGGCCTCAGTGCCACCAACACTGTGCGTGTAGGTGATACCGTGACCAACCTGACTGCCGTCATGCACTATGGTTTTGGTGTGTACCGCCTGATGCCAGTGGATACAGTCAACTTTGTTGCCAGCAATCCGCGTGCCGATGCACCGGCGCTGGATGCGGGTAACCTCAAGGTCGCCAGCTTCAACGTGCTGAATTACTTCAATGGTGATGGCCTGGGCGGCGGTTTCCCCACCGCGCGCGGTGCCAATACCGCCGTGGAATTTGAGCGCCAGCGCGCGAAAATCATCAGTGCCATGAAGGCCATCGATGCCGATGTACTGGGCCTGATGGAAATCGAAAATGATGGCTTCGGCAGCGAGTCGGCCATTGCCGATCTGGTCAACGGTTTGAATGCCGCCACCGAAGCGGGTCGCTACAGCTATATCAATCCGGGTGTGGCAGCCATAGGCACAGATGCCATCAGCGTGGGTATCATCTATCGCGCTGACCGGGTGACGCCAGAAGGCGCTGCCGCCATTCTCGACAGCAGCAACTCGGCTGTGGATGAAGAAGGCAAGGTACTGTTCAACGACCAGAAAAACCGCCCCATGCTGGCTCAGGCCTTCCGTCATCTGGAAACTGACGAGTCTGTGGTGGTTGCGGTAAACCACTTCAAGTCCAAGGGCAGTGACTGTGTGGCCGAAAATGACCCGGATCTGGGTGATGGCCAGGGCAACTGCAACCTGACCCGTACCCGCGCCGCCAAAGCCGTGGGAGAGTTCCTGAACACTGAGTTTGCTGACGCCCCTGTGCTGGTGATTGGCGACCTTAACTCCTACGCCATGGAAAACCCACTGACGGCATTGAATGAGGCCGGGCTGACCGAGCTCTTTGCTCATCTGGGTAAAGAAGCGGCCTACTCTTATGTGTTCTCCGGTGAGTCTGGTCAGCTCGACCATGCACTGGCGAGCGCCGCCTTGCTGGACAAGGTGGTGGATGTGACCGAATGGCACATCAACACCGACGAGCCACGCATTCTTGACTACAACGTCGAGTTCAAGAGTGCAGGGCAGGTGGAGTCCCTCTACAGCATGGATGCCTATCGTTCATCGGATCACGACCCCGTGGTGATTTCACTGCAGCTGGAACGCGCCAATGAACTGCCTGTTGCCAACTTCAGCTATGAGGTGCGTGGTCGCAAGGCGGCGTTCGTGGCCAATGCCACCGATGCCGATGGTGACATAGTCGCCATTCACTGGAACTTTGGTGATGGTACTGAGGCCATGGGGGATGCGGTTGAGCACAAGTTTGCCAAGCGCGGTGTGTATCAGGTGAGCCTGACCGTGACCGATAATCTGGGTGGCAGCACCACGGTGACACAGCAGGTAGGGGTTGGCGTAAACGCCGACAATCAGGCGCCTGTGGCTGCCATCGAACATCTGGATTTTGGTCTGTTCCATGTGTTCGTTTCAGCAAGCTACGATACCGATGGTCGCATCCGCAAGCAGCTGTGGCAGTTTAACGACGGCGTCCGTTTCGCAAGCTCCGTGGTGCTGCGCCGCGCTGGCCGTGCCACTGAGGTCAACCTCACAGTGACTGACAACGATGGGGCTACCGACAGCACCAGCTTAAGCTTTTAAGCACACAGCAAACGGTCTGCACTCTGGCTGACTGGCTGTTCAGGAGATGCTGACCGCTTGGCCCTTTGAAAAGTAAGGGCAGAAAAAGCCGGCGCCATGCGCCGGTTTTTTATTTGAGTTCGCCCCTCACCCCACTGACACCTCCGCCCAAGGGAGCTGGGTATTCATGGCGGTATGATGGTCTGGGATGGTTCATCCTGCGCTTTGTTCATGGTTTTGCGAGTCGAACAAAAACGAAAATCTGCGACTTAATCGTGCTTTCTTCGGGGTATTGGGGCGTACATTGGCCTTATGAAGGTATGCATTCTTGATGGTGGCCCTGATGTCGATTGGTTTACCATGTCATTGATATTATGAATTATCTGAATTTTGTGGAGTCTTTCGATGACGACCAATAGTTGTACTGATTTGCCAATCAGCCAAAAGATGAGTTTTCTCGACCGCAATCTGACCCTGTGGATCTTTGTCGCCATGGCCTTGGGGGTGGCACTGGGCTATCTGTTTCCCGGTATTGCGCAGCTTAATGAGGCAATGTCCGTTGGCTCTACCAACGTGCCGCTGGCGATTGGCCTCATCCTGATGATGTATCCACCACTTGCCAAGGTGAACTATGCCACCATGGGCACCATGGCAAGGGATCGCCGTGCCATCACCCTGTCGCTGCTGATGAACTGGTTGATTGGTCCGATATTGATGTTTGCCATAGCGCTGCTGTTTTTACGGGACTACCCGGGTTATATGGTCGGCCTGATTTTGATTGGCCTTGCCCGCTGTATCGCCATGGTGCTGGTATGGAATGACCTTGCCGGCGGCAGCAAGGAATATGGTGCAGGACTGGTGGCCTTAAACAGTGCGTTTCAAATTCTGACCTACAGCTTTATGGCGTGGCTGTTTATTACAGTCCTGCCCCCACTGTTTGGGCTGCAGGGGTTTGCCGTGGATATCACCATGCTGGATATTGCCAAGAGCGTGCTGATTTATCTGGGTATTCCCTTTATTGCTGGTTTCCTGAGCCGTAAATACCTGATTAGGGCGAAGGGCGAGCAGTGGTACACAGAACGCTTTATCCCGGCTATTTCACCCATCACGCTGATAGCGCTCCTGGCAACCATAGTGCTGATGTTCAGTCTCAAGGGGGAAATGATAGTGCAGCTGCCCATGGATGTGCTGCGGGTGGCCCTTCCTCTGGTGCTCTACTTTGTGCTGATGTTTTTCTCCAGCTTCTTTATTGGTAAAAAGCTTGGGCTTCCCTACGATAAAAACGCCTCCATAGCCTTTACCGCCACGGGAAATAACTTTGAGTTGGCCATTGCCGTTTCGATTGCGGTATTCGGTTTGAGTTCAGATCAGGCGTTTGCCGGTGTGATAGGTCCGCTGGTGGAGGTACCTGTGCTTATCCTGCTGGTTAACCTGGCCCTTCGCTTCAAGCGGCATTACGCCAAGTCTATGAGTGCGTCCTGACGCCTATGGCGCTAACGCTGAATCACTCCGAGCCTTAGATCCAGTGACCAATACCCCAAGGATAGTAATCAATGGCGGAGTACCCGGGATTTGGGTACTCCGCCAGGTCGTGAAACGCTGTTTGTGCTAATGGCGAAAAACTATTTCTTTATCCACTTCCCCGAAGGGTCCTGAATAAAGTGTCCCTTGTCGGCTGCTTTGATGGCCTTTTCGGCGGCGAGTTTCGCCACATCTGAGGTGGCAATCTTGTTTTTGGCTGCAATTTTTTCGTAGTGGGCGCGGCGCTTGGTGTTCACTTCGTCCATCAGCGCACGGGCGTCAGGGTTGTCTTTTACCAGGCCCAGGTAGCCATTTTGCTGCTCACCCAAAAAACCTTCCGATTTGGCCTGCTGCAGATCCATGGCAAACACATTGAAAGAAAGCAGGGCGGCGGCTGTCATCAGTATCCATCTTTTCATCGCATTCTCCGGTCAGAACAGCTGGTCGTCGGCGAGCAGGGCATCAAGCTCCTTGTCCACCTTGATGCGGATTTCGTGTTCAATTTTCACGTTTAGATTAATAACAATTGGCTTGTCGGGCGGCTCAATTTTGACCGTCGGCGAGCAGGCTGTTATCAGTAGCGCCATCATGGCGATAAGGCCGGGTGCGACTAATTTCACGGGCGAGTCCCTCAGTTAACACTCTGTTCAATATGACTTTGCAGCTTTTCGCTTATAGTCAGGCTTCGGATAAGCTGCAGTAAGTTCTCTTCATGAGAGTAATTCAAGTGTATAGGGCGTTCAATGCCCTCACTCTTACCCTTTACTTCGACACTGATGAGGGCATCGCCGCTCTCTACCATGTCGAAGCTGCCGGCAAGGCTCGAATAATCAAGATGCTTAAGGGCATCAAATACCAGCGCCAGATGGGGCTGTGACGCCACCAGTTCATCCACCGCCGGGTTGTTGGAGACTTCTATCAATCCACCCGGAGCGCGGGCGGCAATGCGGCCCCCGCTGACGCTGACTTTGCGTTCTCGCACATCCACCGGCAGTACACCATCAAAAATACCATCGGCGCGGATGCCTTCTACCGGCTGCAGCGCCAGCAGTTCCTTGAGGCTAAGGCCTGTGAGTACCAGATAGGCGTGGGAGGGGTGTTTGAGGTTGAGTTTGAACAGGGGGAGTAAAAACTCGCCCTCCAGCAATTTGCCGCGGCTGGTCAGGTCGATATCAAACTCGGATAAGGTGCCATCCTCGGCACTTTGCAGCGCAAGTGTACCCTGACCACGGATATCGCTGAGAATGATACCCGGCTGAAAATGGGCAAGGGACCAGCTCAGGTTGTCGCAGCCCAGGCGAAAATCACTGTCACGGCGTTTGTCCTGAAACAGGCCGCAGGTGGCACTGAGGTTGCCGCCCCGAAATGGATAGCTGCCCACGCTGCCTTCAAGCTCTGATAAGTCGGTTTTCAGCCGAATATCTGTGGTGTGTTTTGCCAAATCCAAGGCAATCTCGGCGCTAAGGTGGGTATCGCCGGAGAGGGGGACGTCACTTGAAAAATTCAGGCTGCCGGCGAGGGCCTCACGCCAATTACCAAGGCTGTTATCGCCCTGCCAACTGGCGTTAAGCGTTTGCACGGCACCTGCTGTTAAGCCAAGTCGGTGTTGGCTCCGTAGCCGTATCGGCTGATGCTGACCAAATTGCCACTGCTCGCGGGTTTGTACCTGTCCCGGCTTAGCGGTGAGCCGCTGCGTAAGTTCTACCCAGTCCACATCGACGCGGGTGGTTTTAAGGCGCTTGCTGCCGGCACTGCGCGGCACCTGTCGCTGCGCCCTGATGTCACTGAGGCGCAGAGTTGAGGCGAGTTCCGGCATGGCTGACAAGAGCGGTTCGAGCAGTGCACGCTTTGTGGGCGCTGAGTCCAGTGGCAGTGAGAATGCCCAGGGCTTTTGTACGGAGGAGCTTAAGGTGATGTCACCCACGTCGAGTTTGGTCAGGGCCTGAGCTTGCGCTGGAGCCTGAGCTTGCGCTGGTGCTTGCGCCAAAGCCGCCTGCGTTGCGGGTTGTTGGCTGATGGACACGCCGCGCAATCTCAATTCAAGCGCTGTCCTTTGCGGCTCTGCGCCTTTCACGCCCAGCGCTACATCAAGGGACCCCGGATGGGATGCTGTGGCAGGACGGTAGCTCGCACTGATGTGGCTTGCAGGGCCTTTATTCAGATGAAACAGGCTTTCACCCAGATTTAACTGGTACTGATTTTCTGCGTGTGTGGCAGTCAGTGCGCCGCTGTCAAAGCCCAGCCTGAATGCATCAAGCTCAAGCCCAATGAGGGTTGACGTGCTTGAGCTGCCCGAATTGCCTGCGTTATCGTCTGTGGCCTCCCCAGCGCTTTTCTGTGATATCGGCTGGGATGCTTGTTTTGAAGCCAGCTGTGAAGCTAATTGAGCCGTCAGGGCTAATTGAGGCTTGTCGAGGCTGACGCTTACCGTATGGCCTGTATCTGTCGCCTGAGCTGTATCTGACACCAGTGTCAGGCCGAGCCTGGAGAACAGGTCGCTGAGAATCAGCTCGCCGTTATGGGCAAGTTTTATTTCAACGGGGCTTTGCAGGTCATTAAGCGGCTGCTGTAAATCGCCATTGATTGTGGGGGTTGCGGCCACTGCCAGCTGCCATGGGCCCGCGCTGCCATCGGCAATGATATCGGCGGTCAGGGGCTCACCGCTTGTGACGGAAATGCCCTTTGGCAAAGCGAGGCTCAGGCCAAGTGGATTTGCCTCAAGCAGCGCCGAGTCGAGCCGTGCCAGCCAGGCTTGGGGGGCTTTAGTGTCTGCGGCATTGGTCGCTGGGCCCGGGATTGTCGCTGGGTCCGGGTTTGTCGCTGGGTCCGGGTCTATCGGAAGCCTTGCCGAGTCAGCGTCAGGCTCCGGGCCAAACGCTGCCAGCAGCGCCTGGCGCTGGGAATGGCTCAATGTGGTGTTAATCCGCAGCGGGCTTAACTGGGCTCGGGCCATTCCCGCATCGACATTTGCCGTCAGTTGGGTGTCGCTCAGGCTGAAATAGACTTGCTCCAGTGCATTCAGCGTCAGGCCAGCCTCTTTAAGAGTAAGCTCACTCCTGAGCGCCGCCGTTTTCAGAATGAGGCTGCTTTGGATTGCGAGCTCACCTGTGAGGGAGGGCCCAAGTTGGGTCTCAAGCACACGCACCTGCTGCAAAAAACCAAACAGCGGGTTGTCCGGTGTGATGGGCAGGGCCGTATCGGCCAGTCGTTTGAGTAACCCATGGGCGGCAGGCAGCGATAGCCCCAGCTCCGTTTGCCAGGCGTCTTTCCCCAATGTTGCTTGTAAATCCAGTATTTTATGGCCATCCGGGTTGGCGATGCGGCTGAACAGCTTTCTGTCTTCACTGAGTGACAGGTAGTCCAGTCGCAGCAGCTTACCTTGTTGGGTGTCTATCTCCACAGGGCCCAGTGCAATATGGGGCAGCTTGTTCAAATTCAGGGCCATGGCGGGCCTGTCGTCGGCCTGATGGGTGCCGGCGGCCATCAGTGAGCGGCTTCCCAGAAACACGTAGCTGTGCTCGAGCGCGATACTTTGGGGCAGGGGAAGGCTCAGTTCGCCATTAAAATAGTCGTTGATGAGTTTCTGGGTGAGCTCGGTGAGGGGCATGTCGAAGGTAATGCGCAGTCCGGCGAGCTGCAAGCGGCTGTCTTCGATGTCCAGATTGAGGTTTTCCAGCGTGATGCCCTGGGGCTCGAGTCGCCAGGCGAGGCTGTTGAGGGTGACGCCAGACTTGGCCAGCTCCTGCCGGGCAAGGGAGGTCAGCCAGTCTTTGCCCTGATACCACAGCAGCGTCGCTGTGCCCGTGATGAGCAGCAGCAAGCACAGGAGCAAGATCCCAAGCAGGCGAACAGCGCGTTTTGCCAAAGTCCCGTTACCATAAAATCCATCTATGGCGCGAGTTTAGCATGATGGGCCCCGGTAGCTACAGCCTAAAGACTGAGCCGTAAAAACACAAACGTGGGAGAACTGTGACAGTTTGGCTGCCACAGTTCTCCAGAGGCTTACAACCTGGCCCCCTCGATGGCAAGGAGGCTGGTCAGGGCTTCATCGAGTGTGCTGACCAGCTTGTCGACATCGGCAACGCTGGTGTGGGGGCAGCACAGCGTCATGTTGTGGAACGGGGTTATCAGAATGCCGCGGTTGATAAAGTACAAATGCAATGCCATTTGCAGCTCATCGTGGAATGCGGCTTCGGCCTCGGCGCCGGTGCGCGGCGGTGTCTGGCAGAACTGAAATTCGCAGCGGGCGCCAAGCTCGGTCACAGACCAGTGCAGCCTGTGCTTCGCGATAACATCGCGAAAGCCTGCAGCGAGGCGTTTTGCCAATGGCAGCATATGGTCGTATGCGCTTTGATTCATCACCTCTTCCAGATTGGCACGCATGCAGTGCATGGCGAGCGCATTGGCCGACAGTGTGGTGCCCATGCCGCTGTGACCATGGCCGTGGGACTGCTGATTGATTCTGGCTTTGGCTGCCTGCATGGCCTGACTCATGGCCTCGCTGCAACCGAATACGCCGCAGGGCACGCCGCCGGCGACGGGTTTGCCCATGACGAAGAAGTCAGGGTCGAGTTGCCACAGACGCGTACAGCCACCTATGTCGGTGGAAATGGTGTGGGTTTCATCAACCACAAACAGGGCGCCGTATTGACGGGTCAATTCACGGCACTTTTGCATAAAGCCTTCATCCGGCATCACCATCCCTATGTTGGTCATGGCCGGTTCGCACAGGAGGGCGCACACATCCCCTTGCTTCAGTGCCTGCTCGAGCGCATCAAGGTCATTGAACGGAATAGCGCGGCTGTACTGACTTAAGTCATACACCTGGCCGACCAGACCCGGGCGATGCACGGTTTGGTCACCCTGTGTGCGCACCATGACATCATCAACTGTGCCGTGGTAACAGCCGTCAAACACCAGCAAAACCGGCTTTTGGGTAATGGCCCGGGCCCAGCGCACCACATAGCGGTTGGCGTCGGTGGCGGTGGCGGTCACCTGCCAGTAAGGCAGACCAAAGCGCTCGCTTAAAATCTCGCCGCACACAATGGCATCCTCGCCGGGCAGCATGGTGGTGAGGCCCTTGGTCGACTGGCGTGCCAGCGCAGAGGCCACAGGTGCTGGCGAGTGGCCGAACATGCTGCCGGTGTCACCGAGGCAAAAATCCACATATTCGTGGCCATCCACATCCCGGAAACGTGCGCCGCTGGCGCTTTCAACAAACAGCGGAAAGGGCGTTGACCAGTCGGCCATCCAGTGCATGGGCACGCCGCCATAGAGAGATTTTTGTGCACGTTCGGCCAAACTGCGGGACTTGGGGTTTCGCTCGATGAAGTGGCCTCGCTCATGGCTCATAAACGTCTCTACGGCATGTGAACTGATCCCGCTCGCGGTCATGTGATGGCTCCTTGTTGTTTGTTTTATTGAACGCGGTGTTGATTATTATCATTGCCAGAGGGGCTTGGCAATAGCCCCCGCGTGATGGCGCACGTTAGCACCAAGGCGTTGGCTTATTCTGAATGGGAGAACAACACTGACAGGAAACAAAAAAGGAGCCCGGAGGCTCCTTTTAATCATCTTAAGCAGATGATTATGTGGCAGTGACACATGTCATCAACGCTTGTAGCTGATGTGTTGGTGGAAGCGGATAACCAGGTCCTGACGTTCGCCATCGAGATCTATGTCCCGGGCAAACTGGCGCAGTGCATCTTCCACTTCATTCATAAAGCGGCCAAACCCTGCATCTGTGTGATCTTCACTGCCGGCTGCAATCACAAAGTAGGCGGTTTCTACCAGGTTGTCCGGCTGCCAGTGGGCCAAAAACTGGGGCTCGCTGGCGTTGGGATCAAAGCCCAGCATCTGCACGCCTTTATTGGATTCCAGGCGATCAAACTTACTGTTTCTGACCAGGGGCAGCAGACCGTTGGCGACCATGGCAGCGCGTTTAAAGCCATGATCCAGTACGGCCTTCTGGAAGCTGTCCTGCAATTTTGCGTAGATATCGCCGTAGTTGCTGGGATGTTCACCACCCAGGCGCTGCTTGAGACGACGGCCCAGCGGCAGAGTCACAGTGGCGTAGCTCAGCGCGCTCACATCCGCGGGCAGCTCGCACTTGCGGGCCTTGTAGCGCTGAGGGATCCCACGCAGCTTGTAACCGTAGGTTTTCTTGTTGCCCTTGGCGCGGGCGAACAAATCGTAGGTCAGGTGCTGGTGGTCGCGGATTTTAATGGGCTGCTCCAGAGCCAGCTGGGGCGCGAGCTCTTTGAGCAGCTCCTGTACCTGGGTATGGAAACTGGCGGAGTTGGCGCGCAGCTCGTCACCCACGGCCAGGAACAGGAAACGAATTTTGCGGGTGCGGTAATCGGCGCGGGCAAACAGGTTTTGTGCTTCGTGGTAGCGGGGGTTGTAGAAGAAAATGACCTGCTGATCAGTTTCCAGACAGTAGGCCTCGGTGTGAAATCGAACAACAGGCAGTTTATCGTTGGCGATAACATGAACGTTTCGCAAGTCATGGCGTTCGGCCAGTTCGAAGAACTGTTTTGCCAGCGCCTGATAGCAGCTCATGACATCAGGATATTGGTTCAGCAGGGCGTCCGTGAGTTTGATTTCTGCCGTAATGTACTGGTTAGTACGGGCGTCCGTGGGCAGATAGACTTTTTGCTGATGGTTAAAAGACATAGTCACTCCTTGGGTACAATAACCATTGACTGGTTTCTTTGCAGCGGATCCTACCGGGGAATTGCTGCAGAAATGTTGTTCCGGCACACACTTTCGTTCACTTTATTCCCGGTGCATGAGTTTTCGCTTAAAAAGCGGGTGCTCAAGCTCGGTTGTGAGCGGGATTTCGTTGCTGTTTGGCATATGTGTGAGCTGATTCTCAAAAATCGATGCCAAACCCAATAATCAGCTGATAGTCGTTACTCTTGGGGACTGCGCCGTCGTTATCCGCCTTGGGTTTGTTGGTTCTGTCCCAGACAAGGGACACATCCAAATCAAAGATATCGGTTAAATCGATGGAAAAACCGGTGAGTGCATGGTGGGAATATCCCCCTGAGGCCTCGCTGCCATAGAGCATCTGGTAGCGGGCATTGAAGTCGATATCGTCGGTCAGCTCGTGCTCGAAGCGGGTATCCAATACCAGTGCCGCTGAGCTTTCATCTTCAGGCTCACCGGCACCCACTTCAACGAAGCGGGTATAGCTGTAGGCCGGACCGCCGCCTATGGTCCACTCGGTTTTGGATGTGTCGATAAGATCGTACCCCGCACCGGCACCCAGGGTCAGTTTGGTGTCGATATTGAGAAACGGGTCGCGGTAATACTCCACAAATACCGGGCGCAGGTAGAAACGCTTTGAGATAAACCAGTCGAAGTTACCGGCCAGCCTGTGGTTGTTTACTGTGTTTTCGCCTTCGCTTTTCGAATATTTGCCAATGTAGTCGCTGTTCAGACGCGATTCGGTTGTGCGCCGCTTAATGGAGGCGCTGGCGCTGTAATCCACCTGACTGGTGTTACCCGAACGCAGATTGGCTCCGAGGGATACTTTGGCAGACCAATAGTTTGCTTCCCGCTGTACGCCGGGAATGATAGTCAGGATTTGACTGCGGTCAAAGGGCTTTCCATCCAGCCAGGCCGATTGATTGCGGATTTCAAGCTGACCGGTGAGTGTGCTTAAGTCCACCAGGCCCACCGACAGGGTACCGGCACTTTTCAGGGCCTTGATGTCTTCCCAATCGATCATCAGGGTGTCGAGTTTATCGCTTTCAAACTCCAGTCTGTCGTCGTAGAGGTGCTTGATTTCCCCTTTGAGCAATTCATTGGAAGACAAAAGCAGCCAATCGTATTGGCTGTCGACCGAAACCTCAAAGGGCGGAGGCGCCGCCTGAGCCAGCGGCGTTTGCAGCGTAAAAATTGTGGCAATGGCGAGCAGACAGGCCAAATTGGGATTGGCGATGGCCTTGGGCACACTGGCGGCCTGCGTGGCCGTGCTGATGCCGATTGGGGATGATTTCACTTTGATGCTCCTTGCAATGTCATCCGACCGGGATTGCGTCCTTCAACAATCACTCAATACTGTTACCTAACAGCTTATAGAGGAGCCGGGCACTCTCCTCAAGTCAATCCCTCATTTGGCTGTAAGTGCGCCGCTGAAATAGGGCAGCATAATCTTGGCTATCTTTGGCTGAGCCGCTTCGTTGGGATGTATGCCATCCCTTTGCATCAGCGCCGGGTCGACAATAATGTCTGTCATGAAAAATGGCATCAGGGTAACCCCTTCACGACTCCCCAACTCTTGATAGACGTCGGCAAAGGCTTTGGCGTAGCGCCCACCGTAATTGGTGGGTACCATGACTTCGCTTAAGAGCACCCTGGCGCCGGACGCTATGCTCAGGTCAATGATTTTTGTAAGATTCTTTTTCAGCTCTGCGGGTGAAAAACCCCGCAGGCCGTCATTACCCCCCAGCATCACAAACACCAGCTCGGGTTTGGCAGACTCAAGCAGGGCGGGCAATCGGCGCAGACCACCGGCGCTGGTTTCGCCGCTTACGGCGGCATTAATCAGGGTATGGGATGGCAATTCAGGGCGCATCAAATTGATCCAGCCCTGGTTTTCTTCCATACCGTAACTTGCACTCAGGCTGTCACCGAGGATTAATATAGTTTCGGCCTTCAGGGGGAACGCCAGGACAAGGCAGGCCAGAAAAGCGGCCACACCACGGGATTTACGGAAACAGGAAAATATGTCACACATGCATGCCATCAAAGTCGTCCACCTCAAGAAAAAGGTTCAAACCCAGGAAGGGGAGCTCACTATCCTGAAAGGCGTGGATATGGAAGTCAAGCCGGGAGAAAGTGTGGCCATTATCGGGCCATCCGGCTCGGGCAAGTCCACGCTGCTGGGGCTGCTGGCGGCCCTGGATACACCCTCGGAAGGAGAGATCTGGCTGGACGGCAGCGCCTTGTCCAATCTTGGTGAAGAAGCCAAAGCGGCCCTGCGAAAGAAAAAAATCAGCTTTATTTTCCAGTCGTTTATGTTGGTTGATACCTTAACCGCCCTGGAAAACGTGATGCTGCCGGCCGAGCTTGCCGGGATGAAAGATGCCAAAGCCAAGGCCGAAGCCATGCTCGAGCGGGTAGGGCTTTCCCACCGGGTAAATCATTTGCCCAAACAGCTGTCCGGCGGCGAGCAGCAGCGGGTGGCTATTGCACGGGCCTTTATTTGTGAACCCAAGGTCCTCTTTGCCGACGAACCCACTGGCAATCTCGATGGCGGCAATGCCCACAAGGTGGCCGATATGCTGTTTGCCCTCAACGCTGAGCTTGGTACTACTCTGGTGCTGGTAACCCACGACAATCAACTGGCGCTGCGCTGCCAGCGGCAGTTCACCATGACCGAAGGCGAGCTTGCTGAGACAACCGCAGGGCAGGAAGCTTCTGGACCGGATGCAGTGGCACAGGGCGACACCAAAATGAAGGAGGCCGCATGCTGAAGTCTCTGGCATTGCGACTCTTCTGGCGCGAGCTCAGACAAGGGCAGTTGTTGCTTATCCTGTTTGCCATTTCCCTGGCCGTGCTGGCTGTTACAGGCCTTGCCCGGGTGAGTGAAAGGCTGCAGGTTGCCATCAGCGGCGAAGCGGCCAAATTTACCGCCGCCGACAGGGTAGTGGACTCACCCCAACCCCTCAGTACCGAGCTGCTGACCAGGATAGACGCTATCGGCCTTGAGCGTGCGAACAGCGTGCTATTCAACTCCATGGCCTGGTCGGGGGATGCCTTTCAATTGGTGACGGTGCGCGCCGTGGGCAACAGCTACCCGCTCAAAGGCGAAATTGAGCTGGCGGATGGTCCAACGCAGACGCTGCCTGAGGCCGGCACCCTCTGGTACGAAGGACGACTGGCGGGCCTGATTGGCCAGTCAGAGTCGCTGGAGCTGGGTGACAGGCAGTTTAAGCTAACCAAAGAAATCAAACGTTTACCCGATGCAGGCTTTAATCCCTTCGCTTCGTCACCCGTGGTGTTGATGGGCTTGGATGATGTGGCCTCCACCGGCATTGTTGGCCCCGGCAGCCGGGTCACCTATTTGTATCAGTTCAGCGGCGACAGCGCGCGCTTGGCTGAACTGGATGAGCTGCTCAAGGCCGAACTCACCAGCTCTCAGCGCCTTCGGGATGTAAAGTCCGGTGATTCCCCCATCGCCAGCGCCGTTGCCCGCGCCGAACGCTTCCTGTTATTGGCAAGTTTGCTGGGCATTGCGCTTGCCTGCGCGGCCATAGGTATCGCCGCGCAGCGATACTGCCAGCGTCACTACGACGTGGTGGCCATGTTCAAAACCTTTGGCGCTTCGGCAAAGGAAATCCGCACCCTGTTTGCGCTGCATTTGTCTTTGGTGACTGCTTTTGGCGTATTGGTGGGTATTCTTGGGGGGCTTGGGCTGGATGCGGTGATAGCCCGCTTCCTTCCGCACGAGCTGACGGTCTATGAGGCGCCGCTGCTCAGACCCGTGCTGCTTGGCGTACTGACAGGCAGCATCAGTGCACTGATGTTTTCAGCCTATCCGCTGCTGCGCCTCCTCGCCATTCCGCCCCTTCGGGTGCTTCAGCGTGAACTCACCGGGCGAAGTGCCGGTGTCTGGCTGCATGCGGCGCTGAGCCTCAGTGCCATGGCGCTGCTGGGATATGCCTATTCCCGCTCATGGCAGCTTACCGGCGCTGTGGTACTTGGGGCTTTGCTGCTGGGATTGATTTTGTTTGCGTTGGGGTTTGTTATGATCCGCCTTGGCCATGGCGCCGGGCTTAAAACCACCAATCCGCTGCAATTGGCGTTGGCGGGGCTGAGGCGCCGCGCGGCGCAAAATTCGGTGCAGCTGGTGGGCTTTTCCACCGCGTTGGTGTTGCTGCTGACCATATTTGCGTTGCGCCAGGACCTCCTGGAAGACTGGCAGCAGCAACTCCCTGAGGGGGCGCCCAACTTCTTTTTGGTGAACATCAGCCCGGAAGATGAAGCGCCCATGGCCGATTTCCTGGCTGAAAATCATATCGAACGCACTGATATTTATCCGGTTATCCGTGGCAGGCTTTCGGCCATCAACGGTGAGGCGCTCATCAGTGAACGCCAGGCCGAAGAAGGTGCTTCCGGGCGGGTAGGGATTGGCCGCGAGCTCAACATGACCTGGCGGGACAGTCTGCCACCCAATAACCGGCTGATTGCAGGCGAGTTTGATAATGCCGCTGATGGGGTGTCGGTGGAGACCAAGGTTGCCGAGCGGCTGGGGCTGAAGCTTGGGGATCGTCTCAGTTTTGTTATCGATAACCAGACCCTGGATGTGCGGGTGACCAGCTTGCGGGAAGTACGCTGGGAGACCATGCAGCCCAATTTCTTTATGATTTTTTCAAAAGAAGCCCTGGCACCCTTTGCCTACACCTCGATGCTGAGTTTTCACCTCGAAGAGGCCAAGCGGCCCCTGGTCGTGTCGCTGATTAAGCAATTCCCCACCGTATCCGTGATAGACGTAGGCGCCATGGTGGCCCAGCTCAGAAGCATAGTGTCCCAGGTGTCGCTGGCACTCGGGGTTGTGCTGGCGCTGGTAATTGCATCCAGCAGCCTGGTGCTGTGGGCGCAGACCGAAGCAGGCATGTCGGTGCGAAGACGTGAGCTTGCGGTACTGCGCACCTTTGGCGCCGGTGGTCGCTTGTTGCGGCTGGCAACCACGCTTGAGTTTGCAGTGCTTGGCGCCGTGGCAGGGATTGTGGCCGTGGTAGTCACAGAAGCCGTGCTTTATCTGCTCAAAACCTGGGTGTTCGAGCTTGGCGTGAACTGGCATCTGCAGTGGTGGCTGCAGGCCCCGCTGCTGGGGGCCGCACTGGTTGCTGTGCTCGGTTACTGGCGCTGCAGAGAGCTGTTGTCCCAGAGCTGCCTGTCGCTGCTTCGCACCGAGACCTGAGCGTTAAAGCAGATCTTCCAGCGCCTGACGTAAATAGGGAAAACGAAAGCCGAACCCCGCCTCCATTGCCCTCTGTGGGAGCACGTACTGACCGGTGAGCACCATGATGGCGGCTTCCCCCAAAAGGGCATGGAGTGCAAAGGCGGGCGCCGGGAGCAGAGCTGGGCGGTGAAGCACTTCACCCAATGTTTGCGAAAAGACTCGGTTACTCACGGGATTCGGCGCAGTTGCGTTAAAGATGCCACTGCATTTGGGGTTATTTAGCAGGAAACGTATCAGGCCAATCATATCGGCCATATGGATCCAGCTCATACCCTGTTGACCGCTGCCGATGGGGCCACCCAAACCGAGTTTGAAGGGGGGCAACATCTTGGCCAGGGCGCCGCCGTGTTTTCCAAGCACAATACCGGTGCGCAGAATACACACCCGGGTGGTGTCACTTGCGGCATCCAGTGCCAATTGCTCCCATTTTTCGCAGAGCATGTGGGTAAATTCGCTGTGAGGACTTGAGGATTCGGTGAGTGGTTGGCTACCCTGGGCACCGTAATAGCCGATAGCCGAACCACTGATAAACACCGCTGGCGGCTCGCTGCTTTGCTGGATAAGGCCCGTGAGCAAAGCGGTCATGTCCCAGCGACTGTGGCAGAGCTGTTTTTTCTGGGCGTCGCTCCAGCGTTTGCCGACAATGGGCTCTCCGGCGAGGTTGATCACGGCATCGAAACCATTGAGGTTTTCCAGTTTGTCGAGGGAGCGCAGGTAATGGTGCTGCTCGCCCAATAACTCAGCTGCGGCGCCGGTGTCCCGGGTGAGGATGGTGAGTTGGTGATCAGACAGGGCACTGACCAGTGCCCGACCAATAAAACCTGTGCCGCCTGTCAGTAATATGTTCATACGCTGCTCCGAAAAAACCGCTTCTTACAAGCATATACTCTGCAAAGGCATAATGAGATCAGGCGTCTTTGTGGTAACTGAGCTCCATGGAAACTGAATCGGCAAAACGCAGTGCGTGTGGCTTATCGACTTCCACCCGCGCGTCGATAACGCTTTCGTGCTCAGAGGCGATATCCAGTACCCGTGTGGTCAGGTGTTCAAGCAATGAAAAGCGGTTTTCTTCCACCAGGGAGATGATGCGTTTGGTGATGGTGCGATAGTTCAGTGCATCGTCCATGTTGTCGCTCATTTGAGCGCGTCCGGCGTGATAGGCGATGACCACATTGATGATAACGTCCTGTTTATTCTGGATCTCGTCCTCTTTGATACCTATATGGGTACGCAGGCGCAGATTTTTGATGCGAATCGTGGCGATCTCTGATTTCATAACCCTGTCCACTTGTCTGTCTTCAATGGAAATTGAGGGCAAGGTTAGCAAGTTTTGTTTGAAATAGAAGGATTTTATTTTGCCAAACCCCTTTGAACAGACCTCGGTAGCCTTCCGTGGTTTTGCCATCATGGCCTTCGTGGTGGTCATCCTGGCCGGCATTAAAGCGGCCAGTCCCATCGTGGTTCCTTTTGTGTTGTCGGCCTTTATTGCGGTGATCTGTAACCCGGTTATCAGTTGGATGATGCGTTTTCGGGTGCCCAAATGGCTCGCGGTGATGCTGCTGATGTTTTTTATTGTGATGTTGGGGCTTTGGCTCGCCACCCTGGTGGGCAGTTCCGTCAACGAGTTTTCCAAACAGTTGCCCCACTATCGGGATCAGCTGATCCAGCAATTCGGTTGGATATTGGAAAAGCTGCAGACGTTAAATATCCGCATTTCCAAAGAGCAGGTGCTGGCTTATTTTGACCCGGGCATGGCTCTGTCGATGACGACCAACATGCTGTCGGGGGTGGGGAACGTAATGGCGAACCTGTTCCTGATTATCCTCACCATTGTCTTTATGTTGTTCGAAGCCCAGTCCCTGCCGAAAAAAGTGCACCTGGCGCTGGATGACCCAGAGATGCGCTTGCAGCAAATCGATAAGTTTCTGCACTCGGTTAACCAATATATGGTGATTAAGACGCTGGTGAGCCTGGCTACCGGTGTCGTGGTGGGGATTGGCCTGGCGGCCATTGGCGTTGACTATGCACTGCTTTGGGCCGTGATTGCCTTTTTGTTTAACTATATCCCCAATATCGGCTCGATTATCGCTGCCATTCCCGCTATTCTGCTGGCCTTTATTCAGCTTGGTCCCGCCGCTGCCGGGGGCACAGCGCTGCTCTACCTTGGCACCAACATGGTGATGGGCAACGTGATAGAGCCCAAATTCATGGGGCGCGGACTGGGATTGTCGACCCTGGTGGTGTTCCTCAGTTTGATATTCTGGGGATGGCTCCTTGGCTCTGTGGGCATGCTCCTGTCGGTGCCCCTGACCATGATTGTAAAAATCGCCCTGGAGCGTAGCAGCAGTGGCCGCTGGCTGGCGATATTGCTCGCCGATGATGTGGACTCAGAGCTTAAACCGGCCAATGACGCACCTGTCGACAAGGGCTGAACGCCAAACCTATTTCAGTAATGGGCGGCCTGGCCGCCCATTGTATTTTCAGAAGCCTATTTTTTAGAGGAACCGGGTTTTCATGCAGGCTTTTATCGACTTTTTAGCGACGGCCGAATTACCGGATGACTGCCGACGTATGTTTCACGGCCGCGGTGGCCGTTATCCCGGCGCAGAGCACCTGTGCCTTGACTGGTATGCACCGGCGCTGCTGCTGACCTCGTTTTGTGAACTCAGCGCAGATGAGCTGGCGACGGCAAAAGCTGCCTTGGAAACGTTTTGGCAGCGGGTGGGAGAAGCCGCTCCCCTGACGCTGGTGTATCAGTATCGCAGTGGCGCCGGTACCCGCACTGAATGCCTCTGCGGTGAATTGCCGAACGATCACGTTATAGAAGAGCAGGGACTTAAGTTTCGGGTGCACTTGATGCGTGGCCAGAATCACGGGCTGTTTCTCGATATGCGTGAAGGTCGCCGTTTTGTACATGAGCATGCCAGGGGAAAGAAGGTCCTTAATCTTTTCAGCTACACCTGCGCCTTTTCGGTGGCAGCCCTTGCCGGCGGCGCAACCGAGGTGGTGAATATCGACATGGCAAAGGGCGCGCTTTCCATTGGCAAACAAAACCATGATCTCAATGGCCTGGTGGGGGGCGCACGCTTTCTGGGCCACGATATTTTCAGTAGCTGGGGCAAGCTGACCCGCTACGGCCCCTACGACCTGGTGATTGCCGATCCTCCCAGCAACCAAAAGGGCAGTTTTATCGCCACCAAGGACTACGTGCGTTTACTGCGGCGCTTACCTGAGCTGGTAAAAGAAGGTGGCGACCTCTTGCTTTGCCTTAACGCCCCTGAGCTTGGGAGTGATTTTTTAATGGCGCAGGTCGCAGAGACGGCACCATCTCTGGCGTTTGTAACACGTATCGCCAATCCAGCCGTGTATGCCGACGTGGATGAGGAGAAGTCTTTGAAGGTGTTGCACTATCAAAAGCGCACATCCGACATTGAAGCCTGATGCTGGCTGTTGAAACCTGCTATTGATACCTGATGTTTGCAGGGCGAGGCTATCAGTGTGGGTGGTTTTGTGTGGTTACAGCAGTCGAATCAGTAGCAAACAAAAGGGCCATGATTGGCCCTTTTGACTGTTGAGTCAGTAAGTTAAACGTTCCGGGATCAGAGATTGTCCGTTATTTTCGAGCCAGGATGCGACGCGCATTGGGTCGTTCAAACTGTGCATCTCATTACATAACCTGTCTTGTACATCCAGCGGGATATGCATGTTTTCCATAAACATCCTCATCCCCAACATGTCCCCACGTCCTATAAGGGCCGCAAGCCTACCGGCTTGAAAGTCTATCAGCGCATTCATATGACAGCCTCCAACAGTTGACTTTTAACTAATAGCACTGCAGTAGGCTCAGCGCCTAGACTGTTTCGTTGTAAAAATCAATCCCTACCAAATAAATTCAGCTGTTGTTGGCAAGGAGGATAAGAGCGCTTAAATACCCGTAATTCTGAAAGACTTTCATGCAAGGCTACTGGTTGGTGACTTTTTGAGCGCTTTTTTGTGGCATTTAGCCAAAAAATGGAAACAAAAGTGAAAGTAAACTGTAATTTTTGGTTTTGAGTTGGTATACTGCGCCCCGTAATCGAGCCACTCGCGATACCCTTGGACAAGATGCCTTCAACTGTAAGGAACGTCATCGGGATGTGCACAGAGTTGGCGCTGTCAGCCCTCAGACAAGGATTACACCGAGTTCATGTCTGCGAAGAATAGACAGAACCTCAGTACCCGACCCAAACCAAAGCTGGAGTCCGTTATGGAAATTCATGAGTACGAAAACGCGTATTATCAGGTGCAGGATGAAGTGATTGAGTCTTTGCCTCTGGAAAAGGACGAAGAAGCGTTTTTGGATTGAGAATCCTCCATGTCCCGGGACATGCAGACCTAAAAAAATAATAATCAGCAAAAAGGCCACCCTCGGGTGGCCTTTTTCATGGTCAGTGGCGTATCAGCCATTCGCGGCGCGTTTTTCGGTCATTATCTCAACAATTACCCAGTTTTTTCCGCGCTTGTTCAGTCTTACCGTTCTGTCATCCAGCCAGGGCTGGCCGCCTTTAAGACCCTTGAGCTTCACCTTTACGGTGACGTCGTCGGTGAATTTGCGAAAGAAGTCGATATCGATTTCTTCGATTTCCAACTCCACATCCGTCATTGACAGATTCAACATGTGCCGCTGCACCGAGGCGGCAATATGGTAGTGACCGAGCACTTCTTGCATCGGGGCATCCACAAAGCGTTTGGCCTCTGCCACATCGCGGTTGACATAGATGGCACTGAAAAAGCCGAGGCTAACCTGCTCGGGCGTCAGGTTTGGGCTTGTGGCGCTTTCAACGGACTCGTTGCAACCTGCAAGCATGAAAAACACTATCAACAAAAATGCGCGCATGGGTACCTGCTGACTGATGATTAACACCCTAAGTATCAGAAATTTCAGCTTTCAGTACAAGGGATGGATTTGATCTCTTGCGATCTGCAACGAAAACTGTCATATCTGTAAAGCTGTGCTTGGCATCTTATCCACAGAATCTGTGGACAAGTATGTTGAAGAATGAGGATATTTATCTTAAGTGGTTGCTACCGCAGTATTTTGACGGTTGGCTAAAAAATTGTCGCTTGTTTGTTCGACGTTTTTTGGTCGACTTTTCTACGCCTTCATTTCCCGATTTCCCACGCCGAAGATCCCTTGCCTGATCCCTTTAACGCCGGTGGATCGTAAAAGCCGTCAATGAGCGAGCCATAAAAAACGCCGTCAGTTGACGGCGTTTTCATTATGGGTTGCAGGCTTACTGCTGCGTCGCCTGAATGGCGGTCAGGGCGATAGTGTAGACGATATCGTCTACCAAGGCGCCGCGGGACAGGTCGTTCACTGGCTTTCTCATGCCCTGCAGCATAGGGCCAATGCTGATAAGCTCAGCGCTTCGCTGTACGGCCTTGTATGTGGTGTTACCCGTATTGAGGTCGGGGAATACAAACACGGTAGCCTTACCGGCAACAGGACTGTCGGGTGCTTTGGAGCGTGCCACGTTTGGCATCACGGCAGCGTCATACTGCAGCGGGCCATCGATAACCAGATCGGGGCGTTTCTCTTTGGCAATGCGGGTGGCTTCGCGAACCTTGTCCACATCGGAGCCAGTGCCCGAGTTACCGGTGGAGTAGCTTATCATGGCGACGCGGGGCTCGATGCCGAAGGCCTTGGCAGACTCAGCGGACTGAATGGCGATATCGGCCAGCTGTTCGGCGTTCGGATCCGGGTTAATGGCGCAGTCACCGTATACCAGTACCTGATCCGGCATCAGCATAAAGAAGATTGACGATACCAGGCTTGAGCCGGGGGCAGTTTTAATCAGCTGCAGCGGTGGACGAATGGTATTGGCTGTGGTGTTTACCGCACCTGACACTATGCCGTCCACTTCATCTTCGGCCAGCATCATGGTGGCCAGTACCATGTTGTCTTCCAGTTGCTCACGGGCGACCACTTCGGTAAGCCCCTTGTGGCGGCGCAGGTTCAGCATAGGCTCGACATACTGCTCGCGAATATCTTCAGGGTCGAGGATCTCAACGCCTTCACCCAGCACCACATCCTGTGCTGCGGCAATACGTAAAATATCGTCTTTTTTACCCAGCAGTACGCAGCGGGCGATACCACGCTCGGCGCAGATGCTGGCGGCCTTGATGGTGCGCGGCTCGTCGCCTTCCGGCAATACAATGCACTTTTTGGCGGCGCGGGCCAGTTCAGTCAGCTTGTAGCGGAAGGCCGGTGGAGACAGGCGGTGTTCGCGTGGCGAGTTTTCGGTCACGCTTTCAATCCAGCTCTGGTCGATGTGGCTTGCCACATATTCCTGTACCAGCTCAATTCGTACTGCATCGTCCACGGGTACTTCGTGGTTAAAGCGCTGAATATTGAGCGAGGTTTGCCAGGTGTTGGTGTCTATCATAAACACCGGCAGGCCGGTCTCGAATGCCTGTTCACACAGCTTCAGTACTTCCGGCTCAGGCTCGTAGGAGCCGGTCAGCAGCAGGGCACCAATCTTCACGCCGTTCATGGCTGCAAGGCAGGCCGCCACAATCACATCTGAGCGATCGCCTGAAGTTACCAGCAGCGAGTCGGTACGGAAGTGACTCAGCATGTTGGGAATGGAGCGGGCACAGAAGGTCACTTTACGCAGGCGACGGGTGTTCATTTCACCGGCGTTCAGGATGCGGGCATGCAAGTGCTTGGCAAGGTCTGAAGCGCGGGGTGACACCAGATCCAGGTTGTAAGGCACGCTGCCGAGAATACGCAGCTTGCTCTTGCCGGGTAGCTGGAACATGGCCGTGGCATCACCTTTCTGGATGTCCTGATGGTCGAACACTTCAGACAGGTCAGGGCGGGTGCGGCCTTCATCGTCCACCGGTGCCCCAATCTTGTTGATCACAGCGCCAATCAGACGTTTGTTCTTGGCGCCGCCCCAGCTGTTGTAGGCGATTTCCAAACGGTTCATCAGCGCGTTCGGGGTGTCGTTACCCGGGGTGGCGATGAAAATCACGTCCGCATCCAACGCTTTGGCGATGGCGTAGTTCACGTCATCGGAGAAAGAATGGCTGCGGGTTGGCACCAAACCTTCGATGATAAGAGTTTCGGTGTTGGCAGCAATTTCGCTGGCGCGGGCAATGATTTGCTCCATCAGCACATCGGTCTGGTCGGTACGGATAAGCGACTCGGCGTGCTGCATGTCGAAGGGCTCAAGCGGGTTCACCGTGGGCGACTTGGACAGAATCGTGGTTGAGCGCTCCGGGCCTGAGTCGGCAGGGCGCTGCTGGCTGATGGGCTTAAAGAACTGCACCTTCACGCCGTGGCGTTCCAGTGCGCGCACCATACCCAGGCTCAGAGAGGTGAGGCCAACGCCTGTGCCTATGGGAACCAACATGATGTTGCGGGACATAAAGTACCTCTTGTGGTGTTGCTTTGATGGTCGGGCCATCAGATGCTTTTAATGCAAAACCGCCCGCGGGTGTCCCCGGGGCGGCAGGCGCCTTATTTGTTAACCAGGCGCAGCGAGTCTTCGGCAATGACCCACTCTTCGTTGGTGGGGATCACCATGGCAATGGGGCTGCCATCTTTGGTAATCACGCCCTGGTTGCCGAACCGGGCGGCTTTGTTGCGCTCGCTGTCGACTTCAAACTTAAAGATTTCTAGCAGGTTCAGTACTTTCTCACGAATAAGATCGGAGTTTTCGCCGATGCCGCCGGTAAAGACGACAGCATCCAAACGGCCAAGTGGCACTGTGTAGGAGGCGATGTACTTGGCGAGGCGATAGCAGAAAATTTCCAGTGCCAGGGTCGCACCCTTGTGGCCTTCTGCGTAGCCTTCTTCGATACCACGGCAATCGTTGGTAAGCTCAGAAATACCGAGCAAACCACTTTGCTTGTTCATCAGGTTGTTCACTTCATCCAGGGTGTAACCCAGCTGATGCACCAGGTGGTAGATGATGGAGGGGTCCAGATCGCCACAGCGCGTCCCCATTACCAGGCCTTCCAGCGGAGTCAGACCCATGGAGGTGTCTACACTCTTGCCGCCTTTCACCGCCGTTACAGAGGCACCGTTGCCCAAGTGGGCACAAATTACATTGGTGTCGCTCACGTCTTTGCCAAGGGCCTTGGCAGCCTCGCGGCTGACAAACAAGTGGCTGGTGCCGTGCATACCGTAGCGGCGGATGCCGTGTTCACGATAGAGCTTGTAGGGCAGGGCGTAGATATAGGCGCGGTCCGGCATACTCTGATGGAAAGCGGTATCGAACACGGCCACCTGAGGCAGCGCCGGGAACGAGGCCTGAGCGGCACGAATACCGATAAGGTGCGCCGGGTTATGCAGTGGCGCCAGCGAGGCACAGTCTTCAATGCCCTTGAGTACCGCATCATCGATAATGACCGAGTGGGTAAACTTTTCGCCGCCGTGCACGATACGGTGACCAATGGCGATGAGTTGGCCTTTCAGTTCAGGCTCATTCACCAGGATTTTGTTGACTATGTATTCCACCGCTTCGCGGTGAGCGCTGAAGGCGCCCAAACTGGCATCGTGTTTCTCGCCACGTAATTTCCATTTGATACGGGCATTTTCCAGACCGAAGCACTCGGCGAGACCTGAAATTTTTTCGTCGCCATTGGTGGCGTCCAGAATGGCAAACTTCAGTGAAGAGCTGCCACAGTTGAGTACCAGAACCAAAGTATTGGACATGATAAAACCTTCTTGCGTCATGAAATAGTTGGCCGGGTCTTGTTCCGGCGACTTTGCCTGGCGGGCAGGCCATTAAAACTTCTCATCTGCTTCCCTGAGCCACGCTTGGGAAGCCGACTGCCTTTGTGCTAAGGTTAAAGCAGTCTGTGTTGTCCATAGGTTCCCGGGTTGATGAAATTTCAGCTGTTTTCCACCCTGCGCGATGGCCATCGTTATATGAAGGCCTGGCCGATGGCGAAACCTCTGGGGTATTTTTTCCCGGAATATCGCGTCGTTAAGGCAACGTCCCTCGCCATACGTTTTATGCCGCCTTTCGCACTCTTGGCGGCAGCCAGCCAAATTTATCTCCATGGCTGGGCATTTTTGCCTCAGGCGATTGCCATTGGCCTGTTTTTCTTCAGTCTGCCACTCCAGGGCATGCTGTGGCTTGGGCAGCGTGCCCGTCATCCTTTGCCATTGTCTCTGCTAAGCTTTGGCAACCAAGTGCAGGAACGACTTCAAGCCATAGGCGTGGCTTATATTCCCCTTGGCGCCAAGGCCTGCTACCTCGATATGGCCAATCTCTTGAAGATAGCCTTCGACCGACTCGATGCAAGTTACTGGGACGAGCTTTGAGCCTCGCTAAGGCTCAACGAGCACCTCGGTAACTGCGGGTATTCCGCTGTAACAGTCTTAATAAGTCGCGGTCAGTCCGCGGCGGGTAAACACGGCCTTGATGGCTTCCATGGTATCGGCGGTGGGCGGATGAACACCCTTGAGCGGATACTCCTCACCCATGGCCTCCCACTTGTGCTTGCCCAGCTCGTGGTAGGGCAGCAGTTCCACCTTTTCCACATTGCCCATGGGGGCGATAAAATCGGCCAGTTTTTCAGCACTTTCAACATCTTCGGTGAACCCGGCGACGACCACGTAACGGATCCAGGTTTTCTGGCCGCGTTTGGCGAGGTATTCGGCAAACTGCAGGGTGCGATGATTACTGACCTTGGTTAAATCCTGATGTTTGGCATCATCTATGTGTTTGATATCCAAGAGCACCAGATCGGTGTTGTCCAAGAGTACATCAATGGCGGGCGTGTACTTGCGCACGAAACCATTGGTATCCAGACAGGTATGAATGCCCTCGGCGCGGCAGGCCTTGAAGAGCTCGGCCACAAACCCGGCCTGCAGTATGGCCTCACCGCCACTGGCTGTGACACCGCCACCACTGGCATCCAAAAAAGGTCGATAGCTGAGGATTTGACTCATCAGCTCATCGACCTGCATTTCCTTGCCACCATCCAAATCCCAGGTATCACGGTTATGGCAGTATTGGCAGCGCATCAGACAACCCTGCATAAAGGTGATAAACCTGATGCCGGGACCGTCCACTGTGCCGAAGGATTCCACTGAATGAACCCTGCCTGTGACTGTCATTGAAACTCCTGGGATTGGCTGAAACTGAGGACAATTGTGGCGAGCCACAATTGTCCTTTAGCGACCGGTGAATTACCAGCGCCTGAATTACAAACCTTGAGTAAAGGTGCGGGTGATCACATCCTGCTGCTGCTCTGGTGTCAGTGAGTTAAAGCGCACTGCATAACCAGATACACGGATGGTGAGCTGTGGATACTTGTCAGGGTTTGCAATGGCATCCTCAAGCATTTCACGGTTCATCACGTTCACGTTCAGGTGCTGGCCACCTTCACGGCTTTCGCTGTGGCGGAAATAACCGTCCATCAGGGCTGCCAGGTTGCGTTCACGGGCCTTTTCATCTTTACCCAGGGCATTGGGTACGATAGAGAAGGTGTAAGAAATACCATCCTGTGCGTGGGCAAAGGGCAGCTTGGCAACAGAAGTGAGTGAGGCGATGGCGCCTTTCTCATCACGGCCGTGCATTGGGTTGGCACCCGGGGCAAAAGGTGCACCGGCGCGGCGGCCATCGGGGGTGTTACCTGTCTTCTTGCCGTACACCACGTTGGAGGTGATGGTCAGGATAGACTGGGTTGGGATGGCGTTGCGGTACATCTTCTTGTTGCGAATTTTGGCCATAAAGCCTTCAACCAGCATACAGGCGATATCATCCACGCGGGCATCGTTGTTACCGAACTTGGGATAGTCACCCTCAATTTCGAAGTCAACGGCGATGCCTTGCTCGTCGCGTACCGGCTTCACCTTGGCGTACTTGATAGCAGACAGGGAGTCGGCTGCAATCGACAGACCGGCGATACCACAGGCCATGGTGCGGCGCACGTCGCGGTCGTGCAGTGCCATCAGCGCGGCTTCGTAAGAATACTTGTCGTGCATAAAGTGAATGGCGTTGAGTGCGGAGACATACTGGGTCGCCAGCCATTCCATCAGGTTGTCCAGACGACCCATTACATCGTCATAGTCCAGATATTCGCTGGTGATAGGCTCAGATTTAGGACCTATCTGCACTTTCAGCTTTTCGTCCACACCGCCGTTGATGGCATACAGCATGGTCTTGGCGAGGTTGGCACGTGCACCGAAGAACTGCATGTGCTTACCCACCACCATGGGGCTCACGCAGCAGGCGATGGCATAGTCGTCAGACTCGAAGTCCGGACGCATAAGGTCATCGTTTTCGTACTGGATGGAGCTGGTGTCGATGGACACCTTGGCACAGAAAGTTTTGAAGTTTTCTGGCAGCTTTTCAGACCAGAGCACAGTGATGTTTGGCTCAGGGCTTGGGCCCATGTTGTACAGGGTGTGCAGGAAGCGGAAGCTGGACTTGGTGACCAGAGTACGGCCATCGAGACCCATGCCGCCGATTGATTCAGTGGCCCAGATTGGGTCGCCCGAGAACAGCTCATCGTACTCAGGGGTACGCAGGAAGCGCACCATACGCAGCTTCATCACGAAGTGGTCAATCATCTCCTGCGCCTGCTCTTCGGTCAGAGTACCGTTTTTCAGATCGCGCTCAATGTAGATGTCGATAAAGCTGGAAGTACGGCCAAGTGACATGGCGGCACCGTTTTGGCTCTTCACCGCGGCGAGGTAGCCGAAGTAGGTCCACTGGATGGCTTCCTGGGCGTTTTTGGCAGGGCCAGAGATGTCGTAGCCGTATTTGGCGGCCATTTCCTTCATCTGAGCCAGGGCGCGGTGCTGCTCGGCGATTTCTTCGCGCAGCTGCATGGTGGCCTGCAGATCTTCACCTTCTTCAAAACGGGATTGCAGCGAAGTGAATTGCTTCAGTTTGTCGGCCATCAGGTAATCGATACCGTACAGGGCCACGCGGCGGTAGTCACCGATGATACGGCCACGGCCATAGGCATCGGGCAGGCCGGTCAGTACGCCGGATTTACGGCAGGCAAGGATTTCCGGGGTATAGATGTCGAATACGCCCTGGTTGTGGGTCTTGCGCAGCTCAGAATAGACATACTTGATGTCGGCATTCAGTTCACGGTTGTAGGCGGCGCAGGAGCTTTCCACCATACGGATACCGCCGTTTGGCAGCATGGCGCGCTTGAGTGGCGCATCGGTTTGCAGACCAACAATGGTTTCCAGTGCTTTTTCGATATAACCGGCATCGTGGGAGGTGATGGTAGATACCTTGTCGGTATCAAAATCCAGCGGCGCGTGGGTGCGGTTTTCTTCCTTGATACCTTCCATTACCTTGGCCCACAGGGCGTTGGTAGCGGCGGTGGGACCGGCCAGGAAGCTGTCGTCACCTTCATAGGGGGTGTAGTTGGTCTGAATAAAGTCACGTACATTGACATCGGACTTCCAATCACCGGGAACGAATCCTTCCCACGCGGTTTGGAACAGCTCAGTTTTATCGGTCATCGTACTTCACCTTCTATTTGAGAAAAGGGTTGGGGATGTTTCCCCTTGTGAGTCTTGTTACATCCCGGCGAAACATCCCCTGATGAAGCCAGGACCCCGGAAGACTTTCCGGTGGATTCCGTGAACGCCTTACCAATCTCTAATTTAATTGGTAAGACCAATTGTCCATATGCATATTAACATAAGCCCCATAGGGTCGCATCCAAAAGCGTTCGAGATTAAGGCGATTAATGCGAAAATTGTTACCGAGTTAGCAGTTTTTAACCGGCAATGACAAGTTGGCATCAGATAACGCTGAAATTCACCCTGTCCAGCATATTAGATAGCGCTCAAGACCATGAAAGCACAATAAGAAAAAGGGGCACATTTGCCCCTTTTTTATCTTATGCATGAGTGTTACAGCAGCGCTGGAATGCCTTCAATCATGCCCACAGCCAGCATGGCGGCGAGACAGATAACGAAGGCGAGTCCGGGAATAACGACCCGGTCAACGAATGACAGGTTGGCGGCACGCTCTTTGTCACCAATCAGGCCATTGTTGTCCAAAAGCATGGTCAGTGCCCAGGCCAGCACAGGGTTGGCCACGAACGAACCGAAGATACAGATCCCGGCGGCCTGGCTGCTCTGGTTGTCTTTCACCATCTGCAGACCGGCTTCCAGCAGCGGCAGGAATACACCTACCAGCAGGGCGATGGACATCACTGGACGCCAGGTGGTCAGATCCATCGGATAACCTACAATCGCCACGATAATACACAGGCTGCCCAGCAAAATGGCACCGGCAGGAATCGGACGCTTGGCGATGGCGGCTGGGATCATATATGTACCCCAGCTCGATGTGATGTTACCGCCGCCCACGGCGGTACCCACCATTTGACGCAGTGAGCAGGTGGTCATGGTGTCATCCACGTCCATCAGTACTTTTTCCGCGCCCTTGGGATAGTTCAGCTCCTGGAAAATACGGTGGCCGAGGAAGTCGGGTGACCACATGGCAACCGCCAGAATGGCAAAGGGCAGAGATGCGATAAAGTGCTGCATATTGGGCAGGCCAAGCTGCCAGCCGGTTTCGGTTGAGCCCCACCAGTACACAGGGTTCAGGTTGGGTAAACCGGGGGCAGTGGTGAATTTAAGATCCAGTCCGGCGCCCAGGGCAAAGGCCATCACAATGGCGGCAATGGAGCACAGTGGAATGGCGAGCCAGCGCTTTCCGAACTTGGCAAGCAGGGCGTAAATCACTACGTTGGCGAGCAGAATAAAGAAGGCGACATAGCCTAAGGAGTAATCCAGCGCGTGCTTGGCTTCGAGGCCGCCAGCCCAGCTGAACAAGGATTCAATCTGGCTCTTTGCCCCCATAAAGCCGAGGAACACCAATAGGCCCCCGGCGACCCCGCTGCTGGTAAGATTCACCAGCCGCGACCCCCCTTTAAAGAAGGACAGCAAGAGACCAAATACCCCCAACAGAATTGCCAGTGCCAGTGGGTGAGCACCGGCCAGCGCGATGGCACCAATCAGCGGGATCATGGGGCCATGGTTACCGCCAAGGTTGGCGCGGGGATTGATAAAGCCGGAGCTGATGATACAGAAGAGCAGGGCGGGAATGAGCATTTCGACCCGCACCACAGAGATGATAAAGTCGGCACCAAGGTTAATGTGATCCCAGCGCTCGGTAAGACCCGAGGCCCAGGCCGCCATCACGGCAGAATACATCACGGTAATGCCAATGGTGCCGGCAATGGCGGGAACCAAATCTTCCCATTCAAAGTTAAAGTCACGACCGGGCAGGTTGAGGCCCCAGCGTCTGGGATTCATGATTTTCAGTTCATGATCCAGATAGGCTTCACGGGATGAAAACTCCGACGCAGGACGATGGAGCTCGCGGTAGCTTTTTTCCGCGTTATCACTTGTCGCCGTGTCGGTCTCGGTGAGGCCGATGGCCTCAGGTTGATATGCTGTTTCTGACATGTTAATCCCCAAAACAACAGCGTGTTGAGCCTGTTTGACCAGCTTTGAAAGCATCCTTGTTGCTCTGGCCTGTTACTGTCGTAAAAAGCCTGTCAGAAACGGTTTAGATGGTGAAAACGCGTCTGTTTTACCATCCCAAACCCGGGGTCCTAAAATCTGCTCAAATTGGTCATACCAATTTACCTGTTAAAAATGTTACCACAGCCGTTATAGCCTCTCATCAACTATCAATCTTTCTGAAGCACCCTGATGACGGATTTGCGACACAGCTAACATAGCTGGATGTTGGGCCATGCAGTCTATTGCACAGGGGCACAATAATTGCGTAGGGGAGGGGGTTTTAGGGGGCAACACCCGCAACCAGACGCAGCCGCAGGGCCGGCGCAGGGCCGACGTAGGGAAGAACACCGGCTTTTTACCTGAGTATCAATTATCCCGCGTCAGCTAGTCTGGCTTATTGCCACCTATTTACCTTAAAAGCTCTGCACCCTGCTTCAAGGCTCAGCTCACTGGTTTGGGAGTGATTATTCCGGAGGTGCCATCCCGGCATGACCGGCTTGTTTCACTGCCAGGTGCTTCACATGTCTGGGTTCACTCACGAGCCCGTGCAGGCCACGGATGTAATTGGAAGCCCAAACTCCGCACTTTTCATTTATTTTCAAATTCTTGGCTTTATTTCTGTGAATTTTGTGACAGTGGCGACTACCGAGTGTTCTGACTGACACTCAGTCTTGTTCAAAAGGTCGCTTTCAATCTTTTTCTATCAAACAAACTGATATCTAGCATCAAAAGTATTCGATATTGCTAATGGTTGCTGCTTGCTACATTTGGCGCAATGCAGCAGCCAAGCTGTTGGTACAGAAACTTTTTATTGATATGGGTGCCAGATATGCCAACTCATCTCCACCAGCGTAAAACGCCGTTGGCGCCGCCGCGCTCAACCAAGGGCACGACACTGCCCGGGACACGCGAAGGCGGCCTGATGGCCGATATCTGTTATGCAAGCCGAAAGAAGCTTGCAAAGGGACAGCGGCAACGGTTTGCCGAGGCCGTGTATGCAGGGATTTTCATCGGTCTGGGGTTTGTCTTTTACCTGACGGTGACCACAGGTAGCGCCGGCGCGCCATGGGGCATGGTGCGTCTCGCCGGTGCGCTCGCCTTCAGTTTGGGGCTGATGTTGGTGGTACTGCTGGGGATGGAGCTTTTTACGGGCACAGTGCTGACCGCCATCCCCTGGGTTCAGGGCTCGGCCCGGTTATCGACCCTGCTAAAAAGCTGGCTTTGCGTTTATTGTGGCAACGCCTTGGGGGCGCTGAGTCTGGCCGTATTGGTGCTGCTTGCGGGTGTGTGGCAACTCGATGGAGGGCTGTGGGGGGTTAATCTGGTATCCACGGCACTTCACAAACTGCACCACGGCTGGTGGGAGGCGTTTTTCCTGGGGGTACTTTGTAACTTTTTGGTTTGCCTTGGGGTTTGGCTTAGTTTTCTCAGTGCTAATCCGGGCACCCGGGCGCTGCTCCTGATGCTGCCGGTGGCGCTTTTTGTGAGCAGCGGCTTTGAGCACAGCATCGCCAACCTGTTTTTGCTGCCTCTTGCCGGCATGCTGGCTCAGCACATCCCGGATACGTTATTGCTTACCCATGGTATTGAGCCGGCGCGGCTTGCTGAGCTGACACCCGCCAACATGCTGCAACTCAATCTGCTGCCCGTCACCCTCGGCAACATCGTTGGCGGCGCTGTGCTGGTGGGGATGGGGCTCCTGGGCGTGCACAGGTTGGGAGAGCGCTCGGCGCACTCTGTCTCTGCTACCCCTGCCAATATTGGGGCCGGGCTTAGTTTGGTTACCACCGAAGCCTGCGTATCTGTTGCCGATGGTGCTCCGGCAGGCCTCCGCCATTCCGGGCAGCCAAGCCAGTTCACTAACACGCATTTTAAACCCACACCCAGTTCACCTTGTCTGACACCACTGCCCGATGGGCTTCATCCTGCGGCAGCGTCACCCTTATCGTTGGAGCAAACCATGATGAATAAACACCTGAATACCCTTACCGTTTCCGCCTTGTTGGAGCCAGCTGTCACCTTAACGCCGGATATGAACCTGTGGCAGTCGTTGGCACTGATGGAAAGTGCGGGTGGCGTGTCCTGTCCTGTGGTGGCCGACGGTGGCCGCCTTGTGGGAATGCTCGCACCCCAGGACGCGATGCGGGGCCTGTGGGCGGAGGAGTTTGCCGCCGATGGCAGTTACCGGGTAGGGGACATGATGCAAAAAGTGCTGCATACAGTCGCTGCCGATGAGCCGCTTTTGACCGTGCTGGAATACTGGGTGGTCGACAGGCAGCGGCTCTTTCCTGTGACCGGCGAAGGGCATTGGCTGGGAACGGGATATCAGGCCTATGAAGAGCGTCTGAGGGGCGCTGTGGCAGCCAGTCCCGCAACCTTGCCGGTGGTGGACGCCGGGGTGCTAAAGGGCGTCATTCACCGTGATGCCTTGCTGCGATTGCTGCAAAGTGTCAGAGAAAAAGTCCCCGCATAACTCCTTCAGACTTTCTCCTGGCTCGTGTGCCTGTGGCGCGCGAGCCTTTTTGCTTCGGATATTACACAGTCACGCAGCGGGTTTTCGGTGGCATCGGCGCGCCATACGAAAGACAACTGGCGCTTCATGTTCAGTTTGGGCGTTGACAGGATAATGAGTTGCCCGGCCGCCACATCCCGCTCCACATCCAAATAGGGCAGTGCACTGAGGTAGGGGCCATTTTTTACCAGCGCCTTCAGCACAGGTACCTGCTCGTACTCCCGCCATACGTTTAATCTGTCGAGATTGCCATGGATAGCAGCATCGAAAATTCGCCGGGTTCCGGCGCCTTGCTCCCGCAGTACCCATTTGGCCTGCTCCAGCTGTGACAGGCTGACATTTCCGTACTTGCCGTAGGGATGGTGGGGCGCGGCAATCACCACCAGATGATCGTCAAGCCAGGGCTCCAACACCAAATGGGCATCGTCGCTGCGCCCTTCGATGATGCCAAAGTCCACCTCATACTCCTGCACGGCCGTGATAACGTTTTCGGTGTTTTCGACCATCAGCTCAATATGGATTTGTGGAAAGTCGCTATCAAGACGGCTGATGAGATCCCCAAGCAGGTGTTCAGCCGCCGTTTGGCTGGCCCCCATGGACAAACTGCCGGATAGCAGGTGCTGGTCGTGCAGTCCCATGGCAATTTGTTGAGCATCGGCCAACAGCTTGCGTGCTCGGGGTCTGAGCCAGTGTCCCCAATGGCTCAACATCAGCCGGTTTCCCTGACGGATAAAGAGCGGCCTGCCGAGCAAGCTTTCCAGTTGTTGCAGCGACATGCTGACGGCGGACTGGGTCATGGACAGCTTACGGGCTGCGCCGGACACACTTTCGAGACTGGCGACAGCATCAAATACCGACATTTGTTTGAGGGTGTATTTCATGACAGCAGCTATCAGAGGAATTGATGGTTGCCTGTCATTCTATAAGGCGCGCGGCCTTGCCTTAAATGGCCCATCGCAGAGTTTTTGAATTCTGTTGCCCGGCGCACACTTTGGGTGTGGGCTTTCTGCCCAGAGACTGTGGCGCCGATATCTACTGCCTGGAAATCGTGATGTGGATTTATATTTTTACTTTTTATTCAACCGCATAAAAAATTATTGAGCCTTGATGGTGTGGGCGGTGTTAAGGACAGTTAAAGGCTTTTGAGGTATAGTCAGCGCCTTTCGTTTCAATGTGTTCATGGATATGTAATGTATTCGTGGATGATTAACTGGATAAGTACAGACGATGACGACCAGACCTGACCCTTCACCGAGTGCCACTGCCATTGCGCCGCCGCCCCGGACGGGTACCTGGGTGATGCCGGACACCCTGGTGATCATATTTTTTGTGGCGCTTTTTGCCGCACTCATGACCTATTTGGTGCCAGTGGGGTCTTTTGATACCCAGACAGTGACCTTTGTGCAGGACGGGGTGGAGAAAACCCGTCAGGTGGTCGACCCGGATTCGTTCCGTTACGACCTCGATGAACAGGGTGAGCCGAAATTGGCACCGGTCCCTGCCTTTGACCCTCAGGGTAAAGGCTTCTTCAACTACATGTTTGAAGGCCTGGTATCAGGCGACAAATGGGGCAGTGCCGTTGGCGTAATCATGTTTATGCTGGTGATTGGCGGCTCCTTCGGGGTTGTGATGGCCACAGGCACCATAGATAACGGCATATTGCGGCTTATTCACCACACCCAGGGGCGGGAGTTTTTGTTTATTCCCGTGCTCTTTAGCCTGTTTTCCCTCGGCGGCGCCGTGTTCGGCATGGGGGAAGAGGCCATTGCTTTTGCCATCATCATCTGCCCGTTGATGATACGTCTTGGCTATGATGGCATTACCACAGTGATGGTGACCTATGTGGCTACCCAGGTGGGCTTCGGTGCCAGTTGGATGAATCCTTTCAGTGTGGCCATTGCCCAGGGGATTGCCGGTATTCCCGTGCTCTCGGGCGCAGCGGTGCGTATTCCCATGTGGATAGGTTTTACCCTGCTTGGCATCGCTTTTACCATGATTTATGCCCGTAAAATCAAGGCAGCGCCGGCGTTGTCCTACAGCTATGCCACCGACGCCCACTTCAGACAGGCCCAGCAGGGCAGTAACGACCAAAACCACGCTGGCAACAGCCGATTTAATCTGGGTGATTATTTGGTGCTCGCCACCATAATCGCCACCATGGTGTGGGTGATTTGGGGCGTGGTAGCCAAACACTGGTTTATCCCTGAGATTGCCAGCCAATTTTTCACCATGGGGCTGGTTGCCGGTTTGATTGCAGTGATCTTTAACTTAAACGGCCTCACCCTCAATGGCATGGCCAGGGCCTTTAAAGATGGTGCAGCCACCATGCTGGAGCCCTGTTTGTTGGTGGGCAGTGCCGCGGGTATTTTGATTTTACTCGGCAAGGGCGGCCCCACAGAGCCTTCGGTGCTCAACAGCATTCTCTCGGCTGCAGGCGGCTTTATCGGGCATTTACCCGATGCGCTGTCGGCCTGGTTTATGCTGCTGTTTCAGTCGGTATTCAACTTCTTTGTGACCTCAGGCTCTGGTCAGGCGGCGCTGACCATGCCCTTGATGGCGCCGCTCGCCGATATCGTTGGCGTGAGCCGTCAGGTGGCCGTGCTGGCATTTCAATTGGGTGATGGTTTTACCAATGTGTTGGTGCCTACATCGGCCTCTTTGATGGCAACCCTGGGGGTGTGCCGGGTTGAATTCAGCGCCTGGGTGAAATTTATCTGGCGTTTTATGCTGTTACTGCTGATTGCCGCCAGTGTGATGGTAATTGGGGCACATTACCTCGGCTTCAACTGACGGAAAAATGCCGCTTCGCTCTGGTGACTGGTGATTTAAGCGCCGCAGTTTGCAGTCTAAGCGCGGCTGGCTATCTAATGCCAGCCGTCTGATTACAGGTCTTGTTCCTGAAGTCCTGTAAGCCTATGGCTAACGACCAGGCAACATGAATAGCGCGCTTTCAGGCATTGAACCTATCAAAGCACATAAAAAAACGGCACCCTCGGGTGCCGTTTTTATTCAGGACTCAGCGTCGATTAGAACTTCACTTCGCCTTCTACGAACCACTCACGACCACGTGCGTTGTACACGGAACGTGGGTAGTGTGGCCAAGAGGTGTCAGTTGGGTCGAAGTTAGGACCTACGTTGAACAGGTTCACAACACCGGCCTTAACCTTGATACCGTCGGTGATGTTATAACCGGCAGTCAGGTTCCACTTGGTCTGAGAAGCAACTTCATAATCGCTTTCGTTGAACTCAGGGCTGTCAGACTTGAATGACTTGTAAGAAGAACCGTGCATGCGTGCAGTGTGGTAGGCACCCACAGTGGCTTCGAAGTCTTCGATGAACCAGCTCAGCACCATGTTGGCGCGGTACTGTGGCAGGCCGCCATCGTCCAGATCGTCATCTACCGCAGCGGTAGGATCGGTCTGGCCTTCAGACTTCAGCAGGTAAGAACCGTTGAAGTTCAGTTTCAGTTCACCGAACTCGTTGATATCCCAACCGTAACCGGCAGTCACGTCGATACCGCGAACTTTCTGGAAAGCCAGGTTCTGGGCAACGGCGTTGATGTGAGTGATGGTACCGGTCTCATCACGGGTGATCATGTTGGCATAGGTTTCGTATTCGCGGGCAGCTTTGCTGGCGCTGATATCGCTCACCATGTCATCCAGTTTCCATTCCCACACGTCGATAGAGGCGTTCAGGCTCTCACCGCCCCATACCGCGCCGATGTTGGCAGTGTAGCCTTCTTCAGCCTTCAGGTCCTTGTTGGCACCGGTGGTAGAGTCGATGTGCAGTTCGTTACACACTGTGTTGATGGTGGCATCAGGATGTGTCTTACCTGGAGAACCGCCCAGTTCCTGACACTTCTTGAAGTCGATTACAGTGGCGAAGCCCTTGGTGGCATCACCGTATACACGGTGCATGTCTGGGGCGCGGAATACCTTACCGATGGTACCACGTACCAGCAGCTCGTCCATTGGACGGTACTCGATAGCTACCTGTGGAGTCAGGTTGCCGCCAAAGTCTGAGTAACGGTCATAACGTACAGCGGCATCAACAACCAGATCTTCCAGAACTGGCAGACGCATTTCCAGGTAAGTTGCCCAGTAAGAACGCTCACCGGCACCTGATGAACCGCCGCGGCTCAGGATGTTACCTTTCTTGGACTCAGAATCTGTGTCAGTTTCGTAGTCTTGCTTGGTGTATTCAGCACCGAAAGCGAAGTCAGCGTCACCGGCTGGCAGTTCAAACGCAGTACCGGAGATGTTGGCCTGTACGTTTTTCTGGGTAGACTGAGCGCGCTCGAATGGAGAGTAAGCCACGCTGGCTACTTCAGCGGCAGTCATAGGCTTGAGGGCAGAAACGCCGTTCTCACCCTGAGACAGGTAGCTGAACATGCTGCCTACACTGGCGTAACCTGAGCTGAAGATATCCAGTTCAGTGCGACCATAGTTAACAGACGCATCCCAGTTGTAGCTGTCGGCAATCACACCTTCCAGACCAGCGGTAAAGAAGAAGTTTTGGGTGTTGGTTTCACCGCTGCGGTTGCTGAACTCGTGCAGACGACGAACATAGTAGTATTCGCCATCGGGAGCATCGGCAAAGTCACCGCCCAGACCAGTGGTCTTGTTGAAGCTCTTGGTCAGGCTTGGATCCAGGTCAACACCCAGAGTGATTTGGTCACCGGCTACAGTCACTGTGTAGTTGTCGATACCCATTGGTTCGATGCGGGTAGTGGACTGTGCCTTGGCATAATCCATACGGCCAACGAAAGACAGGTCGTCAGACAGCTCATAGGTGAAGTTGGTTGAGCTGATGAAACGGCTGCTTTCCGGTGCCAGATCGCGCCACGCAGAGCGGTCGAAACCACAGAGGTTCTTCTCGGCTACCCACAGGTAACCTTCAGCAATACAGCGCTCCATTGGGATGCTGCCGGCAAAGGTGTTGCCTTTTGGACCACCGGCGATACGGGCACCGTAAGAGCTGTAGGCAGAGTATTCGCTGTAAGGTACTTTATCAGTGTGCAGACCGAATACTTCACGGTCAGAGGCTCTCAGACGCTCGTTATCGGTGAATTCGATAAAGGTAGACACGTTACCACGGTCAGAAGAGGCACCCAGAGACAGGGCGATACGATCTGAACCGCCACCACCTTCAGTGGTGTCACCGTGACGGTATTTCAGGGCAACGCCTTCGAAATCGTCTTTCAGGATGATGTTAACCACACCACCTACGGCGTCAGCACCGTATACGGCAGAAGCACCGGATTGCAGTACTTCGATACGGGCTACGGCTTCCATTGGCAGGTTGGCCGTGTCAACGAAGTTGTCAGTACCGCCGGCTGGCTTTGGATACTGGTTCAGACGCTTACCGTTGATCAGCGTCAGAGTACGGCTGGCACCGGCGCCACGCAGGCTGATAGAAGAAGCGGCTGGAGTAAAGCCGTGCACAGACTGAGTGGTCATGGCGCCTGTGGTAGAAGTCAGGCTTTCCAGAGCGTCCTGAATAGTGGTGAAACCTTGCTTGGCCATTTCTTCAGAGCTAAGAACGGTAACAGGCGTTGCTGATTCCAGATCGGTACGCTTAATACGTGAACCTGTTACTTCGATGCGTTCTACTTTTGCACCATCGGCTTCTTCGGCAAAGGCGGTAGCGCTGGTGATAGCTACAGAAGCAGCACCACCGATCAGCGCAAAGCGTACCGCTTTGGCCAGAGTGTTGTTAACGAGCATGATAATCTCCCTGACACTTAAATGTGTTTTGCTTTTTATAGGACGATATCCCGATACAAATTAATTAAATCCGTGATCGAAATTCGTCTGGCTGGAGATATAACCACACCGAATTTACATGTGCAACACAGAGCTAAAGTATTAGAAGTTTATGAATATAAACCAAAAATAAAACCAAAAAATAACACAAATAAAACAATGTGACGTTTTGTGAGCGTTGGCTTTGGTTTAAATGGTTTCAGGTGTTAATAAAAGGTTTTTTATTATTTAATAAAGGTTTCATTATCGTATTTTTGGTGTGTTTGCGAAGATATAAATTCCTTTAAATCGCAATGAAAAGTAACAAATTGTCATAATTAAAAAAATGTGTAAGAGCAAAAAATCTGCAAAAAGAGAGATTTTTTCAAGTATATAAGGGTCGCTATTCTGTATATTTTGTCGGCTCCACCTCGGAATATTTTAAATACTCCTATTTGTTAACAAATATCATTTGGGGAGTTGTTAATAAATTTGATTGAATTAATCTGCTCGAATATTAACTTTTGTGCTGTTTGAAGTAGAAAGCCAGATATTTTGCGCTCACAAAAAGTACCACTGCCGCAGCGACAGTCAGCTCAAGATTTGCCAGATGTGACAGCCCCTGAGTCAGCTTGCTGACATACCCTTGGCCAGCCAGCCAATCGTGGGTTTTGTACAGAGCCGTGGCGCCAATGACCATGGGGAACGTAAAGGCGGCAAACCCGGGGCTGAAGGGCAACCGCAGCAAATGGAAGAAGGCAAGATAGATGATACTGGTCATCAGCACTGCCAGGGTCAGCAATAAACCTATTATTACCACCGAAGGTTCGGGGATAAGGCTCAGATAACCCGCCAATGACAGGCTTGCCGGGGCGGCGAGAATGGCCAGGGTTGGCTGAGCGGCCTGGGGCACTGCGGCGCGAAAAATAAGCCGGTACAGCATCACTGGCAGCATCACAAGGTAGGCCAGCATTCCAAACCACAGCAGAGCCTCTGCCAGCACTCTTGGGCCATGGGGAGGAAAGGCCACCGCCGCCACTATGATGCCAATGGGGGGCACGAACCAGCTGGGTACCATGCTATCCAGAGAAAAACTACGGCAGCGATGAACACAAAAGACGGTCAGAAAGCCCAGATGTGCGGCCACAGCCAATAACCACAGCACCTCACCTGCGCCGGCAACATAATTGCCAAGGCAGCGGGACACCACCATCCATCCCATAGCATAGGTGGGGATAACACTGCCCAACACCGGATGGGCCAGCTCCTCGGCCAGGATTTTGGGGTGAAGGATAAACTTGATGGTCAGGGCCATCAGCAAAATGGCACCGAGCAGGCTGCCCGCAAGCTGGGCCATTCCGTTTGCTGCGGGAAGGACATTCTCCAGCGTCCAGCCCAGGCTGGCAATGGCCAGTGCCAGCCCCCCCAGTGGACTGGGCAATTTGGCCGCGCTTGCGTGGAGGCGTTTATGCAGCCCCGTCTCAAAGACGCCCTGTGTCGGGTTGGTTTGCATGGATTGCCGGTTCATATAGCGCTCCTCATAAACAGTCAGTTCCTGAACCTGAATCGGTCCCTGGGTGAAAACAGTTTAAGGTGGGTGCTATGGTAATCATATTTGAATGTTGTTAATCGTAAGGTAAGTATTATTTAATCTCGCAGCAGAGCAGGGTATGGCCCAGGCCAATATTGTGCTTTTGCCAGCTGATAGCGAGCCCGGTCTCAGCGATAAGGCGCTCAAACACACTGGAGTGGTACATACGGCTGTTGCCATTGGCGATGGCGGTAAAGTAGAGACTGGTGGCATTCACACAGTAGGCGGATGCTTCATTGGGCTGCTTATCCCAGAAGGTTTCCAGAATATAGAGACGGCTGTCCCTGCCCATGGCCTCGCGGGTGTGGCTGAGCACGGCGCGGATTTGCGCCTCGCTGAAGCAATCGAGAAACTGACTCATCCAGTACACATCTGCGCCTTGGACAAAACTCGGAGCCTCGGTAAGTAAGTCCACTGGGTGATAATGGATGCGCTCGGCAAAGCCCGCCTCCGCACAGGCCACGCTAGCCAGCGCAAGTTGCTGAGGTAAGTCCATGATGGTGACTTTGAGGTCTGCCTGATAACCACAGCAGGCCCTGGCCCACTTGCCGGTGTTACCGCCGATATCGACCAGATGCGCGGGCTTATCTGCCAATACCAGAGGCAACAGGCTGTCGAAGGCATGGTCTGAATAGAAGTGGTCGAAGGCGAACCAGCTTTCTTTTGCCGCCAAGGGCAGGGATGACAGTGCAGGATACAGGGTGTCCCAATCGCCAAACTGACTCAGTCCGGCCGGGGTGCCGCTCAGTAATGACTCTTCCAGCTTAAACATGCCCTGATAACAAATATGATGCACAAACTCGAGGTTGGTCCGGCTCATGCCATCGTGGAGTAAAAAATGGCCGGTTTTGTCCAGTTGATATTTGCCGTCTTCGTGCCACAACAAACCCATACTGAGTCCCATGTCCAGCAAGACACCGAGTGCATACGGGGATAATGGCTCGCCGGCAAACTGGAGCTTCTGGTGTATTTCCGCAACGCTCGCGCCCCCGGTCTGGTCTATGGCATCAAGGACACCAAAGCGCAGCAGACAGCGCGCGGCCTGGAAACTGATAGGAGCAAAGGCGATTTTCTGCGCTTCACATTTGGCATCGAATGCATGCAGCGCTTTTGGCTTGGAATAGAAAGGCATAGCTCGGCCCTGAATTCAAAAAGGCCATTTGTATCAGGCTTTGCTGGCCTGGCTTATGATCTATGCCAAGGCTTGGGTAAAAAAGCCCTGGCCTTGGTGTCCTTGATTACAACAGTGGGCGGCAGCTCATGTCCCAGAATTAAAAAAAGCGCCCACAGGCGCTTTTTTGCTGTTTTCATGCCATCAGCCCAATCAGCGCTGACTTAAGGCATAACCCCCTGCCACGTGGGCAACTGCGCTGAAACCAAAACGCTCGAGAGCCCTTGCTGCCACCAGTGAGCGGCTGCCACTGCGGCAAATCAACACCAGGGGGAGACTGCGGGCATCAGTCTCCCGCGCCACAAACCCGGCCAGGCGGGTGAGGGGGACATTAACGCAGCGGCTCTCACGATGGGATAGCTGGTACTCATGAGGTTCACGGATATCCAATACCAAAGCCTCTGGATTGCTGTGAAGCAACTGCTCCAGGGTATCGGCACTGTATTCTTCGACCCCTTTAGCCTGTTGGCACTGACCATAGGCACCGCACATGATGGTTTCACCCTGCACATCCTGAAGAGTTGCATCCATGGCGTCTTTACGGGCAACAAAGGTTGCTTCATCCATTGCGCCGGTCAGAACGTCCTTTAGCAGCGCTGACTGTTTAAGTTCGACGCCAAAATTAGTGAAGAAATCATTGTGGTAATCATGGGAAGACAGCAGCAGGCTCTGGTCTCCCAACACCCGGTACAGACGCTTGAGGGTATGGAACAGTGCCTCGCTGGAAGAGGATGGGAAGTTGCTGCGGCCAATACTGCCCGGCAACACGGTATCGCCCACAAAGGCAAACTGAGGTGTGTCAGCATCGTCCAGCATGATAAAGCTGTGGCTGTCGTCTGTGTGACCGGGGCTTGGCAGTGATATCAGGGTCTGGTTTCCAAGCACCAGACGCTTTACCTGTTCGTCACGCCACATCTGGCCTTTACTGCTCAAAGGCCAACCCAGGTGATCGCACGTTTCTGTGAGACCAAGCTCGCCGATCAGCTCGGTACGTATGCTCTGATGGTCGCCATGGCCATGGGTATCCAGCACGGCCACCACTTTGAGTTCCTGACAACGAACCAGATTGAGCAAACGGTGTTTCAGGGCTGGCAGCGGGTCAACTATCAGGGTCTCACGGCTGTCTTTATCGGTGTACACCCAGCAGCAGGCACCATCGTCTTTAAATTGCACCAGGCCCTGCAGCGGCTCGCGGTCTGCTTCGCTGCTGCGGGAGTCGCGGGTGAGCAAACAGGAATGGGTCAGGGAGGATGCGGCGGTCACGATACGCTCGCAGGCGGCATCCAGTTCGGCAGCTGTCATGGCCGGGCCAAATGACAGGCGAATAGCCGATTCACTCTGCCAGCGGGGCAATCCCATGGCATCCAGCACAAAGCTGCGGGTGACTTTAGAGCTGCAGGCAGAGCCTGAGCTGACACGGATCCCGGCGGCATCAAAGAGATCCATGATTTCCTTGCTGGAAAAGCCCGGGATAGCAAAGTTCAGGGTAGTAGGTACTGTGTTATCCAGGCTGTGGTTCAGCGTCACTTCGCCGAAGGCTTGCTCAAGTGCCGCAAGTAACTTGAGACGATAGCCCTTGAGGGTTTCCTTGGACTCAAAGCGCTCCTGGGCATCACCATTGAGCATATCCAGCACTACTTTAAGCGCCGCCATGGCCGGCAGGTTTTCGGTGCCTGAACGCAATCCGCCTTCCTGACCACCACCGGCGATAAAGGGTGTAAAGGGAGCGCCATCGCGGATATAGAGCATGCCAATGCCTTTGGGGGCATAGAGTTTATGGCCACTGAAGGGCGCGTAGTCAATGCCGCTGCTGGCCAAATCGATAGCGAGTTTTCCCAGTGCCTGCACGCAGTCGACCATCCAGAAGACCGTGGGGTTGGCCTGTCTGATGCAGTGTGAAAGGGCATTCAGATCCTGATACACGCCGGTTTCGTTATTCACCGCCATGGTACAGATAAGCAGTGCGCTGGGGGCTTTGTCGCGGATAAACGCCATATCCAGACGACCTTGGGTATCCACCGGAATTGCCAGCACCTCGGCATTGATGCCAAGGACCTTGTTCCAGTGTTTGAGGGATTCAGGAACGGCCTTGTGCTCGGTGGCGCCATACAATAAGCAGGCCCCTGCCGTGACGCCCTTGTTCCTGGCTGCCACCAGAGCCGACAAAATCGCGGTTTGGATGCCTTCGGTTGCACCGCTGGTGAACACCAGTTTACCTGCGCCGGAACCCAGTTGTTTGCGGGCGGCGGCGCGGGTTTGTTCCATCAGGGCTTTGGCCTGCAGACCGGTAATATGGCTGCTGGAGGGATTCCCGTAGATATGCTCCATGGCATCCATGGCGGCTTTGGCAGCGGCGGGTAATACGGGAGTGGTGGCGTTGGCGTCGAGATAGATCAACGGCTTTGACTGGCTCATGGCTTTTTCTGTGCTCGTGTTGAATTGTTATAATTATTGGTTATATGAAATTCTGATGGATTATATTAGCAGTTTTTAGTGTAACGACAAGATGGCTTGTGGAAATTGGTATAAGCCTCGGCAGTGGGCCATTGTGGCAGCCGAACTGCGCGGAAATAGCCATACACACCGGGATGCAATCACCCTTTATTATTCAAAACAGGAATTTAATGCAGGCAGTAAAGGTGATAGCTTTTAAAAACAAAGGCGGTGAGGCCCAACGTCAGGAAGCGCGAATGTTACAACCCTTACTTTATATCGGCCGGCAAGCGAGTCGCAGTGATGGCCAGGCCCGCAGAGTTGCCATTCTCGAGGCTACCCTTAAGCTGATAGTGGCCGAAGGGATCCGCGGAGTACGCCACCGGGCGGTGGCCTCAATGGCCCAGGTTCCGCTGGCTTCAACTACGTATTACTTCAGTGATATCAAAGAATTGATCCACGATGCCCTGACATTTCATGTGGAAAAAACCATGGCGGCCAATCTGGCCCTGGAAAAGCGGAGTTTTGCGGCGCTGGGAGAGTTTAACGCGGCCTCGCTTAAAGACCGCAGTCGCCGGGTGCAATTGGTGGCCATGCTGGGCGGCTTTGTTTGCGAACACATCAAGGGCCATGCCAAAGACAGGGAAGGGCGGTTACTTGAGTTGGCTTTCCATGAAGAGGCGCTGCGTAACCCAGCGCTGGCCCAGGCCATAGTCGCACTCGATGATGCCATTTTCGGCCCCATGATGGGCTTTTTCAGTCAAATCGGTGCCAGTGCGCCGCGGGCGCTGGCGTGTCAGATGCTGGGACTTATCAGGCTGCTGGAGTATCGCTATACAGTTCGGCCATGGGACGAAGAAGAGTGCAAGAGCGCCGTGACGTCCCTGCTCGAATCCCAATTTGCGGCGATTTCTGCATAACGACTTTATGTGAAAAGCCCGCCCCCAAATTATTGGGGGCGGGCTTTTTTGTGTGGGTTGCCAAATGAACAACCCATCGTAAGACATTTACCGGTGCTTGTTACTGCACGTTTTCCTGATCGCCAAACTGACCCTGGAACAGTACAGAAGACAGGTACCGCTCGGCAGCTGACGGCAGCACTACCACGATGTTTTTGTCGGCAAACTCGGGCAGGGCAGCGATGCGGTTGGCGGCAACCACGGCAGCGCCGGAAGAAATACCCACCAGAATGCCTTCTTCTTTCATCAGGCGGTGGGCCATTTCGATGGCGTCTTCGTTGCTGACGGTTTCAACACGGTCAATCAGCTCAAGGTCAAGGTTGCCAGGAATAAAACCGGCACCGATACCCTGAATTTTGTGTGGACCAGGCTGTACTGGCTGACCGGCCAGTGTTTGGCTGATCACCGGTGAGTCTACAGGCTCAACAGCCACAGACACTATGGCCTTGCCCTGCGCCTTCTTGATGTAGCGGCTCACACCTGTGATGGTACCACCGGTACCCACGCCGGCCACCACCACGTCAACGGCACCGTCGGTATCATTCCAGATCTCGGGGCCTGTGGTTTTTTCGTGGATTTCCGGGTTGGCAGGGTTGTCAAACTGCTGCAGCAGAACGTATTTTTCCGGTGCAGATTGACGGATTTCTTCGGCCTTTTCGATAGCTCCTTTCATGCCTTTGGCGCCTTCGGTCAGCACCAGGTTGGCACCCAGTGCCTTGAGCAGCTTACGGCGCTCCAGGCTCATGGTGTTGGGCATGGTCAGGGTCAGTTTGTAACCACGGGCCGCTGCCACGTAGGCCAGCGCAATACCTGTGTTACCGGACGTTGGTTCGATGAGTTCCTTGTCTTTGGTCAGCACACCACGCTTTTCGGCATCCCAAATCATGTTGGCGCCGATGCGGCACTTTACAGAGAAGCTGGGGTTGCGTGCTTCAACCTTGGCCAGCACCTTGCCGTTGCTGACGCGGTTCAAACGCACCAGGGGGGTATTGCCAATCGTGTATGAATTATCTTCAAAGATTTTGCTCATGGGAATGCAGCTCCTGTGACTTTATCGCATTTAAGCATAATCGCTGTTACGCCGTTGAGAAGTGATTCTTTGTTCTTCGTTATTTCTTTTAGTTATTAAAGCATTCTCTTTTATTCATAATGTCTGATTTGTTCGGCAATTGAATGTGATAACCTCAAATCAATAACAAGAGAGTTGTCATCCACGGGTGTACAACCGCCGGACACAAGCATGACAGAGCCTCAAGCCAATCACACAGGCGCCTTGCCCGGTGGCAAGGACCCCCGCACCATCATTACGCCCCACGCCTTCAGTGTGAATGAAGGCCTGCTTTACACGCCGCTGGCATCCCCCCTGAAACGTGCCCTTGCCATCACCATCGATGGTTTGGTGATTGCTGTGCTCGCAGAGGAAGCAGGTGTGGTGTTTGTGCTGCTGGTATTGCTCGCCTCTTATCTGAATAAACGCCTCACCAGTGTTGGCCGCTATGCCAAGCTGGCTATCTACCTCTTGATGACCCTGATTATGCTCTATGTGTTATCTGAGTCGCTGGCGCAGCGTGGCGACGGCGCAGAAAATGCCGGCGCGCAACAGTCCGATGGCATATCGGTGACCCAGTTAATCGCATTGGCGCCAAACACAACCGCACTTGCGCTTTGCGAAAACCAGCGCTGCGCCGAGGAACAGGCAGATGCCCTTGCCCAAAAGCTGTCGACCTCATCACTGTCCCGGGAAGAAGCCGAGGCGTTGCTTTTTGGCACCCTGGATGAGGTCTCGCTGACGGATGCGGAGCGTATGGCGCTGAAAGAGCGGCTAAAGGTGCATTTGGCCGGGTTGCCAGAACGCGGCAGTGCGGCCGTGACTGGAGATAAAGCCACTTCAGCCGTGTTGCAGACCGGTTCGGCTCCGGACGCTGCACAGTCTCAGGATAATACGCCCACAACCGTGAAGATGTCCCCTGGGGATGATGACAGAGACATCCAGTCTGGCAGTGGGTTTAAAGATTTTGAGGCCGCCCCCATCGGCAACTACAGCCTCATTCAGTGGGTAAAAGGCATTTTGAACGACCTTGGCCTCGGTTTCGGCTGGGCCGCTTTCTACTTTACTGTGTTTACCGCCTGGTTTGATGGTCAGACACTGGGCAAAAAACTCCTTGGGATCCGGGTGATTTCATTGGACGGCTCCAAGTTGGGACTCTGGGCTGCTTTTGGCCGCTATGGTGGCTATGGCGCCGGGTTCGCGACCGGACTATTGGGTTTTTTGCAGGTGTATTGGGACGCAAACCGCCAGGCCATTCAGGACAAGATATCGTCCACCGTGGTGATTGATTTAACCAAACCACGGCAGACCCCAGATCCAGAAGGAAACAAAACATGACTCAGTCAATTGCCATTACCGGCACCGGCGTTTTTACGCCGCCGGAGGGGATAGACAATGATGCCCTTGTCGCCAGCTTTAATGCCTATGTCGATCTCTTTAACCGGGAGCATGAAGGCCAAATCGACCTTGGCCACATTGAGCCACTTGCCTACTCATCCAGCGAATTTATTGAAAAGGCCTCGGGGATTAAGCATCGCTATGTGATGGTGAAAGACGGGATCCTCGACCCTGAAATCATGATGCCGCTGATCCCGGAGCGGCCAGCGGATGCCCTGTCACTGCAGGGTGAAATGGGGGTGTTGGCCGCTCAGGAGGCTCTGGCCAATGCCGGGCTGCAACCATCAGATATCGACCTGGTCATAGTCGCCTGCGCCTATACCCAAAGGGCGTATCCCGCCATGGCGATCGAGATTCAGCAGGCCCTGGGTACATCGGGCTTCGGGTTTGATATGCAGGTGGCCTGCAGCTCGGCGACCTTTGGTTTGGCTGCCGCCAAGGGGTTGATTGCCCAGGGCAGTGCCAGACGCGCCCTGGTAATTTGCCCCGAAATTTGCTCGGCGCAGGTCAACTACCGAGACCGCGACAGCCATTTTATTTTTGGTGATGTGGCCACAGCCATGGTGGTTGAGCCTTTGGTCGGCAGTCGCAGCCACCAGAGCTTCGAAATCCTCGGGCATCGCTGTGTGACCCAGTATTCCAACAACATTCGCAGCAATTTTGGCTTTCTCAATCGCTGCGATCCGGCTACCGCCTACGACGCCGACAAGCTGTTCCATCAGCAGGGCCGAAAAGTGTTCAAAGAACTCTTGCCTATGATCTACAGTCATCTCGACAGTCAGTTTGCTGAGGCAGGCCTCACGCCTGAGGCCATGAAGCGGCTGTGGCTGCATCAGGCCAACATCAATATGAACCAGTTTGTGGTGAAGAAGCTGCTGGGGGATGATGTGAGTGCAGATAAGGCGCCGGTGGTGCTCGACCGTTATGCCAACACGGCATCGGCCGGCTCTGTCATTGCGCTGCATCAGCACAGAGCAGGGCTTGGCAGTGGCGACCTGGGACTTCTGTGCTCCTTCGGCGCGGGTTATTCCATTGGCAGCTTTATTTTGCGGGCAGTGTAAGGAGTCTCAGGGTGCGGATTCTGGTCGTCGAAGACAGCAGCGTGGCAGCACGCGTCCTCAAGCATATGCTGACTCATCAGCTCGAGTGCAGCATTGACGTTGCGCCGGATTTAGCCAGCGCCGCGGCCCTGCTCGCCGAGCATGACTATTTTGTGGCCATCTGCGATCTCAACCTGCCCGATGCACCGGGCGGGGAGAGTGTCGAGCTGGTGCTTGGCAGTCAGACGCCCTGTATCGTGCTGACCGGCAGCCTGGATGCGCAGCAGCGACGGCGCTTGTTGCAAATGGGCATAGTGGATTATGTCTACAAGGAAAACCGTTACAGTTACGAGTACGTCGTCAAACTCATCGCCACCCTTGCCCGCAACCGCCACACCAAGGTGCTGGTGGCCGACGACTCGGCCCTCAGCCGCAAGTTTGTCCGTAACCTGCTGGAGCTGCATCTTTTTGAAGTGATTGAAGCCGAAAACGGCAGCAGGGCCCTGGAGCTGCTTGACGCCGTGCCCGGCATTCGCCTGCTTATTGCCGATTACAATATGCCGGGTATCGATGGTTTTGAACTTATCTTGAAGGCCCGGGAAAAATTCAGCCGTGAGGAAATGGCGATTATCGGTCTTTCAAACGACACAGACGAAACCCTCACGGCGCGATTTATTAAAAACGGTGCCAATGATTTTTTGCAAAAGCCCTTTGTACACGAAGAGTTTCACTGTCGCGTCAGTAACACCCTGGAACCCCTTGAGATGGTCAGGCAGCTCTGGGAGCAGGCCAATCTGGATTACCTGACTTCAGTATATAACCGCCGTTTTTTCTTCAATCGCTTCAGTCAGCAGGTGCCAGTGCTGGGGCAGCAGGGCGCGAGTTTTTCGCTCGCTGTGCTGGATATCGATTTTTTTAAAGACGTCAATGATAACCATGGCCATGATGTCGGCGATTTTGTACTCACTGAGTTTGCTTCCCGCTTGAAGCAGTCGCTCGGGCAGCATTTTACCGTGGCCCGTTTTGGCGGCGAGGAATTTGTAGTGGCTTTGAAAGGGCTGGACGGCAAGCGTGTGCTGGCACTGATGGAAGGCTTTCGTGAACGCCTGGCGATGGAGCCATTTGTGTTTGGTGAGCTGGAACTGAGATTGACCGCAAGCATAGGCATTGCTGAGCTTGGGCAAGGCAGCGGGGATACTCTGGATAGCCTGATAAAACGTGCCGATGTGGCACTCTACCAAGCCAAAACAAGCGGGCGTAATCGCTGCGTGTTGGCAGAGTAAGTTCGTTTTGAAAGCGTCGCAGGAGTACTGAAAGCGCAGCAGATGAACCATGCTGCGCTTTTTAATACCTTTCAGTCAGTTACAAAATAAACGCGTAACTCATCTTCATAAACAGCGATTGTTCGGTACGGGTCAAGCCCGGCCAATGGTCGTCCGCCTGCATGCCATCGGCATAACCCAGATAAAACACACTGAGCGGGTTGAGCTTATAGCCATACAGCAGCTCTGTGCCCAAATCTTTGCTGAGGTTATCCGGCCTGTGGTAAAGGTAAAGCCCGGGGTCACGGCGAATGTGGGTATAAATACCTGAAAATCTAATGAAACTTTCTACATTCAGCTGCCAGTTGATGCGCACATCCGTGAGATTGGCGGTGATAAGTCGTCCTTCGTCCACATCGAGGGCATAGTAAGCGTGGCTTGCCTCAATCATCAGGCCGTCGGTCAGCTTGAGCTCAAGCTCGCCGCTGGCCCGCAGGCTGGTTCCCAGGCGGTTATTTTGCAAGTCAACTTCGTCTCCCCAGGATGCGGCCAGACCCCCGCCAACCCACGACAGCGGATGCGCGCTGGCTTCAGCCCAGAAACGGGTTTCATCAAACAGGGTTGTGTTGCCGTCAATGGCGAGTGAGCTTGCATCGAGTCGACGCCCCACCTTTTCGCGGGTTAACCAGCCACCGCCTACCCAGCTTTGCCAGCCACCTTCAGCCGAGAGCCAGCCTTCCAGCTCCTGCTCGATTTTCTCGCCATTCTGGTTTTGGGTAATGTCCCAGTCGCCGCCAAGCTCCACTTCGTTGAACCAACTGTCGGTGGGGTACCAGATATAACCGCCGCCCAGCACGGCTTTACGTTGGTCGACTTTCTCGATAAAGCCCAGATCGGCGCGAAAATCCTCACCCACCGACTCGTAATCGGCTTTGAGGTAGTAGTCTCTGGTGGCGTGCTTATAGCCAAGCCGGTACATCTCGCCCCGAAACGCACGGTCTTTATGGGTTCTGAGTACCTGTTCATTGAGTTGGCAATCGTTGAGAACGCAGCTGTCTGCCGGCAGGCAGTCATCATCAGAACCACAAAAGTCCCGATACAAATCGACGGGATACAGGGTGTCTGAACTGGCAAACTGGCCGATAAAGGTGTCCTGGGCCGTTGGCTGGTATTTGATATCCGCCGACAACACCAGATTGTGGTAATCGTTGCTGCGCTTGCCGGTGATGACTGCACCTACGGCAAGCCGCTCACTGCTGGTGTAGAGATAGCGGCCGGCAAGGTTGTGGCTCTCGCTGTCGATAGTGGCAACCGAAGAGCCCAGGTTACCGGGCACCAGAAAGTGGCTGGCGCTGTCGTTGGCACCCAAAAATGCAAAGGTGTGTGCCTCTGACTTGTGGGTAAATTTTACCCCATAGTCCGGGTCAACCAGATTGCGGGTATGCAGCAGTGAGACCTGAGAGTCGAAATACTCTTTGTTATCAAGGAAAAAACTGCGCTTTTCATCGAAAAACAGAGCGAAACTCGAGTTGACGTCCAGCTGGCCTGCATCGGCTTCCACCTGCGAAAAATCGGGATTCAGGGTGGCATTGAGCAAGGAAGATGGGCTCAGCGCCCAGCGAAGGTCCACGCCCGCATCCACATCCTGCTCATCCTGCCATTCACTGCCGGGGGCTTGTCCTCGAACTCTGTGGCCCTTGGCGACGAGGGAGGGCGTCACCTGAAGCCCGTTGCCAAGATTGACCGTGGCCAAACCGCTCGCCACACCGAGCTGGCACAACTGGCAGCTGTTTTGCCGGGAAATGGCGTGGGTCGATAGCCTGCGCTCGGCGTCTCTGGGATGAAAGCGGATGAGCTCAAATCCCCAGGTTTTGTCACCGGGGCTATCATCAAAACTCAATTGCGACAGTGGGATAGCCACTTCAACCTGATAACCTGTGTCTGTGATTTTCCCCGCGCTCTGCCAGATGCCATCCCAGGCGGCACTTTCAGTCTTATTAAGCTCATTTTCGATGGAGTCGAGTTGAACCCCCAGTGGATTGATAAAAAACTGATAGGCAAGACGGGCATTGTTAAAGGTATCCAACTTGATACCGACCATGTCATCGCCCCAGATATCGTCTCTGGGGCGTAAGTGGGCCCGGACGTCGCCCGGGTTGGGATCGTTAGCCTTGAATGCCACATACAGGGTGGAGTCTGTGGCATATACCCATGCCTGGGTTTGCACTGTTGCGGGGGCATTTTCGGCCGGACGGGTTTCGAATGTCAGAAAAGTGCTGGATGCCTGCTGCCAAACAGGGTCGCTGAGATCGCCGTCAATCTGTGCCTCTGTGGCAAGTGAGGGAATGCGAATATCAAATTGGCTGGCACTGCCGGCAAGGCTGAGCTCTGGGGTTAAGGCAAACAGCAGCGCCGCAGCGGGGGCTAAAGGGAAACGAAAGGGTTTCATTAAGTGTGTTCTTGTCATTATTTTGTGGGCGAGTGTAACCCAGCCGAAGGTCGCTATGTAGGTGGATTTGTTACAAATTCTGAATGGAAATAAAACGCCCGCATAGAAGCGGGCGTTTTGTGGTGCTGATTGCAAAGTTGAGGCCGATTATTCCGGCGCTATGTTGGGGTGGCGGTAGGCTTCGCGATAACGGTCAACCCACATGGCGGTGGCGCCGCAAATGGCCACTGGCATCACAATAAAATTCACCACAGGGATCATCGAAAACAAGGTGACGGCGGCACCAAAACTCATGCTGGTGCCCTTGGTTTGCCGCAGGGCGAAACGCATGTCGTTAAACGGGACCTTGTGATTATCGAAGGGATAATCACAGTACTGAATCGCCATCATCCAACTGCTGAACAAAAACCACAGCACAGGGGCGGCGGTTTGCCCAACAAGCGGCACCCAAAACAGCAGTAAAAACAGGATTGCGCGGGGCAGGTAGTACTTGAGCTTGAGCCATTCACGGCCAAGGATCCGCGGCAAGTCTTTGATTAAGTCCGAAGTCGTTCCTGTATACAGAGGCTTGCCGGTGAGCAGCTGCTCTACCTTTTCCGCGAGCAAACCATTGAAGGGGGCGGCGAGCCAATTCATTACTGAGCTGAAAATAAAGGCCATCACCACCAACATGGTCAAGACCGCCAGCGGCCACAACAAAAAGTTAAGCCAGGACAGGTATTCGGGCAGCTGGCCGCTGATGTAGGCAAAAAGCTGCTCAAGCTGGCCAAACGCCACGTAAAAGGCACCGGCAAACAGCAGCAGGTTAATCATCAGTGGAATAAAGACGAAAGTACGCAGGCCGGGGCGGCGAATAAGATGAAAGCCTTCCATAAAGTAGTTAAAACCACTCTTGGCCTGGCGGGCGGATTCCCGGGTAGATGAAAGCGACGGTCGTGACATAAGGGGCTTTGCTCCAAACGTTTGTGTTTGCAGGCATTGTCGGCCAAGGTCCGCCAAGGTTGCAAGGTTGAAATTGTGGCGAAATACGTCCGGCACTCTTTGCCGTATTCACCTTGACGCCTGTTTGTGTGGCCGGGGCCTCTTTTAGGGTGATAAAAACGTTACAAATTCAAATGGGCTTTGGTAAAGTTGGCAGCAAACAACAGGAATGAAGGCTCTCGCCAACCGGCGGGGCAATTTTTTCATCGGCGCGACGGCTGCGTTGGCGGCCACTGAAGCGATTTGACTGGCATTATGAGACTGAAACAAATAAAACTTGCTGGCTTCAAGTCGTTTGTCGATCCCACCAGGATCCCATTCCCCAATCCCCTAACGGCCATCATAGGCCCCAATGGCTGTGGTAAATCCAACGTGATTGATGCCGTGCGCTGGGTGCTGGGCGAAAGCTCCGCCAAGCACCTTCGCGGCGATTCCATGACCGACGTTATCTTCAATGGCTCCAGTGCCCGCAGGCCAGTGTCTGTTGCCGGGGTAGAGCTGGTATTTGATAACAGAGAAGGGCGTCTTGGCGGCCAGTACGCCAGCTATGAAGAAATTGCAGTAAAGCGTCAGGTCAGTCGCGATGGCGAGTCGCTGTATTTTCTCAACGGCCAGAAATGTCGCCGCAAGGACATCACAGATCTCTTTATGGGCACCGGCCTTGGGCCGCGAAGCTACGCCATTATCGAACAGGGCATGATTTCGCGCCTGATTGAATCCCGACCCCAGGAACTCAGGGTTTTTATCGAAGAAGCTGCCGGTATTTCCCGCTATAAAGAGCGTCGCCGCGACACCGAAAACCGTATCCGCCATACCCGCGAAAACCTGGAACGCCTGGGGGATATTCGACTCGAGCTGGGTAAACAGCTCGACAAACTCGCCGTGCAGGCCGAGGCCGCTAAACGTTACCGCGAATACAAACAGGCCGAGCGTACCACCCACGCCGAGCTGCTGGTGATGCGCTATCAGGAAATCTGTCAACAGGCCGATGCCCTTGGCCGCGAAATCGCGCAGCAGGAATTTTTATACCAGAGCGCCAAAACCTCCCTTGATACCACCGCCGCCAGGCTCGATGAGCAAAAACTCGTGCTCGCGGCTTTGGTGGATGAAGAGCAAGACACCCTCGAAGCCTACTATCTGGCCGGCACCGAAGTGGCGCGCCTTGAGCAGCAACTGTCACATTTGGAAGAGCGCAGTCACAGTCTGCGAAGCCGGGGAGATAGCCTCGCAGAGGAGATTTCCGGGCTCATGGCAAGGCAGGAGTCGCTCGAGGCAGCTCAGCAAGACGCGGCCGACAAGCTCGCCGGGCAGGAAGAAGTCTTACTGGGATTGGAAGAAACTCAGGACGCCTGGAGTCAGAGTGCGGAAGACGCCGAAGACGCGTTGGAGCAGCTCAAGGATACCGTGACCCAGGCAGAGCGCCGCCATGCTGAGACGAAAGCAAGATGCGAGCTGACTTCCCAGCGACTCGTCCATCTTAAACAGGTGAGCCAGGAAAAAGCGCAGTCGCTGTCGGGATACCGGGAGCAGCAAGCGTCCCATGTGGATGAGGACGTTGACTCTGTTACGCCGCCATCGCAGCAAAGTCTGGCGCCGCTGATGGAAAGGTTGGATAACGCCAAAGCGGCACAGGCCCAGGCAAAGACGGCACTCGCCGAGTGTGAACAGGCACTGGCAAAGTGCCGTGGCGAACAGAGCGAAGCTCAGGGGCGCTATTCGGTGCTGTCCAGATTGCTTGAAGACAATGCAGGCAATGCAGCCGGACCTGCGCGTACCAAACTCTGGCAGCGTCTTGATGTGGCAGCGGGCTGGGAGAAGACCGCAGAGCTACTGCTTGGGCATCTGTTGGAGCAGCCCCTGTTTGAAGACACCGCCTTTGGTCAGGACGCGTTTGATGGTCAGGGATTCAGTTATCAGGAAAAGCGCGACTGGGGCATTATGCAGGCGCCGGTTAATCTTGCGCCCTGGCTGGATAACGTTGGCTTTGCCGAAAGCTTGAATGTGGCACAGGAGCGCCTGGTTGGTACAGCACAAAACACACTCATCGCCACCAGGGACGGCTATCTGGTCGGCCATGGATTGGTGCTGCAACACCAGGGTACCGGCACCGATAAGGTGGCACTTAAAGCAGAGGCTGAAGCACTGGGTGCCCGCATTGGTCAGATACAGGCTGAGCTTGCGCAACTTGAGCGGGCAGTGGCAGAGCAGCGTGATGGGCTGAATCTGGCCCGTATTCATCGGGAAGCCGTTGAAGCAGAGCTGTTTGAAGCCAAACAACTTCAGGATCGGCAGCAAACCCTGTGGGAGGCGAGCGTCGCTCACCAGGCCCAGCGCGCCAAACAGCGAGCGTTCATCGATGAACAAATCCAGCGTTTGACCCAGCAGTACGAGCAGTCGGTGCTGGAGCTGGAAGTGGCAGACGAAGCCCTGATGCAGCAGGAAGACGCATTGGAGCAGGCGGCAGAGGCCTTGGCACAGGCACGGGAGGAGCTCATTCCGGCCAGACGCATGGCGGAAGAGCGGCGAGCCTCGGTCGCAAATATTGATAAATCGGTCGAAGCGGCTAAGGCGACACGTGCCGAAATGGCCACGTCTCTGGCCCTGATCAGCCAGCAAATGGCGTCGGGAAAGGAGCAACTGTCAAAATTATTGACGCAAAAAGCGACCCTGGATGCCGAACTTAAAGCCCAGTCTGAGCACAGTGGTGACGCCGACCGCGAAGCCTTATCCATGAAATTGCGTGAGCAGCTTGCCACCCAGCAAACAAGGCAAACGGCACTGGCGGAAAACCGCAGTCGGCAGGCTCAGGTTCAGGAACAGATTGATGCTTTACTATTGAAGCAAAAACAAGAAGTTGGCAAGATAGACCACTTGACTCATACCCTCGAATCGTTAAAGCTACGACGGGAAGGTTTAAAGGGTCAGGGTGACACTCAACTTGGGCAGTTGGCCGAGGCTAATATTCGACTCAATGAGGTGTTGCCAAGCGTACCTCCCCACGCATCAGTTGAGGAGTGGCAGCAAAGATTGGAGAAGCTTCGAAGTAAAATCAGTCGCTTGGGCGCCATAAATTTGGCGGCGATTGAAGAGTACGATGAAGCCAAGGCGCGCAAAGATTATCTGGATGAGCAGGACAGGGATCTCGAGCAGGCGCTGGAAAGCCTTGAAGAGGCTATCCGCAAGATAGACAGGGAAACCCGCAGCCGCTTCAAAGCGACCTTTGAACAGGTCAATGCCGATCTGGGGACCTTGTTCCCCAAGGTGTTTGGTGGCGGCAGTGCTTATCTTGCGCTCACAGACAATGATTTACTGGAAACCGGTGTGACCATCATGGCGAGGCCGCCCGGGAAAAAGAACTCCACAATTCACCTGCTCTCGGGTGGTGAAAAGGCGCTGACCGCTTTATCATTGGTGTTCGCAATTTTCAGGTTGAATCCAGCCCCTTTTTGTATGCTCGACGAGGTCGATGCACCGCTGGATGATGCCAACGTTGACCGATTCTGCAGACTGCTGCAGGAAATGTCGGCCAGCGTGCAGTTTATATACATCAGCCACAATAAGATAACCATGGAAATGGCTGATCAGTTGGTAGGTGTGACCATGCATGAGCCCGGCGTATCCCGCATCGTTGCGGTGGACATCGAAGAAGCCGTGGCCATGGCACACACGGAATGAATTCAGGAAAGACAGGGTATCCAATGGAAGATTTACAACTGGTTTTGTTTGTGCTCGGTGCCATCGCGATTGTGGCGGTGCTTGTGCATGGGTTTTGGTCTATCAGAAAGCAGCAGCCCCGAACCATTAAAGAACAACCCAGAACCCCTTACGCCATGTCTCCCGGGCGTCGTGACGCCGAAGGCTTTGATGCCGATGGCATCGGTGAAGTGAGGGTGCGTAAACTGGCCCCTGACGATAAAAAGCCAGAGCCTGTGCAAGCGACTCAGGACGATGCCTTTTCCCTGTCTGACGAGCCCAAGGTTCGCCGTGTTAAAGAGCGTCAGGAACCCGTGTTGGAGTCGCGCCCTGAAACGGCACCAAGCCATACAGGTCATGAGCTTCGCCGCCATGAAGAGCCTTCACCCAGTGCCAGACAGGTACAGCTGGGACTTCTGGATGACCTGGATCCGGAGCCTTCTCAAGGCGACTTGTATGAAGATGTAAACGCCTCGGGCGCCGACTACGAAGATGAGTATGACGCCTATGAAAACCAGCCTGCGTCCGTAAATCCTCAAGAGACTGCCCAGGGGCAAGCGACTCATGCACAGGCGACGCAGACTGAGCCCCAAGTGAAGGCTGAAGAGCCGCTGCCGGATCCCCGCGATGTGCTGGTGTTGCACGTGGTGGCCCGGGAAGGCCAGGTACTGGCCGGTGCCGAGCTGCTGCCCTGTCTGCTTGAACTGAATTTCAAATACGGTGACATGGAAATATTCCATCGCCATGAAGATAACGCCGGTAACGGCAAGGTACTGTTTTCGCTCGCCAATATGCTTAAGCCTGGCACCTTCGATCCCGACACCATGGAGCAGTTCAACACCCACGGCATAGTGCTCTTTATGACACTGCCATGCCACGGTGAAGCGGTGATGAACTTCTCACTGATGCTGAACTCTGCCTGTCAGCTGGCGGACGACCTCGATGCACTGGTGCTTGACGGTCAGCGCCAACTCTGGAGCGATGCCACCAAGGCGCAGTATCTCGCCCGCATCCGCGCCAGCGCATAACAAGTTATTGATTTACAAAGTGGGGCCGCATGAGCGGCCCCGCGCATTTCCAAGGTACCATCATGCAAGTTAAAGCCGAAATTCAACGTCTTACCGCTGAAATCAATCGTCACAACATTGCCTACTATGTGCAGGATGCGCCAAGTATTCCCGATGCGGAATACGACCGGCTGATGAACCAGCTCAAAGCGCTGGAAGCCGAGCACCCGGAGTTTGCCGAGCCAGACTCGCCCACCCAGCGTGTGGGCGGCGCGGCACTGAATAAATTTGAGCAGGTCAGCCACCTCAAACCCATGCTGAGCCTGGATAACGCCTTCAATGAAGAAGACTTTGTTGCCTTTGATAAGCGCCTGACCGACAAGGTGGGTCCCCAGGTGTACTGCGCCGAGCCCAAACTCGATGGCCTCGCAGTGAGCCTGATTTATCGTCATGGCGTGCTTGAGCGTGCCGCTACCCGTGGCGATGGCGCCGTCGGGGAAGATATCAGCGTGAATATGCGCACCATCAAGTCGGTGCCCTTGAGACTGCAGGGCGATGATATACCGGCATTGGTTGAAGTGCGTGGCGAGGTCTTTATGCCAAGGGCTGCCTTTGAAGCGCTGAACGACCGCGCCCGGGCAAGAGGTGACAAGCTGTTCGTCAATCCCCGCAATGCCGCCGCCGGCAGCCTGCGTCAGCTGGACAGCAAGATAACCGCCGAGCGCTCACTGGCCTTTTATGCCTACGCCCTGGGCGTAGTGCAGGACGACAACGGTACCGATTTGGTGCTGGCGCCCACCCACAAAGGCCAGCTGGAGCGCCTTACAGCCTTCGGTTTGCCGGTGAGCAAGGAAGTGAAACTCTGTGAAGGCCTTGCCGAGGTGATGGCCTACTACGCCGACATCCTCAAGCGACGTGACGAGCTTGCCTTTGAAATCGATGGCGTGGTTATCAAGGTTAACAACATCGAAGCCCAGCAGCAGCTCGGGTTTGTGGCCCGAGCGCCGCGTTGGGCCATTGCCTTTAAGTTTCCGGCACAGGAAGAAATGACCTTGCTGGAAGGCGTTGATTTTCAGGTGGGCCGCACTGGCGCCGTCACTCCTGTCGCCCGCTTAAAACCTGTCTTTGTGGGCGGCGTGACCGTATCCAACGCGACTTTGCACAATGGCGATGAAATTGCCCGTCTTGGGGTGAAGATTGGCGATACCGTGATTATTCGCCGCGCCGGAGATGTGATCCCGCAAATTGTGGCCGTGGTGGCGGAGCGCCGCCCCGAGAATGCGCAGGATATCCTGTTCCCCGATACTTGCCCCGTGTGTGGCTCTTTGGTGGAGCGGATTGAAGGCGAGGCTGTGGCACGCTGCAGTGGCGGGCTTTTCTGTGAAGCCCAGCGCCGTGAGGCCATCAAGCACTTTGCCTCCCGCAAGGCCATGTATATCGATGGCATGGGTGACAAGGTGGTTGAGCAACTTATCGATAAAGAGCTGGTGGAAAGCCCGGCGGATCTGTTCAAGCTCAATGTGTCCAAGCTGACCATGCTTGAGCGTATGGGCACCAAGTCGGCCACCAATCTGATGGCGGCCATTGAAGAGGCCAAAACCACCACCTTGCCCAAGTTTTTGTATGCACTGGGTATTCGGGAAGTAGGGGAGGCCACAGCCGCTAACCTGGCGAAACATTTCCTGAGCCTGGATGCTATAAGGGTGGCCGATGTGGACGCCCTGATGCAGGTGGAGGATGTGGGCACAGTGGTTGCTCAGCACGTGGCGCACTTTTTTGCCCAGCCCCATAACCTTGAGGTAATAGATGCGCTGATCAATGCTGGCGTGAACTGGCCTGCCATCGAAAAGCCATCGGCCGATGCACAGCCGCTGCTTGGCCAAACCTGGGTGCTCACGGGTACCCTCACCAGTCTTGGCCGCACCGAGGCCAAGGCCAAGCTTGAGGCCCTTGGCGCCAAGGTGGCGGGCAGTGTCTCCAAGAACACCCACTGCGTGGTTGCCGGTGAAGCAGCGGGCTCCAAGCTTGCCAAGGCCCAGGAACTGGGTATCCCGGTTTTGGATGAAGCTGGTCTGATTGAGCTTGTAGGTCTCTGATATTATTTAAAAACTTATCCAGTTGAAAAAACGTCAACTTCAGGTTGGCGTTTTTTTGTTGCCTGCATTTGATAAATAAAATATACAATATCCCGCAACATAAAATATAACAACTGGAGATAACACATGCACTCACCCAAGTCCCTTATCGCCGCCGGTTTGCTGCTGGCACTCATCAGTGCGGTTTCCCACGCCAAGGGTCGGCCAGGTACCAACCCCACCGAGCCTGCCGACCCCAATGTGGTCTTGCCTATCCGTGTGGATTGCAGCGCCACCATCAATTTGTGGGCCCAGGACATGACAGACCCGCAAATCGCCGATACCTGTGCGCAGCTCTCAAGTCAGGAAAGTGATTTCCACCAGAGAATGCAAACCTTTGGTGAGCCGGTGGCAAACGATTACAACGACAGCCTGCGGGTGGTGGTATTCGATGACTACAACCAGTACGACAAATACGGCTATGAGCTTTTCAATATCAACACCAACAATGGTGGCATCTATATTGAGGGCAATCCGGCGGATGTGAACAACCAGGCGAGTTTCTATGCCCACGAAGCCGATTGGCTGCGCCCTGAGTTTGAAATTTGGAACCTGCGCCACGAATATATCCATTACCTGGAAGGGCGCTTTGTCAGCTATGGCGGCTTTAATTTCTACCCGGACAAGATGGTGTGGTGGGCAGAAGGCCTGGCAGAGTACCTCTCCCTTGGCACCGACAACGCTACGGCAGTGAACCTCGCAATCAACACCCGCGCCAATCGTCGTCCGACACTGGCGACCATTTTTTCAACCAGTTACCGGGACGGCACCGACAGGGTCTACCGCTGGAGCTATCTGGCAATCCGCTTCCTGTTTGAGCGCCACGAAGCCGAAGTGCTGGCCATGACAGAGCATCTGAAACATAACCAGTTCGCCAGTTATGATGCGGCGCTTGGCAACTTTGCGACAAACTATCAGGCCGAGTTTGCCGAGTGGCTGAATGGCCTTGCACCGCAAAAGGCAACGACGCTGGACAGCAAGCGTGAGCAGATGCTGCTGCGTCATGCCGAGCACCAGGCGCGCAAGCAGCGCTAGTCCCTGGCGATAGTCCCTTCACCTGGGACGACCAATCTTCATGATAAAGGCCCACAGAAGCGGGTCTTTGTGTTTCTCAGGCCTTGAATCCCGGCCACCTTGCCCCCAACTCAAGGGAAAGACATGACGTGGAGCACACTTTGCTCAAGTTTGAACACATTCGCTGGGTCGATGACAAGGGCCATATCAAACCGCCGCTGGGGCTCTATTTACTGCTGACATTTCTTGCCCGCGGCTGGGTAGTATTTGTGGCCTCGCTAACCCAATTCAGCGACAGGGCAGGCTTGGTAAGGCTGTTTTATCCCCATAAAGAAAGCTTTTTGCTGGCGCTTGCTACGGGATTTGGCGCCTTGCTGTGTTATGGGCTGATTATCCTAGAGCGTAAGGCGCGGCCGGATTGGGCGATGAGTCTCTTCAGCCATTTGAAATGGCTGCTGTGGCCCTTGTTGGTGCTGGATGCTGTGATGCTTGTAGCGCGTTTGCTCTCCAGCGGCTTTTTGTTTTCATGGACCGCAGCCGCCGATGCGGTGCTGATTTTCTGGTTTGCCATTTATCTGCTGAAATCCAGCCATTTACGGCTTTACCTCGCGGACTGGAAGCGTCCTGTTATCCATCAATAAGTAGCGCAGCGCCTGCTCAAACGCCTGCTGAGTTCGTCGCTGTTATGGGAGGACTGATTGGTGTTTTCAGGTTTCGGACTTTGTTTACTGTTGATGTGCTGGGATAAAGTGCCGGGCAAAAAAAGCGCTGCCGGGGCAGCGCCAACATCTGAGGGCTGATAAGCCAAAAACTTACCTTCGCCCCTTGACCAACAAAAGGAATGTAACCTGAGTCACAGGCGTGAGCCTGTTACCCGGGACAATTGACAGCAACACAATCCACCACGGGCCCGGGGTGCGAAGCGCCGCAGTGACAAAGCTATTATGCATAATCTGGATAATGTATACAATTGTGTTAAGCTGAAAACAATTCAACCCAGGTCTGCCGTGTCAAAAATGCGTCACTGGCCCCAAACTTGTCAGATAAATATTTGCCTTATGCTGAATATGGATTTACGCTTTTAATTCATAGGATTGGCGTGTTATCAACCGCTATTCCGTCATCGAGGTTTTTACACCCCTCTTCGGAGGCTTTGATTGGCCAAAAGCAACCCCATTTCCATTCCGGTCTCAGAACTCAGATTGGGACTCACAGTAAAGCTGCCGCTGTCCTGGACGGAGCACCCGTTTCTTATCAATCGTATTGAACTCAAAGAACAGGCGCAGATAGAAATGATCCGGGGCCTGAAGGTGCAACATGTGTTGGTGCTCGCCGGCGCTGAGCTGCTGGATGAGGACGTGCCCAAGGAAGAGGTGCCAATCGAAGATGATGGCTTTGACGAGGACATGCCTGAGCGGGATGTAAAGCGTGAGGCCAGAGTCGCGATACGCAAAAGCCAGAAGCGTTTTTTGGACTGTGTAAATGACAGCCGCAGCCTGGTGGGGAAACTTGGCAGCGATCCCGAAGGGGCTTACCGTTTGTCTGCCACTTTGGTTGAGCAGATGCTGGAACACTTGTTTGAGCAGGAGGCCGCTTATCTTGCACTGGTGAGCGCAGGAGAGCAGGGTACCTCGGTTACCCAGCATGGGATCAGCGTGGCCGTGTTGTCGCTGATGATTGCCAAGAGCATGGATATGCCCAAAAAAGACATGCGGGATATCGCGCTGGGTGCGCTGCTGCATGACATAGGTAAGCTCAGGGTGCCGGATAATATCCGTCGAAAGCGCGGGCCGCTCACCACCCAGGAAATCAACTTCATGAACCAGCATCCCAACTATGGTCATGAGATGCTCAGTCGCAGCGGTTTGTTTCCTGAAGAGGTGCTGCACATTATTCGTCATCATCACGAATTTATTGATGGCACAGGTTTTCCGGATGGCCTTACCGGGAAAAAAATTCCCAGAACCACGCAAATCGTCGCATTGGCCAATGATTTTGAAGATCAAATGACCAGCCACAGCATTGTCTCACCCCAGGTCGCCCTGGGTTATTTATTCAAACACAGGGTAGGTAAGCACGACGAAGCCCTGATTGCGACCCTGGTGAAGGTATTGGGCATTTATCCACCCGGCACTCTGGTGCATCTCACCGACGGTTCTTTGGGTAAGGTGATGATGACAACCCGGGAAGTCAAGCAGCCCCAGGTGTGGGCCTGCAGCGCTGCCGGAGGCGATCCCGGGCTCAGAATATTGATGAATGAAGACGTCAGTATCGACAGGGTCATCAAAATTGAAGAACTCTCCGAAGCCGCGATTCGGGTGCTCCAGGCGGATGCGCCTATCAGCTATTACTTTGCCGCGCTCGAAGCTTGAGTTTTCTGCTCAGGTGCGTATTCTGAATCCCTCCTGTATCCATACTGGGATTAAGCTGTTACTTCATGTCTGATTTTAAAACCATTTCTATTGTCGGCTGTGGCTGGTTCGGGTTGCCCCTTGCCAGGCTGCTGAAAAGCAAGGGCCTCAGGGTTAAAGGGTGCAAACGTACGCCTGCAGGCGTGGAAGTACTCACACAAGCAGGCATTGAAGGCTATTGTGTGGATTTGGACCAGGATGCAGCCCTGCCCGAAGGACTGCTCGATGCCGATGTGTTGGTAATCAATCTCCCTCCAGGTCTTCGCCGCGGCGACACAAGCTATCTTGAGCGCCTCGCGACATTGCGTGATGCCATAAAAACACCTCCCAAACGATTGATTTTTATCAGCTCCACCGGAGTTTATCCCGATCTTCCCAAACTGGTGGATGAAAAAGACAGCAGTGCTCATTCCCCCACGGCGGCAATCTTGCTGGGTGCTGAAGCCCTGTTTGCCCCGTTTAATACCACTGTGGTTCGTTTTGCCGGACTGGTGGGGCCCGAGCGACACCCCGGGCGCTTTTTTGCCGGTAAAAAAGACATCGCGGGTGGCGCCGTGCCGGTTAATCTGGTGCACCTCACCGATTGCATTGAGGGTGTTGTGGCGCTTATTTTCGCCGATACCCTGGCCCCCTGTTACAACCTGTGTGCGCCGCAGCACCCCACAAAGGCCGAGTTTTACACCACGGCTGCACAGGCCGCCGGCTATGAGTTACCAGAGTTTTTAGCCGGCGACGACACCGACGGTAAGCTTGTCGACGGCAGCCTGATTTGTCGTCTGCACGGCTTTAAGTATTCTTACCCCGATCCTGTGGCGATGCTGAATGCTGCGGATGCGTTTTAAAGCATAAAATCATTGATAAAAGGAAGTTTGTCCGTGAAAACATCGTTAAAGCTCTTGGGTGCCTTTGGGGGCCTGCTGATGTCCTTGTCTGCCATGGCAGCGACTTTTGTGGAAGGTAAGGACTACGTCAGGGTGGAAGGTTTCAGCGAGAGCCATACCCCCGTGCTGCGGGAGTTTTTCTCTTATAACTGTCCACATTGTTTTCGCATGGATCACACCATCGAAGAAGCAGCGGGTTTGGTCGCCAAAGAGGTGCGTTTTGAAAGAACGCCGGTTGGCGCAGGCCGCAAACCCTGGCAAATGAGCCAGCTAGCGTATTATCTCGCGCAAAAGTTCAAGGTGACCGAGCAGACCCACGGTGCCATTTTCAAGCAGGTACAAGAAGTCGCTCCTTTTCAGTCAGAAGCAGACGTGCGGCAGTTTTTCGTGTCCCAGGGGCTCAAGGCTGACGAGCTGGATAAGGCAATTGCGTCATCCGACCGTAAACTGGCCATGATGACCTTTGATACCGAGGCGCAGCTCTCAGGCATACGTGGCGTGCCAAGCCTGCTGGTGAATGGCAAGTATATGCTGCACATTCAGGGCCGCAGCAGTGGTGAGATAGCCGAGTTGGTGCAATACCTAATCAAGCAGTGACTATAGGCTTCAGACAAAACGCCCGGCTATGCCGGGCGTTTTACTTTGTTAGACCTAGGTCGGAATGGGCGTAATAAATTTGAATTAAGGCTATTCGTCATGAATGGCTCAAGATGATGTTATTAAAGAGAAATATACAATTTAGATGCGATAAGCAATCATCACTTAGACTAAGGTCGTGATTGAGGTCACACTCTGCCTTGTTAGATTAACCGTGACTTAACTTAATTATTACAAACACAGGGGAGTCACAACAATGGCATTCGAAAGCAACGAAAAGGCTCAAGGTTACTGGCGCGAGAATCTTCGCCTGGTTATCAGCCTGCTGGCAGTGTGGTTTGTCGTATCTTACGGCTTTGGCATTCTGTTGGTGGATGTGCTCAATCAAATTACCTTTATGGGCTTCAAACTGGGATTCTGGTTTGCTCAGCAGGGTTCCATGTACGTGTTCGTGGCGTTGATTTTTATCTACGCGTCCAAGGCGAATGCACTCGATAAAAAATATAACGTTCACGAAGACTGAGGAGCATTGCAATGGATGTGAAAACTCTGACATACCTGATTGTGGGGCTCTCGTTTGCCCTCTATATAGGTATCGCTATCTGGTCCCGTGCCGGTTCGACCAAAGAATTCTACGTAGCCGGTGGCGGCGTTCCCCCTGTGATGAACGGTATGGCCACTGCGGCCGACTGGATGTCCGCGGCGTCTTTTATCTCTCTGGCCGGTATCGTGTCCTTCGTGGGCTATGACGGCTCTGTATACCTGATGGGCTGGACCGGCGGTTATGTGCTGCTGGCGCTGTGTATGGCACCGTACCTTCGTAAGTTTGGTAAGTTTACCGTACCTGACTTTATCGGTGAGCGTTACTACTCTCAGGCGGCGCGTACTGTTGCCGTTGTCTGTGCCATCTTTATCTGCTTTACCTATATTGCAGGTCAGATGCGCGGTGTGGGCGTGGTGTTCTCCCGCTTCCTTGAAGTAGACGTGGATACCGGCGTATACATTGGTATGGCCGTGGTGTTCTTCTACGCCGTACTCGGCGGTATGAAGGGTATCACCTACACCCAGGTTGCCCAGTACTGCGTACTTATCTTCGCCTTTATGGTGCCTGCCATTTTCATCTCCGTGATGATGACGGGTCACATCATTCCTCAGCTGGGTTTCGGTGCTGAGCTGATTGATGCTGCCGGTAACGGCACAGGTGTGTATCTGTTGGATAAGCTCGACGGTCTGTCTACGGAGCTGGGTTTCTCCCAGTACACCGAAGGTTCCAAGAGCATGATTGATGTGTTTGCAATCACTGCAGCCCTGATGGTGGGTACTGCCGGTCTGCCACACGTTATCGTACGCTTCTTCACCGTACCTCGCGTAAAAGATGCCCGTTCCAGTGCCGGTTGGGCGCTGGTGTTCATCGCTATCATGTACACCACAGTGCCAGCACTTGCAGCCTTCTCCCGTGTAAACATGATTGAAACCATTAATGGTCCAGATGCCACTGGTGTGGCCTATGAGACAGCACCAGGTTGGATCAAAAACTGGGAAAAGACCGGTCTTATCAAGTGGGACGACAAGAACGGTGACGGCAAGATGTACTACACCAAGGGCGATGCCAATGAGATGAACATCGACCGTGACATCATGGTGTTGGCGACCCCTGAAATTGCCAATCTGCCAGCCTGGGTAATCGCTCTGGTGGCTGCCGGTGGTCTGGCTGCGGCCTTGTCGACTTCTGCAGGTCTCTTGTTGGTGATTTCAACGTCAGTGTCACACGACCTAATGAAGAAAGGCTTTGCACCCAATATCTCTGATAAACAGGAGCTGTTGTACGCCCGGATTGCTGCGGCCGTGGGCATCGTGATTGCCGGTTACTTTGGTATCCACCCACCCGGATTTGTGGCAGCAGTAGTGGCGTTCGCCTTCGGTCTGGCAGCATCTTCACTGTTCCCAGCCATTGTAATGGGCATCTTCTCCAAGAAGATGAACAAAGAAGGCGCTATCGCCGGTATGGTGGTTGGTCTGGGCTTTACAGCGGCTTACATCGTTTACTTCAAGTTTGTAAACCCCGCGGCTAACGTACCCGCCAACTGGCTGTTCGGCATCTCCCCTGAAGGTATCGGTATGATTGGTATGCTGATTAACTTTGCTGTGGCGGTTATTGTAGCCAAGCTGACTTCTGCCGTACCTGCCCATGTGGAAGAAATGGTTGAAGGTATCCGTTTCCCTAAAGGTGCCGGTGGCGCACAGGATCACTGATACTGCCCATAAGGGTTAATAAAAAACGGCGCATCGGCGCCGTTTTTCTTTATGGATGCAGGATTTTACTTAGGTCGTATGGTGACATTGAATGCGGCTGCCTTATAGTGGATGCACAAGGCGTATATTTGCACTAAGCGGATGATTTGTATGGATGCCAGCGAAATTCAGCCCCTAACCCAGTTTCTCAGGCAATTGGTCCCTTTTGACTCTCTGTCGGATGCGTCTTTGCTGGCCTGTGTACGGCATCTGAGTGTGGCTTACTACAGTAAGTCCATGGGGCATGTTCCCCTGGATGAATCCCATCCAAGGCTCTATATCGTCCGCAGCGGCGCCTTTGAGGTGCGTGATGAAGAGGGAGAGCTGGTTGACCGCCTGGGGGAAGGGGACTTCTTTGGCTTCCCGTCGTTGCTCAGTGGTGAGGCGATTTCCAATAAGGTGGCGATTCTGGAAGATGGGCTGGTGTATCAACTGAGCCCGGATATGTTCAACAGCTTACGCCAGGAAAGCCGTGAATTTGACCGCTTTTTTAACCGAGCCTTTGCCAAAAGGTTGCGCCATCAGGGTAGATTCAAGGCCAAGGAGCTGACCACTACGAACCGTATAAGCTCACTGATGACGGGCTCGCCGCTCACCATAGATTGCAACCACAGCATACGCCAGGCGGCGGTGATGATGCGCGATGCCCGGGTGTCATCATTGCTGGTGACAGACCATCACAAACTCTGCGGCATTCTTACCGATAGAGACTTGCGTAACCGGGTGCTCGCCGAAGGTTTTGACGGCGCACTGCCGGTACATCAGGCCATGACCCGAAATCCGGTGACTATTGGGGCTGGGGCCCTGGTATTCGAGGCCATGCTCGCCATGAGCGAGCGCAATATCCATCATTTGCCGGTGCTGGACGGCGATACCCCGGTGGGGGTGATATCCAGCACTGATATTCTGCGAAGCCAGGGCTCGCAACCTTTAATGCTGATTGGTGAAATCGAGCGGCAAAAGGATGTGGCCAGTTTGATTTCAGTCAGCAAAAAAATCCCCGAACTACTTCAAAGCCTTATCAGTGCCGATGCCAGAGCCGAAGAAATTGGCCGGGTGTTGACGTCGGTGACAGACGCCCTGACCAGGAGGCTGATACTGCTCAATCAGCAGATTTTGGGGCAGGCGCCCATGGCGTTTTGCTGGCTCGCCTTTGGCTCCCAGGGGCGCCAGGATCAGGCCGCCTGCTCAGATCAGGATAATGGGTTGTTGCTTGCCGGTGAGCCTGACGAGCATGCCGCCGGCTATTTTGAGGCACTGAGCCGCGCCGTTTGCAGTGGGCTTGATGAGTGCGGATACCGCTTTTGTCCGGGTGATATCATGGCGCAAAACCCCAAATGGCGCATGTCACTGGAGCGCTGGCAACAGGTCTTCGACAACTGGGTCAGGGCGCCCGAGCCCAAGGCCTTGATGCACGCCTCGATATTTTTCGATATGCGTCCCGTGTTTGGTCCTCAAAGCCTGTTCGATGCGCTGCAGGACAAGGTGCTTGCCGGAACCAGGGACAATGACATTTTTCTCGCCGGCATGGCGGGCAACAGCCTTACCGAGGCGCCGCCCCTGGGGTTCTTTCGCAAGTTTGTGCTCGAGCGGGATGGCTCCGAGGTAAAAGGTATTGATTTAAAACACAAAGGCAACGCCCTGATTAATGACATTGCCCGTGTATATGCCCTGTCAGCGGGCATCAAGGAGGTGAATACCGCCAAGCGTATTCGCGCCCTGATGGAACTTGGCGTGATTGGCCGCAAAGATGCGCTTAATCTCGCTGATGCCCACGAATTTATCGCCCATATGCGTCTCGCCAATCAGGGCGTACAACACCGGCAAGGACAGGAAATCAGTAACTATCTCAAGCCGCAGCAGTTGTCTTCTCTGGTTCGTCACCAATTACGGGACGCCTTCAAAGTGGTGCATGATGCCCAGTCGGGGCTTAGGCTTAAATTTATGCGGAGCTTTTAATGGTCTCCCGCGCATTTTTACGCCCGCGCCTGTGGTGGCGCAGCCGTGCACTGGACGATGGTCTTGCGCGCAATTTCGTCGATAGCCAAAGAGTCCTGCTCAGTGCGACGGCAGAAATGGCGCCCATGCTGGCGCTGGACCTTGAAATGACAGGACTGGACCCCGGACGAGATCAGATCCTGGCCATCGGCGTAGTGCCCATCGACGGCGGTGTTATCCAGCTGCAGGGCGCCGAGTCGGTATTGGTGGAAATTCAGGGCAGTGTGGGGCAGAGCGCGGTTATTCATGGGATCACTGATAGAGAGCTTCACAATGCGCTGCCCTTGGCCGATGCCATGAACTGGCTGATGCAAAAAATGCGCGGCAGAATCCTGGTGGCTCACCATGCACCTCTGGATTTGGCCTTTATCCGCGCCAACATGAGCCGCTGCCTCGGGATAAGCATGCCAATACTGGCCATAGATACCCTGGCGCTGGAGCGGCAGCGACTGCTTCGGGTACATGAAGTGATCCAAGAGGGGAGTCTGAGACTTGGCGCCAGTCGGCAAAGATATGGTTTGCCGGTTTACGATGCCCACAATGCACTGACAGACGCACTGTCCTGCGCTGAACTCTTGTTGGCACAGCTTGCCGCTATCGGCGGTGTCCGTACCCGTATTGACGAGCTCGTCACCCTCTGCGACTAGTCATATTCATTTACAGATTTTCATTCTGTTTTCAGGCGCTTTGGTTCTACTCTTCAGTGAATGTTCATTCCTTTGGGAGCGCGTATGCCTTTACCCCTTCTCTGGATTGGTGGCGCCGCACTCGGCGCGCTGGCCATGGCGGATGCCCGGGAGTCACGTCGCCGCTTGCAGTATCAGCGTGCCCGCGGCCAAACGGCTGTTGAGCACGCTGACAAACCTGTGGTGCTGTCGCCCAGCACCTGGCAAACCGGAGGCAAACAAAGTACGCCGCTGCCAGGGGCTTTGATGTGTTGTCATGTGTTTGGTGTGATTGAACATACTGGTATTTACCTTGGTGATGGTCTGATTGCTGAGCTGCACGGCAGTGGTCTTATCCGCGCCGTGTCGGCGCAGCGCTTCCTCCATGGCCGTACCGGCAGCCGCATTTTTGTGGCGGCAGACGCCAACCATCAGGCACTGGCACACGAAATGGCCACAGAAAGAGCGGCCATGGCACTGTTTCAGTATCGTGATTACGACTTATTGGAAAATAACTGTCATCGATTTGTGTGGCATTGCATCAGTGGCGATGACAGGGAAATCAAGGGCTTTGGTGAGCTCAATGAATTGGTGGCGGCTTTTTATGGCAAAGCCATCTATTGGGACGAGGCCAGGCTGGCATATCCGCGGGAATGAGTTGTCTGAGATTGACGGGTCGCAATCCAGCCGAGGCCCAGGATGGGTGAACTCGTGCTGAATTATCTATGGCTTCATCCACTGTGGGGATGAGGCTCATTTGCACTCGATGCAGTACCCTGAAAGCAAAAAAGCCACCCGAAGGTGGCTTTTTTAAAACCGATATTACTTGCAGAAGTAATTCACGGCGCGGCTAACCAGCTCAATGCCTGTTTGATCGCAGGGCGGCAATTCGGCATCGCTGATACTCACAGGTGTTACCCGCTCACCCCATTTCAGCAGCAATGCTGCTGACGTCAGGCCGGCACCAAACGCACAGGACAGAATGGTGTCATTGGGCTTGATCAGGCCTTTTTCCAACGCGTCACAAATGGCGATTGGGATAGTCGCGGCCGACGTATTGCCGTAGTTGGCAATGTTGACGAAGGCTTTTTCTTTCGGAATGCGCATTTTGCTGACCAGAGTATCGATAATGCGCTCGTTGGCCTGATGGGGGATCACCAAATCCACCGCATCCTTGTCCACGCCACATTTTTCCAGCACCTGGGCACTCAACTTACCCATGCCATTAATGGCGCGCTTAAAGATTTCCTGGCCATCAAACTGGATGTAAAAGTCCAGCGATTCTGCGCTGAATCTGTCCATGGCAGTGCCGAAACCGGCCTTGAGGATATCGCGGCCATCGGGGTCGTTATTGAGCTCATAGCCCAATACGCCGCCGGGAACGTCGCTGGCTTCCACCACCACGGCACCGGCGCCGTCACCAAAGAGCACGGCCGTTTCACGGCGAGACCAGTCCAAATAGAAGGTCAGACGCTCGGCACCAATCACCAACACCTTTTTGCACTGGCCGCTCTTGATTTGCGAGCTGGCAAGACCGAGGCCATACAGGAAACCCGAGCAGGCGGCGTTGATGTCAAAGGCTGCGCAGCGCGCGCCCACATTGGCCTGTACAGTAGAGGCGATGTTGGGGATCAGGGTATCCGGGCTTGCGGTGGCCAGAATAATCATGTCCAGTTCACTGCCGTCGATACCGGCAGCTGCCAGGGCGCGCTGGGCGGCCACGCTGGCCAGCTCTGAGGTATTGACATGGCTGACATGGCGCTGACTGATCCCGGTTCTGGGCTTAATCCATTCATCGGACGTGTCGATGAAGGTGGCGAGATCATGGTTGGTCAGAACGGCAGGGGGAACACATTTGCCCCAACCGGTAATGGTGGCGTACTGCATTGATAATTCTCTCAAACAAAAAAGGCAGTGCCTTGGGACTGCCTTGAATATCCGACAACAGGGCTTTGGAAAACAGCCTGTTGTCTTTTATCATTTGACCTGTTCGGCAACCAGATCGCGAATGGATTCTGCCGCGTGCAGTATGTGCTCGCGCAGCAGGACGACAGCCTTGTCGGTTTGTTTCTGCTTGCAATAAGTCAGCAGATCTCTGTGGTCTTGCTCGGCCCGCGGGATACCGCCGGTCAGCAACAACTGCAGCCGAATATAACGGTCACAATTGGTATTTAAACCGTGAACCACTTCCAATGTGTGTGGACGGTTGGCAGCCTGATACAGCGTAGTATGGAATTTGGTGTTGAGCTCGGCCCAGCTTCCAACTGCATCTTCTTGTTTAAAAGCAGATTCCAGTTGTTCCAGCACTTTCTCGGCCTGGATCAGGTCTTCATCTTGCAGATTCGGGATGGCTTTTGCAAGCAGATCTGTTTCAATCAGCGCCCTGAGTTCAAACAATTCGGTTACCTGTGCGACAGACAGCTCGGTGGCGGTGGCACCTTTGTGGGCCTCAAACTTCACCAGACCTTCGGCTTCAAGTTGCAACAGGGCTTCACGGACAGGAATACGGCTTACATTAAGCGCTTCGGCCAATGCGCTCTGACGCAAGGGCTCTCCGGCAGCAATTTCCCCGGAGAGAATTTTCTCTCTGAGTACTTCTACCACGACCTGAGTACGAGTTTTATGGACAATAGGCGTGTGTCGACTCATTTTTTATTCTTTATACCAAGACTTTTTGATCGCCTAAGATTAACGCCAACTCAGCCATAAATAAAGGGAAACCATGGGTTTCCCTTTATCAATTCGTTCAATTTTTCGGTAGTTTAGAACATCATCAACCGCCTCGACGAGGCTTTAAGCTCGTTGGGCAACAGCACGTCAGGCATATTTTGGTAGCAAATGGGTCGCATAAAGCGCTTCATGGCTTCGGCGCCCACCGATGTGGAGCGGCTGTCGGTACTGGCGGGGTAGGGGCCCCCGTGGTTCATGGCTCGGGCTACTTCAACTCCGGTTGGCATTTGATTGAACATGATGCGGCCCACTTTAAAGGCCAGTCGGTCAATGATGTCACTGAAGTCTGTGACTTCTGTTTCCAGCCCGTGGATGCTTCCGGTCAGCTGTCCGGGGAGGCGTTTCACCAGCTCAAACATCTCCTCCTTTGACTCACATAGCGCCACCAGGGCGAAGGGGCCAAAGATTTCTTCCAGCAGTTCGGGTTGCCGAATTAAGGCGCTTGCCCCGATGCTGGCAACCAGCGGCCGGCTGTGGTGCGCCGCTTCGGCCGCTTGCCCCTGAGCAATCACATTCACTTTTGGCACCACGGCACTGACAGCCTGATTAAAAGCGTGGCAGATCCCGGCGCTTAACATGGCAGAGGCACTTTGGCGGCTGGCAATGTCCGATAAGGCCGCAAGATAGCTCTCAAGCCCCGGGCCTTTGATGGCAATAACCAGTCCCGGGCTTGTGCAAAACTGCCCATGGCCCATCATCATGGAATTGACCTGCGCCTCGGCGAGGGTTACTGCATCTCTCGCGAGTCTGCCGGGCAGCAGAAGCTGAGGATTCACTGAACCCAGCTCACCGTAAAAGGGAATGGGTTCGGGGCGCTGAGCACAGCGGTCAGCAAGAAGGCGTCCGACCTTAAGAGACCCGGTAAAGCCAACGGCTTTCACCAGCGGATGTTCAACGAGCGCCACTGAAAGCGACGGTTCATTGCCCTGGATAAGTGAAAATAGCCCCTTCGGCATACCGGATTGCTCGATGGCTCTTGCCATTGCCCGGGCTACCAACTCGCTGGTGCCAGGATGGGACGGATGGCCCTTGACGATGACAGCGCAGCCGGCCGCCAGTGCAGACGCGGTATCGCCACCGGCGGTGGAGAACGCCAGCGGAAAGTTGGATGCGCCGAATACGGCCACCACCCCAAGGGGCAGTTGGCCCAATTTTAACTCCGGCTTGGGCAGCGGCTGGCGCTCGGGGTTGGCCTTGTCCATCAAAAGCGGGGCATAGGGCTCACGAAGAACACTGGCAAAGAGCCGCAGCTGGCCCGTGGTGCGGCCAAGTTCGCCCTTCAGACGCGCTTCGGGCAGGCCCGATTCCATCATAGCGCAGGTAACAATGGCGTCGCCATCCCGCTCAATTTCGCTTGCCATGGTTTCCAGCAGATTTGCCTTTTGGTCGGCGGACGTTTGCTGGAATTCCCAGAAGGCGGCATCCGCCGCAATGGCCGCAGCTTCAACCTCAGAAGCTGTGCCCTGGGAGAACTCGCCGGGCAACACCTCGTTGGTTTTGGGGTTGAAACGGGTAAAGGTCGATTCACTTTGTTGCCATTCATGGGCAATGAAATGCCGGCCACAGAGAACGGTGGTCATAATGACTCCTTTAAATATCTTAAATGGATAACCGGGTTACACGACCTGGAACCCAAATGCATAGGGGTCTGAGTCATCCACTGTGATGGCGTTTTGGCCAAATACCCGGGCCCAGCCCTGGATACTGGGGCGGATGGCATCATAGTCGCCGACCTTGGTGGCAGACTCGATGCGGCCGATAAATTGGCTGCCGATGATGCTCTCATGGGTATAGCTGTCACCAACCTTGAGCTTGCCGCGGGCGTAAAGCTGAGCGAGGCGGGCGCTGGTGCCTGTGCCGCATGGAGAACGGTCGATGGCTTTATCGCCATAAAACACCGCATTGGCACCGTCGGATCCGTCACTGATGGTGTCGCCAGTCCACAGCACGTGGGACACACCGCGCACAGTAGGGTCGTTGGGGTGAATACAGCTGAGGGTGTCGTGGGCCACCTGGCGCACAATCGGGCTCCAGCGCAAAATGTCTGCGGCGCTCCAATGACGCAGGCCGGGAAAGTTCTCCTGTGGGTCGACAATCACGTAGTAATTGCCGCCGTAGGACACATCAACCTTGAGGGTGCCAAGGCCCGGGATATCGAGAATGGCGTCTTTGTGGGCCAGATAGGCAGGCACATTATAGATGCGCACCCAATCCACTTTGGCACCGGTTTGCTGATAATCAATTTCGATTTGCCCTGCGGGCACATCCAGCACCAGCTTGCCGGGTGTTTTTGGTTTCAGCAGCCCGGTTTCGATGGCGGCCGTGATGGTGCCTATGGTGCCGTGTCCGCACATGGGCAAACAGCCGCTGGTTTCGATAAACAGGATGGCGGCATCTGCATTCTCTGAGCAGGGTGGGTACAGGAACGAACCCGACATCATGTCGTGGCCACGGGGCTCAAACATCAATGCCTTACGGATCCAGTCGTGGTTGGCGAGGAAGTCCTGGCGTTTTTCACTCATGGTGCGGCCCTGAAGGTGCGGATGGCCACTGGTGACCAACCGCACTGGGTTACCGCAGGTATGAGCGTCAACGCAGAAAAATGTACCTTTCATCATAGTCGTAGAGCTCCGGTAGTCTTGTTTTTATCGCTCTTGGCTATCAGTCCAGATTGTATTTGGACAAATCGATGCGATTGGCCATGGCTTCACCCACGACTTTCTCAACGTAGGCCCGCTCATCGCCGATGAGTGTCATGCGGGGCATGCGCACCTGCTCGTTGCCACGACCGGCCAGTTGCTCGGCGAACTTGATGCACTGCACGAGTGTGGGAATGGTATCGAGGCGCAGCAGCGGCATAAACCAGCGATAGATTTCGCGGGCTTCTTCAATGCGACCGGCGCGGGCGAGCTTATAAAGGGTGACCGACTCACGGGGGAACACGTTGGTCAGGCCGGAAATCCAACCGGTGGCACCCAGTAGCAGAGATTCCAGCGCGATATCGTCAACGCCGCAGAACAGGGTGAAACGTTCGCCAAAGCGGCTTTGCAACTCGGTGAGGCGGCGGGTGTCCGTGGTGGACTCCTTGATCGCCACTATGTTGGGCTCGTTGGCGAGAGTTGCGGTCATTTCCAAATTAATATCAACGCCATAACTCACAGGGTTGTTATAGATCATGATAGGCAGACTGGTGGCACGGGCAACCATCTGGTAGTGGGTCAGCACTTCACGGTCGGTGCCACGGTAAACCACGGCTGGCAGCAGCATGACCCCGTCAACCCCTATGGCTTCCACATCCTGGACATACTGGATGGCTAACTGGGCAGTGTTTTCGGTACAACCGGCAATTACTGGAATACGTCCGGCAACGGTTTCGACTGTGTGTTTCAGAAAGGCACGTTTTTCTTCGGCGCTCAAAGACGCGTTTTCACCTATGGTTCCCAGGGCGATGATGCCGTTGATGCCATCCTGGATAAGTTGTTCCAACATACGGGTGTTGGAGGCGAAGTTGATAGAGCCATCTTCATTGAATTGGGTAGAAATCGCTGGATATACGCCTTGCCAGTTAACTTTCATTTTTAAACCTCAAAATAGTCTTGTTTTTGTCTAACGCTGTCCGCCTTGTCAATTCGGACACAGGGCTATGCGCTCGGCATTGCGTAAAGTTATAGTATATTGTATACAATAATGCAATCGAGAAAATCTCAGATTTCAGATTATTTGAATCTGTGTCGCTCGTCACTATATATTGCATACATTATTACAATAGGAAGTCGCCAGATGGGACCCGTTCAGTTAAGCCCTGAATTACTTGGCCAATTTCGGCAAATAACCACCCTGGATGCCCACACGGAAGGAGAACCTCTGAGGATCATTACCTCGGGTTACCCCGCTGTGCCCGGGAACACCATATTGGAAAAACGTCAGTTTTTAGCCGCGCACCTCGATGAGTATCGCCAGCTGTTGATGTTTGAACCCCGGGGTCATGCAGACATGTACGGTGCGCTCCTCACTGAGCCGGTGTCAGAACGCGCCGATTTCGGCGTACTGTTTTTGCACAACGAAGGGTATTCCAGCATGTGTGGCCATGCTGTGCTGGCGCTGGCCACCGTGTTGTGCCAAACCGGCGCTATCGCCTTTGACGGAAACCGGGCCGAAATAGGGATAGACGCGCCGGCAGGATTTATCCGTGCCTTTGCTGAAAAAGACCAAAATGGCTGCATTCAGGCGAGCTTTTTAAACGTACCATCTTGGGCTGAAGCATTGGATTTATCCATCGACGTGCCGGGCATAGGTAAAGTGGCGTGCGATATTGGCTTTGGTGGCGCTTATTATGCGTACGTGGACGCTGATGCCCTGGGGCTGGAGTGCAGCGCAGACAATGTAAGCCAGCTGATTCACTGGGGAAGGCGAATCAAGCAGGCGGTGATGGCATGGTTTCCTCTAACGCACCCCCTTGATGAGGATCTGAGCTTTTTATACGGCACCATCTTTACCTCCAGGCATACCTCCGTGCCGGGGGCGCATTCGCGCCATGTGTGTGTTTTTGCCGATGGTGAAGTGGATCGCTCCCCCACGGGCACAGGTGTGGCCGGACGCATCGCTCTGCTGCGTGCCAAGGGGGAAGTGGGGCTGGCAGAGCCTCTGACCATCGAGAGTATCGTGGGCGGGCAAATGACCGTAGAAGCCATTGAACTGGTGGATTTTCATGGCAAGGATGCGCTGATTCCAAGGGTGTCAGGCCGCGCCTTTATTACCGGAGAGCACAGGTTTTTACTTCACCCGGACGATATTTTTCCAACCGGCTTTTTACTGCGTTGAGGGCAAGCGTATGGAAACTCATCCTATGAAAGTAAGGGCTGGTGCGCCGGATGGCCCAGATGCAGTCAGCGAGCGGGTGATCGTGATAGGGGCGGGGGTCGTGGGGCTCGCCAATGCCGTTACGCTGGCCCGACGGGGCTTTAAGGTGACGGTAATGGATAAAGAGGGCGTTGCCGCCGGTGCCTCCTTTGGTAACGCCGGGCATTTTGCCACAGAGCAGGTTTTTCCCCTGGCCGATCCTGCTTTGCTGCCCAAGCTACCCAAAATGCTGCTTGACCCGCTGGGGCCTTTTCGTATTCGGCCGGCGTATTTTCATCGGGCCTTGCCCTGGTTTTTGCGTTTTGTCGCCAATATGCTGCCGGCCAGGCGTCAACGCAACGGCAATGCCATTAAAGCGCTCAATGCCCGGTCGATGGCCTCTACCAGAGAACTGCTGACCTTTTGTGGTAGGGCGGATTTGCTGGTGGAAAATGGCTCCTTGCTGGTATTTGAAACCCGGGATACCCGAGTCATGGAGCGGGAGCTTGCACTCTACTGCGGCGCTGGGGTTGCTGTTACCTTGCTGAGCGGCGAAGAAGCAAGGGCACTCGAGCCCAGCTTATCGGATGCGATAACCGGGGCTCTGTGGTTTACTCAGGTTGGGCATACGCCCAATCCCCGAGCTATTTGCGAAGCCTTGGCTGATACCCTGAAGTCCTTGGGTGGACGGATTGAAATTAACTCGGTGAGTTCTTTACAGGGGGGAAACACGCCGTCAGTAATGACTGTGGGTGGAAAGGTCACAAAAGCCGATAAGTTACTTCTATGCGCTGGCGCCTGGTCACGGCCATTGGCCTTGAAGCTCGGTCACAGGGTGCCGCTGGAAACAGAGCGGGGTTATCACCTGATGATGCCCCAACAGAGTGGCCTTAAAAGGCCTGTCGCATCCTATGAGCGAAAATTCATCATCACCCCTATGGAAGGCGGCACCCGCCTTGCCGGTACCGTTGAGTTTGGTGGGCTTGATGCCCCCATGTCCAATGCCCGGGCCGACTGCCTGTTGCCCCACGCCAGGGCGCTCTTGCCCAGAGTGTTTGATGGGGTTAAGGTCTCTGATGGCGAGCGCTGGATGGGATTCCGGCCATCACTTCCGGACAGTCTGCCTGTTTTGGGCGAAAGCCAAAGTCCGGGTGTCTATTTTGCTTTCGGACATCAGCATCTGGGACTGACCTGGGCCGCAAGCACCGCAGAACTGATGGGACAATTGATAAGTGGTGAGACGCCGGCCATCGACATCAGCCCCTACAGTGTAAAGCGGTTTGACTGAGCCTGCAGATTAAGCTGTTCAAGGGCATAAAAAAGGCGGCCAATGGGCCGCCTTTTTCACCATTCCCTCTCCGGCAGCGCTATCTGCCAGCGGCCATAAAGGCTTCTATTTCGTCGCTGGCGCGGGGGCAGGCCGCAGAGAGATTTTCGCAGCCCTGATGGGTAACCAGAATATCGTCCTCAATGCGAACGCCCATACCCCGATATTGGCTTGGCACATCCATGGCGTCGGCCGGAATATAAATGCCGGGCTCTATGGTAAACACCATGCCGGGTTCAAATACTCGCCAATCACCGCGTTCATCCTGATAGGGCCCTACATCGTGTACGTCCATCCCCAGCCAGTGGCCGGTTTTGTGCACCGTAAAGCGTTTGTAGCTTTCGCTTTTCATCACCTCATCAAAGGGGCCTTCAAGTAAGCCAAGCTCAATCAGTCCCTTGGCCATCACCTCCATGCAGGTCTCGTACAGCTGATTCCAGCGGGTGCCGGGGCGCACCCTGGCAATGGCGGCATCGAGCGCCGCCAATACCAGGTTGTGGATCTGCCGCTGTGCAGGGCTGAAGCGGCCAGTTGCCGGGAACGTGCGGGTAATGTCAGCACTGTAGTGGCCATACTCGGCGCCGGCATCAACCAGCACCAGTTCGCCCACCTTAACCTCACAGCAATTTTCTTCGTAATGCAGGCAGCAGGCGTTGTTGCCGGAGGCCACTATGTTGGGGTAGCCCACATCCACACTGCCATGTTTGGCAATCTCCAGCATAAAGGTGGCAGCGAGCAGCCCTTCATTAATGCCCGGGGCAACGGTTCGCATCAGTGCCTTGTGCCCTTCGATTGAGGCATTGACCGCATGACGGATAAGTGCGATTTCCGGATCAGACTTAATCACCCGCATGGGATGCAGCACAGCGCCCAAGGCCGACAGTTGCCGATAGGCCTTGGGTACGTCAAACGGAGTGTGAAATCTTTCTCGATTAATGAGCTGCCAAAGGGTCGGTAGGCGGTTTAGCTCATCGCCGACATAAACCTGGGTCTTGCCTTTGAGCGCCTCAAGTAACCTTGTCTCAAACTCGTCGATAACAAAAGCGTGGTCGGCTCCATATTCGACAACGGCGCCTTCTGGGCCTGCACGCTGGCCAAAACTGACTTCGGCAGCCTGGTCACGGGGGCGACAAAAAAGCGTAAGGCAATCACGATTGCCTGCCCGGTAAAGGAGGGCCAGGGAGTCAGGTTCCGAAAAGCCGGTTAAATACAAAAAGTCGTTATCCTGACGGAAATGGTACTTAATGTTTTTACTGCGTACTTTTTGCTGGTATCCGGCCAGCACTATCAGGCTTGCAGGTGGTACGCGGTCCAGAAGTGCACTGCGACGGGCGGCATAAAGCCCGCTATCTGTTGGGTCGGCCATATTCTTCAGATCTTAGGGGGAAGTGGGAAAACATGGATAACAGGATATTTGTATGCAATATCCAAAACAAGTGAAAAACTTGCGTGCAGTTGCCAAGTTCGCGGTGCAATTCCAAAACAGGAATGAAATAATAGCGCCACTTGCAAAACCGGAGTGAAAGAAGTGAAACGAGCAGTGTTTCTGGATAGGGATGGCGTCATCAATAAAGACCATGGTTATGTTCATACCGTGGATGACTTTGAGTACATTGAAGGGGTATTCGAAGCCTGTCTCGCATTGAAAAACATGGGGTTTAAATTGGTGGTGGTGACCAATCAGTCAGGCATTGCCCGTGGCATGTATACAGAAGACGACTTCCACAGCCTGACCGAATGGATGGACTGGAATTTTGCCGATAAGGGCGTGGATCTCGACGGTATTTATTACTGCCCACATCACCCGGAAAAAGGTATCGGTGAATACAAGCAGGATTGTGACTGCCGCAAACCCAAGCCCGGCATGCTGGAGTCCGCAGCCAAATTCCTGAAATTGGATCTGGCCAATTCGGTCATGGTGGGCGATAAGGCTGACGATATGCGCGCCGCCGAGGCCGCAGGGATTCAAACGAAAATCCTGGTGAGAAGCGGTAAGCGGGTCGACAGCGAAGGCGAGACGTTGGCAACCGTAGTATTGGACAGTATTGCTGACGTACCGGTTTATCTTAAGTCGCTCAGCTAAAAGTCACTGGCGATTTGCCTTGCCCATTAACCTTAGTCGTTAGCCTCAACCAATCCTTAACCCTGAGAGAGGCACTGAAGCGACGCGTCCTCATCAATAGAGCTCCATTCTATATGGAACCTATGGTTTTCGAAGCTTGCGTGAAGTTGAGCATTAAAGTGGCAAGAAATACACGGATGGCTAAAATATATCCACTCGATGCATTGATTCAATAAAAGGGCTTGCGCTCGCTGACCAAGCCCCTATAATGCGCCCCCATCGACCGACGGCAAATGCCGAACACGGTTCCGCTCTTTAAAAATTTATCAAGTAATCTGTGTGGATACTCGCAGGTTGATGAAGTCGACAAAACGATTTTATCAATGAAAGAGTTTTCATGCAGAAGCATGACAGCAGAAATTCATTGAGACCAAAACTTTAATTGAAGAGTTTGATCATGGCTCAGATTGAACGCTGGCGGCAGGCCTAACACATGCAAGTCGAGCGGCAGCGGGAAGATAGCTTGCTATCTTTGCCGGCGAGCGGCGGACGGGTGAGTAATACCTGGGGATCTGCCCAATCGAGGGGGATAACAGTTGGAAACGACTGCTAATACCGCATACGCCCTACGGGGGAAAGGAGGGGCTCTTCGGACCTTCCGCGATTGGATGAACCCAGGCGGGATTAGCTAGTAGGTGAGGTAATGGCTCACCTAGGCGACGATCCCTAGCTGTTCTGAGAGGATGGACAGCCACACTGGGACTGAGACACGGCCCAGACTCCTACGGGAGGCAGCAGTGGGGAATATTGGACAATGGGGGAAACCCTGATCCAGCCATGCCGCGTGTGTGAAGAAGGCCTTCGGGTTGTAAAGCACTTTCAGTGGGGAGGAAAGGTTGATGGTTAATACCCATTAGCTGTGACGTTACCCACAGAAGAAGCACCGGCTAACTCCGTGCCAGCAGCCGCGGTAATACGGAGGGTGCAAGCGTTAATCGGAATTACTGGGCGTAAAGCGTGCGCAGGCGGTCTGTTAAGCGAGATGTGAAAGCCCCGGGCTCAACCTGGGAACTGCATTTCGAACTGGCAGACTAGAGTCTTGTAGAGGGGGGTAGAATTCCAGGTGTAGCGGTGAAATGCGTAGAGATCTGGAGGAATACCGGTGGCGAAGGCGGCCCCCTGGACAAAGACTGACGCTCAGGCACGAAAGCGTGGGGAGCAAACAGGATTAGATACCCTGGTAGTCCACGCCGTAAACGATGTCTACTCGGAGTTTGGTGTCTTGAACACTGGGCTCTCAAGCTAACGCATTAAGTAGACCGCCTGGGGAGTACGGCCGCAAGGTTAAAACTCAAATGAATTGACGGGGGCCCGCACAAGCGGTGGAGCATGTGGTTTAATTCGATGCAACGCGAAGAACCTTACCTACTCTTGACATCCAGAGAACTTTCCAGAGATGGATTGGTGCCTTCGGGAACTCTGAGACAGGTGCTGCATGGCTGTCGTCAGCTCGTGTTGTGAAATGTTGGGTTAAGTCCCGCAACGAGCGCAACCCTTATCCTTACTTGCCAGCGGGTAATGCCGGGAACTTTAGGGAGACTGCCGGTGATAAACCGGAGGAAGGTGGGGACGACGTCAAGTCATCATGGCCCTTACGAGTAGGGCTACACACGTGCTACAATGGTCGGTACAGAGGGTTGCGAAGCCGCGAGGTGAAGCTAATCCCAAAAAGCCGGTCGTAGTCCGGATTGGAGTCTGCAACTCGACTCCATGAAGTCGGAATCGCTAGTAATCGTGGATCAGAATGCCACGGTGAATACGTTCCCGGGCCTTGTACACACCGCCCGTCACACCATGGGAGTGGGCTGCACCAGAAGTAGATAGCTTAACCTTCGGGAGGGCGTTTACCACGGTGTGGTTCATGACTGGGGTGAAGTCGTAACAAGGTAGCCCTAGGGGAACCTGGGGCTGGATCACCTCCTTACCTAAGCGACACATTATCCTGCTGAGTGTTCACACAGATTACTTGATAGACGATAGAGACAAATGCGATGGGTCTGTAGCTCAGGTGGTTAGAGCGTACGCCTGATAAGCGTAAGGTCGGTAGTTCGAGTCTACTCAGACCCACCAAATCTCATTGATGCGTCGTTGGAAACGTCGTCGTTTACACCAGTAAACGTCCTCCGCTTCCGCCTCGCCTGAATGAGATTTTTAATCAACGCATTTGTGTCAGACTGCATATTGCAGAAACGGGGCTATAGCTCAGCTGGGAGAGCGCCTGCTTTGCACGCAGGAGGTCTGCGGTTCGATCCCGCATAGCTCCACCACTGTAAATATGTGAGTCTCAGGACGTAAGTCCCAAGGATAGAGACGCCAAAGATAAGTGATGAATTTATCTTTGGCTTTTTTAAGCCCGCTCTTTAACAATTTGGAAAGCTGATAGTAGAAACTGAACTTCGGTTCAGTTAATACAAAAATTGAGTTCTCAAACACTTCAATCAAGTGTTTTGGAAATTCTTCAAGGCGAGTTCAGTAAAATGAACTATCGAAAACCAGCTGGTTGCAATACAGCACGATGAGGAAACTCATCCGGGTTGTATGGTTAAGCGACTAAGCGTATACGGTGGATGCCTTGGCAGTCAGAGGCGATGAAGGACGTAGTAACTTGCGAAAAGCGTTGGTGAGGTAGTAACAACCGTTATAGCCAGCGATGTCCGAATGGGGAAACCCGGCACCATAAGGTGTCATCACTAAGTGAATACATAGCTTAGTGAGGCGAACGAGGGGAACTGAAACATCTAAGTACCCTCAGGAAAAGAAATCAACCGAGATTCCCTCAGTAGCGGCGAGCGAACGGGGATTAGCCCTTAAGTCTTCGGGGTGTTAGTGGAATGGTCTGGAAAGTCCAACGGTACAGGGTGATAGTCCCGTACACGACAACTAACCAAAGATGAAATCGAGTAAGGCGGCACACGTGATATGTTGTCTGAATATGGGGGGACCATCCTCCAAGGCTAAATACTCCTGACTGACCGATAGTGAACCAGTACCGTGAGGGAAAGGCGAAAAGAACCCCTGTGAGGGGAGTGAAATAGAACCTGAAACCGTATACGTACAAGCAGTGGGAGCGGTTCTTGAGACCGTGACTGCGTACCTTTTGTATAATGGGTCAGCGACTTACGTTTTGTAGCGAGGTTAAGCGAATAGCGGAGCCGTAGGGAAACCGAGTGTTAACTGCGCGTTTAGTTGCAAGGCGTAGACCCGAAACCCGGTGATCTAGCCATGGGCAGGTTGAAGGTTGAGTAACATCAACTGGAGGACCGAACCGACTAATGTTGAAAAATTAGCGGATGACTTGTGGCTGGGGGTGAAAGGCCAATCAAACCGGGAGATATCTGGTTCTCCTCGAAAGCTATTTAGGTAGCGCCTCGGACGAACACCTTTGGGGGTAGAGCACTGTTAAGGCTAGGGGGTCATCCCGACTTACCAACCCTTTGCAAACTCCGAATACCAAAGAGTGCTATCCGGGAGACAGACGGCGGGTGCTAACGTCCGTCGTCAAAAGGGAAACAACCCAGACCGTCAGCTAAGGTCCCAAAGTAATTGCTAAGTGGGAAACGATGTGGGAAGGCTTAGACAGCTAGGATGTTGGCTTAGAAGCAGCCATCATTTAAAGAAAGCGTAATAGCTCACTAGTCGAGTCGGCCTGCGCGGAAGATGTAACGGGGCTAAGCAATTCACCGAAGCTACGGGTGTGCACGATAACGTGTACGCGGTAGAGGAGCGTTCTGTAAGCCGTTGAAGGTGAAGGGGTAACCCACACTGGAGGTATCAGAAGTGCGAATGCTGACATGAGTAACGATAAAGGGGGTGAAAAACCCCCTCGCCGAAAGACCAAGGGTTCCTGTCCAACGTTAATCGGGGCAGGGTGAGTCGACCCCTAAGGCGAGGCCGAAAGGCGTAGTCGATGGGAAACGGGTTAATATTCCCGTACTTCTGCTAACTGCGATGGAGAGACGGAGAAGGCTAGGCCAGCACGGCGTTGGTTGTCCGTGTTTAAGGTGGTAGGTAGTGTGCTTAGGCAAATCCGGGCACATATATACCGAGAGCTGATGACGAGTCACTACGGTGACGAAGTGGTTGATGCCATGCTTCCAGGAAAATCTTCTAAGCTTCAGGTTAGCAGGAATCGTACCCCAAACCGACACAGGTGGTCGGGTAGAGAATACCAAGGCGCTTGAGAGAACTCGGCTGAAGGAACTAGGCAAAATGGTACCGTAACTTCGGGAGAAGGTACGCTGCTGTTGGTGACGGGACTTGCTCCCCGAGCTGACGGCAGTCGCAGATACCAGGTGGCTGCAACTGTTTATCAAAAACACAGCACTGTGCAAACTCGCAAGAGGAAGTATACGGTGTGACGCCTGCCCGGTGCCGGAAGGTTAATTGATTGGGTTATCGCAAGAGAAGCTCATGATCGAAGCCCCGGTAAACGGCGGCCGTAACTATAACGGTCCTAAGGTAGCGAAATTCCTTGTCGGGTAAGTTCCGACCTGCACGAATGGCGTAATGATGGCCACGCTGTCTCCAGCCGAGACTCAGTGAAGTTGAAATTGCGGTGAAGATGCCGTATACCCGCGGCTAGACGGAAAGACCCCGTGAACCTTTACTATAGCTTGGCACTGAACATTGACCCTACATGTGTAGGATAGGTGGGAGACTTTGAAGCGGGAACGCCAGTTCTCGTGGAGTCAACCTTGAAATACCACCCTTGTAGTGTTGGTGTTCTAACCTCGGTCCATGAATCTGGACTAGGGACAGTGCCTGGTGGGTAGTTTGACTGGGGCGGTCTCCTCCCAAAGAGTAACGGAGGAGCACGAAGGTTGGCTAAACACGGTCGGACATCGTGTGGTTAGTGTAATGGCACAAGCCAGCTTAACTGCGAGACAGACACGTCGAGCAGGTACGAAAGTAGGTCATAGTGATCCGGTGGTTCTGCATGGAAGGGCCATCGCTCAACGGATAAAAGGTACTCCGGGGATAACAGGCTGATACCGCCCAAGAGTTCATATCGACGGCGGTGTTTGGCACCTCGATGTCGGCTCATCACATCCTGGGGCTGAAGTCGGTCCCAAGGGTATGGCTGTTCGCCATTTAAAGTGGTACGCGAGCTGGGTTCAGAACGTCGTGAGACAGTTCGGTCCCTATCTGCCGTGGGCGTTGGAAGATTGAGGGGGGTTGCTCCTAGTACGAGAGGACCGGAGTGAACGAACCGCTGGTGTTCGGGTTGTCATGCCAATGGCATTGCCCGGTAGCTACGTTCGGAATCGATAACCGCTGAAAGCATCTAAGCGGGAAGCGAGCCCCAAGATGAGTCTTCCCTTGGACCTTGAGTCCACTGAAGAGCCGTCCGAGACCAGGACGTTGATAGGCAGGGTGTGTAAGCGTTGTGAGGCGTTGAGCTAACCTGTACTAATGACTCGTGCGGCTTAACCATACAACCCAGATGGGTTTCAGATGGTGTAGATAGTCTTGAAGAGACCAGACTTGATTGAAGTGATAACTCAAACAGCTTTCTAAATTGCATGTTCTTGCTGAGAAGCGGGGACATAACGAATTTGCTTGGTGACAATAGCGCTCTGGTCCCACCTGATCCCATTCCGAACTCAGTAGTGAAACGGAGCAGCGCCGATGGTAGTGTGGGGTCTCCCCATGTGAGAGTAGGTCATTGCCAAGCGCCTAATAAGTCGAAAAGGCCACCCAATAGGGTGGCCTTTTTGCTTTACAAGTGTTTTTCAGTATCTGGCTGATTTTTGATTTCGCCCCGACTTTATAAGAGTTTCTTAACAGAACTGACCGAATGCTTGGGGTAGACTATGGCCATTGCCGAGAGGAATTTGCCATGTTGCTGAAAATACTGCTGACTCTGGCCGTCATCGTTGCGGCTTATATGAAGTTTCATAAGCGTAAGCCTGTCATGCCCTCGGTCAGTGCCAATAGTTTGTTGGTCCGCTATCTCGCCCTTGGCATTCTGTTTACCACGGTCCTTCTGAGCTCTATGTGGCTCGGTTGGCGCTGGTATGATGGCAATCGCGTGCTGTCTGTAACTATCATTTCGCCTGAGCGGGGTGAAGAACGTATCTTTAAGGTTCGCAAGCGCAACCTGGGCCAGTCGGAACTTGAAACCCTGGATGGCCTTAAAATCAGGCTATCTTCTCAGGAGCGAATAATGATCTCCAGCTCCGACCAGAACTGAATCAATGCCTTAAAGCAGACCATAATGCTTTTCATTCGAAGGTTATCAGGTAAACTAGCCGCGGTTTAACGTTACTCCCCGTGTGAACGGGTAAGGAAGGCTCGATGATCACTGCTTATGTTTATGAAAATCGTCAATTGACTGTTCTTGAACTTGGCATTGAGGACAGCCTTCCTCCATCGACGCTGTGGCTTGACCTTTATAAGCCGGAAGATGAAGAGCGCGAGTGGCTCGCCCGGTTTTCGGTAGAAGAATTACCGGACGAAGAAGACATTAACGAAATCGAGGCATCCGCCCGTTTCTATCAAAACAGCGACGGTTTGCACATCAACTCCCTGTTCCCTCAGCGGGTTGGGCAAGACGTTCGCGCGGTGAACGTTTCCTTCAACTTACGCACCAAATTCCTGCTGACCATCCGTGAAGAAGATGTTGGTCTTATTCGGCTCCTGCGAAACTATCTGCGCCTTGGGCGCCTTGAAGTAGGTACACCTCAGGAATTGTTTATCGAGCTTTTCAATCTCAAGGTGGATTACCTCTCCGACTTGATTGAAGACGTTTACACAGTGCTCGAAAACGTGGGTGAAGAAGTATTTGAGAGCCAGGAGCTGGATGATGTCTTTAAGCTCATCACGATTCAGGAAGACGCCAACGGTAAAATCCGCTTGAGTTTGCTCGATACCCAGCGTTCGCTGAGGTATATGCAGCGTTATTACCGGGGACAACTCTCAGATGACGATATGAAAGACTTGCGGGAGATGCTCTCAGATATCGAGTCTTTGATGCCCCACAGCCAATTTATCTTCGACAAGCTGAACTTTCTGCTGGATGCGGCCATGGGCTTTACCAGTTTGCAGCAGAACAAAATCATCAAGATCTTCTCGGTTGCCGCTGTGGTGTTTCTGCCTCCCACGCTAATTGCATCCAGCTACGGTATGAACTTTACCACCATGCCCGAACTCGAGTGGCAGTATGGTTATCCCATGGCCATCGCCATGATGCTGGCGAGTGCCGCCGGCACCTATTTCTTCTTTAAGCGCAAACGTTGGTTGTAAGCCTCAGGCCTTGAACAGGGGAATAATCTCGGCGCAGGAGCGTTCGAGAAAGTCCGGTTCATTGATGACGCATTGCAGGGTGTGAAGTTTATTTCGCATCATGCCCGTGGCAATAACACATCTGTGGTAGGGGTTGGTGCAGCGGGAGAGTTGACGGTCGAGGTCGTAGATAAGGCATTCAAGCTGTGCTTTATTGGTTTCAGAGCCGTCTATGACTTCCCGGTTGAGCTTATCCCGTAACTCGTCGAGGGCCTGCGGCTCGTTGTCCGCCATCCATCTCAAGGTATCGAAATCGGGTAAGGGTGTCATGGTGCCCCCCTTTTGCATTTGCGGCAAAGGAATACACTTTCACACTAGACAAAGGGGCGGGCAGGGGCAAGACAACTTGCGTATAAATGCGAAAGCCTTGGCTCTCGCAGGTTATAAGCCAATCAACGTTTACTCTCATGACCAAAGAAGTACGTCACGCGCTCCCTTGGATTCAAATAGTTAAAGATTTTTTCGGGCAGGGCCGCCGGTGGTAGGCAGCGCACTATGCTGAGTCCTTCTGCTTCCAGATCGATGATGGGGGCTTGATCTTTGGGCACCAGGGCATCGTAAACCATGATGCGCGGGAACAGCAGCTTGCTGATGTTTACCGCCATCACCATACCAAACTGGCCGCTTGTCAGCTCCACCACAGAGCCTGGCGGGTAGATCCCAAGCATACGAATAAGCTGGCCAACAAAATCATTGTTGAGTTTGCCCTTGTAGTTCTTAAATAAATACCCCAGCGCTGAATAGGGGGTTTTTGCCTTGCTGATATTGTCAGGATGGCACAGGGTATCGTATTCATTTACCACCGCGACTAACTGCGACAGAGGGCAGAGATCGTTGGCCTTAAGGCCTTTGGGGTAGCCACTGCCATCGAGAAACTCGTGATGATTGGTAATAACGGGAAGAGCCGCCTCGGGAAAGGTGTCGGTCAATTTGACAAACTCCACCCCGAAGTTTGGATGCTGTTTGATAAAGTTAATTTCAGGGGTGGTCAAACCCGTATGTTTTTTCAGGATTTGCGCGGGCACCTTGAGTTTACCCACATCATGAAACAGCGCCCCCATCCCTATGGCCTCGATATCCGCTCTGTCCCAGCCAAGCTCCTTGGCCAGCAACATGCAAAGTACAGCCACGTTAAGAGAGTGATAGTAAAAGCCATCATCTTTTTTCGCATCGCCCATCAAATGTAACACCAGGTTCTCATTGGCGAGCAGCTGGCGGGTGATGTCCTGGATGAGTTCTTCGGCTTCCTGGATGGCATTCAGCGGACGGCTTCTGAGCTTATTGATGAGGTTGCGCATTTTAGCCAGGGAGCGGTCAAATTCCTGTTCGGTTTTACCAAGTTCCCGGCGCATTTTCTTCAGTTGTTCAATCTGTTCCTGTTTTTTCTTGTCCAGCTCGTCAATCAGCGGGGCAAGATCCTTTGACGGCGCACTCACGGAGACAGATTGCTCCTGCAGCGGCATCACGTCGCTACGGTCTAAATCGACAAAGACATGCTCTATGCCCAGGCTGCGGATCAATTGAATTTGTGCTTCTTGTTTGACACGGAAACTGTTGAATAAAAAAGGGTGATCCTTCCACGCAACAGGCAGGCGAACAAAATTTCCAACCTGAAGTTGGTTGACGTGAACCTTACAACTTTTACTCATAGTGGGTCTGTGAGAGTCCGGGTGGGGTTAGTCTAGCCCAATGGTAATACTTTACAATTACTTAACTGGCATGTCAGCATAGCAAACCACAAGAAATTACTCTGAGTGTGACATGGATTTTATTGAAGTCTACCCCAATGCGATACCCGGCGAACTGTGTGACCGTTTAATCTCCACCTTGGAGCAACATCCCGGCGTGGTGGATGGTCGTACGGGCAATGGTGTGGATATTGAGAAAAAGCTGAGCCGGGATCTGACCCTGGACTCCTTTGCTGACCTTATTCCCCTTCGCAATGAACTGCTGAGTCATGCCCTGAAGGGCACAGTCGATTATTTTGATAAGTATTCCATGGCATTGATGGGGGCGGTGGCGGTCAAAGTCGCAGACAATCAGGGGCAGCCTGTTACGCTCAATCCTGATAATTACGCCGAGCTTGGACACCCAAGGGCGGATGCGCTGGTGAAGTACCTGTACCGCAGTGGCACCATCAATGTGCAAAAATACCCAAAAGGGAAAGGGGGCTATCCCCATTGGCACTCGGAGCAATTCCCCCAGGCTGGACATAACGAAGCGCTGCACAGGGTGGTGCTTTACATGTTTTACCTCAATGATGTGGAAGAGGGCGGCGAGACAGAGTTTTTCTATCAGGGGCGCAAGCTCAAGCCACAGAAAGGCACCATGGTGATAGCGCCGGCCGGATTTACGCACACCCACAGAGGCAATGTCCCCGTCAGTGGCGATAAATATATCGCCACCTCGTGGGTCATGTTCAACCGCGCCGAGCAGCTCTACGCCGTGGGATAACAGGCTCAGGATTCAAAACCACGGTTTAAAGTGGGATGCGGATCCTGAACATGGCGCCTTCGAGGTTAGACTCTTCAATGGTCAGGGTGCCGTTGTAGCTTTGTACTATCTCGTGACATACCGCAAGTCCGATACCCTGACCAGGGCTATGGGTATCGGCGCGCACACCCCGCTCAAGGATTTTTTGTCGCAGGCTTTCCGCGACGCCCGGGCCGTCATCTTCAACCCTGAGTTCAAATTCGCCCTTGTCGTTAATTTCAGCGCTCACACGTACAGTCGAAATACAGAGGCGGAAGGCGTTTTCCATCAGGTTGCCACACAGCTCCATCAGATCCCCTTTATCTCCCGGGAATTGCAATAGCGGCAGGATCCGGGTCGAAAACTGGACGTCTTTATCGCGATAGATTTTGAACAGCATCTGCGACAGTTGATTGACCAGCGGCAGCAGCTGGGTTTGTTCCTGTTTCAGGCCTTTACGGCCCAGCATGGCCCGTTTCAATTGATATTTCACCAGATGATCCATCTGGCTTACCTGTTCCATCACTTTCTCGCTCACCTCCTGCTGATGCAATGTCCTGTCATCCAAAATGGCATGCACCGCTGCGAGGCGGGTTTTCAGGCTGTGCGCCAGGTCGTTCATCGCATTCTGGTAACGCTCCTGCTGGGCGGAGGATTGCTGCAGCAATTGGTTCAGTGCCTGAGTTACCCCTTCGAGCTCTACCGGATAACCCTCAGATAGCGATTTGGCCTTGCCATCGGCAATGGACTTGAGCTCTTCGCGCATTCGCACCAGCGGGCGCATTCCCCAGTAGGCCGCACTGACCAACAAAATCAGGGCCAGCACCAGCACCAGGGCCAAGCGGATATAGGTACGGCGGCTGAATTTATCGTACTCCTGCTCCAGTTTTTCGGCATCCTTCATCACCAGCAGGTTGTAATGAATTTTGGCGATTTCCACCGACAGCATGTAGATGTAGTAGCCACGATTGTCGGATAGGGTCAGGTAATAGGGAGGGGAGTCGTTTTTGATGTCGGCAAAGCGTTCGCAGGTGTCAAACAGGCCTCTGTCCACGGCCATGGCCGAGGTCCACACCTGCTTGAATCTGTCGTCACAGCTTGCCATCACATAGCGTTCGCCTTTGCGGTTCTCTTCAAGCCAGGCGCTGGTGTCAGGGATGAGATCATGCTCCCGAAGCTCTGCCGCCACCTGAGGGATTTCGGCAATCAGCTGCGCCGTTTCTTCGTTATACGAGTTTTGGGCATGCAGAATGTTCACCATCCATGCCAGGCCAAAACCCACGAGGGTAATAATTGACAAGGATGTCAGATACATCCTTGTCAGCAGGCGGCGTTTGGGTTTTAACTTAAAGCGCATCATCAGCTACAGGGCAGGTTGAATTTATAACCCTGGCCACGAATGGTGACTATGGGATTATCCATGCCATCCCGAGTCAGCTTTTTACGCAGCCGGCTGACCATGACTTCGATGGTGTTCGGATCGCCTTCTTTGTCACCGTATATCACATCAAGTAGTCTTTGCTTGGCCACGACTTCATGACTGTGTCGCATGAGATATTCCAGGATAAGATATTCAAATGCAGTAATTTCAAGCACTTCTGAGTCGAGTGTCACCTGTTTGGCGGCCAGGTCCAGTTCCAGCGAGCCTGAAGTAATGCGTGGCTTAACAAAGCCCGCACTGCGGCGTACCAGGGCATCGAGACGGGCGACCAGCTCTTCTTTCTGGAAGGGTTTGACCAAATAGTCATCGGCCCCGGCGTTGAGGCCCTCGACCTTGTCTTGCCAGTTCACCCGTGCGGTCAGGATCAGGATGGGTGCCTTGAGTTCGGCATCCCGCAAACGGGTGATGAGTGCAATGCCGTCTTGATCCGGTAAACCCAAGTCTATGATGGCAACATCAATCGGGTAATTGGTGGCTTGATAAAAGCCTTCCTGTGCAGTGTTGGCAACCTGCACCTGATTGCCCAGTTCACTCAGTTGAACCTTAAGGTGATGCGACAATAAAGGATCGTCTTCGACAACCAGAATTCTCATGAATAACTCCCGAAGAAATTTGGGTCAGTGTACGCGCTAACGAATTGACTGTAAAAATTTTACCCGATTCTATGACGAATATTCTTAATGAACGCTGACCGGTAACCGCAACTGTTTTGTCTGTGCCTGCAGATACGTTACAATCAGCGCACTTTGACTGCCCGGATAGACGAAAATGAAACTCCTGAGAAAATATTTAGCGCCGCTGCTTATTGTCCTTGCCCCTGCCGCTATGGCAGAAACCTTTACCTTTACTGCTATCCCAGATGAGGATGAAAGCCAGCTGCGTACCCGATTTGAAAAGGTGGCCAATTATCTCGAAACCCAGCTGGGTGTTGAGGTGAAATACGTGCCGGTAAAATCCTACTCAGCAGCGGTTACGGCGTTTCGAAATAATCAGGTTCAACTGGCCTGGTTTGGTGGCTTGTCCGGTGTACAGGCCCGCCGTTTGGTACCGGGCTCTGAGGCTATCGCACAGGGGTATGAAGACCAGTTCTTCAAAAGCTACTTTATTGCCCACCACAGCACCGGCCTTGAGCGCAGTGCAAACTTTCCGGCCATCGGCGGTTACACCTTTACCTTCGGCTCCAAAGACTCAACCTCTGGCCGTTTGATGCCGCAATTCTTCCTTGAGCGTAATTTGGGCAAGCGTCCGGAAGACCTGTTCAAGCGTGTTGGCTTCTCGGGCGATCACAGCCGCACCGTGGCTCAGGTCGAGGCTGGCGTATATCAGGTGGGCGCAGTCAACTACAAGGTGTGGGATTCCATGGTGGAAGCCGGCAAGGTGGACACCAGTAAGGTGAAGGTGGTTTGGGAAAGCCCGGTTTACCCAGACTATCAATGGACCGTACGTGGCGACCTGGACACGCGTTTTGGCGAAGGTTTTAAGGCCAAGGTAACCCAGGCGCTGCTGGAGATGAAAGATCCCGATTTGCTGGCGTCTTTCCCCCGTCAGTCATTCGTCCCAGCCGATAATGAAGACTTCCAACCTGTGGAAGACGTAGCCAAAGCCATTGGTCTGATTGACTGATCATGCTGGTTATTGACCGGCTTTCGCTGGACTACGGCGGCCGGGAGGTCATTAAAGACCTCTCGGTCGTTTTACATTCCGGGCAAAAGGTTGCCATTATCGGTGCCTCCGGCGCCGGTAAATCCACGCTGCTGGCACACATTCACCGTCAGCTGAAAAACAGGGCAGCCCTCTGTGCCCAGTCTCAGGGATTAGTGGATAGCCTGAGCCTGTATCACAACATCTACATGGGCGCTTTGGCCCGCCACAACGGGCTCTATAACCTTGCCAATCTGCTTAGCCCGTTCAAGACCCCTTTGGCTGAGGTGAGCGCGCTGTGCCATACCCTCGAATTGGACATGGCACCATCGACACTGGTGAGCCGCTTATCGGGTGGGCAGCGGCAGCGGGTTGCCATTGGTCGTGCACTCTACCAGCGCCAGCCAATATTTTTGGGCGATGAGCCGGTATCGGCACTCGACCCCGCCATGGCTGACCGAATCATCCAGTACATCATAGGCAGTCACGATGCTGTTGTGATGGTGCTTCACAATCGCCATCAGGCATTAACCCATTTTGACCGTATTCTGGGGCTGAAAGATGGTCAACTGGTGTTGGATTCCCAGGCTTCGGCGTTGACCCTGGCCGACCTCGATGCCTTCTATGGCGAGGGGATGAAAAACGAAGAGGCACAATGCTGAACCTGGCATTTATCGGCCGTTGGCAGCGGTTGACCCTGGGGTTGTGGCTGGTGTGTTTTTGCGCCTTTTTGCTGGCAGACACCGAAGTTATTGCCCTCGAACCCTGGAATGAGCTGGGGCGTATGCTTGCAGGTTTTATGACGCCGGATTTTTTTGTCACTGAGCACTTGATTGATGCGCTTTGGCAAACGGTGAGCTTTGCGCTTCTGGGGATAAGTCTTGGTCTGGTTATCGGGGTGCCATTGTCGCTGGTGTATCACCACCCTCTGGTCGCCGCAGGCTGCGCCTTTATCCGCGCCATTCACGAGATATTCTGGGCGCTGCTGTTTCTGCAACTGTTTGGCCTGTCGCCCGTTACGGGCGTGTTGGCGTTGGCGCTGCCTTACGGCACCACCTTTGCCCGGGTCTTCCACGATATTCTCTGCCGCGCCCCTAAAGACACGGCCGATACCCTGCCCGGTGGAACCGACGTTCTGAGCCGGTGGCTCTATGGCAAGGTTGCCCATGTTTTGCCAGAGCTTCTGGCTTATACCCGCTATCGATTCGAGTGTGCCTTGAGAAGCAGTGCGGTGCTCGGATTCGTGGGTATGCCAACCCTGGGCTTTCATCTGGAAAGTGCCTTTAAACAGGGGAACTACTCCGAAGGCGCCGCGCTTTTGCTGTTGTTTATTTTGCTGATAGGCACACTGTCATATTGGTGTAAGCGATGGCTGCTGCCGTTTTATGTGGTTGCCGCGGTGTATTTTTTACCCCCGGTCGCTGGGCTTGATGGCAGCCTCATCTGGCGTTTTATCAGCGAAGATATCTGGCCCCACGGTTTGCGGCAGTGGCAACTGGGTGACCTGGGGTTAGGGGCTGCACTTGCCGACACCCTGGGCTGGCTTCAAGGTTTAGTCCTGTCTCAGGCTCTGCCCGGTATTATGGCGACGCTGGTGCTGGCATTGGGCGCGCTTGGGATGACGCACTTGCTGGTGTGTTTTTTATTGCCACTGGCATATAAGCCCCTGTCCGGCCGACTTTTGTCTGGCACCAGTACGCTTTCACTGCTGTTGATGCGCTCTATCCCGGAATACATCCTCGCCTTTGTCTTTATGCTGCTGCTTGGCCCTTCGATGTTGCCTGCGATGCTGGCGTTGGCGCTGCACAATGCGGGGCTGATTTTATTTTTGACTGCGAGAAGCGCAAACCGCGTGCCAGTGCGCGACGAAGATAAGGGTGGACTCGATGGCTTTGGTTATCGCGTATTGCCAGCCATTTACCCCGGGATGATGGCCCTGCTGTTTTATCGCTTTGAAGTTATCCTGCGGGAAACAGCCATTCTCGGCATGTTAGGGGTGGCGACCCTTGGTTTTTATATAGACAGTAACTTTTCCGAAATTCGTTTTGCCGGTGCCTTGGTGCTGATGGGAATAACCGCCATGGTGAATGTGTTTGTGGACGCCGCTGCCCGCCGGGCGCTGGGACAGGGGATGCATAAAACCGAGCGATGCTGAGGCTGGCAAAGGGATATGGGATGAAGTGATTAAGGGCATAAGGGAATAAGGGATTAAGGGACTAAGGGATTAAGGGATTAAGGGATTGGGATTAAGTAAAGGGAATGACGCGAAATGAAAATCGTCATTCCCGTTACCGAATTGATACTTACCCTGCTGGTGAACCTTTGTCCCTGCGTAATTGGGTAGAGTCTGACGGTCATTCCGCCGTAAACGGCTAACGATACAAGGTGCGCTGTCGTTTTTTGGCAATCAGTCCCTCAACGCTCCAAGATGCCACACCCACAAACAGCATAACCGTTGACATAATGGCCAGGAGGCGCAGCCAGGGGGCGTCTGCCGCGATACGCAAACTGACATAATCAAAGGTTGCCACACCCCACACCAACACCAGCGCCGCTGCCAGCAACAGTTGCAATGCCCTCAACGCCATTACCCGACCAAAGCAAAGTAGTGGTGCCAGGGCAAAAGCTACTGCAGCCAAATGATTTCCAAAGCGTAAAAAGTGGGCCCCGGTTAATAAACAGGCCAGCACAATCAGTATGATACGCCACCACATGGGGACACCTTAACAAATCAGTATGGATTGTGAGGCAAGCTTAATCCCATCCCCGGAAGGCGTCTTTAAGCTGCATCACATATCCATGATTTAAACTGCTGCTGGTTTACCGCTAGTTTGTGAGCAGTGCCTTAAGCTCGTCTTTTTGGGGCTGACTCAGCTCGGCATCTTCCAGCAAGTCTTTGAGCATCTTGAAGCGCATTGCGCCTTCGTCCACAGAGAAATGGCGCAGCTCCACTGCGTTCTCATCTCCAGCGGCCTGATGCAGCACTATGGTACGGTGACCGTCGCCATCAAGCTCAATCTGCTGCACGCTGGACATGACCAACGCCTCGATTTCTTCCCCCATTTTGGCGATATCGTCACCCATTTCTGTCAATGCGTGGCTGCGTGCTGTCATTTCATGCTCGCGGCTTTTGAGTGCCAGCGTGAGTGTTTTGAGTCGCTCACGCCCTTCATTGTCTATCACCCGGATTTTGCCATCGTTCAGGGATTTCAGCGTTTTGATGATGTCAGCGCGGGTATCGTCATCCAGAGCGGCAAGCTTGTTGTCTATCAGGGCTTCATCCTTGAGTTCATCGCCCTTGAGGGTAAAGCTGGTTTCATCGCCGTCTTTCATGACACTGACAAAAACCTGATCCGGATGGGACTTTTTGATTTCGACTCTGTGGTGCACTACCTCAGGCGCTTTGGCCAGCGCGGCCGTTTCCGGTACGTCGGGAATGCTGCTCGGTGCGGCAATGGCAGTAAAACACAGGGCAGCAGTGACAGCAGCGGCCAGGCTCAGGGGGCGGAGTACAGGTTTGTTCATTGCAAATTTCCTTATGATGCTATCAAGACGAGATTGCCAAAGGGGCTCGAACGGTATGGCTGTGCAGGTTCCCGTTCCGGTTGTGGCCCATTCTTCCCTCACTACGGCGAAAGTTGTGCCAACCTGGATAAAACTCTTAAAATCAAGGGTTTTTGCTGATGCGCCTTCACTCATCGCTGTTTCAGTTCCCCGATATCGGGAGCTGGGTTTACCCATATCGGGAAATCCCATCGACCCGGAGCCGATAGCTGGACGTTACCGGCGTGCTGTATTAACTTATCTCATGATTTCTATAGAAAAATATTTCTTCTCAGTTGAGCGGTAGAGTCGGGAAAAGCTGGCATTGAATTTGAATTTAATTGTGTTTGATAAATTGGGAACCTGGATTCCTGTCATCACAAGGGGCGTATTTGCCCGGGGGTTAGTCAATGTCGATTCGACATTATTTATTTTTACTGTTCGGCGGCCTGATATTGCTGCTTGGACTGAGCCAGTTACTGATTGGTGAGGCCCTGAAACGGCAACTGGAGTCGGACTTGAGTGAGGACTCGGTGGCGCTGTCCCGTCAGTTGGTGGACATAGTCGTTGAGGATCTGGACGAAAACCTGCGGTTCGTCACCAAAGCGCCTGAAGTGGCCGCCATTGCTGAAGTGGCCGCCATTCCTGAGGAAGCCGAGCTTGCGTTGACCATCGAAGACATTCGCCGACACGTGCCCTCCGAGGCACAGCTCATTGAAATGCACCAGCATGAGCTTGAACGGGCCATGGCCGAGGTTGAGGCCATGATGGCAGAGCAGGAAAAAAATGAGGCTGCCGAGCAGCACCGCCAGCAAATACTGGCGTCATTGAGTCGGGAGCTTGAGAAACTGGCCCGCACCCGTGAAAGCCTCGCCAAGGAATATCAGCAGGCACTGCACAAGTCTCTGAGCACCATAGAAATTCGCCCGGCAGTGCAAAATAACGGCAAGGTCACCATCATACGTCAGCTGGATGGCGGCCGGGTAGAGCGCAAAAATATCGAGTTTAATCAAAGTAATGTCTCTGAGGCTCTGACACGTTTCAGAGAGTGGATGTTCGCTCTTATCCTCACCAGCAGTTTGTTTGGGTTGGTGTTTGTGTATTGGCTGAGTCGCCGTGTCAGCGGCCCGCTGAGCGAGCTCGCCACGGGCCATCGTAAGCTCGGTGAGGGGCAGCTTGGCTATCAGGTGACCCCCCGGGGGGTGGATGAAATCAAAACCATGCTCGAAGGTTTTAATGCCATGAGCGAAAAACTCGCGCAGCTCAGTGCCCGTGAGCAGCAAATGGCCAGTCAGCAGCACCTGGTGGAGCTTGGCGAAATCACCCGCGGCATCGCCCACAGTCTGCGTAATCCGCTGCATACGCTGGGACTGCTTGCCGAAAACCAGAGTCACACCGACGATGCGGCGGCAAGAGCCGCGCAGCTCGGGCAAATACAGCAAAAAATTGCGATGATGGACAAGCACATACAATCCTTGCTGACCCTCTCATCCAGCGAAGTGGACCGCAGCCGTGCCATTCCGGTCAATGCGGTGGTGCAGGATATACTGCTTGAGCTGTCGGTGGCCGGACTCAAGCCGCAACTCAACTTGACCGGATTTGACCGGGAGCACTGGCTGCCCGGGATGGAGTCGGAAATTCGCAGTATCCTGCATGCGGTTATCATCAATGCAGTAGAAGCCCAGGCTGACAGCAATACGCCCTGGCTCGGTATTGATGTGGAGGCAGTACAGGGGGAGTTACTCGTCACCGTAACAGACAAGGGGGTCGGCATGGACGAGCACTTGATTGAACGGCTCGGCCAGCCCCATGTCACCACCAAACCCGAGGGCACGGGGATGGGGCTTTACATCGCCAGCCGGTTGCTGGCGAGCCATTATGGCGGCAGCCTGACATTTACCCGTCTCGACGAAGGCGGCAGCCGGGTTGTAGTGCATTTTAAACAGCAGGAGGCTTGATGGCGCTCAGTATTTTGGTAGTGGAAGATGAGCCCGGCCAGCGTGAGCTTATCGTGGGTATGCTCAGGACGGAAGGCTATCGACTGCGTGAGGCCGACTGTGTTGAGGCGGCCATCGTATCCATTAAAGCGGATACCCCGGATCTGGTGTTTTCAGACTGGAAGCTGGGGCAGCTCAGCGGTATGGATTTACTCAACTACGTCAAACGCGAGTTTCCCGACGTCGGCTTTATTATGGCCACCGCTTACGGCACCATCACCCATGCGGTGGATGCCATTCAGGCCGGGGCGGACGATTATCTCACCAAGCCCTATCAGCGCCAGGCTCTGCTGCTGGCCATCTCCAAGGTGGCGCGGTCTCAGGCGCTGAGAAAAGAAAATAAAGCGCTGAGCATGGCCTTATCGGAGCAGCAATCCCTGGTGGGTCTGGTGGGAAAGGCGCCCTGCATGCAAGGGGTGTTTGACCGCATCAGCCGCATCAGCGGCACAGATGCCACTGTGCTTATTGGCGGCGAGAGTGGCACCGGCAAGGAGCTGGCAGCCCGGGCCTTGCATCAACTGTCCCGTCGCGCTCACATGCCGTTTATCGCCATCAACTGTGGTGCTATCCCCGAAAACATTGCCGAAGCCGAGTTGTTTGGAGCGGAGAAGGGGGCCTTTACCGGCGCCACGGCACTGAAGCTTGGCAAGCTGGAGGCGGCCCATGGCGGCACGGTGTTTCTGGATGAAATAGGTGAGCTGCCGCTGCTGCAGCAAACCAAGCTGCTGCGTTTTTTACAGGAAGGTACCATCACCCGGGTGGGGGCCCAAAAAGAGTTGCAGCTCGATGTGAGGGTGATTGCCGCCACCCACAGGGACTTGCGTCTTGAAGTGGCCGAGGGTCGTTTTCGGGAGGATTTATTTTACCGTTTGAACGTGGTGCCTGTGCTGATGCCGCCGCTTCGGGAGCGCCGGGAAGACATAGGCCGTCTGGTGGAGCATTTCCTGAAACTGCATGCCAGTCAGTACGGATTTGACCAACCTAAAATCAGCTCCACCGCCATGCGGTTTTTGCTGGACTATCGCTGGCCGGGGAATGTGCGTGAGCTGTCCAATCGTATCGAGCGCTTTGTGCTGCTCGGCGATGAAGACGAGTTGATGCAGGAAAGCGAGCATTCGTCCAAAGAGCAGGGCCTGCAGCTGCCAGATGAAGGTATCGAGTGGGAAGCCTTTGAGGCCCGCTGTTTGTCTCAGGCCATGGCCCGCTTCGATGGAAACCGCACCAAGGCGGCCAAATGGCTGGGCATGAGTTATAAAGCGTTTTTGTACCGCCTGGAAAAGCACCGTCTGGTGTAGTTCCCGATGAGAATGCGCGAGTCGGGATCGTTTATACCCGTCTCGCGTATCACAGGGCTAAGGAAGGTGCGAACAAGTCCTCACGCAGAGCAAGCTCATGACTTATGCGCACCTCCCCTAGCTTCCTGTTCAAGATGCTTTATTTCCAGCGTTGGAAAAGGATCAGTTGCTTAGCTTTCTTATCCCACATACTCGGTGGCCAACCCGAAAAGTATGGCCACACTCACCATCAAAAAGAGCACACCCGTCACCAGATCAATAATGGGCCCCATGCGCACCAGCGCGCGCTGACTGCTGCCTTTGGTGAGCAGCACGGCGAGCAGTCCAAACCAAGCGAAGGACAGGGTAAACATCAGCAACAGCAACGCCATCCGGGTAGCGCTATTTACCTCGGGGCCCACCATGGCAGAAAACAAGGTCAGGAAAAACACCAAAGCCTTGGGATTCAGTAAGTTGGTGTAGAGGCCCAAACGAAAGCCCTTTGCTGTGCTCAGCATGGAGTCTGGGTTTGGCGGCGCATCCGTTGGTGTTGACTGCGATGACAATGGCAGCTCCCTTCGCAATAAAAACTGTTTTCGCACCGATATCAACGCGCCTATCCCCATATACCCCAGATAAGCGGCGCCCAGCGCCTGCACCGCCCCAAACAGCCAGGGGGTAGTGTGGATAAGCAGGCTAAGGCCTGTGAGACTGGCAAGGGTATGGGCCAAAATGGCCGCAGCAATGCCCAACGCAGTCATCATGGCAACAGCGCGGGTTTGATAGCGAGATACCTTCAGCATGATGGCAAAGTCCGGCCCCGGACTTGCCAGCGCTATGGCATGAATGACGGCGATGCTGCCAAGGAGGGTGAAGTCCAACATCTATTAATTCCTGATAGCGCGGCGATAAGCGCTGGGTGAAGTTAAAAAGGCCATCCGAAAGTGGCGATTAAAGTGGCTCAGATCGCTGAAACCGTGCTGATGGGCGATGTCAGTCAGCGAAGTGCCATTATTTTGCATCAGGCTTTTTTTGGCCCGTTCAAGCCTTAGCCTTAGTTGCCACTGGTGGGGGCTGAGCCCCGTTTGTGCCCTGAAATGGCGCAGCAACCGGTAGCGACCGAGCCCTGTTATTTCGCCAAGAAGCTCAAGAGTCACGGGATCTGGGCTGTCGGCCATCAGCGCTTTGGCCAGGCGAATTTCACGGCTTAATCCGGCATTGGTTGTGCCTGTGTTACTGACTTTTTCAGATGCAGTAGAGTGACCCAGCAGGCGCTGAAAGAAATCCAGCAGCGCGGTTTCTTCAAGCAAGGGATTTTCGCCGTGATAAAGCAGCCGGTGCAGAGACACAAAGGCTTGGTAAAGCGCCATATCCTCGCGTTTAGGCTGGCAAAATCCCCCAAAGGTAACACCCAGCTCTACAGCTATCCTGTCCAAATGCCACTGAGGCAGCGACAATACCAGCACCTCATAGCCCGCGTCAGAAGCGGCAACCCCATCGTGGCACTCATCGGGGCTTAAGGTTGATACATCGCCCCGGCTGAGGGTATGTCCGGTCCCCTTATGATTGAACGCCTGAGCCCCACGGACAACGGCGCCAAAGTGCAGGTCTTCGTGGACATGGCGACCAAAGTCAAAATGTTGATAACAGGCGCGGCTGAGCTCTGCGCCTGCCAGCGACTGACTTTGCCTGAAATCAATAATTTCCTGTTGCATCTGCCACCTGATATGAAACAATTTACCCCAGTTTACGGGGCGGTCCCGGCCGCGCGCTAGAAAAATATTGCAGCGGGTTCGGGCTTTGTTTGCGACAGCGGAGTGAAGTGTGAAAGGACAAATTTTGCGTGAAATGCGGGTACTCAAAGCCATTACGCCAGACTTTGAAGTGCAGCGCCGGGTAGCGTTTATCAAGGCCAAGCTGCGTGAAGCCCACAGCAAAACCCTGGTACTGGGGATTAGCGGCGGGGTGGACTCTTCAGTAGCCGGACGCTTGTGCCAACTGGCAGTCAATGAGCTCAACCAGGAAACCGACAGCCAACAATACCGTTTTATCGCGGTCCGTTTGCCGTATCTGGTGCAAAAAGACGAGCACGAAGCGCAAATGGCCTGTGAATTTATTCAGCCAAGCAAGCTGGTGACTGTAAACGTGGGCAGTGGCAGCGATGGCATACACACTGAAACCCTGACCGGGTTTAAAGCTGCAGGTCTTGAACTGCCTGAAACCAGCAAGGTGGATTTTGTCAAAGGCAACGTGAAAGCCAGAATGCGCATGATTGCCCAGTACGAAATCGCCGGTCTCACCGGTGGGTTGGTGGTGGGAACCGACCACAGTGCCGAAAATATTACCGGTTTTTATACCAAGTGGGGCGATGGAGCCTGCGATCTGGCACCACTTTTTGGCCTCAACAAGCGCCAGGTAAGGCAGATAGCGAGTCATCTGGGAGCCCCGGAAGTGCTGGTGATCAAGGCCCCAACGGCTGATCTTGAATGCCATCGCCCGGGTCTGGAAGACGAAGTAGCACTGGGACTGACCTACGACCAGATTGATGACTTTCTCGAAGGTAAAGAGGTGCCCAAGTCGGTTGAAGACAAGCTGGTGGGTATTTACAAAGCGACCCAGCACAAGCGTCAGCCCATACCTACTATCTACGATTGAAAAAAAGCCGGCTTTTGCCGGCTTTTTTTATCTGGCATAAGGACATCCACCCATGAAAACCCTGCTGCTGAGTACGTCAAAACACCTGTTAATTGCCGTGGTGTACGGCACCTTGGGCGTGTGTATTACGGCATTGGGATTTGGCGTGTGGTTTCTGAATAGCCGTCCTGACTTGGATATTTGGCATACCACAGACTTGCAGCATCGTTTTATCCGTCAGTCTGAGGTAAGGGATTTTGCCGGGTATCTGGCTCTGGAGGAAGCGCTCAAGCAGGAAATCCAGACGCGTATCTATGCCAAAACCGCAGGTCTGGACTCGCCGGTGAACCGTTATGTAAAGGGGAGTTTATCGGCGCCCAGCCATTGGTCGCAGGATTGGAACTGGAGCTACGAGTGGCCCAATGCCGCCGCCGATTATGGGGTGTTATTGCTCCATGGCATGTCTGACTCGCCCTATGCCTTATCAAATCTGGCAAAGGATCTTAAGGGGAACGCCCATGTATTGGGCCTGCGATTGCCGGGGCATGGGACCTTGCCTTCAGGGCTGGTACGACTCCAGTGGCAGGACATGAGTGCGGCGGTTGCACTGGCGATACGCCACCTTAAATCCGGACTCGGTGAACGACCACTGTATATCGTGGGTTTTTCAACCGGCGCAGCGTTGGCGTTGCACCATGAGCTTGAGCGTATTGGGGCTGGCGAGACACCAGATAGTCAGGCCATGGTCTTTTTGTCGCCTGCCATCGGGCTTGCGCCGGTTGCGCGCGGCGCATATTGGCAGGCGCGTCTGGGTGAGTGGCTTGGGCTGGAGAAGCTTGCCTGGAATGCCCTGGGAAGCGAATACGACCCCTTTAAGTACGTGTCGTTTGCGGTAAATGCAGGGGATATGGTGTATCAGTTGGCGGAGGAGAATCAGCGGCAATTGCAATCCTTAACCCCAGGTCAAAAGGCGTTGCTGCCAACGTTACTGACCTTCCAATCCATGGCTGATGATACGGTGTCCAGTCGCGCGGTAGTCGAGTCCTTATATCTGAATTTGAATGAGTCCAGGCATCAGTTGGTGCTATATGATGTTAACCGTAGCCCAATTAATCAACGGCTTACTCAGAGGGACCCGAGACTTGAGCTTGAGCCGCTATACCGCTCACCCCAAATGAAGGCCAGAGTCGGTGTGGTTCAAAACCGAACGCTGGACGATGGCAGTCACCCGCATGCAGTCGAGTTTACCCCTGTGGCGCCCCGAGGGGAGGCGATAATCTTGGCGCAGAGTTGGCCGATGAATGTCTATTCCCTATCCCATGTGGCGCTGCCATTTTCACAATCCGACAGCCTTTATGGTCAGGGTGTCGCACCGCACAAGGACAGGATCCAGATTGGTGCGGCAGCATCACGGGGGGAGCGCGGTATCTTTGCTGTCAGTGCCGATGAGATGCTGCGCCAGAAGTGGAACCCGTTTTATGAATTTCAGCTCTCGGTAATCAAGGACTTATTTGATACACAGCACGCAAAGGAAGTAGAGCCGACGCCGTAGCTTTGACTGCTGACAAAAGACGCCGTCACTGGGGTAATACGTGAACGATGGCGTATAAAAAGGCCTCGGCGTGATGCGTTGTGAGCTGTGGGTTATCAGCAGAACCAAGGATTATCTCCTGCAGAACATGACCTATGGTGTGGGAACGCCGTCACTGATTAAGGTGCAGACCACCCGATTGCGGCCCTCGGCTTTGGCCTGATAGAGATTGTCATCGGCGACCTTGAGCCAGGCTTCCAGAGAGTCAGAGAAGTTGGCATTGGCCACCATGGCACCGATTGAAACAGACAGGTTAATCGGCTCATCGCCGGAGGGATGATTCACAGGATGCCTTGCCAGATCCTCGCGAAGCTGGTTGAGGTGATGCTCAATTTTCAGTGCATTGGTCATCGGCAGGATAAGTAAAAATTCTTCCCCGCCATAACGGGCAACCAGATCAGAATCCCGCTTGAAGTGTTGTGTGAGCAGAATAGCCACCTGACGCAGACACTCATCCCCGGCCAAATGCCCGTGGGTATCGTTGATGGCTTTAAAAAAGTCGAGATCCAGGATAACCACAGCGATGGCTTCACCGCTGCGTTCACACATGGCCTGCAAAGGCGCAAATTCTGCGGTTGCATGGCGCCTGTTATATAAACCCGTGAGGGGGTCGCGCTGTGCCAGCGCCTGCAGCTTCTGATTGGCTGTTTCAAGCTCGAGGGTGCGGATGGCAACCTTTTCTTCAAGCTCCAACTGATAGCTCAGCAATTGCCGCTGACTCGCTTTCAGGCTCTGATAGAGCGCCTGTACTTCGGCCGGTGCATCGGCGGGCAGGGGCTTGGGTTGCTCACCGGGACTCTTGAATTCATGGGCGATGGTTTCGAGTGAGCCTGTCATCATCCGGCTTATCAAACGGGCCAGATAGAAGCAGAACCCCATGCTGAGAATCAGCAGTATACAGGTGCGTAAAAACTGCGTTTCGGCCAGTTGCATCAGTGGTGCGAAGGGCGTTAAGACCATGAGACGCCAACCATTCGCCAGTGGCTCTTCAGCGTATATATACTCGGGGTTGGGATTGTGTAAATCGTGCAGGTTAATCAGCTGCAAACTGGTGCGATACTCAAGGCCACTCTCTGCTGATGCGAACTCGCTGAGTGAGGCGATATTCAGCGGCGCCGAGGCGTAAATCACCCGATTGTTGTCATCGGTCAGCAGCAAATATTGCTCGGAATGATGCCGATTTTGCCTGTCGATTAGCACAAAACGCTTTAAATCCAGCGAGCCTTCCAGGATACCGGCGGGATGACTCGAACGGCCTGGGCTGTATATCGGGGCGCTGACAGCGACTATGGGGTCACTGCCAAAACCTCTTCCCAGGAATACCGGCGAGATAAAGGGCGTCTGATTATAAAAGGCTTCTTTAAAGTAGTGGCGGTCGATAACGCTGTAAGCCCCGTTTTTAATCGCATCATCCATCATGCGCGCCGCAGGGCTCGCGGCCACTATGTTGCCTCGGTCATTGGCAATCAACATGGTTAAAAAGGCGGGGTAGCCATGGTTGAACTGAGTGAGCCAATCCTGCCTCTCAAAGTCATCTCCCATCATCGACAGCCATTCAGCACCCTGAATGATGGCCCTTTGATGTTCGCGCAGGTAATCAAAGGTTAATTGCGACAAATGTACGGCATTGTCCTGCAGATTCTTTTTAATAAGCAGCTGCTGGCGGTCAATAAAAAACTGGTTGAACAGTAAGGCCGCAATCAGCAGTGCCAGCGAGATAAACAGCGTAAAGCTGTAGGTCAGCTTATCACTGAAGCGTTCCGGCGCGTTCCTGTAACCGGGATTGATTTGTGCCAGTTTAGGCATCATCAGAAGCAGGACGGCCCCCAGACCTATGTAAAACAGACCATTAATAGCTTGTTTAAAGGCGATAAAGGGCAGGTGACTTACGGGCAGGGAAGTTAAGGTCAGGCCGTAAAGGTAGAACAGGGGAGTTCCAATCAGCAGCCAGAACCCCACACCGGCATAGAGGGAGTAAATGCCGCGTCTCCTGGCAAGCGCCAACACCAGGGCCTCGAGTGGGAAAAGGACAAATACATGCTTGGTATCCCAAGTCAAAAAGAGGCCGGCAGCGCAAACCAGAGCCACGGCAACGGCGTAGCGGGGACCCAATATAACGGCGGCAATCACATAGGCAGCATTACCCAAAATCAACTGCACGTTGGCAAACAGTGGCAGCGGATACAGGTTCAGTAAAAAGCCAAAAATCGCCAGTATGATGGCAGTGCGTGGCGGCGATGCAGCAAAAAAAGACCGCAAGAATGCTCCCCTAAAAGATCAACCCGGTTTCTGCTATTCACTGTAGAGCGTTAACGCGTTGTTCACAATATTCGGCAGCGTAAACTGATGAAAGTGATGTGAAAATCAGTGTGAGATAGGATGCTGGTTAGATGGGAGATAAAGCGAAAATTAAAAAGGTCCAGCATTGCTGCTGAGCTTTTTTGTTGAATTTGGTCGGCATGAGAGGAGGCGATGGTCCGACACTCGGCCGATGGCCCCTGACACCCCATCCGCTTTGGTTTCAATGTAACGTCGAGAACATCAATAAAACAAAAAAGCCCAGCATTGCTGCTGAGCTTTTTTGTTGAATTTGGTCGGTATGAGAGGATTCGAACCTCCGACCCCTGACACCCCATGACAGTGCGCTACCGGGCTGCGCTACATACCGAATACTTTGAGCGGCTTGCGCAGTTCAGTGCCGTCTCAACGAGGCGAACTTTATCAAGAGCCGCTAAGCAGTGCAAGCCTTGATGACAACTATTTGGTTTGATTGCTTAGTTTGTGTCCTAAGCTGTCGTTTTGTCACCAATTGCCGAGCGCACGGCGGTTTCACTGGTGATAAAGTCGCCTGCCTTCACGCATGACCTGGATAAGATCCGGGGCGCTTAATTTCTTGTTTAATCGGGTTTTAAAATCACTGCTGTAGATATCGTATTTGCCATGGCGGTCGATAACTGTGATTTCATCATCCTGATAAATGGCAAAGAACCGGTTATCACCCACATACACCCATGGCTGCTCGCTTGGCATCAACAGTTGGCGTCCTGCGCTGTAGTCTGTAATGGGATTGGTGCAGCCCAGCACCCGTGTCATCAGGGTAGGGGCCAGACCATGATGGCTGGTGGTGTAGTTAATCTGTGCCTGCTCACCGCCGGGCCAGTGAATAATCAAGGGCACGCGAACGCTTTGGGGGGACAAATCCCGCCTGGCTTCTGTCTCATTGCTGGTGAAGGCCTTGCCACTGGTTCCGGTGATAATTACCAGTGTATCGGCAGGGAGATGACTGATAAGGCTTTTCAGTTCGCTATCTATAAAATGCAGCGATTGACGGTATTGACTGAAGAGCACCCGCTGAGCCGGTGCCATACCCTGAGGAGCCTTGATAGTTTCAATACCGGCAAAGCCCACCGGGGTGTCGTAGGTGTCCGGTGCGCCCAGATTCACCAGAGCAAACCAGGGCGATATTTGTTGCCTGCGCCAGTCTTCAAAGGCTTCGCGGCTTTGAATATCGGCCAGTGCTCTGGATTCACTGTCATCCATCAGGGCGGCGTCAAAGTCATTAAAGAGCGCCAGTGGACGGGGATTGATTTCGTTGGACGCAGGACCAAAGCGCTTGAGGGCATAGCCCGAAGCGGCAAATCCCTGGGTTAACAGTGGCGATATGGTTTGGAAGTCGGCCGCTGCCATGTAACTGCCCTGCAGACCATAAAACAGGGAGAACATGCCGCTTTGGAACTGATTGCCACCGCTTAAATGTTTATCAAAGAATTGATTATCACTGCCGTAGCTGCTCAAAAACGGCATGGTTTGCGGATTAAGCATATCTGCCCGCAGGGCGTCAACGGCCACAATCAGTACATTGGGCTTGCTTTGAGGTTTGCAGCTTAAGGCGTCAAGGGAGTAGCCTAGTTGCTGCTGCTCGCCGAGTTTGGAAAGCCCTCCGGCGGAGTCCAGCCCGTGTGACTCCATAAAGCTTTTTGCCGTGGCCGGATAAAACAGTGGATAAGCATCATCGTAGCGGGTGATGTCCTTCACCTTGGCGGCATCGGCCCAAATGTGCACCAGATGACTGGCAATAAAACAGCTGCCCACCACGGCCGCCACCTTGCCACCGATGCGCCATTTTTCAATTTTAACAATGCGTTTCCACAGGAAATTGGCCGCCGTCAGCTCCAGTGCCAAAATCCCTATGGGCGTTACTATGTAAGAGGTGCCGCTCAGGAGTGAAGGTAAATCGGCCCAGGCCACATCGAAGGCAAAGGGCGACAGGTGCACGCCGTAGTCGTCGTACACTATGGTGTCGTAGAGCAGAATACACAGGCCCAGGGTGGCCACCGTTGCCGCCAGCCCCCTCAATATTTTTGAGTAGGGCAGCAGCAGGGTGACGGGGAAAATCAGCAGCAGATACAGTAAGAAGGCGAGAAAGGAAAACTGGCCAATGCTCGCCAATGCGAGATAGCCCCAGCCGGTGAGGGTCTCGGGAAGACCAACGGTTTCCAGATAACGGCTGCCAACAATCAGTGCCAGAAAGCCGTTGAACAGGGCAAACCAGTGGCCCCAGTTAACCAGTCGTGACACCTTGTCACGCTCCAGTTGTTGTTTCCTCTCAACCATTCCGCTCGCTCTTATCCTTGGGACAGGTTAACACCTTGGTATCTTAAGCACTTTTCCCGTGTGGGTGCCAGCTTTATCAGGCTTTTGTCACCGACTGATTAAGCGCTTTGGCAAACTGCTCGGCCACAGCGGCGCGGCTGGCAGCAGGCACCTTGGTTTCCAGCAGGTGGCTGACGCAGTTGCCCAGTACCATCAGACCAAGGTCGGTGGGGGCCTGGTGTTTTTCCAGCACGGCCAGTACTTCTGCAATTAGGGTTTCCACTTGGGTATTGGTGTATTTGGATTGAATAGCCATAGTCAAAAAATGTTTCACAAAGGATTGGGTTAGCGGCATATAATACCGGATTTCCACGGCTATCACTATCAAGGCGTATGACGATTAAAGTAGAACAGGCAATCATCCATGAAATCGCCCAAACCCATGAGGGCCAGCTCAGCTGCCGTCTTCGCCCGCAGCCACTGCTGAACAGTCAGGCGGTTGAGCTGATGCTGGAAGAACTGCATCAGTCTTACACCAGCAAATCCGGCAAGGGATTCGGCTTTTTTGGCACCCATGGCAATGACGGCGAAGCCAATCCGGCCTTTGCAAACGGCCTGAAGGACTACCTCGATGGTGGCCTTGGCTTCGTGGAATTTACGGGCCAAGCCAGTAAGTTGCTGCAGGATGAACTCGGCAAATACGATTTCAGCCAGGGCGGCTTTTTACTGCTGGCCTGTTACAGCCATATGGCCAGTGACTACTTGTTCGTGGCACTGCTCAGTGCCAAGTCTTCCATGACGGTGTTGGATGACATGGAGCTGACCCAGGTGAATCATCTGGACCTGAACAACATCCAGCTTGCCGCCCGTATCGATTTGACCGAATGGCAGGCCGATAAAGAAAGCCGCAAGTACATCTCCTTTATCCGTGGCCGCGCCGGCCGCAAGGTAGCGGATTTCTTCCTCGACTTTATGGGCTGTGTTGAGGGCATTAACCCCAAGGCGCAAAACAAGAGTCTGATGATTGCGGTGGAAGACTTTGTGGCTGGCAGTGAGCTGACCAAGGATGAACGTCAGGCCTGTCGCGACAAGGTGTTTGAATATTGCTCTGAGCGTTTCGATGCAGGTGCCGAAGTAGACATTAAAGATCTCGCCGATGAGTTGGCGGACTCGGGCATGGACTCCTTCTACGATTTTGCCACGACAGGCAACTACGATCTGGAAGAAGAGTTCCCAGTGGACAAGTCTACTTTGAGGCAGCTGAAAAAATTCTCAGGTACCGGCGGCGGTGTCACTATCAGTTTCGATGGTCATCATCTGGGCGAGCGGGTGATTTACGACCCCATCTCCGACACCCTGCTGATTAAAGGCGTACCGGCCAACCTGAAAGATCAGCTCCATCGCCGCTTAAAGGGCGAATAAGCTCCAAAAGACATAAAGGAAAGCATAAAGAAAGGCGACCCAGGTGGTCGCCTTTCTTATCTCACCCGGTTCACAGTTTGTCTCAATAGCTGCGTATTACCGGCACTTTAGGCTCAGTTCAACTCACGATACCTGCACTTTGGCAGCAAGTCTGTGTACTGCCCATGCAGGTTTGCTTCGGTAGAAAGTATCCTTTGGGTCCTATGCAGGTGCTGATTCTGTTTGCTTAAGGCCGACCCAGCTGAACGAGCGTTCCACAAAGTCCATGGCGTTTTCATGTACGCATTCTCCGTGGGCGAGTATCAGCTGCTCAGGCTGCCAGCGACGAAACTGCGCCACCGCCTCTTTTGCCTTGTGCCGCCCATTCATAAAAGATAAGCGCCAATCCAGCGGCGTTTTACCGTTGGGAGCCAGAATGCCTGTTATCCGGGCAAGTGGTCGCTGCCAGGCATTGAAATGCCCCGGGCTGAAGTTTTCAATCAAATCAGTGAGAATGAGGGTGCGCGAGCCTTTGTGATAAAACACGGCTTCTTCCATCACCGGCGATCCTTTAAAAATGCATTGCTCGATTTCGCTTCGCCACTCTGCCGGTGCCTTGTCGGTAAGGTCCGCATCAAAGTGCAGGTGTTGGCATTTATTGGCTACACCGGGGGCGGCAAAGGCCGTGGCCTCTGGCCAGCGTGTCTGCCAGGCGGCAATGTAGAGGTGATGCAGTTTGTTGGGGGAAATCAGATAAGCGACTTCACCAAGAGCATTCACCTGACGTATCAACTCATCATTGAGTTCAATGGGGGAGTGCACCCAGAGTTTGTCATTTTTAAGCTGTACTATGGTCATGCGGGTGGTATAGGGCATGCCATAAAAGGACACCGCTGGACCATCAAATACAAAGATGTTGGCGCCGAAACTTTTCATGTCATCTCCTTTGACTGCCTGGGATAGCAATCGGAATTGTACGCCGACCCTTGCAGAAGTGGCATAGGTGAATAGTGCGAGCTGCAGCCTTAGTGTGCAGCAGAGGCACAAGCCGTTGGTGAGGGGCGTAAATTTAGCCCTGTTCACGCCATTGAGACTCGCCGGGGGCGAGTGAATTGTTTAGAATTGACATCTGAGTGACCGCCTTTCGGCTATTGCCCGTCAGACGGTGTTGCGGCCCGGCCGCTAATCACGGCAGACTGTTTCTCTGCCCGGGAGTGTTATGCAACTTTTTGTTAAAGATTTAACCGTGCTCGATTTTTCCTACCTTTGCGCCAAGCGTGGCATGGTGGGAGAGAGCTGGATAGTGGATGTGGTCCTCGAAGGGGGACTGGACAGTCAAAACATGGTGCTGGACTTTGCCAAGGTCAAGCGCACCATTAAAGACACCATCGACAGAGTGGCCGACCACAGGCTGCTTATCCCAACGGCCTCATCCAATGTGCGCTGGCAGCAGCAGGGCGACAGAGTGTGGATGGACTTTCAAAGTGACGTAGGCAACATACATCTGGCTTGTCCAAGTCAGGCGTTTGCCCTTATTCCCGCCGAGCAAGTCGATTTTGAAGCCGTGAACGCATTCCTGCGTAAGGCCCTGCGTGAAGCGCTGCCAGACAATGTCGATGGCATTCATTTGACGTTGAGAACCGAGTCTCTCAGTGGCCCCTTTTACCATTACAGTCACGGGCTTAAAAAACACGATGGCAACTGCCAGCGTATCGCCCATGGCCATCGCAGCCCGGTGCAGATATTCGAAAATGGGGAGAGTGCGCCAGACTGGGATGCCTACTGGGCCAAGCGCTGGAAAGATATCTACCTGGGTACCGAGGAAGACGTGGTACCCGTAGCCGAGCTTGAGCTGTCGGCCCAATGCCGCATCGATGACAATTCCCACATAGGCTTTCGTTATCAGGCACCCCAGGGGGATTTCCAGCTCGCCATGCCCAGGGCCATTTGCGACATCATCCCCCACGACACCACGGTAGAGCTGCTGGCGGACTTTATGGCCAAGACCCTCGCCGAAAAGGTGCCCGGCAGCCACTTTAAAGTGATTGCCTACGAAGGCATTGGCAAAGGCGCCATTGCGGCAGCCGAAATCGCTGCCGACTGAACCTATCACGCTGCTTAAGGAAGACCACCAATGTTAAAGCCCTGGATTGCCGCCCTGTTACTGACATTCGCCCATGGTGCGATGGCGCAGATTGAACTCAGTGGCAAGATGGAGCAGGGCTCGCTTATTCGTGGCAAGGTGCCTGCAGGCAGCAGTGTCAGCCTCAATGGCGAGCCACTGAGGGTCACCCCGGAAGGTAACTTTGCCTTTGGGGTGGAGCGAGAAGGTGAGCTTGAGCAGACTCTTGAAGTGATCTACGCCGATGGGCTCACCGAAATCAAACCCCTGACCTTCGCCAAGCGGGAATACCGGATTTCTGAGGTCAATGGTATCGCACAAAAAATCATGAAGCCCGATCCGGCGGCGCAGGAGCGTGCCGCCAAAGACAGCGCTATGACCAAGGCTGCAAGGGCAACCGATTCGGATATTACCGCCTTTGCCAAGCCTTTTGTCTGGCCCTTAACAGGCCGTATCTCTGGGGTGTATGGCAGTCAGCGTGTGTACAACGGGGTGCCCGGCAATCCGCACTTTGGTGTGGACGTGGCGGCCAAAACCGGCACCGTGGTGGTGGCGCCCGCCGATGGTGTGGTAACGCTGGCGGTGCCGGATATGTTCTACTCCGGAGGCACCCTGATTATTGACCATGGCTACGGTGTCAGCTCAAGCTTTCTGCACTTATCCAAGCTCTATTTAAAGGTGGGTGACAGGGTAAAGCAGGGCGACAAGATAGCCGAAGTCGGTGCCACCGGCCGCGCCAACGGGCCGCATCTGGATTGGCGCCTTAACTGGTATCAGATGCGCCTCGACCCTGCTACGCTGGTGCCTCCCATGAAAGAGGTTTTGGCCACAAAAGCGGCCACGAAGGCAAGCAAGCAGTAAGCCAATTGCCGCGCTGGCAAGTCATGGCGCGTCCAACAAAAAACGCCGCAGATGAGTTGCGGTGTTTTTGTTTCTGGTGAATGCTTTTTTCAGCGTTTAATACTCATGGGCACAAAACGAACACCATTCTTTTGCGCTTGCGGGCCAGTGGGGGAAAAGCCCAGGTGCTGGTAAAAGCCCACGGCATTGACAGAGGAGCACAGATTCACCTCATTGGCCTCAGTGCGGCCAAGCAGGGTGCTCAGCAGCGTCTTTCCAAGCCCACTTCCTTGCACGCTTTTATCGACAAATAGGTGAGTAAGGAAGTTGCCGTCCCGAAGTGCAGCAAAGCCGACAAGTTTACTGCCCTGACATGCTTTTAAGGCGATGAATTTACTGCTGTCGAAGGTTGTTTCAACATCTGGCAGTACCCGATTTAAAAAGGTCTCTTGCCCCTCCTGACTAAACAGAGGTAACACATCTTGCTGTGCAACCTCCAGCACCAGCTGCATAACAGCCTCCAAATCCGCTTTGGTCACGGGGGCTATATCGGTATCTATACTCTGGCTCATGCTATTTCCACATTGTCGAAGCTGTATCAATTAGTTGCACCGTTCCGGGCGCTGGCTTTCACCAAAATGATGATTTGGTGGGCAATTGCTGGCTCGGTTTAAGTGTCTCAGTCTGTCTCTCGCTCGAAAGGCCTATTTGGTGGACTGGCGGCCCAGCTATGTCGGCAGTCCATCAAAACGCGGCAAACTCTCCAAATCATGCTCCCAGGCGGCGCGGCTCGCCATATACAGGTGCGCGTTGGGGGGAATGATGAGGTCGCTGTCGAGGCTGCCAGCCGGGACGACCAGTAAATTATCGGTCGATTGCTGTGGCACCGGTGAGCCGCAAACGGCACAAAATGCTTTGCTGTGGCGCGTTGAAGGCAAGTTGAACAGGGTTACCTTATCAACGCCTGAGACCCAGTTCAGCGTCGCTGAGGTGCTGAAAAGATTCGCCCCGTGGGCAGAGCCGGTATCTTTCTGACAATAATGGCAGTGACACAGAAAAAAACGCTCAAAGTCGCCATCAATCTCATAACGCACTTCGCCGCAAAGGCAAGAACCAGAATGCTTTTTACTCATAATCTGCTCTCCACTGGTTTGACACCTTTACTATGCATTAAACGCTGGGCTAAGGCACAGCCCCCTTCTGACTGACTTGTTCCGGTATCGCTCGAGAGAGCCGATACTCATAAAACACCGGGCTGTTTCCATCCTGTTTTTGGGCTGTAAAGCCCAGCTTTTCAAGCAGTTTAGTTGATGCTGTATTGGCCTGGTCAACGCCGCCAACAAGGGTTAACCATGACTCAGTGTTGGCAGCTGCGCCAATGAATCCCTGCAGTAATTCAGTGGCCAGGCCCTTGCCCCAATACGCCTGTGCAAGCAAATAGCCAATGTGGGCATGGTGCTCGTTTTCTACGTAGATAAACAGGAAACCCATGATTTCGTGTGTTTTTGATTTGACCTGAAGTAACCGGCTTTCTCGCAACATGCGTTCAAGCCAGATGTCTGCCGCACCGCGGGAGTTAACGCCGTGAAAGTAGGGGGGAAGATGTTCAACTACTGCCGGGGTTAACATCGCGGGCACACGCTCAAGTAAGTCAGAGCGTTCAGACAAAGCAACGCCATCCACTATTTCGACCACGCTCAGTCTTTGAGTCTCAAACGCTATTGTCATGTTAACTACCTGATTGGATAAAGATAATCACCCTATAAAAACCGGCTGAGAATCGATTGTGACCTAGTATGACTGATTCTGATTGGGTTACGCTGGCTTTCATCGTCTTGGTTCGGTTCCCGCCAGGGCACCTGTACCGGCACTGGGGAAGAGTACTGTGTCATGCCAGAGTTCTGGGCCGGGTTTGGCTCAGCGGGGAAATAAGGTGCGGAGCCAGAGTACCTGACTACAGCGTTTTTTACTGAAAGTTTCTCAAAAAATAATCACTTTGATGCGGCCTATGGATTTGGCGTGTTTCCTGAAAATGCAGCTTACTCAACCCATTAAGTGGAAGTGGGATGACAGAAGCAAACCCGCTTTGCATCAGGGGATTGGACTCTTTGGTAAAACGCAGGCTTATCTGCAGCCCAACCGCTGAAGGGTAATAAAAAAGGCGCCCGGGGGCGCCATTTTTAACGGGTCACTGAAATTGCAGAAAGTGATTACTTGGTCAAATCGATGCGATACACGGCATAACCCAACTCGTCTTTGCCGACCTTGGTCATGGCGCGCTGCTTGTTTTGCTCGATAAAGGCATCGGCCTTGGCGCTGTCCTGGGTCTCGAATCGCACATCCAGCGCCACGGCACTGTTAATGGTCACAAAGTCCCAGTTGTAGTCGGCGGTGGGGTTTACCATGCCCTCGTACTGGCCTGTGGTGTCGTTGTACTTCGACTCGGCGGTGATGTAAGCCGCCAGCGCTTCGCGGTTGGTGTCCGGTAGCTCCAGCACCACATGGTCGCTGCCGGTACCGGCAAACTTGCCGCCGAAGGCGCGGTAGTTGTTGGAGGCGACAATAAACTCTTTGGTCAGCAGCTCTTCGCCGCTGTAAACCTTGCCGTCGCTGTCTTTAAAGGCCAGATCCACGATGCGGTTGGCGTTTTCATTCACAACCTTACAGTCACGGTCGAACTTGCTTGGCTGGGTTACGTCAATCTTGTAGGTCATGCCGTCGAGCACATCGAAGTTATAGGTTGGATGGCCAGCCCAGTTGATGAGGAACTGCGGCTCGCTCTTGGCGGGGTCAATCTGGTTGAACTGATTGGCTGAGCATTCCAGCCAGTCTTTAAGCTCGGCGCCCGTGGCTTTTACCGCCACCATGGTGTTGGGGTAGAGGTAAAGGTCGGCGGCGTTTTTAAAGGTCAGCTCGCCTGCGTCTACCTGCACGTACTGATCCGCATCTGAGGTGGTGCCGTGGCGGCCACCGGCCTTGAAGGGAGCGGAAGCCGATATCACCGGCAGGTGTGCGAGTGATGGCGGCAGCTTGGCCCGGACATTGGCGATTTGCGCGTCAGAAACGATTTGCACCGTTGGGTCGTCCTGCACCAGGGTGAGGAAGCTGTACATGTCGGCTGCGGCCACACCTATGGGTTCGTCCACAAAGGCGAGGGTGCCCTGATGTTCAAGCTCCACGGCATCGTGAATGTCTTTGTCGGCTTCCACCAGTGGCGCTTTGTTGGCGCCATCGTAGATGGGGCGTGCTTCGGTTTTAACATCGAGCACTGTCCACTTTCCGTCCTTGCGGGCCAGCGCAAAGTCAACCACGCCCAGGTTGTCACCCCAGCGGCCGGGCATCACGGCTGCAACGCCGTTCAACAGGCCTTTTTCCACATCGGTATTTGGCAGGTCGCTGTAGCGCGCGTCCGGGAAGATGGAATGGCTGTGGCCAAACATGATGGCATCGATGCCTTCAACCCGGGTGAGGGCATAGGTAGCGTTTTCAGCCATGGCATCGCCTGGGTTTTCCACCGAGCCAATGCCAGAGTGTGGAATGGCGATAATGATATCGGCGCCCTTGGCTTTCATTTCAGGCACGTACTTTTGGGCGGTTTCGAGGATGTCTGCTGGCTCAACCTTGCCGGTCAGGTTTTGTTTGTCCCACAGCATAATTTGCGGTGGTACAAAGCCGATATAGCCAATTTTGAGGACATGCTTATCGCCGTTTTGGTCGATAACCTCTTTGTCCTCAATCACGTAAGGCGTGAACAAATGCTCGCCCTTTTTGATGCCTTTCCAGCAGCCGTTATCGTCGGCGCAGTAGACGTTGGCGTTGATGTAAGGAAACTCGGCACCGGCCAGGGATTTTTCGAGGAACTCAAGGCCATAGTTGAATTCGTGGTTACCTATGTTGCCTACACTGTAACCCAGCAAATTCATGGCCTTGTAGGCGGGGTGTACGGCGCCATCGGCGATGCCGATTTTAGCCATATAGTCGCCCATGGGGCTGCCCTGCAGCAGGTCGCCGTTATCCACCAGTACATGGTTGGGGGCTTCATTGGCGGCAGCCTTGATAAGGCTGGCGGTGCGGGCCAGACCTATGGTTGGATCTTCTTTGCCGCTGTAGTAGTTGAAGTCCATGATGTTGGTGTGAAGATCCGTGGTCTCCATCACCCGCAGATCCACCAGAACCTCTTTTTCCACGTCGTTATTATCAGAGCCGCAGGCGCTGACGCCCAGTGCAGCGGCAATGGTTACCGCTAACAGATGTTTTTGATTCATATCCATATCTCTTGAAATGTTAACCCCGGGCGCGCCTCTGTGGGCACGCTCCATCATCCAACCCAGCGCGACGGCGTTGGGGTCGGGAAGAGTATCAGCTCCAGAGCTTGCAAAAATGTGACCGAAGCGTAGAAAGGGCGTATCAAATTGTGTCTTGTCTCACGGGTGCTGGTTTTCTGAACATGTAACGATGGGGGTTGGCGTTATCAGCGGCTAATAAAAAAGCGCCCCGGAGGGCGCCTTTAGGATGCAATTCAAACAACCTTCATTACAGCAGACCGCGGCTCTTGAGCAGTGGCTCGATGCTGGCTTCTTTACCACGGAACTCGCGGTACAGTTTCATCGGATCTTCGCTGCCACCCTGAGACAGCACGGTGGCACGAAACGCCTTGGCGGTATCCTGGTTGAAGATGCCTCTTTCGCGGAAGGCTTCAAAGGCATCGGCGCCGAGGATATCGGCCCAGATGTAGCCATAGTAACCGGCTGAGTAACCACCGGAGAAGATATGGCTGAAATAGGTTGAGCGGTAACGCGGCGCAATCTCGTCAATCAGGCCCATTTTCTTGAGGCTGGCGGCCTCAAAGGCAGCGGCATCCTGCACTTCGCTGGTCTCAAGGGTGTGCCAGTCGAGATCCAGCTTGGTGGCGGCAAGGTATTCAACCGTGGCAAAGCCCTGATTGAACTTGCTGGCGGCCTGGATTTTCTTGACCAGCTCTTCTGGAATGACTTCACCGGTTTTGTAGTGCTTGGCAAACTGCGACAGCACTTCTGGCTGAGTCATCCAGTTTTCGGTGACCTGGGATGGGAACTCAACGTAGTCCCGTGGTACTGAGGTGCCTGACTGGGCCTCGTACTCAACGTTCGACAGCATACCGTGCAGGGCATGACCAAACTCGTGGAACAGGGTACTGGCTTCATCGAAGGTCAGCAGCGAAGGCTCAGTCGCGGTTGGGCGCGGATAGTTGAGCACATTGACGATAATGGGCACGACACGCTCATCACCCAGGCCGCTCTGTGAGCGGTAGGCGTTCATCCAGGCGCCGCCACGCTTTGAGTCGCGGACGTAGTAGTCGCCTAAAAAGATGGCCAGCAGCTTGCCGTCTTTATCGAACACTTCCCAGGTACGCACATCTTCATGGTACTTGGGCAGGTCATTACGTTCTTTAAAGGTCAGGCCAAACAAGCGGTTGGCGGTGTAAAACACGCCTTCGATGGTGGCATCCAGCGAGAAGTAGGGACGGGTGTCCTGTTCGTTAAAGCTGTACTTGGCGACACGAATTTTGTCGGCGTAGTAATCCCAGTCCCATGGCGCCAGCTTGAAGTTGCCACCTTCGGCATCAATCAGCTTCTGCATCTCGGCCACTTCAGACTTGGCTTGATTAATGGCAGCAGGCCATACCTTGTCCAGCAGGGCGTATACGTTGTCAGGGTTTTTCGCCGTGTTTTCTTCCAGCACATAGTGGGCGTGGGTTTTATAGCCCAGAAGCTGTGCGCGCTCGGCGCGCAGGGCGGCGATTTCGGCCAGCGCCTTCTTGTTATCGCGGGCATCGTTGTGATTGGCGCGCTCAACATAGGCGGTGTACAGCTGCTGGCGCAGTTCACGGTTGTCGGCGTAGGTCAAAAATGGGGTAATGGACGGGCGGGAGGTGGTGAACACCCATTTGCCTTCTTTGCCGCGGCTCTTGGCGGTAGCGGCGGCCACATCAATCACGCTTTGGGGCAGACCGGACAAATCGTCTTTGTTTTCCACCACCAGTTCGAAACCATTGGTTTCGGCGAGCACATTGTCACCAAACTCCAGGCTCAACTTGCCAATTTTTTCGTTTAGCTCACGCAGCTTGGCTTTGCCGGCCTCATCCAGGTTGGCACCGCCGCGGCTGAAGGCTTTGTAGGTGTCTTCCAAAAGGCGGCTTTGGGCTGTATTCAGCCCCAGGCTGTCGCGCTGCTCATACACAGCCTTTACCCGGGCAAACAGCTTGTCATTGAGGAAGATATCGTCCCTGGCGGTCGATAGCATGGGCGAGACTTCCTTGGAAATCGCCTGCAGGCCAGGGGTGGTGTCGGCGGAGGTCAGGTTATAAAACACCGCAGATACGCGCTTGATGAGCTTGCCGCTCTGCTCCATGGCTTCGATGGTGTTGGCGAAAGAGGGCGCGTCGGCATTGTCGATAATTGCCTGAATTTCAGCCTGTTGACGCGTGATGCCCTCTTTATAGGCAGGCAGATAGTGGGCTTCTTCGATTTTGTCGAAGGCCGGGATGTCCTGATACGTATTGTAGGGTTCGAAGAAGGGGTTTACAGCGGTAACGGCGGCCTGTTCAGAAATCCCGGCGGAAGCTGTTTCAACGGCGGTAGCTGGCGTGTTGGCGACCTTGGTCTGTTTGTTTTCGTCGTTGCCGCAGGCCGTGAGGCCCAGTGACAGTGTCATGGCCACAACAAGCGGCTTGAGGGTTTGTCCCTTCATGGTTCGTTTCCTGTATCGAGTGTGTGTGTGAGATGGCGGCGTGATGTATGTTTGAATTTTGCGCCCAAGCAGTACCAAATTACCTTCCCAGGCGGCCGCCATCGGGCGTCAGCCCCTTGTGTAACATGTCAGCCACTGGTCGCCAAGACCCTCGGAAATTTTGTTGTAACAAACCATGAGTAAGTGGTTAATTCCTGTGCCTTGGGTGTGGCACACTGAACTATCAACACCGTTGACGGAACAAGCCGCCCGCGAGGTTGCTTTTGTAAAACCCCAAACCAAAAACAAAAACCAAAAACCACCAATGCCGACAAAGAACATGACAAAGAACATGACAAAGAACATGACAAAGAACATGACAAAGAACATGACAAAGAAACCTGCGAACCCCTTTACCCTGAGCCGCCTGTCCGCCCTTATCCCCTTGATGCTTGCTATGCCTGGCTTGGCCGCAGCGCCTTCACCGGATGCCCAAAAGGTGGCCTCCTATGCGGCGTCGAATTTCCAGCAGGCTCAAATCGAGACCCTGAAAACCCTGGTCGGCTACGATACCCGCGCCCGGGAGGGCCTGACCCCGGACACCGACCCTGTGTTTGCCGATTTCAAACGGGCTCTCGGGGTTAAAGCCCGGATGCTGGGGCTCGATGTGGAGGACAACGGCTACGTGATGCTGATAAGCCTGTCCCCCGAAGGGGCCGGGACAGATGTGAAAAAGGTTGGGGTGATCACCCACGGCGACGTGCAGCCTGCCGACCCCAGCCTGTGGCCCCAAAGCCCCTATGAATTGACCGAAACGGCCGATGGCAAGCTGGTAGGCCGAGGCGCCGAGGATGACAAGGGGCCCATCGCCACTGCGCTTTATGCCATGAAAGCCATCAAAGACAGCGGCATTGTGCTTAAGAGGCGCATCGAGCTTCTGGTTTATATGGCTGAAGAGTCGGACTGGGAGCCCTTGAAGGAGTTTTTGAAAACTTACCAGAGCGCCGATATCAATATCACTCTGGATGCTGAATATCCCGTGGTGACCGGCGAGAAGGGCTGGAGCCAAATCAAGCTCAGTCTGCCCCGCGTCATGGTGAAAGTGGGCGCAGATACGCCGGTGTTAACACATTTCACCGGTGGCAGTTTTGCCAGTCAAATACCACAGCAGGCGAGGGCTGTGATTCAAAACGCCAACCCTGAATTGGTAGCCGCTCTGAAAGCCCGTGCAGAGGCCTTGCCAGTCAAGACTGACTTCATTGATGAGCCGCTGGGGCTCACAATCCATGTCACAGGCAAGGCGGCCCATTCGTCCACACCGGAAGATGGTATAAATGCGCTGGCCTATCTGGCTGATCTGCTCTCGCCCACAGCCGATGGCAGCATTCCTGACTGGCCCATGACCACGGCAGCCGTCACTGCGGACTTTTTACATACGCTGGTGGGCACAGGGCTTTATGGTGAGCGCTTTGGCAAGCTTGGCTACAGCGACGAGTTTATGGGGCCAATGACATTGGCGCCGACCCTTATTACCGAGGGTAAGGAGGGCGCAGACGTGACCCTCAATCTGCGCCGACCGGTGGGGCGTACTCCTGAAGCGCTGGATAAGCTTGCCTTGGATGCCATTCAAGGCTGGCAGCAAGCCAGGGGCACCCAGGTGGCTGATATAGAGACTTACTGGGGCACGCCCATGTTGATTGACGATGCGCCCCATCTGGAGACGCTGCTTGGGGTGTTTGGCCACTACACCAACACAGCGGACCCCAAGCCCATCGCCATTGGTGGCTCAACCAATGCCAAACTCTTCCCCAACGCCTTAAGCTTTGGCCCGGCCATGCCCGGGGTGGAGTACACAGGCCACAGCGAATATGAATTTATCACCAGAGACCAGCTTAAGCTGAATCTGGAAATGTACACAGCCGCGCTGGTGGAACTGGCGATGCGCGAGTAATGCAGCCAGGGTTTTGAGGAAACAAAAAAGCGCCTTTGAGGCGCTTTTTTACGATAGGTGCGAATCAACGCGCCTCTGCGTGTTTTAACGTCCTTCAGTAACCCAGGGTTTCGCTGGCGCTTTGGCGTGGATCGGATGCGCCGTAGATGCCTTCTTCAGTCACCACAATGGATTGGGTCGAGCCCATGGCATGCTTGACGTTGACCTTGTGGCCCATGGACTCCAGCAAACGGCGGGTATCCACATTCAGGCTGCGTTCGGTGCGGATTTCATCGGGATACCACTGATGATGAATGCGCGGCGCAATACTGGCCTCGGCAATGTTCAAGTCGTGATCCACCACATTCATGATGATTTGCAGCACAGTATTGATGATGCGCGAACCACCGGGGCTGCCGGTAACAATAAAGGGCTTGCCGTCCTTCATCACTATGGTGGGGCTCATGGACGACAGCGGCCGCTTTTGCGGCTCAACTGCATTGGCATCACCGCCGAGCAAACCGTAACCGTTGGGGCTGCCGGGTTTGGCGGCGAAGTCGTCCATCTCGTTATTGAGCAGGATACCGGTGCCCTTGGCCACCATGCCCGAGCCGTAACTGAAGTTCAGGGTATAGGTGTTGGACACCGCATTGCCCCATTTATCGACCACCGAATAGTGGGTGGTCTGGTCGCTCTCGTAGGGCGCCAGTTTACCGGGTTTGATGTCATCGGAGGGAGTCGCCTTATTGGCCGCTATGGTCTTGGCAATCGCATCGCCATAGGCCTTGCTGGTCAGTGCCTTGACTGGCACTGTCACAAAATCAGGGTCGCCCAGATACTCACTGCGATCGGCATAGGCGCGCTTCATGGTTTCGGCCATAAAGTGAATGCTTTGGGCACTGTTGTGGCCAAGTTCGCCCATGGGGAAGTGCTCAAGCACATTGAGCATTTGAATGATGTGAATGCCACCTGAGCTTGGCGGCGGCATGGAAACGACCTCCAGCCCTCGATAATTGCCGCGTACCGGCTCACGCTCCATTACCTTGTATGCTTTTAGGTCGGCCAGGGTCATGATGCCGCCGGCTTCCTGTACCGCAGCCACCAATTTCTCGGCGGTTTCGCCTTCATAAAAGCCCTTGCTGCCGGCCTTGCTGATGCGCTTTAGGCTCTCGGCCAGATCCTTTTGCACCATACGCTGGCCCACGGTGAGGTTTTGCCCCTCGTTGGGGTAAAAAATCTCGGCAGAAGTGGGCCACCTGGCAATCCAGTTATGCAGCCCGGCGAGGGAGCTTGCCAGCTCGGCGGTCACTTCCACACCGTCTTCGGCGAGCTCTATCGCCGGGGCAATGACCTCTGAGAGGCTCATGGTGCCGTATTTTTCCAGCGCCAGTTCCATCCCCATTACTGTGCCGGGTACGCCCACGGCGAGCCCATGGCTGCGGCTCAGTTCATCCACGGCATTGCCGGCTTCATCCAGGAACATATCGCGCCTGGATGCTTTAGGGGCTGTCTCGCGATAGTCGATGGCGATGGTTTTATTGTCTTTGGCAAGATGCACCAACATAAAACCGCCTCCGCCGAGGTTTCCGGCGCGGGGCAGGGTAACCGCCAGGGCAAAACCGACGGCAACGGCCGCATCCACGGCGTTACCGCCTTTTTTAAGGATATCCACGCCGATGCGGGTGGCCAGCGCTTCCTGGCTTGAGACCATGCCGTACTTACCGAAAATAGGCTGGGCAGTGGCCATTTCACTGAAGATGGCACTGTCATCCAGTGCCGGCTTGGTGGGCAGTTTGGCTTGCGCAGTAAATGTGGCCGCAAAGGGCAGGGCGATGGCAAGGGCGAGAGTCAGCCCCTTTAAGGTAAAGGCACCGGGCCGTGGTTTCATGTTGGTTCCCCCAAAAACGTGTTCTTTGTGTTGTATTTTTTACATTTTATGAAGTTGTCACTGTGCCTGCTGCGGTTTGGCTTTGCAACGGTTTTGGCACCTTTCCCGTGGCGCATGCGGTCCAATCAGTCGCCAAAGGCAAGCCAAATACCAACAAACGCCATCAGACTGCCGGCAATTCGGTTAAGCAGTGTTAAGTTGTCGCCGCGACTCAGTAGGGCTTTAAGACTCTTGCCTCCGCTGGCATACAGCATTAAACAGGCAAATTCGGTGACAAGAATAATAGACAGCAGCGCCATTAACTGCGGTGCCATTGGGCGCTCTACACTGATAAAGGGGGGCAGCAGCGATACCATAAAGGCCCAGCCTTTTGGGTTGGCCACGGCGGTCAAAAACCCCTGACTGATAAGCGCCATCGGATGTGGACTGGGGCCGGGTTCACTCGTTAGGGCAAATTTGCCGCGAGAGCGCCACAGGTTAATACCGAGGTAGACCAGATAAGCGCCGCCAACGTATTTGAGTGCGGCAAACAGCGACGGGTAGTTGAGCATGATGGCGGCAACCCCGAGGACGGCCGCCAGTGCCACCAGGCCCACTCCGACCAGCTCCCCGGCCATCATCCACAGGCTTTTGCGCACGCCAATGCTCATGCCCAGAGTCATGGCCAGGGTCATACACATGCCGGGGGTGATGGAAACAAATAAAAAGGTGGGAATAAATACGGCTAACAGGGTGAAGTCTGGCATGGATTCGGATTCTGGTTTCAGGCAAAAATGACCGGGCTAAGCAGTGTAATTGAAGCCAAGTGTAAGACACAAGTCGCAATAAGGGCCGGGGCTTGTAAGGCATGGACTTCAATTCTCAGGTCATCAAAATGGCCATTGGCCGCGATTTCAGAATGGAAGCATGGCTTAGAGCACGCTTGGACAAACTACCAGCTTCCCACTGCGGCGCCGATGGCGAAACTGGCTGCGAGACTCAGCACGAAACTCATCAGCAGCACGGCTATCAGCCAGGCTTTGTTCCGGAGATTGCGACCCTTACACATCAGAAAAGATTTGCTCAGGGCATTGCCAAAGAGGATCAGGTAAAACTGCGTCAGCAGATCTGTTTGCTTAACATACAGCGACTGCTCCGTCATTACCGAGGCCAGCACCGCGTGGGCTTCAAACAGGGAAATCAGCAAGATGCTGGCATTGCGGGACAGGGGCAGTTCGCTGCCAATAACATGCATGCCATACACCAGGATGAAAATCAGCATCGACAGCTTGATGACATTTTTCCACAGTATCGGATGGTCGTTCAGCAGTTCAATTTCCGCCATCCCGGTGTTGCCATGTTCCTCAATCTGCGGACTCTGCTCTTTTTGGCCAGAGAGAAAGACAATGACACAGATAATCAGCAGCAGCTGAATCAAAAAAGGCAGGTAGTATGTCCAGGCCAGAGTGCCCGACAGAAACCAGACAATCATCAGGCATTCAATCAGCATGGCACAGAGCGCAAACAGCAGCGTCAGTTGTAAATCCCGCTCCCGGGTGGCGGCAAATTTTTTGTCATTCAGCACCTGTAAGTACACCGCCGTGCTGGAAATAAAGCCCCCTAAAAAGCCCTGCAGTTGGAAACGGCCGCGAACCGGCACCAGATGAAAACAAAAGAAGCTGAAGAGTTCCAGCCCAGCCACCAGAGGCACGATTTTTAAAACCGGGATATAGCTGGCTACCACACACAAGAGCGCCAGCAGGCCCATATCCAGCCAGATATGCTTATCGCGAAAGTGGGTGGCAAGCGGTGTCCTGTGTCTCATGTCGTAATGCAAGCCATAATTTAGCCAATTTAAATCATAGTCCAATTTTATCAGTGAGATAGTGCTGAAATAGAGCACTAAATCAGGTTGAATTTGCGTCGCAATAAAACAAGAACATGCAAAAGCAGCCTACCGTACTCAGTCGCTGCAAAGTCAGTTAAGTGTGGTGGTCACTCGGGTTTGAAAGATATAAAAAAAACGCCGCAATATGCGGCGTTTTTCCTGTCACAAATTCGCGCTTAAGCGGCTTAGAGCACGCCGCGGCGGACCTGATCGCGCTCAATAGACTCGAACAGCGCCTTGAAGTTACCTTCACCGAAGCCCAGGTTGTTCTTACGCTGGATGATTTCGATAAAGATAGGGCCAAACAGGTTCTTGGTGAAAATCTGCAGCAGGTAGCCGTTTTCATCGCCATCCACCAGAATCTGGTGATGCTTGATGCGCTCACGGTCTTCGGTTACCTGGGGCAGCTTTTCAAAGATGGTGTCGTAGTATTCAGGGATGATGTCCAGTGTTGCAATGGACGAGCCTTCCATCGCATCCAGCGACGCCACGATATCGCGGCTTCGGAACGCCAGGTGCTGTACGCCGGGGCCATTGTATTCACGCAGGTATTCGTCAATCTGGTTACGATCGTCGCCTTTACCTTCGTTGATGGGGATACAGAAGCTGCCATCAGGTGAGCGCAGGGCGTAAGAAATCAGTGCAGTCTGCGAGCCCTTGATGTCGAAGTAGCGCACTTCGGTAAAGCCAAACACGTCTTTGTAGAAGTTTGACCACTGCTCCATGGTGCCCTTGTAGACGTTGTTGGTCAGGTGGTCGACTTCCATAAAGCCTTTTTCCTGAACAATCACAGGCTCATCCAAATCGACAAAGTCGGTGGCGTAGATGTTGTCATCGCCGAAACGGTCGATGAAGTAAATCAGGCTGTCACCGATGCCGTAAATGGCTGGGTAGGGCAGGTCTTTCACTTCATCCGGGGCGGCCTTGGCGCCACGCTCAACCGCGTGCTTGTAGGCGTACTCGGCATCTTCCACACGCCAGCCCATAGAGGTGATGGCCGGGCCGTGTGACTTGGCAAAACCGGCAGAGAAACCAGCGCGGTCACGGTTCATCAAAAAGTTGATGTCGTTTTGCTGGTAGTAGTAGATGTCTTTTTCCTTGTGCTTTTTCAGCATGGAAAAACCAAAGTCCAGAAACACCTTGTGCATGAAATCGTTATCGGGCGTTGCAAACTCGGTAAATTCGATGCCGAGCAGGCCCAGTGGATTGGTTTCGCTTGCCATTGTTTTGTCCTCTTTCAATGGATTGCTGCCTGGAATTGTTCTGATTAGTCTTCGAGCCAGGAGCGGTTGTAATCGGGTGCCATGCAGTTTTTCACGTGTTCGGTCAGCTGCAGTGGCGCAAAGGTGTCTACCATCACGGCGTACTCGTAGGTGTCCTTCTTACCGATGGACGCCTCGGTGCGGCCAGGCTGCGGACCGTGGGCCACGCCTTTCTGGTGCAGGGTGATGTAACCGGCTTCAATGCCGGTGCGGCTCATAAAATCACCGTCGACGTAGTAGAGCACTTCGTCGCTGTCGATGTTGTTATGGTAGTAAGGGGCCGGAATTGCCTGCGGGTGGAAATCGTAGGGGCGCGGCACAAAGTTGCAGATAACGAAGTTTCTGGCCACAAACAGCAGGTGATCCGACGGCGGCAGGTGGATTTTGCCCACCTTGGGCGCGTATTCGGTGATGTTGAAGGCCCAGGGATACACAAAACCGTCCCAGCCCACCAGATCAAAGGGATGCCACTCCAACTGCGTCAGCTGATACTTATCGCCAAACTTGCACACCAACGGGAAGTTTCCGCGCTCAACCACGACGTCCTTAAGCTCGGGCACGCGGATATCGCGCTCGCAATATGGCGCAGATTCCAGCAACTGACCGTATTCGTTACGGAAATGCTTGGGGATCTCCACCATGGTAAAAGATTCAATCACGAACAGGCGTACATTGCTGTAATCGTTGAACTTGAGCTGATAAGTAGTGCCGCGCGGGATAACCAGATAGTCCCACTTTTTCACTTCAAGCTCGCCATATTCCGACAGCAGGACACCGTCGCCTTCATGGACAAACACCACTTCATCGGCATAGGCGTTACGGTAAAACTCATCCGTATCAGCAGTTACCTTGGCGGTATAGAGCGCGACGTCAGCGTTAAAGAAAATCTTGTTGCGGGCAGAGAAGAAATTGCCTTCACCATCGGCCAGACGTGAGTCCAGCTTATAGTTTTGTACCAGTGAATCGACCCAGGTGTCGCCGTGAGTCAGTGACATGGGGGCCACTTCCAGCGCCTTGGTGGGCATATTGTGGTGGTACTTGTTGGAATAGATGTTCGAAAACCCGTGGGTAGAGAACAACTCTTCGCGGTAAAGCTCTCCATTTTCCTTGGCAAACGCAATATGGCGCTTGTGCGGGATCTGACCTTGCTTCACATAAAATGGCATTTGTTTTTATCCTCTATTGGGCTCCTGTGGCCCATTTACCCGCCGAATTGGCGCTATATGTGATCTGGGTATCAATTTAGTTGCCGACTTGTACAAAAAAAAGAATAATTAATCGGTAATCACCATCTAAAAAATAGATGGTAAAGGTCGCGTTACGCTTTTGTTCATTGTCTGAGCCGGGAGAGGGCCGATGCGCATCGATGTGGATGCCTTTAAGGTATTGGAAGTACTGGTGGAAGAGGGCAGCTTTGCCAAGGCGGCAGAGCGGCTGCACAAGGCCCAGTCGGCGGTGAGCTACCAGATTAAAAAACTCGAGCAGCACCTGGGCGTGAGTCTGCTCTCGAGGGAACAGTACCGCGCCGAGCTGACCGCGGAAGGGCGGGTGATTTTGGCCGAAGGCCAGCGGCTTTTGTCCCACCTTGCCAATATCGAGCATCTGGCCAGCCGTTTCAGTGAAGGCTGGGAGCCCAAGCTTGAGCTTGTGATTGACGGCGCCTTGCCGATGGAGCCGATTATGACGGCACTCAAACGTATGGCCGAGCATCAAATTCCCACCAAAATTCAGCTCAATATGGAGTTCCTTGGCGGGGTGCAGCACAGATTCGAGCGCGACAATGCCGATTTGATGCTGGTAAAAGACTACCGCACCGGCCCCTATTATTACGCCAAACCCCTGCCGGCCATCACCAGCGTGTTGCTGGCGGCGCCCCATCACCCGCTGGCGGGGCGTAAAGCGCTCACCCTCACCGAGCTTCAGCAACACGTAGAGCTGACGATCGAAGACTCATCGCCAGTGAAAACCTACCGTGACGAGCTGCAGTTTGGTGGCGATAAAGTCTTTTATCTCTCTGGTTTTATTATGAAAAAGAACGCGCTGTTAAAAGGCCTGGGCTTTGGTTGGATGCCGGACTTTTTGGTGCGTGATGAGCTTAAAGCGGGACTGCTTACTGAAATTGATTTTGTTGGCGGCAGCCGTTACACCTTCGTGCCGCAGTTGGTGTCGACCCTCGAGCGCCCCCTGGGCCGCGCCGGCAGGCTCTTTACCGAACTGATTTTGGAAGAATTTGCCAAGGAGCCCATGGGGATCCCTGAGGGTCTGGGTTAATACCTTACTTAAGCTGTTGACACAGTTGTTTACATTTCGGCTCTGACAAGTGACATATTATGTCGTATGTTGAGCCACATCCGTTAAACGTCAGATGGGGAAAAGGATGATGAGACGTTGTCACGAAGTGGACTATGAAATTCGCGGCGAAAGCATGCAGCTGGTGGAAGTGGAGCTGGATCCCGGTGAAACCGTGATTGCCGAAGCAGGCGCTATGACCTACATGGAAGAGGGCATTCAGTTTGAGGCACGCATGGGCGATGGCTCGCAGCCTGAGTCCGGCTTTTTCGGTGCCCTGATGGGCGCGGGCAAGCGTATGCTCACCGGCGAGAGCCTGTTTATGACCCACTTTACCAACCAGGGGCACGGCAAGCGTCGGGTGGCGTTTTCAGCGCCATACCCGGGTACCTTGCTGGCGCTGGATATGGCTGAGCTCGGCGGTGAGCTTATTCTGCAAAAAGACAGCTTTCTGGCAGCTGCCCTTGGCACCCAAATCACCATGACCTTTAACAAGCGCCTGGGTACCGGCTTCTTTGGCGGTGAAGGCTTTATCATGCAAAAGCTCAAGGGCGATGGCATGGCCTTTGTGCACGCCGGTGGCACCCTTATCAAGAAGGAACTCAGAGGCGAGACACTGCGGGTGGATACCGGCTGTTTAGTGGGCTTTACCCCCGGCATCGATTACGACATTCAGCGCGCAGGCTCGCTTAAATCCATGGTCTTTGGCGGTGAAGGCCTGTTTCTGGCCACGCTGCAAGGTCATGGCACTGTATGGCTGCAAAGCCTGCCGTTCTCGCGCATGGCCGACCGTATTATTGCCCATGCGCCTTCGGCGGGTGGTTCCAGTAGGGGTGAAGGTTCGGTGCTTGGCGGCCTTGGCCGCATGCTGGATGGGGATTGATACGCTGGAGCGCAGAAATAAAAAGGGAGCCGGATGGCTCCCTTTTTACGTTGGCGTGACAGGCAGATTATCGATATTACTCGTTGATAATATCAATAATTTTGCGGGTTTTGTCGTGGATCTTAAAAAGCGAATCGTCGATGCGGATAGTCACGGCGCCATCGATACCGATTGGGCCCACCCGCACGCCACGGTCGTAGATGTCCAGATCCAGAATATCGCCGCGATTATACTTTTTCTGCCATCCGGGAGGCAGTGGCTCGCCCTTGGCAACCTTCTTTTGCAGACCGGGAGGCAAGTCTTTTCCATCTGAGCGGTACTCATTGTAGGACTTATCTTTATGGTCCTTGTGCTCTTTATGGTCCTTGTCGTTTTTGGCCATCGCACCTGTACTGAGTGCTGTCGCCAGCATCAAAAACATCCATTTGTTTTTCATCGGACTCTCCTGAACCTCATTTGAGGTACGCTTTAAAGGGATTCACCAGCCATCTGGTGGATGAGTTGCCAATGGATTTCATCCACTGGTTGTATGCTTAACCTTGAGCCTTTTTGTACCAGAAACATATCGGCCAGACCAGGGTGACTCTTGATGGCTGTCAGGGTCACAGGTTTTGCAAATTCTTTCACAAACCGTATATCCAGCTGGAGCCAGCGGGGCGCATCAGGACTGGATTTGGGATCGAAATAATCCGACTCAGGATCCCAGGCACTGCTATCAGGGTAGACTTCACTGGCTACTTCGGCGACGCCGACAACGGCGGGAACCTTGCAGCTGGAATGGTAGAAAAATACCTTATCACCAACTTTCATCGCATCCCGCATAAAGTTGCGGGCCTGATAATTGCGGATCCCATGCCAGCCTTCGGTTTGCTGTGGCCTGGCGGCCAGATCTCGGATGCTGAATTCATCAGGTTCCGATTTCATCAACCAGTAGTTCATTGCATTTCCACTTTTATTTGCAAGTGTTGCCAGTGTAAGGCCTACCGGGCGCGCTGCAAAGGGCGGCAGCAACTCCCCGAATACAAAGTGGGCAAGCTTTCCCACGCCTCGGCTATCAGTCTGAAGCTCCGGCTGGCGAGATTGCTATACTTTATTCTGAGTTTATTCAGAGGCCGGCCATATCGCCAAGACTAAGGTTATGCTGCCAAGACGACTGCTATCGAGTCCAATGCACTTCTTCAGGCCAATGTGGCTGGTGTTGATCCTGTTACTTGTCGGATTTTGCGTTGCCAACAGAGTAAACGCCACCGTAGTCAGGCTCACATCACTGCACTGGCCACCCTATTCGGGACAAGGTTTGCCATCCGAAGGCGCCGCTGTGGCTGTGGCAAAGGCCGCTTTTGCCGCCATGGGTTATCAACTCGAGGTGGACTTTTATCCCTGGAGCCGTGCCGTGAAACTGGCCCACCAAAGTAATACTCCCTATGTGGGCTATTTTCCCGAGTACTATTTCGACACAGTGCAATTTGTGTTTTCCCACCCCATGGGCATGAGTCCGTTGGGACTGCTTGAGCACAAGAGTCATCCTATCAGTTGGGTGTCGGTAAAGGATCTTCGCAACTACCGGTTGGGGGTTGTACAGGATTATGTGAATACTGAAGAGCTCGACAGGGCCATTGCCGACGATCTTCAGCCGGCTGAGCAGGTGACATCAGATGAGTTCAACATCAAAAAGGTCGCAGCGGGTCGTATCGATGCGGCCGTGATAGATGTTTACGTCATGCGCTATTTGCTCAAACAGAGCAGGCTGCAGGGCGTGGCCGATAAAGTGCAAATTAACAGCCAATTATTGGCAAACAAGAACCTATATATAGCCTTTAAGAATACGCCGGAAGGACTTCGCTGGCAGGCCATTTTCAATGAAGGCCTGCAGCGAATTGATGCGGCAGAAGTGATGGCAGAGCACTTGCCTGAATAAGAAACACATCACGCGCGAGCAACGACAGTGCGCCCAATCGGGGTCAGGCTGAGCAGCGCCAGTTTAAGGTGCTGGATGCCGAATGGAATACCAATAATGGTGATAAAACAGGCCAGTGCGTGACCGATGTGACCAATGGCAAGCCAGATCCCAAACAGCAAAAACCAAATAACGTTGCCCACCATGCCAAGGGGGCCTGTCCCCAAATCTTCCAGCCCGGTAAGCTCGCGGCGGGACACATGGTCCTGTCCAAAGGGCCAGAATGCCATTTCGCCAATCACGAAACAGGCCCGTCCAAAGGGAATACCGATAATGCTGATAAAGCACAGCAGACCCGCAAGCCACCAAGCCAGCCCCATAACAAAGCCACCAAGTACAAACCACGCGATATTAAATATAAGCCTGAGCAGGGCCATAGGTTCTCCTCTAAAATATGCGTCTATCTTCGATTGATAGATGCTAAGCAAAATCAAGGCCATCTGTTTAATTGTAATAATATCAAAGATATATGGTTTTTACTTGCTGGGGAGTTGGTGTGTTTCACCATCCGGTTGGCATAAATTACCAGCTGTAAGCTGAAAGTCGGCGCAAGTCGCGTTAGACTTGGCGCCTGTTTGTCACCATATTCCTGTCTGAGAAGCGCTTACCCATGCCCAGCCCAAGCCCAGTCGAGCCATTTTCGTTTTTTGGCCACAATTTGTGGCTCAAGCGGGACGATGTGTTGCCAGAACCCTTCAGCGGCAATAAGGGACGTAAATTTGCCAGCTTGCTGACCGACCGCTTTGATGGTGTGCAAACCCTGATTGGTTATGGTTCGGCGCAGTCCAATTCGCTTTATTCGCTGGCGGCATTGGCAAGCAGGCGTGCTTGGCAACTGGAGTTCTACGTCGATCACATTGCCGCCAGCATCTATCAGGGTGAAGAGGGCAACTACGGCGGTGCACTGGCCCTGGGCGCCCAGATAGTTACAGTGCCAGAGCAAAACATGTCCCCCCGTGAATACATTGAGTCAATTCGCTTAAAGCAGGTGGACGCTGACGCTTGTCTTTATGTGCCGGAAGGTGGCCGATGTGCCCTCGCACGCGCGGGTGTACATGCTCTGGGTCGAGAAATTGCCGATTGGGCCGCCGCCCGGGGCACGGCTGACCTCAAGGTGTTTCTACCGTCCGGCACTGGCACCACGGCACTTTACCTGAGCGAGTATTTTTATCAGCAGCACAGCGATATCAGGGTGGTGACTTGTCCTGTAGTGGGGGATGGCAATTATCTTATTGCCCAGTTCGCTGAATTAAGTACCGACAATCACGTTTACCCCGAGGTGGTTGGAGACGCCCATCATTACGCCAAACTCAAGCGTGAAGAGCTGGAGATATGGATGACGATGCGTCGCCAGGGGCTGGAATTTGAGCTTTTGTACGACCCTTGCGGGCTGCTGGTATTGAAGTCATTGCTGGATGCCAATGCTGAGGGAAACTGGCTGTACCTGCACCAGGGAGGGCTCAGGGGGAATGTGTCCATGTTGCCCCGCTACCGGCGCAAGTTTGCACAGCTATTCGAATAAGATGTCGCCTGAGCGGAAAGCACCTGTGAAATCGTGCTCTCTGCGCAGGCGTTGGGTATCGCTTGGGAAAGTGAGAGGAATAGGGAAATTCCCAGCGAACGGCTATTGATTACTTATTGCTGCTCAGCAGCCACTTCATGAATCTCAGCGCTTCGGTGCGCTTCGAGAAGGTCCGCCTGTTTTTACCGTGCTTGTCGGTAAAGGCGATTGAGCTTTTATTGAGGGAGATGGAATCTACCGGAAATGCCACGCTGATTTCATGGCCATCTAATTTGTATGACATAAGCCACACTCCTTGTTTCTTTGTCGCCATTTAAGGGCGAAATTAATCTAACTATAAAATATCCTTAGCAAAAATATGCAAAAGACGGTTGTGAGGACCACCGAGACTAGCGTATTGATGCCAGGTTTGCAAGTTAGCCGCCCCGATGACGTTAATCGACAACGCCTGGCTTGGGGCGATTCAGTGCATTTGAGCAGAGTCAGATGACGCTGGGATGACAATGACAAGAAACTTAATCCACAGAATTGCCACCAGCCGCCACTTCGGGTGCCTGTGGCTGCAATTGCCGACGTAAAACCTGTGGTTACAACACTGTGAAAATATTGTGCCGGTGATAATATCCAGAGGTTACCCGAGTGATGGAATCGTACTATGAAACGGATTTATCAGGTTTTTATCCTGTTTTGTTTTGGATTGTTCACCAGTTTGAGCGCGGCCAATTCATCCCTGACCTTGATGCAGGCATTGGATAAGTCCAATGAGATAGAGGAGGTGCAAGCCCCGACGCCCGAGCAATACCCATACCGTGACCTTTTGTGGCGGGATACCCCCAGAGGTGCATTACAGGGGTTCTTGAAGGCTGCCTGGGATCAGGATTACGCCCGGGCTTCGGAGTATTTGGACTTGCGATTTTTACCGGGGCGAATGAGCCCGGCCCAAGGGGAAAAGTATGCCCGGGATCTGCAAGCCATCCTGGACCGTAACATCTGGATTGACCTGGATACAGTGAATGACACCCCGCAGGGCAATGAGCAGGATAATCTGCCTGCCTATCGCGATGTATTTGCCCGTATTCAGGTGGGTAACAAGGATGCGGTGTTTTTTCTGCAGAGAGTGCCTGATGCCGACATCGGCAGTATCTGGAAGATCTCCAATGCCACCATAGCTCAGGTGCCAACACTCTACGAAAAGCTGGGCTATGGCCCCTGGGTTGAATGGTTTATTGCTCACGTGCCAGAGGGGCGACTATTCAGGCTTAACCTTTGGGAATGGGCTTTTATGCTGACATTCCTGGCGGCATCATTGCTGTTGGTGATCCCGGTTGCCTGGATAGTGAAATGGCTGCTGCTAAGGACCCAATGGCAGCACCGTGAGGAAACGGCCCGGATAGTCACTGGGCCACTGTGCTTTTTTGTGGCAGTGGTACTGAATAAGGCAGCAATTCTGCAAACGACCTTGCCGGTAATGACCAAAGAGCTTATCGACACCGGGGTGTTTTTAGTGCTGACATTGGTGTGGCTGCTCTGGTCGCTGATGGGGCTCATGCAAAGTGTACTCAAGGCACGCTGGACGGAAAAGGGCAGCAAGCAGGCTGCCTCCCTGCTGCGGCCATTGACCAATTTTTTCCGCATTTTTATGTTGGCAATGGTGTCGCTGATTTGGTTGCAACACCTGGGGTTCAATGTGGGGGCAATTCTGGCGGGTATGGGCATTGGCGGTATCGCGTTGGCATTGGCATCCAAACAGTCCATCGAAAACTTTATCGGCACTGTGACCCTGTATTCCTCTGCACCGCTCAAAGTAGGTAACCTGTGTAAACTTGGCAATTTGCGGGGCACAGTGGAAGAAATTGGCCTTCGCTGTACCCGTATTCGCACCCTCGACCGGTCTGTGATCCATATTCCCAATGCCAAGCTCGCGGAAATGGAAATCGAAAACATCTCAGAGCGGGAAAAAATCCGGTTTAAAACCGATATCCGCCTGGATTACAACACCAGTGCCGAGCAAATCAAAAAAATCACGGAAGATATCAAAGCCTTGCTTGAGACTACCGATAAGGTTAACGAAAAGCCCCTGCGGGTCACCTTCAGCGGTTTTGGCTTGCACGGTCTTGAAATCAATGTGTTTGCCTATGTGGGCACCACGAGTTTGCCCACCTACCAACAGGTGGCACACGAGCTGAATCTGGGCATTATGGAAATCGTGGCCAAACATGGCTCCAAGGTGGTGCCAGCCTTGGCTCCGGTAGCGCCTTAAGCTGGCGTTTCCATAAAACGTCCTGAATCATTATCGCTGCTATGTGGTGGCTTTGAGCACAGATAGCAGCGGTGTCAGTTAGTAGGTAGCAGTAGTAAAAAGGTCGCCATTGGCGACCTTTTTACTAATGAGGATACTATTTCATTTGACCTCTGGCTTATTGAGGCGCCCATGACAGCCAATCTTCGTGGGCCTCGGGATAAAGCACAAAGCGGCTGCCATTACCAAGCTGGTTATTGCCGGCAGTCGCAGCGCGGGTGGCGACACCAATTCCACCGGCCAGAATGGTTTCGAGTGATCCGGTTTGCACCTTGGCGCCGGAGAAGAGGCCAAATTCGACGCTCACCCCTGAGAGATCAAAAAACACGCTGCTGGCGTTGACCAGATGTCGGTACTCGGCGTCGATGTGGGCAAAAAGCTCAACCTGGCTGCCACTGCTGTTGAGGGCATAGCCGTCGATAGCGCCGATGGCAACACCGCGATAGAAGATTTGACTGCCTGCTTTCAGTGAACCCAGGGATGGCCGCTCGAGTGTTAGCTTGAGCGCATCTTCTGCCACATTGGCGTAGTGGGGTGCTCGGGTGGTGACCTTAAAGCGCTGCAGGCGGGTCGCAGCGTTACCGGGCAAAACGGAGATAAAGGGCCCGGTGAGTATGGCTTCCGGAGCCTTGATGCCCTGCAATGAAATCTGCACATCTTCCAGCAGATAACGGCTGTCTTCACGGCTAAAGTTATCGGCGTATTCGCCGTAGAGGTAGGCGTGTGCAATGAGCTCACGTAAATCCGACGACAGCTTAACTTCGGTGACTTCGCCTATCTGATGCCCCTGAAAACGGATAGGTGCGCCGGCCGCCAGGCGGGAGTCAGCGCTCATCACCAGTTCGACCGGGTTCGCCTGCGCCAGTGCAAGCGTCTCAGACTCATAAAGATGGCCTGGATTTTTTGCCTCACCCTGTTGCAGCAGGCCAATGGCGATGCCGCCACTGATAAGACCGGGCAGGGTAGCCACGTCTACTTTCAGGCCCTTGAGACTGGCATCCACAGAAATGGCACTGTGTTTCCAGTAAAGCGTATTGGGGCCAATCAGACGGTTAAAGGTACTGTCGATGGCAAGCTCAATATTGAATACATCCGCATCGGGCTGCCACTTAACCTGGGTCACTTCCCCTATGTGCATCTTCTTGTAATAAACCGGGCTTGCGACCTCAATACCGGCGCCTTCAATACTTTGCAGCTTTACCTTGATTCGCTGTGTTGGCGCCTTGGCGGCCAGCGCTTCGTCATCTGATGCGTAGAGGCGCAGTTCATCCTTATCTGAGAGGGTACCACCGCTGCCACTTACCAGTCTGAGTGCGCCATTGAGTAAGGTGGAGGTATCTCCCACGGCAAACTTCACCCCTTTGAGGGATGCATCGAGGCTTACCCGGGACTCTGTGACCAGGTAACTGCCACGGGTCAGCAAACGTTTGAATTCAGGCTGTATTTCGGCCTGATACTCCACAGAACCCAAATCCTCAGCGAGTTTTACCTGGGTTACCTCACCAATGGGTAGATTGCGGTAGCGTATTTCGGCGCCAACCTGCGCTCCCTGGCCTTTGTCACTGCGAATAAGGAGATGGGCCTTGTCGGCATACATAAAGTCGGGTGCCTTGTCCTCGAGGACATAGCTACCCTGCATGTTGCCTTCACCGGGCATTAGGGCAATCACATCGCCGGTAATCAGCCTGGCCGCGTGCTTTATTCCGCCAAGAGACACCTCAGCGCCTTCGCGCCAGAAGCGGCTGTCCTGACCTATTAAATCGCCGTGGGCGTTATTGATAAAAACGGTCAGAGTGACGCCTGTATCAGTTAGCCTGGTGTCGGTAACCTTGCCGACTTCAAGGCCGCGATACACGACCACGCTGCCCACATTGAGGCCATCGGCATTGGTTGTTGTCAGTTCCAGTGAGTGTCCGCCAAGCGCATCAGCCTCTGTGCTGTGCAGCACAAAGCTGTCACCGTGGCTGGCGCTCATTCCGGCATCGGAGCTGCTGAAACTGATCCCCCCTGCAAGCAGCGTCGCGAGGCTTTCGCTTTCAACCTTGATACCTTTTAACGACGCATCGATGCTCATGCCGGAGACGTTCCAGAAACGGCTGTCTTTTTTCACCAGATGTGCGTATTGGTCCTGAATGAAGGCCCCTATGATGATTCTCTGATTGCCTTCGAGGCGATAACTCACCACGTTGCCCACAGGAATTTGCCGAAAATAGACACCCGAGCCCACATCCAGTGAACCGAGTCTGTCGGTACTGAGTTCCACCAATATGCCTTCGTTGCCGGGGGCCAATGGCGGTGCCTCTCTCAGGGCGTCGAAACGGGTAACGCTATCGCCATCCCCCGGCTGCACCGCGATATAGTTTCCGGAGAAGAGGGCATCGAGGCCGGACACCCCGGTAATGGAGGCCTTGGGTGATACCAGCCAGAATTGGGTGTTTTCTTTAAGATACGGTGTTGAGCGATAGTCCATCATCACGGTGACGTTGACGCCTTTAAGGTCTTCGTCCATGGCTATATCGGTCACCTTACCGACAGTCAGTCCCTGATATTTGACCAGGGTTTTGCCTACATCGATTCCGGAAGCGCTGGGGAAATGAATAAAAATTTCGACGCCGGACTCGCGAATACTCTTGATACCAAGCCAGGCTGCAAGGGCAAGTGCGACCAGAGGCAGCAGCCACACCGGCGAGAACAGTTTCTTCTTGACTACCTTGGGTGCTTCAATATTTGTCATCTTCTAAGTCCAGTCGATCCCAGAGTAAACGCGTATCCAATACCTTGGCCGCAAGCTGTGTCAGCAGAATCACCAGGGCAAATGCCGTTGCTGCCGGTGCGGGTTTGGCATCCAGCAATTGCCCCATGTTCACCAGGGCAACCGTTAATGAAATTACAAATAAGTCCAGCATGGACCAGCGTCCGATCCACTCAATAATGTGAAAGCCCGCCATTAGTCTGCGTTTGGACACCGGCAAGGAAAAACTGATGGCAGTGAGGTAGATGGCAAGCCCTATGATTTTCAGCCAGGGCACCAGAATACTCGCGGTAAAGACAATGATGGCGATAGGCAACATGTCTGAATGCACCAAATGCTTGATACCGCTGAATATGGTGTCGTGGGTCACCTTGCCCTGATTCACCAGGGTAGTAATGGGATACACGTTGGCAGGAATAAGCAAAATGGCGGCTGTGATAAGCAGTGCCCAGCTTTTTTGCACACTGGCGTAATCCCTGGCCTGGTTATTTGCTCCACAGCGGCTGCAAGTCTGTGCATTTTGCGGATTGGTTTTCTTACATACCGGGCAAAGACACAGGCCCATTTGTTTGCCGGTGGTCTGGACATTGTCAGTCATTCAGGCGGCCCCACATGTGCTCGATATTGTATTCCCGCTGCAAAAACAGAGTCACCAGGAACAGCATGGTGAAGGAAAACGTACCCACACCAAAGTAAATATCCGAGAAGTCGGATAATTGAAATGCTGAAACCAAAAAACTAATCACATAAATTTCCAGCATGGTGAGCTGGCTGAATAATCCATGGCGACGCAATAACCATTTATACAGGTCCCGTTGCCAACCGTAATTAAGACCCATTTTGACCAGCAGGACTTGTGACAAGATTGACAGCAGCAATAACCCCGGGCCTATGACAGCGGCAACAAGCACGGCAATGCCCACCACCCAGTAGCCGAGGTCCATGACAGCCATGGCACCCTGGATAACGGTTGCGGTGCGCACCGAGCCTAAAAAATGCAATTCGAGAACGGGAAACAGATTGGCAGGTAAAAAAAGTGCCAGTGCAGATACGCAAAGCGCCAACATCCCGTTGATAGAGCAGAAGGGGGTGTCATACAGCGCCGTATGGCAACGGGGGCATAGCGCCCTGACGCCACTGGGCAAGGCGCGGCGTCGCACGGCCAAATCACAGGCACGGCAGAGGATCACCGAATTGTCGATATCGTCATGATGCATAGAAGCGTATAGCAGATCCATGGATGACACAGGTTCCCCAGCCGGGGTGATGCCTGATTTTGCCTCCTCTGGAGGCGGTTTCAGCGTACGAGTGTATCAGATCATGTTAAACACTTGCATCCCCTGAAAAAAACTGTGACACTCTGTCACTGTATAAATAAACAGTGTGAGGGCTATCATGGCGGTAATCACTCAATTTGTGGTGGTCAGAGATGGGGTTGAGAAGATGACATTTACATCGAAAAAGGAGGCGGATGCCTACGACAAGATGCTGGATATCGCTGACAGCCTGATCCCATTTATCGACAATGCAGAATGTGGACTCGATGAGGCGACAACTGAAAAGTTGGCCTTCTATTTTGCCACCCACAAAGATGATTTATCATCCCTGCTGAAGGGCGCGTCTCCCAACGTGGCGACGGCACCGGTAAAAAAAGCAGCCCGTAAGGCTGCAGAGAATGACTGAATATCGGCAGGACATTGCATGAAACACGCGTTTTACGACACCTTAAACCGCCAGGCTGAGGCATTGCTCTCAGGCGAAGACGACATGGTCGCCGCCATGGCCAATTTCTCGGCGCTATTGAATGAACATATGGACGACCTGAATTGGGTCGGTTTCTATATTCGCCGTGAAGACACTTTGGTGCTGGGTCCCTTCCAGGGCAAGGTTGCCTGTACCCGTATTCCATGGGGCAAGGGCGTCTGTGGTACGGCCGCTGCAACGGACACAACACAGCGAGTCGCCGATGTGCATCAGTTTGATGGTCACATCGCCTGCGACTCCGCGTCTAACTCCGAAATTGTGGTGCCGGTAAGGCATCAGGGCAGGGTAATTGCCGTGCTCGATATCGACAGTCCCAGTTTTTCCCGCTTCGATGAGACAGATCAGGCAGGGCTCGAGACCTTGGTGAGAACCCTGGAAAAGGCCTTGTTCGGTCAATAAGTCGCCAGTTTTCGTCAAATCCCAGTCGCATTCGCCCAAGCGGTCACTATAATAGGCTGCTTGTGCGTCTGCCTCGGGATCATTTCCCGGCGAATAGTAAAAATTGTTAGCAATAGTTATTAACGCTTTGGCAAGCGCCCGGAAGATGCTAATTTGTGTGTTGGCCCTCGGGCTAACGTATAGAGAATAACCTATGTCCCGCAATCGCTTGCAATAAACCGGGCATACATACCTAGTAACTGTGGAAGTAAAGATGGAATCAACAGAAAAGTTGACCGACACCAATGCGATTCTCGCGTATTTATATGAAACCTTTCCTTTGTGCTTTGTGGCCGAGGGTGAAACCAAGCCACTGAAAATTGGATTGTTTCAAGATTTGGCTGAAAGGTTGGCTGATGATTCTAAGGTCAGTAAAACACAATTGCGTGTTGCCCTGCGCCGCTACACCAGCAGCTGGCGCTATCTGAAGTGCATCAAAGCCGGTGCGGTCCGCGTTGATTTGGACGGCAACCCATGCGGTGAGCTGGAGCAGGAACACATTGACCACGCACAGGCTACACTGAAAGAAAGTCAGGACAAGGCAAAGGCCAAACGTGCCGAGCGCAGCAAGGATGAGGGTGACGCCGCCGATAAAGCGCCTCGTAAGCCTAAGCGTAAGCCCCAGCCTCAAGCACGTCGTGACGCCAAGCCCGCTGCCAAAGACAAGCCCAAAGCTGCGCCTAAAGCGCCAGCGGCACCCGTCAATCTGGTGCCTGCCAAGCTTGAAGAGCTCAAGGTGGCCCAGCGTGTTAACGTGAAACTGGGCATGTCACCCGTGGCAGGTTCAATCGTGGACATCAATAAGGGCGATGTGCATGTACAGCTGGATTCAGGCTTGACAGTGAAAGTCCGCGCCGAGTATATACTGCTGTAATTCATTGAAGTTTAAGGAGTAGCTTGTTGATGCGAAAATTATCTCTGGCGGTATCCATTGCCGGGATCCTGGTAGGATCTTCTGCGTGGGCCATAGCGCCTGCCATTCAAATCGATGAGCTGCCCCAACTGGTGCAGGAGCCTCAGCACAAGGTGGCCTCTAAGCGGGTAGCGGATCTTTTTACCCGCTCGCACTACCACAGGTTCAGCCTGGATGATGCCTTCTCCGAGCAGATTTTCGACCGTTATCTTAAGCAGTTGGATTACCGTCGTAATGTGCTGACTCAAGCCGATGTGCAGAACTTCGAAAAGTATCGCCATCAGTTTGATGACATGCTGAAAAATGGCGATATGACAGGCGCCTACGACATGTTCGACCTGGCGCAAAAGCGCCGGTATGAAGGTTTTGTCTATGCACTGAGTCTGCTTGATAAAGAAATGGATTTTTCCCAGGCGGGTGATAAATACCAGTACGATCGTGAAGACGCTCCATGGGCCAAGGACGAAGCCGAAATTCAGGAGTTATGGCGTCAGCGCGTTAAGTATGATGCGCTGAACCTCAAGCTTACCGGTAAAAACTGGACTGAAATCGTTGATGTGCTGCAAAAGCGCTACAACAACGCCATCAAACGCCTGGGCCAGACCCAGAGCGAAGATGTCTTCCAGACCGTGATGAACGCGTTTTCACGCAGCATCGAGCCTCACACCAGCTATCTTTCCCCACGCAATGCCGAGCGTTTCCAAATGGAAATGAACCTCAGCCTCGAAGGCATTGGTGCTGTGTTGCAAATGGATGACGATTACACCGTTATCAAGAGCATGGTCGCCGGTGGTCCTGCCGCCAGCAGTGAAAAACTGTCGCCGGATGACCGCATCATAGGTGTGGGTCAGGAAGGTGGTGCCGTGGTGGACGTGATTGGCTGGCGTCTCGATGATGTGGTCGACCTTATCAAGGGCCCCAAAGGCAGCAAGGTCACACTGCAAATTCTACCCAAGAAAGGTGGTTCCAACGCCAAACCGGTCGAAGTGACCCTGGTCCGGGATAAGATACGCCTTGAAGATCGCGCTGCCACCTCCAAAGTGGTTGAGCCCAGCGAAGGTCAGTATGCCAACCGTAAAGTAGGCGTCATTCAGATCCCGGGCTTCTACATGAACCTGTCTCAGGATGTGGCTAAAGAGCTGCAAACCCTGAAAGAGGCGAAAGTCGAAGGGGTGATTATTGACCTGCGGGGCAATGGTGGTGGTGCCTTGACCGAAGCAGTATTGCTGACCGGACTCTTTATCGATATGGGGCCAGTGGTGCAGGTACGGGATGCCAACGGCCGTGTTTCCCAGCATAGAGACAATGATGGCAAGGTCACTTATTCAGGTCCTCTGACAGTGATGGTGGACCGTTACAGTGCGTCTGCGTCTGAAATTTTTGCCGCCGCCTTGCAAGACTACCAACGTGCGCTGATTGTCGGTGAGTCAACCTTCGGTAAGGGCACAGTTCAGCAGCACAAGGGCCTGGCACGCATATACGATCTGTACGAAAAACCCGTTGGCCACGTGCAATACACCATTCAGAAGTTTTACCGTATTAACGGTGGCAGCACCCAGCTTAAGGGGGTGACACCGGATATCCCATTCCCAAGTGCCCTCGAGCCCGGGGAATACGGTGAGGCTGAAGAAGATAACGCACTGCCGTGGGATAAGGTACCTGTGGCCCAGTACAGCACGGTGGATGCTATCAGTGCCCCCCTCATCGCTGAACTGGATGCCAGGCATCAGGGACGCATCAAGTCAGATGTGGAATTTGGCTATATTTATCAGGACATTGCTGAATATAAAAAGCACCACGATGAAAAGTCTGTCTCCCTGGTGGAAAGTGAACGCATCGCTGAGCGTGAAGCTGATGATAAGAAACAGCTAGATCGCACCAATGAGCGTCGTACCCGCGCTGGCCTGGATAAGGTCGCGAGCCTGGATGATATCGAGAAAGATATCGAAGCACCGGATCCACTGCTGGATGAAACTGCCTATATCACGCTGGATCTGGTCGATGCGGGCAAACTTGCAGCAACCAGTAAGCACTGATTTCAGGCTTTGATATAAAAAACGCGCTCCGGCGCGTTTTTTTTCAGGATAAGCCGTATCCTCTTACCCATAGAATTCGTCGAACACACTCTTAAAGGACCTGACATGTCAGAATTACAGGCCAAGCATTTAAAAGATTATCAGTCTCCCGCTTTCACCATATCTGAATTGGATATGTTGGTGGATTTGTACCCATCCGAGACACGGGTTATAGCCCGGAGCCAAGTGATCCGCTGCCGCGAAAATGAAGCCCTGTTGCTTGATGGAGAAGGGCTGGAACTCAAATCAGTCAAGGTAAACAACGACGCACATCCATATCAGATTGTCGCGGGTCAGTTACGTCTGGAAGGGCTGCCAGCAACCTTCGAGCTTGAGATTGAAACCCAGCTAGACCCTGTGGGCAATACCAGCCTCGAGGGGCTGTACATGTCAGATGGGGCTTACTGCACCCAGTGCGAGGCCGAAGGTTTTCGTCGTGTTACCTATTTCCTCGACCGCCCCGATGTGCTTGCCAAATACCGGGTGCGAATTGAAGCACCCAGGAAGGGGTTCCCTTACCTGTTGAGTAACGGTAACAAGGTCGAAGCAGGAGAGCTCGATGGCGACCGCCACTATGTGGTGTGGGAAGACCCATTCCCGAAACCAAGCTATTTGTTTGCCCTGGTTGCCGGTGACTTTGACTTGCTGCAAGACAGCTTCGTTACCCAGAGTGGCCGTGATGTGGCACTCGAAGTTTTCGTCGATAAAGGTAACTTGCATAAGGCCCATCATGCGATGGAAAGCCTTAAAAAATCCATGGCCTGGGATGAAAGCCGCTTCGGTCTTGAGTACGATCTCGATATCTACATGATTGTTGCTGTTGACTTTTTCAACATGGGTGCCATGGAAAACAAGGGCCTCAACATATTTAATACCAAATATGTTCTGGCCGACACCGAAAGCGCCACCGACGATGACTTCCACGGTATTGAGTCTGTGGTGGGGCATGAATACTTTCACAACTGGACCGGTAACCGGGTGACCTGCCGTGACTGGTTTCAGTTGAGCCTGAAAGAAGGGTTGACGGTGTTTCGCGATCAGGAGTTCAGCTCCGATGTTGGCTCCCGGGCGGTAAACCGTATTCAGGCAATTAAGGTTATTAAAAATCAGCAGTTTGCTGAGGACTCTGGCCCAATGGCGCATCCTATTCGCCCGAAAAGTGTGATTGAGATGAATAACTTCTACACGGTGACCGTCTACAACAAGGGCGCCGAAGTCATTCGTATGATGCATACCCTGCTGGGGGAGGCTGGCTTTCAGGCCGGGATGAAGCTGTATTTCCAGCGCCACGATGGTCAGGCGGTAACCTGTGATGATTTTGTCGCGGCCATGGAAGATGCAAGCGGCGTGGATTTGAGTCAGTTCCGTCTGTGGTATAACCAGGCCGGTACGCCAACGCTCAAGGTCTCTGACAGCTTTGATGTTAACAGTGGAGAATACCGCCTGGTCGTTCTGCAGCAGTTGCCGCCACAGGCGGGTGACGATGCCAAGCCCATGCACATTCCTTTTGATTTGGAGCTTATCGGTGAAGATGGCAAGTCTCTTGTAAACAAGGTGCTTGACGTTAAAGAAGCCCATAACGAGTTTGTGTTCGAGGGGCTCAGCGCCAGGCCGGTGCCGTCACTGCTGCAAAACTTTTCGGCGCCGGTGAAGTTGGAGTACGACTTTACCACAGCGCAACTTATCAGTTTGATGCGTCATGCAAGCTCGGAAGTGGCCCGCTGGGAAGCCTCGGTGAGCCTAATCAGCCGAGCCATTTGGGGTAACGTGAACACTCTCATCGCCGGCGGTGATATGGCGCTGGATACCCGTGTGGCCGATGCCTTCCGCGCCGTACTGCTGGATGAGGAACTCGACACTCAACTTGCCGCCGAAATTCTCAATCTTCCGTCTATCAACGCCTTGATTGAGCAGGTCGACAGTGTCAACTTCGATGCGCTGGTCTCGGCCCGGGCCTTTGTGCTGGAAGAGTTGTCGGCCAATCTGGAAGACGAGCTGTTGGTCCGCTACAGAGAACTTTATAACGTCGACACAGCGCCAGCGCGGGCCCTCAAGAATGCATGTCTTGCAATGCTTGCCCGGGGCGGTTTGTGCCCGGAAGAGTTGGTCGAAAAGCAGTTTAATGAAAGCAGCAACATGACAGATTCACTCGCAGCCCTTGGCGCAGCCATGGCCGGTGAGCACGACTGCCTGGATACCCTGCTAGAGCGGTTCGAGCAGCGCTGGGTCGATACACCTCTGGTGATGGATAAGTGGTTTATGCTACAAGCCAGTCGCCAGGATGATGCTGTTCTTGGCCGTATCGATGCACTGGTTAGCCATAAGGCATTCAGTCTCAATAACCCCAACCGTGTGCGTTCGTTGATTGGCTGCTTCGCCGCCAACAATCCGGTGCAATTCCACCGCGAAGACGGCGAGGGATATCGTCTTTTGACCCGTTACTTGAAGCAGCTTAACGGTGTAAACCCACAGGTGGCGGCGCGGATCATTACACCGCTCATTCAGTTCGGCAAATTTGATGAGGTCCGCAAGCAGAACATGAAAGCCTGTCTTGAGCAGCTGATCGCTTTGCCCGAGTTGTCCCGTGACTTGTACGAAAAGGTATCGCGGGCATTGTCGCAGTAATTGTTAACCTTTCTACGGTCAGAGCCTGTGTTATTGCCTCTTTTGGATGTGATGCACAGGTGCGCCGGATAAAGGCATTGGCGTTGATTGGGGCGTGGTGCCGACGTGGTGCCGCCCCTTCATTTTCGGAGTGCGAAATTGGAACTCTTTTTTCGGCTTAGTGTCGGCTTTAATGATTTTTTAAAATACTATCAAGGTGATGCAACCATGGTTGAAGTTAAAGACATTGAGGGCAGGGTACTTTGGATCAACGCCAGGCATTTTCGTCCCTACGTTACCCGCGACGGGATACAGGGACTTTTCCGCATGGAGCTCGATAAACAGGGTGAATTACAGTTGTTACAAAAATTAGAGTAATAACTTAAAACGTTTGATTTATTCGTCTTTAGCGAATTAGCTCGTCCGCAAGCGCCTAAGCTATTGAAAAAAACTGACTAATCCTACCAGTTGTGGCATACATTTCAGACAACTAAAAAAAATTCAAATTCACACCTTTCAGTTTGGCTGCCAATAGCACCTAAGTGCTCAATTCTTTAGAAAATTTTCTCCATACTCGCCTTGCCGTGAACGGGCAATTGCTGTAACAATGGTGTTACCTGTAGGCTAACCACATGTTGGTTGCAATACCTATAAAAAAGAATCCAGCAGGTTACGGAGAGAAGCTAACATGAAAAGTGTTAAAAAGGGTTTTAACAAGACGGCGCTTTCTTTGGGGGTTGCGTCAGCCCTGAGTCTGGGAAGTATTCCTGCTCAGGCCGTATCGTTCGATTGGGGCGAAGTGCAAGGGTCTTTCGACTCGACCTTCACCCTGGGTGCCAGCTGGCGCGTGGAAAAACGCGACTGGGACGGCCAAATCGGTAAGGTAAATCACCCCAGATTCGATTGGTCCAACTATTCTGCATTTGGCAACACCAAGTACACCTCGGCAGAAATCTGGGCTCAACCAGGTTCATACTCAAGTAACAACGACTTGAGCAACTTACTCTATTCCCAGGGCGACACCACTTCTGAAATTTTCAAAGGTTTGCATGAGCTGTCGCTGAAATACGAAAACTTCGGTCTCTTCGCCCGTGGCATGTATTTCTATGACCGCAAGCTTAACGACGGTGACTTCGGTTTTTCCGATCCCATCACAGGTCAAGAGTTTGATCCCTGTGCAGACAAACGCGCCAAGGAATTGCAGTGTAAGGACATCCGTCTGCTGGATGCCTTCGTCTATGCCAACTTTGACTTTAATGATGGCCAAAATCCGCTGACCGTTCGGGTCGGTAATCAGGTGGTCTCATGGGGCGAAAGTACGCTGATTGCCCATGGTATAGGTGTAATTAACCCGGTTGACCTGAACATCCTTAACGCCCCCGGTGCGGAGCTCAAAGAAGCTTTCCGTCCACAGGGTATGGTGTGGGCGTCTCTGGGGGTAACAGAAAACCTCAGTCTGGAAGCCTTTTATCAGTATGACTGGCAGCCAATTTGGGTCCCAACACCGGGTTCAATTTTTGCCACCAACGACTTTGCAGGCTATGGCGGGTATCAGCAAAACGCCCAGCTTGGCTTTAACGCCAACCCGGATATCAACCTGGACTTTATTCAGGCCGAGTATGAAAAGCTGGCACAGATGATTGTCGCCGGCGCGTTTTCATCTCCTGAAGGCACACAAAGCCTCATCCGTGCGGCGCTGGCCTATCCCACCAAGGTGACCCTGATTCAGGACGAAGCTGAGGCGAGCGATGATGGTCAATATGGTCTTAAGCTTGGGTACTACGCCCCTGAGCTGGGTGAGACCGAGTTTGGTCTTTACTACATGAACTACCACAGTCGTCGTCCGCTTATCAGTGGTACCGCGGCTAACTTTGACCTGGTCCCTCTGCTCACCGACATGACCACTGTGGGCATGAATGCCGGTAATATCGATCGCAACCTCATCCTCGGACTCGAAAGTTTCTCCAAGGCTCAGATTGTGTATCCAGAAGACATCCAGCTCTACGGGTTCAGCTTTAACACCCTGATTGGCGATACCTCGGTTGCCGGTGAAATTGCTCACCGTCAGGACGAGCCACTGCAAATCGATGACGTGGAACTCCTGTTTGCCGCCATGCCGCAGCAGCTGGCGAACTCCAACGTGGTCGGTGGTGATTACAGCTACCTTGATGGTCTGTCTCAGTACACCTCTTACTTCAATAAAGACGTGAATCCAGGTGATTATGCCGAAGGCTTTATCCGAGTGGATACCACTCAGGCTCAGTTCACCCTGACACACCTCTTTGGCCCAACTCTGGGTACTGACAACCTGACCATGCTTGCGGAAGTGGGCGGCATCTGGATCCACGACATGCCATCACCTGACGAGCTGCGTCTCAATGGTCCAGGCACTGCCCGCAGCGGCGGTAAAGAAGGGTACGAAGCCATTATTCAGGTGCTGCACAATGGCCCTGAAACCAACCCCTTCCCAACCGATTTTGCCTGGGGTTACCGTATTGTGGCCAAGGCCGACTATAACAACCTGTTCGCCGGTATCAACGTGTCGCCACGGGTTATCTGGTCACACGATGTTGACGGTATCACGCCAGACCCATTGTTCCTGTTCACCGAGGGACGCAAGTCAGTGGCTGTGGGTATCAACTTCGACTACCAGAGCCGTTGGGGCGCGGATTTGTCTTACAACAGCTTCTTCGGTGGTGTAGGTACCACCAACGCCATGAGCGATCGCGATTATGTGTCGTTCAATATCAAGTATTCTATCTAAAGGACAATAACAATGAAGAAACTTGCGATATTGTCTGCAGCGGTAATGTTTGCCTTGAGTGGCGGCGCTGCAGTGGCGAAAGTCTCCGAGGCCGACGCGGCCAAGTTGGGCACCAGCCTGACTCCCATGGGCGGTGAAATGGCTGCCAATGCCGATGGCTCTATCCCAGCGTGGAATGGTGGCATCACAGCCGCACCTGCCGGTTATAAAAAGGGCGACCACCATCCAGATCCTTATTCAGCCGACAAGATTGAATACACTGTGACCAAGGCTAATCTGGAGCAGTACAAGAGTTTGCTGACCCCCGGTCAAATCAAGCTGTTTGAGCTGTATCCCGATACCTTCAAAATGAACGTCTACAAAACCCAGCGCAGTGCTTCAGCTCCTCAGTGGGTTTACGATGCCACCAAGGCTAACGCATCCCGCGCCGAACTGGTTCAGGGTGGTAACGGTGTTTTGGGTGCCGCTGTCGGTATTCCATTCCCCATTCCACAAAATGGTCTCGAGGCTATCTGGAACCATATCCTGCGTTTCCGTGGCGTTGACATTGAAACCCAGCGTAACCAGGCTGCACCTGCCAAGGGCGGCGGCTATACCCTGGTTGAATTGTCTGAGCAGCTGCGCTTTGAATATTCACAGCCAGATATGACACCTGAAAAGCTTAAAGAAAACAACACGCTTGCGCTCTTTAAGCAGGTTGTGACCCAGCCAGCCCGTTTGGCCGGTACCGCGCTTTTGGTAAAAGAAACTCTGGATCAGGAAGCTCTGCCTCGTCAGGCATGGACCTATAACACCGGGCAGCGCCGGGTGCGCAAGGCGCCCAACGTGGCCTTTGATACCCCGGGTACAGTATCCGACGGTCTACGTACCACTGACGACTACGATATGTTTAACGGCTCTCCAAGCCGCTATAACTGGGAACTGGTCGGCAAGAAGGAAATCCTGATCCCGTACAACGACTACAAGTTGCACTCAGATAAGGTTAAGTACGACGACATCCTGACTCCGGGTCACATCAACCCTGATCTGGTGCGTTGGGAGAAGCACCGCGTGTGGGAAGTGAAAGCGACCCTGAAAGACGGCATGCGCCACATATACAAAACCCGCGTGTTCTTCCTGGATGAAGATTCCTGGCAGGTGTCAGCCACCGACATGTACGACAACCGTGATGAGCTCTACCGTGTGGCCTTTGCCCATGGCTTGAACTATTACGAAGTGCCCGCGCACTGGAGTACGCTGGAAGTGTTCCACGACCTGCAATCACGCCGTTATCTGGCCATTGGTTTGGATAATGAAGGTAGCATGTACGACTTCGATGCCAAGTTGTCTGCTTCAGACTTCACACCAGACGCACTGCGTCGTGAAGGCGTGCGTTAATTTTTATCAGCCAGTAAACCGGGGCGCGTTCTGCGCCCCTAATTTTCAGCATTAGGATGTTTTTATGTTGCTGCGAGCCTTGTTGCCACTCTCTTTACTCTCCCTCGCCGTGATGTCTGCCCAGGCGGCAGACAGTCCGGGGCACCAGCTTCAACCCAATGCGGTCAAGAGTCTGTTACTGGACGTTGTGAATGCCGGTGAATATTTGGTCGCTGTGGGTGAGCGAGGCCATGTTTTGCTGGGAAACGGTAGCTGGCAGCAGGTTGAAACTCCCACGGATGCGCAGCTCACCAAGGCTTTTTTCCTTAACAATCAGTTGGGTTGGGCAGTAGGGCACGATGCTACTATTATTCATACCCAGGATGGCGGAAAGAGCTGGAGCAAACAATTCTCTGCCCCCGAGCGCGAACGCCCCTTTATGGATGTGTTGTTCGTGGATGACAAGCGCGGCTTCGCGGTAGGCGCTTACGGCCTTTTCTTTACCACCTACGATGGCGGAAAGCAGTGGCAGGAAGTTTTCCACCAGGAGCTTCTGTTTGAAGAAGATCTGGCTTATTTGAACGAACTTAAGGACACAGATCCCGAGGCCTATGCCATTGAACGGGCTTCTCTGCTGCCGCATTTTAACCGTTTGCTGCGTCTCGACGACGGCCGCTTGCTGATGGTGGGTGAGCTGGGGCTGGTCGCTGTATCAGACAATAACGGCGACAGCTTTACCCGCCTGCCATTTGACTATGAAGGTTCAATGTTCTCTGCCATTCAGCAGGGAGAACGTGTTTATGTAATGGGCCTCAGAGGCCATGTGTTTGAGGCCGGATTGGCATTGGATGACTGGCAGCAGCTCGAATTACCTGTCGAGTCCAGTATCAATGGCGCCCTTGCGGATGACAAAGGCACGATTTACTTTGTCGGTAACGCAGGTGTCATACTCAGTAAGCCGGAAGGTGAAGAGGTCTCTCTGGTGGCACGTCGTCAGGGGGAGAACCTCGTGGCAGCGGCCAAAGACAGCCGCGGTAAAGTGTGGCTTGTTGGGGCCAAGGGCGTATTTGCGCTCGAAGATGCCCAGAAACATTAATCAATGTGTCTATAACGATAACAACAGGACCTAAGTGATGTTGGAAAAACTGGTCAATGGGTTTGAAAGTTTCCTCTTTCGCCATCGTGGATGGGTAATCAGTATCTTTGTATTACTGACAGCCTTTTTGGGCTATCAGGCAAGCCAGCTGAAGATGGATGCGGCCTTTGTCAAAAACATTCCCCTCAACCACAGTTACATGCAAACCTATCTCAAGCACCAAAAGGATTTTGGCGGTGCCAACTCGATTATGGTGGCCGTTGAGGATACCAGTGGGAATATCTTCAATCCGGTCTTTTTTGATGCACTGAAAAATGTGCACGATCAGCTTTTTTTTATCCCCGGTATCGAACGCTCCCAGGTGAAATCGCTGTTTTCTCCGTCAACCCGTTTTACCGAAGTAGTGGAAGACGGTTTTGCCGGTGGTCCCGTGATCCCGGCGGATTATGTCAACGACGACATGGGTCTCGCGGTGGTGCGCGATAACATTGAGAAGGCGGGTATTGTTGGCCGTCTTATCGCCGAGGATTACAGCGCGGCCATGGTGTCGGCCCAGTTGATGGACTTTGACCCGCAAACCGGTGAGCCGCTGGATACCATTGCCCTTGCAGCCAAGCTGGAAAATGAACTCCGTGGTAAATATGAAACCGACACCATCAAGGTGCACATTATCGGTTTTGCCAAAATGGCAGGTGATGTGGCCGACGGTGCCAAGGGTGTACTGCTGTTCTTTTTGATAGCCATCGCCATTACTGCGGTGATGGTATTCCTGTTTAGCCGCTCTCTGGTACTCACGCTGCTGCCCTTAAGTTGCAGCTTGATAGCCGTGGTGTGGCAGCTGGGACTGTTAACCGTTGTGGGCTTTGGGCTGGATCCCATGTCGATTCTGGTGCCGTTTTTGGTGTTTGCCATCGGTGTCAGCCACGGAGTGCAAATCATTAACGCCGTGCGTCAGCGGGTGCTGGACGGCCAGCAAACCAAGGCCGCCGCCGCATCGGCATTTCGCAGCCTGCTGGTACCGGGCGGTGTGGCGCTGCTCTCTGACACTGTCGGCTTTATTACCCTGCTTGCCATCGATATCGGCATTATCCGTGAGCTGGCCATCTCGGCGTCGCTTGGTGTTGCCGTGATCATTTTCACCAACCTGATTTTGCTGCCAATAGTCATTTCCTTCTTTGATATCAAAACCAAAGAAGATAACGGTCGAGCTGAGCGCAGCAAGGCTTTCTGGCAGCCATTCTCACGTTTTGCCGACATTCGGGTAGCCGCAGTGGTCCTGCTGGTCACTGCTGGTGTTTATGCACTGGGACTGAAGGGTGCCAGTGAGATGAAAATAGGTGATTTGCAGGGCGGGGCGCCGGCGCTCCATGCCGATAGCCGCTACAACCAGGACACCTTTTTCATTACCGACCATTTCAGTATTACCACCGACGTGATGACCATTATCACCGAGGCCTATCCAGAGGCCTGTACCTACCACGATGCCCTGGAGCGCATCGGCGAGTTTGAGTGGCAGGTGGGCAATACGCCGGGGGTGGAGTCCACTGCCAGTCTTGCCTCCATCGCCCGTAAGGTGAATGCCGGTTTCAACGAGGGTAACCCCAAGTGGGAAGTGTTGCCCCGTAACACTTCAAGCCTTGTACAGGCGGTGGGGCAAATCCCAACGACCTCCGGCTTGCTCAATGGCGACTGTTCTGTGATGCCCGTGTATCTGTTCTTAAAAGACCACAAAGCCGAAACTATTGAAGCCGTTGTCGCCAAGGTAAAGGCGGTCTCGGGCGAGCTGAATACCGATAAAATCCAGTTTAAACTGGCATCGGGTCCGGTGGGGGTGATGGCAGCCACCAACGAGGCCGTTGCCGAGGCACAAACGCCCATGATGCTGTATGTCTACGGCGCCGTATTTGTGCTGTGTCTCGCGAGTTTCCGCTCGTTGAGGGCAACTATCGCGGTGATTTTGCCACTGTATGTGGTATCGACTCTCGCACAGGCTCTGATGACCAAGCTGGAGATAGGCCTTGCGGTCAGTACCCTGCCTGTGATTGCGCTCGGTGTGGGTATAGGTGTGGATTATGGCATTTATATTCTGTCGACCATGGCGGTAAAACTGCGTGATGGCATGGCGGTACAGCAGGCTTACCTTGAAGCATTACAGGAGCGGGGCAGTGCGGTCATCTTTACCGGTCTGACCCTGGCCATTGGGGTGAGCACCTGGTTTTTCTCCGCACTTAAGTTCCAGATGGACATGGGAATTTTGCTGACCTTTATGTTCCTGGTAAATATGCTTGGCGCCATAATTATTTTACCGGCGCTGACGGCTGTGTTCTGGCCCAATCGTCGATGAGCATTGAATTCGGGGAGCCTGGCTCCCCGATTGTTTTAAACACTGAACTGCATACTTACTCTGGTTATCTGAATCCTTGTTCTTAACATTCCGTTAAAGTCCCGCCGTTACTGGATTTCCACAGGATCTACCACTAAAATTTTCCTCGAAAATCGCCCGCTTTAGTAATAAACTGCGCGCCATGACCTTGGTCACAAAATTCCGCCCGGGGTCATACGTCGGAAGCATCCATAAAATGAATAAAGCGCTGCCATAGACGCTTAAGGAAACAGCAACATGGCCTTGAAAGATGCAATGCCTTCAGTACTGCTCGAAAACGTAGTCAGTTTGATCCATTCCAAAGTCCCCAATTCACAAGCAAAGCAAGTTGAACAGTTCGCTACCTGCCTCTACGCCCATATGTCGAAGGACGATCTGCAGGCCCGCACCGACAGCGACCTCTACGGTGCCGTATTAAGCCTCTGGAACGCCCTTGGCAAGACCCCGGTCGGTGAGACCCACGTTCGCGTATTCAATCCAACCCAGTCCAAGCACGGTTGGCAGTCTTCTCACACCATCATCGAAGTGATCCAGCCCGATATGCCATTTTTGACCGATTCACTCGGTATGGCGTTGAACCGTCTGGGTGTGACTACCCATATGATGCTGCATACACCGCTGGCCATTGGCCGCAGCGATAAGGGCATCGACAGTGTGGGTTTTGTGAAAGACAGCCCGGAGAGTGCCGACAAGGTTGCCGTATTCCTGATTGAAATTGACCGTCAGAGCTCAGAGGCCGACTTGAAAAACCTGCTGGGTGAAGTTCAGTCGGTGCTGACTGACGTACACGCAGCCGTGAAAGATTGGCAGGCCATGTCAGACAAGCTGACCGCCACCATTGCTGAGCTGCCAAAGCAACCTTTCCCCGGTACCAAGGAAGAACTGGACGAAGCGGTTGCCTTCCTCACTTACCTGAATAACCACCATTTCACCCTGCTGGGTTACCGCCAGTACGACCTTAAGCGTGTAGAAGGTGATATGGAGCTGGTGCCAAACCTGGAGTCAGGTCTGGGCCTGATGAATAAGCCAGGTAAGCACAAGCCCGATGCGCTGATGCTGTCCACTCTGTCAAACTCAGCCCGTAAAGAAGCGCTGGATGAGTCCCTGCTCATCCTGACCAAGAGCAGCACCAAGAGCCGTGTACACCGTCCGGCCTATGTTGATTACATTGGTATCAAGCGTTTCGACAAAAAAGGCAACGTGGTTGGCGAAGACAGATTCATCGGTCTGTACGCATCGAACCTGTATAACCGCAGCCCACGTGAAATCCCACTGCTGGCCCAAAAGGTACAGCGCGTGCTGGATAATTCAGGTCTGGTGCCTCGCTCACACGACTACAAGGCGCTGGTGAACATCCTCGAAAACCTGCCCCGTGACGAGATTATTCAGGCCAACGAGCAGGAGCTGTCTCAGGTGGCCCATGGTGTGCTTGAGATGCAGGATCGCGATAAGCTGAAACTCTTTGTCCGTAAAGACGGTTTCGGTCGCTTCCTGTCTTGTCTGGTGTATGTATCAAAAGACAGATACAACACCAAGCTGCGTCAGGACACGCAGCGTATTCTGGCGCAACACTTCCAAAGTAAAGAAGAGGTGGAATTTACCACCTACTTCTCTGAGTCAACGCTCGCCAGAACCCACTACATAGTAAAAGTCGATAACAATAATATGGATGTAGATGTGGCCGCCATTGAAAACAACCTGATTGAAGCCGCCCGCAGCTGGGAAGACAAGCTGTACAACTCACTGAACCATGCCATGGGTGAAGAGCAGGGTAACCGTCTGTCCAAGCGTTACCTGACTGCGTTCTCACGCTCATATAAAGAAGACGTGCTGCCAAACGCCGCCGTGGTGGATATCCAGCAGCTCGAAGCCCTGGATGAAGAGCACAAGCTTGGCATGCTGTTCTATCAACCACAGGAAGCTGCGCTAAACAGCAACAAGGTGCGCCTGAAGCTGTTCCACAAGGATGAGCCCATCCACCTGTCTGATGTGCTGCCAATGCTGGAAAACTTCGGCCTGCGCGTGATTAATGAACGCCCATACGAAGTGAAGACCCCGGACGGTGCCACTTTCTGGATCCTCGACTTCCTGATGATGGTCACCGGTGGCAATACCGAAAACCTCGCCGACAGTCAGGACCGATTCCAGACGGCTCTGTCTCAGGTGTGGAACAAGAAACTGGAAGACGATGGCTTTAACCGCCTGGTGCTGTCCACCGGTCTGGCTGGCCGTGAAGTGTCTATCCTGCGTGCCTATGCCAAGTACATGCGCCAGATTGACGCCACCTTCAGTCAGGCCTATATCGAGCAAACCTTTGCCCGTTATCCAGAGATTGCCGATTTGCTGGTGAAGATGTTCATCCGCAAGTTCAATCCAAAACTCAAGACCCGCACCCTGACCAAGTTCAAGGAACAACTGAACCTGCGTCTGGAAGATGTGGCAAGCCTGGACGATGACCGTATTATCCGCCGTTACCTGGATCTGATTAACGCCACAGTGCGGACCAACTTCTATCAGACCAAGGCCGATGGTGAGAATAAGGACTATGTGTCCTTCAAGTTCATCCCCAAGATGATCCCCGAGATGCCAAAGCCGCTGCCGGCGTTTGAAATCTTCGTGTACAGCCCACGGGTGGAAGGTGTTCACCTGCGTGGCGGCAAAGTTGCCCGTGGTGGTCTTCGCTGGTCAGACAGACGTGAAGACTTCCGTACTGAAGTATTGGGTCTGGTAAAAGCTCAAAACGTGAAAAACACGGTAATCGTACCTGTGGGTGCGAAGGGTGGTTTCGTTTGTAAACAGTCGCCGGTTGACGGTGGCCGTGAAGCCATCTTCACCGAAGGTCAGGAATGTTACCGCATCTTTATCCGCGGTCTGCTGGATGTGACTGACAATATCATCAACGGTGAAATTGTTCCGCCGGCTGATGTGGTACGCCACGATGAAGACGATGCCTACCTGGTAGTGGCTGCCGACAAGGGTACTGCCACCTTCTCTGACATCGCCAACGCCATCTCCATCGAGTACAACCACTGGTTGGGTGATGCCTTTGCCTCAGGCGGTTCAAACGGTTACGACCACAAGAAGATGGGTATCACCGCCAAGGGTGGCTGGGAATCTGTTAAGCGTCACTTCCGTGAAATCGGTATTGATTGCCAGACCACCGACTTTACCTGTTTGGGTATTGGTGACATGGCCGGTGACGTATTCGGTAACGGCATGCTGTTGTCTGAGCACACCTGTCTGGTGGCTGCATTTAACCACATGCACATCTTTATCGACCCGACTCCGGACGCTGCTGCCTCTTTCAAAGAGCGTGAGCGCCTGTTCAACCTGCCGCGTTCCAGCTGGGAAGACTATAACCGTGAGCTCATCTCCAAGGGTGGCGGTATCTTCCTGCGCAGCGCCAAGTCCATCACTCTGAGCCCTGAAATGAAGCAGATGCTGGGGACAGACAAGGCCTCCATGAACCCAACTGAGCTGCTTAAAGAGCTGCTCAAGATGGAAGTGGACCTGATTTGGAACGGCGGTATCGGTACCTACGTCAAGTCTTCCCGCGAGACTAATGCTGAAGTGGGCGATCGCGCCAACGACGGTCTGCGTGTAAACGGTCGTGATGTACGCGCCAAAATCATCGGTGAAGGCGGTAACCTGGGTTGTACCCAGCTTGGTCGTATCGAATACGCCATGAACGGTGGCCGCATGAACACCGACTTCGTGGATAACGTAGGCGGCGTGGACTGTTCTGACAACGAAGTCAACATCAAGATTTTGCTCAATGCCATGGTGGCGGAAGGCGAAATGACCCTCAAGCAGCGTAACCGTTTGCTGGAGGAGATGACTGACGAAGTGAGCGAAATCGTTCTGCAGGACTGTAAAGACCAAACCCGTACCATTTCTGTGACTCAGGTTCGTGGTGCCGAGCAGCTCAAAGAGCAAATTCGCTTCATCCATTATCTTGAGAAAGAAGGCAAGCTCGATCGCGCGCTGGAATTCCTGCCAACCGACGATGAACTGGCTGAGCGTTTGGCCGCGGGCAAGCCACTGACCCGCCCAGAGCTGTCAGTCCTGGTTGCCTATGCCAAGATGGTGCTCAAGGAGCAGCTGCTCAAACCGGAAATCACCGAAGACAGCTTCCTGTCCAAACTGCTGGTGAGCTACTTCCCGCAGAAACTGCAGGAACTGTATGCAGACAAGATGAATACTCACCCGCTGCGTGGTGAAATCATCGCGACGTCACTGGCCAACGAGCTGGTGAACGACATGGGTCTTAACTTCGTGCAGCGTATGCAGGATGAGACTGGTGCCACAGTGGCCGAAGTTGCCATTTGCTACACTATGGCCCGCGAAGTCTTTGGTTTGGCAGAGCTTACCAAGGCCATTACCTCTCAAAACGTGGTAGTGCCTGCGGTAGTGCAAATGGAAATGCTGCATCAGCTGCGTCGTAACGTTCGCCGTGCCTGTCGTTGGTTCCTGCGTCATCGCAACCGTACCGTAGGCATCGAGCAAACCGTTGCCTTCTACAAACCGGTATTCGAAGAGCTCAAGGCCAATGTGAACCAATACATGGTTGCCGAAGAGGTTGAAGCCATCAATGCTGAAATCCATGCCCTTGAAAAAGAGCAGGTATCCAGCGAAGTGGCCAACGTTATTGCCAACATGAGCACGCTGTTCTCGGCACTGGATATTGCCCAGATTGCCCAGAACGAGAATAAGCCGGTAGCACTTGTGGCAGAGACTTACTTCAAGTTGGGTGCCAAGGTAGAACTGCACTGGTTCCTCGAGCAGATCAGCGCGCAGCCTGTGGCCAACCACTGGCAGGCTCTGGCCCGGGCCGCCTTCCGTGAAGAACTGGATTGGCAGCAACGTGCCCTGAGCTCGGCTGTACTGCGCACATGCACTGACACTTGCAGCGCCGATGCCATTATCGAAGGCTGGATTGAAGCGAACCGAGTATTGCTGGAGCGTTGGTTCCACATGCTGGCGGACTTCAAGACAACGCAAAGCCATGAATTTGCCAAGTTCTCGGTGGCACTGCGTGAGCTGAACCTGTTGATCCTCCATTGCGAAGGTCACAGCTAAACGCTGAACGCCTCATCAAGCCCTGGCAAACGCCGGGGCTTTTTTTGGCCAAAAACACGGTGCTGCTGTACACTGTGCGCCTTACCCTGCAGGCAGCCTGGCCTTAGAACAATCAAACATTAAAATCCAAGGAGATCCAATGTTTTACAAAATCGCGCAGTCTATCATGTTCCAAATGGATCCTGAGCGAGCCCACAACCTGGCCATTGGCAGCCTCAAGCGAACCGCTAACACACCTATGACGGCGTTTTATGCCCAGTGCATTGCACATAAACCTGTGACTTGCATGGGGATCACCTTTCCAAATCCTGTTGGGCTTGCTGCAGGTCTGGATAAAGATGGTGAGGCCATTGATGCCTTCCACGCCATGGGTTTTGGACATGTGGAAGTAGGGACAGTGACACCTCGTCCACAGCCTGGCAACGATCTGCCGCGTTTGTTCCGGTTAAAACCGGCCAAGGGCATCATCAACCGCATGGGCTTTAACAATAAGGGCGTGGACAATCTGGTCGCGAACCTTAAAGCCAAGAAAACCGATATTCTGGTGGGTGTGAATATTGGGAAAAACAAAGATACGCCGGTGGAAGAAGGTAAAAACGATTATCTTATCTGTATGGATAAGGTGTATCCCCATGCGGCCTATATTGCCGTGAATATATCCTCTCCCAACACGCCGGGTTTGCGTACACTGCAGTATGGCGATCTATTGGATGATCTCCTGTCGTCACTGAAAGCCAAGCAAACTGAGCTGGCTCAGTTGCATGGCAAATATGTGCCCATTGCACTTAAAATTGCCCCGGATCTGACCGATGAAGAAATTGCCAGCATTGCGGAGTCCTTAATTAAAAACAAATTTGATGCGGCAATTGCCACCAATACAACCTTGAGCCGTGATGGTGTTTCTGGATTGGCCAATGCAAATGAAACCGGCGGCCTATCCGGTAAGCCATTAACCGAATTATCGACCAAGGTGATCAAAAAATTAGCCACTGAATTAAAAGGTGAGATCCCAATTATTGGTGTGGGCGGGATCAATTCATCCCAGGATGCACTGGCTAAATTTGATGCAGGTGCCACACTTGTTCAAATATATTCAGGCTTTATCTATCAGGGGCCAAAGTTAATAAAAGACATAGTGGCTTCTTATAGCGCAAAATAACAACAAAAGGATCGTGAAAGCGATCCTTTTTTCTTTTAATAGATCTAAAGCGATCGATAATTGATCTGAGTGATCTAACTAACGTGTTGTTAAGTAAGTCATATCAATAAAAAAAGTTTTTGATATTGCGTAAATAATCATCTATGATGCGCTTGATAAACTTATTTACAGGTATACGTTATGTTATTAATGCCACATACGGATTGGCAATGGAGATATAACGATGCTTACGGTGTTTTAAGCGTTTCGTTAGGTTCGGAAATGGAATTTCTGACTCCTTACAAAGCCAAGCTCCTTATTCCGGACGCATTGGGAAATATGGAATTTAGCGTTGAACACGCCAAGTTCTATATTGACCTGCTCGACCGTGTGCAAAAGCGCCTGAAAATAACTGATGCTGCTGCAGTGCAAATAACGCTCAATGCCACTGCCGCACATTTTATGCTCAAGCCGCAAATGCCCAAATCCTGGTTTTTTGAAGCCAGTGATGTATGCGTATACGCGGACATGGGTAAGATCTTTGAATTAAGATGTGCCGGTGAACGCCATTTAGTGATGGTGGTTGAAAATGGCCTGCAGGCCGCATTGGTGATGCTGCTGGGTAAAGAGTGCGATTTGGGGGATGGTAAACGTCTTGGCCAATTCGACACCATAAAAGTGATGCACAATCGCTTGCATGAACCAAGAATTAATCGGCAAACCGTCGCGGCGTAATAGTGCGGTTAAAAGCCAGCCGCGCAAATCTGTATCGACACATCCAAATCGATAAAGGACGCCATGGGCGTCCTTTTTCATGTCAGCTTATTCCATATTTAAATCACATGACCTTTGTCACTGGTATCCTTAAGTTGCTATCGCCATAATAGGGCAAATGCATCAAGGAGAATCCTATGTCTATTCCTATGCTGGCGTTATTTATCCCGATATTGGCCATTACCTGCGGATTTGTTCTGCAATTTATGCGGTTGCGGGAAAGGCAGCAGCTCTTGGGCAGCGAACACAAGGCCGAACTTGCCATACTTCACGGTGAAATCAATCAGCTTAAAAGCCGGATTGAAGTGCTGGAGCAGTTGGTAACAGATGAGGGGTTTGATCTTGGCCGCGAAATTAACCGTATGAAAGGCAAATAGTATTCAACTCAGTATCCAGGACCGCTAATGCAGCTTAAGCGAATGGGGCATGCCCAGACGAAAACTCGTCAGGGGCCGGACCACCGCGACGGTGAGCAAGTCACTTTCCTTGATGTTAAGCAGTTTTTCGGCTTGGGTCATGTTAGGGTCGGCAGTTGGGTTTCGTCGGAAGAGTCACTGATTGCTGCCAATATGGTGTTTGATGCCCTGGCCGATCTGGCGCAGGTGCTGGGATTGCCCCCGGCAGCCATGGGACTCAGGGAGAGGTTGAATCTTGCGTTTGGTCATGGTGGTCAGCAGGGGGTAATGGCCCATTATTCGCCCTCGGAGCGCACTCTGGCACTTGCCAAACACGCAGGTGCCGGCGCTGTTGCCCACGAATTCTGGCATGCCTTTGACCATCATTTATCCGACACGGCCATGGACGTTGGTCGCAATCAAAAGGCACGTTTTGCCAGTGAGCTTTGGCTTAAGGATGTACCGCTCCTTTGCCACCCGCTGAATGACAGATTGGAGACCCTGTTCCAGTGTGTCCTCCTCAGTGGCGATGGTGAGCGGCCGAGCGACTATGTACGCCAGGCCATTCAATTGGATAAAAACTATGGCCGCCTCTATTTTGCCCATCCGTCAGAATTAATGGCGCGTGCCTTTGAGGGGACCATCGAGTCTGAGGGCTACTTTGAGCAGGTAGATACCGACAGCGGTGAAATTCATCTTCTGCCCCTGATTAATCCTTATCTGGTCACCGGAACCCTTGAGGACATTCACACCGAAAGTAAGAGGGCATTTTCCACCAAATTTGGCACCTGGGGCGCTATGCCGCAGGGAGCTTTTCCCACGCCAATACACAGGCAAGCTATTATGAAGGCGATGGCGGGCTACTTCCGGCCGCTGGGCCGGGCCCTTGCCAAAAAGCTCCTCTGAACCGCGCTAAGATGAGGGTTATATAAAGCCCTCTGAAAAGGACTTTGACAGCCATTATCAAAGCCGTGTTAAAGTGCGCTGTGATAAGCCAAGCCACCGCCGATAGTGGCAAGGTTTTCTCAAAAATAATAAAAGACAAAGGATTGCGCTAATGTCACTCCCCATTTTCATGACGCTATGCCCACAGTTGGCATCAGTGAAGCGTCAGCTCAACATCATTTTATTGCCAGGCATCCTTTGCCTGATTGCGCTGCAAAGTTGTTTTGCCGGCGCCATACAGGCAGAGGAAATCCGTCCGTCACTGGCGCGGATAAGTCTCGACAGCGAATGGCGCAGCGGCGCCTATCAAAGCCAGGGCGTGGATTATGCGCCCGCCGCATCCTGGGTTGATCCCCTGGAGCTGATGGTTCCTGCGGCCCTGCCTGACGACCAAATCCGTGACGGCCTCTATAATCTGGTGGTCGATAACCAATACAAGGTGGATGCCGCCGGTAAGAAAGTGCAGTTCAGCCATTATGCCGACATGGTGACTGCGCCCAAGGGACTCGAGTCAGTATCGCAAATTCAGATTGAATTTGACCCCAACTATCAGCAGCTACAACTGCACTCTATCTGGGTACACAGGGCTGGTGAGCTTATCGATAAGACTCTGGATGCCGACTTTCAGCTTGCCCAAAGTCAAAATGCAGACGATCTGATGTACGACGGCAGTATGGTTGCGACCTGGGTTCTTAAAGACATTCGGGTCGGCGACATACTGGAATACAGCTACAGTCGGCACGGTAGCAACCCCGTGTTTGAAGGGCGCTTTTTTGGTGCCCGCAATTTACAATGGAGTGTACCTGTTGCCCGCCAGCAACTGCGCATATTGTGGGGCAAACCTAAGCCGCTGAACATTAAGGTAGAAAACAGCGAACTGCAGTTTTCAAGTACGCGGCTTGGCACTCAGACAGACTACCGCTTACAAGTGGAGCACATGCCGACCATCACAAGGTCGAGTGATGCCGCCCCCTGGTATAACCCCTTCGCCAAAGCCTATTTTTCTGAAACGGATTCCTGGGAACAGGTGGTTGACTGGGCCTTGCCTCTTTTTAGTCGTCAGCAGCGAGTAAATGAAGACATAGTGCATCTGGCCGGGGAGATAGCGGCCAAGCACGACTCGAAAGCAGAGCAACTGGTCGCTGCGCTGTCCCTGGTGCAAGAAAATGTGCGCTATCTGGGACTGGAGATGGGTAGCAACAGCCACTTCCCTTCGGCCGCCGGTGACACCCTCAGCCGCCGTTATGGCGATTGTAAAGATAAGGCAGTGCTGCTGGTCACTCTGCTTGGAGAGCTCGGTGTTGAGGCATCTCCTGCGCTGGTGAATACCGACACAGGCAAAATGTTGCCTGCCATGTTGCCATCAGCAGACCGCTTTAACCACGCCATAGTGCGTGCCAATCTCAATGGCAATACCTATTGGCTGGATCCGACATTGATGGATCAGGGCGATGCGCTGGAACATTTATATCAGCCGGATTATGGTTTTGCTCTGGTGCTGAGCGAAGACAGCCAGGAGCTGGTTTCCATGGCGTCTGCCGCCAGTGGCAGCCGCATCCGTTTTACTGAGGAGTACGATTTTTCTGAAGGCATAAGCGGGGTGGGGAAGGCCAACATCAGTACCTTGTATCAGGGGGACGAAGCGCGGCGGATGCGTGGTCGCATTGCTTCAGACGGATTAAAGGCACTGACTGAACAATATGCGGGGTACTATGGCAAGCAATTTAAGGGACTCGAAGCGGCAAAGCCCCTAGAGGTGGTGGACGACAAGACCACCGGCGAGGTGCGTCTTGAGGAGGCCTACCATTTGCCTGCACCCTGGCAGGCCGATGACGATGGCGGCTATACGGCCTATGTGTATGAATCGCAAATCTCACCCTATCTGACCTTACCTCAGGGACATGGAGACCGGGCGTTGGCCCTGAAACATCCGCTGCAAATTGAAGGGACAATCCGGCTAAAGTTTCGGGCCAATGAATGGCAGTTTGATGCTGCGGTGAGGGAAGAGACGAATCCCTTCTTTGACTACCACTACAGTGTGGCCTTTGATAAAAATGCCAACCTTCTGACCCTGGGCTATCGCTATCAAAGCAAAACAGACCGGGTACCTGCCGACAAAGTTGATGAGTATATTGCTGCCCTGAAAAAAGTCGCCGATACCGACAGTTACGGCATCATCGATTATAACAGCGAAGCAAATGATTCGGCGACTCAGGAAACTGATGCAACCGATGCCGATGTGAATATGGCGGCGATTTTCCTGGGTGCGGGCTTTGTGGTGCTCTGTGCCATCGGTTTTGCCATGGCGAGTTGGCTGATTGACGATGGCCATAAAGAAAGCAGTCGTTACTATCCGGTATCGCCACTCAAAGCCCTGCTGCTGTCGCTGCTTACCTTTGGCCTGTATCCCTGCTATTGGGCCTACAAAAACTGGGAATATGTGCAGAAACAGCTTGAGCCGGGGATCTGGCCCATGGCAAGGGCTATCTTTGCGCCACTTTGGTATTACCACCTGTACCTGTCGTTGGCGAATAACGGTGATGAAGATAAACGACGCTGGCTCATTCCTGGCTGGTTAGCGGCGCTTTTGATGGTGCTTTATATTGGTGTTTCTGCGACCAAAAAGCTTCATGGCATGACAGTGCTGGCACTGCTGGTTCCGGCACTGGTCATTTTACCGCTGGTAACTTATATCAATCGGCTCAACGGCCATAACGAGGCCTATGTTTACAATAGTCGCTGGCGCTGGCGCCATTGGCTGCTAATGGTGGCAACTCTGCCCGTTTTGCTGTTCGTGTTGGCACAGGATGCAGGGTTTACCGCCTCTGACAGGGTTATTGCAGGCAGCGATTTATGGCAGCGCGATATCAAATTTATGAAGCGCAAAGCCATCATCGCCGCCAACGAAAACCCGGTTCTCTTCTATTCAGATGACTGGCTCAGTAACCAGAGTGATGGTAATGGCTTTACCGATGCCCGGATATTCTCTTACTGGCTTGAAGACGGCGTGTTTTATCAGGAAACAGCGCCATTTGACGCGGTAAAAAATATCGAAGTGAGTTTCGCCAAAGGTGATGAATTAACGACTACCATCACAGTATACCGGGATGACGGCAGTCACTTTTTGCTGTTTGCGGCCAAGGAGGCCAGAAAGGATAGGCAGTTTGTACGTGAACTTCTGGAACGTTGGCGCAGGATAAGGCCCCAGAGTTCAGATAACCACGGAGAGCAGGAACAATGACTCAGGTCGTCATCACAGGGGCAAATCGCGGCATTGGGCTTGCGCTGACCCAACTCTATTTGGATGCAGGCTGTGATGTGGCGGCATGCTGTCGACACCCGGATGAAGCCGCGGCGCTTCATACCTTGCTGGCAACCTATGAAGGATTGGAGCTGTTTGAGCTCGACATCGCTTCTATTGATGCGATTGTATCCTTCGGCGAGGCGCTGGCAGGTCGTCCCATCCACCGATTAATCAATAATGCCGGTTATTATGGCCCAAGAGGAGTCAGCCTCGGTAATACACCGGAGGATGAATGGCAGGCGATGTATTCCATAAACTGCATCGGACCGCTCAAGTTGGTTGAATCCTTAACCGAGGGGTTATGCCAAGGGCAGGGTATTATCGCCAATCTGAGTTCAAAAATGGGCAGTATGGCAGACAACAGCAGTGGCGGCGCTTATCTGTATCGCTCGGTCAAAGCCGCCCAAAACGCCGTCACCAAGTCACTTGCCATTGATTTGGCGCCTTACGGTGTAAAAGCGGTGGCCTTGCACCCTGGATGGGTCAAAACCGCCATGGGTGGGCCAAATGCCCTGATTGATACCCACACCTCTGCGGCGGGCTTATACAGGGTGATTGAAGGGTTGACCTCTGCCCAAAGCGGTGGATTTTTTGATTATCAGGGAAACATTATTCCGTGGTAATCAGTCCATCTCATTGATGTTAATCATGTTCTAAACTTGAGTCCTCCCTTCGCCTGTGTCAGACTCAAGTTTGATTCACAAATGCATAACATGAATAGGGAGGCAACATGACGCCTGTGTCTAAGGTGATGACGGGATCATCATGGATAACATCACTTACGCTCGCCGCAGTATTGGGGATCGCTTTGCCGAGTGCCAGTGCCAGTGCCAATGCCAATGAATTTCGCAGTGGCCCGGTTATTCAAGGCTACGGCGAGGTGGCCAACCGGGTTAAGCAAACCTACCCTATACCCAAGGATCAACATTTTAAAGTGGTCTTTGACCTGGCGGCTCAAAGTGAAGAGGGCAAGATAAACCGTACCATTGATAGCCTGGCACGTTTTATCAACATGCATGCTGCAGCAGGGGTTGATCCCAACAATATTCAGCTCGCTCTTGTGGTCCATGGCAAGGCGGTTTTCGACGTCCTCTCTGACGATGCACATTTCAAAAAGCTTGCCCGGGGCAATGCCCAGGCAAAGCTGCTCAAGGCGCTTATGGATAACGGTGTTCGGGTTATGGTTTGTGGGCAAACCGCTGCCTATTTGGGCGTAGACAACAACATGCTGCTCCCAGGGGTTGAAATGTCCCTGTCTGCCATGTCGGCCCATGCAATACTCGCGCAGCAGGGGTATAGTCAGAATCCATTCTGAGGATTGACCAAAATAAAACACCGGCTTTTGCCGGTGTTTTATTTTGTCGCAATGATAAAAACGGCTTATACGGGATCGTCTAAGGCATCAAAAAAGGAATAGCAACGCTTTGTTAGCGGGTAACAATAGGAAACAGCACTGAATTTTAGGCGTTTTCAATGAGGTTAATCGTTGGAGGGCAGATTAGTCGATTGAGTTTAATGGGAGAAAAAGAAGGTATATAAACATTGATTGTGGGCGCCAGATTAGTACTGGGCGCATCCGCCGACGACCTTCGACTCTTTTTAGAGAGTGAGCCTGACGAGCTAACATCTTGCATCCGATTCGGTGCAATCAGTTTTGATTTGTCGTTGAGGAAATTGGTTGCGGGAGCCGGATCAGTACTTAGCGGCATCCGCCGACGACCTTCGATGCTTTTATTAAGTGTGAGCCTGACGAGCTGTCATGCTGGTTTGTCTGGCGTACTAAGCGAAGGGAAATTGGAATTGAGTATTAACTGAGAAATTGGTTGCGGGAGCCGGATTTGAACCGACGACCTTCGGGTTATGAGCCCGACGAGCTACCATGCTGCTCCATCCCGCGTCCGATTTGATGCAATCAGTTTTAATTCGTAATTGAGGAATTGGTTGCGGGAGCCGGATTTGAACCGACGACCTTCGGGTTATGAGCCCGACGAGCTACCATGCTGCTCCATCCCGCGTCCGATTTGTATGCTGTTTGTTTTGAGTCTTTTTGTCAGCCAGAAAGTTGGTTGCTAGGCCATATTTGAACCGACGACCTTCGACTCTTTTATTATTAAGAGTGAGCCCGACGAGCTACCATGCTGCTCCATCCCGCGTCCGATTTGTATGCTGTTTGTTTTGAGTCTTTCTGCCAGCCAGAAAGTTGGTTGCGGGAGCCGGATTTGAACCGACGACCTTCGGGTTATGAGCCCGACGAGCTACCATGCTGCTCCATCCCGCGTCCGATTTTTCACTTCAATTGAAAGGCTGTTTCAGCCCTCTGCGTCGAAGCGGGGCGAACTATAACTATCCTGTAATCCAATTACAAGGGAAATTCCCGGTTTTGTGTTTGACTGCCCAAATATCCTGCGATGTGGGGTTAAATTGACCCAATGTTTGCTCTGAAGAGGAATAACGGTTGCCGTATGGTCAAAAAGGCGGCGCAAACCCAAGATTGCTTATCTTTTAAAGTATCGAGCGGGTATAATATGCCCTTTGATTTTTCTGCAGGCGTAACTCCCCATGTTTAACTTTTTTGCAGCCGCCCCAAAGGGCTTTGAATATGCACTTGCCAAAGAATTGGAAACCCTTGGCGCAGAGAACGTGCGCGAAAGCGTCGCCGGCGTGTATTTCAGTGCCTCGTTGGCGCAAGGCTACCAGATTACCCTGTGGACACGTTTGGCCAGCCGTATCGTACTGATCCTTTTTACCGGAGAGTGCCAGAGTGCTGAGCAACTCTACAATGCGGCCTACACCATTGATTGGCCATCGCACTTCAGCAATCGCAGTACCTTCAGTATCGATTTTCACGGTACCGGCGGCTTTATCAATAACAGCCAGTTTGGTGCACTGAAAATCAAAGATGCCGTAGTCGACAGATTCCGTGATGACGAATTGAGTCGCCCGGATGTGGTAAAAGGCCATCCGGACATGCGTATCGATGCACATTATGGCCGTGGCAAGATCACCATAGGGATTAACTTTTCCGGCGCTGCGCTGCACCAGCGTGGCTATCGCGGCAATACCGGTGAAGCACCGTTGAAAGAAAACCTCGCCGCCAACATGCTGTATCGCAGTGGTTGGGCCGACAATCCCGTGACCCTGCTGGACCCTTTCTGTGGCAGTGGCACTGTGCTTATCGAGGCTGCGTTGATGGCCTGTGATATAGCGCCGGGTCTGATGCGTGAACGATTTGGCTTTGAACACTGGCGCAGACACGACCAAGCCGTTTGGCAACAGGTGCTGGACGAAGCCAAGGCCCGTGCTTCTCTCGGTAAAACCCGTTGTCAGCTTAAGTTTTATGGCTCGGATATCGACTCGCGGGTCGTTGCACTTGCCAAACGCAATGCCAACAGCGCCGGTGTGTTCGATTTTATCGACTTTAAAGTGGCCAATGCCCTTAACATGGAGCCGCCGGTGGCAGAGGGTATGGTACTGACCAACCCCCCTTATGGTGAGCGTCTGGGTAATGTCACCAGCTTGCTGCAGCTCTACTTCCAGCTTGGTGAAAAGTTCAAGCAGAGCTACGGCGGCTGGAAGCTCGGTTTGCTTTGCAGCGATATGGAGTTGGTATCCTCGCTCAAACTCAAAGCCGACAAACAGATGAAGATGTACAACGGGGCTCTGGAATGCGCCTTTAATCTGTATACCCTGCATGCCACCAGTACCCGTCGTGATATTCCTGTGGATACCACGGGGCAGGGCGGCGAGATAGCCGCGCCTTTTGCCAACCGCTTGAAGAAAAATCTCAAGCAGTTGGAGAAATGGGCCAAGCGCGAAGGCATCGACAGCTACCGTTTGTACGACGCCGATATCCCCGAATACAACGTCGCTGTCGACCGATACCTGGATTATGTGGTGGTGCAGGAATATGCGGCGCCTTCAGCCATTCCTGAAGCCGTAACCAAAAGACGCCTCACCGATGTGCTGCTCGCCTTGCCACGTGCCCTTGGTATAGACCCGGACAAGATAGTACTTAAAACCCGTGAACGTCAGAAGGGCACCAATCAGTACCAAAAGCTGGATGGTGAAAAGCTTGAGCTGGTGACCACAGAGTATGGCTGCAGCTTCAAGCTGAACCTCACAGACTATCTGGACACCGGGCTGTTCCTCGACCACCGACTGACCCGTAAATTGGTGGGCGAAAAGGCCAAAAACAGAGACGTGCTCAACCTCTTTGCCTATACGGGCAGCGCCTCTGTGCACGCCGGAAAAGGCGGTGCCAAGTCTGTCACCACGGTGGATATGTCAAATACCTATCTCAACTGGGCCAAAGACAACTTTATGTTGAACGGCCTGATTGGACGTCAGTATCAGTTTGAACAGGCCGACTGCCTGCAGTGGATCCGCGATTGCGAAAGGCAATTTGACCTGATTTTTATCGACCCGCCCACCTTCTCAAACTCAAAACGGATGGAAGACTCTTTTGATGTCCAGCGTGACCACGTGGATTTGTTGGCATCCCTGAAAAAGCTGTTGCGTCCTGGCGGCGAGATTGTGTTCTCCAACAATAAACGCAAATTCAAAATGGATATGGAAGCCCTCGCGGCGGCTGGCCTTAAAGCGGTAAACATTGACGATAAGGTGTTGCCAATGGACTACGCCCGTAATCCGCAAATCCATAACTGCTGGGTTGTGACCCATGGCTGAGTTTGTGTTGTACCACACCGATGGTTGTCATCTTTGCCATTTGGCCGAGGCGCTGCTGCAAGAGGCCGGCGTGACCTGCGTGATGGTGGATATTTGTGATGATGAGTCGCTTGCTGAGCGTTATGGGGTGCGTATCCCCGTACTGTTACGTAAGCGGGATGGCGCCGAGCTCGGCTGGCCGTTTGAACTTGTCGATGTAATCTCTTTTACAGGAGTCTGATGTGAGTCTTGTTCGTATCACCAATGGCTCTTTGGCCTATGGCTATGTTCCATTATTGAAAAACGCCGATCTCAGCATCGAAGCCGGCGAGCGTGTGTGTATTGTGGGCCGTAATGGCGCCGGTAAGTCCAGCTTGCTTAAGATCCTCGACGGTGAAGTGCATCTTGACGATGGCGAGCTGAACCTGGCAACAGATGTGCGTATCAGCCGTTTGCAGCAAGACCCGCCAAAGGCGGAGTCGGGCAGTGTCTACAGCTACATCTCCCAGGGCTTGAAAGAAGCCGGCGAAGTGCTTGAGCGCTACCATCAGTTGTCCCACGACCTCGCCACCGCCGATGCCACAATGCAAGCGCGAATGCTCAAGGAAATGGAAACCTTGCAGGCGAAGCTTGACCATTTGAATGGCTGGCAGCTGGATACCCGAATTCAGGCTCACTGTGTACGCCTTGGCCTGGACCCTGATAAGCCGCTCAGTGAACTTTCCGGCGGCTGGCAGCGCAAAGTTGCCCTGGCCAGAGCCCTGGTGAGTGAGCCGGAACTCTTGCTGCTCGATGAGCCAACTAACCATTTGGATATCGACACCATCGAGTGGCTCGAGCAGTTCTTGCTGAGCTACAAGGGCGCTATCGTCTTTATCAGTCACGACCGTGGCTTTATCAATCGCATGGCTACCCGAATACTGGATTTGGATCGTGGCGTCGTGACTTCCTGGCCCGGCACTTATCAGGCGTATCTTGAAGGCAAGGCCGAATGGCTTAGACACGAAGCCGAAGCCAATGCCCAGTTTGATAAGAAACTGGCAGAGGAAGAAGTATGGATACGTCAGGGTGTTAAGGCGCGGCGCACCCGTAACGAAGGCAGGGTGAGGGCACTCAAGGCGCTGCGTATGGAGCGCTCTGAGCGACTCAATCGCCAGGGGAACGTGCGCATGAACGTGGCCGAGGGCGAGCGCAGCGGCAAGCTGGTGTTTGATGTCAGCGAGCTGAATTACAACCTGGCGGATAAAGATCTGGTGCGGAATTTTTCGGTGAGCGTGATGCGCGGCGACCGTATTGCACTGATTGGTCCGAACGGCTGTGGTAAGTCGACTCTCATCAAGCTGCTGATAGGCCAACTCGAGCCTCAGTCCGGTAACATCAAAACCGGTACCAAACTGGAAGTTGCGTATTTTGACCAATACCGCGAGAACCTCGACGAAGAGAAAACCGTTGAGGAAAACGTGGGGGATGGCAAGCAGACGGTAACCGTCAATGGCCGCGATCGCCATATACTGAGCTACCTGCAGGACTTTTTGTTTTCACCCGCTCGGGCCCGCACCCCGGTGAAAGCCCTCTCCGGTGGCGAGAAAAACCGCCTGCTGCTGGCCAGGCTGCTGCTGCGTCCTGCTAACCTCATCATTCTCGATGAGCCCACCAACGACCTGGACATCGAAACCCTGGAACTGCTTGAGTCCATGTTGACCGAATACGATGGCACTCTGCTTATCGTCAGCCACGACAGGGCGTTTATCGACAATACCGTCACCAGCAGCTGGTGGTTTACCGGCAATGGCCGCTGGGCTGAATATGTGGGCGGTTATCAGGATGCGGTCGACCAGGGCGCACGATTCTATACAGGGGCGGCGGAACCTGAAGGGCAAAAGAGTGTCCAAGCTCAGGCGCCTGTGGTAAAACAGCAAGCTGATGTAAAAGCACAAAAGAAACTCTCTTATAAGTTGCAGCGGGAGCTGGACAGCCTGCCAGAACTGATGGAAGCCCTTGAGGTCGAGATCGCGGCACTGCAACAGGAAGTGAATCAGCCGGAGTTTTATGCTCAGGCACAGGATACGGTTAACGCGCGGCTGGCATTGCTGGGCGAAAAAGAACAGCAATTGGACGTTTACTTCGAGCGTTGGGAAGAACTCGAGTCAATGAAGTAAACCAATGATAATTATGGGAAGTTATTAATGAAGTTACAGTTGGAAAAGGCATTGTCCCTGGTGGCTGTTGGTGTGCTCGGGGTACTTGGAAGTGCTCAGGCCGCGCCGGTTTACGAAATTAAAAACCTCGAAAGCTACGATCTTCGAGGCACCCTGGAAGGAACCCGCAACGGTTACGCCATGGGAGTCAACGAAAATAACGAATTGGTGGGGATCTCCAAGGGCCGTAAAAAGCTGTCCACCGACGACGTGGAAGGTGGCATCATCGACAGTGACGATGGGATTGCCGATGAAGAGCAGATCACCTATTCAGTACTGCTGCCCATCGTTGCCAACAACTTTACCTTCAGCGCAGCGGCAAATGGTGCCGCCGGCGCCTGGGTGCCAACCTTTGAAAGCATCAATGGCACCACAGACCCCAAAGATACTGACACCAGTGTTCCTGAAACCATCAACTCCATTGACACCTTCTACTACGGTATTTCAGATGAAGGCGTGAAAGTGGGTGCCACCACAGCTCCTCAGAAGACCCTCGAATATTCCGGCAGCATCGAAGATCAGGAGTTTTGGTACTACCGTGACTTCGAGCTGCGTGGTGTTGCCAAAACGACCAGTGGCGATGTGGCTCTGCCGCCGCCTTATGTGGAATACACCAGTACCAAAGAAGGCGAGTCTGACAAAAAGGTATACGTGGGTGGATCGTCTGCTGCCACAGCTATATCGGGAAATCTGATTGCCGGCTATGCCAGTACCGATATCAGTCGCTATGGCGGTGAGCGTGTTCAGGCCTGTCTGGACAATGCCAGCACAGAAGGCGCACTGCCAGTTGACGTATGTGTTCAGATTGAGCAGTACCCCAACTCCACCGGTACCCGTAATGTCCAGTATCAGACCCGCGCCTATGTGTGGCAGCTGGATAATGACACTGTGACAGGTACTGCCTTGCCACTGGGGCTAACTCCCGCTGCTGACTCAACCTTTACTTACACAGCACAGGGCCTTGGCATCAACGCCGAGGGAACTGTGGTGGGTCGCTCCCATGTGAACCGTAACGGCGATGAAGATTATTTCCGCATGGACGCCGCCTACTGGACTCGTAACCAGGACGGTACTTATGACTACCACTGGGTACCCGTAATCAACGTAGACGACGTGCACAGCTCACTGGCCTACGATATCAACGATAACGGTCTTTTGGTGGGCTCATATCGCAGTTACATTCAGGGTTATCTGCGTGACAAGTTCTTCTATCTCGATACCAAGGCGACAGATGCCAAGCCGGTTGTGCCGAACGATTTTTACAGCACCTTGTCGGATCTTTCCAGCCGCGCCAAGAGCATCAACAACAAGGGCCAGGTGGTTGGTTACATAGAAACCACCCACGAGAAAGAAAAGCCACGTCCCAAGGCCGGTTTCCTGTTTGATATGAATGCTAAAGAGGGCGGGGAGTTCTCCAATCTCAACAACCTGCTGACCTGTGAGTCCAAAGGCTTTGAACAGGGCTCGGATGGCAACTGGCAACGTCATCAGGTTGAAGTGGTTGATGGCAGCGGCAAAACCCTGACCTACAATGCGGATATTCAGGTTGTTGAAGCCAACAGCATCAATGAAGCCGGTGTGATTGTCGGCACTGCCTTTGTGCGCAAGCCGGTTTATAAGGTCGACGAAAACGGTCTGCCCGTGGTTGAAAATGGCAAGTTTGTATTTGAACTCGACGGTAACGGTAATCCCGTGACGTCTTACTTGCCCCGTGCAGTGGTGCTTGAGCCAGCAGGGACTGGTGCCGTAGCTTGTACGGAAGTAGATGAAAACACCGGTGGCGAGAAATATGAGCGTCAGGGAGCGGCCAGTCTGTTCGCTTTGCTGTTGCTGCCATTGGTTTGGCTCCGTCGCCGGGTACGCTAAAACCACTAATCAAAAATCAGGGGCCGCCAGGCCCCTTTTTTTTCTTCACTGTCTCAATAGCTTAATATTTACTCGGTAAAATCGAGTGTTTTTTTGATTGATCTCGTCTCTGAAAAGTTCTATTTCTACAGGTGAAGCTGTTGCTTCTTGTTTATGTAGAACAGAGGACGCTTGCATGAAGAGACAAAAAAGAGATCGCTTGGACAGAGCTTTTGCTAAGGGCTTTCAGGCCGGAGTGGGTGGTCGTTCAAAGGAAATGTGCCCCTATTCCAATCTTGATTCGCGCTCACAATGGCTGGGAGGCTGGCGCGAGGGGGTAGATGGCCGAATAACCGGACTCTTTACCAAGTAATCACCTAATGCAGCTACTTGCCCTCCCTGAAAAGAGGGCATTTTTGTGTCCATCAGGCGGGGGCTGAGTGCTTCAGGCGGTTTGCAGTACTGTTTATTAAGCAAGAGACGTGTTTAACCGATTAACGCGGATACCGTGCAGATATAAACAAAAACACCGGCCTTAGCCGGTGTTTTTGATTATGGGGTTTATCAGAAGGTAGAGGTGTCGGTAAACACACCCACTTTCAGATCGGTGGCGGAATAAATTTCACGGCCGTCCACTTCCAGGGTTGCATCGGCAATACCCATCACCAGCTTGCGGTGAATGGTGCGCTTGATGTTGAGCTTGTAGGTGACTTTCTTGGCATCTGGCAGTACCTGACCGGTAAATTTTACTTCACCTACACCCAGTGCACGACCTTTGCCCTGAGCACCTTCCCACGCAAGGAAGAAGCCAACCAGCTGCCACATGGCATCGAGGCCAAGGCAACCTGGCATCACGGGATCTTCAACGAAATGGCAACCAAAGAACCAGAGATCCGGATTGATATCCAGCTCTGCTACGATTTCCCCTTTGCCGAAGGCGCCGCCATTGTCGTTAATGGTTACGACACGATCGATCATCAGCATGTTGTCTACGGGCAGACGGGGAGAATTTTTGCCAAGAAGCTCGCCATGGCCACAGGCGATCAGTTCTTCTTTGGTGTAGCTGTTTGCTTTAGTCATTGTAATAGTTACCACTCCATCATTAAGAGTGCCAAAGATTAGCGAACACCTGTACGCCAAACAAGTCCAACCACCGCTTTAAGCTCTGGAAAATGGCCATTTTGCGAGCAGAGATCCAAAGATCCCCTGGGGCTCATCCAGTGGCTCATCTCCTGCCAGTTTATCCAGTCTGGCCTGTACCAGGCCATAGAGCGTATTCTCAGGGAAGTTATGTTCTTCATCTGCCTTGCCAGCTGGCAGCGCCATCAGCAGTTCCACAGCTTCGTCCATGTGTGCGACCTGATAGATGTGGAACAGTCCCTTGGAGGCGGCATCTATCACTTTTCTATCTAGGTTCAGCTGCAGCATGTTGGCTTTTGGGATGATGACCCCTTGCTCGCCCGTCAGACCGCGACGTTCACACAGATTGAAAAAGCCTTCGATTTTTTCGTTAACGCCACCAATTGCCTGCACATTGCCAAACTGATCCAGCGCACCTGTTATGGCAAGTGATTGTTTTATTGGCTGCTCTGCAATTGCAGACATCAAGCAGCAATACTCGGCAAGTGAGGCGCTATCGCCATCAATCTCCTGATAGGACTGCTCGAACACTATGTTGGCATTGAGATGAAGCGGTGCATCGCGGCCAAAAATGCGATATAGGCAAGCTGAGAGGATCATCATGCCTTTCGCATGGATATTGCCACCCAGTTCAGATTTACGTTCAATATCGGCGACTTCACCATCACCATAGTGCACTGTTGCGGTAATTCGGGCAGGTTCACCGTAGGCATAATCTACGCTGTCGATAACAGTGAGGCCATTAATCTGGCCAATCATTTCCCCGCTGGTGGGCAGGTTGATAAAACTGTCATCGAAACTCTGGGCAGAGAAGCGTTCAGAGCTGTTGTGGCGCCGGGTAAGTTGTTTAATGGCCTTGTCGATGGCATTGGCATCCAGTCTGTCAGAGCGACCATATACTGCGGCCTGGGCGAACAGCTGTACCAGGTCCTGGCCAGACAGTGACAAACGCTGTTGATGTTCACATTCTCTTGCTGCGAAGTTGAAGAGGGGAGCCATGGCTGAGTCGTCAAGCTGGTAGCCACCTTCGTGTGCGAGGGCTTTTAACCAAAGACCATACTCCTGTTCGGACTTCACTGTCAGATTGAGCTCGTGGGCCATTTCTCCCAGAAGCGGAAAATGGCGGCTGAAGCTGCTGTCATGGGCGCGCAATTCGGAATACTGCAAGGCACTGCCAACCAGGATGATGGTCGATTGCAGCGGAATGTTCATCTCTTTGCCGACGCGGTAGCTGCCTTTGTCGAGCACGTCCAACAAGACTTGCCACAGGCCTTCCCGGCGATAGAGAGCTTCTACGCAGATAAAAATATAGGGATAACTGGCGAGGGCACCGGGGCGGTATTGCGCCTTGCCGTTGCTGTCTTCAACCATGGCTCCCAACAAATCAGTGCGCTTTATCTGGTGCCCCAGCACAGCGAAAAGTCCTAGCTCGCGGGCAAGTGAGCCATGCTCTCCTTGGCGGGCCGTCTCCCAAACCAGTTGAGTGCCGGTGTCATTACGACGCACAACCAGCTCTCTTGGCGGGACAGGTGCGGATTGTGCCAACGCTCTGAACAATGACTCCCGGTGCACGCCGGGGAAATCAGCCAAAAATAAGTGCTGCGCTGGAATTTGACTTGCCAGGGTAAAAGCATCGAGGAGTCTGTCCTGACACAGCAGCAACTGTCCGATACCGGGATTGTCTGACAGACCACTTGGAAGATGAAAGGCAGGGCTCAGCCGCTCAGCGGCAATTAAGGATGGGTGCATACAAAGTCATTGAAAAATCATCGTTGGGCGGATTTTAGCATATCCTTGCTCCTTGTTATCAGTCTCTTGTGAGCCCGAAACGTGGGTTATTTCTGCTTTGCTGTACAAAAACAGATCCATTTGGATAAAGCCTAAGCAATCGATTGTTTTTTTGATAAAAGAGGTTTACAGCTCGCGGTCTCAGGGCTATTATGCGTCTCGTTCGGAGGGGTGGCAGAGTGGTTTAATGCACCGGTCTTGAAAACCGGCGTGGGTTTATAGCCCACCCAGGGTTCAAATCCCTGCTCCTCCGCCATATTAAGAAAAGGCGCTGTCTCTGGACAGCGCCTTTTCGCTTTTACAGTTCCCACTTAGTGGTCGCGTTAGTGGTCGCACCTCAAGCATTGACCCTGTACATGCTGCTTGTTCGCCTCACCGTCAATGAGTTCGCCCTATCTCCATGAGTTCGCCCTATCTCCATGAGTTCGCCCTATCTCCATGAGTTCGCCCTATCTCCATGAGCTCGCCCTATCGTCCATGAGCTCGCCTTGTCGTAAAAGTGTGGCGTTCGCGACTTTTAGGACTTGCTCATTGATGACCTGGCAGGGTTCGCTTGTTATCGGGGAATATTCAGCCTGCATTGCCTTACAAGCTTTTCTGCCAAATGTGTATCTTTATGAACTTATTGGCGAAATCTTTACCATAATCGCTTGTTCTTGCTGCTGAAATGAGCAATCGACACAAATTTGCAAAATTGGGGTTTACAGCCTAGGGACTCATGGATATTATGCGTCTCGTTCGGAGGGGTGGCAGAGTGGTTTAATGCACCGGTCTTGAAAACCGGCGTGGGTTTATAGCCCACCCAGGGTTCAAATCCCTGCTCCTCCGCCATATTAAGAAAAGGCGCTGTCTCAGGACAGCGCCTTTTTGCTTTTGGCGATCCGGGGCCCTAATGCCCAGCTGCAATCCTGTCTGCAGCAGCGTTATAAACAACTGGATTTCAATGTCGTTATCAGTTTGTTGAGTCTTATGGCAAAGCATCTGATTTATTGCACAATAATCCTGTCATTTCCCTGTATTAAATGCACCGGAATGCTTTGCCAGCCACCTATACTTTGGGATAAATTAACGCTGCTGGGCGCAAGGAGCGTGGCCAGCTACGTAAAAACAAAAATAAACAGGGTGGTGCAACTTGATTTCTGTATATTTGGTCGACGATCACGAGTTGGTTCGTACCGGGATCCGCAGGATCCTGGAAGATGAGCGGGGTATCAAGGTTGTGGGTGAGGCCCCGGATGGCGAAACCGCTGTCAGCTGGTCCAAACAGAATGAAGCTGACGTCGTACTGATGGACATGAATATGCCCGGCATCGGCGGTATCGAAGCGACCCGCAAAATTCTGCGTTATCAGCCCCATGCACGCATTATTGTGTTATCCATGCACACCGAAGACCCTTTCCCGACCAAGGTTATGCAGGCAGGCGCATTTGGTTATCTCACCAAGGGAGCCAAGCCGCCGGAAGTGCTGCAAGCTATTCGTCAGGTCGCCTGCGGGCAGCGTTATCTCTCGCCGGAAATTGCTCAGCAGATGGCCCTGAGCCAACTGACTCAGACGGACGAAAATCCATTCAAGCAGGTTTCGGAGCGCGAACTTCAAATCGCCATGATGATTATCAACAGCATGAAGGTGAACGATATCGCAGAGCAATTGAATTTGAGCCCCAAGACGGTGAACAGCTACCGCTATCGTTTATTTGCCAAATTAGGTATCAGCAGTGACGTTGAACTGACCCGTCTGGCTATCCGACACAAGATTATCGATCCCGGCAAGTTTTAAGCGTGTTTGACCATAAAGCCTTTTTAAAAACGGTTTCCAGTGCCAGTGGCGTCTACCGCATGTATGACGCCTCGGCAGAGGTTATCTATGTAGGAAAGGCAAAAGATCTGAAAAAGCGGCTGTCGTCCTATTTCAGGACGAATCTGCCCAATATTAAGACCCAGGCTTTGGTGTCCAACATCGCCAACATCGATGTCACCGTTACCCACAGTGAGACCGAAGCGCTAATCCTGGAAAATGATTACATCAAGCAGTACATGCCCAAATACAATGTGCTGCTTCGCGACGATAAATCCTACCCCTATATTTTGCTCAGTGGCCATAAGCACCCCAGACTGGCCTACCACAGAGGTGCCCAGCGGGAGAAAGGCGAGTACTTTGGGCCGTACCCCAATGGCGGCGCGGTGCGTGAAAGCCTCAATCTGATGCAAAAGCTGTTTCCCATCCGCCAGTGTGAAGATGCTTACTACCGCGCCCGCTCTCGTCCCTGCCTGCAGTATCAGATTGGCCGCTGCTCGGCGCCATGTGTCGGCAAAATTTCCGATGAGGACTACGACGAGCAGGTAAGGCTGGCAACCCTGTTCCTCAGAGGCAAAGACCAACAGGTTATCGCCAGTTTGGTCAGCAAAATGGAAGCTGCTGCACTGGCCATGGAATACGAGGCAGCAGCGCGCTATCGCGACCAAATTCAGGCGCTGCGCAAGGTTGCCGAGCAGCAAAATGTCTCAGGACAGCAGGGTGATATGGATGTTATCGGGGTGAATTACGCCTCGGGTATTGCCTGTTTCCATATCCTGTTTATCCGTGAAGGCAAGATTTTTGGCAGCCGCAGTTATTTTCCTGCGGTGCCAGATGCCACTGAGCTTGGAGAAGTGTTGCGTGCCTTTATGCTGCAATTCTATTTGGGCAATGAGGCGCACCGCAGCATTCCAAAGGAAGTCTTGCTTGGGGAGGACTTTGAAGACTTGCATGAGCTCGAAGCCGCCATGCAGGATTCACTGGGTCACCGGCTTGAAATCAAAACCAAGGTGAGGGCGGAGCGGGCTGCGTTTTTGCGCCTGGCCAATACCAATGCTGCCAATGCCGTTGTGACCAAGCTGGCCCACAAGAGCACGGTTGAGCAACGTATGGAGCTCCTGGAGGAAGTGCTGGGTCTTGGCGCGCCCATACAACGCATGGAGTGTTTTGATATCAGCCACACCATGGGAGAAAGCACCGTTGCTTCCTGCGTGGTCTTTAACCGTGAAGGCCCCAATAAGGGTGAATACCGTCGCTACAACATCAGCGGCATCACTGGTGGTGACGACTACGCGGCCATGGCTCAGGCGCTTTCCCGTCGGTTTGATAAGATTGAACGAACCGGGAAGGTGCCTGACGTGCTCTTTATCGACGGTGGCCTGGGGCAACTGCGAGCAGCCATGGCGATAGTCAACGACAAGTTTGCCGAGCTTGACCGGCAGCCGCTGCTTGTTGGGGTAGCCAAAGGGGAAAGCCGCAAACCCGGGCTCGAGACCCTCATTTTTGGTGGCAGCGAAGCCGAATTTTCTCTGGAGTCCGATAATCCGGCGCTGCACCTCATTCAGCATATTCGAGATGAGTCCCACCGTTTTGCCATTACTGGCCACAGGGCGAAAAGGCAGCAAACCAGAAATACCTCGTCCCTCGAGTCAATTCCCGGGATTGGTCCTAAACGTCGCAAGGCACTGCTGCAATATCTCGGCGGATTACAGCAAGTTAAAAATGCCAGTGTCGCCGAGCTTGCCAAGGTGCCCGGGATCAGCGCAGAAATGGCGCAAACTATCCACGACGCATTGCGGGGGTGACAAAAATCAGGCAAGATTGGCGCTGCTTTCGAACTCCCAGGGTTACCCATGCCGTTTAATCTACCCATTGCCTTGACCTTATTCCGACTGTTTTTGCTACCGGTCTTTGTGGTGATTTTTTACCTTCCTTATTCCTGGACACCCTTTGCGGCAGCCTTCGTCTTTTGGCTCGCGGCCATTACTGATGCCCTTGATGGTTATGCGGCCCGCAAACTGGGACAATTGACGCGTTTTGGCGCCTTCCTGGACCCTGTTGCTGACAAGGTAATGGTGGTGACAGCACTGGTGCTCCTCGTCGCCGACTACAATAGCCCCTGGATGACCTTGCCGGCGCTTTTCATGATTGGTCGGGAAATCGTTATTTCAGCGCTGCGTGAATGGATGGCCGAAATTGGCAAGCGTGGTGCTGTTGCTGTCTCCTGGATTGGTAAGTACAAAACGGCAGCGCAAATGGTGGCAATCATTGGCCTTATATGGAAACCCAATGAATTTTTGGTGGATTTGGCCTTTGGACTTTTCTACCTCGCCGCCATTTTGACCTTCTGGTCAATGATGAGTTATATCCTGGCAGCCTGGAAAGATCTGACTTCTGAGTAAAGAATCGGCCATGATTGTGCGTGTTTAATACAGGTCGTTTATTTAGTGCGCATACGATATCTTCACTGAAAATAAGCATTTGACAGTGAGGGTGAAATCGGTAGAATGCCAATCCGCAGTCAGGGGAAACTTTGAGTGCAGATGCTTAAAGCTTCGGTGCGACGCACGGAAACTTAAAAGCAACAATGCGACATTAGCTCAGTTGGTAGAGCGATACCTTGCCAAGGTATAGGTCATCGGTTCGAACCCGATATGTCGCTCCAAACTTCCTCCCCGGAAGCTTGGTACAAGATGGCGCGATGGCAGAATGGCTATGCTGCGGATTGCAAATCCGTCGATCTCGGTTCGACTCCGGGTCGCGCCTCCACTTTTCGATAACTTCATCCAACGAAGCATCGACACTTTGCCCGAGTGGTGGAATCGGTAGACACAAGGGATTTAAAATCCCTCGACGGTAACGTCGTGACGGTTCAAGTCCGTCCTCGGGTACCATTCAAATCAAGAAGTTACACTCCCAGCTTATTACGCAAATCCTCTTAGCCTAATATCTTCTCCTGAGTTATTTTGTGTGGATCTGCATCATTATTCAGTTATTGTCGCCGCCAACCACAACCACCGGCACTTCTTTCACTCTTCTGTTATAGCGCACTGGTTGGTTGACTGGTTTTGTGCTGACTGGCATCCATACTCTCTTGTTTTATCCTGCCTCTATCTCAACTTCATAAGGTATATTCCGCATAGCACCATGAAATGGAAGTATAGTAATACCGCTTCCCTACATGGGAGCAAGCTGTAAGCGGCAGACGCGTGTTTTAGTTTGGCAATTCAGAGTGTAAAAGGAATTTTAACCGGATGCGGATATTTCATTGGCGCTTGGTGGGTGTTTGCCTGTTGCTCACGCGGCCAGGATGGAGCCTTGAGCTCACTTTAGCTTCTCCTTCTGAGTTTTCGGCCGCACAATATACGCAGGAAACCTGTATCCTGATTGTCAGTGAACGGGATAGTCTCGCACCCGGAAGTCAAAGATATCTTGAGCTTGACGATAGTTTCCGTCGGCACTGTCAGTTACCTGTTGAACTGCCCAGAAAGCAAGGATTACCCAGCGCATCAGTGCAGCCGTCACACCTTAGTTCAATCCCGCCAAAGCACCCGCCTGTTCCTCCCGGCAGCGGTATTCAAGCGCTCGGTACAAACGATACATCGGTGCATTCTTCCAGGCAGGTGCGGGATGCCATGACGCTCATCCAGCCCCGCGTTCCTGATAAACCTCAGTCGTCGCTGGTAGCCCATCAAACCTTGGGAACGCAGCTCAGGGAAGCCTACCAGGCGTCAGGGACGCAGGTATATTTGTGGCTGTTACTGGTATTGCCAATGCTGCTGATAGCACATGTCTTGTCACGTTTTCCCAAAGACAGTGCCAGGGTAAGGGGATCTGCAGGCGAACAGGCCATCGCTGCGCTTATCAAGTCACATTACCGCGGGGAGCGTTATGGCCTGTTTACCAATCTGTTAGTGCCATTAGCTGACGGAGGCTCCACTGAAGTGGATTTACTGTTAATCACCCAAACTCATGTTTTGGCAATAGAAAGTAAACACTATCGTGGTTGGATATTTGGCAGTAGCCGGGCGCGCAGCTGGCGACAGGTATTGCATGGCAAGCACTATTCATTTCCAAATCCAATACATCAAAATTTCGGTCACTGTGAAGCACTGAAAAAGGTAATGCAGCTTGATAGGGTTCACTCCCTGGTGGTGTTTGGGGCAGATGCCAGCTTCAAAACGTCCTTGCCGCACGGGGTTATCTTGCTACCGGGCATGTTGGCATACCTGGATATGTTGGATGCGCAGCCAGCATCGCTTGCGCAGGCTGATGTTGCACGCTGTCTTGTCGTTGCTGAAGAACTTATGCTGAGCTCCGGCGAAGCCGCTCAGCGTGCTCATATTGATTATGTTCGCTCAGTGTATGGGGCGCCGTTGGACAGTAACAAATCGCAAATGGGCCAGTCAGCCCGCGATTAGCTGCTTAAGGGCTGGCGCAGGTTTAAAACTGGGTTGGTTAAATCCGGACACTTCCATCAATTCCCCTGTCTTGGGGTTGCGTACCTGACGTGGCAGGTGATAACGCAGCTCGAAGGTACCAAATTGCGGCAGATAGAGAGTTTCTCCTTCTTCCAGTGCCTGACGAATCGATGCCAGAATTTGCTCAAGCTGGCGTTTGGCTTCGGGTTGGCTGATGCCTGTGGTGTTGGCGATGAACTTGGTCAGTGTGGCTTTGTTCATGAGCGCTCCATGGACCTCAAAGAATGGCCTGTAAAAAAGCGGCCAGTTATAACAGCTTGAAAATGATCTTCAAGTGCAAATCCTTGATCCTTGGCCGGTTGCTGGCTTTCTGCGCGAGAAGTCAGTCAGCAGTGGTATGACAGGGGCTAATCCAGATGCCATCATTAAGGCAAGGCATGAAGGAATACGCCTGCAGGAGTCATCATGGCAAGAGTCTATTGGATTTGTTTACTGTGTCTGGTCAACTTGGCCGCACTGGGCGCGGAGGACGCTTATAGCCGTCAGTTAATGCGTGACCAGGCCAGCTTGCTTATTTTGGCTGAGCCCTCACTGGAGGTTGAGCTAAGCCCGTTGCTTCGCAATTTCGACACGGACACCAAGTCTCTGGAGCTGGATTATCTTAAGCTGAAAAATGCCTGGCGCCAGCTAGGTATGCAGTCAAACCCGGGGTATCTGGACCGGAGTGGCAATACGATTGACAACAGCAGTGAGACCGCCGAATGGGCTCATCATCAAGCCGCTGCACCGGATCTCAACTCAAGATTGATTGCTCTCGAGCCAAACGACAGATTCCTCAATACCATGAATCGATTGCGGCACTTGCTCTGGTTGGCCGAACAGCCCTGGCCACCCATAGTGCTGAATGGTTTGCTCAGGCCCGGTGATTCGCATACTGAGGTCGCGGCAATTGCAAAGCGGCTATGGTTGCTTGGGGATATGGAGGTTGAGTCTGGTTATGCTCTTTCCCGCTATGATGATGAATTGGCACAGGGGGTGAAGGCATTTCAGCATCGTCATGGGCTCAAACAGGATGCGGTGATTGGCCCCAAAACCCTCTATTGGTTGAACCTTGCACCCGAGACGCGAGCGGCACGGTTAGCCAAGGACTATCTGGTTCAAAGCCGCGAGCGGCAAACGCTGCCGTCAACCTATGTGTTGGTCAATATTCCCGCCTTTGATTTGGAGCTGGTCGATGATGGTGAGGCACTGATGCACTCGCGGGTAATAGTTGGTAAACCCAGCCGTAAAACGCCCTTTATTCAGAGTGAAATAAGCGCAGTGGTGGTGAATCCCTCCTGGCGGGTTCCCCGCCGGTTGATGCGGTTGGATGTGCTGCCAAAGGTACGTAAAGATGGCAGTTATCTTTCCCGTAAGGGCTTTATCGTCTGGAGCAGGGAAGGTGAAGAAGTGAAGGAAACGGACGACTTTTTCCAAAGTGCGGCAGCGGGAAAGTTCCCGTACTTGTTGGAACAACGTCCTGGTCCGGACAACGCGTTGGGACGGTTTAAGCTCCACTTTGCCAACGACGATAATGTCTATTTGCACGACACCCCGGATAAGCACTTGTTTGATGAACCGATGCGGGCATTGTCGTCGGGTTGTGTCAGGGTTGAAAAAATCAATGAATTGTCGGCATGGCTTGCCAATGGACGCCTTGCTGACCCACGTCGCTGGCAACAAACCCTACAAACACCACAGACCACCCGCTGGTTTACCCTCAAAGAACGGCTACCGGTTCATTTTGTCTACTGGACCAGTTGGGTCGATGCAGAAGGAAAGGCCCAATTCAGGGAAGACATCTACGGATTTGCGCAAAATAATCAAATTCTTGCCGCCAAATAGCCTCAACCCCCCAATAAACAGCTGCCGTTTTCAATTGGATTGGATTTTGATCCCGGTCATGGTTTATGCGTCAGAAAGCTTGATCATATAAGCCTTTCGTTATATTTTTTGGCTGTTTTGACCAAAAATAATACAAAGGTGACTGAGTGACAAAATTCTCTCCTGCTCGCAGGCAGTTAATGCTTGGGCTGGGAAGCATGGCAATGTTTTCTGTAATTTCATCGCCGGCGATGGCCAGTCGTTCTACCCAAGGCAGCAGGATGCTGAGTATGTTTAACCGCCACACCCAGGAAGAAGGTAAGGGAGCTTACTGGGTTGATGGTAAATATCAAAAAGAGATTTTGACCGACTTTGATCATCTTTTGCGTGATCATCGAGCAAATATTGCAGCACCAATGGATAAGCGATTGTATGACCTGCTGTTTCATCTGCAGGAAAACCTAAAAACCAAGGATACAATCCACATTATTTCCGGTTATCGTTCACCGCAAACCAATGCCATGCTGGCGAAGAAAAGTGGTGGGGTTGCCAAGAAAAGCCTGCACATGGAAGGCAAGGCTATCGACATCGCCATACCCGGGATCCGCCTGGACAGGCTGAGAGACGCCGCCAAAGAGCTTAAGCTGGGTGGGGTTGGTTACTATCCACAGTCGGGGTTTGTGCATGTGGATGTGGGGCGTGTACGCAGTTGGTAACGGTTTTACACCAGGCATCCAATTCAGTCAGCAGTACGCCATAGTCAGATAAGAGAGAGCAACATCCGGTCCTGAGGCCTGATTGCTCTCTGTTCATTTGCCAGTCGGATAAGGTAGCCGCCAATCTGCAGTAAAATTGGCGCAGCGAAGAGGGCCTGTTTCTGCCCGCTAAACGGCGGGTCAGGCTGTCCAATTCACTTGTGCAGGCGATGGCTTCTGCCAACAGCAGGTCCATGGTGTCATTGGTTATCACCAGAGTATCGAACTTGCACTCCAATCGATTCATTAAGGCATCCAACAAATAAAAGCTGCCTTGCCACTGACGCATTAACTCGTTGACGCCAGTATTATTTGTGACCATGGTGAGTCTCCAGAAGCCAATCCGTTGCAGCGTAACAGCGGTGCCATGGATGAAATGTGAGCAAGATCACAGCCCAACTCTTGGTAACCATAAGATTTTCCATGCAGTTACAATTGCAAACTTTGTTTAGCAATTTGTCTGCTGTGGCGCCAAAGTACAGTCTTGCCTTGCCCGGTGTGGGTGGCTGTGTTAGTATGCGCGCGCTTCGTGTTTGACGGAGCCAGTGTGATTTGGTTGGTCGAAAATCAATTTACGCTGTAACTTTCTGATATGAGTGATAAAAACATGTCTTACACTATTCCTGCACAAACCCGCACTGAGATCGGGAAAGGTTCGAGCCGCCGCCTGCGTCGTGAGGGTAAAGTTCCTGCTGTTATCTACGGTGTTGGCAAAGAGCCAGTATCCATCGTTTTTGAACACAAGGACATCATCAACATCCAGGCCAACGATGATTTTTACACCAGCGTTCTGACCATCGTTCTGGACGGCAAAGAAGTAAACGTACGCGCTCAGGCTATGCAGCGCCACGTATTCAAGCCAATGATTGACCACGTAGACTTCGTTTACGCTTAATCATTAAGCTTTGCCGGAAAAAGCGCCCATTGGGCGCTTTTTTTGTGCCCGCAGCTGATGCGTTAGGCTATCAGTCGGTATCGCACTGAGTGATAGTTATCCGTCGAGGGGAGCGAAAACCTCTGTGTTGGCAACAGAGAAGTCCAGGCGGCAACATTCCGGTTGCCACCTTTTGCCAAAGGCACGCAGGCTAATGCTAGAGGTCGAAGCTGTAGTAGATATCCAGCGACTGGCCAACGGTACCAGACACAGTTTCCAGGTACAGCTGCGACAGCAGGTAGTATCTGACCGTCATCTCGTAGCCCGGGTTAAACACACCCACGCCATACTTCACCATCAGGTTTTCTCCTATGTAGCCACTGATGGCAACCCGGCCTTCATCATTGGTATCCAGTTGTACGTTGGAGAAGCCAAATTTTTCGACCAGGGAGGTCGCCGTGCTGCCAATGCTGCCAATAGCGCCCCCCGACAGCGATGAACTCAGTGACAGTGCCGCGCCCATCATCAAGGCGTTGTTGTCGCCGCTGCCATTGCTGGCGAAGCCTTTGCCTTTGAGAATGTAAGACAGGATCTCTGCCTGTTCTTTTGATGGATTGGAGAACAGGGTCACTTCGGGCGCCATACCGGTTCCCGTGATCCTGACACCGGCAATCAAGTCTTCGTCTTTTATTTCACGGATGGCCTCAATGTTGAGGTTAGGCAGCTGCGGCGGGCCGACAAACTGCACTTCGCCCTTGGGGATCTTCAGGGTTTGTCCCATAAATTTGTAGCTGCCACTGAGCACCTTTACGTCACCAAACAGTAAAGGCGGCTTGAAGGCTTGTTGCTGCAATCGCAGGGTCCCGTCAAGTCGGCCTTGAAGGCCCATGCCTTCGATTTTCACCTGATCGCCCACCCGAATATTGAGATCGGCCGTCACACCATAAGGACTGGTCTTTTGTTCGGCTTCGGCAATGGAGTCATCAAATACCACATCAGAGGATACGGCGACCCCGCCTTCGGCAAGCTGCACTATCTTGATGTTGCCGGTGGGAATATTGACGCTGCCCTTAAGATCCAACATGGCCGCATTAAAGGTAAGAGTCACATCGGGGGATACGTCCAGTAATGCCATGGGCGGCACTATGACCGCCAGTTTGTCGCCTTTCACGGCCAATTCACCGCTAAATTGGCCATCGGGCCAGGCGAGGGTACCCTCGATGCCCCCTTTACCTTCACCCATCACCCAGCTGCCATTAAGCCTGGCCTGTTGGCCCGCAAAAGCCAGCAGCATCTCAACATCGCTTATCAGAGTGGGGTTGGCACTGGCGGAAAATGCCCCCTTGGCCAGCGCAAGGTTGCCACTGACTTCTGGCGACATCAAGGTACCGGCAAGGGTGAGTTCGCTGCTTATCTCACCTTCCAGGGTATCCAGCTGGGGTAAAAACTCTCTCAGCGCTTCGAGCTGTATCCGGTCGAGATGAATATATCCGCCGAGCGTCCGGTCGGGTGTCACCGCAATTTCGACGCGGCTATCCAGCGTTGCGAGTCGGGTGGAGCGCAGGTTCAAATCTGCGGTCAATGTGTCGGGGCTGAGACTGGCTTTGGCTGACAGCGCTTCAAAGCCCACTTCGACTATTTTGCCCTTGGGTCTTAACAGTGTGACTGAGCCGGGTTCGAACACCAGGCTCAACTCGCCTGCCGGCTTGCGTTTGGGGCTCCAGTCTACCGCGGCGTCGAGGCTGGCTTTGCCTTTCCAGTCCATGTTTGTTGGCAGCAGCTTGTCTATGATGGCGCCGGGCTCTCCCCGGAAACTGATGGCCACATCACCGCTACTCCCCAGTGTGGCAGGTCGCGGTAGGCAAAGCGCGTTGTCACCCTGGGTAAAACAGGCCTCGCTCAGGGTCCCGCTGCTACTGGCGAGTTTCCAGTTCAGCTGCAAATCCTGGGATAAGCCCCAGTCACCAAATTCGCTGCCGAGATCAAAGCGGGTGATGCTCGCTGCGACCTGCTGCGCTTTTTCATCGAACAGGCTTTCCACCACGGCATCGAGGCGGATGTCGCCAAAGCTTTCCGCCCGCAGTTTTTGTTTGTTGATATCGCCCTTGGCGCCCAGTGTAACCGACTCGAGTTTGCGACTGCCCAGGTGTAAGGCATTCCCTTTTACCGACAGGGCAAATTCATGTTTGGCGAATGGCTGGTACAAACCCTTTATCGATAACGACGCCAATTGGGTTGTACCAAACTTTATCTCTTCGCCCTGGGCGTGAAGGTTGACCAAAGGATCTTTGTTGCTGCCGCTCACATCAAGATTGGCCATCAACTTGCCGCTCAGGCCTTCAGCCAGAAGCGATAAATCGGGAGCCTGGATAAGGCCTTGCAGATCCCAGTCATCTTCAACATTGCCGTTAAGGGTCAGCTTGGCGCCCATAGCGGTCAATAAAAAGTCTTGTGCACTGAGGTGCAGTTTGTCGTTAACTGTCACATCGCCCGTCAGGGTGACTGGGAACCCCTCCAGCTCGCCGTGAATATCGGCTTGTGACAGGCTGATTTGCCACTGGTTATTAACGGTACCGCTTGTTTCAAAGGCGCCATCAAGGCTGCCCTGGGGTAAGGTCACGCCTTCCGGCAGCGTAAGAGCAGAGGGCGTGAGCTTGTCAAAGCTGACACCCGCCTGCCAGACAAGGCCGTCGGCATAATTCAGCGTACCACTGAGATGAATATTCCCCGGCTCACCAGACACTGCGGCTTCAGTTATTTCAAGGGACTGCCCCTGATGACTGAGTTCGGCGTTGAGCAAAAGCGGATTGTGAAACGGGGTAATGATATTGCCATTGATACTCGCCTGTTGGGCCTTCAGGTTACCCCTTGCCGCTACTGTAAGTTCCTGAGTCTGGTAATCGGGCGTCTGCAGCGGCCATCCCACATTTGCCTTACTCAGGGTCAGCGTAAAGGGTATCTCGGGGTTTGACAGGGCGGCCTCGGCATCCAGCTCAAAACCGAGGGTACCGTTAGCCTGTATCTTCAGGACCAGCTGTGACAGGCTGCCGTTGAGGTCGAGTTGTAATTGTTGCTCGCCGATATCAGGAAAACGAGACGGCGAGTGGGTGTTGGCATTGAGTTTCAGTGCCATGGGATAGTCCGCAGACAAATCCACTGTGCCTTTCAATTCCAATTCGGCTTCGGGGTGTTCGAGCTTAAGCTCTTGCACCGTAAGAGCACTGCCTTCGAAATCCGCTCCCAGCTGCAGGCGACTTATTACTTCTTCCTCACCAAGAATGGCAAGGTGAGTATCGGTCAGCTCGGCTTTCAATAATTGCAGGTTCATGGGCAGGGCGATGGTCGGCAAGCTGGCAAGGGGCCAGTTTTTGTCTGTTGGCGCTGCGCTGTCTGTGGCTGTGTTATCGGATGAGGTGGGACTGCCTTTAATCCCGGAATCGGCTTCGTCCGGTTTGGGTATGAGCACCTGTAAGCCACGGCTTTGTAACTCGTTGACTTTTAACCCATCTGCCTGCCAGCTTGCGGCCGCCATCAGGTAATCGGCCCCAAATTCCATAGTATCGACGCGCACATCGACAGCGGTTAATTGCGCCTTATCCAGGGAGATAGTGAAGGGCAATACCAGCTTTTCAGGCGCGGGTGTGGGCTCGCTGTCGCTTTTAGGGAGTTTGTCTGTTTCTATTACCAGAGCCAGGCCTTCGAGCGACAGGTTTTGCACACACAGGCCTTTGGCAAGCAGGCAGGAAGGCTGCCATTCCAGCAGCAGCGATTTGCCTTCAACGGAAATCCCATCCATGGACCAATGGATATCGCTCAGAGCCAGATCACGGTTGATACTGCCACTTGCATAGCTGGCGCTGAAATTGGGCACCACACTTGTGGCAATACCTACCGCGATACGGGCACCAAATGGTGTGCCCAGCAACAAGGCCAGCAGCACAAGGAGTAGCAGCGGGACATAAACGACCAGTCGGGTAATAAGCTTGAAGAGCCGCCAGGGGTGATACCAGGGCATTGCCGTTGTTGCCTGTTTGGGGGTATTTGGGGAGTCAGAGCCCATTGGCGGCGTGGTTTGATTCATCTCCTGGCTCATAGTTCACTTCCCATAGTCAGGTGAATACGCCACGAGCGCTCCAGGGTATCTGTCTCAGTAAGACCTACGCCCAAATCGAGTTTGATTGGGCCTATGGGGGAAATCCAGTGTACGCCCCCGCCAACGGATACCACGGGTTCAAACTGGTCCTTATCAAACGCGTTACCGGCATCGACAAAAGAGCCCAAACGCCAGGATGGCGTCAGATAATATTGATATTCAAGGCTGCCGACTGCGAGGTAACGACCGCCTATGACTTCCCGGGCGATTTGGCCATCATCATTGGTGAATTCGATATAGGGGCCAATTTCCTGGAATGCATAGCCGCGAATACTCTGATCGCCACCGGTGAAATACCTCAGCGACGGAGGCACCAGTGCCAGGTCACCATCGCTCACCAGGTTGAGGCCAAAATCGGCTCTGGCAACCAGGCGATGTTTGGTAAAGAAAGTGTCTATCCATTTAAATTTGGCTTGAAAGCGGGTCAGACGTGTGGCGGAGCCCAGACTGGGATCGGCATAATCCACACTGTAAGACTGACGGTAACCCCACTTGGGGTCGAGAGTCGCATCCCCCCTGACGGTATTGGACAGACTAAATCCTGCCAGCAGGAAAGATGGTGAATAATCGGTATCAAACTGGGTGTAGCTCTCGCGGATAAAATCCAGCGAGTACCCCATCAACCAGCCATCACCAAGAGACTGCTGCCTGAGCACCCCCAGTAATTGCTTGCTGGACTCCAACTGACCTGTGTTTCTGAAATCCAGATCCTCGGGTTCGTATACCTGGGTCACGCCGTACTTATCCCGCAGCAGACCAAGTCGCAGTTTTAACTGATCGTCCAACGGATGGGTGAGGGGAATGGTATAGGTGGTTAAAAACTTGGGCCTGTCTGGCGACCACTCGATACTGGTTTCCTGAGAATGGCCATGGCTGTTGATTTGTGGCGTGCGCCAGGTCACCCTGACTCTGGGCTCAAAGGTGCTGTCACTGCTTGAGCCAATATCCCCACCCAAACCCAGCTCGATGGAATGATCCGGACGATTGTCCAGTTCGACTTTAATGGGAATTTCCCCATTCTCGGCCTTATCCAGCTGAGGCAATACTTTGGTTGAGCGGAAATAGCCGGTCTCCTGCAGGCGGCTGTTCAGTGCTGACAGTCGCCGGGTTGCATAGGGGCTCTGGTGCTCAAAGGGAATGAGTCTATCAAGAAAGCCCTCATCCAGGGTGTCGCCCTCAAAGCTGACATCTCCCAGGCGGTAACGGGCGCTGGAATCAAAGTGCAGGCTGATGGTGGCGCGGTTTTCATCGCGGTTTACCCGAATTTCAGCTTTGGTGTACTTGCCATCAAAATAGCCACGGGACAGGGCGATGGCGCCAAGCTCGGCTTTAAGATTTTCATAGCTGCCGTGATTGAGCACCTGACCCGGCTTCAGGCTGACGTCATCCAGCCAGGTGTCAAAGGCGGCATCATTAAGCATGTCACCGGCAAAGCGGATGTCCACCCAATCGATACGGGTAGGCTCGCCGGGCGCGACAGTCAGCGAGAGTTCCCACGGACCTTTATCATGGCGAATGAGGTTTTGGTTGAGTTCACCGTGGTAATAGCCCACCGATTGCAGTGCAGCCTCGACGCTGTCCTGCACATTAAACAGAAAGGCGCGCCTTTGTACCTCTGATTCCGGTAAGGAACCCAGGTGAGCACGGATATTTTTTTCGAGCGCTTCATCCACGCCGCTGACGTTAATCCGCAGTAAAGGATCGCTGGCTGCGCTGACAGGCAGGGCGCCGAACAGGGTGGCGGCTGTCAGTGGATATAAAAATTTCACTTTCAAAGGCGCAAAAGTCCCGGATTGCAGTTGTTGCTCCATTGGGTTTTATTGTCGCTGTATCCTGCATGCCCGGCAAGGCGGGATTGTGTTTGGCGCGCGAAATCGTTAAAAAGAACACACAGTTGTCACACTAAAGCAGAATAAGATGAACAAGTATCCCGCGATATTCACAGCCCTTTTTAGTCTTGGAGTAGCCATGTCCCCGGCGTCAGCACAAGAGAATCCCTTTGGCATCGCCATTCATGGCGGAGCCGGTACCATTTCCAAGGCCAAGCTGACCGATGAGCAGGAGCAGGCGTATCGCGACAAACTGGAAGAAGCCGTAAACGCCGGTCACAAAATTCTGGCCAAGGGGGGCGACAGTCTGGACGCGGTCAAGGCAGCCATCAATATTCTTGAAGACAGCCCCCTGTTTAATGCGGGCATGGGCGCCGTGTACACCTTCGACGGCACCCATGAACTGGATGCCTCCATCATGGATGGCAACACCATGAATGCCGGTGCCGTGGCCGGTGTTAAGCACATTAAAAATCCTATCGATTTGGCATTAATGGTGATGAATAAATCTGATCACGTAATGCTGTCCGGTGTCGGCGCCGAAGAATTTGCCCTGACCCAGGGAATGCCATTGGTGCCGGCCAACACCTTCGATACCGACAGCCGCTACCAGCAGCTCCTGGACGCCAAAGCCAAAATCAATGCCGCCGAAAGCGCCGCCAAAGATTTTCATGCCTCTGCCACGAGTCTCGATCTGGATTACAAATTTGGCACCGTCGGCGCCGTCGCCCTGGATAAAAACGGCAACCTGGCAGCAGGGACCTCGACAGGCGGCATGACCGCGAAGCGGTTTGGCCGTATTGGTGACTCGCCGGTTATTGGGGCTGGTACCTATGCCGAGAATGGCGTGTGCGCAGTGTCTGCCACCGGGCATGGCGAATACTTCATTCGCTACCATGTGGCCGCCGACATTTGTGCGCGGATGAAGTATCAGCAAAAGAATGTCATCCAGGCATCTGATGAGGTGATTAACCAGCGTCTGGTGGAGGCCGGTGGCAGTGGCGGCATTATCGCCATCGATGCCCAGGGTAATGTGGCCACTCCTTTCAATACTGAAGGTATGTACCGTGCCAGCAGGGTCAATAAAGACGCGCCATTAATCATGATTTGGCGTGATAAATAACAGATTGATGCAATCGAAACCATCGGCAGGCAATCACCGCAGTTTTTTCCTACACTTGGGAGTGTAACAACTGACAGGGGAATGCAATGGATTCAATTAAAGTCAGGGAGCATATGGACAGGCAAGCCGTATTGCTCAAACCTGAGATGACGCTTGCCACGGCCGTTGAGCTGTTGTTGGAAAACAAAAAAAATGGCGCACCCGTGGTCGACAGTGACAAGCATCTGGTGGGTTTTTTATCGCAGCAGGATTGTTTGGCCACTATGCTCAAAAGCAGCTATCACTGTGATTTAACGGCAATCGTGGCGGATGTAATGCGCACCGATGTGCTGCAGGTATCGCCCGATGACAGTGTGCTGCGACTGGCCGAGCAAATGACAGGTGCCAAACCCAAAATCTATCCCGTGGTGGATAACGGCAAGGTGATTGGTATTATCAACCGGACCCACGTGCTGGCTGCCATGAACGTCTATATGCAGCAGTGCTACCTGGCACCGGCCTGACAGTTGGATGTCATCCGCGCAAAAAGCCCTGCCTGCCAGGGCTTTTTTCATACCCAAATGCCGCGCTTCTTGTTAGGATCCCTGGTCTTTGTTTCAGGCAATGGAAACCGGTTTTGAGCGCTGCAAGACACTCTCTCTCCCGTGCATATTTACAACAATGTTATCAATCGGATGTGGCCCGTATTCGCCGTGAACTCAGAGACATAGAACGTCTCGAAGACGAAGCCGCCAAGGCCGCCGCATTCGAACGCCTGGCCGAGCGTGCCGAGGCGGCCAAAGCCAAGGTGGACGCCAGGCTAAGCGCGCGTCCACGCATTCACTATCCCGATAATCTGCCGGTCTCGCAAAAGCGCGATGACATCGCCGATGCCATCGCCAACTATCAGGTGGTGATCGTTGCCGGTGAAACCGGCTCGGGTAAAACAACTCAGCTGCCGAAAATCTGCCTCGAGCTTGGCCGCGGCAGCCGTGGTCTGATTGGCCATACCCAGCCCCGTCGTCTGGCCGCCCGCAGTGTGGCGACCCGGGTTGCGGAAGAGCTGCAAAGCCCGTTGGGAGAAGCGGTGGGCTTTAAGGTGCGCTTTGCCGATGCCATCAATGAAAACAGCTATATCAAGCTGATGACCGACGGTATCCTGCTGGCGGAGCTGTCGTCAGATAAATATCTGAATCAATACGATACCCTTATCATCGACGAGGCCCACGAGCGCAGTCTCAACATCGACTTTATCCTGGGTTACTTAAAGCAGCTGCTGCCGAGGCGCCCGGATCTCAAGGTTATCATCACCTCTGCCACCATCGATGTGGACAGGTTTTCAAGCCATTTTGACAATGCTCCTGTGATTGAAGTCTCGGGGCGCACCTACCCGGTGGAAACCCGTTACCGGCCATTGGTGAAGGATGATGAGCCGGATCTGGATTTGATGGACGGGATTTTCGAGGCCGTCGATGAGCTGATGGCTGAAGGCCCGGGCGATATCCTGATTTTTATGAACGGTGAGCGGGAAATCCGTGACACCGCCGAGCAGCTCTCCCGCCGGCAGTACCGCGACACTGAGGTGTTGCCGCTATACGCGCGTCTGTCCTATGGCGAGCAATCCAAGGTGTTCAAGTCCCACACCGGCAGGCGAATCGTGCTGGCCACCAACGTGGCCGAAACCTCGCTTACCGTGCCCGGTATTCGTTATGTGATTGACCCGGGTACGGCCCGCATCAGCCGTTACAGCTATCGCACCAAGGTGCAGCGCCTGCCCATTGAACCCATCAGTCAGGCCAGTGCCAACCAGCGTCAGGGCCGCTGTGGCCGGGTAGGGCCGGGTATCTGTATCCGTCTGTATGAAGAGACAGATTTTCTGTCACGGCCGGAATTTACCGATCCGGAAATTCTGCGCACCAATCTGGCGTCCGTTATCCTGCAGATGCTTGCTATCGGCCTGGGTGACATCAAGGGCTTCCCCTTTATTCAGCCCCCCGATGAGCGCCATATCAAAGACGGCTTTTTGCTGCTGGAAGAGTTGCAGGCCATCAAGCTCAAGAAGGGCTTGCCGCAGATGACGCCCCTTGGGCGCAAGCTTGCCCATGTGCCCCTGGACCCCCGTCTTGCCCGCATGGTGATTGAGGCGGCTGACCGGGGCGCCCTGCACGAAGCCCTTGTGGTTACCTCGGCGCTGTCCATTCAGGACCCACGGGAGCGCCCACTGGAGAAAAAGCAGGCCGCCGATGAGGCCCATAGCCGCTTTGCGGACAAAGACTCTGACTTTGTTTCTTTGCTGAATTTGTGGAACTACATCAAGGAGCAGCAAAAGGCGCTCTCCGCCAGTCAGTTCCGTAAATTGTGCAAGCAGGAATACCTCGCGTATCTGAGGGTGCGGGAATGGCAAGATCTCTACACCCAGGTGCGCCAGAGCGTCCATGAACTCAAACTCAAATTAAACAGCGTACCGGCGGATTACGATAGCCTGCACCGGGCCCTCTTGTCGGGTCTTTTGAGCCATATTGGCTTTAAAGACAATAATAACGAGTATCTGGGCGCCCGCAATCGCCGTTTTTACGTGTTCCCGGGCTCGCCCCTGGCAAAAAAGGGCCCCAAATGGATTGTGGCGGCGGAGCTTACCGAAACCAGCCGGCTCTTTGCCCGTGGCTGTGCCAAAATCGAGCCCGAGTGGCTGGAAGAACTTGCATCGCACCTCATCAAGAAGCAGCACAACGAGCCACATTTCGAGGCCAATCAGGGCGCCGTGGTGGCGTTTGAGAACCAGGTGCTCTACGGCCTCACCGTGGTGAATCGCCGTAAGGTGCAGTACGGTCCCATCAATGCCATCGAAGCGCGGGAAATCTTCATCCGCAGCGCCCTGGCAGAAGGCCAGCTGAAAACCCGCGAAGCCTTTTTCCTCCATAACCAGAAGCTTCTGGAAGAAGTGGAGTCGCTCGAACATAAGTCCCGTCGCCGCGATATTCTGGTGGACGAACAGGTGCTGTTCGACTTTTACAATGAGCGACTGCCGGAAGGCATTTACAACGCGCCCAAGCTATTCAGCTGGTGGAAAGAAGCCAGACGTAAGCAACCAGAGCTTTTGAACTTCGATGAAGAGATGCTCTATGCCCGTCAAACAGGGCACGTCTCCAAACTGGACTTTCCCGATGTGTGGCATCAGGGCAACTTAAGCTTTGCCCTGAGTTACCATTTTGAACCGGGCGCAGAGGATGATGGTGTCAGTGTCCACATTCCGGTGGCGCTGCTCAATCAGGTCGAAGACAGCGGTTTTGATTTTTTGGTACCCGGCCTTCGGGAAGAAAAATGCATCGCACTGATTAAGTCACTGCCCAAGTCACTGAGGCGTAACTTTGTGCCGGCGCCGGATTACGCCCGTGCGGCAGTCCAGACTATGTCACTGGATTTGCCGCTCCTGGAATCCCTTGCCAAACAGTTGCTGCGTATGACCGGCACCCGTGTAAGCGCTGAAGACTTCGTGTTGACCGAGCTGCCCAAACACCTGTTGATGCACTTTAAAATTGAAGATGACCACGGCAAGTTGGTGGGTGAGGGGCGGGATCTCGATGCCCTCAAGGCGAGTTTGCAGGGCGTTGTGGCCAAGGCCATCCGTCAGGTGGCCAAGTCAGGCATTGAGCAAGCCGGGCTGACAGAGTGGAGCATCGAAGATTTACCCGCGCAGTTTCAGCGCAAAAAGGGCAATTATGAAGTCAAAGCCTTCCCCGCGCTGGTGGATGAAAAAGACTCAGTGGCCGTTAAACTGTTTGATGATGAGCACCAGGCGAAAAAGGCCCATGCCCGGGGCGTGCGTCGTTTGTTGCTTATCAATATCCCTTCGCCGGTTAAGCATCTCCAGCAGGCACTGCCCAACAAGGCCAAACTGGCCATGTACTTTAACCCCTTTGGGCAGGTGCAACTGTTGATTGACGACATTATAGATGCCGCGGTGGCGCAAATTCTCGATGAGCAGCAGCTTGAAGTACGCACCAGGGCCGGGTTTGACAGTGCAAGGGATGCGGTGCGCGCCGACTTAAACAGTGTGGCAGAGCAAATCTCCCTCAAGGTGGAGCAAATTCTCACCCTGCACAATCAAATCAAAAAGCGCCTCAAGGGCAAGATAAGCCTCGATATTGCCTTTGCCATGAGCGACATCCAAACCCAGCTCGACCGATTGGTATACAAGGGTTTTGTTGCCGACTGTGGTCATGTCAGGCTGAGCGACATTATCCGCTTTTTAAAGGCCATCGAGCATCGATTGGAGAAGCTGCCGGTCGATCCGGTGCGTGACAAACTGCAGCTGCTTTCAATCCACAAGGTGGAGCAGGCGCTGGAGGCTCAGCTTGCCAAGGTGCCTAAAAGCCAACCCGTACCTGAACATCTGTTGGAGGCACGCTGGCTGATTGAAGAGCTCAGGGTGTCTTTGTTCGCTCAGGTGCTGGGTACCTCGGTGCCAATTTCAGAAAAACGGGTGCTGCTGCACATTCAGCAATAGCCATTGACGCACAGGTTTTGGCTGCACCGCCGTCGGCGGTCAAAGTCAGTGTCCGTTGCTATACTTCCCCCATAGTAATAACAGGCTGTGATCTTTATCACGGCCTGTTTTTTTATCTGTCTACCTCTTTGTAAATATTTTTCAAAAATCAGCCATTTCACGGTGGTCATCTGGCGCTTTTTTGACCTAGGTTTAGCAAAGGCTGAATAGCGTTATCCTGCTTATCAGATGAAAAACAATCGAACTAAGCGCTTGAAAACCATGACACCCCTAAAAATACACGGAAATAGATGATCTGGATCAAGTGGCATTCTGTTTACCGATTTCGGGGTATACAGCTCGTTAACATTGAACGCGTATGATCAAAAACGAAAGAGAAGCTGCGCTAACTGACTGAAGTTGAATTAACGATGCAGCCAACATTGGGCAATGCCCGAGGCCGATGGAGGAAACATGAGTTCCGATCCCAAACAAGATGAAAAGCGTCTGGAGCTGAAGATCTTTGTCTTTCTGACCGTATTTTTGGCGCCGCTCCTGGCAGTAGGCCTGGTGTCTGCTCTGGGGTTCGCCATTTGGTTAAGCCAGATATTCACCGGCCCACCGGGGGCGGGTTGAACCCGGGTCCAAACAGAATTTTTCAATATTACTGGAATGTCCTATGAGCAATGAACTCCACGTTTCGAGCCTGATTGTTCAGGTGCTACCGGAAAAAATGGCCGAAGTCCGCGGGCAAATTCTGCAAATGCCCGGTGCCGAGTTGTCGGTGAATAACGAGGTCAAGTTGGTGGTGGTGCTGGAGGGCAACTCCCAGAAAGAATTGCTGGCCGGAATTGAAGCCATTAACGCCCTCCCGGGTGTGATGTCGGCCACCATGGTTTATCACCAGAGCGAAGTGCTGGAAGAGGATGAGCAATGAAAATGAACAGACGTGAATTTATGAAGGCCAATGCCGCGCTGGCAGCGGCCGGTGTGGCCGGGCTGGCCTTGCCGACTTCGGCAAGTAATCTCATCACCAGCTCAGAGCAAACCAAGCTGGACTGGAATAAGGCGCCTTGCCGCTTCTGCGGTACCGGCTGCTCAGTGATGGTAGCTACCCGTGACGGTCGGGTAGTGGCAACCCACGGCGATGCCAACAGCGAAGTAAACCGTGGCCTCAACTGCATCAAGGGCTACTTCCTGTCCAAAATCATGTACGGTAAAGACCGCCTGCAAACGCCGATGCTGCGCATGACCAATGGCCAATACGACAAGCATGGCGAATTCACGCCCATCAGCTGGGATAAAGCCTTCGATGTGATGGCCGAAAAGTGGAAAGCCACCATCAAGGCCAAGGGCCCAACTGCCATTGGTATGTTCGGTTCGGGCCAGTGGACAGTATGGGAAGGCTATGCCGCCTCCAAGCTGATGAAAGCCGGTTTCGGCTCCAACAACATCGACCCCAATGCCCGTCACTGTATGGCCTCTGCCGTAGTGGGCTTTATGCGCACCTTCGGCATGGATGAGCCCATGGGCTGTTACAACGATATGGAAGCCGCCGACGCCTTCGTGCTGTGGGGCTCCAACATGGCCGAAATGCACCCCATTCTGTGGAGCCGCGTGACCGACCGTCGCCTGAGTGCGCCCCACGTTAAAGTTGCCGTGCTGTCTACCTTTGAGCACCGCTCCTTTGAACTTGCCGACTTGCCTGTGGTCTTCACACCACAAACCGATCTGGCAATTCTCAACTTTATCGCCAACTACATCATCCAAAACGACATGGTGAACCATGACTTCATCAAGAAGCATGTGAACTTCCGTCAGGGGGTGACTGACATTGGTTACGGTCTGCGTCCGACCCACCCATTGCAGCAAAAGGCGAAAAACGTTGCCACGGCAGGGGATTCGACCCCCATCGATTTCGATGCCTTCAAGGCCTTTGTGTCTGAGTACACACTGGAGAAAACGGCCCAGATGTCCGGCGTTGCCGAAGACAAACTGGTGGAACTTGCCAAGTTGTATGCCGATCCCAACACCAAGGTCACCTCCTTCTGGACCATGGGTGTCAACCAGCATACCCGCGGCGTGTGGTGTAACAACCTGATTTACAACATCCACCTGCTCACGGGCAAGATCTCTACTCCCGGTAACAGCCCATTCTCGCTGACCGGCCAGCCCTCAGCCTGTGGTACAGCCCGTGAAGTGGGTACCTTTGCCCACCGCCTGCCTGCCGACATGGTGGTTGCCAATCCCAAGCACCGCGCCATTGCCGAGGGCATCTGGAAAATCCCCGCGGGCATTATTCCACCCAAGCCCGGCTACCACGCGGTTGAGCAAAACCGCCGCCTCAAAGATGGTGACATCAACGTCTATTGGGTACAGGTAAACAACAACATGCAGGCTGCGCCCAACATGATGGAAGAGACCTTGCCCGGTTACCGTAACCCTACCAACTTCATCGTGGTGTCGGATGCCTACCCAACTGTGACCACCCAGGCGGCTGACCTTATTCTGCCTACTGCCATGTGGGTGGAGAAAGAGGGTGCCTACGGTAACGCCGAGCGTCGTACCCAGTTCTGGCATCAGTTGGTGAAAGCACCGGGCGAATCACGTTCAGATTTGTGGCAACTGATGGAGTTCTCCAAGCGCTTTACCACAGACGAAGTCTGGCCAAAAGAGGTGCTGGATGCCAACCCCGCCTACAAGGGCAAGACCCTGTATGACGTGCTGTACAAAAACGGAAACGTAGACAAGTTCCCGCTGGCGGATCGCGATGCCAAGTACGCCAACGATGAAGCCGAGTACTTTGGTTTCTACGTGCAGAAGGGCCTGTTTGAAGAGTATGCCGAGTTTGGCCGTGGTCACGGACACGATTTGGCGCCCTTTGATATGTACCACGAAGCCCATGGTCTGCGCTGGCCTGTGGTGGACGGCAAAGAAACCCTGTGGCGCTACCGCGAAGGCTCAGATCCTTATGTCAAACCAGGCAAGGGCTTTGAGTTCTACGGTAAGCCAGATGGCAAAGCGGTGATTTTTGCGCTGCCATACGAGCCGCCTGCAGAGTCCCCCGATGCCGAATACGACATGTGGCTCTCAACCGGCCGTGTGCTTGAACACTGGCACTCAGGCTCCATGACCCAGCGTGTACCCGAGCTCTATCGAGCCTTCCCGGATGCGGTGTGCTTTATGCACCCCGACGATGCCAAGGCCCGTGGCTTGCGCCGCGGTGATGAGGTCAAGGTCGTGTCCCGTCGCGGTGAAATTCTCACCCGGGTTGAGACCCGTGGCCGTAACAAGCCGCCAAAAGGCCTGGTGTTTGTTCCCTGGTTCGATGCCAGTCAGCTCATCAACAAGGTCACCCTGGATGCGACAGATCCCCTGTCCAAACAGACCGACTTCAAGAAGTGTGCTGTCAAAGTGTTGAAGGCTTGAGGAGACAAACCATGAAAACAATGAAAACACTCTCTGCGCTTGCTCTGGTCGCCTTCGCCTGTCTGGCCAACGCCAGCACAGTCACGGATGAGAAAATCGCCACTCTGCGTCAGGCGCCGCTGGATGTGGAAGTGACACCGCCAGCCATGCAGCAGGTGATGAACAAAGACGTAAAGCAGGCCCGTAACTATCCGATGCAGCCCCCCGTCATTCCCCACAAGATTGATGGCTACCAGCTGGATCTGAAAGTGAACAAGTGTATGTCGTGCCACGCCCGTACCCGTACCGGTGAGTCTCAGGCGCCCATGGTCAGCGTGACTCACTACATGGACAGGGACAATAACTTCCTGGCGGATCTGTCACCACGCCGTTACTTCTGCGTGCAGTGCCATGTGCCTCAGCTGGATGCCAAGCCACTGGTTGACAACGAGTTTATTGACATTGATCACCTGCTCAAGGCGGATCAGGTCAAGGCTAAACACTAGGAGTCACTATGTGGGAAAAGCTTAAAAAAGTATGGCGAACCCTCAGGAAGCCCAGTGTGCATTACAGCCTTGGTTTCCTGACCCTCGGGGGCTTTGTGGCCGGTATTATCTTCTGGGGTGGCTTTAACACCGCCCTGGAAGCCACCAACCAGGAAGCCTTCTGTATCGGTTGTCACGAGATGGAAAACAACGTCTATGAAGAGCTCAAGACGACCATCCACTTCACCAACCGAAGCGGTGTGCGTGCAACCTGTCCGGATTGCCACGTGCCCCACAACTGGACCGATAAGATTGCCCGTAAGATGCAGGCTTCGAAAGAGGTGTGGGGTAAGGTGTTTGGGACCATCAACACCCGTGAGAAGTTCGAGGCCAAGCGCCGTGAGCTGGCAGAGCACGAGTGGGCACGTTTGAAGGCGAACGATTCGCTGGAGTGCCGTAACTGCCACAACTTCGACTACATGGACTTTACCCGCCAGTCGCCGAGGGCAGCGCAAATGCACTCCACCTCACTGGCGAGCGGTGAAAAGACCTGTATCGACTGTCACAAAGGGATTGCGCACCACCTGCCCGACATGTCCGGAGTCAAAGGCTGGTAACAGTCTCTCAGTAAACCAAAAAACCGTGGCTTGCCACGGTTTTTTTATCCCTTTTGAACGCACCATCGACAGCCTGAACAGTAAAAAGCCCGGCCAATTGGCCGGGCTTTTGTCATTAAGCGTCTTACTTAACGGGCGTTGGTGCTCTCAAAAATCTTGTCAGCGGAGGCCGCCACAAAGCCTGGATACAGGCGGCCATCTTCCAGGGGGAAGCGGCGGGCAAACTCATAAAAACAGCTTGGCACCATGCGCTTGCCATCGGTGAATTCCACCACGGCTTCGTCAGCCAGCGTTGAAGATTGCTTGAGCTTCACCTCTTCGCTGCCTTTAATCTCACCACCGGATGTGTTCAGCGCAAAACCGGCGGCCTTGAGGGCATCGTTTACAGACGCCAGGGTTTCGTAGTTTTTCAGCGCATTGACCGATACGGTAAAATGGTTGGCACGGAAACCCCACACAGAAACCCAGGCGGCGTATTCGCTTTCTTTGAGCAGGGTTTCGTAGGTGGCCTGGTCGATGCTCCAGTGACGACCTGAATACAGGAAGTTATCGGCAGTCACGGCGGCCACATCGATTTGCTCAACCAGCTTGTGCACTGTGGCCTGCAGCTCAGGAGAGCATTTTTCCAACAGCAGCTCAGAGATAAACACCTTGGGCTGAGTGGCGTCGGGATGCTCGAAGTGTTTGGCATAAAGCTTTTTGGTTTCGAAGTGATACTCGCCGCACTCCACATAGCCCAGGGCCAGAAAGTGAGCAGCGAGTTTTTCCAGGTTAATCTTCTCGATATTGAAGGTACGCAGCGCGATGTGGTCGTTTTGCACATCATCCTGCTGGGTCGAGCCAAGCAGGGCATGAATTTTCTGTGCAGAAGGCGTTACCGACACATAGTCCTGCCAAAGGTTGGAGAAGAGTTCATTAATCTGGGTGTGCATATTACTAATCCTGATACAAAGTAGGGTGTGTTAAATACTGAGGCCCGGGCTCAGGCTGGCTGGCAGGCTGACACTGCTGGCTTCCACCGAGGAGACGGGGTAGGCGCAGTAATCGGCCGCGTAGAAAGCGCTGGCTCTGTGGTTACCGCTGGCGCCAATGCCGCCAAAGGGCGCGGCACTGGAGGCACCTGTGATGGGTTTATTCCAGTTCACTATGCCGGCGCGGATACGGTGGTAGAAATGCTCATAATCCGCTTCGTTGTCGGCCAGCAGCCCGGCCGACAGGCCAAAGGCAGTGTTGTTGGCTTCGTCAATGGCAGCATCAAAGTCATCGTAACGGTAGACCTTGAGCAGCGGACCAAAGTGTTCCTCATCCGGCAGGGCTTTGGCGTGGGTGACATCAATAATACCTGGCGTGACGAAACCAAGGCTCAGGTCAGGTTGCTTGAGCTCAAGCAGCGAAATGCCGCCCAGAGACTGGATTTCGGTTTGTGCCTTCACCATGGCCGCAGCGGCTTTGGCGCTGATCATGGCGCCATAAAAGGGTTGGTTGTCGGCAAAGGGTTCATCCACGCGAATTTGGCGACTGGCCTCAATCAGCTTGTCCAGGATGGCGTCGCCGTTGGCGTCTTTCTTGATGAAAAGACGTCTGGCGCAGGTGCAGCGCTGACCACTGGAGATAAAGGCCGATTGGATGATGTCATGTACTGCAGCATTCACATCGGCCACGTCTTTGACGATAAGCGGGTTATTGCCGCCCATTTCCAGCGCCAGAATTTTACCCGGCTGACCGGCGTATTGCTGATGCAGCAAATGGCCGGTGTTTGAGCTGCCGGTAAAGAAGAGGCCGTCGATGCCGGGGTGGCCCGCCAGCGCCTTACCGGTTTCCACTTCGCCCTGCAGCAGGTTAATCACTCCTGCGGGTAAGCCTGCTTTTTGCCACAGCGCTACCGTAAATTGGGCCACTTTGGGCGTCAGCTCCGACGGCTTGAACAGCACAGTGTTCCCGGCAATCAACGCCGGTACTATATGGCCGTTGGGCAGGTGCCCCGGGAAGTTATAGGGGCCAAATACCGCCACTACGCCGTGTGGCTTATGGCGGATAAAGGCGCGGGCACCCGGCATGGGGTTTTCCACTGTACCGGTGCGCTCGCTGTGGGCCTTAATGGAAATGGCAATTTTGCCTGTCATGGCCGCCACTTCGGTGCGGCTCTCCCACAGGGCCTTGCCGGTTTCTTCGGCAATGAGGCGCGCCATAGCTTCGGTGTTTTCAACGAGCTGCGCGCCAAAGGCTTCAACTATGGCCAAACGCTCGGCCAGTGGCACGGCTGACCAATTATAAAATGCCTGACGGGCGGCTTTAACGGCGGCATCAACCTGCTCGGCACTTGCGCCATTGCCACACCAGATAACCTCGCCATTGGCCGGATTGATGGACTCGAAGCCCTTACCGTGGCCGGGCTGCCACTTTCCTTCAATGAACTGCCCATTAATTGATTGGCAGCTTGATGGGTTATTGATTAAAGAGCTCATTTAGCCCCCTTGTCGAGATTTAAGTAGCGCACCAAATCGCCCTCGGCGACATTGAGCACATCGGCCATGGCCGGGCTCATCACAATGCTGTGGGTTTCGGTATCGAGGCGACATTCATCGCTGACGGTGGCGCGAAATTCCTTACTGTCGCAGTTGCACACCGCGAGGTGGAATTCACCTTTTAACTCGGCCGGATTGTGGCTTATCACCACCTTGACCCTGTGACTCTGGCGCACCGACTTGATTTGCTTAAGCTGGGCTTCCACCGTGGGGCCTGCATCGAACAGGTCTACATAGCCACGATGCATAAAGCCTTCATTTTCCAACAGCTTAAGGGCAGGAACTGTGTTTTCGTGCACCTGGCCTATGGTATCCCGGGCGGCTTTTGGCAACAGATCCACATAGATGGGGTAGCGGGGCATCAGGTCCGCAATAAAGCCCTTGTTGCCCACGCCAATCAGGTAATCGGCCTTGGAAAATTCCATATTGAAGAAGGTTTCCCGCAGCCAGCCCCAGAAGGGAGGCTGGCCGTCGGCATCGGCGGCGCCGCGCATCTCGGCAATCACCAGCTTGGCGAAGCGCTTGGGGTGCTCGGCCATAAACATAAAGCGCACCTTGGACAGGAAGCGGCCATTGAGGCCCACCCGGTAAGGCTCGCGCAAAAACAGGGTGCAGATTTCGGTCACGCCGGTGTAATCGTTGCCCAGCGTCAGCACTTCCACCGGATTGAAAATATCCAGCTCTTTGCACTGATGCACCACAGTGCTTTTGTGGAAATGATACAGCGGGCTGCCAAGGCCAACCGAGGCCTCGATACCTGAAGCACCAAGGATTTCGCCGGTGTCTGTGTCTTCGAGCACAAACAGATAGCCCTGTTCGCCGGGCGCATCGATATCGGCGCCAAAGCTTGCTTCAGAATGGGCGATTTTCTGGGTCAGTTTTCGCTCGCAAAGGGGCAGGGACGTAAAACCTGCTCCGGATTCCCGCGCCATGGTCATCAGCGCCTGGAAGTCCGAACCCTGTATAGGACGGATAAGTAACATAATTCGGTTCTCTTGGTTTGTGTGGAAGGCGAAAGGGCTCAGTGCCCAATCGCCTGTTCGCACAAGTGCCTGGGGGCTTAACCGGCGTTAAGCCTGGCAACCAATTTGGCGATGGCGGCGTCGAAACGCGCCAGGCCTTCCCGAACATCTGCCTCAGGAATGATAAGAGAAGGGGCGAAACGCACCACGTTTTGACCGGCCATCAGCAAGAGCACACCTTCTTCGGCGGCGGCCAGCATAAAGTCGCGGGCCTTGCCGGCGTAGTCGGCATTGAGCGCCGCGCCCAAGAGCAGACCCTTGCCACGCACTTCGGTGAAGACCTGATACTTGTCGTTGATGGCAGTGAGACCATCGCGGAACAGCTGCTCGCGGGCTTTTACGCCATCCAGCACTTCCGGGGTGTTCACTGTGTTAAAGGCCGCCAGACCCACGGCACAGGCCAGTGGGTTGCCGCCATAAGTGCTGCCGTGGGTGCCCACCACCAGATGCTTGGCAAGTTCAGTGGTGGTCAGCATGGCGCCGATGGGGAAACCGCCGCCAAGGGCTTTGGCTGTGGTCAGTACATCCGGGGTAACACCCAGGCCCATATAGGCGTAGAGCTCGCCGGTGCGGCCAACGCCGGTTTGTACTTCATCGAATACCAGCAGCGCATTGTGCTGGTCACACAGCTCGCGCACGCCCTTGATGAATTCTGGGGTTGGATTAATGATGCCGCCTTCACCCTGCAGCGGCTCAAGTACCACGGCGCAGGTCCGATCGGAAATCAGTGCCTTCACGCTTTCAAGGTTATTGTATTCGGCATGGTCGATATCGGCGGGCTTGGGGCCAAAGCCATCGGAGTAGGCTGGCTGACCGCCCACGGATACGGTAAACAGGGTACGGCCATGGAAGCCTTGTTTGAAGGCGATGATCTGCGATTTATCAGCGCCAAACTTGTTCAGCGCCACGCGGCGTACCAGTTTGAGGGCCGCTTCGTTGGCTTCGGCGCCAGAGTTGGCAAAATACACCTTCTCGGCGAAGGTGTTATCCACCAATTGCTTGGCCAGCATCAGCGCAGGCTCGTTGGTCATGGTGTTGGACAGGTGCCACAGCTTTTGTGCCTGTTCAGTGAGGGCCGACACCAGTGCAGGGTGGCAATGGCCCAGGCAGTTCACAGCAATACCACCGGCGAAATCGATAAACTCGCGGCCTTGCTGATCCCACAGGCGTGACCCCAGGCCCTTTACCGGAATGATAGGGGATGGCGCGTAGTTGGGAACCATCACTTCATCGAATAAACTTCTGTTGATATGCATGCAAAGCCTCTGTTTTTGTATTGTTTTATCGTCGGGCTCAAGGCCCATTCTTTAGTTATCCCTGTATTATATTGAGCAGAAGTTGCAATTTGCAGCAGCGTTATTAACAATATGTTCGGTGTAAATTACAAAATAACGGAATGATTTATCAAAATGATAAGCAAAGAGGACGAGCGGTTACTGGCACTGCTTAAAAATAATGCCCGCATTAGCGTATCGGATCTGGCCCGCGCACTGGATTTATCCCGCTCGACCGTACAGACCCGCATTGCCCGGCTTGAGCAAACCGGCGTGATAAAAGGTTATGGGGTGGAGCTTGGCGAGTCCTACACCAGCCACCTGGTATCGGCCCATGTGGCAATTAAGGTGAAGCAGAAATTCACCACCAAAACCAATGTGGAATTAAAGAAGATGCACATGATCAGCGAGTTGTACGCCATCAGCGGCGAGTACGACCTGATTGCCGTGGTGCAGGCGCAAACCACGGAGCAGCTCAGTCACCTGCTGGATGATATTGGCAACCTTGATGGGGTAGAGCGCACCACTTCGTCGGTGATTCTGGAAACCAAGTTCAAGCGCTGATGGCGCGGCTATAGCTTGATGACTGAAGCTTGATGACTGAGCTGAAAAAACCGAGCAGTTTAAGCTTTGGCGTGCTTGGTTAATGGCGGCGCTTTATCTCATCAATCAGCGCCGTTGCCAGCGGAGTCGTAGCGATGCTTTTTGAGGTGATAAGCACCACAGGAATTTGGTAGCAGTATTTTTCCGGCAAAATCGCTTTAAACAGCCCCTTATCGACCCAGTGGCTGGCGTAGTGCTCCGGCAGGTAACCGATAAATTTGCCCGACAGGATAAGATGGGCAATGCCTTCATCGTGGTAGGCGGTGGCGGTGTTTTGATAGTTAAGGTCGTCGTTACGCATCTCTTTGTCGCGCATATAGTTACTGGTAATAACCTCGGCGTTTTGGAGCAGCGCAGGCACCTTGTCTGGTTGGCAGTCAAACAGTGGATGACCGACACCGCAATACAAGTAGTTGGTTTCGTTGTGCAGTGGGTGGTAATCCAGCCCGCGCAAATGATGACGGCTTACGCCAATTCCCACCAAAGAGCGGCCGTTGACCACAGAGGTTTCCACCTCCCGCGCTTCACACACGTTGATATCAAACTGGATATGGTTGCTTTTGGCTTTGAGCGCCGCAATCACCCCGGCAATGTCACAACGCGGGTCGCTCACCAAAGTATCAATTACCGCAATGCTGACCCGGCCGGCAAGTTCCTGCTTGGCACTGGCCACGGTGGATGCAAAGGCGTCGCAGTGCTGCAGCAGCTCCAACGATGCCTGATAGGTTACCCGGCCAGACTCTGTCAGTTCAAAGCCGCTGCGGCCACGCTTACACAGTTTTATGCCGAGGCGCACTTCCAAATCCGACAGGTGTGCGCTGATGGTGGAGCGGCCAATATTGAGCCGGGATTCTGCCGCCGACAGGCCGCCGCACTCCACAATGGCCACGAATATCCTCAGCAGCTTTAAATCGACGTCATGAACCTGCACTTATGCCTTCCTGTGGTGACTGTCTATCGAATGCTGCTCAGCTGCGAATAAACATGTCTGACAATAGTTCGATAAATCCGGAATGAATTACGGTTATTGTGCATTTATAAAACTTCAGCGGCAAGCTAGCATGATGGCAATAGGGGTAAACCATGGGCTTTACCCACAAATAAAAACGATAAAACAAATTGTTAGGAGCCAAAGATGCGTTTTAGATATGGTGTTGACCATCTCACTCTCGAAACCGTAAACGGCATTGCCAACGGCAGTATTCAAGCCGAGCTGTGTCAGCAAGCCATCGACAAGATCAACGCCAGCCGCCATAACGTGGATGTGATGGCCGCATCCGACAAGGCCATTTACGGCATCAACACCGGCTTTGGCCCCCTGTGCGACACCCAAATCTCCCCCGCCGAAACACACCTCTTGCAGAAAAACCTGCTGATCACCCATGCGGTGGGCGTGGGCGAGCCGATTGCCAAGTCTATCTCCAAGCTGATGCTGATCACCAAGGTACACGCACTGAGCCAGGGCTTCTCCGGCATTCGCCTGGAAGTGGTTGAGCGCATGCTGGCCTTTATCGCCCTTGATCTTATTCCTGTGGTGCCAGAGCAGGGCTCTGTGGGCGCCTCGGGCGATCTCGCGCCGCTGTCGCACCTCTTTTTGCCGCTGATTGGCGAAGGTGAGTTCTGGCAGGGCGATAGCATAGTTTCTGCCGCCGAAGCGCTGAAGGCCAATGGCCTTGCACCACTTGAGCTGCACGCCAAAGAAGGCCTGGCGCTGATTAACGGCACCCAGTTTATTTTGTCCCATGCCATTACCGCGCTGACCAAGATGGCGTATCTGCTTGATTTGGCGGATATGGCCGGCGCCATGAGCATTGAAGGCATGCAGGGCAGTCAGTCGCCGTTTCGCGCCGAACTGCATGAAATACGCCCCTTTGCCGGCAATATCGAAGTAGCCGCCCGTATGCGCAAGTTCTTTGCCGGCTCTGAGAACATGGCTTCCCACGAAGATTGCGACCGGGTGCAGGATCCATACTCGCTGCGCTGTATCCCCCAGGTACACGGCGCCTCACGCAATGCCTTCAATCATTTGAAGGAGCTGGCCGAAATCGAGATGAACTCGGTCACCGACAACCCGATTGTAATCAGCAGCGAAGAAGCCATTTCCGGTGGCGGTTTCCACGGCCAGCCTCTGGCCATGGTGCTGGATTACACCTCCATTGCTGCGGCTGAGCTCGGTAACATTGCCGATCGCCGCTGCTACTTGCTGCTGGAAGGTCTGCACGGTCTGCCGCGCCTTTTAACCACCTCCGGCGGCCTTAACTCCGGAATGATGATCCCCCAGTACGTAACCGCAGCGCTGGTTACCGAAAACAAATCCCTGTGCTTCCCGCCATCGGCCGACAGCGTGCCTACCTCCATGGGCCAGGAAGACCATGTGTCCATGGGCAGCATCTCCGGTCGTAAGCTCAACCAGATTTTGGGTAACCTTGAGAAAATCTTCGCCATCGAACTGATGTATGCCGCACAGGCCATTGATTTCCGCCGCCCCAACCGCTGCTCTGACATTATTGAGCAAAACCATGCCCTTATTCGCGAGAAAGTGGCCAAGCTTGAAGAAGACAGACTGCTCAAGCCCGATATTGACGCCATCATTGCCCTGGTGAAAGCCCAGGCCTTTATCGTGAACTGAGGGAGGCAATACAGAATGGATACTCAGATGACTTTTCAAGCACAAATCCAGCAGGGGATCCCAAGCGAACTGCCTGCGCCAAAGCCTTATCCTGCGGGGGCCAACCGTGCGCCCAAGCGCAAAGACATTCTCACCCCGGCCGAAAAACAGCTGGCGGTGCGAAACGCGCTGCGCTATTTCCCTGCCGAGTGGCATCAGGAACTGGCGGTAGAGTTTGCCAAAGAACTCAATGACTTTGGCCGTATCTACATGTACCGCTTCAAGCCTGAATACGCCATGAAGGCCCGCGCCATTTCCGACTATCCGGCCAAATGTGAACAGGCTGCCGCCATCATGCTGATGGTCGATAACAACCTAGACCCGGCAGTGGCCCAGCATCCTGAAGAGCTGATCACCTACGGTGGTAATGGCGCCGTGTTCCAGAACTGGGCTCAGTATCGCCTGACCATGAAGTACTTAAGCGAGATGGAAGCGGATCAGACCCTGCACCTGTACTCGGGTCACCCCATGGGGCTGTTCCCCTCCTCAGTGGATGCGCCGCGGGTGGTGGTAACCAACGGTATGATGATCCCCAACTACTCCAAGCCCGACGACTGGGAGCGCTTCAACGCGCTGGGTGTGACCCAATACGGCCAGATGACCGCAGGTTCCTTTATGTACATCGGCCCCCAGGGCATTGTGCACGGCACCACCATCACGGTAATGAACGGTTTCCGTAAGGTGCTGGAAAAGGGCGATAGCCCCAAGGGCAAGATTTTCCTTACCGCCGGTCTTGGCGGCATGAGCGGTGCTCAGCCCAAGGCGGGGAACATCGCCGGCTGTATCACAGTGTGCGCCGAGGTGAATCCCAAGGCCGCCACCAAGCGCCACGAGCAAGGCTGGGTGGATGAGCTTATCGACAACATGCCAGCGCTGGTTGAGCGGGTAAAGCAGGCTCAGGCCAATGAAGAAGTGGTATCCATTGCCTTTATCGGCAACGTGGTAAACGTATGGGAAGCCTTTGACGAGCATGATATTTTTGTTCACCTTGGCTCAGATCAAACCTCGCTGCACAATCCCTGGTCCGGCGGCTACTACCCGGTGGATGTAAGCTTCGATGAGTCCAACCGCCTCATCCGGGAAGAGCCTGAGCTGTTTAAAGCCAAGGTGCAGGCCACTCTCAAGCGCCACGCCGAGGCCATTAACCGCCATACCGCCAAGGGCACTTACTTCTTCGATTACGGTAACGCCTTCCTGCTGGAGGCCTCCCGCGCCGGTGGCGATGTGATGGCAGCCAATGGCATCGACTTTAAGTATCCATCCTACGTGCAGGACATTCTGGGCCCCATGTGTTTCGACTATGGCTTTGGCCCGTTCCGCTGGGTGTGTACTTCGGGCAACAGTGCCGATCTCGACCGTACCGACGCCATTGCCGCCGAGGTGTTGGAACGCCTGATGGCCCAGTCACCTGAAGAAATTCAGCAGCAGATGCAGGACAACATCACCTGGATTAAAGACGCCAAAGAAAACAAGCTGGTGGTGGGTTCACAGGCGCGCATTCTCTATGCCGACGCCGAAGGCCGGATGGAAATCGCCAAGGCCTTTAACGATGCCATTAGCCGCGGCGAAATTGGCCCTGTGGTGCTTGGCCGTGACCACCACGACGTGAGCGGCACCGATTCACCGTTCCGCGAAACTTCCAACATCTATGATGGCAGTCGCTTTACCGCCGATATGGCGATTCATAACGTGATTGGCGACAGCTTCCGCGGCGCTACCTGGGTGTCCATCCACAACGGCGGCGGGGTAGGTTGGGGCGAAGTGATTAACGGTGGCTTCGGCATGCTGCTCGATGGCAGCGAGGCCGCCGAGCGCCGCTTAAAATCGATGCTGCTGTTCGATGTGAATAACGGCATTGCCCGTCGCAGCTGGGCCCGCAACGAAGAAGCCAACTTCGCCATCAAACGGGAAATGGCCCGCACGCCCAAGCTTAAGGTGACCCTGGCCAATCGCGTCGATGACGACATCATCAATGGGCTTGAGTTTTAAGCTTGGTTGAGGCGGCAGCACACACGCGACAGTGAGCGCTGAGTGGTTATCAGGCAAGCTCACGCTCATATCGAATAAAAAACGCCCTGCGGGGCGTTTTTTATTGGGCCTGCACTGAACGTAAAACATCGGATAACACCAAACAGCATCTGAGTGTCTAGGCAGTTTGAGCATAGATGGACGGTTAACGACTTGATTTATAACACTTGCATAACATGAGTCGATTCTGAGAAGATGCGGTTTAACAGGATGTCTCAGAGGGTAATTATGGACGATGTACTCACTTCGCCCCTGCGGTAGCCATGCCAATTAGGTGCTGAACCGCTATATGGTTGGCGCCTTCCTGAGTCCGGGCCACCCTATTTCATCATCAGCTTAATCTGTCCAACGGACTCACAGTCCCAGCATAATGCTGGCCCAGAACATGGGTATAAATCTGCGTGGTCTTCTTCAATATGGTGGCTCTCGCGTTCCAGGTAACGACTTCAAGAATGGAGCTGTTGTATATGGCACAGCTGGATCGATTTAAAAACCGCCCGCTTCGTTGCGTTTTATTTTGTAAAGAGGAAGCTCCTGACTACCTCGTTCCATGGGTGTTATTTAGTCTTGCTGTTACAACTAGTGCCTTGACCTATTTTTGTGTCACTGTTGATGATGTGGGCTAACAATGCCAAGCACGGCGACGCCTACTACATTGCGGCTTTGCCTCCATTTCGTAGCCGTGCATGCTGGCGGTGTTTTTGTTCTTTAAGGTTATGCGTAAACAACTAACTCTTTTTCTTTGTGTCGTCGCTATCAATGCTTGTTCCGCTGATAACAGAGCGGTTGAAGTAACTGCTTTGCTCGAGTCCGGAAAAATCTTATCAGCCATAGAAGTTGTCAGTATCGATGAGTGCTCAACCGAAAATGAAGCTTGTGCATTTTTGGGTGTTGGACTACTTAAATTCGGTGGCTCGGAACATATCGAGCTTGCGAAAAGGTACATAGTAGCTGCAGCAAACTCTGGCAATCTAAGAGCGAAAGTAGTTCTGGGTAATTTTAAAATTGAGGGTTCTTATTTCGATAAGTCCCCTGTGGAAGGCATTGCTTTGCTTAAAGAAGTTGCTTCATTGGGCGCTTCAGAAGGCAAGTATTATCTCGCACATCAATTTTACTCCGGTAAGCATGTAAAAAAAGATGTAAAGAAAGCATTGAAGTTGTTTACTGAAGCATCAATGCTTGGCCATAAATACGCTCACTATAATGCAGGTGTTCTTTATTACGAACTGTATAAAGACTGTCAAATCACAGAGCAGTTCTTCGCAAGAGGCGCGCAATTTGACGAGCATGCGAAAGTCGCTTTGGAACAAATACGAGCTGAACCACCATGTGGCAAAACGCAATAACAAGCAAAGGCAGCATCGCCCCGAGGGCTGGACGCGCTAACCCGCGCCGCTGCTTTCGGCGTTAGGTACACGATGAAAGTTTCTCCTCCTGAGTACAAAGTCATAGGATTAAAAGCATACTTTTTAACTTTGAGTATCATTGGAATTCTATATCTATTGGCCATGTTGTTTATGCCAGAACAAAAAGCCTTCTGGACAGCGATGACAAAAATTCTTTGGTTAGTGATTTTTATTTTCTGTACTTGGAGTGCTATTAACGGTAAAAAATCAATCGCAACTAAGCAGTATCCGGCTCCCGGGACTTATGTTTTAAGCACATGGGAAGTGTGTAAGGGTGAAAAAGCAGTCACTTTAGGTAAATATTTATATTGGCTAAGTTCTGTCATGTCGGTGCTTAGCTTTATTGTCGTTTGCTATTTAATTTTTGTGAGTGGCTAAGTATGCCTAGCAAACGCCTCATGTCGCTCGTAAACTCGTTGGAAAAAACACGCTTTCCTTTTTGTCACTTAGTTCCAAAGTATAAGCTAAGAATATTTTTCCCATAGGCGGGCGTTAATTACCATGGATACATTAGAGAAACTAGCGGAGAAAAATAAAGTCCAAGAAAAGCACAGGCATAGTGATAACTTTCTTACAACTGTCATGATCCTGGTATTACTTCCATTGTTTTTTGGCATCGCCATTGATGTTGGCCTGATTGAGTCATCTGTAAACTTCAATCTCTGGCTGTATGGATTGGGTGTGCTTTGTTTTGGGCTACCTTTAGCAGCAATGGGCGATTTAATGCCTTCTGCGCGTTGGTTAAAGCTATTGGGCTTGGTTACTGCTCAAGGTTGGTTTGTCTACTTTTGGGCTTTTCAAATGCAATCTTGGTTAGCATTTATTCCGCTGGCACCAGTATATATTTGGATGAAAACACAAATGCCAAGGATCAAACAACAAGCTAAACGTGAGCTGAAGTGAAATTAACAAGTTAAGGCAGCGGAAGATCACTCGCTTCGCTCAAGTTTTCCGCTGCTTAAAGCGTTAGGTGTCTATGAGGCAATTTCGAATTACAAAGTACAATCCCATTCATAGAGATAGTAGGGGTGCATACACACTTGATGAATGGACTGAGTATCAAGATGTTGGCGAACTTGTTACTTTGGAAGAGTATGAGGAAGTTGAGTCAAGCTATATCCAGTCGCTGATATTGCTTCTTCGTTCAAGCAAAATTGGCACTTTTAAAATTGTCAGATTAGAAAACTATCTTGGAAAGTGCCCATTTCAAGAAGGTCAGTTAATTGATTTCGAGAAATTTGCTGAAGCTTTCAAATCAGTACTTCGTTCCGAATACTGGTGCATATTTGAATCTGAAGAAGCTTATGTTCACTTTGGTTACGACTTTTACTCTTACATTGGCGTTCCATTCGTCGATGAAAGAGACGTGAATAAAATAGCTGAAAGAGGACTATTTGTAGAATGTTGCAGGTCTCCTTTTAATGAACGCAGCACCTAACAAGCCCCTCGAGTTAGCCCGCTGCGCGGGCGGGACAAATTTTCGCGGGCTGGAGCTTCGCGCAAGTATATCCCACTCAATTTGTCCCTTAGCGGGGCGTTATGCGGTAATGAGCAAATGAGGCACTTCTTCAATTTAGCTTTGGTAATTCAGCTAGCATTGATCTTTTGTTTTTTGCTGCTAGGTTGGCAAGCTGATCAAGCAATGGATAAGTCGGGTGTCGGCAATCTTGCGGAGTGGCAGCGATATAACAGCTTTGCGGGCATGGTATTCTTTTCGATAGCGAGTGTTTGGGTGATCGTGGTTTCTTTTGCAGCATTCAAAAGAGTATTTGAGCTTGTGAATGCGCAAATATCAATTGGATTGCCTCCACTTGTATTGGTTTTATGGTGGGGAGCAATGTGGTTATTGTAGTCCCGCATAACAAGCGCCTGTTGTCGCCCCTGCGGGGCTGGGACAGCTAAAAACGCTGCACTTATTTTGCCTGCGCCAAAGGTGGGCGTTAAGCGAAATAAGCATCGGAGATATAAATGAGTAAGGAAGAAAACCTAGTATCGATGTCAGGAGCTCCGATATTTCGGTATACCGATGGAGAGAAAGAATGGGAGGCTCCAACCGGTGAAGAGTGCATTGAAGAGATATCAAACCATATAGAACAATATATTGGTGAGGTTAGCATGGTATTCCATGAGCTAATTTCAGATACCGTCCATATTGATGTTCATCATGTAAAGCCTACGCCCGAAAGACCGTTCCATACCTTAGTAACATCGGGTATGAGTGATCTTAAAATGAGCGTTCCAGAGAATGTTGATTCGACGCACTATATGGAATTGATGGTAACGCTACCAGAGTATTGGCAAATTGATGACGAATCATTTAAGGATGAACGGTGGTATTGGCCTGTAAGGCAATTGAAGTTTTTAGCGCGCTTTCCTCATAAGTTTGATACATGGTTGGCTTGGGGGCACACAATACCAAATGGTGATCCAGCTGAAGCCTATGCTGATAATACGAAACTATCTGGAGCAATAATTCTTCCCTCTGTTAATGTACCAGAAGGGTTTAGTAGCCTTGAAATAGATAATGATAAAGTTATCGAGTTCTACAGCATTGTTCCACTATATGATGAGGAAATGAAGTTGAAACTCAATAAAGGCTCCGACTTACTACTTGATAAATTTGATAAGCATGGGATTAGTGACATTATTGTTACAGATCGAAAAAATGTCGCAAAGAAGAGGTTCGGTCTATTCTGATGCGCTTAACAAGCGCATCAATTTGGACGCTCGCAAGCTCGCGCCCATTACGCGGGCGTTAGTTGGCAAATTGGAGTTTTGGTCATTGAATATCGCGATACTTAGGGTCTGTGGAAAGTTAGAGGATTTGGAAAGATTAAGGGAAGACTACACGTTCGAAGTGTATAGCCAGTGGAAAAAGGGTGACCCTATATCTAAGACTAAAACGTTCTCTGAATCGGGTTTTAAGGTATCGATTCCCGATGGTAACTCGCCAAAGGACATGATAGAAATATTGTCATCTCTACTATTGGAGCTATCAGCTAAGGAAATTGATTTTAGAGATTATGGTGTGACTGCTGAAATAGATATTGGCTTAGGTGTTGGAGAAGAAAAGCAGTTCGTCGCTACATATGATTTGCCATTACCGTTCCTTGAGTTAGCGGTTAAATGTGGGGTTTCGATTAGTATGTCTAGCTATCCCGTAGATGAAGAAGATGAAACCAACTAACAAAGCCAGCCAGCACAGCTCCCTGCGGTCGCTGGACCTCGTTTCACTCGGCCGCTGCTTTCGGCGTTAGAGGTCGCAGTGGAAATTCACGGATACTCCAAGGAAGAGCAAGACGCAGAGGGTCTAATTCCGGCCGAATTAGCAGAAATCACGTTAGTTGCCTCTCCCAATGAACTGCGGCGCATTGCCAAATTTCTTGAGAACTGTGCAACCGGAATCGAAGAACGCGGAAAGTCTTGGACTCATGAGCACTTATCAGACCAAGACAAGAGCTTTGAAAATTCACCACACTTCGTTGTTTACAATCCGAATTACGAGCTGTGACCTCTAACATGTCGCTCAACGCGCTCACTTCGTTCGCTGGAACGGCGTTCCGCCGCCCCTTAGCTTAATCGTTATACATCTTGGGAGTTCATTTGAGCAGGATAGCTATAACTACATTATGTTTAGCCCTGTTTGGCTGTAGTTCATACAAAGCCATTAATGGTTACCCTGAAAATGGAGCCAGTGGATATTCCGAACAATCTTTAGATGATGGCTCATTTTTGCTGCGTGTAGATGGCCGAGACAATGAGTCTTACGCAGAGTTACGGTTTAAATTATTAAGAAGAGCCGCTGAAATCTGTCCAGGCTCATTGGAGCTTTCAAACTACACAATGAAGCAAGGGTTTGTAATTCATGCAAAAAGAGTTCACTGGCCATATGTCACTGCAAAATTGAATTGCACTGAGTTACCAATTGATAAATCTGTTATGTTTGAGAGCGATGTATAACAAGTCAATTATGTTCGCCCAACACGTTGGGCTGGGACGCGCAAACAGCGTGCGCCCCATATTGAAGCGTTAGCAGGACAAGGCGGGCACTTGAAGATTTCCGTATTCCCTAAATGCCATTGGTCAGATTTTAAAGATACCAAGGAAATAGAAAGGCTGATCTGGAACACTCTAAAAGTTACTGATGTAGGCGGTTCTTGGGATTATCACAATTTCACTTCTGACAGCTCACTTTGGTGTAACGGCGACTACAGTTTAACTCTGCGATATATGGACGAAGCCAAGTTACAAAGCATTGAGCTAATGAATCCTGAACCCAGAAATGCAGAGCTAAATTTTCTAGTGGAAATATTTCTTAAGCAGTACGGCCTTGTTAGTGAGTACTGCTAACAAGTTTGTGAAGTTCGCCCAACAAGTTGGGCTGGAACGCGCAAACAACGCGCGCCCCTTACAAAGGCGTTAAGTGTCACAAGTATGTATAGCCTCGAAGATATAAAGGGTCGATCTGAGTCAAAAGATGAGTTTGTTGTCGGTTACACCGATGCCATGGAGCTATTATCCCTCTTTGAGCAAAGTAATACTCAAGTACTTGGATGGGAAGGTTGGCTCAAATACGAAAACGGTAAGTTTGGGCATTCCCAAAAATATCAGGGAACAGCTGATCTATCAGCCATGCCAAATACATCGGCAATAGCACTAATAAAAAGCACTATCATGCAAGCCCACACTGAGTGGCAAGAAAAGCCGGAGGTAAGTAATGTAAGTCTATTATTCTGCATTGCCACCAACACTTAACAAGACCCGGCAACATCAAGCCCAACGACCTTTTGCTTCGCAAAAGTGGGCTTTGGACTCGCATACGCTCGCCGTTGCGGGCAAACGTTAAGTGTCCAAAATGAATAAGCGTTGTTGCCAAGATATGCAGAGAGCAATCACTTTGGATTGCACCCAACACAAAGACATATATTCATGCCCGGATGTACTTGTTAGTTACATTCCAAAGTTCGACGAATATGGTTTGATTATTCATGACGGCGGTAGTGCATCGACTGAAATAAACTACTGCCCTTGGTGCGGTAAAAAGCTACCAGAGTCAAAACGCGATGAATGGTTCGAGGAACTTGAAAAACTTGGTTTTGATGAACCTTCCGAACAAGAAATTCCAGTGGAATTTAATAGTGATGCTTGGTACCGCAACACTTAACCAGTTGCTCAAGTTTATTTCGCCAGCCAAGGTTGGCGCCAGTCCCTTAGTAAAGCGTTATACGACTTGATGAACACTCAAATCCAATTCAGCGATTTATACAGCGCATTCAGTGGTTACCCTCTTAAATCAAAAATTGAAGAGTGTCCCCATTGTGAGCTGCAAAGTGCAGAAGATTTATTGCACAAAAATGATTTGACCCAGCTAGCATGGGATGATCTTCAGCTCTTCATTGCTAAGACCATGACAACATTTGGTGACGTAGACGATTTCAAACACTTTTTACCCCGCATCTTTGAGCTATACATCACGGATTATTGGAACGCGCCATATGATTTTGGATTGTTTCTCTCAAAGCTCGAGTATGGTCGTTGGACTACGTGGCCTCAGAGAGAAAGAGAATCTGTGTTAAGGCTGTATGAGAGTTGGGTAATGCAATTAAAGGAATCTAGCTTAGAGGAAGATAGAGAATTGCTAGAGGATATTGTTGCAGACATAAAATACTATGAGGTCAAGTTTGTCGTATAACCAAGCCAGCCAGCACCGCTCCCTGCGGTCGCTGGACCTCGTTTCACTCGGCCGCTGCTGGCGGCGTTAGGCATCTCAATGAACCTTGATGAACTAGTAAATTCTGTGCCTGAAATCGAACTGAGAGAAAATCTCTCGCACTGGGTCAGAGAGTGGAAGCAAGACGATAAAGATATTGAGGCGCTCGCTTATCTAATTGGAAAATGGCATGGAAATGTTTGGTTTCAAGATACGGATTCATCAAACAACTTCCACTCTGAATTTCAAAATTTTAAAAGTGCCGCAATAGACAATATTGGCGGCTTAACATTAAACGAACGTCTGTATTGGTTTGGTCTTTTTGAAGTATGGGAAGGCGGTAATGAAATCACGCAAAATCGCTTACGTAGTAAGCTCCGCGCAAATGCCTAACCAGTTGCTCAAGTTTACTTCGCCAGCCAAGGCTGGCTCCGTGGGACTGGCGCGTTGCGCCAGCCCCTTAGCAAAGCGTTAGGTGATTTCAATGAATCCAGCTTTGACCGAACTTCGTAAAGAGTTAGCCAGCAAAGGTTATAGGAGAGGCACTTATTCAGTGGGTAAAACTCCTATTGGCGAAGGTCATTGTATTCTGCAAGAAGGTAATATTTATCTAGTTTTCTATTATGAAAGAGGTAATAGATATGAACTGCATAGTCATGTTGACGTAAATGACGCAATTTACCAGTTTCGAGAAAGATTACAGAACGACCTTTTTACTAAGTAACCCGATGATATTTTATATGAAATGGGTATTCTTCACCTAACCAGGTCACCCCGAGCCGCTCCCCGCGACCGCAGAACCTCGCTTCACTCGGCCGATACTCTCGGCGTTTGCTAATGTTTTCATATAAAGGATAAAGAAATGAAAATTGAAGGGAAATCTCAAACAAAAGACTCAAAATACAACGCGACAATTGGCTTTATAGTCAGCATCGGTATGCTTCTTGTTGTTTTTATGGCAATTGATTTCTCTACTATGCCTGCATTTGGCAAGGTATTCATGATTTTATGGATCTTTGTTGTAGCAGCACAGGGTTATCAGGCATATCGTAATTCTATTTTTTCAAACAATAGTCTTCATCAAAAAGTGACAGATCATAATTTGGTTTTGAAAGGAGAAGCGGGATCTGCGCTCAGTAGACCAAAAAATGACCATGCGGACAGACTCGTAAAAGTTGAACAACTTTATAACGATGGGTTGTTGTCAAGGGAAGAATATTTGGCCAAAAGAAAGGATATTTTGGACGGAGATTGGGGTAGCTAAAACTCCCGGTAGTGCCAATATTGTGTGCTGTGCTTAAAAAATCCCGTCCTGGGGTGACTGTTCTTTTGAGTTATGTACAAACAATTAACTCGTTTTCTATTTGCTGCTTTCGTTGTGCTAATAATAATGCCTTCGACCTTAGCGCAGTATTTGGCCTCTATCGTTGGCAATATCTGTGAAAGTGGTCTTTACTCAGTTCGCGATAGCTGCTGAGGCCTAATATACGGCCAAGCGTTTTGATAGGTTTTCTTTGGTCACTGGGTCAGTAACGCAAAATTGCTTGTCCACTTTACCTGTATGCCACTGCTTTTTAACCTGTCGTGATATGCACATTTTTTATTTATGAGGATTTATATGAAGTTTTACCCTTATCAAACAATTCAGACTGTTAACTTACCGACTCTTTTATTTGCGGCTAGGGCACTGGGTATTCTTTCTTACATTTTTTCTCTATTTACCGTTCTGCTTTGGGGCGCTATTTTTGTTGTTGAGTCCGGCATCAGGCAAACCTCTTTGTTTTATAGCTTTGGCACACTGGCAGTTACCATCTTACTTCTGGTTATTAGTGGGTTGTGTGCTGCAGTTGTATCCTGTGAATATAAGTACACCCATGACTAATACGTCTTGTAACCTTCGAGTTGCATCATTCTCACGCTAAAGACTTCCTCATGATTGCTGTGGCACTTCATCCTGTTATAGCCGCTGTGTTTGGACTTATATGCCAGCCTTATCTTGGGGATGGGGTGTTCCTATGTGATGAGCGTTTGCCCCGTTATCCATGTTTGGTTTTATAAGCTTATCTGGCTGCGCACTTGTTCTACCGTGCAGTTATCACCCGGTGCAACAAGCAGCGCTGTACGTGGGATTGGTTGGAGTAAGAGAGAACAAAAACGCCCCATGAACGGGGCGTTTTTTATTGGCTTTTTATTGGCCTTATATTGGCACGGCACACAGCAAACCCAGCTTAATCGGGTTTGCTCTCTGGTGGCGTTTGGCGGTCGGCATTTGGTGTACTTTTGGTCGCAACATTGGCCGCAGCATTGGCCGCAGCATTGGTCGCAGCTTTGGCGGATTTGGTATCAGCCCCAGATGCGGATGAATCATCACCCGTGCTATCTGCAGTAACCCTGGATTTGTTTTCCGCTGGTTTTTTGGGGGCGCCAAACTGGGGCATTTTAAACTTGGCGCTGTATTTGAGTACGGCGATGTTTGAAAAAATCACCCCAATCACCAACAGGATGATGAGCCAGACTTCCAGATTTGACATGCCGGACGCGTTCATCAGTCTACCTTCAGACGATTTTCACAGCGGCGGATGTCCTCTGGGGTATCCACTTCCGGTGAGTCGAAGGCGCTGATGGCGACTTTAATCCGGTGACCGTACTCGAGGGCACGCAGCTGCTCGAGCTTTTCAAGATCTTCCAGGCGTCCCAGGGGCAGGCTGTTGAAGGTGTGTACAAAACGGCGGGTGTAGGCATACACACCCAAATGCTTGTACACAGGGTATTCGCTTACGTCACGGCCGAAAGGAATGCGGGCACGGGAGAAGTAGAGCGCATACATGTCGTTGTCGAACACCATCTTCACGTGCTTGGGATCGTCGAGCTCGGCCTTGTCGCTTATCTGGTAACCCAGGGTGGCCATTTCAAACTCGCCGGGATGACGGCGGAACAGCTCAACAATCTGCTCGATGGAGATAGGGTCAATCAGGGGCTGATCGCCCTGGAGGTTAATCACCAAATCATCGTCGGCCAAACCCAGCTGGGTGATGGCGTCTTCGATACGGTCGGTACCCGATGCAGCATCGGCACCCGTCATTACCACTTTGCCGCCAAAGGATTCAACGGCAGCTTTAATACGTTCATCGTCCGTGGCCACGTAGATGGCATTCAATCCCTTCGCCAGTGCCGCACGCTCATAGACGTGCTGGATCATGGGTTTACCATTGATGGGAGCCAATGGCTTGCCGGGAAAACGGCTGGAGCCGTAGCGGGCAGGGATCAGCAGGGTCACGTTCATCGAAAAATTCCTGGACTCTAACAAAGCGGGCTCCCGAAGGAGCCCGGAAACAAGACTAGATGCGACGGTACAGCTTGGTCAGCATCTCGTCGGTCACTTTTTCTTCCCAACCGTCGCCGTACACGTTGTGCCACAGTGGGCCGAGGCTCTTGGCCACTTTAACCATACGAGCAATGGTTTCATCTGGCAAATCTTTGCAGATGTCTTTTGGCAGGGTGATGTTGTGCTTTTCCATCATGGTGCGGAACTCGGCAACGCCCTCTGGATAGAACTCTTCCAGCACGTTAAAGGCGATACAGTTGCCGATACCGTGATGGTAGCCCAGCACGTAACCGAGGCCATAAGACAGGGCGTGACAGGCACCCACCTGGCTGTAAGCGATGGACATGCCGCCCATGTAAGAGGCCATCATCAGCTTGTCGTCTTTTTCCGGATGGTCGTCCAGGTACACCTGACGGCACAGCTCCAGTGATTTCTCACCGAAGGCCTTGGAGTATTCGTTCAGGTAAGTGCCTTCCAGCGACTCGATGCAGTGGATATAGCAATCCATACCAGTGTAGAACCACTGGTCAACAGGCACACCGGCGATAAGCTCAGGATCCATAATGATCTGGTCGAATACGGTGAAGTCTGAGTTCAGACCCAGCTTACGCTCAGGGCCACACAGCACGGCGGTGCGGGAGGCCTCGGCGCCAGTACCGGAAATGGTTGGAATACCGATATGATGTACGGCAGCCACCTTAATCAGATCCCAACCCTGATACATGGCAGAGCCACCTGGGTTGGTCAGCATCAGGGATACGGCCTTGGCCAAATCCATGGTAGAACCGCCGCCCAGGCCCACGACGCTCACAGGCAGCTTGCTGTTGAAGGCCTGCACTTCTTCGGTGAGGGCATCTACCTGCTCGGTAGAAGGCTCGTCATCAACGTTTACCCAAATCAGCTTGTCTTGTGGCTTGACCGGGATACGGCTTTCCAGTGGTTTGCCCTGGTGCACGTCGTCCACCAGAAACACCACGAAATCGTCATCGTTCTTACGCTCGGCGGCCAGTACTTCGTCGAGCTGGTTAAATGCACCGCGACCGAAGATCATCTTAGGTACAGCTTTGAAATTTCTGAACTTCATTGCAAAAGACTCCCGTCTATTATTGGGCAAAGGCCTTCTTGATGTTGGCAATACGTTCCTGGATCTGTTCTTCAGTCCAGCTGAGCTTGATGAGCATGGAAATGGTGCGGCTCATGATAGCGTCAGATTTAGGTACCGAAATCTGGGTGTAGTCAGGCTTGTCGGCCACCAGGGTGATGGGCAGGGCAGCCGGGGCACTCAGGTTTTGAATGTGGTCCCAGTTCTTCAGGTAGTGCCAGTTGTTCACATACCAGTAGAAGCAGCCATCAACGCCGTTGGCCGCCAGGGCCTTGCTGATTTCCTGCGCGCGCGCTTCAGTGGGCAGCATAAACGACAGGAAGCCCGCGTTGTCGCCCTCTGGGTCAGGAATAACGCGGAAGCTGACGTCGGCAATCTCGGCCATGGCATCTTTAATCAGCTTTTTGTTTTTACGCTGAATGTCGAGGATGGTGTCGAGTTTACGCAGCTGCGCCAGGCCCAGGGCGGCGTTCATTTCGCTGATGCGGAAGTTCAGGCCCATGATTGGGTGCTTCTCTGCGCCTCTGTCGTTACCGATATGGTCGTGGCCGTGATCAGAGAACATGTGGCTGTGGTTGTAGATGGTTTCGTCGTTGGTTACCACGGCGCCGCCTTCACCACAGGAAATGGTTTTCACTGAGTCGAAAGAATAACAACCTACCTGACCGATGGTACCCAGTGCCTGGCCATGATAGCTGCCGCCGATGGCCTGACAGGCATCTTCCAGCAGCACAATGCCGTGTTCGTCACAGATGGCCTTGATTTCAGCCATGTGGCCCATAGAACCACACATGTGCACAAAGTTAACGGCCTTGGTGCGAGGGGTAATGGCGGCGCGGATGCCTTCGGGTGACAGACACAGGGTCTCGTCGATTTCGGCAAATACTGGTACGGCGCCCGCCATCATGATGGCTTCAACTGAGGCCACGAAGGTAAAGGGAGGCACAATCACTTCATCACCGGCACCAATGCCAGCCGCCATCAGCGCGGTGGTGAGGGCACAGGTACCGCTGGAGAGCAGGTGAGCGTGTTTGACATTCAGCTTCTCACATAAGAGCGCTTCGAAGTCGCGGCTTTTCCAACGGTCATTGCGCATGCCATCGAAGTTGTAACGGAAGGTAAAGCCGTGCTCCATAACATCTGCGACTTCCTGCTTTTCTTCAGGACCAAAAATTTCAAAACCGGGCATGGAAGTGATTCTCCTAAATTCTACACATGGCGCCTTTGGCGCAATGAAAAAACCCGAAGATTATACCTGTGTTGGCAAGGTGATAGCGATGGGGAGGGCGAAAAAAATCAAAAAAGGCAGCGCGCTGGCTGCCTGTGGATTTACTTAGCCTTTCAGGCCAAGAAATGTCTCTCGGTCGACGGTGACATCCAGGTCGGTGAGCAGGCCGTTGGTGATGCCGTATATCCAACCGTGGATGGCGACTTCCTGCCCCCGGGCCCAGGCTTCCTGAACTATGTTGGACTCGCTGACATTGGCTACCTGCTCAATCACATTGAGTTCGCACAGGCGGTCAAAGCGAGCCTGATCATCAAGATTTGCCAGCTCGTCGTTATGCAGGCGATGAATATCGCGAAGGTGACCAAGCCAGTTATCGATAAGGCCAAGGCGTGCGCTGCCCATGGCGGCACGCACGCCGCCGCAGCCGTAATGGCCCACCACCATAATGTGTTTCACCTGCAGCACGTCCACAGCGTATTGAAGCACCGACAGGCAGTTGAGGTCGGTGTGGATCACCATATTGGCGATATTACGGTGAACAAATACTTCGCCCGGCAGCAAGTCAATGATTTGATTGGAGGGGACCCGGCTATCGGAGCAACCAATCCACAGGTATTCGGGGTTTTGCTGCTTGGCCAGGGTTTCGAAAAAGCCCGGATTTTCCTGCTGGATGCGTTGTGCCCATCGACGGTTATTGTCGAACAAGGGTTTGAGTAGTTTCATCTTGTCGTCGTAATTTGGCGAAATTCGGCGCTAGTGTATCAGGAAAATTTCCCGTGGCTGGTCAATCCATCTTAAAAAGCTGTGATCCAAACGAAAATACTGATCATCCGATAAAAAACAGGCCCCATCCGGAGCCTGCTTTTTAGACACGCGTTTACCTCAGAAACGGGCGATTACCTTAACTGTGTCGTTGACGTTGGCGGCATCCACGAAGCCAATCATGTTGGGATTGGACGCCACCAGACTCAGCATTTCGGCATCGTCAACGGACTTTGGTGGCTGGCCCTGACCGGAAAATACCAGTTTGGACCAATAGGCTTTGAGCTGGCTTTCAGATTTGCCGAGCACCTTGTCCACAAAGGCTGTTCTGGTGCTGCTGCCTTCTTTCAAATCCAGGGGAACTACGGGGCCGCCGCCGGGGAAGGACTTGAGTTTACCGAGGTAAATCCGTGAGATATCGCCGGAGTCCATGGTGACGCCATTACTGGGATGCACCACAACCACCACCTCGGCCATGGCGCCAACAGACAACATCAGGCTGGCACAGGCGCATAATGCAGAGAGTATTTTCATGATAGAGCCTCCTTAAAAGACCAGGTCTACGCCCATTAACAGTACCTGCCCATCGGTGGCCGGGCCTTTATCGTTGGTAAAGTCAGTGTATTCCACCTTAAAGGCAGCTGAGCTGTGAAAATCCCATCGCATACCGAGGGTGTAGTAGTAGCTGTCCTGCTGTTGGGTTTCGAGCGCCATTTGTGTAAGACCGATGAGGGGCGCCACCTGTGCCTGTGCCGCTGGGGGCAGCGCGTTATACACAGGCAGCATGGCGTCAAGCGCTTCGTACTGGGGTTTGTTTTCATCCCAGCCGTAGGTGGCGTGCAGCGTGAAAGCACCAAAGCGAATGCCACCGGATACGAAGGCGGAATCCTGCAGGGCAAAGGCGCTGGGGTCTAGGTCAATGCTGGTGTACTCGGCGAGAATAAACCAGTTTCCGGGATCGTATTTGCCGTGGACACCAATGATTGAAGCGGAATCGTCTAAGGGGAGTATGTCGTCCACTGCCTGTGCCGGAAACAGACCTGTCGCATCCACCGCCGCGGCCAGAACTATCAGGTCGGGGTACTCATAACTGAGTTCAGACACATACCCCAGATTCAGGCCGTATTCGAAGTCTCCGGTGGTGAAATTGAGGTTAAGTATGTGCCCTTTGGCAGAAAAGGGGGCAGGAGTGATGTCGGTTCCCGAAGGCACATAATCATCTTTGGAAGAGGTGATGTATTTGTAGGTAACCCCCACGTCGGTATCACCCCAGAGGGTAGAGTACACCAGCCCCACGCCTTCACCGCTGCTGAAGGGCAGTGAGTACACCCCCTGTGGCGGCATTATCCAGTGATAGGCGAAGCCCACATCGATGTAGTCCGAATACTTGTAGAGGTTGAAGCGCTGTCTGCCGGCCATCAACATCAGGTTATCTGTGAGGTCGTAGGACAGGTAGGCCCATTCAAATTCGACATCATAATCATCCCGGCCACGGGACAACAGTTGTGCTGTAGCCCGCAGGCCGCCACCCAGATCGGCGGCCACCTGAACGGCGAACTTGGTATTTTGGTTGAAGTCGATTTCGCTGTCATACCCGTAGAGGGATTCGTCATCGTCCAGGCTGCTGCCGGCAACGATGGAGGCAAATCCATTGATTTGAATCTCTGCCCATGCGGCCGGAGTTGCCATCAGGGCAGCAATGGTCGCTGCGACTGTACTTATTCTCATGACTTAGGATCCTTATGAGGGAAAGACAGTATTAAAGCTAGTAGATAAGTATGAGAATTCACGAATTTGTAACAAAAAAGGGCCCCGAAGGCCCTGATTTGTCAGCAAGTTTGCTGAAGATCAATTCAACGAAAAAATCACTTCAGTTGAGTCGTTAAAAAACTCAACAGTTTTTCGTTCACAAACTGTGGGTTTTCGAGGCAGGAGATGTGCCCGGCAGCTGGAATGTGTACCAGGGTGCTGCCATCTATGGCTTCGTGCATCAGGTAGCTTTCAAGCACACTGCGGGCCTTGTCTTCCACGCCCACCATCACCAGCACGGGCAGAGTCAGCTGTTCAACATCATCCATGGTATCGCGGCGCCCGAACACCAGACGGCCCATACGTTCGATGTCGGCGATACGCTCGCCTTTGAGTGTTGCAAGGTGGGCGGCAAAAGTGGCCGTGAGGCGCGGATCCGGATTGTGTGAGAAAAACAGCGGCACTATGGCCGCTATCATGGGCGCAGGAACGCTACCGGCCGCCTTGATGACATCCAACATGCCAAAGTACTTGGCACGGGTGACTTCCGGTTCAAAGCCGATAAAGCTGTCCATCATGACAAATGCCTGAACCCGCGCCGGGGCAATCAGCACCAATTCGGCCCCCCACATGGCGCCTACACTGAGGCCGACAATGGAGAAGGTGTCCACATTGAGGCTGTCCATCAGCGCCAGCATATCTTCGGCAACGCCGGTGAGGCTGTTCAGTCTTGATGGCACAGGGCCCGATTGACCGTGGCCATGCAGGTCTACCGCGATAACCCTGAAATGTTTGGCCAGCAGCGCCAGTTGCTCCTGCCACATCATGCTGTCCCACAGATAGCTGTGACCGAGCAGCAGCACGGGGCCTGTGCCCATGTCGAGATAACTTAAAACCGTGTCCGGCAAGGTGAAGGTTTTGCGATATTGTTCAAATTCATTCATGACGTAAATCCAGCTCGTCAAAGGGAAAAGAAGGTGGGGCAAAGTGCTTTACATAGCGAGATACCAGGGCGTCCAGTCGCAGCAGTACTGTGTCTTTGAGCGCCATGTCACTGGCGGTAATCACAGCCCTAAGCTGAGTAACATCAAACTGATTGATAGCAAATTGGGCCGCCGGGGCGAAGCTGATGTGCCAGGGTTCGGGGCTGACACCACTCTTACCTGCCTGATAGGGCAGGAAAAATCCAAACTCCTGACAGTGATCCCCCAGCCAGTTTGCCATTGCGTGGCAGGGGCCATCCTGGGCATATTCCCAGGCTTCGAGTTTGAGCGCATCCCTGGCTATCCGGGTGGCATCAAATACATCCAAATCGCTACCCCAGTGATGGCGTGAGCAGCCCGGCAGCGCTGACCAGAGCAAGATGGTGTCTATCAGGGTGTCTGCATCCAGCCCGGTTGCATCAACGGGCTGACCATTGATATCCAGTAAGGGGCGCTTACCGCTTGCCTTGGCATTCCAGATAGCCAGTTGGCGTTCGAAGCTGCGATAACCCGAGGTCACGGCAAGCTGAATGCCTGCCTTGGCGGCTTGCTGCTGCATGGCGGCAAAGGCCGCTGCCGCGGCGGGGTGCATCATCACCCCGTCATGGCTTACCAGCCTTGGCTCGGCGGCGCCGTAAATCCAGCTCAGTTGCACAGCAGCTTTTCCAGAATGCGCTGGTAGCAGCCGGTGAGCAGCTCAAGATCGCTTGCCTTCACGCACTCATTCACCTTGTGGATGGTGGCGTTGACCGGGCCAAGCTCAATGACCTGCGCTCCGGTGGGCGCGATAAAACGGCCATCGGAGGTGCCGCCGGTGGTTTGCGGGTCGGTGTGGGTGCCGGTGACTTCGAAAATGGCTTCACGGGTGGCATCCAGCAGCGGGCCTTCGCCGGTGAGGAAGGGCAGACCGTTGAACACCCAGTCGATGTCGTAATCGAGCCCATGGGCATCGAGAATACCCAGTACGCGGGCAATCAGGGTCTCGGCGGTCACTTCGGTGGAGTAACGGAAGTTGAACATCACCTTGAGTTCACCGGGGATGACATTGGATGCGCCCGTGCCGCCGTTGATGTTGGCAATCTGAAAACTGGTGGGCGGGAAGAACTCATTACCCTTGTCCCACTCGATACGGGACAGCTCAGCCAGGGCCGGTGCCGCTTTGTGGATGGGGTTATCGGCCAAATGGGGGTAGGCCACATGGCCCTGAATGCCTTTGACGATGAGGTTACCCGTGAGGCTGCCCCTGCGGCCGTTTTTCACCACGTCCCCAAGCAAGTGGGTGCTGGATGGCTCGCCCACCAGTGCCCAGGTTATTTTCTCATTGCGTGCTTCGAGGGTTTCTACCACCCGCACAGTGCCGTTGATAAAAGGACCTTCTTCATCGGAGGTAATCAGAAAGGCGATGGAGCCCTGATGATTGGGGTGCTCGGCCACAAATCGCTCGGCGGCCACCACCATGGCGGCGAGGGAGCCTTTCATGTCGGCGGCGCCGCGGCCATGGATATAACCGTCAATCACCACAGGATCAAACGGGGGCGTGTGCCAGCGATTCAGATCGCCCACCGGCACCACATCGGTATGGCCGGCAAAGCAGAACACAGGCCCCTCGGTGCCACGGCGGGCCCACAGGTTAGTGGTGTCTTCAAATACCATGGGCTCTATGGTAAAGCCGATGGGGGCAAGGCGTCTGGCCATCAGGTCCTGACAGCCTTCATCGAGTGGGGTGACAGACGGGCGTGAAATGAGCTCGCGGGTCAGTTCAATCACATCACTGTGGGTGTCTGGGCTGCTCATTGGCCAAATACCTCGCTATACAGCTTGTCGTTAAAACCGGTGTAAACGGCGTCGCCTTTTACCAGTACCGGCCTTTTGATGAGCGTGGGGTATTCCAGCATCAGCGCGATGGCCTTATCGGTGTCTATATCTTGCTTTTGCTCGTCGGTAAGCGCGCGAAAACTGGTGGATTTTTTATTGAGCAGCGGCTCAAATCCGATGCGCGCAACCCAGTCATTCAACTGCTCGGCAGCCAGACCATCGACACGAAAATCATGGAAAGGGACGTTATGGCCATTGGCTTCGAGCCATTTACGGGCCTTTTTCACGGTATCGCAGTTTTTAATGCCAAAGAGTGTCACTGGGGCGCTCCATCTGCAAAAGGAAAGGGCCGCATTGTGGCATGGGGGATTACGCCCCTCAAGTGCCTCGCGCCCCCTGTGAATGAATTTCAGATTTCGACGGTAAATATCACGTCTTTGCCGGCTTCGACCCGGCCCTGGGATTTTTCCAGGTACTTGATGTCTTCCATGTTTGCCAGTACCACTGGGGTAAGCAGGCTATCGGCGTGTTCGCGAAGGTATGCCAGATCAAACGCCAGTATGGGATCGCCGGCTTTCACTTGTTGGCCTTCTTCGGCGAGGCGTTTAAAGCCGTTGCCCCTGAGTTCAACGGTGCCGACACCAAAGTGCACAAACAGTTCCAGCCCCTGTGGAGACTCGATACTGAAGGCATGGTTGGTCTCGAAAATTTTGCCTATGGTGCCATCAATGGGGGCATATATGGTGTCACCCTCGGGGGCGATGGCTATGCCGTCACCGACGATTTTCTCGGCAAACACCACGTCGGGCACCTTCTCTATGGGATAAATCTCGCCGGAAACCGGCGCGAGTATGGCAATGCCACCTTCAATGGTTGGCGCCCCGGAAATCAGTCGCCGAATTCGGCTGAAAAATCCCATGACTGCGTACCCCTTGGTTTATAGGCTGATCTTGGCGTCAGCGAAAAAGACATCATACTGAAACATTTAGCTTATTTATAGCTACTTATACAGGCATCGAGCTCGGATAATCTGTCTGCCATCAGGGCGCGCCCGGCAAGCTGGGTACAGCGGATGAACTCCTGACGGCAAATGGCGGCTTTGACTTCGAGCATGGCGCCCACGTTAACACTGAGCTCATCGAAGCCAAGGCCGATTAACAGCGGAACAAGGCGCGGATCGCTGCCCATTTCTCCGCACAGCGACACCTTCACATCCTGACTGCGGGCACTCTGCAGCGTCATGCTGATAAGCCTCAGCACGGCGGGCGAGAGCGCAGGATAATCCCTGGCAAGACAAGGGTTGCCCCTGTCAGCCGCCATGGCGTATTGGGTAAGGTCGTTGGTGCCTATGCTGACAAAGTCCAGCACGGGTAACATGGCTGGCAGGTTGAGCACGGCGGCGGGCGTTTCCACCACTATGCCAAGGCTGATATCGCCAAAACCTTTTTCTTCATCGTCCAGCTCTCGGCGACAGGTTTCCAGCAGCGCCAGCACCGCATCCAGCTCTTCCACCTGATTGACCATGGGGAACATCAGGCGCACATGGCCGTGATTCGCGGCTCTGAGCACGGCTCTTAACTGGGTTTTGAGGAGTTGCGGATTGGCGAGTGTATAGCGAATGCCTCTGAGGCCCAGCGCGGGATTTTCTTCTTTGACCTGACACAGGCAGGGCAACTCTTTGTCGGCACCTATATCCAGGGTACGTATGGTCAGTACCCGTCCTTCAAGTGCATGAATGGCGTCGGAGTATAGCTGGTACTGGGCGCGCTCGTCGGGGAGGGTGGCCGAGTGCATCAACATAAATTCGGTACGCAGCAGCCCTATGCCGTCGGCGCCAAGGCCAGACACCTTGAGCACGTCGTTCAGGTTCCCGACGTTGGCGAGCAGACTTATCTCATGACCATCCAGCGTCATGGCGGGTTTGTCGCGATACTGGTCGAGCTGCTCCCTTGCTACGCGTGCCGATGCTTCGTGCTGGCGCAGCAATTCGAGCTCTTCACCCTCAGGGTTGCGATAGAGGGCACCGGCATCACCGTCGATGGCAAGTTTGTCACCGTTGTTAATTCCCAGCTCGCTGTAAGGGCAGCTAAGGAGTGCCGGAATGCCCGCCGCCCGGGCCAGAATGGCTGTGTGGCTGGTTAAGCCACCGGACTTGAGCACGATACCGGCAACGTTGTCCAGCGGCAACACGGCAAACTCCGCCGGGCTGATATCGTCCGCCAGCAGTATGGTAGGCACCTTGAGCTTGCCGGGCTCTTGCCCCGGCTGACCGAAAACGGCCTGGATAAGGCGCTTGCCCAGGCTTCGTACATCTTCGGCGCGCTGGGCCAGGTAAGGGTCATCCAGTGCTTCCAGTTCGCTCGCCTGGTGGGCAAAGACACGTTCGATGGATACACAGGCCGAAAATTGCAGTTGAGTGATGGTGTCGGCAATGTGCGTGCGAAGATCCGGGTCGTCGAGATACAGGAGGTCTGCTTCCACCAGTGCATAGGCATCGCTTTGGCTTTCCAGCGCCTGCAGGCTGGCAGTCAACTGCTGCTTGAGTCTGGCCAAGCCACCGTCGAGGCGGCTCAGCTGCTGGGGAATACGCTTGATGGGCAGGATGCGGTAGTCAAGCGGCTTGTGCCCGGTATTGAAGTGAAGGGCTTCACCGAAGGTGACACCGGGTTTGATGGCTATTCCGTTAACCTGCATCATGCCTCCGGCTTTCAGCTTAAAGTGACCAGCAGCGCCGAGACTCTTTCAACGGCGTCTTCGGCCTGGGGACCCTGGGCAAAGACCCGGACATTAACCCCCTGATAAAGGCCCAGGGTCTGTAACTTAAACAGGCTCTTGGCGCTGGCTTGCTTGCCATTACATTCGACTATCACGTCACATTCAAAGGATTTGGCCTCTTTGACCAAGAGGGCGGCAGGGCGGGTGTGGATCCCATGGGGCGCAGTGATGGTGACAGTTTTTTCGTACATGGCTTCAATTGTCTTCCAAAGAATGGCGCTATTGTCCAACAAGGTGGCGAAAGGAGCAAGGCACTCAGTCGGCAGTTTGGGGATGGTCGATGATCTGATACCCGTTTTTCTTCAGTGCCGCCACCGCCAGCTCCCGTTTCTCCTTTTTGACCAGAATGTAGTCGGTGTCAAAGGTTGAAATGGCAAAAATGCTGATGTGGTTTTCGGCCAGAATGGCCGAGATGCGCGATAAAATCCCTGTCATGGAAAACCCCAGTGGCCCGAGCACTTCGAGGCATATCCAATTGGTTTCGGCTTCCAGGCTGTCCAGCTCCAGCTCTGAGGGCACCACCACAGAGAGCTCTTCACGGGTTTTACCGATGAAGAACATCTCCTGCGCGAACACCTCGGCAGGCACCGGAGTCTCCGGGCTGAAGCTGTGAATGCTGTATAGTCTGGCGTGCAAAGCAAGGGTTAAACGCACTAATGGTCCTCCTGAAGGAGCCTGAAACGGCAGAATTTGTGCAAGCTTTTGTGCATGGGTTAACGCCTAGCCTAGCACAATTCGGACGCATAAAAAGGGGGGACACTGTGGCCCCCCTTTTTACTTTTTCATGGACTCAATACCATCAAACCTTGAAGTGCCCGAGGGCCTTGGCCAGTGCCCGGCTGATGGATTGCAGCGAACCTGCGGCATGTCGATTGCCTTCGTTAGACTCGACCGCCAGCTGCATTTGCTCTGAAATATTGCTGATATTGCGATTGATTTCTTCGGTGACCAGTGACTGCTCTTCAGTCGCACTGGCAAGCTGGGTATTGATGTCGTTAATGTGGGCCACCAGCGACAGGATGGCATCCATGGAGGCTCCTGCCTGACGGGCCTGACCCTGCAGCGATTCGGACAGTGTCTGGTTGGCACTGTTGGAGGCGGTGACATCGCCGATACCGGCCTGAATTTCACTGATGATTTTCTGAATTTCATTGGTGGACTGCTGGGTGCGGTTCGCAAGGGCACGCACCTCATCGGCCACAACCGCAAACCCTCGACCATGGGCGCCGGCACGGGCGGCTTCGATCGCGGCGTTGAGCGCCAGCAGGTTGGTTTGCTCGGCAATGGCGCGGATAACATCGAGAATGCTGCCAATCTGGCCGGAGGCGGCGCCAAGTCGCGCCGTGGTCAGCTCTGCGGCCTTCAGTTTTTCCACCAGAGATTCTGTCTGTTTTAATGTGCTGGTCATCAGCGACTGGCTTTCCTGGGCCTGTCCCTTCACCTGTGCCGCTGAATCGGCTGCCTGCTGGGTGTTGTGAGCCATTTCCTGGCTGGTGGCCAGCATCTGATGAATGGCGGCGGCGACGCTCTCGGTCTCACGATGGATTTGTTCACTGCTGCGATTGGCGGTTTCCACCGCCTGGCTCAGGGCCTGGGCATCTTCAGTGAGTTCATCGCCCATTGGCTTGATGTCTTTAATTAACTTACCGATTTTTTCGGCAAAGCGATTAAAGGCCTTGGCGAGGTGAGCCACCTCATCTTTGCCCTCGGTGTTCAGCCTGGCGCCCAGATCCCCTTCGCCGTCGGCGATGTCTTCCAGCGCTTCAATGGCGCGGGTGAGGGGAGAGGTGATGGAATGATTGAGTGCCATAAAGAGGGCAAACAGCGGCGTGGAAATCAGCATCATAATGATGAGCGTATTCCAGATGGCGGTTTCCATGGCGGCATTAACATCGGACACAAAGGCCCCGGTGATAACAGTCCACTGCCAGGGGGCAAATTGACGGGCCTCGGCTAGCTGGGTGCCGGTTTTACCCGTGTCCGGATTCAGGGTTTCTATTTCGGCAATGGCCTTTCCCTTGCTGCGGGCATCGCTGACCAGGCTTTGGATGGATTTGTCGTTCACCCGGGTGCCAATTTTCTGCGACTGACCACCGGCGGCGAGGATCTGACCCTCAGCATCCACTACGATAAAGTAGCCACCATTGCCATAGTGGGCGGCATTGATAAGACTCGCCACTTCAGCCTTGGCATCTGCTTCGCTGATTTGCCCCTGCTGCACCTGCTGTTTGTGCACCTCTATCAGAGACAGTACGGTATCCAGCTGGCCATCATTTTGAAGCCATTTTTGCTGCTCAAGGTTGTTGTACTGTTCCTGGATATTAAAGGCCGCGAAGCAGAAGGTGCCAAGGGCTGCCAGCGCCAACATCATGATCAGACGCTGTAAGATGGTGAATTTTCTGAGGAAGGCAATCATGGCCGTCTCCGTAAGCTGTAGGGCAGGCAAGAGTCTATCAGATAGCTATGGTCATTCTGTGCGACCTTGGTGTAAATCCCAGGGTAAAAGTGTAAATCCGTGATCCTTGCCCGACTCTGTTGCTGCCCTGTTTCAAAGAGACCGGGCATCATCGCGGGACGAAGGTGTATAGTGGGAGATAAACAGCGCACGCACCCGTTGCCGATAAAATAGACGCTTATCAGGTTAATCGTTTGTTTTGACTTTGATTTCAAGTGATTTTATGCGCAAGATTAACTAATTCAATCAAAAGGCGGATAAAGATGAGTGTTACTCAGATAGTTACCTCAGAAGACATATTACTGAAACTCTGTCATTCGGTATCCCATGTGCTGTCCCACACCAGTGGCAGCAGGGTCACCCATGCGGCCATGGTGCAGAATATCTCCAGCACCCGTTTAAAGCCGGATCTGGGCTGTTTTTCCATTTTTGATGGTGGGTTTTCGGGATTGGTGGTGATTAACTTCTCGGCCGCTTCCGCCGTGGAAATCTATCGCCGTTACATGCTCAACATGGGCATGCCTGAAAGCGAGCTGGCGTTTTCCCACAACTCCGATGAAGTGGGTAACGTGATGGGGGAGCTGATGAACCAGATCCTGGGAGACTTTATCGGTAAGGTGTCCAAGGAGCTGCAAACCTCCATAAGTCAAAGTCAGCCGAAAATGCTGACCATCAACAAGGAAATTACCATCTCTATCGATGCCAATCTGGATGAACCTGTGATCCGCCGCGTGTCTTTTATGACCGAAAGCAATCACATCTTTTATCTTGAATTTGCCATGGACAAGACAGAGTTTGTCAAAACCCGGGAGTTCGAGTTGGACGAAGAGTTCGATCCGGATTTCCTGATTGAGCAACACGGCAATGCCAAGTCCCCCTGGTCTCAGATGGCCGGCAAGGGCATAGTGGCCGATGATGCTGATGATTTGCTCGATGAGCTGGGGATCTAAAGTCGCTTGCTATACAAGGAATTGCACTTGATTTACCATGGGCTTACCGTTCTGTGTCGGGGCGGTGGCCTGTGGCCCGAGCAAATATAACAAGAGTCCTGTTATGGCGAGTAAAGCGACCTCTATTGATATTGCCTATCGGGCGGGTGTGTCCCAGTCCACGGTGTCCCGTGCCCTGAGGGACAGCCCCTTGGTGAGTCCGGAAACCAAGGAAAAAATCCGTGCCATTGCCCGCGAGCTCAACTACAAGGTCGATAAAAACGCCAGTAACCTGCGCACCCAAAACAGCCATACCCTGGCACTGCTCCTTTGCGAAGACCCCACCAACGACGACTCGTTGATTAATCCGTTCTTTTTGTCGATGCTGGGCTCGATTACCCGGGCTACTGCCAAGCAGGGCTATGATTTGTTGGTGTCTTTCCAGCAGCTTTCCAGCGACTGGCACGCCGACTATGAAGACAGTAACAAGGCCGATGGCATTATTCTGCTGGGCTACGGTGACTTTGTTGACTACGAGCACAAGCTGGAACGCTTGCTGGCGCAAAATACCCACTTTGTGATTTGGGGTGCTGAGCACAACAAGTCGACGGTCGCTTCCGTCGGCTGTGACAATCAGCAGGGCGGTTTGATAGCCACCGAGCACTTGTTGTCCCTTGGCCGCAAGTCGGTGGCATTTTTGGGGGATGCTTCAAGCCACAGCCCAGAATTTCGCGACCGCTACCTTGGCCATGTACGGGCACTCAAAGATGCAGGTCTTGTGGTCGATAAGCGCTGCCAGGTGGATGCCATCAGCACTGAAAGTGCCGGCTTTGATGCTGCCAACAAGCTTATTCGCAAGGGTGCCCAGTTTGACGCCATCTTTGCCGCCAGCGATTTGATTGCCATCGGGGCTATCAGAGCGCTGAAAGAGGCCGGACTGCGGGTACCCGAAGACGTGGCTGTGGTGGGCTACGATGATATTCCGGTGGCAAGCTTTGCCAATCCACCACTGACCACCATTAAGCAAAACACCCAACTGGCAGGCGAAATGCTGGTGGAAAGCCTTCTGAAGCTCATTCACGGCGAGACCGTGCCCCCAAGGTTAATCCCAACCAGTCTGGTGGTGAGGAAATCCTGCGGCATTGACCTTAACAGTTAACGGCGCTCAACTATCGGGGCAGATGAACCCGGTCACAGTTGCCGCCTGATGCAAGGCAAAAAATTACAGCGATAGATCGCAGCAATAAACTTGAGCAATAAAAAAGGAGCCCGATGGCTCCTTTTGTATTCTCAGCGGCAAGTGCAGCAGGTGCTGCTTTGCCTCAGGACTTACTTTGTCTCAGGGGCTGTCTGCTTGCCGAAGGGGTAGTTATCCCACACTTTGGCATCATGGACAGAGCGTACCAGTTTCACGTATTCGGCGTGGGTCCAGGCGAGGGGCGTAGCCGAGTTGGTACCGTCACCCAGACGATAGCCAAAGCGGGTGGCATCGCCCACACCGTCCCACACCTGTTCCGGCAACATTCCACCGCTGTTCGCAAGGCTTTCCATCCCCGCAACGTAGGTGCCGATTAACCGCTGCTTATCGGCATCACTGAGGGGCTTGCCTCCCAGCGTGGCCTTGGCCAGCTCGTAATGACCGCGCTCACCGGTAAAGAAGGGCCACACCCGTCCACGCTGATTGGCGCTGTTGCTGCCATTTTCGGCATAGTTGGCGCCGGTAACGGTATCTTCGCCGTAGCCGTCGTTACCATAACGTCTGAAGCCCGGGAATGCCTGTCCCTGCGCCGTGGTGAAGTCGTAGCGGATGCGCAGATTGTCTTCCAGGGTCTTGTCATCCACTAGAGCCAGGGTATTCACAACCAGTGGGTTGTCGGCGCCGCGTACACCATAACGTACCAACTCCAGGAAGCCGCCATCGAGAATTTGACGCTGATCCAGCCCGGGACGACCGTTATTGTCGGCGAGCTTGGCGTCGGTATCGGGCGCACCTTCCGGTGAAATCCGCAGAATATAGGGTTTATCCGACAGCAGCCCTTTGTTTGTTACTGTACGCGCTTCGAGCTGCTCACTGTAGCGCGAAGCGGCTGCGAGGTATTTCTGCGCCCCTTCGCTGTCGCCTGCATGCTCGGCTAGGGCACTGGCTGCCTGTAATCCTGTTATCACTGCCGCCATGGTGGAGGGTGAAAAGCCTGCTTGCTCTTCCCAGCGTTCCTGTTGGGTGCTCGGTGGAGTGATAGTGCGCTCATTCCAGTCGAGCTTGATGTCACCGCCGCTCACCAAAAAGTCGGCTGCGCTTCTGAGCATATCCTGATACCAATGACGCGCCTCATCATCGCTGAGCTCACCGGCTTGCCACAGCTTCCAGCCGAGCATGATGGGCATGGCGGTTTGGTCCAGCTGCACGGCAACCCATTCGATTTGCCCATCCACATGGGTCTTTTGCAGGAACCAACCGGGCGCCCCTTCGTAGCCTTTGAGGGCAGGGCCTGCCTGAATCTGTTTAAGGTATTCAAAAGCGACCTTGGGGGTTTGGGTATCACCCATGGCCAAAAACGCCATGGCGCACTGATAGAAATCCCTTGGCCAAACGGCCTTGTAACCCGTGCTTGGCGTAACCGCTGGAATGGTATCGCCCCAGGGGTTGGAGAGGGACGCAATCAGCGCACCCGCATGGGTTTTGTCTTCCTGCGCCTTGAGCACCATGGCACTCAGGTTAAGGAGGCGGCCATTGTCTGCCGTGGCACTGCCCATGGCACTGAGGGCAGGCAGGGACGCCAAATACTGCCGCCATCCAGGTGTTGTGTCGTTACCTCTGAAGTCCTGTGCCAGCGCATCAAAGCCTGCTGTGAGCGACGCCTTTGCGTTGGCTGTGGCCGCATCAGCGCCCAGACCAAAGCCCAGTACCACATCAAAGGTGAGGGTTTCGCCCCTGGCGAGGGTTTTCAGCTCACCGGTGAGGGCCACGTTACCCACCTGGGGAGCGGCGGCATCGGTAAAGGTCTGGCTGTAACCGGTCAGGGGAGCGCCCGCCATGATGGCCTCAACGCCACTGGATACCCCTTCAAAACCCACCTGTCGGCGCACGAAATCCGTGCTGATTTCCAGGCTCAAGGCGCTGGAGTCCTGCGCCTTGTCGGTTATCACAAACCCCGTGTGAGACAGGTATGCCATGTCGTCGGCGCCACCATTGTCGATGTGAGGATCGGCATACAGGAAGGGGGTGATACCGTCTTCAAGCGCCTCAATGGTGACCCGCATGACAAGAGAATCCCGATGGGGATCTGTGACTATTTTCTTCTCGATACGGTATTTTTGCTCTTTATCCGTACTGGTTAGCCGCATTGCGAGGGACTCGGGAAGCCCTTTTTCATCCAGGTGCAGATAGTCCTGCTGGTGGTTGGCATCCTTGGCTTCAAAATCGACAAAATCCTTGCCCTTAATAATAAAGGACAGTTCACGCAACTGGGCATTGTGAATAAGGCCATACATGGTTTCGGTCAGCACGCCATTGGCCACCGAAAACCACACCCGGCTCACCGGGTTTTCGGCGGTACTCACATAAGCGCCGTCCACATAGGGCTCATAACTGGTACCGATCCCGGTTTTACCCGCGAAGGCCCACAAGGGCGTAGTGCCGGGGGCGCCCGGGGCAACTTTCACAACCGCCTTATCCTGAATGGTTTCCTGGGGGGCGGGGGCCTGTTGGCAGGCAGAAACACCCAGTGCTGCCGCAATGGCAAGGCTGAGGGCTCGAAGCGAAGAAGAATTGGTCACTGGCACGAAAGCGTCTCCCTGATAATTAGACCTGGGCATCGGCATTGCTGCGCCCGGGTTCCTGCTCTCTGGCAGGGACAAAAAGCACTGACAGGGCGGCCAGCACCATGGCGCTGCCACCGAGGATAAGAGCGTAGATGGGTTCATTGCCAAACAGGCTCTTGAGAATAAAACCAAGCACAGTGGCGGCCACCAGTTGGGGGATGACGATGAAAAAGTTGAAGATCCCCATGTATACACCAAGCTTGTTGCCCGGCAGGCTGGTGGAAAGCATGGCATAGGGCACAGACAGAATAGAGGCCCATGCAAAGCCGACGCCTATCATGGGTATCCACAACATGGCCGGGTCGGCAATCAGGTAAAAGCTCATCAGCCCAAGGCCGCCGAGGCACAAATTCATGATGTGAGCGCCCTTAAGACCCAGCAGCATGCACTGCAGCGGGATCACCATGGCGGCCAGTGCCGCAAAACCGTTGTAAGAGGCAAAGAGCACTCCTACCCAGTCCGCGCCGTCGTTGTAGGCTTTGGAGAGTACGTCGCTGCTGTGATAGTGGTAGGAGGTCACCGCTGCCGTGGTGTAGATCCACATGGCAAACAGGGCAAACCAGGAGAAAAACTGCACCAGCGCCAGACGCTTCATGGCATGGGGCATGTGGAAGAGGTCATCTACCACTTCAAATACCATTCCAAGCTTGCCGCTGCGCTTGCCTGCCGCGGTTAAACGCTGGGCGCAGTACCATTGCAGCGGGCCAAAGGCGAACACGCCAAGCCCAAGCAGATACAGCTGCTTATCGAGATTGGCGACAAAGGTGGCGGCTGTGATAGCAAGGCCCAGGGTGCTCCATACCAGGGCGCCTTTTCGATACGCCTCAGGCGTACGGCCATGTTCGCGTTCAAATCCGGTTTGCTCGTGTCCCTTAAAGCGGCTGAGTTCTTCCGGGCTGTATTCGCGGCTGCTGACAATGGTCCAGCCAACGGCCGCGAGCAGCACAACACCGCCAAGATAAAAGGAGTAACGCACAGTGTCGGCAATCTGTCCTTCGGGCGCGATATTGGATACGCCGGCAAAGTTAGACAGCAAATAAGGAAGCGCGGATGCCACTACGGCGCCTACGCCGATAAAAAAGCTTTGCATGGCAAAACCCTTGGCCCGCTGTGATTCCGGCAACTTATCTCCCACGAAGGCGCGAAATGGCTCCATGGCGATATTGATAGAGGCATCCATTATCCACAGCATGCCAGCAGCTACCCACAGATAGGGCGAGTGGGGCATGATGAACAGCGCCAGTGTGGTCAGCACAGCGCCAATCAGGAAGTAGGGACGACGACGCCCAAAGCGGTTCCAGGTGTTGTCGGACAGATAACCCACTATGGGCTGAACCAGGAGGCCGGTTAGGGGGCCCGCTATCCACAGAATGGGGATATCATCGATGCTGGCACCCAGGGTCTGGAAAATACGGCTGACGTTGGCGTTTTGCAGTGCAAAGCCAAACTGGATACCGAGGAAGCCGAAACACATGTTGAAAATTTGCCAGAATGACAGTGGCGGCTTGTCTCTGAGTGGGGATGTGTGGGAAGTCATAGGTGTCCTGTTGTGGGTGCTTTTACCGCAGTGAAGTCACGGCAGCCCTTTTATTATCGGATACAAAAAATCAGCGGCGAGAGCCTCCCTCAGACGCTCGCCGCCCAAGACCTGTTCCCACTTCGTGGAAGCGAAGTCGGGCGAGGTACTCCAAAGCCGGAAGGTCCATTCTTCCGTAACGACCCAGCCCCCGAAGGGGCTCATAATCAGCGCATTCATCCTAAACGGCGTACAGGATAAGTGACAACTACTTACATACGTATTCATCCCCGTTGAATAACCTGCGCGCAACATGCTATTGCCTTGGCGAATATGCATTACTGACTGAAATAGTTGCCATTTTTGTTATTGGGCTTGTGTGTAAACCTCTGGGTGTTAAGCTGCTGTTAGCGTTGATTGAAGGAGCCAACATTGTACATTCCCGCCGCCATGAGTCTCACCGATGCTGAGGCTGTGAGTTTAATTGATAACCATCCCTTTGCCTTACTTATCTCCAACCAGGATGGCCTGGTGGCAAGTCATTTGCCGCTGCTGTTTGACAGTGACAGGCACAGGATTATTGGGCATATGGCGAGGGCCAATGGCCAGTGGCGAGCCCTGGATGGCCAGGCGGTGCTGGCGGTGTTTTCAGGCCCCCATGCCTACATCAGCCCCCGTTGGTATCAGGCGAAACCCGCTGTACCTACCTGGAACTACAGTGCGGCCCATGTGTATGGCACTTTTAAGTTGCTTGATGATAAAGAAGATGACGGAAGTGTTGAGGCAGTGCTCAAGCACACCATAGCCCGATTTGAACCCGAGTTATGGCAGGACGAGACCCTGATGCCAAAAGATTATGTCGGCAAATTGAGCAAGGCCATAGTCGCCTTTGAGATTGTGGTAGAACGCATTGAGGCCAAGGCCAAACTGGGTCAGCATCGTAAGATGGGAGATCAAGAGGGCGTTTCAGCGGCGCTCAAGTCCTCCGAACGGCTTGGTGACATGGCTTTGTACCGTGAAATGCTGCGAATGGGACTGGGGCTTGGTATCGAGCCGGACACTGCGCCCGACCAGTAAGCCCGGAGCAGAACGGTGATGCCAACTGAACCTTGAATTGTCTGCCCAATATGCTCAAGTCGGGGCCCGGGGGCAGTCAGCTCCCGGGCCCCGATGTTTGTGATGCGTCTTTGCCACAGCAGTATCAGATTGCCCGGTTATGGGACAAGACTGACGCGCACGCCCCAGGGGGCGAGTTCAGTTTGCTGACTTGCGGGAATACTGAGGATGGGCTTCGGCGCTTTTCCGTTAAATGTCTCAATGGCAGCGGCTTTATCGGAGAAGTTTACCGTGACCAGATACGGCCCCCGGCGAAAAGCGAACACAGGCCCTGTGGATGGCAAAACCTTAAGTTCTCCGGCCGACTTGATGGTGCCGGCAAGTGCCAACATGTCACTGTAGGCCTGCCTGAGTTCAAGCTCTTCGGGCAAACTGGCAACGCCCAGTGGTTGCCCCTGTCCGGCTACTTTGTTGCTGGCTGCCCCTTTACTGGCTTCTTTCGTGTCCGCCCTTTTCAGATAGCGGGCCATGGCAGGTGCGGCTACATAGTCGAATATGCTGGTGCGGCTGGGTTTGCCAAAGCCGCCGGTTTCGCTGCCATCCTCACCGAGGCTCTGGCCGAAGTAGAGCAGGAAAGGCCCTTCGGTGGCATAGAGGGATACCGCCAGTGACGGCAAGGCACGCTTGGCACTGCCCAAAAACTCGGGGCTGGCGATACGCTGCTCGTCGTGGTTTTCCAAAAAGTGCAGCATCTGAGGGGCGATGTCGCGGATTTCGGTTAACCGCTTTCCGATTTGGGCCGTATCCACAGCATCTGGATTGGCTATGCCTTGCTGGCTGATGGCTTTCAGCGTGTCGTAAAGCCCCACCTTGTCGTAGAGCAAGTCCAGTTTGCCACGGCCGATAAAGTCCCGGTAACGTGCGGGCTCGTAGACCTCGGCAATCAGCAACGCTTCCGGATTGATGGCCTTGATATCGCTGGCAAGAAAACTCCAAAAGGATACGGGTACCATCTCGACCATATCAAAGCGAAAGCCGTCGACGCCAAGGCTTAACCAAAAACGGCTGATATCCCGCAGTTTGTACCAGGTATCGGGCAGGTTTTTCTGGGTGGACCAAAAGCCCTGATGCTGCTCTATTGGGGCAAAGGCCAGCGCCGCCGGCACCTCGGGGAAATCATGTTTGCCATCGGGTGTGACCCCGTAGTTAAGCTTCACGGTTTCATACCAGTCAGAGGCATCGGGTTTGGGGCTGGTGGCACCATTGCCGGTCCATTTGGCCGGGGATTCGTGAAAATGGCCGTCCTGTGTCGTGTTCAGCTTATTAAGACTCGCGGCAGGAGGCCGGTTAGTCTCGTCGGGCACCTCAAAGTCGGCGCCGGGCACATAGTAAAAGTTGTTGTTTCTGGCGTAGGCCTGGCGGGTATCGTCCCCTGCACCCAGGCTTTGTACGCCCTCTGGCGCAGACAGGGATTGGTAATGGCGCGCCACATGGTTTGGCACTATATCGATAATGACCTTAAGCCCGGCTTTGTGGGTGCGCGCTATCAGTTCTTTGAATTCCGCCAGTCGGTTTTCCGGGGCGAGCGCCAAGTCGGGATTTACATTGTAATAATCGCGGATGGCGTAGGGGGAGCCCGCAAGCCCCTTGACCACATCGGCATCGTCCCGGCCGATACCATAGGCGCTGTAGTCGGTAACAGAGGCATGATGCAACACGCCCGTGTACCACACATGACTTACCCCCAGGTGTTTAAGGTCGGCCAGTACCACCTCATCGATATCGGCAAATTTACCGCTGCCGTTTTCTTCGATACTGCCCCAGGGGGTGTTGGTGAGGTTTTGATTACCAAAGACACGGGGCAAGAGCTGATACACCAGAGGCGACGGCTCGGCTACCTTTTGATTGAGCGTTACTGCGTCTGCGGATTTAAGCTGCAGTGCCTCTGTATTGGTTTTAGTGTTTTGCACCGGGCTGCAGCCGAGCAGGGCGGTCAGGCTGGTCAGGGCCAGCAGGGGAGCGCGGCGAAAAGAAACAAATGCCATCGGGATTAAAACTCCAGCAAGGTAACGGGGGAAGACAGATTGAGTGTGCCCGGCAATGAAAAACGCCTGTTATCGAGCACACTCTTTACATTCGTGTTCAGGGGAAGGAAATCGGTGAAGCGCCCCATATCCAGAATCACAGGATCCGTATTTTTATTAAAGATAATCATCAGGTTTTTGGCGGCAGGATTATCAACTGGCGCCAAACGCAGCTGCGCATAGACGCCCGGTTGTTGTTCGAATTGCGGTACAAAATGCACCAGTTTACCCCGGTGCACCGCATCACTGGTTTTACGAAAATGCAGCAGGGTACGGATGAACTCAAAGGCTTCTTTTGAGTCGGCCGCCATGGCGTCTATGTCTGATTGACCAAATGCAACCTTGCCAAAGCCCGGCATATCCGCACGCACGGCGCCGTCGTTGCGACCCTCTACCGGACTTTCCATGGCAAACTCGGTGCCATAGAAAATCTGTGGTATCCGATTGGACAGCAGCACATAGGCGAGGGCCAGCTTGAATTTATTCATATCGCGCCCAAGCAGGCTGTAGAGGCGATTGGTATCGTGGTTGCCTTCAAAAAGCACCAGCTTTTGGGCGTTGGGATAGAGGAGGTCGTTGGCCAGCGCCTCATAGAGACGGATAAAGCCTGTGCCCCAGCGCTCCTCTTCATTGACGGCTTGCAGCAGCACGTCATAGAGGGGAAAGTCCATAAGTCCCGGCAGCGAGGTTTGATAGCCATCGGGGTTTTGTTTACCGCTTTGCCAGTAAGACACTACCGCAGGATTGCCGCTCCATTCTTCGCCCACCATGTTGAAATGGGGGTATTCCGCCATGATGGCCTCGGAAAACGTCTTGAGAAAGGCCTTGTCTGAGTAAGACCAGGTGTCGATTCTCAGGCCCGACAGCCCGGCGTATTCAATCCACCAGAGGTTATTTTGAGTCAGGTAGGTGGCGAGATGGGGATTACGCTGATTGAGGTCTGGCATGCTGTCCACAAACCAGCCGTCGGCAAAGGCGGCGGCATCTTTGGGCGCAGCATAAGGGTCCTGAACCGCCGTACGCCTGTGGCTGGTGTGCTGCCCTTTAGGATTGACCCAGTCGTTAAAGGGTAAATCCTGCATCCAGGGGTGGCCTGACCCCATATGGTTAAGCACCACGTCCATGATGACCCCAAGGCCCTTATTGGCCGCTTTGCTGACCAGTGCCTGATATTGGCTGTTGCTGCCAAAGCGGGCATCGATTTGGTAGAAATCTGTGATGGCGTAGCCATGATAGGAATAGGCCGGCTGACGATTTTCAAGCAGCGGGTTAATCCAAAGCTGGGTGACCCCAAGGTCGTTAAGATAATCGAGCCTGTGCTCTATGCCGGCCAGATCGCCGCCGTGGCGGGCGTTGTCATGGCTGTTGCCAGGCTCGCTGTAAACCGGATTATTGGGCTCGTCGTCAAAACCGGGCAGGTCATCGTTTGCCGTATCGCCATTGGCAAAACGGTCGGGGGTGATGAGGTACATCACGTCCCTGTTGCTGTAACCCTGACGCTCGCTGCTGCCGGGTGCTCTTTCTTTAAGCTCGTACGGGAGTGTCAGCTCAGTTGTCGGATTTTGTGCGCTTTTGGGGAGGCCAAGTACCAGGGTGAGAGTGCCGGACCTGGCGCTCGAGAGGTCGAGTGTCGCAAACAGGTAATTGGGGCTGTCACCGGGGATGGTTTCCAGCAGTTTTGCGCCAAGGGCATTTTCCAGACGCAGTTGCCCGCGGGCTATGTTCTTGCCGGTGAGCATCAATTCAAGCCGGGGGTTTTGCATCCCAATCCACCAATTCAGGGGCTCGACTTTCACTGACTTCGCTGTAACCGTATGGCCGGGATGCTGCACCTGACTGAGGCTGATGGGATTGAGTGTATTGCTTTTTAAGGCGCTTTCGTGCCCCTGCATGGGCGCGCAGAGGGTGGCAGTGGATGTGGCCGCACTTAAGCCGAAAAACACCGTCAGGCACAGGCGCCGGGCGACGCGATTGTGGATGGCAGCGCACTGCGCGCTTAATGTGAGTTGCCCCATTGCAACCTCCTGTTGACTGGTAAACAAATAAAAAGACCTGCCCTGGGGCAGGTCTTTTCAGGGTGCCGCTTTCAAAAAGCCGCTTACATTGAGTAGCTCAGACCCAGGAAGTACTGGCGACCGAAGGACTGGATGGTCCCTGTCTGATACTCCTCACCGAAGTAGGTCTTGTTGGGCTCGTCTGTCAGGTTATTGATCTGGAACAGGAACTTAAGACCGTTATCCAGCGCGTAAGACGCCTGATAGTCGAAGATGGTTTCGGCATCGAAGAAGGCCAGTTGAGTTTCAACCGCAACTTGCTCAGACACATAACCACTGCGATAACGCATGCTCAAACGGGTATCGAAACCGTCCAGGGTGTAGAACAGGGTGGTGTTAACCACGTGCTCAGACAATCCAGGCAGCGGAATATCCAGAGAAGAGCCGCTGAGGTCAGTGGTGAACTGTACTTCACTGTCGGAGTAAGAGTAGCTGCCGGTGAAGCCAAGGCCACTCAAAGGTTCAGGCAGGAAGTCAAACACCTGGGTGTAGGCCAGCTCAACGCCGCGGATGTAGCCACCCTTGTCGTTGTTGATGGCGGTTTGGTATTGACCTTCGTCTTTCACCACCGGGAACTCAACACCGTTGTCGATAATGGTATCGGGCACCAGGAAACCGGCTGCTTCGAAATCGAATGGCTGGATGGTGAAGTTGTTGATGAAAGACTTGATGTCTTTGTAGAACAGAGCGACGACCACGGCGCCTTCGCTGTCTTCGAAGTAGTGCTCGTAAGACAGGTCAAACTGATCTGCGTAGAAGGGATCCAGCAGCGGGCTGGTGTTGCCCCATGCGTTGTACTTCTTATAGCCGGGAGTGGAGGCATCGTCATACCAGCTGCCCATGCCTGACTTCAGCTTGTCGATGGGCGGACGCGCCATCACGGAGGCGGCAGCAAAACGCAGCTGATCGTTATCTGTCAGGTGGAAGTTCAGGTTCAGCGAGGGCAGGTAATCGGTGTAAGTTTTACCCACTTCGTTGCGAATATAATCTGTGCTTACCACGCCTTTTTCGTCGGTGATGGCTTCACCCAGACCAAAGCCAACCTGCTGCAGACCGGTACTGGACTGATCGGTATGCACCACGCGCAGACCCAGGTTACCTGTTACCTTCACGTCGGCAAGATCAAACTCCAGGTTGGCCTGCACATAACCGGCCAACACATCTTCGTTTACCGCACCGCTTTGGATCATGGTCCAGTTATTGGACCAGTTGGCGGTAGGGGCGAAAGGATCCTGACCTGTGGCAGCGAGCTGGGCATTCACCAGATCAACGGCCTTGTCGAAGTCGATGGCAAGGAAGCTTGGGTAACCGGCGAGCTCGCCGCCAAAGTTAACCACACTGGTCATGTCTTCGGTCAGACGCAGTACGGGTTGGTTGTCCGGATTGTGGCCAAACTCGAAACCGTAACCTGCCTGAGAACGCTGGGCGTTGAATTCGCGCTCAGAGTAACGTACGCCAAACTCGACTGACGAGACAAAAGCGGTATCCAGCTGATAGTTGAAGTCCAGTTTGTACGCAATCAGGTCGTTTTGCTGGTTGTAGGGCCACATGCCCACTTCTTTCAGACCCAGAGTACTCAGATCTGTGTAGTCATTGGTGACCGAGATGGAGGCCGGGTTCAGGTCGTTCAGCTGATAGCTGATGGACTCGGCAGCGCGGATTTCGTTGTCGATATGCTGATATACCACTGCACGGGTACCACCGTTCACAAACTCGCCATCGGCCTTGGAGTAGCTGATGTCGGCTGAAACGGTCAGGGCATCGCCGTTGTTCCACTCTACGTTGAAAGAGCCTGAGGTCAGCTCTGAATACTTGGAGTCGTTATCGTTTACCACAAACAGGGCAAAGTTGTCTGTGCCATCTGTGCTCACGGTGCCGCCAATCATGGAGCCATTCTTAATGTTGGCGTTGGTGATGGTGCCGTTTTGCAGCGATTTCACCCGGAAACCACGGGCAAAGTTTTCTGAATCGAACTGTGAGTGGAACAAATCACCCTTGAAAGACCAGTTATCATTGGGGCGCCAGTGAATGGCAGCCATGTAACCGTCACGAGTGTCTTCGCCACCTTTTTGTTGCATTTCAAAGCCTTCGCTGATGGACTCAACTACGCCATCACCGTTGACATCTTTCTTGGCATCGTTGAAACGCAGGCCAATAAATTGGCTGGCAACAAAAGGCTGGTACAGGTGCGCGTAACCCAGGGCAACACCCAGGGTTTCTTCGAGGAACTTGCCCTGATATGAGAAGCTCAAGCGATTGCCGTACTCGTTGGCATCGGCAACTTCATCGGCGCGATCGTTAAAGGCACCGCGGGCGTTAAAGGTGAAGTTTTGCTCTTTTGCCGCGCGCAGTGGGTCAGCGGTTTTCAGCTCAACGGTACCGGCCACGCCACCTTCAATCAAAGAGGCTTTGGGTGACTTGTAGACTGCGGCCTGGCTGATGAGCTCGGAAGGATACTGGTCAAACTCGATGGCACGCTTGCTGCCGGTGGTGACCTGCTCGCGGCCATTCAAGGTGGCAAACACAAAGTCGCCATCCAAGCCACGGATGTTCAGGCCGCTGGCCTGGCCGCCGGTACGCACGGCAGTGATGCCGGGCAAGCGGGTGAGGGCGTCGGCGATGGACTGATCGGGCAGGGCGCCCAAATCGTCTGCAGAGATGGATTCAGAGACGGTGTCGCCAAAACGTTTTTCGTTGAGCGACTTGATCACGCTGGTGCGAAAACCCTTTACGGTGATCACTTCGATATTGGCAGCTTCTTCTTTGTTTACATCTTTTTCTTCAGAAGGCTCGGCTGCCAGTACCTGCATACTGAAACCGGCAGCGAGTAACGCCACGGTCAGCAGGTTTGGTTTAAATTGCATCATTCATCTTTCCCCTTTGGTCGCGGCCCATGTCATGCCCGCGAGCTTGCTTGGATGTTGGGACAACAGTCATTGCTTATTAATGTTATTGGGCATTCATGCACTTAAATTACTGCATAAGGCTGCTTTTATGACCAACATGTTGCACAACGGTGACGATACTACTCCCGCCCTTTCTTCCTGCTCAACCAAGTGCATACGTATTCAAAGCCGTGTCAGAGACGAAAATGACCTCCGATGAGGAGGGGGTTGCGGCTATTGTTGACCAATTTTTGATGCTTAAGTGTATGAAAGAATATAAGTATATGGATGACGCGCGCGCAAGCGGCGGTGTCTCATTTTGTGCATACGTATGCAGCTCTATTGAAGGCCCTTTTGCTTGTCACGTATCCTCCATGCAACATCCAGCTTCTTGGCTGCGCTTACGCATTGGCAACAAAACGCCAACAGCCAGGGGCGTTATAAAGCCGGAAAACCCGGCCTAAATGATCTGAATTGAGGGACAACAATGAGCATTCATCCCTGGTGGCGCGGCGCTGCCATTTACCAGATTTACCCGCGCAGTCTTAAAGACAGTAACGGCGATGGTATTGGCGATCTGCAAGGGATCATCGAGCGTCTGGACTATATTGCCAGCCTCAATGTGGATGCGATTTGGATCTCGCCGTTTTTCCGTTCGCCGATGAAGGATTTTGGTTACGATATCAGTGACTACCTGGATGTGGATCCCATGTTTGGCACCATGGATGACTTTGACGAGCTTATTGCCAAAGCCCATGCACTGGGACTGAAGGTGGTTATCGATCAGGTACTCAGCCACACCTCAGACGAACATGCCTGGTTTGCCGAGAGCCGCCAGAGCCGTGACAATCCCAAGGCCGATTGGTATGTATGGGCCGATCCCCGTGAAGACGGTACGCCCCCCAACAACTGGCTGGCCATATTCGGGGGATGCGCCTGGGAATGGGAGCCAAGACGCCAGCAGTATTACCTGCACAATTTCCTGAAGAGTCAGCCGGATCTGAATTTCCATTGTGAAGCCGTACGCCGCGCCGTGCTCGATAACGTTGAGTTCTGGCTGAAGAAGGGCGTGGATGGTTTCCGCCTCGATGCCATTACCTTTTGTTTCCACGATAAGGCGCTTCGTGATAACCCGGCGAAACCGGCGGATAAGCGTCAGGGCCGTGGTTTCTCTGAAGACAATCCTTACGCCTATCAGTATCACTGGTACAACAATGAGCGTCCTGAAACCATTGGTTTCATTGAAGATTTGCGTGCTCTGATTGACCGCTATCCGGGGGCTGTGACCCTGGGCGAAGTCTCAAGCGAAGACTCTCTTGCCACCATGGCCGAATACACCAAGGGTGATAAACGCCTGCATATGGCCTACAGCTTTGAGCTTCTCACCAAAGACTACAGCGCCGATTATATCCGCAGCACAGTGGAAGCTCTCGAAGGCGCCATCGGTGATGGCTGGCCGTGCTGGGCCATAGGCAACCACGATGTGGAACGGGTTATCAGTCGCTGGGGACAGGGCAAGGGCACCCCTCGAATGGCCAAGATGCTGTCGGCCATGCTGGGATGTCTGCGTGGCAGTCTGTGCGTGTACCAGGGTGAAGAGCTGGGGCTTACCGAAGCCGACATTCCCTTTGATGCGCTGCAAGACCCCTTCGGGATCGCGTTCTGGCCCAACTTTAAAGGCCGCGATGGTTGTCGCACCCCCATGCCCTGGCAAGCAGAAGGCGACTTTATGGGATTTGGTGAGATGACCTCCGGCACCAAGCCCTGGTTACCACTGCCGGAAGAACACCGGGTGCTGAACGTCGCCGCCCAGAGTGCCGACCCGGATTCCATATTGAATCAGTTCAGCCGCTTTATGGCGTGGCGTCGCACTCAACCCGCCTTGGTGAGTGGTGAGATTAAATTTATTGATAGCAAAGAGCCCGTTCTGGCGTTTGAACGCGTGAGTGTCGATAAAAAAGTGCTTTGTGTGTTCAATTTATCTGATAAGCCGCAGGCAATGGCTATTCCTGGAATCGAGTCCTGGGAGCTGCTTGAAGGCCATGGCCTTGAAGGCGGCAGCCTGGATGGCGCCGACAGTATTCAGCTTGCGCCCCACGGGGCTCTGCTATTGGGTAATTAAATCCCGGGGAGCGGATTTGGCCTGCAAAGCCTGGGATTCGGTCTCATTTGAGTGAGTTCAACGTCGCTTTAAGTCAAACCGATTTCAGTACATTGGGGCAGGGAATAGCTGATAAGCTGTGTCTCCGCTCCCAGGGCCAGGTAAGTGCGGCGGATACCAAAGGTAAAGGCCAGCCGCGCTTTTCAAATTGGCCCGACATGAAATACATGGGGTAAGCTTTGCTGTAGACCTCGACCAAAAAAGATTGAAATAACGATAATAATCAAGGAGAAGACTATGGCTTCTGGCGTACCTGTTACCGCCCGGCATGAAGGCGCATCCGAGGGAGGGCGTTACGGTTTTGCGCTGACCTCACTCACCACACTGTTTTTTATGTGGGGCTTTATCACCTGCCTTAACGACATCCTTATTCCGCATTTGAAAGCGGTATTCAGCCTGAACTATGCCCAGGCGATGTTGATCCAGTTTTGCTTCTTCGGCGCCTATTTCCTGGTGTCGGTACCGGCCGGGGTGCTGGTCAAGCGGCTCGGTTATCAAAAGGGCATAGTGGTTGGCTTGTTAACCGCGGCGCTGGGCTGCGCCCTGTTTTATCCTGCAGCCGCTTACGCCACCTACGGACTCTTTCTTGGCGCCTTGTTTGTGCTTGCCAGCGGTATTACCGTGCTGCAGGTGGCGGCCAATCCCTATGTTACGGCGCTGGGACCTGTGCAAACCGCTTCGAGTCGTTTGACCCTGACCCAGGCATTTAACTCCCTTGGCACCACCATAGCCCCGGCCTTTGGCTCTGTGCTTATCCTGTCGGTGGCCGTCGGCGCCTCTGCTGAAGCGGAAGCCGATGCGGTCAAGCTGCCCTATCTTTTGTTGTGCGGCATGCTGATAGTGCTGGCAGTGGTGTTTGCGCTGCTGAAGTTACCCCACATCCATGACCAGGAAGATGACGTCACAAGCAGCGGTCACAGTGCCCTGAGCCATCGCCATCTGGTGCTCGGCGCCATCGGGATATTCGTTTACGTGGGCGGTGAAGTGGCCATTGGCAGCTTCTTGGTGAACTTTTTGGGTGAATCCCATGTGGCGGGCATGGCCGAGGCCGATGCGGCCCACTACATCGCCTTTTACTGGGGCGGCGCCATGGTGGGCCGCTTTATCGGTGCGGCCGTGATGCAAAAAGTGGATGCCGGCAAGGTGCTGGGCTTCAATGCCACCCTGGCAGCGCTCTTGGTACTGGTAGCCATGAACAGCAGCGGCGCCCTTGCCATGTGGGCGATTCTGGCAGTGGGGCTGTTTAACTCCATCATGTTCCCGACCATCTTCAGTCTGGCACTGAAAAATCTGGGTCCGGCGACAGCTCAGGGCTCAGGTATTCTATGCCTGGCGATTGTAGGTGGCGCTTTGGTTCCTTTGCTGCAGGGGCTTCTGGCCGATTCTGTTGGCCTGTCAGCCTCCTTTATTCTGCCGGTACTGTGCTACGGCTACATCCTTTTCTATGGTCTGAAGGGCTGTAAGCCTGTGGCAGCAAAGGCCTGAGCCATTGCCAGGATGTCAATAAAAGGTCCTGGGCAGAGGACTCGATAAAAAGGCGCCGTAAAGGCGCTTTTTTATTGGCTGGAGCCAGAGGGGTAAACGCAAGTTTTCTGTTTGAATAAGCTGAAGGCGTAAGCAGACGCGATAAAGATGTCACTGACTGGGTTTTAAAGAGGGAGTGAAAGAGCCCGCCGAGGACATGAAAAGGACACGAAAAGGGCACAACAGACTGTCGATACCATGGCCAACGTCAAAGCCAGCCTGCATAAACCGCGATTGCCTTTGTGTTCTTCCTTGCGAAGGGACTCAATACCTCCTATGATCCCGCAGTTTTTTCAATGCCGGATAGACACCATGCTCGCATCGCCTTTATCGCCTTCTTCTGCCGAATTGGTCCTTGGGATCCTCAATCAGGTTTTGATAGAAGGCTCGCCCCTGGACAGGGCCTACTCACGCCATTTTTCGGGCCTTAAGCTGGAAAGTGAAGAGCAGGCCAGAATTGCCACGGTAACCGGGGAGCTTATCCGGCGTTTGAATCTTTTCTGTTTCCTCGCCGACACCACCCCGGAGCGCATCGAGCGTGAAGGCAGCAGGGTACTGAATGCCTGGCACAGGTTCCATGGTTTGGCCATTCCGCGTCTCAGATACACCCTGGATATTGAAGATGCGGTTTTTGCAGAGCGCCTCGAGCGTGCCAAGGCCGCGCCGCTGTTGTGGGACGGATGTCCTGACTGGCTGGATAAACTCGGACAGGCCGAGCTGGGTGATAGCTGGGCGGCAGAACGTGCGGCCCTGTCTTTGGCTCCCAAGCGCTATTTGCGCACCAATGGCCTTAAGTGTACCCGGGATGAACTGGCGCAGCGCCTGGCCGCTGAAGGGGTGCAGACAATCCCTGTCGATAACGTCGATTCAGCACTGGAAGTGACCTCCAATGCCGCACTCTTTCGTACCAAGGCCTTTGCCGATGGTTGGTTTGAGCAGCAGGATGCCGGTTCACAGTTGGTTGCCGCAGCGCTGGATGTGAAACCCGGGATGCGTGTGATTGATGCCTGTGCCGGTGCCGGCGGTAAAACACTGCATCTGGCCGCTGCCATGGCGGGTAAGGGCAGGCTGCTTGCCATGGATGTTGAGCAGTGGAAGCTGGATAACCTCAAAGAGCGGGCGCGCCGCGCAGGTGCCCACAACGTGGAGACCCGCATTATTGCCGGCAGTAAAACCATTAAACGTTTGAAACTGTCCGCCGACAGATTGCTGCTGGACGTGCCTTGCTCCGGTCTTGGGGTGCTAAAGCGTAATCCCGATGCCAAGTGGCGCGATACCGAAGAGCGTTTGCCGGTGCTGATGGAGCTGCAGGCCCATATTCTTGGCAGCTACAGCCGCATGGTCAAGGTAGGAGGCATTCTGGTGTATGCAACCTGCTCAATCATGCCCTGTGAAAACCGTGGCCAGGTTGATGCGTTTTTGGCGGCCAATCCCAACTTCCGTTTGCTGGAAGATGAAAATATTACCCCGGCCACATCGGGCTTCGATGGTTTTTACCTCGCAAAATTGGAGCGGATAGCCGAATAACACAATTTACCAGTCTGTACTGGCATAGTGTTAAGACAAAAGTCTCCTTGTGTTTGCCTTTGGCCAATAATATACAAGATGTAAGAGGTTACCGACGGGGGCCTTCATGGGCAGGGATGTACAATCACAAGAATTTGGTGTGCGCGGATATGGCGGCATTTTGGCTATGGTGCTTGAACATAGGCCCCTGTCTGAGATCCTCCACGCCCTGACCGCGCTGATAGAATCTCAGACCAGCGGTACTGTGGCCTCTGTCCTGCTACTCAGTGAAGACGGCAGTCGGTTGCTCACCGGCGCCGCTCCCGGGCTGCCGGAAGAATTCAATCGGATTGTCCATGGCGCTGAAATCGGCCTCGGCGTCGGCTCTTGTGGCAGTGCCGCCTTTTTGGGTGAAAGGGTGGTGGTAAGTGATATCGCCACCCACGAATATTGGCAGCCTTATAACAGCTTACCTTTGGCGGCCGGGCTTAAATCCTGCTGGTCAGAACCAATCAAAGACAGCCACGGCAAGGTGATTGGCACCTTCGCGCTGTATCATGACACTATCAAGTCGCCCACCACCGGCGAGCTGACGTTTATCGCCGAGGGCGGTAAGCTGGCAGCCCTTGCCATTGAACGCAGCCGCGATCAGCGATATCAGCAATTGGTGGCGCGGATCTTCAATAAAATGCCTATGGCACTCGCCATTACCGATGATAAGTGGCAGCTGCTGTATAAAAATCCTCCGTTTAAAAACTGGTTTAATCCCACGTTACAGGCTTTAGAGCCTGAAAAAATGTTTGATGCATGCTCGGCTGAGATGCTTTGTCAGTTAGAGCTGCAATTGCAAAATGGCAGCAGTTTCAGTGGGGAGTTCACTCTTGGGGGGAATGACGTTCAGGAAAGGCGCGTGGAAGTCCTGGTGACGCCAATTGCCGATCCCCAGGGTGATGGCGCCATGTACGGTTGGTTGATGAGTGACATCACTGAACGACAAAAGGCGGCCAAACTGATTGAGTATCAAGCAAATTATGATTCGCTTACCGGTCTTGCCAACCGTTTTTTGCTATCGTCCTCCATGGCCAGTGCCTGTGCTCAAAGCCAGCCATTTTGGTTGTTTGTCATGGATTTAGACCGCTTCAAATATATCAACGACAGCTTTGGTCACCATGTGGGGGATGAACTTTTACGCATGGCTGCCAATCGGCTGCAGTCGTTATTGCCTGATAATGCCCGGTTATCGGCCCTGTTATCCCGGGTTGGAGGAGATGAGTTTGCCCTGTTTTTGACTGCCGATGGAGCTGAACCTGAGGCGCTGGCCAAGCAGTTGGTGATATCCATGTCGCACCCCTTTGATATTGAAGGCAGGCGCCTGCACAGTGGCATCAGTCTGGGAATTGCACGATATCCTGACGATGGTCTCACTCCCGATAACTTGTTTCAGGCGGCGGATCAGGCGATGTACTGTGCCAAGAGCGCAGGTCGCAGTACCTGGCGTCACTTCGCCCCCCAGATGCGGGAAAGCGCCGCAAGAACGGCGACCTTAACATCGGCGCTGAAGGAAGCCATAGCCGCTGACGAGCTGACCCTGGTATATCAGCCCATAGTGGACATTAACAGCCAGCGAATTATTGCGGCCGAAGCTTTGCTGCGCTGGCGGTATGAAGGGGAAGATATCTCGCCCGTCGAATTTATTCCCTTGGCCGAGAGCGCCGGGCTAATTCCGGCCATTGGCGAGCTGGTTCGTCACCGAGCCCTGAAGCTCATAGATACGCTTTGCCGGGCCAATACACCGATTAAACTGTCGGTGAATGTATCGAGTTTTGAGCTCTGGTCAGATGCTCAGCAAGCCTGCTTTCTGGACTCACTGCTTAAGCACAGCATAGAGTCAACGCATCTCTCCTGGCTTATCCTTGAAATTACCGAGTCGCTGCTGCTTGAAACCAATTCGGGTCTTATCAAGACCCTCGAACAGCTTCGGCAACAGGGGATTTGGATTGCTATCGATGACTTTGGCACAGGCTATTCGTCGCTGGCGTATCTGATGAGTTTTCCGATGGATTGCATCAAACTTGATAAGTCATTTATGGCGACCGTGGGCCAGCCCGGCAAAGGCGAGGCACTCACCGAGGCCATTATCAAAATGAGCCACGCCATGGAGCTGTGTGTGGTGGCAGAAGGGGTGGAACACCCTCAGCAGCTTGAATTTTTGTGCCGCCATCAGGTGTTAAAGGCTCAGGGCTTTTTACTGCATCGCCCCATGGATGAAGCGGCGCTGATGGCGCTGCTCCGCGCCCAAAACTAAGCCAAGACTATTCCCCCGGCGCTGCTATTCTCCCTGCGCCGTTATTCCCCCTGCAAGGTGGCGATAATACGCCGCTCTGCGCCACTGTTACGGTGCTCGCCAAGGTAAATACCCTGCCAGGTGCCAAGTGCCAGTCGTCCTTTGCTGATGGGCAGGATAAGACTGGTCCCCAGCAAACTGGATTTCAGGTGTGCCGGCATATCGTCAGGGCCTTCGTAGTCGTGGCAATACCAGGGCTCATTTTCCCTTACTGTCCGATTGAAGAAGCTTTCAAAATCCTGCCTTACCGTGGGGTCGGCATTTTCGTTCAGGCTGAGCGAGGCAGAGGTATGCAGCAGCTGCAAATGCAGTAATCCCACGGTTACATCGGCAAGCTCTGGCAATTGAGCGATTATTTCCTCTGTGACCAAATGAAACCCGCGGCGCTTTGGACCAAGGCTGAAGCTTTTTTGAAACCACATTAGGCATCTCCCATTTTTGAACCCGCAGTGTATGAAAGCCCTCTTAGTCATGCAAGCGCTGCCTTGGGAAGCGCTTTGGGGTAGAATAGACACATTGCAAGATTGAGGAGAGTCCCATGGCCAGAGCCTGTGCCAGACATATTTTGGTCAAAACCCGCGAAGAAGCAGAAAAACTGAAAGCCCGTATCGACAAGGGAGAAGACTTTGGCAAACTGGCCAAGCAGTATTCCCTTTGCCCCTCCAAGCGCCGCAGCGGCGATCTGGGTGAGTTTGGTCCGGGGCAGATGGTTAAAGCCTTTGACGATGTGGTGTTTAAAAAGCCGATACTGGAAGTCCATGGCCCGGTTAAAACCCGTTTTGGTTTCCATCTTATCCAAACCATCTACCGCAACTGAACTTGGCTAACACCCTCGAGGATCCCGATTATTACCTCAGGCACTTCAGACTTTTGCTGAGTGGCCTCGGACGCTATCGGGATCTTTTGTCCGAAGACGAGCTTAAACTCCTGAATTGCGCTGACACCCTGTCAGAAGGTGCGCTCAGGCTCCTGGTGCGGCTACTGAGTCGACGCGGTGATTATTTTCGTATCAGTAAGCTGAGTTACGCAGACATTCCTGACTTGGCCCAGGCCTGTCATGAGCTTAAGCAGCACGGATTCGTCACCCTTGGGGCCTTACCCGGGCAGGATATTCTTACATCCCTTATTACCCGTGATGAGCTTGCTGCGGCCATTTCGAAGCTCCTGAGTGTCGGTATAGAAAAGGGGGCGGATTCAAGGGCGAACGCTGAACAATCTCGTGGCTCACGACCTCAAAAAACTTCAACCAAACAGCAGCTTATTGCCTTTGCTGATGATGCCGTCCACGGGGATGGAACGGGGCTTTGGCCAGGTATAGCGGCGCAATTTACAGAGGATGTACTCAGGCTAGACGCTGCTTCTGCCCATGACACCTTAAGGCTTTTGTATTTTGGCAATGCCTGGCAGCAATCGGACGAGTTTGTTGTCACCGAACTCGGTTATCGCCGCTACGAAAACTATGGGCTGGATGAGGCCAACCGACGATTTGATAGCCGCCCTGAAGTCGAACTCGCCTTGCTGTGTGCTGATGTTGCCAGAGCGTTGGAAGACACAAGACATCTTCCCCTGGCTGTACTGGAAGACATGGTTGAGCTGCTCAAAACCCAGCTTTCTTCATCTTTAAGCCATGGATTTTCACCTGAACCAAAGGCTGAGTTTGTCAGCGATACCGGCAGGCAAGGGCGCAAACTACGTCATCTGCTAAGCCGGATCGCCAGAGAATATGAACGCAGGGGCTTAACGGAGCAGGCTTTGGGACTGTATCAAGGCCTGGAACTCGTGCCTGCCCGTGAGCGGCGAGTGCGCTGTCTGGAAGCCCTTGGCCGATACCAAGAAGCCTTTGACTGTGCGATGACACTCTTTGAATCGCCGCTGGCCGATGAGGAGTACCATGCCAGCCTGCGTATGTTGCCAAGACTCGCCAAAAAAGCAGGTTTATCATGGCGCAACCCTGCCCCCTTGAAGCTGTGTGAACTCAAACTGGAGTTGGCCGAGGAGGTTGGGCCTGAGTATGCCGTTATCAAACACTTTGAGGCTCAGGGGATAGCGGGTTGGCACCTGGAAAACAGCTTCAGCTGTGGCCTCTTTGGGCTGGCACTGTGGGATATTCTGTTTGCGCCGGTAAAAGGGGCTTTTGATCATCCGTTTCAAACTGCGCCATCGGACATGTATCAGCCCGAGTTCAGTACGCGGCGTCAGGCCATGCTTGATGAGCGCTTGCTTGCGCTTAATCAGGGGGATATCTCCATGCTTAGCCGTCATTTTCACAGTAAGCACGGCATTGCCAATGACTGGGTGAATTGGACGCTATGGAGCGAAACCCTTTTTGCCTCTTTGCTGCCTTATCTCACAGGCACTTTTGTGGCGTCGCTGGTGGAGAGATTATTGCCGGATCTTCGTGCCAGACGCAGCGGCTTTCCGGATTTGGTGTTGATTCGGGATGGGCAGCTTGCCTTTGTCGAAGTGAAAGGACCCGGCGATCGCCTTGCCGATCATCAAAAGGATTGGCTGAGCTGGCTTGGCAGGAAAGAAATGGTGAGTGAGGTTCTGTGGGTGACATGGCGAACGGAAGATGCGACTGATGGTATTGGAGAGACACTTCCTTAATCCACCTTGCGAAAGGCTTCGTGGCGCAGCAGGACTACCGCTTATGCATTATCTGTTTCCCATACCCGTATCCATGTCTTCTATCGCTGTATCTGTGCTGGCACCTGTGTCTTTTATGGATATGTGTTCGCCGTCAAAAGCCTCTTCGAATATACACACCCGGTCTCTTCCTGAACGCTTGGCGCGATAGAGGGCAGCATCTGCCCGGGCAAACCAGGGCTGCTGATGTTCGCCCGTGTGCCGCTGGGCAATACCGATGGAGCAGGTAATGGTGCTGCCGGGCACCGCATCGACACAGCGCAGCGCCGCCTGAAACCGGGCCGCGGTTGTCTTGGCAAGATTGAGCGCAGCCTCATTTTGAGCAGAGGGTTCGGCCGGGTTAAACAGCACCAGAAACTCTTCCCCACCAAAACGGTAAGCGGTCGCCACATCCGGCATAAGGGCATCCAATAGCTTTCCCAACGACGTCAGCACCTTATCGCCCGTTTGATGACCATGTACGTCATTGATCCTTTTAAAGTGGTCTACATCCAGCAGCATGAGTACGGCGGGTGTTGCCGGCGCGATGGCCGCCAGATCCAACTCCAGCTTGCTTCGATTAAACAACCCCGTAAGGGGATCGCGCTGGGCAATTTGCACCAAAGAGTCGTGCTGCTTTGCAAGGATAAAGGCGAATACCGCACCAAAAATGATGCAATTCACCGACGCCACCCCGAAGCGGGCTATCACATCGCTGGCCTCCACCTGCGCGCCGCAGATGAGGCAAAGGGCGGTAAATAGACTCGAGAGCATCAGCGCAGCGCGGATATTAAACAGAAAAAAATAAATGAAGATGGCAGGGAAGATAAAAATCATCCCGGCGTAGCCAATTTCAAGGCAGGTGGCTGCGATACCAATGGACACCAGCAGCAGGGTGATCATGCGATTCACCGGGCTTGACTGACCACGGAGTTCTTTAACAAATGACAGGGTGAGCGGGATGAGTGACAGGCTGTAAATAAACACCATGGGCCAGTGACCAAGGGATAGGCGGTAGGCGCAGTAAAGCACCAGGGTCGCCATGGCCACGAGATGAAACAGCAGCGCTGCACGTTTGGGAACCTGCCAGACCAGTTGCACCTTAAGTTACCCGAATGACGTCTTGATTCGGGATACTATACAAAAGCGCTACCTAAATTGCTTCTGATTTCCTGGTTCGGCAGTGTATTGTGCTGACGAGTTTCTGCTATGCAGCGAAACTCTCTGTGCTTTGATGCGAAAGGGGGCGGAAAGAGTAGCGCAACCTGGCGGCGCAACGCATCGAATGTCGCCCCATGGAGCAGATACATTTACCCGCACACATTATTGGATGGCGGAGCCATTGGATTCTGGGCTGTCGGTATTTGTACTGGCTGTGTCTGTGAGCTCAAGCTGCAACAGCAACATATCCTCACCGCCGGTTACCCGGGTGAAGGGACTCTGACACTCTGGACACAGCACCCTGTGGCCATCGGCCTCGCCCTGATAACCGCATTCATTGCAATCGAGCCTCAGGGGCTCAATTTCCATGTCCAGAGTGGCGTTGGCGCAGGGTCCATCCAACTTAAAGGTATCAAAAGCCGTGGCCAGCAGGGCCGGCTCGACACCACTCAAGGCTCCAATGCGAATGCTGACCCGACTGATACCACTTGCTCCGACGCTGCGGGCATGTTGCTCGCAGCTGTCGAGCAGCGCCTGGACAATGGAAAATTCATGCATCAGCAAATCCTTGGCAGTAATTCACCGGCGGGCAGGTCGAGGTATCTGTTACTGCCCCATGGGGTGTGAAGTATCACACGCCCGGCAGGGCTCTCACCCACGCGGCCTATGATGGCTGCATTCTCACAATGGCCAAAACGCTTGAGGACTTCCAGTGCGCCTTCAGCCTGCCCGGCTGGCAACGCCATGACAAAGGTGCCTTCATTGGCGAGATCTGTGGCCTCAAAGCCGTAGAGTTCACACAGGCCCTTCACCTCATCGCTCACAGGGACGGCAGCCTCATCGACTTCTATCATCACATCTGAGGCCGCGGCCCACTCATTAAGTACGGCGGAAAGACCGCCCCGGGTGGCATCGCGCATGGCATGGATATCGAAAGGATGCACCAAAAGTTGCTCAACCGCGCCCCACAGGGTGGCGCAGTCGCTCACAAGGCCGGATTCCAGCTCCAGTCCTTCCCGGGCCATCAGGATGGCCGCGCCGTGGCGTCCTATGTCACCGGACACCAGAATCGCATCACCGGGTACCAGGTGTTTGGCTGACAATCCCGGTTTCACAATACGGCCAACCCCTGTGGTGTTTAAAAACAGTCCATCGGCACAGCCTTTGGGAACCACCTTGGTGTCGCCGCAGACGATTTTGGCGCCGCACTTTTTCAGCTCGCTGGCCATGGAAGCCACTATGGTTTCGAGGGAGGCCATGGGGAAGCCTTCTTCGATGATGACCCCAAGGCTTAAATACTGGGGCTCGGCGCCCATCATGGCCAAGTCATTGACCGTACCGGCAATGGCCAGCTTGCCTATGTCGCCCCCGGCAAAAAACAGTGGTGATACGGTAAAGGAGTCTGTGGTAAAGGCGGTGGGGCCCTGCAGGTTCAGCAGCGCGGCATCTTCTTCATTTCTGAGGATGCAATTATCAAAGGCCTTGAAAAACAGGTTACGAATGAGCTTATTCATTTCCAGGCCGCCGCCACCGTGGGCGAGCTGAATACTGTTAGTCGACATGCTGGACTCCATGGTAGCGGTAATAGGCATTGCAGGCGCCTTCGGAGCTGACCATGCAACTGCCAAGGGGCGTTTGGGGTGTGCAGCCACGGCCAAAGACTTTGCAGTCCATGGGGTTGGCAAGACCACGCAGAATGTCTCCACACTGGCAGGCCTTGTGATCGTCGATTTCCGCTACGGGTAAACGACCGCCAAAATGGATTTCGGCATCCCTGTGGGCGTACTTGTCTTTGAGTTTCAGGGCGGACTGAGGAATGGGCCCCAATCCACGCCAGCGGAAGCTGTCACGCACTTCAAAGTATTCATCCACCAGCGCCTGGGCTGTCAGGTTACCTTCTTCAGTCACTGCGCGGCTGTACTGCACCTCAACCACGGATTCGGCGTGATTTTTAAGCTCCACCAATCGCAAAATGGACTCCATTACATCCACGGGTTCAAAACCGCTGACCACTACCGGGGTATGGTGCACTTCTGCCGCTCGGCGATAGATTTTGGCGCCACTTATCACGCTCACATGGGCAGGGCCGATAAAGGCATTCACCTTGGTGGCCGGCTCGGCCATCACCGCATCGATGGCGGGCGGCACAAGCACATGATTGATATGAAACAGCAGGTTGGGCAGGGCGGCGTGCTCGGCTTGCTGCAGCAGCACTGCGGTCATGGGAGTGGAGGTTTCAAAGCCAATGGCAAAAAACACCACTGTCTTGTCGGGATTGTCTCTGGCGATGGCAAGCGCATCCAGGGGATCGTACAGGGGGCGAACATCGGCGCCACTGGCCCTGGCCTGTGCCAGGCTGCCTTTTGAGCCGGGAACTCTAATCATGTCGCCGAGCGTCAGCAGTATCACGTCATCCATCTTTGCCAGGGCAATGGCCTGATCGATACGTTCTTTGGGCATCACACACACGGGGCAGCCGGGACCATGGATAAATTTCACATTGTCCGGTATGAGCCCCAGCAGACCGTACTTCATGATGGTGTGGGTATGGCCACCACACACCTCCATGATGTACAGCGGCTCAGAGAGATTTATGGCCGCACTGCTTATCCGGTCGGCCAGTGCCCGAATGGTCCCTGCATCACGAAAGCCTTCGTAAAGGGACTTTAACTTCAGCGATGAATCAGGTTCATTGATAGCTTGATTGGGCATGGCTTTCTGCCTCCAGCTTTTCTGCGATTTCCCTATATAGCTTAAGGCTTTCCAGTGCATCTTCTTTGTCAATTTTATTCATTGCAAAGCCGATGTGGATCAACACGTAGTCACCGATTTGGATTTCGTCGCTGAGTAAATGGCGACTGACTTTTCGCCGAACCCCCAGGGTATCGACGGTAATGGCCTGCTCATCGTCATGCAAGGCCACTACTTCAGAAGGGACAGAAAGGCACATAGCTCAGTTTCCCCCGACATCGGCATGATAACGGGCGCTGTGATCCTGCTTGAGCCAAGCTGCGAGCCTGTCCATGCCACGACCATCCTTGATGGACAATTCAATCACTTCGCACTGGGGATTGAGCGCCCTCAGGCTCTCTTTGGCACTCTCCATACTGAAATCAAAGTAAAGGGTGAGATCGGACTTGGTAATGAGCACCAGATCCGCCCGGCGGAACATCACCGGGTATTTGGCAATTTTATCGTCACCCTCCGGCACGGATAAGAGCACGATATTGCGATGGGTTCCCACATCATAGCTCGCAGGGCACACCAGATTGCCCACGTTTTCGATAAAGGCAATGCTGCCTTCATCCAGGGTAAGGCGGTGCAGGGCACCATGGACCATAAAGGCATCCAGATGGCAGGCGCTGCCGGTTTGAATTTGCACTGCCTGGATACCTTTCGCCAGCAGGCGATCGGCATCTTTTGAGGTTTCCAGATCCCCCTCAATCACGCCGTAGGTGAGTCCCAGATATTCATGCAAGCATTCCAGCAAGGTGGTTTTACCACTGCCGGGACTGCTCATCAGGTTATAGGCACTTATCTGACGGGCTTCGAAGTGGCTGCGGTTGTGGGTCGCTTCCACATCATTCTTATCCAGAATCTTATGGATAACCGACAGTGTTCTGGCGTCGTTCAGTTGGGGATTGGTGGTGAGCTCATGGTGTTCATGAGCGTGCTGATGGGTGTCTTGCATCCCGAATCGCGGTAATGAGCAGCCACAGTCCTGGCACATGTAGGGAGTCTCCTTGGGCTATTTGGCACAATTCTGATACAGCTGATTAACGAAAGATTTGATATGGGTCAGCATTTGGGAATGACGGGACAATCTGGCGCACTTATTGGCCAAAACTGTGAACTGCGTACCAAAGTTGGCCAAGGGCGATACCACCATCGTTTACCGGGACCTGACCCCAAGGCAGAAGCTTAAGCCCTTGCTGTGAAAGCTTCTTGGCAGTTGCATTGGCGAGAGTGCGGCTTTGGAATACGCCGCCACTCAGTGCCACGGGTAGATTGGGATAATGACGGGCTTTCTCGGCGATGGCATCGGCGATGGCATTGATAAAGGCCTTAGCCAGGCATTCAGGTGAGGTATCGAGTGTGTCCATTTGCTCCAACATGGACACCAGCAGCGCTGCGCCGTCCCATTGGCCGCCTTTTTCTTCCAGCACCAGGGTGGGGATGGGGCCGGTTGCCCGGGCTGCAAAGGCTTCCAGTAACATGCCAGCCTGGCCTTCAAACTCGACTCGTTGGCAAATACCCAGCAAGGCTGCCGCCGCATCAAAGAGGCGTCCCATGGATGAGCTCTGCAAGGTGCCGGGAAGACTGATGACTTTGAGGTGATTGTTCAGCATGGGCTGACTCAAATGGGCAAAGCAAGGCAGTCCCTGAAGCTGTGACACAGGCAGATGACCTGCGAGCAGACTCAAGAGCACCCGCCAGGGTTCGCTGCTGGCTTTGTCGCCGCCGGGTAGGGCAAAGGGCCTGAGTCCACCGAGGCGCTCGAAATGGGTTGCGCTGCACAGCAGCACTTCGCCGCCCCACAGGCTCATATCATCACCGAGGCCGGTGCCATCAAAGCTGAATCCCAGCACAGGCTCGCTGCGGGAGTTGGCCGCCATGACCGACAATATGTGGGCAAAGTGGTGCTGAACTGTGAGGAGTTCGATGTTGCGTTCACTGTTTTGTGCATAACGTCGGGCAAAACGACTTGGGGCATAATCCGGGTGATGATCAGCTACCACGCAGCCGGGATCTACCTGATAGAGTCGCTTAAAACTCTCCAGTGTTCGAATAAAGTAATCTTCGGCCTCAATACTGAAGAGATCGCCTATATGGGGGCTTAAAAAGAGGTTATGGCCAAGGCCAAAGCCCAGGGTGTTTTTTTGCTGAGGCCCAACGGCCATCAGATGGGATTGGCTGGGTTTGGGGCTGAGCATTGCCAGCGGCGCATATCCCCTGGCGAGACGGATAACCTGCAGCTGTCCGGCACACCATTGGACCACGCTGTCGTCACAGCCGGATACTATGGGGCGATCGTGGTCGAGAATATAGTCCACCACCCCTGCGAGTTTTTGGTGAATATCCGCAGCATCTATGATGATGGGCTCACCACTGCGATTGGCGCTGGTGGCAACCAGCGGGCGGTCAACGCTGTCCAGCAGCAAGGCATGCAGCGGCGTGTAGGGTAAAAAAAGCCCTATGCGGTCGATGCCGGGCGCCACGGAAGCGGCAAGCTCACTGCACGGAACAGGAGCTTGGGAGCTGCCGGGCCGGGCTGAGGTTTTTTTTAAGATGACGATGGGGCGTTCCCGGGAGCACAGCAATTGCCATTCTTCTTCTGCGCCATCGGCAAGGTGTTTGGCCACATTAAGGTCTTTGACCATCACGGCGAGGGGCTTTGCCGGACGCACCTTACGTGCCCGCAGGCTGCTCACGGCCTCCTCGTTGGTGGCATCACACACCAGATGAAAGCCGCCAAGACCCTTGATGGCGAAGATGGCGCCCTGTTTTAACAATCGCGCACACTCATCCAGACAGAATTCAGCATTGCTGCTGATATGGCTGCCGTCCGGCCCGGTGAGGCTGAGTTGTGGCCCGCAATTTGGGCAACTGACCGGCTGGGCGTGATAGCGTCTGTCCAGCGGGTTTTTATATTCGGCCTCGCACTCCGGGCACATGGCAAAGTGCGCCATGGAGGTGTGCTTTCTGTCGTAGGGCAAGGCTTTTATCAGGGTATAGCGGGGGCCGCAGTTGGTGCAGTTGGTAAAGGGATAGCGATAGTGCCTGTCGTTGGGGTTGCGGATATCCGCCAGGCAGTCCGGACACATGCTTTTATCCGGGGATACCACGACCTGAGCTTCACCGCCTGCCTGGCTTTCTTCAATGACAAAGCGGGATTCGTCAAGGTCGGGACCGTCATCGGCTATCAGGGTGAAACCGTCTATCCGCGCCAGTGGCGGCGGGTCACTTCGTAGCGTTTCAATAAAGTCATCGACCTTGTACTGCGGGCCAGTCAATCGGATAAAGACGCCTTCAGCATTGTTGCGGATACTGCCGCCAAGCCCGAGCTCATGGGCCAGGCGAAACACATGGGGCCGAAATCCAACCCCCTGAACGATACCTGTGATGTGAAGGCTTATCTTTACACTCATGGGTTACTGTATTGCCTTGTTTTTCTATGTCAGTCTTTAACCGAATGTGCTTCCCGGCCAAGGGCGCCAAAACGCCTTGGGGTTTCAGTATAGAGGCTGCCAAGGGCAAAAAGGCTGCCATCCAAATCCAGCTCCGGTGCAGTAAGCAGGGGGAAGTTTTTCCCAAGCCTTAACCAGATACGTTTGGCGAGCACGGGATTGGCAAGCTCACTGCCACTGAGATAAACCTGCTTTACTCCCACATTCAAGTCCAGATGTTCAATCCAATTGGCCAGATAGTCGGCAAGGGAGTCCATCATGGCAAACGCCAGCTTGGGTGCATCGGTATCGCCGGCGAGGCGGAAGCTCATCAGGGTTCCCAGGGTTTTGCACCAATTGAAGGAGCGAACGGCCTCACCCCGGATCAGCGGATAATCGATGCGGGGCGCGCTTTGACCACGAAACTTTTGTGCTTCGGCCACCAGGGCATCGGCAAGGTATTCCACCGAGGGCTTTTCTTTATTGAGCCCCAGACCCAGTATGCAGGCGCCCAATGCCCAGATCCCCTGCAAGTTACCGCGCTCGGCGGTGGGGGACAGGATAAGGTCAAGCATGCACAGGCATTCCTGTGGAAAGAGGCTCTTGAATTTTTCCAGCACCTGGCGCTGTGGGCTTTCCATCAGCAGGCGGTAAATCTCGTAGCCATTTTCCGGCAGTGGCGTTTGGGTAAAGAAGATTTCCTCTTTTCCGTTACCGTCAACAGTGGCAATTTCCAGCGCGCCTTTACCCCCCAGATACAAACTGGCGTGATGGGCGAGTCGCTTGTCAGTGGCTTGCAGCTGACCTCGCAAGGCGAGTAGAGCAGGTGACTTCACACTGGCAAAACCCGTGGGAGTCAGGCGAATTGTGCCCTTGTGGGTATGGGCCTGATAACCGGCAGCGCTGGCCTGATTGTGCAACGGCGGATGGTGCAACGGCGAATTGGACAGTCGCAGGGTTCGGGCCCCAGACTCGCTGATAACCTGCCAGCGCCCATCCACGGCGCAGATATCCGTGGAGTTGTCTTTATTCACATAGAGCCACTCTATGCCTTTTACCCGCAAAAGCTCGCACAGCACCAGTTCCACTCGACTCTGTGCAAACCTGACTCTGTAACTTGGGGCTTTAAGGCGTGGATGCTCGCTGGTGGGCAGTAGCCGTAATCGGGGCTTTTCGATGCTGGACAGTGCCAGAACGTCGGCATCGGAAACCGCCAAATGGCTGCTCAGGGTATTGGGATTGGTGAATAACAAACTGCTGGTGGCGGTATAGCCCGACAGCTGATAGGTCTTGCCATCAAGGGCCAGGCTGCCATCGGCTATCAGGCTGGCGGCAAGCTGTTTGAGTTCATCCAGCGTTGGTGCACCCGCTGGCAGTTGCTGCTCTCCGTGGCAATGGGGACAGCTTAACGAAACCAAGCCAAACTCCGGGCTTTGGTTGTCGCCGAGTCTTGGAAAACAGTGGCCACAAAATGGCAGACTGTATTCGTAGTCAGCGTTGTCAAAATGCGCTTCATTCCCCACTGAATCGGACTCAGACAGCGAGTCAATGTCTTCTTGTGTTAAGGCCTTCACTTTTGCGTCCAGCAAAAAGCATGACAGGGGAAACTTGGCGGCAAGTTCATCGGCAAAGGCTTCGAGGTGGGCTTGCTGGCCGCTTGCCAACAACTGATAACACCAGTGGTTAGCCTCATGTTGGCCGGGCGTTGACTCTGGCTCCCTGATCTGTGCGCGAAGCTCAACATGGGGCGCCCCCTGGTTTACCAGAGCAACCAGAGTTTGATGATAGAAGGGCACGGCCCGGGATGTGACAAATTCAAAACTAATGGTTTTCATCCACTGGTACCTCGCGGGTGATCCCGTCCTGGTAAAAACTGGTAATGGGTTTATCGGCAATACGGTCAGACTGAAACCCCAATTGCTTCAGGTGGTTTAACAGCGCCTGCTCCATCACAGGAATGGCGCTGCCAAGTGCCTCAGTAAGCCCCAGGTGCATGGGCTCCAGTACGGTAGGGGTGACACCCAGCACAAAGGTTTTTGGCCTGTCACCCAGCATCTCCATCATGGTGAGGGTTTGCAGCATTTCGACTTCGTGGGCGCTGCCTTGCCAGTCAATTTCAGCGGGCGCTGCATCAAAATCAAAGAAATACACTTCGCCGGGCAGTACCCCGGGGGCGTTGACCGTATCACACACAATCAGATGGTCGTATTTGGCAATGATGGGAGTCAGGCCCTGGGCCAGAGTGCCGCCATCGAGCATATCAAGGGAGTGTAGCGGATGGGTAAAGCGATAATTTTCAGATATATAATTGACAAAGTGTACGCCTACGCCTTCGTCGGCGAAGAGTATATTGCCAATGCCGAGTAGCAGGACTTTCATCCTTTGTCCTCCAATTGCCTCGCAACGAGGGCAGCGCCGAAATCGTTACCAAGGCGCTGGGTAATAGTCAGGATAGCAATGCCTGCGGGGTGTAAGTTGCGCCATACCACCGGTTTCCCTTGTGGTATGGCGCACTGTCATCATTACGCGGATTAATGCTTGTGGTAGTCATAGCCGGAGACGATGGAGTCTACCGAGTTGTGCTTAAAGCGAATGCCAGTCCACACAGCCATGTAAACGTGGATTACCACGAATACAATAAATACCCAGGTAAAGTAATGATGCCACAGCCGCACTTCGGCAAGGCCACCCATCCAGGCGGTCAGGGTGCTCGCCATGCCCCAGAGCATGCCACCCATGCCTTCATGATAAACATTGGCATACAGTATCAGCCCTGTGACACAGATTGCGCCGGCAATCACCGAAATCGCAAAGTAGGTCACAAATTGCAGTGGTCCATACACACCTGCTTTGTTCAGCTTACCCATCCAGAGGTAGGACTTAAGTTGGGTAATCCAGCTGTTGATGCTGAGGACGTCGCGGATGGATCGCCGCTCGATATCGTGCTTACTGAAAAAGAACAGATACGCACGGGCGAGCGTCACGGCGCACAGCACAAAGCCGAACACCAGATGACCGAACCGCACCCAGCCCTGAACCAACACATCGCTGGAGTCGGGCGCAACCAAAAATGGCCAGGCGAGATAGAAACCTGTGATAACCAGGACCAGAATCGCCAGTGCCCTCAGCCAGTGGAAGAGTCGGATAGCGGCAGTGAAGATAAACTCCCGCTGGTACCCTCCGGTATGCCCCTCGTGCTTTGCGTCATGCTTGCCGCCCGCAGGCGGCGTATTAACTTGGGTGTTCATACTGCCTCCTTAGAGCCCGTTTGGTGACACCTTGAACTCAGACAGGCTCGCGCCCTTGAAGTCCATTACGTGTACCGAGCAAGCCATGCAGGGGTCGAAGGAGTGGATGATACGGATGACCTCCAGCGGTTTGGTAGGATCCTCAAGCTTTAATCCAATCAGTGAAGCCTCGTAAGGACCAATCTTGCCGTTGGCATCCTTTGGACCCGCGTTCCAGGTGGTGGGCACCACAGCCTGATAGTTTTCGACTTTACCGCCCTTGATGCGGATCCAGTGACTCAGCATACCGCGAGGCGCTTCAATCATGGCGTGACCAACGTACTCTTTGTTGGCATCGATTTCAGGCTTCACATAGGTGGCTTCATCTGACTGAATGTTGGTCAGCAGGGCATCGAAGGTACGCAGACCTTCGTCGGCCACTATCACGGTTTGCAACATGCGTGCAGCGGTGCGGCCCAGGGTGGTAAAGAGCGCCTCCACCGGCAGACCGGTGCGGGCGAGCAGAGCATTAACGGCATCCACGACCACCTTGTTGCCACGGGCGTAACTGACCAGCAGGCTGGAGAGCGGTCCCACTTCCACAGGCTCACCGTTATAGCGTGGCGATTTCACCCAGGAGTACTTGCCGTCACCATCGAGGGTAGGCAGTTTGCCGTACACAGTGTCGCGCTCTACAAAGCCCGTATAGTTAGGCACTGTGGTGCCATCATAGGGGTGCTGGGCGTTGTCGGCACTGTACCAGGCGTGGGTCACGTCTTCGGCAATCAAATCTGGATTGATGTCGCTGACACCGGCCAGATCGCCGTTCATGATCACGCCGCCGTTGAACATGTACTCGCCATCGGCCAGTACAAAGTCGTCTGTGGCCAGGAAATTTTTCACGTTCACGCCGCCAAGCACTGAAGGCTCAGTACCGAAGGCTTCAGCAGCCATAACAATATCGGCCTGATAGGCACGTTTGATAAAGTCGGTTACATAGGCATGTTTCTGTTTCCATTCCTGCAGACGGGCAGGGCTTAACATGTCACGTACCGAGGTCACACCGCCCACCACCAGAGATTGAGGGTGAGGCTGCTTACCACCAAAGATGGCCAGCATTTCGGCAGCCACCCGCTGCACTTCCAGCGCTTTGAGGTAGTGGGACAGGGCAATCAGGTTTTGCTCGGGGGTAAACTTATAAGTGCCATTGCCCCAGTAGGCATTGGCAAAGGGGCCGAGCTGACCTTTTTCCACAAAGCCTTTTACCCGCTCTTGAACAGCGCGAAGTTCACCTTCTCCGGCCGCGATAGGCTTGTCGGTATACTTAAGCGCCACCTGAGCGGCCTTGGCTGGGTCGGCACTGAGTGCAGACACGACATCCACCCAATCGAGACCATGGAGGTGATAGAAGTGCACTATATGGTCATGCATATAGAGCGAAGTTTGCATCAGTGAACGCAGGTACTTGGCGTTAAGTGGAATTTTTACCCCGAGGGCGTTTTCCACCGCTTCAGTACCACAGCGGTAGTGGGAATAGGTACACACACCGCAAATACGCTGCACAATCAGGCCCACGTCCATGGGAGTACGGCCCTTGAGGATAACCTCAATGCCGCGCCACAGGGTGGAAGAGGACCAGGCGTTCTGAATCACATTGTTCTCATCTACCTCGACCTCGACGCGCAAATGGCCCTCGATGCGGGTGATGGGATCGATAACAACACGTTGGCTCATGATTTAGTCCTCTTTGGCTTGTGCAAATACACTGGCAACGGCATGGGCGCCGATACCGACAACGGTGGCACCGAGAATAACGGCGCCTATGGTGTCGGCCGTGGCATCAAGCCCATGCAGCAGTTGCCGGCCAAGTGGCTTCTCAAAGTCGGCCATGTCGTCCCAGAAGTTTGGTTCAGAGCAGCCCATACAGCCGTGGCCAGCGAGCACCGGCCAGCTGGTATGATGATTGAAGCGTTCTGTGGGGCAGTTGTTGTAGGTGTAAGGGCCTTTACAGCCAACCTTGTAGAGGCAGTAGCCTTCTTTGGCGCCATGATCACCAAACTCTTCAACAAACTCGCCGGCATCGAAGCGGCCGCGACGTTCACAGTTATCGTGTACCCGGGCGCCATAGGCCCATTTGGGACGATTGAACATATCCAGCGCAGGCAGCTTGCCGAACATGATGAAATACATCAGGGTACCAACGATATTTTTCTCACTCGGTGGGCAGCCGCCCAGGTTAATCACAGGCTTGCTGACCACTTCGTGTACCCCTTTGGCCCCGGTGGGGTTGGGGTAGGCGGCCTGAACACCACCAAAGGAGGCGCAGGTGCCCACAGATACAATGGCTGCCGCGCCTTCGGCCGCATGCTTGATGATTTCAAGGCCGGTGTGACCTTTACAACCCACGGTCAGGAACGCACCGTTATTGGCGGTGGGTACAGCACCTTCCACTGCAAGCAGGTAGTTGCCTTTATAGGTTTCCAGGGCGTGTTCGAGGTTTTCCTCCGCTTGCCAACCGGCAGCGGCCATCAGAGTCTCGTGGTATTCGAGGCTGATATGGTCGAAGATAAGGGAGTCGAGATTTGGCGTGTCGGCCCGTACCAGCGACTCAGAGCAGCCGGTACATTCGGCCATGTGCAACCAAATCAGTGGCACGCGGTCAGCCAGTTCGGCCGCTTCGGCCACCAATGTAGAGAAGGGCAACGGCAGCGCCAGCATGGCGGTAACCGAGGCGCTCCACTTCATAAAATCACGACGGGTAATGCCATGTTGAGCCATCTTGTCAAAGATGGTCTCTTCATGGCGCCTTGGCAGGGAGCGCAGCGTTTCAAGTCGCTGCTTTCCTTGCTCGTAGAGGGCTGCATGTGTATCCATGGTGACGACCTTTTTTTGTTTTTAAGTTGTAAACATGCTTTTCGCATGCACGACATTTCAGGAAAAGTGTAGGAAGGGGGCTTGGTCATCATATTGATACACGTCAAGCTTTTACGTAACGTGTGCTGACACAGGGCTTTGACATCTTGGTAACATGAGGTGCGTCATGCTTTTGATTTTTCTGTGAGACAAAATGTCTCACTTTGGCTGAATTTTGCCGCGCCATATCTCGGGATTTCGTGAGCATCTGGGACTTCCCGGATGCTTACGAAATCCTTAAGCTAATGAAAACACAATTACCTACCCACCGCCGTCTACATCCGAGCCGTTTATGAACTTTGTAAAGTCTGCCAACCGATTGCCAACCAAGCTGAGTCCATTTCTCTGCGCCGCTGTCTTGTTTCTTGGCCTGCCGTTAAGCAGCTATGCCACACCAACTCTTGATCACAGCATTGTGGATGGGAGTGGCAAGGCATTTAGCCTGAGTGATTATCGCGGCAAGGTCGTGTACGTGGATTTTTGGGCGTCTTGGTGCGGGCCATGCCGCAAGTCTTTCCCCTGGATGAATGAGATGCACAGTCGCTACCAGGATAAGGGGCTCGCCGTGATAGCCATCAATCTGGACACCGACAGTGGTGATGCCAAACCTTTTCTGAATGACCTTAAGCCTCAGTTCATCATCGGCTATGACAGCCAAGGCGAGGTCGCCAGACAGTTTGACTTACTGGGGATGCCTTCAAGTTTTGTCTTTGACCGGTCGGGTAAACTCGTCGCGACCCACGTGGGCTTTTTCACCGAGAAGTCGGCTGAATATGAAGCCGAACTCGTGAACTTACTGGAGCAGCCAAAATGAAGTTCAAAACAAGAATCTCTTTCGCGGCTGCGCTGCCTTTGATGCTTCCTTTAATGGTACTAGGCGGCTGCACCACACTGCAGCCCTGGGATAAGGGCGAATTTGCCCGCGAGGATATGCAGCTGGGCGCCGAGGCACTGGATTTGTCTTTGGATGACCATGTGTATTTCAGTAAAGAAGGTGCCAGTGGTGGCAGAAGCTTTGGCGGAGGCGGCTGCGGATGCAATTAATGTCGGCGTCGCCAGTTGATGGCTCAGAGACTGAGCCAACGGGACAGACGCGCCTTCGCCAACCCGGCATTGCGGCCGCCGTCTGCCTCTCTAGCCTTGCCATGATAGGCTTTGATGCGGCAGCGACGGAAACACCGGCGGTTGACACGGCTGATACGGTAAAACAGCTGCCGAAAAGCGAAGATGACAGCTTGCTTACCCGGTTAATCGACGGCTGGGAAATCGATGCAGCACTCTTGTGGTACCGTGAAGATTCACGGGTGCAGGCCATCGAAGGTGTGCTGTCTGGCGTAAAAGCCTTATCCGACAGCGAATCCATTAACGCCAAAATTGTACTCGACAGCCTGTCCGGCGCATCGGCCTCAGGCGCTGCAGCGCAGGAGCGCGCTCAGACCTTTACCCGCCCTTCAGGCAAGGGCGAATATCAGGTTGCAGCAGGCGAAACTCCGCTGGATGACACCTTTCAGGATACCCGGCTGTCGCTGACCGGTGGCTGGCAGAAAACGCTGGATACCGACACCAGGGTCAACGCCGGTGTTTATGGTTCAAAAGAGTTTGATTATCTCTCTCTCGGGGTGAATGGCGGCATAGAGTGGGGCTTTTTTAAAGACAACACTACCTTAAGTTTATCCGGCGCCCTGGGTTACGATTTGATTGATGCCGTGGGTGGCAGACCCGTACCCTTAAGCACCATGGCCATCCGTAAAGACTTTGCCAACGAAGAGGCTTTCTGGCAGGCATTTGATTCAAGCCGTGAGCGCGGTGTCGGTGATAAACGCATAGGCGAGCTGATGTTGGGCGTGACCCAAATCCTCAGCAAATCCACCCTGGTACAGTTCAACTACGGCCTTGGCTATTCCAGCGGCTATTTGAATGACCCCTATAAGCTGGTGTCTGTGTTGGATACCAGCGGCACTGCCAGCCATTACCTCTATGAATCCCGGCCTGACAGCCGATTAAAGCAAAGCGCATTTGTGCTCGGAAAAACGGCATTCAAGCGTGGTGTGGCCGAGTACTCTTATCGCTTTACCATTGATGACTGGGGCCTTGAATCCCATACCCTGGAAGGCCGCTATCGCCATTATTTCAGCACCAGGACGGGGCCCTATCTCCAGTTCCATCTGCGGGCGTATCGGCAGTACGGCGTGGATTTTTTCACCCCCTATTTGCTCAGTGGCGAGCCCGTCGCTGAGCATATCAGCGCCGATTACCGCATCGGTGATATGGACACCTGGACGATAGGCCTTAAAACCGGCTGGCGCCTTAAAGATGGCGATGAGATTGCGCTGCGGCTCGAGTATTACCGTCAGCAACCTCGGGGGGAGGCTTCCAGTCTCGACGGCCTTAAGGGGCTGGAGCTGTACCCAGAGCTTAATGCCGCCATGTTGCAGGTCAACTACTCGTGGAATTAAGTCCGATGACAGGCTCCAAGCTGAGTGCAGGGCGGATACGCTTCAGCGCCATGGCGAGTGACTGTGAACTGCTGTTTATCGGTGCTAGTCACCCGCAGGCTAACACTCTTGCGAAGCTCGCCATCAGCGAGGTGAGGCGTATTGAAGCCAAGTTCAGCCGCTTTTTGCCAGAGAGTGAGCTTAGCCGCATCAATGCCAGTGCTGGCGATGACCTCAGTATCGATGCCGAAACCGCGGGGCTGCTTCAGTTTGCTGCCGACTGTTACCGGCTATCAGGTGGGCTTTTTGACATTACTGTGGCGCCGCTACAACGCCTGTGGGGCTTTGGCCTGAATGAAATGTGGCTCCCCACAAATACTGACGTTCAAGCTACCCTTGAACACATCGGCTTTGACAGGCTGCGCTTTTACAAAGACCAAGGCTGTTGGCGACTCTTTTTACCCGCAGGTATGAGTCTGGATTTTGGTGGCATAGCCAAAGAATATGCCGCCGACCGGGCGCTCGTTTTGATAGAGCGGCAGGCCAGGGCCCTTGGGCTTGATGTTGCTGTGCTGGTAAACCTTGGCGGTGACATAGCCGCGAGTCGCTATCCCTGGAGGATTGGGGTTGAAGGTGTCCATGCTGAAAGTGACTCTGAGATGTTGCAGGCGGAAGCCTCGGGTCTTGTTGAATTTCCCGGCGGCGGTCTTGCAACCAGCGGTGATACCAAACGCTTTGTGCTGGTGGACGGTAAGCGCGTCGGCCATATCCTGTCACCCAAAACCGGTTATCCGGTGCCGGATGCGCCGCGCTCAGTTACAGTACTTGCCCCCAGCGCCTCTGCAGCGGGAATGCTGTCGACCATGGCCATGCTAAAGGGCGAGGGCGCGGAGGCCTTTCTTAGCGGTGAAGGGTTGGTGCATTTGGTGCAGCGCTGAGCATTGCGTAAATCGCACTGAAATCAAAAAGACATCACAAATAGAAAAGCCGCCCATAAGGCGGCTTTTTCGTTATCGCGTGATAGCTTTTACGCGATTAGACCTTGGCGCTTCTCTCGATTAGAAGTTCGCGCTGCGTGGTGCACGTGGGAATGGGATCACATCACGGATGTTGCCCACACCGGTCACGTAAGAGACCAGACGCTCGAAGCCCAAACCGAAACCGGCGTGTGGCACAGTGCCATAACGGCGCAGGTCGCGGTACCACCAGTAGTCTTCTTTAGACAGGTTCATCTCTTCGAGACGGGCATCCAGTACGTCCAGACGCTCTTCACGCTGAGATCCACCGATGATTTCACCGATGCCGGGCGCCAGTACGTCCATGGCCGCTACAGTCTTGCCGTCTTCGTTGAGGCGCATGTAGAAGGCTTTGATATCTTTCGGATAGTTCTTCACTACCACAGGGGCTTTGAAGTGCTCTTCGGCCAGATAACGCTCGTGCTCAGACTGCAGATCGATACCCCACTCAACAGGGTATTCGAAGGTCTTGCCACAGTTTTGCAGAATCTCAACGGCGTCGGTGTAATCCACCTGGGCAAAGTCGCTGCTCACAAAGTTTTGCAGACGATCGATAACACTGCTGTCTACGCGCTCGGCGAAAAACTTCATGTCATCCATACGCTCTTCGAGTACGGCATTGAAGCAGTACTTGAGCATGGATTCGGCCAGACCGGCAATATCGTTCAGATCGGCAAAGGCCACTTCCGGCTCAACCATCCAGAATTCCGCCAGGTGACGGCTGGTGTTGGAGTTTTCGGCGCGGAAGGTCGGGCCGAAGGTGTAGATTTTCGACAGGGCACAGGCGTAGGTTTCGCCGTTCAGCTGACCCGAAACGGTCAGGAAAGCTTCTTTGCCGAAAAAGTCCTGGTCGTAATCTACCTTGCCAGCGTCGGTACGAGGCAGGTTTTCCATATCCAGAGTGGAGACGCGGAACATTTCCCCGGCGCCTTCACAGTCGGAGGCGGTGATGATGGGGGTAGAAACCCAAATAAAGCCGTTCTCGTGGTAGAAACGGTGGATAGCCTGAGACAGACAGTTACGTACACGGGCCACGGCACCTATGATGTTAGTACGGGGACGCAGGTGAGCCACTTCACGCAGGTGCTCGATAGAGTGGCGCTTGGCAGCCATAGGGTAAGTGTCCGGATCGTCTACCCAGCCGGTAACTTTCACTGCAGTCGCCTGCAGTTCGAACGCCTGGCCTGAGCCTGGAGACTCCACCAGATTACCGGTCATTTCCACAGAGCAGCCAGCGGTCAGCTTCAGCACTTCGTCATTGTAATTAGACAGAGCATTGGGCACTACGCCCTGAATGGCATCGAAACAGGAGCCGTCATAGACGGCGAGGAAGGAGATCCCTGCCTTGGAATCCCGACGGGTACGAACCCAACCGCGTACCGTGATCTCGGTACCGGGGGCGAAATCACCCTTAAATACGGATGCGATAGATGCAATGCTCATTGCTGCGCTTATCTCCAACGAAACATGTAATATAAAATCAAAAAGGAGGTTTATATTACCTTTCCGGTGGCTTTTCTCAAGCTGAAAAAGGTATGCTGCGGAATATATTCACAATCTTGTGGAGCCGGGTTGCACAAATGGAGGTGAGCCATGAGTAAACTGCGTATTTTCCAGTTACTGCTGGCAGGTTTGTCCATTTTGGGATGGGCGCTGGCGATATGGGCTTTGATGCTGTTTCACGAAGCGAGGCCCGATCGAGCGGTGGGTTATTTCCTGTCAAAAGGTGCAACCGTAAGGTTATTCTGGGAGCCTTCTCTTACCCTGCGATTGGAGCAGGTCATCTGGATAGTGTGCGGTGTGAGTCTGGTGAGTCTGCTGTTTAACGTCTATGTGGCGCAGCACAGCCGTATGGGGTACTGGTTTAACATTCCCTTGTTATTGCTCTCTTCTTTGGCCGCCGGCCTCTATATGAGCTTTTGGGTGTAGGGCTTTTTCATGCCCGGCACTGATTAATTTCGCTATCAAGCTGATTTACGCCAATCGCCGTCTTCCCCCTAATTACACGATAACGATGTTAGATAGCGCCGCCGTCCTTAAGGTGGCGGCACAGCAAATCTATCATGGCTGCAGTGGCGCCCCAGATCAGGCGTCCTTCCCAGGGAATAAATACCACATGATAACTATGTCCCTGGCGCTGGAATTGCCGGATATGCCTGTGTTTGTCCTGCATAAAAAAGTGCAGTGGCACCCGAAAACACTCAGCCACCTCACCTGGATCGATTCTTGTCTCAAATGGATTTTTCACCAGTGCCAGCACAGGGGTGATTTCAAAGCCGGTGAAGGTTCTGTGGGTGGGAAACTGGCCCAGGAGCTCTAAATTCTCACTTCGCAGGCCGATTTCTTCTTCGGCTTCCCTGAACGCGGTGTGGGTTGGGCTAAGATCGCTCGGCTCGACCTTACCACCGGGAAAACTCACCTGGCCGGGGTGGGCCTTAAGGTGGGTGGGGCGGGTGGTGAGTATGAGCTGAAGCTCACCGTTCAACTCCTCAAGCGCCATCAGTACGGCCGCTTCCCTTACTCTGTTTTTCAGGGGGGCCGACACTATGGCATGACGAAGTGGCTGCAACGAAAAGTGCAACCTCAGTTCGTCAACAGTCATGGCGTCCGCACCTGTAAAACGCATAAACAATTATTCCTGTTCCAGTATCGGCAAAATACGGCTGACCTTGTCGAAGGTTTCCTGATACTCACTGTCGACATTCGAGTCGGCCACCACGCCGCCACCGGCCCAGCAGTGAAGTTTGCCATCGACAGCCGCCAGGGTGCGAATGGTAATGCTGGTATCCATATTACCGTGCTGGCTGATATAACCGATGGAGCCACAGTAAATGCAGCGCCGGGAGGGCTCAAGCTCTTCAATAATTTCCATGGCGCGGATTTTTGGGGCGCCTGTAATAGAGCCGCCGGGGAAGGCTGCTCTCAATAAATCAAAGGCATCTTTGTTTGTGGCAAGCTCAGCGGTCACTGTGCTGACCAGGTGGTGCACCGCCGGGAAACTTTCCACATCAAAGAGCTTGGGCACCCGCACGCTGCCCGGGCTTGCTACCCGGCCGATATCGTTTCTCAGCAAATCCACAATCATCAGGTTTTCAGCCCTGTCTTTGGGCGAGGCTTTCAGCGCGATGGCATTGGCTTTATCAGCGTCTGGGTCGGCCAGTCGTGGCAAGGTGCCCTTGATAGGCTTGGTTTCCACCTGTCTGCCGTCGAGTTTGATAAACCGCTCCGGCGAAATGGACAAAATAGCGCCTTCTTCAAGCCGGATAAAGGCAGAGAAGGGCGCCCCATTGGCCGAGCGCAATTTAAGGTAGGCCTGCCACTCGCTGCCCCGATAATCGGCGCTGAACCTTTGGGTCAGGTTTATCTGGTAGCAGTCACCACTCGCTAAATACGACTGTACCCGATTGAATTTCTGCTGGTATTGGTCGCGGGTGATTTGAGGGGTAAATTTGGTCAGCAGCGAGAAACTGGCGTTGGACTCCGCCACGGTTTGGGCAGAGATACGCTGCTGTTCAAGCCATGCCAGTGTGTCGTTTAATGCGTCCTCCCCCAGATAATGCACCAATTGCCATGAATTGGATTGATAGCTTCGAATAAGCGCCCAGTCATAAAAGCCAACACAGGCCAATGGCAGTTTGATGTCGTCCTGAGCCGTGTTAGGTAGCCGCTCAATACGCCTGCCTAAATTGTAGCTAAAACTGCCTAATGCACCACCGGCAAAAGGTAGCGATGCATTTTTTTGAACGCTGAAAAGCGCATGCTGCACCGCCTGCAGCTGCGAAAAAGGGCACTCAGAGGTGTCGAGTCTCTGTGTATTGCCCCCATAGGTGAGTTCGGAGTGGCTCTCGTACACTTTCAACGTAGCAACAGGGGCTGCCACCAAAATATCACAGTGGGCGTCCATGTGCGGCGCATCGGCCGAGTCAAGCAGCATGGACCAGGGTAGATTGGACAATGGGGCAAAAACGTCGTTGCTGGATGCGGTCCAATCGAGGGTTTTAATGGCGAGCTGTGCATGATTTATACGAGTGGGCAGGGGTGGAAACATCGATTAACCTTATTCAACTTGTGATGTAGCCCAAAGATTTGCAACAGAGTATCATATTGGCCGAAAAAGGATTAACCAAAACAAAAGGCCTGGTCCCACAGGGTCTGTGGTCTTCCCTATAAATAGAGCTGTCAACAAAGCTGAGAGAGTCGGAGCATAACGTGTCAGAGAATCACTCGCCGGTCGTGATCAAGCAGGCCGATTTTATTGAAAGTGTTGCGGATGCACTGCAATACATCTCCTACTACCACCCTAAAGATTTTATCGATGCCATGGCTGAGGCCTACGAGCGCGAACAGAGCGCCGCCGCCAAAGACGCCATCGCTCAAATTCTGATTAACTCCCGCATGTCGGCCGAGGGCAAGCGTCCTCTGTGCCAGGACACCGGCATCGTGACCTGCTTTGTGAAAGTGGGCATGGGTGTGCAGTGGGATAAAACCGACATGACAGTGCAGCAGATGGTGGATGAAGGCGTTCGCCACGCTTACACCAACCCGGATAACCCACTGCGCGCATCCATCGTGGCCGACCCTGCCGGTGGCCGTAAAAATACCAAAGACAACACGCCGTCGGTGGTGCATATCGACATGGTGCCAGGTAACCATGTGGAAGTGGCCATTGCCGCCAAGGGCGGCGGCAGCGAGAACAAATCAAAGATGGTGATGCTTAACCCATCCGACGATATCGCCGCCTGGGTTGAAAAGACCCTGCCAACCATGGGCGCTGGCTGGTGTCCTCCCGGCATGCTGGGCATAGGTATCGGCGGCACAGCCGAGAAAGCCGCAGTGATGGCTAAAGAAGCCCTGATGGAAAGCATCGATATCCATGAGCTGATGGCCAAAGGCGCTGAAACCGCAGAAGAAAAACTGCGTCTGGATATTTTCGAGCGCGCCAACGGTCTGGGTATTGGTGCCCAGGGCCTCGGCGGTTTGACCACAGTGCTGGATGTAAAAATCAAATCTGCGCCAACTCACGCCGCCTCCAAGCCCGTGGTGATGATCCCCAACTGCGCAGCTACCCGTCACGTGCACTTCCATCTGGATGGCACAGGTCCTGCCGATCTGGCGCCGCCAAGCCTCAGTGACTGGCCTGAAATCACCTGGGAAGTGGGCGAGAGCGTGCGCCGCGTGAATTTGGACACAGTAACTCAGGCCGACATCGAAACCTGGAAGAGCGGCGACACCCTGCTGCTGTCCGGTAAGATGCTCACCGGCCGGGACGCGGCCCACAAGCGCATCCAAACCCTGATTGAGTCGGGTGAAGGTCTGCCGGAAGGCGTGGATTTCACCGGCAAGTTTATCTACTACGTGGGCCCGGTTGATCCGGTTGGTGACGAAGTCGTGGGTCCTGCCGGCCCAACCACAGCCACCCGCATGGATAAGTTTACCGATCTGATGCTGGATAAGACCGGCCTGATGGGCATGATTGGTAAGGCCGAACGTGGTCCTGCCACCGTTGAGTCTATCAAGCAGCACAAAGCCGTCTACCTGATGGCCGTTGGCGGCGCCGCGTATCTGGTATCCAAAGCCATCAAACACGCCCGTGTGGTGGCCTTTGAAGATCTGGGTATGGAAGCCATCTACGAGTTCGATGTGCAGGATATGCCAGTGACCGTGGCGGTGGACACTCAGGGTGTAAACGCCCACGAGACAGGCCCGGCCATCTGGAAAGTGAACATCCAGAACGCCAAGGCGTAATAGCCTAGGGGCTGTTGACGTTTCGAGATTAAATTTTGTTCGTTCTGGCAAGCCCGTGCTCGCGAAACGAGGAATGATGTGTAGTTATTCTACTCAAATGACGAGTGACAAAAAGCACGGGCTTTCCAAACGAACCCGTTGGGCAGCATTTGGCTGACGTTTCTGCCGCGTTAGCGTCCGTTAATGTAGCGTCACTACACTGCACGGACTTTGCCTTGCGTAAACATTAGCCAAATTGCTGCAAAATTAAACGTGTAACGTCAACAGCCCCTACTATTTTGATACAAATCCATAATTGAAAAGGGCCCAGACACACTTGTCCGGGCCCTTGTCTTTGGATTAAGGTGTCTTTTTTGCCGGGATGGCATATCTGGCCCATGGCCACTAACAATAACAAACAGTATTTCGGACAACATCCATGAAGAAATTAAGCGCTATCGCCCTGTCGCTGGCACTGGCCGGTGTATCCGGTGCCGCGTTCGCCTCGGGCGCCGAGCCGTTTTCGGTTCAGCATCTGGTGAAACTCAATAAAATGCATTCAGAAACCCTGTCCCCCGATGGCAGCAAACTGGTGTATGGCCTCAAAGAAATCAATGAGGATGGCAGCAGCGAGTCCAACCTGTTCCTGCTGGATTTGACCAACCCCGAAGCGGCACCACTGCAGCTGACCAGCGCCAAGGGCACTGAGCATGACGTGGTATTTGCCGCCGATGGCAAGTCAATCCTGTTTCTGGCAAGCCGTGATGGCACCAGTCAGCTTTACCGTCTGCCGTTAAACGGCGGCGAAGCGGTAAAAGTATCTGATTTGCCACTGGATATTAATGGCATCAAGCTGTCGCCAGACGGCAATAAGCTGGCCATGACCTTAAGGGTGTTCCCTGAGTGCGACACCCTGGAGTGTTCAAAAGACAAGTTTGACGCCGAAGCCAAGCGCAAGAGTAATGGCCGCGAGTACAGCCAGCTGATGGTGCGTCACTGGGATACCTGGCATGACCATGCCCGCAACCACCTGTTCGTGGCCGATATCAATGGCAAGACACTGGGTACGCCGGTGAATGTGACCCAGGGCCTGGATACCGAAGTGCCGCCCAAGCCATTTTCCGGCATGGAAGAAGTCGCCTTCACCGCTGACAGCCAGCATCTGGTATACAGCGCCAAGGCGCCTTCCAAAGATCAGGCCTGGACCACCAACTACGACTTGTGGAAAGTGAGCGTGAAGGGTGGCAAGGCAGAAAACCTGACCGAGAGCAACATCGCCTGGGATGCCCAGCCTGTGTTCAGCAGTGACGGTGCCTACATGGCTTATCTCGCCATGAAGCGTCCCGGTTTTGAAGCCGATCGCTACGCCATCATGCTGCGTGATCTGAAAACCGGTCAGGAAAAAGAAGTGGCCCCTCTGTGGGACAGAAGCCCATCTTCCATTCAGTTTGCCGATGATAATCGCACCCTGTATGTAACCGCGCAGGACGTGGGTCAGGTGTCGGTTTTCGAAGTGAACACCCAGTTTGGCGATGTGCGTTCCATCTATAACGATGGCAGCAACAGCCTCGTTGGTATTGCCGGTGACAAACTGGTGCTTAATCACCGCAGTTTGGTTGAGCCCGGCGATCTCTACACCATCGGCAAAGATGGCGATCGTCTGACCCGTCTGACCGAAGTAAACAAAGACAAGCTGGCCAAAATCAAATTCGGTGAGTTCCAGCAGTTCTCCTTCAAGGGCTGGAACAACGAAACCGTTCATGGTTACTGGATTAAGCCTGCTAACTACAAAGAAGGCAAAAAGTACCCTGTGGCCTATCTGGTGCACGGCGGTCCTCAGGGCTCCTTTGGTAACAGCTTCAGCCACCGCTGGAATGCCCAGCTGTGGGCCGGCGCCGGTTACGGTGTGGTGATGGTGGACTTCCATGGCTCTACCGGTTATGGCCAGGCCTTTACCGATTCCATTTCCCAGGATTGGGGCGGCAAGCCGCTGGAAGATCTGCAAAAAGGTCTCGCAGCCGTTGGCAGTCAGCAGAAGTGGCTTGATGTAAACAACGCCTGTGCCCTTGGCGGCTCCTATGGCGGCTACATGATGAACTGGATCCAGGGTAACTGGAACGACGGCTTCAAGTGTCTGGTGAACCACGCAGGTTTGTTCGACATGCGCTCCATGTACCATGTGACCGAAGAGCTGTGGTTCCCAGAGTACGAGTTTGGTGGCACTTACCAGAAGAACCGTGAGCTGTACGAGAAGTTCAACCCGGTCAACTATGTTGAAAACTGGAAAACACCCATGCTGGTTATCCACGGTGAAAAAGACTTCCGCGTACCCTACGATCAGGGCCTGGCAGCGTTCAGCTATATGCAGCGTAACGATATTCCATCGGAGCTGCTGATTTTCCCTGAGGAGAATCACTGGATCCTGAACCCTGACAACCTTCAGCAGTGGTATGCCAAGGTGCTGGGCTGGATGGACCGTTGGACCGCTAAGTAATCCAAACTCCTTGTAATACAAAGAAGAAGCCGGGCAATCGCCCGGCTTTTATTTTGAGAAAACTTCAGTATAGTGTCGCTTCTCTTCTTTTAAATGGATTTAGTCAGGAGCGCCATTATGGCCATGAAGACAATCAACTATCAGGACGCCAGAGCCCTGATGCAACCCGGAGACGTCATTGCTTTTGGCGGCCGGGCGCCTTTTTCTACGTTGACCAAGTTTATGACCCGCTCCAGCGTGTCCCACGTTGGGGTCATTTTGCAAACCCGGGTGGTAGAGGATGATTCCGGGCGTTTCTTCAATCAAATTATCGAATCCACCGAACTGAACGGATTTACCGGGGTGCAAATCAACCGGTTCAGCGACCGTTTGAGTTACGAAGGGGATATTTGGTGGCTGCCATTGTGTCCCGAGCTAAGAGCATCCCGGTTCAATCAAACCCGCTTTTACGACTTTCTGTTTAATCAGGCGAAGGCCCGCAAGCAGTTCGATTTGTCGCAGGCACTGATGTCGGCTTTCGACATGTTTGACAGCATTAAGGGGCCTGGCTACAACGAGCGTGACTACAGTCGTTTCTTTTGCTCAGAATTGGTAGCTGCGGCATTCGAAGAGGCGGGGCTTTCCGGTAGCGTAAATGCCAGCGAAGTGACACCCATTGATTTGTGCCGCTGGCGAATTTATAGCGACAACTATTATCTGCTCAAAGGGGAAGGCGAGCCCGAGATTTCCCGCTTTAACAGCAGTTGTCCTTCTGAGTGGAACTGCGCTTAGCTGACAAGGCTTTAGCCGAACAGGGGCGCAGGATTAGCCATGAAATCCTGCGCCGAATCGTTTATTTCAAAAAGTTATAAACATATAATTACAAAGTCTTCGCGGTAATAGGGTAAGCTCAACATTGTTTGTGCTTTTTTTTGCCGTTCTGATATCTTTCGCGCTTAGCGGGCCACGATATTTTTGCCATTAATTTTGGCATAAAACACATCGTCGCCTAAGCTATAAACACTCTTGTTTTCAACACTTTTCGGGTCATTCTCCCTATGGTTCGTTCTCCTCGCACCGCCAGTATAAAACCCAAGGCCGTGGCAGCCTTGCTGCTTGGCATGTCTGCTCTTTCCCCCTTGCATCTTTTTGGCGCTGAGCCAGAGCAGCTGCAAACGGTAAAACCTGCCGTTAAAGCGGAAATGCCGCCAAAGCCAACCAAGCCAACTCAGGTGCGTTTTGCCAAAACCGGTAATTTTGATGCGGACACCGTTGTGCGCATCGCAAGACAGCTTGCAGCCAAACCCTATGTCGCTTTGAGCGATCCGCTCCCGCCGGGTCTGGCTAACATCAGCTACGATGAATATCGCGATATTCGCTTCAAGCCAGAGCAGGCCATCTGGAAGCAGGACGGGTTGCCGTATCAGATGCAACTGTTCCACCGCGGCTTTTATTTCCAGGATTTGATTGAAATTGCCATTGTTGAAGGCAAAAAGTCGACTCACCTGTCTTACGACCCCTCACTGTTCAGTGCCGGTGAAGTTATTCGTGAAAAGCTGCCCAATGAAGACATTGGTTACAGCGGTTTGCGGGTACATTATCCGCTGAACAGCAGTGAATATTTTGACGAGCTCTTTGTGTTCCAGGGCGCCAGTTACTTCCGCGCCCTCGGTAAAGGCAACGCCTATGGCCTGTCTGCCCGGGGCCTTGCCATAAAAACTGCGGATCCGGCCGGTGAAGAATTCCCGGTCTTTCGCGCGTTCTGGATAGAAAAGCCCAATAACGAGACCAATCTCATTGTGGTCCATGCACTGCTGGACAGCCCCAGCGTGGCCGGTGCTTACCGTTTCTCCATCCGTCCCGGTGACAACACCCGTATGGATGTGGAAGCCGTGCTCTTCCCGCGGGTAGAGCTTGCCAAGGTGGGTCTTGCGCCCAGCACCAGCATGTACATGCATTCTCCCAATGGTCGCCATCTGACAGACGATTTTCGTCCTGCAGTGCATGACTCCGACGGTCTTTTGATGATCAATGGCCGTGGTGAGCGCCTGTGGCGTCCGCTGGCAAATCCAAAAGATCTGCAGGTGAGTGCCTTTATGGACAACTCCCCACAGGGCTTTGGTTTGCTGCAGCGCGAGCGCAACTACGTGAACTATCAGGATTTGGAAGCCAACTATGAGCGTCGTCCAAGCCTCTGGGTTGAACCCGTGGGTAACTGGGGCGCAGGTGCCGTGGTACTGACTGAAATCCCAACTCAGTCTGAAATTCACGACAACATTGTGGCCTTCTGGAAACCTCGTCAGCCACTCGCTGCCGGCAGTGAATACCGCTTTTCCTATCACCTGTCCTGGGGTGCCAACCCTGTGCCGGTGGATAACAGCATTATCGTAAGCCGCAGTGCCAGTGGCCGTGCCGACATCGCCAAGCCAACGCCAAAACGTTTGTTCGTGGTGGACTACGAGGTGAAAGGCGAAAAGCCCGGCAAGTTGCCCACGCCAAAGGTGGAGACCTCTGCGGGTGTTGTCAGCAATGTCGTTATCCGCGAAAATCCCAAATCCAATGGCTATCGTTTGTCCTTTGAGTTTGACCCGGGTGAAACCAGACTGGCCGAGTTCCGTGCCGAGCTTAAGTTTGACGAACCCCGCAGCGTAGAAACCTGGCTGTACCGTTGGACGCTCTGAGACAGGTATGACACACAAGTTGCTTGAAACTCCGTCTCCGGCGCTGGCCGGAGACACAGCCATGCCGCCGGAGCGTCCGGCGGACATGCCCACCCAGTCGCTCAAGTCCCTGAGCGAAGGCTTTCCCCGCACACCTGTATCACCCGCCGGTGTTAAGTCCAGTGCGCTGAAGCGTTGGTCAGTAGTGGGCTCTTCACTCCTGTTGTCTGCATTTGCCATTTATGAAATGCGCGGGGTGTTTTTACTCGGTGGCCTGACCCCATTGGAATACCTGGTGTTGGTACTCTTTGCCATCAACTTCTGTTGGATTGCCCTGGCATTTTGTGCCGGTATCGCCGGGATGATTTCTATCATTCGCGGTAAAAAATCCGCGGTGGATGAGGTGGAGCTCACTACCCGCACCGCCATCCTGATGCCCACCTACAACGAGTCCCCAGACAGGGTGTTCGCCGCGGTGGAAACAATGGCGCTGGCACTTGCCGATACGCCGGATGGTCATGCCTTTGATTGGTTTATCTTGAGTGATACCACAGATCCTGAAGTGGCACTCGCCGAAGAACACGCCTTTTGGCTGCTTCGTGAAGCCACCGCAGGCAAGGCGCGGGTGTATTATCGTCGCCGCCGCAAAAACGTTGCCCGAAAAGCCGGTAACGTGGCAGATTTTTGTCGGCGCTGGGGCAGCAGTTACGACCATCTGTTGGTGCTGGATGCCGACAGTGTGATGGAAACTTCCACCATAGTGTCGCTGGCAAGACGGATGCAGGCCGATCCCGACGCAGGCCTGATCCAGACTATTCCCGCCCTTATCAAGGGCACGACCCTGATGGCGCGGGTGCAGCAGTTTGCGGCACGTTTCTATGGCCCTGTGATTGGTACGGGTCTGGCGTGGTGGGTGCAAAAAGAAGGTAACTTCTGGGGTCACAATGCCATTATCCGCACCGAAGCCTTTATGAAGGCGGCAGGTTTGCCCCATTTGTCCGGTAAACCTCCCTTTGGCGGTCACATCCTCAGCCATGATTTTGTGGAAGCGGCGCTTATCCGCCGCGCCGGTTGGAGCGTGAAAATTGCTGCCGATCTCTATGGTTCGTACGAGGAATGCCCGCCATCGATTATCGATATGGCGGTACGCGATCGTCGCTGGTGTCAGGGTAACCTGCAACATACCCGTGTTCTGCCCGCCAAAGGCCTGCACTGGGTTAGCCGTATGCATCTGGTCACGGGGATCATGTCTTATCTGTCATCGCCTTTCTGGCTGATGCTCATCCTCTCGGGTTTGCTGCTGGCGCTGCAGGCGCACTACATACGCCCTGAGTACTTCTCGGATCAGTTCTCACTTTATCCCACCTGGCCCGTGATGGACTCCGACAGGGCATTGCGCCTTTTCTACATCACCATGGGGGTACTGTTTGGTCCCAAGATCTTTGGGTTGTTGCTGTTGGTGTTTGACAACAAAACCTGTAAGGCATTGGGCGGCAGACTGAGAATAGCGCTGAGCACCATCACCGAAGTGATACTCTCGGCCATGATCGCGCCCATTATGATGTTTATTCATTGTGGCGCCGTGCTCTCTATCCTCTTTGGCCGCGACAGTGGCTGGTCGCCACAGCGTCGTGACGATGGTAGCCTGCCGTGGAAAGATCTGATCTACCGCCACCGCTGGCACATGATTGCAGGTTTGCTCCTGGGTTATGCAGCCATTCTGGATTCCCTGACCCTGCTGGCATGGATGTCACCGGCCCTGGTTGGCCTTTGGCTTGCCGTACCCTTATCTGCCATCACGGCGTCCGGCCCCATCGGGCAATGGTTTAAGGACAGAAAAATTCTGGCCACGCCGGAAGAGGTGAATGAACCGGCCATAGTGGCGGCGGCATCGGCAAGGCGTGAATACTATGCCGAGGCCCTGGGTGAGAGCTGGAACGTGCCCATGCTGCTGGCTAATGCCGACATGATGGCGCTGCACATGAGCATTATGGATAAGTTGCCGACCCATGTGCCCGGCAGCCCCATCGAGCCTCTAGAGGCTATTGCCCGGGTTAAGGTGCACGAAGCCCAGTGTCAAACGAGTCTGCTGGCGCTCTTAAGCCGTCAGGAACTTGGCTATGTGCTGGGTAATCCTTTGCTGATGAAACACATGCAACAGTTGCCTGAAGCCTATGCCGATGACGATCTGGTGACTATCTGCTGAGAAGTGAATGGCCAAATGAAAAAGCCCGGCGATTGCCGGGCTTTTTTGTTGCTGTTAACGGGGAGGTTTTACTCCTTACCCATCAGCTGCGGTCCTGATAGGCACGTCCGTGGAAGCTGTCAATAAATAACTGTTTCAGCTCGCTAATCAGTGGGTAGCGCGGATTGGCGCCGGTGCACTGATCGTCAAAGGCATCTTCGGCCAGTTCATCGAGTTTGGCCATGAAGTCGGCTTCATTTACCCCGGCATCCTTGATGGACGCCGGAATGCCGATAGTGGCTTTAAGCTCCTCAATCTTGGCGATAAGCGCCTCAACCTTGGCTTCATCATTTTTGCCGGCAAGACCCAAGTGGCTTGCTATGGCGGCATAACGGCACAGGGCTTTGGGTCTGTCGTACTGGCTGAATGCCGCCTGCTTGGTAGGCAGGTCAGTGGCATTGAAGCGAATCACGTTGCTGATAAGCAGCGCATTGGCAAGGCCATGGGGCAGGTGGAACTCGGCGCCCAGTTTGTGGGCCATAGAGTGACAAATCCCCAGGAAGGCATTGGCAAAGGCGATACCGGCAATGGTGGCGCCATTGTGCACTTTCTCACGCGCCAGCGGTGCCTGAGCGCCTCTGGCGTAGCTGTCCGGCAGGTACTTGAAGAGCAAATCCAGCGCCTGCAGTGCCTGGCCGTCACTGTATTCGTTGGCCATCACGCTGACATAGGCTTCCAGTGCGTGGGTAATGGCATCGATACCGCCAAAAGCGGTGAGCGACTTGGGCATGTCCATCACCAGATTGGGATCGACAATGGCCATGTTGGGGGTCAGCTCATAGTCGGCAATAGGGTATTTGGCGCCGGTTTGCTCGTCGGTCACCACCGCAAAAGGTGTGACTTCGGAGCCGGTACCTGAGGTGGTTGGAATCGCCACCATCATCGTCTTGGCGCCGAGTTTGGGGAACTTGTAGATACGCTTACGGATATCCATAAAGCGCAGCGCGAGATCGGCAAAGTCCACGTCGGGATGCTCGTACATCACCCAAATGATTTTGGCCGCATCCATAGGAGAACCACCGCCCAGAGCCACTATCACATCGGGTTGGAAGCTGGTCGCCACTTTGGCACCGGCGCGCACCACGGCCAGGGTTGGGTCGGCTTCGACTTCGTAAAAGACTTCGGTTTCCAGTCCCTGAGACTTGAGAATGCGGATGGTTTCGTCGCAATAACCGTTATTGAACAGAAACTTGTCGGTGACTATCAGCGCACGCTTCTTGCCGCTCAGTTCTTCCAGGGCAATCGGCAGGCTGCCACGGCGGAAGTAAATGGACGATGGAAGCTTGTGCCACAGCATGTTCTCGGCCCTCTTGGCGACGGTTTTCTTGTTGATAAGATGGCTTGGACCTACGTTTTCGGAAATGGAGTTACCGCCCCAGGAGCCGCAGCCCAGGGTTAACGAAGGCGCGAGCTTGAAGTTATACAAGTCACCGATGCCGCCCTGTGAGGCTGGGGTGTTAATCAAAATACGGGCAGTCTTCATCCGGTAACCGAAGGTTTTCACCCGCTCATCCAGGGTGTCCTGATCGGTATAGAGCCCGGAGGTGTGGCCAATGCCGCCGAGGGCAACCAAAGCTTCGGCCTTGTCCAGCGCCTCTTCAAAGTTGGCAGCGCGGTACATGCCAAGCAGCGGTGACAGTTTCTCGTGGGCAAAAGCCTCTTTCTCATCGATGTCACTGACTTCACCAATCAGCACCTTGGTGTGGGTTGGCACCTTGATATTGGCCATGGCCGCAATGGTGGCGGCGCTTTGGCCGACGATGTCGGCATTAAGGCCACCGTCTTTGAGAATAACTTTCTGCAGCGCGGCGTTTTCTTTTTTGCTAAGCAGGTAGCCGCCGTGGCTGGCGAAGCGCTCCTTCACCGCATCGTATACCGCGTCTACCACAACAACCGCCTGCTCTGAGGCACATACCACACCGTTATCGAAGGTCTTGGACATCAAAATCGAGCTCACGGCGCGTTTGATGTCGGCGGTTTCGTCTATCACGATTGGGGTGTTGCCCGCGCCAACGCCAATGGCTGGTTTACCGGAGGAGTAGGCGGCTTTCACCATGCCGGGGCCGCCGGTGGCGAGAATAAGGTTAATCTTTTCGTGGGTCATCAGCTGGTTGGAAAGCGCCACCGAAGGCTGGTCAATCCAGCCGATAATGTCTTTCGGGGCACCGGCAGCGATGGCGGCATCCAGAACGATGCGGGCGGCGGTAGTGGTAGAAACCTTGGCCCTTGGGTGAGGTGAGAAGATGATGCCGTTACGGGTCTTTAAGCTTATCAGTGCTTTAAAGATAGCGGTGGAGGTTGGGTTGGTGGTGGGCACAATGCCGCAGATGATACCAACGGGCTCGGCAATGGTAATGGTGCCGAAGGTGGCATCTTCGGCGAGAATGCCGCAGGTCTTTTCGTCTTTGTACTTGTTGTAAATGTACTCGGAGGCGAAATGGTTTTTGATGACCTTGTCTTCAATAACCCCCATGCGGGTTTCTTCGGCGGCCATTTTGGCAAGACGAATGCGCGCATCGGCAGCGGCGAGGGCGGCGGCGCGAAAAATCTTGTCCACTTGCTCCTGACTGTAACAGGCAAACTGGGCCTGGGCCTTGGCGACGCGCTCTACCAGCGCGTTGAGTTCCTGAGTATTGGTGACTGTCATGATGAAGTTCCCGTAAAAAGAATGTTTAGCAAAAACTGAATTTAGCTAAAGACTCTTGCCTGTGACTGAAAATTACACCTATATAGGTATAGCCACCGTGATCTGTTACACAAAGCCGGGCTAATCTGAAATAAAACAACAGAAATGGCTACACTTTGATGACAAATTGCACGAATTGAAATTAAGGGATATTCATAAGCCATTTTTATGCGAACTTGTGACAATACGCAGAAAATCTCATTTTTCGGTATTTGCGGGTTAGGGTAGAGTAATCAACTGCTTCAATATGGCGTTAATTATCAGCAAATGGCCTCACCGGCCGCGGAGAACCCTGGGTGGACGTAACGGTTTATATAAAATTTTTTCTGGGATTGGTGGCCATCATCAACCCCATAGGTCTGCTGCCTGTGTTTGTGAGCCTCACAAGCCATCAGACCGAGGCCGAGCGTAACCACACGGGTAAAATCGCCAACCTGGCGGTTGTGATTATTCTGCTGGTGACCATAGTCGCGGGGCAGCACATCCTCAATATGTTTTCTATCTCGCTGTCAGCGTTTCGCATTGCCGGTGGCACCCTGATTGCCATCATCGCCTTGTCGATGCTCCAGGGTAAGCTGGGTGAGGTGAAGCGTAACCAGGAGGAAGACAGAGAGTCATCCGCGATGGAATCGGTAGCCGTGGTACCACTGGCATTGCCCTTGATGGCAGGCCCGGGCGCTATCAGCTCGGTGATAGTGTTTGCCGCTGAGCACAATAGCCTGATTGATTTGGCTGGTATGTTTGTCACAGTGTTGATTTTTGGCGCGCTCAGCTTTGGCCTGTTTCGCATGGCATCTGCCATCTACCGGGTATTGGGTAAAACCGGCATTAACGTTATCACCCGTCTAATGGGGCTTTTGATGCTTTCTATCGGTATCGAGGTGATGGCGGCAGGCTTCAAGGGATTGTTTCCCAACTTATTAGGTTAATAAATAACCCGATCACCAAAATTAAAATGCTTGAAAATTCGGTAGTGAAAAGCCCCGCATCACGTGCGGGGCTTTTTTGTGCTTTGGGTTTAACCTGGCGATATCTGGATGATTAGAAATCCTGACCCAGATCGCTCAGGCCGCCAAGGCGGGGACTGAAAAGTTGATGGTGCATGCGAATGGCGAATTCGTCTGTCATCCCTGAGATATAGTCGGCAATCACCCGCATGGCATTTTCACCCTTGTCGGACGTTTCGCGCCAGCGCCCCTGAGTATTGAGTGGCAGCAGCCGCTCTGGATCCGACGCAAAGGCTTCAAACAGTTGCATCACCATTTGCTGCCCCTTGTATTCCAGCATTTGTACTTCGGGTTTTCTTACCACATAACGCCAGACAAACCGCTTAAGTGCGTTGAGGGCCAGGGCGAACTCCTCTTCCAGCACCGCGTTATGTCGAAGCAGCGGCTCATCAAAACGCGCATCTTCCACTATGGTGATGGAGGTGACGAAGCCATTAACCAGGGTGCCAATGGCATCTTTACGAAGATGGTGCTCAGGGGAGAAAAGGTGCTCATCGATGGCGCCGAGTTCACTCTTTATCCAGCTGTCACCGCTCTCTTTAAGCAGCGGCGCAACGCCATCGAGCCACTGCTCCCGGCTGACAATACCCATTACTATGGCATCTTCCAGATCGTGTACCGCATAGGCGATATCGTCTGCGAGCTCCATAATGGTGGCGTCGAGAGATTTGAAAAGTGTGCGGCCGTGTCGACGTCCTTCTGGCGGAGTAAACTGGCAGAACAGCGCCCTGTCTGATTGCGACAGGGGCGAAAGCACCCAATTGAGCATATCGGCGTCTTCGCCAAATACCGCTTTTACCGGCGGCCAGTCGGCGGGGCGTAGCTGGCGATAATGGGCGACTTCCACATGGGGCGCGCTGGATTTAAGTTCGGCGGCAAGTTGCGGATACTTTAAAATGCCAAGCAGAGTGCGGCGGCACAGGTTCATGCCAAAGCCGGGGGTATAGGGTTCAAGCTTGGTAAGGATGCGAAAAGTCTGACCGTTGCCTTCAAAGCCCCCATGGTCGCGCATCATGTAATTGAGCGCGACCTCACCGCCGTGGCCGAAGGGTGGATGGCCGATATCGTGGGCGAGGCACAGGGATTCAATCAGGCTCATGGAGTCAATCAGGGACTCCTTATCAGGATGTTTTCGCTTTAGCTGGGCTGCAATGCCGGTGCCGATTTGCGACACTTCCAACGAGTGGGTGAGGCGGGTGCGGTAAAAGTCGTTCATTCCCACGCCAAGCACCTGGGTTTTGGCCTGCAAGCGCCTGAAGGCGGCGCTGTGCAGCACGCGGGCGCGGTCACGCTGAAATGGACTTCTGTGGTCGTTGCGTCTGTGTTTTTCTTCGCCGTGGCGGCGTTCATGCCATGGATTGTACATCTTGGCTCCTCAGAGCATACGGTTTATCTCGTCCAGATCCAGTTTGAAGCTGGGCACATAACAATCGATAAAATACTTCACCGCCGGATTGGGATTGGCCTGGAGCATGGCTTCCAATCGGCTGCGGGCTGTGTTGAACTCGCGGTTACCGGCTTTGAGCTCCTCCAGACACTTAAGATAAGCACACAGGGTGTCGGCGGATTTCACCAGCTGTTTTATCTCATCATCCGCATCATCGGCTATCAGCAGAGGGCGATAGTCGTCTTTAAACTCTTCCGGAACCATCTCGAGCAGCCTTTCCTCGGCAATGGCCTCGATTTTTTTGTACTCAAACTCGATGTCTTTATTGAAGTACTTCACCGGTGTGGGCAAATCGCCCGTCAGCACTTCTGAGGCATCGTGAAATATCGCCAGCGTGGCGGCCTTGTAAGCATCCACCTGCATACCAAACTGGCGATTGGCAATGACAGCCAGGCCATGGGCCACCATGGCCACCTGCAACGAGTGCTCCTGCACATTTTCGGAGCGAACATTAAACATGAGTGGCCAGCGCTGAATAAGCTTGAGGCGAGCAAGATGGGCAAAAAGATGACTCATACTAGTTTCCCTGCTGTGCAAAAGGTGGCGCGGAGGATGCGCGAAATGAACTGGGATAAGCTCACTTTACAGCAACTTAATGAAGAATGTCACATGAACAAGCGAACCGCATAAACACAGACGCCGACATTGCTGTCGGCGTCTGTTTTCTTTCCGGGGAATATAGATTGTCTGGGTTACTGGCGATAGTTTTCCAAAAACTCTCCAAAGGCGCTGAGCGCCTTTTCCAGATCTTCCTTATGGGGCAAAAATACCACCCGCAGATGATCAGGTTCCGGCCAGTTAAAGGCACTGCCCTGGACCAGCAGAATTTTCTTTTCCTTTAACAAATCCAGCACCAATCGCTCGTCGTCACGCAGATTAAATCGCTTGGGATCTAATTTGGGGAAGGCATACAGGGCACCCTTGGGCTTTTTACAGCTCACCCCGGGGATGGCATTCAGGTACTCATAGCAGGTGTCGCGCTGCACGCTTAACCGGCCGGTGGGCAGAATAAGCTCATTAATACTCTGGTAGCCACCGAGCGCAGTTTGCACCGCATGCTGATTGGGTACGTTGGCACACAGACGCATAGAGGCAAGCATATCCAGGCCTTCGATGTAACTCTTCGCGGCCTTGAGATTGCCAGAAAGCATCATCCAACCGACTCGGAATCCAGCTGCGCGATAGGCTTTTGACAGGCCATTAAAGGTCACGGTAAGAATGTCATCGGACAAACCGGCGGCGGGTATGTGCACAGCGTCGTCATAGAGGATTTTATCGTAAATCTCATCGGCAAAAAGGATAAGGGCATGCTGGCGACAAAGCTCAATAATCTCCAGTAGCAGCTCACGGCTGTATACGGCGCCGGTTGGATTGTTGGGATTGATTATCACAATCGCACGGGTGCGCGGGCTGATTTTTGCTTTGATATCTTCAAGGTCCGGAAACCAGTCTGATTCTTCATCACAGCGATAATGTACTGCCTTGCCACCGGCCAGATTGGCTGCCGCTGTCCAAAGTGGGTAATCGGGGGAGGGGATAAGTACTTCATCGTCACTGTTCAGAAGCCCCTGCAGCGCCATCACAATCAACTCTGAAACCCCGTTTCCTATATAAACGTCTTCAATATCAACGCCAAAAATGCCTTGGGATTGATAATGCTGCACTATGGCTTTTCGGGCAGAAAACAGACCCTTGGATTCACAATAGCCCTGGGCGCTGGGGAGATTCAAAATGACATCACGGACGATTTCTTCCGGTGCTTCAAAACCAAAGGGGGCCGGGTTGCCAATATTCAGTTTGAGGATCCTGTGGCCTTCGTCTTCCAGACGACGGGCCTCCTTGTGCACCGGACCACGAATGTCGTAGCAAACGGTGTCTAATTTATTGGACTTAATGATGGGACGCATCCTGTACCTCTGGGCCCTGGTCTGTTGGAAAAATATGGCGTGCTCGCCAGAGGCTCACAATAACCAAGTTCAAGACAACATAAAAGAGAACAAACATCAAAAATATAAAATAAATTCAGTAATAAACACTGAAAAAGCCATCTTTAAATTAGCGTGAAAAGCATAACATGCTGCGCCGATCGTGTTTGTAAGTGTTGCATACCTGAGTATAGGTATCGCAGCGCAGACACTGCCAGCGTGTGGCCATTTGGCAGGACTCGGCGGCTGATTGATAAAGTCTTACGCAGAAATCAAAAAAGCCTGCAAAAAATACGCATGTCTATTCGATAATTCAGGGCGAACATGCGTGGATCTGATCCAATTTAACTTACTGATAATTAATTAATAAAATCCAATAAAAAGTGTGTGGTCAAAAAAGAACCGCTTTGAATGGAATTTCTGGTTGACTGGTCGGACGATGCACATTATTTTCTGCCCGATGTTTTTACCCAGGCACGAACAATAGCGGCAGCTGTAACCTGACCGACTGGCGGTATGCCCATAATAAAGCAGAAAAATCGGTGCCCTGGAGAGAATGAGGTCCTCAGGGTGCCGGCACCCAGAAACTTTTGCCCTCGTTGGGCCCTGATAGAGGACCTGTTTGCATGTCTGAGCCGACAGCGATAAGTCTGATCCCACCCTTTGTGGTGCTGGCGTTGGCCATTTGGCTGCGTCGTCCAATCCTTGCCCTGATCATCGGCGCCGTTGCCGGTTTGCTCCTGCTGGACCCTTCTTCCGTGCTTGGTAACTTTGCCGATGCATCTTTGAAGGTGATGCAGGATGAAACCATTGGCTGGCTTATTCTGGTGTGTGGCAGCTTCGGCGCCCTGATTGCGCTTCTGGTTCGCACCGGCGGTGCTCTCGCATTTGGTCGTAAAGCGATTTTGATGGCCAAGGGCCGAAAATCTTCGCTGTTTATGACCTTTGTGCTGGGTCTGGTGATCTTTATCGACGATTACCTGAATGCGCTTACCGTGGGTGAAACCATGAAGCGTGTGACCGACAAATTTAAAGTATCCCGCGAGATGCTGGCTTACGTTGTTGACTCCACCGCCGCCCCTGTGTGTGTGCTGGTGCCGCTGTCGACCTGGGCAGTGTTCTTCGGTGGTCTTCTGGTAGACAACGGTGTGGCTGCTGACGGTGAAGCCATCAGCGTCTATATGTCGGCCATTCCCTATATGCTGTATGCCTGGCTTGCGGTCATCATGGTGCTTTTGGTTGTGGTAGGTGTGGTGCCTGCCATCGGCCCAATGAAAAAGGCCGAGCTGGCTGCTGCTCAGGGTGAGCCTGCCAAAGCGCAGGTAGACTGGGAAGAAGTGCACACCTCCGACGAATACGCCGTAAAAGCTATCGAAGACGAGTTTGAGCACGCCGACCAGCACGGTAAGCTGCATAACTTTTTGGTGCCGCTGGGTCTTCTGGTTGCCTTTACCGTGTATTTCGATATCGATGTCTGGAAGGGTTTGCTTGCCACTCTGGCCGTGACTCTGCCTTACTATGCCGTACAAAAGCTGATGCCAATGTCTGAGATGATGGATCAGATGATTGACGGCTTTAAGAGCATGTTGCCTGCCATTGGTACCGTGGTTGCCGCCTTTATCTTTAAGGATGTGTGCGATCAGTTGCTGCTGCCTCAGTACGTGATTGATACCTTGAGCCCTTATATGACAGCCAAGATGCTGCCGGCGATTGTGTTCCTGGCAATGGCGGTGCTGGCGTTTGCCACCGGCTCGAGCTGGGGTATCTTTGCGGTGACCATTCCGATTGTGATGCCACTGGCCAATGCCGTTGGTGCCGATACCGCGCTGGTGATTGGTGCGCTCCTGTCAGCGTCTTCATTCGGTAGCCAGGCGTGCTTCTACTCAGATTCCACCGTACTGGCCGCTCAGGGCTCAGGCTGTAATCTGGTCAGCCACGCGGTTACTCAGCTTCCCTATGCGCTGATTGCTGCTGCCTTGGCCTTTGTGGGCTTTATCCTGCTGGCCTGATTGCTGCTGCTATCCACATAAAAACACCCGGCTTGCCGGGTGTTTTTTTATGCCTGACTATCTGACTTGATATCCGGCTCGCGGACTGCTGCCACCGTACATTGGATGCGTTGTCAGTCGAGTGTCTTGATGTACTGCAGTAGGCGCTATTCATCTGTTCTTCGGCTTTACCAGTCAGCTTTGCAGGATAAGGTCGCTTAAGGGGAGTACACATGAGTAAATGGGAGAGGTATCCGCTTCACCTCGGCGACTGCTGTGCAGGCGCGTTGATGCATAGGTGGTCAGGTGAAGACCCTGGGTTCATCGAGGATGTGGATGTCAAACAAAAAAGCCAGCACTGGGCTGGCTTTTAACTCATTGAAGGGCGATTAGTTTACGCGCTTCTTGAATTCACCGGTACGGGTGTCGATTTCGATTTTGTCGCCTTCTTTAACGAAGTCAGCAACCATCAGCTCGATATCGCTGCCAACCAGTTTGGCAGGCTTCATTACTTTACCGGAGGTGTCACCACGGGCAGCTGGCTCGGTGTAGCCAACTTCACGGATGATGGTGGTTGGCATTTCAACAGAAATGGCCTTGCCTTCGTAGAAGGTTACCTGACAGGTTTCTTCCATGCCATCAACGATGTACTTGGCAGCGTCGCCTACGTTCTCGGCTTCAACGTCGTACTGGTTGTACTCGGCATCCATGAATACGTACATTGGGTCAGCGAAGTAAGAGTAGGTGCAATCCAGACGCTCCAGAACGATAACGTCCATCTTGTCTTCACCCTTGAAGGTGGTCTCGGTAGAAGAGTCGATCAGCAGGTTTTTCAGCTTCATCTTAACGATGGCAGCGTTACGGCCTGAACGGGTGGTTTCAGTCTTCTGAACAACCCATGGGCTGTCGTTAAACATGATCACGTTACCGGGACGGATTTCATGAGCAGTTTTCATTACTAAATTTCCTATATCTTGGACGTTTAACTTTAAGGCGCTATCTTAACGATTTTTTGACGAATTGCACTAGCCTGGTTGCCAGATCTGTCGTCTTAAGTGCATCGATTGGCCATTGTTTGGCGTGTGCCAACAAAGGCGAAGCGAAAGATTCGATATTTTGCCAGTGCTGCTGCACGGCATCCGCCTGTTGCTGATTGAACGCAAGGTTCAAGTTTTTCCAGCAATCTGCAATCTCAGGAGCCAGATTATCGCAGTAAAGGCGCATAAAAGCTTCTAATTTTACCAGGTGGTAGTCTTCTTCCTGCTGGTAAATGTGCCAAATAAAAGGTCGGCCTGCCCATTGTGCCCGTAAAAAGGAGTCTTCGCCCCGTACGATATTAAAATCGGCGCTCCAAAGCAGGCGATCGTAGCCGGCCTGATCGGTCATTGGCAGTATATGGATGCTAAGAGCGCCGTGACAAAACCGCTCGCCTGGTGTGACATCGGCCGGGGACTTGGGCAGATAAGACGCCAAACTGCTGAGGCTGCGTCCCTTTGGCACCAACAGATGCACAGGACTGGATGAAGCTGACCAAAGGGCACAGAGGCCCTCAAGTGCCAGGGTTTCATAGCTGAAGAGGCTGACGACCTTATCATCCTTTTCGATGCCACTCAGCCCCAGGCTTTTAAAAAGATTGAGCTTGTTGGCACTGTCGGCTTGCCAGGCATCCCTTTCATCAAAGAGTGTCCGTTCGCAGATAAGGCCACCACTGGCGGCAGAAAACCCGGGCATATAAAAGTACTTGTTGATGCCGCCGCCCTGAAAGGAAGGCAATCCATGGCAACCGTCAACCCAGTCTTCTGCGCTCAGGTATTCAAGATTGAGCCAAAGCGGGGGTGTAGGCGCAGATTTAGCAGTGGCCTTGACCGGTTCAGGCAATTCACAGGCAAAGGCTTCAATCAGCACGGCGCCGGGCGTGTAATCGACATTCAGCGGCGTATTCCACTGATTAATAGTGACGCCTTCCAGAGTCTGCGAGCTCAGCGTTGGGTCAAGCGTTGGCAATATATGGGCAAAGCTTTTGAGGTCATCCACCCAAAGCACAATGGCAAGCTGATATTCCAATGCCAGTTGTTTTGACAGACGCCAGGTAACGCCAATATCGCCGTAGTTATCGACGACGGCACAAAAGATGTCCCAGTGGTTGGAATGAGGACTGGTCATAGAAGCGAGAGACCCGAATTCAATTGGCGCTGAAATGAAAAAGCGGCGTAAACGCCGCCTTTTGCAAAGTTAAAGAAATCAGTCGGCCAACTCGGCCAGGCACATTTCTTCGTAAATCTGTTTTACCCACTGATCAACGCGCTCTTCGGTGAGTTCTGGCTGACGGTCTTCATCGATACCCAGACCCACGAAGTGATCGTCATCCACCAGCGCCTTGGAGGCTTCGAAGTTATAACCGGCAGTAGGCCAGTGACCGACGATAATGCCACCACGGGTTTCGACGATGTCGCGTACCATGCCCATGGCATCGAGGAAGTACTCGGCATAATCTTCCTGATCGCCGCAACCGAAAATGGCTACCAGCTTGTCGGTAAAGTCGATTTGCTCAAGCTCAGGGAAAAAGTCGTCCCAATCGCACTGCGCTTCACCGTAGTACCAGGTTGGGATCCCGAACAGCAGCAGGTCGAATTCGGCGATCTGCTCCTTGGTGCTCTTGGCGATGTCTTTGACATCCACCATCTGCTTACCCAGTTTTTTCTGGATCATCTTGGCGACAGCTTCGGTGTTGCCTGTGTCACTGCCGAAAAAAAGACCTACAGTAGCCATTGTCTTTCCTTTAAATATCAGTTGCGTTTACGCGGCATCCACAAAAGTTTGACTCAGTCGTCAAACGATTGCTTAAGTATGCATTCGATTAATTGGCTGCGGCTGATGTTACTGGCCAGCGCCTTTTCGTTCAAGGCGTCGTACAAATCTTGTGACACCTTTAACTCTATTCGCTTGAGGCCCTTTGCCTTATCCCGTTGGATCTGGTTACGCTTGTTAACCCTCAGTTGCGTTTCCCGGGGAAGGGGATTGCTTCTGGGACGTCCACGGCGTTTTTCATCGGCAAAGAGATCGATTGTTGTTCTGTCTGCTGCTTCTTTTGCCATTTTGTCATTAGCCTATACCGGCGCCTTCCCAAGTCATTTGAATAATGCCCTTGGCGATAAAGCCTGCACACCCTAAAAACAGCACCAACCACACAATATAACGGCCAAACTTGGGCACATTGCCCTGTTTCAGCACATCATGGATTGCCATGCCAATGAAGAAGAATATGGCAGCGAAAAACAGGTTTAATCCCAGGGTTTCTATTTGCTGCATATACTCGGCTAACATCAGCGCTGACTCCGGCGTTGCTTGGCGTAGGGGTAAAACCCGGCCTTGAAAAAGAGGCGCGAATATATCACATCATATTAGCGTCTGCTATAGCCTTTACCCGTGTAACTCAGGGCGTTGGCTGTCCAGAAAATTTTTCACCAGTCGGTTAAAGATGCTGGGCTTCTGTGCGTGTAACCAGTGGCCGGCTCCCCCAATGGACTTAAGTTGCACCTTGGGAAACTGGGTGAGGATGGCGTCTTTATGTTCAGCGGTAACATAGTCTGACTCATCACCGCGGATAAAGAGTGTCGGACCATTGTAAGAGTCATTACTGAACGGCCAACCGATAATGCCGTCATAGGAGGCTATCAGCCCGTCGAGATTCATCCGCCAACTGAAACCAGACTCCGCCCGGCGAAAGCTTTTCAGCAAAAACTGTGCTGTCGCGTCATCCACACTCCTTGCCAGCAGGTGATTCAAGGCCTCCTTCCTGTCGACGCTGCCATCCAGGGGCAAAGAGGTAAGCGCCGCAAACACTCGTTGATGGCGGGGGGCATAGGGCACGGGGGCGATATCGGCGGCAACCACGGAAGCGACTCGTTCAGGATATAGAAGCGCCGTTGCCAACACGATTTTACCGCCCATGGAATGACCAATCAGATGCGCTTTGGTAGCGCCCAGTTCATCCAGCAATGACACCAGACTCTGGGCCAGACTTTGGTAGTCCATCTTATTCCAGTGGGGGCTTTGGCCGTGATTGGGCACATCTATGCGAGTAACGCGATAGTCGGTTTCCAGGGTCTGCGCCAGTGTCTTGAGGTTATCCAGATCACCGAAAAGGCCATGAACCAGAATGACATCTTCCCCGGAGCCTTGTGTCTGATAGTTAAGCTGCGCTGACATGTAAATCCTGCCTGTTGATTGGGATTAACACTTAAAGGCGGCAATTTTGCCCTCAAGCACGGGCGCAGGCAAGAAAAGTGGCCTGCACCATTGATGTGCGATTAAAAAATGCCCGCTTGTTCGCTCCCTGGCTTGGTAATCATCATCTCGGCCACGGTTTTCATTTTAGAGCGCTTTATCAATCTGTTGGACTGGCTTACACTGGGCTTTCTTCGGCGAAGCGGCATGCCTTGCATGCCTGATAAGACAAAAGGAAAGCATTGGTGATGAAATATATCGAAGTGGACGAAGAGCTCTATCGTTACATAGCCGGCAAGACTGAACGTATCGGTGAGAGTGCGTCGGATATTTTACGGCGTTTGCTGGGACTCTCTGTCGCCGAAGTCTCAGAAGTGGCACCTGTCGATATCAGTGAACCTGGCATGGAACAAGAGCCGGTGCATGTGCCCGAGGTCGAGCCTGAGCCGGACGTTGCCGCCCAGACCGAGATTGATTTTTCAGACTTGCTCAGTGAAGCGGGTCTGTCAGCGCAAAAAGGCGCCGTAGGCCGTTTTCTTTATGCGCTGGAATGTTTGCACCAGGCCGCACCTTCACGTTTTGAACAGGTGTTGCAAATTCAGGGACGCGATCGTCTCTACTTTGCCACATCCAAAGAAGCCCTGCTCAAGGCAAGCCAATCGGCCAACCCTAAAGAAATCGGTACAAGCGGTTTTTGGGTAACCACAAACAACAATACCGCTAAAAAACGCACCATACTTGAAGAAGCCCTGGTGCAGTTGGGTTGCGATCCGGTTCGTGCCAAATCCCTGGGTGAGCTGGCGCTCGCCTGAAACGACACCATTAGCCATCTACGATAAGGAATTCAGCCTTGGCCATCCATGACCGCGCAGGCAAGCAAGCACAGCAAGGGGATTTGGTTAATATTCCCAAACTCATGAGCCACTATTATCGACTCTTGCCGGATGCGAGCGATCCCGCTCAGAAGGTGAGTTTCGGTACTTCCGGCCATCGCGGCTGTGCTTTTCATCGAAGTTTTAACGAGCAGCATATTCTTGCCATTGCCCAGGCGGTGGTCGACTGGCGTGCCCAGGCTGACATCACCGGCCCCCTGTATCTCGGCATCGACACCCATGCGCTGTCTCAGGCGGCTTATTTGTCTGTTATAGAAGTGCTGATTGCCAACAAGGTTCAGGTGTTGGCGCAGCGTGATGATGCATACACGCCAACCCCTGTGGTCAGTCAGGCCATTGTGGCCGCCAATCGCCATCAAACGGGTGAAGGTGCAGTGCTCAGTGACGGCATCATTATCACACCGTCACACAACCCACCCCAGGACGGCGGCATCAAGTACAACCCACCCCACGGTGGACCGGCGGAAGGGGATATCACTTCCTGGATTGAAACACGTGCCAACCACTATCTGGCACACGGCCTGGATGGTGTTCGCCGGGTCAATTACGGTATCGCCTCGGGTCTTTCGCTGCTTAGCCACGTCGACCTGATTTCGCCCTATGTTGAAAGCCTTGCTGAGGTGATTGACATGGCCGCAATTGCCAAAGCCGGTGTACGTATAGGTGTTGACCCTCTGGGTGGCAGCGGCATCCATTACTGGCGCCCTATCGCAGAGCACTATGGTCTTGATATCAAGTTGGTAAATGACGCAATAGATCCAACCTTCGGTTTTATGCCATTGGATAAAGACGGCAAAATCCGCATGGACTGCTCATCACCCTATGCCATGGCCGGGCTTCTGGTGCACAAGGATAAGTTTGATATCTGTGTGGGTAACGACCCGGATTATGACCGCCACGGTATTGTCTGCCCGGGCTCTGGCCTGATGGATCCGAACCATTATCTGGCGGTGGCTATCGATTATCTGCTGGGCCACAGGCCACTCTGGGCCAAGACCCTGTCGGTGGGTAAAACCCTGGTGTCCAGCGCCTTGATAGACAAGGTCTGCACGGCTCATGGGGTGCCTCTGATGGAAGTGCCCGTGGGCTTTAAGTGGTTTGTTGATGGCCTTGCCGATGGCAGTGTGTGTTTTGGCGGTGAAGAAAGTGCCGGGGCGGCGTTCCTTAAACTGGATGGCAGCACCTGGTGTACCGACAAAGACGGCTTTATTTTGGCCCTGCTGGCGGCTGAGATCCTGGCTGTTACCGGTAAAACTCCGGCAGAGCGCTATGAAGAGCTGGTCGCCGAACATGGTCGCAGCTTCTATAAGCGTATCGACAGCCCACTTAACCCCAAAATGAAAGCCAAGTTTGGGGCTCTGAATGCTGAAACCCTGGGCGCCATCTCTGTCGCAGGCGATACCATTACCGCCGTGTTGACCAAGGCACCCGGCAATGGGGCCGCCATTGGTGGCATCAAGGTGTGCACAGATAAAGGCTGGTTCGCCGCGCGTCCATCCGGTACTGAGCCCTTGTTTAAGCTCTATGCCGAAAGCTTTGTCAGCGACGCGCATCTTGGCGAGCTAATTACTGACGCCCAGAATTTGCTGGGAACGGCACTCAAGGCCATCAAGCTGTAAAAGACCACCGCTAAGCCATATTAAAAAACGCGCCTTTGGGCGCGTTTTTTGTTGGATAAGTATTTTGTCGTTTGCTGTATCAATATTCGATATGGCAGCTTGGCAGGTTGTTTTTATCCAGATAATTCTGGTGATACTCTTCGGCTACATGGAAGGTTTGCAGTGGTACTATCTCGGTCACTATATGGCGGGTACCCCAGCGGCCTGAGCGGGCGAGGGCGAGTTTGGAGGCTTCGGCCTGTTCTTTTTGCACCTTGTCGTGGAAAAAGATGGTACTGCGGTACTGGGTCCCTATGTCGCCACCCTGTTGGTTAAGACTAGTAGGGTTATGGTTTTTCCAAAACACCTGCAGCAAATCGTCAAAGCTTACCTGGCCTGGGTCAAATTCCACCTGCACGACTTCGGCATGGCCTGTGATGCCTTTTTTTACCTCTTCATAGCGGGAATATTTGTCGTTACCGCCCATGTAACCGCAGGTGGCGTTGATCACGCCCGGGATCTGCCGGAAAAAATACTCTACACCCCAAAAGCAGCCGGCGCCAAAGGTGGCAAATGATGAACTGGATTGTGACATGGAAACCTCTATGGATGTCTGGACGGCTAAATTGTGATGAAATTGGTTCAGAAAAGCAATAGGGCCTCACACCTTTGTCTGCTCCATCGGCAACTCCATGAGTAAATGGTTGAGAATGAGCGCAAATAGCTGTGATAGTATTGGCACAAAACGCTGCGAGGCTAAAGGAATGCCTGCCAAAGGCGTGGCTCAGGCCCACAGGCAGTTCATCGCAATAGCCCAACGCAAGAAAGCCTCAGAGAAAGGAGACCCAAGTGCTTAACCTACTGCAAGGCTGCAAAGACTTTTTGCATCTTACCCTGTCCAATCCTGAACACTTAGACCCCATTCCCCCACAGCTGATGTACGGACATACCCAGGTGAGTCTCTGGGATACAGGTGCGCTGGTGTTTGAGCCTGCCGATGGCAACAGTCAAAAAGATATCGTGCTTTCAAGTGGGGTGCACGGCAATGAAACGGCGCCCATAGAGCTTTGCAACGGCCTTATTCAGGATCTGCTGGAAGGGCGGCTGCAGGTAAAAGAGCGGGTATTGTTCCTTATTGGTAACCCCGCTGCCATCAACAATGGCACCCGTATCGTAGATGAAAACATGAACCGGCTTTTTAGCGGTGAACACAGCCGTGGACCTGGACTCAGTAACCCCGAGCGGATACGTGCTAAAAAGCTTGAAGCCTATGTCACCCGTTTCTTTAAAGAAGGTGCAGAAAAGGGAGAGGGCAGGCAGCGCATTCATTACGATCTGCACACCGCCATCCGTGGCTCCAGGCATGAAAAGTTTGCCATCTACCCCTACCGCCCTGGCCGTGCCTTCAGCGGAGAGCAAATCATGTTCCTGGCGGCGAGTGGTGTGGATACCGTGCTCTTCCACCACGAACCGACCACCACCTTCAGTTATTTCTCATCTGAGTTGTTCCGCGCCGATGCCTTTACCATTGAACTGGGCAAGGTATATCCCATGGGACAGAACGACATGAGCAAGTTCGCCAATACCCGGGAAATGTTTAAGCGCCTTATCTGTGGTGAGCCGCTGGAGCTTGCACCTTTTGATGAAACTCAGGTGAACCTCTATCAGGTCTGCCGGGTCATTAATAAGGAAGCCGATGACTTTGAATTTACCTTCAGCACCGATGTGGAGAACTTTACTTCTTTCCCACGCGGGCACGTAATAGCACGTCAGGGTGGCAAGGATATTTTTGTCGAGCAGGAAGCCGAGGCGGTGGTGTTCCCCAACGCCAAGGTGCCCGTTGGCCAGCGCACCGTGATCATGCTGGTTCCCGCGGTGAACCCTCGCGTGGAATAAGGCTGTAAAGCAATTAATACATTCAAACGGGGGAAACTTGTCCCCCGTCATAGTGTAATGATTGTCAGGTAGTTTACGTTAACGTAATGTTCATCCCGCGTTTTACATACAGGTCTGCCGTGGGTGGGCCTCAATGATAACAAGAGCAGAATATGAGCAACGCATCAACAAACCAAGAGACAGTGCACAAAGTCTCCTTCCTCGACAGGGAGTCGCTGCACATCCCCATTCTCAAGATCCTTCAGGCGGACGGTACTCCCTACGAGGAAGCCGTTCTGCCGCAAATCGATGAAGCCCTCGCCAAGCGCATTTACGACGCCTGCGTGTTTACCCGTGTGCTGGATGAGCGCATGCTGGGTGCGCAGCGCCAGGGCCGTATCAGTTTTTACATGACCTGTACCGGTGAAGAAGCGGCCATTCTCGGCAGCGCCGCGGCCCTGGATGACAAAGACGTTATCCTGGCCCAATACCGTGAGCACGCCGCCCTGCGTTATCGCGGTTTTACCACCGAGCAGTTTATGAACCAGATGTTCAGCAACGAAAAAGACCTCGGTAAAGGCCGCCAGATGCCCATCCACTACGGCACGGCCGCGCTGCATTATCAAACCATTTCATCGCCACTGGGTACCCAAATCCCACAGGCGACTGGTGTGGGTTACAGCCTGAAGATGAAAGGCGAACGCAATGTGGCTATTTGCTACTTTGGTGAAGGCGCGGCGTCTGAAGGCGATTTCCACGCAGGCATGAACATGGCTGCCGTGCTCAAGTCTCCGGTGATTTTCTTCTGCCGCAACAACGGCTATGCCATTTCCACCCCCACAGAAGAGCAATTTGCCGGTAACGGCATTGCCAGCCGCGGTGTGGGCTACGGCATGCATACCATCCGCGTAGACGGCAACGACATGCTGGCGGTGCTTGCCGCCACCCAGCAGGCGAGAGCTTATGCGCTCGAGCACAATGCCCCTGTGCTGATTGAAGCCATGACTTACCGTCTTGGCGCTCACTCAACTTCGGATGACCCTTCCGGTTATCGCTCCAAGGAAGAAGAAGCCAAGTGGCGTGAGCACGATCCGGTTAAACGCTTCAAGCTGTGGATGATTAACAAAGGTTGGCTCGCCGAAGCCGATGATGAAGCCATGTACGAGCGTTACCGCGAAGAAGTCCTTGCTGCAGTGAAAGTGGCCGAGAAGATCCCGGCGCCCCGCATCGATGAGATCATTGAGGATGTTTACGATGAGCCCACGCCACTGCTGAAAAAGCAGCTGGAGTCACTGAAGGCTCACGTGAAGAAGTATCCGCAAGCTTATCCAAAAACTGCAGGGAGACTCTAAGCCGTGGCTGAAATGAATATGTTGCAAGCCATCAACAGTGCCCTGCGCATTGCGATGGAAAAAGACCCGACCATGTTGGTATTCGGGGAAGACGTGGGCCACTTTGGCGGCGTGTTTCGCGCGACCTCCGGCCTGCAGGATACCTTTGGCAGAGGCCGTTGCTTTAACACCCCGCTGACCGAGCAGGGTATTGCCGGTTTTGCCAACGGTTTGGCCTCCAATGGCACCACCGCCGTGGCCGAAATTCAGTTCGCCGATTACATCTTCCCGGCGTTCGACCAGATTGTAAACGAGAGCGCCAAGTTCCGTTATCGCTCAGGTAACGAGTTCAATGTGGGCGGCCTGGTGTATCGCACGCCTTACGGTGGCGGTATTGCCGGTGGTCATTATCACTCTCAGTCGCCTGAGGCCTATTTCACCCAGACCCCGGGTCTGAAGGTGGTTGTGCCCCGTAACGCCCATCAGGCCAAGGGTTTGCTGTTGGCGTCAATCCGAGACAAAAACCCTGTGGTCTTCTTCGAGCCCAAGCGCCTGTACCGTGCCAGCGTTGGTGAAGTGCCTGAAGGTGATTATGAGCTGCCACTGGGCAAGGCCGAAGTGGTGAAAGAAGGTAAAGACGTCACGCTGCTCGCCTGGGGCGCGCAGATGGAAATCGTTGAAAAAGCCGCCGAAATGGCGGAAAAAGAAGGCATTTCCTGTGAAATCATCGACCTTCGCACCCTGTCCCCCTGGGATGTGGACACAGTAGCCGCGTCGGTAAAAAAGACCGGCCGTTTGCTGATTAACCACGAAGCGCCGCTCACCGGTGGCTTTGCCGGCGAAATCGCTGCGACCATTCAGGAAGAGTGCTTCCTGTATCTGGAGTCGCCCATTGCCCGGGTGTGTGGTTTGGATACCCCGTATCCACTTATCCACGAAAAAGAATACATGCCGGATGCGCTCAAGACCTTTGAAGCCATCAAGGCGAGCGTCAACTTCTAGGAGCCCGGTATGATTAAAGATTTTATTTTGCCGGACATCGGTGAAGGCGTCGTAGAATGTGAGCTGGTTGAATGGCTGGTGAAAGAAGGCGACCTCATTGCCGAAGATCAGCCCATTTGCGACGTGATGACCGATAAAGCCCTGGTGCAAATTCCGGCGCCGTTTGCCGGTGTGGTCAGCAAGCTTTATTACGCCAAGGGTGAAATCGCCAAGGTACATGCTCCCTTGTATGCGGTTGAAATCGAAGGCGAGGGCGCCGATGCGGCAGCGGCTCCGGCTGAAGCGACTCCTGAAGCTGCACCTGCTGCCGCTCCCGTAGCAGTGAGCGCAGGCAAGCAGGTGGAAGATTTCCTGCTGCCCGATATCGGTGAGGGGATTGTGGAATGTGAGCTGGTCGAGTGGCTGGTAAACGAAGGCGATATGGTTGAAGAAGATCAGCCCATTGCCGACGTGATGACCGATAAAGCTCTGGTACAAATTCCCGCCCTTAAGGCCGGCAAAATTGTCACCCTGCATTATCGCAAGGGACAGCTTGCCAAGGTGCATGCGCCGCTTTACGCCATCGAGGTGGAAGCTGAGCATCCGGTAGCTACAGCTGCCGCAGCGCCTGCCGTGTCAGCTGCCGCTGCTGGAACCAGCCACGTCGAGCGTGCTGCTCCGGCCACCGCTGCTGTTAACGGCAATGGCAAGGCGCTGGCAAGCCCTGCGGTGCGCCGAATGGCCCGCAGCCTGGATGTGGATTTGTCGCAGGTGCCCGGCAGTGGTAAGCATGGCCGAGTCTATAAAGAAGATATTGAGCAGTATCTGAAGGGCGGCGCAGCGCCGGCAGTTCAAGCAGCTGCTCCTCAGGCAGCCGCAGTGGCGGCCCCTGTACAGCCTGCGGCAGGTGACAGGGTTGAACCAATTCGCGGCGTAAAAGCCGCGATGGCACGTCAGATGATGGACTCAGTGTCCAGCATCCCGCACTTTACCTACTGTGAAGAAATTGACCTTACTGAACTCGTTGCTCTGCGCGAGCGCATGAAGGCCAAGTACAGCAGTGACGATGTGAAGCTGACCATGATGCCATTCTTCATGAAGTCGTTGTCACTGGCACTCACAGAGTTTCCGGTGGTGAACAGTCAGGTGAATGCCGATTGCACTGAGCTGACCTTCAAGGCAAGCCACAACATAGGCATGGCGGTGGACTCCAAAGTTGGCCTGTTGGTGCCCAACGTGAAAGACGTGCAGAGCAAGTCGATTCTGGATGTGGCACGCGAAATAACCCGTCTCACTGACGCTGCCCGCAGTGGTCGTGTGAGTCCGGCGGACCTTAAAGGTGGCACCATCTCCATCTCCAACATTGGCGCCCTGGGCGGCACTGTGGCGACGCCTATAATCAATAAGCCTGAGGTGGCCATTGTGGCGCTGGGTAAGTTGCAGACACTGCCGCGCTTTGCCGCCGATGGCAGCGTGCAGGCCCGCAAGATAATGCAGGTGAGCTGGAGCGGCGATCACCGGGTTATCGATGGTGGCACCATTGCCCGTTTCTGCAACCTGTGGAAGCAGTATCTGGAGCAACCGGAAGACATGCTGTTGGCCATGCGCTGATAATTGCTTATGCTTCATCAAAGGACGCCTGCGGCGTCCTTTGTTTTTTCGTATGGTTGATGGGCCCGTACTCAACTCCCCCGGAGAAAACACCTTAATCTTTTGGTCGGGTTTTCGTATAATGCGCCCAAGTTGTGTGATGTTGGAATTACCATGAGTCAGCAAGCCCCTATTCTGGAACCCATTCAGTATCCATTTCCAGCCAAGCCGATTCCGCTTTCGGATGTGCAAAAGCTGGAATACAAAGAAAAAATCAAGGCGCTTTTGAAAGCTCGGGATGCCGTGCTTGTTGCGCACTATTACACAGATCCCGAAATCCAGGCTCTCGCAGAAGAAACCGGCGGCTGTGTATCGGATTCTCTGGAAATGGCACGCTTTGGTCGCGATCACGCCGCCAAGACGCTTATCGTCGCCGGTGTGAAGTTCATGGGTGAAACCGCCAAAATCTTAAGCCCGGAAAAAACCGTGCTGATGCCGACGCTGGAAGCCACCTGTTCGTTGGATGTGGGTTGCCCCATCGAGACCTTCAGTGCGTTCTGTGATGCGCACCCCGACCACACTGTGGTGGTGTACGCCAACACCTCGGCGGCGGTAAAAGCCCGTGCAGACTGGGTAGTAACCTCAAGCATTGCCCTCGAAATCGTTGAGCACCTGGACAGCGAAGGCAAGAAAATCATCTGGGGCCCGGACAGACACCTTGGCAGCTACATCGCCAAACAAACCGGCGCCGAGATGCTCCTGTGGCAGGGCGAGTGTATTGTTCACGATGAGTTCAAAGCCAAGGCGCTGCGAGAGCTTAAAATCCAGTACCCGGATGCTGCCGTACTGGTGCACCCTGAGTCACCCGCCAGTGTGGTGGAGATGGCCGATGCGGTGGGCTCAACCAGCCAGCTGATTAAAGCGGCGCAAACCTTGCCAAACGACACCTTTATCGTGGCCACCGACAAGGGCATCTTCTACAAGATGCAGCAGGCCGCGCCCGGTAAGACATTGATTGAAGCCCCAACCGGCGGCAATGGCGCCACCTGTAAGAGCTGTGCCCACTGCCCCTGGATGGCGATGAATGGGCTTAAAGCTATTGAGGCAGCGCTCAGCGCCAAGGATGCCAGTGCCCACGAGATTTTTGTTGATGACGCACTGCGCGAAAGGGCGAAACTGCCGCTTGATCGTATGCTGGACTTTGCCAAAACCCTCAATATGCAGGTGAAGGGCAACGCCTGATACTCGCAGCGTCAGCCTGAAATATGATCTACTCCACAAAAACCGCTTCGGCGGTTTTTTTATAAGCAAACCAAGACCAATTGGGTATATGCCGACTACACTTAGCCTTCTAGAATCCATAAAGCCCCTATTTCAGGTGCGTCTTTATTAGTTTAAAGGGAACCTATATGAACATGCCATGGATTGCCAATCTCAGTATGAAACTTAAACTTATGTTGGTGTTCATGCCACCTTTGTTGGGCTTTGTCATTTTTGGTGGCATTCTTCTCAACGATAAAATTGACGAATCCAACTCTCTCCAAAAAGTACAGCAATTAACAGAGCTTGCTGTCATCAATAGTGCTTTGGTGCACGAGCTGCAAAAAGAGCGCGGCATGAGCGCAGGTTTTTTGGGCTCCAGGGGCCAGAATTTCAAAGCTCAATTGCCTTCACAACGCAGTTTGACCGATGAAAAACTGCGTACATTCACCCAATACGTGAAGGGAAAGCAGTTTGCCAGCCATGTGCAGGAAGAAGTGCAGGGGGCCGCGGCTGAACTTGGCAGACTGGCAAGCATTCGTGGTCAGGTGGACGGCCTGAGCATTTCAGTTGCAGACGAGGTCGCTTATTACACAGGCCTTAACAAACGCCTGCTTGGCATAGTCGACGACATAGTTCATGAAGGCGGTGATAAGAGAATCGCCGTGGCTTCTGCTGCCTTCAGTGCTTATCTGCAAATGAAGGAGCGCGCCGGCATAGAGAGAGCCGTGCTTTCCTCCACGTTCGGCAATGACGGTTTTAAGCCCGGTGTATATACCCGGGCAGTAAGGTTGATGTCAGAGCAGGATACCTATGCGGAGCGTTTCGATGCGCTCGCAACCGACGATTGGCGCCGCGATTGGCAGCGCACGTTACAAAGCCCTGAAATTGCAGAAGTAAGCCGTTACCGGGAGCTGGCCTTAAGCCAGGATAATCAGGCCATCGCCAAAACGTCTCCCGAGGACTGGTTTAAGGCATCCACCGCGCGGATTAACTTGCTTTACAGTTTTGAAAACGTCCTGGCAAAGAGTCTGGATGACCTGACAGATGCCCGTTTACAAGCCGCCAATTGGCAAATGACGCTGATGATGATTTTGTTGGTAGCTGTACTCGCTTTGGTCGCCCTGACCGGACTGTCAGTAATGGGATATCTCAATCGCGCGGTGGTGCATATTGAAAGTCAGATGCGCCGTGCCCGTGAAGAATTTGATTTGGCAACCCGCATCAAGGTAGACAGCGCCGATGAATTAGGCCGCCTTGGCGATGCATTTAACGGCATGATGACCGATTTTGAGGCTGTTATACATCAGGTTAAAACCAACAGCCTGAAAGTAACCGATGCCGTCAAACGCATGGAAACCCACTCCAATCAGATGCGCCATGATGTGGCTCAGGGACATTCCGAAGCAGAGCAGGTGGCATCGGCCATGACCGAAATGAGCGCCACTGTGAGCCAGATTGCATCCAACGCAGTGGAAGCCGCATCCGCGTCCGGCCAAGCCAGTCAGGAAGCCCGTACCGGCAATAAAGAAGTTGGTAACACCGGTAAAACCATCAGTGCACTCGCATCGGAAATTGATGCCGCGGCGGTCGCCATTACCAAGCTTGATACCGATATTCAGGGTATTGTGAGTGTGCTCGAGGTGATAAGCGGGATCGCCGAGCAAACCAATCTGCTGGCACTTAACGCTGCTATTGAAGCGGCAAGGGCAGGGGAAATGGGCCGCGGTTTCGCTGTGGTAGCCGATGAAGTGCGATCGCTTGCACAGCGAGCTCAATCTTCCACCACGGATATTCGCACCATGACAGAGCGGCTAAAAGAAGGTGCCAGGGTAGCAGTGGACGCTATGTCACGTGGCCAGACCCAGGCGCAGGCCAGTGTCCAGGAAGTCAATCATGCCGGTGAAGAGCTAAGACGCATCGTGGATTATGTGAGTGTGATTGACAGCATGAATGAGCAGATCGCAGCGGCGACCCACGAGCAAAGCGCGGTCGCTGAAGAAGTGAATCGGAATGCGCTCAGGATCAGTGAAATTTATCAGAATACCCACCAGGTCGCCGACGAGCTTGGCCGCATCAATGATGATTTGCTGAGTGCAGTGGATGCCATGGGTAAGGAAGTCAGCAAATTTTCCTTAAGTCGCGGCTGATAGATTCGCGTGGCGTAAAAGAAAATTGCTTTGTTTCAATTGGTAAAAAGCGGGCTTCAGCCCGCTTTTTTGTTGTCTTGAGTTTACGACTGCTGGTGCGAGTGTATTTGATGATAAGCCGCTCCCCCGAAATGGACCAAAGAAAGGGGATATGGCATACAGAACCAAACAGATTTTATCGCCCGTAAAAAGCCTTTGATACTTTGATAAATAACCAAAATGATCGTTATCTCACCGCTTTGCTCAGCAAGTATGCAAACGATAAAATTTATTGGCTTTTTGCTTGACCCTTTAAGGGCATTTGCGTAAAGTACCGCTCCGTCGACAGGGGAAAGCGAAGCGCTGACTGACGATAACAATTTGGTGAGGTGTCCGAGTGGCCGAAGGAGCACGCCTGGAAAGTGTGTATACGGAAACGTATCGAGGGTTCGACTCCCTCCCTCACCGCCACATTCTGAAACGGGGTTCGCAATTGCGAACCCCGTTTTGCTATGGGGCATTTTTGGATCAAACCAACGGTTTTAGGCTGCTTGTATTCATCCTGAATTTGGTAATCCAATCATACCAGCGCAAAATTCGTAACAAGAAATGTACTGACTTAAATTCACGGCAATTTAATGGTTTACTTAGGGACTTTATTTATCAGAGTCCCTTAGAAGGACTGAAAGGAATGCGCTGTGAAAAAAACTACCTTAGCCCTCGCCATTTCCATTGCTGCACTGTCCCTCGGCGCCTGCACCGATGGCACCACCACAGGTGGTCCTGAACAACATGCCAGTGCCAACGCTGTTGCAAGCCAACAAACTCAATCTTTTGCATCCTTCAGTGGCGCCTTTATTGATGCCCTCTGGGAAGTGGCCCCAACCTGGGCACTCTACAGCGGTTATCACAAATACGATGGTATTTTAGAAGTTGCCGATGAGGCGCAGCGCGCCAAAACCCTGGCGTTTGTAAATACCCAGCGTGAGATGCTACAGGCCTTCGATACAAAAAAACTCTCAACCAGTGAGTTGATTGACTACCGGCTGATTGACAATCTTCTCAATAGCGTCGAGTGGGAACAAACCCGCTTTCGTGCCTGGCAGTGGGATCCTTCCGGTTACAATGTGGCCGGCGGTTTTGCTCAAATCATTAATGAAGAGTTTGCGCCGCTGGATGAACGTTTGCGCTCTGTGGTGTCTCGCCTTGAGAATGTCCCTGCCTACTATGAAGCGGCGAGAAAAAATATCGACAATCCAACGCTGGAGCACACCGAGCTTGCATTGCTGCAGAATCAGGGGGCGTTCTCTGTCTTTAACGATGAACTTGTCGCCAAGGTGGAGGGCTCCGGCCTGACAGATGCCGAAAAAACTCTGTTCAAACAGCGTTTTGATGCCGCAATTGCCGCAATTAATGAGCATATCACCTGGCTCGAAACACTGAGCAATCGCCTTAAGGCCAATGGCGCCCGTGATTTTCGTATTGGCGAAGCGCTCTACGAAGAAAAATTTGCACTGGATATACAGTCGGGTATGACTGCCAAGGCGCTTTACGATAAAGCCAGCGCCGACATGATACGGGTTCATGCAGAAATGGCCCGGATCACCGAAGAGATTTGGGGTAAGTATTTCACCGAAGCCATGCCTGACGACTCCAAGGTCGCAACGCGAATGCTGATTGATAAGCTGTCGGCCAAGCACGTGAAGCGTGAAGACTTTGTGGATGAGGTGAGGGCGCAGATCCCAGAGCTGGTTAAATTCGTTAATGATAAACAGCTTATTACGCTCGATCCCAATAAACCCCTGGTGGTGCGCGAGACGCCGGAATACATGCGCGGCTATGCAGGCGCCTCCATCAGTGCCCCAGGCCCTTACGATAAAGGCGGCAACACTTACTACAACGTGACCCCACTGGACGGCATGTCCGATGAATCGGCCGAATCTTATCTGCGTGAATATAACCACTGGATTTTGCAGGTACTGAATATCCACGAGGCCATTCCCGGCCACTACACCCAATTGGTGTACTCGAACGAGTCGCCAAGTCTGATTAAGAGCCTGTTTGGCAATGGCGCCATGGTAGAAGGCTGGGCGGTTTACACCGAGCGGATGATGCTGGAAGAAGGCTATGGCAGCTTTGAGCCGGAAATGTGGCTGATGTACTACAAGTGGAACCTGCGGGTGATTGCCAACACCATTTTGGATTACAGCATTCAGGTCAAGGGTATGACACAGGAAGAGGCCATGCAGTTGATGACGGAAGAGGCTTTCCAGCAAGAGGCAGAAGCGGCCGGCAAATGGCGCCGCGCGACATTAAGCCAGGTGCAGCTGACCAGCTATTATGCTGGCTATCGGGAAATCTACGATTTCCGTGAAGAGCTCAAAGCCAAAGCCCCCGAGAGCTTTGATTTGAAGGCATTCCATGAGCGGTTCCTGAGCTTTGGCAGTGCTCCGGTCAAATATATCCGAGAGCTAATGGTGAACTAATCAACATCTTTTTCATGGTGAAGGGCCGCATTGCGGTCCTTTTTGTTATAAAGAAAAATCAATAGATAACAAACTATTAACTTAACGAACCAATGTCACATAACAGAACCAAATCTACTTGGCTGGCCCTTTATATCATGCTAATGTAAATAACAACCGTTCGCATTTAGATATGAGTCGTGAAGAAAATACTCTTGGTCGAAGACGATAATGGATTTCGGGAGCTGCTTACCGAGGCTCTCGAGCGGGAAGGTTTGTGTGTATCTGCTGCCACCGATGGCTTTGAAGCCCTCACTCTGATGGAAAAGGATGTGCCGGAACTTATCCTCCTGGACCTGATGATGCCGGGAATGGACGGTTTTTCCATGTTGATGCAACGTAAAAACCAGTTACCCGTGATTGTGATTTCCGCACTCGACAGTGAAGAGGAGCGTATTCGTGGCTATCAGCTGGGCGCCGATGATTTTCTGACCAAACCATTCAGCGTAAAAGAGCTGCTGGTACGTATCCAGGCGCTGGCCAGAAGGCTCAAACGCCAGGATGTACCGGCACACGATGAAGCAGACACACAAATTCATTTTGATGAAACACGCTACACAATTGGTATTGGCGACAGGCAAGTTATGCTTACCCAAACCGAGTTCAAATTGTTTCGTTACTTGTTCGAGCGAAAGGGACAGGTCGTGACCAAGGCCGAGCTGCAACGCAGTGTGTTGCAAAAAGAGTTTGGCCGTTTTGACCGTAACCTCGATATGCATATCAGCAATACCCGCCGTAAGCTTGCGCAAACCAAGCTGCCACGGAGCATGATAAATACGGTTCGCGGTCAGGGTTACAGCTTCGCCTGTTGTTAATAAGAATTGGCCGCAACGCATTCAAGAACGACTGCTTTTAGGGTATTCTAGGGCATCTTTCAGGCCCGGTATCGCCGGGCATGTATCCTACACACAGAGCAGGAACAGCAGATGCGGATCAGCGCCAATTTTGACGGCGGCAACATTCAGGTTGTCAGCCTTGACGATCACAACGACATTCAACTGGCGATTCGACCAGACGAAGGTGGCGAGTTCTTTCAGTGGTTTAACTTTCGTATGGAAGGGGAAGTTGGAAACCATTTTCGCCTGAATATCATTAACGCCGCTGCGGCGTCCTACCCGAAAGGTTGGGACGAGTATCAGGCAGTGGGCAGCTACGATCGCCAGAATTGGTTTCGTTTACCCACCCAGTTTCAGGACGGCAAGCTCTCCATCGATGTCACCCTGGATTGCAGCAGTATCCAAATAGCCTATTTCGCCCCATACAGCTACGAGCGTCATTTAGATTTGCTCGCCGCAGTGCAAATGCATCCTTTGGTCGACCTTGAACATCTGGGGCTCACCCTGGATGGCCGTGACATGACCCTGGTCAAAGTGGGTGACGGCGATAGCAACAAGCGCAATATCTGGATAACAGCCCGTCAGCACCCCGGCGAAACCATGGCGGAGTGGTTGGTGGAAGGCTTGCTCAACCGCTTGCTCGACCGTGAAAATGCCACCGCCAAGGCGCTGCTGGACAAAGCCAATTTCTACATTGTGCCCAACATGAACCCGGACGGCAGCGTACGTGGCCATCTGCGTACCAATGCCAAAGGGGTCAACCTCAACCGTGAATGGCAGACCCCATCCCTTGAGCGCAGCCCTGAAGTCTTTTATGTCGTTAATCGCATGAAAGAAACCGGTGTTGATCTTTTCTATGACGTCCACGGTGATGAAGGGCTGCCCTATGTCTTTGTGGCTGGCGCCGAAGGCGTACCTTGCTGGGATGCCCGCCTCGCCGATTTGCAAAAGCAATTCACCGATGTGCTGTGCCTTGCCAGTGCCGATTTCCAAACTGAATTTGGTTATGCCAAAGACGAGCCGGGCAAAGCCAACCTGACGGTGGCGTCCAACTGGGTCGCCCAGACATTTAATTGTCTGTCCAACACCCTGGAAATGCCGTTTAAAGATAACGCCAATCTGCAAGACCCCTTTGTGGGCTGGTCGCCAGAGCGCAGCCAGCAATTGGGTGAGGCGTCACTCATTGCCATGTTGGCCGTTGTAGACAAGCTGAGATAATCACTATGGCGTTAGTGCAATGTCCCATCTGCAACAAGCGGATTTCCAGTAAGGCGCCCCAGTGTCCACACTGCAACACCTCATCAGCAGGCGATAATGACTCGGCGCTGAGAATTGCGCAGATTAAAAAGTCACAGCGCCTCATGAATCAGAGTTTCATCACCATGACCCTGTTTATCGGTGGTGTTGTGGTGCTGTTTTGGGGCGGCGAAGAGCCTGAGGGTGTGCGGCTGACTGCCGGTGCAGTGCTCCTGACCCTGGGGTTTGTGGGTTATCTGGTTACCCGGGTCCAGATGGTAATAAATAAGCGGAAAAGCGTATGAAAGACTTGAATCAGCTGATTGATGAGATGCCATTGGAAGTGTACGAGCGCATGCGTTCGGCCGTAGAGCTTGGTAAGTGGGAAGACGGCAGCGTGCTGACCGAAGCCCAGCGCGAAAATGCCATGCAGGTCGTGATGCTGTATCAGGCCCGCATGCTGGACCAGGACGAACATTTCACCATAGCCCGCGGTGGCAGCATCAATGAGCTGTCCAAAAGCGAGCTGAAACGTCGTATGGCCTCGGACTTCGGTGGTGAGACCATCGCCACCTTCAGTAACGATGAAATCTGATCTGCTCAGTATGCAGTAAAGATAAGAAAGCCGGTCTCAGACCGGCTTTTATTTTGTTCAATCGCTGGTGAGTTCACCCACAAGATTGGTTTGCATGGCGGCTTTTATGTCTGCCGGAGGCAGATTTTTAGACAGCAGGAAATGCAATTTGGCGAGGCAGGCCTCGATGGTCATGTCGGCGCCACTGATAACACCTGCGCGGGCGAGGGCGTTACCGGTTGCATAGCCGCCCATATTCACTTTGCCCTGGAAACACTGTGTCAGGTTCACCAGTACCACACCCCGTTCGTCCGCTTCTTTGAGTGTATTAAGCAGTGCCGGGTCCTGAGGCGCGTTGCCTACGCCAAAGGTCAGTAAAATCAGCGCCTTTACCGGCTGCTGCAGTACGTTGATGAAAATATCGGTGGAGATGCCGGGGTACAGAGTAACCACACCCACAGGCTGCGGAGAAATACAGGCTACTTCCAATTTTCCTGTGGTTTCACGGGTGATTTTACCAGCCTTCAGGTTAATGGTTATTCCGGCTTCAAGCAGCAAGGGGAAGTTTGGCGAGGCAAAGGCATCAAAACCATCGGCGTGTGCCTTGGTGGTGCGATTGCCGCGAAACAGCTTGTTATTGAAAAATAAACATACTTCGGCCACCGGGTAACGGGCGGCAATATACAGGGCATTCAGCAGATTGGTTTGCCCGTCGGAGCGAAGCTGGGCGAGGGGGATTTGCGAGCCTGTCACTATCACTGGCTTACTCAGTCCCTGCAGCATAAAGGACAGCGCCGACGCCGTGTAGGCCATGGTGTCTGTGCCATGGAGGATGACAAAGCCATCGTACTTGTCATAGTTATCGCGGATATCATCGGCAATCATCTGCCAGTGGGCCGGCGACATGTTGGATGAATCAATCAGCGGGTCATACTCGTGGATCACGAACTCCGGCATTTCTTCGTGATAAAACTCCGGCATGGATTGAACACACTGGGTGAGAAAGCCGGCTACTGGCGCAAAGCCATTGGCGGTTTTCTGCATGCCGATGGTACCGCCGGTATAGGCGACATAGATGGAGGGCTTTTTCATGGGTGAGGTGACTGCTGTTTGATTTTGACCGAATTATAAGGATCCCGGCGCCTAAACGAAACCTCACGGGCACATTCAGTGAGAGATTCAGTGACAAATTCAGTGGTAACACAAGACGACCAAAGAAAAACCCGGCATGGGCCGGGTTTTTACTGTTCAGCGCTGACTTATTGGAGTTGGCAATATTCGCAGTAGAGGTAGACACCTTTGGGGTCGTCAAAGCGGGCGATTTCCTGCAAGGTCCTGGTCCAAACACGCAGCAGGGATTGCACCACATCACTCTGTTGTGTCTGCTGTGGCAGCCAGGCCGAGGCAGAGGCAAACATCTCCTGTATAAACAGCTCTTCAGGGGACATCTGCTGCTCAATCAACTGAATGTCAAAGGTCGCCATGCCGGCAAGTTCGGCGGCTTTGGCCAGTGCCTGTGGCATATCACCAATTTCGTCTACCAGGCCCAGTTCCAATGCCTTCTTTCCGCTCCATACGCGACCCTGAGCGATGGCATCGACCTGCTCCAGGGTCATGTCGCGTTCATTGGCGACCAGAGTGATAAACTCCTTGTAACCACGCTCGATATTGCGCTGAATGGCAGATTCGAGCTTGGGTGACAAGGGGCGGAAGGGTGAGTGTGCGGCCCATTCACTGGTGGCGACGCCGTCGGCATGCACACCAATGGCTGCCAATGAGTCTTCAAAAGTGGTCATCAGGCCAAAGATGCCAATGGAGCCTGTGAGTGTCGTGGGCGTCGCGTAAATGTAATCGGCACTGGCTGAAATCCAGTAACCTCCGGAGGCCGCCATACTGCCCATGCTCACGACCACAGGTTTACCGGCAGCCTTGAGTGCCAGAAGCTCCTGGCGAATTTCTTCTGAGGCAAAAGCACTGCCGCCTGGGCTGTCTACACGCAAAACCAGGGCCTTGATGGAATCATCAAAACGGGCATCACGAATTAACTGGGATGTACTCTTGCCGCCGATATCGCCGGGCGCCTGGAAACCGTTGAGAATGGTGCCCTTGGCAACGATAACGCCCACGCTGTCTACCGGCATAAACTGTGGCTGAGGTTTCACCAGCTTATGGTATTCGTGGAAACCCACCTGACGGAAGCTGTGCTCTTCCTTGTCTTCCCCCACGAGTTCAACCATGGCGGAGCGAAAAGCCTCGTCACTCATCAGGGCATCTACCCAACGCTGCTTTACCGCAAGTGCGGCACTGTCACCGTCGTTGGCATCCAGTCGCGCAAGATAAGTGTCTGCATCCAGCACCAGCTCACTGGTTTCGATACCGCGGTTTTTCGCAACCGTGTCGGCATAGCTACCCCAGAGATCGTCAATCAAGAGTTGGGTAGCTTCTCTGGCCGCCGGTGACATATCGTCGCGAATATAAGGTTCAACCGCCGACTTGTAGGTACCTACACGGAAAACGTGGGTGTTAACCTTGAGTTTTTCCAAAGCCGATTTGAAATAGAGGTTATAGGCGGCGTAACCGTCGATAAAGACTTCACCACGGGGATTGAGGTAAATCTCATCGGCATAACTTGCGAGGAAATACTGACTGCGGCCGTACCAATCGCCGATAGCCACCACCTTTTTACCTGACTCACGAAAACCTTTCAGGGCCTCGCCGACGGCGGTGAGCTTACTTATCCCTGCGCGCATGTTGCCAAGGTCGAGCACGATAGCGCCGATGCGCTCGTCGTGGGTCGCGTTTTCGATAACATAAAGCACGTCTGAAAGCAGGACTTCAGTATCTTCACTGTTTTGATTGCCCTGACGCATAAGTTGGGTAAAGGGATCGACACGTCTAGCCTGATCGACCAGATTGCCGGATAAGTCCAACACCAGGGCGCTGCCGGATTCAATACGCAGCTCATCTTCCGTGCTTAAAGCGACGATAGCAACAATCAACACCAGAATAAGTATTGGGAAAAATACGATATTAATTATCAGCTTACGGATGAAATTTATCGTATTCCAGATAAGAAGCAGGGTGTTTTTTGTTGTCAGGGGTTTTTTGGCCATTCAGCACTCCAATAGTTGACGCTGGACATATGCTACCGCAAATAACTCATTGCGGCGAAATGCAATTGTAAAGGTTTTTAACATTCAGGTGGCTGGACGGTTGAGCTTATACTCGACACAGGATATGCTGACTTAGATCACATGTTTTAAAAGGGTGTTTGAATGTCGTTTCCGCATTTGTTGAAGCCATTGGATTTAGGCTTTACCCAGCTTAAAAACCGCGTACTCATGGGCTCTATGCACACGGGGCTCGAAGAAGAAAAGGGCGGCTTTGAAAAGCTGGCTGCATTTTATCGGGAGCGTGCTGCCGGTGGCGTAGGTCTGATAGTGACCGGGGGAATTTCCCCGAATTTACGTGGCAGATTAGCGCCCCATGCCTCTTCGCTCAGTTTTCCCTGGCAGGTGAAACGCCACCGTATCGTTACAGACGCCGTACATGGCGCGGGTGGCAAAATCTGTATGCAAATTTTGCACGCGGGCCGCTACGGTTATCATCCGTTTTCCCTGGCACCCAGTGCCCTCAAAGCCCCCATTACGCCTTTTAAGCCCAGCGCCATGTCGGCCCGGCAAGTTCGCGGCACCATCAAGGATTACGCCACCAGTGCCAAACTGGCACGTAAGGCCGGCTACGATGGTGTGGAAGTCATGGGCTCTGAAGGGTACCTCATCAATCAGTTTATTTGTTCACGCACCAACAAGCGTCAGGACGAATGGGGTGGCAGTTTTGAAAACCGCAGCCGTTTCCCGTTGGAGATAGTGCGTGCCATTCGCGCTGCAGTAGGAAATGATTTTATTATTATTTTCAGACTGTCGATGTTGGATTTGGTGGAAGAAGGCTCCAGCTGGGATGAAGTAGTGGCGCTTGCCAAAGGGCTGGAAGAAGCGGGAGTCTCCATTATCAATACCGGTATCGGCTGGCATGAAGCCCGGATCCCAACCATTGCAACCAGTGTCCCCAGAGGCGCCTTTGCCTGGGTGACTGAGCGTTTGAAGCAAGAAGTGCGAATTCCGCTTATTGCGACCAACAGGATTAACACCCCGGAAATTGCCGAGCACATTCTGGCATCCGGCCAGGCTGATATGGTGTCTATGGCAAGACCTTTCCTGGCGGACCCTGACTTTGTCAATAAAGCGGCTGCAGGGCATAGTGAGCTAATTAATACCTGCATCGGCTGTAATCAGGCCTGCCTCGATCATACTTTCAAGATGAAGCGTGCAACCTGTTTGGTTAACCCAAGGGCCTGTTACGAAACCGAGATTAATTTCCCCAAATCTTCGCAGCCCAAAAAGATAGCCGTGATGGGTGCCGGGCCTGCGGGAATGGCATTTTCGATTTATGCGGCCAGTCGTGGACACAATGTGGTGTTGTTTGAAGCCAAAGGGGAAGTGGGTGGTCAATTCAACCTAGCCCGTAAAATTCCCGGTAAGGAAGAGTTCGACGAAACCATCCGCTATTTTAATAACCAGATGCAGCAAACCGGTGTTGAACTCAGGCTTAACACCCGCCTCGATGCCTCAGTGTTCAATGATGAAGACTTCGATGAAGTGGTGATAGCATCAGGGGTTGTTCCCCGCGCAGTGAAACTGCCAGGGTTTGATTCACCCCGGGTGGTCAACTATCAGCAGGTGCTGAATGGTGAAGTAAGCGTGGGGCAAAAGGTGGCCTTGATTGGCGCCGGCGGTATTGGCTTTGATATGGCCCATTACCTTGGTGAGAAGGACTCCAGTACGCTCGATCCCAAACGTTGGCGTGATCAATGGGGCATAGATGATGCCTACGCAGCCCGCGGTGGCCTTAAGGCGCCGGTCAAAGAGCACGCCGAGCGTACCATCTACCTGCTTCAGCGCAAGACTACGCCCATGGGCAAGGGGCTTGGCAAAACCACGGGCTGGATCCACCGCACCGTGGCCAAGATGCACGGGGTTATTCAGATGAACGGCGTAAGCTATGAGTCCTTCGATGAGCAGGGCTTGCATATCCGTGTGAATGACGAGGCCAAGGTGCTCGATGTGGATACAGTCGTACTCTGCGCTGGTCAGGAGTCCAATCGGTGTCTGGTGGCCGAAATGGAAGCCACAGGTAAGCCTGTGCATTTGATTGGTGGCGTGGATGTCGCGGCAGAGCTCGATGCCAAACGGGCCATTCGCCAGGGCGCAGAGCTTGCGATGCGAATGTAAACTCATCGGCATTGAGAATTGACCCGAACGCCTTATTAAGGTGGGTTAATTTTTAATCTCCGATCATCAATATGCCTACACTTGATGTTTAAGTCATGAAAGCCCGCATTACGCGGGCTTTCCTTTTATGAACTAGGCGAATTAAGTGAACTAGGCGAGCCATGTGATCTGATGCGGTGCAAAATGTGGCGCCTTTTTCGGTCGGTGCTAGCTTTACCAAGATACGTACATATCATCCAACCAAAACAGGAAGTTTCCCATGGGATTGCAAAAGACACGCCTTGTAAAATCGAGCGTATACCTTTTATCTGCTGCGGCAGTAGCTATTGCGATGAATCTGGCGACACCGCTAGCTTCGCTGGCGGAATACGATGAAGCACTCGCGGCTAAAGTGGGCGCCGATGAATACGGCATGAAATCTTATGTGATGGCGTTTTTAAAGAAAGGTCCGAACCGCAGCGGCACCGACGAAGAGCGGGCAAGGCTGCAACGGGCACATCTTGATAATATCGGCCGCTTGGCCAAAGAAGGAAAGCTGGTGCTGGCCGGCCCATTTTTAAACGATGGTGAGCTGCGCGGTATCTATCTTTTTGATGTGAAGACTGTGGAAGAGGCCAGGGCGCTTACAGAAAGCGATCCGGCCATAAAAGCGGGTAGCCTGGTGATGGAGCTGGTGCCTTGGTATGGTTCGGCCGCCATTACTCAGCTGCCTGAATTACATGAGAAGTTTGCCAAAAAACCGATCTGAGTCAGTCTACCAAAACCGCCTTGGCTCTGGCATTGAGTGCCTGGGAATGCACCACTGTATCGGCGCCCTTGGGACTGAGCGCCAAATTTAAATCAGACTCAGGTACGCAGCAGCAGGGCAGGCATTCGTCTGCAGAAAGCGCTGCCAGTGGCTCGGTAAAATAGGTTACAGATCCGCTGAGCACCTTGGTCTTACAGGCACCACAAAATCCGCTTCGACATTCAGAGAATACGCGGACTTTTTTGATTTCGAGAGCCTCCAGCAGAGACTGCTGCTGTCCATTGAACAGCAGCACGGGTTGTCCCTGAAGGCTGACGATAGGCGCCTTTTTAAAGATCAAAGTCGGAGAACTCATTTTCATCGACCGAGGCATCAATCTGTCCGACCAGATAAGAGGAGACTTCCACTTCCTGTGGTGCAACCTGAACGGCATCGCTCTCCAGCCAGTTTTTCATCCACGGCAGCGGGTTGGTAGACTCTGGGTAGGGCAGAGCCAGGTTGACTGACTTCATGCGCTGGTTGGTGATGTATTCAACGTACTGACACAGAATCTGCTCGTTCAGGCCAATCATGGAGCCATCTTTAAAGAGGTATTTGGCCCATTCTTTTTCCTGCTCGGCAGCCCGCAGGAAGAGATCGTAGGCTTCCTGCTGACACTCGATGGCGATTTCTGCCATTTCCGGATCGTCCTTGCCACCCTGCATGATATTGAGGATGTGCTGGGTCGAGTTAAGGTGCAGCGCTTCATCTCGGGCGATAAGGCGGATGATTTTGGCGTTGCCCTCCATGAGCTTGCGCTCAGCGAAGGCGAACGAACAGGCAAAGCTGACGTAGAAGCGAATGGCTTCCAGGGCGTTCACCGACATCATGCACAGATACAGAGCCTTTTTCAGTGTGCGTACAGTCACATCGACTATATGGCCATCCACAGTGTGGGTGCCTTCACCGTGCAGATGGTAAATCTGAGTCAGCTTGATGAGCTCATCGTAGTAGGCCGAAATATCGCCTGCGCGCTTGAGGATCTCTTCATTTACCACAATGTCGTCAAACACCGCAGAAGGGTCGTTCACAATGTTGCGAATGATGTGGGTGTATGAGCGTGAGTGGATGGTTTCAGAGAAAGACCAGGTTTCAATCCAGGTTTCCAGCTCTGGCAGCGACACCAAAGGCAGGAAGGCAACGTTTGGACTGCGGCCCTGAATAGAGTCTAGCAAGGTTTGGTACTTTAAGTTGGAAATAAAGATGTGCCTTTCGTGATCCGGCAGCTTTCCAAAATCAATTTTGTCACGGCTTACGTCTACTTCCTCCGGTCGCCAGAAGAACGACAGCTGCTTTTCAATCAGCTTTTCAAATACTTCATAGCGCTGTTGATCGTAACGGGCAACGTTAACGGACTGGCCGAAAAACATAGGTTCGCGGGTTGCATCGTTGGGAGTTTGACAAAAAGTAGTGTAAGCCATGATTTCTTTATTCCGGTAAAAGGGGGCAAAGCCCCCTGTTAACACCTAATTTCCTTGTATTTGCCTGTGTTAAATCTTACAGGCACCACCGGCGCAGCCGTCGTCCTCTTTTTCAACCACAGCAATGTCGTCATGCTGATCGGTCGCACCATCACGGGTGTTATGGTAGTAAAGGGTCTTGAGGCCCAGTTTGTAGGCGGTCAGCAGATCTTTCAGCAGCAGTTGCATTGGCACCTTACGCCCCTCGAACTTGGCGGGGTCATAGTTGGTGTTGGCAGAAATGGCCTGATCCACAAACTTCTGCATAATGCCAACCAGTTGCAGATAACCGTCGTTGGACGGCATTTGCCACAGCAACTCGTATTCGTTGCGCAGTTCATCAAAGTCAGGCACAACCTGCTTAAGCTGACCGTCTTTACTGGCTTTCACCGAAATCAGACCACGGGGTGGCTCGATACCATTGGTGGCGTTGGAGATCTGCGACGAAGTCTCTGATGGCATCAGCGCTGACAGGGTAGAGTTACGCAGGCCGTAGTGCTTGATATCGGCGCGCAGTCCTTCCCAATCCAGATGCAGCGGTTCATTGCAGATCTTGTCCAGATCGCGCTTATAGGTGTCGATTGGCAGAATACCCTGAGAGTAAGTGGTCTCATGGAACGCCGGGCAGGCACCTTTTTCCTTGGCCAGATTCATCGAGGCTTTCAGCAGGTTGAACTGAATGGCTTCAAAGGTCTTGTGGGTCAGGTTGTTGGCACTGCCATCTGAGTATTTTTTGCCGTTCTTGGCCAGGTAGTTGGCAAAGTTAATCACACCGATACCCAGGGTACGACGGTTCATGGAACCGAGCTTGGCTGCCTTGATGGGGTAGTCCTGATAGTCCAGCAGGCTATCGAGGGCACGTACCGCCAAGTCTGACAAACCTTCCAGCTCTTCAAGGTTATCGATGGCGCCCAGGTTCAGTGCCGACAGCGTACAGAGTGCAATTTCACCATTGGTATCATCGACGCTGTCCAGTGGTTTGGTTGGCAGCGCAATTTCCAGACACAGGTTTGACTGGCGGATAGGCGCAACGCTTGAGTCAAATGGGCTGTGGGTGTTGCAGTGATCCACGTTCTGCACATAGATACGACCGGTAGACGCACGCTCCTGCATCATCAGTGAAAACAGTTCAACGGCCTTGAGCGACTTCTTACGGATACTCGTGTCTTGCTCGTACTTGGTATACAGGCGCTCGAATTCGTCCTGATCTTCAAAGAATGCATCGTACATACCAGGCACGTCTGATGGACTGAACAGCGTGATGTTCTCACCCTTGATCAGGCGCTGATACATGAGTTTGTTCAGCTGCACACCATAGTCCAGATGACGGATACGGTTGTCTTCCACGCCGCGGTTGTTCTTCAGTACCAGCAGCGACTCCACTTCCAGGTGCCAGATTGGGTAGAACAGCGTCGCCGCGCCGCCGCGAACACCGCCCTGGGAGCAGGACTTCACCGCAGTCTGGAAATACTTGTAGAAGGGCAGACAGCCGGTATGGAAGGCCTCACCGCCACGAATTGGGCTACCCAGGGCACGGATACGGCCTGCATTCACGCCGATACCGGCGCGCTGGCTCACGTACTTCACGATGGAGGACGCGGTGGCGTTGATAGAATCCAGGCTGTCACCGCACTCAATCAGTACGCAAGAGCTGAACTGACGGGTAGGGGTGCGCACGCCGGACATAATCGGCGTAGGCAGGGAAATCTTGAAGGTAGATACCGCATCATAGAAGTCTTTTACATACTTCAGACGGGTCTCTTTTGGATAACCGGCAAACAGGCAGGCCGCAACCAGGATGTAGAGAAACTGGGCGCTCTCGTACACTTCGTGGGTGACGCGGTTTTGAACCAGGTATTTGCCTTCCAGCTGCTTCACGGCGGCGTATGAGAAGTTCATATCACGCCAGTGGTCGATGTAGCTGTCTAAAACGTCCAGCTCTTCTTTGGTGTAGTCTTCGAGGATGTGGCGGTCGTACTTGCCCATCTCAACCAGCTTGACCACATGGTCATACAGCTTTGGCGGCTCGAACTGGCCGAATGCTTTTTTGCGAAGATGGAACACAGCCAAGCGGGCGGCCAGGAACTGATAGTCCGGAGACTCGGGAGAGATCAGATCCGCAGCGGCTTTAATAATGGTTTCGTGGATGGCTTCGGTAGGGATGCCTTCAAAAAACTGCAGGTGTGAACGCAGTTCTACTTCAGAAACGGAAACATTTTTTAAGCCCTTGGCTGCCCAGGTAACCACGCGGTGGATTTTGTCGAGATCGATCTGCTCGCGTTCGCCACTGCGTTTTGTGACTGTCATGTTGCTATTCATTGAAGATAGGCCTTTATAGATTGGTATTGCCCTACATATCCATGTAAACAATCGTGCCATGCGCCCCGAACCAGCGCTTTATACTGGCACAACAAGCGTTTCGGGGTGGACACTTCTAGTGTGTCTGATTGCTACCAATACACAAGATATGGTGCTTATTAAAAGTTAAGATACAAGATAGTGAGGTAAGAGGGCATTTGCAAGTAAGAATTCGATGAAGAACTTGTGGATATCTTGAGGAAAAAAACCAACGTTAGTGTCGACTAACTTCCCAGCTCAATTTCCGTGTGCCATGTCGTTAATATGACACTTTTTTGACCCTGTCAGTGAAACGAATCGATCGCTTATCTTGCAAGCGATCGATTCATGATCCCTTGACAGTCACACTGCCGGCGTAACGAGCTTCAAACTCGCCTTAAAGGTGAGCAATCAAATCCTGAGGTTGCTTCAAATGTATATCGATTGGCCAATCATCGGCTTCATCGAGTGATGACAGATAACCCCAGGAAGCCAGTACTGAAACCATGCCGGCATTGCGCGCCGCTTCCATGTCGCGTTTTGCATCCCCAAGATATAAGAGGTGTCCGGCTTTTCGTCCCAGATGTGATGCGCCAAGTAACATGGGGGCTGCATCGGGTTTCCCCCGGGTGACAGTATCGCCGCTGATAAGCGTGGCGCATTGCTGAGCAAGACCGAGTCTGTCCAATAAGGGTCTTGCATATCGGGCGGCTTTATTGGTGACAATGCCCCAGGGAATTTGCCGACTGTTTAAATGGTCAAGCAACAGCGTCATTCCGGGAAACAGCTTGGCTTCAGTGCCGCTCACCTTAGCGTAGTGCGCTAAAAGCGCCTGCTGTACCTGTGTGGCTACAGCATCTTCGAGACCAGGCTGCGCGGCTTTTACCAAGGCAAGGCTGCCGTGGGATGCTATGGGGCGCATTCGGTCCTGCTCCGCTTTGGAAAACCCAAAGTCATCCAGAGCAAGGTTGAGTGCCGCCACCAAATCCGGCGCTGTATCTACCAGAGTGCCATCAAGGTCAAACAACACTCCGCCCACTGATACACGCTCACTCAAGGGGTTTTACCGTTGCAATCATGTAATTGACTTCAACACTGTTGGTATAGCGGAAAGTGCCGGTGATCGGGTTGTAGGTCACACCGGTGGCGTCTTTACAGAGAAGTTCGGTTTGGTCGACCATGGCGATAAGCTCAGAAGGGCGAATGAACTTGCCGTGATCGTGTGTTCCCACAGGTAGCATTTTCAGCAGGTATTCGGCGCCGAGAATGGTTTCCACATAAGAGCGCAGGTTGCGGTTAATGGTGGAGAAGAACACATACCCACCCGGTTTGACCATGTCACAGCAGGCGGCTATCACCGACAGGGGATCCGGAACGTGCTCGAGCATTTCCATACAAGTGACCACATCATAGGCTTCCTTATTGGACTCTCTGTGCTCTTCTGCAGTGCAGCGCTCATAATTGAGGGATACACCAGTCTCGAGGGCATGTAATCTTGCCACTTCCAGCGGTTCATTGCCCATATCGATGCCGGTAACCGTTGCACCGAGGCGGGCCATGCTTTCAGAGAGAATGCCTCCGCCGCAGCCTACATCCAGCACTTTTTTGCCGAAGAGTCCGCCTGAAGTTTGATCGATGTAATTCAGTCGCAGCGGGTTAAGTTGATGAAGGGGTTTAAATTCGCCATCGGGATCCCACCAACTGGCGGCCATCTTCTCAAATTTGGCGATTTCCTGAATATCGACGTTCAAGGCTTCTGACATAGCGTCCCCGGTAACCTTAGCTCAACCCACCAAAAGGCGTTTGGGCGGAATAAATCAATTAGGTAGCGCCATTATATCTATTCCGGGCGGTAAACGAAGTAGCAAGCAATATCGAGCAGGCTTTTCGTGCAAATTTTTGAGTTTTCGCACCCTTGTTGCTGCATTTGGTCCAAAAATTAGCCAATCATGGAATAGGGCCAAAGGCCGTGTGCTGATCTTGTCTAACTACTGACCAATCAGTTTGAAGGTATAAACCCTCTATCTCAATGAAAAATAGCGAAATATACGGATGAAATGTCTCGGCGGCAGAACTGCATTGATCACAGTCTTAAGGAGATTTGGACGAGGGGGTTTCGACATTAAATTACTGTGTTAGAATGCCAAATCACGTTTGAAGGCTCGACAATGACACGGAAAACGACTTGTCAGCTAATTTTCAGGGGATCGAGCAGTTTATGACTGATTTGGCTTCATCTATTTCGCCAATTAACATCGAAGACGAACTCAAGAATTCGTACCTGGATTACGCCATGAGCGTGATCGTGGGACGGGCACTGCCGGATGTGCGTGACGGCCTTAAGCCTGTGCATCGCCGTGTGCTGTTCGCGATGAACGAACTTAAAAACGACTGGAACAAGCCTTATAAGAAGTCGGCACGTGTGGTCGGTGACGTTATCGGTAAATACCACCCTCATGGCGATAGCGCTGTGTACGACACCATAGTGCGTATGGCCCAGCCGTTCTCGTTGCGTTACACCCTGGTAGACGGTCAGGGTAACTTCGGTTCTATCGACGGCGACGCCGCAGCAGCAATGCGTTACACCGAAATCCGCATGGAAAAGCTGGCTCACGAGCTGCTGGCTGATCTGGATAAAGAAACGGTAGATTTCGTGCCCAACTACGACGGTACCGAACAAATTCCTGCCGTTCTGCCTACCAAGATTCCTAACCTGCTGGTGAACGGTTCATCCGGTATCGCCGTGGGTATGGCCACCAATATTCCGCCCCACAACCTGACCGAAGTGGTTAAAGGTTGTTTGGCGCTGATTGAAGAGCCTGAACTATCCATCGAGCAGTTGATGGAGTACATCCCGGGCCCTGACTTCCCGACGGCCGCCATTATCAATGGCAAAAAAGGCATTGAAGAAGCCTATCGTACCGGTCGCGGCAAGGCCATCATGCGTGCCCGCGCCGAAGTCGAAACCGAAGACAACGGCCGTGAGCGCATTATTGTCACCGAGATCCCGTATCAGGTGAACAAGGCCCGTTTGATTGAAAAAATCGCCGAGCTGGTAAAAGACAAGAAGATTGAAGGCATCAGCGGTCTGCGTGATGAGTCCGACAAGGACGGCATGCGTATCGTGGTGGAAATCAAGCGCGGTGAAGTAGGCGAAGTGGTTCTGAACAACCTCTACGCCCAAACCCAGATGCAGTCTTCCTTCGGTATCAACATGGTGGCACTGGCCAATGGTCAGCCAAAGCTGTTTAACCTCAAGGAGATGCTGGAAGCCTTTATTCTGCACCGCCGTGAAGTGGTTACCCGCCGCACCGTGTATGAACTGCGTAAGGCCCGCGACCGCGCCCACATTCTGGAAGCGCTGGCGGTTGCCCTTGCCAATATCGACCCCATCATTGCCCTTATCAAGGCCTCTGCCAGTCCATCCGACGCCAAGGCAGGCCTGATTGCCAAGGGTTGGGAGCTCGGCACAGTAAAAGCCATGCTGGAGAAGGCCGGTGACGACGCCGCCCGTCCAGAGTGGCTGGAGCCAGAGTTTGGTATTCGCGACGGTCTGTACTTTATGACTGAGCCACAGGCCCAGGCGATTCTGGACCTGCGTCTGCACAAGCTGACTGGTCTTGAGCACGAGAAGATCCTGCAGGAATACGAAGAGCTGCTGGAAATCATTGCCGGTTTGCTCCACATCCTCAGAAGCCCAGAGCGTCTGATGGAAGTCATCAAAGAAGAACTTGAGCTTATTCTTGAGCAGTTTGGCGATAACCGCCGCACTGAAATCAACGCCTCTGCCGTGGACATCAGCCTCGAAGATCTGATTAACGAAGAAGACGTGGTAGTGACCCTGTCGCACCTCGGCTACGCCAAGTATCAGCCGCTGACCGACTACCAGGCCCAGCGCCGTGGTGGTAAGGGTAAGGCCGCGACCAAGGTGAAAGACGAAGATTTCGTTGAAAAACTGCTCGTTGCCAACACCCACGATACCATTTTGTGCTTCTCTGACTTCGGTAAGCTCTACTGGCTTAAGGTATACCAGTTGCCTCTGGCAAGCCGTCAGGCCCGTGGTCGCCCAATCGTTAACCTGCTGCCATTGCAGGAAGGTGAGCGCATTACCGCGATTCTGCCGGTGCGTGAATACGAAGAAGGCAAGTACATCCTGATGGCTACCTCTCACGGTACCGTGAAGAAGACGGCCCTGACCGAGTACAGCCGTCCACGTTCCAACGGTATTATTGCTGTGAACCTCAAAGACGGCGATCAGCTGATTGGCGTGGATATTACTGACGGCAGCAGCGAAATCATGCTGTTCTCTGACGCCGGTAAAGTGGTGCGCTTCAAAGAAGGCGAAGAAGTTGCTGTAGTTGATGAAAACGGCAACCCTGTGCTGGATGAAGAAGGCAAGCCGCAAATCAACTTCAAGGGCGTGCGCCCCATGGGCCGTGGTGCCACAGGTGTTCGTGGTATTGCCCTGGAAGATGGTCAACGTGTGGTGTCGCTGATTGTACCGAAAGACGACAGCGCCATTCTGACTGTGACTGCCAACGGCTTTGGTAAGCGTACCGAGCTTGCTGAATACCCAGCCAAGAGCCGTGCCACCAAGGGTGTGGTATCCATCAAGGTCACCGAGCGTAACGGCCCTGTGGTAGGCGCCGTGCAGGTGGGCGAGAACGATGAAATCATGCTCATCAGCGACAAGGGTACACTGGTGCGTACCCCTGCCAACGGTGTGTCTATCATCGGCCGTAACACCCAGGGCGTGACCATCATCCGTACCGCGGATGACGAGCAGGTTGTTGGTCTGCAGCGCATCGATGAAATACAGGATGACGGCAGCGAATATCTGGAAGAGGATGTTGAAGGCGCCGAAGGCGACATCATCGCCGAAGCTGATACACAGCCGACAGACGATGCCAACGACGAGGCATAATTGAAGACGGGCGCCCAATGGGCGCTCGTTTTTTTTGCCAAACAGATTTTTTATTTTTCCAAACGTGTGACTACCTACGGGTATCACCAAAGGCTAGCAAGGAGATCATGAGTGAGCGCGGTTTATAATTTCTGTGCCGGACCGGCGATGTTGCCGGCTGCCGTGATGAAGAAGGCACAAGCTGAGTTACTGGACTGGAACGGGCAGGGGGTGTCTGTGATGGAGGTGAGCCACCGTGGTGCGCCCTTCATTCAACTGGCCAAAGACTCGGAAGCCGATTTGCGCGAGCTGATGAATATCCCCGACAACTACCATGTGCTCTTTATGCATGGTGGTGGTCGCGGTCAGTTTTCTGCTGTTGTGAATAATTTTTTGGGTGATAACGGCAAAGCCCTGTATCTCGTCAGCGGTCAATGGTCAAAAGCCGCCACTGAAGAAGCAAAAAAGCTTGCCGGTGATGACAATATTGATGTCATTAATGTCGTTGAAAAAGTAAATGGAATGAATAAGGTAGTCATTCCAGTTCTGAGCGGCAACGGCAGCGAGTACCGCTATTTGCACTATTGCCCCAATGAGACAGTAGATGGCATCGAAATTTTTGATGACATCGACAGTCCCTGGCCGATCGTGGCGGATATGTCGTCCAACATCATGTCCCGCGAGATTGATGTCAGCCGCTTTGCCCTTATCTATGCCGGTGCCCAAAAGAACATTGGTCCATCGGGTTTGTCTATCGTGATTGTGCGTAAAGACATGCTGGAGCTGCCGCAGCTGACCCAGTCTTCCATCATGGATTATCGCCTGACCGCCGAAAACGACTCCATGTACAACACGCCGCCAACCTTTGCCTGGTACCTGGCCGCCGAAGTGTTCAAATGGCTTAAGTCTGTCGGTGGCATAAAGGGGATGGCCCAGGTTAACGTCGAAAAGGCGCGTCGCCTCTACACCTGCATCGACAGTCTTGATTTCTACAAAAACGGTGTGGCGCCTGAAAACCGCTCGCAGATGAACGTGACCTTCCAACTGGCTGATGAGTCGCTGGATAAAGACTTTCTTAAAGAAGCCGAAGCTTTGGGGCTGGTTGCGCTCAAAGGCCACCGCATTGTGGGCGGCATGCGTGCCAGCATCTACAACGCCATGCCGCTGGAAGGCGTTGATGCACTGGTTAGCTTTATGCAGGCCTTTGCTGCCAAGCACAGTAGCTAATCAGTTTAATCGCGCATAAAAAAGGACTGCCTCGGCAGTCCTTTTTGTTATCGCATTCTTTGTTGGTTACAGCACGGCGATAATGGATTTGGCCAGATAATCCACGTTATCTTCGCTTATACCGGCGATGCTGATCCGGCTCGAGCCTACCATGTAAATGCTGTAGTCCTTCATCAGGGTGTTGACCTGGGCCTCGTTGATGCCAAGGAAGGAGAACATGCCCTTTTGACGGGCGATAAAAGAAAAATCGCGGCTGGCGCCCAGTGCGTGCAGTTTGTCGACCAGCATGGCGCGGTTGCCGTTGATGCGATCGCGCATCACTTTGAGCTCATCCAGCCACTGGGCCTTGAGTTCGTTTGAGCCCAGAATGGTTTCCACAATGGCGGCGCCGTGGGCTGGTGGCATTGAGTAGATGCAGCGCACCACATACAGCAGCACCGACAGCGACACGTCTGCCTGGGCACTGTCTTTACCGATAATGGAGCAGGCACCGATGCGCTCGCGGTACAGACCAAAGTTCTTCGAGCAGGAAGAGGCAAGCACCATGTTATCCACGGCCGCCGCCATAGCGCGCACGCCGTAGGCATCTTCATCCACGCCATCGCCAAAGCCCTGATAGGCCATGTCGATAAAGGGCAGGAAGCCTTTGTCTTTGGCAACCTCGACCACCGAATCCCACTGAGCCGTGCTTAAATCCTGGCCGGATGGGTTATGGCAGCAGGCGTGCAGCAGCACAGCATCTTCTGCGCCAACCTGTTTAAGCGCCGCAAACATTTCATCAAACTTCAGGCACTTATTGTCGTAATCGTAGTAGGGGTAGGTTTTTACCGTTAAACCAGCGGCCTGGAACAGCCCTGTGTGGTTGGCCCAGGTTGGGTCGCTCACCCAAATGGTAGCGCCGGGTTTGCATTTGGCGATGAATTCAGCGGCTACCCGCAGGGCGCCGGTGCCGCCCGGGGTAGACACGGTGCGAATACGGCGCGCCTGAACCACGGGATGAGAAGCGCCGAAGGCCAGCTCGTTCATCAACTCATTAAAAGGTGCTGAGCCGGTTGGGCCAATATAGACCTTGGTGGTTTCAGAATCGGTACGCAGCTTCTCGGCGGTTTTAACACAGTCAAGAATAGGCGTATTGCCGGCGGGATCCTTATACACACCCACGCCCAGGTCGACTTTCTGTGGGTGGCTGTCTTCACGGTATTTGGTTAAAAGACCCAGAATAGGATCGGCAGGCAACGCCGAAAGATGCTCAAACATAATTCCTTCTACCTTGTAATCGTTGTTGGTAAAGCCGCAGGGATAGGGTGTAGCTGCTTGCACGGGGGCGCTGTAGCCTGGTTAATGCCAAGCCGGATGCCTGTGCCAAGCATGACCCGAATGCCTTAGCATAGCCTGAAAGGGTTGCCGGGAAAAAGAGCCCTGAGCGCAAATCCCGCCGTGATTGAAAAGGCCGTTGCCCGATTGGCAACAAATCTTGCAATACTGAGCAGCATTTGGGGCAGTTTTTTGCCGATTTTGTGTTGATTGAACAAAAATCAGCATCAATCCGCCATTTTTTACTGAAAAACGGTTGAATCGCGGCTGGGGATCAGTAATTTAATTACCACGAAGACTCAAAAGGGATCGTTTTTCCCTCAAACGTAACGCGGGGCTTACAGCGTTGTAGCAAAGCCTTGCCAACTTCGGCCAATCTGGCCTTCACTCGCTTTTAATGAGAAGTACGAGAAATGGACCAATTACGTCTTGAGCCCGTATCCCGGGTCAACGGGGAGGTTAACATCCCCGGCTCCAAAAGTATCTCCAACCGCGCCTTGCTGCTGGCAACCCTGGCAAGCGGTGAGACCACTCTGGCAAACCTGCTGGATTCTGATGATATCCGCCATATGCTGAGTGCCCTTGAAAGCCTCGGCGTAAGCTTCACCCTGTCAGATGACAAGACCCTGTGCACTCTTAAGGGCCTTGGCGGCCCCATTCATGCCGATAAAGCCTTTGAGCTGTTTTTGGGTAACGCAGGCACGGCGATGCGCCCTTTGTGCGCGGCGCTGACTCTGGGAACCGGCGAATTTACCCTCACCGGTGAGCCGCGTATGGAAGAGCGCCCCATCGGCGATCTGGTGGATGCACTGCGTCAACTTGGCGCCGATATCCGTTACCTTAAAAACGATGGCTTTCCACCGCTCACCATCAATGCCACTGGGCTTGCCGGCGGAGTAGTGGAAATCGATGGCAGCCTCTCCAGCCAGTTTCTGACCGCGCTTTTAATGGTGGCTCCCCTTGCGAAGGACTCAGTGACCATCGCGGTAAAAGGAGAGCTGGTTTCCAAGCCCTATATCGATATCACCCTGGATTTGATGGCCAAATTTGGGGTAAAAGTCAGCAACGACAACTATCAGCGCTTTGAAATTGCTGCCGGACAGCGCTATGTGTCACCGGGTAAAGTGCTGGTAGAAGGGGACGCGTCGTCAGCTTCTTACTTTCTCGCAGCCGGTGCCATTGGCGGCGGTGAAGTCAAAGTCACCGGCGTTGGCCGTTTGGCGGTGCAGGGTGATGTGAAGTTTGCAGATGCCCTTGCCGCCATGGGCGCCGACATCGAATGGGGTGACGATTACATTATCGCCCGCGGCAGCAAGCTTCACGGCATCGATATGGACATGAACCACATTCCAGATGCGGCCATGACCATAGCCACCGCGGCGCTGTTTGCCGAGGGGCCAACCCGGATGAGCAACATCTACAACTGGCGCATCAAGGAAACGGACCGTCTGGCCGCCATGGCGACTGAGCTTCGAAAAGTCGGCGCTGTTGTGGAAGAGGGGCACGATTACATCCATATCACACCGCCGGCCAAGCCTGTCCATGCCGAAATCGATACCTATAACGATCACCGCATGGCCATGTGTTTTTCACTGCTGGCCTTCGCCGATTGCGGTGTGACAATTAACGACCCCGGCTGTACCTCAAAAACATTTCCAGATTATTTCAATCGCTTCGCTAACTTAGCTGAATAAGTCTGAATGCGGTAAAAGTGGGCTGTCATCTGATGGCCCATTCTTTTGCCGAAAATTTACACGGATCTTTATCAGGCCTTGATGTATAATGCCGCCCGCTCATTTTCGGTGAACCCATAGCATTCATGGAAGATGATATGTCTATTGTGGAGGATTTTATGTCTGAAAGGGCTCCAGTAGTGACTATCGACGGCCCCAGTGGTGCCGGTAAGGGTACCATTGCCCATTTGCTTGCCAAACACTATGGCTGGCAGTTACTCGATAGCGGTGCCATTTATCGCGTATTGGCGTTGGCTGCGCTGCACCATAACGTTGAACTTGAAAACGAAGAAGCCATCACCCTGCTGGCCGCGCATTTGGATGTGCAGTTTCTGGCCGGTGGTGACAAAGACGCCATCAAGGTGGTGCTCGAAGGTGAGGATGTGACCGGTGCCATTCGCACCCAGGAATGCTCCAATGCGGCTTCCAAAGTCGCGGCATTCCCGCGCGTCAGGGAAGCTCTGCTGCGCAGGCAGCGTGCATTTTGTCAGGCACCTGGGCTGATTGCCGATGGTCGCGACATGGGCACTGTGGTTTTTCCAACAGCACCTGCCAAACTTTATCTTACTGCATCTGCCGAAGAGCGGGCGCAGAGACGCTATAATCAGTTGCAGGACAAGGGCTTCGATGTTAAAATCGACCGCCTTTTGGCCGAGATCCAGGAACGCGATGACCGCGATATGAATCGCCCGGTTGCGCCTCTGGTTCCTGCTGATGATGCCCTGGTGATTGACACCACGGGTATTGGCATAGACGATGTGTTCGCCCAATGTGTGGCCCACATCAATGACAGATTATCCGCATCTGGCTTGTAAGCCGGGGGCGTATAGGAATTCGCTTCACGGATGAAGCGGATATAACTACTGACTCCAACGTCCAGGATGGTCGCTGGTTTATTACTTAAAGTAACTTAACATGACTGAATCTTTTGCTGATCTGTTTGAACAATCCCTTCAACAACTGGAGTTCCGTCCAGGTTCTATCGTTCGTGGTACTGTAGTTGCCATCGAAAACGGCCTGGTACTGGTTGACGCCGGTCTGAAGTCTGAGAGCCCAATCCCTGCCGAGCAGTTCAAGAATGCCCAAGGCGTTCTGGAAATCGCCGTTGGCGACCAGGTAGACGTAGCTCTGGACTCTGTAGAAGACGGTTTCGGTGAGACTCAACTGTCTCGCGAAAAGGCCAAGCGCCATGAAGCCTGGATCGTTCTGGAAAAAGCTTACGAAGATGCTGAGACCGTTATCGGTATCATCAATGGCAAGGTTAAAGGCGGTTTCACCGTTGAACTGAACGGTATCCGTGCGTTCCTGCCAGGCTCTCTGGTTGACGTTCGCCCTGTGCGCGACACTGCTCACCTGGAAAACAAAGAGCTGGAATTCAAAGTTATCAAGCTGGACCAGAAGCGCAACAACGTTGTTGTTTCCCGTCGTGCAGTTATCGAGTCTGAGAGCAGCGCTGAGCGCGACGCTCTGCTGGAGAACCTGCAAGAAGGTCAAGCCGTTAAAGGTATCGTTAAGAACCTCACTGACTACGGTGCATTCGTTGACCTGGGCGGCGTAGACGGCCTGCTGCACATCACTGACATGGCTTGGAAGCGCGTTAAGCACCCATCCGAGATCGTGAACGTTGGTGATGAAATCAATGTGAAAGTTCTGAAGTACGATCGTGAGCGTACTCGCGTTTCTCTGGGTCTGAAGCAACTGGGTGAAGACCCATGGCTGGAAATCAGCAAGCGCTACCCAGAAAACACTCGTCTGACCGGTCGCGTAACCAACCTGACTGACTACGGTTGCTTCGTTGAAATCGAAGAAGGCGTTGAAGGTCTGGTACACGTTTCTGAAATGGATTGGACCAACAAGAACATCCACCCATCAAAGGTTGTTAACCTGGGTGACGAAGTTGAAGTTCTGGTTCTGGACATCGATGAAGAGCGTCGTCGTATTTCTCTGGGTCTCAAGCAGTGCAAGACCAACCCATGGGAAGACTTCGCTAACCGTTACAACAAGGGCGACAAGGTTTCCGGTAAGATCAAGTCTATCACTGACTTCGGTATCTTCATCGGTCTGGACGGCGGTATCGACGGTCTGGTTCACCTGTCTGACATTTCTTGGAACGCCACCGGTGAAGAAGCCGTTAGCGAGTACAAGAAAGGCGACGAAATCGAAGCCGTTGTACTGTCTGTTGACCCAGAGCGTGAGCGCATCAGCCTGGGCGTGAAGCAGACTGAAGACGATCCATTCAACGGTTACGTTGGCGACAAGAAGAAAGGTGCTATCGTTAACGGTACCGTGACTGCTGTTGACGCCAAAGGTGTGACTGTTGAGCTGGCTGAAGGCGTTGAAGGCTACATCCGTGTTGCTGACATCAGCCGTGACCGCGTAGAAGACGCTTCTACCGTGTTTGCAGTTGGTGATGCCGTTGAAGCCAAGTTCATGGGTGTGGATCGCAAGAACCGCAACGTGAGCCTGTCTATCCGTGCAAAAGACGAAGCTGACGAAAAAGAAGTTATGGCAAACTTGAACAAGTCTGACGACGCTGTTATTAGTAATGCTATGGCCGAAGCGTTCAAGGCCGCTCGTAAGTAATTGCCAAATATGAGGGAGTTGGATTTCCCGCTCCCTCATCGCGGCTGTGTTTGGCTTGATAATAGGGGTAGCTAGGATGACTAAATCCGAACTGATCGAAAAACTCGCCACAAGGCAGTCGCAACTGTCGGCGAAAGAAGTAGAAAGTGCAGTCAAGGAAATGCTGGAACAGATGGCCACTACGCTGGAAAGCGGTGAGCGTATCGAGATCCGCGGCTTTGGCAGTTTCTCACTTCATTATCGTGCGCCTCGTACTGGCCGCAATCCCAAGACTGGTACATCAGTCGAGCTGGAAGGCAAGTACGTTCCGCACTTTAAGCCCGGCAAAGAGCTGCGCGAGCGTGTTGACGCTGTTAATGTCTAAGACACGTTGATTAAAAAAGCCTCCCTGTGGAGGCTTTTTTGTTTATCCGTACTACAGACACTGGTCAGCCAAGTGAAATTCTTGGATAATCAGCCCATTGACATGCGTTAAGGAGGCAGCCGTGAAAGGATTTTTTGTGGCCTTGGTCATTGCTCTGTTGTTCGTTTTGGCATTACTGCTTGGTTCACGCAATGAGCAGCTTGTCACCATCAACTATTTTGTGGCGCAGGGTGAGTTTCGATTACCCGTCGTTCTCGCGAGCGTATTTTTTGCCGGCTTCCTGCTGTGCTGGTGTTTTGCTGTGTACCACATCGGCAAACTCAAGTATGCGCTTTCCCGGGCAAATCGGAAGTTACAGAAACTCGAGCCGCAGACCGCGACCAATCCGGCTCCTCTGGTTTCTTCGGGTGAAGTGAAGTCCTGATATGCTGGAAATTCTGTTTCTGCTGCTGCCCATTGCCGCCGGATACGGTTGGTATATGGGACGTCGCAGTTTACGTCAGAACCAGCATCACCAACGTAAAAAGCTCAGCCGCGATTATTTCACCGGCCTGAATTACCTGCTCTCCAACGAATCCGACAAAGCTGTAGACTTATTCATCAGTCTGCTGGATGTGGATGATGAAACCATAGACACTCACATGTCGCTGGGTGCGCTGTTTCGTAAGCGTGGTGAAGTCGACCGCTCCATTCGTATCCATCAAAACCTCATCGCCCGCCCAAGTTTAACCACAGAGCAGCGCGATGCGGCCATGATGGAGCTTGGCAAAGACTACATGGCAGCCGGGTTCTACGACAGGGCCGAAGAAATATTCCTGGCATTGATTAAAGAAGATGATCACAGCGAAGAAGCTGAAAATCAGCTTATTGCCATCTATCAGATCATCAAGGAATGGCAAAAGGCCATCGATATCACCAAGGGGCTCTCTAAAAAGCGCCAGCAATCCTTAAAACCCATTGTCGCCCATTTCTACTGTCAGCTAGCGGACGAAGCCAAAACCGCAGATGAAAAGCAAAAGCTTTTGAGCCAGGCGCTCAAGCAAGACCCAAATTGCGGCCGGGTGTTACTAACCCTGGCTAAACTGCATCTCGATGAAGCGCGTTTGAGCGATGCTGCCGCCATGTTGACCAGCCTTGCTGAAGTCGATGTTTTACTCTTTGCTGACGGTATTAAAATTGCCCGCCAGGTATACGCCGACCTCAATGATAAGGAAGGGTATCGCGAATTACTGGCGCAGGCGCTCGCCAATGGTGGCGGCGCGTCAGTCGTGGTGGCACTGGCAGAAGAAATGGTCGTCAGAGGCCAGATAAAAATGGCTGAAAAAATGCTGCTGGATAACCTCTATCGTCAGCCCAGTATGAAAGGCTTCTCCGAACTGATGAAGCTGCATTTAGCCCAAGCCGAAGAAGGGCAGGCGAAAGAAAGCCTTTCTTTACTTGAACAATTGGTCGAACAACAAATAAAATTCCGTCCCGCCTATCGCTGTAAGTCCTGTGGCTTTCCGTCACACGCACTCTACTGGCATTGCCCTTCCTGTAAATCCTGGGGCAGCATTGCCCGGGTGAAAGGATTGGATGGCGAATAACCTTAGTCCCACTGCATCGGAGATCCCATGAGAGACAAGCCCATTCTGGTTGCCCTTGATTTTGACAACAAGTATTCAGCGTTGCAGTTGGTTGATAAGCTCGATCCCGCCATGTGCCGCCTCAAGGTAGGCAAGGAAATGTTCACCCTGTTTGGGCCAGAGCTGGTCAAAGACATCCAAAATCGTGGTTTCGACCTGTTCCTTGACCTTAAATTCCACGATATCCCCAATACAGTGGCCAAGGCAGTTGCCGCTGCCGCTGAGTTAGGCGTATGGATGGTGAACGTCCATGCCTCAGGTGGATTTGCCATGATGGAAGCCGCGCGCAAAGCCTTGCTGCCATACGGCGACAATGCGCCGCTGCTGATTGCCGTGACTGTGCTTACCTCCATGAGCGATGAAGATCTGAAGCTTTTGGGCATCGATGTTGGCGCCGCTGAGCATGTGAAGCGTCTGGCCAAATTGACCCGGGATGCAGGTCTTGATGGCGTGGTGTGCTCGGCCCAGGAAGCCACTATGCTTAAAGACCTGTGTGGCCGTGATTTTAAACTCATTACCCCGGGTATTCGCCCCGAGGGGAGTGACGCAGGCGATCAGCATCGCATCATGACACCCGCTCAGGCTCTGCAAGCGGGCTCCGATTACCTGGTGATTGGTCGTCCCATCACCAAGTCTGCAGATCCGCTCAAGACACTGACAGAAATTCACCAGTCAATCCGCGGAATATAAACCACAGGGCCCCATTAACCGACACTTACGGCTGAAACGCAATTAGTGCTGACAAGGAGGTAAGATGTTCGACTTTCACGGGAAAAACATTTTGGTGGTTGGCGGTACCAGTGGGATCAACTTGGGGATTGCCAGGGCGTTTGCGAAAGCCGGCGGCCGGGTTGCGGTAGCGAGTCGCAGTCAGGATAAGGTCGATGCGGCGCTTACACTCCTGACTGGTGATAATCCAGAGGTAACGCCGCTCGGTGTCAGTTTCGATGTGCGTGACAATGACGCTGTTAATGACGGCATTAAGGCTTTACATCAAGGGCTTGGCAGCGTTGATGTGCTTATCAGCGGCGCGGCAGGAAACTTCCCGGCGCCTGCTGCAGGAATGAGTGTAAACGGCTTCAAGTCGGTGATGGACATTGACCTCCTTGGCAGTTTTCAAGTGCTGAAAGCCTGTTATCCTTTGTTGTCACGCCCGGGTGTGATTCTGCAGATTTCGGCCCCCCAGGCGTTTGTCCCCATGCCGATGCAGGCCCATGTGTGTGCTGCCAAGGCCGGTGTTGATATGCTCACCCGTACACTTGCGATGGAATGGTCCCAGGAAGGAATTCGGATCAACTCCATCGTACCAGGCCCCATTGAAGGTACAGAAGGCTTTGATAGACTCGCTCCCAGTGATGCCCTCAAGGCACGAGTGGCGCAAAGTGTACCGCTTGGACGAAATGGCAGCATCACGGATATTGCCAACTGCGCACTGTTTCTGGCGTCTGAATTTGGCAGCTACATCAATGGGGTGGTGTTACCGGTTGATGGCGGCTGGTCACTTGGCGGAGCCAGTACAGCCATGACAGAGCTTGGGCAACTCTTATCAAAGCAGAGCAAAGGCCCGGCTTAAGTCTGGTTACTTACATTGACCAGCATCAGGTTTAAAAAAGTACAACTGAATAGATTGCAATAAAGAGAGAGCATCATGGCTAACGCATTACAGGAGCAGCTGCTTAAAGCGGGGCTGACCAGCAAGCAAAAGATAAAAGACGTTAAAACCAAAAAACGCCGTGATCGCAAAAGTAATGTTGATGATGGGTCCACGGCCCTTAAACAGAGCATCGCCGAACAGAAGGCATCCCAGGCGGCGCAGGATAAGGCACTTAACGAAAAGCGTTTTCAGGAAGCCGAAGCCAAGGGCCAGGTTCGCAGCCTGATCACAGAGCTTAAGCGCCTTGCCATCAGCTTACCTGAACATGCGGATGTGAAATTCAACTACACCATCGGCAGTAAAATTTACAGCGTTTACATCAACGAGAAGATCCAAAATCAGTTGCTTGGTGGCCACCTCGGAATAGTACGCCACGAAGACAGCAGCTACTTGGTACCGCATAAACTGGCTGAACGGGTGAATCTGTTGGTACCGGAATGGTGTGGCTATCTGTGGCAGGAAACTGATAACCAGCCACCCATGGCAGAAGAGGACGATCCTTACGCTGACTATGTGATCCCGGACGATCTCATGTGGTAATCGATGTAACAAAACGAGCCCCGGTTAACAGACCGGGGCTTTTTTATGGCTATGCTTGTGGAATGGATTGAGTTTCCCGCCTTTATTCGATAAATTGAAACAACTGTTTAAATTCACCGTTTGAGAATAGCCAATGAATCCCTACCAAGCGCCACTCGGCGAGATGCGTTTTTTGCTGGAACATGTGTTTAATGCTGAAGCGACCTGGCAAGGTCTTGCGTCCCTCGAGGGCATGGTTGATATGGACACGGCGCTGGCGATTTTAGAAGAAGCCGCCAAGCTGAACAGCGAATTGGTGCATCCCATCAACCGTGCTGGCGATGAAGAGGGTGTTGGCTTCAGCGAGGGTAAGGTAACCACGCCAAAGGGTTATAAAGAGGCCTATAACGCCTTTGTTGAAGGCGGCTGGATAGGTCTTTGTGGCGACCCGGAATACGGCGGCATGGGCATGCCCAAGATGCTCGGCGTGCTGGTTGACGAAATGGGCTACAGCGCCTGTAACGCGTTTAATCTCTATGGTTCTTTGACTGCAGGGGCAGCGCTGGCCATTAACGCCCATGGCTCAGATGAGCTTAAGAGCACCTATTTGCCCAAGCTTTACAGTGGTGAATGGGCTGGTGCTATGGACATGACAGAGCCGCAGGCTGGCTCTGACCTTCGCCACATCCGCACTCGCGCCGAGCCCCAGGAAGACGGCAGTTACCTGGTTACTGGCAGCAAAATTTTTATTACGGGTGGCGATCAGGACTTGACTGAAAACGTGATCCACTTGGTGCTTGCGAAAATCAGCGGCTCCAACAGTCTGTCGCTGTTTTTAGTCCCCAAAATTGCTGTTGATGACAGCGGCAATTTGACTGAGCCCAATGGCGTTTCAGTGGGCAGTATAGAACACAAGATGGGGCTTAAGGGCTCTTCAACCTGTGTCATGAACTTCGACAGTGCCCGTGGTTGGCTTATTGGCCGTGAAAACAAGGGGCTCGCCTGCATGTTCACCATGATGAACTATGAGCGCCTTGCCATCGGTATTCAGGGGCTCGGCAGCGCACAGGCAGCAGTGCAAATGGCATCTGACTATGCTAAAGAGCGTTTGCAGGGTAATGCCGTTGGCAGCACTGCCGCGGCAGATCCCATTTTGGTTCATGGCGATGTTCGTCGTATGCTGCTCACCACCCGCACACTTACCGATGCGGGTCGGGCACTGGCAGTACACACAGGCAAGCAATTGGATTTGGCTAAGTTTGCCGACGATGACGCCGTTAAAACCAAAGCAGGGCGTTATGTGGGACTGCTGACCCCGGTGGCCAAGGCCTTTTTAACCGACCGAGGTCTTGATATCACCATCATGGCGCAGCAGGTATTTGGCGGTCACGGCTATATCCGGGAAACCGGGATTGAGCAGCTGGTGCGTGACACCCGCATTGCCCAGATTTATGAGGGTACCAACGGCATTCAGGCCATCGACTTTCTGGGGCGCAAGGTCACTGGCGATAATCTGGCAACCCTCAAGGAGTTCATTGCCGAGCATATTGAGGTGCTAAGCGGCACCTGTGACAAGGCAAATGCACTGAGAGCCGGTTTTGCAGATTTCGTCGCTGTGGCAACCTGGATTAACGATAATAAGTTAAATCGCCCCGCGTTAATCAATTCGGTGGCAGTTGATATGCTGGATGCGTTTGGTTACCTGCTCTATGGCTATTATCACTTGCTGATGCGTGATGCGGCCAATGCCGCCGGCAGTGAATTGGCTGGTGAAAAAGCGGCTTACTGTGACTACTACTTCGCCAAACTGATGCCAAGAGCGGACGCGCTGCTGCGCGCAGCAAAAGCCGGGGATGAGCTTTTAATGTCACTGCCTGACGCTTATTTCTGACAGGTGACAAACCAGGTGCTGATGCGCGATATAAAAAAGGGCCGTTTATCGGCCCTTTTTACTTGGCGAATAATTAAGCAGGCTATTGAGCTTGTGGTATGGTGCATCACACAAAAACTGGGCCCTAACATACATTAAGGGTCATTTTTGTGCGGACATGAGCTGCGGTTCGTGCTGTAGCAGAGCTTTAAGAACGATAGCAGCGAAGCCCGGCTTACGTTTGCCGTTTTGGCTTTCGGGCTCTACCAAACCGTTTTCCAGCACCACAAAAGCATATTCCCTATCACCGCTGCGTAAAAAACCGGCCAGGTTTGACACACCTTGCATACTGCCGGTTTTCGCCTGGACCCGGTCTTTTAACGGCGGCGAATTGAAACCGCGTTTGTAAAGCAGCGTGCCGTCTTTTCCTGACACAGGCAGCCCATCCTTGAGGGAAGCGTAGTCTTCTGTGTGATGGATTAACAGCAAGGTTTGCATCAATTGGCGTGCATTCAGGAGGTTGTAGCGTGATAATCCTGAGCCATCAACCAGATTGGCGCTGGACAGATCCACACCGAGCAGCGTCAAATTGGCGGCCATTTCCTGACTTCCCTGATAGAAGTCCGATTCATCCTGCCCCTTCATCTTACCCAATTGCTTAAGCAGCGCATCGGCAATCAGGTTATCCGATTCTTTGAGCATTTCACTCAGTAATGAATCCATAGGAGCCGACTGATGGTCGGCAACCAGATGAGCGCTGGCAGGCAGCGTATGTAAACGTTCGGGTATGGGGGCGTTGAATCCGGCTGCTTTCAAAAGGCCTGCAACCTTTTCCTGTAACCAAACATCCGTGTCTGTCACTGCGATGGACAAAGGCAAGGCTTGTTTGCCGCTATAGCAGCCATGGAGCAGGTATCGGTTGGGGCCAACCACCGACAGGTGGGGGCTGCATTCTTTGAAGCTGGCCCCCGGGCGATAGCTCAGCTGGTTATCAATGGAAATTGCGGCATCCTTTGCCAGTCTCACATAGGTGCCATCGCCATTTTCTGTTGGTCGCAGTGATGCCTTGACGCAATTTTTATCGAGACTGAACTCGGCAACCGGTGAGGCGTAACACACTCCCAGGTCGTCCCAAACCCATCCGGGCGCCTTATCGCTCTTATCGACAGCTGAAACCAAATAAACCCGATTAATGGTGTGTACGCCTTGCTGCTTAAGGCTGCCAAGCAGGGCGCTGAGTTCGGCGCTGGTGAGCAGTGGGTCGCCGCTGAAGCCGATATAGAGGCGCTCGATTACAGGAGGTTTAAATCCCTGGACGAAAAGCTGGGTATGAAACCGAAAATCCCGCCCCAGGGTATGCTGGGCTGCCAATGCCAGCAATAACTTTTGCACACTGGCGGGTAACATGGCGCGTTCGCTGTTATCGCTGATAACCACCCGCTGGGTTTTCAGATCAACGGCAAGTACGGCGACATTGGTCTGTTTGGGTTTAATGGCAAGATACCAGTCAGGCGCAATATCCTTCGAGGGAGAAAGCGCAGTTGGAGGTAATATGGAAAATGGAGTATCGGCGGAAAAGGCCGGTTTTGAGTCGCGCTTCTCATCGATAGGGAGTGTGTCTTGCAGTAGCGGCTCGACAGGCGCGTTATCGGGCACCTCAGTTGGTTTCACTGGTTGAGAGCTTGCTGAGGGGGAGGCTGTCACCGTGCTTTCCATATCAAGTGAAAGCCAGGGAGTGGCTGATGCCACAAATGCAAATGAAATCGATAGCCCTGCCAGAGAGCGAACGAGTGCCTTTGTCATTTTGGTAGTCATTAAACGTGCCGTCATGCTGCATCCTTTTTTGGGTTCTATCCAAAACCCGGTGGCAGTTCTATCCATTGACTCCTGCGCTTATGGGGGCTCGATTGCTGCGGTCAGTTTTGATCCCGGGGATCGTCTTTTTCCATTAAGCGGTAGAAACGCAGGGTAACAAAGAGCACCAGAGCGATAAACAGCGGCAGCACCAAAATGCCCAGCACGGTTTTGTAATGAAACAACACAAAGGCGCCAACGAGGGCAAGCGCTACAGTGAACAGGATTTGCAGGTTAGGGCGATTCATGGTTGTTCCGGGGGCAGCAGCTTCTATGCGGTCACTATAGCAAAAGCCGATTAGGGGTGTAACCACTGCACCAACTAAGCAGGGGGTCTGTCACCTATTGGACAAAAGTTGGTCGGAATTTTCATCAGGCATGGCTATGATGGCAAAAATGCTTGCCCCGAAGGGCGCTTATCGGTAATTTCTAGCCCTTAATCGACTAAGGACCCTCTATGCCTCATCTCAGAATTCGCGGTCTTGCATCTGACGCTGTGGCCCGAATGAGCCGTAACTTGCCAGCGCAACTGGCCGCAATAACGGCGACAGATGTGTCAAGTTACACCCTGGAGTGGATCCCAAGTCAATTTTTCCAACAGGGAGAGGCATGCCAACCACTGGTAACAGTGGAGGTGCTTTGGTTTCAACGGAATGAATCAACGCAGGACGAAATGGAAGCCTGCATTCGTGAACACCTTTTGGTTGAAACCCAATTGAGTGTTGCCGTCATATTTATTGGGTTGGACAAGCGGGGTTATTACCGTGATGGCCGGCACTTCTAAGGAGACAGATCTTGGTTGAAAAGCTGCAAGGCATTGCCCTTCAACCTGAGCAGCTCAAGTGGCTGCTGACCCCTCAGGATTTCAAATCTTGTCTGCTCGAGCGCATCGCATCGGCCAAACAGGCCATTTATATAGCGGCTCTCTATCTTGAAGACGACGAAGCGGGCAGGGAAGTGATGGACGCTTTGTTGGCTGCCAAAGCTGCCACCCCGTCGATGGACATCAAGGTGTTGGTCGATTTTCACCGGGCCCGTCGCGGGCTGATCGGCCACAAGGGTGACAGCGGTAATTACCTGATGTACCGCCGCGTGATGGAGAATCACCCCTGCGCTTTTGGCATCTACGGCGTGCCCGTAAAAGCCAAAGAGTTTATGGGGGTCTTGCACCTCAAGGGCTTCATCATCGATGATGCCGTCATCTACAGCGGCGCCAGTCTGAATAATGTGTATTTACATCAAGTAGATAAGTATCGCTTCGACCGTTATCACCTGATTGAAAACCACGCACTTGCCCTGAGCATGCGCTCGATGATTGATAACTATCTGCTCGCGGACCCTGCAGTTAGCCTGCTGACCCAGGCTGCCGAAGACGAAGTGTTACCGCAAAAGGTAGATGTACGCACGTTCAAACAGCGTTTGTGTGAAGCGCAATACCAGTTTGAGGGAGTCTCCCGCGGGAACAGGGTAACCCCGCTCGTTGGCCTTGGCAGCAAGCACAATGCCTTGAATAAGGCAGTGATTTCCCTGGTTGAGAGTGCCCGCACTGAACTCTTTATCTGTACGCCTTACTTCAATCCTCCCCGGGTGTTGGTGCGCGCACTGGTTAAACAGCTCAGAAACGGCGTTAAAATCGATATCGTGGTGGGAGACAAGACCGCAAATGACTTCTTTATCCCACCGGAGAAAGAGTTCAACACCATAGGCGCGCTGCCTTATCTGTATGAACAGTCACTGCGCAAGTTTGCCAAACGTCAGCAGTGGGCAATAGAGGCAGGACTGCTCAATATCCACCTGTGGAAGCACGATAACAACAGTTATCACCTCAAGGGGATAAGTGCGGATAATCGCCGCCATCTGATCACAGGCTCAAACCTGAATCCCAGAGCCTGGGCACTGGATCTGGAAAACGGTCTGCTGGTACAGGATGAGACGGGAGTGTGGCAGCAAAGTTTTGCCAAGGAGCAGGCCCATATTCTCAATCACACTCACAGGCTGTATCACTACAGCCAGGTTGATACCCTGCATCATTACCCGGTACCGGTGAAGAAAATCATGAACCGCATCCGCAGGCTTAAGGCTGACATCTTGCTTCGTCGCATCCTGTAAGTCCGGCGATATTGCGGACAGGAAGGCCGGCAATATCGCCGGCCTTTTTATTGCGATTATTCAAACTCAAGACCTCAAATTCAGGGGCAAATTGATGCCAACTCGCGTATTATGCTCCGCCCCGGCAGTGTGAGCCGGGATAGCGATTATCACCCTTGCCAGTTTCGGAGCGCCTTTCACCATGGTTAATGAGAAGAAGGAACACGCGGTACACAGGCTGTATCAGTATCGTAAATCCATATCATCAAAACCATTCACCGCACGGGGTAAAAATTTACGTAGATGCGAGCAATGTCTATTGGGAACCCAGTTTTGCACCTGTGAATATCGCTCACAGCTAAATACCAAAGCCGCCTTTATGTTGCTGATGTACGATGATGAAGTGCTCAAGCCAACCAATAGTGGTCGCCTAATTGCCGATCTGATACCCGACACCTGGGCGTTTTTGTGGAGCCGTACCCAGGTAGATGATGAGGTGCTGGCGCTGATAAAGCATCCTGACTTTATGCCCTTTGTGGTTTTCCCTGGGGAATATGCCGCGCCTGAGCAAGTAGTACATCAGGCCATCAGTGAAGAGATGCTGGCGGGCAAACGGCCACTCTTTATCATGCTGGATGGCTGCTGGCGGGAAGCGGTGAAGATGTTTCGAAAGAGCCCCTATCTGGCAGGCTTGCCGCTGCTGTCATTCGATGCCGGTGAACTTGCGCGCTATGCCCTGCGCAAAGGCCAGCGGGATTTTCAGTTTGGTACCGCAGAAGTGGCGGCCATGGTGCTTGGCGCTATGGGTGAAAGCCATAACAGTGAGCAGCTTGCCACCTGGTTTGATTTGTTTGTGGAGTCAACCCTGCTTGGACGCAACCGCAGACCCGGCGCCTGCCTTGATGAGCGCCATCGCCTTATTGCCAGGTTCAATGAGGGGCAAACCCCGATTTAGGGTTAAAGCAGCCGGCGATACTGAGTTGGTCGGAGCGACAAGATTCGAACTTGCGACCCCTGCCTCCCGAAGGCAGTGCTCTACCGGACTGAGCTACGCTCCGAAACCATATGAAAAACATACAGCTGTCTCGATGACTTCACAAGATGGCGATAGCAGAACAAAAAAACACCGGCCTTAGCCGGTGTTTTCTATTTTGGCGGGAGCCATATCTGGACGCTCAGCTCATACTCCCGACTCCAATTTACACACCTACCTCGGTGCCATCGACTTTTGAGATAACCACAGTGGCAGCCCTTGGTCTGATGATCATGCCGGCTGGGGTAACCTGGGTCGCATCATCACTGTAAGGCCAGTTACCTGGGTGCTGGATATTGGCAAACAGACTTTGATAATCAGGGCTGAAGGCCACACCTGTTACTTCACAGTCGTTGGGACCAACGAAGAAACGGCGCAGTTCCATTTGGTTATCCGCGCGAAGCGGCTTTTGGTTTCCATCGGCGTCGAGCAACTTTGATGGCACCACGGCCAGCATCTGGTCGTTGGTGTGCTCAGTCACTTCCTTGGCGCCGTTGTCGGTTTGTACCCACATGATGCCACGTGGGTCAAATGCCAGACCATCGGGGCTTGCGAACTGGTTCTCATCGGTCAGGCCGCTGAGATTGGTTTCGCTGTCACCATTGGCAGGAGAACCAAATACGAAGATATCCCAGCTGAACTCCGTGTCGGAGGCGCCTTCATCCCAACGAATGATATGTCCAAAGCTGTTTTTCAGACGTGGGTTGGCCGGATTGGCTTCGGTGCGTCGGGTGTTGTTGGTCAGTGTCAGGTACACACTGCCGGTGAAAGGGTCGACAGCACACCATTCAGGGCGATCCATTGGGGTCGCACCCACCAAGTCTGCAGCACCTGCGGTGTTAACTATGATGTCGGCAAGCGAGCCCAAATGCTCACCGAGGGTTTTACCGTCGGTGGTGACAGTATCGGGCACCAGTGGTAACCATTCACCCTGGCCATCCTCGTCGAAGCGCGCCACGTAAAGGGTACCGTTATTCATGTACTTGTCACCGGTGGCAATGCGGTTGCTGCTGTTGGCATCGGCCTCAGACCAAAGCGCATCTGACACATATTTGTAGAGATACTCGAAGCGGGAGTCATGGCCTGAGTAGAACACCACGGGTTTACCTTCTTCGAGCTTGCCGAAGGTGCAGCCTTCATGGCGGAAGCGACCAAGGGCAGTACGTTTGATACCGCGCTGATTAGGGGTGTATGGGTCGATTTCAACGATATAGCCGTGGCCATTGGCCTCATTGCGGTAATCGTAGAGGGCACTCATACCTGTGGGGGTGGTGTCGAAGCGGCTGAACTCATCTGCACGCTCTTCATCGTGGCCAGCAAAATGGTTCCATCCGTAGCGGGTGTCTTTGGTTGCAACACCGATACGGGCATTGGCGGCAGACATTTCGCCTTTGTTGACGAAATACTCGGGCCAGTTCTCTTCACAGGTCAGGTAAGTGCCCCATGGCGTTGAACCGTTACCGCAGTTGTTCAGGGTACCGCGGGCCTGACTGCCATCGGGCGAGAATGCGGTAACCAGATGGTCGCTGTATGCAACAGGGCCTGCCATATCAAACGTGGTAGCGCCGGTGAAGCGGCGGTTATGGGGATCGTTTTTAATGACTTCCCATACACCATTGGTGCGTTTAATGCGTACCACAGTGACGCCGTGAGCGTTGATTTCCTTGCGTACTTCATCAAGGATGGTGCGAAGACCCGTGACTGGGTCAACGGTCGGACCGGCAGGATGCAGGGCGTCGGGTTCAATATATTCATGGTTGATACACAGCAGACCATCGTCGGCGGCATCATTCAGTGGGAAAAAGTGCATACCGTCGTGGTTCTGACCCACGGCATTGGCCTGATCGTCTGACGTGTTACTGCCATCTGCTTTCCAGGGGGCAGCTTTGTCATTCAGTGGCGTCCCCCAGGGAGCCAGCACCTGAGCACGGTAGCCTTCTGGAATGGAAACGCCATCGGTGAGCGAACCGGGAATGGAGTTAAAGCCCAGAGTGATGTCAGACTGGGTCGGCGGTGGCAATGGTGTAGGCGTGGTCACGGGAGGCGTTACCGGGTTAGAATCACTGCCACAGCCAGCGAGGCCCAAACCTGCAAACGCGGTCATGGCGCCGAGACCCAAACCGCTTTTTACAAAGTTGCGGCGAGAAAGATGACGGTCCAACACCTCGGCAAAGGGGGTATTGTTGCTTTGGTTAAAACATTTTGGATTATGGGTGGCCTTGCTCATGATCGCTCCGATAAGACATTGTAATGTTGGCTTAATTCGAAACGACAAGTTAGTGGTGTTAAATGACGTTTGTGTGTATTAAGTATGACGATTGAATGAAAGGGGGGCTCTCGGTGAGCCTATACTCTTGTTATCACAATAGGTAAGGATGAACCTATGCAAGCCTCGACTGTTATGTTGCAAATCCACCACCGTCTCGAACCGGGTTGTCTTGGGCCGGATGGTGTTAACCATGTTGAGGCCTTTTGTCGTCTGGCCCAGGAGGCGATGAAGCAAGTCTCTCCCGGGATCTGCCGCTGGCAATTGGAGCCCCGCTATGACAAGCGTCTTGCCGAAATGAGTTATTTCCTCGGGGCCAAACAACTCACCCGCGAACAGGCGGGCAAGTATTTGCAACTCTTTGGCGAGGATATAGATTCCTTTGAAGAGCGGTTTCACGACAAGCTCACGCAGTTAATCCATCAATATCTGGCCCGTAAGCCCTGAAGTCTTGGGTAACGGCATCTCTATGTGGCACTGAAACCTTGGGTTGACGCATCCACTGGCGTTAGCCATTCAGCCGGACGAGCGGCCTGCCGTGCCGTGCTTAATTTCAAGCATGCAACTTTGCTGTAATCCTTGCCAGAGACGGATATGGTCTCTCACAGCCGTTTTTATTTCTGCGGTGATGCCGCTGTCGCTGAAGTAATATTCCACTTGAGCTTGCCACTCGCTGCCATTAAACAGCGATTGCATATCGGATGAGAGTGCAAATTGGCTCTCACTGTACACACCGAGATAGGGCTGAATCTTGCCAATAAAATATTTCGTCAGAACATTGAGCAGAATTTTCTGTTGGGCGGGGTTGTGGCCAGGGGTACAGCGCATCAATTTATGGCCATCGAGGCGCTGATTGAGTCTTCGCAGGGCCCTCAAATGCGAATCCATGCCTGCCATGTAGCGCGCTAAAAATTCACTTTTGCTGAGTAACTTGACTGCTCGATTAACATCCATAACGTCGACAGAGCCTACATTGTCAGACTCGATAGCGTTGCGAATTGCCAGCAGGGTGCGCATTTGCTGCTGGGTATCGGAAAGTCCGGCATTGCCACTGGCGATATCCAGGCCAATCCGTTTCACAAACAGACGTTGCCGTATGTCATCATCGTTTTCCAAAAACCAGATAAAGCTTTCATGCAGTGTGGATTGCTTGCGCTCAAGTTCCTCAGCCAGCTTGGCGCTCAGTGCGTTATCGTCTAGCAATGTTTCTATGCATTTTGGGGCGGCCTGAATAAATTCAATCTCATAGGCGAACCGGACCGCGGGTTCAGCAACCTTACCCAGACTGCTGTTGTGGTTGGCGATAAGGCCGCCGAGGTGGCAGTGCCCAAGCCTGCCAAGTTCCAGCAGACCAATGGAGCCGCCTTCATGTAATCCACGCTTTGGCGGCAGAGGAAACCGCGGGATTGTTACGGCAGAAAAGGGCGTTTCGTCTGGTGACTCATCACCCAGGATTCTCACAAGACGTTGTTCATAATCTTCCCAAAGGGCATCGGCGCCAGTGGGTGAGCAAGCTTGCAACACACCACACAAAACCATGAGTAAACACGGCGTCTTTAGCCTTGTAGCGCTTCGCTTAAACCTTAATAAAACCGCCACCTGTTGCCTCTATCTGAAGTTAGTCCAGGTAAACCTGAGTATGTTAACTATACGCACCTGGCATCCTATTGGGTCAATCACTATGGAAGAAATAGACACAGTCTTGTGTTACACCATCAGCGCTGGTCGCTGACAGGGACAGATAGGAGAGTGTCGATGGCGACCACAGGCAGGCATCAACAAGGTGAAATAAAAAAGGCAGTTTTACCTGCCTTTTCATTGAGAATGGACTGACGCCTTATTGGCTCTTGCCTTGAGGCAAAGTCATTATCCTGTTGTTACGGAACACGTTCAGTTCGCGTCCATCTGACAGTGCATCGCCCTCAACAGTCTCCTGGGTTACCCTTGACGGCGCAAACTGGGCAACAGCGGCAGCTGGACAACTGCCATCGAGTCGGTATTGAAGCGCTGCCGCCAGCATAGCTTCGGCAGGATCGCCAAGCTGCTTGGTGAAATCGTCAGCCAGGTTACAGCCGTTGACTGGCTCGCCACTCAGAACCGGTGAGTTTCTCGGTTCAAAGCCGTCAGCATAGTCACCAAAGCCTTTGTCATTTTCACCGCGGAACTGGATGGAGAAATAGGTCGTACCGCAATTATCCGTAGGATAAAAACCATAAGGCTTACCACAGGTACGGTTACCAATCTGCACGACATCCAGGTCAATGCCTCTGAGTCCGTTGATAATGGCTTCGGAGGCAGAGCAGGTGGCGGCTGTCGTTAATACAAATACCCGGCCCAGCCCCAGATAAGGGAGTGCTTGCCCCTGACTGTAAGAAAAGCCTACGCCGGTATTAATAAAGGGCATGGGCACCAGCGCCTGGCCAGTCACTGGGTTGGTGCTGGTGTGTTTGTCGTTGAAGGTAGTGTTTTCGAATATTTTGTTTGAGGTTCTGCTTGGCCCGGCAATCATATAGCCGAGCTGGCTGGCAATCGCGAGCAAACCACCACCGTTATAGCGCACGTCCAGCACCAAATCGGTTACGCCTTGCGCTTTGAGGGTATCGATGGCACTCACCAGTGCGCCTTCTGCGGTGGCGATGTGGCTATTGAACTGCAGATAGCCAACCTTGCCCGAAGTTGTCGTGATAGCTTTGACATTTTGCACCGGAACCTGTGTCACGGTATTGGCGGTCAACGACACGGTTCTCTCTGTGCCATTCATGTCACGAATTTTAAAGGTCGATGCCTTGCCTTTTTCTGTGGGGAAAAACGCGGCGTTTAACGCATCCACGTCGTTGCTGTAGACCACATCCACACCATTGGCCTCCAAAAACTCGGCACCGCGAAGAATTCCGGCATTGGCAGCCTGACTGCCGGGCTCGGTATAGGCGGCCACAATCTGCCGCGGAGGGGATGCTTTAAGCAGCTGGAACTCGACCCCATAGCCCAAAGATTCACCTGAGTTGGACAGCGCCTCCCATTCTTCTGTGGACATGGAACCATGGAATCTGTCTTTATAGGCACCGCTTGATGTCGTTTGGGTCGTTTTCAACTGGTCAAAATAGGCTTCAACTGTATTGAAGTTACTTGGATTGTTATCTGGAACTTCGCTGTACCAGAGGTAGGTTTCATTGGTCCAGGAACGCAGCCACATCTTCTCATGGAGGGCGGTTCCGGTTTTATCACTGGTACCGCCACGGGGATTGGCGCAGAAATTTTTATAAACCCCGGCATCGGCAAAGGTTCCCTGTACCCAGGTGATGTCACCTGACGTACCGCCGTTATTGCCACCGGAACCTGTATCACCGGATGAAGAATCACCACCGCCCCCGGAGCAGGCTCCAAGGGTGAGCATCAGGGCAATTGCCACACTGCTTTTGCGTAGGTACAGCATATCCAAAACTCCTTTTTCGTATTAATGCCGATTAAAATCAGCTGTTTATTTTGCTCATAATATCACTTATCAGTTGATGTGCCAGCTTACAATCCCGTTCAGGCAAACGCCCAATGCTGTCCTGCAGCCAGGGTCTGAGTTTGTCCTGTTCCGAGAGTCCAAGCAGGCCGGCAAGTTCTTGGGCTTTGTGTTTGAGGGACTGTATCTGGCGCTCATCGGCGGCCCTGGCCTGCAGGCCAATTGTACGCTCAACACCAGTGAGGGCATAGGTATACACCATCACCGCCTGGCCAAGATTGAGTGATGGATAGTCACCGGCAAGGGGTACGTAACTGAAGAGATCGCACTGGGAGAGCTCCTGATTGGATAAGCCACTGGACTCCCGGCCGAACACCAACGCCATGGAAGGGGCGCCGGACTGCTTGAGGGTAGTGCCCAGTTCTTCAGGGGTGAGAAAAGTGCGGGGGCTGCCTCGCTCTCTGGCGGTCGTGGCGATGAGCAGGTCAAACTCTGCGCGCAGGTCATCGAAGGAGTCCAACACCCGCGCATTATCGAGTATTTCTGTCGCACCATGGGCAACCCAGCGCGCTTCATCCTCCAGATGTTGCTGGCTGCCAATTAAAATCAGTTGGGTAAATCCCATGGTTTTCATGGCCCGAGCCGCGGCGCCTACGTTTGCCGCGCGGGCAGGTTCTACAAGTACAACGGACAACATAACTACAAAACTCTCCAGTACAGCGTTATCTGGTGAAGAGTATATCGGTAAAGCCGTATGAGCCCGAGCCTTTTCAGTTCCTTAACAAGGTTGATGCCGATAAACAGCAAAGACTGATGCCTGACGGGAAAGGTTTACTGCTTTCGATGCGTTATCCGGTTAAATTTCAGCCAAACTCCTTAGGGTATGACCTACGGTTATGTGCATAACTTAGTAGCCATAGTCAGTCATGAACATCTCCTATGCCCGACAGCCAAATCACGCTCGTCAGAAGAAAGCCCCCCCTGGCAACGCTACTTAACATCGCCGGGATTGGGTGTCTTTTGGCGTTTGGAGCAGCCAAGTGGCATCAGGCAGCAGCGGGGGATTCAGCACTCGCTGAAGTTGACAGACAAATAGCTGACAGAAGCCTGAGTTCAGAGCCTTTGGTGTCGGGCGATACCTCACCAGCAACGACAGCGGCCATTTCTGGTGATGCAAACCCGGCAACGGATACGCAGCTTTCAACACCCGATATGTCCGATTGGTCGACTGCCCGTAAAAAAGGGTTTCATGAGTTATCGACCGCAATACCTTTGGGAAAACTGACCATCAATGACATTTCCCTGGAGGTGGCCCTGTTTGATGGTGATTCAGAGCTCAATCTGAATAAGGGCGTGGCCCGGGTTCATCAGGGGGCCGCTTTGGGTGAGAGCGGTAATCTGGTGATTGCCGGTCACAGGGATTCCTTCTTTCGCAAATTAGGGCAGCTTGGGAAGGGCGCGGTGATAGACATCATGTCGATAGATGGCGAGTTGCATCGCTATCAAATAACCGACTCCTGGATTTTGACTCCCAAAGATACCTGGGTGATGGCACCCGTCAGCACTGATGTGCTGACTCTGGTGACTTGCTATCCGTTTTATTTTGTAGGCAGCGCACCTCAGCGGTACATAGTGCGGGCCAAAAAAGTTTCCACCAACCAACACTAAGGAAATAACCATGAAAAAAGCTCTCGCCGCTGGTCTTTTGGCCTTTGGTGCTGCCACTCCGGCACTTGCTGCCGACTGCAGTGACGTGGTTTGGCATCAGGATGTGCTTGCTCAATACCCCAGCGTTGCTAACGCTTGTCAGGATGTTATTGAGAAAGATGGCAAGCAGTACGTCAAGCTCAAAGCTGAATTTGTCCGTTACAGTGAGCCCCGTAAAGCTATGCTGGACGTTTATGAGTCCGATGGCTCCAAGCAGCGTCAAACGGTCGCCCTCAAGTCTGGTGCTACAGTGGATGCAGGAGGCAATCAGGTCGGCTGGGACGCACTGCCCCGTGGTTATGAGCTGGAGTTTTATGTCCCCAGCGACCGCTTTGAGGTGGATGAGGTGACTATGGTAACGCCCGTTGCGCCTGTGGCGCCTGAAACCCGCCCCGCCGAGTTGCCAAAAACAGCGTCTTGGGTGCCAGCACTTGGTGCCCTTGGTTTGGTGTTGCTGGCGCTTGGTCAGGTGTTTACCCGTCGCCGCCGCACTTAACGCGTGACGATAACGATAAAAAAGCCGCGCAAGCGCGGCTTTCTTTTATCTGAACTGAACTGTTATCTGGCCAGACTATTGGCTGATTCGGGCCAACATCAGTTTTTAGAGGTGTTGAACACAGTGTCAGCGCGCCAGACCCGGTACTTCAGCTCCGCACCCTCCGGAATATAAAACACCATCGGCAGCTTGCTGTTGTAGGCAAACTTGTAGTCACCTGGAATGTGCACAAAAGCTTCGGTCTTGGCTTTATCGAAGCAGGCCATCATGGTGCTTGGGCCCTCAGCAATTTCGGTGACTTCGTAGTAGTTATAACCCCACCCTTTGAGATCCCTGGTTTGCATCTCGCCTCTGAGGCCATGTTTGTTACAGTCCACCAGCTTGGTTTGGCCGATTTGGACTTCAACCATGTAATTACCTTCGTTCTCAAGCGCCGGTAAGGTGAGAATGTGCTGTACCATACCGGCAGCGGGGGCTGGAAACATTTTGCTGGCGTCCTGCGCCTGGTAATCGGCAGAGGTAAAATGCTGGGCGGTGATCATGTTTTGATTTACCCCGTCAGGATGCGCCGGTGATGTGGCGTGGGCAACCGAGAGGGTTGCCAGGGAGAATAGACCGGTCAACATCAGGTTTTTAACAGAAAAGGCTTTTTGCATAATAGCTCCTTGGAAGGGGATATCCCCAAAAAGTCATCGGGATTCATACCCGCTGTATTCCTGTAAACGAGGCTAATCCGAAAAAGGGTTAAAGCCCATGAAAAAAATTTATTTTCGCCTTTCGTGTTATGAATTGCCGGTTAATTCACGTTTCAAATAGTTTGATGTTCAAACTAATTTAATTCACACTGAAAACACGCTAACGTTCACTCATCAATTACTCAACATGCCTTCGTCTATGAATGCCAAACCCTTTCACTCCGTTGCCAATTGGCAGCACAGTCATGACTTTTTCAAACACAACGATGCGGGTGAACGCAGCACCCGGATAGTGCTGGTGCTGACACTGGTGACCATGGTAGCCGAAATTCTTGCCGGTACCGTGTATGGCTCTATGGCCCTGCTGGCTGACGGCTGGCATATGGGCACCCATGCAGCGGCTTTCCTTATCACCCTGTTTGCATACCGCTATGCTCTGAAACATAAAGATGACCCGGCGTTTGCCTTTGGCACAGGTAAAGTCAGTGTACTCGGTGGCTTCGCCAGTGCCGTTGCATTGGGGTTGGTCGCGCTGATTATGGTGATAGAGTCTGCGGTGCGCTTGATATCGCCCCATCAAATTGCCTTTGATGAAGCCATTCTGGTGGCGATTATTGGCCTTTCGGTCAACCTGCTCAGCGCTTTTCTGCTGAAGGATCATCACCACCATCATCACCACGGGCACCATCACGATGATGACCATGGGCACGAACACCATGACCATGAGGCTCATCTGCATCATGATGAAGATCATGGCCACGATCACGGGCATTCCCATTGTGATCATAGCCATCATGATCACAGCCATCAGGGGACGAATCACCACGGCCATGAACATCATGATCATCAACATCAGCATCACGGGCACCACGACCACAACCTGCGTGCGGCCTATTTGCATGTGCTTGCCGATGCATTGACGTCCGTACTGGCCATTGGCGCCTTGCTTGCGGGTAAATTCTTCGGTTTGGGCTGGCTCGACCCGCTAATCGGCATACTCGGTGCCATCATTATCGGCCGCTGGGCTGTGGGGCTGGTTAAAGACACAGGTCCCTTGCTGCTCGATGCCGACAACAACGAAAAATTACGGAAAAACGTGATTCGTCTGGTGGCCAGTGTGCCGGACCACGGGGTATCCGATTTGCATCTGTGGCGTATCAGTGCCGATCATCGTGCCTGTATCCTGGGGGTCGTGAGCCATCAACCCAAGTCCAGTGCCTATTTTGTTAAACGGCTTAAGGAAGAGTTGGGTCTGCATCATGTGACTGTGGAAGTGCATTGCTGTGACTGCGAAGTCAGGCCCTCATCCCGGGACTGAAACTCAGTTCGTATGTATGGCGCTGGGCCCACTGGTATTAGTTCGGCTCAGCGCCGTGATAAGAAGGAAGCCTTAACTACATGGATATCAATCAGGATTTAAATCGGGCTCTGGTGGAATTTTTTGAAGGCATGGCGGCCTGGGAGCATCAGTTGGTGGAAGGCAGTGGTTTACTGCTGCCGGTCATGCATACGCTGGAGCTGCTGGGACTATACGGCCCCATGAGGATGACGGATTTGGCGCACAAGCTCAGCATCAGTACCGGCACCCTTACAGCCCGCATCGATCGCATGGAGAAAGACGGGCTCGTCACCCGGATTGCCAATCCCGAAGACAGGCGCTCATTGTTGATTTCGCTCACTGAGCAGGGCGAGGTGCACTTTTCTACCCACGATAAGGCGCATCTTCATTTGACTGAAGATCTGATTGCAGCATTCAGCGCCGAAGATAAGCAAAACCTACTGGGCATGCTGGAGAAAATGAACCGCCATTTCCGAAATCCAGAATAGCCCTGCGGTTTCGATTCGGCATACAGGCAGCACCAGGTAAAACATCTGTAACAGACGCTTACACTTCATTCACAGGTAAAGTTGCCAAGCGGCGGAAAATCGCTAGTTTAGTGTCCTTGAAAACGTTTGTAACCAAGGACTCAATATGAACAAAAGGATACTGCTTCTTGGCGCAGCCTCATTGCTGGCTTTCAATGCTGTCGCTGAAGGGGAAGACCCCTTCATTTGGCTGGAAGATGTCGAGGGTGAAAAAGCGCTTGCCTGGGTCAAAACCCAAAACGATCGCTCCCTCGAAGAGCTCAAAGCCGTCCCCGGCTATAATGCGCTGGTGGACAATGCACTGGATATCCTCAATGACAAGGCGCGTATTCCTTATGCGGGCCGCATTGGTGACTACCTTTATAACTTCTGGAAAGACGAAGCCAATCCCCGCGGCATCTATCGCCGCACTACCATGGCGGAATACGTCAAAGACGCGCCCAAGTGGGAAACCGTGCTCGATATCGACGCCCTCGGTAAAGCCGAAGGGGTTAACTGGGTATTCAAGGGCATGGACTGCCAATATCCAAAGAACGTGCGTTGCCTGGTGTCTTTGTCCCGCGGCGGCGCCGATGCGGTGGAAATTCGTGAGTTTGACCTCTCTAGCTTAAGTTTCGTCCCTGCCGACAAGCAGGGCTTCTTCCTGCCTGAAGCCAAGTCCAGCGTGAGCTGGATTGACGAAAATACCTTGTTTGTGGGCACCGATTTTGCCGAAGGCGATGCCTGGACCGATTCCGGCTATCCACGCAAGGTCAAAGTGTGGACCCGCGGCACCGACATTAAAGACGCCAAAGAAATCTATGCAGGCAACAAGGCATCGGTGGCGGCATCCGGTTACGTGATGTGGGATGACAAAACGCCGCTTAAACTGGTCTCTGAAGCTGAAACCTTCTACGAAGCCAGCTACAAGGCGCTCCTTGATGGCAAGCTGGTGGATCTACCGCTGCCAAAGGATGCCGAACTCAAGGGTTTCTTTAACGGTGACATCTTTGTTGAGCTTAAAAGCGAGCTCAAGCAGGGGAGCAGCAGCTTCCCACAGGGCGCCATTGTTTACACCAAGGCCGACAAACTGCTGGCCGGTAAGCCTGAGTTTGCACTGTTTGTTAAACCCGACGCCAATTCATCCATCAGTCAGGTGACCTTTACCCGTAATGCGGTGCTGGTGAACTGGCTTGAAGACGTTAAGAGCAAGCTGGTGCGCTATCGTAAAGATGCCAAGGGCCAATGGCAGGGTGAAAACGTCGGTTTCCCAAGTAACGGCAGCATCAGCGTGTTCGACAGCAGTCGCGACAGAGACGATCTGTTTGTTACCTACACCAGCTTTCTCGAACCATCGACCCTGTACAGTGTGAACGCCGAAAGTCTCAAGCGTGAGTCACTCAAGGCGATGCCTTCGCAGTTCGATGCATCAAAATTTGAAGCCAAACAGTATTTTGCTACCAGTAAAGACGGTACCAAGGTGCCTTACTTTGCCGTGATGGCCAAAGACATCAAGCTTAATGGCACCAACCCAACGCTGCTGTACGGCTATGGCGGTTTTGAAGTGTCGCTGCGTCCTTTCTACTCTGCCACCACAGGTAAGAACTGGCTCGAGCAGGGCGGCGTTTATGTGCTTGCCAACATTCGTGGCGGCGGTGAATACGGTCCTGGCTGGCACCAGGCTGCGCTGAAGGAAAACCGTCATAAGGCCTATGAAGACTTTGAAGCCATTGCTGAAGATCTGATTAAGCGCAAAATCACCTCGCCAAAACACCTGGGTATTCAGGGTGGCAGTAACGGCGGCCTGCTGATGGGCGCCGCCTTTACCCGCAGGCCGGACCTTTATAATGCCGTGGTGTGTCAGGTGCCGCTTCTGGATATGAAGCGCTACAACAAATTGCTGGCCGGCGCCAGCTGGATGGGCGAGTATGGTAACCCGGATGTGGCTGCCGAGTGGGATTACATCAAAACCTTCTCGCCATACCATAACCTGCAGAAAGACACCCAATATCCAAAAGTGTTCTTCACCACCTCTACCCGTGACGACCGCGTGCACCCAGGCCATGCCCGTAAGATGGTGGCCAAGATGGAAGACATGGGTTACGAGGTGCTGTACTTCGAAAACATGGAAGGCGGCCATGCCGGCGCTGCAGATAACAAACAAACTGCGGAACTAAATAGCCTGGCGTATGCCTACTTATTGAAGCAGCTTAAGTTGTAACAGCCAAGAACTGGCTGAGACCTTAACAAAACCACCGAGGCTGCTGCCGGCCCGGTGGTTTTTTTATTGGGCATCTGTCCTATAGGCTGAGACTTTTGTTTTATTTTCTAATGTCATGTTTACAATAAGCTTACTTTTAAAGGGCTTTTTTGGGGGAAAATTAGTTTGAAGTCTATTGGTTTGAATCGGTTCACGTTTTTTGTCGCCCTGTATTACGCAGCGATCCTGAATATTCCCCTATATCTCAGGGCGGCAGAAGGGCTTAAGTCATTGTCACACATCGATTGGTTATTTGTAGCCAGTTTACCCGTGCTGCTGACATCCTTATTGGCACTCATCTTCTCGCTTTTCAGTGTTAAGTACCTTGTAAAACCCTTTTTTGTCCTGCTGACGTTGGTTTCAGCGTTGGTTGTCTTTGGCATGTACAAATACGGCATCGTGTTTGACCGTGCCATGATGGAAAACATCTTTGAGACTCACAGCGCCGAAGCCTTCATGTATCTCAATGCTGAGTCCGTGGTTGGCTTTTTGCTGCTTGGGATACTGCCGGCGTTTTTTATTGCCAAAGTCAAAATTGAATATCGCGTCTGGTGGAAAGAGCTGCTGGTAAAGCTTGGCTTTATGCTGGGAATGGTATCGGTAGCTGGTGGTGTTCTTGCTGGCTACTATCAGGACTATGTTGCCTTTGGACGCAACAATGACGAAATAAAACAACTGGTTGTGCCTACTTACTACATTGGTGCCGCGGCCAAGTACGTGAATCAGCGTTACATTGAAACGCCGCTGGAATATCAGCCGCTGGGGACAGATGCCAGCAATCAAACCCCGGACCGCAACCATAAACCCTTGTTGACTGTCTTGTTGGTCGGGGAAACCGCTCGTTCAATGAATTATCAGTACTATGGCTATCAAAAAGACACCAACGTGTTTACCAAGCCCCATAATCCTATAGTGCTGAATGCAACCATTTCATGTGGTACAGCAACGGCGCAATCCTTACCCTGTATGTTTTCCAGAATGGGCAGGGAAGAATACGATGCGAGAAAAGCCCGAGCCCAGGACTCGGTAATCGATGTACTGGATCACGCCGGTGTTGCCGTGCAGTGGCTTGATAATGACAGTGGTTGCAAGGGCGTTTGTGACAGAGTTGCCAATGAAATGATAAAGCTGGACGAGGACCCGGCGCTCTGTGATGGCGAGTCTTGTCTGGATCAAATTCTGTTGAATCGTCTCGATACCATACTGGCGAGCCCCATTGAAAAAGACACCCTTTTGGTGCTGCATATTATGGGAAGCCACGGACCCACTTACTTCCAGCGCTATCCGGACGAACACAAAGCCTTTACACCAGATTGCCCCCGCAGTGACATTCAAAACTGCAGTAACGAGGCGCTGGTGAATACTTACGACAACACCATCCGCTACAGTGACTACATCATGGCGGAGGTGATTAAGCGGCTGAAACAGCAAGAGTCGCACGCCGATACCGCACTGATGTATATTTCGGATCATGGTGAGTCTCTGGGGGAAAAGGGCTTGTATCTTCACGGCGCGCCCTATGCATTTGCGCCCATCGAGCAAATCAGTGTGCCCTGGCTCTTATGGCTATCTGACGGTTTTAGAGATGAAAATCGCCTGGATGAAAGCTGTTTAAGAAGCTTGCAGGGCGATTGGTCCCATGACAATCTGTTTGATAGCTTGTTAGGCTGGATGAATATTCACACCAGTGTGTATCGCAAGGAGCAGGACATTTTCAGTCGTTGTCGACTCCCTGCGGTGTAATAAGCGCAAGCAACACAAACTAAACCCAGAATCAGGCAAGCCCCGTGGTCTTTGAGCCACGGGCAGTTAAGGATGAAGCATTTGCCATGACACTCGCAGCTCACAAAGCCAAAGAAAAAGATGAGTCGGCCGGGATATTGAGAAAGGCCGTGCCACAAATGTCGGCACTCGGCATTCCTGTAACACCTGACAACTACGCCGTCTGGTATGCCTACTATCAGGGCGCAGACCTGGCGCTTGTCAGGGCTATCAACGGCCTGATGGAAAATCAGGTACCTTTTTCAGCGGAAGTCTGCAGGGGACTCTACAGCAGCTTTATCCAGAACAATGCACCTGAAGTATTGGAAAACGTGCACCTCGAAACTCAGCTGCTCATCAATGGGCTGCTGAGCAAAATCAGTTTGCTGACGTCTGGCTCTGAGACGTTTCAGCTCGCCATCGAAAGTTTTGGCCACCAATTGCGGCTTCCTCAGGAAGCCGATTCCCTGCATCGATTGGTTGAGGGTGTGTTGGTTGAAGTGGACAAGGTGGTTAGCGAAAACGCCGATATACACTCAAGCCTTAAGTCGATGGATCAGGAGCTCAATCATCTGCGAGCAGAGATAAGCGAGTTGTCGGTGATATCTCTTACAGATAAGTTAACCGGGCTAAATAACCGACGGGCATTTGAATCGCGTATGGCGCAGGAGTTTTTACCGTCAACGCCGAAATGTTCACTGCTGGTTATCGATATCGATCACTTCAAGCAGTTTAACGACACCTGGGGTCACAACGCCGGAGACAAGGTGTTGGTGTATGTGGCGCAGAATCTGAAACAGGCTGTTAAGGGGGAGGATTTGGTTGCTCGCTACGGTGGTGAAGAATTTGTCATCGTGCTAAAGGATACCAGCGCCGCCGATGCTGCCAATATTGCCGAAAAGCTGCGCGAACGTATCGCCAACAAAAAATTGACCTTGAAAAAAGATAATCTGGATTTGGGCAAAGTCACCGTATCCATTGGGGTCGCCAAGGCCGAAGCCAATGAAACCCCGGAGCAGTTTTTTGACCGGGCGGACAGTGCGCTATATCGCGCCAAGGGCAGTGGCCGGAACCGGGTTTGCCTTGCTGAATAGCGACCGTTATTGGTCGCTGGTCGTTTCCCTTTATTTCAGATGGCGGTTTTCAGCAGTCAGGTTGCAGGCGCATCGCTTTGTGCACCGCTCTGGAGTGAGATTGCCTTAAGATCCATATGCATCTTTATCAGGTGCTCTTCCATATCAAAAGTCACTGTAAAACCCAGGGTGCGTGCCAGATTCGCCATGTTACGGTTTTCAATCATGGTAAAGCCTGTCAGCACCGGGGTTTCATTGGCCTGATAGTAGCGGATAAGCTTTTCCAGCAATAATTTACCGAGGCCCAGTCCCTGGTGATCGCTTCTCACCGCCATGGCAAATTCGGCTTCCGTATTATCGGGGTCAATCGATGCCCGCACCGCGCCCAGGGTGTAATCCTCGCCATTCGAGTCCTTGGCCGTGGCAATAAAGGCCATCTCCCTCGCGTAATCGATTTGGGTCAGCACCGCCATTTCTTCGTGGGTCATGCGCTGACGGGCTCCAAAATAGCGCTTATACCTGTCTTCATCTGTCAGCGAATTATCGAAGGCGAGGTGTTTGGGCTCGTCCTCAGGGAGGATGGGCCTTAGCATCACTTGAATACCGTTGCGCAGCACAGCCTGCTCTTCGAGCTCCTTGGGATAGGGCATGATGGCGAGGCGATTGCTGTTATCGCTGCACTTCGGATCGAGCCTCAGATTAATATCCAGCAGGGTTATCTTGTCACCGGCTGCCAGCACGGGGTTGAGATCAAGTGCCTGAATTTGCGGGCAATCAATCACCAGGTGGCTGAGCTGGGTTAGCATCAGACACAGGGCGTGCATGTCGAGGCCCTGTGGCAGGTGGCGGTCCCGCAACTTACCCGTCTTTAACGCCTGAATCACCATATAGCGCGCCAGTGCCATATTGAGCGGGGGCAGGGCAACGGCGGCATCCCGGGTGGGTTGCCATTCTGAGCCGCCTTCACCCAAACAAATGGCCGGCCCGAACACCGGGTCACTTATCACGGCAAGGCGAAGCTCCTGGGCCCCTGCGGTCAGTGCCATCCGCTGCACTATCAGGCCTTCAATTTTCGCCTCAGGGTTGGACTGATGCACCCGCTGCATCATCGCCAACGCGGCATGATGGATTTCATCCGCACTGGTAAGGTTCAAGGTCACTCCATACACATCGGATTTATGCAGAATATCCGGCGATTGTATTTTCAGGGCTATCGGATAACCCACACGTTCGGCGATATCTGCGGCCTCGGCGGCATCTTTGGCAAACCAGGTATCTATGGTATTGAGGCCATAAGCGCCCAAAATGGCACTGGCATCGTGGGTTTCCAGTACGGTTTTGCCCCTGGCGAGGGCGGCCTGAATCACTTCACGGGCTTTCCCGGCATCGTGGGGCACCTTGTCGGTAATGGACTGTGGCACTTCCTGGAGCAGTTTTTGGTTACGGCGGTATTCCACCATGTGCATAAAGGCACCTACGGCCCCTTCTGGCGTCCGGTAGGTGGCCACACCGGCCTTGGTAAAGCGTTTTCTGGCTTTGTAGGCCGAGTTTTCACCGCTCCAGTTGGTTAAGATGTTCAGTTTTCCGCGATGAGGGTGCTTTTTAATGGCGTCCGCAACAGCCTCGGCAATCAATTCGCTTTCGCCCAGTGCCGATGGTGAGTGCAGCACCAAGATGGCGTCTGCATCATCACTGTCCATCAGGATATTCAGCGCTTCCACATAACGCTTGGCATCGGCATCACCTATGATGTCGATGGGGTTTTGCGCCGACCAGGTCTTGGGCAGCACGGCATCGAGTTTTCGGCAGGTTTCCTCAGACAGCTCAGCAAGCTTGCCCCCCCGACTGATAAGCTCATCCACCGCAAGCACTGCAGGACCGCCGCCATTACTGATGATCCCAAGGCGCTCACCTTTAAGATCGTTACCATGGTTGAGGCTTTCCAGTGCTGCGAACATCTCAACCAGGTCATTCACCCTCAGCATACCGGCGCGCCTGAACGCGGCCTCGTATACGGCATCACTGCCACTGACCCCACCGGTATGCAGTTTGGCGGCCCGGGCCCCTTCCTGGCTGCGACCGGATTTAATCACCAGTATGGGCTTATTACGGGCGGCAGCTCGCGCAGCCGAAAGAAAGTGACGCTTTTCATTGATGGCGTCCATGTAGAGCATGATGGCGCTGGTACGGCCATCGCGGCCAAGAAAGTCCAACAGTTCGTCAAAGTCGATGTCGGTAGCGTCGCCCAGTGAAATAAACGATGAAAAGCCGATGCCTTTGTTATTGGCCCAGTCCAGTACCGTGGTGCATACGGCGGCAGACTGGCTGACAAAGGCTATTTTTCCGGGCTGCGCGGAAGTATGGGCCAGGCTGGCATTGAGCCCGAGATTGGGCAGCATCATGCCTAAACTGTTGGGGCCCAGAATTCGCATGCCATAGCGTTTGGCGTTGGTAAGGGTGGTGGCGAGCAGCGACTGTCCCTCCGTATCCAATTCATTTGCCATCCCCGACGCCATAATAATGGCGACTTTGCAGCCAAACTGAGCGAGGGTTTCCACTATTCCCGGCACACGACTGGCGCGGGTACAGATGATGGCAAGGTCAGGCTTTATGGGCAGCGCTTCTATGCTTGGATAGGCAAGCACGCCCATCACCGCCTGGTACTTGGGAGTGACCGGCATGATGGGGCCTGAGAAACCGCCCGCAAGCAGATTTTTCATCACCACATTACCGGCGCGCCTTGGCCCATTGGAGGCACCGATAATGGCGATTGACGAAGGTTTGAACAGGGTATTGAGGGTGCGCTGACTCATGAAGACTCCATCCTTTGACGCATAGGAAACAGTCTACATGAAGCACAGACAGGCATCACTTGAGAAATATCATGAATTTATAATGTTAATACGAATTATTGGCCGAATCCCGAGCGCGATAGTAAGGGGAATAAGCCGCAGGGGAGTGGTTGCCAGGAAAGAGCAGAAATAACAGGCACAAAAAAACCTGCTAATGCAGGTTTGAATGGTGCGCTCTAGTGGATTCGAACCACCGACCCCCACCATGTCAAGGTGGTGCTCTAACCAACTGAGCTAAGAGCGCTTTTTGGTACACCCGAGTGGACTCGAACCACCGACCCCTACCATGTCAAGACGTTAATCATCGAGCTCTGCAATTTCTGCAACCATATGTTCTTTATATTATATTGATGTTTTTTAAACAATTAAAACCCACAACTATCTTTTTCGTTTAATCGTTTTACTGGATTTATTCTAAAACTGGTGTAGTTTTGGTCACAAAACAGGCACATTCTGTAAATGTCAAAATTGACCACTACCCCAACATGTGCGGCGGTATTTGATGAATGAACAGGCAGAATTCATAAAACGCGAAATGGCCAAATTGCTCGCCGATGTTAAGTTTGAACGGGTGCCTTTCCATCGGGTAACGCTCGATAAATCAGTACTGCTATTTGTCGAAAACTTTAACTTGTTTAGTACGCTAAAACCCAGTTCAGACGATGCGTCTGAACCATCTGCCACCATCATGCTTGATGCCTACCAAGCCCCCATTTTGGTGTGCAAAACCGCGACTGGACACTACCGGTTGGTTTCCGGATTACTGACATTTCACAAGCTGTGTAAGATGAAATTCGGTCTCAAAGATGACTCAATTATCCCCTGTTTTGTCCTGCCTAGAAGGCCCAAATCTCTGGTATTAAGGATTCTTCTACTTAATGATGTTGTTAGGCCATTGTTGAAACAGTTTGTTGATGTCAATGGCAGTACGGTCACCGAATCACTGCATGCCTGGTTCACAAATGATGAGCAACCATCGGTATTTCAATCGCCCGAATGGCAAATAATGTTCCCAGAGATCCGCAGTAAAACTGAGTTGTGCAAATGGTTACATATCAGTACAAAAACGGTGAAATTACGATGACATCACTAAAAATTAACGTCGTAAATCATCTTCGTCTGTACTGTTTGCAGCTGAATATTGGCATTGATGAAGAAGAGATACTGGCTGATCTCGATGATTTTCTCGAGCGTATTGAAGCTCCGGATGACCTTGCTGGTCTCCATCAAGTGATAGGTCTTATTTCTCGGGTGAGTGGGGTAGCTGAAGACCTTGCCCAGTTCATTAGACAAGAACTTTACTTAGCAACTTATATCTATGATGCCTTGCACAGCAAAGCGATTTCCCTAGATGATCCGGTATTAAAAAAAGAGTTCTATCGGAAAAGTAAACGCGCCAATTGGTGCAGTGAACGGCCGTTCTACACCCTGCTTCTAGAGGGTGCGACTTACAAGTCGGAACCCACATCTTTTGCACTGTTAGCTGCATTCATCAAACAGTATTTTGCTACGATTGATACGCTGAATGACCCTGATTTAGCCACAGAAACTTCGACGCGAGCAGAAGACGCCTGCCGCAGTTTGCGCCTGATTTTGAAACCTAATAATAATCTGTTCGCTAGAGTTAGCTACGAATTTATTACATCACACGAAGACGATCCTGCATCCATAGCGGCTAAGCTGGATGTATTTTTCATTAAAGCAAAAAGCCAAAATGTGGACCCTATAATACTGGGATACATACGCTGTCTACGTCATTTTTTCCACAATGATTGGAAGCCCTCAAAAAGCTATATCCGTGGAAATAGTGATGGTGATCGAACACCTAAACGTTACCAAGACCCCAATGTAGCACCCGTAGTTGGAGCAGCAGATGATTTGGGCGTGTTGACGCCTAAAACGCGGCTTTTCCCAGATAGAGAAGGCCTTGATGAGGACGACCTTTACCCATCGCAATCATTCGTGATGACCAATAGAAACTTGACTGAAAAGAGGAAAAAAACCGATCTGTTGGCGACTGAAATAGCGTTCAATTCGTCAGTAAAATTACGTTCAGAAATCGATGTAACCAGCAGCATTAGACGCTCTCATAACATGGGTATACAAGATACCCAATTGTTGATGCCGGCAGAGTTACATATTCTAGTACATAAGTTGCTCGCGTATGGTAATCGCGCGCAGACTCGCCAGATTGCAATCGTCGCATGGGTCATGTTACTCCTTAGTAAAACTGTTTCGGAGGTGATGAACCTTGTTGTATTTTGTGACAGTTCTCCCATCAAACAAGGCCTGTATATTGATAAAAATAACGACGGGTGGTGGAGTTTTCACGTTCACCAATCAGCGAAGTCGCGTTTGAATCAATCGGGTCTCAGGCAGACGATAGAGACTTCATTCACTCCTTGCCCAAGCTTCTTAGTCGAGTTAATTGTCACTCATAAATGTGGACAATTGACCGGCAGTCTAGTTGACCAAACAGAAATGAAACAGTTAGAAGCTCAACTGGTAAAGAAGCTAAAAAAGCTTTCAGATCGACATGGCGCAGGGCGTTTTAGTATGAGAAGGCTAACAAACTTTGTCAGCTGTTATATCAATTCTACAGGGGTGATAGACCCCATTTATATTGATTTTAGCTATGCCGTTAATTTGTATACAACGCGCGTGGCTCGTAGCTATGCCTGTGTTGATATGTCCAGTCGCCTTCACCAACTTCACAGACTTTGGCTCGATGTCGAGATGGGCTGCAAATTATACAGTGGCAAGGAACTGCCGGTGAGTTTATTTGAATTAAAAAATCGGCAATGCAAAGAGAATTATGTGGGGTCATCCTTCACCCCATCGAAAACATCCGTTCAGCAGTTGATCCAATTGTCTGTCACCCGCCTCAACGAATTAACTCCCACATATCGGCATCGATTAGATGAAATCACTGCCTACCATAACGCATTTACAGCCTATACGGTGTGGATGTTGTTGTTCGGAACTGGCTACCGCGCGGCCTGGAATCCATTACCGACTTTGGCATTATTTCTGCCATCTCTCAATTTAATGGGGATAAGTGACAAAGATGATTCCGATTTTACACACTCAAGGATCGTTGCAGTCCCGACGGTATTGACTGCGCAGCTGAATGAGTACCGACGCCATCTTGGATGCTTACGAGGACTAATACGTATTTTGATGCCGGGACTAAGTAATAACCTAGACTCGATTGTAGATGTCGACCAAGAAGTGTTGGGTTATGGACATTCACAAGCGTCTCAATGGTATAGAACAGTCAGACATTCACGTCACCAGCATGGGCCGTTTTTCGTGTTCCAGACTCAGAAATCTGGCATCGTCGCAAAGAGCTTGTCGCCATCACAACTCGTGGGCATGTACGAAGGAGAGATAAATTTTCCTGCTAATGCGGGGCGCCATTGGTTGAAGAGTCGCTTGTTGGAAATGAATGTTGCATCAGAGCTTATCAATTTCCAGATGGGTCATTGGCAAGCCGGTGAAGTGCCGCTCGGGCATTATTCAGCGTTAAGTCACCTGGATGCCATCAATGAGTTAATACCCACTCTAGACCATCTGTTCAGGGAGGTAGGATGGCAGTTTGTAAAATCCGCACTTTCATAAGTGACCTTCGGAAAGAGGGGAGAAAACACCCGTTTTACCAAGAAGTGTACCTGGCAGTGTTCCAAGAACATTATTCAACTTTAGACCCATTAAATAACAAGCAGGTCAAAAAGGAATGTGAACTATGGTCTGATTACTTTAACCTATTGGTTTTATTGAATAAAAATGTAAGATTATCTAAGGAAACACTATTACATGAAGAGTTAAAAAATGTTATTTCAGGATTAAAGGCTGAAGTTTCAAATCGACAGAGACAGTTGACAATCCTACAGTCCTTACTCAATTACGCCAAACTTCATTTCGACATCGATTCACCTAACGTGCCTGCGATAGTGACTCTGAAGCGCGAGAAACCGTTACTTTCACCTGTCGATTTGACCAAATTAATTTTCGTAGAAAAAATCAACTCAATTTTGCAGGCAGAGTTGATCTCACCAGCAAGAACGCATGATCGTCAGGTTAAAATCGGTAGATTGTTTCTTATATTATATTGGACTGTGAATATTGAGAAGACTGAACATTTATGTCTAATGTTGGCATACCCTAAAGACATCTTCTATGTCGGCGGAATTTGTTATTGGCAATGTCAAACTCCTAGAGTTAACTCACCACGGTATGTACTCAATGACATGGCGGTTATGGCATTGCAACAATGGCATCTTGAGCATTATGCTGCTTCAACATCTGCAATAAAATCAAGTCAAATCAAACCTGCATTAGTGCGCTACCTGAATCAAGTATCGCATTTCGATTGGTCTGATATGTCAATATTGAAATTAAGGGTAATACGCCGGATAGATACAGTGCTGAGATATGGACCCGTTCAATATCAGATGTACATTTTACCAGGCGTTTGCCAGTCATTGCCAATCCATTCATTCCTGCGTCTTATGACAGGAAAAGCCTGTGCATATGCTGAACCAAACCTTTTAGATTCCATTTCTGAAAAAACGAAGGCTCTTCGCGAGTGGTCGCAAGTTGCTAACGGAACGACATGCTTTGTACCAATGTCAGAGACATTGAAGCAATTAGATAAAGTGTTTAGCCACCTTATACAACTTGAAAGCCAAAAAGCCACTCGTACTGATTGCCTTAACTCACTTGCCATTATCCTCGAACAATCGTCGTCTAAAATGAATCCGTGCTTTTGGATACTGTGTGCATGGCTGTACTCACTACTGAAAGTCGGCGGTACTATCAAACGTCGTTTAAAAATATCAACAACAATCGATTACGTAAGAAGTCTTAGCCGACCATTTTTACTCGTTTTTTGCACAAGTGACATCAGCTTGCTTTCTGGTGCAGAGTGGACCAACAAATTAAATGAAGCCACTGACCATTTTTCATCGCCAAAAAGAAGAATATATGTCTATTATTTTGCCAAGTTCTTAGTCGATTCAGGATTTTCAAGAGATTTATGTCTATCTGATATAGAGGTAGTAGGTAGCTCGAGTGAAGTAGATGCGAACCTTATAACAGTAGAACATGCACAAGTCATATTGTCCTATTTGGGTGGCAAGTCAGCTGAGTGTCTGGTGCATCGTGACGCCTTTTTCCTGCTGTGCTTTTGTTTTTACAGCGGATTACGTCGAAATGAAGCTGCGAAGTTAACCTGGGGTGACTTTTCATTCTCTCTTGAAGAACCAAGTATGAACGATTTCGACTATGTTCAACTTTCAGTAAGACCCAATAAACATAGGTCATTAAAAACAACGTCAGCTAGACGAGAGCTACCACTAGACGCATTGTGGCCTAAAACGGAAATAATGAAATTGCGCAGCTTCTATCGAATCGTCAAAAGCACAGGCACTAACAATAGCACCTTATTGTTCGAGAATGAGAGAAGAGTAAACCTTGCCTATGAACTTATTACGAATTTAATGCGCCATTACACAAAAGATCATAGCCTGCGCATTCATCATTTACGCCACAGTTTCGCCAATTGGACCTGGTGCCGTCTGAATCCAAAGCTTATAGAGGCTGGCAGAGCAGAGCTAGCGATGTTCAGTGATGAAATTTTTGATGTTCAATATCTATGCAGGTTACAAAGTCGCTTACGCTTCAGCGACAACACACGAAAAAAGATGTTCATCTTGTCACACATGATGGGCCATAAAGACGTGCAATCGACGCTGAACAGTTACCTTCATTTGAAAGACGTACTTTATTACCTGCAACAAAAATCGCGTTTCGTTCTGACAAAATATTTCACATCAGAGAGTCTGGGACGTGCGACTCTATCGCCGTCAGAGCCTGGCCTCAGCTTAGCCGAGCGAATTAATTATTACACTCAGGAAGTAGCACAGAAACTAGCTATCAAGCCAGCGCCTCTTGTTTTGGGTTTGAAACTCCCAAATTTAACGAATTTCTCCATCAACATAAAAGCAGATCAGACTATAAGCAGTTTAACTTGGTCAAAAGCATTGAAGGCGTTGAAATCATCATCGGCCATTGACGTTGCGACTCATTTTGCAGTTCCATTGCCGCAATTGCAGCAGTTATTCACAAATGCAGAGGCCATTCATCAAACTTATCCTCGCAGAGGGAAGCGGTTACCCTTAATACCCAAGTTTCCGAATTTTTGCGGAGAATATGGTCAAAACAACTCGCCAGCAGCTAATTCCACAAAAGTATTCTCATTTTTGTGCAAAAAATTAGATACCAGTTTGGATTCAGGGGCATTGACCTTGGAACATATTCGTCTCGGTATGGAAATTATCTTGTACGCCGTACCTGGGAAAGATTATGCCTTACGGTGTCCCGATTCAAAAGTGTCCAGAATGTTTATACGGCTCTGTCAACTGCTTGGACTTAAAGCACGGCACTTAAAGTTTAGGCACCATAGCGCGGATCTTGACACTGAAAAGAGCAGCTTAATTAAGGCTAGGTGGAAGAAGACAATCTGTGAATATGGTTTCAGTGACACCAATTTCACCATTGCGAGTACCACTGAAGGTCAATTTCTAGGACGGCATGATGGAAACGGTTTTTTAGAGATTGCATTGGTTAACAACAATTATAAGCGGGTACAAAGACACCAAAGCTTGTTTAGTTTCCTGCATTTTATGTTGATCTTGAGCTTTGATAAAGGTCAACTGCCTAAAGATTAATAGCGCAACAAAGGAGGTAGAATAATTGTGTTTGTCTAGGATTGGCGTGATGGTTCAGTTCAGACATTCGTTCCGGAATTTGCCATTCAGGCGTTCCACAAAGGCATTTTGCGGCGGCTTTCCTGGCTGGATAAAGGGCAGTGTGACGCCCGTTTCCTTACTCCAGAAGAACATTGCCTTGCTGGTAAATTCTGTCCCATTGTCGAAAGTAACCTTGTTTGGCTTGCCTCGCTCTTCCATCAACTGGTCCAAGAATCTGGCGACCTGCCTGCCACTGATGGCTACAGAGACTAATTGACCGACCATTTCCCGCGAATAATCATCCATGACATTCAGTAACCGAAAGCGGCGACCATTGCTGAGTTGCTCTGACACAAAGTCCATAGACCAACGTTGATTCGGTGCTGTCGGCACCTCCATCGGCTGCCTTGGCCGGGTTAGCTTCTTGCGCTTCTTCGTTCTGACCTGCAAGCCTTCCTCCGTGTAGAGCCGATAGGTTCGTTTGCGGTTTTTGACCCAGCCTTCGCCTCTGAGCAAACCATGCAGCATTAGATACCCATAGCGGGAATATTGCGTCGCCAGCGCCTTCAGCCGCTGTCTGAGCTCATTGTCAGCGTTTGTCCTGGGCTGATAGCGAAACGCGGTCCGGCTCAACCCAGCCAGCTTGCAGGCCACTCGCTCACTGAGACTGAAACATTCAATCAATTGTGTAGCAACAGGCTTTTTTCCGCTAGCGTTACCACTTTTTTGACTGGACATCCTTCATGGTTTCGACTTCCAGCATCTTTTTGAGTTTGTTGTTCTCGGCCTGCAACTCTCTCAGCCGCTTCGCTTCATTTACTTCTAGCCCCGCATACTTGCTGCGCCAGTTGTAGAATGTGCCCGTGGATGTGCCCATCTCTCGGCAAATGTCATCGACCTTTGCCTCTGCCTCATGCTGTTTAATGGCCTTAATGATTTGTTATTCGGTGTAGCGTTGCTTGATGATGAGATCTCCATTGGCTCCAGTTTATTGGAAATCTCATCAATGTCATGGTCTTAAATTTGGGGGAGAGGTCAGTGCCAGTATGCCTAAGTGTCGTGACTTCTAGACTCACCTACAAAATTCAGGCTTTACTAGTTTAAAACATAGAGCAGAACAGCATGCTAAATGCACACCATACTGCGAATGCTCTGATGTGCTTGGGCTAAGTCATCGAGCGTGCCTGATGTTATGACCGCAAGTGGTTTCCTTCCTTTAAAGAACAAACTTTTACTCACATGATTCATAAAGTTTTTCTGTTCTGAACTTTCTCTATACAGCAACTGCAAACACTCATTAATCGCTATGATATACTGCTCACGTTGTTGTATTTCTGACTCGATGGCGCGGGGTAAAATCAACTCAATTTGACTTAGTGTTGCTCCCCAATGCTCCAGGATCTTGTTCACTCTTTCTACACTCATCGCGGTCTCCATCATTCGGTTTTAGTATTGACCTATTTCTATCGCAGACTCATCAAAGATCGTTTGCAAACGTTTTGCATACCGTTCTAATTCAGCGATGCGTTCTTGTTCAGCTCTTCTCGCTGGGCCAAACACTTTTTGTGGTGCTAATACTGAAAAACCATTGAACTCAAAAATGCCGCGATGAATAGGGCGTAAAATAGCATCTAAATCGCCATTCCAACCACCTTTGAGATACATTTCTTCTGAACCGCCGATGGTTACACTAATCATAGCTTTTTTGCCTTTATAGACGCCATTTTCATAGAAACGACCACCACCGTAAGTTCGACCCATTGCAAACACGCGATCTACCCAGCCTTTAATCATGGCCGGCATGCCAAACCACCAGAGTGGAAACTGGAAGATGACGAGATCACAGCATTCCAATTTTTGGATTTCCGTCTCAATCTCAGGTGCGAAGCCATCATGTTCGGTGGCGTACACTTCTTCAAGTTGTTGTTTGAAGAATTCAGCGTCATTGGTGCTAATGAAGTTATGGCGGCCTGACACTGGATTAAAATTCATCGCATGCAAGTCAGAGGTTTCGACGCTATGCCCTGCTGCCTCTAGTGTTTTTATGGCGGTGCGAAACATTGCGCCGTTAAAGCTTTTTGGCTCAGGGTGCCAGTAAACAACAAGGATATTCATTTTATTCTCTCCAATACTCTGATCATCTGCGCGGACTGCTCTGTTTGAACTAGTTAATATTGCGAATGTTATTTACAGCTTAACTTTATACAGGCCAGCGTTTTCTTTACCACCAAATAATAAGCCGCCATCGTTAGTTATGTAGAAGTAGCCTTTGTCTTGCTTACTCATTTGAATCGCTGTATTGCCCTTTATACCATCCTCTAAAACCACAGATTTTTCCTTTCGAGCGGTGAATTTGATCACTTCGTTGTGGTGAGTCGTGATAAACCAATCACCCTGTTCATTGATAATAAAATCATCGGCTTGAATACCTGTTTCGATGATCTCAACCTTTGTTGCTTGATGATTTTTTAAAGTGATTTTTCCGAGAGTTTGTTGTGCTGAGTTTGTAAAGTAAATCGCACCTTTGTAGAGTTGAATTCCGTTTACACCAGGCAGACTAGGGCGCTCTTGCATTGGCTGTAGTGCCTCATCATCAAGCCACAACGACATCTTGTTACTATTCATATCAAATCGGTAAATTTTACCCATAGCAGCATCCCCAATGAGATACTGCTGTTCGCCAAGATAGAGCATGCCATTTAGAAAAGCAGGGGTATCAAGACTAACAAGACGTGTTAGTTTACCTTTCGTTGAGACTTTATATAGAGCCATATGGTTTAGAAAGTCAGCACCTGCCATGATAGATAGTTCATGTACTGATAGTAGCCCTTCGCCCTTTTCATCAAAACGGATTGATGCAGGATGACCATCTACCTTCGCCCAAAGTGCTGCTTGACCTTGTTCATTGTACTTATATAGCGATTGACCTGTGTAATCTGTCGCAACCAGTTCCTGCTCGTTTTTGTAGGTAAGGTTCTCAAAAAAGTGACCTGCTGGCATGGATATAACTGAATCAATAACTGGCTGTTGGTGATGTTTGCCTGCAGCCAAAGCTGGAGCCATCATCGTTACAGTAGCTAGAGTTAAAGTCGTAAATGTTTGCTTAAACATAATCTCAATCTCGTCATTAGTTGCGTTGGCAGGAATAATATATTAGGTTTCATAAACCATCTATAGAGTATAAGTTATAACCGCCTTAACCAATGGTTAATAAAGAGTTTTCTATGAAATCACTCCCAAGCCAGCTACCTATTTTGATTGAGGTCGCCAAAGAACAGAGTTTTTCCGCAGCAGCGAGAAACCTTGGCATTTCTGCGCCTGCTGTGAGTAAAGCAATTAATAAGTTAGAAGATGAATGGAAGCTTAAACTGTTTCATCGCTCATCCCACTCTCTGAGCTTAACCTCGGCTGGACGCCAGTTAGTGGCAAATCTTGAACCAGCAGTGATGAGTATTTTTTCTGCTATAGACTCATGTAAAGAAACGAACTTACAGCTTGCTGGCACAATTAAAGTTAATCTTCCAGGAACAGCTTTGGGTGTGGATACTATACTCCCGCACTTGATGGCGTTTAATTATAAACATCCAGATGTGCAGCTAAATTTATACTTTAGTGATGCCAGTGTAGATCTGATTAGCCATGGATTCGATTTGGGTATTGGTACTTCAATCAACCAAGATTCTCGTTTGATAGCTAAGCGACTATTTCATAGCAATATTGGTCTATATGCATCAAAGCTGTTTGTTGAAAAATATGGAGTGCCGAATACGATAGAGCAACTGGTTGATTTCCGCTGCTTACCGGTCCGTTCGATTGAAACGGGTAAGTTTCGAAGTATCAATTTGTATGACGGTGATAAGGAGCACTTAATTACGCCACAGGGAAGCATTACCGTGGATAGCTTTATCGCAGCAAAGACCCTGCTATGTTCTGGTTGGGGGATTGTAGGTCTATCAGAGTGGATGATCAAAGCGGAGCTAGAGCAAGGGGAGATAGTGCCCATTCTGCAAAAACACTGGGGGCCACAACTACCAGTCTATCTCTATTATTCATCTAGAGAGTATATGCCGCAAAGTGTCAGAACGTTAATTGATTATTTGTCAGATAAGTTAAACTAATAGTCTTTTGTAGGCACACTTGCTGGAACAAAAATTGCTGGCTTTTCTTCTTCGCGGCATTTATGGTCAAAGGCGGCCAGTTTGTCATAAGCGCCGCTATGATACAAACATACGAAGTCTTCATAGATATTTTTTATCGCCTTGCTCTGTTTTTTTCTTCATGTTTCAACTAACTAATAGGTATTTCCTGAAACTCATCCGTTTTATTCTGAGATATGCGTATAGGATATTTAGGCACTGGAAGCTTGCTGTTGAGATAACGTCTGACGGTACTTCTCGATGATCTTGTCGGTCTAAACCATTTCTCGGCTAGACATCCTATCATGGAATTGCCAACGGCGAATGATGCTTAATAGTGAAATATCGAACACTCCAAATATTTAATAAACTCCCGATTTAAAGACGCAGGATTTATTAAATATCTAGACCAGCTTTCTGTTCAAATTAAGGGGTAAAGTGGATCACTTTGGGGGGCAATTTAACATTTGAAATTTACTTTATCTAACAGTACTAATCACAAGAGGAAAATTTTGTCGTGGAGCTTACTTCTATTTGTATGGTTAATTGGAAGTCTAAATATTCGGAGAATGAGCTAGTGTTGAGGTGGGTTTTATTGCTGAGATTCGGTTGTAGGTTACTGGTTCCAACTGTTAGTGCCATGATTACCACCTTTAACTGGGTGGGAGCATATTTACTTTGACTATGGTTAATCGAAATACTTCGCACAGATTAACCATAGTCCTATCGGCAACGTTTTGGATAGTTTTAGGCTTTTCCTAATTAACTGATGGTATCGCGTCTCTCTATCAACTTGCGTCCCATGCTGATGATGAAGGTTAGGCCGATGGAGGCGAAGATCAAGCCAATGGCCAAACCGGCATTTTGCAGTGCGGTCGGATCTAGGGCCAGCATGCCGCCCAAGCCTATCATCATGATACCCGACATCAGCTTCAATGTCTGTCCCTCTTTCTCGGTGAGCTTGCGCTTACCCAGGGTGGCACTGAAGGCGATCACGATAGCCGCTAGCGGGATCACATAGACTATGTTGTAGAAGGCCAGATAGAGGTAGCGCTCGAATGCCGGCAGCTCATGCATAGACAAGACGCTGGTGTAGATCATCGGGAAGCCTGCGGTACACAGCAGCTCATAGGCGTTGGCCAGTATGGCCAAGACCACAGTGCCGGCAATCATCGCCGCCATGCTACTGGCGCTGGTGAGTTTACCCATGCGCTTGATAAGCCCGGTGCGGTTCTCCGCCGACATGGAGAGGCTGACCTCGCCCTTGGTGAAGAAGTATTCCTTGATGTTGATGGCACCGGCGACCAATGCCATCAGGCCCGCTCCGAGTATGATGAGGCCACCATCGCTCCCCGCGCCCAGCAGCTCGAAGATGTTGAGCCAGGCGATCATAAACAGGAAGTAGATAAAGCCCGAGAAGAAGACGAAGATGCCGCCGACGATCAACATGCGACTGCGGCTCTTGGCATTTACCATGATAGAGAGCAGAAACAGCAGCACGAAGAAGGCGCAGGGGTTAAAGGCATCGACGCCTGCCAGCACCACGGTTAACACTGGCAAGGAGAGCTGCTCGGGCGCCACCACGCCGATCAGCGGCAGATCTATAGGCTGTACCTTAGTGACGGGCGCTGCAGGTGCGCTTTCTTCCAGTCCTAGGTCACAGGTACCGAGTTCGCTACTGGCGCTACAGGTGGCAAACAGCAGCTCGCCCTCAGTGGAAGCCGTCCCTGTCTGGGTAGCCTGATCATCGACTGCGACCACACCGCCCAAGGCGCGGTAACAGGCCTTGAGTTGCTGCAGAATAAATTGTCCTGTCACGGCTTCGTTGCTGTAGCCTATGATCGCATTTTCACAGGCGGCGATATAGGGCACGGAACGGGCGGCAACCTTGGTCTGCTCGGCGATGGCTTGCCATTTTTCCTGCGTACCCGCCTGAGACACCATGTGTGACTCCAGCACTATCCAGGGATACTTTTCCGGCAGACTGTCGATGAAGGGGTGCGCCTCGGCACAGTGCGGGCAGGTTTTAGACCAGAAGAAATAGAGCTTAATCTTCAGCTGACCGTCGGCATCTACATAATGCCAGGTGGCATTCTGAGACACTGTGTGTTCCTCGGCCTGAGCGAAGCTGGGTAGTGCGCTCGAGAGTAACAGAAAACAAAACATCAGGGCTCTAAACATAATCCCTCCCCGGGGCTGACTTGCCAAAAGACGATGACAAAGGAGTGAATCCTCTAGGGACAGTTTACCGCGGGCGCTGGGGGGTACTAAGTTTATGTTTAAGATTTGCAACGCAAATCTTAAAATGAACAGGAATCGTTAAGGAAGCTAGGATTAAGGAGCGGGCGAATAAGACCGAGATGTGCGATCTTCTTGTCGTGACCTGAAACAGGAATGAGTAACCGGATGAGCCACCAGCTGACTTTTTCCGACAGTGAGTTTTCCAGCAAACGCCGCCAGACCCGCAAAGAATTCACCCTTGATAGAATGGATTAGCTTACTTCCCTGGGGCAAACTATTTGGCGTTATCGAGCCTGTGTATCCCAAGGCCGGTAATGGTCGCAGGCCTTATCCACTGGAAACCAAACTGCGCATTCACTGTATGCAACAATGGTATAATCTGGGGCGATGAGGCCATGGAACATGCCCTCTATGAAATCGCCTCCATGCGCCAATTTCCTCGCCTGTCACTGGATAAAGCCATTCCAGACCGCACTATCATCATGAATATCATTCATTTACTGGAGCAGCATGAACTGGCACGCAAAATCTTCAGTACTATTTATTCACTGGCTGGCAGAGTGTGGCGTGCTGATGACTCAGGGCTCCTTGGTGGATGCCACGATAATTCAAGCCCCCAGTTCCACTAAAAACTAAGACAACAGCCGCGACCAAAACATGCACCAAGCCAAGAAAGGTAACCAGTGGTAGCTCGGTATGAAAGCGCACATCGGGGTGGACGCCCAAAGTGGCCCGATCCACAGCTTGGTGACCACTGCGGCTAACAGCACGACCTCAATCAGGTTGGTAAGTTACTGCATGGCGATGAAGAATTTATCTCAGTAGATGCTGGCTATCAGGGGGCCGAAAAGCGCGATGAGCTTTGCCATGTCAGCGCGGACTGGCTTATCGCCGAGCGTCCCGGCAAGGTGAATGCATTAACGAAACACCCGCGCAAGAATAAGCTTAACATCAGGTATGAAAATCTGAAAGCGAGTATCCGAGCCAAGGTTGAGCATCCATTTCGGATAGTTAAATGTCAGTTTGGTTTCGTCAAAGCTAGGTACAAGGGGCTGGCTAAAAACGACAGTCCGTTGGAGATGTTATTTGCCCTGGCAAACCTGGTTCGAGTGGACTAATTGATACGGGCACAGGCGAGATCTACCTAAAATGGGAAAATTGGCCTTAAACAGGGCCAAAATCAGCCGCGTAGAGACGATATTGGGTTGGAAGTTGGAAAATCGAACCACAGGACGTCGATAAAGACGCTTTAGGCGTCATGTAGGGAGATGCTGACTACGATCGTGAAAAGTTCTTTACGAAAACACGCATCTATTTATTAAGGTTCATAGTATTTAGACGCTGTCCGCATTGGCGGAGGCTGATTCATGATCGTTCTTAGGGAAAATTTTTAAAGCTATATTAGCTACTTGCATTAACTCTTCTCGGGTAGAACCGTTATTTGCTTGAATCGCCATTCCTTGTAGGACAGTTCCTATGTATCGAGCTAGCACCTCGACTTCCGTATCTACTGGCAAATCGCTTTCCCTAACAGCCTTGGCAAACCGCTCTCGCAGTTTCAGTTCACCTTCAATGCGTCGATTAATCAATTCTTCCTTAACCGTAGCGGCAGCCTCACTGCAGGATAAAGCGCCCTGTATGATGACACAGCCTTGAGGATGGCTTTTATCGGCCATATTCATTGCTGCGCCGTATAGCATATGTTCTGCGACCTCATAAGCTGTGGGTTTTGCTAAAGCAGGTAAAAAGAACGAACTCGGTCTGTTTTCATAAAGTTCAATTGCTTTTAAAAACAACTTTTCCTTGTTGCCAAACGCGGCATACAGGCTGGGCTTATTTATGCCCATTGCTTCTGTTAGATCAGAGAGTGAAGCGCCGTCGTAGCCTTTTTGCCAAAAAACTTCCAGAGCTTTCTCCAGTGCAGCCTCGCAATCGAAAGTGCGTGGGCGTCCAACAGAAGGGGAGTTATGAGCATCTGACATGACAACAATTCCTACATTCAGATAGTACAGTTAAAAACCAATCACCAGTCCAGAAACAATTGCTTAGCATTAGGCTATAGCGCTGGAATAACCATTCGGCAGTTGCAAGTTTATCACGTTTAGCCTTCAAGGAGTACCCATTAGGTCTCTATTCCCCATGGCCAAAATCACTTTTGATAACGTCGGTTAACACAAGTCAATATTCTAGTAAGTATCAGATATTATTGAATATATCTAGATTTTTTTATACAAATGTACCGCGCGGTACATAAATCTTTTGACACGGATTTCTTGTAATGTAATATATACCGACCGGTACACATTTGGAAGGGGCAATGCTCCTTACTGCGTAAAGAGCTGAAATTTTAAGGCGCTAACGATGTTGAAGAATATACGTAAGTTAATGTTAAAAATGGGTTTTGCAGTTATTTTCCTCACTGCATGCGGTAACCAGGGTGGTGCGCCAGTCGAGCAAGGGCCTATTGAAGTAAGTGTTGCAGAGGTCGTTTATGAAAAAGTAACTGAGTGGGATGAATTTACCGGGCGCTTACAAGCTCCATTATCGGTGAAATTAATGCCAAGGGTATCGGGCTATATTGAGCATCTTAACTTTACTGAGGGATCGTTAGTGCAAAAAGGAGATCTGTTATTTCAGATTGATCCTCGCCCTTTTTCAGCTGAGGTTTCTCGTTTGAAAGCTGAGCTTGAGAGTGCCAATAGTGCCGCAATTTTAGCTGACAATGAGTACTCTCGAGCTGAGAAACTCAGTCAACAACAAGCGATATCGATAGAAGTTCTGGACAATCGACTCGCTAACAAACGCCAAGCCAAGGCCAAGCATGACTCTGTCAAATCAGCGTTGGAACGTGCTGAATTGGAATTAAGTTTTACAAAAGTTAAAGCTCCGATTAGTGGTCGAGTGTCTCTTGCAGAAGTTACTGTTGGGAACTACGTGACCGCTGGTCAAACACTGCTCACCAACTTGGTATCAACAGAAATCATGTATGCATATTTCGATGTTGATGAGCAGACTTTTTTAAAATATAGGCACTTGGCAAAAAGTGGACATAGAGTCGATACCCGGGAAGTTGGCGCTAATCCAGTTTATATGGCGTTGGCGACTGATGACGAGTTTCGCCACGTTGGTTCTATCGATTTCGTTGACAATCGCGTCGACTCTCAAACCGGAACTATCCGTTTACGTGCCAGTTTTGCTAATGCAGACAACCAGTTATTACCTGGGCTGTTTGCTAAGGTAAGGTTGGCAGGCAGTGCTACCTATGACGGTGTGCTGATTGATGAGAAAGCTATTGGCACCGATCTAAATAATAAGTTTGTGCTTTTGGTGAATGAAAGTAATCAGCTTGAGTACCGCGCTATCGAATTGGGCGAAAAACTTGATGGACTGCGCCTCGTACGAAGAGGATTGAATCCTTCAGATCGTATTGTCGTAAACGGTCTTCAGCGTGTGCGTCCCGGCATGCAAATTCAACCCAAATTAGTCGAAATGGCTTCATACGAGCAGTTAGCTGAGCTAAGAAGTGCGCAAGAGTTGCTGGATCAGACAACAAGGTCATTGACAGTTCAGACTGACAAAATCGCTAGCGAAGCTAAAACAGGTACTTCGGAAAATCAGGGGTAAGGTGTAAATCATGTTATCGCAATTTTTTATTAGGCGGCCAATCTTTGCTGCGGTGATATCCTTGCTGTTTTTTATAACCGGGGCTATCGCAGTGTGGCAGTTGCCTGTCACCGAGTATCCTGAAGTGGTGCCGCCAACCGTGGTGGTGACCGCCAATTATCCCGGCGCCAATCCGAAAGTAATTGCTCAAACGGTGGCATCGCCACTGGAGCAGGAGATTAACGGCGTGGAAAACATGCTGTATATGTCATCGCAGGCTACATCCGATGGCCGCATGACTTTAACCGTTACTTTCGCTATTGGCACCGATGTCGATTTAGCTCAAACTCAGGTGCAAAGCCGAGTAGAGCGCGCCAAGCCGCGCCTGCCGCAGGAAGTGCAGCGCTTGGGTGTGGTTACCGAGAAATCCTCACCCGATTTAACGATGGTGGTGCATTTAACCTCGCCAGATGAGCGTTACGATATGCTGTACCTGTCTAACTTCGCCGCGCTGAATGTAAAAGATGAGCTGGCGCGCATTGAAGGCGTGGGTGCGGTGCGTTTGTTTGGTGCCGGTGACTACAGCATGCGTATTTGGCTGGACCCGAACAAGGTCTCAGCACTGGGTTTATCGCCGTCGCAAATCACTGCAGCGATTCGTGAGCAAAACCAGCAGGCTGCTGCCGGTAGTTTGGGGGCGCAGCCAAGTGGCGACGCTGAGTTTCAGTTATTGATTAACGTCAAAGGCCGCTTATCGGCGGTGGAAGAGTTTGAAAACATCATTATTAAAGTAGGTGCCAATGGTGAAATTAGCCGCTTAAAAGATGTGGCCCGTATTGAGCTGGGCGCCTCAACTTATGCACTGCGCTCCTTGTTAAATAACAAAGAAGCGGTGGCCATCCCGATTTTCCAGGCGTCTGGCTCTAACGCTATTCAAATCTCGGATGATGTACGCGCCAAAATGGCCGAGCTGTCAAAAAGCTTCCCGGACGGTTTAACGTACGACATCGTATACGACCCAACAGTTTTTGTGCGCGGGTCGATTGAAGCGGTAGTAAAAACTTTGCTCGAAGCGGTATTACTGGTGGTATTAGTAGTAGTGCTGTTTCTGCAAACCTGGCGCGCTTCTATTATTCCGTTAGTGGCCGTGCCGGTGTCATTAGTGGGTACCTTTGCCTTTATGCAGTTGATGGGCTTTTCGCTTAATGCGTTATCCCTGTTTGGCTTGGTATTGGCGATTGGTATAGTGGTCGATGACGCCATCGTGGTGGTGGAAAACGTTGAGCGTAATATCAGTGAGGGTTTATCGCCGGTAGTGGCAACGCAAAAAGCGATGAAAGAAGTGACCGGCCCTATTGTTGCCACCACGCTGGTACTGGCAGCGGTATTTATTCCTACCGCCTTTATGTCGGGCTTAACCGGGCAGTTCTATAAGCAGTTCGCCTTAACCATTACCATTTCGACCTTTATCTCGGCCATTAACTCGTTAACGCTAAGCCCGGCGCTATCCGCGCTGCTGCTAAAAGGCCATGATGCACCGAAAGATGGCTTAACCCGCGCCATGGATAAACTGTTAGGTGGCTGGTTATTTGCGCCGTTTAACCGTTTCTTCGGCAAATTATCCCAAGGCTACGGCTATCTGGTGCGTAAAGTGATCCGCTTTGGCGCCATCGTCGGTATGCTGTATATCGCCTTGGTTGGCTTAACCGGCCTGCAGTTTGCCAGTACGCCAACCGGTTATGTGCCGGGGCAGGACAAACAGTACCTTGTGGCCTTTGCCCAGTTGCCGGATGCTTCGTCACTGGATCGCACCGATGCAGTAGTAAAACGCATGTCAGCTATTGCACTGGATCACCCTGGCGTGGCCAATGCCATTGCCTTCCCGGGCCTGAGCATTAACGGTTTTACCAATAGCCCGAATAGTGCCGTATTGTTTGTCGGCTTAGACAGCTTTGAGGCACGCGACAGTGCCGCTTTATCGGCCAATGCGATTGCCGGTGCACTAAACCAGAAGTTTGCCAGTATTGAAGATGCCTTTATCGCTATCTTCCCGCCGCCGCCGGTACAGGGGCTGGGTACCATAGGTGGTTTCCGGCTGCAAATTCAGGACCGCGGTAACCACGGCTATGAAGAACTGTATAAAGTAACCATGCAGGTAATGATGAAAGCCTGGCAAACGCCAGAGCTGGCCGGTGTGTTCTCCAGCTATCAGGTGAATGTGCCGCAGCTGGATTTAGATATCGACCGCACTAAAGCTAAGCAGCAGGGCGTGGCGATGGATGAAATCTTCCAGACGCTGCAGGCTTATATGGGCTCGGTGTATGTCAATGACTTTAACCAGTTTGGCCGTACCTATCAGGTCAATATGCAGGCCGACGAGAAGTTTCGCCAAACACCAGAGCAAATTGGCCAGTTAAAGGTACGAAATAACCAGGGCGAGATGATCCCGCTGGCGTCATTTATTAACGTCACTAACAGCGCAGGGCCAGATCGGGTAATGCATTACAACGGCTTTACCACTGCTGAAATTAACGGTGGCCCGGCGGCAGGCAACAGTAGTGGCGAAGCGCAAGCGGCGATTGAGAAAATCCTCGCCGAAACGCTGCCAAACGGCATGACCTACGAGTGGACCGAGTTAACTTACCAGCAAATTCTGGCCGGTAATGCGGGCATGCTGATCTACCCGCTGGTGATCCTGCTGGTATTTATGGTCCTGGCGGCGCAGTACGAGAGCTTACGCTTACCGCTGGCGATTATCTTAATTATTCCGATGACGCTGTTATCGGCACTAAGCGGCGTGCTGATCTACGGTGGCGATAACAACATCTTCACCCAGATCGGCTTGATCGTACTGGTTGGCCTCGCCACCAAGAACGCCATCTTAATCGTCGAGTTTGCCAAAGAGCTGCAAGATCAGGGCATGAGCGCACTGGAGGCGATCTTAGAAGCCGGTCGCTTACGCTTGCGGCCAATTTTGATGACTTCTATCGCCTTTATTATGGGTGTGGTGCCAATGGTGTTCTCAACCGGTGCCGGCGCCGAAATGCGCCAGGCCATGGGGGTAGCGGTATTCGCCGGTATGATAGGCGTCACCATTTTTGGTCTGATTTTAACGCCGCTGTTTTATTACATGCTGGCTAAACGTGGCAAAACGATTGCAGCACAGCAGCACATTGCCGCTACTGCCAGCGACAGCGCAGCCTTAAACAGTTCAACGAGCGCGGAGGCAAGCCATGCGTAATATCGTAAAACTACCGGCTATCGCACTGCTGGTAGCCGCGGTTACCGGCTGTGCTGTCGGCCCGGATTATCAGGCGCCGCAAAGCGTGACTAATATCAATGTCAGCGCGCCATATCAGCAGGCTGAACAGGTACAAAACTGGTGGCAGGCGTTTGACGACGCCACGCTTAACCAACTAATTACTGAGGCGCTGGCGCAAAACCGCACCCTGGCACAGGCCCGTTACAATGCCGAGCGTGCCTATGCGGTGTTTAGCGATGCCAGTAACGACTGGCTACCCAAGGGCACGCTGGATGCGGGTTACCAGGCCAGCAAAAACCCCAGTGTGTCCAATCTGGACGATGCTGTGGTTAGCCGCGGCTATAACAGCGGTGCTAACCTGAGCTGGGATTTAGACCTGTTCGGTAAAATTCGCCGCGCCACCGAAGCTGCCGAGGCCAATGCCCAGCAAGCCGAATTGCTGTGGCAGGACGCGCGCTTGCAGCTCATCAGCCAGGTCGCCAGTACTTATGGTGACTATCGCGGCGCGCAAATGCGTTTAGTGGTCGCCGAGCAAAACCTGCATAACCTGCAGCAAAGCCGCGATATTGTTGAAGCCCGTTTAGAGGCCGGTATGGCCTCCGAGCTGGAGCTGTCGCAAATCGATGTGCAGCTGCATCAGGTAAAAGCCGCGGTGCCGGTATATCGCACTGCGTTATTAACTGCAGGCGCCACCTTATCTGCGTTATTAGCGCAGCAGCCGGGCGAGTTAAAGCTTGGCGCCTTGCCGCATTTGCCCGAGCTAAAACAGCCGGTAGCACTGGTTGAGGGTGAAAACTACCTGCGCTATCGCGCCGATGTTGCCGTGGCCGAGCGCACCTTAGCCGCCAGCACCGCGCAAATTGGTGTCGCTACAGCTGATCTGTACCCGAACCTGTCTGTACGTGGCGTTTTAGGTTTTATCTCCGGCCCGGGTTTAACGCTAAATGGCGATACGCAAAGCTGGTCTGTCGCACCAACGCTAAGTTGGCAAGCCGCTGATTTAGGCTCCGTAAAAGCCCGCATCCGTCAGGCCGAAGCAGGCAACCACATTGCGCTGGCGCAGTTTGAGCAGCAGGTGCTTAACGCATTAAACGACATGCAGTTAGCGCTTAACAGCTATAACCTCAGCCGCGAGCAGCAGCTTAGCACTGAAGCACAGTGGCAGGCGGCAAACAAAGTCCTGCAAATCGCCCGTGATCGCTATAACGCTGGCAGCGGTGATTTCTTGTCCTTGCTCGACGCCGAGCGCGAACTACTGCGCGCACGCGATCAGCTGGCGCTGGTGCAACAGCAAAGCTTTATCCGTTTAGTCGGCATCTACCGCAGTTTTGGTGGCGGGATACAGTTGATTTAAAACATCAAGCGAAAAATTAGTGTTGGAATTTAACTGATAAGATATAAAAAATTAATAACCACCACTTTTGCGGTGGTTATTAAATTTTTAATGTTACATGAAGATGATAGACGGAACTTCAATAATTTAATGTTCATTAACACGAAGAACTCTATATAAAAGATTAATGAAAAACCCTATAAAAGATCACATTGCGCATAGTAAAAATTATAAATCATTTTTTAGTTCAAAAGTTATTTGATCTAGCCTTTCCTCTACAATCTTGACTATTCTTTCGCCCAACTCCATGTTAGCTGAGTTGCTTGCTAAAAGATGGAAGCTGGGAAGCTGTTGTCTGAGAACCCCAATCCAGATCTCATCAACGTTAACGCTGTTCAATCCCTGACGTTCTTTAGCTCCTTTAAGGGAGAATAGGTTATTTACGAAGGCCAAGTCTAAACTTTTTTCCAAATGGTCCAGAATTAGATTGAGGCTACTGGGTTTAAAGTAAACATTTGCTTTGTGTCCAACAGATTCAAATATTTTCTCTATTTGGCAGGGTCTGATACTGTTAAAGTTATAGTTAAACGCGGTAATAGGGTACTTTAACAACCTATCTAAGGTAATGGCCCCCTTAAAGAATGGATGGTCCCGGCGTCCAACCACATGTATGGACTGTTTCCCATTGACGCTTAGCGAGCGCAGTCCTTCAACCTGATCGCTAAGCGACAAACAAAAATGCAAATCACCTTTGTGTATCTGGTCCTCAAAGTCATCAGACCAGTTTTCAATGTTGAGCGCTATACGCTGTCCATCAGATAGACGAGCGCTGAGAAGATCATCTATAATCCAACGGCAAACATGTTCCTGTATGGCCAGGTGGACCTTGGTTAGTTCTTCAGAAGGACTACCGACACTGCCATCAAGTTCCCGAAACTGTTCGATAATCCGTTTGGCATGAGGATAAAGTTTTCGAGTTAGCTCGTTTGCTTCCATCCCCATCTGTCGACGCACAAAAAGCTCATCATTAAAAACATCTCTTAGCGTCGCAAGAGCTCGGCTAATTTTAGATTGAGTTGTACCCAAACGCTTCGCAGCCAAACGTCCGCTCTTTTGTTCACATATCTCAACAAGCACAATGAGTGTAAACAGATCAACACGATACAGATTTCTAAACACTGTGGCTTTAACTCCAAAGTAAGACATAAGGTACATACGTTTTATAGTATAAACGTAATTCTGATTTACCTCAAAGAGAGTGAACCGAAGTCGTGAAGCGAATGGGAAATTTCAATTATCGAATCACCAGTGAGTCGCTTTTCAATTATTCCATACTTCCAAATAATCTTCCTTCCTTTCTTATAAAATATATTGGCTGCCACAAAGCAAGTTTAAAATATAGGGTTGAGCTGGCTTGGATTATGTCGATACTAAACATTGCGGATATCGGAAAATAAAATATCGAATTTCGACAGTAATTCTACAATGAATCTCTTGACAACTTGTCTTTAAGAATAATAATGTCATACGAACTATTCGTGTATGTCAATTCAGATACAATTTACATGTTAAAAAAATTAACGCAGTTTAAAAGTAATCGCAATGCTCGTGATAAATTAATTCATTCTACTTCTGTATTCGTGTTTTTATCTTCTGCTAGCGCCCCGACACCATTTTATGCTATTTATCAACAGAATATGCAATTCTCTGATTTGATTCTCTCCCTAGGGTGTACACGAATTGTTTTTCCATTAGCAAAGCCTAAAGAGAGAGCAAGCACTATTGCCTTATTTTATATAATAAGTTACTCATCTAACTCTATTCCTGTAATTTTTACTGGATATCTAGCGACACAAATCAACCTCAGTTTTGCATCTATTTGTTTCGCGATTTTAGTCTTTGTTTGGCTAATTATTCTATCTTTACACAAAAAGATAATGCTTTATAGATTGAAAATTTCTAATATTTTATCTGCGGCCATATTCAATTTTTTAAAAAAGCTTTAATTAGAGGGTTTTATGTTTAAAAATTTAATATTTTTTATTGTCATGCTCCTTACATTCGATGCCTGGTGCTATGAAGATATTGTTAAAAAACAGTCTTTTTTTATTCCATCTTTTAAAACTTTCAATGGAAATGAAATCAAAAATGTGAGGGTTGGTTGGGAGTCATATGGTACTTTGAATTCTGATAAAAGTAATGTGATTCTAATATGCCATTATTTTGGTGGTAACAGTCACGCAGCAGGTCGCTATTCCATTAATGACGCCAAAGTAGGTTATTGGGATAGCATTATTGGCCCCGGTAAGCCTATAGACACGGATAAATATTTTGTCATTTCAGTGGATAGCTTAGTCAATTTAGAAGTGGGTAACCCAAATGTGATCACTACTGGGCCAGCATCAATTGATCCTGCTACAGGAAAGCCTTACGGCATGGATTTTCCTGTCGTTACAATTCGTGATTTTGTGGAAGTGCAAAAGCAGGTGCTCGACAGTATTGGAATCGATAAACTCCATGCGGTAATAGGACCTTCCATGGGAGCCCTCCAGGCTTATGAGTGGGGCTCTGTTTACCCTGATAAAGTCTCCCGCATCATCCCTGTCATCGGGTCCGGTTGGGCAAGTGCCAACTTGATTGGTTGGCTGAACATTTGGTCTGCACCGATTAAACTTGATAAGAACTGGAACAAGGGTAACTACTATAAAGGACTAGCTCCGGTCGATGGTCTTACAGAGTCCTTGAAGGTGATTGCGCTGCATGGTCAGCACTGGGAGTGGGCAAATAAAAATTATGGTCGAAATTGGGCTGATGCCACTCACAATCCGATGGACGCATATGCCAATCAGTTTCAAATCGAACAGACTCTCTACGATATAGCAAAAAGCAGAGCAATACTCTCCGACGCAAACCATTTCTTATACCTCGCTAAGGCATGTCAGTTATTTTTTACGGGCCACAGCTCATCTTCGTCTGAAGGATTATCTCGAATATCTGCACCGGTAATGATTATCTATACAGAGAAAGATCAAATATTTATTTCGGACCAGGTTAAAAAAACCTCAGAAATGATAGCTAAAGACGGTACACCGGTCTATATTGTCGAACTTCATGGCTCTCATGGACACTTTGACGGTGTGATAAGCATTGATCAAGCAGGCGAAGCTATCTCACAGTTTTTGAACATGTAAAATCATAAAAAATATCCGTGGATCTTAGCCCCTTTTTTAGGGGCTTTATTTTTTTGAAGAGTAGATATAAATGTATATATTATAATAGAAGTAAAATTTACAATCTAAGAAATGATTTAACTTTAATAAGTGAATAAAATTGTGAAACAAAACTATTTTTAATGTTCAGAATATACCAATATCTTTGGTGTTGTTTTTTAAATTATTGTATTTGATTAAACAATTGCTTTTAGTATGGCCAATTGATTATTAAAGTAGATTTTTCAATATGATGAGTTGGTGTGCTACTTTTTTGAAAATAACTTCTTCAATTTGGGTTTGCATAAGTTTTATATATATCCCAAACAAATTTTTATAGTGCATGTGAGTCGAATTTCGACATTGCTAATCGTGAAAAGTGTAATTTCAAATATCTTTAATACATTTAAAACTTTATGGATCACACTCACATTTTGCCTTAAGCCCTGTAGCTAACATTTACTGTATCGGACGGTAGATATAGAACAATCTCCTCTGATTATCTGCACACTCTAATGTCAAATATAGGTGAGAGGAAGCGATGAAAAAGAGTGATAACTTAAGTTTAGGGCGCCGCCAATTTTTAACTGGTTTAGGTGCAACGGGTGTTGTTTTGGCAACTCCCGGTATTTCAGTAGCTTGTGAATCCAATAAAGTAAATTGGGACAAAGAAGCCGAAGTTGTTGTCGTAGGAACAGGATTCGCTGGCCTCGCAGCTGCTACTGAAGCGACTAACAATGGTGCTAAATCTGTCATCATGATCGAAAAGATGGGGGAGTTAGGAGGCAACTCTGCGATCAACGGTGGCCTTTTTTCTGTGCCAGGCTCCCCTCTACAAAAAAAATCTAATGTGAGCGATTCCCCTGAGTTGATGGTGGAAGATCAGAAGAAATCTGGCCGCGGAATTGCCAATCCGGAAATTCTGCTCCACATTGCCACCCATGCTATCGACGCATACGACATGTGTATCAAGGCAGGAGTTCAGTTTAATGAGCAGTTGGTGCATATGGGGGGACATTCTGCGCCCCGCAGTCACTCCACTGCAAACCGTACCGGCTCAGGGATCACTCTACCGTTAACTGAACAACTGCTAAAGCGCGGTGTTACCATCCAGAATCGTACAAAATTTTTGGATTTCGTTACCTCAGAAGATGGCTCTGTTCAAGGCATCAAGGTACGCGAAGGGTATTACTTCGGTGATGAAAACAGTGGTGACATAAAGTATATACGCGCAACTCGAGGCGTCATTATGGCCTCTGGCGGTTTTTCACAGAATATTCGGCTGCGTATGTCACAGGATCCAACTTTAACAGAAGAACTCCGCTCTACCAATGCACCTGGACAAACTGGTGAAGGCTTGCTTGCTATGCTGAAACTAGGGGCGACGCCAGTGCATATGTCCCACATTCAGATTGGCCCTTGGGCATCTCCTGATGAAAAGGGTATGGGATATATGCCTTTGTATGCGGTATTCAATTTCCCTCATTCTATATTGGTGGATCGCCGGACCGGGAAGCGGTTTGTTAACGAGCTTGCAGATCGTAAAATCCGTGCCGATGCCGAACTTAGCTGCCGTGATGATAAAGGTAACCCGTATCCACCAATACTTATCACAAGCAAAAAATCCGCGGAAGGAAGCCACCACACCTTGGACAACGTGCTTCGTCACAACGTGGGTTGGGAATTGGAAAATTTGGATGCCATTGCCAAGCGATTTGATGTCCCTTTAGAAGCGTTGCAACAGCAGGTAGAAGATTGGAACGCTTATGTGGATAAAGGTAACGATGAGCAATTTGGTAAGCCTATGAATATGGTAAAAGGGCAGAAGTTGGAAGCTCCTTTCATCGTGGTTCGCCTGTGGCCGAAAGTGCACTATTGCCAAGGGGGCGCCCAGGTCAACAAATATGGCGAAGTGCTCAGTGCTGATACTGGAATGCCTATTAGCGGGTTGTATGCTGCTGGTGAGGTGACCGGGGGTATTCATGGTGTAAGCCGTCTTGGGAGTACCTCTATTACCGAGACTCTAGTTATGGGTATGACGGCTGGCCGTACTGTAATGAAAAATACCGCTTAATAATCCAGGAATAATGATGATGAAGAAAATTTATCTATTAATTGCAATCGCAGGACTGATGTTTGCGTCAGTATCGCATTTTTCCTTTGCTACTGACACTACAACAGTAATTGATCAGGGGAAGGTTACAGGACGTATTTACCACTCTTCCATATATAAGGGAAGCAAGGAATGCAAAAGCTGCCATGGCGTAAATGAACCGTCTCAGCGTCCTGCAGATAACGCTTGCCAAAAATGTCACAATATTGACAAATTGGCAGCGAAAACTATTAATTCGGGTCATAACGAATATGAAAATCCACATAACAACATGCACTATGGCAAGCGAGTTCCTTGCCAAGACTGTCATGGTGAACATCAAACAAAAGAAGTAATGTGTAACAACTGCCATGAGTTTAACTTTAAAAATCACAAATAACTAGAATTTAGGCGGGAACATTCCCGCCTATTAGAAATCAATAATTGGATGATTTATGAAAACAACTTCGAAGAGTACTATAGCCCTTGCGTTGTTAGTATGCAACACATTAGGCGTTTCTGCTGCCACTTTAAATGATCTCAAAGATACTGAAGTTACAATTGGAGGTTATTTAAAGGCTGATTTAATGTTCAGTAACTTTAGTGAGGGGGCTCCAGCAAACAATAGCCCTGGTCGACATTTTGTTGCTCCTGGGGCATTTTATGGCTCAGATCGTAGCAATACCGTAGTGGATTTCCATGCTCGACAGTCAAGGTTTAATATTGGCGCTTCTAATACCGTTGTTGGCCACAAGGTAAGTGGTTTCTATGAGCTTGATTTTTTGCTCCATGACGATGGTAATGAAATTGTGTCAAACAGCTACTCGCCGCGTATGCGTCACCTCTATGTGACTTTCGACGATTGGCTATTTGGTCAAACATGGACCACGATTCTCAACTTAAAATCATTACCAGAGCATCTAGATTTCTTAGGGGTGCCAGACGGTACCATTTTTACCCGTCAGACAATGGTTAGATATAGCACAGATAATTGGACCTTTGCTCTCGAAAATCCTGTTAGTACATTTACCAATTACAATACTGGCGCTAGGATTACTCCAGATTCCAATTCTATACCCGACGTACATATTCGCTACGACTTTAAACCCTCGTTTGGCTCACTATCTCTAGGCGCGGTGCTAAGTCAATTGGATTATGATCAAGCGAATATTGATGAAAGTGAATTTGCGTGGGCTGTATCAGCAGCGGGCTATATCAACATTCCCAGCAACAGTGATGAGTTTCGATTTCAATTAAACGTGGGCGAAGGAATGGGGCGCTACTTCGGACTGAACTTTGCAAACGGGGCTGTAGTGAATGACGGCAAGCTTGAGACCATTTCTAACTTATCTGGGTTTGTATCTTATCGTCACTGGTGGAACAAAGAGTGGCGTTCTAATATAACCATTTCAGGCGTTAAGGCTGATTATGATCTGAGACCGATAACACCAGTGAATGAAAGTTCCATCACCTATAACATTAACTTGCTATACTCTCCATTTAAGCCAGTTACCTTGGGCGTGGAGTTTATTCACTCCGAAAACAAACGTACTGATGACTATAAGGTTGAACTGGATCGAGTTCAAATGTCAGTTAAATATAACTTTTAAAACGTTAGTTGCAACAGTGACAATTTGAACTTCTTGCATGACTAGGCTTGGTCCCAATAATAGAATTGGGGCCAATCTTATATTTTAACAATGATTATAGTTATTATAATGAGTTTGAATTTTAAAGTATACAATAGATTTAATTTCATGACTGCTCATTGAAAGTTAAAATCAGTTCCACTCCAGGTGGTTTTTAAAATATCCTTTATTTTCTTTAATGAACTCGATAAAGAGTTTTGACTTTTGTGGGAGGTAATTTCTATTGGTATAAACTAGGTATGCAGTTAGCGTCTGCTTCTGCCAAGTTGGTAATAATGCTACTAGTTCTTTAGATTCTAATAGGGATTTCGTTAGAGACACAGGTAAGTAGGCAACCCCAAGCCCATTTCGGGCATATGCTAAACTCACTGTAAGATCATCAGATAATAGATCTGGTTCCATCTGGTGGAGATGACTCTCTCCGTCTTTATTGAAATACCACGGTAAAATGTATCCTTCTACATGATTTCTAATAGTTGAAACTGTATTCAATTGTGTCGGATGTGTTAACTCTGAATTATTAGTAACCCAATCCGAACTCGCTACTAGCTCGTAATGTACTTTAGACAATGGCACCGCTAATAGTGAGGAGTCTGCCAGTTCTCCGATACGAAAGGCGAAATCTGTCCGGCTTTTTGTCAAGTCCTGTATCCGATTAGACGCATCTAGTTCAATTTTAATTCCGGGATACTTTTGTCTAAATTTTACCAGTAAAGGGGCGAGGATATTCTGACAAAAGGCGCGAGGTGCAGAAAGGTGAAGTTGACCAAGCGGCTCAGTCGAAAAGGCTTCTGCCTCTGACTGTAGTTCCTTCAATGTGTCTTGTATAAGCAAGGCTTTGGGGAGGACTCGTTCGCCTAACTCGGTTAAGGATAATGACCTGGTTGTTCGGTTGAGCAGTTTCCCCCCTAACTCTGCCTCCAGCAACTGAATCTTCCGACTTACGGTTGTGGTAGGTAAGTTTAACAGCCTCGCGGCTTCAGAAAAGCTACCCAATTCAACTACTTTTGCAAATATCGGCAGCCCATCGAATTCTCTCATACATTCACCATTATCCCATAAATGGGATAGTAAAACCCACATTAGCGGTCTAATCATCAGTAATGGGATGAATTATAGTTTTCGTACACCAAACACTCAACCCTTAACATCGAAGGTGAACAAATGACTATTCTCGTTCTAGGTGCAACCGGTAACACAGGCTCTGAAGTTGTTCGTCAGCTTAAAGAAAAGGGCGCTGACTTCAGCGTGCTGGTAAGAAACTATGAAAATGCAGCGTCGTTGCAGTTACATAATGAACAGATTCGAGTTGGAGATTTTAACAATGTTGCGTCATTGACTGTTGCGATGGAAGGAGTATCAAGAGTTTACCTTGCAATGGTTGCCCACCCTGATAATAAACAATGGGTTGGCAATGTCATTGAGGCTATGAAAGTAAGTGGCGCACAACATCTGGTTAAACTTTCTGGGATGGGAGCATCGAAAGAAGCTGGTTCAGAAATCATTCGGATGCATGCAGAAACGGATGAAATGGTGAAGGAGTCGGGATTAAATTACACCCTAGTACAGCCAAATTCATTTTATCAAAACTTGTTTGGTAGCTTAGAAACTATCAAGAGTATGGGACGATTCTTCCTTCCGCTTCGTGATGCAAAGCAAAGTATTGTGGATATTCGTGATGTGGCGGCAGTTGCGGTAGAAGCTTTAATCGCTAAAGGACATGAGGGAAAAACTTACCTACTCTCTGGCCCGCAAGCGCTTACTTTTGCTGAACAAGCTGAGATTTTATCGAAAGTTGCTAACAAAGACATTCAATATATTGCTGTTCCTAAAGATGCGGCAGAAGAAGCAATGAAAGCTGCTGGAATGAACGAGTGGCTAGCTATCCACCTCGCAGAAATCCTTGATTGGTTCGCGCAAGGAAACTATGACTATGTAACTACAGATGTAGAGAATGTTCTAGGTCGACCTGCAATTACATTCACAGAATTTGCTGAAGAATTTTCATTATATATTAAGTAAATTTAATCGCTATAACTCAATGATTCTTTGAATCTTGATAGCTTCGGAGGTTTAAAATGAATACGGTAATACAGCAATTGCTGAATAGAACTTCAGTTCGTTCATTTTCTGGTGAAAAGGTAAAAGATTCAGATCTGGAGCTTATTCTGAAAGCGGCCCAACAAGCACCGAGTTCAATTAATGCACAGCAAATTAGCCTTATCGTCACACGTGAAAAGTCTACTATTGAGCAAATTGCTAAAATAGCAGGAGGGCAACCTCAAGTTGCCTCAGCCGAAGTGTTTATTACTATAGTAGTCGATTTCAATCGCACGGACATAGCGTCTCGCCTTGCAAATAAAAAGCAGATTATTGAACAATCCGCAGAGGGAATTATAGTAGGAGCCGGTGATGCTGGCATAACACTAAATGCATTGCAAACAGCGGCTAACAGTCTTGGGTATGGTACAACAGCTATTGGAGGAATACGGAACAATCCCCAGGCCATGATCGATTTACTTAAACTACCTAAAAAAACGTTTCCAATATTTGGTATTACTCTTGGTGTTCCAAACGAAAGTCTGTTACCGAAGATAAAGCCCCGCGTACCTTTGGAAAGCTATGCGATGAACGAAGTATATAACCATCAACGGGTAGAAGAAGGTGTTAAAGCATACGACGAAACATTGCGAAGATGGTGGGATTCTCAAAAATTAAATTCGATGAAAACTTACAGTGAAGAAGTCGGCATGTTCTATAGCAACATCTATTTTTCATCTGTTGCAGTGGCGTTTTCACAACAAGGTTTTAAATTCAGTGATAAATAGGAAACATAGTATTTTATTATTTAATTACAAGATTTGGCACAAGGTGGCCGCATGAGCAATGTAATATATACTTATATAGATTTTATAATTAAAGATGAGTATTCATTTTCTGAATATTCAAAATTGGTGCCGTTAACCGTCAAGCAATACGGTGGTGAAACTTTGGCAGTGCAAAAGCAAACAGATTTCCCAATCGGAGGGAGGGATGTACAGGTCCAGATTATTCAAAGGTGGCCTAGCAGAGACTCTTTTGATGCTTGGCACTCTTCTCCAGAGTATGCACCGCTAAAGGAGATAAGAGATAATCGAGCAATTTGCAATCTTAACATTTCTATATTGCAAGGAATATAATTAAATTGCACTAAAAATTAAATGCCACATCAGTTAAGATCGGAGTTTTCCTAATGATTTGCTTTGCTGATGTAGGTATTTAAATAATTTAATTTGACACTGAAATTTAATGTCTTATTACAAGTAAATGCTGCAGCTAATTATCTAAGAGGTAATTATGAACGTATTAATTGTTTATTGGCATCCTGAACCGTTGAGTTTCAACAATGCAATGTTTCGTACGTCAGTGGAAACGCTAAAGGCGGCAGGACATAGCGTTAAAACATCTGATTTGCATGATATGAATTTTTTCCCCGTTTCTGGTCGTCATAACTTTACCAGTACTAATAACACCTCATTTTTCAAACAGCAAATGGAAGAAATATACGCTACAGATAATAATGGTTTTGTCCCCGAGATTGAGATGGAAATCCAGAAGTTGGAATGGTGTGATCTAGTCATCTTCCAGTTTCCACTCTGGTGGTTTGGCATGCCTGCTATGCTCAAGGGTTGGGTTGAACGGGTGTTTTCAATGGGTCGAGCATACGGAGGTGGTCGTTTCTATGAAGATGGTATTTTCAGAGGAAAAAAGGCCATGTTAAGCATTACAACAGGTGGACTAGAAGAACTGTATGTAAAAGGTGGTTGGAATGGAGATATAGATGGTATTCTTCGGCCTATTCATCGAGGTATATTGGAGTTTACGGGTTTCTCAGTATTGGCTCCGCAGATAGTTTTTGGACCCGCTAGGACGTCTGACTTGATGCGGCACATTGAACTCGAAAAATATGCAATTAGATTGAAGGATGTATTTAAAGAGAAAGCTATTGACGTTGGTAGTTATTAAGTTTGTAAATCACATCTTTCGGTGGCTAGTAGTGGATATTTTTTCTAAAAATATTATTGCAGAAAAATTGTTGTTTGTATTTTGGTCAAATGGATACCACTTGACTACTTTACAAGACCTGCAACATGAGTTGGATATGAGGCCTGGTAGTATTTATTACAAGTTAGGCAATAAGGAAGCTCTTTGTAGGTTGGCAATGGAATTCTATATAGATGGACTCAACTCAAAATTCCTAGAAGCTAAAACTAAATCCGAATCTCCAATTAAAGTATTAAAGGAGTTCGTTGTTTTGTTGTTGAAAGATTTTAAATCCACATCTCCGAATTATTTGTGTTTCTTAATGAAAATTATGACTGAGATAAATGACCGCAATTCTCCATTATTCACTTCTGCCAAAATTGCCATTGATTCTTTTCATTTCAAAATTGAGTCATTACTCATTGAAGCAAGGGAGCGTGGTGAAATAAGAAATGCAACATGCTGTAAATCTACAGCAATTCTTATTCAGTCTTTTATTGATGGCGTCCGGATTGCAACAAAAAAAAGTACGCATGATGTTGCTATCGCAGATATTACAGATGACTTTTTTGGTTTTTTATTTTGAATTTTATTCTTACTATGGGTTAGTAACAATTCAGCGTTGCCACAAATTTTAAGTTCTTTGATTGCAATAAAATGGCCCTCACATTATTTGAATTAGTAGATTAACGTTTAGGAAGGAATTTATGAATACCGGTCTTCTTTTGTTTATTGGATTGGCAGCTGGAGCACTAATTCCGATACAAACCTCTTTAAACAGCTTACTAGGGAAAAGCATGGGACATCCATTGCTTACCACGTTAACTGTATTTCTAATTGGTGGGTTTGCCTGTTTAGTCGGCATGCTCATTGTTAAGCCATCACTACCCTCAATCGGCTCTTTGAATGCGGTGCCATTGAGCGCATGGATGGGGGGCATTATCTCTCTTTTCTATGTGGTCGTTGTAGTTTTTCTTGCCCCGAAATTAGGGGTAGGTTTGACCACCGCACTCATTCTAGTTGGACAACTGGTCACAGCTGTTGTTTTGGACCATTTTGGCTTACTTGGCAATGTCATGCATCCAATCAACTTTATGCGGTTACTTGGCGTTTCACTAATGTTCATGGGTATTTATCTAGTGAAATCATACTAAACCAAGAAACATTTAAACTCTGAACCTGCTGCTTGCAACTGAATACAGAACATGATTAAAGGCACGCTTATGGCTATCAATATTTCAAATGGACAACTTTTTATCAACGGCGAATGGAGAGAAGGCTCAAGTAACGTCGTAAAGCCTACCTACAATCCAGCAAATGAAACTTTTATCACTGATATCGCTCAAGCCTCTGAAGCGGATATCGACGCAGCCATTGACGCAGCTGATAATGCATTCAAAAGCCCAGAATGGGCAGAGATGAGTCCTCTTGAACGGTCGCGTTTACTTATCAAGGTAGCTCAACTCGTTGAGAGAGACGCCGATGAATTGGCGACATTGGAATCTATCGACATGGGAAAACCAAAGGTGTTTTCTCTCAATATCGATACAAAACTGCTGGCGGATCTCTTCTATTACTACGCTGGAGTCGCCGCTCAGATAGATGGCGTGACACGTAAAGTCACTCGAACTCAATCATGCGTTGAGCCACTTGCTTATACTCAACGTGTTCCATTGGGCGTTATTGCGGCCATTACTCCATTTAATTTCCCAATGTTGTTATCCGCCACCAAGTTTGCTCCGGCTTTAGCCGCAGGAAACACCATCGTGCACAAACCCGCCTCTGCGACCCCACTGACAGCGATCAAAATGGCAAAAATTTTTGATGAAGCTGGTTTACCCAAAGGAGTATTTAACTTAGTCACAGGCAGTGGTGCGCTTATCGGAAACAGATTGGTAGATAGTCCCAAGGTTAAAAAAATTGCTTTCACAGGATCAACCGAAGTGGGTAAGTCCATTGCAAAGCGCGCTATAGACAGTGTGAAAAAAGTCACTCTCGAATTAGGGGGAAAGTCGGCGCACATCATCTTCGATGATGCAAATCTAGATAAGGCCATCACACATGCACTCTTCGGAATCTATTACAACAAAGGTGAGATATGTACAGCAGGCTCTAGATTGTTAGTTCAGCGCCCTGTTTATGAAGAAGTATTGGAAAGGCTTCATCAGGCCACCAAGTCACTTATTATTGGAGACCCTCTCGACCTTAATACTACATTTGGTCCTCAAGTTGATAGAAATCAAGTTGATACCTGTCATCGTTACGTCGAGCAGGCCCTTCAGGATGGCGCTCGTTTGATTACAGGAGGACATCGAGTTTTTCCACTGGGAGATAAAGGACACTTTTACGCCCCTACAATATTGGCTGATGTCGATAACTCAAGTCCCGTCGCCCAAGAAGAAATCTTTGGCCCCGTTTTATGTGTCATTCCATTCGATACGGAAGATGAGGCGGTCAAGTTAGCAAATGAATCAAAGTTTGGTTTGGCTGCGGGGATTCAAACGGAGAACATTTCGCGGGCCCATCGAGTTTCCAGCAGATTACAAGCCGGACTCGTATGGGTTAACACCTACAACCAGTTCGATGTCGCACTACCTTTCGGAGGCTTTAAAGAGTCCGGTATTGGTCGCGAGCTAGGAACAGAAGTTTTAGACGCTTATACACAAATTAAATCGGTATATATCGATATTGAGGGCAAATGAATGACACAAAATAAAATTACCAGTGAGCAAGGCATTATCAATTTTTATCATGCCTTTACAAACAGTGACTTTGAACTCATGGCAACAATGCTACACGAAGACTGTACGCTCGAGTTTCCCGGGACGAGTTTTCCCAATGTGGTAAAAGGCCGTGACAATATTATTGCCCTACTTACCGGTGTTCAGCAGGCTATGGGAGGTACACTCGCATTTCACACAAAATGGGCCATGTTCAAAGATGATATGGTGGCCGCACATTGGTACACTACTGGTAATCCCGTTCATGGCGGGGCATACATGAATCGAGGAGTTGCTTGGTATAAGCTAAAAGATGGTTTAGTACATGAGTTCTTGGACTTTTTTGACACTCAAATCATCACAGCTTTTTGGCCAAGTGGCGGACTTACAGAAGACTTTTCTGCTGCAGAGTTCACTGTGAACAACCTTTACAATTATGCGCCGTCAAACGTACAACGTTATTTCATTGATTCGGTGAAATAACAAAACTCGTTTTTAGCTAAATTTCACATCAACACGTTTATTTTGTATACATTGTGTATCGACTCCATCGTTTTTTTTCGACAATGGAGTTTTTTATTCATTTTATTTTAATACCTGAAATTGTAGGTTGAATCGCCACCAATAAACTAGACACTTCCCAACCGTTCTTGTTATTGGTTTTCGAATTTTACTGGTGACAGTAAAAGATTCGAACCATGTTTTCGTTGTCTGTTTTAAAACATTTCAATGCAATAAAATATATCACTTCTGGCTTCTACACGATTTGAGAAGTTTTTACGATTGCTCCGCTTACGATTCATCAGCTGGAAACAGCTTTATGCAACAGCGGCATCAGGGCAATGTCTTTTCTAATTTAGGACTGCATCGACCAACCAACAACCCGACGGGAAAATAAATCAACCACCGCCGCCAGATATAACTAGCCCTCATGCGTGCGAATATAGATGATATCTATTACCACGCTTCGTCAGGGGTGGTCGGATTGAACTGTTGCTGTTAAGCGATTAGGCACAACGATATGGCTGTCGCCCTGTGAACTCTGTGCTTACGATAACCAACCTGTGCTTTAAGTTCTTCAGATTGCATCAAGCGGAAACCCCGGTTAATGTCAGAGCACTCGCCCTTATTGCGTAAATCAGAGTGGATTTTGTTGCATCCATACACACATCCTGACTATGACCTTTCCCCGAGATTAGTACCAATCTCTTGATGAGATTTTCCCGCTTATGCTGCCTGCTTGGCATACTCAACAGGTGGCATATAGTTCAGTGAACTATGTGGGCGAACATGGTTGTAGTGTTCACGCCATAGTTCGATTTCGAATCTGGCTTCGTCTAACGTTCTGAACCAGTGCTGGTTCAGGCATTCTTTCCTGAATTTGCCATTCAGGCTTTCCACAAAGGCGTTTTGCGTCGGCTTTCCTGGCTGGATAAGGCCCAGTGTGATACCCGTTTCCTTGCTCCAGAAGAACATCGCCTTGCTGGTAAATTCTGTCCTATTGTCGCAGGTAACCTTGTTGGGCTTACCGCGCTCTTCCATCAATTGGTCCAAGAATCTGGCTACCTGTCTGCCACTGATGGCCACTGAGACTAATTGCCCGACCATTTCCCGAGAATAATCATCCACGACATTCAGTACCCGAAAGCGCCGACCACTGCTGAGTTGGTCTGATACAAAGTCCATAGACCAACGTTGATTCGGTGCAGTCGGCACTTCCATAGGCTGCCTTGGCCGGGTCAGTTTCTTGCGCTTCTTTGTCCTGACCTGCAAGCCTTCCTCGGTGTAGAGCCGATAGGTACGTTTACGGTTCTGGACCCAGCCTTCGCCTCTGAGCAAACCATGCAACATTAGATACCCATAGCGGGGGTATTGCGTCGCCAGCGCCTTTAGCCGCTGTCTGAGCCCTGTGTCTGGCGTAGTTCTGGACTGATAGCGAAACGCAGTCCGGCTCAGCCCTGCCAGCTTACAGGCCACACGCTCACTGAGACTGAAACCTTCAATCAAGTGTTGAGCAACAGGCTTTTTGGCCGCTGGCGTTACCACTTTTTTGACAGCACATCCTTCATCGCTTCGACTTCCAGCATCTTGTCGGCCAACATCTTTTTGAGCTTGTTGTTCTCGGTCTCCAACTCTCTCAGCCGCTTCGCTTCATTTACTTCCAGCCCCGCATACTTGCTGCGCCAGTTGTAGAATGTGCCCGTGGATATGCCCATCTCTCGGCAAATGTCATCGACCTTTGCCCCTGCCTCATGCTGTTTGATGGCCTTAATGATTTGTTCTTCGGTGTAGCGTTTCTTCATGTTGAGATCTCCATTGGCTCCAGTTTATTGGAAATCTCATCAATGTCATGGTCTTAATTTGGGGGAGAGGTCAACTACAGCCAGAATTGCTTGATTGACCCAGTAAGTCGGCGATTAGCTCTGTCTCGAACCGAATGAGGATGTTTGCTCTAGGCATAATAACCACTTGGATGAACATCCAGCAGGTCGCACAGCCAACGTACTGGCCAGCTGCCACGGTGATCCTTGTTAAAGTCGTACCTCAGTCGGACAGCTTTGCGAAGTACGCCCCGGCTTTTTTTAGAATGTCGAGTTCTACAGTCGCCCTTTAGTGGACTAAAGAATCAGGACACCATTTTAGGTGGTAAAGTTGCTATCTAATGGCGAGATGTTTCATGACCAGAAAAGACGTTCTTTTACTCCAGAGTTCAAACTTAAGGCTGCCAGTTTAGTGCTCGGCTAAGGCTATTCCATCCCCAAGGTCTGCCGTTCACTTGATATCGGTGAGGCAGTCAGTTCGAAGCCAGCCGTGGCGGCGCAAAGCCTATGAGCAAAGCCTTGACGCCTGAGCAGCAAAAGATCCAGGAGTTAGAGGCCAGGAACAATCGCATTGAACGAGAGAAAGCCATTCTAAAAATACTGAAGGGGCACACCGAGGCAACCGCACTCTTAATGCCGAACGTACGCGCTAATCGACCAATTGAGTGAGTAAGAGGCGGTAGAATTGGTCTGTGCTATGTGCGATATCGAGCCATCCAGCTTTTATGACGACCTGCCCGCAAACACATTGGTTAATGTGCAACAAACTTCAGCAGTGTCGTGAAATCAATCGCTTACTCACTTAGAGTCGTTCTTTCGTAGGGAGTCGGACTTTAATATAAATGCTACAAGAGCAGGGGCATCAGGTTGGCCGTTATCGAGTGCGGCGCTGTATAAGAGAATTGGGGCTGATATACAAACAACCCGGTTATTACACTTACAAAACTGCCTCGGTTGAGAGGTCAGACTTCCCTAATCGGCTGAAAAGGGACTTTACGCAAACGCCCCGAATGTTTGGTGGTGTGGTGATATTACCTACGTTCGGAGAGGCAGCGGCTGTTGTTATCTGGCACCGGTCATGGACCTATACAGTCGCCGAGTTGTTGGCTGGTCGCTATGAGATAAATCTGACGCAGAATTTGCCGTTAGGGCATTGGATATGGCGTATGAACAAAGAGGTAGGCCTCAACGGCTGATGTTTCACTCAGACCAGGGAAGCCAGTACAGCAGCCGCTCCTTTTCGCAACGGCTATGATGCTACCGTATCACTCCAAGTATAAGTCGTCGGGGAAACTGCTGGGATAACGCTCCCATGAAAAGGCTCTGCCGCAGTATGAGTTCAGAATGTATACCAGCCACAGGGTACTCATCTATGAGTGAGCCAAGAAAGACATCACCGAATACCTGATACACTGCTACAATCGGCAACGCCCTCATCAACACAATGGTGGCGTTGCAGCTGCTCAAGCCGAGGTCCGACTTAACTTACTGTCCGGAAATAGTTGACCATTACAATATGATTATCGCTAAAATTTCTTCTTTGTTATCTTTTTAAGTGTCCCCAAACCATGTTTGGATTATGTCCATTGATTCTAACCATTTTTACCCACATAAGTGTCATGTGTTCTAGGTGGAGAGCTTGGTTCAAACCGCCGACGTCTAGTGCATCCCAACCGAGTTTTTCTATGAGTTCTTTTACTTTTCCTTTTGCTGATTCACTAGAACCGCAAAACATCATGACGGGTTTAACGTTGTAGTCTGGGTATGAGTTGTCTTCAAAGTTTTCATAGCCATAGATGGTAAATGCTTTAACAACGTCTGCCGCAGGAATCAAATTTTTTATTACCTCAGAACCTGATATTTCACTATTGAGACCGTGAGAGACCCCCGCGCCAACCGGGTTAGTACAATCGACGATGATTTTGCCTGACAACTCTTCTTTGACATTTGTTAGAGCAGCTTCGTTGGCGCCATAAGGAGTTGCGAGGAACACAATTTCTGCCTCACTGACCGCCGTCTTCGGTGATGATACGTTAATATTCGGATTACGACTTATAACCTTTGCCACACTCTCTGAAACGGGATCATTTGAAGCCAGTGTGACGTCATGTCCCAGTTTTTGTAAGTGGATTGCAAGTGGTCCACCCACATTGCCATATCCAATAAATGCTATTTTCATAATTTCACCTTAATATCTTCTATTCTTTAGGTTTTCAAATCCGTTTTTAGGCGACTTGTCTTGGATCCCAACCTGTAGTTAGACCATCTTCCAAACTGTCTAACAGATGGATGTCTTCTTCGTTTAATTCGACATTTAACGCGTCGAGGTTATCTTGCTGACGAGTTGGATTGGTAGATTTGGGAATGACAACACGTCCCTTAGTTAAATTCCAAGACAGTAAAACCTGTGACGGTGTTAATGAGTTTCTGTCAGCAATATGCTTTACCAAGTGGTGTCCTAGCCCCTTAGATTTAGCTAAAGGCGAGTAGGCACATATCGCGATATTGATTTGATTACAAAACTCGACCACATCTCGTTGCTGAAGAAAAGGATGTATCTCTAACTGATTTATCGCAGGCAAGATATTGGCATGGTTAATCAGCTCGCGTAGGTGACGTACCATGAAATTGCTGACACCAATGCTTTTTACCAATCCTTCCGAATAGAGAACTTCAAGTTGCCGCCATGCAGCCAATCGCCCAGAGGGTTCTGGCCAATGAAGCAGCATTTGGTCAATATAGTCGAAACCAAGCCGAGACAAGCTCATTTCAACAGCTTTCACTGTATTTCCGGTTGCAATATCATCTCGCCAAACCTTGGTAGTAACGAATATGTCTTTACGGGCAATCGATGAGTGTTTAACCGCGAGTCCCACCTCTTGTTCGTTACCATAGATGGCTGCCGTATCGATATGCCGATATCCCATTTCAATGGCCTGCGAAACAGACAGAACAGTTTCGTGTGGGGCAGTTTTAAAAACACCAAGTCCAATAGACGGTATTAACACACCGTTATTAAGTTTTGCATGTGAACGGGACATCGGCACGTTTCCTTACTTCTCTAACTGCTTGATAACAAGACGCGCTACACTGCGTCCACTGTTTTGTTGCTGGCCAGTAATTAGGTTGCCATCAGCGACGGCAAAATCAGCCCACAAACCGTTTTGTACATAGTTAGCACCACGGGATTTCAATGCTTCTTCAAGGTACCAGTCAAATAATTTTGTGTTTACAGCCTGCTCGACAAATTTGTCTTCTGCTAATGAAAATCCAGTGATTTCCTTATTCGAAACCAGGTATTTTCCATTCGGTAATTTGATATCAACCAACGCTGAAACGCCGTGACACAGTGCTGCCGTTGGCTTTCCTTTTTGATAGAAATTAATGATCAAATTTTGAAGCGTTTTGTTGTCTCTAAAGGTATACATTGGCGCTTGTCCGCCTGAAACGATAATGGCGTCGTAGTCGTTGCCGCTCACATCACTGATAGACTTAGTCTGATTAAGCATTGCACTTGTTGTGCTGTTCGTCAGAAAACCAAGACTGACAATGTCGTGTGCCGAATAACCACTTTCATGACGTGGATCTGAATAGGCATCCAATTCGATCTTGCCACCATCGATGCTAACAATGTCTACCGAGTAGCCTGCATGAGTCAGCTCTTCGTAAGGGTGGCTAATTTCCGCAATCCAAGCGCCAATAGGCCAACCGTTTGTTGCTTTAGCGGGGCTTGCAGCAACCAATAAAATTTCACCCTTTGATGGGTAACCATCGGTTGCGTTAGCCGCTGTCGTGAATACCAAAAACAATGTGATTGTTTTCAATATGTTGCTTATGAATGTCATGTTATTTCTCCAGTGATTCGATAATTAATTGCGCGGTTTGAAGGCCAGACATGTTTTGTTGGCCCGTGATAAGGTTGCCGTCTTTAACCGCATGACTGTTCCAAGGATCGGCTTTGACAAACTCAGCCCCCAGAAGCGATAAGTCATCTTCTATGCGCCAAGGCATTAGGCTCACACCTTTAGGCAGTGCGCCCATTTCCCATACAGCGGCATCTGAGTGACTCTCTTCTTCGTTAGTAAAGCCCGTCACTTTTTTGCCTTTAACCAGCATTTCACCGTTGGATAGCCTGGCGTATTTTAGAACTGCAACACCGTGACAAAGTGCAGCAGTGATTTTTTGTTTCTCATAGAACTCAACAAACTTGCGATGTAGTGAGGTTGCTTGAGCGAAGCTAAACATTGGTGACTGTCCGCCTGCGACGAGAATTGCGTCAAAAGCGTTAGTATCAATGGATGAAACAGGCTTAGTATTCTCAAGTAACGCCATCAATTCCGAGGAATTGATAAACTTCAGTGACACTTCGTCTGCTGCCGAGTAGCCTGACTTGTCAGTAGGATCACTAAGCGAATCTGCTTCTACTTTGCCACCTTCAGGACTGAAAAATTCAACTTCATATCCATTATCAGTAAATTCAAAATACGGATGTGAAACTTCGCTCCACCAGAAGCCTACAGGCCATTGAGTGACTGTAGATGTAGCAGGGTTAGAAATTACAATTGCCACCCTTTTTTTTGGGGATGTCATTTCATCTGTGTTGGTCATAAAAATCTCCTGTTTGAGTTCAGAGTGATTATTGATTAGTAATGAAAATTGATAAATAATCCAAAATGAGACTTATTGTTGACAAATGAGGCAACAATGGATACATCTGAAATTACATCGTTTGTAAAGGTTGTGCAGGCAGGCAGCTTTACAAAGGCAGCTGAGAACATGGGTAAGCAGAAAGCTTATCTTTCCCGCGTAATTACAAAACTGGAGGAACGACTAGGAGTCAGACTTCTTGATAGAACAACGCGTTCACTGTCTTTGACAGAGCTTGGACGAGAAGTATACGAACGCAGCTTGAAAGTACTAGAAGGTATAGAGGATATAGAACTTACCGCACAAAGAGCGTTAGGCGAGCCTTCTGGCACCCTCAAGATCTCCTGTGGCACAGAGTTTGGAATGATAGCAGTAAGTAACTGGATAATGGGCTATTTGGATAAATACCCAAGCGTAAAAGTCGAAGCTGACTATACAAATCGAGTGGCTGATATTGTCCATGAAGGTGTAGATATAGCAATTCGCCTTGGAGAATTGAGTGATTCAAATCTGGTTGCCAAGAAACTAGGAGAGCTTAAATACGGGCTATACGCCGCCCAAACTTACATAGCTACTCATGCAATTTCGGCACATCCCTTAGGGCTAAACCAACATCAAGTGATTAAGTTCTCTGGTGGGATCCACTCCAAACCGTGGTCTCTGCAAAAAGACAAAGAAAAAATTGAAATAACAGGAGACAGTAAACTGAAGGTCAATAACGTTTTTGTTGCTAGAGATGCCTGTATCAAAGGATTCGGTGTTGCCAAACTCCCAACAATCGTCGCCGAGCCTGCGCTCAAATCTGGTCAGATTGTTCAAATCTTTGAAGATTGGGGATGTCCAAGAACACCTGCATATGCTGTTTATCCCAGCTCCAGGTACATGACCCCTAAAGTCAGAAAATTTGTAGATTATGCTGTTAATAATTTTGGCGCAAGCAAATAATATGCAATACTATTAGTGCTTTGTAAAATTTGAACCGCCCCGGTAAAACTGGACAGGCCACTAATTGATATTCGTCAGTTCATAGTTTAGCCAAGCGCACTGTGCCTTCTGGTACGGTTATAATCAACTTCTATATACTCAAATATGGCCAGGCGCATGGTTTTGCGATCTATGAACCGCTCGTATTGAACTGCTTCCACTTTCAGCGAGTGAAAAAACTTTCTGCACAGACTCTTTCCAAACTGTTGCCTTTGTGGCTCATGCTCAGCTGCAACTCGTGTACTGTTGCCAGTTCGCGATAAGCATGCGGGCAATACTGATTGCGACGGTCGCTATGAACTAATACACCTGTCGGCATACCGCGAGGGAGTAACTCAGGCCATTGTCAGTGCGTTACAAAGCAACTCAGCAGTCATGCTTGAGTTCATTGAACAACCCACAACGGCCCGAGAGTAAGGGTCTTTGATGACGGCCAAATAGAGCCAACCCTCACAAGTCTCGAGGTAAGTGATATTGCTTACCCATTTGGGGTTTGGTGCCGATGCCGTAAAGTCTTGCCCAAACAGATTTGGGGCTACTGGCAGCCTATGTTCAATGTTAGTGGTCACCTTAAATTTACGCGCCGCTTTAAGTACCAAATTTTGGCGTCTTATGCAGTCGGCAATGGTCTTAATGTCAGCCTTTTCGCCGTTGTCGGCAAGCTCAACCAGAATACGACAGGCCCCGTCACGTTGTTTACTGGCATCAAATTCCGCTTTGACTTTGGCATCCCGTTCATTACGTTTTAGCTTTCGCTCGCTCGGGGAGGTGCCGGTATTTCGCCAAGCATAGTACCCACAGCGCGAAACGTTGAGCGCTACGGTTATACGCTTCAAGGGGGGAGCGGTGCTAGTGCTCAAGCATGACCTCAAATCGGCATACTTTGGGTTCTTTGCGAAGTAGGTAGACACCATTTGTAGGACAGCGATGTCCTCGGCCTGTTTCGCCAGTTGACGCTTAAGGCGAGCCACCACTGCCGATAATTCAGCTACTCGTTGGCTGACGTTCATTTTATTTTCTCAGGCTACGCGCCAGTCGTATAACTGAAACTCGTATAGCCCCAACACTTATACTGCCGCAACGACGCCTTTGATTAGCGCCAACTTTATAGGTTTAGGGAAGGTGCGAATATGTCCTAGATGTGAGATTTTCCTATCGCGACCTGAACCAAGGATGAGTAACCGGATGAGCCAGCAGCAGACTTTTGCCGACAGTGATTTTTCCAGTAAACGCCGCAAAGAAGTCTTTCTTGGCAGAATGGATGGCTTACTTCCCTGGGACAAATTACTTGGCATTGTCGGGCCTGTATATCCCAAGGCGGGTAATGGTCGCCGGCGCTATCCCCTGGAAACCATGCTGAGCATTCACTTTATGCAGCAATGGTACAATCTAAGTGATGTGGCCATGGAAGATGCCCTCTATAAAATCGCCTCCATGCGCCAATTTGCTCGTCAGTCACTGGTTAAAGCAATTCCAGACCGCACTACCATCATGAATTTCCGGCATTTGCTGGAGTAGCCTAAACTGGCACACAAAATCTTCAGCACCATTAATCACAGACTGTCAGAGAGTGGCGTTCTGATGACTCAGGGCACCCTGGTGGATTCCACGAAAATTCAAGCACCAAGCTATACCAAAAACAAACACAACAGCCGCGACGAAGATATGAATCAAGTCAAGATAGGTAACCAGTGGTACTTCGGAATGAAAGCGCACATTGGCGTCGACGCCAAAAGTGGCCTGACCCACAGCTTGCTGACCACGGCGGCTAACGAGGACGATCTCAATCAGGTTGGTAAGTAACTGCATGGCGATGAAGAATTTATCTCTGCAGATGCTGGCTATCATGGTGCCGAAAAGCGTGATGAGCTCAGCGAACTCAGCGCGGACTGGCTTATCGCCGAGCGTCCCGGCAAGCTGAATGCATTAAAGAAACACCCGCGCAAAAGGGACCGACTTAAATTTGGGGGAGAGGTCAAAATCCGCCCGAAAGGGGGCAAAAATCAGCCACGAAGAGACAATCTTTATCTGAAAATTGAGCTACAGAACGTGTAAAGATGGCGTGGGGAGTCACTTATGGAGAAGCGGGCTACTTAATAGTGCTTTCCTTAGATGAATAGCGACACCTTTAAACATACAGCAATTATTAGAGTTACTCATTCAAACAATAGTAAATAAGAGGATATGCGGAACTTCCATGTCCGCAAGATTATAGCTTTACCTTATTTAAGCAATGCATTTGCAAGTACACGGCCAAGTTCTGAAGCTGATTGTGGATTTTGTCCCGTGATAATTCTATCGTCACGGACTACAAAAGTCGTAAATTTATCGCCTTCCTGATACAAAGCTCCTTTAGCGATTAACTCATCCTGTAAGAGATAGGGAACTACTTTTGTAAGGCCTACAGCTTCTTCTTCAGCGTTTGAGAAACCAGCTACTTTTTTACCTTGGATAATTGGTTTTCCTGAAGCATCGTAGATATTTAAAAGCGCTGCGGGTCCGTGGCAAACTGCTGCAACAAAACCGCCATTCCCATATATTTTAGAGCTAACGGTATTTACAGCTGGGCTGTTAGGAAAGTCCCAAACTGTTCCGTGTCCACCAGCAAACAATATTGCATCATAATTTGAAGCATCCACATTAGCAAGTTTCATGGTGTTATCTAGAAGTGCTCTAGTATCTGGGTTTGCCAAAAAATCTTGGTTAATTTCATCATCAAGCGTTAAGCTTTTTGGATCTATTGGAGAGGCACCACCTTTAATACTAGCAATATCGACTTTAATCCCAACTTTAGTTAGCTCATGATATGGGTGCGTCATCTCTGATAAATAAAGACCGGTTTTCTCACCAGTATCACCCATTTGATCATGACTGGTTACTACAATCAATACTTTAGGTGCTGCAAATGCAACAGCACTAAATGTAAACATAACGATTGCTGAAAATACTTTGCACAATGAACGCATTGCACACCTCCTGTTATATAGATTAAATTTAAATTTTGGATTTGGCTAAATAACCAGCTCTTCTATAATCCTATATCCTATGCTCTACTTAAATCACTATAGAGATGCTGAAATAACTTGCTTCATCGTGTCAATCATTTAAGCGAGTTAATACACTCTCATTTAACTCATTTAAATACTGAACACTGTGTATATAGTAGTAATTATCGTAATAGAGTTTAAATCCATCTTCTTGATAACAGTCATTAATTTTATGAATGATTACAATATGCCATTGTAATCACTGAGGAAATTCCAATGAAATAATCCGCTTCTCCCGATATAACGCTCCAAGGCATCTTTACACGTCCTATAGCTCAATTTTCAAAATTTCAGCCCCAAATAGCCACTATGCGACTGATTTTGTCCCTGTACCACGCCAATTTGGCCATTCCCCACAGAAGCGAGCTTTGATGCGGAAGTACCACTGGTTACCTTTCTAGGCTTGGTGCATGTCTTAGTCTTGGCTGTTTTCGTTGCTTTTGGTGGAGCTGAGGGCTTGAATTATCGTAGCATCCACCAGGCTGCCCATGTCATCAGAACGATACATTGTGCTGCCCAGTGTATGCTGCTCCAACATGTACCGGAAATTCATTATGGTGTTGCGGTCTGGAATGGCTTTATCCATTGATAGACACCACATTGACCCATGGAGGCTATATCATAAGCGGCATCTTCCATGGTCTTATCGCTCAGATTGTACCATTAGTGCATGCAGTGAATGCGCAATATGGATAGCGCGTGCGAACATTATCGGCATTGAAATACACAGGCCCGACAATACGAAGTAATTTGTCCCGCATAGAAGCCATCCATTCAGCCAATGATGACTTTTTGCGGTTCTTGTGGTGTTTACCGGCCAACTCACTGTGGGCAAAAGTCAGTAGCACGCTCATCATGTTACTCTTCCAGGATTAAGGTTACGATACAAAGTTCTCACATCTCGAACTTAATTCGTACCTTCCCTAACTCACTGTGTCCTCTGTATAGTTGACTGTATCGATCTTGGGAGAAATTCTTGTTTAAAATTAATTTACATTATTAATATCGGTGTTGAAAAGTATGAATATTGCAACGAAAGATCTGAATTTATTAAAACTGTTTCAAGTTTTGTATGACGAAAGAAGCGTATCTTCCGCCGCAGAGCGGATGAATCTTAGTCAGCCTGCTTTGAGCCATAAGCTTGCTAAGTTGAGAACCGAATTCGGCGATACTCTGTTTGCACGAGCGCCAAGAGGGCTTACTCCCACACCGAGAGCACATCAGTTGGCACCGTTAGTTCAACAGTTGTTGCGTTCGCTGGAGTCCTTTTATGACTACTGTGATGAAGAGAGTTTCCTGCTTCGGGAAGACCGAATCCATCTATACAGTACGGATTATATTGAACAACTTTTGATGCCAAAGCTTCTTCCTTTGGTTAGACAGAAGGCTCCTAGATTACAGCTTGTGTTTCATAATACTCGAGGAAAATTGCCACGTTCAGAACTTGAAACTGGTGCTTGTGATATGGCTATAGCCGGATTTTTCAAACAGTTACCCGATACATTTTATCAGCAGAAGATACATTCGGAATCGTTTGCGGTCTTGGCGTGCCGTTCCAACCCAATTTTAAATGGAAAGTTAGACTTGGAAACATTCCTTGCATGTGATCATTTAGTAACGACCTTGACAGGGGACTTGGAAGGGATAGTGGATGGAGCACTACATGAAAAGGGGTATCAGCGTCGAATAGTGGCAGGTCTCTCAAGTTTCCTTTCACCGGCATTAATGATTGAAGGCAGTGACTTATTAATCACCTGTTTAGAGTCAGTCGCCTCGCACGCTTGCAATTGCATACCTAGTTTAGTCAGTTATCCGTGTCCAGTTGATTTAGCTAAGGTAGAAATTATGCAAACCTGGCATCAACGTACTCATGATGATCCACTTAGAACTTGGTTACGTCAGCAGATTCGTTATTTACTTAACGAATCTGCCTAAGTGTTCACCTAGTCTTTGCTCGTTATCAGTCATACAAGGTTGTTATTAATATTAGACACTTATGTTCGTAATCATAGCTGTAACTATGAAGTATGACATCGAGAATATATCAATCGTTTATGCTTCAGTGTCACATAATTTTTATAAAATAGAGCATTAGCACATGATGAACGAAACGCCTATTTGTAGGATTATATATTGGATCGTAGGATAAAAATGCTCTGGGTTCAGAGTTATCCCTTTGAAATAACCTATCTAAAGTACTACATCAGTTTTAAACGCGGTGAGATGTAATCAAGAAAGGATGTGATACGGCTCGATAGCGCTGTATTACGATAGTATACGGCATGCACCAACTCTCGATTATTTGGGGTGGTGATGTGTCCATCGAGTACCTTTATCAATCTCCCCTCCGCTAAGTCCTCACAAATCATAAATTCGGAGAGCAGTGCTAAGCCTTGCCCAGCCAAACAGAGTTGGCGAATTGTTTCACCGCTGCTGCTGCACAGAGTTGCAACCATCTGAAACTGATTCACTAATGGCCAACGATTCAAGTGAGGAGCATCGACAAAGCCAACTATTTGGTGACGTGACAGGTCTTCTGGTTCAGACGGAGTTCCAAACTGTTCAAGGTAGGCCGGTGCTGCCACAATATGTAGTGGGCTTCGTCCCAAAAAGCGTGCGTGCAGGTTTGAATCCTGTAAAGCACCTATGCGAATGGCCAGATCTGTTTTACGTTCAATCAGGTCGATGATATTTTCATTGGCGACGAGTTCAAGTTCTATGTGCGGGAAGCGTTCACGAAAGCCCGGAACAAGCGGAACCAACTGGTGCAGTATGAAAGGGGTTACTGCATCTACTCTGAGCCGTCCGGCAGGAACTCCTTTCAAAGTTCGAATGTTTTCCTCTGCTTCTGCCAGTTGATGTAGGCCAACTCTGACCTGGTCGGTGAAGATCCTTCCTTCTTCAGTCAATTCGAGTTTACGCGTAGTGCGATTGAGTAGAGTACTGTCCAGCTCTTTTTCGAGTCGGCCAACGGAACGCGACACTTTGGCTACTTGGATATCCAGAATGCGGGCGGCAGCCGAAAAACTTCCGCAATCGATCACTGTAAGTAGAATTTCCAAGTCTTCGGTACGGGATATTATTGCCATAAATGTAAAAGAATTTTGTTAATGATGATGTTTTTGCAAAAAATAGCATTAGGCATACTCCACTGCAACTTAACCATACTTGGAGATTGAAATGCCTATTGCTTTATTCGCGCTGACGCTCAGCGCATTTGCAATCGGTACGACCGAATTCGTGATAGTCGGGTTGGTACCAACTATCGCCCAGGATCTGGGTGTTTCCCTGCCATCGGCTGGTTTACTAGTAAGTCTATATGCTTTGGGTGTTGCTATTGGTGCACCTGTGCTGACCGCTATGACCGGCCGCTGGCAACGCAAAAATGTTTTGTTAGCCATTATGACTCTATTCGTGATAGGTAACATTTTGGCCTGGATGGCGCCTACTTACAGTTCGCTGATTACCGCCCGTATATTGACGGGGCTGGTTCACGGGGTGTTTTTCTCTATTGGCTCAACCATCGCGACGAGCCTTGTTCCGCGTGAAAAAGAAGCCAGTGCGATTGCAATCATGTTTACCGGCTTGACTGTTGCCTTAGTAACCGGGGTGCCGTTGGGTACCTGGATTGGCCAAAATTTCGGTTGGCGAGCAACTTTCATGGTTGTCGCTGCTCTAGGTCTCATCGCGCTGATCGGCAGTGCCTTGCTTGTACCTAAAAACCTGAAACAGGCACCATCTGCCCGAATCTCTCAACAATTAGATGTATTAACGCAACCCCGTCTCCTGTTGGTGTATGCAATGACGGCAATGGGTTACGGTGGAACCTTTACGGCTTTCACCTTCTTAGCTCCGATTCTAGAGCAGGTGTCTGGTTTTGAGTCGGGTGCCATAGGTCTCATCATGCTTGTGTATGGTGTATCGGTCGCCGTTGGCAATATCTGGGGAGGGCGAATGGCTGATCGTATGGGGCCTATTAAGGCGCTGAATATTATTTTTACAGCTCTTGCGTTGGTGCTATTGGCTTTCACCTTTACGGCCGGTAACCAAATTACTGCTGTCATCACCATACTAATTTGGGGTGCCTTTGCCTTTGGTAATGTGCCAGGCCTTCAAGTCTATGTGGTTCAGTTGGCTGAAAAGTACACTCCACAGGCCGTCGATGTAGCTTCGGGCCTAAACATTGCGGCATTCAACGTCGGTATCGCATTGGGCTCAATTCTAGGAGGCATCATCATTGAAACTATGACACTGATGGATACCGCCTGGATTGGTTCTCTAATCGTGGTACTGGCACTGGGGTTGACTCGCCTATCTGGTTTTATCGATAAGCGTGACCAAATGCAGAACATTTGAACATTCAAAATTACAGAGGCGAAGCGAGGCTTCGCCATGGAGTTTTCTTTAATGCAATTGAAAAACTGGCTCAGGGCCGCTTTGCCACCGATGTCGAACCGCCCCTGGACAATGGCTGATCAGTAAAGGCGATACCAATCGAAAGCACGATGGACGCCCCTTTGGTGTGCCGGACATGGAACATCATGCGGAATTGGTCAAGCTTGCAGATGCTCTAGGTTTTCGGGCGGCTTGGGTGCGAGATGTACAGTTGTATGAACCCAATTTCGGTGATGCAGCACAGGTGTTTGAGACCGTCGCCTATCTAGGTTACCTCGCATCACATACACAAAACATTTTGCATGGTACTGCCTCCGTCGTACTTCCATTACGTAATCGCCGGTTGGTTCGAAAGGCTGCTACAACTATACAAACGCTGAGTGAAAAACGGTTTCTACTGGGGGGGCAACAGCGGTGACTGTCCAAATGAACACCCCATTTTTTGCATCGATTTTCACAGCCGTGGCGAGAGCTTTCGAAAGGCCGGGGAGATGCTGCGCGGAGAGCAAGACGGCAATCTGGCCAGCGGTATGAAGGCATTGCCTGAAGCACCAAAGGCGCCATTGCTTTTCGCTGGTCTTGCACAGCAAAGTCCGGCTTGGGCCGGTGTACACATCGAGGGCTGGCTGTCCTACCCTGGTACACCAGATGACCACTTCACACGCGCTAGGCTATGGCAGGATGTGGGTGGTGATAAACCCTATATTAGTTTTGTACATCTTGATCTCGTATCAAATCCTGACGCTCCGATCATACGGCATAGATATGGTGTAAGTATGGGAGAAAGGATTAATCCATAAACTGGAAGCTATGAAGGCGGCAGGTGTAGATCATATTTTGGATTGAATTTTCGTTGAAACCTGCGACCGCTTGATGAAACTCTTGAGCAGATCGGTGATGCGATTTTACCGCTCTTTCATACATAAAACAGGAGTTATATAACATGAGAAATATTCCGTCTCTGGGAATGGGTACCTTCCGATTGCAAGGGGATATCGCCTACAAGGCCGTAAAAACAGCTCTGGAAACAGGTTATAGCCACATTGATACTGCGCAGATCTACGGAAACGAAGCCGAAATAGGTCAGGCGATTGCCGACACAGGTATGGCGCGTGATGATCTCTTTCTGACTACAAAGGTTTGGCTCGATAACCTTGGGGAAGATACTTTTATCCCAAGTGTGGAAGACAGCCTGCGAAAACTAAAGGTTCAATCAGTTGATTTGCTATTAATCCACTGGCCAGATGTCACAGGTAAAGTTGCAATGGAAACCTACCTACAACAGTTGGTGAAATCACAGCGGCAGGGATTGACTAAGGCAATTGGGGTTTCCAATTTCACAATTACTCAACTGGATCAGGCCATTCAGATTTTGGGTGAGGATACCATTATGACTAACCAGATTGAAGTTCATCCTTACTTGCAAAACCGTCGGGTTATTGAGCACTGCAAGGCGAAAGGCATTCTGGTAACCGGTTATATGCCGTTGGCGGTGGGAAAGGTAATGCAAGATAAAGTATTACAGTCCATCGCTGCCACCCATAATGTAACCGTAGCTGAAATTGTGTTGGCCTGGCAGTTACAGCAGGGGCTTATCACTATTCCATCATCAACAAAACGCGAAAACCTGTTATCTAACCTGAATTCAGTTGATCTTGTATTAGAAGACTGCGAGATGGTGCAAATTTCTATGTTGGAGAGGGGAGACCGTATAGCCAACCCCGAATTCTCACCAGAGTGGGACTAGATAGGAACAAGGTTGAATATGACGACTACTGTGCAATTACCCGCACAAATGAAAGCATGGATCTGGTCCAAGGCTGCGCGAACAATCAGTCTTTCGATGGGTGCAGCAATTCCATCGTTAGGAAGGCATGACGTCCTGATAGCTAATAAGGCCATAGGATTGAATCCTGTAGACTGGAAATTCATTGAAACAGATCGAGGAGATCTATGGACAGATGGCCATATCCCCGGCGTAGATGGTGCAGGAGTAGTGGTTGCGGTCGGTGATAAATCAAACGAGCATTGGTTGGGGATATCCGTTTGCTATCATCAATCTCTGCAACGTAGCGGCAGTTTTGCCGAATATACAGCTATTGATCACCGAACCCTAATCCGTCTGCCAGAAATGATGGCCAGGAATCAAGCAGCCGCATTCCCATGTCCTGTAATGACCGCATGGCAGGCGATAGAGAAAATACCTATCCAGCATGGCGCTGAGATATTGATCACCGGGGCATCAGGGGCTGTAGGACGGATGTTGGTGCAGTTAGCAGATGTTCGAGGCTTCAAAGTAACTGCAATTGCCTCGCTAAAGCGTCACGAGGCGTTGTTTGCTCTAGGGGCGAACGTCTGTGTAGAGTGCACTGAGCAGCTGCTACAGAAATTTTACGCTATTTTTGACACAGTAAGTGGTGAACATGCGGAAGAATTGGCATCTCGTGTTGAAGCCAACGGGCATCTCATCTGTATTATGGGAAGATTGGAAAAGGCCGCAGTACCAGGCTTCTCAACAGCAATCTCTCAACATGAAGTGGCACTAAATGCATTGCATGGTTCAGGTACTTCAGCACAGTGGCGACATTTTACTCAAGAGGCTGAAAAGCTGATCAATCTGGTTAATCGGGGTGAGTTTAAAAGCCCTGATATTTATGTGGCTCGGTTTGAACAGATTGCAGATGCTTTACGTGAGTTCAAATGTAATCGTAAGGCACTTAAATACGTTGTTGAGGTAGAATAGTTACAGGCCATTCCAGTTGTAATTATTGGTTATAGATTTTTCGATACTTATGGAGTCACCCGGGGCAAGTGAGAAGTGAAGCAAAGTTCGAGTATGTTACTCTTCAAAACATAACGCTCCGGTCTAAATTGTTAATACTAGAATGGCTGACCTATTTACACCGATAAAACTTGGTTCCTTAACACTCAATAATCGTGTTTTGATGGTGCCTCTCACGCGCACTCGCGCTGATGATGAGCATGTCCTCACCGAATTGATAGCTGAGTACTATTTACAGCGTGCCTCTGCAGGATTAATCATTGCCGAAGCTACTATGGCAATTGATGGCCACTCTGCATTTTGGCGTGACCCCGGTATCTATTCTGAGGCTCAGGTACCTGGATGGAGGAATGTAACTGATGCGGTTCATGCAAAAGGAGGCAAGATTTTTCTGCAGATCTGGCATGGCGGTCGCGCATGTCATCCACTATTAATTTGATGGCCGATTGCCAGTTGGTCCGAGTGCTATAGCCATCACCAATGATGAAGTCCACCGGAAGGAAAGAAAGCTTACACAGTTCCTCGTGAAATAAGTGACGAAGAAATTCCTGCAATAATCGAAGCGGCCGAAAATGCTAAAAAGGCTGGTTTTGATGGTATTGAGGTGCATGGTGCAAACGGTTATTTGGTAGATGAATTTCTACGAGATGGAGCAAACAAACGTAAAGGACGTTACGGCGGTCCAATCGAAAACCGTGCACGCTTCCTGTTTGAGGTTATAGATGCAGTGATTAAGGTATGGGGTAGTGATCGAGCAGGTGTGCGCGTATCGCCTCTTAATAGCTTTAACAGCATGAAGGACAGCGATCCAGTTACCCTCGTAACTTGGTTGTCTAAACGTCTTAGCGACTATAGTTTGGCGTACCTCCACTTGATGCGCGGCGACTTTCTTGGTGAACAACCGGCTGATATAGTGACAGCAACGTGTAAACATTACCGGGGCCATTTGATACTGAAAATGGCTTATGCAGTTGACGAAGCTAACACCGCCATTGCGATGGGCCAGGCTGACAGCATCACTTTCGTCGTTCCGTTCATTGCAAATCCAGACTTACCAGATAGTCTAAGACTTGGGTCAACATTAAATCAGGCAACCCCTTCGACTTTTTATACTCAGGTCGCAGAAGGGGATACGGATTACCCGACCATTAATGAACTGGTAAATGCTTGATACAGTCATGGGGGATTCTTTCCCCCAATTCATTACGGAAAATAATTTTGATGATACATGTTATTGCTACGATAAGTGTTAAGCCTGGAAACAAAATTAAGGTACTTTCTGAACTGCTTCGAATTCAGCCCCTAGTGCTTGCAGAAAGAGGCTGTCACCAGTACGAGCCTCTCTTGGATGTAGACAGTCGTCTCTCAAGGCAAGAGACTTTCCGTGCTGATACGATAGTGTTGTTGGAGCAATGGGAGTCACTTGAAGATCTCAAGGTACATCTTGACACTCCGCACTTAAAAGAATACCAAGAGCTAGTAAGTCCATACATACAAGATGTTAGCCTACAGATTTTGCAAAAAGCAAATTAACACTCATATATATTTGTACATAAATGCATGAAATAAAACTCGATTTATCGCACTAGGCTGATTCTTTAATAATTGGGCTTTTAATTTTATTTGTAATTGGTTTGGTTTGCGATTAATAATTAAGCGTTCCTAAACTGAGCTAACAACTTGGTCTGCCTGTGTTTTCCATTATTTTAAATGCCAGCTATTTATTGAAATGGTATATATTGTCTAATGAGGGCAATTAAAGATTCTCAAGATTTAGTTATTGAAAATCAGTTTTACAAATTAGCTCACCGCTCGTCTATTTATTTACGGGCAAAGAGCTGCATCAGCAGCTCTTTGCTTAAAATAAAGCCTGTTACAAACTTGTCTCCACGGTTCCTAAGCTTACTCGGGTTGACAACGCATGCAGTGCAATGGCGTGTAGTAATGGCGATACAGTCGTGGTTGCGTCTGTTAATACAGTCACCGAACTATATCTGTCTGCGTCACGAGACAGTGCTGTATGGGTGATGCAGTTTTGCGTCATCATGCCGCAAAGAATTAGCTCATTGACCTCTAGTTGCTCGAGTGTATCCGCAAGTGAGGTGTTAACAAAACTGTCAGCATAGTGTTTGATGATAATCGGAGCCTCTGGTGCTAGCTCTAAAATACGTGAGTGCAAATCCGCACCGATAGTACCCGGATTAAAAAATGGTGCTTCACCTGCTTCGTGCTCAGCAACATGTTGCACTATAACTACTGGAATGTTGCCGCTGTGTGCTTTCTCAATTGCTAGTTCAATAGCAGCTAGTGTTTTGTCTGTGTCTGCTAGGGGAAAAGCCCCTGTCGGGAAATAGTCGTTTTGTACATCAATGATAATTAGCGATTTCTTTTGCATATTAGCCTCCTTTGACTATGAGTTATTGTCGCAAGATTGTCTCCTTGTCACATCCGTCCCAATTGACTAACATCGTTAACATCAGGCCAAATTAATTAAGTTCATGAGCTATAAACCATTAAAAGTCGCAGTAGTTGCTTTTCAGGGTATCAGTCCATTTCATCTGGCAGTGCCATCGGTAGTATTTGCTGAAGGCCCGACTGATAAATCGTTTTTTGAGGTGTTTATCTGCAGTGCCGAACAGCAACCGCTCACCTGCAACCTCGGCTATCATTTATCAGGCTTGCATGATTTATCACAGTTGCAGCGAGCCAATGTGATTGTGATACCAAGCTGGCGTTCGCCATATGAACAACCTACACCTGAATTGGTACACATTCTGCGCAATCAAGCTGCTCAAGGTACAACGATCGTTGGATTGTGCTTGGGAGCGTTCGTGCTAGCGGCTGCCGGTCTGTTAGATGGGCATCAGGCCACAACACACTGGGAATGTGCTGATGAATTACAACGGTTGTATCCTAAGGTGCATGTAACTCCAGATCTGCTCTACGTCGAAAGTGGTAACATTATGACATCGGCAGGAACAGCCGCAGGGCTTGATGCGTGCTTGGCGTTGGTAAGAAAGAGATTTGGAGCGACTTTAGCCAACCAGGTTGCTAGACGTTTAGTGATCCCTCCACACCGAGATGGCGGTCAAGCGCAATATATAGAAATGCCTCTGCCACAAACCGCAGGGCATGACAGACTTAGTTCGTTGATTCAGAACGTGCGTGGAGAGCTAGAAAAACCACATACATTAGATTCTTTAGCTGCAGAAGTTGCAATGAGCCGGAGAAGTTTCACTCGGCAATTCCGGCAACTGACTGGTACCACAGTCATGAAATGGTTAATCGCGGAGCGGCTTAACTTGGCGCAACGCTTGCTTGAACATACAGAACAGCCAATAGAGCGAGTCGCTGAGCTAAGTGGTTTTGGCAGCGTTGAAAGTCTTCGACATCATTTTCGGTTGCGGTTTAAAACATCACCGATGCAATGGCGTCGCGTATTCCATAACGCAATGCAGGTTTAAATTGGACTAAAACGCTATTTTATTCAAATTGCTAGACGGCAAATTGTTATTAGACTTTTAATTACTGTCTTCATCTAATAAACCAGTGCTAAAAGTGCTGGCACAAGGCGCAATAATCAGATTATGTGTGGGTGGCTGCGCTTGAAGGATCGTGAACGAAGGTAATTGACCGATTTATTAACACGGCTTAAGTGTACACTTCAAGTCTTCAAACAGGTGAATTCAGTTGCATTATAGACAGGAATTTGCTGGACTTCACTGCGAAATCAATTATTAAAAATAAAAGAGGAAGGCACTAAGGTTCTAACCTTAATGCCGGCCCGTTATACTTGATATGTCGGGTAATCGATGTAGCCTGTCTCTCCACCACCATATAAGCTTAACCTTGCATCGGCATCAAATTCAGCTAGTGGCAAATCGTTTGCAAAACGGGCTACTAAATCAGGGTTTGTTACGAAAGGAGTGCCAAAGGCAACGAAGTCAGCATATTGCTTGTCGAGTAACTGTTGTGCTGACTCCTTAGTTAACTTACCCGCAATCATAATAGGGTTTGGATACACTTCGCGAACTTGATGACGGAACGTTTCTGGGACATCAACATATCGAGAAATGCGCTCGGAAAAATGAACATAAGCCAAATTCATCGGTTTCATTTTCTCAAGTGCTTTGAGCACAACATCTATAATTTCCGGATCCTGATCAGCGAAGCCTTCAATCACGTGTGGAGAAACACGAACTGCTACTTTGTCGCCGCCGATACCGTTTACGACTGCTTGTAAGGTTTCAACCAAAAAGCGAATACGGTTTTCTTGACTACCACCATACCGATCTTTACGCTGATTACTCTCTAACCGCATAAATGTATCAAACAGATAGCCGTGTGCGGCATGGATTTCAACTCCGTCAAAGCCAGCTTCAATCGAGTTTTTAGCCGCTTGAACAAAATCAGTAATGGTACTCTCGATGTCTTGAAGCGTCATCTCTCGTGGAGTTTCTGTTTCAATCATTCCGAACCCGCCTTCTGGCAAAGGGCCAAAAACTTGATCGGGTACTTTTATGGCAGAGGGTGCTAGAGGTTGTTCACCTGAAATTGAAGAATGGCTACGACGTCCTACATGCCAGAGCTGGATAAATATCTTCCCATCTTCGTTATGGACAGCCTGCGTCACTTTTTTCCAGCCTTCAATGTGCTCTTCCGTATAAATGCCGGGAGTCATTGAATACCCGCGGCCTATGGCTGAAACAGGCGCACCTTCTGTGACAATCAAACCTGCACTGGCACGCTGACGATAGTAAGTTGCCATCATCTCGTTTGGCACATCACCAGGTTGAGAGGTGCGTGAACGAGTCATCGGCGCCATCGCAATACGGTTTTTAGTCTCTAATGTTTTACCTTTAAATATATTAAACATACTTTCCTCCTAGGCTTTATAAGTCGGGTAATCAATAAGCCCTTTTTCACCGCCACCAAATAAGGTGTTTGGATCGTGCTCTGTTAATGGATAGCTGTGAAGTAGACGCTCAGGAAGATCGGGGTTCGCGATAAAAGGACGACCAAAGCCAATCATATCAGCCAAACCATCTTCAATAGCTTGTTCAGCTTTTTCCGCATTATAACGGCCTGCGTAAATCAAAATGCCCTGGTAGGCATCTCTTAATGCACGTTTAAAAGAGACAGGTGTATCAGGTGCATCATCCCAATCAACTTCAGCGATATGCAGATAAACGATACCGTGCTTATTCAGTAACGCTGCAGCAGCGGTATAGGTCTCTATAGGGTTCGAATCCACGGTACCATTTAAGGTGGTCAAAGGAGCAAGACGTACACCAACGCGATCAGCACCAATCGCTTCAACCAATGCTGCAACCACTTCATCGAGAAAACGAAGCCGATTTTCTGTGCAACCACCGTATTCGTCGGTTCGGTTGTTGGATTCGGAGTCAATAAACTGGTTGATCAAATAGCCATTAGCCGCATGGAGTTCAATGCCATCAAAGCCGGCGTCAATAGCATTCAATGCAGCTTGACGATAATCTGCAATGACCTGTTTAATATCTTCCTTTGTCATCGCTCGAGGCTGTACTACATCAACAAAACCTGGCTCGTCAGTTCCATTATCAACGAACACTTTTACGTTTTGTGCCTTCAAAGCTGATGAAGAAATAGGTTGCTCACCACCTATGTTATCTGGATGTGTGACTCTACCTACATGCCAAAGTTGCGCAAAAATCACTCCATCCTGCGCATGTACAGCGTCCGTTACTGTACGCCAGCCTTTGATCTGTTCTGATGAGTAGATTCCTGGTGTCCATGCATAACCTTTTGCTGTTGATGAAATCTGAGTACCTTCTGAGACAATCAATCCCGCGGAGGCTCTCTGTGCGTAGTAAGTTGCCATAAGCTCATTGGCTATGTCGCCTGGTTGGCTTGCTCTAGAACGAGTCATAGGCGGCATAACAATTCGATTTTTAAGCGACAACTTACCTAATTTTAGGCTACTAAACAGTGTTTTAGGCATGACTTTCTCCTTGAGTTTCTGCGAGGATTTTATCAAGCTTATCGATATATATTCACAGCATTAAAAGGAAAAGATATTTGCGAATATTGCAATAATCGAAGTTTTTGATGCGAGAGTAGAGCTTTGTTTCTGAATATCTTGAGAATTGCCTTAGCAGAAGGAATACCGCGGTATCTTGTCTTGGCTTTTTCATGAAACTAGGCACATGAGTTGATAAGGTTTTCCGTGCTCAGATTGCATGTTTTGCATGTTTAGTATGCGACCCGGTGCGTTTCAACTAACTGATGCGGGTAAAAGCTAGCTCTATATGAAACTAGAAATTTGGGCTAATAGACCAAAAATCAGTCGTATAGAGACCATTATTGGCTGAAACTTGAAAAGTTGAGAACGAGACATCCATAAAAAGATTGAGGCGTCATTTACGGAGATGTGGACTACTTAATCGCAGCGCACGTAAAGCTGGAATGTCGATTTGTTAGGTCTGTTCGATCAAGCGGTATATTGTCTTACCATCAACCCTGGTGAAGTCGTAGTGATTTGGCAATGACGTAAAATTCATTCTTGCATAATTCGATTCTGCTGAGCATCTATCAGCTTGTTTCAGAATATACTCAAGCGCATACCTTGGTTTATAACCATATGGCTTTGCAGAGAGTAGGGCGGCTAGCAAGGAAAACACCTTCGAGTTGTATGTGCCTAACTGACCCAAAGGATTGGCCAGAATGGAAAAGCTGTAGCTCTCATGTGGGCCAGCAGTGTACTGATTTTTACCTGAAATCAGCATAGGGTAGATTTTACCAATGTCATGGAATAAGCCAGCCACTAAACCAGTTTGGCATTCAAGTTCAGAATGACGCAAATGTTTGGCGTTATAGTATGTTATCTCTGCTACCTCAACACTGTGTTCAAACAGACCATGTTCGACCGAATGATGGTGCTGATAACTGGCTTTTGACAGCATGAATTTTTCTAAAATAAATGGCTTTGACAAAATAAAGTCTTTAAATGGGGCCAATTCCTGAACCGTAATCATGCTCAGTAGTTTAAAAAAACGTCCTACCAGTTGTTCTTTACCGGTTCTCAGTAGAGCGGTCCATCGAAGATAATCAACTTCGACAAGATCTATGGGGATTGGCTTTAAAGAGCGAATAACTGCATGACCCATAGAGTCTTCAGACACATTGATCTGTGCTAGGCAAGGATAACAATTGCAATGATGAGCAACGTCAAAGGAGGTTATGGCTTTGATCACTACATCACCGGAGACTATGAATTCACAGGTAGCAGTAGGGAGTGTGCTATTCGTGTTAACGTCTTTAATCCAGGCGAAAATACTGTTATTCATGATTAGCGTCTCCAGGTGACTCAATCTGAAAGTGTTCAATTAATCGATCAAATGCACTGCCATCCTGCCGCGTTATGTTGGGGACATAGCGGCTATACACTTCAAACAACATCTTGGTAGTACTATGTCCCAGTTGTCTGGAAATCCATTCAGGGCTCTCGCCAGCTGCCAACCATAAGGTCGCGCAGGTGTGCCGGGTTTGATATGGGCGTCGACGCTTGAGTCCCATTCTGTCTAACGCTGGGTACCAAACTCGTTTGGTAACATTTCTATGATCCAGTGGATTTCCCTGACCATTGCAGAATACATAGGTTTGATTGCCAGTGATCAGCTTCTGTTGTTCTAGTGCGGTAAGAACGGGAGGTGATAGTTTAATGGCTCGATAGGATGCTGATGTTTTAGGAGTCTCGACATTACCATCGACAAGCGTCTCTTGGATTAGGATTTCCTGCCTGGAAAAATCAACATATTGCCATTTGAGGCCATCTATTTCTGCCGTTCTCATCGCGGTAAAAAACCGCACAGTATAATAGTTGCGAAAATCAGCTCTGATGTGAGACAGGAAAAATTGGACCTCCCCCAACGAAAAGGGATCTATCGGTGTCTTGTCAATCTTCAAGGGCTTGATATTAATGAAAGGACTAGGAAAGTCATAGCGCAACGCCGCCTCATTCAAGATACCACGCAGAGGAGTCATCACATGATTAATCCAATCATTACTGACTTTGGTCGTTGTACCGCGACGTTTAGGTGACATAATACCAGCCCTAAATTTCATCAATTGAGGCCGGGCGATGTCATTTAGTCTCAAATGGCCAAACTCTGGCATCAAATAGTTTTCAAAAATCATCGACACATTTTTAAAGTGACTGAGCTTCCATTGGATTCGGTTCTCGGCTAGCCACTCAGCTGCAAATATATTGAATGTGGGAATGTTGGTCAGTAGCTTTGTAGGAGCTGTGTTGAGGCTGTCGATTAACTGTTGATCGACTTTAGCATCAGCCTCAGCAAACAGAGGACATCTTGGACTGGAAGGAAAATATTTTCGGAATACAAATCGATTGAGTCGGATTTCTGCTTCTATGTTGCTGAGTAACGCCCCTAAGCGAGAGCGGTTTAATCGATTGTCCACCAGAGCTGTTTGTTCACGACATCTAATGCCCAGATAGGTGAAATCAAACAACAACTTGTTGTTTCTGGAACGGATGCTAGCCATGACAAACACCTCCTCTAGCCATAGGAATTGCTATATCGAGCCTTGTCACAGACTTAAAAAGCTCTTGCTCCACAACTTCCCATATGTAGAAAATTTTTCTTCCACCGAAAGGCCGTATGTAGTGCACACCCTCAAGAAAGACCGTATCTTTCAAAGCATGGTTGATATATGCTGGGCTAAACTTAATCCTTTGGGAAAGTTCTCTAGCATTTAGTAAAGTTTGTTGCATACAAACCTCTTGATGTTCCTAAGAAAGATTAAATGTTCCCATGCAGAACATTTAATCACCTTTAAATTGTTCTTGCAAGGAACATTTTGATTTTTTCTACGATTATTGGAGTAGATAAGAGTGATTAGATTTAAAATCAAAGAGTTGGTAGCGGAAAAAGAATTTAAGGAGCGCCGAAAGATAACGCTTCAAGAGGTAGCTGACTCTGCTAACGTCAACCGAACGGCCTTATCTAAGATGATGAACCCCAGTTATGAATACTCAACCACTACCAAAGCCATAGATTCTCTGTGTCAGTACTTTGGTTGCAGGGTAGAGGATGTAATTGAATATGTAGATGAAAACTAAGGTTACAACCCAATCTTTCTTCCCATTGATGAAATTTTCTGTAACTGTTTAGCGGGAATGACTCGACATCATTGACTTCGCAGGGATGGTGACAGTCTTCTCGATACAAACTGCAACCACCGCAGTAACTCACTCTTTGGCACAACGGCAAATCCATTTCACGGTCTCTCGTAGTGACAGTATGTGCAAGTGGAATAGCGCTTCCTACTGGGACCATACACGTTAGCTGATCTTGCGCCAAAGAGGGCAGCTTACAATGTCGTTAAGGACTAATCCAGACCTGATGAAAGCCGATATTCCTGGCGCTGTAGTCCGTGCCCCAAAACGCATGATTAGCATGTCACCTTCATTTTCTAGAGTGTCTTCTTCGCCTTCAGCCACCCATGGCACAGTCTTTCACTGATTGCTGACATTCGTGCTGGTTAGGTGTCCTTCATAGTCGAACGGTTAGAAAAACACAGGTAGCGTGAGCTGGATTGCTAACAGGTTCAGCCATTGCGGCAAGGTGATGTAGGCATCTGCTACAGCAGCCAGATAAATTTTATATAAAGCCAACTGACCAGGAGCAAAGCATGAAACTCATCCGATTAAAGTAAGTCACAGAACGCACAGGTCTAGGGCGCTCATCGATCTACAACTACATGGCTGCTGGCTACTTTCCCAGGTCAGTGAAGCTGGGCCCGAGGCTGGTAGCCTGGGTTGAGAATGAGATAGATGAATGGATTGCAGATAAAATCAGCAATCGAGATAGGAATGGTGACTAGTTAATCACGCCATTATTTGGGTCGATATGGCTTAAGGAAAGCTGGATTCTGTGGCCTGTCGCACTGGATACGGTTCGTTGAGTCTGGCACAATCATCCAACAGTATTAAGGGTGATTAAGTCACTGGCACCAATCAATAAATCGGTTACTGATTGCTTGAATGTCAATGACGAGCAGTTTTTACAACACTGCCTTAATCTAAGAATGAACAAGAGGCACAGGGATGGTCGAAACAATTCCAAGCTACGAAGAGATGATGCCAGCAGTGCTGAAGGTGCTTGCTGACGGTCAACTCAAGTCATTACGCCAAATCACTGCGGAAGCTGCAGCGGTATATGGTATCAGTGATGAGCAGCTGGCGCTGACGCTTCCAAGTGGCAAACAAACCTACGTCTATAACCGGGTCGGATGAGCCAAGGAATATTTGGTAAAAGCGATGCTTCTTGAGCAGCCAAGCCGTGGAGTTTGTCGCATAACAGAGCGAGGGCTGGAGGCGTTGCATTCTGGCCACAAGGTAAATAACCAATACTTAAGTCAGTTTGATGAGTTTGTTCAGTACAAACAGATGTCAAACCAGACTACATCGCAATCATTAAAAGCCAAACCTCCTGAAGCCGTAGACGACTCGACTCTTACACCTTCTGAGCAAATATCAAAAGCCTTTGCTGCCCTGAACTCTGCCCTTGCCGATGAACTGCTGGAGCAAATCCACAGTCTTTCGCCCAAGTTCTTTGAGCAACTGGTCGTCGATTTAATGCTGGCCATGGGCTATGGCGGCAGCCAAAAGGATGCAGGGCAGGCGACGCAGTACACTAACGATGGCGGTATTGATGGCATCATCAAGGAAGATAAGCTCGGGCTTGATTCCATCTACCTGCAAGCCAAACGCTACCGCGATAACACGATTGGCAGGCCAGACATTCAAGCCTTCGCTGGGGCGCTGGATATGCACCGCGCCCGCAAAGGGGTGTTTATTACCACTTCGAGCTTCAGCAAAGATGCCCGCGAATTTGTTTCCATGATCGAAAAGCGCATCGTGCTCATCGATGGGCGCGAACTCGCGGCGCTGATGATAGAGCATAATGTCGGCGTATCGACCCGCGAGCTATATGCCGTAAAGGCTATAGATTCGGATTATTTTGCAGACGAGTAGTGGAGCCATGTTAAGGGTTGTTCTTATTTCCTTGTAAGTCTCCACTTTAAAATTTAAGCCCAAAGCAACGCTCAACAAATACTGGAATAACAAAGGCGAGGTTTCAATGGAACTGATAGATAACATTAATCGGCTACTTGGTGATGACCTACGGCAGACACTTAAACCAGGTGCTAGGCTGAAAATCGCCGCTTCTTGTTTCTCTATGTATGCGTTCGAAGCGTTGAAAGCTGAACTGGAAAAGATTGACGAGCTTCAATTTATCTTTACCTCGCCAACGTTTACCGCCAATGAAGTGACCGATAAGATCCGTAAGGAGCGCAGAGAGTTTCACATTCCAAAAGCTGACCGGGAGAGAAGCCTATATGGGAGCGAGTTCGAGATTCAGCTTCGCAATAAACTCACTCAGCGAGCGATTGCCAAAGAATGTGCGGACTGGATGAGGCGTAAGGCCAAGTTCAGGTCCAATCGCAGTAAGGCCCCGATGCAGCAGTTTGCCAGTGTTCAAACCAGCGACGAATTGACAGCTTACATGCCATTGCATGGATTTACCGCCGTAGATCTTGGCTATCCGCCAGGCAATGCAGTCTCCAACTTCGTCAACAAAATGGATGAGCCAACGTTTACAGCTACCTACGTCAATCTGTTTAACCAGATATGGCAGGACCCAGAGAAACTAGAAGACGTGACCTCACAGATATGTGAACACATAGAGTCCGTATATCAGGAAAACTCGCCAGAGAGCATCTACTTTCTGATGCTGTACAACATCTTCAATGAGTTTTTAGATGATATTAACGAAGATGTGTTACCAAATGATCGAACAGGTGACCTCTCCCCCAAATTTAAGACCATGACATTGATGAGATTTCCAATAAACTGGAGCCAATGGAGATCTCAACATGAAGAAACGCTACACCGAAGAACAAATCATTAAGGCCATCAAACAGCATGAGGCAGGGGCAAAGGTCGATGACATTTGCCGAGAGATGGGCATATCCACGGGCACATTCTACAACTGGCGCAGCAAGTATGCGGGGCTGGAAGTAAATGAAGCGAAGCGGCTGAGAGAGTTGGAGACCGAGAACAACAAGCTCAAAAAGATGTTGGCCGACAAGATGCTGGAAGTCGAAGCGATGAAGGATGTGCTGTCAAAAAAGTGGTAACGCCAGCGGCCAAAAAGCCTGTTGCTCAACACTTGATTGAAGGTTTCAGTCTCAGTGAGCGTGTGGCCTGTAAGCTTGCAGGGCTGAGCCGGACTGCGTTTCGCTATCAGTCCAGAACTACGCCAGACACAGGGCTCAGACAGCGGCTAAAGGCGCTGGCGACGCAATATCCCCGCTATGGGTATCTAATGTTGCATGGTTTGCTCAGAGGCGAAGGCTGGGTCCAGAACCGTAAACGTACCTATCGGCTCTACACCGAGGAAGGCTTGCAGGTCAGGACAAAGAAGCGCAAGAAACTGACCCGGCCAAGGCAGCCTATGGAAGTGCCGACTGCACCGAATCAACGTTGGTCTATGGACTTTGTGTCAGATCAACTCAGCAGTGGTCGGCGCTTTCGGGTACTGAATGTCGTGGATGATTTGCGGGAAATGGTCGGTCAATTAGTCTCAGTGGCCATCAGTGGCAGGCAGGTCGCCAGATTCTTGGACCAATTGATGGAAGAGCGCGGCAAGCCCAATAAGGTTACTTGCGACAATGGGACAGAATTTACCAGCAAGGCGATGTTCTTCTGGAGCAAGGAAACGGGCGTCACACTGGGCTTTATCCAGCCAGGAAAGCCGACGCAAAACGCCTTTGTGGAAAGCCTGAATGGTAAATTCAGGAACGAATGCCAGAACCAGCACTGGTTCAGAACGTTAGACGAAGCCAGATACGAAATCGAACTATGGCGTGAGCACTACAACCATGTTCGCCCACATAGTTCACTGAACTATATGCCACCTGTTGAGTATGCCAAGCAGGCAGCATAAGCGGGAAAATCTCATCAAGAGATTGGTACTAATCTCGGGGAAAGGTCAATCCCCAGCTTAGTATTCTGAGAGTTTAAGAAGTGAACTGGATCATTACTGAAATTTGGTCAACGTAAATGGACGAAAAAGATTACTAAGCAACTCTCGAAACACCGAATGGGGCATAAACGTGCCAGAACTGTTCGGCCTGACACGAGTTTCGCCCAAGGTGCGAGAGCCCGAAGCTCGCGCAAAATGCCAGCGTGATGCGCGTGAATCAGTCTATTCTAGAGTGATTCACTGAAACTAAACATTAAATTTTTTCATTAGAAAATATCTTGCTGGACTGCCAGAAAATTCAGGAATGACACCTGCAAGTTCAAAACCTATTTTTTGATAAAAAATAGGTGCTTGAATTGATAAGGTGTCCAATTGGGCTATCAGGCACCCTCTGTTTTTAGCTTCTAATTCAGCCATGAGCATCAACTCACGTCCTAAGCCTGCACCTCTATGCTTTTTAGCAACCCATACAACATCAATTAAAAAATTTCTGTATATGGTTTTACCTGATATGCCACCAATAAGTTGATCACTTTCATCTCTAGCGGTCAGCATCAACGGCTGTGCTGCTTCATTTCCTATTTGCTCATGAATATGTTCTCTAACACCTTCAATCAGCGCGTTAAAAATTGTTGGCTCTTGCTCATTTATCACTTGAAATTTCATTAATATACCTTAGCGTTAATCTATAAATCGTCATTGATTTTTGGCTAAAACTGGATTAGTGGTTTTTAATGAAGAATGTTACTTCAGTAACCTGCCAAATCCTGCCAAATATCGGTAAGTGAAATGAGTTCTTCAGGCGGTGTTGCTGCTGCTCGCCAATAATTCCGACCATCACCAGTGCGCTTTAACAGCCTATGGTTACACAATTCTCGCCTAATAAGCGCGAAGTCAGCAAATCCAAGAAAACGCTTAATTACGCTATTAACGTCCTGTTCACTGTAGGATTGTTGGTACTGAAAACGGCACCAAAAAAACCATAAACTTTGATCTTGAAGGGCGCGTTTAGCTGGCCACGCTCTAAGGATGTAATTTGAGTCCATGAAAGGTTGTAGCTTTCGCGGAATCATAATATCAAGTTGTTTGGGTTTGTTTAATGTGGCCACATTATTTGTTGTTAACGCAGCATCACGCAAATGCTGGAAATTGGCATATCCTGCCGACTGGGCAAGAATATTGAGCATTTCAAGGTGTGAAGGAAATTTTTCACAATTTTTAAATTGATTACGCAGATATTTAGCCAGCGTCGAAATATCTTCACAGCTAAAAGGAATGATTTGTTTCGTCATAGTGATACCCGCTTATGGGTGCCCACAATTAAGATGTCTATTTGCAAAGCAAACAGAGTCATGATCGCCGACCTACGACATAGGCACACAATATACAAAGTACCTTTATATTTAAAGTTTCAGCAGGTTTAGCTCCACGATTTTTTTCGCAGCGGCGATGCCTAGGTGAACTGCCGACCAGCCCATATTATTAATTAACAAGATCAATATGACAAGTTTTTTATGTGACTTAAAAGCGGCTACGGAATCGCCCTCAATAAACGGCGTTGTTGATCAAATTATTGCGCGAACAGCAACGGCCCCGATGTCTTACTCGGTTTAGCGACTTGCTTCCCTTGAAGGCATTCCCAAGCTCAGCATTTTGTTCATAGCCTTAACTCCGGCCAAGGCTTCACCAACTTGGGCATTGTAGTCTCACAGCGTCAGGGTGGGGTTTATCAGTTGGTTGTATCGGTACATCGCGGTTTCCGCCAGCGACCTTTTACCGGAGTCATGTAGCAGCTTCCAGTCCGATAGGCTGACCAACGTTGAATATAAAAGCTAAGTCTATGCGTCTTTTTATGTGTATTAGTCGTGACTTGATCTGACACATCATCTTGAAAAGGTGAGAGTTACCCGTTTTGATAAAGGTGTCTAATCTTCAATCAACACAAAAGAGGTAACTCTCATGTTGCATACTAACAACCCCATCATTAAACACAAAGCAGGTTTACTGAATATGGCTGAGGAGCTCGGCAACGTTTCTAGGGCCTGCAAGGTTATGGGGGTGTCCCGCGCCACCTTCTATCGCTATCGTGAGCTGGGTTAGGATGGCCGCATTGGAAGCAAAGATGGAGCGCGATGGCATCATTCTGACAGAAGCGCAGGTGGCAGCCCTGGAAAAGAAAGCCGAGGACGATGAGGCCTGCGGTGAAATTGAAACCCATCATACCGGATATCTGGGCTCACAGAACACATTTTACGTTGGCAACCTCAAAGGTGTGGGGCGGATATACCAGCAGACCTTTATCGATACCTACAGTAAGGTCGCCTTTGCCAAGCTCTACACCACCAAAACCCTCATCACCTCTGCCGACCTCTTGAACGACAGAGTATTGCCGTTTTTCGAAGCTAAGCGCTGCCGATGCTGCGTATCCTCACTGACTGGAGCACCGAGTACTGCAGTAAGGTTGAGCAGCACGAATATCAGCTGTATCAGACCATCAATGATAGCTACCACACGAAAACCAAAGCCAGACATCCACAGACAAACAGTTTCTGCGAGCGTTTTCACAAGACCATTCTGAATGAGTTCTATCAGGTCACGTTCCGCAAAAGTTGTATAGCACACCGGCGGAGCTGCAAAAAGACTTGCACGAATGGCTGGCGCTGTACAACAATGAGTGCGCTCATCAGGGCAAAATGTGCTGCGGTCGCACACCGATGGCAACATTAATTGATGGAAAACGGGTTTGGACAGAAGAGAATTTAGCCCAAATCCAATCTGACAACGGCACCCATGAATCGGGTAACTGTCAGCTCAGGTCTGAGCTAGTACACATAAATAGCCACTCAACAACACCGCATTGAATACGCCCAGGGCACTAAAAAACTGTAACTGCACGTTCATCTTGCGTACGTTTGCTTAATGGGTGGGCCACCTTAAAATTCAATGCCGAGGTAAAACCAGTTTTCATGCTGACGAGAGGTTAACTGCCATTGGTTGCGCTGACATATCCGGTTCACGATATGCAGGCCCTGACCGATACCTGAACTGCTGTCACGTTTTACACCTGGAACAAACAGATTATCAGGACACTCATCTTCCATTGGGTTGGCAATAGTGAGGGTATCGCCGGTTAAGCTTATCTTGATCTGTCTTGCACTACCATGGGTCAGCGCGTTATTGATGATATTATTCAACAAAATATGCAGTAAATTTTTATTTGCTTTGATGCGGTAATTTGCCGAAATTTGCAATTGTAATTGCAATTCGTGCTGGCGCATTAATGCGGGATTGTTCACCAGGCAACATTCAATCTCTTCCAATAGACAAAGATCTTGTTGTTGCAGTGATTCTTCTCTGGCCAGTGCCAGCAGCGCGTGAATGGTTTGTTCCATCTGCTGGGCAGCGTGTTTAAGTTTGACTAATGAATCCTTATCAAGCTCAACAGCAGGTTCCAAGCGGTTTAACACCATTTTCAGCACGGTTGCCGGAGTACGTAGTTCATGGCTGATATCACGGGTAAAGTCGGTTTCACGCGCCAGTGTAGTTTGTAACTGGTTAATGTAGAGCTGAATTGTTTGTCCTAAATAACCTATCTCATTAGCCGGAAGTTCGCTTTTAAGCTGTAAGAAGGTTTCTGACTTATGTTGCTGCACTTTATTGGTGATGTATTGTAATGGCTGGGTTATTTTCACGGCTAAATAGCGCGATAACAGGTAAGCCAACGTCAATACCAGCACTAGAGCAAATGCCAGATAGGGTAGTAGTTTGGGCAGATAATCACGGGTCACTTCAAAGCCGCTAACATCTGCTGAAAGTACCCATTCTGTGTTACCCAGCGCTATAGTTTGCAGGTGTAAAGTACCGCCGCTGCCATTAGGAAACTCTACCCGCTCTGGTTCCAGCCTATGCAATTGATGGATCTCATCGGGCATCGCATGCCAGCCGGCATGCAGTGTCATAAACGGCTGACTGGGAGCAATAACATTGCCGGTTTGCTTATATTGCCGGCTAATATGCTCAGCTTCAGCCGTAACCAGGCGGTTAAACACATTATCTTCAACGACCCAGGCGTAGCCGAGCATCAATAGCATAAAGCACAGGGCTAACAGCAGGCTAAATACCACTATGCTGCGCTGTAAGCTGGTCTTCAAACTATGGGACGTCAACATACTTAGCCTTGTACCTGCAGTTTAAAACCGATGCCGTGCAAGGTTGCCAGCATTGGTGTGGCAAAGGGTTTATCCAATGCCTGGCGCAGGGTGTAAATATGCGAGCGGACAACATCGCTGTCCGGCGCTTCGTCACCCCATATTTTGTTCACCAGCTGTTGGCGGCTAACCGCATTCGGGTAAGCCTGTACCAATAGCAGCAGAATGGCAAAGTCCGTGCTGCTAAGTTTCAGGCTTTGCCCCTGGCGCTCCGCCAGTTGCTGCTTTTCGTTTACGGCTAGTTCACCAATCACAATAGTTTGTGACTGATGCAGCTGATGGCGGCGTGCTAACGCCTGGCAACGCAGCAATAATTCGGTCAGGTCAAACGGTTTGGTGAGGTAATCATCGGCACCGGCATCAAAGCCAAGGCTTTTATCGGCGATGCTGTCACGTGCTGTCAGCATTAACACTGCCGGTACCGGATCGCAACTTTGCTTCAGTGTTTTACACACCGTAACACCATTGATATCTGGCAGCATTACATCCAGCACAATCACATCGTAATGTTGTTGCTGTGTTAATGACAGTCCCAGATTGCCGGTGGCCGCATAATCTACCTGCATGCCCTGAGCACTAAGAAAGTCACATACCTCGCGGCCAATCTCCGGGGTGTCTTCAATCACCAGTACCGACAATATTGTCATGACGCTTGCTCTCTGTTGTATTTAGGATGCGTATGGCCTATTGCAGCTTAGCATGGTTATCCGTCGTACTCAGATGCTGTAAGACCTGCTGCAATGTTGTGTCTATACCGTTTTGTTGATCCTGCAGCTTATCTGCGACAGTCAGATCCGGTATTACTGCACTAACCATGCTGTTACCGCTCGGCCTTACCAACAAACGGGTTGCCACATAAGCCCTTAACTTTGAGTGAGGTAAATTAAACAAGTTACCCTGCGCAGTTTGGTTAGCAAACCCGCCAGTTGCTTGCCCCACGAGCAAGCCAAATTGGTTATCTTGCACTGTGGTGGCAAACACAATCGCCGCCGAATAGGTTACCGGGCCAATGAGCACGACCACCTGGCCGTCGAAATGTTGAGCCGAGCTGTTTGGCTTAACGTAGTCATGCCACTCGGTGGTGATAATCTCACCCATGTCACCTTTATACCCAAACAGGCCGCGATTGTCTGCGTTCAGCTTCTCAGTCATCTGCGACACCAACCGAAACGGTTTATTGGCGATATAGCTGGCCAGCTCAGTAGCCGTATCGGTGTTACCGCCAGTGTTATGCCTGATATCAATAATCAGCGCGCTGATGTTGTCTTTGGCAATCTGGCTAAAAGCGGCTGTTAGCTGGTCAGAAAACGCCCCTGGTTCTACATCAAAGCTGGGCACATTTAAGTATCCGGTGGCTGCATTCAATTGGCGGTATGACAGCTCATCAGTCATTTGCGGTTGATTTTCTGCCACCTGCCAGTTGTGTTTGTTATCGACAAACAGGCGTTGTGTTTTGCCCTGATGGACAAATTCGACGCCGAACTGATTGATAAAACCGTACACAGCCCAGAGTAAAAATGGCAGACGTTCAGCAACAAAAGCCTGACGTAACACAGCGGTTTCGCCACCGACATAGCGCTGAGTATTGGCAAAAATATCGGTAACCGGCACGCCGTTAATACTGATTAGCTGAGCACCAGCGGGTAATTGCTTCTCGGCGGATTTATATTGTTTTGCAACGAACACGCCGTTGTTACTTAGCTTAACTAAAAATGGAAAAGGCTTAGCACCTTGTTCGCGCAGCGCGTTCAGCTCCTGATAGGGCCAGATTAAAAAGCTGTGGCCATCTTGAAACAGATGCGATAGTTGGCCGATATGACGGAAAAATTCTACCCGGGTCATCGGTGCAGTGATGTTGGCTTTAACTGCAGCCACCTGTTGATATAGCGCTATTTCATCGGCATAGCCGGCAAAATCCGGGTGGCGCAATTTTGCCCCGGCGACCAGGGCATCAATATCCTGATGTAATAATTCAGGCGCAATTTTCTGCTGCATAAGCGCTGGATTTTCCAACTCGGGAAATATATCCAGATGGGCGCCAGTGCAACCGCTTAATATTAAGGTGGCACTGATTAAAATACTGATAATGGCTTTCATAACTTCGACTCCTGTGTCTCTGTTGTGAAAGCTACCAAAGACAGTGTGAAGATTTTGTCGGCAGTAGGGCGCTTCACACAATCACGACATATAACGGGCTAGAGTTGAACTCTAAACCACGGCAGGTGTTATCCCGTGCTTACACCTTGTAATATGTGGATCAATAGAGAGGAATTGCCGTGTATCAAATATTACTCATTGTCGGTGCATCCGTTCTTGGTGTTTTGGGTGTTGTGCACATTGTTTATATACTCTTAACTGATAAGTTCTCTGTTTACGATTTATCCGTGCTCGATGGTATGAAAAGCACATCACCAAAAATCACTACAGAAACGACAATGTGGGAAGCCTGGATAGGTTTCAATTTAAGTCATAGTCTTGGTCTTATTCTTTTTGCTTTTATGTATATCCCCTTAGCCTTAAATCATGTTGATTTTATTAAAGGGTCAGTATGGTTTTCTTCTATACCAGTTGTATTCAGCGCTGGCTATTTGTTTTTAGCGTACAGATATTGGTTCAGAATACCTTTAATTGTAGTGTCGGTGTCATTGATTTGTTTTATAGGTGCACAGTCAAACTTTTACATATGACAAGTTGGTTAACGGGTAGCTATTACGTGCCACAAGCATGTTTTTTGCTTATCAAATCTTAGAGCATTCTTGCTCTTCTCAATTACCGTCGTAACCAAGGCGTTATACAACCAGGGAGAAGATAATGAAAAATGTACTTTCAATTCTATTTTTTTATGTGATCTTTACGTCTGCACTCGCAGCCAATCCACTAACGGAATCAGAGTTAAAAGGTTTAACACAACAATTTATCGAAGCAAAAAACCAACGGCAACAACCCAACTCGAATGAACAAGACATTGACCACTTCCTGTCATTTTTAGCTGATGACTTTAAGGACGAACATATTAAATTTAATGTCACCGTTACCAGTAAAGAGGAGTTACGGTCTGGACTGGTCTCAAAACTAAAAGACAAAATATACTTCAGCAACATCGATATTTTGGAAATAATGGTTGGCCGCAATGTCGCCTTCGTTAAGTTTAAAGAACATGCAAAAGGTCAGCCTGGTCATATGGACAAACCAATTGAATATACCGCTGTAAACATTTTTTCATTGGAGTTTAATGATCACGGTAAAATAAAACACATAAGACGTCACCATGGGTTGTAATTTATCGACTAACAAACAATAACAACGATTTTGTGTAATCAGTGTGAAAGTACCGTTCAGTATATTAAAAAGGGTAATTCGCAGTCAGCGCAACTCAGGTATTGCTTTATCATCCGCTGATAGCTGGTATCTGCTGCAAGACGATCTGACAAGCTACGCAGCTGTGTCATCCGGTAGTTAGCAATATCCGCATGCTGCGCCTGGGCGCGACAGGCCAAAATGGTGGAAAATGCCAGTACTACACCAATATTAAGCTCAATGTCTTGTATAGCGTTTGCCAGTTGAGGAAATAAGTGGTCAAACAGCATATCAACACTACTACAATAGCACTGCCGTCCTGCGTCGAACAGCAGTGTACTTTGCTCACTTGCGCCAAACTTCTCTGCCAGTAAGTTTGCTCTAAAGAAAAAGATGATCGCTTTTTCAAAGTCGGCATCACCCAAACGGAAAATTTTGGCATCCGTGGTCTGATGCCAATGAAAAGGTAAGATTTGCTGCGCAATTAACAGTGAATCATAGCTGGAAATGCCACCTTCAATCAGAGTAGGGACTTGCTGTTTCGGGTTGCACAGGCGCAATACCGGGTCTGTCTTCAGCGTTTGCCACGTCAACAGATAATCGTCATGGGCAATGTCGTGGCGTAACAATAGCCACTTTATCGCCCGTGAGTAGGGGGAATCGATAACCCAGATAAGTTGCTGCACACTAAAATCCTTCTTTTAGATAGAGATGTCGCCTGAGTATCCTTAAAACATTGATTTTAAGGTCTGCTGAGGTATCAAAGTATACTCTGCCCAGTGTGAAGATTTTGTTTGCGTTGAATGACTTTTGATTTTTCACAATTTCACGACATTTGCTTTGCTAGTTTTTAGCTATGACATAACAGGATAAACGCGGATGAAACTATTAACTTATTTGGTCGGTGGCTGTCTGGTATTCAAGCTAGTGACATTCTCTGGTTTCGCCGTAGAACATAATGCAGCGGCTTACATTGAATCGAACGAACACGTATCGTCGATAGTCGACAAAATGATTATGGCCTATGGTGGTAATGTTCTACTGCAGGCGAACAGCATTAAAGTCGTCGATTACAACAAAGGGCCCTGGCCCGGTGAAGGGGAATCACCTGATGTGCCTGAGTTATGGCGTATCAACGAAGAGCTGACTATCGACTATAAAAACCGGCGCAAGAGCTTATTATCATATCGGGTGCCGCGCAGCACGCTGGATTTGGAAAAGTGGGTGCAGCAGGGCGATAGCACCATTATGTACGACATTCTGCATGAAAAATACTCAGAAGAAAGCTGGGCAAACTTTGACCGTTTAGGTGCATCATTAGAGCGCAGCAGCGATGCGCTGCAAGCCAGGCGCTTGGCCAGTCTGACGGCAGAGCTGGAGTACCTTGGAGATGAGTATTTTCGTGGCCGGGTGCAGCAAAAGTTAATGTTGCAGCACGCATCCGGTGAGCGCTACACCTACTTTGTTGATAAAACTTCCGGACTCATCCATAAAATTTTGCGCCAGCACCCGCGAGCAGGCGACATGTTGTATGTATTTTCCAATCACAACACAGCGACTAAAGTGGCTTTTGCCCGTGATATGAATTTCTTCGTTAATGGCCAGCTGCGGCAAAGCTCAGTGCACCGTGACTTGACACTTGACCCAGATTTAACAGCGGCCTTTAGCGGGTATGCGAATTTTACGCCCTGGGGTGAAACCATTGATGGCTCAGAATTTACTGCGAAAAAGCTTAGCACTGGCGTTTATCAGGCCGGTAAAGGCCGGACACTGACAGTATTTATTGAACAAGTCGATCATTACATCGCTATGGGCGCAGCAGAGACACTGGCTGATAATTTTGCCGAAATTAAAAAGCTGTCATTGCAAGATAAGCCGCTAAAGTACTTTGTCGTTACCCATCATCATAATGCTAACGTGCGTGGGCTAGACAATGCTTTGGCATTAGGGGCAACACTGGTCGTTGCTGAAAAGCACCAAGAAACAATTTTAAAACATGCCACAGCTGCGCAGCCGGATAGGCTGTTGTTAATCCCTGAGCGTGCAGCATTCACGCTGGGTGATCTGAAGCTGTTTGATATTGCCACTGCTCATGCACAACATTATTTGCTGGCGTATATACCTGCTGCCGGTATTGTGCTGGCAGAAGATCACTATGTCACCGAGTTAAAAACTGCTAAGCCACGCATTTACCACGATATGGTGCGCTTTGTTCAGGCGCTAGACGAGCTAAGACTCGATGTAAAAACGCTGGTAGATATCCGCGGCTGGCGTCAGTTCAGCATGGCCGAATTCAGGCAATGGACCAGCGATTTTACGCCGAAAACCTGCCCGGCTGGTTTTGATATTTGTACCAATGGTTAGTGAGACTTTCTCGGAATCTTGATATTTAACGTGCTAGCTTGATATTGAATATTAAATGGAAGACGAAGATGAAAATCTATGTGTCTTTTTTATTGGTGCTGATTGGCCTGCTCCCACCATTTTGTATAGCACAAGGCAACTTGCAACAGCCCAAGTCAATGCAAAACGTGGAAGTCAGCTTTACTGAAACAGATGGACAGCTAAGTGTGCTTTTGTACAACCAAACCGCGTTAAAAAAATAAGGATTGTATCTTTGCACACCGAAGAGTTAACAATTAAACGCGATAATGGAATAAAGGAAACTAATGGATAATTGTATCGCGATAGTGCAGCGTCAACTGGATTTTTACAACCGCAAAGACATTGCCGGTTGGTTAAGCACCTATGCCAAAGATGCCAGGCAGTTCAACCTGCATGGTGAACAAATAGCCTGCGGCCATGAAGAAATGCGCCAGCGTATTGCTATTCGGTTTGCTGAGCCAGATCTGCATGCACATCTACTTAGCCGCATCGTTATGAATAATATTGTAGTAGATCATGAGCTTATCACACGGAATTTTCCTGAAGGCAAGGGCCAGGTTGAGATGCTGTGTGTCTACGAGATAAAGCAGGGAGTAATAAGCACGGCCTCGTTCTCTGTTGGTAAAGCAGAGCTATTTGCAGCAGAGCTCGCTAAAGGTTGAAGAGGCGGTTTATGTAAAACCGGCTTATGCATAGGAAAAAGTGTATTGGCACTCATAAGCAACTTTCTGTGAGTTAGTTTATCTAACTAAGAGGTGTCTGGGAGGCTAGTAGCGATTCATTCCAGTTATTCGCTTCACATTTTACCGACAACTAGGCTGTTAATTTGAGTCTGGCGATTTGCCACCAAGAAATCATGATAATTGCTTTTTGGATCTATATATGAACCTGATGTTGCTCTTTATTGGCTCAGTCTTTTTGCTACTTGGTGTCTGCATGCTGTGTGACTACTTTTGGTATTTGTACAAGGCTGAAAAAATACAAGGTAGGATAACCCGGGTTGATGAATATCAAAGAAAAGATCGCGATAGCAGAGTAAGAACCCTGTACCGGCCTTACTTTGAATTTAGCATGCACAACGTACGATACGAGATAAAATCCAACACCTCCTATTACCGCAAAATAATGGAAGAAGGTGAGCAGGTGGACATATTGTTTATACCAGGACATGAGGATAAAGCTAGGCTGGCTAGGGCGAATAACCCTGTGATGGCTTGTCTGTTTATTGTTCTGGGGCTACCAGCACTGTATTTAGGAGTAGCGTCATGAGTGTTAAATATATACCTGCAGTTGTCGTGGTGATGTTGTTGTGTCTGGCAACCGGCTATTTTTATTTGCAAGAGTCCTCTTTTACAGCAGGCTTAACCGTTACGCCTGCCACCGTAATTGGCTTTGGTAGTAAGGCCCGCCTGTCTACTTCTGTTAATGGTCAGGCGTCATCAACTGATTTACAGCCGGTAGCCGAGTTTCAGTATGCGGGTACCAGCTACAGGGTAAAAGGTCGGGCACTTGGCTATCCGCGTTGGCAGCTGGGCGAAGTGGTAGACGTATATTTTTCCGAACAAAACCCGCATCAAGCTAGAATAAAACGTTGGGATGAGTTGTACTTTCATAGCCTGCTTAGTAGTGCTTTTCTTATCTTGACACTGCTTTGCCTGCTGACAAATATTTTTTTTAGAAAGCTAATAAAGACAAAAATTTAAGTCAGCCAAGGTAGACTATCCGCCTCGTCTCGGAGCTAGTGCATTTTTATTAAGTGTTAGTTTAATGATGGCTATTGCATGTACTATCGCTACGTCAACGCTTAGCAAAGAATAATCAATAACAGGCAAAGAATACTAAGCAGTTCTCAAAACGGCTTCTGCATGTACATATACTTAGCCGCATCGTTATGGAGAATGTTGCGATTGTTATGTTTCTTATTCGAATTTCTGAGTTAATAAAAATATTTAAAAGGAACTTTATGAAAGAAATAATCTATTTTTTTATGCTGGCTTCTTTATTTGGTTGTTCTAAAGCAACTGAAGATGTTTTAGTGGCCACAAAATATTGGGAGTCTCAACAAGGTTATAATCTTACCGCTCTAGTAACCACGCTAGCAGAACCTGAGCAAATAAACATATTTAAACACTTAAAGCTTGACATAGAAAGCTTTGCCATTGCAGGTAAGGATGATGGCGGTGTTTTGGTTAATATAAAGCGCTATTGTTATCCAGAATTTAAAGTAATGACCTCGATTGTTGATATCGATGGTGTTAAAAAAGTAGATTCAAAAGCAACGATTAAAAACTTGTTTGAAGTGCTTAAATCCCAAAATGAGCCCGTTAGAAAGTACTGCTATGACTTTGAAAGAATGGAGCTTTCCGGTGAAATTGATGGTCAAGAATGGCGTGTTAAGAAAATTGACTATCGAGTCATAGACTGGGGGGACAAAATAAGTACAAGCATATCGTTACATCCAGAGGAGTGTGATACAGAATACAGCGGTACCTGTAAGCGCCCAAAATTAATAATTTCCAAACTAAACCTTAATGGTGTTGGTGGGAATATGAATGGAACCGAAAATATTACCATCCACACTCCTCCGTCAGATAACCTAGTAATATCAAAAGGTAGTTACCGAGTGAGCAAAATTGAGACAGGTAAAGTAAGACTAGAAATAAGTTTTAAGCATGATAATAAAAACTACCTAAATGGTTTTGTTGTTTTGAACAATGAAACATGACAGATTGTTTAGTAGTGATTCGCAACACATGGCATTTTACCATGCGTTGCGTTTAGTGTTTACGGCTCAGTGCCACTCGTCTTTATATTACGTTGTTCACACCTTAACAAGGCGTTCACGAGCTTATCACCCAGAAGGCAAAGGCCTGGTTGATGATGCGGTTTCACGCCAACACAAAGTGTATCTGGAAGGCGGAATTCAGCCGTTGGGGATTAAGTTTGCTGGAGTTTTTAGTATTAACTCTTTAATTCGTCTGACAATTTCAAATTAATCTAAGGAAGGTGTGAATAAGTCTCGTGCTTGGCCTCCGTTGGTTTACAACGGATAGAAGCGAGGCACAGAGAGCAGAGAACGGCTTTAGTCCTTTTTAAGAGCTGTAACGCAGCAGATACTGCTGTAACCCACTCCCTACGGGGTTTGATAGCTGCTACAGCTCAAGAATTGGAGAATGACCTGGCTTTGTTAATGGATGACGTGGGGCACAGGTACTTGCCTTGGGTCACGGATGATTCTCGATTAACTGATCCGTAAAGGTATTTCATTCATTGTCAGCAACTTTAGTGGATGTGTTCACATTTAATCAATCAGTAGTTGTTATCCTGTGCGGACAGCACGCAAAAAGGCATTCATCCACAAACGCAGCTGCCTATAGTTTACCTGGGTGTATTTATCGTTGAACATTGCAAAGAGGCTGTTATTCGCAAATATTATCATTGGTGTAAAGTCGAACTGACTCGGCATGTTAGCCTTCACGATATTGCGACGTTCATTTAGTTAAGCTGCGCCTGTCAATTAACAGGAGTGATACGATGAAATGGTTAACCTATCTATTCAGTACAGCTTTACTTATTAGTCAGGCGGCACTGGCTGATGAGAAACGCGTGCTTATGCTGATTTCCAGTTACGCTACAGAAGCAAACCCCGAACTTAGTTACGATTTGGAAGAGCTGGCACAGTCATATCTGGTGCTGCATGACAACGGCGTAAAGCTGGATATCGCCAGCCCGAAAGGCGGTGCCGTACTAGTCAAAAACAATAAAGATTCTCTGGATTATATTCAGCGTTTTAAAGCGCTGGCGTCTGAGCAATTAGCAGAAACAATGGCGACATTTGAAGCTGATATTAAGCCCTATGATGGCGTGTTTATCGTTGGTGGCTCGGGCGCGATGTTGGATTTGCCAAGCCATCCGGCGACACAGCAGCTACTAACAAACGCCGTATATAGCGATAAAGTGATAACGGCTGTATGTCATGGCCCGGCGGCAATTGCTGATATTAAACTGCCGGATGGACGCTACTTTGTGGCGGGTAAATGGGTAAATGGTTTCACTAATATTGAAGAGCAGGCTTTTAGCAGTGAACATATCGCGATGTTTCCGTTTCTACTGCAAGATCGATTAGTAAAGAACGGTGCTCAGTTTGTCCAGAATGCGCCGATGCTGCCGTATGTTGCCGTTGACGGCAATCTAATCACGGCACAAAACCCCGGCTCAGTGGCGAAAGCGGCAGAGGCGATGGTACTTGCGCTTGGTTTACCAGTTAAAGCTAGGCATCCATTTACCGATGAAAACACGATGCAACTATTGTCACAAGCACGCCAGAATGGTCCTGTAGTGATTGACCTCGCGTTGCAAAGCAGCGATCACAACATCGATATCAACTATCTGGCGTTATATGGCTTTTACGCTTACCGTTTGGCAGATGATGCAGATAAAGCCCGTGAGTTGGCGATTATGCATACCATCAGTAAGCATTTCTCGCACCCGGAGTATGACGTGCAGCTTATTATGCAGTCACTGGAGCAAGGCCTGCTACGACAAGCCAAAACGGTTTATGAGCAGTTTGTTGAGCGCTATCCTGAACATGAATATCTTGATGAACTAAAATTCAAACTTGCGAAATATACTGAGATAAACTTCTAATTTTGAGAGTTATTGAGCCAAATAATCTCACATCACTCCTTTTCAACAGCGACCTTAGGGAATGTGCGAATAAGTCTTGTGCTTGCTCTGCGTGAGTTTACAACGGATAGATGCAAAGCACGGTTTGCAACGAATGGCCTTATTCTTTTGCAAGGGCTGTATTGCAGCAGATACCGTTGTAAGCAACGCCTTACGGGGCTTTGATAGTCAACACCATATTGGCGGCGTTATTCAACTTCAGAAGGCCTCGGTATGGTGAAGTTGAATGCCTTGGCCTGTTGTCGTTGTCAAAGCCAGAGCTTAGTCATCACGCCGTAAATTAACCACCGTAAATAAAAATGCATTGGGGCATCTTTAAGGATAAGCGGAGTACTTAATCGCAGACTCCCTCGGGTAGGGGTCACTCTGAGCCAGAAAAGTTTGAGTCGGTGACAGTTTGTTTGGCACCGATTTGGCACAAAGGTGAAAAACCACGCGATTGATGGTTTTTCGTGTCGATAAAGCGGATACTTATCGCCTTCTGTTTGAGTTCTTCCGTTCAGGATGTATAAAACGGAATTTGTCACCAAAACAGCATAAAGTGGCACGACTGGAGCTGAAGTGTATTTGTGATCTAAGTGAAGATTTGCTTTGTAAACAGATGGATAGCGAAAAAAATGGTACACCCGAGTGGACTCGAACCACCGACCCCTACCATGTCAAGGTAGTGCTCTAACCAGCTGAGCTACGGGTGTATTGTTTGAATTTCACTTTTTAGACTCTGTGAATAGAGTGGTACACCCGAGTGGACTCGAACCACCGACCCCTACCATGTCAAGGTAGTGCTCTAACCAACTGAGCTACGGGTGCATTGTCGCATTGCAGCGAACGAGCGCTATATTAAGTTCGGCCAATACTGACTTGCAAGCAAAAATATCCGCTATCCACCTCAAATGGCGATTTGCTGCGCAACTCCTCCCGAAAACCGAGGGAGGAGTTGGCTTGATGAGAAGCTTATTGGACAAAATGAAAACTTGGCGCTGCTTTTTGAATGTATCTCAATCGGATGGCAAAGAGTGCCGCGGCGGTGGTTAGCCCGGCGATGAGTCCGGTCCAGAACCCATGTGCCCCCATGGCCGGTACCAACAAATCGGTGTAGGCGAGGGTATAGCCAAGCGTCATACCAATGGCCCAATAGGAAACCAGGGTAATGTAAAACGCGCTGCGGGTATCTTTATAACCACGCAGGGCACCGGCGGCCACCACCTGTACCGAGTCAGACAATTGATAGAGCGCCGCCATCAGCATCAAACTGGAGGCCAGTGCGACCACATTGGGGTCGGTATTGTAGAGCTTGGCAATCTCAACCCTGAACACCACGGTAATAACCGCAGTGATAGACGCTAAAAACAGCGCCAGGCCGAGGCCAACCTTAGCCACCAGTGCTGCTACGTCGGCTTTCTCCCGGCCAAGATAGTAACCAATGCGAATTGACACAGCCAATCCGATAGAAAGCGGCAGCATAAACACGATGGATGAAAAATTGAGCGCTATTTGATGACCGGCCACCACGTTCGCCCCTAATGGTGCGAGCAGCAGGGCGATGATGGCAAACAGGCTCACTTCAAAAAACAGCGCCATGGCGATGGGGAAGCCCAGCTTGGTCATGCGCCACATGGTCGATGCCTTGGGCCGCTCAAATGCCTTAAAGGGCGAAACAAGGGCAAACTTTTTGTGAAATGCCATATAAATGAGCATAGCTATCAACATGGCCCAAAATACCAAGGCGGTTGCCACGCCACAGCCTGCGCCGCCCATTGCTGGCATGCCGAAATGGCCGTAGATGAAGATGTAGTTGGCCGGAATATTCACCGCCAACCCGACAAAGCCAATGACCATGGTGGGTAAGGTATAGGAAATACCTTCGCTCATGCCCCTGAGCACCTGGTATATCACAAAGGCGGGTACCCCCCAGAGAAAACCAAAGAGATATCCTTCAGACAGTCGGCGCAGGTCGGGTTCAAGATCCATCCGGGTCAGGATTTCTGACGAAAGTCCGAGAAACAGCATCACAGCCAGAGCGCCAATTATGGCAATATATGCAGCCTGGTATGCCAGTGGTCGTATAGAGGCTTCGTCATCAGCACCATGAAGCTGAGAAAAAACCGGCGTAAAGGCCATCAATAGCCCCTGCACAAACAGTAAGGCTGGCAACCACAGACTGGTGCCCACCGCCACAGCGGCCATATCAACGGCGCTGACACGACCGGCCATCAGGGTATCAATAAATCCCATCATGGTTTGGGTAACCTGTGCTATCAGCACCGGCAAGGCCAATTGAATGAGTTTTTTGGCTTGAAAGCCCACGTTGAGCATAAAAAACGCCTTAAAGGAAAAATGAATGTTTACTGGTATCGTGCAAGCCACCTGCGAGTTGGTGGCACTGGAAAAGCGCCAGGGAATGCACACCCTGGCGGTGAGTCTGCCAGCTGAATTAAGAGAAGGGCTCACCCTGGGGGCAAGTGTCGCGAACAATGGCGTTTGTTTGACAGTTACCCGAGTCGAGGATGATAGGGTCTTTTTTGATGTAATGGAAGAAACCCTGACATTAACCAACCTGGGTACGATAACGCCGGGTAACCAGATTAATATTGAGCGCTCTTTAACCTTTGGTAAGGAAATCGGTGGTCATCTGCTGTCGGGGCATGTGCATTGTCAGGCGGTAGTGGCGCGAGTAACAGACGTGGGTGAGCAGAGAGATTTGTGCTTGCGTGTGCCGAAAGAATGGATGAAGTACATCCTCTACAAGGGGTTCGTCGCCGTGAATGGATGCAGTCTGACTGTGGGAGAGGTGTTTGAAGATGGCTTTATGCTGCACCTTATTCCGGAAACCCTTAGGCTCACCAACCTCAAAGACGCAGTCACTGGCACTCGGCTGAATATTGAAATAGACAGTCAGACACAAACCATAGTGGATACCGTTGAGCGGGTACTGGCCGCACGTCAGTAAAGCTGTTCGTCATCCCCATCTACCCACAGCTCAATTTTACGGTTGGCATCATCCACATGCAGCCGCATGTGGATGGGGTTGCAACATACACGGCAATCATCATAGAACTCCTGATCGCCACCGGACGCATCCAGTTCGATGCGTTGATGATGTCCGCAATGTGGGCAACAAATGGTTTGTATCTTGAGTTTCATCAGCCTGCTCCCAGATAGCCGGTCGCACTACGCCCTCCGTCAACAGCGATAATCTGACCGCTGATGTAGTCAGCATTGGCTAGATAGCTGACCAGGTTGGCGATATCCGAAGGTGCACCGGCACGGGCGAGGGGGATTTGGGCAAGAACCCTGTGTGGCTCGGCCCCCTCAGTTTCGGGCCAGAGGATGGCACCCGGGGCTATGCCATTGACCCGCACTGCGGGTGCCAATTCCTGTGCCAATGACAATGTTGCCATGGCAAGTGCTGCCTTTGATATTGAGTATAATCCATGCTGGCGAAGAGGCCGCTCCCCGTGGATATCACAAAGGTTAATAACACTGCCCCGCGCTGAGGCCAAAAGTGGCGCCAGGGAAATAGCCAGCAGATAGGGTTGCAGGCAGTTTACGCCCATCAGAGTTTGCGCGTTGGCAAGGGTTGGGGTTGCAGGGTCTTTGTCAAACCGGGACGCATTATTTACCAGCAGTGCAAGTGAGGCGCCGCATTGCACTATCTGATGCTTTATATGTTCTGTGCTGCCAGCTTGTGCAAGGTCAGCACAGATGACTTTAGCCGAGCCCGCGCGGGTTTGACATAACGAATCGGCAAGTTGCTGTGCGTCATCAACAGAGCGGTGACAGTGGATAAAGACATTCCAGCCATCCTGATGAAGTTGCGTTGCGATGGCGGCACCGATACGTTTTGCTGCACCAGTGATAAGTGCCCAGCGTGGGGGCATGTCAGTGTGAGATTTCGTCATTCCCTGTCTCTTCAAGCCTCTTTCGCACTAGGGTAGCCCGGCAAATTCACCGGGCAAAGCAAAAGGCGCTTTCTTGTATCAAAAACCTCAATGGCATACACTATTTGGCCGCGCTGGATGAGGCTCAAGGCTCCTGTACTGTCTTACCCTCCGCGCGTTTCTTTTTATTGATGCCAAGTGGCCCTTGGTGTGGGTCACCACTGGATAAGGAAATATCATGCCTGTAATTACGCTTCCTGACGGCAGCCAACGTGTGTTTGCCAACCCCGTCTCCACGATGGATGTCGCTGCCGATATCGGCCCGGGCCTTGCCAAGGCCTGTATCGCTGGCCGTGTGAACGGCGAGCTGAAAGATGCCTGCGATCTCATCCACGACGACGCCAGCCTGTCTATCATCACCGCCCGTGATGAAGAAGGTTTGGAGATTCTGCGTCACTCCTGTGCCCACTTGCTTGGTCATGCCATCAAGCAGCTGTGGCCACAAACCAAGATGGCCATTGGTCCGGTTATCGACAACGGTTTCTACTATGATGTGGATCTCGAGCACAAGCTGACCGCCGACGACATAGCTGCGCTGGAAAAGCGCATGCTTGAGCTGGCCAAGACCGATTATGACGTAGTGAAACGCGTTGTGAGCTGGCAGGAAGCCCGCGATACCTTTGAAGGTCGCGGTGAAAGCTACAAGATGGCGATTCTCGATGAAAACATTGCCAAGGACGCGACGCCTGCTCTGTATCATCACGAAGAATACACTGACATGTGCCGTGGCCCACACGTGCCCAACATGCGTTTTTGCCATCACTTCAAACTGATGAGTGTTGCCGGTGCCTACTGGCGAGGTGATTCCAACAACAAGATGCTGCAGCGCATTTACGGTACTGCCTGGGGTGATAAGAAAGCCCTGAACACTCACCTGGCGCGTCTCGAAGAAGCCGCCAAGCGTGACCACCGTAAAATTGGCAAGCAACTCGACCTGTATCATATGCAGGAAGAAGCCCCTGGAATGGTGTTCTGGCACAACGACGGCTGGAGCATTTTCCGTGAGCTGGAAACCTTTATCCGCCACAAATTGTCTGAGTACGATTATCAGGAAGTGAAAGGTCCTTTCATGATGGACCGCGTGCTGTGGGAGCGCTCTGGCCACTGGGACAAGTACTCAGAAGCCATGTTCACCACCGCCAGTGAAAACCGCGAGTATGCCATCAAGCCGATGAACTGCCCGGGCCACGTGCAAATCTTCAATCAGGGGCTCAAGTCCTATCGCGATCTGCCACTGCGTATGGCCGAATTCGGTTGCTGCCATCGTAATGAACCATCCGGTTCGCTCCATGGTCTGATGCGCGTACGCGGCTTTACCCAGGACGATGCCCATATCTTCTGTACCGAGGAACAGGTGCAGGAAGAGGTGAGTGCCTGTATCAGAATGGTGTATGACACTTACTCGACTTTCGGTTTCGAAAACATCGTGGTGAAGCTGTCTACCCGTCCTGAAAAGCGTATCGGCGACGATGCCATGTGGGACCGCGCCGAATCAGCGCTGATTGAAGCCCTTAATGCCAACGGCATTGCCTTTGAAATTCTGCCGGGCGAAGGTGCCTTCTACGGTCCAAAAATTGAGTTCACCTTGCATGACTGTCTCGACCGTGCATGGCAGTGTGGTACTGTGCAGCTCGACTACGCCTTGCCAGGCCGTCTGGGTGCAACTTACGTTGCCGAAGATAACGCCCGTCAGACCCCGGTGATGATCCACCGTGCCATTTTGGGCTCTTTGGAACGTTTTATCGGTATTCTTATTGAAGAATATGCAGGACGCTTCCCCGCATGGCTGGCTCCAGTGCAAGCAGTCGTGATGAACATCACCGACAAACAAGCTGATTATGTTGAAGAATTAGTCAAATTCTTCAAAGAACAAGGTATTCGCGCTTCTCAAGACTTGAGGAATGAGAAAATTGGCTTTAAAATACGCGAGCACACCTTAAGGCGTGTCCCTTATCTATTGGTCGTGGGAGACCAGGAAATGGAGAACAGGGAAATCGCGGTGCGTACCCGTGACGGTAAAGACTTGGGCAAGATGTCCATCGATGCTTTCGTCGCGAGCGTAAAAGAACAAATTTCGCACCGTAGTCTAAAACTGTTGGAGGAATAGGTCATAAAGATCAAAAAAGCAGGGCGTCAGCCGGCCCCAAACCGTATCAACGATGAAATCACCGGTGTTCCACAGGTACGTTTAACCGGATTGGATGGAGAATCCATCGGTATTGTCAGTATCCGTGAAGCTCAGGAGTTGGCCGATGAAGCCGGCGTTGATCTCGTAGAGATCAGCCCCAATGCCGAGCCTCCCGTATGTCGTATAATGGACTACGGTAAATTCCTGTTCGACAAGGCTAAAGCCCAGAAAGAACAGAAGAAAAAGCAAAAACAGGTTCAGGTTAAGGAAATCAAATTCCGTCCTGGAACTGATGAAAACGACTATCAGGTAAAACTACGCAACCTGATTCGTTTCCTTGAAGACGGTGACAAAGCGAAAGTTACGCTGCGTTTCCGGGGTCGCGAAATGGCACACCAAAACCTGGGTATGGATCTGATGAACCGTATCAAGGCTGATTTGGAAGAGTATGCGGTTGTCGAATCCTTCCCGAAAATGGAAGGTCGTCAAGCAATTATGGTGCTGGCACCCAAAAAGAAATAGTAGGGCTTTTGAAAGTAACGGCCGCCCTGCAAAGAGCGGCCGTTCGCCTTACGTTTTTTAATAAACCCCCAATGCGGAGTTAGAAGTAATGCCAAAAATGAAAACTGACCGTGGCGTTGCGAAGCGTTTTAAGAAAACCGCCAATGGTTTCAAGCGCAAGCAAGCCCACCTGCGTCACATCCTGACCAAGAAGAGCACCAAGCGTAAGCGTCATCTGCGCGCTAAATGTCTGGTTGCCAAGGTCGACGTTCCAGCAATCGCGCGTCAACTGCCATACGCTTAATTGAGGAGATTGAACAATGCCAAGAGTTAAGCGTGGTGTAACCGCTCGTGCCCGTCACAAGAAGATTCTGAAACTCGCCAAAGGCTACTACGGTGCCCGTTCACGTACTTACCGCGTAGCGGTACAGGCTGTGATCAAAGCCGGTCAGTATGCTTACCGTGACCGTCGTCAGAAGAAACGTCAATTCCGTCAACTGTGGATTGCACGTATCAACGCCGCTTCTCGTCAGAATGGTCTGTCTTACAGCCGTTTCATCAACGGTCTGAAGAAGGCTTCTATCGAGATCGATCGTAAGATCCTGGCCGACATCGCTGTATTCGACAAAGTTGTATTTGCAACTCTCGTTGAAAAAGCAAAAGAAGCTCTGACCAAGTAATTGTTCTGAGCAAATAGAAGGGGACCTTAGGGTCCCTTTTTTTGTGGGTCTCATTTGTGTAGCCAAACATTATTGACACCCGCAATAAAAAAGCCGGCACTTAGCCGGCTTTTTTATTTTAAGGAACCTATCAATGCTTGGCGTCCAAATAACGCTCAGCATCCAGTGCTGCCATACAGCCGGTACCGGCTGAGGTAATGGCCTGGCGATAGTGTTGGTCCATCACGTCACCGGCAGCAAATACGCCTTCAATGCTGGTTTGGGTTGCATTACCGTTCAGACCGCTTTGCACTTTGATGTAACCGTTGTTCATCTCCAACTGACCTTCGAAGATGCCGGTATTGGGGCTGTGACCAATGGCCACAAAAACACCTGCCACATCGAATGCTTCAGTCGAGTCGTCTTTGGTAGATTTCAGCTTAACACCGGTTACACCCATGTTGTCGCCAACCACTTCATCCAGGGTCTTATCCAAGTGAAGAATAATGTTACCGTTGGCAACTTTATCCATCAGACGGTCAATCAGAATCTTCTCTGAGCGGAAGCTGTCACGACGGTGAATGAGGTGAACTTCAGAAGCAATGTTTGAGAGATACAGGGCTTCTTCAACAGCTGTGTTACCACCACCAATCACGGCGACTTTCTGATTGCGATAGAAGAAACCGTCACAGGTAGCACAGGCTGATACGCCGCGGCCTTTAAAGGCATCTTCAGAAGGCAGACCCAGGTACTTAGCCGATGCACCGGTGGCAATGATGAGTGCATCACAGGTGTACTCGCCATTATCACCTTTCAAACGGAAAGGACGCTCAGAGAGCGTCACTTCGTTGATATGGTCGAAAATGATTTCGGTGTTGAACTTTTCGGCATGCTCCTGCATACGGGCCATCAGGCCTGGACCTGTCAAACCTTCGGCATCACCTGGCCAGTTTTCAACTTCGGTGGTGGTGGTCAGCTGACCACCTTGCTGAAGACCGGTGATCATCACTGGGTTCAGGTTTGCACGTGCAGCATAGACGGCGGCAGTGTAGCCGGCTGGACCGGATCCGAGGATCAGCAGCTGGCTGTGTTTGGCTTGGCTCATTTTATTCTCCGTGCCTTGGCAAATTGCTGGGATTGTAGGGAATTTACGTGTAAGGGTAAAGGCCGTAACGAGTGAAGACTTAGATGATCCTAATCTATCTTGTCTATCAGGGTTTCCACTGCCCCGCCCGGGATACGAAAAAGGGGAGCCAAGCTCCCCTTTCATTAACCCTTGTCTGCGTTAATTACAGCAATTCAGACGCTGAAACGTAAGACAGGTTGTGCGCTTCGGCCACTTCTTTACAGGTGATCTTGCCGTGCATCACGTTCAGACCGTTCAGCAGGTGCTTGTCGGCCAGCAGTGCAGCCTTGTAACCCTTGTCAGCCAGCTTAATGATGTAGGGCAGGGTAGCGTTGTTCAACGCAAAGGTAGAGGTGCGGGCAACGGCGCCTGGCATGTTGGCTACGCAGTAGTGAACCACGTCATCAACAATGTAGGTTGGGTCCTGGTGCGTGGTTGCATGAGACGTTTCAACACAACCGCCCTGGTCGATTGCTACGTCAACAATAGCGGCACCGGCTTTCATGCGCTTGATCATGTCAGCAGTAACCAGCTTGGGCGCAGCAGCACCTGGGATCAGTACGCCGCCGATAACCAGATCAGCTTCCAGTACGTGACGCTCGATGGCATCGGCAGTGGAGTATACGGCTTTAACAGATGAGCCGAACTGTACGTTCAAACGACGCAGTGCATCGATAGAGCGGTCCAGAACTACGACATCGGCGCCCATACCCACTGCCATTTGAGCGGCGTTGGTGCCTACCATACCGCCACCGATGATAACCACTTTGGCTGGCTCAACACCTGGTACGCCACCCAGCAGCATACCGCGGCCACCGGCAGACTTCTCCAGAGCCATGGCACCGGCTTGAATAGACATGCGACCGGCTACTTCAGACATTGGCGCCAGCAGAGGTAGACCACCGCGGTCGTCAGTCACTGTTTCATAAGCAATACATACGGCGCCAGAGCTTACCAGCTCTTCAGTTTGAGGCAGATCCGGAGCAAGGTGCAGATAGGTGAAGAGGATTTGGTCGTGACGCAGCATAGCGCGCTCAACGGCCTGAGGCTCTTTCACTTTCACAATCATATCGGCTTTGGCAAAGACTTCTTCTGCTGTGCCCAGAATAGTGGCACCGGCATCGATATAGTCTTGATCTGTAAAGCCAATACCACCACCGGCAGTCGCTTCTACGAATACCTGATGGCCACGCAGGGTCAGTTCACGCACGCTGGAGGGCACCATACCAACGCGATATTCATGGTTTTTGATTTCCTTTGGTACACCAATTATCATCTTCGAGCCTCAATTGCATAAATACCCGCTTTTCGCAGGCAAATTTGTTATTTTGTCGTGACCTGAACGTGATTATTTCAGGGATATCTAGTATAGTATTGCCTCTGCAGTTTATGCTGCTGAACTTTCGACATACGTAAAATTAAATGTTGTTTTAGTAATAAAACAAGGTCAAAAATATGGCATATAATAAAAAGAATCCGGTTAAAGACCTGGATCGCATCGATCGCAATATCCTTAATGAACTGCAAATTGATGGAAGAATTTCAAATGTTGAGCTGTCCAAACGAGTAGGGCTGAGTCCAACTCCTTGTTTGGAAAGGGTTAAACGCTTGGAAAAGCAAGGGTATATCAATGGTTATACTGCCTTGGTAAACCCACATTACTTGGGCGCCTCGCTGCTGGTTTTTGTTGAGATCACCCTGAACAGGGACACCCCAGAGGTGTTTGATCGCTTCAATCGTGCCGTGCAGTTGCTGGATGATATTCAGGAATGTCACCTGGTTTCCGGTGATTTCGACTATCTGCTCAAAACCCGCGTTTCCGACATGTCTGCCTACCGTAAGCTCTTGGGTGAAACCCTGCTGAAATTACCTTCTGTGTCCGACACCCGTACCTACGTCGTGATGGAAGAGGTCAAGCAGACCAATAAGGTCGCGGTAAACAACATCTCTGACAAGTAACTAAGTCTCTGTCAGCGATATAAAAAGGGAGCCTAGGCTCCCTTTTTTGTTGGCTTAATTAACCGTCGCATGAATTTTTGCTCACAAAAGGGTGCGACTGCCCATAAAACCCCCAATTTAGCTCCACTTTCAACAGGATTCTGGTATCTTAATTTCACCTGTTTTTAATGTTGCTATGGATCCTTTCGTTTGTCTCAGGGAAATCGCGTTCATTCGCTAAGCGGACTGCAACGGCTACTCGAAGGTGGCCTTATTATTTGTTCCATGCTGGCCATCTATGTGTTGCTGGCACTGAGCAGTTTCAGTGCATCGGACCCAGGTTGGAGCCAGAGTAACTATCAGGGACAGATTGAGAATCTCGGTGGGGCAGTGGGGGCCTGGATTGCCGATGTACTGCTGTACTTCTTTGGTTACAGCGCATTTCTTACGCCATTTGTGATTGCCGGTACCGGTTGGCTGTTGTTCAAGCAGTCCCACCGGTTACTTGAAATTGATTATTTTTCAGTCTCAATGCGCTTACTGGGATTTATCCTTATTGTGTTTGGCGTGTCTACACTCGCCAGCATGAATGGCAATGATATTTATGAATTTTCGGCCGGCGGCGTAACAGGTGACGTCATAGCCAATGCCATGTTGCCCTATTTCAATTCCCTTGGGACGACGCTACTGCTGCTGTGCAGTATAGCCACAGGCTTTACCCTGCTTACAGGTATTAGCCTGATTGCTCTGGTGGAGCTCACCGGCAGAGCAACCATCGGAGCGTTTCAGGGCATATATCAACTGCCTTCCAGAATTGCTAACTCTCGTGACACGGAAGACACCCAGGGGTTTATGTCCATCGCCGCAGGCTTTAAACGCAAGCAGAAGGAACCACTGCTTGCTGGCGTTAATGAAGACGATTTAACTGAATCAGACATTATCGCGTCAGCTGGTACTCAATTAGGGGGCTCGACAGCAGAAAACACTGAGTCGGGCCAAAAAGAAAGACGTAAGCTCTTTTCCATTTTCAGCCGCAGTAAAACAGAATCAGATGTTGATGTAGCGCCCTCGACTTTTGATGCGCCGGACGAGCCTGAAAACCTCATGGCAGTTAGCGCAAATACTGATGATGAATACTCAGTGTCAGGTACGGCTGCTGCTAAAGAATCAAAATCCCGGTTTACCAGGGTTGAGCCTGCGTTTTCCGATGTCTCACCACACCATGGTGCCATCGAGGCAGATGACAGTCACCTGGGTGGTTCAACTTCAAATAAGGCCTTCTCGTCACCAAGTGCATCCACAGATACATTCGACAATAACGGATATGGTCATCCATCTGACGAGCTTGCTCCCTGGGAAGACATGGGTTTTGATGAGGCCACTTCAGACGGCGCCCTTGCCAAGGCACCCAAGCCTCAGCCCAAAAAAGTGGAAGGCGCAAAAATTGTTGATGGCATAGTGGTGTTGCCAGGCCAGGATAACACGCCAGCCAAGCCCATGGCGCCATTGCCAAGTATTGAGCTTTTGAATGTGCCCAACCGCAAGGAAAATCCTATCAGTGAAGAAGAGCTGGATCAGGTAGCGCGTTTGGTCGAAGCAAAACTGGCCGACTTTAACATTACCGCCAACGTGGTTGGGGTTTATCCGGGCCCGGTTATCACCCGGTTTGAGTTGGAGCTCGCGCCCGGCGTTAAGGCATCCAAAATCTCCAATCTCGCCAGCGACCTTGCCCGCTCCTTGCTGGCAGAGCGGGTGAGGGTGGTGGAAGTGATCCCAGGTAAGGCCTATGTGGGACTGGAACTGCCAAATAAGTTTCGCGAAACCGTGTACATGCGTGATGTGCTCGACTCCGACAAGTTCAAGCAAAATCCAAGCACGCTTGCGATGGTGCTGGGTCAGGATATCGCCGGTGAGCCTGTTGTGGTGGATTTGGGTAAAATGCCACACTTGCTGGTTGCCGGTACCACGGGATCGGGTAAATCGGTCGGTGTGAACGTGATGATCACCAGTCTGCTGTACAAGTCAGGCCCTGATGATGTCCGCTTTATTATGATTGACCCCAAGATGTTGGAACTTTCTGTGTATGAAGGCATTCCACATCTGTTGTGTGAAGTGGTCACCGACATGAAAGAAGCATCCAATGCGCTGCGTTGGTGCGTTGGTGAAATGGAGCGCCGCTATAAGCTTATGTCTGCGCTGGGTGTGCGTAATCTTAAAGGCTATAACGCCAAGATTGCTGACGCCAAAGCCAGCGGCGAACCTATTGTGGATCCACTGTGGAAATCCAGCGAAAGCTTTGATGAAGAAGCCCCTGAGCTGGATAAACTGCCGTCTATTGTGGTGGTGGTCGACGAATTTGCCGACATGATGATGATTGTGGGTAAAAAAGTTGAAGAGCTTATCGCCCGTATCGCTCAAAAAGCCCGGGCAGCCGGTATTCACCTGATTTTGGCGACTCAGCGCCCATCCGTGGATGTGATAACCGGTTTGATTAAAGCCAACATCCCCACACGTATGGCCTTCCAGGTATCGTCACGTATCGATTCCCGAACCATTTTGGACCAGCAAGGTGCTGAAACACTGCTAGGTATGGGTGACATGTTGTATCTGCCGCCGGGCACAGGCGTGCCAATCCGCGTACACGGCGCCTTTATTGACGACCATGAAGTACACAGGGTAGTGGCCGATTGGCATGCCCGCGGCAAGCCACAATACATTGATGAGATCCTCCAGGGCTCCAGCGATGGCGAGCAGGTATTGCTGCCAGGCGAAGCGTCTGAGGAGGGCGATGAAGATTACGATCCGCTATACGACGAAGCCGTCGCCTTCGTTACTGAGTCCCGTCGCGGTTCCATCTCAAGTGTGCAGCGCAAGTTTAAAATCGGCTACAACCGGGCAGCCCGCATTATCGAACAGATGGAAATGGCCGGGGTTGTCAGTGCCCAGGGCCACAACGGCAACCGTGAAGTGTTGGCACCGCCGCCCCCCAGAAATTAACTCAGCGACGACATTACCTGGCCCGGTGCGTTAGGGTCTGAATTATGCGGCTCTGGATTTTATGAATAGTGATGAGGTTAGTATTTGAAAAAGTCGATTGTAGTGCTCTTTTCGGCCGTGCTGCCTTTTGCGGTCTTTGCAGATGATGCCAGTGAACTGGTATCCAAATTGGATGTGATGCAGGGCATCAAGGCCAACTTCAGCCAGAAAGTAACAGATCAGAATGGCAAACTCATCCAGGAGGGCAGCGGTGTGATTGCCATGCATCAACCCGACGCCTTTTACTGGCACCTCACAGCCCCCGATGAATCCCTGATAGTGGCCAAAGACAACAGTGTGTGGGTGTATAACCCCTTTGCCGAAGAAGTCAGTATCCTGGATATGGAGGATATTCTTAAGGCTTCACCCATGGCGCTGTTGGTGCATCGTGATGAAAAGCGCTGGAATGAATATCAGATTGATAAAAACGGCAGTTGCTTTGACATTACTCCACGTCAGGGCGTTGAAAGCGCGGTCGATACTGTCTCTGTCTGTTTTGCAAATAATGCGCTGTCTGATATTCGCCTGACCGATGCCCAGGGCAGCACCAGCCACTTTGCGCTTTCTGAGCAGGCGCCAGTGACCGATGCAGACGAGAGACTGTTTCAGTTTCAGATCCCTGATGGCGTCAGCATTGACGATCAGCGTCGTCAGTAAAAGGATGCGCTGTGTCATTGAGTTTTGATTTCAGCCCCGACTTCAACCCACTGGCTGCCCGTATGCGCCCGGCCAGTGTTGAGGAGTATATAGGGCAGTCACACCTCCTTGGTGAGGGTAAGCCGCTGCGTCAGGCACTGCTTGCCGGTAAGGTGCACTCGATGCTGCTTTGGGGGCCTCCGGGTACAGGCAAAACCACATTGGCCGAGCTCGTCGCACGTTACGCCAATGCCCATGTTGAGCGTATCTCTGCAGTAACGTCCGGGGTAAAGGAAATCAGGGCTGCTATTGAGCAGGCGAAAAATGTGGCCCAGTCACGCGGACAGCGTACCTTGCTGTTTGTGGACGAGGTCCACCGTTTTAACAAGAGTCAGCAGGACGCCTTTCTGCCGTTTATCGAAGACGGTACAGTGATTTTTATCGGCGCCACCACAGAAAACCCGTCCTTTGAAGTCAATAACGCGCTGCTGTCACGTTGCCGCGTATATCTCATTAAACGGCTTGAGGACGATGCTATTGGTCAAATCCTGGAGCAGGCCAACAGCGATGAGGCGAGGGGACTTGGCAAACGCGCCCTTATGCTAAAGGCAGAACTCAAGTCTGCCATCGCCCGGCTATGCGACGGCGATGCGCGTAAGGCGCTCAATTTACTGGAGCTCATGTCTGACTTGCTGCCAGATGGCGGTGAGTACAATCTTGAACTTTTATCGGAGGTCGCCGGCCATCAGGCGGCGGGTTACGATAAAAACGGCGACCAGTATTACGACCTCATCAGTGCAGTGCATAAATCCATTCGTGGCTCTGCGCCGGATGCAGCGCTTTATTGGTTTTGCCGCATTCTTGAAGGGGGCGGCGATCCCCTTTATGTGGCAAGGCGCCTGCTTGCCATTGCCTCAGAAGATATCGGCAACGCCGACCCCAATGCCATGACGGTAGCCCTGAACGCCTGGGATTGTTTCCACCGGGTAGGCCCGGCAGAAGGTGAGCGCGCCATCGCTCAGGCAGTGATTTACCTTGCCAGTGCGCCCAAGAGCAATGCGGTTTACACAGCCTTCAAGGCCGCACGGGTACTTGCCAGAGAAACCGGCAATGCGCCTGTACCCAATCACCTGCGTAATGCGCCCACCAAACTTATGAATGAACTTGGTGTCGGTGAGGGTTATCGTTATGCCCATGATGAGGATGGGGCCTTCGCCGCGGGGGAAAATTATTTTCCTGAAGCACTGCAGCACAGCCGCTTTTACCATCCCACCGAGCGCGGTTTTGAGAAACGCATTCGAGACAAACTTGCTAATCTCGATGCTCTGAATCAACAAAGTGGGCGAAAACGCTATGAATAACGTGCTCTATATTGCTGCAGGAGGTGCTATAGGTGCAGTTTTGCGCTATTCCATCTCGATTCTTGCGTTACAACTCTTTGGCACCGGTTTTCCTTTTGGTACACTCATCGTCAACGTGGCGGGATCCTTTTTAATGGGATGCATATACGCCCTGGCGGAGCTCAGCCATATCGGTCCTGAGTGGAAAGCGCTGATTGGTGTTGGCTTTCTGGGCGCCTTAACGACGTTTTCCACCTTCTCAAACGAAACCTTGCTACTGTTGCAGCAGGGTGAACTTGTGAAGGCGAGCCTGAATGTGCTTCTGAACCTGATACTTTGCCTGACCGTGGTGTATCTTGGGCAGCAGCTGATTTATTCCCGCGTTTAACTTATAAGACAACAAGTATGTTAGATACCAAATATCTCCGTAATGAACTGGAATTCACCAAAGAGCGTCTGGCCGCCCGCGGTTTTGCGCTCGATATCGACCATCTCAAAGCGCTGGAAGAAAAGCGCAAGTCGCTGCAGGTAGCCACCGAAGAGCTGCAGGCCAGTCGCAACGCCATTTCCAAATCCATCGGTCAGGCAAAGTCCCGTGGTGAAGACGTCGCGCCCATCATGGCTCAGGTAGGTAACCTCGGTGCCGAGCTTGAAGCCAAAAAGGTCGAACTGGCAGCGCTGCTGGAAGAAATCAACGCCATTGCCATGTCAGTGCCCAACCTGCCTGACGAGTCTGTGCCTGTAGGCAGGGACGAAAGTGAAAACGTGGAAATTCGCCGTTGGGGCGAGCCACGCAGCTTTGATTTTCCCGTTAAAGATCACGTAGATCTGGGCGAAACCCTGGGCGGTTTGGATTTTAAGAGTGCGGTGAAGATCACTGGCTCTCGCTTTATCGTCATGAAAGGCCAGATTGCCCGCATGCACCGCGCACTGGCGCAGTTTATGCTCGACCTGCATACCATAGAGCACGGTTACACTGAAGCCTACGTGCCTTTGCTGGTGAACACCGACAGCTTACTGGGTACAGGTCAGCTGCCCAAGTTCAGTGAGGATTTGTTTAACCTCAAGCCCGCTACTGAGGAAGGCCAGGCATTAAGCCTTATTCCGACCGCAGAAGTGCCGGTAACCAACCTGGTGCGCGACACCATCATCGATGAGGCCGACCTGCCCATCAAGATTACCGCCCATACTGCGTGCTTCCGCTCTGAAGCCGGTTCATACGGTAAAGACACCCGTGGTCTTATCCGTCAGCACCAGTTCGACAAGGTTGAAATGGTACAAATCGTCAAACCAGAGCAGTCTATGGACGCGCTGGAAGACATGGTTGGCCATGCCGAAAACGTACTGAAAAAGCTGGGGCTGCCACACCGCACTGTGGTGCTCTGTACCGGCGACATGGGCTTTGGTGCTGCCAAAACCTACGACATCGAAGTATGGTTGCCAGCACAAAACACCTATCGTGAGATCTCTTCCTGCTCCAACGTGAAGGATTTCCAGGCCCGCCGTATGCAGGCGCGCTATCGCAACAAAGAAGACAACAAGCCGGCACTGGTTCACACCCTGAACGGTTCAGGTCTGGCAGTTGGCCGCACTCTGGTGGCGATTCTGGAAAACTATCAGAATGCCGATGGCACTGTTACCGTGCCTGAAGCACTGCGCCCTTATATGGGTGGTATTGAGCAACTCGGTTAATTACAAGACACTATTTTTCAAGGGTATATGGATAACGGTCAACGCTACTTACGTTGGCTTTCATACGTGGCAGTGATAGCGGTATTTGTCGGTATCATGTTTGCTACCTTGGGGAAGGCCTTCTTGATTGTGTTAGACAACGTCTGACAATAAACGTCCAACAGTAAAAAGCCCCGCGACAGCGGGGCTTTTTGTATTCAGTCTAATCAGCGCCTGTTAAATACATTTGGCGGGTTTGGGCAGGCCGGCAATCTTGGTGGCTTGTTTCGCCGGACCAATCGGGAACAGGGTGTAGAGGTATTTGGAATTGCCTTTATCCGGGCCAAATTTCTGCCCCATGGCTTTGACCAGCGCGCGGATAGCAGGGCTGGTTTTATACTCCAAATAAAAATCCCGAACAAAGTTAACCACTTCCCAGTGGGCATCTGTCATGACGATGGACTCAGATTCGGCCAGCAGCAGCGCAAGCTCGGGGCTCCAGTCGTCAACCGACAGCAAATACCCATTTTTATCAACTTCAATCTGCTGACCATTAAATTCAATCGAATCTACCACGTGATCACCTTGTCGAACGTTAAAGAGAGCTTTACCCAGCCGCTGTAATCCACCAAGGTTGCATCTGGGTAACGGGCTGAAATCATGGCTGTCAGCCCCCGCGCATGGACATCTTCATCTAAAAAATACACCCTCTTGCCGGCCAGTTTGGTCTGCCAACTGGCCTGAAGTACTGAGCCTGCGGCATCACCACTGATTATCAGTGCATCCCGATCACCAGCATAACGTAGGGCGAGGCGAAGACCGGCGCTTTGTGCGGTAGAGCTTTGAATATGATGCAAAATCATCAGTAAACCACCACTTCATTGACCGAGGCGAAATGTTCACGGATAGCCTCGCTTGTCAGCACCTGAACATCCAGGGGAAGAGAATCTGACTCAATACCGAATTCCTTCTGGCTGTCCTTGCAGACGTATAAGTTTTCGATATCGTAAAACTCCAGCGCACCAAAGGTGGCGATATAGTCGCGACAACCAATAGATTCCGGATTTTGATTGGCCATCAGGTGCAGTACACCTTCATCGGTAAACAGTATACTGGTTTCCAAATCATAACTTGCTGCCAGCATGGCAAAATCCAGCGCTTCGCGGCCAGCGGCATTACCATGGGGCGACGTTGAAAACACAACACAAAGTTTTTTCACTGGCGCTCCTTAAAAACAGATAAGTCTGTCGGCCTTGGCGATGCCGCTTACCAACTCGCCCAGGCCGCCGTTATGGAAGTGGTCATCCACATTCCAATGGCTGAGCCCCTGAGTTTCCGCTTCCTCCTTGGCCACCATGCCGCGTCTCAGTGCCGCAGACACGCAATTAACCAGTTCGACATTGTGCAGTTTGGCCAGTTGTTGCCATCCCTGATAGACGTTGAATTCATCGGATGCTGGCGAGCCTAAGCTGGATGCGTTAAACACACCATCCTGATAGAAAAATACCCGAAGGATCTGATGGCCGTCGTCGATTGCGGCCTTGGCAAACCTGAGCGCGTGCACCGGTGCAGCGCTGCCATAGGCTTTACCTGATACCTGAAGAATAAATGTGCTCATAATAAAAAAATGGCCCTGGAAGTGGGCCATTTTACCTTAATTTCCTCGGAAATGTTTAATCGTCGTTGTTCATGCCCAGAATACGCAAAATGGCGAGGAACAGGTTGAGGAAGTCCAGATACAGCGACACTGTGGCGCGGATATAGTTGGTCTCGCCGCCGTTTACGATTCGGCTGGTATCAAACAGGATAAGACCGGTAAACACCAGCGCGGTCGCCCATGAAAGCAGCATATAAGCCGTGCTGTTGCCAACGAACAGATTAATCAGGCCACCAATCACAATCACAATCAAACCGGCGAACAAAAAGCCGCCCATAAAAGAGAAGTCTTTCTTGGTGGTGAGGGCGTACATCGACAAGCCGATAAAAATGGCTGAAGTCAGGCCGAAAGCCTGCATGATAAGCTCCGGGCCATTGGCCATACCGGCATAGTGGTTCAGGATAAAACCGAGAGAGGCACCTTCCATACCGGTAAAGGCGAATACCCAAAAGAGACCGGCGGCGGTGTCGGCTTTACGCAGGGTGACAAACAGCAAAATAAATCCGCCAATGGCAAAACCCAATGACATCAAAGGCGAAATGCCCATCGCCGTGGCAATCCAGGCACAGAGCGCTGAAAATGCAAGCGTCATGGAGAGCAGCATGTAGGTGTTCTTAATGAGCTTGTTGACTTCCAGTGTCGACTGCTTGGAAACCAGAATTTCCTGTGACATTTCAATGTCTCCTTAATGTGTGACTAACCTGGCTATCATAACTGAATTCCCCGCGGAAACCACATTTATGCCAACCATTCGCGGTGCAGCTTTTCGCTGTCGCCCAGGTAGTCGAGTACCCAGCTAAGGGCGGGCGAGGGCGCATCACCGTTCCAGGCAAGGCAGCAAGGGCTGGGTGCCTTTGGCTGCTCCAGTGTTTTTTCCATCAACAATCCGGCCTGAATAAAGGGCGCCGCCAAGTGTCTTGGCATGTAGCCGATACCTAAACCGTTGGTGAAACAGTTAATGGCCCGGATCCAATCCGGCACCACCAGGCGACGCTGGTTGTCCAAAAGCCAGGTGGTGCGTTTGGGGATTTCCCGGGATGTATCTTCAAGACAGATTGAGGGAAATGGCCTTAGCATATCATCGCTTAAGGGCGCTTCGATGGACGCCAGCGGATGGTTTTTCGACACCAGGAACGCCCAGTCGATAACCCCCATGTCCCGATATTGAAACACGCCACCTACAGGTATAGCGGTGGTCGCGCCAATGGCAATATGACTGCGCCCTGTGGCCAGGGCTTCCCATACACCATTAAATACTTCGATGCGTATGATTAACTCGACATCCTGAAAATGCCGATAAAAATCAGCAATTAACACACTAATCTTGTCTGCCCGGACTATGTTGTCCAGTGCAATGGATAGGGTGGGTTGCCAGCCATTGGCAATACGCTGCGTTCCCCGCTTGAGTTCGTCCATTTGCGACAGCATGGAGCGGGCTTCACGGACAAAGTGCTCACCGGCTACCGTCAGGCTCACATTACGGTGGTGGCGATTAAACAGCACCACACCCAATTCGTCTTCAATTTGCTTGATTGCGTAGCTGACCGCAGAAGGCACCTTGTGTAGCTTTGCCGCGGCCGCCGTAAAACTGCCAACCTGAGCAACAATATCGACCAACTCCAGCGATTGTTCCGATAGCATGGTGAATTTCCTGATCCGAGTAGGGCACTTTGCCGTGAAATATTTTGGTTGCAGCATGCAAAATTAACCGTTTCACAGCCGCAAAACAAGTTATTAGACTCCACGCCGCTAAGATGAATTAAAAACGTGGAGGTAAGTTTGATTTCCAATTATCTGACTAAACGAAGAAGTTTAGTATTTTTCCCTTACTTGGCATTGCTCAGCATGCTCGGTTTTTTGGCGACCGACATGTATCTTCCTGCATTCAATCAGATTGAATCTAGTTTAAATACGTCTGCCAGTTTGGTGGCCATGACACTGACGTGCTTTCTGGGTGGGCTCGCCATTGGGCAACTGGCTTATGGCAGTTTATGCGACCGCTTCGGTAAACGAAATACCCTGATGGCGGGGCTTGGACTGTTTGCCTTGAGTAGTGTATTGCTGGGCTTTACCGAAAATATCAGTGCCTTTTTTATGCTCCGGGTAATTCAAGCTTTTGGCGCCTGCAGCGCAGCCGTTATTTGGCAGGCGCTGGTGATGGAAAGGTTTGATGAAGGCGAAGCGAGGAGGGTATTTTCATCAATTATGCCCTTGGTAGCTCTGTCGCCCGCCTTGGCGCCGCTCATGGGAGCCTGGGTAAGTGAACAGTATGGCTGGCGGGCCATTTTTATTATCCTGGCCATTGTTGGATTGTTGCTGGCAGCGGTAACACCGGTATTGGCAAAGGAATCCAGAGTTCGCAAACAAGCGGAGCCCGTTCCGGTTGGGAAAATCCTCAAAAATAGCGCATTTCAAAACAACGTGGCCATATTTGGTGCCTGTAGCGCCGCATTCTTTTGCTACCTGACGTTGTGGCCGGCCGTGATGCAACACCATGGCTATGCAGCCGCAGAAATTGGGCTGAGTTTTATTCCTCAAACCCTGGCATTTATGCTGGGCGGATTTGCCTGCAAGAAGGCACTGAACTCCTACAGTCCACAAGTTATCAAGAACATGCTTATCACCGGCTTTGTGGTGTTATCCCTGGTGCTCTTTCTTTTAACGCAACTCGGTTCGGGTATTCAGGCCGTGCTCTGGGTATTTGCAGCTTTAGCGGCTATTAATGGTGCTGTTTATCCCTTGCTGGTTACTGATGCGCTGGCACCATTTTCCAGCAATGCCACCAAGGCGGCAGGCTGGCAGAACTTTATTCAACTGGGGATGGCATTTATTGCCTCCGCCGCTGTGGCTATGATTGCCCATTGGTTTGAGAAGGCTATCGGTGCTGGCATTCTTATGTGTGCAGCCATCGTAATGCTGGCATGGTGGCGGATGAACCGGGCTATATGGCGAAGCAGTTGGTGTTTCCCTGACCCTTCACGGGTTGGGATAGGGCGTGCGGAAAAAGACGAATGTAATGATGTGTCCACCAAGCCCATCAACACAGATAACAGTCAGTATCTCGACAGTGATTGAAAGTTAAGAGTAATACCACGTCGGCCGCCGTGTGGCGGGTATTGAAGGTGTCACATATACCAAAGCGTAAATGACGATGCCTGACACATTGGCCTTACACCAAGAAGATTGGTTTATGTTCACCCGGTTGCCTTACATAGAAAAGCACAGCGATGGCTGTGCTTTTCTTTTTACGTTGTAACGTGAAAGACACCCGTAAGCCGAACGCTGGGGCGCAATCGAAGCCTTTATCGTTTTCCGAAAGCTTCGTCCACTTTACTCGTCCAGCGCTGCAAGCTTTTTCCGATACTTGCGAGTTCGAACCGCACCGTCAATTTGATTCACGATTAAGGCCCACAAAGGTGAAACGTTGACTTTTGCCGACTGCGCAAGGCTGAGTTTAAGCAAATGATATTTTACAACAGCCATGTAAGCGAGTGAGGCGAGTGGCTTGTTGCGCCAGGTGATAGGGCGCATTTGTGCCGTGCTTGGTTTACCTGCAAGCCAATCTTTAGGTAGCGTGGGGTCAATGGCAAGTGCAGTCGCCATGCCGACCATATCAATACCACTTTCAATGACCTTCTCAGCAATGGGCAGACGCCGAATACCCCCTGTGACCATGATTGGCATCCGGGCGACCGTTTGGATCTCCTTGGCGAATGTTAAAAAATACGCTTCGCGGGAGAGCGTGCTGCCATCGCGCGTTTTGCCGTGCATAGCAGGAGCTTCATAACTGCCCCCCGACAACTCAACGAGATCAACGCCGAGCTCGTTTAGCATAATGACCACTTCCTGTGCATCGCTGACGCTGAAACCACCCCGTTGAAAGTCTGCTGAGTTGAGCTTAACAGCGACGGCAAAATCCTGAGACACTACCTCTCGAATACCTTTGATGATGTGGGTAAGGATCCGTGCACGGTTAGCAAGCGCACCACCCCATTTATCCTGGCGCTTATTGGTAAGGGGGGAAAGAAATTGGCTCAAGAGATATCCATGGGCTGCATGCACTTCTACGCCGGTAAAACCAGCTTCTTCAGCTAATTTAGCTGTACGAACAAAGCGCTCTATAACCTCAAGAATCCGGGCTTCTGTCAATTCCTGCGGCGGCTTAAAATGCTTCGATAAAGCACCAAGCTCTACAGCAACCGGGGAGGGAGCCCATGTTGTTTGGCCCAAGCTTTGTGGCATTTGCCTGCCCGGATGATTAATCTGCATCCAGAATTGCGCTCCATTTGCACGACCCGCCTTGGCCCAGGCCTTGAACTTATCCAATTGTGAAGCCTGTTCAAGCACAACACCACCGGGTCCTGTCATTGCGCGCGTGTCTACCATGACATTGCCGGTTATCAGCAAGCCTGCACCACCCTCTGCCCACGCTTTGTAAAGCGTCAGTAGTTTATCAGAAGGGGCAAAATCAACGTCTGCCATGTTTTCTTCCATCGCCGCTTTGGCAATTCGGTTTGGAATGGAGGAACCATTCGGCAGAGTCAGAGGAGTAAAAAGTGTCATTGGCTGTTACCTCGCTTGGTTGATGAGCCAACTCTAACCTTGAATCATTGTTTAAGGTCAATCGTTAATTTGTCACTTGACCTTAAAGCTAAGTTAAATCTTATTGTGATATCCGCAGTCCCGGTTTTTATCCAAGTATACCTATCTATCGGAGTTCACCATCAGAGGCTTAATCTTATGAAAAATAGTTATATTTCCATAGTTTCAGGTTTGATTGTCTTAGCACTTACACCGGCAGTCTGGGGCGTCGGAGCTGCCGACAATGGGCCTGAAAGCGAACGATGGATTGATCTTGCAGGACATCGGGTGCCTATCGTTAAAGACGGTCTTTATGACAGATACAGATCTAACCCGCCTCTTTCTGAGATAGCTAAGGAGTCTCCTGCAACAGATCTCACCTGGTTCAATACCTTAGATAAAACCAGGGTGGATATGGGGTTTGAATCCTATTCACCAAATTTTTACTACGAAAACACCAAGGTGACTGTCATCTACACGGCGGATATTCACCGCCTTAGAGAATTGCTTCCTGACATTGTCAGTCAGCAAGTGCAGCCGCTCCAAATCTGGCCGGGGAGGGGGTTAGTCGCTTTAACAGCATACGCATATCACTATTGTGACAATGACAGTTATAACGAAATTTCATTGGCGATCGTTACCAGTAAACCGGGAAGCCTTAACCTGGGTCCAGTGAGTCTGATTAACCAGACTTCGGACAAAGATTATTGGGGTTATGTGCTTAAACTTCCCGTAGATACAGAGCTTGCTCGTGTGCGGGGAGTGGTCGGTTACAATCTGCCAAAGTGGCTGACGACTATCCAATACAAAGAAAAATCCGCCTCACTGGTATTCGATATTGCAGACGCAGACACTGGCGAGGTGGACTTTACCCTCGAGACAGTCAGGCTGACGGATTTGGATGAGGAACCGACATTGGTGAATAATAGCTTTATAAATATTGACCAGAAGGGCGAGTTAACATACGGCTATGCCATCTTCAGGCACATGCTTTATGGCTCCACTTTGGATGATGATGCCGTCAAACTGACTCTGGGCAATGGGAGCTTTTCAAAATACTTAAAGTCTCTGCAGTTAGGAGAAATGTTAAGGTACGACTATGTACCCAGCTTCCAAAGCGCCCTCTATGCACCCAAGCCGTTGGCTGAATTGTACCAGACACCAATCCACTGAATTGATATTGAGAAAACTTGCTGGCTAAGGTTAGTCGAAAAAACCGGCAAATAATAAGTGCGGTAGGTTTAGTGCCTGATAAGCGATGTTCCCCGACGTGCCAAAGGTGACTACCGCTTTTTACGCCCGGTCTATTCATCCGGGCACCGGGTGTTTAGCATAGAGGTTGTGCTTAGCAGCTTAGGATTTACTCAGTCCAAACTGCGACAGCACACGCTTTGCATTGTCGGCACAGTTCATATCGACAGGTTTGGCCTCGATTTCAGTTAACAGCTCAACCAGTTGGGCTTTGCTCTCCGCTAGCCGCTTCTGGATAGTGTCTATATCACGAATTTTCTGGCGAAGAGATTCAAGCAACGAGCTGTGGCTCCAATTGGACATATCCGCAGGCAACAAGGTGGTTAATTCATCAAGTGAGAAGCCGGCCTGTTGTGCAGTAACAATCAATTTAAGCAGAGTCTCAGCTTCTACCGGATAATCACGATAGCCATTTGCCTTACGACTAACTGTTTTTAACAGGCCAATACGTTCGTAAAATCGAATTCGGGATGGGGCAAGGCCTGTACGTTCAGATAACTCACCGATTTTCATTAGCGGCACTCCTGAGGGCTGACCAACTTAAACTTGAAGTAAAGGTTAATCTTTTGCGATTGAGGCAGCAAGATTGAAGCACCAGTGGATAGGAAGCCGAAAGGGCGCTGTGATGTTTGATGAACATATTAGTAGAACTTCCTGAGGTGCCAGAATTGTACGGATGAGTGTGACTATGGACGAAACACATTCTAAAGGGTGGCGTCTTAATATATGTCATTTAACATAATATACATTGTGCGCATTTAGGTGTGAGGCTGTTTGTGTGCTTTGGTGTTGGGCTCGGTTATCCTGCTGTTGATGCGCTAACCCGTTCTGGTCAGGATTAACCGCTCTCTAAGCCTTCGAAATCGCCAGCTGCAAGCATCTGTTGTTGAAGCTACGGCGTTAACGGGATGACCTCGAAGTCCTAACCTAAATCGAAAGTAAGCTCTGTTCACATAACTAGTCTCTCTGTTTCCAACGCTGACGTCACACCTGGTAAATCATCCAAGGGAAATTGTCTCCACTCAGCCGACGTTATTTAAAGCCTCGATCCTGTACGTACAATGTTGGTTATCCGTCACAGCGTCTATTCACTCGGTTTATTGCAATCAAACGCACAAGCCGCGCATTCATCCGGCATTGCCGCATCATCTTTATCATGGTCTCCATCAAAACAACCATTTATTTCGGGCAATGTTCTGATGTCTGCGTCTGGATTTCCGATGATGTTCGTTGTGGCAATTAACTGCGCTGTCTTTTTACAACCTACTCGTTTTTTACAGGCCCAAAGGCACAACTGCCAGAGCTCGCGTTTGCTCTCTGAATCCAGACACTGGAAGTCAGCAGCGCACAGCTGACCTTCATAAATAAGTTTTGCCAGTACAGACGCTGGAATGCTGAGATTAACGTATTTCATGACCTCCCCCTTTTTACACCACAGAACTTAAATGAGAATAGTTATCATAAACTCAATTTGGCTTGCTGTTAATGTAAAAAATCCACTGCGATGAAATACTTGATCTACACTCAAATTGAATAAACCTAGCCGTGTTTCTAGCTTGAGGCCTACGAATGCTCATTGATATGGCAAAGAAAAGTCCCTTGTTTTCGGGCAAAAAAAAGGTTGAATCAGAGGATTCGGGACCAGCATGGAAGATTCTGGTTGTTGACGATGAGCCCGATGTCCACACAGTGACCAAACTCGCCCTGTCCAGATTTAAATTGGAAGGTCGTTCCCTCGCTTTCATTAATGCCTACAGTGGCGAGCAAGCCAAGGAGATCCTCAACAACGAAACCGACGTTGCCGTTGCCTTTATCGATGTAGTCATGGAAAGCGACCACGCTGGCCTGGAATTGGTACGCTGGATACGCGAAGAACTTAAAAACCGCACCATGCGTATAGTACTCAGGACTGGCCAACCCGGTCAGGCACCCGAAGAAGACGTTATTGTCAATTACGACATCAATGATTACAAAGCCAAAGCCGAACTCGACTCTCGCAAACTCGTCACCAGTGTGTATTCTTCACTGCGCTCCTACCGCGACATTATGGAAATCGAACAGTCACGGCAAGTCCAGTTCAAGCACCGTAAAGGACTCGAACGGGTGCTGGAGGCCACTTCAGGTTTGTTCGAACTCCGAACTTTGCACAAGTTTGCCGACGGGTTGCTTACCCAGGTGGCAAGCCTGTTGAATCTTGATACTGAGACCCTGCTTCTTTCCTGCAATGCCATGGATGCCATCAGTGGTAAAATCGGTGCCCATGACCTCGAAATCCTCGCCGGCACAGGCCAATTTGCTGCACACCATGACCGAGCTCTGGCCCCCAATATCCTGGCGTTGCTGAAAGAAGCCCTTTCACAGAAACGATGCCTCTATGAGCAGAATTGCTTCGTCGGATACTTCCCCACCAAGAGCGGATTAATCAATCTGCTGTACATGGACGGCATCGACAGGATTAGTGATCTCGACAAACAACTGATTGATATTTTTGCTATTAATGTCGGAGTGGCTTTTGAAAACCTGCTGCTTAACCAGGAGGTTGAAGACACCCAATCAGAACTCATTTTACGTTTGGGTGACGTGGTAGAAAGCCGGTCGAAGGAAGCGGCGAACCACGTCAAACGCATGGCTGCATACTGCCATGAGCTGGCCCTGCTGGCGGGCCTTGCCGATCATGAAGCTGACTTGTTGAAACGTGCGGCGCCAATGCACGATATCGGCAAGATAGCCATTCCTGACGCGGTGCTTTTGAAACCCGGGAAGCTTGACAATGACGAGTGGCAAATCATGCGGCAGCACCCGGTGATCGGACATCAGATTCTTGCCAATTCAGAGCGGCCTATTCTTAACGCTGCCGCGACTATCTCGTTGCAGCATCACGAAAAATTTGACGGCAGTGGTTATCCTGGAGGCCTCAGAGGAGACGATATTCATATCTATGCGCGCATCGTTGCCATTGCTGACGTGTTTGATGCCCTGTCCCATGCCCGATGCTACAAAGAAGCCTGGCCACTGGACAAGGTTTTGGAGGAAATGAAAAATTGCTCAGGAACCCACTTCGATCCTGTATTGCTGCAACTCTTTATCGACAACGTTCAGACCTTTGTCGCCATTAAAGAGTGCTGGAAAGACAGCGGCGAGTGATATCAGTCGTTATCGGCAAGAAAATCAAACCAAATCTGCTGCGACATCCCGGCTTCGTTTGTCACGCTGAGCCAGAGTCGCCACACCATATAATCACTGGAACAACTGCCGTACACTGCGGTGGCATTAAAGGTGTTTTCATCCGTTTGTTGCCACTTTAATGGGATGACGCCCATAAACATGTCTCGGCCTTCAATCCGGCTACTGGTAATGACAAGTTTATTGGCACTTTTTAACTGGAATTTCAGTGGCTTTTCACTGGGCGCGTTAGCAGGAGCCAAACTTAGCGTGATGATATTTTCGCCAAGAGAATGCTGGCATTCCCCGGCATGAAAATCACATAATCCAGGTTCTTTCACCGCCCTTTTGGGGGAAATTTGATTCTGATCACATCCCGACAGGAAAATCAGGCTGAAAAGCATGCTCGCCAACGCGAGATTACGTACGCCTAGCACAATAAATCACCTTATGCTGCAAGATGTTAACATTCTATTGTTCCGATTGATCCAGATCAACAAACCCACGGCCATCCAGGTATCTTTTTTGACACAGCTCAAGTATCATTGCAAAGCCTTGCGGTTGGTAACAATTCCGCAGGCACAGGCATTGACAGCCAGTGTTGAGCCCGATAGGGAACGCGCTGAATGTCATTTAAAAAAAACCGGTAGAGCTCGTCTTTACTCACATTACAAGTAAAAGTAATAAGCAGTGGAAGCACTATGATGAACCATTCCCAGCCACACGGCGCTGATTACAATTACACTGTCGTGCGCCAATTCGCTTTAACCACAGTTCTGTGGGGCATTGTTGGTATGTCCGTCGGTGTACTGATTGCGGCTCAGTTAATCTGGCCTCAGCTGAACTTCGATACCCCTTGGTTAACCTACAGCCGCTTGCGGCCATTACACACCAATGCGGTGATCTTCGCGTTCGGTACCTCAGCGCTTTTCGCCACCTCCTATTATGTTGTTCAACGTACTTGTCAAACCCGTCTGTTTGCGCCAGCTTTGGCGTCATTCACCTTCTGGGGTTGGCAAGCAATCATTCTGGCTGCCGCCATCACTCTGCCACTGGGTATCACCAGCGGCAAAGAATATGCCGAGCTGGAATGGCCAATCGACATCGCTATCGCCGTTGTGTGGGTCAGCTATGCGATTGTGTTCTTCGGTACTATCGTTAAGCGAAAGACTTCCCACATCTATGTGGCGAACTGGTTCTTCGGTGCCTTCATCATCACGGTAGCTGTTCTGCACATCGTAAACTCCATGGCTGTGCCTGTTAGCCTGTGGAAGTCTTACTCCATTTACGCCGGTGCGGTAGATGCCATGGTGCAATGGTGGTACGGCCACAACGCCGTAGGCTTCCTGCTGACCGCTGGCTTCCTGGGTATGATGTACTACTTCGTGCCTAAGCAAGCCGGTCGTCCGGTATACTCCTACCGTTTGTCCATCGTGCACTTCTGGGCGCTGATCGCGCTTTACATCTGGGCCGGTCCTCACCACCTGCACTACACTGCCCTGCCCGACTGGACTCAGTCTCTGGGTATGGTGATGTCACTGATCCTGTTCGCACCTTCATGGGGCGGTATGATCAACGGCATCATGACCCTGTCAGGCGCCTGGCACAAACTGCGCACTGACCCAGTGCTGCGCTTCCTGGTGGTATCTCTGTCCTTCTACGGTATGTCTACCTTCGAAGGTCCTATGATGGCCATCAAGACTGTAAACGCCCTGTCACACTACACTGACTGGACCGTGGGTCACGTACACTCTGGTGCTCTGGGTTGGGTAGCGATGGTGTCTATCGGCTCTCTGTATCACCTGATCCCTAACCTTTTCGGTCATGGCCGCATGTACTCTACCTCTCTGGTAAACGTACACTTCTGGCTGGCGACTATTGGCACTGTGCTGTACATCGTTGCCATGTGGATCTCCGGTGTAATGCAGGGTCTGATGTGGCGTGCAGTGAACTCAGATGGCACCCTGACCTACAGCTTTGTAGAAAGTCTGGAAGCCTCTTATCCGTTCTACTTCGTACGCTTCCTGGGCGGCTGTTTCTTCGTAACCGGTATGCTGATTATGGCTTACAACGTATTCCGCACTGTGAAGGCACCTAAAGATTCACTGCCTGCACTGTCTGAAGCCAAAGCTGCATAAGGAGTAGACACGATGAAATTCAACCATGAATTAATTGAGAAAAACATCGGTTTGCTCGGTATCTTCACCGTGCTGGTGATCAGCATCGGTGGTCTGGTGCAAATCACACCACTGCTGTTCCAGAAAGATACCACCGAGCCAGTGAAAGGCCTGCGTCCTTACACTGCACTCGAGCTTGAAGGTCGCGACATTTATATCCGTGAAGGTTGCTACAACTGTCACAGCCAGATGATCCGTCCCCTGCGTGCTGAAACTGAACGTTACGGTCACTACTCTGTAGCCGGCGAATCTGTATGGGATCACCCATTCCAGTGGGGTTCCAAGCGTACTGGTCCGGATTTGGCCCGTGTAGGCGGTCGTTACAGTGACAAATGGCACGAAGTTCACCTGATTGATCCTCGCGCTGTAGTTCCTCAGTCAAATATGCCTGGCTTCCCATGGCTGGCAGACAACAAGCTGGATGGCAAGTTGACTGCACAGAAAATGGAAGTCTTCCGTGGATTTGGCGTTCCCTACACCGATGCTGACATTGCCAACGCTCAGAAAGCCGTAGAAGGCAAAACTGAGATGGAAGCCATCATCGCGTACTTGCAGTCTCTGGGACACGCACTCAAATAAGGAGGCAACTATATGGATTACGGCACATTACACGGGATTGTAACCATAGTTGTAATGCTGACCTTCGTCGGTATATTTGCTTGGGCATATAGCTCCCGTCGTAAAAAGAGTTTCGACGAGGCGGCTAACCTTGTGTTCTCCGATGAGGAAACCAAGGCAATGAAGGACTCAGGAGAGCAAAAATAATGTTGATGAGTAACTTCTGGAGTATGTGGATTAGCATACTCACTATCCTGGTGATCGTAGGCTGCTTCGTGCTGCTGAGGATCTGTTCCAAGAACACGACGCCTGATATTAAAGAAGGCGAGTCAATGGGTCACAGCTTCGACGGTATCGAAGAGCTGAACAACCCACTGCCTAAGTGGTGGAGCTACATGTTCTACATCACTATCGTGTTTGGTGTGATTTATCTGGCGCTGTATCCAGGTCTGGGTAACTTCAAAGGTTTCCTGGGTTGGAGTAGCTCTAACCAGAGCATTGGTACTGAGCAAGGTATTAAGGCCGACTCTAAAGCCGCCATTGAAAGTGCGGCTAAAGAAGGTCGCTGGGTTCAGTACGATGTTGAAGTGAAAGGCGCTGACGACAAATACGGACACATTTTCAAAGAATACGCGGCAACGCCACTGGAAGAACTGGTGAAAAATCCAGAAGCTCTGAAAGTGGGTGGTCGTCTGTTCCTGCAAAACTGTGCCCAGTGTCACGGCTCTGACGCCCGCGGCAGCACTGGCTTCCCCAACCTTACCGATGCCGATTGGCTGTACGGTGGCGACCTGGCTACCATTAAGGCCAGCATCATGAATGGTCGTCGTGGCATGATGCCTCCAAAGGGTGGCTTGCCTATCGATGACAGTGAAATCCCAGGCTTGGCTGAGTATGTTGTCAGCCTGTCCGGTGGTGAGCATGACGCTGCTCTGGCAGCTCAAGGTCAGGGTTCTTTCATGAAGGGCTGTTTCGCCTGTCACGGTATGGATGCCAAAGGCAACAAGTTCATGGGCGCGCCTAACCTGACAGACAACGTGTGGCTCTACGGCAGCAGCCGCGGCAAGATTGAAGAATCAATCAAGTTCGGCCGCGCCGGTGTGATGCCAGCATGGAAAGACGTTCTGGGCGAAGAAAAAGTCCACGTCATCACTGCCTACGTTTACAGCTTGTCTAACAAGTAATTAACGTCAGTAAAATCAAGGCCCCGAGATAAAATCGGGGCCTTTTTTTAAGTGATAACTCAGACATTAAACGATAGAATATCGCTAACGAATTGACCTTTGGTATTACACAATGAATGAGCAGCAAGCCTGGTATAAGCAGTTCTGGCCCTGGTTTTTAATTATCCTTCCCATGTGCGCCGTCATCGCAAGTTTTGCCACCCTTAAAATTGCCATGGATAACTCTGATTCGTTGGTAGCCGAGGAATATTACAAAAAGGGCAAGGCCATCAATATGGACCTGTCCAAAATCCAATATGCACGCCAGATTGGTATGCAGTTTTTGGTCTCGGTTAAAGACGGCGCCATCACCCTCGAGCAGCATGGCGGCCCGGCCTATGACGCCGCGCTCAATACCAGCTTTTATCACCCTACCCTTGCCGATCGTGATTTTGCGGGTCTGCTTACCCAGGATGCAACCAAGCTTTATCGCATTATTCCTTCACAACCCATTTCAGGGTTCTGGGAAGTTCGCATTGAGAGTTTCGATGGCAAGTGGCGTCTGCAACAGCGTCTGGAACTTGCTGAGGGCAAAGAGCACTGGCTGAACTGAGTCAGATATGTCCCAGAAACCCTGTTTTCACTGTAACGAACCTGTCCTGACCGGCAGCAATTTCATCACCCGAATCGATGGCGTCGATCAGGTGATGTGCTGCCCGGGATGTCAGGCGGTTTCCCAGGCCATTGTTGATGCTGGCCTGCTTTCCTATTACAAGTACCGAACCGAGCCAGGCAGCCGCCAAACGGCACTGGTCCCCGAAAGCCTCAATCATTTCAGCGCCTACGATTTGCCTGAAGTACAGCAGGATTTCGTTCAGGAGCGAGATGGTCGGGAAGAAGTGACTCTCAGCATTGACGGCATTACCTGCGCTGCCTGTGCCTGGCTCATTGAACATAAGCTGCAAAAGCTTGACGGCGTCGACCGTATTCAAGTGAACTCCACTACCCAGCGCGCGTTTATTCGCTGGCAACCCTCTTTGGTGAAGTTAAGCGAGATCCTGTCTGCCATCGGCAGCATCGGCTATAACGCCGCACCATTTCAGTTGGACGATCAGGAAGTGATCAGCAAGCGCAACAGCCGCCGCTTTTTGCTGCGGCTTGGGCTTGCTGGGTTCGCCACCATGCAGGTGATGATGTTCGCCCTGGCACTTTATGCCGGCTACTTTACCGATTTGGAAACCGAGTTTCGTGATTATTTCCGCTGGGTCAGCATGATATTTGCGGCTCCGGTGGTGTTCTACTCGGCGCAGCCATTCTATTTCAGCGCCATACGCGCCATCCTGAGTGGTAAGCTCAACATGGATGTGTCCGTTTCCATTGCGATTTGTGGTGCCTATATTGCCAGCTGTGTCGCCACCATTCAGGGCACGGGCGAGGTCTATTTCGAATCCGTATCCATGTTTACCTTCTTCCTGCTTTTGGGTCGCTATTTCGAGCAGAATGCCCGTCAAAAGGCCTCCGTCAGCTCCAGCAACCTGCATAAGTTGGTGCCACTCACTGCGTCACTGGTGACAGAGCAAGGAATAGAAGAAGTGCCCGCCAAGAAGCTTCAGGTCGGCAACATCATTTTGGTCAGCCCGGGTGACGTTGTAGCGGCCGATGGCAAGATAGTGGAAGGCACTTCCGGCATTAATGAATCCATGCTTACCGGGGAGCAGCTGCCGATATCCAAGGCGCCGGGAGCCGAGGTATTTGCGGGTACCATCAATCTGGAACAACCCATCAGGGTGAAAGTGACCGCCATAGGCCAGGACCAGCTGGTTGCAGAAATTATCCGACTGCAGGAGCTCGCCTCCAATGCAAAACCGGCTATCGCCCTGACGGCAGATAAGCTTGCGCGTTATTTCTCCGCCACTATCCTAACAATTGCCGCCATTACCTATCTGGTATGGCGTCAGTTTGCCCCCGAAGATGCCTTTTGGGTAACCCTCTCAGTTTTGGTTGCGACCTGCCCTTGCGCTTTAGCTCTGGCCACACCCACCGCCGTGACCTGCGCAACCGGGCTCTTTACCCGATTGGGGATTATTTCCCGTAATGGCAGTGTTTTTGAAAAACTCCCAAAAATAAACACGGTGGTATTTGATAAGACAGGTACCCTCACCTGTGGCAGCTTCAGTTTTGGCGATATCCAGCTGTATGAGGGTGTCGATAAAGCCCGTGCACTCGCTATCGCTTCTGCGTTGGAGCAGGGGTCGCTTCATCCCATTGCAAGATTGTTTGCCAGGATACCGACAACGCTTGAAGTCACCAAACAGCATCATCTGGTTGGGGCTGGCGTTGAGGGCATCATCGAAGGTACCCGTTACCTGATTGGCAGTGCCGAATACCTGAAGGTGCCATCAGCATTGGTTTTTCCAGGGCAATGGGTGTATCTCGGTACTGACAGCAACTTACTGGCGGCTTTTGAGATCCAGGATAGGCTCAGAGACGATGCCAAAGAGACCATTGCCGCCTTAAAAGCCAAAAACATCAAACTGCAGATAGCCAGCGGTGATACCTCGGCTCATCTGCAGCAGGTGGCATCAACACTGGGTATCGCCGAGGTAAATGGCGGGCTCAAACCAAAAGGCAAGCTTGAGCTGGTCGAGTCCCTACGGAGCAACAATACGCTGGTCGCGATGTTCGGTGATGGTATTAATGATGCGCCCGTGCTCGCTGGCGCCGATCTGTCAGTAGCCATGGGCAGTGGCAGCGCCATCGCCAAAAACAGTGCCGATCTGATTTTACTCGGTGACCACCTGCACCGATTTGTTGAAGCCATGAATATTGCAGGGAAAACCAATCAAATAATCAGGCAGAATCTTGCCTGGGCATTGGGGTACAATGTGTTCATCTTACCCCTTGCCGTCACCGGCCATGTTGTACCCTATATCGCGGCCATCGGCATGTCTGCCAGCTCCCTGATTGTGGTGGGTAACAGCCTGAGGCTACTGAGGTTAAAACCATGAGTATCATCTACATCCTCATTCCCATTGCCATGCTGTTTGTGTTGATTGCAGTCGGGGTCTTTTTTTGGGCTGTTCGAACCGAACAATTTGACGATCTCGACCGACAGGGAGCGTCTATCCTGTTTGAAGAAGAAACACCCAAGGCACCAGACGCTCACGTGTCCGCCTCAAACAACATTGAGGCGGACAAGCGCTGATGGACTACAGCCTTTCCGGAGCCTTTTTGGTCGGCTTGATGGGCGGAGTTCACTGCTTTGGCATGTGTGGCGGCCTGTTAGGGGCCTTTTCAAGCCAAATCCCAGCGCCGGCACGTCATGACAATCCCCTCGCCCATCGACTCGGGTTCCTCCTGTCTTACAATGGCGGCCGTATCGCCAGCTACACTCTCGCCGGCGCCATCGCCGGAGGCGCCACAGGCGGCTTAAGCCTGCTGTTTGATGCGGGCCATCTTACGCTGTTTCTGCGTTTTCTGGCCGGGATCATGATGATTCTGCTTGGACTTTACGTTGCCAAAATCTGGTCTGGTGTTGTCTTCATCGAAACCCTTGGCAAAGGACTATGGCGCGTCATTCAGCCATTTGGAAAGCGCTTGCTGCCCATAGACACCCGTGCCAAAGCCATTCTAGCAGGCAGTGTATGGGGCTGGTTGCCCTGTGGTCTGGTGTACTCCACCCTGACCTGGTCTGTCGCCAGTGCCAATCCACTCGATGGTGCCCTTATCATGCTGTTTTTCGGTCTGGGCACCTTGCCTGCACTTCTGAGTGTGGGCGTGGCAGCGAAGTCGCTGATGGGGTGGTTACAACGCCGTGCTGTTCGTTGGTTATCGGGTGCACTGCTCATGGCCTTTGGCGTTCAAACCTTATATATTGGTGTCGCCCAGCTTGGCTAGCCCGGCGGGTGCAATTGAGTTAACATGTAGTTAATCAACAGGTTTGGGAACGAATAATGCCAATCGATCAAAATAAACATCGCCGCCCCGCCGCCACCGGTTGCACCATCCATTGCCATGATTGCAGTATGGGAACCCTGTGTATTCCGTTCACGCTCAACGCCAACGAATTGGATCAATTGGATAATATTATTGAGCGTAAAAAGCCTATCCAGAAAGGCGAGCAAATTTTCAAATCCGGCGACTCTCTCAAATCTCTCTATGCCATTCGTTCCGGCACCATTAAAAGCTATACCATCACTGAACAGGGTGACGAGCAGATAACCGGCTTCCACCTTGCCGGTGATGTTATCGGTTTCGACGGTATTCATGCCAACACCCATCAGAGTTTTGCCCAGGCGCTCGAAACCTCAATGGTGTGTGAAATCCCCTTCAATACCCTGGATGAACTTTCAGGCTCCATGCCCAAGCTTCGCCAACAGATCATGCGATTGATGAGCAATGAGATTATGTCGGATCAGGAAATGATCCTGTTGCTCAGTAAAAAGAACGCAGAAGAGCGGCTGGCGGCATTTATTGCAAATCTTGCTACACGCTATGGTAACCGTGGGTTTTCACAGCGTGAGTTCCGTTTAACCATGACCCGCGGCGATATAGGTAATTATCTGGGCTTGACGGTAGAAACCATCAGCCGTTTGTTGGGGCGTTTCCAAAAATCTGAACTTATCGAAGTCAAAGGCAAGTACATCACCATCATTGACTTCGCTGGCTTGAATACGCTGGCAGGCAACGCCCGTATCGCAAGATAAAAGCAAGTCATTGATCTAAAACAATGCAGCATAGCCTGTCCGGTTCATTATGGTAGATGAATGACAGCTAATCAGGAGGCCGCCATGAAGGAATATAAAAAGTTACTGGTCGTTGTTGACCCTACTAAAGATAAGCAACCTGCTCTGGAGCGCGCCGTTGCGCTTGCCGAAAAGAACCAGGCCTCTATTACCGTTTTTCTGTCCATTTTCGATTTTTCTTACGAGATGACATCCATTTTGTCGGCTCACGAGCGTGAAGCCATGCGCAAAGGTGTTATCGATCAGCGTGTTGCCTGGCTGGGTGACTTGATTGCCCCCTTTACTCAGGATGGCATTCATATTCAAACCCAGGTTGTGTGGCACAACCGCCCGTTTGAAAGCATCATCAATTATGCCATTGAAGGTGGTTTTGACCTGATTGTGAAAGGTACTCACGAACACGATAAGCTCAAAGCCGTTATCTTCACCCCTACCGACTGGCACCTGATGCGTAAAGCACCGGTTCCTGTATTGTTGGTGAAAGAGCACGACTGGCCGGTCGGGGGCAAAATCCTTTGCGCCGTAAACGTCGCTACCGAAGATCCAGAACACCAGGCCCTTAACGGCAAAGTCATTGAGTACGCGCAAAACCTGGCAGCCCAGTTTGATGCCAAAGTACATTTGGTCAACGGTTACCCAGGTACACCGGTCAACCTCGCCATCGAATTGCCGGACTTTGACGCACACAGCTATAACGAGTCCATTCGCATGCAGCATGAGCAGCGTGTGCAATATCTGGCAACGAGCTATGGCATTCCCGTCGAAGCCTGCCATGTCAAAGAGGGCTTGCCAGAAGATGTTATCCCCGAGCTTGCCGTGGATCTCGATGCAGAGCTGGTGATTTTGGGTACCGTAGGGCGCACCGGTCTTTCTGCTGCGCTTATTGGCAATACCGCCGAACACGTCATCGACAGCCTTAACTGTGACCTGCTCGCCATCAAACCCGATGGATATAAATCACCGCTTCAGGAAGGCTAACGCTTTACCCTAAGCCACTAAGCTGGAATAATACGCGCCCTGAAACCTAGGTTACCGGGCGCTTTTTTATGTCTGACGTTGTAATGTCTGAAATCCAGCAAGACGAACTTTCCAAAAAACAGATCACTCGCCTCAACAAGCTGCAAAAGCGGCTGCGTCGTGAAGTTGGCAGCGCTATCGCCGACTACAACATGATTGAAGAAGGCGACCGGGTCATGTGCTGCCTGTCCGGTGGCAAAGACAGCTATGCCATGCTGGATATTCTTATCAATTTGCAGCAACGTGCCCCCGTTTCGTTTGAAATTGTTGCCGTTAACCTGGACCAAAAGCAGCCTGGCTTCCCGGAGCATGTGCTGCCTGCTTACCTTGAGACCCTGGGGGTACCTTTTCATATTCTTGAGAAAGACACCTACTCCATCGTTAAAGACAAGATCCCGGAAGGCAAAACCACCTGTTCTTTGTGTTCACGCCTGCGTCGCGGCACTCTGTATGGATTTGCCCAGCGGATTGGTGCCACCAAAATCGCACTGGGTCACCACAGGGATGACATTATTGAGACATTGTTCCTTAACATGTTCTATGGCGGCAAAATGAAAGCCATGCCGCCCAAGCTTTTGTCCGACGACGGTGCCAACGTGGTTATCCGCCCCCTCGCCTATTGCCGTGAAAAAGACATTGCCGAATATGCCGAGCTGAAGCAGTTCCCCATTATTCCCTGCAACCTCTGTGGCTCTCAGGAAAACCTCAAGCGTGCCGCAGTAAAAGACATGCTTAAGCAGTGGGATCGCCAGCATCCTGGCCGTATTGAAACCATCTTTACCGCCATGCAAAACACCGCGCCTTCCCAGGGCGTCGACCGCGAGCAGTTCGACTTCGTCTCGCTTAAGCAGGATCCCAACGCCGAGTTTCGCGGTGATGTAGCAGAGGCGGACTTGCCTGCGTTTGACTTTATGGACACAGCAAACAGTGGCCACATTAATCTGGACGACGCCAGCAAACGTCAAGGCACACGTATCGATGTAGTATCGACCTTTACGCCCTGATGGCTCACATCCCGGCCAAGGAGACCGGGACATGTGAGCGATAAAAATAACAAAGCCCGCTTAAAGCGGGCTTTTTCATGGGCCTTCATTCGCAAAATCTATTGGCGCTATTTGGTTTGCGCGTACCAAGGGCTGACTATCTGTGGTGCGTCTGAGAAACTCAGTTGAGAAATACCGTCCAGCTCTTCACTTGTCAGTATCAACTCTTTTGACAGTCTCTTTTCGCTGCCATCAACCGTGGCAAACCGTCCCTCCTGGGTAAACTCAAACCGAATTCCGTCTGACGGGCGGGCAAAGTACTTCATTGGGAAGCCCTGTAAAGAGGCCTGTAAGCTGTCCATTTCCGATTTAAGTTCGGCCAGCGTGTCGCCGGAATACTGGGTTTGAGGAACCCGTTCTCTTACTTGAAGGCTTAAGCCACAGGTTGACGCATCTCCATCTGTTTCTATGTTAACCAGCGCCCTTGCCAGCTTTAAATCATCGTCGAAGGGCACAAACAACCGCTGGTCATCGGTAATGGTCAGGGGGAAGCGTTTTGACTCAGTGGTGATTTCGCCTTTTACTATCTTGCAGCCCGCTTTCATGGGTACTGAAAAGGTCAGTTCGGTTCTTGGGAAATCGCCCTTTTTAACCAGTTTCAATCTGTCATGAAATCCGCTGTACTCCAGCGAAACGGTAGTGGCAAATGCAGGTACCGACAGCATCAGACTGGACAGCAGACAGAGTTTGATTCTCGGATTCATCTTGAGATTCCAGGTAGGCTTTATTGTGCCGCAGCATCTGCAGCAATTCATCGACGTAGGCTTCACGTCGCTCGGAATAATTGACCAGGCCATACACCAGTGCATCTGCCGCAGGTTCGATGCCCTTGGCTCGCTGCTCTGCACGAATGGCACGGAAAAGTTTATAAGCCGAATGTGTATTCAGGTTATTGATATAAGAGGCAATGGCATCTTCCACTGTGTTAAACACAGTCACTTCGTGACTCATGTCCTGGGCTCTGGCCGAAGGCACCATGCCGCAGCCCTTGGTGTAGCACCACTGACCGAAAAGATTCAGCCCTTCACGGGCAAAACGCGAACTGCCCCATCCGCTCTCATTCGCGGCCTGCACCAGCACCAAGGACTCAGGAATGATATCGATGCGTTTTAGTAGGCTCTGTACCAGTTGTTTGGTCTGAGTGGTGTTCCACTCAGATGCGTGCTCTGATTCAAGCACGCCGTACTCAACACCCAACGTAGCTAAACGTTGCTGATCCTTGGCGGACAGGGGCTTTCCAGCCTCGAGTTTCAGCAGTATTTCACTGACAAAACGCCTTTTCTTTAACGTAGCGCGATTGATGTCCTGCACTATCGGACGTAAAAATTCAAAAAATGCACTCTTTTTCTCACCCACGTCGGCGTAGGTGTCGAAATCAGGCAAACGCGTCGTCTGTGAGAGCATTGGTAATACTCTCAAAGACTTACCTTTTTCTTCGAGGTCCGGGATCAGGCTGACTCTCAGAAGCAGAATCACCATGAAGCAGAGCGCGAAGGCAAGAATAAGTGTTGATATTTTACCGGTTTTCAAATAGTTACTCTCATTGTGGCAGCGAGTAGCGGTTCGCGGACAAAATTATATGTGATCCTGTTCCCATCGCAAAATTTATGACTGTATAATCTGAACGATTTGCCTAAACTGGTTGGCGTATGTAACCGACAAGGGGTGTCGGTGTTGTAAGTGCATCAAGGAAGCTGATATGGATATATTGCAATTCAATGAATATCGTAAGGTCGTCGCAATCGGCGGTGGACACGGCCTTGGACGCGTGCTTTCCAGTCTTTCATTTCTTGGTCCCAGACTGACAGGCATTGTGGCGACCACTGATAACGGTGGTTCCACAGGTCGCCTGCGGGCGCAGCACGACTGCATTGCCTGGGGCGACCTTCGTAACTGCCTGTCTCAGCTGGCTGATAGACCCTCTGTTGGCTCTCTGCTCTTTGAATATCGATTCGAAGGTGAGTCGGAGCTGGGTGGCCATAACCTCGGCAATCTGATTCTCTATGCCCTGGATGAGCTGTGTGTTCGTCCGTTGGATGCTGTGAATCTCATCCGGGGCATGCTGAAAATCGAATGCAAACTTATTCCCATGTCCGAACAACCGACGCACCTGGTCGCGCTGGAGGCCTGTGGCAATAAGGTGTTTGGTGAATTGGATGTGGACAGGCTTGAGAGCCATCCGATAGCCCTTTCCCTTGAACCCATGGTTGAACCTACCCACGAGGCGTGCCTTGCCATCGAAGAAGCGGATTTGATAGTGCTTGGCCCGGGAAGCTTTTTAACGTCTACCCTACCGGCACTGCTCCTTCCCAAAGTCGCAGCATCTATTCGCCGTGCAAAAGCCAAAGTGATTTTGATTGATAACCTTACGGCAGAGGTTTCCTCTGCCGCAAACCATTTAACGCTCAACGAGCGTATCCAATGGTGCCATCAATTGATAGGTAAGCCGGTTATTGAGCGGGTTTTGTGTCACGCTGAACACGAATACACCGAGGGCATCTGTCATTACCAGCCCCTTCGCAGTAAGCATCATCAAGGTTTGCACGATACTCAGGCGCTTGCAAAAGCCATTATGGCGCCTTTAGGCCGCAAACGTTTGATAGCCTAGCACGGACTGCCACTGGATTAAAAAAGGCTGCACTTGGCAGCCTTTTCTGTTTTCACATCAATTTTTTGTGAAATTAGAGCACTGCGGCAATGGCACGGCAAATAACCGGCATATTGGTTTTGGTCATGCCGGCAACGCTTATTCTGCCTGAACCAACAATGTACACACCATGTTCAGCTCTGAGGGCTTCCACCTGCGCCTTATTCAGGCCGGAGAAGCTGAACATCCCCATCTGACAGCTGATAAATGAAAAGTCCTGTGTTACACCGGCAGCTGCCAGACTCTCGACGAACAAAGTACGCATTTCGGCAATACGTTCGCGCATTTCTGCCAGTTCCTGCTCCCAGGCGGCTTTCAGTTCTGGACGACTTAAAATCGTACTCACAATCAGCGCACCGTGAGCCGGTGGATTTGAATAGTTCGCACGAATAGTACGTTTGACCTGACTGAATGCCACCTTGGCTTCCTCTGCCGTAGCGGCAACCAGGGTCACGGCACCAATGCGCTCGTTGTAGAGACCAAAGTTTTTGGAGAAGGAATTGGCGATAACCAGTTCTGGAACCATAGACGCGACCAAACGCAGACCTTCAGCATCTTCTTCTATGCCACGACCGAAGCCCTGATAGGCAAAATCAAACAGCGGAACCAAACCTTTTGCAGCACAAAGCTCACCTACCTTTTGCCACTGCGTGAGTGTCAAATCAATTCCGGTTGGGTTGTGACAGCAGCCGTGAAATAAGACCAGATCACCCTGCTTGGCTGCATCCAGTGAGTTAAGCATGGCATCAAAGTCGATGTCATGGTTGGCTGCATCGTAATAGCCGTATTCTTTTACGGTGAGGCCTGCAGTTTCAAAAATGTTTTGATGGTTTGCCCAGGTTGGATTGCTCACCCAGATCACCCGGCTTGGGGTGTTTCGTACCACAAACTCTGCGGCAACACGCAGCGCGCCCGTACCACCCGGAGCCTGTGCCGTCACCGCCCGTTCTTTTGTGGTGACTGTGTGGGTTGCACCAAACAGCAGCTCCTGCACAACCTTGTTGTACAAAGTTACGCCCTCAATCCCCAGATAGTTTTTGGTGCTTTCTTCAGCCAAAAGGATAGCTTCGGCCTGCTTCACCGACTTCAGTACCGGGGTCTGCCCTGCCTCGTCTTTATAGATCCCAACCCCAAGATTGACTTTATCGGTCCGAGGATCGGCCTTGAAGGCATCGGTCAGACCTAAAATCGGATCGGCGGGTGCGGGTACAACCTGGGAAAATATCATGGGATCTATCCTTTAGAATGGAAGTAATGAAAACCGCATATTTATAGCATTGCTGCAAATCGTAATGTAGCGCTGGCTAAAGATTCTCGATGAAAATCTTTAATAGATGAACATTCATCAAAAAATGCGATAAAAGTGTGATGATACCGGATTGGCGAAAAAGAGGTTTTTGGAGATTAAAAGTGGAGGCGCGACCCGGAGTCGAACCGAGATCGACGGATTTGCAATCCGCAGCATAGCCATTCTGCCATCGCGCCTAAACTGGTCCCTTGAGAAGCTGGAGCGACATATCGGGTTCGAACCGATGACCTATACCTTGGCAAGGTATCGCTCTACCAACTGAGCTAATGTCGCGTCTCTTGGGGTGACGGTGTTCCCGTCAGCGAGTTGCATTCTACCTTTTTACCCCTCTCAGTCAATGGCTTTTTTACTATTGGAAGTCCGTATGCTGCATTATTGTGCGAACCATAAAAAAGCCCGGCATTGCCGGGCTTTTACTGCGCTTTGTCGTTATTCAGACAGCGGCAGAGACTGGTGATTCAGACCAAGCATTTTCTGCATCACGCCCACTACCTGGCAGCTATAACCGAACTCGTTGTCATACCAAACGTACAGGATGGCGCGCTTACCATCGGCGATAGTGGCCTGAGAGTCCACTACACCGGCGTAACGAGAACCCACCAGGTCACTGGACACAATTTCAGTGGAGTTGGTGAAGTCAATCTGGTTTTGCAGTGGTGAATGCAACGCGACGTCCAGCAAATAGTCATTGATATCGTCTTTGCTGGTTTCGCTGTTAAGGTTCAGGCTCAGAATAGCCATGGACACGTTTGGCGTCGGAACACGGATAGCGTTACCGGTCAAGCGACCAGCCAGAACAGGCAGCGCCTTGGCAACGGCCTTGGCAGCGCCGGTTTCAGTGATAACCATGTTCAGCGGTGCGCTGCGACCACGGCGATCGGCCTTATGGTAGTTATCGATAAGATTCTGGTCGTTGGTGTACGAGTGGATGGTTTCCACATGACCGTTTTCAATACCGTACTTGTCGTTGATGGCCTTGAGCACCGGGGTGATGGCATTGGTGGTGCAAGATGCGGCAGAAACGATAGTGTCTTCATCGAGAATATCGTTATCATTCACACCGAATACGATGTTCTTGATGTTGCCTTTGGCGGGTGCCGTGAGCAGAACCTTGGCAGCACCGGGGCTCTTCAGGTGCAGACCCAGACCAGCTTCGTCTTTCCACACGCCAGTGTTATCAACAACCAACGCATCTTTAATACCGTACTTGGTATAATCCACTTCTTCCGGGCCATTGGCATAGATGATTTGGATGTAGGTACCGTTGGCAATCAAGGCGTTGTTTTCTTCATCGATTTCAACAGAGCCGTTGAAAGGACCATGAACTGAATCACGGCGCAGCAGGCTGGCGCGCTTCTCAAGGTCGCCGGCACGGCCACCACGGATAACGATGGCACGCAGACGCAGTTTGTTGCTGCGGCCTGTACGTTCAATCAGCAGACGGGCCAACAGGCGGCCGATGCGACCGAAACCGTAAAGAACCACATCTCTTGGTTCTACTTCGTCAGCGTGGTCAATGGCGCTGGCAAGTTCAGAGGCCATATAGGCTTCGATTTCGCTGGCGTCGCTGTGGTTACGCCAGTAATTGACGGCGAGTTTGCCGATATCAACTTTACACTGCTTCACTGCCAGCTTGCTCAGCACCTCAATAAAGGGGAAGCTTTCACGCAGACGCAGTTTATCACCCACGTGGCGACGCACCAGACGGTGAGCCTTGATGATATCAATGGTAGAGGCGTTCAGCAGAGGCTTGCCATAGACAACAACTTCTACACCTTGGTTGCGATACAGTTTACCCAGCAGAGGTTGCATAGCCTCGGCCAGTTCAAATCTTTCTTGCCAGCTTTGCAGGTGTTTATCAGCACTCATGTACAGGTCCTTTATCTCACTTTTCTATATTTATTTACAGAAAGGTTTGAGTAACAAACAGAAACGACCATAATCAGTTTTATCCGGGACCCAGGTCCCATTTCAGGTCGGCGCTATTGTAATGAAACTTCCACCGCCTTGCCAGAAAGATATTTTCGCTAAGTTTGTAATTTTATTAGAGAAAGCACAGTGAAAAGTCATAAACAGCGACCTTTTTTTGTAATGTTTACATCATTTGCATTTGTTACCGGTGCTTTTGCGCTTTTTGGCTGTGATAATGACCGAAACTCAGACATGATCTGTAAAAATAATCCTGAACTTTGCGAAGATTTGCATAAAGACAGTTGGTGCCGATATGAGAAAGGAGACCTTATTCGGCAGCGTTTCGTCCTGAAAACCACCCCAAACCCCACAGGTAAACAAATCTACGACCAGCTCAGATTTCTTGAGGTGTATTCAAAATGCATTGAGTTGGCCTCTGGGGTACAACACAAAGTTAACGTTCAGCGCACCAATGACAGATTACGCGCCTTTGGTATCAGCGTGCAGAACCTGGAGGAATTACAGGAATCGACCAAGGGCAGCCAAGACCCCTACCTCGCTTACTACCACTGGTCCCGACTCGACGACGCGAAAAGTCTTGCCGTGCTCATTAAAGCCGAAAAAGATGGGCAGATTTCTGATCCGGAGCTTTTATCCAAGCTGGCGATTTACTACCTGAAGACTGACGCCGCCAGAGCCAAAAAGCTGTACCTTGATGTGCTGGGCATGGTCGATTCAGACCATCTTGACCCGGACTGGTTACTTGGGCTTGCCACCGCCTCACGTACCCTCGGCGACTTAGACGGCAGTTACCTTTATTCCAGGGCCAACATAGTGCTGACCAAACAGAGCGTCAATGAAGCGCAAATGCTGGCGTTGTTGACAGGCGATAAGACCAAGGCAGCCATGCTGGATAGCGAGGCTGAGCAATTGGCCAAGGCGGTGAGCTCAGGAAACTTTGCCGGCAGTGCGATTGAGAAACGCCTGAGGGCCGAGACAGACACAGAACGGGCAAAAATCGAGCCAGTCGCCCCTTCTGCACAAGATTAGTGGTCTTGATTTTTCAAAAAGCGAGACCAATGTAAAAATATAACGATTCTTGAGGTGAAAAACGGGTTAAAACTGGGATTTAACTTGACGAAATCGAACAATTTGGTAATTTTACTACCAGATATCGTTTATAATCACTGAGGGATATGAAATGACTATCCGCGTAGCAATTAACGGCTATGGCCGTATCGGTCGCAATGTACTGCGTGCACTGTACGAAAGCGACAAAGATTACCCAATCGAAATCGTTGCCATCAACGATCTCGGCGACGCTTCTATCAACGCTCACCTGACTAAATACGACTCTGTACACGGTCGTTTCAACGCCAAAGTTGAAAACGATGCAGAAGCCATTTACGTCAACGGCGACAAAATCCTCACCTTCTCCGAGCGTGACCCTGCCAAGCTGCCATGGGCCGATCTCAAGGTTGACGTGGTGTTTGAATGTACCGGTATCTTCACTTCCAAAGAAGCCGTACAGCCACACCTGAATGCTGGTGCCAAGAAAGTCATTATCTCTGCCCCCGGCAAGAACGTGGACGCCACCGTGGTATACGGTGTGAACCAGCAGGTCTTGACCAGTGACATGACTGTTATCTCAAACGCGTCATGTACTACCAACTGCCTGGCACCTTTTGCCAAGCCGCTTAACGATGCCATCGGTATTGAGTCAGGCCTGATGACCACCATCCATGCCTACACCAACGATCAGCGTCTGTCTGATGTGTATCACAGCGACCTGCGCCGCGCCCGTGCTGCTGCCATGTCCATGATCCCGACCAAGACAGGTGCTGCGGCAGCTGTCGGCCTGGTAGTTCCTGAACTGCAAGGCAAGTTCGACGGTCTTGCAGTACGCGTGCCAACCGTTAACGTGTCTCTGGTTGACCTGTCATTCATTGCTTCGCGCGACACCACTGTAGCGGAAGTAAATGACATCATCGAAAAAGCCCTGGCGGCCGATGAAGTACTCAGCCAGGTTTTGGCGGTGAATAAAGAGCCGCTGGTATCTATCGACTTCAACCACAACGCCTACTCTTCCAACTTTGATGCAACCCAAACCCGCGTAAGTGGTCGTCTGGTGAAAGTGATGGCTTGGTACGACAACGAGTGGGGCTTCAGCAACCGTATGCTGGACAACGCCGTTGCACTGATGAACGCCAAATAAGACGCTCTGGTAATAAAAAAGGCCCTTAGGGGCCTTTTTTGTTTTTAGCCCTAAACCACCTTCTTCAGAAGGTGGTTTATTTACTGTCTGCTATCCGTAAACTCATCGATTAGCCTGTTATCGACGTTTTCAGAATATCTTGATGCATGTAACGCCGTCAGCCGTAAAGCCTCCGACAATTTATTCCATGGAGGCCTAAATGATGCCTTGCTGAAGGTGGGCCTAGCGTGCACTCAGGCAACTTATGACCTTGAAGGAGGCAAATTTCACGATGTTATGGGTCACCTGCTTCCCCTTCCCTATCCGCATTGTACATTCTGGTGCAGTCATCGTTTTTAAGTTACAGGCGCCCTATTGGCAGATAAAAAAAGCCCCGCAAAAGCGAGGCTTTTTTATTGGAGTGGCTTACCTTAGTTAAGGCCGGCCAGCGCTTCTTTACACAGGCTGGTGATCCGCCCCCAGTCCCCTGCTTCCATCGCATCAGTGGGGGCAATCCAGCTGCCACCGATACAATCCACGTTGTTCAATGCCAGATAGTCGCGGTAGCTTGACGGCGTGATACCGCCGGTTGGGCAGAAGCGAATGTCGGCCAGCGGTCCCTGGAAAGCTTTGAGAGCATTAACGCCACCTGAGGCTTCAGCCGGGAAAAACTTAAAGTGGCGATACCCAAGGGCCATCCCGGCCATCACTTCAGAAATGCTGGCAACACCAGGAATAAGCGGCACAGTGCCCTGCATGGCAGTTTTCAGCAGTTCGGGATACGCACCCGGGGTAATGATAAACTGCGCGCCGGCTTCAACGGCCTGGCGAAGTTGCTCTTCGTTTAGTATGGTTCCTGCACCCACGAGGGCTTCTGGCACTTCAGCAGCGATTTTACTGATAGCTTCCAGTGCACAGGACGTGCGCAGCGTCACTTCGAGCACACTTATACCACCGGCTACCAGTGCTTTCGCAAGCGGTACCGCATGCTCCAGCTTATTGATCACCATGACAGGCACAATCGGACTGCGCTTAAAAATATCTTGTGGTTGTAAAGACCAGTTATTCTCAGACATCGGTTGTATCCTTTCAGGCTCAATAAAGTTCATCGATTGCTTCGGTGCAGCGGGCACCGGTTTCGGGACTGCTGAGATTTTGTCTGAGCGCGCCGAAAAGTTCCCTGCCCATGCCGAAACGGGACTTTCTTAATTCCACCGGTGCGGCAGTGCGGCTTTCAAGCTCAGGCGCCGATACCAGCAAGGACAGTTCACCGGTAATGGCATTGATACGGATAAGGTCGCCGTCCTGAACTTTGGCGATAAGGCCTCCATCCAGGGCTTCTGGCGTGAGGTGGATTGCCGCAGGCACTTTACCTGATGCGCCGGACATACGGCCATCGGTCATCAGCGCAACCTTAAAGCCTCGGTCCTGCAAGGTACCCAGGATTGGTGTTAGTTTGTGCAGCTCAGGCATGCCATTGGCTTTAGGCCCCTGGCCTTTAACCACCACCACGCAATCTCTATCGAGCTCACCGGCTTTAAAGAGCGCGTCCAGTTTGTTCTGGTCATCAATCACCACAGCTGGGGCTTCAACGATACGATGCTGCTCCTGTACTGCCGAGACCTTGATAACGGCACGACCAAGGTTGCCTTTCATCAGTTTAAGGCCGCCATTTGATTGGAATGGCTCTGCTACACCACGCAGTACCTCTTGGTCCAGACTGGTAACAGGACCATCAACCCAGGTGAGCTGACCAGCTATCAGTCTGGGCTCCTGGGTGTAACGGCGCAGGCCGAAGCCCGCCACTGTATTGACATCATCGTGGATAAGACCTGCATCCAGCAGTTCTTTCATCAGGAATGCCATACCGCCTGCCGCATGGAAGTGATTGATATCCGCATGGCCATTGGGATAGACCCGTGCCAGCAGAGGTACGGCATCGGATAGCTCGGAGAAATCATCCCAGTTGATGATGATACCGGCGGCTCTGGCCGCTGCCACTATGTGCATGGTTAGGTTGGTGGAACCACCCGTGGCAAGCAGTGCAACTATGCCGTTAACCACGGATTTTTCATTGACTATCTCACCTATGGGTGAATACTGCAGCCCGTTTTCAGTCAGGCGACACACCTGCTTGGCGGCCATTTTGCTGAGCTCGGTGCGCAGCGGGTCGTCCGGGTTAACAAAGGACGAGCCAGGCAATTGCAGCCCCATCACCTCAAGCACCAGCTGATTGGAGTTGGCGGTACCATAGAAGGTACAGGTACCGGCGCTGTGATAAGAGCTTGCCTCGGCTTCGAGCAGGGCTTCACGATCGACCTTGCCTTCAGCGAATTTTTGCCGCACACGGGCCTTTTCTTTATTGGGAATGCCTGAGCGCATGGGCCCCGCAGGAACAAACAGCATTGGCAGGTGGCCAAAACTCATTGCACCAATCAGCAATCCGGGCACGATTTTGTCACACACCCCAAGCAGCAGCGCACCATCAAACATGTTGTGGGATAAGCCTACGGCGGTAGCCATGGCAATCACCTCACGGGACAGCAGCGACAGCTCCATCCCGGGTTGGCCCTGAGTTACTCCGTCACACATGGCAGGAACGCCACCGGCCACCTGGGCAACACTGCCCACTTCATTACAGGCGGCTTTAAGCAGCTCCGGATAATGTTCATAAGGCTGATGGGCAGACAACATGTCGTTAAACGCAGTCACAATGCCAATGTTGACCTTGTTGAGTTGGCGCAGAGACTGTTTATCTTCTGCACCACAGGCGGCGAAACCATGTGCCAGGTTACCGCAACTCAATGCGGAGCGATGAACCTTGGCACTACGGGCTTCCTGCAGCGCGGCCAGATAAGCACTGCGACTTTCTTTACTGCGTTCGATGATCCTGTCGGTCACCGATTTGACTACGGGGTGCATAACTTGCCTCCTTAAGCGCTCCAATACACGTCGACCGGGGTTTTGTGTTGACCCAATACCACTCGAATTGGCATCGCTTTAATATCGTCGCTTTCGAGCGCCTGACGGTAGACGCTGAGCTTTTGTTCACCCACCAGATGCAAATAGATTTGGCGGCTGTTGAGAATTGCTTTTTTGGTCAGAGTTATCCGCTCATGGGGAGCCGTTGCTGGTATCACAGCTTCACACATAGCGTCACTATCAAGTGCCCGCATCAGGTCCTCAGAGCAAGGGAACCAGGAACAGGTGTGTCCATCGTTACCCATCCCCAATACAACCACATCGAACGGGCGTGGCACGTTAGCCAGATGTTCAGACGTCATGGCTGCGCCCTCTTCTGCGCTGGCAAACATATTCTTGAGACCGCGAAATTTGGCTGATGCGGCACGGTTTTGCAGCAAATTTTCACGGACCAGACGCTCGTTGGAGTCCTTATGCTCATTGTCGACCCAGCGCTCATCTGCGAGCGTGACAAAAACTTCGTTCCAGTCGATGGCTTTAAGGGACAAGGCCTTGAACAGTTTGAGCGGCGTAGAGCCGCCACTCACCACCAGACTCGCCTTGCCACGGGCATCCACGGCATCCTGCAGTTGGCGCGCGATGCGGTCTGCCAACTGAGTTTCCAACGAATCTGTGTTATCAAATGATTTAAATACAGCTTCTTTGAGCACCTTGGCCTCCTTATTCATCCCAGGAACGCCCGTCTTTGGTAATGAGTGCTACCGAGGCCACGGGTCCCCAGGTACCGGCAGGATAGGCTTTGGGTCTTTCGTTACCCGCTTCCCATGCCTGAATGATGCCATCAACCCAGGTCCAGGCCTGCTCAACTTCGTCGCGGCGAACGAACAGCGCCTGGTTACCGAGCATGGCTTCAAGCAACAGACGCTCGTATGCATCGGCAATGCGCTCGTTTTTAAAGGTGTCAGAGAAGCTGAGATCCAGTTTGGTGGTTTGCAGACGGGTCTTTTGTTCAAGGCCCGGCACCTTGTTCATCATCTGAATTTCCACACCTTCATGTGGTTGCAGACGAATGGTCAATTTGTTCGGTGGCAGATTGCGGTAACTGGAGCGATACAGGTTGTGCGGTGGGTTTTTAAAATGCACCACAATTTCTGAACTCTTGAACGGCATACGTTTGCCACTGCGAAGATAGAATGGCACACCGGCCCAGCGCCAGTTGTCGATATCCACACGCAAGGCTACAAAGGTCTCGGTATTGGAATTAACGTTCGCGCCTTCTTCCTCAAGGTACCCCGGCACTGGGCTGCCTTTCAGGAAGCCCGCAGAGTATTGGCCACGCACTGTGTTTTCGTTGACGTTATCCATGTTGATTGGGCGCAGTGACTTAAGCACCTTTACCTTTTCATCACGGATAGAATCGGCATCCAGGTTTACCGGTGGGTCCATGGCAACCAGTGTGAGCACCTGTAACAGGTGGTTTTGGATCATGTCCCGCATCTGGCCGGCTTTGTCAAAATAGCCCCAGCGACCTTCAATACCCACTTCTTCTGCAACTGTAATCTGCACATGATCGATTGTGCGGTTATCCCATTTGGACGCGAAGAGTGAGTTTGCAAAACGCAGTGCAATCAGGTTTTGTACCGTTTCTTTACCCAGATAATGGTCGATGCGATAAACCTGGTTCTCATTGAAGTATTGAGATACCTGGTTATTGATAACGCGGGAAGATTCGAGATCGGAACCGATGGGCTTTTCAAGGACAACGCGGGTATCGGGGAAAATCAGGTTTTGTTCGTGCAGACAGCGGCAAATATCACCGAAAATAGCAGGAGGAGTGGCAAAGTAGTTCACCATGACCCGCTTTTCAGGTTCAAGCAGCTCATGGAAGGCGCTGTAACCTTCTGACTCGGTGAAGTTGGTACCGACATAATGGCAACGGCTGACGAATCTTTCGATGGTCGTTTCGCAGAGGGGATCTTTAACGAAGGTGGTCAGTGCTGTCTTAACCAGCTCGCGAAATTCTTCAGTAGAGAATGCATCTTTGGCAACACCGATGATCTTGGTGTCGTTGTGAAGCAGTGTTGCCTTATCCAATTGGTATAAAGAGGGAAGCAGTTTGCGCCTCGCCAAGTCACCTTTGGTACCGAAAAGGACAAAATCACAAGCCTTTGCCCCTGATGTTGTATTGCCCATTGCTGCAAGCTCTCCTTTGTAATCGGCTTCGCCGTATGCTGGACGGCCAGAAGCCCTTTTGTTGTAATATAACAACAGAATCTGATTTATGCATCCATATTTTGCAAAATCGTCTACACCGTCTTACTAGGCAGTGAAACATGAATTCTGTTATTATTTTTGTGCTTAAATTACTGTTGGCAGTAATAAGTTGGTGTGAAATCACCGCGAAAACTGTAAGCGGCAAACCACTTTGTGATCCAGGCAGCAAATTGAAACGCTGTGATCAGAAAATAAAAAAATAACACCTTCATCAATAGCGGACGTACGCGTATGAATACCCTAGAAAAGGTCCAGAAAAGTCTAAACCAATTCAGCAAGTCAGAACGCAAAGTTGCCGAAGTGATTCTGGCCTCTCCCCAAACAGCGATTCACTCAAGTATCGCTACCCTGGCCAAAATGGCCGATGTGAGTGAGCCTACGGTCAACCGTTTCTGCCGTCGCCTTGATACCAAGGGCTTTCCTGATTTTAAGTTACATCTGGCGCAAAGTCTTGCCAACGGCACACCCTATGTCAGCAGACACGTGGAAGAGGATGACTCGCCCGAGTCTTACACCACTAAAATCTTCGAATCTTCAATGGCTTCCCTTGATACTGCTCGTCAAAGCCTCGATATGCAGGCCATCAATAAAGCAGTAGATATTCTGACACAGGCCAAAACCATTTCGTTCTTCGGCCTCGGCGCGTCGGCTGCTGTGGCCCACGATGCCCAAAACAAATTTTTCCGTTTCAATGTACCTGTCATTTGTTTCGATGATGTGTTGATGCAGCGCATGAGTTGCATCAACAGTAACGAAGGTGACGTGGTAGTGCTTATCTCCCACACCGGACGCACCAAGTCACTGATTGATATAGCAAGACTTGCTCGCGAGAATGGTGCTGCTGTGATAGGCATTACCGCCAGAAACTCACCCCTATCAGTTGAGTGTACTTTGTCGGTCACCATGGAAGTGCCGGAAGATACCGATATGTACCTGCCAATGGCTTCACGCCTTGCACAATTGGTCGTAATTGATGTGCTCGCGACTGGATTTACCTTAAGACGCGGTCCAAGATTCAGGGACAGCCTGAAGCGCGTAAAAGAAGCATTGAAAGAATCCCGGATCAATAAAGACCCGATCCTGTAAGTTGATTCCAACCCAAATTTGGTGGTCAGACACAGCGCTGGCTACCATTTACCCGCCTAAAACCGGCGGTTTCTCACAAAAATAAAAAGCTTGAGATAGATCATTTTGTTTGTAACTTTCCTACATAATGCGCCAATGTCTGTTAATATAGTCTTCAGATTAACTTGAAACTTAACGGAGTAACTCATGTTCCGCAGAACCAAAATCGTTACTACCCTTGGCCCAGCCACAGACCGTGACGATAACCTGCGCCGCATCATCGCGGCTGGTGCTAACGTAGTCAGACTTAACTTTTCCCATGGTTCACCAGAAGATCATCTCGAGCGCGCAACTCGTACCCGTGCCATCGCCAAAGAGCTCGGCGTGCATGTTGCTATCCTCGGCGACCTTCAGGGTCCAAAAATCCGTGTATCCACCTTCAAAGACAACCGTAAAGTACAGTTGGCCTTAGGTCAGGAATTTATCCTGGATGCGGAATTGGCCAAGGGCGAAGGTGATGAAACCCAGGTAGGTATCGACTATAAAGAGCTGCCGGATGACGTTAGCATCGGCGATATCCTGATGCTTGATGACGGTCGTGTTCAACTTAAAGTTGAGCGCGTTGAAGGTCGCAAGGTATTTACCACTGTGACTGTTGCCGGTCCATTGTCCAACAACAAAGGCATCAACAAGAAAGGTGGTGGCTTGTCTGCCGCGGCTCTGACCGAAAAAGACAAAGCCGATATCATCACTGCAGCCCGCATTAACGTTGATTACCTTGCTGTGTCCTTCCCTCGCAGCGGTGCGGACCTCAACTATGCCCGTGATCTGGCCAAAGCGGCCGGTTCCAACGCCATGATTGTTGCCAAGGTTGAACGTGCCGAGGCCGTTGCCTCTGAAGAAGCCATGGATGATGTGATCCTGGCATCCGACGCCGTGATGGTTGCCCGTGGTGACCTGGGCGTGGAAATCGGTGATGCTGCATTGGTAGCCGTGCAGAAGAAGCTTATCAGCCGTTCCCGTCAGCTGAACCGCGTGGTTATCACTGCGACTCAAATGATGGAGTCGATGATCACCAGCCCAATGCCAACCCGCGCCGAAGTGATGGACGTGGCCAACGCTGTGCTCGATGGTACTGATGCGGTGATGCTGTCTGCTGAAACCGCCGCCGGTGACTTCCCCGAAGAAACCGTTCGCGCCATGGCCAACGTGTGTGTGGGCGCAGAATCTCACCCCAGCGTCAAAGTGTCCAAGCACCGCATGGATGAGCGTTTTACATCGGTTGAAGAAACCATCGCGCTTTCAACCATGTACGCGGCTAACCACCTGGATGGCGTGAAAGCCATTATCGCCCTGACGGAGTCAGGTGCAACTGCACAGCTGATGAGCCGTATCAGTTCATCTTTGCCCATCATCGCGCTGTCACGTCATTCAACCACTCTGGCTAAGATGGCTCTGTACCGTGGTGTTCAGCCCGTGTATTTCGACTCTACATCCTTCAGAGCGGATGAAGTTGCTGCCCAGGCACTGGAAGCGGTACGTGCTGCCGGGTACCTCGGCAGTGGTGACATGGTGCTGATGACCAAGGGTGATGTCATGGAAACTATCGGTGGCACCAACACCTGCAAGGTACTGATCCTGCCTTAATCGCAGCTGGTCATCTAGTCCTGATAACCCGGCTTACGCCGGGTTATTTTTTAGCTGCGATTTTTGTGGGAATTCTTTTTCCCAACTCCCATTGAACGGATGCCAACGACTATAAGGTCACAGGTCTCACCAATATAAAAGGGTACGCATTCGCGTACCCTTTTCTTCTATTCAAACCTGTTAGTCTGCTTGTTTAAGACGCAACTTTCACAGGCTTGGCTTTAGCTGTTACAAGGCACTGAACTCGTCAACGTTGATAGCGGCCAGGCGCAGTTCGTCAGCCTTCAGCACTTTGTCATGCTCTTCCTGACTGATAACGCTCTGTTCAACCGCCTGGCTGAGCAATAGCGCATTGATGCCTTTGCCTTTCAACTTGCCTTCTTTTTGAGCCGCCCGCAGTTTTTTGAATATGCTGCGACACTCGTACTGTGCCAGGAAGGCTTCTTCTACTTCGGCGATACCGCCCTTGTCGCCATCAAATGATGGACACAGGAACGTCAGACGCTCACGGGCCGGGCCGGGTTTAAGCATGGCTTCAACGACCTGAGTAGAGAGTTTGTCTGATGGACCTTTAAAGTGGTTACCAAGTGGGAACACCAATGCGCGCAGGAGCCAGCCTACCGGACGCAGCGGGAAGTTTCTCAGTGCATCTTCCAGCGCCTTTGCTGCCTTCATCAGGCGGGTCTGCATCACATAATGTACAGTGGGCAAATCATCATGTTGGCGGCCATTGTCTTCAAAAAGCTTCAGCGTCGCCGATGCCAGATAAAGCTCAGACAACACATCACCCAAACGGGCCGAGAGCATTTCACGGCGCTTCAGTTCACCACCGAGGATAAGCATCGCCATATCGGTCATAATAGCCAGCGCTGCCGATATGCGGCCCATGTGCTGATAATAACGCTTGGTATCACCACTCACAGGTGACTGGGCAAAGCGGCTGCCGGTCAGGGCTGAGAACAGACTAGAGAAGGCATTACGGGTTGCGTAACCCATGTGGCCGAGCAGCAAATCGTCAAAGCGTTCCAGAGCTGCATCTACGTCTTCCATGCCGGCGGCTTCCATCTCAGCCAGAACATAGGGATGGCAGCGTGTAGCGCCTTGTCCGAAAATCATCAGACTACGGGTGAGGATGTTGGCGCCTTCAACCGTAATAGAGATGGGGTTTGCCATATAAGCATGGCCCAGATAGTTTTTGGGTCCGAGCTGGATGCCCTTACCGGACTGAATGTCCATGGCATCGTCCATCACTGCCCTGCCCATCTCTGTCATATGGTATTTGGCAATGGCAGTCACCACCGAGGGTTTAACCTTGAGATCAATCCCCGTGGTGGTCAGACGACGGGCCGCTTCCAGCTGATAGGTGTTCCCTATGATGCGGGCCAACGCTTCCTGCACACCTTCAAAGTGACCGATGGACATACCGAACTGTTTACGCACATAGCTGTAGGCCGTAGTGGTCTTGGTAGTGACATGACCAGATGCTGTTGCCAGCGCAGGCAGCGAAATACCCCGACCTGCAGACAGACATTCAACCAGCATACGCCAGCCTTTACCTGCATACTGAGGACCACCGATTATCCAATCCAGCGGAATAAACACCTTATCACCACGGGTCGTACCGTTCATAAAGGCCATGTTCAGCGGATTGTGGCGGTTACCGATTTCAACGCCGGGATGACTGGTTGGAATAAGCGCACAGGTAATGCCGATGTGTTTTTTATCACCGAGCAGTCCATCTGGGTCTTTCATTTGGAACGCAAGACCCAACACAGTCGCAACAGGAGCCAGAGTGATATAGCGTTTGTTCCAGGTCAGTTCGACGCCAAGCACTTCCTCGCCATTGAACTCGCCGTTTTTCACCACGCCAACATCCGGGATAGCACCCGCATCAGAGCCAGCTTCAGGGCCAGTCAGGGCAAAACAGGGAATTTCTTCACCTTTGGCAAGCGCGGGCAACCAGAAATCTTTTTGCTCCTTGGTACCGTAGTGAGTCAAAAGCTCACCGGGCCCCAGTGAGTTGGGTACCATCACGGTTACCGCAGCGCTGACACTGCGACTCGCCAGTTTGGCAACGATGGTGGAGTTTGCATAGGCAGAGAAACCCTTGCCGCCGTATTTTTTCGGAATGATAAGCGCGAAGAAGCCTTCTTTCTTGAAGTAGTCCCACAGCTCCGGCGGTAAGTCTTTGCGATTATGAACGATGTCAAAGTCATCAATCATCGACAATGCGGTCATCACCTGATTGTCGAGAAACTCTTTTTCCTCGGCCGATAACGTTGGCTTGCCATAGGCGTGCAGGGCTTCCCAGTTTGGTTTGCCGCGGAACAATTCGCCTTCCCACCACACATCACCGGCTTCCATGGCTTCACGTTCTGTGTCAGAAAGCGGTGGCAACACTCGTTTAAAAAAGGCGAAAACCGGCTGAGTGATAAACTTCATCCGCAAATCTTTCACCGCAAACAGCACTATCACCGCAGCGATTATCAATAACAACAAGATGGTCATGGCAAATACTCCTGTTATGCCTTGTTGACCGGTACGGCAACGCCGGCGGCCATATAGGGAATGACTTTACGGATCACAGACTCAATATCGTTCTGCTCTTTGAAGTCGGCTTCAGCAATTTCCATCAGGGCATCGGACGATGCCATGGTGAAGACGACTGTTCCCAGGGTGAAGTGTAGACGCCAAAACATCTCTGCCGGCGGTATATGGGGTGCACTTTGGCTGACTACCTGAACAAAGCGGTCCAGATGTTCACCGTAATGGGTGGTGATAAACCAGCGCAGATGGCCCTGGCTTTCGATGTAGCCCCGGCCAAGGAGTTGCAGAAAAATTCGAGTGCCTTCGGTACGTACTTTATTAAGATCCAGAAGCGGTCTTACCAAGGCTGAAAAAATGGTTTCCAGAGAGGCGTTTTCGTTGCTTTGCACGAGTTTTGTCAGCTCTGTGGATGCCCCTGGCATAAACACGTCGAGATAACGGGCAAGCACAGCACGAATAAGCTCTTTTTTGGAGCCGAAGTGATAGTTGACCGAGGCCAGGTTCACTTCCGCCTTGCTGGTGATGAGCCTCAGGGAGGTCTCTGAAAAGCCCCGCTCTGCGAACAACTTTTCCGCGGCATCAAGAATTCGGGTTTTGGTGTCGGATCGATTCGCCATTCCGTGACCTATGATTAATTTAAAACACTCGTTTAAATTAATCACTGGTAAATGCCTTGTCAAACGAAATCTGAACACCTGTTTACATTGTCGGGAATTAAGTTTGAATTCACATAGTAATTTTTGTGTGTGCTCGTTAGACTTTTGCCGTTCGATAATAACAAGGATGCAACAAGATGACCCAAGCCAATACCCCAAATAAGGTTCACACACTGTTACGCCCAGCCAAACTCGCCTTGGGTGTAGCCCTTGCACTCGGCCTCAGCGCCTGTCAGGACGAACAGCAAACTGTTGCTGTTAATAAAGAAGCTGCTGCCGTTACTGCGGTATCCTCTACCGTATCTACCCAGGATGCCGTTGATTTTATCAATCAGGCCGAAGCAGAGCTTGCCGCGCTGTCTCTCGAGGCTAACCGTGCAGAGTGGATTTACAGTAATTTTATCACCGAAGACACTGCATCCTTATCAGCCGCGGTTAACGAAAAGGTTACCGCTACTTCGGTACGATTAGCCACTGAAGCTGCCAAATTCGCCAACGTTGAGCTAGATGCCGTGAACGCCCGTAAGCTCAATATGCTCAGAAGCGCACTGGTACTGCCCTCGCCACTCGACCCGGCCAAAAATGCGGAACTGGCCGGTATTGTCGCCCAGCTCAACGGTCTCTATGGCAAAGGCAAATACTGCTTTGCCGATGGCCGCTGCCTGACCCAGCCAGAGCTCTCTGCCCTGATGGCCGAATCCCGTGATCCTGAACTTTTGAAAGAAATCTGGGCTGGCTGGCGTGAGATTGCCAAACCCATGCGTCCGCTGTTTGAACGCGAAGTGGTACTCGCCAATGAAGGTGCCAAAGACCTGGGTTTTGCCAATTTGTCTGAGTTGTGGCGCAGCCAATACGATATGGCGCCTGATGCATTTTCCACCGAGCTGGACCGCCTTTGGGGCCAGGTAAAGCCGCTTTATGATTCGCTCCATTGTTATGTCCGTGGCGAGCTCAACGCCCAATATGGGGACGATGTGGTGCCCAAAACAGGTCCCATCCCAGCGCACCTCCTGGGTAACATGTGGGCCCAGCAATGGGGCACCATTTATCCACTCGTTGCACCAAAGGATGCTGACCCGGGCTATGACGTGACAGCCCTGCTTGCAAAACAGGGATACGATGAGCACAAGATGGTGCAGCAGGCCGAGAGCTTCTTTACGTCACTGGGTTTTGACAAGCTCCCAGACACCTTCTGGAGCCGTTCTTTGTTTGTGCAGCCCAAAGACCGTGATGTTGTCTGTCACGCCTCTGCCTGGGATCTGGATAACGAGGACGATATCCGTATCAAGATGTGTATTCAGAAAACCGCTGAAGACTTTACTGTGATCCACCACGAGCTGGGCCATAACTTCTACCAGCGTGCTTATAAGAATCAGCCTTTTATCTTTAAAAACAGCGCTAACGATGGCTTCCATGAAGCCATTGGCGATACAGTTGCCCTGTCCATCACCCCCAAGTACCTGCAGCAGATTGGTTTGCTGGACACGGTTCCCGATGCATCAAAAGACATCGGTCTGCTGTTAAAGCAAGCCCTGGACAAGGTTGCTTTCCTGCCCTTTGGTCTGATGATTGATCAATGGCGATGGAAAGTATTCAGCGGTGAAATCACACCGGCGAACTACAACCAGGCATGGTGGGATCTGCGTTTGAAGTATCAGGGTGTCATGGCGCCTGTAGAGCGCTCAGAAGCCGACTTTGACCCGGGTGCCAAATACCATGTGCCGGGCAATGTGCCTTACACCCGTTACTTCCTGGCCCATATTCTTCAATTCCAGTTCCACCGCTCCCTGTGTGACGTGGCCGGTGACAAGGGCCCGGTGCATCGCTGCTCGATATATGGCAATCAGGAAGCCGGCGCCAAGCTGAATCAAATGCTGGAAATGGGTTCGAGTAAGCCCTGGCCTGAAGCCTTAGCCGTGGTGACAGGAAAACAGGAAATGGACGCCAGCGCCGTGCTCGACTATTTTGCGCCCCTGAAAACCTGGCTCGACGAGCAAAACACCAGCGCCAATCGTCAGTGTGGTTGGTGAGACATTGAATGAGCCCTTGCTGCACCGGATTTCTCTGTATCCTTAAGGTGCTTAAGCACCGGGGATGAAAGTCAGCAGGCCCGTTTATTGGTTAATATAAAAAGCCCGGTAGATACCGGGCTTTTTATTCGTACTATATCGTTGTGAACCTGATTTTCTTACGCCATGGTTTCCCTGCTTAAAGACTGGTGACTCATCGGCGGGCCCCTTTACGATTGGTCTCCCGACTGTGCACCTTTGCTGCATCTGACTTACGCAGCATGACATACAGGGCACCTGCGCCCCCTTCCTCTTTTATCGCAGAGTGATAGGCACTGACATCATCAAGACGGCTAAGCCAGGTGCAAAGGGCTGACTTCATCAATGCTTCAAATGGCTGATTGCCCGACCCTTTTCCCGGTATAAGCAACAGATTCCGATCACCTCTAAAGAGGGCGGAATCAATCAAGCCAAGCAGCAGCGCTCTTGCTTCTTTCAGCTTTAAACCACGGAAGTCGTGCCGGACTTTCGCTTCATAGCGGCCCAGTCGAAGTTGCTTTAATACTGCCTCCTGCACCCCTTCACGGCTGAAACTAACGACCTCATCCCCTCTTACCCGCGTCAGTTCAGCGGGATAGATGGGTAACAGATCAAGTCGTTCGTCGCTGTCGGCGGCGTCCCGACGCATTTTCGCCGCCTCATCGTCACAGGTACTCTGCAAAAAATGGTGTCTGTCAGCCTCTTTAAGCGGCGTCACATCGGCCATTTCTGCCATGAATAAATCCAGTTCTTCACGCTGCACGCTGCTATCCTCTAACGCTGGAAGTAACACACTTTGTAAAGATATGCCGCTTGGGTTACGGCCTCTCATACATTATATTTGCCCCATAATAGCGTCATTTAAGTAAAACAGATGAGAATTTTTCCGATATTGGTGAGCCTGATGCTCTCGTTTGCTGTTTTGGCAAACAACGCCCCGCAAACGACTGACGACATTGCCATCAATAAAACCTATGACCTCTTTTCTGAGGCCTTCGATAAGCTGAATGCCACCCTGATAGGCAAGGCATACACCGAGAGTGCCTGCTATATTCCAGAGCGTCACGATAAAGAAATTATTCGTGGACGCGATGCCATTGTGTCTGTTTATGAAAAGTTTTTCGGAAAAATCCGCAGTAAAAATGCCCGAATCGAAGTGGATTTCCGGGTGATAGACCGCAGTCGCGCCGGCGATTCGGTAACGGATGTTGGTTATTACCTTATTCGCTTCCACCCGGCCAGTGACACCGGCGAACCAGTCAGTGAATACGCAGGCAAGTTTGTCACTGTGTCCAGAAAGCAAGCCGATGGCGACTGGTTACTCTCCATTGATTCCAGCAACCGCTCCGAGCCCAGGTTTTATTACCAGACACAGCCCGTGGGCGAACTCTATTTCGGGCAAAGGTTCAGCTCACCCGATGTTGCAAAGAAACCCTGACGTCTGACCTGAGTGCTGAGTAGTAAAATTATGTCGACTCCCTGCCCTTGCGGCCTTGGAAGCTATCACAGCTGCTGTGAACCTTTCCACTGCGGCAAGAAACACGCCCCAACGCCAGAAGCCTTGATGAGGTCTCGCTACAGCGCCTTCGTGCTTAACATGTGGGGCTATTTGATTGCAACCCATCACCCGGGCCACCTTCATGGGCTGACCGAATCCATACTGGCCGAAGGCCCACAGCCGCAGTGGCGAGGTCTCACGGTACACGACAGCCATAGCGATACTCAGAGCGGCGAGGTGTTTTTCACCGCCTGGTACCTGGAAGCCGGCAAGTTGGATGGCATATGTGAGCGTTCATTATTCGTTTTCGAGGAAGGCCAATGGTTTTACACCAAAGGCAAGCAGTATGCACCTAAGCTTCCCGGCAGAAATGATACCTGTGTATGTGGCAGCGGTAAAAAGCTCAAACACTGTTGTTTGAAAAGCCAGTAGCAATAGACATTAAAAAAGCGCCCATGGGCGCTTTTTTAATGCACTGCTTTTTTAATGCACTGTAATGAGCCGGTCCTGGCCAATAAACTTCGAGAACTCCGCTTCACGCAACGCAGGGCTATAGAGGAAGCCCTGTGCCTGATGGCAAAGGTTGGCCGCCAAAAACGCCTCTTGTTCCGGGGTTTCCACCCCTTCTGCGGTCAGCGACAGATTCAAGGCCTTGGCCATGGCAATAATGGCGCTCACAATCTCCTGACTTTCCCGGCTGATGGTGAGATCGGAGATAAACGAGCGGTCGATTTTAATCTTGCTGATGGGAAACTGTTTTAAATACCGCATCGAGCTGTAACCGGTACCAAAGTCATCGATAGCTAGCCCCACACCGAGTTCAGCGAGCTCCTGGCACAGGTTGGTGGCATAACGTATATCTTCCATCAACTCAGTTTCTGTGATCTCCAAAATCAGTGTCTTGGGCTTGAGGCGATAGCGAGTCAACAATTGCCATACCTGTTCATAGAGATTACCGCTGAAAAACTGCCTGGCGGACACGTTCACGTGCATGGAAATATCCAGGTTGTGATGCTGCCATAAGTTCAGCTGCCGGCACGCCGCTTCCAGCACCCAGCTGCCGATAGCGGTTATCAGGCCCGATTGCTCGGCGATATCAATAAACGCCCCGGGATAAAGCACCCCTTTTTTAGGGTGGTGCCAGCGGATAAGCGCCTCTGCGCCCGTGTAGCGATCGTTTTGCAGATCGCGCAGCGGCTGATAATAGAGCTCAAATTGCCGGCCTCGAATGGCCGAATGCAAATCACGCTCTATCTGAGCATCGTCTTTAAAGGCACTGAGCAGGGTGTTATTGAATATTTGAATGGCAGCGCCCTGCTTCTTCTTGGCGTATTGCACGGCAATGTCGGCACAGGTCAATGGCGCTATCAGATTACTCACAGAGGCAATATCGACAATGGCCAGCGCCGGTTTGGGGTCAACCTGCTCCCGGCCTATCTGTACCGGCGCCGAAAGATGTTGGTACAGGCGATTGCTGATAAATTCGACTTCGGCACTGAGTTTTTCTCCGAGAAGCAAAATTGCAAATTCATCACTACCAACCCGGGCAATCTCGGTGGCCTTATTGATGTCAGAGAAGTGCCTCAGGCGCCGCGCAATCTCCATGAGCAGTGCATCGCCCTGCTCATGACCATAGGTATCGTTAAAGCGTTTAAAACCTACCAAATCAACCAGTAGCAATTGGCCCTGCTGAGTCCGGTCGAGTACCCGGTTGAAATGGAGACGGTTATAGAGCCCGGTTAACGAACATCGCCACGCAAGGCGCTCGAGCTCCTGTTGGTAGTTGTGCTGCTCGGAGTTATCTTCACAGGTGACCAGCACATAATAGTTACCACGCTCAGTAACAAACTGACTTGCCTGGTAATTCAACCAGTAGTCGCGACCATCGTAACGCTTGAGCTTTACCTCGCCCTTGGCACTGAGACCGCGAAACACCCGTCCGAGCACTTCTTCTGCGAGCCGTGGGTGCTGCGTGAAAAAATCCAATTGCCGTAAAGAGCGACCTATAACCTTTTCCCGAGGCACACCTGTGATGTCTCCATGAGCCTTATTGACGTATTCGACGGTTTCGGTGTGCAGGTTAATGAGCATAAACACCTGCTCAGACTGCTCCACTGCGCTCTTAAACAGCGACAGTTTTTCTTCTTTGTCGTAGGTGTTGCGGGTTGCCAGCGCCAAGGCCAGCTGATCGGCCACCTGGCTTGCGATATGAAGCTCGCTGTCGCTCCAGCGCGCGCCTATGCTGCGCTCAAGACTCAATACGCCTTCGATGTGACCGTTTATCCGGATAGCCACTTCGAGGGCCGAATGGACACCATTGGGAGTAAAGTAGCTGGACGCCAACTCAACGAGTCTTTGGTCATTCGCCACATCAAAAGCATCGATATGGCGCCGGCTTTCGAGTTCTTTCAAATAGAGTGGGCAATCGCTGATTTGAGCAGGACGCCTTGCACAGGGTTCCAGTCGGTGCTTACCGAAGTGTGCAACCTGATATTGGCTGGACAGCTGTGCATCAAACGCCCACACGCTGGCGTCACAAAGCCCCAGTGTTTGACACAGGAGTTCGGTCGCCAGTTCGGCGGTTTTTTCGAAGTCACCTTGCTGCTTGGCAGCAGAGTGAACTATTTGATCGACCAGAAATTGATATTTACGCCTTTTCACTCAGTTCCCTAAATCCCAGGGTGCGGGAAATGACGGACGTCTGTGCGCCCTTTTCTAAATTATTGTTATTTTTTATTGGTTTTCGACTGTACATCAGCTGATTAGTTTGTAGCAACAGCCGTTACAATTAATTTTTTACAGCCCTTGCTCCAATTGAAAAATCATTTTTTCTGCAGCCACATCAAAGGTAATTCTGAGACGTACACCTACCTCAGTACTGTCTATCTGCACGGTAACATTGGCGAACCGTTTTACCGCCAAATCACATAGGTGTTGGGCTTTGGCATCTGCACCATCACCTGAAAACTCCAGGGTCAGTTCTGTATCTTCTGCTGCTATAACAGCACCAATATCGACAAAGCTGCCGCAGTCGGTGCAGGTATCTTTAACGCTGGCGGCTTGATTCGCTTCGATGGCTTTCATAACGCTAAACTCCTTTATGAAGACGTATTCGGGTTAAATTGGTGCAACTACCGCAAATTATAGGCAAATTTGCAAAATCAAACCCTGTCTTGCATCAAACCATGGCCATCAGATTTCGGTTGTCTGCGTGCTCCATCAGTTTTCCGAGTGCACGCTGCGCTTCGAGAATATCGTTAAAGTGTTGGTGAGTAGGTATGGTCGGCCGTGCGTCAGAATAGAAACGACGCTGCACTGTAGGTGCGCAGTTATTCAAGGCAATTAACATATCAGCAGGAAGGTCGCCTCGGATGACAACAGGCTCAGGCAAGAGTGCCTGGCTTAAATGAAACGCCTTTTTACCGAATGTTCTGAATACGCCACTGTTATCCATGCAGTCCTCAGCACCGGGTTTGGCGATCAGGGTCTGCTTGGGGGGCAGCTCGAAATGTTTGTGCAGCTTCTGCTCAACCGATTCATCGGTGGATAACCAAAACTCTGCAAAATCACGGGCATCCTGGGACAACATTGCCAATATCAAGCCAAAATCGCCCCTGCGCCCCTCTTCAACGGCACGGGCAAGACGGTCACCTACTTGGCTTTCATTGACTAAACCAGCAGCAATCTGCATAAAAAAACATCACAAAAACAGGTCGTTGTCATTTAATCGACCAATCGGCGCCTAACTTTAGCCTTTTTTGCAAATTTAGCCTTTACATGACTATCGATTCTGCTTACTATGGCCGCCGCTGATGAGGAGGGGTTCCCGAGTGGCCAAAGGGATCAGACTGTAAATCTGACGGCTCCGCCTTCGAAGGTTCGAATCCTTCTCCCTCCACCACTTCAGCAACGCAAGAAAAATGTAAAGCAAGAAACTCGTGGAGGGGTTCCCGAGTGGCCAAAGGGATCAGACTGTAAATCTGACGGCTCCGCCTTCGAAGGTTCGAATCCTTCTCCCTCCACCACTTGTTTCTTTCACTTTACGCCATGATGGAGGGGTTCCCGAGTGGCCAAAGGGATCAGACTGTAAATCTGACGGCTCCGCCTTCGAAGGTTCGAATCCTTCTCCCTCCACCATCTTGTCTGCTTTGGTCGGCAGAATCTATTGTAATTCACCTCGCTTTTCACATCTGTTAATGCCAATCGCAACAATCTCAGCCAGCTTTGATCCTGACGCTGTGAAATCCTGTTGATTTTTCATATTATCCAAGCTCGTATCGCAAAACACAGGACTCCCCATGAGCCTTCCCATATGCACCAGCTGGGTAGCCAATGCCATCGGCAAAATTGAAGCCGACTTTCAGCGCAGCGCCGACACCCATCTTATTAAGCTCGAGTTACCGATACTGGACGGCATCGACATCTATTTAAAAGACGAAAGCACCCACCCCACAGGTAGCCTCAAACATCGTCTCGCCCGTTCACTGTTCCTGTATGCCCTTTGTAACGGCTGGATTAAAGAAGGCACGGCGGTTATCGAGTCTTCATCCGGCAGCACGGCTGTATCGGAGGCCTATTTTGCCCGCCTGCTTGGTTTACCCTTTATTGCGGTGATGCCAAAGAGCACCGCCAAGCGCAAAATCGAGCAAATTGAGTTTTATGGCGGCCGTTGCCATTTTGTTGAACATTCCAGCGAGATTTACGCCGAGTCAGAGAAGCTTGCCAGAGAACTCAACGGCCATTACATGGATCAGTTTACCTACGCCGAACGGGCCACCGACTGGCGCGGCAACAACAACATCGCCAACGCGATTTTTGGCCAAATGGAGCGCGAACCCCATCCCATCCCCAGCTGGATTGTAATGAGCCCGGGCACTGGCGGCACGTCAGCCACCATTGGTCGCTATATCCGCTATCAGCGCCTCGCTACCAAATTGCTGGTGGTCGACCCGCAGCACTCGGTGTTTTACGACTACTTCAATACCGGTGACGCCAGCATTACCTGTGAAAAAGGCAGCTGTATTGAAGGCATTGGCCGGCCCAGAGTGGAGCCCTCTTTTATTCCGGGAGTGGTGGATGAAATGCTGAAAGTCGCGGACGTGAACTCCATTGCCACCATGTATTGGCTTGAAGCGTTAATCGGCCGCAAAACCGGACCTTCTACCGGCACCAACTTGTACGGCGCGCTGAAACTGGCTTCCCAAATGAAGGCAAGCGGCGAAAGCGGCAGTATCGTTACGCTTATCTGCGATCCCGGCGAGCGGTATCTCGATACCTACTACAACAGCGACTGGGTGGGTTCTCACATCGGCGATATCACCGCAGCCAGTGCTGCCCTCGCCGCCTTCAATGAAAGTGGCAAGCTGTGAGTGCCTGTTGACTCAACTAAAAAAGCTCCCGTGGGAGCTTTTTTATTGGCAGGACTTCCGCAAAAGACCTATTAATCAATCAATATTCAAATACTTATGGGTTTGAATTGATAGACGCCAGTTGCGGGCAATGCAGGTTTTCATCGCAAGCTCTGTGGCACGGGCCTTCTGGCTGATGGGCTGCAAACAAATGGTTTTGCCAGTGATATCCACACCTTCCAGTAGCGCATCGAGCTCATCAATGTGCGCATCGGTAGCCACTGGATGCTTGATTTCATTGGCACGTTCAAGGGCTTGTTTCAGCACCGGATAGCCGCCTTTCATATTCACCTTGGGCGATACAGTCACATAGGTGCTCTCTGAGCAGCGCACCTCAAAGGTGCCACTGGTTTCAATCTGGCAATGAAACCCTGCCGCTTCAAAGCCTTGGGTTAAATCCGTTAAGTCGTGCATACAGGGTTCGCCGCCGGTGATCACCACCAGTTTGGCGGAAAAGCCCTTATTAATGAATGCATCCACTAAAGATGAAGCCGAATGCATTGCCCATCGGCCAATGCTGCCATCCACCTGAATAACGTCTGCGGGCGCCACTTTATTTTGTTCGAGCACATCCCAGGTTTGGGCGGTGTCGCACCAGGGGCAGGCTACCGGGCAGCCCTGCAGGCGCACGAAGATGGCGGGCAGGCCAGTGTGGCTGCCTTCACCCTGAATGGTTTCAAAGACTTCGTTGATGGGATACTCGGTCATCAGGACTCGCTCGTTTGGTGTCGCTGCCGTAGCAGGGAAACGACATACATTCAATTCGGCCGGCTGTTATAGAAGATTTCAGCCACGGATTCAAGGGAACTTTTACGCGTCAGAAACCAGTTACTTTGAAGCTGCCCGGCTGCTGGGATACACTATATCCCCAAAAGTTTAACTCAGTATCGGTTTTTCCATGTCCAAAGCAGTTGTCGTATTCAGTGGTGGTCAGGATTCCACTACCTGTCTGGTGCAGGCCCTGTCTCAGTTTAATGAAGTACACGCCATCACCTTCGATTATGGTCAGCGCCACAGTGAAGAAATTGACGTAGCCAAATCGCTGGCAAACGAGCTTGGCTGTGCGTCCCACAAAATCATGGACGTGTCTTTGCTTGGCGAGCTTGCCATCAGCGCCCTCACCCGAGACGCCATCCCCGTTTCCCACGAACTGATGGAAAATGGTCTGCCCAATACCTTTGTCCCGGGTCGCAATATCCTCTTCTTAACCCTTGCCGGCATATACGCCTATCAACTTGGCGCCGATACTGTGATCACCGGTGTATGTGAAACCGACTTCTCTGGCTATCCTGATTGCCGCAATGATTTCATCAAAGCCATGGAGCAGGCGCTCAATCTGGGTATGGACAAACAACTTGAAATTCGCACGCCGCTGATGTGGCTCAATAAAGCCGAAACCTGGGCGCTGGCCGACCGTTACGGCAAGCTCGAACTGGTGCGGAATCAAACCCTGACCTGTTACAACGGGATCCGTGGCGATGGGTGTGGCGATTGCCCCGCCTGCCTGCTGCGACGCCGCGGCCTTGAGGACTACCTCAATAATCGTGATGCGGTAAACGCAGAACTTACCAACAAGACGGCCGCCAATTGAGCTTACTGCCATCAAGCCTGTTGCCTTCAATAGACAAGCGCCTGCTAATGATAGGCGCTCTGCTGTCCCTGCTCTGTGCTGCGCTCTATTTTTTGCCTGTTGATGGGAAGCTTAATTGGCAAAGGCACCTTATTGGCGCAGGCGAATATTGGCGCCTTATCAGCGGCAACTTGCTGCACACCAACCACTGGCATTTCTTGATGAACCTGGCGGGCTTCTGGGTGATTTTGAGCTTGCATCATTTTCATTACCGCGCGGCCGGGCTCGTGTTGCTGCTGTTTGTTCTCTGCCTCGGTGAAGGTATTGGCCTGTACCTGTTTTACCCAAGCCTTCAGGCGTATGTGGGCCTAAGCGGTATTTTGCACGGCCTCTTTGCCTTTGGTGCTCTGATGGATATTAAGCGCGGGCTTAAATCCGGCTGGCTGCTGCTGATTGGCCTGGGTTTAAAAGTGGGATACGAGCAGTATTTTGGCGCCAGCAACGATGTGGCGAGCCTGATTGGTGCCAGGGTCGCTACCGAGTCGCATTTGGTGGGTGCACTGCTTGGCACAGCCCTGGGAGTGGCCTATCTCGCCTATTGCTCATCGAATGTGACAAAGAGTCCCGCATAAATCCGGCCAGTTGCCCCTTATCTCAAAGCAGAGAGAAAAAACGCGCCAGTGGCGCGTTTTTCATGTTTGCACTTGCCTTCAGATGGCTAGGCTCTGTTTAAGACTCAAGCTTCCAGCAGCTGCTGGCGCAGCCCATGGATTTCATCCCTGAGCGCGGCGGCCTGCTCGAACTCCAGATCCCGTGCATGCTGATGCATCTGTTTTTCAAGCGCATCTATGGTCACGGCAATCTGATGCGGGTCGTGCTTCATCGACGGTTTACCTGTGCCGGCGCTGCGACCTGACACCTTGGCCGCGCCGCGGCTTGGTGCAGACCTCTCGCCCACATCCATCACATCGGTGATTTTCTTCACCACGCCGCGGGGGACAATGCCGTGCTCTTCATTGAACTGCATCTGTTTGGCGCGGCGACGGTCAGTTTCAGCCATGGCGCGGGCCATGGAGTCAGTAATACGGTCGGCATAGAGAATCACTTTGCCGTTCACGTTACGGGCTGCGCGGCCTACGGTCTGAATAAGCGAGCGTTCTGAGCGCAAAAAGCCCTCTTTATCAGCATCGAGAATACACACCAGAGACACTTCCGGCATGTCGAGACCTTCTCTTAACAAGTTAATGCCGACCAGCACATCGAAGACGCCAAGTCGCAGGTCGCGGATAATTTCCATTCGCTCCACAGTATCGATATCCGAGTGCAAGTAGCGCACTTTAACGCCGTGCTCGTCGAGGTAATCGGTGAGATCTTCTGCCATCCGCTTGGTGAGTGTGGTCACCAGCACCCGCTCATTCACTTCCACCCGCTTGGCGACTTCAGAGAGAAGATCATCAACCTGAATGGCCACAGGACGTACTTCCAGCTCGGGGTCAATCAAACCGGTTGGCCGCACTACCTGCTCAGCAATGTCTTCCCCGCTTTTCTCCAGCTCATACTTACCGGGCGTTGCCGAGACGAAAATGGTCTGGGGCATCAGGGATTCAAATTCTTCAAACTTCAGCGGCCGGTTATCCAGTGCTGAAGGCAAACGGAAACCATATTCCACCAGGGTGGTTTTACGTGAGCGGTCACCCTTATACATGGCGCCAATTTGCGGCACTGTGTTGTGGGACTCATCAATGATCATCAGGCCATCGGCAGGCAGATAGTCAAGCAGCGTTGGGGGCCCTTCCCCTTCGGCGCGGCCAGACAGATATCGGGAGTAATTTTCAATCCCGGAGCAGTATCCCAGCTCTGTCATCATTTCCACATCGTACTGAACCCGCTCGGTAATACGCTGCGCCTCGATGAGCTTGTGGTTATCCAAAAACTGCTGCTTGCGCCCCCTCAGTTCATCTTTAATCTGATCAATGGCTTCGAGGATCTTTTCCCGCGGCGTTACATAGTGGGTTTTGGGGTACACTGTGGCGCGAGCAAGACGTTTGGTCACCTGACCCGTGAGGGGATCAAACTCGCTGATGCGCTCAATCTCATCGTCGAACAGTTCAACCCGAATGGCATCCCGCTCCGAATCCGCCGGAAAAATGTCAATGACTTCTCCCCGAACCCGGAAGGTGCCCCGCTGCAAATCGATGTCGTTGCGGCTGTATTGCAGTTCGCTAAGGCGCCTTAAGATGTCACGCTGGCCCATAAAGTCGCCCTGGCGCAAATGCAGCAGCATCTTCATATAGGAGTCAGGGTCACCCAAACCATAGATCGCGGAGACTGACGCGACAATGATGACATCACGGCGTTCAAGCAAGGCCTTTGTGGCTGACAGACGCATCTGTTCTATGTGGGCGTTTACCGAGGCATCTTTCTCAATAAAGGTATTGGATGCCGGCACATAGGCTTCTGGTTGATAGTAGTCGTAGTAAGAAACAAAGTATTCCACCGCATTATTGGGAAAGAACTCTTTCATCTCGCCATAGAGCTGGGCCGCCAGCGTCTTATTGGGTGCCATGATAATGGTGGGCCGCCCCAGGGTGGCAATGACATTCGCCACGGTAAAGGTCTTGCCAGAGCCTGTTACGCCCAGCAAGGTTTGACAGGCGAGTCCTGATTCCAGCCCGTCGATCAGTTTGGCGATGGCTTTAGGCTGATCGCCTGCGGGTGAATACTGGGAAGAAAGTTGAAAAACTTGCTCAGACACAGAAAAGTTCGTCCTCGTTAAGCCGGGCTCCTAGTGTAAACCAGCGCACCTTCGACGCCAACTGCACTGAATCAGCAGGATATGCTCTTTGACTAATACAGTATTTTGTAACTCTCTGACATACCGCTCTCGGTTGGTGCCTTTTACTTATTTGGTACGCTTGTACAGCACTCACTGATAAATTCATGCACACATTTTATGTTGTCGTGTCTCTACAATTTTCAGTCACAATGGCATTGCCCCCCTCTCTACTACCACAAACAACTTGACATTGATTTTATTGAACATTTTTACGCCGCACTGTGAAGGTGCATTTTAAGACAAATCCCGGATTCATGCGGGTTTGCAGCCTCATTTATTGTGAAACTCACAGGCTTATCCACAGAAATTGTGGAAAAGTACCTGAAAGCCTCACCGGGCGTGGCTTTGGCCAGGGTTAAGGTCAGGGGGCCCTTCTGCGGGTCGGTTTGTAATTTAACTACATCTGTAATTGCCGCATCCGGGTGCTGGCGCGCTGATCCTTAAAACCTCAGTGATTCTTAGACAGCTTTCTGCTCAGGAACGAAAGTTTCGCACCATAAAACAGTCACTTGCTGGGTAAATGCTGAACATTGTGCTGATTTTCGCGCCACGATGCACATTAGATGAGCACTTAACGACTTAATCACACTTTTTTTGGTTTCCAGCGTTGACTCATCAGGCCACCCGTTTTACTATGCGCTCCGTTCTCAGCGAGCAGTTGTTTTACAACGATTCCCCTGTAGTTCAGTCGGTAGAACGGCGGACTGTTAATCCGTATGTCACTGGTTCAAGTCCAGTCAGGGGAGCCACTCTCTGAAACACGCCCTTAAGGGCATGAAGTTAATCGCAAAAATTTGTTCCCCTGTAGTTCAGTCGGTAGAACGGCGGACTGTTAATCCGTATGTCACTGGTTCAAGTCCAGTCAGGGGAGCCAACTTCAAAAGCGATACAATCTGTTCCCCTGTAGTTCAGTCGGTAGAACGGCGGACTGTTAATCCGTATGTCACTGGTTCAAGTCCAGTCAGGGGAGCCAACTTCAAAAGCGATACAATCTGTTCCCCTGTAGTTCAGTCGGTAGAACGGCGGACTGTTAATCCGTATGTCACTGGTTCAAGTCCAGTCAGGGGAGCCAATCGCACTTCATTTTTTTCGATTCCCCTGTAGTTCAGTCGGTAGAACGGCGGACTGTTAATCCGTATGTCACTGGTTCAAGTCCAGTCAGGGGAGCCATCGAAGTCCACGTTGTTCATTCCCCTACTCACTGCATTGCAAATCCCGTTGATTTGGATTTTGTTTTTTCCGCTTTGAGGTTACACTTTTCGCTGTTCTTAACATTCTTTAGCTAAAATCATCAAAACGGCGTTAATGGAATTAGCCATGAGTTTGATCAAAACTTTCCCCCTCGCACTTATTTTGCTCTTCGGTGGTGCCGCACTTTGGTTGCATCAAGAGAACCTTGGCCTGATGCAGGATGCTGGCAAGGCCCTGGAAACGCAATATCAGAACAAAACCACTGAATTGGCTTCCTGGCATGGTGATGGCAAGGCACTCTATCAACACCTGCAGCAATCGATCACTTTGCAGTTTTTTCAGTACACCGATGGGACCGATGGCAGTCGCAACTTCACCACCGGACAATTGCAGGAAACCCCGGCATCGTTTTTGGCAAGCCTGTTTCCGCTGGAAATAAGTGATACCCGCAACTTGCCTGACGGGCGACTCATGGTGAAGTTGGACACAAACGGCCCACGGGCGAAGGCAGTTAAAATCTATTCAGAACAGTTACTTATCCTTGGGAGTTTATGGGCCGCTTCGCTGCTGCTGTTTTTGGTGTGTGCGTCCAGACTGTCCCGTAAAATCAATTACGCAGCTGAGTATGTGAAGTCACTGGCGGAGCTTAACTTCTCGCCCCCTGAGCAATCCAGACTCGGCGGTGAGCTTAAATGCCTTGCAGGCGCATTTGAAGATGCCCGGCAAGCATTGAAGCAAAAGATTGACGGTTTGCATCATGAAAACGAAAAGCTGTCCCGTGCAGCATTTCAAGATCCCATCACAGGTTTTGGCAGCAGAGCACGCTTTACCCGTAAATTGGATGAATTGGCCAAGAGCCAGAAAGACTTGCTGGGTTCCCTTGCCATGTTGCAAGCCACAGAGCTGGGTACTATCAACCAGCTTAAGGGCCGTACCGCTGGCGATGACTATCTGGCAAAAGTCGCTGGATGTTTGCGTAAGGCAGGCAGCCCCTTCCCCGATGCCGAATTTTACCGGATAAGCAGCTCCGACTTTGCGGTGTTTCTGCCTAATCTGGTTATCAGTGATGCAGAACGATTCCTTGAGCCGCTCAAGACGTTACTCGATGAATACCAGTCCACTTCTGCCATGGAGTCGGTTGCCTATACCGGACTCGTCCCCTATAAGAGTGGCGTTGACCCAGTGGGCTTACTCAGTCTCTCTGATGCGGCGCTTAGCATTGCTCAAACACTGGGTTCTAACAGTTTCCATGTGCTTGAGAAGTTCAGTGAGGATCAGGAAATCGGAGATAACCGCTGGCAAGTGGCTATTACTGAAATCATTACCCAACGCGCAGTACGATTCTTTCAGCAGCCGATACAGCCCTGCCGCAGTGAAGTGGAAGTCTACCGCGAACTCTTTGCCCGCTTCTTTAACTCAGAAGGCAAGGTACTCCCTACCGCTACTGTGATAGCCATGGCTGAAAGGCACGGACTGAGTCAGGAGCTGGATAAGCTGGTCGTCCTCTCAGCTGTGCGCATGTTGCTGGATAACCCAAACCTGACCGGTGCCTATGGGGTCAATATCAGCGCTGTGTCGGCAACCGATGATAATTTTGTGGTCTGGCTTAAGGATCTTCTAACCAAACACAAGACCATTTCTAACCGACTGGTACTGGAAATCAATGAAAGTGGCCTGCAAACCAATATGCAGGGCAGTTTCCGCTTTATTCGCGAAATCCACAGTGTTGGCACCCGGGTATCTATCGAGCGTTTCGGCATGGGCTTTACATCGTTTAAGTTTTTCCGGGAAGTCAGACCCGACTACATCAAGCTCGACGCCACCTACAGCGAAGCCATAGATCAAGACGCCAACAACAAGTTTTTTGTGCGCATGATGATAGACATCGCCAGACGTATCGGTGTCAGGGTCATTGCCTGTGGTGTGGAACGTCAGGAAGAAAAGCTGACGTTAGAGAAGCTTATGGTGGACGGTTTGCAAGGTTTCTATATTGCCAAACCAGAACCTGCCGCCGGCAAAGACTCGCTTGACGAGAAACTGGCCCGCCAGAGTTAACCCTGCATTTGATATGTTGTTAATGAGACTCAAAAAGCCGATAATACCCGGCACCGACCGCTAATGCTTTTTTGCGATGAGTGAATATCTCCTGTTGTTGATCGGTACTGTGCTGGTCAACAACTTCGTTTTGGTAAAATTTCTCGGACTTTGCCCCTTTATGGGGGTGTCAGGCAAGCTTGAGTCTGCCATCGGCATGTCGATGGCGACTACCTTTGTATTGACCCTGGCCTCCGTTCTCAGTTTCCTGGTGAACCAGTATCTGCTGGCGCCTTTTGATTTGACCTATCTGCGCACCATGAGTTTTATTCTGGTGATCGCCGTTGTGGTGCAGTTCACCGAAATGCTGGTGCAAAAAACCAGTGCCAGTCTGCACCGTGCGCTGGGTATTTACCTGCCGCTTATCACCACCAACTGCGCCGTTCTCGGTGTCGCGCTGCTCAATGTGAACGAGCAGCACGATTTTCTGGAATCAGCCATCTATGGCTTTGGCGCCGCGGTGGGATTTTCTTTGGTGCTCGTCCTCTTCTCAGCCATGCGTGAACGCCTGGCAGCGGCCGATGTGCCCCTGCCTTTTCGGGGTGGCGCGATTGCCATGATCACCGCCGGGCTGATGTCACTGGCCTTTATGGGCTTTACCGGTTTGGTGAAATAATGTCTGCAGTCATGATAGCCGTTGTATTACTGGGCCTGCTGGCATTGGTATTTGGTGCCATATTGGGCTTTGCTGCCGTTAAATTCAGAGTCGAAGGCGACCCTCTGGTAGATCAGGTCGAGTCCCTGCTGCCACAAACTCAGTGTGGTCAGTGTGGCTATCCTGGTTGCCGCCCCTACGCTGAAGCCATTGCCGGCGGTGACCAAATCAACAAATGTCCCCCCGGTGGCACCGCCACCATGGAAAAAATCGCTGAGCTGATGGGAGTTGAACCTCAGCCCCTGTCTGCCATAACTGAGCAGCAAGTCAAAAAGGTTGCCTACATTCGCGAAGACGAGTGTATCGGTTGTACCAAGTGTATTCAGGCGTGTCCGGTGGATGCCATCGTCGGCGCCGGTAAACTGATGCACACCGTCATTACCCAGGACTGCACCGGCTGCGATCTCTGTGTCGAGCCCTGCCCCGTCGATTGCATCGACATGCTCCCTGTCACTCAGGACATCAAGACCTGGAACTGGAAACTGAGTGCCATTCCCGTGATGCAGCTCGAAGAGGATAAACAGTGCTGACGCTTTTGGAACAATTGGATAAGGGTACGCTGTGGCGCTCACCCGGTGGTATTCATCCACCCGAGATGAAATCCGTCTCCAATGGCACTGCCATTGCCACACTGCCACTGTTTGATGAATACCTGGTTCCCCTGCCTCAGGTTGGTGAACAGGCCACTCTCGCCGTAAAGGCGGGTGATACCGTTCTTAAAGGGCAAATGTTGACTCAGGGTCAGGGCTTTGGCTATTTACCGGTACATGCCCCCACTTCAGGCAGTGTAAAAGCCATTGAGTCTCGGCCGAGCAACCATGCATCCGCCCTGCCCATACTGACGCTGGTATTGGAAGCCGATGGCCAGGATACATGGTGTGAACTCCAAGGCGCAGCTTTGGATGAGTTGACCCCGGCCCAAATGGTCAAAAGAATTCAGGATGCCGGCATCGCCGGTATGGGCGGCGCCGCGTTTCCGAGCCACATTAAATTAAGTCCGGCCAGCGAAATAGAGTTGGTGATAGTCAACGGTGTTGAATGTGAACCCTACATCACGGCAGACGATCGCCTGATGCGCGAGCACGCCGATGGGATTATCGCGGGTATTGGCATAGTGCACCGTATCCTTGCGCCCAAACGCATTATCATCGCCATCGAGGATAACAAGCCCGAAGCCGCTGAAGCCATGCGGGCCGCCGTCAATCGCAGCCAGTTACCGGCGGGACTTGTCAGGGTCACTGTAATCCCGACCAAATATCCTTCAGGCGGTGAAAAGCAGCTCATTCAGATTGTTACCGGACAGGAAGTGCCCTCCGGCGCCATTCCAGCTCAGCTCGGTATCCTGGTGCACAACGTGGGTACCCTGTATGCAATCCGCGATGCTGTCATCGAAGGAAAGCCTTTGATAGAAAGAGTCGTTACCGTCACCGGCAACGCGGTAACCAAACCCGGAAACTACTGGGCTTTAATCGGCAGCAAGGTAGAGGATCTCCTCCACCACTGTGATTTTCGTGCAGCGCAGGCCCAAAAGATCATCATGGGTGGTCCTATGATGGGTTACACCCTGGCCGATACCCAGGTCCCGATTTTGAAGGGCAGCAACTGTCTGCTGTTGCCCAACGGCCTCGAAATCACCGAGATGCCGCCCGAGAAACCCTGTATTCGCTGCGGCGAATGTGCCGTTGCCTGCCCCGCATCATTGCTGCCACAGCAACTCTTTTGGCACGCCAAAGCGGAAGAATACGACAAGGCACAAAGCTATAACCTCAAAGACTGTATCGAGTGCGGATGTTGCAGCTATGTCTGCCCCAGTGACATCCCCCTGGTAGAATATTATCGGGTTGCCAAGGCCGCCATTCGCCAACAGGCGGAAGAAAAAGCCAGTGCTGAGCGCGCAAAAGTGCGATTTGAAGCCCGCATTGCCCGCCTTGAAGAAGAAAAAGCGGCCCGTGAAGCCAAGGCAAAAGAGGCCGCAGAGAAACGTAAAGCGGCCATGGCCGGGGGAGAAAAAGACGCCATCGCCGCCGCCCTCGCCCGGGTGCAGGCCAAAAAAGCCGCCCAGGAGCAAACTGCCGCTCCGAGCGTTGACTCGCCAGAGGGTGTACCAGCTTCAGCCGCCGATCCTAAAGCCGGTGTCGCTGCCGCCATAGCAAGAGCCAAAGCAAAGAAGGCCGCCCAGCAGGAAGCCGCCAAGGCCGCTGCTAACACCGGGATTACGGAAGCTGACGCCGACGTAAAAACACAGGCCAAGCCTGAGTTAGCGTCCGAATCAGCAAGCAGCGAAGATCCGAAAAAGGCCGCTGTCGCCGCAGCGATTGCCCGCGCCAAGGCTAAAAAAGCAGCCCTGGCGGCAAACAGCAATACAGCCGCTGCAGACACCGCCGAAGGCAACATCCAATCCTCCCAACAGGCACCAGAAGTAAAGGTGTCTGAAGTGCAGCTAGCGGATGCAGAGGCTGACGCGAAGGAGCAGGATCCCAAGCGTGCCGCTGTAGCCGCGGCCATCGCCAAAGCAAAAGCCAAAAAGGCCGCCAGGAGTACCGATGAAAATGCCGCTCCGGAGTCAGTTTCGTCAGCGCCGGCGGCGCCGGTAGCCGACTCAGGCTCAGACTCAGACCCAATGGATACCAAATCAGCCAGAGTTGCTGCAGCCGTTGCCAAAGCTAAAGCCAAGAAGTCGGCGGCGAGTGCTGCACAGAGCGCTCCCCAAACGGATATGGCCGCTGAAACTGATAAGGGCGGCGTTGAAGCAAGTTCCCCACAAACAGATGAAAGTACTCTTGCGAGCAAGCTAAACGACAAACCTGATGACAAGGCCGCCAGAGTGGCCGCTGCGGTAGCAAAAGCCAAGGCGAAGGCAGCGGCGAAACGTGAAGGAAGACAGTCAGATACTGCAGAAACTGGCAGCGTTCAATCTGAAGAGTCTCTAGCGGCTGACCCCCAGGCACTGGAGACTGATGCCCAAGCACTCGCGAACAGTTCCTTTACCGATAAGGCCGCTGACAAGTCGCCGGTTGAAAGCCAAGTATCAGAACAAGGTGGAAACACCCAAGACAGCTCAAATACAGGTATTTCAGAGGTTCCACCAACAGATGCCGATGCGCTTAAAAAAGCCCGTATTGCTGCGGCCGTCGCCAAAGCCAAGGCCAAAAAAGCCGCCAAGGAGCATGAATAATCATGGCGTTTAAGATTGCATCATCACCCCATGTGCGCAAAGACAGCCAAACCTCGGCCGTGATGCAGCGCGTCATTCTTGCTGCCCTGCCGGGCCTCGCTGTCCAATGCTATTTCTTTGGTTGGGGCACCTTTATTCAGGTGTGTCTCGCCATTGCGACGGCCCTTTCCGCCGAAGCTCTGGTGCTTAAGCTCAGAAACCGCCCGATATCGGCTACCTTGATGGACCAGAGTGCTGTGCTTACCGCGCTCTTGATTGGTGTCGCCATTCCGCCGCTCGCCCCCTGGTATTTGGTGGTCATAGGTACGGTATTCGCCATCGTGATGGTGAAACAGCTTTATGGCGGTTTGGGGCAAAACCTCTTTAACCCCGCCATGGCCGCCTATGTACTGCTTCTCGTGTCTTTCCCGGTACTGATGACGACATGGGCCGTCCCCAGCACGCTGGCACAAAGCAGCGCAGGCATTCTGGATGCCATTGAAGTCATTTTTTCAGCTCAGGGCGCAGCTGACTTCGCGCTTGGGATTGATGGCGTGTCCATGGCAACCCCACTGGACACCTTGAAAACCGATCTGTCCATGGGGCTCACCGCCGATGAAAGCCTGAAAAAAGCCATCTTCGGCGGTGGCAGCACAGGTGAAGGCTGGTTCTGGGTGAATCTTGCTTATCTGTGCGGCGGCCTGTTTTTATTGGCCACCAAAACCATTCGCTGGCACATCAGCGCTGGGCTCATCGGCGCCCTCTTTGTGTGCAGCCTCTTTGGCTTTGGCGCATCGCCAGACACCCACGCCAGCCCCCTGTTTAACCTCTTCAGTGGCGCAACCATGCTGGCAGCCTTTTTTATTGCCACCGATCCTGTGACCGCCGCCACCAGTCCTCGCGGACGGCTGCTCTTTGGCGCCATGATAGGGGTATTGGTTTATCTGATCCGCACCTTTGGTGGTTACCCCGATGGTGTGGCGTTTGCGGTATTGCTGGCCAACCTCTGCGCTCCGCTAATCGACTATTACATCAAGCCCCGGGCCTATGGCCATCGTGGCAGCCTGTAGGACCTGGCGATGCAAAAATCCATCATCAAAAACGGACTCCTCTTAAGCGGTTTTGCGCTTATCTGTACCGCAGCGGTCGCCCTGGTGAACGAAGCTACCAAAGACAAGATTGCCGAGCAGCAACGTCTTGAGCTCACCCGTATACTGCACCAGATAGTGCCCGATGAGCTTCATGACAATGACCTTGGCATGAGCTGCATTCTGATCCATAACGCCGACGCTTTGGGCACAGACGAGCCGATGCCGGTTTATCTGGCAAGCAATGCCAATGAGCCAGTGGCGCTTGCCATAGAGACCATTGCCCCTGATGGGTATAACGGCAATATTCGCCTTATTGTAGGGGTAGACCTCAATGGCAAGGTGCTTGGTGTCCGTACCCTTACCCATCAGGAAACGCCGGGGCTTGGCGATAAGATTGAGCTGCGCAAGTCCAACTGGGTACTGTCATTTAACGACAAGGTGTTTTCCGATAAGACAAGTGACCGCTGGAAGGTGAAAAAGGATGGCGGTGACTTTGACCAGTTCACCGGTGCCACCATTACCCCCAGGGCCTACCTCAAGGCCATAAGCCGTACCCTGACCCTTGTCAGTGCCAATCAGGCCGAGTGGTTTAACAGGCCTCTGGGCTGTGATAACGGAGCCAATGCAGATGAGTAACTACAAAGAGATTGCCTGGCAAGGGCTTTGGAAAAATAACCCGGGGCTGGTGCAGCTTTTGGGGCTTTGTCCACTCCTTGCGGTCACAGCTACCCTGACCAACGCCCTTGGACTTGGTCTTGCCACTGTTGCCGTGTTGATTGGCTCCAACGTGCTCGTATCCCTGGTTCGTGAATTTGTCCCCAAGGAAATTCGCATTCCTGTGTTTGTGATGATCATCGCCGCCCTGGTGACAGTAGTGCAGCTGGTTATCAACGCCTATGCCTACGGCCTTTACCTGTCGCTGGGGATATTTCTGCCGCTCATTGTGACTAACTGCGTCATCATAGGCCGCGCCGAAGCCTTCGCATCCCGCAACAGCGTGGGCGCCGCCGCCTTCGATGGTCTGATGATGGGGGTAGGCTTTACCGCCGTGCTTGCCGTGCTGGGCGCGGTGCGGGAAATCCTCGGTCAGGGCACCCTGTTTGATGGCGCCGACCAACTGCTTGGCGACTGGGCTGCCTCTCTTCGTATTGAGCTGTGGCAGGTGGATAACAGCTTCTTGCTGGCAATGCTGCCCCCCGGCGCCTTTATCGCTATGGGACTCTTGATTGCCGCTAAAAATGTTATCGATAAGCGCCTGGAAGCGAAGAAGCCAGCGCCCGAAGCCGCGCCCGCCATCACCCGAGCCAGGATAACCAAAGTAGGCTGAATACGGCAGACTGAGTAAGGTAAGAGATACCGTGAATAACCAAAAGCGAGTGGAAATTTTAACCCGGCTTAGAGCCAATAACCCCAAGCCAGAGACTGAGCTTAATTTTTCCTCCCCCTTTGAATTGCTTGTGGCTGTCACCCTGTCGGCGCAGGCCACCGATGTCAGTGTGAACAAGGCCACCGATAAGCTGTTTCCAGTGGCCAATACCCCACAAGCCATAGTTGACCTTGGTGTCGAGGGGCTTAAGGAGTATATTAAAACCATCGGGCTTTTTAATAACAAAGCCATCAACGTGGTGAAGCTGTCGCAAATCCTGCTGGAAAAGCACGGCGGCGAAGTGCCTGAAGACCGTGAAGCGCTGGAAGCCCTTCCCGGTGTGGGCAGAAAGACCGCCAACGTGGTGCTTAACACCGCCTTTGGCTGGCCTACCATTGCCGTGGACACCCATATCTTCCGTATGGCAAACCGCACCAAGTTTGCGCCCGGCAAGAACGTGGTCGAGGTAGAGGAGCGGATGCTCAAGGTGGTGCCGGCCGAGTTTAAAGTGGACGTACACCACTGGTTTATTCTGCACGGACGCTACACCTGCCTTGCCCGCAAACCTCGCTGCGGCAGCTGCATCATCGAAGATCTGTGCGAATTCAAGGACAAGGTTTACCCAGACGAGTAAGCTGGGACCCTGAAATGAAAAACGCCGCAAACTGTTACCAGTTGCGGCGTTTTTCGTATAAATCGGCTTAAAACATGGAGGTTGCAAATGCAGCGAAGAACAATCCAATCACAGCTACAGTGCCCACAGCCATTTTCAGTTCAGTTTTCATCTTCTTCTCCTTTGGTGAACTTATACGGCATTATCCGATGCCATTGTGGCTTTAGCCAACACCACACTGTCAAACTGTGAGTTGCTTCAGATTTCTCCTTTTGTTCCCTGTATGCAGTACGTTTTTGCTATACTGGCCGCCATCTTACTGCCGTTAAAGGAACCCCAAATGTCTCAAATTCTTCATACCATGGTTCGGGTTGCCAATCTTGAAAAATCCATCGCCTTCTACACCGAAGTGCTGGGCATGAAGCTGCTGCGCACCTCAGAAAATCCTGAGTATCGTTATTCACTGGCTTTTGTGGGCTATGGCGAAGAAGCCAAGGGCGCAGCTGTGATTGAACTCACCTGGAACTGGGATACCGATAAATACGATCTGGGCACAGGTTTTGGCCATATTGCCATCGGTAAAGCTGATATTTACAAGGCCTGCGAAGACATCGCCAGGGCCGGCGGTAAAGTGACCCGCGCGCCGGGTCCTGTTGCCGGTGGCACCACCGAAATCGCTTTCGTGGAAGACCCCGATGGTTACAAGATTGAACTCATCCAGATGAAATCCGCCATGCAAGGCCTTGGCTGATTTTTACCGGGGCGAGGCATACTGACTCAGGCTCTCGTTCCCGCAATAAAAAAGCGCCCATGGGGCGCTTTTTTGTTTCTGCTTATTCAGTGTCTGATGGTTATCAGAACTTCATCGTCAGACCACCGTAGATTTGACGACCGATGGTGTCAAATACTTCAGGAATGGTGCCGCCGTCGCTGCCGTTTGGCACGTAGGATGGCTCTTCATCGGTGAGGTTCTTCACACCCAGAGATACGGTCACATCGTCGTTGATGAAGTAAGTTGCAACCACGTTGTGGTACAGCACTGAGTCTACAGTCTCATTGCGGTCGCCCAGCCATTCGGTTTCGCCGATGAAACGGTTGTAGTACATCAGGCTCCAGTCGGCCTGGCCGGCCTGGATGCTGAAGTTGTTACGCACCTTGGCATAACCACCGAAGTTACCATCGCTGGTGCCTTCGTAAGCAACGTTGTCCTGTTCGAACTCCAGCAGATAGGTCAGATCGTTGTTGATCTTCCAATCCAGATTCAGGGCTTCGAAGTTGTAGGCCAGGTTGAAGTCGATACCACTGGTGTTCTGGCTACCCACGTTGGTCAGCGGGTTGGTGAAGTTCGACAGATCGCCCTCAGCGGTGATCTTGAAGGTTTCACAGGCGCTCAGAATACCGGCATGACAGTCATCCAGACCCTTCTGTGCATCCAGACGGGTAATAGCGTTGGTCACACGGAAACGCCAGTAGTCGAGGGTCAGAGACAGACCTTCGATGTAGCTTGGAGAGTACACCAGACCGGCAGTGTAAGACTCAGACTCTTCTGGCTTCAGATCGGGATCTGAGGTGTAGTTCACCAGAATTTGTGGGTCCTGCTCGTTACCCCATGGGTCATCCAGGTAATCGTAAGAACCTGTGTTACCGCCAAACAGCTCTGCAACGTTGGGTGCACGGAAACCGGTGGCAGCTACGGTACGCAGCATCAGGTCGTCAGTGGCTTCATAGGTCAGACCCACTTTCCAGGTAGAAGCTTTACCAAAGGTAGAGTAGTCATCGAAACGCAGGGCAAATTCACCGGTCAGTTTCTCAGTGAAAGGCACGCTCACTTCCTGATAGATTGAGAATACGTCGTAGTTACCATCAGTTGGGTCTTGCTGAGCAGCAGTGCCCTCACCGGCCACAATCACAGGATCGGGATTGTAGTAGCCGCTGTCGTAACGGTATTCGGCACCGATGGCAAAACCAACCGCACCAGCGCTCAGGTCAAACAATTCGCCGCTCAGTACGCCGGCAACCACGTGCTGCTCGTTACCACCATCGTTACGCTCGGTGAAACCGATGTCGTTGATGATATCCTGTGGCAGCGGCTGACCGCTGAGCCATGAGTCCAGGTTGTTGTAGACGGAGTTTTCCATCTTCACGGCATTGATGGAGTTTTCAACCCAGGTCTCGGCCTTGTTCTTACCATAGGTGTAAGACAGGTCCCAGGTCATGCCGGTGTTGATGTCCAGAGAGCCTTGCAGGCCCAGAGAGGCGCGCAGGGTGTCGGTGTCCTGATTGTAGATACGTGGACCTACATCGGTAGTACGACGACGGTAGTTTACACGGCCAGTGTCATCAGGACCGATACCTGCGGCAATCATATCGGCATCCAAAGTGATGCAACGTGCGGCATCGATACCCTCTTCGCCACATACGCCCAGCATGATGTCAGCTGGCTGAGCAGCCATTTGCTGATCAGATTTACGCTTGGTGTACAGGATGTCACCGGTCAGCAGCAGATCGTCACCCAGTTCCTGAGTCATGTTGGCAAACAGGCTGTAACGCTTGCTTGGTGTCTGATACCAGCTGTCCTGGGTGAAGTCATAACCTGTGTTACGGTCAACCCAGTTACCATTGGCGTCTTTCACCATACCTTCCAGAGAGCCGGTAGGGATGAATGAGCTGTAACCTGGCTCGGTCCACTCACGATCGGCCTGGATAACACCACGGCGCTCAGAGTAAGCCGCACCAAAGGTGTAGTTGCCACCGTTGTCGGTATTGAAACCGTAGAGCATGCTCAGTTCGCCGCTTTCGCCGTCACCCTTGTCGGTGCCACTGCCGTTGAAATCGAACTGGAAGCCTTCAAAATCTTTCTTGGTGATGATGTTCACCACACCGGCGATGGCGTCAGAGCCATATACAGCAGATGCGCCGTCTTTCAGGATTTCTACACGGGCAATCATGGCAACTGGGATGGAGTTCAAATCTACCGCGCTGTCTGCGCCTGAACCTGAGTTCACCATGCGGCGACCGTTCAGAAGTACCAGAGTACGCTCAGCGCCCATACCACGCAGGTCTACCTGCGCTACGCCGTCTGCACCGTTGTTGGTGCTTGAACCCACGGCGGCACCCGCCATGGAGGTTTGAGCCTGCAGCATTTGGTCAACAGAGGTGAAGCCTTCAGCGCGAATGGCATCGGCGCTGATCACTGTGACAGGAGAAGCAGTTTCCATATCCTGACGCTGGATACGTGAACCTGTTACCGCAATACGCTCTACGTCTTTGGCTTGAGCTTCTTCAGCAAACGCCTGGCTGGACACGACAGCAGAAGCACTGGTGGCCAACAGAACACAATTGACCGCCCAGGCGATTCTCGTGGTTTTTAACATGATTTAACTCCCTGCTTATTTTGACTGCGCCTGTAAGATTTTGAATTTGGCGCAGACCCGATACTCGCCAAGCAGCAGAGAATCGTCAAACCCTCAAACTCTTAACATTTCATTTCCAATGAAACACTTATGTTCACTTAAGTTTTCCGTTTTGTATGTGGCAATGTTTTAATTTTGTTTATTACTGAATATTTATTCAAATATGCAGTTACAGTCTGTCACAAGCGCTCATGTCATCAGCAAACCGGCCAGCAACCCGTTAACAATGCAAAGAGCAATATATGTGATCTCGATCACACTTTTTCTGTGACTCATATCGCTTAAATTCGTCCATAAGGCCGCTTTGATAACGAAATTAACAGACTCTGTTAATGAATAGCGAAGGACATAAACCCTTGTCCCATAAAAAAGAGACCCTGAGGTCTCTTTTTTTACGCAGTGTTTGAGCTGATTTAGTCAGTCAGGTTTGATGAGGTCAAAGTGGCTGTAGGCTCGGGCAGTAGCAATACGTCCCCGGGGTGTGCGCTGTACGAAGCCCTGTTGAATAAGAAACGGCTCCAACACATCTTCGATGGTTTCGCGCTCTTCACCGATGGCGGCGGCAAGGTTATCCAGCCCCACAGGACCGCCCATAAACTTATCGATGATGGCGAGCAGCAACTTGCGGTCCATGTAATCGAAGCCTTCGCTGTCGACATCGAGCAAATCCAGCGCAGACTGGGCAACGGCGCGGCTGATGGCGCCATCGTGTTTCACTTCGGCAAAGTCGCGCACCCGGCGCAGCAGCCGGTTGGCGATACGGGGCGTACCGCGACTGCGGCGGGCAATTTCTTCGGCGCCGCCTTCATCCATGGGCACATCCATCACCTTGGCCGAGCGGGCAACAATGGATGACAGGTCGCGGACATTGTAAAACTCAAGCCGCAGCGGAATGCCGAAACGGGCTCGCAGGGGCGATGTGAGCGAGCCTGCGCGGGTCGTGGCGCCCACCAACGTAAATGGCGGCAAATCCAGCTTGATGGAGCGTGCTGCCGGCCCCTCACCTATCATGATATCCAGCTGATAGTCTTCCATCGCCGGATAGAGGATTTCCTCCACCACAGGGCTTAAGCGGTGGATTTCATCGATAAAGAGCACGTCACCTTCTTCAAGATTGGTGAGCAACGCCGCCAAATCACCGGCCTTTTCCAGCACAGGCCCGGAGGTGGACTTGATGTTCACCCCCATTTCGTTGGCAACGATATTGGCCAGAGTGGTTTTACCCAGGCCTGGCGGGCCGTAGATCAGCATATGATCCAGGGCTTCGCCGCGCTTTTTGGCCGCTTCAATAAAGACTTTAAGCTGGGCGCGGGTATCGTCCTGCCCCGTGTATTCATCGAGCAATTTTGGCCGCATGGCGCGGTCAATCACATCTTCCTGACCCAGATCCTGGGGCTGAATAAGCCGGTCGGCCTCAATCATGGTATTCCCCTTTCACCTTAGAGCATGGACTTGAGTGCAGCCTTGATAAGCTGCTCGGGATCCATGCCCTCCTGGAAGGCACTGGATACGGCCTTGCTGGCCTGCTGCGGTTTGTAACCCAGTGACAAGAGTGCGGCTATGGCATCTTCTTCCACCGTAGCGGCCACTGGCGCCGGGGTGAAGTTGCTCTTGAGCACAAACTCGCGCTCGGCGCCCATGGAGGCCTCCATCAGGCTCTTGAGTTTGTCGCGCATCTCAACCAGCAGACGCTCGGCGGTCTTTTTACCCACACCGGGCAACTTGATCAGGGTCGCGATATCGTCACGCTCCAGGCAGCCGATGAATTCCTTGGCGGTCATGCCCGACAAAATGGTGAGCGCAAGCTTGGGGCCAACACCATTGGCCTTGATCAGCAAACGAAACAGTGAGCGCTCTTCCTTATGGATAAAACCATACAGCAGCTGGGCATCTTCGCGGACCACAAAGTGGGTATAAACAATGACCTCGGCGCCAGGCAGTGGCAGCTCGTAAAAGGAGGTCAGCGGCATTTGCAGCTCATAGCCAACACCGCCCACATCTATCAATACCTCTGGGGCGTGTTTCTCAACCAAAATGCCCTTTAAACGACCTATCATCTGTATCTTCCGTATGTTCTGACACTGGCGCGCCCACCGAGGGCCACCAGACTTTGATGGGTGTGATAATGACACATGGCAACCGCCAGTGCATCTGCGGCGTCTGCCTGGGGCGCAGCGGGGAGTTTCAGCATCTGCTGCACCATGTGCTGCACCTGGGCCTTTTGCGCCCGGCCTGTGCCCACGACGGCATTTTTAATCTGGGTGGCGCTGTATTCGGCCACCGGCAAGCCTGCAACAGTAGCCGCCACAATGGCGGCGCCCCTCGCCTGGCCGAGCTTCAATGCCGAATCGGCATTTTTGGCCATAAAGACCCGCTCGATGGCGAATTGGCTTGGCTGGTACTGGCGGATTATTTCCTGCAGACCATCGAAAATCTGTTTAAGCCTGTCAGGCAGTTCATCCGATGAGGTGCGAATGCAGCCGCTGCCAAGGTAGCGCTGATGCCGTCCCTGACACTGGATAATGCCATAACCTGTGATGCGGGAACCCGGGTCGACCCCTAAAATAATGGCCATGGATTATTCCAGCGTCTCCATCACCTCATCGGGGATGTCGGCGTTATGGTAAACCTCCTGCACATCATCATGATCTTCAAGCTGGTCGATAAGCCGCAGGAATTTGGGAGCGGTGTCGCCATCAAGCAGCGCCCGGGTGGATGGCACCATGGTCACTTCGGCGTTCACCGAGGTAAAACCCGCGCCATCAAGGGCGTCTTTCACGGCGCCAAAGTCCTCAGGCGTGGTGTACACATCGGCACTGCCATCATCGTTGATGACCACATCGTCGGCGCCGCCCTCAAGGGCAGCTTCCATAATGGCATCTTCATCTGTGCCGGGCTCGAAACTTATCACCCCGCGCTTGGTAAAGAGATAGGCCACCGAGCCATCGGTACCCAGGTTGCCACCGGACTTATTGAAGGCATTGCGCACCCCGGTCACCGCACGGTTGCGGTTATCCGTCATGCACTCGACCATCACAGCAGTGCCGCCGGGGCCGTAGCCTTCGTAGATAAGGGTTTCCAGATTGTCGCCATCGAGCTCACCCGAGCCACGTTTGACTGCGCGCTCCACAGTGTCTCGGGTCATATTGGCAGACAGGGCTTTATCGATGGCGGCACGCAGACGGGGGTTGGCATCGGCATCTGAACCACCCTCACGGGCGGAGACAACCAGCTCGCGAATGAGTTTGGTAAAGAGTTTGCCGCGCTTGGCATCCTGGGCGGCTTTACGGTGTCGGATGTTGGCCCACTTGCTGTGACCTGCCATAGAAATCTCCTTGAAATGCGGATAGATGACCACTGTCCAGACTAACGAAAAACAGCGCCTGGGGAAAATGCAGTGGCCGTAAAAACAGACCGAGGCATGCGCCCCGGTTTGTTTGTGACTCTATCAGTCTTGTTTCGGCTCTTTCGGCAGAACCGCAATGCCCAGTTCCACCAGTTGGTCGGGGTTGGCATGTCCCGGCGCGTTGGTGAGCGGACAGGCCGCCGTGGTGGTCTTGGGGAAGGCCATCACGTCACGGATGGAGCTGGCGCCGGTCATCAGCATCACCAGACGGTCAAGACCAAAGGCCAGACCCGCATGTGGTGGCGTACCGAAACGCAGTGCGTCCAGCAGGAAGCCGAATTTCTCTTTGGCTTCTTCGTCTTCGATGCCAAGGATGCGGAACACGGTAGACTGCATGTCGCCATTGTGGATACGCACAGAGCCGCCGCCCAGTTCAACGCCGTTAAGTACCATGTCGTAGGCATCGGACACGGCCTTGCCAGGGTTGGCTTCAAGCTCGGCTGCGGTTACACCCCGTGGTGCAGTGAATGGGTGATGAACCGCGTAGAAACGGCCATCGGCCTTCTCGAACATCGGGAAGTCAACCACCCACAGTGGGCGCCATTCGCCCTGGAGCAGTTTGAAGTCTTCACCGGCTTTCAGACGCAGGGCGCCCATGGACTCAGCAACCACGTTGGCCTTGTCGGCACCGAAGAAGATGATATCGCCATCACCGGCGCCGGTACGGGCAATGATTTCCTTGATGATGTCTTCATTCAGGAACTTGGCCACAGGTGACTGAATGCCTTCAAGGCCCGCCGCCAGGTTGTTGACCTTCATCCAGGCCAGACCGCGGGCACCGTAGATACCCACAAACTTGGTGTAGTCGTCGATTTGCTTGCGTGACAGCTCGGCGCCGCCGGGAATACGCAGCGCAGCAACGCGGCCTTCTTCGTCGTTGGCTGGGCCGGAGAATACGGCAAACTCAACGGCTTTAAGCAGATCGGCTACATCAACCAGTTCCAGCGGGTTACGCAGATCCGGCTTGTCGGAGCCAAAGCGGCGCATGGCTTCATCCCAGGTCATTTTCGGGAATTCGCCCAGATCCACGTTCATCAGCTCGAGGAACAGGTTACGGATCATACGCTCGGTAGTTTCCATCACCTGATCAGAGCTCATGAACGAGGTTTCGATATCGATTTGAGTGAATTCAGGCTGACGGTCGGCGCGCAGGTCTTCGTCGCGGAAACACTTCACGATTTGATAGTAACGATCGAAACCTGACATCATCAGTAGCTGTTTGAACAGCTGTGGCGACTGTGGCAGCGCGAAGAACTGACCCTTATAGGTACGGCTTGGTACCAGATAGTCGCGGGCACCTTCCGGGGTGGCCTTGGTCAGGATGGGAGTTTCGATATCGAGGAAGCCGTTGCCATCCATAAAGCGACGCACAAAGCTGGTCACCTTGGCGCGGAAAATCAGACGCTGGGCCATCTCGGGACGGCGCAGATCCAGATAGCGGTACTTGAGACGGGCTTCTTCGCTGTTGTTCTGGTGGTTATCCAGGCTCAGTGGCAGTGGGTCGGCGGCGTTGATGATGGTGAGCGCCTTGCCCAGCACCTCAATTTCACCGGTTTTCATCTGGCTGTTCACCTGGCTGTCAGGACGTGGGCGTACTACACCTTTAACCTGAACACAGAACTCCGCACGCAGGCTGCTGGCTACGTCAAACACGTCTGGCAGATCGGGGTCGTAAACCACCTGAACCAAACCTTCGCGGTCGCGAAGATCCAAAAAGATCACACCCCCCAAGTCGCGGCTGCGGTTTACCCAGCCAACGAGGGTGACTTCTTGTCCGACGTGAGACTTATTAACGTCTCCACAATAATGACTGCGCATTGAGAGTTATCCTTTTTCCTGCACCGGTGCGGCGGAAATCTGATTGAAAATTGTGACTGGGCATTATAGAGAAAGAATGCCCTGAGCCAAAGCACTTCACTTTTGGTCGGTGAAGTATCCAGCAAGTTTTTGCCATTGACCAGAGGCCCAGGCCAGCAAAATGCGACGAGTGCGCAAAAAAAAGACACTCTCAGGCACTGCGATAACCATTACCTCCCGCCTGTTTGGCGAAATACATCATTTTATCGGCTTTTTGCATCAGGCCTATGGGGTTGTCGCTGTCGGACGGGAAAATGGCAATACCGATACTGGCCGACAGCTTGAGGGTCTTTTTGCCGATATTCAATGGCTCGCCAATGCGGGCAATCAGGGTTTCAGCCACCTGACAGACACTGTCGAGATCGTGAATTTTGTTGAGCATCACCACAAACTCATCGCCGCCAAACCGTGCCACTGTGTCGGACTTTCTGACAGCTTCGTCCAGCAAGTTAGCCACCTTAACCAGCACCGCATCCCCTGTGACATGCCCCTCGGTATCATTGATTTCTTTAAAGCCATCGAGATCCACAAACAGCAGCGCAAATTTACTCTGCTCACGGCAATGGAACAAGGTTGCCTGTTTAAGGCGGTCGTCCAGCAGCATACGGTTTGGCAAGCCGGTTAGCGGGTCGTGGCTCGCCAGATGGGCAATACGGGACTCGGCCTCTTTTCTGGCCTGGATTTCGCTTTTAAGGCGCCGATTAATCACAGTAATCACCAGCACCAGCAGGGTCAGCAGTGCCAAGGCAACCGCCACGCCCTTCATATAGCGCTGATAACGGACCAGGCCGGTATCGAGCTTAATGTCCATCCAGCGACTGTAGATTTCCTGCACCCTGGCCTTATCCAGTTTGGCAATGACCCGATTGATAAAAGGCAGAAGTTCCGTGTGTTTCGCTGACACCGCGATGTGGCTTTTCTGATCCGCAAAATCTGCCAGCAGCGACATTTTCAGTTGCTGATACTGACCTGCGCCCAATTGGCTTGCGACTGTCACTACCTTTTCAAGGAACACATCGGCCTTACCGGATGCAACCGTTTGCAGCCCCGATTGACTGTCGGGCACCAATACCAACTTGATGCCGGGGTATTCAGCCATCAAACGGCTGATAATCTGATATCCCTCTACTACCGCCAAACGTTGACCTTCCAGCTGTTCAAGGTTGAATACGGTGACGCTTTCCAGAGGGCTCACCAGTGCCCAGGCCGAGGGCCAGTAAGGGTCTGAATATCCCAGTTGCCCTTCCCGCTCGGCGGTTTTTGCCACGCTGCCCGCGATATCTATGTTGCCTTTCGCAAGGGCGCTTATCAGATCGCTCCATTCCTTGAATGGCACGGGTTGGATTTCGATGCCGAGCATGGTTTCTATCATCTGGGCAATGTCGGAGTTAACACCGGCAAAGTTACCCTGCTCATCGACAAACTCCATCGGCCCCCAGTTTTCAAGAAACCCCATCCGCAGGGTACCAAGCCCATCCAGATAACGCCGTTGATTGTCTGTTAGCTCTAAATGTTCCTTGTCTTTCAAAAACACATGATCGCGGCTGTTGAGCATCCATTTTTGTTCGATGTCTGCCAGCTCTTTCCAATCAATCATGTTAAATCCCGACGCAATTCGATTTGCCAGCCCCTGATCTCCCTGACGGATCAGTGCATAGATTTCGGTATCAAACTCAAGGGAAGGCACCTGATGGAATTCAGACCAGCTGCGATTGAGCAACAAGTAATGTTGGGTCCAGGCGGCGGCCGCCACAAACCCGACAATATCCCCCTGATGCACAGCGGCGAGCATTTCGTCCATGCCCTGATAGAAACGGATTTGGGTGTCGGGTAAGGCGGCCTTAAGCTCTGCCACATAAGGCGCTGTTGGAAATACACCCAGACGTTTGCCCTTTAGGGCGTCCAGCTCATGACTTTGATCGCCATACAAAAACAACCGACTCTTGATAGTGTACATATGCCAGGCGCGGTAGAGCCCGGTATTCATATCCTCACTTTCCGGATAGCCAATATGCACATCGGCGCGCCCCGAACGTACGTCCTCAAGACTGCCGTTCATATCGCCGGGGATAAAGTTAATGGGGATGCCGGTTTTTTCTGACCACAGCCGCCAGATATCAACGTAAAGCCCGTGGGGCTGACCATCGCCACCCAGGTCGACAAAGGGCTCAACCCCCAGTTGCATGGCGATAGCAAGACCACTTTGCTGACGCTGATACCCCAGCCAGCGACGCTCGAGCTTGCGAACAAAATCGTCGGCAACATTGGCAAAGCCTTCGTTTATCTCCCGGATAAGCGCATTGTTGCCCTGCCTGACCGCAGGATGAAGTTTGGTCTCGCGCACCAATACCCGGGTATTAATGGGAAACTCAGCCGCGAGTTTCTGCTGCAACGCCTGATCGCGCATATACCCTTCCATCCCGGCAAACGCGACAAGCTCTCCCCGGTATGCGGCTTCAAGCAGGGTATCGCGGGTAGGGAAATAGCGAAACACCAGACCTGGCTGGCGGCGGCTGAGCTCCTGCTCAAAGGTGGAGCCCTGCACTATGCCTATTTGGAAGGGTTGAAGTTCTTCAAGTTTTGTACGCCCCTGCAATTGTTTATGCAGGTAGACGTAGGTGTTGACATCCGAAATGGCGTTTGCAAAAGCAAACTTGGCTTCGCGCTCAGGATTGATCGCCATCCCCAAATGAACATCGGCGCGCCCTTCTTCCAACTGCGCAACCGAATCGCGCCACACCCTGCCGACAAATACCACCGGGCGACGATTAACCCTCGACCACTCTTTCCACAACTCCACCAATAATCCCTGTGGTTCGCCATCATCATCGAGGAACTGAAATGGATAGCTGTCTTCTCCCATCACCAGCACCAAAGGCTTTTCACTGGCATGGAGCACGGAAGGTATCAGGAGGCTGAGGAAAAAAAACAGTCGCAGAATAAGCTTCAAAGGGCACACCCAAAAGGTCAAAAAGGCGTAAAGGGAATGTTACTTAACGATATATTAGACATAAATTTCCACGAAATAGCCAGTGCGCCCTTGCTGGTCAGAAAAGCGTTTCGTTAAAATACAAGGCTATATTGTGAGATAAGAATCCCATGACCAATCAACAGGACACACTGTTCGCCGAGCCAGGCGAGCACCAGGGTAACTTCCAGTTTGACAGTCGCGTTGCCGGAGTATTTGGCGACATGATCCGCCGCTCAGTGCCCGGTTACACGCAAATCATTAACACAATTGGTGAAATTGCTGACCGCTGCGTCACGCCAGGCTCCAATGTTTATGATCTGGGCTGTTCTCTGGGAGCGGCGACCCTTGCCATCCGCCGCAAAATCGAAGGTCGCAACGCCCACATTTTTGCCATCGATAACAGCGAACCTATGTTGATGCGGGCTGAAGAAAACCTCTCCGCTTACGTGAGTGACACCAAAGTCTTCTTTCAGCTGGCAGATATCCGCAATCAAACATTTGAAAACGCCTCTCTGGTGGTGCTTAACTTTACCCTGCAGTTTTTGCCGCCAAACGACAGAGACACTCTGCTGGCACGCATCTATCAGGGATTGAACCCCGGCGGTATCCTGGTGCTGTCTGAAAAGCTCAAATTTGAAGGCGGCGATATCCAGGCATTACTGGACTCGCTGCACCTCGATTTCAAACGGGCAAATGGTTACAGCGAGTTGGAAATCAGTCAAAAACGCAGCGCCATTGAGAATGTGCTTATCCCCGACACACTGGAACAGCACAAAACCCGACTGAACCAAGCCGGTTTCACCCAGGCGGACCTTTGGTTCCAATGTTTTAATTTTGCCTCTATGGTGGCTATCAAGTGATCAGTTTCTCAAGTTTTTATCGCCAAATCGCCGATACTCAATTGCAACACTGGCTCGAGTCTTTGCCCGCTATTCTGGGTGAGTGGCAACGCCAGCATAAACACGGCAACCTGCCCAAATGGGAAAAGGTGCTGGCAAAGCTGCACTATCCGGCCCCTGAATTCCTTGATTTGAAAGACAGCGTGACTATTGGCGACGGGCAGCAACTCGACAGCGGCCAAACCGAGAAACTGGAAAACCTGCTCAGGATTCTACAGCCCTGGCGCAAGGGCCCCTTCCATGTGCATGGCATTCACATCGATACCGAGTGGCGCAGCGACTGGAAATGGGACAGGGTTGCTCCCCATATCAGCCCTCTGACCAATCGCACTGTACTGGACGTGGGTTGTGGCAGTGGCTATCACATGTGGCGCATGCTGGGGGCCGGAGCCAAACGGGTGGTAGGCATAGACCCATCGGCACTGTTTCTGTGCCAATTTGAAGCCATTAAGCGCCTGATAGATACCGAGCTGCCAGTACACCTCTTGCCTCTGGGCATAGAGGAGCTGCCGCCACTGGATGCCTTCGATACTGTGTTCTCCATGGGCGTGCTCTATCACCGACGTTCCCCCATCGATCACTTGTTACAACTTAGGGATCAATTGCGAATGGGTGGTGAACTTGTGTTGGAAACCTTGGTGGTAGATGGCGATAAAGACACGGTTCTGGTGCCGCAAGATAGATATGGCAAGATGAATAATGTATGGTTTTTACCATCAATTGATGCACTTAAGCTGTGGCTTGAGAAATGTGATTTTACCGATGTGCGCTGTGTGAATGTGGATGTGACCTCCCTTGCGGAGCAGCGCAGTACCCCATGGATGCAAAACAAATCGCTTGTGGATTATCTGGATCCCAAGGACATCAACCTCACAGTAGAAGGTTATCCGGCACCCAAACGGGCTACCTTCATCGCGGTAAAGAACCGCAGTCCACAGGATGCAGACTGAGACAAGAACCGCTAACGAAAGGGAAGCAAAGACTATGTTCAAACATACCCTGGCCGTCGCCATTATCGCCCTATGTGCAGGTTGCAGCACTACCTCCAAACCCGAAGTTGCAGGTCCTGCCCCGGTGAATGCCGACGAGCTGAAAGTCAGCCTCGACAACAGTGAAGCGCGTATGATGGCCGTTATCGATAAGGGAAATTTGGATACCCAAGCCCAACTTTCTGAACTGAACAGCGCCATCGCCGCCCTGGATAAAAATCTTGCTTCACTGAAGAAAGCCAGCCCAATGGCACCCACCACTGCCGTGCCGCTGGAGTGTCCACCCAGTGCCATTGGCGATAAGTTCATGCTGGGTGAAGTGGAAAAAGTCTTTATCGACGAACTTAAAGCCAGCTTTCATACCCGCATAGACACAGGCGCTGAAAGCTCATCACTGGATGCCCGCAACATCCTCCTGTTTGAGCGAGATGGCGAACAGTGGGTGCGCTTCGATGTGATGGTACAGGGCGAATCCAAACCTGCATCTACCTTCGAGTCAAAAGTAGTGCGTTTTGTGCGCATTAAACAGGAAGGCGATGCCGACGATCGCCGCCCCGTAATTCACGCCCACCTTAAAATCGGCAAATACAGCGCCGAAACTGATCTGAACCTCACCGACCGCAGCCATTTGGATTATCCCTTGCTGCTCGGCCGTAAATTTATCAAAGACATCGCTGTTGTGGATGTCAGCCAGCAGTTCATTCACGGAAAGTAACAGATCTCAAGAGCAAAGGAGCGCAGATGCACTCACGTAAGCCATTTTATATTTTCGTTTTTTTATTGGTTGTCCTTGGGATCTCCAGCAGTATTTATCGCGGTGTGGAGCACAGGGTACCCTTCTTGCCGGGTGAGCAGGTCAACACCTGGGCGATAGATGCAAAGGTCAGCTTTATCGGCCAGGGCGGCGAGAGTGAAGTATCCCTCGCCTTACCTCAGGACCCCGCCTTTGAAGTGCTGATTGAGCACACAACGTCGGCTGGTTTTGGCCTGTCCATCATGGACGATGCCGATGGCCGCCGCGCCCTTTGGAGCAAGCGTGCAGTACTTGGGCAACAGGACCTCTACTATAAGGTCACCTTGGTTCCCACCGGCATCTCTCGGTTGGCAGAGAATACTGAACCAACCGCGCCCGAAGCGCCTGTCTGGGCCGCCACAGAGCAGACTGCCGCTCAGGAAGTCATCGATGCGGCATGGGAGCGCAGTGGCTCCAACCTCTCCTACGCCCGCCAACTGGTGACCCTCGTGGGGACAGAAAAGAGCCAGAATCTCGCGCTTCTGCTGACAGCCCAAACCCCAAGCCGCCTCTTTATCAACTTGCTGGCTGCCAAGGGCGTTCCCGCCCGCGAAGTCTCAGCCCTGTTTCTGGAAGATCAGCGCCGCCGCCAGCAACTGGTCCCCTTTGTGGAAGTGTACGACCAGGGTGAGTGGTACCTCTTTGATGCCACCACAGGCAAAGAAGGTCGCCCCGACAATTTGCTGCTGTGGGAACGTCAGGGCAAGTCGGTACTGGATGTGATTGGCGGCAGCAATTCACAGGTAAGCTTTTCCATGCTGATGGAAACCCGCCCCGCCCTTGCCACTTCTATCGACATGATGGAAACCACTCAGGGACTGGACTTTTCACTCTACCAATTACCGCTGGAAGAGCAGAGCCTGTTCAAAGGGATTTTGCTTATCCCCATCGGCGTGCTGATGGTCGTGTTTTTGCGGGTGATAATCGGCATTAAAACCTCTGGCACCTTTATGCCGGTGTTAATTGCACTGGCTTTTATTCAAACCACCCTGCTCACCGGCCTGGTTGGATTCCTGCTGATTGTGGCCTGTGGACTGATGATCCGCTCTTATCTGTCGCACCTTAACCTGCTGCTGATTTCACGAATATCGGCGGTCATCATAGTGGTGATTGGCATCATAGGTATCTTTACCCTGCTGTCCTACAAGTTTGGCCTCAGCGAGGGCCTGACCATTACCTTCTTCCCGATGATCATCCTCGCCTGGACCATTGAGCGTATGTCTATCCTGTGGGAAGAAGAAGGCGCCAAAGAAGTCGTGCTTCAGGGCGGCGGCAGCCTTTTGGTCGCGACCCTGGCCTACCTCGCGATGAGCGCCAGCTGGGTGCAGCACTGGGTGTTCAACTTCCTCGGGATCCACCTGGTGATCCTGGCGCTGGTGATGCTGATGGGCCAATACACAGGCTATCGCCTGCTCGAACTCAAGCGCTTCAAACCCCTGGCGGGAGAATAAAATGAAATTTGCCTGGCCTTGGGAGTTGCGCCGCGCCGGCGTGCTCAACATGAATAAGCGCAACATCGACTTTATTGGTCGCTATAACCCGCGAAAGTACTACCAGCGGGTGGACGACAAGCTCACCACTAAGCAGCTTGCCCTGGCCAACGATATTGCCGTACCCGACTTGATTGGTGTGGTGCAGGAGCAGCACGAAATCGCCGATATCCCGGAAATGGTACAGGGACGCAGCGGCTTTGTGATTAAACCCGCCAAAGGTTCCGGTGGCAAAGGAATTTTGGTAATCACCAAGGTTGAAAACGGTCGCTACTATAAACCCAGTGGCAATGAGATCACCCCCAGCGAAATCGACCGCCATGTATCCAATATCTTGAGTGGCCTCTTCTCCCTTGGTGGCAAACCCGATGTCGCCATTGTAGAGGGGCTTATCCAGTTTGACCCTGTGTTCGATGGCTACAGCTATGAAGGGGTACCGGATATCCGGTTGATTGTGTTCAAGGGGTACCCCGTGATGGGCATGCTGCGCCTGTCCACTGCCGCATCGGATGGCAAGGCCAATCTGCACCAGGGCGCCGTGGGTGTCGGAATCGATATTGCGACAGGTAAAGGCCTCAGAGCGGTACAGTTTAATGAGCCCATCGAGTTTCACCCTGACACCGGCAAGCGCCTGATGGACATTCAGGTGCCCAACTGGGATACCTTGCTCACCACGGCCTCCAGCGCCTATGAAATGTGTGAACTTGGTTATCTTGGTACCGACATGGTGCTGGACAGCGAAAAAGGCCCACTGCTGCTGGAGCTCAACGCCCGCCCCGGCCTTGCCATTCAAATCGCCAACGGTAAGGGATTGCTGCCACGACTGAAGCACGTGGAATCGCTCGGCAACAAGTTTATGGAAGTGAATGACAGGGTGGCCTATGCCAAAGTGCATTTCGGCGCTCACGCTGACTGCTAGTCTCTGGTGCAGTGCGGCGATTGCCAATCCTGTGATGCTACTGGCAGATCAATGCCAGCAGCTCACCCTGGCAAGTGACTTCGAAGCGACCTTCAATCCAGCCGAGCTGAGCGGCATTCATAACCCGCAAGCTGCCGCCATTCAAGCCACGCAATTTGAAAGGCTCAGCCTGGGCTTTAACAATATATCGTCCCAGGTCAGCCTATACCTCAATGAGCCCCTTTCGAAAGATGGCCGCGATCTCCTGATTAACTGCCAAATCCGACTTGCCGATGAAATCAGCCAAATCACCCAGATGGCGGCGTTCAGTCAGCTCAGCCACAGGCTGCAAATCCATGGCGAAGGCGACGCAGCCGCACTGGGGCAGGCAATGCAGCGGCTGATACGTCAGCGATTGTCGGCCACCGACAAAGCCAGATTGCACACCGCTGAGGCCAGTTTTATGACTGGTCACAAGCAGGGAGAATTCAGCTTAGAGCCCAATAACAGCTGCAGAATCGATGATGAAAATAAATCATCAGAAAAACAGATAAGTCAAAAGATAGCGGTTTACCTTAGCGCGCAAATCAATGAGGAATGCCGTGAGAGTGCCTGGAAAGCCTATCAAGTTAGGGCGCAAGAGTTGAGCTTAGGTGCCATGAATGTTATTCATGATATAAGACACGCTCAGGCCGTTCAGCAAGGCTATACAGACTACCTGAGCCTTGCACTCAAAGACACCTTCTTCGCCACACCGGAAACGGCGCTCGCCTTCTTGCAGGCCACACGCCCCGATAAGACACTGGCTCCATGGAACATTGGCCGGGCACTGAAGCAGGCCGACGGCAAGCGCACTCCCATTGACAGCCATTGGCTGTTAAACACACTGCTGGATGAGTCGCAAAGGTTCGGCATTCGATTCGACTGGCTCAGCAACAATCACCTCAGGCTCTGGCTTGATGACCGACTCCTTGGTGAGCTTGTCATTGCCACGGGCAAAACCCCGGACTTTCAGCTCACCCGCCCCGGTGTATTTACCCGTCAATTCAGTCAGGGACGGTTAATCCGACCCGATGTCCTGAAGGGCCGCAGTGCCGCTGAAGATTTTATCCATGCTTTTGCCAGTGCCCTTGCCAACATGAGTCAGGTAGAGCGCCACTATTTGCTGGCGCGGCAGAGTGAATATGATGACAGCCGCGCGCTCGCGGCCAACTGGCTCACAATAAAACTGGCGAGTAAACTTGATAGCCGACTGCCCGCGGCTACACCAAGGGAAGCGATAGTCGACGCCCATCGCCTGGCCCAAAACTACTATCGCTCAGTGCTGGCACTGGATTTCTATCGAAATAAGCCCGCCGGAATAGACAGATTTGCAGAACATTTTGAGGGGCAATGGCCGAATGTAGACGCTCAGTACCAAAGCACCATATCGCTCGTGCAACAAGGCCCCCTGCTTTACCGCGAGTTGTGGCAACAAAGACTCTCCCGCTTTATCACCGACCACCAGCAAATGACCGATGAACAGGCCTTTGAACTGCTGCTGGTCAATCCAACCCGCCAATCTTTGTCGCAACAACTCACCTCCCTCCTCGGCCACAGTTACACCGCCGATGAACTGATAAGGAGTATTGCCGATGACCTTCGCTAACAAATCCTGTGCCTTGCTGCTCTGTGCCTGCCTTTTACCCGCAGCCAACGCCGCCAACAGCAAGGCCGCAGATACCGAACACAGCAGCCACAAAGCTCTTGAGCCCATGGGTACGACAGCGGTATATGAGGCTATCAAACAGCAATTGGAAGCCAATCTGTTTGAGTTGCCGCCGCGGGTGCAGGGCCATTACGGCATACGCATGTATCGCATGACAGGTGATGACAAATATGCCAATGCAGCCCTGGTCGATTTGTTCGCCGTGACCGAGTCTCAGGCGTTTTATGCCTGTAACCTGGATAAGCCCGGCTTTATTACTTCCGCAGCCGAAGAGGCCATTGAGGCGCTTGGTCGAGGCCCACGGGCAAGTGCGCGCAAAAAGGCCCTCGAAGACTTTCCTGAGTTTTTGTTTTACACCGATGTACTGCTCAGGTTTGCCAGCCGTATCGATGAATTTGGCCTCGAAGGCCCATGTCACGACAGGATGATCGCTGCATTAAAGGCGACAGATCTTAAGCGTGGATTGACCTCACCTGAAATGATTAAGTCCTGGGCTGCGCAACTTGCCAACTATGTTTACTGGGCGAAACAGCTGGGGGTTGGCGACTACCTTAAAGACTATCGGGAAGCCTTTAATAAGGTGTACCCCGCCGCACGCGACCAACGCCTGGATAAAGCGCAATTTCGTAACAAACTCTACGGCATGACCCACTTTGTGTTTGCAGCCAGTGGTTATTATCAGACGCCCGTAGATGCCAGCGAGTTTGCCTGGGTGTTGGATTATTTCGAGGCCAATATTGACCGGATCCTGAAAGATGCCACCGACGACATCATCGCCGAAGTCGGTGTCAGCTTTTTACTGGCAGGCAAAGGCGACAGTGAAGCCGTTACCAAGACGCGCCGCCATATCGTTAAAGCCTTCGACGAAGAACACGACATCATACCTTCGCCAAGGGGCAATCCCGACCTGGCACTGGGAGAGCATAGAAACATGCTGGCCATGATGCTGTTGCAATGGCCAGATACTTTAAGCCCGGGACCCTATCTGGCAGAGCTCAAAGCAACCAAAAAGTATCTGCCGAAAATGGTTGCTCCCAAAGCGTCGTCCAGCCCCAAGTCAAAAAAACAATAAAAGACGCAAAAAAAGGAAAAGCCACCAAAGCAAGAAAAGCCAAACCAATAGAATCACTCGCAACGCATCGCTGATGATGTAAACAACGACACAGCAAGGTACGACAAAGACCCTATCTGTCAGTCTCGTCAGGTAACATCACGCAGCCAGTCCAAAGATCGCAAAGCCGGTCTTTGGACCCTCCAATGATTAATCGTCAAGGCACCATTCAAATTAAGCGAATGAGGACTGCCCTCCCAAGCGATTTTCTGTTCAGGCTTGACGGATATTTTTATTGCAAAAAATCGAATTGAAAGTGCAGTATTAAGCAAACTCCTTTCGATGTAGCAGCAATGTTCAGAGCAAAATCCACCCTCGAGCAATGGCGTATTCTGCAAGCTGTCGTAGACCATGGCGGCTATGCACAGGCCGCCACAGCGCTAAACAAGAGCCAATCCTCCCTTAACCATGCCGTTGCCAAGCTACAGCATCAGCTGGGGGTAGAGCTTCTGGAAGTTAGGGGACGCAAAGCCTACCTGACGCCCCGTGGTGAAGTGCTGCTCAGGCGCAGCCGCTACATCACCCAGTCAGTCATGGAGCTCGAGCAACTTGCTGGCAACCTTGAACGTGGCTGGGAACCCAGTCTGACCATAGCGCGGGAAATTGTTTATCCCATGGATAAGCTCATCACAGCCATCAATGCTTTTTTACCCAATGGCAGAGGTACCCGGGTCTCTGTGATAGATTCGGTGCTTAATGGCACCCATGAGCTGGTGGAAGAAAACAAGGTCGATATTGCGCTGTGCGGCGGTAATCCCCCCAAGGGACATTTGGCACAGCCGCTGTGCGTCGTCGAATTGATTTTAGTGTGTCACCCTTCCAACCCACTTGCCGCCGAGCCCAAGATCCAGGACGACAAGTTTCTCGCCCAACACCTGCAAATCGTTATTCGTGACACCGCCGCCAAAACCAACAAAGACATTGGCTGGCTTAAAGCAGAGCAGCGCTGGACAGTGAGTAATTTCCACGAAGCGAAAGCCATTCTGTGTTCGGGCAGTGGATTTTGCTGGCTACCAAAAGAGTTGGTAGAAAAAGAATTGGTGTCTGGTGAGTTGGTAAGACTGTATCTGACCGGAAGCGAAAGCCGCAAGATCCCCATAAATCTGGTTGTCCCCAACAGAGACGATCAGGGACCTGCGGGTGAGGCGTTGGAGCTGCTTATTCTTGCCCAGCACGGTATCTCATGCCAGCGCCAGTAACGATGATGTCTTCTCCCTGCGTTGAGACTTATCGTTTTCGGTCTGCGTCTTCTCGTTTGTATCAAGATACGCCAGAATCGCTCTCGGTGGCCCAAGCTTACTGATATCTGTGGTACGTGAATTATCCTGTGCCTGTCCATAGCTATCAGAGCCCGTGCCAGAGCCATCCAACCCGGTATCGGCGGCAATTAGGTCACCTTCAGTGGCTATGTCATCATTAATCTGGTTCTCTGCTGAAGCTCCCTCGCTACCCCTTTCAAAGGTTTGCGCCAAAGCGGCGGTAATACGTGCCGACAATGCATCAACAAAGCCACTGTCACCCTGCTCTTTGCTTAAAGCACCAGATTTATCCAGGTTGGTGCCCAAAGAAGGGGTAACCGGCTCGAACACCGGTACTTCATCAATGGCGTTTTGAGCATCCAATAACGGGGAAAGTTCGTCCTGAGTAGGCATTGCCGCCAACCGCTCTGAAGCCAGCTCGTCCTTGGCCAGTTCAATCTTCCTGAGCGCTTCAGCCGCCACGCTAAGGTCCGCTTGCGACGGATTTACCGGCGCCATGGCAGCGGCATATACCTGCTGCATCTTATTGATGGTCGCCTGAGGATTGCCATGGACGCTGGCAATATCAATCGACACCTCTCCCCCTGTGGCGTATCTCTTACCATCGGGGCCGAGTTCGTATTCAAAATTGGGCGCGCGGGCAAACTGTCCACCAACGGCAGCATGGGCTCTCTCGTGTGCCAGTACTTCTGCTTGTCTGGCTTCAAGCTGACGCACCTCCATTTCCTGCTGACGTACTTTTACCTGCTCACGTCGCTCCATGGCGCTTTTGCGGGCCATTGCCTGAGCATTGCTGTCTTGTTCCGCTTGCTGCTCGGCTGCCCTTAGTGCAGATGTAGAACCGCTCTCCCCACCCAGCGCCTCAGCAAGCTGTTGCTGCCTTGCTTCCTTGGCAGCCTCCTGAGATTCCTGGTCAGAGACAGCTGAACCTGACGCATCTTCTCGTCCGAGTTGAGCACCCAGAGGGGAGACTGCATCAAAAACTGCGTTCGAACCGGCTCCCCCGCCATCCTGACTGACAGCGCGGCCCGTCACAGCCCCACTCATTGCCACACCATTATCGGCAGCCTGATTTTGAGAAATGAAGATATCTGCAACCGAGTACTCGCCAGCGCCTGTAAAACCAGTGCCCTGAGCCGGGCTTAACCGAACATCATAACCTTGATTGGCAGAAGAATAGCCTTGAGCAGAAATGGCTGAAGCAAAGGACGGTCTACCCGGCAAAGCATTAATACTCTGTGCGCCGGTGATCAGATTAAAACCGGGATTAGCCGACGCAGTCGGTGCTGAGCCACCTTGCCGTGCCCCTGACGCAGCGGGTCTGACTAGTCCCGTTGTTCGCCCGGACTCTACCGGTGCTGATGGCAAAATCGCTGAAGACGGTGATGATTTTAATACCTGATTATTGCCCACCGAACTGGATGCAGCGCCAACAGAGGTCGCAGTCGGTGTGATGCCGGATGCAGCCGCTCCGTGGAAAGAAGCATTATTTGACGGGGATTTTAACGAGACTTCGGATACAACAGACGCCGACGAGAATGAATTTCTCGCAGCTTCAGCGGTATCAGGATGCCCGGCGAAGGATGGCCGGGCAACGCCGTTTGACGCCGCATGATTGACAGACAGCGCCGGGGAGGACATGGCAACTTACACTTTAATGTCTATGATGGTGCCAATTGTCTCGTCGGCCGTTTCAATCACTTCGGCCGAAGCCTCAGCCTGATTAACCGACTGGGTCGCCCTGACCAGGGCGTCGGTTTTATCCGGTGCTTCTGACTTGAGCTCGGCACTTTGCTGGGCAGGCTCGCTGCGCGCCACATCAATGGTTGCCTGAGTCAATCCACTTTGAGCGCTGTTAAAGCCACTGATACCCGATACGGACGCAGGTGGGATTTGCATGGCTTCCTCCAGAATAAATTTCACAAATGGCTTTTGATGATCGGGTCAATTATTGGCCAAAATAGCCGCAAACGCCAGCAAAAATGCACCGCAGAGCGGCGAATGACGGCTCATTTACCACTGGGATTCCCAATCTTTCCACACAGGGTTCAGCCCCCTCGATTTCAGCACGGCCGCGATTTGGGCTGAGCTTCTGTCATCACTGATTTCAAACTGATCCAAATGGGTATCCGGCTCGGAATAGCCCCCCGGCGATGTAGCACTGCCTGCGCTGGTTTGGGTTATTCCAAGGGCAAACAGATTGTCACGAAATTCAGGCCGCTCGCGGGTGGAAAGACTGATATCCAGCGCTTCATTAAACAGCCTGAATGCGCAGATAAGCTGCACCAAACCTTTATCGCTTATCTCGGTTTTGGGCGCCACACCGCCGGTGCAGGGCCTGAGCCTCGGCAGTGAAATACTGTAGCGGGTACGCCAGTATTTTCGCTCAAGATAATCAAGATGATAACCCATCAAAAGCGCATCCAGACGCCAGTCATCGAGCCCCAGCAGCACCCCAAGGCCAATCTTGTCGACCCCGGCCAGCGCCAGTCTGTCGGGCGTATCCAGGCGCCAGATAAAATCCATTTTTTTGCCGCGGGTGTGATGCTCAGCGTAGGTCGCGCGCTGATAGGTTTCCTGATAAATCATCACCGCATCAAGCCCGAGAGTTACCAGCTCGCGGTATTCAGGTTCACTGAGCGGCTGAATCTCCATCGCCACGTAGGAAAATGCGCGCTTTACCTCGGGCAACACCTTGCGGAAATAGCCCATACCAACCTTGGTTTCATGCTCGCCGGAGACCAGCAGCACAGAGTCATAGCCCATGGCCTTGATGGCGGCCATTTCGCGGGTAAGTTCGGTTTCATCAAGGGTCTTGCGCTTAATGCGGTTACTCATTGAAAAGCCGCAGTAATCACACTCGTTTGCACACAGGTTGGATAAGTACAGCGGCAGGTACATACCCACACTGGCACCAAAGCGCTTACGGGTGAGCTGCATGCTTTTTTGTGCCATCTGCTCAAGATAAGGCTCGGCGGCAGGCGACAAGAGTGCCAGCAGCGCATTCAGATTACCCGCCGGTGCCCGCAGCGCCGCCTCCACATCCAGCTCTGTGGCCGAGTAGAGCTTAAGCCGCAAACTGTCGGGGTTCAGGCGCGCAAATGCCTCAGAGAAATAGCCCTGGCTCATGACAGCTTTTCCGCCATGCCTGAATTTACCAAACCCGTGGCGGATGAGTCTGTGTTCAAAAAGCCGGTCAGTGGGCTGGTTTCGTGGGCATGCAGACTTTTACTGCCAAGCCCGGCCAAATAGGCTTCTCGGCCAATTTGCACTGCCAGCGCAAAGGCTCTGGCCATACGCACAGGGTCGGCACTCGAGGCAATGGCGGTATTAACCAGCACTGCATCGGCGCCAAGCTCCATCGCCTCACAGGCGTGGGAAGGCGCGCCAATGCCCGCATCCACCACAACAGGAATGCTCGCCTGCTCAATGATAATTTTCAAAAACTCCCGGCTGACCAACCCCTGATTGGAGCCAATGGGGCTGCCAAGGGGCATGACCGCCGCGCAGCCAATCTCTTCCAGGCGTCGGCACAGCACAGGGTCGGCATGCACGTAAGGCAGCACCTTAAAGCCCTGGCTTACCAATTCTTTAGCGGCAGCAAAGGTTTCCATGGGATCTGGCATCAGATACTTGGGATCCGGGTGGATCTCAAGCTTCAGCCACTCGGTGCCCAGCATTTCACGGGCAAGCTTAGCGGCGAATATCGCTTCTTTGGCGTTACGGGCACCGGAGGTATTGGGCAGCAGCCGCACGCCGCGCTCCAACAGCGGCGCCAGGATATCATCGCTGCCGGCTTTAAAATCCACCCGCTTCATGGCGAGGGTAACCAGCTCACTGCCGCTGGCAGCAATGGCTTCCTGCATCAGCTTACCCGAAGCAAACTTGCCTGTGCCGGTAAACAGCCTGGAGCCAAATTCCGTTTCTGCAATTTTCAGCATTTCAGCCTCCTGCCACTGCTGCAAAAAGTTCAACTGCATCATTGTGTTTAAGATGAATATGTTCCCAGCGATGCCGCGGTACCACTTCACCGTTGAGCACCAGCGCGATATGGCTATCGCGCTGGCAGTGATGTTTAACCAAACTGGCCAGATCCTGGCCGTCGTATATGGGATGGGATTGTCCGTTAACACTGATACTCAGCATGCCTTGCGCTCCTTGTCCTTTCCGCAAACCGGGCAAAGGGGATCGGCAGGCACCCTGGCTTCATGCCAGCGAAAATGCCTGAAATCGAAACGTTGCAGGCGTCCAGCCTCGCAGGGAAATTGAAGCAGTTCATTCAAGCAAAGTTGTGCCTGCATCGAGGCGACAATGGCCACAGCGGGCCCCATTACCCCGACAGAGGCGCAGTTTTGCGCCGAAGTGGTGCCTGGCGGGAACAGACACTGATAGCAGCCGCCTTCACCGGGCCGCTGCACAAACAACAGCCCGTCAAAACCGGCAATGGCGCCACTGATAAGCGTTTTGCCTTGTTTAGCGCAGTACGCGGAAATCAGATGTCGCGCCGCAAAGTTATCGGTGCAATCAAGCACCAGCCCTGCGTTATCGAGCTGAGTTAACGTCTCACTGTTAAACTCGCCGCACACAGATACCTTTAAGCCTGGTTCTCGAGTCTGTAAGCGAGCGGCCGCGACCCCGGCCTTGGCTTTGTCCAAATCAGCGTCGCAAAACAGCAGCTGGCGTGGCAGGTTTGAAAGCTCCACACTATCGGCATCGAACAGTGACAAATGCCCCACTCCTGACGCGGCCAGCAGCATGGCCGCCTGACAGCCAAGGCCACCCACACCCACTATGGCCACATGGGAGCTCCTTAATCTGAGCTGCCCGGCTTCGCCGCATTCCGGTAACAGAATTTGCCGCGAGTAGCGGATAAAGTCTTTATCAGCGAGCATTTCGCTTCTCCCAGGCATCAGCGAGTGCGCGAAAGGCCGCCGCCGCTTCGCTTGCTTCGGTCACAGCACGCACCACGGCAATGCTGTCCACGCCAGTAGCAGCGACCTTGGGTAAATTACCCGCCTCTATGCCACCAATCGCCACGGTTGGCACAGCTGTGCTGACAATCTTCGCGAGCAGTGCCAGCGTATCCAGCCCCTGTGGTTTGGAAGGCATTTCCTTGGTGGTAGTGGGAAAAATATGCCCGAGGGCGAGGTAGCTCGGGTTAAGCTCAAGTGCCAGCAAGGCCTCAAACAGCCCGTGACTCGACAGCCCAAGGGCCATGCCAGCTTCAGCGATGGCATCCAGCGGCACTGTCTCTATATCTTCCTGCCCAAGATGCACCCCAAAAGCGCCATGGCTGATGGCAAGGCGCCAATGGTCGTTGATAAAGACGCGCGCCTTATGCTGCCTGCCAAGGGCAATGGCGCGGATGATGTCCGCTTCAGCCGCGCTGCCCGGGCTAATTTCGCCCTTGATGCGCAGCTGAATGGTGTTGGCACCCGCTTCAAGCAATCCTTCAAGCATGTCGATATCGGCCACCACAGGATAAACGCCCACATCACGCCCAAGGCGCGTAAACCCCTTGGTTGGCACCCTGTGACTGCGGCTCTCATGCAAGCGATGAATCGATGCCATAGCGGTAAGGGACCCAGGCATGCCGGTTCGGGCCAGTGGTCCGGGGCCTGCACCTACAGCGCTTGCCTGCCTGAGCCCCTCAAATACATAGGCTTTGGCCAGCAGCACCGCATCGGGCAGCACCAACCCCTTGGCGACAAAGGCGGCAATGGCACTTGAAAGCGTGCAGCCGCTGCCGTGATTGTGCACAGTCGCGACCCGCTCACCGCTGAGCCAAAATCCCTGACGCCTGTGCAGCGGAGAAATGGTAGCGATATCCCCCAGCAGCAACAGATCCCTGGCCTTCGACTGCTGCCAGGGACAATCTCCACCTTTGGCAAGCACGCTGCCGCCAAAGCGGCGCCACAGTATGTCGGCGGCAATCGCCAGGGCATCATCATCCGCCAGCAACTTGCCGGTCAGGTGCGACAGCTCCGCCTTGTTGGGGGTGATAAGGCTGATTTTTCCGCCAAAGGGACTGAAATCGAGCCCGCTGGCAGACGCCGCGCCTTGATCGCTCGATGCCGCCTGCTGCAACTCGTCACCGCATGAGGCCACCATCACGGGGTCAAGAATAACCGGCACGCCAGGCAGATTATCGCCAAGCCAGTGCGCGAGAAACTCAAGCTGCGCCTGATTGGCGATAAGGCCGATTTTCACCGCTGCCGGGTACAAATCTGCCTTCAATGCCTCAAGCTGAGCCGCAAGCATGGCCGGGCTGACCGGCTCGACCGCCGTGACCGCCACCGAGTTTTGTGCAGTGATGGCGGTTATCACGCTGCAGCCATGGCAGCCAAGGTCATGCAGCGTCAGCAAGTCGGCCTGAATACCGGCGCCGCCGCCACTGTCGGAGCCGGCGATGGTCCAGACCACTGGCCTTGCCGCCAGTTCGCTTTCATTCAAGGGATTTGCAGCCATAGCCTTGCCCTCGCCCATTTACACCAGTTCCTGCTCGGCCTTGCGCGCCGCATCGACGTGGGCCTCACTGTAAAGCGCGCTGCCGGTTTCTTTAAAGGTGGCCGACATCTTGTCCATACCCGCCTTGGCATAGCTTTCTGCTTTGGAATAGCTGTCAGCAGCGCCCACTTCCACCGTTTGCACAGCGTCGGGGTTCTTGTTGGCTGGATTCTCTAAGCTGGCTGCATTCTCCAAACTGGCAGCATAGTCGCGCACGTCCTGGGTGATTTTCATCGAGCAGAACTTGGGGCCGCACATGGAGCAAAAGTGGGCAACCTTGGCCGACTCCTGCGGCAGAGTTTCGTCGTGATAGGCTCGGGCGGTATCGGGATCCAGCCCGAGGTTGTACTGATCTTCCCAGCGAAACTCGAACCGTGCTTTGGAGAGTGCATTGTCGCGAATTTGCGCGCCGGGATGCCCCTTGGCCACATCGGCTGCGTGGGCGGCAATCTTGTATGCGATAAGGCCTTGTTTTACATCTTCCTTGTTGGGCAGGCCGAGGTGCTCTTTGGGCGTTACGTAGCAGAGCATGGCGCAGCCGTACCAGGCAATCATCGCCGCGCCAATGCCTGAGGTGAAGTGATCGTAGCCCGGAGCTATGTCGGTGGTCTGGGGGCCCAAGGTATAAAACGGCGCCTCGGCGCAGTGCTCAAGCTGCTTGTCCATGTTCTCCTTGATGAGCTGCATGGGGATATGCCCGGGGCCTTCAATAATGGTTTGCACATCGTATTCCCAGGCGATTTTCACAAGCTCGCCAAGGGTTTCGAGCTCAGCAAACTGGGCTTCGTCATTGGCATCGGCAATGGAGCCCGGGCGCATGCCATCCCCAAGCGACAGTGACACGTCGTAGGCGGCGCAAAGCTCGCAGATCTCACGGAAATGGGTGTAAAGGAAGTTTTCTTTATGATGGCTTAAACACCACTTGGCCATGATAGAGCCGCCGCGGGACACTATGCCGGTAACCCGCTTGGCGGTCATGGGCACGTAGCGCAAGAGCACGCCCGCGTGGATGGTGAAGTAATCCACGCCCTGCTCGGCCTGCTCAATCAGGGTATCGCGGAACACTTCCCAGGTTAGATCTTCTGCGATGCCGTTGACCTTCTCCAGCGCCTGATAGATGGGCACTGTGCCAATGGGCACCGGCGAGTTGCGCACTATCCACTCGCGGGTCTCGTGAATATAGCGGCCGGTGGACAGGTCCATCACGGTGTCTGCGCCCCAGCGGGTAGACCACACCAGCTTTTCCACCTCTTCCTCGATGGAAGACGTCACCGCCGAGTTGCCGATATTGGCGTTCACCTTCACCAAAAAGTTGCGGCCGATGATCATAGGCTCAGCTTCCGGGTGGTTGATGTTGGCCGGAATAATCGCCCGGCCACGGGCCACTTCGTCCCGGACAAACTCAGGGGTGATGGATTTGCCAACCAAAGCGCCAAAGGCTTCGCCTGGCTTTTTGCGGTTAAGCTGCTCGTCGGTGACTTCATCGCGGGCCATGTTTTCACGGATGGCGATGTATTCCATCTCCGGGGTGATAATACCCTGACGGGCATAGTGCAGCTGGGTGACCCTCTTGCCCGCCTTGGCGCGGCGCGGCTTTGGCAGCACGTCAAAACGCAGGTGATCGAGCCCCTCATCGGCGAGGCGCTGCTGGGTAAAGTTGGATGAGGCGCTGTTTAGCTCCTCGGTATCGCTACGCGCTAAAATCCAGTCTTCACGCAGCTTGGGCAGCCCCTGGCGCACATTGATGTCGGCATCGGGATCTGAATAAGGTCCGGCGCAGTCGTATACCTTGATGGGCGGATTGGCTTCGAAGGTTTCTTCGCCGCGGGTGTTCACGATACGGGTATCGGTTTGATGAATTTGACGCATGCCCACCTGGATATCAGGCCGGGAGCCTTCAATGAAAATCTTTTCGGAATTGGGGTGCAATAGCGGCTTTAAGTTATCGATAAAGTCCTGGGCGGCTTTACGGGTTTCGCGGCGGTTTGACATCAGCAATCTCACTTTTGGTTTCAAAATGGAGTTGCTTGTCGGGGGAGAAAATTGAGCAGTTGAATCAGCGGCGACGACAGTTTTGCAGTGTTTTCAGCGCTGTCTGGCGTCTCATTCACCCCGGTTGCCTGGCAAACTCTCCGCGTTTTTCAGCTGAGTTTTTGCGTTGCTGGCCACTTGGTCATCAGTTTGCGGCGGGCTTTCGCCTCATTTTTCGGCTTATCTTCCGGTTTATTTTCCGGCTTAAGCTGCTGACACTAACTGGGGTGGATTTGATGCTTGTTTCCTTCGCAGGTTCTAACCTGATCAGGTTCAACGGATCCCGAATAAACGGTCTCAGCCCTAAGGCACTCCGACAAGTGCTGGCAGTATAGGCTTAAGCGAAGGCCAATGACAATAGCCACGAATGGGAAATTTATTCACGAAAGCAATGAGGCATTAATTACTTTAATTTCATGAACATTGCCCAATCTAAAGTCATTAGGATGAAAATAGTTCAACGCAAATCCTGCTTGCCCATCAATGCAAGGTACTTGTTGATACCTTCTTTAAGCGCCTTTTTTACCCTGTCCTCACCACAGCGAAATGGAAAACCCAGATTCTCGGCATGGGGATTAATGGGCGTTGGCACCTTCACCACCCGGTAGCAGGTATCGCCGGATTTTACGATGCGATTGGGATCTATGTCGGAGTCCAGGGTATTGGGTTTATAGAAATCATCGGCACTTGGTACCAGCAGCACTTCCATCTCGGGCAGAAGCTCCGACATGCCACGCCCCGCCGCATTCATGTGAACGGTCTGCTCGTCGGCGTAACTCTGCGATAAGGCATTCAACGCCTGAGCGTTTTGGCGCGCCACAAAACGGCTGGCGGGAGTCGAGAAATCAAGCTGACTGTGCTCAGATGGTGCGGGCGTCTCTATCGGCGGCAGAGATTCCCGCCGAGCCTTCTGCGCCGATTCAACTGCAGGCTGTGCTGGGAGCGGTTCATCTTTGATAGGGGCAGGCTCTTTTGGCGCTGTAGACAAGGCTGGCTCGATGGGCGCATTTTGCTCGTTCACTTGTTCACGCTTAACCTGTTCGGGTTCGGGTTCGGATTGAGGTTTGACTGCAGCGGGGTCCGATGGATTCGCCTCTGGCGGCTGTTCAATTGGCTGTTTTGGCGTGCTGAACACCAAATAGGATTGCAACGCCTTGGGCTGGTTGGCGCGCTCATCCAGCGCCGCGCTTAATGAACCCAGCTGCGGTGCCAACTGCCAGGCAAGCAGCCCCAAAACTGCAAGGTGCACCAGGGTAACGGGCAGCAGCAATTTAAGCGGCAGTGTCTGCCTAACGTCGATTCTGTCGCGCTCCAGGGTTTTATCTTGCTGTGCCGTTTGTTCTTGTTTTACGGTTTCTTGTTGTTTTACGGTTTCTTCTTGTTCAGCAGTTTCTGGCCGCGCCCCGCCATCAAGTTGCATAAAGGCCGTGAAGGCCGGAACCATTAAAGAGCCGCTGGTATGGTTAGTGCGCTCAATGCCAAGTTTAATATTGTCACCGTCTCGGGCAGGCAAAACGGGTGCAGCCAGGTGCAGCTGAGGTACATCCTTCGGGGTTCGAGTGGCAAACAAACTCAGCAAAGCCACGGAGCCATCATCCAGCCTGTCGTGCCTATGGGCATGGATAGGCTGCGGCGCAGGTGCCAAGGAGTCACCCAATCCGTTCGATTTATCCTCTTCAGCACATGCTTCGTGGCCGCCGGATTGAATGCTGCTTTCCTGCATACCCGGTGTTTTCAATTGGGGATTACGGCTGGAGTCATTGCTGTTACTGCTGTTGGTCAAACGCCTTTCCTTTTCCCTGGGCTCTTGCGTGAGCTTTTCCCTGATTTTCTGGCCTTTTGGCTGGGCTCGGTTTTACTTTATTTGTGCTGACGCTTTACTTGGGCTTACGCGTGACTTTATCTGAACCTGCACGCAGGTTTACCGGGGCTTGGTTTCCTTCTCGAGCTTCAAGCTTCAGCCTTCAGTGCTCCTGGGACTGTGAACTGTCCCCAGAGTCCAGAGTCCAGAGTCCAGAGTCCGGTGCCAATGTTGTTTCTTTTCTCCTGGAACCAGTAGTTGAACTTACCAGGCGAACTAAATTGCAGCGCCTGATAATTCACCCGCTTAAAGCCGCCACTAACCATATCGCTATTGGAACAGAGCCAAGCTGCAAAAGTTCCTGATTGGTTATCATCTCGCGCAGCCTGCTGCCAATCTTAAAGGGGTGAGATTTTGCCTTACCCCAAGGCGCCCTATTCAATGCATTGATTTAAAACAGATAAAAATATTTAAGCGTACACTTGTACTCTTTTTTGTGGTGTTTGCGGAAAGTGAATGTTAGATTAACGACTCTAATGCTAAGCCCTGTCCCAAGAGTTCATAATGCCGTCAATGCAAGCCAGCAGCGTATCAGATCCCGCTCCCGTTAATGCTCCGAAAAATGCCTCCACGGATGCTTATGGCAGCGCCAGCCCAGCCGCTTATTGCGAGCGGGAAGAACTGGCCAATACCTTAAGCCACGGCATTGGCGTGCTGGCGGCGCTGCTTGGCACAGCGGCCATGTTGTATGACAGCATCGGCCATTTGAGTTTGCTGCAAACCTTGGGCGTTGGCCTTTATGGCCTGAGTATGGTGCTGCTGTTTGCCTGCTCTACCGCCTATCACTGGGCCAAATCACCTGCACTTAAGCGTAAACTCAAACTGTTTGACCACTGCGCCATTTATCTTTTGATTGCGGGAACTTACACACCTTTTGTACTCATTACCCTTGAAGGCGCCGGTGTCGATTGGGTACTGGCTGCTATCTGGTTACTTGCGCTTGGCGGTATTGGATTCAAGCTTCTGTTTTTACATCGCTTTAAAGCATTCAGCCTGGTGCTGTACCTTGCAATGGGCTGGTTGTGTGTGGCGGTGCTCGACAAGATGATCGCAGGCATGACCGACACCGGCTTTACCCTGCTGCTCACCGGCGGCCTGTTCTACAGCCTGGGAGTGGTGTTTTATGCGGTGAAACGCATTCCCTTTAATCATGCCATTTGGCACCTGTTTGTGCTTGGCGGCGCCATCAGTCACTTCCTGTGCATTTACCTCACGGTGATCCCCAAGGGCCAGTAAGCAAAGGTCAGAGCACCAAATGGCATAAAAACTGAGACGCAAATGCAGTTCCTCTTTATGCCAGTGGTTTGCCAAACACCTATGCCCGCCAGCCTGTTGTTCACCAATCTGCTTGCCGATAACGGTACTCTGTTGACGTTGACGCTCAGCTTCCCTGTGAGCGCTCAGTGCTAGTGAAAATCCCGCGAGGCCACTTTGAGGCTATCGAGCAAGTGCGAGATATCCTCAAGCCGACCTGCCACCACATGGGTCACGCCATCGGCATGTTCCACTGTGCCATTTACTTTCAAAATGGTTGATGTCAAATACGGCTTTCGCTGCGCCCTTGCTGTGCCCATCCACACAATCAGGTTAGTGTTGCCAGTTTCATCTTCCAGGGCAATAAAGGTAACGCCCGATTCAGTACCGGGTCGCTGCCTGCCGGTCACCACACCGGCAACAGTTACCAGCTGCCCATGACGGGTGTCCTCAAGCGCTTTTGCTGTCAAAGTTTTTCCAAGCAAACCAGCGGTTCGCAACAATGCCATCGGATGTTGCCCCAGACTTAGCCCCTTGCTGCGATAATCCGCCTTGAGGCACTGCACCGCATTGGGGGCACTAAGGCTTGGCTCTGCGCCTCCTGGCAGCAGCGGCTCTGGTAAGTCATCAAACAGTGGCAGGCTTGCCTGGCGGGCCGACAATTGCCAGCGGCTTTGAAATCGGTGGCCACTGAGTAACCTGAAGGCATCGGCAGCAGCAAGCAGCTCCAAAGCGTGCCTGTCGAGCAAGACGCTGACCTCACTCAAGTGCGCAAAACCCGCCGCTGGGCGAGCGGCAACCAACCTTTGCATAGCCTGCTCTTTCAGGCCCTTAACCTGCCTGAATCCGAGCCGTATCCCAAAGTCGGTGGCAGTCTTCACCAGGCTGCTGTCCCACTGGCTGTGATTGATACACACATCAAACACCTCCACCCCATGACGACGCACGTCCTGCAACAGCTGCGATGGGCTGTAAAACCCCATCGGCTGGCTGTTCAGCAGCGCGCAGCAAAAGGCCGCCGGGTGATAAAACTTAAGATAAGCAGAGACATAGGCTAACAGCGCAAAGCTTGCCGAGTGGGATTCAGGAAAGCCATACTCGCCAAAGCCCTGAATTTGGCGAAAGATCTGCCGGGCAAAATCTTCGCTGTAGCCCCGTGCGGCCATACCATCCAGCAGTTTTTGCTCAAAGGGCCACAGCTTACCGGTATGCTTCCAACTGGCCATGGCCCGGCGCAGCGCATCCGCCTCACCGCCACTGAAACCTGCGGCCACCATGGCAAGCTTGATCACCTGTTCCTGAAAAATCGGCACCCCCATGGTGCGCTCAAGCACGGCTTTGACTGCCTCGCTGGGGTAAGTCACCGCCTCCAGTCCTTTGCGGCGCCTCAGGAACGGATGCACCATGTCACCCTGAATTGGCCCAGGGCGCACAATCGCAATTTGGATAACCAGATCGTAATAGCATGCAGGCCTGAGCCTTGGCAGCATGGACGTTTGCGCCCGGGACTCCACCTGAAACACCCCCATGCTGTCGCCGCGGCTGAGCATACGATAGACATTGGGATCTTCGGCTTTGATTGACCGCATGCCAAAGGGCTGCTGATGACGACTGATAAGCTCAAAACACTTACGAATGGCAGTTAGCATCCCCAGCGCCAGCACGTCCACTTTCAGTAGCCCCAGCGCCTCCAGATCGTCCTTATCCCACTGGATCACGGTTCTGTCTTCCATGGCGGCGTTTTCCACCGGCACCAGCTCGGCCAGTGGCCCGGCGGAAATCACAAAGCCGCCTACATGCTGGGATAAATGACGCGGAAACCCGAGCAAGGACTGCACAAGGTAGCCAAACATGTCGGCGCCAGGCAACTGTGCGGCCAATTGTTCGCGCCAGGGGTGACTCGGATCGCGCCTGTCAATGCCCTGAATGAGTCTCGCCACCAGCTCTCTGTCCAGCCCCAGCACCTTGCCTACTTCCCCCATGGCGCTTTTCAGCCGATAGGTGATCACACTCGCGGCCAGCGCCGCCCGGTGGCGACCGTATTTGCGGTAAATGTACTGGATCACTTCTTCGCGGCGCTCATGCTCAAAGTCCACATCGATATCCGGCGGCTCGTGGCGTTCTTTGGAAATAAAGCGCTCAAACAGCATATTGACCCGGGTGGGATCCACTTCGGTGATCCCAAGACAAAAACACACCACCGAATTGGCCGCCGAGCCGCGCCCCTGATGCAAAATCCGCTTGCGTCTGGCGAAGCGGACTATGTCGTAAATGGTGAGAAAAAAATACTCGTATTCAAGCTCATGGATAAGCTTAAGCTCGGCCAGGTACTGGCGTTTTACCGCCGTTGGCACCGTCAAGCCGTAGCGGCGCCGGGCGCCTTTGGCCACCTCCCGGGCAAGGTATTCACTGGCGTTTAAGCCAGCAGGCACCAGCTCGGCCGGGTACTCGTACCTGAGTTCAGCCATCGAAAACCGGCACTGGCTGGCAATCTTCTGGGTGTTGGCAATCCACTCCTGCGGATAACGGCGATGGATGCTGCCAAGGGGCCGCAAGTAATGCTCAGCGTTCTGGCACAAATGCCCTTCGGCTTCATCAAGCCTGATACCCAAGCGAATGCAGGTGAGTACATCCAAGAGCGGCTGGCGCACCGCGCTGTGCATACGCACATCTCCTGCTGCCACGCAGGGGATGTCGCACAAATCAGAGAGGCGCTTCAAATAGCGCTGCCACAGGCTGCCTGCGGCCTCAAGACACTGCTCCGCCAGAAAATAGCGCCGCCCCTGCCAGGCCGCAAGCTGCTTTGCCAGCCGCTTTTGTGTAGCAAACCACTGCCGCTCGGTCGCGGCAATGTCCGCCCCCGGATTTTGGGGCATTGGCGGGCGCCACAGCAGCACGCAGTCAGGCAACGGCGATAACAGGTCGTCCAGATTGATGCGATATTCCCCCTTGGGGGCCCGCCGCCGACCACGACTTATCAAACGGCACAGGGCACCATAACCTGCCCGGCTGGTGGCCAGCAGCACAAAGGTGCCTTCCGGCAGCCGAAATTCACTGCCAACAATCAGCGCTATTCCAGCCTCCACGGCGGCCATGTACGCCTTGACCACACCGGCCACCGAACACTCATCGGTAATGGCGATGGCACTGTAGCCAAGCCGCGCCGCCTCGGCCACCAGCTCGTGTGGGTGCGACGCGCCTCGTAAAAAGCTGTAGTTGCTGATAGCATGAAGCTCGGCGTACATCAAAACCAGCCCTGCAAGTAAAGTCCGGGCTCGCCCTCACGGCGAAACACCCAGCACAGGCCTCCTTCATGGTGGCGGGCAAGATAATAGTCCCGCGCCGCGCCCATAGGTTTCCCGCTTGGCAAACTCTCGCTTACCTGGCCAGTATCAAGCTCAGTTACGCTTTGAGCCGCCACGGTTTGGCTGCCATGCCACCAGGGCTCACGCAGCCGCTCCGGGCCGCGCAGCAGCTCAACATCGGTTTCTGCAATCGCTTCAGGCGCCACCAAAAGCCAGGGCGGGCGGCAGGCAAGTGACAGCCCTTCTGTGGCTACATCCTGTGTGGCCGCAGACTTATTGGCTGCTGCGGCTTTTGTCACTGACTCGCTCAGTTCCATCACAGCAGTCGCTGCATCGCTCTTCGTAACGGGCTCATTGGCCGCTGCTAAGCCCGTAGCTGTTGAATCCGTAGCTGTAATGTTTGAAGCGAATCGCGGCGCTATGCCCTCAGTCATCGAATCATCATTCGCCCCATCCATTGCCGCAGAATTTGCCTGGCTACCGGCTCGAGCGGCTGGAAGAGTAAAAGCTGTGTGGATGACATTCGAAGCACCAGCCGTGTTTGCGGCTTTTTTATCTGCTGCAGGAGTGATACCGGCAGCTGCTGCGCGTTGCCGCGCTGGCATGGATGAGGTGAATGGCTCTGTTGGCTTAGCCTCTGTCAGTTTTGGCTGGGTCAGTTTTGGCTGGGTCAATTTGGTCGGAGTTGGCTTTGACTGCGGGCGTGAAGGCTTTGCAGCTAAAGATGAGGCTGACAAAGATGATGCAGGCAAAGCCGTATAGGCAACCGCCACAGGTGCCGACATCGGCTGCAGGCAAAAGCTGTGCTCCGGCAAGAGCGCCTTTCTGGCGCCAAGGCGCTTTACCCTGTCTTGCCCCAGCCGGGCTTCGAGCCGGGCCAGCAAACTCAGACTGGCTCTGTGACTGTTTTCGATGGCTCCTGCCGGCGGCGCACTTCTGGGGCTAAAGTGACAGCGGTGCAGCGTCAGTGCCACTACGGGCGCCGCCAGCGTAAAGCGCTCCAGTTGCAAACGGCACAGGGCCAACAGGCCATCGGCGGTGTATTCGGCAAAGGGGTATGCCAGCGACAGGCGCGCTTCATGAACCTCTGCTGTGGACTGAATCGACTCAGCTTTATCCGAAGCTCTGGATAGCGCGCCAGTCACGCTTCCCTGACCGAGACTTGCCTTTGGGCTACCTGTGATCTCGGAGGTTTCTGTGGTTTCTGTGGTTTCTGTGGAGGTTGCCCGGTAATGCAGCACCAGCTCCAGCATCGAAACCGCCAACTGTCGCTGACGTAAAAACAGTGCCAGCTCGGCAAACATACGCCCAAGCACAAACACCAGAGCATTGAGGCTCTCGGCCTCATACATCAGCTCAAGCCGCTGACGATACTCTTCCTGCGGGCAGTAAAAGCTCTGGGGATGGGGCTGCTTACCGTTAAGCCTTGCCAATAGCAGCACAAATTCGGGACCAAAACGGATCCCAAGCTCGGCGGCGGGTAAAGCCTGCAGCGCACCTATATGCTCAAGTCCCATGCCCTCCAAACGAAAAAGCAGCGCCTCAGGCACAGGCAGGGTTGAGATTGGCAGCGCCGATAATTGCCGTGACACAGCCTCAGCTGCGCTTTTGGGCTCAGCAATCGCTTTTGATGCCGATTTTGAAGCTGAAACCTTGAGAGCCGATTGCGACGTTGCAGCCCTGGCAAACACTGGCTGCAGCGTCTTTGAAGCCAGACTGGGCCGGGTTTTGGCCAGCATACCCGCTGCCAACGGCGTGGCAGCAAAGGCCATGGCAAAGTTGCAGTGAAGCCCTTCAAGCGCGGCTGCCAATGCCTTTGCCAGCGCCGCTTCGCCGCCAAAGAGTTTTGCCATAGAGCCGGTTTCAAGCAGCAGTACATCGTGGCAACGGGCAAAAAATGTATCGGGCTCAGGAGGCGGCACCAGGCGGGCACTGAAACTGTAGCCGTGGCGACACAGCCAGTCGCAGCCTTGCCGGTGCAGCGAGAGGTTGAAGGGAAATGGCTGCACATTGGGGCACAGCTGCGCCGCGCTGCCCATGCTCTGACCTGCCATAACCCCGGCACTGGCCGCCTGCGCGCAGGCTTTAAGCACCCGCGCCTTTGCCACATCGTACAAAATAAGCGGCATGGATGGCGCCAGCCCCTGCACATGGCGCAGATAATCCAGCTCCCAATGGGGTAGCCATACACCAAGCCAGCGCATTAACCTTTAACCCAAACAGATTGATGACGGCTAAGCCCGCGGGCCAAACAGCAGCGCTGCTGAACGAACAGGCTCTGATGCAAACACAGGCTCTGCTGAAACAAGTGTCTTTGATGGACGCACAGGCAATCACGGATAAACGACATACATCATCCTCCTGCTCAGGCGCCGCCCCAGGGGCCCTGCACCACCTGCATGGATGGCTGCGGCGGTAAGTAGCGTGCCAGCAGTGGGGAAAGCCCCTCAATCTGCAAACTGTCCTGCGGTTTGCCGCCGCGGCGTTTCAGTAAGGCGAGTTCCAGCCTGTCTGAGTTACCGCCCGGGGTTAACCCCAAACGCAGCGGCAAAGGATTACCCTCAGTGGCGTCAGTCACCAGAATAATGGCCAGACAGCCGCCCTTTTCCGCCGCCAGCTGTAAACGCCGGGCTTCGGTCAGGCTTAAACGGTCAAGCCAGCCCAGCAACAAACGGCAACCACCACTGGCCAGACTCTGCTCCATGGCCCAGAGTCTGTCTTTACGCGCGTTAACATCCACCAGGCAAAAGCCTTCCGGCTGCAGTCCATGTTGCAATAAGTACTGCGGATTCAACTGCCAGGGAGCGCCAACCAAAATTACCGGGGTGTCGTTTTCGCCCTGTATGCACCTGAGCAGTGGCGTTAACAGCAGCATTGACTGCGACCCCGGCACCGGGCAACTCAGTTCACACACCCCATGGCGCGGCCAGCCGCTGTCGGGCAAGGCGGCATCCAGTGCTTCAAAGCCGGTGGCATAACCGGGCTGCTGGCAGGTTTGTTGTCCAAGCCAGATATCCTGGCGGCCAAGTTGTTTGGAAAGCTCTTGTGGACTGGTTTTCATGGGGGCACCTGTGTCTGAACCGGGTTTTGGTATCCAAACCACCAATAACTGTATATTTATACAGTATAGCAATTCTGACAAACTTGCCAATCCTCTGGGATCTGAATTGGCAAGGTGTATAATGCGAATCATTTTTATTTATAAGTCTGTGCGATTGTCATGAAGTTGTCCCGCCATCACCCCTTTGCCCGACTGCAATGGCGCCTGTTTGGCTATTTCGGCTCCTCGCTGTTGGTGATTCTGTTATTGGCCAGTCTGATTGAAGCCATGGTGCTGCATCAGCTGTTGGTGCTGCCCAAAGAAACCAAGGCGCAGCTGTCGGTGTTGGCCCGGGAGGCCGAAGCCATGGTGAAACGCGGCTCACCTCAGGCGCTGGCCGAGTGGGAGGCGGCGCAGTCGTTCAGTTTGCATGTGATTAACAGCCGCCTTGAAGGCGTGAGCGGCCGCCCGGTTCATCCGCACTTTGAATTCAAGTTGGGGTTTATGCTGGGGCCGGATCAGGCGCTGGGGGATCGGGTACAAAAGCCCATTATCGGCCTGCCGATTTATGCCACTTTCGATGACAGCGGCCCTCTGCTTTTGGCGGTGCAGCTCAATGCAAATTTGCACCCAGCCAAAGATCTCAGTTACAGCCTGTGGGCGATCCGCTTAACCGTGGGATTATTTGTGCTGTGGCTGTTCAGTCGCCTGCTGGGGCACTACCTCATCAAACCGCTGGCGACGTTGCAACAGGGCACCCGCGCCCTGGCAAGCGGAAAGCTGAGCACCCGGATCGGCGAGCACTTTTCGGCGGCTGAACCTGAGTTTTATCAGCTCGGCCACGACTTTGATGAAATGGCGGATGTGATTGAGCGCACCCTCACCACCCAGGAGCGCCTTATTCGCGACGTATCCCATGAGCTGCGCACCCCGCTTGCACGGCAAAAGCTGGCAGCCGATTTGCTGGAGGGCGATTTGGCAGAGTCCTCGCCTTACCTTAAGCGGATCCATGCCGAAAACAGCGAACTCAGCCGCTTGATAGACACGCTTTTGGGATACAGCCGCCTCGCCAGTGGTTATCAGGCCGCCCGCTGTGCGCCCTTTAATCTGCACGAGCTGGCGCAGTCACTTCTGGGTGATTGCCGTTTTGAAGCTGCGCCACGCCAACATATCGAATGGCAGGATTTGGCCGCCTGCAAGCATATCGAGCTTGAAACCGACCAAGGCCTGCTGCAGCGGGCGCTGGAAAACCTGGTGCGCAACAGCCTTAAATATGCGGGAACTGATTGTCATATTCAGATAAGCAGCCACTGCGATGATAACTGGCTCAATATCACGGTGGCGGACGATGGCCCGGGTATCGATGACACCAAGCTCGAGACCCTGTTCCATCCCTTTACCCGCTTTGATGAGGCCCGTCACGCCAGTCAGGGCGGATTTGGACTGGGGCTTGCCATAGTGCGGGAGTGTGTGCGCCTGCTCGGCGGCGATGTCTCGGCCGGACGCAGTGAGCTTGGCGGGTTGGAAGTTAAGCTGTTGCTGCCGTTGCGGCTTAAAAGGCTGGCTGCTGCCGACAAGGCAATTTAGTATAGGTGCATGAATTGCTTTTGGAAGGTGAACGGATGTCCAGCCTGAGTCCAAGCCGGATCTGGCATATAGTGACCCTCATTCCCGAGGGCAAGGTGCTCAGTTATGGCAAAGTGGCCGACCTTGCCGGGTTGCCCGGCCGCGCCCGCTATGTATCACGGGCTCTTAAGCTGGCACCGGACAGCCTGGCACTGCCCTGGCACAGGGTGATAAACAGCCAGGGAAAAATTGCCTTTCCAAAAGACACTGAGCCCTTTCGGCTGCAACAAGAAAGCCTGCGTCTTGAGGGGGTTATCGTGAACCAAGGCAAAATCAACTTGTCTGAATATGAGTGGCGGCCCGACATGGCCACCCTGATATTGAGTCTGCCTTACTGACGCCAAGGAGCTGTATGCGCAAGTTTCTGTTATCCCTCGCCCTGCCACTGCTGAGTGCCAGTGCTTTAAGTATTAGCGCCTTTGCCCAAAACTCACTGACGCCCTTTGAAGCCGACTACAAGGTACTGTACGGCGATATTGGCCTGGGCAAGGCTCATTTCAGCCTGCCGGCGCCCGAAGGAAATTACTACCAGTACAATTTTACCAGCGAGCTAAGTCTGCTGTTTTTAAGCGATGAGCGCAGTATCAAGAGTAAATTCCGCCGCACCGACCATGGTCTTGAGCCCATGGTGTTTATCCATCAGCGCACCGGTACCGGCAGCGATTTCAGCGAGCAGGTGGCCTTTTTGAAAGACAAGTCCATCGTGCGCAGCAACTACAAGGGCGAGCATGTTGAACTGCCGTTTGAGAACAAGCTCTACGACACCATGATGGTGCAGTTGCAATTCCGTCAGGATCTGATTGAAGGCAAAGACGCACTCGAATACCACATGGTGAAAGACAACGAGATTGATGACTACTCGTTCAAGCGCATGGGCGAGGAAGTGCTGAATATCGATGGCACCGAGTACCGCACCCTGCGCCTTGAAGTAATACGTGACAGCAAGAAGCGTAAAACCGTGGTGTGGATGGCGCCTGATCTGGCCTATCTGCCGGTACGCATGACTCACTTTGAAAAAGGCGACAAACAGCTGGATGTGCAGCTGACCGGGTATCGCTTTATCGACACTACGCCCGCACCGCTGGCGGCCAATCCTTAAGCGGTAAAAAAAGCCACAAAAAAGCCGGCAATTCCCGGCTTTTTTAATCTTTACGCTATGCCAGCAGTTCCCGGGTTATTCGTTTGTATCCGTGTTTACCACAACGGCACCGACACCAACTACTTCACCTTTACAAAACAGCTGCCACTGACCGGGCTGCATGATGTTCCAGGCCTCGTTGTCGGTTAATGGCCGGGTGGCTATCACGGTAACCACATCATTGGGGGTGGTTTCCTTGTCAAAATCAATCACCACATCGGTATCAATCAACTTGGCCTTGCCAAAAGGCGCGCGGCGGGTGATGTGGCTTAAGTTATTACTGCAAAAGCTCATCAGGTAGTTGCCTTCCGAAAGGATCATATTAAACACCCCAAGGGCGCGGACCTCTTCGGCAAGCTCCGCCACGTAGGCGAACACCGGCAACATGTCTTCGGGGCGCTCATCGCCAAAGCGGGCCACCAGCTTTTCCAAAATCCAGCAAAACGCCAGTTCACTGTCGGTGTCTCCCACAGGGCGGAAGCGGCGCACCGCAAACTTGCCCTTATAGTCACTCAACTGGCCGTTATGGGCATAAGTCCAGTTCAGGCCCCAGAGTTCCCTGTCAAAGGGGTGGGTATTTTCCAGCGCCACACAGCCACGGTTGGCCTGGCGGATGTGGCTTATCACGGTTTCGCTTTTAATCGGGTATGACTTAATCAAGCGGGCAATGTGTGATTCGCTTGACGGGCAGGCATCTTTAAAGGTGCGGCTGCCCTTGCCTTCATAAAAGGTAATGCCCCAGCCATCCACATGGGGGCCGGTTACCCCGCCACGCTCAGCCAGCCCGGTAAAACTGAACACAATGTCGGTGGGCACGTTGGCGCTCATCGCCAATAATTCACACATAATCAAGGCACCTGAAGGTCACAAATACAACAACTAACTTATTGTAACTTTGCCCTTTGTTGATGGGAATGCCGCAGGGCGCGAAAAAATTTAAACATTTGTTTGAAAAATGCTTGTGTTCGCTCACGGTTGGATTTACTTTTTAATGCGACACAGGTCTGACCACACACTATACTTGTGATCAGGATCGCTTATATGACCCGCCTGGAGAAGGGTTATGAATAAAGGAGAACGAGAGTGACTACCCTACTTTGGAGTATCGCGCTGCTTGTGGTGCTTGGTGCCTGCGCTTATTTGCGGGTGTCCTTGCTGACCGCTACGGCCGCAGCCGCCATTATGTTGACCGCAGGATGGACCTTGGATGTTGTTGGCCTTTGGGGCGGCATCATCTTTTTGGTTATCGCCCTGCCTCTGAATATCAGCAGTATTCGTCAAAGCCTGATCACCCGCCCGCTGCTGAAAGTGTACCGTGGCATCATGCCCGAGATGTCTTCCACTGAAAAAGAAGCCATCGACGCCGGTACTACCTGGTGGGAAGCCGATCTGTTCGCCGGTAACCCCAACTGGAAGAAGCTGCACAACTACCCCACTGCCCGTCTCTCTGCCGAAGAGCAAGCCTTTATGGACGGCCCGGTAAACGAAGTGTGCCGCATGGTAAACGAGCATCAGGTATCCCACGAGCTGGCAGACCTGCCTGCTGACGTATGGCAGTACCTGAAAGACAACGGCTTCTTCGCGATGATCATCAAGAAAAAGTTTGGTGGTCTCGAGTTCTCCGCCTACGCCCAATCCCGTGTACTGCAAAAGCTTGCAGGTGTTTCCAGCGAGCTGGCATCCACCGTGGGCGTGCCCAACTCCCTCGGCCCCGGCGAGCTGCTGCAGCACTACGGTACGGCCGAGCAGCAGGACCACTACCTGCCACGTCTGGCCAAGGGTCTTGAAGTGCCTTGCTTTGCCCTGACCAGCCCTGAAGCCGGTTCAGACGCAGGTTCTATTCCTGACTACGGCGTTGTCTGCAAAGGCATGTGGAAAGGTGAAGAAGTGCTCGGCATGAAGCTCACCTGGAACAAGCGCTACATCACCCTGGCCCCTATCGCCACTGTGTTGGGTCTGGCGTTCAAACTGCGCGACCCTGAGCGTCTGCTCGGCGGCGAAGAAGAGCTCGGCATTACCTGCGCCCTTATTCCTACTGATGTGGAAGGCGTGGAAACCGGTCGTCGTCACTTCCCGCTCAACTGTATGTTCCAAAACGGCCCAACCCGCGGTAAAGACGTGTTTGTGCCCTTAAGCTTTATCATTGGCGGTCCGAAAATGGCCGGTCAGGGCTGGCGCATGCTGGTGGAATGTCTGTCGGTTGGCCGCGGCATTACCCTGCCATCCAACTCTGCCGGTGGCGTGAAAACCGCAGCCCTGGCAACCGGCGCCTATGCCCGCATCCGCCGTCAGTTCAAGCTGCCTATCGGTAAGCTGGAAGGTATTGAAGAGCCAATGGCGCGCATTGGCGGTAACGCTTATCTGATGGACGCCGTGACCTCGCTGACCACCACAGGTATCGATTTGGGTGAAAAGCCATCGGTCATCTCTGCCATCGTGAAGTATCACCTCACCGACCGCATGCAGAAATGCGTCATCGACGCCATGGACATCCACGGCGGTAAAGGCGTGTGCCTTGGCCCCAACAACTACCTGGGCCGTGGTTATCAGGCTGCCCCTATCGCCATTACCGTGGAAGGTGCCAACATCCTGACCCGCTCTATGATCATCTATGGTCAGGGCGCCATTCGCTGCCATCCATACGTGCTGGCCGAAATGGACTCTGCCTTCGATAAAGACGTGCGTCAGGGTCTGAACAAGTTCGATGCTGCCCTCTTTGGCCACATCGGCTTTACCATCAGCAACCTGATCCGCAGTGTGTGGATGGGCCTGACCGGCAGCCGCTTCTCTAACGCCCCATATGGCGACAAGACCAAGCGCTACTACCAGCACATGAACCGTTTCAGTGCCAACCTGGCGTTGCTGTCTGATCTCGCCATGGCCACCCTGGGCGGTAACCTCAAGCGTAAAGAGCGTATCTCTGCCCGTCTTGGCGACATGCTGAGTCAGCTGTACCTGGCCTCTGCCACGTTGAAGCGTTATCAGGATGAAGGTCGTCAGACTGAAGATCTGCCACTGGTACAGTGGGCGGTTGAAGATGCCCTGTTCAAGCTGCAAGCCTCTTTGGATGAGCTGCTGGACAATTTCCCTGCCGGTCTGGGCGGTGTGCTGCGCGTACTGCTGCTGCCTTTCGGTCGTCCACTGAAGCGTCCGAGCGATGTACTGGACCACAAGGTGGCCAAAATCATGCAAACCCCTTGTGCCAGCCGTGAGCGTCTCGGTCAGGGCCAGTTCTGGGAAGCCTGCGACAACAACCCTGTGGGTGTTCAGGAGCAGACCTTCAAGGACATCCTCGCTGCCGAGCCGCTGTACGATAAGGTATGCAAAGCTGCCGGTAAGCGTCTGCCCTTCATGTGGCTGGATCAGGTGGCGGCTGAAGGCAAGGCACTGGGCATTCTGTCTGATGCAGAAATCGCCCTGCTGGAGAAAGCCGAGATTGGTCGTATGAAGTCTATCAACGTAGACGACTTCGACCCAGCCGAGCTGGTGGCGCAAACCACTGGCAGCAAGTCTCAGGAGCAAGCGGCGTAAGCGCTGCAACCTCTGATAGAAAAAGGCGCCTCAGGGCGCCTTTTTTACTTGCCGCGTCTTGCCAGGGATGTTCTGACTGCTGCACGCGGTTAGGTGAACGGCAATTAAACCTTCCCCCAATCAGCGCTGCTGAAACCTGCACTGCATGCGCCATTTATTGAGAAGCTTTTTGGCTGACGGCATGGCTATTCTATTTCATGCCAGGCCTTACCTATTTAAATCAAACTGCCACTCCCAGTCAGCAGACCGATTCAAGATACTGGTTCTGTCAATCTGACCCGGAACATCGCCAGATAGAAATTTAAACCAACAGTTGAGCGTGCTGCCGGGCAGAAGCTGCGATACATAACTTAGCTCAATCACTTCTTCACAACAGCACGCAATCAAAAACCAAGAAACCCAAAAAACAAAGCATTCAAAAACAAGGTATTCAGACCATCACGCTTTCACAGGCGCGCTGCCTTCGCCGTTGGCATCCCGATTATCACTCAGCCCTTTGTCTGTCGCTTGTTCTGTATCTTTTTCTGTATTTATTGCTGTATCCGGGGCAGGCGTTAACTCAGCGGAGGTGGCTGCCTCCTCTTGTATTGCCTTGGCCACTGCAACCCGCTCGTCTTCTTCTTTCTCTGCCAGCGCCTTTTCAAGCGCTTCTTTCTCTTGCTGCTCTTTGGCGTATTGCTGCGACTCAGCAGGAATAAGACTGATAAGCTCGATGCCGGTGGCCGGGATGTCGCTGCCGGCGGTGATAATGCGCAGCTTTTCATCCTGCAGATACACCAATGGCAACACGCTTTCACCGTAGCGGCGCATAAAATCCACCAGGGTGAAACTTTCCCTCAAAGTGGTGCTCTTCAAGATGGCGCCTTTTGCCATTTGGCTGGCGATTTTGGCGTAAGAAATCCCTTCGCCAAACAGGCACAAGCGCTTCATATAGACTTCTGAGGCCAGATGACGGGCGCTGGAGCCTTCCATATTATTCAGCCCATAGACTTTTTCCGCGCCAAAATAATCCTGAAAATGGAAGCTCACCAAAGGATTCAATTGCCGGTAGGGAGACACGACCAACACCCGACCGATGCCGGTTAAGTCCAGATAGGTTTCGGCGTGTTCCGATGCCGGATTGCCAAAATACACCGGAATATTATCCATCCGCGCCAGGCGAATATTGTCCCAGTTGGTATCGGCAAGAGTGACCTTGATGTTTTTACTCTTCAACAGTTTGGCAAAGGCGCGGGAAAAGCTGGACGCACCAAAGAGTAGCAGCCCCTGGGCTGAGTCGGCCTTGACTTTAAGAATGCGCGCCCAGGTGCCCGCTGAAAGACTTTGAATAACCACAGTGCCGATAATAATCAAAAACACCAGAGGCACAATTTTCTCGGCGCCGGGCACGCCCTGCTCTTCAAGCTTGATGGCAAAGAGCGACGACACCGCCGCTGCAACAATCCCCCGGGGTGCCACCCAACTTAAAAACCACTTTTCCGGCGCCGTGAGATTGGTGCCTATACCCGACAGCCACACGCTGAGTGGCCGGGCAATCAGCATGGCAACAGCGAGCACCCCAATGCCGCCCCAGCCTAAATCCAGCATGGCGGTGGAGTCCAGTCTGGCCGCCAGCAGAATAAACAGCGCCGAAATCATCAGTACCGTCAGGGTTTCTTTAAACTCGAGAATATCGGCGATGTCGACGCCGCGCATATTGGCCAGCCAAATGCCCATCACGGTAACTGTGAGCAGGCCAGATTCTTCCTGCAGCAGATTAGAGCCAACAAAGGTGCCCAGCATCACGGTGAGCACGGCGGTGTTTCTCAGATAATGAGGTAAGAGATCTTTGCGCAGCACCCAGCCCACCACATATCCCATGGCGGCTCCTACACCAAAGCCCAGCGCCAAGATAGAGCCAAATGACATCAAAATGTGCTCGGTGGCATTTTGAGACGCGGCGATATATTCAAATACCAATACCGCCAGCACAGCACCAATGGGGTCAATCACTATGCCTTCCCAGCGAAGGATGCTGGCAAGCTGCGATTTGGGGCGCACACTACGCAGCATAGGCACTATCACAGTGGGGCCTGTCACCACCACCAGGGCACCGAATAACCACGCCAGCGCCCAATCAAAGCCCATAAAGTAATGGGTCGCGAGGGATATAGCCACCCAGGTCACCGCCATACCTATGGTCACCAGGTGGGTTACCATTCGACCATAGTCTCTGATTTCTTTGAAGTTAAGCGTCAGTGCGCCTTCAAATAAGATGATGGCAACACCCAGAGAAATCATCGGGAAAAGAAGATCGCCAAAAATGGCATCAGGCTTGAGAAAGCCAAGCCCGGGCCCAAGCAGCAGGCCACAGAGCAGTAGAGGCAAAATGGCTGGAAGTCTTAACTTCCACCCCAGCCACTGGCAAAACAACGAAAGCACACCAATGAGTGCCAGAATGCCGGTGATATGTTCAACCATGTATTAATCCTTGAACAGAAGATCCCTGAAAATAAGATCACATTAGCAGCCAAATGTGTCTGTTTCATCTTATCTATTTTTGAGCAGAGCGCCATGGGGCAAATAACACTGCCACCCTCACGCTTCAGCGAATTAGCAATAAGGCGCACAGCCATGGTTAGCCGTGATTAGAAGTACCGCCAAACGCCGAAAACAGCCGGACAGCAAACGTGTGACTGAGGCAATTCGTTACTGAACCCTCAGGCGAATATCAACGCCATTGGATATTTAACTCTCTGATTGAAGGAAACAACTTTTAACAGCATGGCATGTTGCCAGTATGTTGTAATTCATGCCTGTCGATGATAGCGTTGCCGGGATATTTAGCGGGGGGATAATGTCTACGGCAATAAGAACAATCATTTATATAATGCTGTTGCACCTTGGTAACGCATGGTCTGCACCTGAAAAAATTGCACAAAACTTAGACTTTGATGCAGACAACATTTCCGCGGTCCTGTTTGATCAACAGGGATTTATGTGGCTGGGAACCCAGGACGGCTTATTCTTTTACGATAGCCATCAACTGGAGAAATTCAGACCGGATATGGATACGCCGGGCACCATCGCGGCGTTGGATATACGCAATCTCTATCTGAGTCGGGACAACAGCCTCTGGATTTCCACCAACAGTGGTGGCCTCAGTCGATTCAACCCGGACACCCGCACTTTTACCAATTACCGACACAATTCCGAAGACATTAATTCACTGTCCAATGACAGTGTTTATGACGTCACTGATGGCCCTGACGGCGAGCTTTGGGTAGCGACTCAAATTGGATTAAACCGATTAAATCCGGCAACCGGAAAAGTGCGCCGTTACGTTAAAGAAGACACAAACGCAGCATCCCTGCCCTCAAACTATATTTACAGACTTTATGTCGACAGCCACAACCGGCTTTGGATTGGCACCATTGGTGGTGGGCTCGCATATTGGGCAGGCGAAACCCACGGGTTCATCAGTGTAGAACTGCCCGATGGGATAAAGGACGTATTTTCCATCGTTGAACAGGATGGAAAATATTTATGGGTCGGCACTCGCCAGGGATTGCTCAAAGTAACGCTGGACAACTTACTCGTCAGCCGTATCAGGCCCGTTCTGGGTACTGAGTGGGAGTTGATGATTATTTCATTACATCTGGACGCTAATCAGCTGATTTTAGGCACCTTTGGCCAAGGCCTTAGGTTTTACGACCCTGACACCAATCAGCTCAATCAACATAGCCAGGATAGCCAAGGCGCCAAAGACACCATTACCAGCATTGTAAAAGACAGTACCGGGCAGCTTTTTTATGCTACCTGGGGTCGAGGGGCCTATAAGCTGGATGTGACTGAGCGAAATAAATCGGCTAACGGCACTGCAAAGAGCACGTCGCTCTCTTTGCCTAATGTCGCAGCACTGTACGCATCATCCGGCAGCAATAAAGCCTGGGTTGGCTCCTTCAGTCATGGCTTGCACTGGCTTGATCTGGACACCCAACAGCTGAATAAATTTACCCCCAGTACGTATACCCAAAACATTAACGGCGTGTTGAGCATTGCTTCTGTTGGAACGGATGAGCTGCTGGTTGGTACATCTGAGGGCTTATGGCACCTGCTTGGTAATGGCACAGTTAAAGCACATTTTTCTTACCAACGTGACGAGGCGGGATCCATTGGCAAGGGCTTTGTCAGAGTACTGCAACCCGATGACAGCGGCGATGTCTGGGTCGGCATTGGCGGCGATGGCCTTTACAAATACCATCCTGACAGCGAAACCTTCACGGCTTTTAAGCACGACCCGTCAGTACAGGATTCCCTGAGTGGAAATTACATCACCTCACTTCTGGTAGATGGTCCCTATCTCTGGGTGGGCACCCGCTCAAATGGTTTGAATCTCTGTCAGAAAGACAACATGTCCTGTCAGCGTCTTCAGGTACATAACAGTGGATTAAACCATTATTACATCTCCGACATCGCAAAGGATGACCTGGGTAATATCTGGGTTGGTACCGATGGCGGCGGTTTACACAAGGCCGAATTCCACCAGCGCGGTGTCGAGACAGAAGTTCGTATCACGCCAGAGGCAGGATTGGCTGCAGACTCAATAAAATCGATTTTACCGGGAGCCTCGGGCGACGTTTGGTTTACAACCAGCGACGGATTATTCGGCTATAACGCAGACCACAAGCGCTTTTATAAGGCAACAGACAGGGTACTGAACGGCCTGGGTGGATTTTCACAACGTTCTCGAGCAAGCGATGGCAAGACCAATCTGCTTGGCACCAATAATGGCGTGTATCTCTTTACAGCGATGTCCAACATAGAGCCCGAGACCCAATTCCCTGTCAGATTCACTCAGATTTTATCCGATAGCCTGACAAGCCCAATTTTAAACACCGCAATTCAGGAGCCTTTCCAAATGTCAGTCCCCTGGGGGGGCTGGCTGAATGTAGAGTTTGCCCTGTTGGACTATGGCTCAACGGGTCATAGCTATCAATATCGCATGTCTTCCAAGAGCGAATGGATATCGCTGAACTCCATGCACCATTTGAATTTCTATAAACTCGACCCGGGGGTACACCGTCTTGAAGTACGGGGAAGAGGCGTAAACCAGGCATGGAGCCAACCGGCGACACTCAACCTCACAGTGGTTCCCCCCTGGTGGCGTAACACCACCTATATCGGCTTGTTGCTGGTGTGCATTGCATTTGTGGCGATAAGCTATCACAGGTTTCGGATGGCCAAATGGGAAAGGTATACCCGCCGCCTCAATGCGCTGAAAGAAGAGAAACTCGCTGTTATTGAAAAGCTCAGGCAAAACGAACAGCATCTGAAGTCCGCTTTTGAAGGAATGCGTAATCTTGCCACCTGCCTGCAATATGCCAAGGAAGAAGAGCGTAAATCCATTTCCCGGGAACTTCATGATCAATTCGGCCAATCACTCACTGCTACTCAGATAAGCCTGCAACTGTTCCGGCGCCAACACCCCAATGACACGGATCTGATAGATACCTGCATTACGACTATTCAATCCATGATTAAGCAGGTACGGGCAATCTCATTCGATTTACGTCCCAGTCTTCTGGACGACGTCGGTTTGGTTGCAGGTCTTCACCACCAGCTAAATAAAATGTCATCGCCATTGGCACATCCCATCATCTTTAATGCCGATGCTGATATCCCGGAACTGAGTCCCAGTCTAACCATTACCCTATTCCGGGTAATTCAGGAGTCAGTCACCAATGCCATTCGCCATGCGAATGCCACGAAAATTGAAGTAACGCTTTACCTGGATGGGAACAACATTAAGGCCGACGTTTCCGATAACGGCGTAGGCTTCGATCCCGATGACATTTCCTCTAAAGTCAGCAAGGGTGGCCATTTGGGCCTACTGGGTATTGAGGAGCGAGTTAGGTCCCAAAATGGTAACTTGAATATCAAAGCCATTCCCAATGGCGGTGTTTCCATTTCAGTTGAGTTTCCTTATGAAAAGTAACAATAGCGTCGTATTGGTAGATGATCATGAACTGGTTCGCGCCGGTATACGCACCTTATTACATACCATTGACTCAATCGAGGTGATTGGTGAATGTGGGGATGGCCTCGAGGCAGTGGCCTTGGTAAAGCGACTGAAGCCAAAGCTGCTGGTATTGGACATATCGATTAAAAGCTTAAGTGGGATTGAAGTTGTCAAACTGATTGCAAACCAAGGGATACCGGCAAAAATTTTAATTCTTTCTATGCACAATAACGTCGAATATGTGGCCAAATGCTTGAAACACGGGGCACATGGCTACCTCTTGAAAGATGCCGCAGTCGATGAACTTGAGCCGGCCATCAGAAACGTCTTGCAGGGCAACAGCTACATCAGCAAAGAAATTGATATCAGTCTCCTGGATCAATTACTGTCCACCAATCAATCCGCGACATCCCTTCTGGAGCTATTAACCAGCAGACAAAAACAGATCCTTCAGCTCATAGCTGAAGGCTATTCCACCCGACAAATTGCCGAGTCTGTCAGTGTCAGTATCAAGACGGTCGAGACACACAGGGCGCACATAATGGCGAGATTACAAATATTTGATATTGCAGGTCTGGTACGTTTTGCGCTGCAAGAAAAGCTTATCCCCTGAAATGTCTATATGCTTAACACCAAGCGCACCATGCTACTGAATGTAAACATTTTCCGAAATCCCATTGTGGGTATGGTGTGTCACTGTGAAGCTCATGTGAGCCATTTTCCTGCAGTGCTTATCTTATGCCACAGACTCCCCATGCGATACACTATGTAACAAATAAAAAACAATTTAAGAACAATGCATGTCGTTGATAGTATTATATAAAACTCAAACAAAGCAGAGACTGAAAAAGGACTTAACCACCACAGACCTCACCACAAACTAACGCTTTAAACTGAATTTTTTTCACACTACAGCGCTTTTTCTGCCGCATGCCAAAAGGTTTTAGCGCTGATATTTACTCATACAACAAAACATACACACTGCATATTGTTAATTTATAAACACGTTAACCAGAAAAGCACAAATAAACATACAATATGCTCCAACAAAATTGGTTAACGCCAACAGCAGAAAACACCAAACCCACACCCTCTAACGTTTAACACTCAAAAAATCAGGGATTCCCTGATATCTGACAAAAATCCGAATTGCTAGCTTGGAACGGTGGTAGTAGCCCTACCCAAGCCCAAGTTATAAGCAAAAAGGATAACTCATGAACTTAAAACCCTACCTGTTGGCGCTGCTTCCCGCGCTGGTGTTGCTTGGCTCGCCGGCTCAAGCAGCAAAACTTAAACCGCAAAATTTGAAACAACTCATCAGTGAGTCCGAAAGCATTCTGTCCGGGCAGGTTCAATCTGTCACAGACGGCATTTCAGACCAGGGCGTTCCCTACACCGAGGTCACAATCAAGGTGAATAACGCGGCCAAAGGCCAACACGAGAAAAACTCCACCTACACATTTCGCCAATTTGGTTTGACCAAACCCCAGAGAAATGCCAACGGCACTAAGATGCTGGCCGTGTCGCCAGAGGGCTTCCCCCGCTGGAATACCAATGAAACCGTCATTGTATTTATGCACAAAGCGGCAAAGCTGACTGGATTACGGACAACGGCCGGCATGGCTAACGGCAAATTCGTGGTTCAGGGCGGTAAAGTCAGCAACGAATTCAATAATTTTGGTGTGTTCAATGACATCGAGTTTGCTCAGGGTCTGTTGTCCGAGTCAGAAAACACCATGCTGAAAACAACCGGCGCCTTTAGTGCGACAGACTTTATGAGCCTGGTTGGAAAAGCGGTTTCAGAGCAATGGATCAGCAATGGGAAGATGAAATAATGAAAATCAATAAATTTACTGTTGCAATGCTTGGCATGCTGAGCGCAGGCTCCGCACTGGCCGCAGGACCACTGTTGACGTCGGATGACGCCAATCCCAAGCCCTATGTCTGGGATACCTCAAAAGGTTCGATTCCCGTTTATGTCGATGGTGGCGCCGCCTTTACCTACGATTACGATGGCAGTGTGTTTTTGTCTATCGATCGTGCCAGAGAGATTACCCAATTTGCCTTTGATCAGTGGAACAATGTAGAAACCTCCACGTTCCGGGCTGATATTGCCGGCACCATTCAGGAAAAAACCGGCATCGCCGATGTGACAGGTGCAAACGCCGCTGAAATCTACACCAAGCAAAATGGTTATGGCTTCTGGGTACTGTATGACACAGACGGCAGTATCCTAGAAGACTTTTTCGGCGTACCGAAAACAGCGGTACTGGGTATCGCCTTCCCTGAAATTGCTGATGAAAACAATGTGATTATCGAAGCCACCGCCGTACTTAACGGTTGGAACGTCTACGTTAACGATACCGAAGGCAACCAGGTTGCAGGGGTCTTTACCCATGAATTTGGCCATGCGATTAACCTGTCACACTCCCAAACAAATGGTCAATTGGGTTACCTCAGCAACACCTTTGAGCCACTCTACCCCGGCGTTGCCGGTTGCGGTGTAGAGCCGATACACGCCTATAACTGGCCGGACTGGTATGGCCCAACCAATACTGCAGATCCCGAGATCATTGAAACCATGTTCCCCTTTATCAGCCATAACGGCGCTGGCGGAACAGCCCAAAGCACGGTCAATGTGCTGGATGACAGGGTGTCGATTTCCAATCTCTATCCAACCGATACCTACAAAACCGGCTTTGGCGCAATTGAAGGCAAACTGCGCCTCAAGGACGGCCAGACCGAATACAGTGGCGTCAATATCATTGCCCGCAACGTGAGCGATCCGCTGATGGATGCGGTGTCCGCTCAGTCGGGTTACCTGACTCAGGGAAAAGTGGGCCCCGATGGCTATTTCAAAATCAACGGTCTGACTCCCGGACAAAGCTATGTGCTTTACACCGAAGAGATCCACGTTGGCGGATATCCAACAACGCAGACTCCCATCATCTCGGTGGCCGAATACTGGAACGAGAATGAGGGTAGCGATCCTGTCACTGACAATCAGTGTGATTTCACCCCAATCGTTGCCGAAGCGGGCAAAACGAAGCAGGCCGATCTCACCTTTAACGGCTATGACGACGGCATCAACTTCCGCCCCATCGTCAACGCATTCCTGACGGATCTTGCCAAAAATGGCCGCTCTTCCATGGGTACCATCATGGGTTATGGCTTTACCTGGAATGAGACCAAGGGATTCGAAATGCTGCCCGATTATGTCACAGCTGAGACAGGCCGCATGAACCGCAACGGCACCAAAATTCTGGTGAATGCAGACCAGGACCGCAACGGCGTCAGCGCCCCGGCAATTTGGTCTGACTCCAAAGGCGTAATGCCACTGGGCGACTTTACCGGAAACGCCTGTGGTGGAAGCTCACAAACGGGTACCCAATCCGCACTTGCCTGGGACATTGACGATGCCGGTAACACGGTTGTGGGCTTGGCTTACAAGGATGTCGACGGCAATGGCATGTGTTACGAGTATGACAAGGGCGAGCTTGTGCCTTTTATCTGGACGCCGAAAGCAGGCATGCATGAGCTGGACACCCAAGATGTTGACTGGAACATCAATTCCTGGGTACGAGCCCATGCCATTTCAGGTAATGGTGAAGTGGCCCTGGGTTCACTCGATGGCTGGGAAGCCGTCGCATGGGTTAAAGAGGGCCGGATGATCAATCTGTTTGAGCAGATCGGTGCCATCGAAGCAAATGCAACATCTTATGACGGCAAACAAGTTGCTCTGGGCACTATGCAAGGCAATGTCATGCTGTGGAACCACACCAAAAGCGGTGCTGCGGCCTTTACAGACATTGGCGGTTTAAAGTGGTGTGAAGATGTGCCCTTTGTACTCTGGGGCCAGAATGCCTGCGACGAAATGGGTGTTGAATGGGTCCACAGTATGTTCGGTGAATTCGCTGGTTTGATTCCATTCGATATGAGTGACAACGGTGATGTCATCATAGGTCGTGCCGGAGACTTCTGGGCGGGTTTTGTTGGTGCTATCTACATCAAAGAACTCGGCTGGATGACACTGGATGACTTCTTCGCCAAACAGGGCGTGATGGAAGCACTCAACTCCTCCATGAATAACCCACTTTCCATCAGCGCCTCTGGCAGCAAAATGGTCGGTGGTATCGCCGGCGCCATGATCTCCTACCATGTCGATATGACAGAGGTTTATGTGTGTGAAAACGGCAGCTCAATTAAGACCGGCTTCCCCAATGGTCTGATAAACAAAGTGAAATCCGGTGCTCAATTCGGTCGCTGTGAACACTTGAACTAAAGGCGGGTTTTGGAGAAGCGCGTGGAGATGCGCCGGGATAGGCGCTCTCCTTTCCACAAAACGTAAACCCTTAAGGCCAAAGCAGCGCGTTGTCAGTTGGCGCCGAGCATGGCCAAACATTTCAGGCAATCGCAGTGTTAGAGCAACAACCGATGGAATTGACTTCAAATACGCTGTTCAAATGGCCTGCGATTTACCAAAGACTTTCAGGAACAAAGATGAAAACAGTGAATAAAACCTTATTAGCGCTGGGTATTGGTATGGCCATGACCGCCAATGCCGCCGATGACAGATACGTGATCCAGGTAGATGCCGAGCATAAAGGCGTGGTAAAAGCCCTCGCCAAAAAACTCGGCGGTGAAATCCACGCAGAAGGCAATCGCTTTTTCTCAGCCACCTTCAGCGGCAAAGATCTTGCGACCGTAAAAGGGCTGTTGAATAACCCACATATTCAACTCATCGAAGAAGATGCCAAACGGGAACTGATGGGCTTCAGCGATGATGTTGGCGATCCGCGCACTACGCAGATCACCCCTTATGCCGTCTATCAATCTCAGGCGAATCAACTGTCTTTGCAGGCAAACGCCGGGGTAAAGGTGTGCGTAATCGATTCTGGTCTTGACCGCTCCAACGACGATTTTCTGTGGCAAAACATCACCGGTGACAATGACCCGGGTACGGGCAATTGGGATCAACATGGCGGCCCCCACGGCACCCATGTGGCCGGAACCATAGGTGCCGCTGACAACGGCGTTGGCGTGGTAGGCATGGCGCCCGGTGTAGACATGCACATCATCAAAGTATTTAACGCAAATGGTTGGGGCTATTCGTCCGATCTTGCGGTTGCCACCGAGAAGTGTGCCGCTGCCGGGGCAAACATCATCAGTATGAGCCTTGGTGGTGGACGCCCCAACAGCACAGAAGAGAGCGCCTTTAAAGCATTCACCAGAAACGGTGGTTTGGTCATCGCTGCGGCTGGTAACGATGGTAACAACGTCAGAACCTATCCCGCAGGTTATGAGTCAGTCATGATGATTGGCGCCAACGATGCCAACGATGAAATCGCTGACTTTTCGCAGTTCCCAGCCTGTACCATCATCTACTCAGGCAAGGGTAATAAGAATAACCAGCAGATTATCGATACAACCTGCGTGGAGGTCACCGCCGGCGGCGTAAATACCCTCTCCACCTACCCTGCCGATATGGTATCGGCATCGGTACTCACTGCCGATGGACAGGTGCTCGGTTCCAGTGGCATGAGTTACGCAGCGCAAGGCAATGTCACTGGAAGCAGCTATTACATGGGCCTTGGCGCAGCAATAGACCCACAGGCCAGGGACAAAATCTGTTTGATCGACCGTGGTGAAATTTCCTTTAATGACAAAGTCATGAACTGCGAAGCCTCCGGTGGTATTGCTGCCGTGATTGTTAACAACGTTGATGGCATGCTTTACGGCACCCTCGGAGCAGAAACCACATCCAGTATCCCGTCCGTTGGTGCCGCCCTTGAGGATAGGAATGCCCTTCACTCAGCAGCCACCCTCACCGTTGAAATAAGTGGTTCAGATTATGGCTTTATGAGTGGCACGTCGATGGCAACCCCTGCGGTGAGTGGCTTGGCCGCACTGCTTTGGTCAAATCATCCTGAATGTAATGGCACGGATATTCGGCAAGCGCTGAAAGCAACGGCATTTGATGCAGGCGCTTCCGGAAGAGATGACTATTTTGGCTATGGCATCGTCAAAGTGGCTGACGCCCATCAATACTTGCTCAGCAACAGCTGCAGTGCCAAACCCATAGTAGACATTCAATTAACCACGGCTACTTACTCTGGCAAACGCGGCGAACAGGTAGAACTGAATTGGTCAGGCGCCTCAACCCGCAAGGTCAATGTGTTTCGTAATGGCGTGGTGATTACCGCCACTGCCAACGACGGCAGCTTCGTCGATACACTCAATAACCCTTACGGTATCTACACTTACCAAATCTGTGAAGATGGCACCGCAAACTGCTCTGACATTTCCAGCGTGACATTCAACTAACCGGATACCAGTGTTAAAAGAGCGCCTCAGGGCGCTCTTTTTGTCAGGGTCACACCTGTATATCAGTGCCGATTTTCGCAACCAGCGAAAAAGCGCTTTAAGAGAATATTGAGGAAGTCGAAAGGACCTGGAATAAGAAGGATAGTCGCAGAGCCCAGCGCTAAGCATTGCCTGAAAGAGAGTTAATAAAAATCTGAACGCGGCAGTAAAGGGAACGATGGAAACAAAAAAGCCCCATCTTTTCAGACGAGGCTCATTTGGTAATTGGCGGAGCGGACGGGACTCGAACCCGCGACCCCCGGCGTGACAGGCCGTGATGATATTAATAATAGCACGTTACTTATTTTACCCCAACTGTAAATAACTAATTTTATTTGCATAAAGTCTAAGTCCCTCGGACGTTCCATTAACGACAATTAGAGACAAACTCGTGGTCACGGTCACAAAAACCACCTCTTCAATGATCAATTTTTGATCACAACTTGGGAAGCCAGGGGAATTTTTCTAGATTAGATGCTGTAGGCATTCACACGAAATGGACTTCTGATGGCACACGAGATACTCAAATATCAACTCAAACACGAGTTCACCCTGCACCCAGCAGCGCGGCGACCGTTCGAGGTAATGCAAACGCTTTCAGGGCTGTGTAACGATTACGTTATACCTGAAAAGATCAGGATGGCATGGGCGTTCCAAACAATACACTGTGTACCAGAAATGCATTGCAAGCCTAAGGGAACTCAAGCAAAGCATAGGCCCAGAAAATTCTTCTTCTACAGTCCTGTTTGGGCGCCAAAGTACTGGGTTGATGGCCACCCTCCCAAAGACACTTTAATCGTTTACGAAGCAGAGTTTAAGAAACAACTATCCCCAAAGCAGGTTGAAAATCAGGCGTGGTTGTCACTATTTCAACTACTCAGTTTATCGCTCCACTCCAAGAATGCAGTGGCATTCATCGATGCCTGGCGACAAGGTGTGCCTGAGCATTTTTCGCGAGAATATTTCGGTAAAGATTCTCTTCCTGACCAGTATTTTTGTGACCTGCTTTCGATGTCCAGGGGGGCTTTAGTTCAGCAGCGGCAGCGTCTTTCTTCATCGGGTACAACACCTGAAGCGATCGATTGGATTGCAGAAATGGCGACGCATTGGGAGCCTGAAAAATGACCATGCACGAACGCAACATCAGCAAACAATTAAAGGAATTCTTGGGGACGTTGCTTGTGCCTGAGGAGTTCGGTTCTGCGCAGAAGCAAGCTCTGTTAATGCGACTTTCATACATCATTCAAGCTTTTCCTACGGCATACTGGACACAGTTTGAACAGCTTCATCGATTAGTGGCGGTCATTCAGTCGAACACTATTCCATCTTGTGAAATAGATACTGAAATAATCGTGTCTCTGAAGAAAAATAAGTGGCTCACGTCATACCCATTTGCCGCTGCGATTGGAGCCGTAGCGCCCAAAAATGCTACTCCACAGTGGTTATCCAAGTTTAATGGATACCAAGCGATTGTCCTCGTCGTCTGTTTCATGCGTCATACCTACGACCCTCGAAACTCGGTTTCAGGAAATGAAAATGCACTCAGAGAACTTCGTCTGGTTGCCATGAACCCAATGCATCGAAAGCTATTGGATGTCTTGCCAGATTTAGGTGAAACGCCATCCATTCACCTGCTGGTTTCAAAACTAAAAGAACTGAGAATGGAAAAGCACCCTGCCCTCGTCGATTACGGCCTTGGCTATCTCGAACTCGTTATCAGAGATGCACTGTCATGGACAAAAAGACGCCGACGAAAGATCCGGCTCCCGCCCCAGTCTGACACAGACACGATAGTCGAAGTTGAGCCAATCGATGTTTTTGACGATGCAAAAATCAAGGTCGAAGAACTATGTGTTTTCCCCCATAAACCGCCAACGTCCCAAGAACGGGATGAATGTCTGTCGGTAAAATCGGGAAGAACAATCCGTATACAGGAAAACGCAGAAACACCAAATTTTGCGGCCAATCGCTCGCCGTCATCGAGAGCAGTTCGCGCGATACAGCATCAATGTCTGACAGAAAAACTGAGCATTATGCAACTGTCATTAGGCTGCAGTTACAATCAACTTACAGACTGGGATGTGCGCCAACTGATTAGTTACTCGAGCAATGGAATTAAGAAAGGTGTACAACCCGACATTTGCTCAACACTACTATTAAGCCTTCTTTGCGGACGTGATCCCACCTCACTCAAACATCCTTCGACAACATTTCGTTTAGAGCACTATAAAAACCACCCTTGTCTATATTTGGGCCATTCAGTCCCAGCAAGCACACAGGATGACCGACTGGAGAAATGCGTCAGAAAAACAAACGATCATTTGATTCTGCCGTTGCCCAAAATACTACAGGGGCGGCTTACTCCAGAGAATGACAAGGAATCCCTGGCGTCAATAATCCAAAACATTAATGAGCGCTATCGGTGCCGTTTAAGCCTTGGAAGAGTTACCCGTTTTATGGAGCACTGGTATCTCAACAACGGGTTGGACCGTGCAGAAGTCGGGCTAATAAAAGGGCGAGCCCCCCGAAACCAACCAGCGCTAAGCTACACCAATTTCGACGCAGATAAACTGATTGAAAACTACCGCGCGTACGTGTTGGCCATGTTCAACATGGCTGAAATTGATCCACAACTCCCGACTGCAAAGCCCACCAATAAGAAAATCGGCAGTGCATTACATCTTCCCTCAAACACTTTGCACAATTTTTTCCGCATTTTGAGGCATCAAATCCCCAGCCCAATCAGGCATTCACTTGAAGAGCTCGCGCCACTCCATAATCACTATGTTTGCTACGTGTGGGCACTATTGACATTCTCAACTGGTCATCGAGACGTTAACGCACCAATGGGACAGTACACTGATTTCAACAGCTACAACAATTCCTGGTGGATAAGCGATAAGGAAAACCGCCATGGACTGGCCGCGCGAACATTGATTCTCCCGGCAACCGCGGTAAAACAACTTGAACAATATCTAAAGCATCTTCACGAGTTGAAAAAGCACAGTCAGCTCATTGCAGAAGACATCTTCTCCCGAACCCACGCCGCAATTACAGGAAAAGGCAATCTCCTGTTTTTTATAAAGCATCATGAACAGAACACTGTTCCGACCATTACTCAAGAACTCACGCCAGCGAGAGTAAAGGAATTTCTTGGCGATAAATTACCTTGGCCAGCCAATTGGGGACGGCATCACCTGCGCAGCGAATTAAAGTGTATCGGTATTGCTCCTGCAGAAATCGATGGTTGGATGGGGCATGAAGAAGTAGGTGAAGAATCAATGGGCCGCCACAGCGCTCTGTCAATTCAATACCTCAAGCGCATCGCCCAGCAAATCGAAGTGGTGTTGAACACTCACAAAATTACGGTGGTTGACGCATGGAAAACCCACTAATTCTGCCGATGGAGCAGAAATCATTAGTACGCCTGTTGGGGCATCAGTCCAGAACCGCTATTCGCCAAAAAAACTATACCCAAACGATAAAACAAGCTCTGGCTGTACTCGAAAGTTACCTGCCGGAACTGTTTGAAGTGGAACCGAAATGTGATCGATTTGCAGAAATTTGGCCACAGGTGGACTCGGCTCTGCGACAGGTTCTCAAATCGGAAACGTCCTACCGGCGAGGGTATTCTTTTATCTGCCAACAATTAGAAACGGGTAACCGACAGGGACTTTGGCAGATTAATCCACCGGCAGACCACCTCACTTTGCGCAGAGCTCGACCACTCAGAAGTTTAGCCTGGCAACTCAGAACATCCCGTTTTGCGTCAAAAGCTTTTGGCCGGCTGGATACTCTCAATCAAACGTCTGATCCCCAGCAATGCTTTGCCAGATTACTGATGAGTTGTATCTGCTATGGTGGTCTAAACAAACCTGCTCTTTGGCCTGCGCTGGCAAAAGCGTTAACCGAAGAGAAGCCGTTACGTGGTAACAAGGATCTATGCTGGCTTACATTGAGGCCAAAGCCTGGGAAGGATTTTCCCAGTAATCTCTACACTGATCATGGTGGTCTGGGGCCCAATAAAGCGCAGGTAGAAGTTCAGTTTTTCCCGGACCCGATAAGTTTTGGCGTAATTAAACAATTCCTAAACTGCCGTTCAAATAGTTGGCGTTATCCAAAATCTATCAAGACATGTGTTGAGATAATTAAGTCTGAACTCAAAATCGAAATTCCTCTCCCACAACTTCGGCAAGGAGGTATTTGTTTCGCAGAGATGCAACACAATATCGAATTACCGCAAGTCTTGGTTGAGTTTGCTCTGGGGCGGCAAAAAAGCGCATCACTCCCAAACGCATACTGGTTGAGGTTATTCAAAAGTACAACAGGCTCCTGCGATATAAATGGCTTTGCCAAATTCAAACAATGGTATGGTCAGAAGCGAACCGATATATCTACAGTACTTGCACCACGCAGCCCGAGGCAAGGTAACCGATACCTATTGAATCAAATAAGAGAAATACTTAAGAGAGATACTGCAAAAAACCAAGTGAAGAGCCACGTTGTTAGAAAGTTGAAGGCGCTTGCAAACGCAAATCTTCGCCCAAATGAGGAAATATTAATTCAGTGGTTACTTCACCACCTGACTTGCTTGGAAAACGAAGTATCAACCGCTGATAGGTATTTTGCGGAAATTGGAGGCACCTGGTTGGCCGCTACCGCTGACGTCGACCTTTACAGTTTGAGCTGTGAAGATTTTTTTGAACTTTATCAAGAAATTTTAAATCGCACCAACAGTCAGCAAACACAGCACTATAAAGCATGCCGATTTCAGGACCTACACACATTCGCTCATCAAAATTTTGATCTCCCGCCATTGTACCAACCGCTAAGCGAAGGGAGTGATATTAATCCCCATGTGAGTGCAGCCATAGTTGATGAGCCACTGTTTCTGGCCCTGTTGCGCCAAATCGATTATTTGGAAGACATAAACTTCACTGCCAAACGTATGTTGAAGTGCTTTCTCATCATTGCTTATCGAACAGGACTCAGACCCGGAGAAGTAGCCAAACTCCGTCTAAAAGACATCGAACCATCCTCTGTTGGCTGGTTGTTTGTGCGAGAAAGCCGCCACGGGCATAACAAAACAGAGTCCGCTCTTCGAAAAGTACCTCTCTTCCCATTACTGACGGACCACGAAAAGGCTTTGGTGGAAGGCCACCTTCGCGAACGTTTATTAACCTGCCATAACCGATATGCAGAGCTTCTTATTCACACAGAAGGAAATCCCTTTGAAGTGGTAAACACCCGTCAAATCTCATGGATGGTAAAAGAGATGCTGTCTCAATTATCCGGCGGTATTTATTATCGATTGTATCATTTACGTCATACAGCACTATCCAGAATGCAGCTGCTTGCCCATGATGACCTGATCGCCTTGCCTGAAGTAATCCAAGCTTTGCTGCCATATACTCCATCCCAACGAAAAGTCATAACGAAACTGATATTTGGTGAAGGACGACTTCGCGACAGGTATTTTGCCCTGGCAGTGTTTGCTGGCCATAGCACGCCAGATACAACTTTGAGGAGCTACTTACATTTTACCGACTTGCTTCTGGGCATCCATTTGGGTGCAAATTCACAAGAAATTCCTGCCGAAACCGCGAAAATGGTACTTGGAGTTAGCCCTTACCGTTATAAAAAGATGCGAAAGTCAGGCCCCATAACCCCGTTGCGGCTGCTACCATTCTTGAGAAAACGGCTCGTGCCTTTTATAAACCCAGTCAACAGCATTCGTCAGAGTACAGCCACCCAAAACAATGTGGTTGAAAAAAGCAGTCACTACATTCAGGCACTGGCAGTACTTAGCCGAATTGAGCGAGATCACGACTATCAGGAGGTCGCGGTACATTATCGACTTCCATCTGAACTGACAGAGCGCTGGCGCGATGCGGCGCTTGCCCTAAGGTCGTTGAAAACACCGCGGGGAATCGGCCGACTCTTTTCAACCAGACGCGCAGGTGCTCTGCTGCCAGCCGAGCCAACAAGTATCTATGACCGTAAAGATATTCAATCCGCGCTGAACACCTGCAGCAAGATAAAGGGCAGTAGAGAAGGAAAAATCGAACTTCGATGGGCCATTCAATATTGCCTGACACATTCCACCAGTAGTCATACTTGGATCTACTTTGACAACGCTGATGAATTTCAGCGGTTCATGAGATTTGTAAGCCAACTTTTTCCATGGCAACGCTGGCATCTAAGGCTTCGCTCCCAATATGGCCAACCAACAACACGCTGGCGGCCTCACCACCATCTTGAGATTACCCACTACACATTGACAAAAGCCGGTGAATATCCAGATGGAGTTGGATTGTTGTTTTTACGTCATGCAAATGAACAGCAGTACATAAAAAGCAGAGGCGGTGCGAAAATAAGCCAATATTGTTCACCCGCGCTACAAACCCTATTCCACCGACTGGCAATCATCCTGTTCAATGCGGAACAAATAAGGAAATGGGAACGGACTTAGTCCCGCCAAAGCTCATCCTAGTCGTTTATACCATTGGTCATTCATGGCGGAATGTGCGTACCAATGATGGGGGGGCACGTCTGTAAAAGCCGTGCGCCAATGACAAACCTCCATCGACAGGTTATCGCACAGTCTAACCATAGAGGCAGGAATGTAAGACTCATGCCGGCGCCCTACTTTTAACGATAAACAACTGCTTAACGCTTCAAATATTTTTGGGGAACTACGGTGCAGCACTTCTAACGGCTCGGCCAATACCATGAAATTGTAGGACTCATGAGCGCCCGCAATGCCATCCCGTGTGTCGGCATTATAAAAAAGGTGAATTTTGCCAATGTCATGCAGTAGCCCACCAATAAACGCTACACCAACACTCAAGGGACCTACATTGTAGCGCCAACAAAGCATCGCGGCTGTTACGGCCACTTCATGACTGTGCTCCAGCAATCCTGTTTCATGATTATGATGATGACTTCGACTTGCCCGGGCAGTAAAGAACTGGCTCATCAACTCCTGATTAAGTAATACCGCCAAATAGAAATGTCGCAGTGCGGCATCCTGAATAAGTCCTAAGATCCCCCAGATATCAACGATGATGGATTCGCAACCTGCTGGCACTAGTGAAAAATGGCGATACACTGCGACCTCATCCATCACTTCTGGAACAATTAAAACCTTCTTAATGTGTCGCTCACCGTCTGCAGTCCACTGCACCAACACCAATTGGCCTTCAGGCCGTACCCCCGTCATTACATCGCGGGGCACTTCAAGTGATAAGGACTCACGCAGGCAGCGGAATTGCCATAATTGTGACGACTCACTCTGTGCGACCCTGTGTACCCAGGCCAAGTCATCAGAAGTACCTCTGGACCTGATATTCATTTTGACTCTCCTTCGTTTTGTCCCTTGCGGATCAAACGCTCGAACGCCGCACCATCCTGTCCAAGTAAATTGGGCACATAACGCGAATAGACTCTGAAGAGCATACTGGTATTCGCATGCCCTAATTGCCTGGCAATCCATTCAGGGCTCTCGCCGGCAGCCAGCCAGAGGGTCGCGGCGGTATGCCGTGTCTGGTAGGGATTTCGCTTTTCAAGCTTGAGGTGTTCCAATAGTGGGTACCAGATGCGTTTGGTGACATTTTGATGATTCAACGCTGCGCCACACCGATTACAAAAGACAAATTGACTCCTGGCCCCAGTTTGCTGCCGCTGCGCCAGCAGCGCTTCATATACTGGCTGACTCATGGCAATTGCCCTGAACGAACCCGGTGTTTTTGTAGGGCCAAGAGTCCCCCGCACCAGTGACTGGCGGATGTGTATTAATTGCCTGGCAAAATCAACGTTTTCCCACGTTAGGCCATCGATTTCACCGGTCCGCATACCTGTGAAAAATCGAACGATATAGTAGGGACGAAAATCACTTCTTACCCCCTCTATAATGCGGCAGACCTCATCAAGCGAGAATGGCTGAATATCACTTCGAGGCATAGGCAGGGCCTTAATATTCCGCCATGGGTTGTCAAAGCCAAAACGCTCCGCAGCATCACTCAGCATTAGGCGTAGATATGTCATGATGTGATTAATGCGCGAGGCCGATAATGATTTCGAAGTGGCAGCATCAACGTCACATAGCCGTGTGCGAAATCCAAGAATATCTGTCTTAGTGATAGCGGCTATCATGCAATCACCTAACGCGGGGATCAGATGGCACCTGAGAATGCCTTCAACCGTCTCAACCTGGCTGGCGCGCCACTCCACTTTCTTTTCCGCCAACCAAAGGTTGGCAAAAGTGGCAAGCTGCATTCGCCCACCGACAGCCTTAAGCTGGCTCAGTTTTTCGAGCTGCCTGAAATGTTCTGCCTTTGGGCTGTTTGGAAAATGGTGCCCATAATCAAAACTGCCGCTTTTCATCTGCTGTTCAAGCAGTGCCATCAGTCTATTGAGCTTCTGGCGGTTAGCTGGATTGTCGATAAGGCTTGTCTGCTCCCTGCAGCGCACTCCCTTGTATCGAAAGTCCAAATAGAGTTTGCCATCACGGCTATTCACTGTTCCCATGATGTCCTCCTAGTTCATCTGATTGATCAGATCGTGGGCGGCGGCGCCAAGCAGCATGGACTCCTCGACCCGCTCCCAGATGTACAGAATTTTGCGCCCGCCAAAAGGTCGGATGTAGTGCACACCCTCAAACAGAACAGCGTCCTTCAGACACTGCCGGATAGTGCGAACGTCGTACTTAATCCGTGCAGATAGTTCTTCTGTGGTGAGATAGGTACTCATAACCGCCTCCAGTTCTGACTCATACATGATTCATTTGCAGCCTATGAGTAAACAATAAATCACAAATGAAAAAAGTCAAGCATTTTTTGCGTCATTTATGATTCATTTGATATGATATGTGAGAGATATGACTTATGGATCGAACATGATAAGAATCCTTCTCATCAAGTTGCTTGATGAAAAAGCCTTCAAGGAAAAGCGCCGTATAACCTTGTCTGAAGTGAGTGAAAAGACAGGTATCAGCCGTGCCACGTTAACACGTATCGCCAACGTGCCTGGCAATGTGACTAACACAGATACCATCAATGCATTGTGCAAGTATTTTGAATGTCAGCCAGGGGAGCTATTGATGTATGTAGAAGAAAACGATACTGCAGATCATTAAGTTTTTAGTGAAAAAATGATGTAATTTATCACTGGCGACTCTGTTTTGACGGGCGTGCAATCAATCTATTAGCTAGGGAAACTTGGTCGTTTTGGACTAAAAGTATCAAGGTAGGAATTATTCTCAATTGTACTAGCTCAGACCTGATCTGACAGTTACCCGATTTTGGGGTGCCGTTGTCAGATTAGATTTGGGTTAAATTCTTTCCCGCCCAAACCCGTTTCCCATCAATTCATGTTGCCATCGGTGTACGACCGCAGCACATTTTGCCCTGATGGGTGCGCTCATTGTTTTACAGCGCCAGCCGTTCGTCCAAGTCTTTTTGCAGTTCTTCCAGTGTGCTATACAGCTTTTTGCGGAACGTGACCTGATAGAACTCATTCAGAATGGTCATGTGGAAACGCTCGCAGATACCGTTTGTCTGTGGATGTCTGGCTTTGGTTTTCGTGTGGTCGATGTCATTGATGGCCAGATACAGCTGGTAATCGTGCTGCTCAACCTTGCCACAGTATTCGGTGCCCCTGTCGGTGAGGATACGCAGCATCGGCAGCGCCTGAGCTTCGAAAAACGGCAATACTCTATCGTTCAGCAGGTCGGCAGAGGTGATTGGGGTTTTGGTGGTGTAGAGCTTTGCAAAGGCGACCTTACTGTAGGTATCGACGAAGGTCTGCTGGTATATCCGCCCCACACCTTTGAGGTTGCCGACGTAAAAGGTGTCCTGTGAGCCCAGATAGCCAGGATGATGGGTTTCAATTTCACCACAGGCCTCATCGTCCCGGGCTTTCTTTTCCAAGGCTGCAACCTGTGCTTCTGTCAGGATGATGCCATCGCGCTCCATCTTTGCTTCCAATGCGGTCAGGCGCTTCTTGAGGTTTTCCAGACCGTGTCTGAGCCAAATCGAACGTACGCCGCTGCCGGAAACAAAGACGCCTTGCTTGCGCAGCTCGTTGCTGGTTCGGGTTTGACCATAGGCGGGAAACTCAATGGCGTAATCAATGACAGCTTGCTCTATATGGTCATCAACACGATTTTTCAGATTGGGTATGCGTCTGGAGCGGTTGATAAGCGCATCAATGCCGCCATCCTCAACCAGCTCACGATAGCGATAGAAGGTGTCGCGGGATACCCCCATAACCTTGCAGGCCCTGGAAACGTTGCCGAGCTCCTCAGCCAGATTCAGTAAACCTGCTTTGTGTTTAATGATGGGGTTGTTAGTATGCAGCATGAGAGTTACCTCTTTTGTTTTGATTGAAGATTCGACACCTTTATCAAAACGGGTAACTCTCACCTTTTCAAGATGATGTGTCAGATCAAGTCACGACTAATACAGTTAAACCGAGCAATACCTTGGCGCCGTTGCTATCCGCGCAATGATTTGATGAACAATGCCGTTTGATGGCCTTAATAATTTTTCTTCGGTGTAGCGTTTCTTCATGTTGAGATCTCCATTAGCTCCAGTGTATTGGAAATCTCATCAATGTCATGGTCTTAATTTTGGGGGAGAGGTCCTATCCTTGAGAAATCTATATCGAATAACTTCTTTTAGGGCTAAGTAAATTAGAGAAAACTCAATATTGACCATTGAGAAGTATTCGTATTATCGTTAATTGGATTTTGCTCAGAATACCTGTGCCGCGTATTACAACCTCCATTTGTTCACTAAAAACGAAAATCTGCATAGTCTTAGCTACTTATATGAAAGTGGTCAAATTTATAAAATATTTATTTACAAATAAATATTTGGGAAGTGCGTTAGTTAATATCGTTATTCTTGATTTGAATATTGCGTACGGTTAAAGTACCCACAAATATTTTGTGTGAATAATTCGAGATGATTGTAAGCAATTTTAGTTCTTGCGAAGAGACGAAGTTTTCAATAGACCTTAATCTTATTTCCACTACAGATCCAACCAGTATTGTTACATATGCGAATAGCTCATTTTGTGATGTTGCCGGATATACTAAAACTGAGTTAATTGGGAATCCACATAATGTTGTTCGTCATCCTGATATGCCGAAAGTAGCATTCAAGCAGGTTTGGAAAACGATTAGGTCAGGTAACAGCTGGATGGGATTGGTAAAGAATGCTCGTAAAGATGGAGGATTCTACTGGGTATCTGCTTACATTACACCCATTACAGATTCTGACGGCAAAATAATCGAATATCAATCAGTACGAACGCAACCTAAACGTGAATGGATTGAACGTGCAGAACAACAATATAAGAAATTGAATGAAGACAAGAAACCAATCCGTCTCAGATTCCCTAGATTCAGTTTTGGTTGGATAAGATATGTAGCCGCTGCAATTATTCTTGTTAGTTCAATTTTATTAGTTTTAGGTTCATCGCCATTACAGTGCGGGGTTGTAATAATTTTTGCATTGTTGTGTATGGGAGTTAATGAGGCATTAAATCATCGACGATTAAAAGTAATAACCGAACTTGCATCAGAGGCTTACAATAATCCATTAATGGAATCTATATATACCGGTCATTACGATGAATATTCGATAATTGAATTAGCTTTATACAAGTATCGGGCGGAAGTTCGCGCAATCGTTGCTCGTGCGATAGAGACTTCAGAAGGTATCCATGGTGATGCTGAAGACGAGTTCAAAAGACAAGAAAAGATTAAAAGCAACTTAGCTAAACAAGATATAGAGACTGGATCTGTCGTTAAAGCTGTTGCGGAGATGTCTCATTCTATTCGAGATGTAGCAAAAAATACATTGGAAACTTCAGATTTAGTTTGTGAGGTTAGTCGGTTATCGGATAAAGGCTCGTTAAATGTAAATATTACGATCGACTCAATTTCGGAATTACATAGGGCATTGGAGGAGGCAAAACACATTATAAATGAATTATCTGTGAGCAGTCATGAAATTGAGAAAATACTTGAGGTGATTGGAAATATTGCCGATCAGACCAACTTACTTGCACTTAACGCTGCCATTGAGGCTGCTCGAGCTGGTGAAAGTGGGCGAGGGTTTGCTGTTGTCGCTGATGAAGTTCGATCTTTAGCTTTTAAAACACAGGCTTCTACTGAAGAAATCCATAATATGATTTCTCACTTGCAGGTCACAGCCGTCAAAGCTGTTAATTCAATGGATAAAGGAAGTCGACTATCGGATGTTTGTAAGGAGAGAGCTCTTGGTACTTCCGAGGTGTTACAAAGGGTTAATATTATGCTCAGTGATGTAACCGGTGCTAGTAACCAAATTGCTATAGCTGTTAATCAACAGGCGAATGTTACCGAGGAGATCAACAGTAACGTAGTTAGCATACAAAATCTATCAGTATCAAATTTAGATTTAAGTGAGGCATCTGTTAAAAAGACCAGTGAATTGGTAGAAAAACTACAAGATCTTCAACGTTTAATGCTGCAATTTCAAAAGAATTGATACAGCTAATCTGATTAAAAATTGTGAACTTATAGTTATAACATTTAGATTTTATAATCTTAAAATTATGACGTTAATAACATTTAGATATGACTTTCTAAGTCTAATTTTTTAATGTAAATATAAAAGCCTGCTACATAATTTAAACGGTAATTAGCAAGTACAATATATATTATACATTTATAAAGTTATTAACGAGTGTACTTTAATGGATTTGTGGTAACTTTATGAATTATTTTAACCTAAAGGTGATAGGCCAAAGGGATAATGGTTTTATTGACTTTATGAAAGAAATCTTTGACTATACAAGAATATATCATCCATGTTTAGGACGTATCTCACTCGCAGCCTTGGATAATAATACTATTTCGACGTATCATAGCGAAGACATAAGAGGATATGCAGATTGTCATCTAGAATTTGAAGAGTTTGAAATTGGGGTTAACTCAAGTCTTTCTAAGATCATGAGAAGCAATAATTATAGGATTGTCGATGATATATTTGAGTTACAAGGCACGCCCCAAGCAGTGAGCTTGACCACTCATGGCTTTTTAAGTAGTTTAACCTTTCCAATTTTATACCGAGATGATGTAATTGGGTTTACTTTTTTTAATGCTACATGTAAAGGTTATTTTTCTAGCAAAGACGTAATAGATCTTTTTACTTTTGTATCTCATATTATTTCTTCAAGGTATATTCAGGAAAAGGAAAGTAGGACGAACTTCAATAAAGTGCTTCAGGTAGCATTGAAAATCGGTCATCATCGTGATCCTGAGACGGCTCAACATCTGGAGCGGATGGGTAAATATAGTGAAGTTTTGGCTCGTTTGTTAGTTAACAAATATCCTGAAATTACGACGGATTTCATTCATAGAATTCGCTTTTACGCTCCTTTTCATGATATAGGTAAATATCGGATCCCAGACGAAATCCTCTTCAGTAACAAGGCGTTCTCTCAAATCGATAGAGATATTATGAACCAGCATCCAGTCTTTGGAGAGGAAATTATTGATGAAGTGGTGAAAATTTATAACTTGAATAAAGCGCTAATTGAAGAAATGACATTTGTAAAGAACATAGTTCGCTTTCATCACGAGACATACGACGGCACTGGATATCCAGATAGGTTGAAAGGATTGGATATTCCTCTTGAAGCAAGAATAGTTAGTTTGGCTGACGTATTCGATGCACTTTTGAGTAAGCGGCCATATAAAAATCCTTGGAGTTTAGAAGAAGCAATGCAGTTTATTAAGAGTAAGTCTGGATCTCTGTTCGATCCCCTCTGTGTAGAGGCACTTGTTCAAAATATAGATGAGTTTCTAGAAATTAAACTAGCAATTTGTGATGAATAACCAATGCAGCGCGAATAACTTTAATATATTCATTGATTATTTTTCATTCTAGAATATTTTTGCTAACTCCTGTTTTACGTAATATGGTGTAATTTTTTATCTATTATTAATTAAATGTATAACTATTACTGCTATTATAATTTTAATCACCTTCGATTTACTTTAGAACTAGGTTGAAGAATTCGCACAATGGCCAGACTTAGAATTCGACCTTGTCCATAGGCCAGGATAAGTACTCTATACTTTATTAAATTAATTCAAAAGAGGAGCATTAACTACACATATGTATATTAGTAAATTTTCATGTATCTATGAATTCTCTGATAAACCAAACGTTCGATGTTACTTAACTCGAGCAATGTGTCATACTCGCTACAGAACTGGTAGTGTTATTTAAATTTTTGCCCGAGTGTTCATATATATATTCAGCTTAATAGTTTGTAGTTGCCTCTTAATTATTATGTAATTTTAGCTTACCGGATACATTAATTTAAATGCTTGATGTATAATGAATGTATTTTTCAAAAGCTTTTTATCCTCATAACCACTTTTAGTTATGTATTATTAATTGCATCCGCTTCCATTTTTAGAGTAGATAGTTATAAGCTTGCTAAATAAAATAGCTCAGTTTGTTCTGAACTTAGAAGCAACAGTCAAAGAAAAAAGAAGTGTTGCCATGCCAAATAACATTAAACCACCCTGAAATGGATTATAGTTTATAAATATCTTATCTAGGCTGTATCCTAAACTAAGCCCTAGAAAAATCTCAAAACAGAAAGTAAGCACACACCATAAAAGGCCGACCATCAATTGTACCCCACGTGTAAAAATTCCAAGCCAGGGATACAAGTACCAAACAACCATCAGAATCAATACTGAGCCTACGAAGACTCCTACCTGATTAGACGCCGATTCGCCAATTAGAGGTGCGAGAGTTAGTCGCCTAATCATCCCGTGGACTGTTTCTATGCAAATTATTATAAACCATAATATTAATGATCGAACAAACATTTTTTAATCCCAAAGGTTTTTTCACCAATCATAAATGATTATTTCCTGTAGGTGTTAGTCTAGCTCTTACAAGTCCGCTTTTCAATTGCTTTTATATTCATAGAATTTTAGGAAAGCATGGGGGTATGGCATGTTAGATTTTATCTGTCCCGCTTTTTACTTAAATCTAACTGAATATCCGGCACCCTTACCAAAATGGGTAAAGCTCACATTCTCAAATAATGCGTTCGAGGAGGCATCATCTAATACAATTAAGTGATCTTATTTTTAATCTTACAGTAGCATCTAAATATGGGGTAGATATCAGATTCAGCTAGAGCAATTATGATTGATAATTTAATAACTCGATATAACATTAATCAACCGCACCCTCATTATCTCACTAATCTTTTATAAAATTTGGTTTATGTGATGTGATGTGATGTGACGCAATCTATGCCCTATAGTTTGATAAGGTTAAAGCTTAATTGATACCCCATGCGATTATAAAAAATTATATAGCTTTGAGACATTGAGTTTGGAGGCGTAAGCCTATTGACAAACTTATTAAAGTAGGATGGAAAACGTAGCGGTTGCATAAGTACATAGCAACCCATTGTTATCCATTATTCTTGCTTCGCGTAACGCATCTCTCTCTTCTCTATGAATATGACTGCCTTCGCAAAATATTTTACCTGAATCAGGACGTAGGTCTTTAACATATGAAACATTTAGAGCAGTAGTCGCATAGGAAATACCTAAATCAAGTTGAGTTTGCAAAGCCAGAGCTAGTGCTCCATCAGGTAGCGTTGCCTAGAAACCGCCATGAACCGTTCCAAGATGGTTGCAGTGGCTTTGAATGGGCAACTCCAGCCCAATATGCACTATAATTAATGTGATTATACTTTATATTCCACATTTACTCGACAGGTAAAGGTTTCTTGAATTGATACTGCCGTTGAAAACTGCTATAGTTCCTGCACTGAAGATTGAACTAATGGAGGATTTTATGGATTGTGTAACAGCTAGTGAAAAGGCAAAGAAGGGCTTAGGAGTCTAAACCCCACCACTCCCTCCCCACAACCTTCCTTTGCCCAGTATTAGTACTGGGTTTCATTCTGTTAGAAGAAACCCAACTGACTTGCCTAACATTAAGATGTTAGGGATTCATTTTTAGATAGAAATATCTGAAGGGTTTTATATGTCAAAAACAGTCTATTCTTTACTCCAACTGGGTTGGAGTCACTTCTATCAACAGCAACTAACTCTTGATGAATGGGAATCTACCTTCCCCGGCCGCATTATTGCTGTTTATCGGAATAGTATCGATATCATAAGTGTTTCTGGAGTGCACAGGATTAACTTCAGTAGCATCTTACAACCAACCATCTTCAATGACTTTCCAACGGTTGGAGATTGGTTGTTAATCAATTCAGCAACTTATCAACCATATAGATTACTTGAACGCAAAAGTCTGTTTCGACGCAAGGCCGCTGGGCAAGAGTCCAAGTATCAGTTAATAGCTGCTAATATCGATACATTGTTCATCGTAACATCGTGCAATCAGGATTTTAACTTGTCACGGCTAGAGCGCTATCTTGCGCTTTCGCTTGAAGCGGCAGTTATTCCAGTTCTCGTTCTAACTAAAGCAGATTTAAGCGCTCATGCTTCTGACTACCAACAACAAGCACAAATGCTTTATCCCAACTGGTCAGTTAAAACTGTCAATGCCTTGGAGGCTTCCTCGGTGGAGCAACTACGGACTTGGTGTGGGGTTGGCCAAACAGTAGCGCTTGTAGGTTCTTCTGGTGTAGGTAAATCAACTTTAGTTAATAGTCTGTGTGGCAATCACACCCAGAAAACAGGTGCCGTTCGAGAAGATGATGCAAGAGGCCGTCATACAACCACCTTTAGAAGCCTCCATTTGATCCCTGATGGAGGTCTTCTAATAGACAATCCAGGTATGCGTGAAGTGCAACTTGATGAATGCTCCAGTGGAATTAAAACACTTTTTGACGAAATACAACAACTAGAAACAGCATGTTACTTCAAAAACTGCAAACACCAAAGTGAAGATGGCTGCGCCGTAAAATTGGCTATTGCAGATGGAAAAGTCGACTCAAGACGGCTCGCTAACTATCAGAAACTCAGTGTCGAGCGAGAACATAATGCTGAATCAATTGCAGAAAGGCGCAAACGCGAAAAGAGTTTTCGGAAACTCTGCAGAAGCGCTTCTACATTCCGAAATAAGGTGCGAAGCGGTGAGTAATTACGCTTAATTACTCTCGGTTCTACTAGAAGAATCTACGTTATATATACTGTTCAGTATTTAACTTTTTTTAAAAATTCTCAAGGAAATCTTAATCATGGACATCCCAAGAATCTTTAATATTTGCGAAAGTGACCACCGTATCCATAATCCATTTACCGAAGATAAATTCCAAACCCTTGGTGCTGCTTTACGTCTAAAACATGGGGTAAGTGTGCTCGATCTCGCTTGTGGTTCGGGTGAAATGTTGTGTACATGGGCACGCGATTACGGAGTCTTTGGCACCGGTGTCGACATGAGTCAATTGTTTAGCGAACAGGCAAAGACTCGAGCAAAGGAACTTGGCGTTGCTAACAGAGTTAAGTTCATACATGGTAATGCAGAAGGTTATGTCAGTAACGAAAAGGTTGATATAGCGGCCTGTATTGGTGCTTCTTGGATTGCGGGAGGAGTTACTGGCACCATTGAGCTGCTCAAACGCAGTCTGAAAACAAACGGAATTATCCTCATTGGAGAACCATACTGGAGACAATTACCGCCTACAGACGAGGTAGCAAGTGGATGTCTCGCTAAGACAAAAGCTGACTATCTTGAACTTCCGCAATTAATAACCTTATTTAATGATAATGGCTATGAAGTTATCGAAATGGTCTTAGCTAATCAAGATGGTTGGGACCGGTATGAAGCAGCAAAATGGTTCACCATGCGTCGATGGCTTGAGGAAAACACTGATGATGAGCTTGCGCAAGAGATTCGAAGCCTGTTGCGAACAGAACCAAAACGTTATGTTACCTATACACGTGAGTATTTGGGGTGGGGGGTATTCGCTCTAATTAAACATTTTTAATTTGATAACTTTAAACTCAACTCAAAGCCGCGTCAAAATACGACGCGGCTTAATCTTACGTGAAACCTTTAAATAATGTGAAAGATCCAAAATTTCAAATCAATCCAGCATAATTGGAATATTAAGATATTGCTGCTCAACTTGAGCAACCGAAACAGGTTTACTAAAAAGATAACCTTGATAACAATCACAATCCACATCTTTTAGATATGAAAGCTCTTCATCTCTTTCAACACCCTCCGCTACGACAGATAATCCCATAGTTCGAGAAATTGCTAAAATTGCAGATACAATGCCTTGCTTATTCTTATCTAAGTGAACATCAGCTATAAATGCACGATCAATCTTTAACGTATCGATAGGAAAATCTCGAAGATAAGCTAAACTAGAATAACCAGTCCCGAAATCATCTATCGAAACTGAAACGCCTAACTTTTTTAGTGCATTCAAAGTTAGCTTTGTATAATTAAAGTCTAACATTGCGACCCTTTCCGTTAACTCCAAATCTATCAAATAAGCTGGGACATTATTTTCTTTTAAAATACTTTTGAGAAATTTGGTAAATTTCTCCTCTCTAAAGATTGAAAGAGAGATATTAAGCGAAACCGGTAAAACGTTCGCATTCGATCTTAACCATTTACTCAATTGTATAACTACTGCTTCTAGTACCCAATAGTCTATAGATATTATCTGACCTGATTCCTCAGCCATAGAAACAAAATTTCCAGGAGCGAGCAAACCTTTTGAGGGATGTTGCCATCTGACTAACGCTTCAAAGCCAACTAAAATATTACTTTTAATATCTACTTTTGGTTGATAAAACAAAACAAATTGATTGCATTTAAGGGCGTCGTCTATTTCATGCCTCAGTTCAACTTTTTCAATAATTTGAGCTCGCATGTAAGGTGAATAAAAAGAATAAGCCGACCGACCAATAGATTTTGATTTATACATCGCCACATCTGAATATCCGATCAACTCATCAAGTGATCTACTATCTCTCGGAGCGAATGAAATCCCGATGCTACAACTAATGCTTACTCTTTGATGACCAATATAATATGGTTGACTAACAACATCTATTAACTCTCTGGAAAAATCATTAGCTGAGATTTCATCAACCTCATATATCAGAATAAACTCATCACCACCAAACCTAGATAAGATGCAATCGACTCCGATAAAGGAACGCATACGCTCAGTCACAGCGACTAGCAGTGAATCGCCGAATTGATGCCCGAATGCATCGTTGATGTTTTTAAACTCGTCTAAATCAATAAATAAAACAGCAAGTTGACTACTTTTATTGATTCCGTTCAATTTAATTTCGAACTGATGATTCAACATCTTCCTATTAGGCAGACCAGTTAAAATATCGTAGTTAGCTAAGCGTATAATTTCCTGCTCTTGCTTTTTATGCTCAGTAACATCTTCCATAATCCCTACGAAATGCTTAACGGCACCACCACTATCTCTTATTGCTGAGATAGTTCCACGCTGATTGTATACTTCACCGTTCTTCTTCCTGTTACAAAATTCGCCTGTCCAATGTCCATATTCAATTATCGTAGCCCACATGTCCTCATAGAAATCGTTGTTGACAACACCTGACTTTAAAAACCTCGGATTCTTCCCCACTACTTCTTCAAGCGAATAACCGGTCAAAGATGAGAAAGATGGATTTATGTCGACTATATCACCATGGCTGTTGGTAATAACGATTGCTTCTTTAGAATGTTCGAAAGCTTCGGAAATCACATGAAGCCTGTTTCTTTCTGAAAGAACGCCTAAGGAATAACTAATATTATTCGCCATAGAATTGAATAACTTTTCCACATCTTCATCTATAAAGTATTCATAAGTTACAATAATAGACAAGGTGGCATAATGCGCGCCATCTTTGTAGATAGAAAAGTGCCTGCTGCATTTACTCTCTTGATCCATATCCAAGTTATTAAATGGGTTATTTCCAATATGTTTATTATCTGAATCACGATGCAGAAAGCAGCCGGCATGACTAATAACCAAGAAACATGCATCACCAGAACTAAAATCGTTAATATCTTCGGTATGGAAATCAGTGAGCACACCCGGATCGCGTTTTTTTAAAACAGACACTTCATCTACAACAGAAATATATGCCAGTGAAATAAAATCAACACTTTCAGAGATAATACCACATATTTTTTTAAACACTATGGACTCACTCAACTCTCTACCAATGAGCAATTGATTAACGTTACTGAACAGTTGATAGATATGACTCATTTTATTTGAGCGAGCAAGAGCATCTTCTCTCTCAAAGATAACTCCTGATATAATCAAAATCATAGTGTGGTTAAAAAAAACAAAGACAAACAATGTTATTTTTTCTGACCAATCTACCTCATGGGCAATATTGTGCACTATGTTATATCTTTGTAGAAAGATTAAGCCAACTGATAAAGAAATTAGTGCATTAAAGACTAAGCTATAACGAACAGCGCAGAAAAGGAATGCGGGCATTAGAAGGAAGCTATAGTTGATCAATTCATGTGTATCTATGTCGATAGACATAAATAAAATCAAAGATGTTAAGCAGATTGTAAGCCAAGCGACCCAACTGTATCGAATTTTTACATTGCTATAATTATTTCTAAGATGGTCCGCACACAATAAAAATAAAGGAGCTATCAACAAAACTGATAATGCTCTGTGAGAACTCAATAGTAACCACGTCTGTAGATAACTTTCCCCATCCAACCAATATAGAAATGCAGGAATATTATTTGTTAACAAAACGGGTATGAGACAACCGACAGCTATGAAAACCAACATACCCTTGTATGTTTTTGGAACTACATAGGCTGGAGCAAATCTATATATCAAATAAGCTCCTAGCCAAGCTTGAAAAATAAAAGAAATTGATAAGGGGACAGCAAAATGAACCTGATACCCTTGAAATAGAACCTTGATTAAAAAATCAACAACAAAAATACCCGAAAGGAAAACCAAATCGGATAGATAATGTTTCGGAAGAATAAGAAGGGCTGCATATACCACTCCACTACCGGGATAAAACAAGACATAGTCACCAGTAGCATAAAGTAAAATCTCAAAAGAAAGCGTAAGAACCGCATATAAAGTAATCCAAGTTCTTCGCTTATTAATTAACTTGCGAAGTAAAGAATTGTCTCTAAATGGGTAAATATCAATATTCATATCAAAGATGCTCCGCTGTAAGACTGCTCATGATTTCATTTGCGATCTTATTAAGTGGCAAAATTGATTGAGCTGCTCCTAAAGCAATCGCCTCCTTGGGCATACCAAACACAATACAACTTGCTTCATCCTGTGCAACTGTATAAGCCCCAGCTTGTCGCATAGCGTTTAGACCTCTAGCACCATCATCCCCCATGCCAGTTAAAATAAATCCTGCCGCGTTAGAACCAGCTTGGTCAGCTACAGAACGAAACAGTACATCGACAGATGGCTTATGGCGATTAACAACAGGTCCGTCAAAAATTTCAACAAGATAGTGAGCGCCACTTCGCTTGAGTCGCATATGCCTGCCGCCGGGCGCAATAAGAGCTAACCCCGGTAGAACCCGATCTTTATTAACAGCTTCTCTGACTTCTATTTCACATATGGAATCAAGTCTCTTTGCAAACATTTCGGTAAATTTCTCTGGCATGTGCTGAACGATAACTATACCAGGGGTGACAGAGGGTAATGATGACAGAATTGCTTCCAGAGCTTGTGTACCGCCAGTAGAAGTTCCAATAGCAACGACTTTTTGAGTGGTCCGACTTAGCCTAGTGCTAATATGCTTAATGACCGACTTGCTTTTAGGGGGGCCATTCTTGGATGCATTGATATTTGACAATTTCGCAGTTGAAGCTGCTTTAACAGCAGACACAACGTCGTTACATCCATCGAGAAGAAAATCTTTTAAACCTACTCTAGGCTTCGTAATAATGTTAACAGCGCCGGCTTGCAATGCCTGCAAAGTCGTTTCAGCACCTTTTTCAGTTAACGTTGAACAAATCACCACAGGTGTCGGGCGCTCAGACATAATTTTTTTTAGAAATGTAATGCCATCCATCCTCGGCATTTCTACATCTAATATGATTACATCGGGCCACTCATTCTCCATTCGTTTCATAGCGAAAATTGGGTCTGAGACAGAGGCTATAACATTAATTTCATGGTCCTCATTCAATATTTGAGTCAAAACTTGTCGCACAACAGCTGAATCATCAACGACCATTACCTTAATAGCTGGTTCAGCACAGTGAGAAGATGACCGTTTTGCTATCATAATGTTCTAACCTCATAGTAGTTAGGACTTAGTGTGTTTTCCATACTGAACCCATACATCACCGCTAATCAACTCAAAATATACATTGCGGTAACGCACGCCCCCTACGTCTTCAATTTTTATATTAAAGCCGGCTCGTTTCAACAGGATACGCCCTTGTTCGACATTAACATGCGCAACATTTTGAGCATGTTCTAGTTGTTCTACTCCGTGTAAGATATTCCCTCCGCCAAAAATCTTAACTTCAAATGATTGCGGTCGAAGACCTTTCAATTTCACTTTCTCTAAGAAATATTCTATTGCGTCCGTACCATAGTGACCTGGCGGATGGTTATTACTGTTGCTATAATGCTGTCTAACAGGCAATAAATAATGACACATCCCTCCCACCTTGTACCCAGGATGCCAAATCGTTATAGCAACACAAGAACCTAAGAGTGTATGAACAATTATATCGCCGTTACCGTAAAATAATTCAGCCGGCTTGAGTGTCCTCAAAGTTGATGAAGGTCTTTTCTCAATAAATCTCAATTAGCTCACCTTCAAAGAATAGATAGATGGTCGTACTAGCTGGAGATTATTTGTCACACCATTCAGGCTTTCAGCATGACCTACAATCAGTAGGCTATCTGACTTCATTTGTCTGATAATATTCCGTATTACTTGCTGTTTAGACTTTAGATCAAAATATATCAATACATTACGCAAAAGAATTACATCAAACATTCCAAGTCTGGATTGAACATTAAGCAAATTCTCCTTATGAAAAGTTACTTTTTTACGCAACTCTGATTTAATCTTTAAGCTGTTGGATTTACTTCCAATCCCTCTTAAGCAATAATCATGAAGGTATTCAATTGGTATATGTTCACTTCTCATCAATGAATACACTCCTTGTTGAGCATGACTGATCACCCGACTACAAATATCTGTTCCGGTTATTTTCCAATCTCCGTTGTGAAATCGTGCTAGAATCATCGCAAGTGTATATGCTTCCTCTCCTGTAGATGAAGCGGCGCTCCAACACCTTAGAGTTTGTCCACGCTTTCTTGGTAAAACAAAATCCTTTATAAACTCAAAATGAGCTGGTTCCCTAAAGAAAAATGTTTCGTTAGTTGTAAGTAAATCAATCGCTCTTTGACGCTCATCAACTGCGGCTGGCGTGTTAGTTGATGAAATTATGTCGAAGTATTGACCAAAACTGATAAGCTTAAGCTCTCTAAGACGACTAGAGAGCCTGCTTGCTACCAACGCCCGTTTGTTAGACGCAAGACGAATTCCAGCAATGTTGTACATCCAGGAGCTGAACAAAATAAACTCCTTATCAGTGAGAACAATCCCTGTATTATAAACTTCATACCTGTCATTCATCTTTACGTTCATCTGCTAAGATATCCGAAAACTCATTATCAAAGACTTGTTCTACCTGAGACAATTGATCGACAGATAAGACCTTATCTTCCGCAAGAATTATAACGAAATTATCTTTTTGCTTTCCCATACCAAGAATGAAATCAGTATTAATCCTTGCGCCAAAAGCAGGAGCAGCCCGTATGTCCTGTGGCTGTATCTCTAAAACCTCTGAAACACTATCTACCATCACGCCCAAAACTTGAGTTTTGTCTTTAGCAACCACTTCAACAATCACGACACAAGTCCGTTTAGTGACTTCAGCTGCAGGCAAATTAAAGCGCTGAGCAAGATTAATCACTGGGACAACCTCACCTCGTAGGTTTATAACGCCTTGGATGAAGTTCGGCATCATGGGTACAGTAGTCACCTTTCCGTATTCAAGTATCTCCTTTACTTTAAGGATTCCAAATGCGTACATCTCATGATTTAACATGAACGTCAAATACTGACAATCTTCCAACTGATCAAGAAAGGGAGTTACTGTCGAATCCTCTGTATATGTTGATACGGAGAGAGTATTACCTGAAGGATGTTCTTTCATATTCCCCTCCTAAAATCTAACATATTCAGCTTCTTCATCTTCAATGAATTTTTTCGCTTGTTCTTGTTCCCTATTTTTCACTACACTTTTTCTACTCTTAGATGTTACAGGTCGCTCGAACGAGTTAGTGTGCGAAGTTTTGAAGAACGTCATTAATTGTTGTAATTGCTGTGCTTGACTACTCATTTCTTCTGCTGTCGAAGCCAGCTCTTCAGAAGCTGAAGCACTTTGCTGAGTGATACTATTAAGTTGTTCCATTGCTTGATTTATCTGCGTGGCACCGGATGCTTGTTCCATAGACGCAGCGCTGATTTCCTGAACTAAATCGGATGTCCTCTGAATCGACGGAACAATCTCCTCAAGCAATCTACCCGCTTGTTCAGAAAGACTCACACTGCTCTTAGCAACCTCACCTATTTCTTGTGAAGCAATTTGGCTTCTCTCAGCAAGCTTGCGCACTTCCGCAGCGACTACTGCAAAACCCTTTCCGTGCTCCCCTGCTCTTGCGGCTTCAATAGCGGCGTTCAATGCGAGTAAATTAGTTTGGTATGCGATATCGTCGATGATGCTAATCTTTTCAGCTATCGACTTCATTGCTGCAACTGTTTTTGCGACTGCTTCGCCGCCTTGTTTTGCTTCTTTTGCAGCTTTACCAGCCATATCGTCTGTAACTTTGGCATTCTCAGTATTCTGTTCGATGGACGCGGACATCTGCTCCACAGAAGAACTGGTTTCTTCAACACTTGCGGCCTGTTCACTCGCTCCCTGGCTTAGTGTTTGAGACGTTGCGGATACCTCCTCTGCGGCTGAAGCCAATGCATCACTGGCGCTATTTACATCCCCTACAATTCGAGATAGTCTATCTACCATATTTTGGATATTAGCTATTAAACTGTTACTATCCGTCGAGCTTGTTACTAATTTAATCGTTAAATCACCTTCCGAAATCTTACGAACCATTTCTGCAGCGTAATCCGGTTCCCCACCTATTTGGCGCAGTACCGCACGTGTTATAAACCAAGCTATTATGGCACCTATTATTAATGCAACAATACTAACTGATAAGATAATAACTAAAGAACGGTCATTTGAGGTTTGTAGTCTTGGACCAATTTTATCTTGTTCTGATTTGAATGCCAGTTTCAAATCTTCAATAAGGTCTGCAACTTCAGAACCTATCTTACCAAGCTCATTATAAAGCTGATTGCGTTCTGTAATAACAGCAGTGACATCAGCGAATGATTGAAAATAATCTTCAGCTAAAGATGAAACTTCACTTAGCAGAGCTCTACGCTCAGCGTTCTTGAGCTCATTACTTAATACTTCCAAAGAACTAATAAACTCTTCTGATTCTTTCTTAACCCGTTGAATGGCAGCCTGTTCGTTGCCTTCCAAAAATTTTAGAACATATAATCGTGACAATAACAAATGACGTAGAGCAATAGACGCATTATAAGCAGCACTAAGATCTTCGTCCTGTTTTGCTGTCGTCAGTATCTGAGAAAGCTTACGTTCCATCAAAGGCCCAACTACATCCAATTTATTTAGAACTAAGTCATTTCGCTTTGAGATTTTTTCATCCATTAGTTTAAAATCAGAATCGTAAACTTCAAGCTTACTCTCTATTTGCTCATAGACTTTTAACTGACTAGGTTCAACAATCAACGCTTTAGCTTCAGGAATAAGTTCTGACAGAGTCTTCCAACGTTCATTCTTGATTTGAAGATTTGCATCATTTGAGATTGTGTAATAAGATAAAACACCTAACCTCATTGATAGGAGATTAGCTTGTATTCGGCCAGCTTCATTTGCATTTCTCGCATAATCTCTGTACTCCATAAAACCATCATCTGCTACATATAGACCATTGAAGGAAATACCAGAGTTGGCAAAAAGCAATAATAAGACAATGCCGAAGCCAAAACCTAGTTTCTTACCGAGAGTAATATTTTTAAACATAATGTTCAACCTCGACCTTATTGCAGTATTTTTAAATATCTATTTTTTTGACAGTGCTAAGCCATCATCATCTCGTCGATGAGCAACAGCGTCTATCATGCCTTGTATATCTAATATTAAAGCTACTTCACCTGAACCCAAAATCGTTGATCCACTAATACTACTGACCTTCGAGAAAAGTGGTCCCAATGGTTTAATCACTGCTTGAAATTCACCCAACAATCTATCTACAACTAAACCTGCCATTAATCCGTGAGCCTGGACAACAACAACATTTTGCCTTTTTGGTGGTAATCCAACAATTTCGAAGTGTTCACGAAGATATATCAAAGGAAGCACCTGTCCTCTAAGGTTTAAGTAGAGAGGTGGCTGTACATCAGAACTTAAGTTTTTTGATTCTTCAAGTTCAACACATTCATGAACTCTGTCGAGTGGAAGTACAAATACCTGTTCCTTAACACTTACTATAAAGCCATCGATTATTGCTAAGGTCAGCGGTAAAATTATTCTAATTGTGGTCCCTTTTCCTAACTCACTTTTGACATCAACTCGACCGCGAAGCTCAGATATATTTCTTTTTACAACATCCAAACCTACGCCGCGACCTGAAAGATTAGTGACTTTTACCGCAGTAGAAAAACCTGGTTCAAAAATTAAGTTTAACAATTCCTCTTCATTAAGATTATCATTATCTGACAAGAACCCTTTGTCGATTGCTTTTGCCCTTATAATATTAGCATCCAGACCTTTACCATCATCAGATATATCAATTATTATATTTCCTGAATCATGAAATGCATTCAGGGTAATAGTTCCTATTTTGCTTTTACCCGAGTCCAGCCTAACAGCGGGATATTCAATTCCGTGATCTATTGCATTTCGAACCAAGTGCATTAGAGGATCACCAATTTTTTCGACTACTGATTTATCAAGTTCAGTATCGGCACCATTTATAACTAAGGAAATATCTTTACCTAACTCTTTTGATATGTCTCTAACTACACGCTGGAAACGAGTGAATGTAGCTCCAATGGGCACCATTCTCAACTTTAACGCAGCATCTCGTACCTCATCCAACAGATTAGTCAAAATCGAAACAGACTCAATCATGTTGCTATCACCAAGTAAATTCGCCTGCATCGAAGTTCCTGCTCCGGATGTGACTAACTCCCCAACTAGATTAATTAAATCGTCTAATTTATCAGAATCAACACGTATGCTCTTTTGTTCTTTAGCAATTGTATCTCTAATCTTTACTTGTTTTTCTACGGCTGCATTTAAAACAGGCTGAAGCGAGCTGTTCTTCTCTGAAATTATTTCCCCTATGGGTTTAGTGTCATTTTGAAAAACTTCCGCTTTCTGGATAGCCAGAGCCTTATCAAGCTCAGATGTAGTCAATGCTCCACAACAAACAAGAATCTCGCCTAGCCTGATATCTATATCAGGCAAATCATTTATCAATGAAATATATTCAGCTAATTCTGAATGGGGAGGTATAATATGTATTTCACTTTCTTCACGTATAAAATCAAATACATCTTCTATTTCTTGTTTACTTGCATCTGACTTAAATTGAATCTCAAATCCTAAATAACATGTTTCCGGGTCAAACTCTTGCACCCCTGGTATTCTTTCATGTATCGCGTCAATAGAAATAATCTTACCCAAAGTGTCTAGATATGCTAGAAATGATAGAGGATCCATTCCATCTCTAAAGGCGCTTTCACCGAACATCAATGAAATATGCCAGAAGTCGTTTTCTACTTCATTACTTTCTGTTCGCTCTAAGACATTACTATCAGATGAAAAAGCTAAAACCTTAGACTCATGATTGCTGCACTCTTCCTCAGCATCATATTTACAGAGGTTATTTCTACCTATAATCGAGTTTAACTCCTCGACTAATTTTTCGCCTAACATCCTAGTTTCTGGCGTTGGTTCAAAATCCAACTCGGCATTATTAACCAATGTTTTAATATGATCCCTACTCTGAAACAAAAGAGAAACTAACTGTTCATTTATGCCAATTTGATTACTTCTCAGCTTGTCTAAAACGCTTTCTACAACATGGGTAAAGCTGACGATTTCCTCAAAATTAAAGATTCCGGCTGAACCTTTAATAGTATGTGCTGCTCTAAAAATTGCATTAAAACTTTCTGAAATGTCTTCATCTTTTACAGACTCTAAAAGCAAAAGATGCTGCTCCATATCCTCTAGCAACTCTTCACATTCATCAAAGTATGTTCTTAGTACAGCGTCAAGTTCCATTAGCAATCTCCTTTTTCGCCAATAGAAGTGACGTCATCACTTCCTGCGATGAAAACAGGATCACTGAACAACGCTAAAACACCAAGCGCTTCAAAACATTTAATAACCACCTTACTATGATTGACCAGGCTTAAAGATAATCCATGTGCTTCTTGCTCTTTACTTGTCATTAGAAGCAATTGAACACCTGCACTATCAATTTCCGTTACCGCGCCTAAATCAACTATCAACTGTTCACCTTGTTTCAACCAGGATTTTATTTCGTTAAATAATTCTTCAGCCTGATAGATAGTTAATGGCCCAGAGAGAAATTTCACATTCAGATTTTCGCCTTGATCTACTTTAATCATAAAGATACATCCTATGGCATAATCAACTTTTGCACAGCAGCAAGCATTTGCTGTGGTACAAAGGGTTTCACAACCCAAGCTTTGGCGCCAGCCGCCCTACCTTGCTCCTTTTTGCCTGCCTCCGATTCTGTTGTAAGCATTATAACGGGCGTAAATTTTGTATCCGGTCTAACTTTTAACTCTTTAAGTAATGTCAATCCATCCATATTAGGCATGTTGACATCACTGATTATTAAGTGTACTTTTTTACCTATAAGCTTATTCAGAGCATCTTTACCGTCATTTGCCTCAATAGTAGTATATCCCGCTGACTTTAATGTCATACTTACAACTTGCCTAATAGAAGCTGAATCATCTACCACTAAAATTGTTTTATTCATTTAGTCCACCTCAACTTCTCACTTAATAAGCAATCTTTTAAAAGAAAGTAATATCTTCTGTAGTTTCTTTACTCTTCACACTTTCCCCATTATGTACCCAATGTTGTTCAATCATTGTATAACTTTTCTTCATTTTATTGAGCCAGTTCTCTGCATCAATCCCACTAGCGTCTGAAGCCATGTCTACCTTTAGCTCTTTTATTTCCTCACTTAATTCTATTAAGTTACAACTTATTTGAGACAAAACTTGACTTACCCTGTCCTGGAATTGCAGCTCAATGATAACATCAGAAATTGCTTCTTTAACATCATGTACATCAGCACGCATCATATTAGACTGCACTTCTAATTGAGTTAGAATGCTTTCAAACTGTAAAATTACTTCATCAATACACAGTTCGGTTGCAATAATCTGTTCACTTTCTTGATTCATAGCTTGCTCAGCAATATCGAACGTTCGCGATATTGCCTCATTCACAGACTTAACTTTATCTGTCATATTAGTTGCCGTTTCACGTGATCGCATCGATAGATTTCTGACTTCGTCTGCAACAATAGAAAACCCCCTACCCGCTTCTCCAGCTCGCGCGGCTTCTATCGCAGCATTCAAGGCAAGTAAATTTGTTCTATTGGCAATAGCAACAACATCTGTCGCCATCTTACTGAGCTCTATTGTATACGTTTCTAAATTCTTCATTTCATCGAGCATGTGATGTCTATTTTCTTGAGTACTTCTTAAAACCCTGACAGCCTCGTTAAGGCTATGTCGACTTTCGTTTATAATTTTTACTACAAATTGTTCATCGTCGGATTCATTAATCGATGAAATAGATACTGTGTGTGACAGACGTTCGACTAGCTCGCTGAAATGTCCTGATAAAGCTGATACAGCTTTTGTTGTCTGATCATTAACTGAGTCTATGTGGCGTTGCCATATCGGAAGAGCTTGTGTCAGAAGGGGCTTCAAGGAATGATAATACTGAGGTTCAGACAGTCTTTTCTCTGATACTGGTATTGTTGTTATTTTTTCTTTTTCAGTAATATTCTCGAACTTGCTATATGACAATATTATCAAGCTAATCAGAGCGCTGATTAATCCAATCCAAATACTCATAGATGCTAACGATTCAAAATGAATCAGAGTAGAGACCAAGATAACAGGAGTGAAAATGCATAGTCCTTGTTTCGTAAACATAGCGCCCCCCGTGTAATAACGGATAACAACAAACTCGAGGCAGTTAAAGTGGTAATACCACTGACGTTACTCCTCTAGCTCTAGTTTTTAGACGGTAAATTAGAAATTTGTTTATTACAAAGTGTTTATGCTATATGCTTGACAATGATCACCAACACCACCCATTAGGAGATATTGCGCACCTTTAGCAATAAACATTTTAATCCAATAAAATCAAACACCTGACGATACAGTATCGCATTCCAAATTTTAGAATCGCTTATTCTGCCTAAAATTAACATACCACTTTAGTAGTATTTGCTCTTGCGCATCAGCTCTAGCTTAATACGTAATTAGTGATATTTGAACTTAACAACAAGGCGTCTAGGAAATTAGTGGCGATTCAGATGCTCCCTTAACCTCACCGGTCTATAGCTGCCTCAGCAAGCGAGCTAAAACCGTTAAAATTACCTACCGAGCGCCGAGACATGGCACGATTGGCCATGTCGTCATCGCCGCCACAGGCTTGAAATTCTTTGGCGAAGACGAATGGAGAATCCGCAAGCATGGCAAACCAAGCGCCGCGTCTGGCGCAAGCTGCATTTGGCAGTCGATGCCCAAACATATACCAGCATTACGGCGGAAGTCAATCTTGAGAGCGTTGGCGACAACCACGTGCTGGGTACCTTACTCAAGCCGATTGGTCCTAGCATTGAGCAAGTTTCTTCCAATGGCGCTTATGACACCAAGGCTTGTCATCGATTGCTGACACGTAAAGGGATCACCGCAGTTATCCCGCCGTGGTCAAATGCGGGCATTTGGCGAGGAGAGCACACCCGCAACAAGGCGGTAATCGCCTTGAAAGCAGATCAGTTGACAGAGTGGAAACGCCAACAAGACTACGGCAAGAGGTCACTGACAGAAACGGCCATGTACCTAAAAAAGCAACTGATAAACCCAACCTTGAGTCTGCGTGACTACAGTGACCAAGTCGGGGAAGCTTTGGTCGGAGTCAAGGCTTTGAACAAAATGCTGAGCTTGGGCATCCCCTCGGTGGGAACCGGTCGTTAAACCGTGTAAAACTTTGGAGCGGTTGTAACTCGCGCAATTATTTGATCAACAACGCCAATTTACCCTGCAAACCAGGTTGTTTTTTGCCAGCTTAGGCGAAATCTGATACAAAGAATGTTATCAATTTCAGTTGTCTTTTTAGGGAATTTGAAACCTAATTTGAGCAACGTAAAGATTCTAGAACGCCGAAAGGACAAGAAAATGGAATTCATTATAGGTGCAATCGTTATTTTTGTTCTCTATAAACTCGGGTCAGGGAAACCAAAACCAAAGGCGAAAGCAAGTTCTAACACTAGCCCGTCAGTAAGCATTACAAGCAATAGTATCAATTCAAAAAACACTCGTTCATCTGCTAGTTCTAAGGTTGAAAGTACCCGAGATGATGATTTCGCGACATTCAGGGTCTATACAAGTTATGGCGCAGAAGCTGAAAAGACGTCCAACACTCAGAAAGGCCGTTGGGTCAGCGAAGGAGAGCAACTGACTGTTAATGGTAGGCAAATACCCAGAGGTTTTTACTATTTTGGTGGGGTGCTGAATGCCCTAACGGGGTACGGAATTGAGCCATCATTAGTCGATGAGAAACGCCCGGCACTCACAAAATCATTCAAAACCGGTTCAGATTTATACACTGATGAGTCACTCGGTTACTGGCCAAGTTATGCCACTTTATCCAAAGCTTGTAGGGGTGCATACCTTGATTTTTTAGCTTCGGACCGCACTGATTCAGGCACGCCAATTGGCTATGTCTTCATATACTTCTATGGATTTGAAAGACGTATTATCGAAAACAGGTCGAACAACTCAGTATCAGATGAAGAGTTTTTAACCATATTTAATGAAGTTTTACGCCTCAATAGGGTGTTCAATGCTAACCGTTCGTTTAGGGGGTATTCGGCTAGCTTTCTGGAGTTAATGACTCTACTTAGGCCCGCACTACTTGAGCATAGAGCAGCAGATATCCCAGAAACAAACAACGGATTATCATTCAAGGTTCGGCTTGCAACCACTATTGCTAAAGGCCAACCTGTTAATGCAGATCTGGCGCTAGATTGGCTGAAAAATACGTTTGAATACACTCTAAAAACACCTGCCAGAAGGTGCGAAGCTGAGTTCAGAAAACTTTTCCAAATAAGGTTTAAAGAGAAATTTGGTGATGGAATACTGGTAAAACCTAACAAAACTAAGCTCACGCTGTCCTACCACGCAGCTAGTAATGGAATACATAGAGTTGACTTAAATTTGGAGGATTTACCTGACCCCAGCGTGCTTAAAGCCCCCCTTAATAAGCTCATACCGATCGCTGAACAGTGTACTGATGAGCTAAATAGTTATAGCCGGTATTTAGGAAAGGCTGATACCTCAAAGGATGAAATCGCCGCATTAATGCTATTACCCAAGGAGCTTGCGAACGAAGCTGATTCTCCCGTCATCGGTTCTTTCAAGCAATGGGCTGAGCAAATTATTACAAATCATAAAGGACTGACAACAGTTCAGGACTTTTGGTCTCATACAGGCATGCCGATGCCAAAAGCACTTAATAAAAAAGAAATCGATTTGCTGACGAATCTTGCTGCAAAGGCCGAAATTGGTATCGCACCAGACCAACGCTTTCACTTAACCAAGTTTAAAGCTGACGGAAATATCGTTTTGTTCTCTCCAGGCCATGGGGAGTTCTTTGAATCGTCTCCAGCATTTCATCAGGTAATGCTCGCCTTAAGACTTGGTGCGATGGTGGCAACTATTGATGGTGTTGTAGCGGCTGATGAGGAGAAAGCTCTTCGCAGAATTATCGAGCATGATGACAAGCTGTCACCAACGGACAAGAATTCGTTATCTGCTTATCTGACATGGCGATTAAATAGCCCAGCGAATACCGCTGGATTGAGCGCTAGGATTGAGCAATTAAATGAGACTCAGATTGAGTTCCTGAAGAGATTTATCGTATCAATTGCCCTTGCGGACGGTAAGGTAGATGCCGACGAAATAAAGCAAATTGAAAAGCTGTACGCCTTCCTGGGTTTGGATAAATCACTCGTAACAAGCGACATCCACCACCTGACTACGACCACAAAGGGCTCTTTATCAACTCAGCAGGATACAGGTAAAACCAAAGATGTATTTCTGTTGGATGAAGAAATATTGGCCATGCATGAGAATGACACCAGTGACGCAAAATCTATGTTAGAAAGCATTTTTGCTGTAGATGATGAGCCTGAATCTGAGCCTATTGCTGTCGTCAACTCTGTTAATAGTGGTTTGGATACAACTCACCAGGCCTTGTTTGAACAGCTGATAACAAAGGCCGCATGGACTCGTCACGAAGTTCACGAGTTATGCAGTAAACTCAAACTGATGATTGATGGCGCGATAGAAACGATTAATGAGTGGGCTTATGAAAAAGTCGAAGCGCCAGTTCTGGACGATGATGGTGATATCTATGTTGATCTCGAAATTGTTGAAGAATTAAGGGGTAAATGATGATTGCAAAGAAAATTCGGGCTAAGGAAAGAGACGCAATTATCCAATCTCTTAAGTCGGGTGTTACACCTAAAGTTGGGATCCAACATATTCAGGTGGGCCGGGTAAATGAACTCAAGGCCATGATCCAGGATATTGAACGTATCACCGATGGTGGATCCGCTTTTAGGTTAATTATCGGGGAGTACGGCTCGGGTAAAACGTTTTTCTTGAGTGTTGTAAGAGCTATAGCACTGGAAAGAAAGCTGGTTACCGTAAACGCAGACCTATCCCCCGACAGACGGATCCATGCCTCAGCAGGCCAGGCAAGAAACCTCTATTCAGAACTAATGCGCAACATGTCTACCCGTAATAAGCCCGACGGTAACGCACTAACAAGTGTCGTTGAGAGGTTTATTACTGAAGCTCGCATGGAGGCTGATAGCACTGGAAAGATTGCCAATGCCGTCATTCATGAAAAGTTAGCGTCTTTATCAGAGCTTGTTGGTGGGTATGATTTTGCCAAGGTTATCGAAGCCTATTGGACTGGTCATGAAACAGATAATGAGACACTTAAAGCAAATGCAATTAAATGGCTGCGCGCCGAATACTCCACAAAAACAGATGCGCGTAACGATCTTGGCGTAAGAACAATTATCTCTGATACATCATTTTATGATTCACTCAAATTGATGAGTTTGTTCGTTCGTCAAGCCGGCTATCAGGGGCTTTTGGTCAACCTGGATGAGATGGTAAACCTGTATAAGCTCAACAACACCACAGCAAGAACATCGAACTACGAACAGATTTTACGCATCCTGAATGATTGTCTACAGGGAACGGCGGAACATTTAGGTTTCTTACTGGGTGGCACTCCTGAGTTCCTGCTTGACCCCAGAAAGGGTCTATATAGCTACGAGGCGTTGCAGTCCAGACTTGCCGGCAACACCTTTGCTAAGCAAGCCGGTGTTATCGATTACTCTTCTCCTGCCTTACATCTGGCGAGTCTAACGCCAGAAGAGCTCTACATCCTGTTGAAAAATTTGCGTTATGTTTACGCCGAGGGTGATGAAAGTAAGTATCTTGTTCCTGATGAGTCATTAAAAGCATTTCTAAAGCACTGTAGCCAAACTATTGGAGATGCTTACTTTAGAACCCCCAGAAACACCATTAAGGCATTCCTCGATATGCTGGCGGTTATCGATCAGAATCCGAATATTGCTTGGAATAATCTGGTCGCTTCTGTGGCTATTGAAGAAGAAAAACCTTCCGATGTAGAGCTTGATATCGAAGATACTGAGGATGATTTAGCCGACTTCAAGCTATGAGGGACGAACATGAGAAGCTGGACATTAGAGTTCAGCGTTGGATTTTTCAGCAAGGATGGTCTGGACTCAGAGAGATCCAAAGTCTTGCTATCGAGCCAATTTTATCTGCCCAAACGGATGTTCTTATCAGTGCATCAACTGCTGCAGGTAAGACCGAAGCGTTTTTTCTCCCGGCAATAAGTGCTATTGCAGGACAACAGGAAGGGGTTGGTATTCTCTATATCAGCCCCCTCAAAGCGCTAATAAATGACCAGGATCGGCGATTTGAAAGCCTATCAGACTTACTGGATATGCCGGTTACACCCTGGCATGGGGATAGCCCTCAGGGTAAGAAAAATAAGCTGAAAACCTCTCCTGCCGGCATTGTCTTAATCACGCCGGAGTCACTTGAGTCACTACTCATTCGTGATGCCGGCTGGGTCAAATCAGCTTTTTCTCTTCTAAGATACGTTGTTATTGACGAATTTCATGCCTTTTTAGGCTCAGAACGTGGACACCATTTACTCTCCTTGCTCCATAGGCTTGAGCACCTACTCGGACGATTAAAGTCTCCCATTCCAAGGGTGGCGTTAAGTGCTACGCTTGGTGAAATAGAGAAAGTCCCTTTGGCTTTGCGCCCTAACCAATCATTACCATGCAAAATCATCAGGGATACGAATGCTGTATCGACACTTAAAGTCCAGATCAAAGGCTACGTTAATCCTGCTCAGGTAGACATCGAAGAACCCATCGATGCTGAATATAAAATTTGCCAGGATCTTTTTAAATTTTGCCGCGGTGGCAACCACCTTGTTTTTGCCAACAGTCGCAATAGAACGGAAAGTATCGCGGCAACGTTAAGTGACATGTGTGATCAACAACATGTACCAAATGAGTTTTTTCCACACCATGGTTCGCTTTCAAAAGAACTGAGAGAAAGCCTCGAAAAACGGCTTCAACAAGAACAATATCCCACAACAGCGGTATGCACCATGACCCTGGAGCTCGGTATTGATATTGGGAAAGTTAATTCAGTTGTCCAGGTTACGGCCCCTCACTCCGTGTCAAGTCTCCGTCAGAGAATGGGGCGTTCAGGACGCAGGGGCGGTGCCTCTATTCTCAGAATGTTGATTGCTGAAGATGAACTAACCAAAGATTCAAACCCGATTGATAAGCTACGTTTGGAGTTAATCCAGTCCCTTGCCATGATAAGATTGCTTATCAGTAGTAAGTGGTATGAGCCGGCCGATACATCGCTTTATCACTTTTCCACGCTACTACATCAAATGCTCGCAGTTATTGCTCAGTGGGGAGGTATTAGAGCCGATCAGTTGTACAACCTGCTCTGCAAAGAAGGGCCTTTCCAAAATGTTTCTGCAGCCAACTACAAGGCTATTCTTTTGCATATGGGCGGCTCGGAATTAATCACTCAGCTTGGTAGTGGAGAGTTGGTTTTAGGTGTTTTAGGCGAACGAATTACCGGGCATTACTCATTCTATACCGTGTTCAAAACCCCTGAAGAATTCAGAATTGTCAGTGGTACCAAAACGCTTGGTACGTTGCCTGTCGACTCATTGGTACTCGTTGGACAACACATTATTTTTGGCGGAAAAAGATGGATAGTCAAAGATATCGACAGCGAAAAAAGGACGATTTATGTTGAACGGGCAAAGGGAGGAAAGCCTCCAAAGTTCGGTGGTAGCGGTATGTCGGTACATGACGTTGTGCGCCAGGAAATGTTTAAAATTTTAAGTGATGGCGATTACCGGATCGATGTCGCTGGCCAAAAAATAGACTTTGCTGATGCCAACGCGAGAGAGCTGTTTAGAGAGGGCGTAGCTTTCTTTAACGAGGCTGAGCTGCGACAGAATTCATTGCTTCAACACGGCAATGATGTATACATCTTTACTTGGCACGGTGATAAGGTCGTCAACACAATAGCAACATTACTCATTAAAAATGGGTATGAAACGGGTGTTTACGCGGGGGCTATTGAAGTCAGTAATACGTGTTTAAGTAATATTAAATCGGAATTACAATCTCTGAAAGATCTTGAGCTGCCAAGCGCTGAGGAGCTCGCAAATTTTGTGTTCGAAAAACGAGTTGAAAAGTTTGATGAGTATTTACCTCCGAAGGCGCTCCAACTAGCATACAGCGCTAGAACTTTCGATCTTGATAGTACCAAAAACTGGCTTATATCTACGGTAAGTCAGTACTAGAAACATAAAACTTTTCTTATTCCTTTCTCTTTTGCCTTATTGATTCTGGCTCCTATTTTTTTAACTAAGGAAAATTAAATATTTTAACAAATCAATCTCTTGACTCCATAATGGCGAGTAAAGTTTACGAAAATCAGGCTGGCTTTTTGGTTTCATTTGCTGCCTTCTAAAAATCCGGTATTAATCATGCAGCGCTTAAGCTTCATTCGCACGCTGATCTTGGTTGCCTCGATGCGGAACATATTCTGAGCCATATGTCGAAGACCCGCCAGATTCTCAGCGTCATTATCCAGGTAGACCTGACAGACAACCTCTTGAAGGTCGACATCTAGGATTGTAGAGGTTAAGTAAAACTGGCCACAGGTTTAATACTTTTTCTCTACCGCCGTCCCGATTTATACGGCAAGTGACAGTGGCTATCAGGAACACCGTATAGCGCGAAGGTGATGCCAATTGGTGGTGTACTGTGGAGTAGCAGCTCTCGTCGCATAGCCCATTTCTGCTCGATACCTTGTGCCGCGAGGAACAAGGTATCAGAGCCATAACGGTGGTTAAGGGCATCACAAGCTTGCATTATCCGTGGATTTGCCGGATTGGGCGTAAAGAGATCAGCTTGAAAGTGTGCTTCGTCCGTCAGATCGAGCAGCCCTACGCCAATCTTGTAGTAACGCACACCTGGGCGGTAAAGTTCTGGTACAACCCTGCTTACTTCGGTGGTTATAACTGCGGAACAGTTTGTAGGTACGGCAAACTTAATCAACCGCTTAAAACCCACAGGACTTTCGTCATAGGGGCTCTTATTGGCAAACACCAACACAGTGCCAGTAAGGTTCCCTTGCTTGCGGGCTTTGGCCGCAGCAATTCCTACCTACTTGGCAATAGCCTGATTCAAAGATTGCAGATCAGTGATCCGCTCACCAACAAATCAGGTTGAAAATAGCTGCTTCTTATCGGCCCAAGTTTCATCCCATCCCCTACAAGGCAAGATAAGTATGACTTTAATAAACTGCCACTCTCAAATAAAGATATAGCGTCGATATAGGCCTCCATGCCCATAGACGTTTGTCACATATATTCAGATTCAAAATGCACAAATAGACAGCTCAAAATATTGATCAAATGGATAATGACACTCGGTCAAAACTTGGGGCGAGTCACCGAATGGTCACGGATTGGTCACGGTCACAAACCGCAATATTAGGAAGTAGAAACGTAAAAATCAAAAAGCCCAAGCTATTTATAAGCTTGGGCTTCATGAATGTTGGCGGAGCGGACGGGACTCGAACCCGCGACCCCCGGCGTGACAGGCCGGTATTCTAACCAACTGAACTACCGCTCCCCAATTGATGCGCGCATCATACCCGCAACATTTTATTTGGGTCAATGGCTTTGTATTTAACAACAGACCGTTAGATTAAATTTTAAACAGTCTTATGGGTGCCGCGCGCTCTGCTAGTCTTCGGGCAACGTCAGGTCGATATCATCCAGGGTTTCTTTCATGGATTTCGATGACTTGTCCTGATTTGCGGCATCCAGTGCAGCCGCTTCAAGGGCCTTTTTCAAGGCCTGACGCTTACGCCAGAAGATAATTGCGACTATACCAAGCAGCAGCAACACCAGGTTAACGCCAATGAGAACCATCATGGCGCTTTCTTTGGCCTTGGCTTCTTCGGCCGCGGCAATTGCCGCCTCACGGGCTGCTATCTCCTCCGGGCTGGGCGGTGGTGCCGGTGGTTCGATAAGATTGAAAAATTTTTCCGGCAAACTCAGGACAATTTCGCGGCCGCTCACAGTGGTCGAGAACGCTTCCCCTTTGATGCGGTAGCTACCGAACTCATGGACTTCCGGGAGCACAAATTCATTCTGCCCTTCTGTCAGTCCGGAAAAGGTGATTGGCAGCTGAAGTCCTGCCGGGCCGACCAATTCCAGTTCAAGATGGGTTTCTGCCAGTTGCAATGCTTCAGCATCGATACTGACGCTCATTCGATAAGGCGATGTGAGCGGGTCGTCCGGTTCAAGAAGCTGAAGACTGATGGGATGCCTGGAGAGAATAACCGACATCTCCTCTTCACGGTCGAATACATTGTTTCGGGCCTGAACGGTAAATTTGTAATGGCCCCAGGGTTGGTTCAGGTTGATGGTGCCGGTAAATATGCCGTCATCGGGTCTTTCATCCAGACCTTCACCGTCATCTTTATAGCTGCCCACGGTGACAGTACCGGCGGCAAAGTTTTCATCCCCTGGCTGATGATCGCTGATAAAGCGGGCCACCCACTCGACCAAATAATCCAACCCCGGCATTCTGAGCCGCTGTTCATCTCCCATCAGTCTGGCGGTGATCTTGATGCGCTCTCCCTGAAACAAGGGCTGCGGCAAGGGGTCTATTTCCACCGAGAGTTTACTTAACATGTACAGCGTTGAGCCCTTGGACACCTTGCCCACCAACTGCCAGGGACCGGGCTGGGGATTTTCTATGGAGATGATGTCGCCGGTGACCCCATCGGTCCATTTAACCGTTTCGGGGTGCCTGGAGGCATACCATTTACTGCCATCGGGTAACACCACCACCACGGGTGCACTGCCGTAGTCGCGCTGAATCACCAGCGTCAGGCTTTCGACCATATGGTCGACGCGAAAACGATTTTTAAGCTCCCGCGCCTGCTCTTTGGGCACGACGCCGGCAAGCACGGGCATGGCCTGCAAACAGACCAGCGCAAACAACAGTAACAGTTGCAAGGCTTTCAACAAGGTGATTATCCCCGCCAGAGGCATTTGCCCGATTTGCCTACCAAATCAAGCCGTTTTTCATGGTTACCCAGTTCATCGGCCGTGGCTCTGACAACTTTAAGGCTTGGGCGATTGCTATCCAGACGAATGATCCCGCCCTGCTCCTGAGCGCCTTCATCGGCGTGCAGATTAAATTTGGTCTGGCCGCCTGTCATCACCAGATAGACATCGGCCAGGATCTCGGCATCGAGCAAAGCGCCGTGATAAGTGCGGCGGGTATTGTCTATACCATATCGTTTACAGAGCGCATCGAGGTTGTTTTTCTGCCCGGGGTGCAAAAACTTGGCAATGGCAAGGGAGTCGAGCACGGTGCAGATGTCTTCGACCTTGGGTCCCTGAGGCACCAACATCGAAAACTCGTGGTTAATAAAGCTCATATCGAACGAGGCGTTATGCGCCACCAACTCGGCCCCGCGGATAAAATCCAGAAAGCCGCCAACAATCTCATGAAATCTGGGCTCTGCTGCCACCCTATCGTTGGTAATGCCGTGTACGGCAATGGCTTCTTCATCAATCGCCTGACCGGGATTGATATATTGATGGAAGGTGCGTCCGGTTAAGCGACGGTTTACCACTTCCACACAGCCAATTTCAATGATCCTGTGCCCGAGGTACACCGCACCGGCGCCCTGATTCATACCTGTGGTTTCGGTATCGAGGATGATCTGCCTTTCGGCATTTGAAATGATATTCATAGGTAATTCTGGCCTTTAGGAGGCAAAAAACGGTTATACTCGCCGGGAATTCTGACTATGGTAACAACTTGATGAGCGAACTGAAACAGATCCGAATCTACACCGACGGTTCCTGTCTGGGCAATCCCGGTCCCGGTGGATACGGCGTGGTCATGATCTATAAGCAGCACCGCAAAGAACTCGCTGATGGCTTTGCCCTGACAACCAATAACCGCATGGAGCTGCTGGCCCCCATAGTGGCATTGGAAAGCCTTAAAGAACCCTGCAATGTCATCCTCACCAGTGACAGCCAATATATGCGTCAGGGCATTACCGAATGGATCCATGGCTGGAAAAAAAAGGGCTGGGTGACTGCCAGTAAAACGCCGGTCAAGAATGTGGATCTGTGGCAACGCCTCGATGCTGCTGCCGCCAAGCACAAGGTGGATTGGCGCTGGGTGAAGGGCCATGCGGGCCACACCGAAAACGAACGCTGCGATACTCTGGCCCGTGAAGCGGCCGAAGCAAAGCCGACCCAAATCGATAAAGGCTATCAGCCCTGACAATTACTGGCATTATCCGGAATCGATGCTGCGCTTCGCTGCTAGCCTGCCGGTTTTTCCTGAATATTGAAAAAGTTCTGACAAAACTGCACAAACGCATTGGCAAGCGCCGTTGGTTGACGACTTTTGTGGCGGATGAGAAAGAACGGCCGGGTAATGGACAGACCGGTCACCTCAATCAGGGTGAGCTCACGGCGGGCAAGCTCCCGCTCAAGGGCGAGCTCAGATAACACCCCTAGCCCAGCGCCCTGTTTTACTGCGAGTTTGATGGCATCTGCGGTTGAAAAACAAAACCGCGCCTCGGGATGCAGCCCAAGAGCATGGGCTGCGTTGACAAAATGCTCCCGGGTACCTGAGCCCTCTTCTCTGAGCACCCAGTATTGCTGCCTGACATCATCCACCGAGACCTGTTGCCCTGCCAGCGGATGGGCAGGATGGCAAAACACACACAAATGGTCTTGATGCCAGGCGCTGACATCCAGTCTGCGATCCACACAATGGCCTTCAATAAAGCCGAGCTCCACTTCAAAGTTAGCCACCTGTTCGATAACCGCGGACGTATTGTGAATAGACACGTCCACCAGGGCATCCAGATGCTGCTGACCGAACGCCACCGCCGCCTTTGCCAGCAGGAAATTACCTATGGTGGTACTGGCGCCAACTTTAAGCTCACCGGCCAGCACAGCGCCACTGGCATGAAACAGGGCTTCTACCTTGGATGCCTGAGCCAAAAGCTCGGTGGCTAGTGGCAGCAGCTGTGCGCCCTGTGCATTCAGCCGCAGCCGGTTACCAACACGTTCAAAGAGTCTTACTGACAGCTGCTTTTCAAGCTCTGCAAGCGCCATTGAGGCTGCCGGCCCTGTCATCCCAAGCCACTGGGCGGCTTTACTCACCTGCCCCGAGCGGGCAATGGCTTCAAAGACCTCAAGCTGTCTGAGGGTCATTTTCATCGCCCGTTTGCTCCGACAACCCGACCTGCACGCCCCGCTGTGGCCGCGGTCGTCCATTTGGGTTGGGCAACTTTCCACTTATCGGCAACTGGGGTCAGCGGTATATCCACTTTACGGGCAACCAGTAAATAAAGGCTGCCGGCACCGGGAAGCCAGGCTCGCAGGACATCCTGCCAAAACCCAAACCTGTTGGGATCACCGATTAAGGGATGGTAGAAGAAACGCTCATCACTGATGACCTGATAGCCAAGAACGCTGAGCCAATCTCTAACCCTAGAAGGTAAAAAGAAACGTCCCTGCCAGGGCGCTCGCTGTCGAAACGACGGCAGCAACTTTCCAAAAAACAGGCTGCTCAGGGGATTAAAACCCACAATAAACAAATAGCCGCCACTGATAAGCACCCGGTCTGTTTCACGCAGGATCCGGTAAGGGTCCTCTTCAAACTCCAACAACAAGCTCATCAGTGCGGCATCGATACAGGCATTTTGAAAAGGTAACTGATGGAAATCCGCCTGCACTCCTGCGCCCGGGGCACAGTCCAGCGAGATTTGGTGACTGATACTGCATCCACGACTGTCGATGGCCGATGAAAACCCACCCAATTTCAATAAGTGATAGCCGAACACCTTTGGCCACCAGGCATTGAGGGTGTTTTCAACAGCTGCCTGCAACTGGGGATGCGCTGGCAAGGCCTGCCATGGTGTCGGCGAATCTGTCATGGGCGCTCTATAAAAAGCGTAAACTTGGCAATAGCATACCTTAATTCTTTTGCCCATTGCACCAACGCCTTCGCCAATAAGGGACTCAGTTCCCCCTCATCCATTAATGGATTTTCACTGTACTTTAATTGCGCAGACGTGACACACTCACGCCCAGCATTTTTCACCACAAGAGCCAAAGCATGTTGGATATTCGCCCCATTCCCGCGTTCGCGGACAACTACATTTGGATGATTGTACTGCCTGATGGTGGTGCCGTTGTGGTCGACCCGGGCGATGCAACGCCTGTGATAAACAGCCTCCAAAGCTTGAACCTGCATTTAACTGCGGTGCTTTTGACCCATCATCATGGCGATCATAATGGTGGCATAAGCCAACTGCGTGACTGGGCAAAATCCAATGGGCAATCTTTTACTGTCTATGGCGCTGTAACCTCCGATTACAGTGATGTTCCCTGCCGCGATGGCGACACTGTCAACATTTCGGGCTTGACCAGCCCTGTCAGAGTGCTGTCGGTGCCGGGCCATACCCTGGACCACCTGGCCTTTGTGGTGGACAACGCCCTTTTCTGTGGAGACACCCTGTTCAGCGGGGGATGTGGCCGATTGTTTGAGGGCGATGCACGCCAGCTATATGATTCGCTGGCAAAGTTAGCCTCTCTTCCCGATAACACAGAGGTTTATTGCGCCCACGAATATACTCTCTCCAACCTCAAGTTTGCGCTGGCGGTGGAGCCACAAAATCAATGTCTTCAGGATTACCTTAAGCAGGTGAACACCCTCCGTGAAGCCAACAGGCCTTCGCTGCCAAACACGCTTGGAACCGAGAAGGCTATCAACCCTTTTTTGAGGGTAGATAAAGCAACTGTTAACGCCGCTGTCGCCGCACATGCTGGACAAAAAGTGACAGATGAAGTGACCTGCCTCGCCCTTTTGCGCCGTTGGAAAGACAATTTTTAACTTTTGCGCTACTATGTCGGCCATTTTGCTTATGACATGGAATGACTGCATCGCCTCCCCGGCGATTGTGCGGCCCGAATAATCACGGGAACGGCATAAAACATAAAAAATAACGAGGGTTTGCCTGTTTTCATGCGAAACATTAATTACTTTTTTGCCGGCAGCTTACTGCTGCTTTCCGGCTGTCAGTTGATCCCCAATGGGGACGCTCCGGCCGATGATGAGACCAACATCAATCCTATCTCCGAGGTTGTCTCTCCCACCGAATCTGACACGCAGGAGCAGGTCGTTGAAGTACGGGATCTGTGGCAACGTATGCAGGAAGGTATGCTTTGGGATAAGCCCAATGAAGCCTACGTCGCGCCTTTCCGTCAGAAACTGCTGGCCAATCCAAGGCACCTTGAACAGGTGTTCAGCCGTGCCGAGCCATTCCTGTATCTGATAGTCGATGAGCTCGAACAACGGGGCTTACCCCTGGAACTGGCGCTGTTACCCGCCATCGAAAGCGCTTTTGATGCGGACGCCATTTCCCATGCCAGTGCTTCTGGCTTATGGCAGTTAACACCGCCCATGGCCCGTTACTTCGGGCTGAAGATGAACTGGTGGTATGACGGCCGCAACGATGTAGTAGCGTCCACCAAAGCGGCAGCGGATTTCCTGGAATACCTGTACGATCGCACCGGCAACAACTGGCACTATGCGATTGCAGCATACAACAGCGGCGAAGGCCGGGTATTGAGTGCGGTACGTCATAATGAAAAAGTGGGTAAGCCAACTGATATCTGGGCATTAAAGTTGCCTCGGGAAACCCGCAATTACGTGCCTAATCTGTTGGCGCTGGCCGATGTGGTAAAACACGCCGATCAATATGGCGTCTCCTTACCAAGCATCAAAAACGAACCTGTAATCGATGTCGTAGAGGTCGGCAGCCAGATAGAGCTTGCCCTGGCAGCGGAGCTGGCGGGGTTGAGTGTCAGTGAGCTTAAGTCACTGAATCCCGGATTTAAGCAATGGGCGACGGCCCCCAAAGGCCCTCACCGTTTGGTGGTGCCTGTGAGCAAAGCGCCTGATTTTGTCGTGGCGCTGGCGCAGACCCCGCAAGAACAGCGGGTACAGTGGGCCAGATACCAGATTAAACGTGGTGACAGTTTGAGTGTGATTGCCCGCCATTTCGGTACCACACCTCAGGTACTCAAGCAGGTGAATCAGATGAAGAACAATCAACTGATTGCCGGCAAAGAATTGGTGGTGCCTGCCAATGGCCGCACAAGTGCTACGGCGCAACTGGCATCGACAACGCCAAAACAAAGCTACAAAGTAAAATCCGGTGATAGTCTGTGGAAAATCGCCCAGGCCCACGGCGTCAGTGTGGATGATTTGAAAAAATGGAATGCCCTCGGTAGCAAAGCCATTATTCGTCAGGGACAGCTCCTGACTGTCTGGCCAGGCTCCAAAGCCGTCGCCAACACGCGCTCGACAACCTATCAAGTCAAACGCGGCGACTCCCTGTCACTGATTGCGCAGAAATTTAAGGTCAAAATCTCTGAGCTGATGAGCTGGAACAAGCTTTCCAGCAGTGCCCTGCAGCCCGGACAGACCCTGACTGTGATGCTGCAGTAATCACTGCCTTCCCAATAAAAAGCAGCCGTTGGTTGCTTTTTATTGGGAATAGCTTCGACAAGTCCATTGAGTTGGCCCTTAAGTCATAGACCACCATCTGCGCTCCGGGTTGGCTGGTTGGATGGTCAAGTCGCTACTCTCACATGGCGAAGTTGTCTCATCACGCCTGAACAGCCGTTCCAGACCATATGTAACATAGCCCCTGCTGTACATGTAAAGAAATCAAACTGAAAATCAAGCCGTCCTGCAAGGTGCCTGAGTGTGCCGTGTATGGTGATTCAGGCCTCTGCGTGAGCAAAGTGGGAGTAAAAGCTTCCCGCAGACTTTAAGACTATTACACCGCCGCAGCTGTCGATAGAAGACTTTGCGCAGAAGATAGATACCGACAATGACAACCAAGTACCGATTTTTATGGATAACACCCGAAATAGAAAGGAGCGGCCAGGCCGCTCCTTTTTCCACACCCCAAGCTTACTTTTTGCCGAGCATAGGTTCTGATATCAGCTGCGAGGAGGAATGCTTGGCACCGCCAACCCTGACACACTCATGCTGACAGGGGCCATCAGCGGGCTTCGACCCGCCGTGGTGCCGGCGAAGATGGCCTCAAACTGACAGGGTCCCTGACAGCTCGACAGCGCTTGTTGAGGCACGGCAAACTTATGCGTCAACACCTCACCGGGAGCGATTTGGGTTTCTCTCAATGCCTGTGTAAACATCATTTCCTGTGACCAGGCCCATACCCGCCGATTATACTTGTCTTTAAGCCAAAGATCCGCGCCCATGCCCGAGGTAAAGTGCGCGGTAATCACATTGCTGCCCTGATGAGTGACAGTTAGCGTAACCATAAGTTTGCCACGCTTGTCTGTGCCTTCTACCGTCAGGGCGCCAATCAATGGCATGTCCATGGTGTGTTCCTTAAACCCGTTTTGCTGTTGACGCAGGTCGGCATCCACCGTCGCCGGCGTGACAACCGCCTCGGCGCACCCAGCACCAAGCAGCAAACTCAGCACCAGCAGTGGCAGCTTCATTGATTGCCTCCCAACTTTTTGAACAGGGAGTCTTTCAGCTTATCTTTGAGCTTATCTGTCTCGCCCTTGAGTTGGCCTTTGAGCAGGGCCTCGGTATCCAGGGCAAACTTGGGTTCAGTAAAGCTGCCGGTAATAGCAAGCGGAATTTCGATGCCTGCCAGCGCAGTATCACCGCCCTGTCCTTCCAGTGAGCCAACGACCTTGGTGGCAAGCTTATAGTCGAGGGTTTCAGCCATCAGATCTGCGCCGCCCTGCCCTGAAATTCGCAGAAGTGGAGAGAGCATCAACAAATCAGGATTGTTGGCTTTACCTGCAGCAATATTCAAAGAGCCTGTGAGACTGGAGAAGTCTGTCTTCTTCTCTTCGCCACCGGCGGCGGCATTTAAATCACCTTTGAGCTTGGCCTGTGCATCACGGATCATCTGTGGCACGTTCACACCATAGAGCGCACCATCGGCCACTTCAAACTTTCCATTGGCATTAAGGTTGCGCTTAATGCTGTCTGCCAGCAAACCAGCGCCTTTACCCTGAATGTCAAAGTTGGCGGTACCTGCAAGCAAATCAACTTCGGCAGCATCTTTCAGGAGCGGCAATATCTGTACGCCGGTGATGGCTTTGTTAAAGCTATAGACTGCCGGTACTTTGCGGCCATCGAGGGTGGCGCTGGCACCGACCTTGCCACCGTATAAAGATGCTTTGAGCTCATCGACCTTAAGCACGCCACCGGCAAGATTAGCTCTGAGTGCCCAATCGGCAGTGGAAAGGCCGGCCACTTTCACGACAGCAATGTCCAGCTTGAGTTTGGCATCAACGGCCTTCATCCCAGACAAGTCCGGCTCCTTCTGCGCGGGAGCGGTTGTTGCCGTATCTGCCTTGGTTTCGGACTTTTCAGTGCCGAGAATGGCATCGACATCGATGGCGCCAAAAGCCAGCTCAACGTCTACAAAGGGCACCTTTTTGCCATAGTTGGCTGCAATGGCGCCTTTACCTTCAATGTCCATCAGGCTAAGTTTGTCCACTGTCAGTTTGGCGGTTTTGGCTTCCAGAGCCACATCGGCGCCACCGGCAAATTCCACTTTTACTGCGCCCTTTGGCAGCGAGTCGCCTTGAGCATTAACCTCCAAATTCAATCCGGCAAGTGACAAGGCGTTCAACGCTTCACTTACCGTCAGCGTTGCCTCACCCTCGCCCTTCACTTTCATATCGGGCAAATCTGCGCCGAACGCAAATGCCAGAGGCGCTGCTTTTCCGGGAGTAAATTCACCCAGAGTTAATGACGACAGCGTAAAGGTTTGGCTGCTGCCGGCGGCTTCATCAATCAGGGTAATGCTGGTATCGCTGATGTTAATGCCACCAATGCTGATGGCATTAAGCCCAGGGCCCTGCTTGGCGTCTGCCGGCTTATCAGCAGATCCAGTGTTGCCAGTCAGGCCATCGAGGCTTGATTTACCCTGCTTGGTGGTGACCAGGGTTAACTTGGCGCCGTCCAGACGCAACTGATCGATTTGCACATCCCGGCTAAGCAGTGGCAGAAGTTTAACCTCAGCGACTACCTCTTTGACGGCCATCATATGGGCTTCTTTAAAGCCTTCCGGGTTGGACAGACTCACCCCAGCCAAACGAATGCCGATAGAAGGGAAAAATTGCCATGACAGCGGCTCTTCGATAACCAACTCCCGACCGGTTTGCTCTTTTACAGCATCCACCAGCATGGGTTTAAAATCATTGGGGTCAAAAATGAGAGTAATGTACAGCACCACTAAGACGGCAATCGCAGCGATGCCAGCGAAGATCCATTTGATCAATTTCATCCTGGTTTTCCTTTAATCCTGTTCAATAATGGGCAAGGCCTCACGGGACACGGCAATGCCATTGTCGTCGGCATATATCCAGTCACCGGGATTAACGGTGACGCCAACCAGGTTAAGTGTAACACCTGTGTCTCCCAATCCACGACGTTCAGTTTTAATGGGCACAGTACCCAAGGCTTGAATGCCTATATTCAAGGTGGCGAGAGTACCTGCATCCCTAATGGCTCCGTAGACAACAATACCAGCCCAGCCATTGTCCAGAGCAGACTGGGCAATCAGGTCGCCGACCAGGGCTTTGCGCTGTGAGCCACCGCCATCAACCACCAGCACCCTGCCAAGACCGGGCGTTGCCAGCAGCTCCTTCACCCTGGAGTTATCCTCAAAGCAGCTTACGGTGACCACCTGCCCGTAAAAAATCCGTTTTGCACCAAACTGGCGCCAGGGCGCCGCCACCAAGACGAGATGTTCAGCAAACTCATCAAACAAATCCGGTAACAGGTCGAGCATGTCCTTACTCCCATTATCATTTTCCTGTAGAGACATGGATTACTCTAGCCTGATGAATATTCACACTCAAGCAATCAACACGGCCTTTATCTCAATTGCACTATTCTTTATAATCAGTTCCCTTAATATTGCCTGCACTCAGGCACCAGAGTATTTACAGAAAGCGAAGCTAAGATGACAACCGATATAGATTTGCAACGTGCTATTGCCGCGCTGGATGAATATGGCTACGACAAAAAGCTTTCGACGGATCTTGAGCAAGCAAGAAATAAACAACAGATGCGCAAATATCTGGACTCACTCGACTATAGTCTGCGCCGCATGGAGCTATTGCAGGAATCGGTTAACGAATGGGTTGCTGAGCGTAAGGCACTGTTAGCACAGCAAGAAAATATTCAAACCTATAAAACCAAAATTATTAACCTCTCCAAAGAACTGAATCTATCCTATAACGAAGTGTTGGAGATAATGAGCAAGCTGGACAGCAAAAATTAATTCCAGGGCCTTTATTTAAGGCCTTGGATTTTTTCACCTCAGGTATGTTTGGTGATACTGCTGAGGTAAAATTTACCGTCATCTGTTTCTTATAGTCCGTCGCCGCACAAGAGAATCGCCTGTCTTCACATTGCTCTCCTCTCTTTGTCTCTTTGCCGCTTTGTCTCTTTATCTCTTTGCCCGCTTTGCCGCTTTGCCGCTTTGCCGCTTTGCGAATGACACATTGTTGAAGCAACCCTGTGGTTGACTTTCACCCTCTTTAGCAGTGCGTTACCGCTGAACTCTCTCGATATGAACATGGTTTTTCTGTGGGCTATTTAATACAGCCTGAGCCACGTCACTGTATTTATTTAATATTTTTCATCGTTCATAACAAGTCGTAGCTGTTTTCAGCGGACAGAGGATTTTTGTGGGACGGTTAATCCTACGCAGGGCTTTTTCTTAAGAGGTTTCTACCGAAAACCCGCTGGACACCTGTGCGAGCAGGGTTAAAGCCAACTACACTCAACTCAACACGGGGAGGATTTCGACAACATGAAGAGACTGGTTGCAGCCTTGGCAATCTCAATCGCTGTAGTGTGGTATTTGATGGTATCCGTAGACCAGGGATCGGCCAATGCCACCAACTCCCTGACTATTGCCGTGTCCGCTACGCCACTGTCGAGTCCCGTTATCGTTGCCGAAAAGAAGGGGTTATTTAAAAAACACGGCCTGAAAGTGCAGTTAAAGCTACTTCAGGGCGGTCACCGATGCTTTGATGCCTTGATTAAAAATGAAGTTGATTTAGCCACAAGCTCTGAATCCGTGGTGATGTATAACGCCTTTAAACGCAATGATTTCAGTGTAATAACTAGCTTTGTTACCTCGGATAACGACGTAAAAATTATCGTACGTAAAGACAGCGGCATAACGTCATTGACGGACATTTCAGGCCACAGTGTGGGTATGGTCAAAGGCACTGCCAGTGAGTATTTTTTCAATTCCGCTTTATTGCTTAATGGCGTGGAGAACGCCCTTATTTCTGCCCGTTTTATGGCGCCGGAAGAGTTAGGCAAGGCACTGCTTGATAAACAGTTGGATGCTGTCGCTCTGTGGGAGCCATACGCCAGCGAGCTGATGCAATTACTTAAAAGTAATGGTCATCAAATCAGTACAAAAGGCCTCTACCGATTGTCTTTTAATTTGTTATCAATGCGGGGCGACATACTGAGTAAGCAGGAGACCCATGTGCGTGTACTCAGGGCACTGGATGATGCCATTGCCAGTATCATCGCCAGTCCGGAGGAAGCCAAACAGCTTGTCAGTGCCTATCTTAATGTGCCTCTGCCGGAGATAGAAGACTACTGGGCTGACTACCACTTTCATCTCGGGTTGGATAAAACGCTCCAATTAGAGCTGTTGTCCCAAGCCCACTGGGCAATAGATTCGGGCTATGTGGACCAGTCTCAAGCACCAGATTTTCGTGATTTTATCGATAAATCTGCACTCAGCCAGATTAGGGATACGTTCCGCTCACATTGAGGTGAACCATGACACTTTCCAAACGACTCAAACTCAGCGTGGTGATATCAGGCCTTCTGCTGTTTCTGCTGATGGGTGTTTTGCTCTATCTGGTCGGAATGGATGTGCGTGGTTACCGTCACAGCTATTCCTATCAACAGGCCCAGGTCACCCTGTCCCGGATGTCAGGTGAACTATGGCAGCTCAATCGTTACGAAGATTTACAGGCCTTGGACAAGGCGCGCGAACTGACCCAATTGCTGGATGAGCAAATTGGGTTCCTCGAAAAGGACGCTCAGTACAATCCGCTACTGAGCCACATCAAAAAAACCAATCAAAACCTGAAACTGTTAATGCAGTTGTACCCCTCAGACCCCAGAGAAAATGTAGAAACCGCCGCCATGCTTAACGCGCGGTTCAACACGCTTCTGCTAACCATGCAAGATGAGATGGGGGAAATACGTCATCGTCTGGTAGAAGAGCAGTTTTATTCCAAACAGTATCTGCTGCTATTAATTGCAGTGGTGCTTTTTCTGTCGATGTCAGCGGTCATTCTGTTCAATCTCAGGACCATGTCAGTATTCAAACGGGGAATGCTCTCCCTTGAAACAGGGATAAAAGATCTCGCCAGAGGCAATTTGGAGACGCGTGTATGTGAAGATTCGGGTTCCGAATTTACCGAGTTGTCCAAACACTTTAATTGGATGACACAGGAGTTACAGCAAATTACGGTGAGCAGAGATAAGCTGCAGGATGAAGTCAATAAACGCACCGAAGTACTGCAACTGCAGAAAGACAAATTAAAGTACGAAGCTGAACATGACTCGCTCACCCGGGTGTACAGCCGTTATGCGTTTCATCGATTACTGGAGCAAAGTCTGAAACGCCTTGCCCGCACCAATGGCACAGGCGCGCTGCTGTTTATCGATATTGATAAATTCAAACCCATCAATGACAACTATGGCCACAGTATTGGCGATCATGTACTGGTCACTGTTGCTCAGAGGATCTCCCACACCCTTCGCGAATCGGATATGGTTGCCCGTATTGGAGGAGATGAATTTATTGTGTGGCTCGAACCCATAGAGCACGCTTTGCAACTGGAGGTGGTCATTAAAAAGCTGCTGGATAAACTCCACCTTGACATTCATTTTGCCAATGTCCACCTGCTGATTGATGTCAGTATCGGTGCGGCTTGCTATCCCCAGGATGGTACTGGCATAGAAGAGCTTATCAATGTCGCCGATCGCAACATGTATGCCTGTAAGCGCGGCGACCGTGACACCAAATCAGCTCGACAGGGGGCTGAAAACCTTGCGGATAAAGGCCGTGTTTAACAACTTGTCACGCCGCAGCCACAGTAGCCACAGACAAAGCAGCAAATACAGGCTGGGCTCAATGATCTCAGATTTTACCGACCAGAGGTAATGTATGGGGGCAAGCAAGGCGACTAAGTACACCCAGTTGTGCAGCCTTTGCCAATGCGCCCCCATGCGCCTTTGTACGCTTCTTAGGGAGGTTACGGCGAGCGCGGTTAAAATCAACAAGCCTGCCATACCCACCAACAGGTACGGGCGTTTCAAAATTTCCGTCAGCAACATGTTCCAGGCAAACAGCAAATCCAGGCTGACAAAGGCCAATAGATGCAACACACCATAGCTAAACGTCCACAAGCCAAGCAAACGGCGGGTTTGCATTAACGGCCCCATTTTTAAGCGTTTTGCGAGCGGTGTAATCAGCAGTGTCAGCATAAGCCCGTGCAGCGTGCCTTTACCGGTAAAATGAATAATGTACTGCACCGGATCGCCGCCCAATTGGTTAAAGGCAACGCCCCATCCGAGCCACAGCAAAGGCAACACAAACCCCGTATGCAGCACACACTTGAGCCAAAATAATCGTCCCGGGGTTAATCGCATTAAAAGTACCTTTTCAAATCCAGGTCTTTATAAAGATGCGCTACCTGTTCTTCGTATCCGTTGAACAGGCGTGTCGCAATACGCTCGGCAGAAAAAAGCCCGCCTGGTCCTATTCTGCGCTCAGAAGCCTGAGACCACCTGGGGTGATCCACGTTGGGATTCACGTTGGCGTAGAACCCATATTCGTGGGATGCGAGTTGATTCCAGCTTGTGGGTGGCTGCTTGTTCATCACCCGGATTTTCACAATTGACTTGATACTCTTAAAGCCATATTTCCAAGGCACCACCAAACGCACCGGGGCCCCGTTTTGGGGCGGCAGGGTTTTACCATAGAGCCCGACACTCAAAAGAGATAACTCATTCATGGCTTCAGCCAGTGTCAGCCCTTCCACATAAGGATAATGAATGCCACCGCCCACATAGGCATTTTTTTGTCCCGGCATTTGCGCCGGATCGTACAGGGTTTCAAAGGCAACATGGGTTGCACCGGCTTTTACACCGGCCTTCTTTAACAGCGCCGCCAGTGGAAAACCAATCCAGGGCACCACCATTGACCAGGCTTCAACGCAGCGCAGTCGATAGATACGTTCCTCGAGGGCAAAACTGTGCAGCAGATCGTCATAATCAAGCTGCAATGGCGTATCCACCAAGCCCTCTACCAACAAACGCCAGGGATTGACCTGAAATGCCTGAGCATTTTCGACCGGGTCAGTCTTGGCGGTACCAAACTCATAAAAGTTGTTGTGACTTATGACCTTGTTTTCCGGCGTGAGGGGCTCAGATAAATCCTGAAACGCCGCAGGCTTGCTTGCTGAGAGGGGCGCTTGAATAAAAACAGGCTTGGGCGATTTTGAAAACACATCAAATATACTGCCATGCACAGCACCGGGAAGGCTCGCGCCAATGGCACCCAATCCCAACGCTTTTACGATGGCACGGCGGTCCCGGAACAAAGGCTCCGGCGTGACCTCAGCCTCAGACAGTTGCCACGATGGGCGTGTCACTCTGCGTCGTTTCACCTAAGACTCCTTAAAAATTCGGTGGCTGCTGTTAAACAAGACAGCCGTAAGGTCTGACTTCTTTCAGTAATACGTGATTTTTTCTTCAGGTGACCAATTATCATTCTTACGCCCCTTGAAGGCAGTATTCGACCATGCCAAGCTTAGCGCCATCAGTCCGGTTTAAGGAATACCATGACTCCGCTTGACCTTTTTTCTCTTCCCCAATGGATAGCCATCTCCGCCCTTTGTTTTCTTTTTCTGATGATCGGGGCGCTCATTAATCAGATCCTTACCCGTAAACGTTGGGAAAGCCTGGATGCACTGCGCATCGAGCAGCATCAAGCCGCCATCACCACCCTGGAATCACAACTGGATGAACACAAAAATCAGCTCGACGACAAAGAAGACCGACTGAGCTTTTTTCAAACCCGCATTGAAGAAGTCAGCCAACGTTACGGTGAAGCCAAGGCCGAGGCTCAGCGGTTACCCGAACTTGAGCAAAAGCTGGCCGACACCCATCGCCAGCTGATGGAAGCCCGGCTGGAAACCGCCAAGGCTATCGCCATGCAACAGAGCATCAGCGCCAAGTTTGACGCAGAAAGGCAGGCGTTCGAAGAAAAGCTGGCCCTGCTGGAATCGGCTGAAGCCCGGTTAAAGTTGCAGTTTGAAAATCTAGCCAACAAAATTTTTGAACAAAGAGCTGAACAGCTAAAAGGGCAGAATTTATTGCAGCTCGATGCGGTTATTGGCCCTCTCAAACAACAAATTGACGGTTTCAGAAAACAGGTCAATGAATCCTATTCAATAGAACAGGCCGAACGCAGCAGCCTCAAGCATCAGCTCGAACAACTTGCATCCCTTAATGTGAAGATGAGCCAGGACGCCATCAACCTGACCAACGCCCTCAAAGGTGACAATAAACAACAGGGCAACTGGGGCGAGGTGATACTGGAGCGGGTACTCAGCGAAAGCGGCCTGCGTGAAGGTCACGAGTACCACACACAGCAAGAGCTGAAGGCCGAGAACGGACAAAAATTTAAACCCGACGTTATCGTCCACCTGCCGGGCGAAAAAGACGTGGTGATAGACGCCAAAATGTCGCTCACCGCCTATGAACGCTATTTTAACGCCAGCGACGATGCCGATAAGGCCCAGGCTCTCAAGGAGCATGTGCTGTCGGTCAGAAGCCATATCAAGCTGCTGTCGCAAAAAGATTATCAACACCTCCACGGCCTTAAAACCCTGGACTATGTGCTGATGTTTATTCCCGTGGAGCCTGCCTTTTTATTGGCGCTTGAGCAGGAGCCGGGGCTGGTGGGCTATGCCCTTGAACACAATATTATGCTTGCCAGCCCAACCAATTTACTGGTCGCCCTGCGCACAATTCATAATATCTGGCGATACGAATATCAGAATCAGCATGCACAGCACATCGCCAGGGCCGCAGGCAAAATCTACGATAAACTCTGTATTTATGTGGACGAAATGGACAAGTTAGGTCGCGCTCTGGACACCGCACAAAAGAGTTATCAGTCTGCCATGGGTAAGCTTGCCACCGGCAGAGGTAATCTTATCCGTCAAGCCCATCAAATGCGCCAGCTTGGCATTGAAAGCAGTAAACAACTGGACAAGCAATTGCTGGATAATGCGCTTGACGACAGCATGGAAGCGGGTGAGAACCAAGATGCTGTAGCAGACGCCCTGGCTGGCAATGGTTCAACGCCAGTGCCACATTTGACTAACCAGAGACAGTAATCACGGAGGACGTTTCCCCATGCTGAAGCAGTTTTACGGCATTTGTCTCACATCGCTCATGTTCATCAGCCCGCTGGTGTCTGCCGATATCAAGGATGATCGGCAACAGTTTCTCAAGGCGGAAAAAGCCTTGCGGGAAGGTAATAAGGCCCAATATGCCAAGTTGAGAAAAAGCCTGGATGATTACCCCCTGGCCCTTTATCTCGACTTTGATGCCCAAATCGACAGTCTGGTGATGCTGCCGGGCAGTAAGGCCAAGACCGCTATTCAGGCGTTTCAGAATACGCCACTTTATAGCAACGCCCGCTACCGTTACCTGCTCACTGCCGCCAGGGGCGCTCGCTGGGAAGATTTTCTGACCATCAGCCCGGACACGCCAAAAGATACTGTGCTCCAATGCCACTACTATCATGCGTTACTGGCCCGGGGTGAAAAATCCCGCGCCTATGAAGGAGCCCGACGCTTGTGGCTAAACGGCAGCTCAATGCCGGATGCCTGCGATCCCTTGTTTATTAAATGGGCCAAAGCCGGGCATCGCAGCCAGGAGCTCATCTGGAGTCGTATGTTCCTCGCCTTTGAAGCCCGGGAAGCGTCACTCCTGAGCTATCTGGCCCAAAAGGTCACCAATTACCCCAAAGAAGCCCAAAAGTTGCTTGCCCTGTATAAGGATCCCCGAAACCTCAGGCACATGGACAGATACAAGGCCAAAGCGCCTGTGATGGCCGAAATGGTCGAGTTGGGACTCAAGGCGCTGGCACGCAAAGATTTGAAAGAAGCCGTGTCACTGCTGGGTAAATACGAAAAATCAGGCCGTTTCACCAAGGTTCAGGCCCAAAGCCTGCACGCCTTTATGGTTCGCCGCGTGTTACTCAGACAAGAAGAGTCACTGCTGAGCTATGCCGACAAACATGTGCCGCCCCTTGCATCGGACGACCTGACTGAGCTCAGGCTGCGCTGGGCAATACGGGATGGTGACGAAAATGCCATCAAGCGTTTTCTGCCGCTGCTGAGCAGTGAAACCGCGGCCAAGGAGCGCTGGCAATATTGGCGCCTCAGGTACGAAAATAGCGCGGACTTGAGTGACACCCTCTCGGCGCTGCTTGCAGCCGACAGAAGCTTCTACGGATTTCATGCTGCCCAATCCAAAGGCATGTCCCCTGCGCTCAATGAGGTTAAAGCGAGCGATGTAATCTCTGCCGCCGATGCCAATCTCATACCGGGAACAGAGCCCGCTCTGGCCAGGGTAAAAGAGCTCCTGGCCTTGGAGCGGCCACGTCAGGCCCGTGTTGAATGGCTCGGAATGCTTGGCCGGGAAGATGCCGAAGGCAAGGCGAAATATGGCAACTGGGCGGTAGAAAATGGGCTGTACGCCCTCGCCGTTGATGCGTCTATTCAAGGCAAGTTCTGGGACGATTTGGGTATGCGCTTCCCACCCGCCGAAGAGCAGAGTTTTGCCAGGGCCGCTAAACACCATAAGCTCAACGCTGAAGAACTGAGAGCCATCGCCCGCCGTGAAAGCGCGTTTAACCCCATAGCGCAATCCGCTGTGGGTGCGCGGGGGTTAATGCAGTTGATGCCGGCCACGGCCAAACAAACCGCCAAAAAACAAGGCATAAAGTACAGCGGTGAGGCGTCGCTGTACGAACCGGCGTTGAATATTCAGCTGGGCAGCGCCTATTACGCAAGCTTACTCGAGCGTTACAACAATAATCGGGTGCTGGCAACGGCGGCTTATAACGCCGGCCCCTCGAGGGTCAATGCCTGGCTTGCTCGCAGCGAGGGTAAACTGGATGTGATGTCCTTCATCGAATCCATCCCATTCACCGAGACCCGTGAATACGTGCAGGCCGTGTTCAGTTATCGGCTGATTTACGAGCATCGCAAAGGAAATCCCACCCCACTTTTCAGCGAGGCTGAAATGAAGTTCAAATACTGAATCGAGCCAGTTATGCATCGGGGGGCTGCTCCCTTTTAACAGTCCCCCTGTAACTGTCCACCTGTAAGAGCCCCTTTTACCAGTTACCTTGTGTCAGTCCCCTGAACAAGTCACCCGTTATCAGAGCGGCCGGCTGAGAGCCCTGAATATATTTACGGCATACGGCTCACAATAGGCAAAGAAAGGTCACATCGGGGTTGCAAAGCTGAGGTTAATGAGATTTATTTGCATTAACTTAAATCCCGGTGTGCACCATGACCTCATTTCCTGCCCCATGTCCCCGCCCCATTCTGATGGGCTGTGAATACCAACCGTTAATCTGCCTGGCTACCGGTAACACTGTCGCCTACGAAGCCCTGTCACGATTTTACAGCAGCGAGGGCCAGGCCATTGCCCCGAACAGGGTATTTGAAGTACTGCATGAGCGTCCGCAAGCGCTGGCAGAGCTTGAACTGGCGGCAAAAACATTCCAACTGCAGCACGCACCTCGGGGCATGCCATTGTATCTTAATCTGGATCCACACAGTTTGGCAGCCCAAAGCCCTGTGAGCACCGCACTGTCGGCCTTACTGAGTCAGCCCACAAACCCGCAGACGCTGGTTATTGAACTGATTGAAAATACCTGCATTAACGATGCCTTGATGGCGTCACAGCTGCTGAATTCTCTGCAAAGTGCAGGAATGCAGGTGGCGCTGGATGATGTGGGGGCACCCCATGCCATGTTATCCCTGGAGCTGCTATCCCGAGTTGATTGGGTTAAGTTCGACCGCCATTGGCTAAGCCGGTTAGATGTGGCAACGGATACCCATTTGCTTGATTCGCTGGTGTCCTATGCCAGAAACACCGCCAAGGGCACTGTAATAGAGGGAATAGAAACCCTGGCTCACTTTCAGCACGCGGCTTCGCTTGGCATCAACCTGGCTCAGGGATTTCTCTTTCAAGACAGGTTCTTACAACCCGGTGACAAGGCAATTATTTCGGCGTCGATTCTTCGGGCATTTGATGGCTGTAACGCTGGATCACTTATCGAAAATTGCGCATAGTAAGACTTTGAGTTCCCCCTGAGGATGAAAGGATGCAGGAAAACACCGCAGCCCAAAATGCCACCGAACTGGAAAATCTGATTGCCCAATTACAACGGGTACTGCTGGGTAAACCCAAGCAAATTCGTCTGGCACTTTGCTGTGTACTGGCCCGCGGACACCTGCTGATTGAAGACCTGCCCGGAATGGGTAAAACCAGTCTCAGCCAGGCCATGGCAAAGAGCCTTGGCCTCACTTATCAACGAGTTCAGTTTACCAGCGACATGTTGCCTGCCGATATCCTTGGGGTATCCATCTACGATAAGGCAATGAACCAGTTTGTATTTCATCCAGGTCCGTTGTTTCGCCAGATGGTGCTTGCCGATGAGATTAACCGCGCCAGCCCCAAGACCCAAAGCGCACTGCTGGAGGCCATGGCCGAAGGTCAAATCACGGTCGATGGTAATACCCATCCACTGCCCAAACCGTTTTTCGTGATTGCAACGCAAAACCCCACCGATCAATCGGGCACCTTCCCCCTGCCCGAGTCCCAGCTTGACCGTTTCATGATGCGAATATCCCTGGGGTATCCGAGTAAAGAAGCCGAGCTTGCCATGCTCAAAGGGCAAGGGGAAAACCCGGCTTCAGCGTTGCCCCAGTGCATCAGTCCACTGGGTTTGATGCAACTTCAGGCAGAGGTAGACAAAATCACCAGCTCAAATGCGGTGCTGCACTACTTATTGGCATTGGTAGAGGAAACCCGCACACAGGGTGAAGGCTACGGCCTGTCGCCCAGAGCCACCAAGGCCCTGCTCGCCTGTGGCAAAGCCTGGGCGTTTCTCAGTGGCCGCCAGTTCATGGTGCCGGAAGATCTGCAGGCTGTGTTTGTGGCAGTTGCACAGCACAGGCTCAGAGCCAGCAGCCAGCATCAGGGCCAAAGTCTGGCCGAACGTGTCCTTGGCGCCGTGAATCCCATCCGCTGATGGCAAAGGGTATATCTGTCAGACTGGAGCCATTCCTTGCAAGGCGTTTACCGCCCGCACGGGAGCAAACCCTCAGCCACAAGGGGATCTTTATTTTACCCAGTGGTTTTGGGCTTGCCTGGCTGGTGTTAACCACCTTGCTGTATCTGCTGGGCACCAATTATCAAAACAATCTCATCATTGGCATCAGTCTGCTGCTCGTCAGCCTGTTTGTCAGTTGCATTATTTACAGCTATCGCAATCTCGAGGGCCTGACCCTGAAGCGGTTAACACTGCCTCCCATCTACGCGGGTGAAACCCTCGCCATGCCATTACAGCTAAGTACCCAAAGAGATGCCCATCAAATCGCCCTCGCCTATCCCGACATCAAGCCTGTGTATGCGTCGGCCAATACCACACCTGTCGAGGTGCTCATTCCTATCCCCACTAAGAAGCGCGGCATATTAAGCCCCGGACGTATGAAGGTTGAGTCCCGCTTCCCGCTTGGATTAATGAGAACCTGGACCTGGGTTGATCTCGACATCGCTCACCCCGTATTTGCCGCCCACAGGCAGGATACCCTTATTCAAATACCAGAATCTGACGGGGATACCCATGAGCAAGGCTCTTTGGTCAGTGGCATGGATGAATATCAGGGGCTTAAGAGCTATATCCCGGGAGAATCCCTCAAACAGGTCGCCTGGAAACAATTGGCACAGGGACGGGGCATGTTATCCAAAGATTTTGCCATGCCCCAGGGCGCGCCACGCTGGTTGAGTTTGCCCCTTCAGATGCCAGAGGGCCGGGAACACTGGCTCTCGGTGCTCTCTTATTGGGTGGATGAACTGAGTAGTCGGCAACAGATCTTTGGGCTCAGTTTACCCGGAGTAAACATTGCTCCCTCTTCCGGGGACCCCCATCGTCTGGCCTGTCAGGTAGCGATCGCCACCTTCGATTGTGCTCCAAGTCCCAATACGGCTGGAACTGAAGCTGAATCTGGCCCGAAAGCCAGGACTCAATCGCAACCTCACATGGAAGGACATGAGTGATGGGACCTTCCACCAAACACCACGCAGAAATCATCGGCCGCAGTACCCTCTTTTGGTTGCTGCTGACTCACTTTGCCCTCATAGCCCCCCTTGCCGATAAATCGACCCCATGGACCCTTGCCATCAGTGCCATCTGTCTGGTTTGGCGGGTTGGGATTTTCTACGGCCGCGTCGCGCGGCCACCTCGTCTTTTGGTCACAGGGCTTGGCATTGCCTCTGCCGTCACACTGGCGTTGGTTGGCAAACAGATAGGTTTTCTCAATGCCTTGATGAACCTGCTAATCCTCGGTTACTCACTGAAAACCATCGAAATATTGGGTAAGCGAGATGTGCGCACTGTGATTCTGGTGGGCTATTTCCTGATTGCCATCAACCTCATTGATAATCAGGGGATTGGTGCCATGGCACTCGCGCTGGCACTCTTTTGGCTTAACACCCAGTCTCTGCTGACTCTTTATCGCGACCCCGGAGGCAAGCGCGATGCCCTCGCAATCAAACTGGTACTGCAAAGCCTGCCATTGGCCATACTGCTGTTTTTGGTGTTGCCACGCCTGCCACCACTTTGGATGGTACCCAGCCTCAAGAGCAGTATCACGGGCCTTGGAAATGAAGTCGGATTTGGCGACATCAGTAAACTGACCCAATCCGATGCGCTGGCATTCAGAGCCAGATTCGATGGTCAGGTGCCAGCCAATCCTGAGCTTTATTGGCGCGCGCTGGTGATGGAAGACTACGATGGGTCCCATTGGCGCCAACACAGCGGAATAAAACGCCTAGAGCGGGAAGCGTTTTTACTGGGCAGCGGCCGCGCCGCGCCCGCGGACGAACCACCACAGACGACAAACCGTCCCCGGAAAGCCCCATTGAGTTACGAGGTCATCGCCGAACCAAGTGGTCAGCGATGGCTGTTCGGTTTGGATGTGGCCTATTCAGATACGCCGGGCGTGGTTAACCTGCCCGACTATCGCCTTTTTGCATTAAGGCCTCTGGATGGACGCTTTCAGTACCGGGCCCGCGCCTTTGATGCCCGGATGGACTCAAGGCTCCCAGACAGTGTGAAACGCCTTAATCTTTCGCTTCCCGATGGCATTAATCCCCGTACCCGCGATCTGGTGAGTCAGCTCAAGGCCGAAAGCGATTCACCACAAGACTTTATTCAAAGGCTGATGACAAGGTTTCGTACTGAAGCCTATTTCTACACCCTGTCACCACCACCGGTGGGCACCGCTCAGATAGATGATTTCCTGTTTGACAATAAACAAGGTTTTTGTGTGCATTACGCCACCGCGCTGACCTTTATGGCCAGAGCCGCAGGAATCCCGGCGCGCCTTGTCTCGGGTTATCAGGGCGGCGAGCTGAACCCCGGGGCAGGTTATGTCAGCGTGTATCAGTATATGGCCCACGCCTGGAGTGAGGTTTGGTTTGAAGGCCAGGGTTGGGTTCGGGTGGACCCCACCGCCATGATAGCCCCCTCCCGTATCCTCGATGGTTTTGATGCCACTTTCAACCCGGATGAGAGTTACCTGGCGGAAAATCTGTTCAGCGGACACAGATTAAAAGAGATCCCCTGGCTGAATAACCTCAGGCTGCAACTGGCCAGTATTGATTATTACTGGAGTGTGTGGGTGCTGGGTTTTGACAATGAACGCAGGGAAGGTTTGTTAAACCGTCTGCTTGGCGGCCTTAAACCCGCCCGCCTTATCCTGTTTGTATTGGGGATAAGTGGTGTCATCTTGCTGTTTGTGGCCTGGCAGGCGGGCATATTGAGATTACCCAGCAGGCAACCACCCTTGCTTATGGCATTTGCACGGATTGAAAAGTCCCTGACATCTATTGGGCTGCCACGGGAGATTTCCGAAGGCCCCGGGGATTATGCGGCCCGTGTGGGCGCAGTGATTCCGCTACTGGCGGCCGACCTTATCCGCTGGGCCCAGCAGTTCTGTCACCTGAGGTATAGCAGTGACAAACCAAGCCCGAGGGCACTGCAACGCTTTGTGAAAGAAAGCCGTGTCCTTGCCAGACGTATCCGTAAACAAGGCAAAATTTCAGCGGCCAGCCCTGACTGAGTTGAATGGGCTAAGTCAGTCTCATACAATGAGTTTTCTTTGCGCTAGGTAGCTTTTATCGCTCCCGGCAGCAAGGCCCTTCCTTGGGGACGCATTTATCAAAGGGATAGCATGTTCACACTCGTTCAGTCCAATCACATGGAGCGCCTCGCAAAACGCCTGGCAGACGAACTTAATCAGGCATCAGGCAATGTGCTGGCATCTGACCAGATTTTGGTACAAAGCCCAGGTATGGCGACCTGGCTGAGATTGGAAATTGCAGCCCACAATGGCATCGCCGCCGCCTTGAGCTTCCCTCTGCCTTCGAATTTTATCTGGTCACTCTGTTATGCCTTGTTGCCGGGAGTTCCCAAGGAAAACGCCTTTACCAAGGATGCCATGACCTGGAAGTTGATGGCACTGCTGCCAAGACTGATTAATATGCCCCATTTCGAGCCACTGCGGGACTATTTAAGCAGTGACTCTCCGCTAAAATTGTTTCAACTGGCGAGCCGGGTTGCGGACATTTTCGACCAGTATCTGGTTTACCGCCCCGATTGGATAGTGGCATGGGAACAGGGTGAAAACAGTCTCAGTGCAATCGGTAGCCCGCTGACGCAAGAAGCTACCCTGCCCGATAATTGTCTGTGGCAACCTATGCTATGGCGCGCCTTGGTGCAATACAACCGGGATGAACTGGGGCAAAGCCATTGGCACCGCGCCAATTTACATCAGGCACTGGTGGCAGCACTGTCAAACCCAACCACAGATATCAGTGCTCTGCCCAGGCGGCTCTATGTCTTTGGTATTTCATCTTTGCCACCCCAAACCCTGGAAGTGCTTTACGCCCTTGGCAGCCGCATTCCTGTGACCATGCTGAGCCTGAGTCCCTGCCGCCAATATTGGGGTGACATAGTCGACAGCAAACTCAGGGCCAAGCTGGCGCTGAAATACAAAGCCCACAAGATGCTGCCGGAGCACTGGGAAGAAACCCTCGAAGTGGGCAACCCCTTGCTCGCAGCCAACGGCAAAATGGGTCGGGAGCTGCTTGATTTGGTGCTCTCGCTGCCGCCCGAGCATTTCACCCTGGACGACAGTGGCTATGAAGAGAACGATGGCAGCCATCTCCTGGGCAGGTTGCAAAACGATATTCTGGATATGGAAGTCGCAGGAACGCCGCTTTGTGCGGATCTGGCCCGCTATCAATCCAACGAGGGCAAGTTTCTGCTGGATGAGCAGGATCACAGCCTGGTCCTGCGAAGCTGTCACAGCCCGCTTCGGGAAGTCGAAACCCTGCACGACCACCTCCTTGGTCTGCTGTCAGACAGTCAGGGCACGCTCTGTGCCAAAAACATAGTGGTGATGCTGCCCGATGTTGCCGCTTACGCGCCCTTTATTGATGCCGTGTTTGCTTCCCGCAGGGGCGAACACTACATCCCCTACGCCATCGCCGATCGGGGTGCGGTAGAGGAATCCCCCCTGATCCACGGTTTCCTGACCTTGCTGGACATCAATCACAGCCGCTTTGGCTTGTCGGAAATTCTCGGCTTGCTGGAAATTCCTGCGGTGATGGCGAAATTTAAACTGGATGAGGAAGAGCTTTCCCGTCTCGGTAACTGGCTCAGTGAGGCTGGCGTACGCTGGGGGCGGGATGCCCAAAGCCGGGAAAGACTCGGCTTACCCGCTTTTGACAAGCATTCATGGGCCTTTGGCATCCGCCGATTGCTGCTGGGCTTTTCCCTGGGCGACGAAGGGGATTTTTATCACGGTACCCTTCCATTTGCGGGTGTTGAGGGCCAGCAAGCCCAGTGTATAGGTAAATTGCTGGACTTTATTGAGCATCTCGATGAATTTGCAGCACGTTTTGCTGCCGCCGATAGCCTTGTGCTCAAGTTTGCGGAGCTTAGCCGCCTCACAGAGACCCTGTTTGCGCCGCTGCCGGAATATCAGGAAGAGCTGAATCTTATACGGGAAACCCTCAGTGATACCCAAAAAGCCCTCCAATCGTCGGCAAGCAGCGAAAGCAACCTGAGCGACATTTCACTGGAGGTTATCCGCCAAACCCTTGCCAGCAAACTCACCGATGCCCGGGTCGGGCAGCGTTTTCTGGCTGGCTCAGTGAATTTCTGTACCCTGATGCCCATGCGATCCATTCCCTTTAACGTGGTGTGTTTGCTTGGCATGAATGAAGGCATTTACCCCAGGGTGCAGCATCCCGTGGGCTTCGATCTGATGGCGAAAACGCCCGCACGCCGGGGCGATCGTTCCCGGCGTCTGGACGACAGATACCTGTTTCTGGAAGCCCTGCTGTCAGCGAGGGAGCAGCTTTACATCAGCTTTATTGGCCGCAGCGAACGGGACGACAGCGAGCGCCTGCCATCCATGCTGGTCAGTGAGCTGCTGGACTACTGTGAACTGAGCGCTTATGTCCCTCAGGGCAGTCTGGTTAAACGTTTGGTTAAACAGCAGCCGCTGCAACCCTTCGACCAAAGGCTGTATCTGCCCCATCAGGACATCACTGCTAGTTTTGCCGCCCAGTGGTGCCCGCAGGAACACCGTCCGCCCAAACCCTTTATCGATGCAGCGCTGGACGAAGTGGATGAAGATGAGCAAAAAATGCTGGAGCTTGCATCCCTCATCCGCTTCTACCGGGATCCGGCACGCTTTTTCTGCCAGCGACGACTCAGGCTCGACTTAAGCCACAGACTCGATGCGCTGGATGACAGCGAACCCTTTGATGTGGATGCCCTCGGGCGCTACCAACTGCAGGATAAGATGCTCAATGCCGCCCTGGAAGCAGATGAAGTCAGGCAGCAGCAGGCGGTGGATACGCTGTGTGACAGACTTGCCGGGGCCGGGGCCTTACCCATGGCACCGTTCGACAAGCTGCTCTTTACCAGTTACCAACGGGATCTGGCGCCCATTCTCGACCGATGTCGCTTTATCATGGGTGAGACCGAGGGACAAAGCCTGAGGATTTCCCTCGCCCTGAATAAAGGGCATAAACTGGTCGGCACCATAGACAAGGTTTTTGCCAAAGGCCTCCTGGTGGCAAGACCGGGCACCGCCAAGGCCAAAGATGTGCTGGCGTTGTATCTGCGCCACCTTTGTCTGTGCGCCTCAGGTTACCGGCAGAGCAGTTTCCTGTTGGATGTGGGTAACTTCCATGCCTTTTTACCCCTCACGCCGGATAACGCCCTGGCAAGCCTTGAGGATTTTATCAGCCACTATTTCGAGGCCGTGCACACGCCATCGCCACTGATCCCTGCCCTAGCCATGACCTACATAGAGGCCCTCGCCGAAGGGGCAAGTGCGGAAGAGTCCTTGGCAGAAATCAGTACCAAATGGGATGACGGCAACGGTATGGGCGAAATTGCTGAGCCCCACAACGAGCGCCTGTTTGAATTTCCCGCAAGCTTCGCCACACCGGCGTTCACCGTCCTCGCTGAGCGTTTGTGGCGGCCGCTCCTTGGCCGCTGCTACAAGGGGAAACTCGGTGATCTTGCTGACTTTGTCAGTAACCCATCGTCAATACCGCCCCTATTGAGCCTCGAGGCCAACACTGACTGGGCTAACACTGACTGTACTGAGCACATCGGTATACAGACCGGCAACGTCAAGCACCAGGGACAGGGAGAATAAGATGCAAGCCTCAATGCCTTTGGATGCCTTTACCCTGCCTTTTGACGGTGCACGCCTGATTGAAGCCAGCGCCGGCACAGGCAAAACCTACACCATCGCCAATCTGTATTTGCGCCTCTTGCTGGGTATTGGCCAGCCGCGTCCTTTCAAGGTGGAAGAAATCCTGGTGGTGACTTTCACCAATGCCGCCACCAGTGAACTCAGAGACAGGATCAGACGCCGAATTCAGGATGGCTTTCGCCTCTGCCTCGGCGAGCCCAGCGAAGACAGATTTCTCACTCAGCTTCTAGACGCACTCCCCGACAGACAGCTGGCCCTAAGGCAGCTGGACCTGGCACTCAAGACCCTGGATGAAGCGGCCATCTACACCATCCACGGCTTTTGCCAGCGGGTTTTGTCGGATATGGCCTTTGAGTCTGCGCTCCTGTTTGAAAGCGAATTTACCCTGGACGACAGCGAACTCTTGTCCATGGCAGCCGCGGATTTCTGGCGCGCACACTGTTATCCCCTGAGCACAGACATCGCGGCCCTGGTACAGGAAAAATTTGCCTCGCCCAGGGCGCTGGAGATAGAGCTTAAGTCACTGCTTGGGGCAAGAGATGCCGCCGTCAACATTCGGGTGGATGATTTCAGTGAGCTTGCCAGCGGATTCAGTGCAAGAATCGCCAGGCTTCGTCTGGCCTGGCAACGTCAGGCAGAAGACACCTTCAGCGCACTCACTCAATTGCCCCTTAACGGCGTGAGCTACGGGAAGGCCGCAGATGGTTTCCCCAAACTTAAAAAACACTGGGATACCATGACGGCATGGGCGCTTCGCGGTGAAGGTTCGCCACCAGAAAAAGCCATGCAGGCCCTCGCCTATGGCAATATCAAGCTCAACAAAGGGGGGCAATTACCGGGCCCTGAAACACTTTCGCTGCTGGTGCAAATTGATGAGCTGCTGCACGCGCAGGAAAACCTGTTACCGGCATTCCTGGTGCTTGCCAGAAACGAGATACAGGCACGATTCGATGCCCTCAAGGCCGAACGCAATCTCATGGCACCCGATGACCTGCTGAAACACCTGGCAAAAGCGCTTGGCGTTCAGGGGTCAGGCTCAGTGCCTGTGTCCGACATCGATAGGGATATCGCCCTCAGGCTATCTTCAGAAGTAGCCAGCCGTTTCCCCATGGCATTGATTGACGAATTTCAGGACACAGATCCACTGCAGTTTGCCATTTTCAGTGCCCTGTACCGTCAGCAGCCAAAGGCTCAGGGGCTACTGATGATTGGCGACCCCAAACAAGCCATTTATGCCTTTCGGGGCGGCGATATTCATACCTATCTGGGGGCAAGACGCACCGCGGCGGCCCACTATAGTCTGGGGACCAATTACCGCTCTTCCAGCGCCATGGTGCGGGCGGTCAATGCCGTCTTCAGTGCCCGGGAGCGGGTGTTTTTAAGTGATGAAATCCCCTTCGAGCCGGTTGCAGCCTCCGATAAAGGTGCCAAAACGCTGCTGATTGATGGCAAGCCCCAGGGGCCTGCACTGCAAATCGCCTTACTTGGGGAAGACCCCGAAAAGGGATTAAATAAACAAACGGCCAGAACCCTGATGGCAGAAGATGCTGCTGCCCATATAGGCCAGTTGCTCGGTCTTGCGGCAAATGGCCGTGCGGTACTTGCCGACAAGCAAAGGCCGCTCTTGGCCAAAGACATTGCCGTGCTGGTCAGAGACAGAAACGAAGCGGCATTTATCAAAGATGCCCTCACCCGGCGCAATATCGGCGCCGTGTTTTTGTCCCGGGACAATGTGTTTGCCACCAAGGAAGCCTCGGAGCTGCTGCATGTGCTGGCCGCACTTGCCCAGCCAAGGGATGAAAAACGCCTTCGTGCAGCCATGGCCACCCGGCTGATGGGCTGGACCCTCAGCGAGATAGCGGCCTTCAATCAGGACGAGGAAGCCCGTCGCCAGGCACTGGAGTGTTTTGATCGCTGGCATCAGCGCTGGCAAAAACAGGGTGTCATGCCCGCCTTAATGGCCTTTGCCGACGACACCCGACTGCTTGAGCGCCTCGGGGGAGATAACGAAGCCGACAGGCGCCTGACCGACTTTCGCCACCTGTGCGAATTGCTCGAGCAGGCCGCGGCGTCGCTCGACGGTATAAGTGCGCTCCTCGGCTGGTTTGAGCAGGCGCTGCTGGACCCCGGTAGTGACGAAGCCATGCAGCTGAGGCTCGAGAGCGAACAAAACCTGGTACAGATAGTCACCATCCACAAAAGTAAGGGGCTGGAATACGGCCTCTGTTATATCCCCTTTTTAAGTCTGGCCAGAGACAGTCGCGGCAAGCCTTCGCCACTTGTCTACCACAAGGATGACAGGCTGGTGTGGGACCTGCTGCAAACCGATGAAGGCGTCGAATGCTATGATGCCGAACGTCTGGGTGAAGATCTGCGTTTGCTGTATGTGGCGCTCACCCGCCCTGTGTACGGCTGTCGTCTGGGGCTTGCCAATCACAGCCGCATGCTCAAAGCCGGGATAAGCAGTGAAGTGCACAAGACCGCATTGGGCTTCTTGCTTGGCATCGACAGCAAGGATTGCGACATCAACGCACTGCGCCAGGCCGCAGAGCGCATCTGCAGCCATGCAAATGGCAGCGATATCATGGGTGTAGCGGACATTATCCAAGATGATCTGACGCCCCTTGAAAGTGCAGAGCCTGCAAGCACCGAGCCGCCAAGAGCGCGAACCCCAAACCGAATTGGCGAAGAAGCGTGGCGCGTTGGCAGCTATTCGGCGCTGATTGCCCAGGGAGCTGGCCATACAGAACATCATAGTGATGCCGTCTGGACCAACGAAGAAACCACGGTCCCCGCCATTCCAGGCGCCGGCGATGAGTCGTTTTCAGTGCTGGAGCTGCCGCTTCCCTTTGAACAGTCAGAATCTCAGGATGCCGCGGCACTGAGCCGTTTTTCTTTCCCCCGTGGCGCCAATGCCGGCAGCTTTATGCACCAGGTACTGGAGCTTATCCGCTTTGATGCAGTGGCCGAAACCTTGCCCGAAGTGCTGCCCGATGCCATGGCCCATTTTGGTATCGAAAGCCTGTGGCAACCCGTGTTGGATGCCTGGTATCAGGATCTGATGCAGGCGGCACTTCAGGATGACAAAGGCCAGTTTGCACTCGGCGCCCTGTCACCTGCCAACCTGCTGGTTGAAATGGAGTTTTACTTGCCTGTCACCCGACTTAAGCCCGGGGCTTTGGGGGATTTGCTGGCACTCTATGGTTATCGCTGTGACTTTGGGTTCGATACCCTTAACGGCATGCTAAAGGGCTTTATCGACCTTTGCTTCAGCCATGACGGCCGCTATTACATCGCCGATTACAAGTCCAATCATCTGGGTGATACCCTCGGTCACTATCACAGGGACGCCATGCACACTGCAATCCGGGATCATCACTACGATTTGCAATACCTGCTCTATACCCTGGCGCTGCACCGACTGCTGAGAAGCCGGCTGGCGAACTACGACTATGACAACGATTTTGGCGGTTGTTTTTACCTGTTCCTGAGGGGCATGTCGGCCTCATCTCCCGGTACGGGCGTGTATTTTGACAAGCCCCCCAAGCTATTGATCCAAGCGCTGGACGCCTTGTTTGAAGGTCAGGAGATCCGGCTATGATTGAACTTTCAGGCAAGCCCTGCAGCAGCGAAGCCTTCAAAGATCAGCTGAAACTGTGGCAATCACAGGGAGAGCTGTCATCACTGGACCGCCACTTTGCCCTGCAGATGGCAGAGCTTCACAATGACGATTCGCCGCTGATGCTGCTGATGTGCGTTTTGGTCTCAAGGCAGCTTTCCCGTCAGCATCCCTGTCTTGATTTAAGCGCATTGATGCTCGCCAACCCAATGGGCACACGTCAGGCGCAGTTGCGCATTCTGGCTGATTACCCAGCACTTTTGCGTGCCGTTGCCAATCTCGATGCCGTTGGCACCCCGGATGAAAACAAGCCGCTGATTTTAGAGGGTAAACGTCTCTACCTTAAGCGCTATCAAGGCTTTGAGAGCCGGGTAGCGGCGCGGCTTAACGCCATGGCAGGTACTGAGTTTGGTACGCATCCCCACACGGCGGCGCTGCTGGAGGCGCTCTTTGGGGCAGGCAAGGAGGCCATCGACTGGCAAAAAATTGCGGTGGCCACCGCCGCAGGAAAACAGCTGACTGTCATCACAGGTGGCCCGGGCACGGGTAAAACCACCACGGTAACCAAGTTGCTTTTGCTCCTGTCACTGTCGTCTTCCCTGAATATCCGCATGGTAGCCCCCACGGGCAAGGCGGCGGCCAGGCTGTCGGAGTCCATCAAGGCCAGCAAGCAGCGTCTGGCGCAGGAGTTAAACTCGCCCCTCATATCCCAGGGCGCCATTGAAAACCTGCCGGAAGATGCCTCGACCCTTCACCGTCTGCTTGGCTATCAACCCGGCAACCACAGATTCCGCCACCACAGAGACAATCCGCTGGATTTGGACCTATTGCTGGTGGATGAGGCCTCCATGGTGGATTTGCCCATGATGGACCGCCTGCTCGATGCCCTGCCAAGCCACGCCCGGTTAATTTTGCTGGGCGATCAGGACCAGCTGGCTTCAGTGGAAGCCGGCGCTGTGCTAGCGGATATTTGTGAAGGCGCGCGCCAGGGCTACCGCTACAGCGCGGTACAAACTGCACGCATCGAGGCGCTGGCAGGTACAAGGCTTGCTCACAGCGCAGACGCCCCCGGGCTTGGCGATAACCTGTGCCGACTGCTCCACAGCCACAGATTTGCCGAAGATGCCGGTATTGGTCAGCTCGCCATGGCGGTAAATGAAGGCGACAAAGAGAAAGTCGCTGCGGTTTGGCACAAGAACTATGCCGAGCTCTGCTGGATCTCCGGCGACAACAGTGATGGGCTCGCAGCCCTGGTGCAACTCGCCAAATCCGCCTACAGCGAGTATTTACAGGCGATGAAACAGCAGGCCGACCCGAAAACCATACTGCAAAAGTACAATGAATTTCGCGTGCTCTGCGCCATGAAAAACGGCGAGTATGGCGTTGAAGGTATCAATAGGGCCGTCACCGCTGCCCTTGCCAGAGCCGGGCTGATACAGCCAAGCCAGGAGTTTTATGCCGGGCGTCCGGTCATGATCCAGAGTAACGATTACAGTCTTGGGCTCTTTAACGGCGACATTGGCATACTGCTCCCGGTAGAGGGGAACAACCAGCGTCTGATGGCTCATTTTATTCAAAGTGATGGGCAGGTACTTAAAGTCCTGCCGGCAAGACTGCCAGGACACGATACCTGCTACGCCATGACAGTGCACAAGAGTCAGGGCAGTGAATTTGCCTCGGTAGCGCTGTCCCTGCCGCCACAGCCTACCCCCTCACAACAGAGTTTGATTGGCCGAGAGCTGATTTACACCGCCATTACCCGGGCCAAGTCGAAGTTTACCTGCCTGGGGACAGAGACACTGTTTGAGGCCGCAACTGAGCGTCGTACCGAGCGGGCGTCGGGGCTGGCAGAGCGCTTGTGGCATGAGCATTAAATCTCAGTCATCTTCCTTGCGCCCCCTACGCGGGCTCATTACACTGCTCCTTTTGCCGGGAAAAGTCTTTACGCCGGTTTTACGTCTTTTGGAGACAAGATGAACAAATACAATCTGGTGCTGCTCTGTGGTGGCGGTGGCAGCGAACACGAGATCTCTTTGCTTTCGGCCAAATACTTCGAGTCGTGCCTGGCTACCCTGCCCCGTTTCAATACCCTGTGGCTTGAGCTGACCGCTGAAGGCCAATACCGCACCCGCGAAGGCGAGATTGTAGAGCTGACCAACCGCCGTGAAATACGTTTTGCCGACGAGGCAAAAGCGCCCTGGCCAGTGGATTACGTCATTCCCTGCATCCACGGTTACCCCGGTGAAACCGGCGATATTCAGTCCTGGTTTAACCTTATCCGCTTGCCCTATTTTGGCTGTGGCTCGGAGGCCTCCAGCAACTGTTTTAACAAGATCACCGCCAAAATGTGGTTCAGTGCCCTCGGCATCCCCAATACGCCTTATCTGTACCTTGATGAGCCAAGCGATGAAGCCATCGCCCGGGTGGAAGCGGCGTTTGATGAATGGGGCAGCGTGTTTATCAAGGCCGCGAGTCAGGGCTCATCGGTGGGCTGCTTCCCTGCCCATCGCCGTGAGGATATTCCAGGGCTTGTCTGCAAGGCCTTCGAATACGCCCCCTTCGTAGTGGTAGAGAAAACCATCAAGGCCAGAGAGCTGGAAGTGGCTGTGTATGAGTATGAGGGCGAAATCGTGGCGACCCGCCCCGGCGAAATCGTCTGTGCCGCCAACACCTTTTACAGCTTCGAAGAAAAATACGACACCAAGAGTCAGGCTATCACCCATGTGGAAGCACCAAATGTGGACGAAGAAACCGTTGCTGCCATTCGTGACTATGCGGTGCGGGCCTTTAAAGGCATGAAGCTGCGCCACCTGTCGCGCATTGATTTCTTCCTGACACAAGACAATCAAATCCTGCTGAACGAGATCAATACCTTCCCGGGCCTTACCCAGATTTCGATGTTCCCGAAGATGCTGGCCCATCACGGCCATGATTTTGCAACCTTCCTGGAGCAGGCCATATTGGCGGAGCTCGAAGGGCGCTGATACCAGAGCCTGAAATTCAAGCCAGCAGATTTGCTGGCTTTTTTATTTGCGTATCGCATCTAAAATGGTGTTTTTCGCGCAAGATCATTGTATTAGCCTTTAGTATAAAGCGGCATTGTGGCGCTTGTCCTTGGCATCGCCTTTTGGCTAGAGTCAGAGTTCACCGGTTTGGCCACTCAGGAATGGGCAGCAAACCGGCACAACAGGAATAACGACAACAATAACGACAAATCAACAAGCAATGCCATGGAGGCTTTATGCACATGTCCTCAGACCACACATCGCCCACCCCTTTTCCACTTACCCAGAGCCATTATCGAGGCAGTGACACCCCTGAACTTATTCAGGACACCATAGGCCGCTACCTTGAATGCATTGCCAACCGCTATCCCGACCATGATGCCATCGTCATGCATCATCAGAACATCCGCTGGAGCTACCGAAAATACCTGACTGAAATCGACCGATTGGCCACAGGCCTGCTGGCACTTGGCATTGGTCCGGGAGATAGGGTCGGAGTTTGGTCACCCAATAACATTGAATGGTGCCTGACCCAGTTCGCCACCGCCCGCATCGGCGCCATCATGGTGTGTATCAATCCCGCTTACCGCCCCGAAGAGCTGGAATACGCCCTGGTGAATGTGGGCTGTAAGGCCCTTATCACCCATGACAAATTTAAAAGCAGTGATTATCTGGCGATGCTGCAATCACTGGCGCCGGAGCTGGCCCACTGCGAAGCCGGACAGCTACAATCAAGCCGCTTACCGGACCTGAAATTGGTCATTCGCACCGGCTGTGAGGCAACGCCGGGCATGCTTAACTTTGATAAGGTGTGTGGCCTCGGCAGCGATGCCGAATATGCCGACCTTGCAGGAATAAGCGACACACTCTCCCCCTTCGATCCCATCAACATCCAATTTACCTCAGGCACCACGGGCAACCCCAAGGGTGCGACCCTGTCTCACCACAATATCCTCAATAACGGCATGTTGGTGGCCAAGGGAATGCGCTTCAGTCATCTGGACAGACTTTGTATTCCGGTGCCGCTCTATCACTGCTTCGGCATGGTGCTGGGTAATCTGGTATGTGTTGCCACGGGTGCCACTGCCGTTTTCCCCGGTGATGCCTTTGACCCGGCCACCACACTTGCCGTCGTGGAAAAAGAGCGCTGCACCGCGCTCCACGGCGTGCCCACCATGTTTATCGCCGAGCTGGAGCTCGCCAACTTTAGCGACTACGACTTATCCAGCCTGCGCACCGGCGTGATGGCCGGCGCCACCTGCCCGGAAGAAGTGATGAAGCGGGTACAGACCCTGATGCACATGCAGGAAGTGGTAATAGGTTACGGTCAAACCGAATGCAGCCCCATCAACAACCTCACCGAAATCGACTCGTCGCTGGAGCTCAGGGTCACCACGGTTGGCCGGGCACTCGCCCATACCGAGGTGAAAATCGTCGATGTCTTTGGCAAAACCCAGCCCATTGGTGAACCGGGCGATGTGTGCAGCCGGGGTTATTGTGTGATGCTGGGATACTGGAATGACGACGCCAAAACCCGCGACACCATAGACAGCGAAGGCTGGCTGCACTCAGGTGACTTGGGCGTGATGGACGAGCACGGCTATGTGCGCATTGTCGGCCGGATAAAAGACATGATCATCCGCGGCGGCGAGAACATCTATCCCCGGGAAATCGAAGAGAAGCTCTTTACCCACCCACAGGTGCAGGATGCTGCGGTATTCGGGGTGCAAAGCGATAAGTATGGCGAGGAGGTCTGCGCCTGGATCAAGCTGCGCCCGGGCGCCAATCTGGACGAGCAGGAAATTCGCCACTTCCTCACCGAAAAAGTGGCTTACTTCAAGGTGCCACGGTACATCAAGTTTGTTGACAGTTACCCGATGACAGTCACAGGTAAACTGCAAAAATTCCGGATGCGGGAACTCATGTACGAAGAGCTTTATCAGGACATCAATCGCTGATCTGATTATGTCCATCGCAATAAAAAAAGGCCTGAACCAAGTTCAGGCCTTTTTGCTGTCATTAAAACTCAGCGTTTGGCTTTACCCACAAGCTCAGCTTCCAGCTTTTGCGCCACCGCATCGGGCGAGCCCGAATGCCGTGCAAAGAGCGCATAGGCGGTCGGAATAACCATCAGGGTAAAGATGGTGGCCAGTATGATGCCGGACAGCACCACCACACCAATCACAAAGCGGGTTTCAGCACCGGCGCCCTGTGCCATCACCAAGGGCACAGCACCGGCAGCAGTGGTTATACCCGTCATCAGAATGGGTCTTAAGCGCTGGGTAGATGCGGTAAGCAGTGCCTCGATAAAATCAACGCCCCGGTCACGCAACTGGTTGGCAAACTCCACGATAAGAATACCATTCTTCGCCGCCAGTCCCACCAACATGATAATGCCTATCTGGCTGTAAATATTTATGGTTTGTCCTGTGAGCCACAAACCAATCAAGGCGCCCAGCGTCGCGAGCGGCACTGTGAGCATAATCACCGCAGGGTGAATATAACTCTCAAACTGAGCGGCCAACACCAGGAATACGACCCCGAGGGCCAGCACAAACACAAAGTACATGGAGTTACCGGACTCCTGATAGTCAAGGGACTGGCCCTTATAGCTCACCACCGCCTCAGCAGGCAAATAGGTGCGTACTATGTCGTTCAGATAATCCAGCGCCTCACCCAGACTGTAACCATCCGCCAGGTTGGCTTCGATGGTGATGGCACGCATCCGGTTGTAGCGGTTCAGACTGGAAGCGTCGGCAAACTCCTCCACATGCACCAGGTTCGAGAGCGGGATCAGCTCACGGGTACGGTCAGAGCGAACATAGATGTTCGACAGATCCTGCGCCGTATTCTGCTTTGCCCTGTCACCTTCAATGATGACATCATATTCTTCACCATCGCGCATAAAGGTGGTCACCAGACGGGAGCCCAGCATGGATTCCAGCGTACGGCCGATATGGGAGATGGATACGCCCAGATCGGCGGCTCTGTCCCGGTCAATAACCACGCGGAACTGAGGTTTGGTTTCCTTGTAGTCGTGGTCCAGCGCCAGCAGTTTGGGGTTTTCCGCGGCCTTGGCCAACAGAATGTCCCGCCACTGGGCAAGCTCCTCATAGCTTGGGCCACCAATCACAAACTGCACGGGTTTACCGACACCGCGGCCAAAACCCTGACGCATAATGGGGAATGCCTGCACACCCGCCAAATCAGACAGTTTGCCGCGAATATCATTCATGATGTCGAAAGCATTACGGCGAGCCGACCAATCCTCGAGCACGATAATGGCCATACCGTTGGAGAAATCAGCCGAGCGGCCAAAACCTCGGGGTGCACGAATAAGCAAACGCTTGATTTCGCCGCTCTCGACCATGGGCATCAGGCGCTCTTCCACTTCATTCATGTACTTTTCAATGTACTCATAGCTTGCACCCTGGGGGCCATTCACCATGAGGAACATGGAGCCCCTGTCTTCGCGGGGGGCGAATTCCTGGGGCACCTTTTGCATCATCCACACGCTGAGCCCGAGGGCGGCGATAACAGTGAGACTCACCGCCAACGGATGGCGAATGGTGCGCTCAAGGGAGCTGCGATAAGTGTGCTCGAGCCAATCCATACCCTTATCGACTTTCTTCACCAACCAGGAGCTTTCACTGCTGGGGCGCAGCAGCTTGGAGCACATCATGGGGCTTAAGCTTAAGGCCACCAGGCTTGAGAACATCACCGCAGCGCTCATGGTGACGGCAAATTCTTTAAAGAGTTTGCCCAGGTCACCCTCAAGGAAGGTGATAGGCATAAACACCGCCACCAACACCAGGGTGGTTGCCACCACCGCAAACGCCACTTCACGGGCACCGAGGAATGAGGCCACCAGCGGGCTTTCCCCTTCTTCGATACGGCGGTGAATGTTTTCCAGCATCACAATGGCATCGTCCACCACCATACCGATGGCAAGGATCATCGCCAGCAACGTCAGCAGGTTAATGGTGTAGCCAAGGGCGTAGAGCACGATAAAGGTACCCAGCAGTGACACAGGCACTGTGACCGCAGGGATAAGCATGGCGTGAACACTGCCAAGAAACAGGTAAATCACCAAAATAACCAGCACCATGGCAATGATAAGCGTGGTGTAAACCTCTTTAATGGAGGCTTCAATAAACACCGAGCTGTCGTAGCTGCGCTTGATTTCCATGCCAGGTGGCAGAGTCGGGTTAATTTGGTCAACCAGCTTGTTTACCGCCCGCGCCACCTCAAGGGTGTTGGCGGTAGATTGCTTGGTCACCCCCAGGCCAATCATGGACTCGCGGTTACCGCGGAACATGATGCGCTCTTCTTCTGAGCCCAATTCAATCTTGGCCACATCACCCAGTTTCACCAGATAACCATCGTCACCCTGGGCCAATACCAGGTTGGCAAAGTCTTCCGAGGTACGGAAGGTGCGTTCGAGGCGCACCGTGAAGTGACGTTCTTTGGACTCCACTGAGCCTGCCGGCAGCTCCACGTTTTCTGAGCGCAGTTTGGACTCGATGTCGGCAACCGTCAGATTTCGGGCCGCCAGCGCCTGACGGTCAACCCAAATGCGCAGCGCATAGACCTTGCCGCCACCGAGACGCAGCATGGCCACACCGTCAACCGCCGAGAAGCGGTCGGCAAGATAGCGGTTGGCGTAATCGGTGAGCTCCAGCGTGTTCATGCTGTCCGACACCAGGTTGAGCCACATGATCACTTCATCGCCGCCGTTGGCTTTACGGATCTCCGGTGGGTCAGCCTCTTCGGGCAGGTTGTTGAGCATACTCGATACCCGGTCACGGATATCGTTGGCAGCCGCTTCGATGTCTCGGTTGATGTTGAATTCCAGAGTCACCGATGAACGACCGTCACTGGAAGAGGAGCTGATGTGGCGAATACCCTCTACCCCGCTGACGCGGTCTTCCACCAACTGGGTAATGCGGCTTTCCACCACAGAGGCACTGGCGCCACGGTAGTTGGTTTCGATGGACACCACGGGTGGGTCTATGTGAGGATATTCCCGCAGTGGCAGCTTATCAAAGGCCACCAGACCAAAGGCAATCAGCAACAAGCTGATCACCGAGGCGAATACCGGGCGTTTAACAGAGAGATCTGTCAGGATCATGCAGCGTTCTCCTCATCGGAGGAAACGGATGCACTGAAGTGTTCTTTAAGTTCAGGTGTCACCTGGTCGCCGGGGCGCACCTTGAGGATCCCGCGGATCATGATGGTTTCGCCGAGCGCCAGACCATCAACAATTTCGGCCCAGCCACGCTTGCGAAGGCCGATGGTCACTTCACGGCGATCCACCTTGTTATCGGCGCCCACCATGTACACATAGTGGCGGTTTTGCAGCGGAATAATCGCCGATTCAGGCACCATGATGGCTTCGCGACTGGTTTTGATGAGGCGAATTTTCATCAACATGCCCGGCAGCAGCTTGGCATCCGGGTTGGGAATTTCGGCGCGCACTGTTACGGCGCGGGTCGAAGGATTCACCCGACTGTCGATGGAGGTCACCTTGCCGGTAAAGAGCTGGCCTTCGTAGGCAACGGCCTGGGCTTCAACGGCCTTACCGGGATGCAGCTGAGGTAAAAAACGCTCGGGAACTGCAAAATCCAGCTTGATGGTGGAAATATCATCGAGGGTTGTTACGGCGGTGCCGGGCGTTACCAGCGCGCCGGGGCTGACCTGGCGCAGACCGAGGCGGCCGGCAAAGGGGGCCGTGATGGCACGGTCACGCAGTGCAGATTCGGCCTGCTCCAGCTCGGCGCGGCTGGTATCAATCAGGGTTTGCAGGCGGTCACGTTCAAGCTCCGCTACGGTTTGACTGGTTACCAGCGAGCGGATACGGTCGAATTCGCGCTGATTATCAATAACTTTAACCTTGGCAACCTGAACCCGGGCGCGCTGCTCTGCATCCTGAAGCTGAACCAACAATTGTCCGGCGCGGACTATATCGCCATCGCTGAAATTGACCTTGGTGGCAACATCGGTAACCTTGGCAGTGATGGTAACTGACTCGTTGGCATGGGTTGTGCCGAGGGCTTCAACCTCATCACGTACTTCCTGAGTGGCTACCTTGGTCACGACGACATTGGGTACAGGGCGAGGACGAGCTGGCCCACTGGTGGACTCATCCAGAGAATACAGATACCAGGCACCCGCACCCCCTACAAGGGCTAAAAGAAACGCTATCTTTTTCATGTGACTTCCGAAGTTCAGGCTGTGTTATCGTTATCGCCCACCAATAGGCGGACGCCGGCTTTCCGGTTAGAGGCTAGTTTACCTGCGAGCAACCGGGCTTCAACACGTTTTACTTTTCCTTACAAAATACGCTTTTATGACAGTTCTGGTTCAAAAGTACGTCGTGCGGCTTCATCTGGCTTCGGAAGTGACTTGTGCTTGATGTCAGGCTGACGTCAGTGCATCTCCCTCTGACATCTGCCAAGGAAAGCCAATTGACTGATTAGGCAATTAGCCGCTAAAACCCCAATAAAAAAGAGGCCTTATGGCCTCTTTTTTATTGGCTGCTTTAAAAGCAAGCGGGTTAATTGAACTGAGTCTGCCAACCAGAATTAAGCAACGGTAATCAGCGGACTTTTCTGTCTTCTTTCATCAGCTCGGCGAGTGCGCGGTAAATTTGAGCGACCTTCTCGTCTGCCAGTGGGCTGTCTTCCTTATCGAGGATATGCAACTCGCTGGTGCCCTTGGTTTCACCGTCTTTGACTTTCAGCTTATAGGTGCCCTTGCTCAGCTCAAGCTTGGCATCGCCCCACAGCGAACTCCAAAATCCGGAATTGTCGCTGTAGTTCAGGAAGTAAACCCCTTTACTGCTGTCCATATCGGCAATTTCGAAGCCCATTTCGGGCAGTACCAGGCGCAAGCGGCCCCATACCTGATTGAAATCACCCTGGGCCAAATAAAAGGCATCACCCTCTTCAACGCCATCCACCAGCTCTACACCAATACCCAGACTCTCACGGAGGCGCTTGGCATTGATGGCCTGTTCACGCTTCACGGCCATGTAGGCAATGGAGTTGTTGAGCATGTCAATGGTGTAACGACGCTTGTCATCAGCAGACAATGCAGTCTTAAGGTCATCACCATCATAGCTTTCCTGATGGTCAATCAGGTTGATGCTTACCGCACCGGTACGGCCATGGGGTCGCACTTCAACCTGATATTGGTAACGCTGTTTCAGGGTAAAGACCTTGTCTGAACCCAAGAGACTGGACTCCAGCACTTCCTGGGTCTCAATCCAACCGGTTTCCAGGGTGCCTGAAGCAAAGTCTTCTTTTACGATTTCAATGTTACGGCTTTGCAGGTGATCTTTGAGCAGACCAAAAATCTCCTGTTTCAGATCCAGACTGTTGTCGAACGACTCAACAATGACCTTTACGTTATCCGAACCTTCTTCCACCCGAGTGCCTTCCGCCATTGGCAGCACCTGCAGCGGTGGACGTATATCGAGGTTTTTACCCACCAATTCACGATTGGCCTTGGCACCCAGATTAGGGATATCGTACTCGCGGCTGTAGTTGGGGGACTTGAGCCCTTCTGGTACTTTCAGCGGCGCTGTGGTTTGTGCGTTCACGTACTCATCGTTCCCATTGGCCTGACGGCGCTCCATTGGCGTGGTGCAACCAGCGGCCATGGCAACGAGAACGAATGGGGTAATTTGTTTCAACTTCAAGACTTAGACCTCCAGTCCAGCTTTTTTCATGGCATCGAGCAGTAGACCATGGCAGGACTCAGAAAGTTCAGTCAGTGGCAAACGAATAAAACCCTCCTTGATGAGTCCCATACGATGGGCAGCCCATTTCACCGGGATAGGGTTGGCTTCGCAAAAGAGTGTGCTGTACAGACCACGCATGGGCTCATCGGCCGCCAAAGAGCCTTCGATGTCACCGGCCAGCGCCAGTGCACACATCTTCTTAAACTGAGCAGGCACTATGTTGTTGGCAACCGAAATCACCCCATCACCGCCGGCCAGCAAAAATTCACGGGCAGTGGCATCATCGCCGCTGTACAGCAAAAAGTCGGGGCCGCAAAGTTCGCGCAGGCGGGCCACGCGGCTCACATCACCCGTGGCTTCTTTGATGCCGATGATGTTAGCTACATCGCAAAGCTCAGCCACGGTCTCAGGCTTCATGTCCAGCGCGGTACGGCCAGGCACGTTATACAGAATTTGCGGGATGTCAGTGGCAGCAGCCACCGCTTTATAGTGGGCAACCAGGCCTTTAGGCGTAGGCTTGTTGTAGTAAGGCGTCACCCCCAGCATGGCCGCAACACCCGTTGCAGACAATCCCTGGGTCAGTTCAATCGCCTCTGCAGTGGCATTGGCACCGTTGCCACCGATAACCGGAATACGGCCCTTGGCATACTCAACGGTTTTGGCCACCACATTGATGTGTTCTTTCATTGGCAGAGTAGCCGATTCGCCCGTGGTCCCCACGGCCACAATGGCATCGGTGCCATTGGCGATATGAAACTCGACTAAACTCTCAAGACTTGCAAAATCCACTGAGCCATCACTGTTCATAGGCGTGATTAAGGCTACGATGCTTCCGTTTATCATCTGACTTCCCCAAGGTTGCAGGATTCGCTATGGTACTGACCCCTATGGCGATTGACAAGCCATTTACAGGGCTCTCAAAAGGATTTGTTTGTGGTAGCATTGGCGCGCGTCAAAACCACTGCCGATGTGGTTAAAAAGACGCCAAGACAACGACACAAAAAGAGGAACCTACATGACCAATTACCTGGTCGTCACCGCCATGGGATCCGATCGTCCCGGTATCGTCAGCAAACTCGCCCGTCTGGCCAGTGACTGTGATTGTGATATCGTCGACAGCCGCATGGCGCTTTTCGGCAATGAATTTACCTTGATCATGATGGTGTCCGGCTCCTGGGCCGCCATCACCAAAATTGAAGCCGCCCTGCCCCCATTGTCTGTGGAAATGGAGCTGCTGACCGTGATGAAGCGCACTTCGCGCCACACCCCGCAAAACTACGTGTCGCGGATTGAGGTGGAGTTCCACGGTAAAGATCAGCGCGGCACCATGAAGCGTATCACCCAATTTTTGGCCGACCGTTCCCTGGATCTGGCGGCGGTACGCTCAAACGCCGAGGAAACAGAAGCCGGAGATTCCATCCAGCACGTGTTCCTCGCCATCAATATTCCTGAAAAAGTTGAACTGGATAAGCTCGAAAAGAGTATTCATGAACTGGCAAGCGACATGTCTCTTGCCTGTCAGATCAAGAGAATGCAAAGCTGAACCGGCCTAAGGAAGGTGCGAACAAGTCCTCGCACAGCTCTGGCTTTGATAGCGTCGACAGTTCAAGGCATTCAACTGAAAGCAAGCCGAGGCCTGCTGAAGTTGAATAACGCCGAAATGGTGTTGCTATCAAAGCCCCGCAGGGCGTGGCTTACAGCGGTATCTGCTGCGTTACAGTTCTTGCGAAGGACTAGGGCCATTCGCTGCGAACTGTGCCTTGCATCTATCCGCTGTTAAACTCACGCAGAGCAAGCACGGGACTTATTCGCACCTTCCCTAACCAAAAGGACAACCAATGAATACCTTGAAAGCAGGCGATAAAGCCCCGCAATTTACCTTGCCCAATCAAAATGGCGAGATGATTTCCCTGGCTGAATGCCTCAAGAATGGGCCCGTACTGGTGTATTTCTATCCCAAGGCGCTGACGCCCGGCTGCACCGATCAGGCCTGTGGCCTGCGTGACAGCAAGCCGCAGCTCGATGCCAAGGGCGTGACCGTGTTTGGTATCAGCCCGGACCCTGTTGCCAAGCTGAAAAAGTTCGAAGAGAAACACGGCCTGAATTTCCATTTACTGTCCGATGAAGACCACGCCGTAGCCGACGCCTTTGGTGTCTGGGGCGAGAAGAAATTCATGGGCAAGGTGTACGACGGCATTCACCGTTTGAGCTTTATCGTTGGCACCGATGGCATCATCAGCCAGGATTTGACCAAGTTCAAAACCAAGACCCATCACGAAACTGTACTGGAAGCCCTTGGCTAAAACTGGCGATAACATCAACACAGTAAAAAAGGCCCTGGTGGGCCTTTTTTATTATTGCTCAGAGTGACTTCTACGTAGATTCTGCGGCGGCCAGCTTATTCACTGACAGCTTTATCGTTTATACCGTTACCCGCTGAGCCGTCACCATCTGCTTTATCGGCCGTATGATTCCGCGGCCAGACGTTGACCACAGCTTTAACGAGGGATGCCAACGGAATGGCGAAAAACACCCCCCAGAAGCCCCACAGCCCACCAAACACCAACACAGCGGCGATGATGATAACCGGGTGTAAATCCACCGCATCGGAGAACAGCACAGGTACCAGCACGTTCCCATCCAGCGCCTGAATAATGCCGTAGCCCAGCATCAGATAACCAAATTCAGGAGAGAAACCCCACTGAAAAAAGCCAACCAGTGCAATCGGCAGAGTCACCAGGGTCGCACCCACGTATGGGATCAGCACTGACAGACCGGTCAGCACCCCCAGCAGCACCGAGTATCTCAGCCCCATAAAGGCAAAGAACACATAACTCACGGCGCCAACAATAATGATTTCAATCACCTTGCCGCGAATATAGTTGAAAATCTGCTGGTTCATCTCACCCCATACCTTGCGGGCAAGTTCACGGTTGCTGGGGAAAAAGCGTTTGCTGCCACGGATAAGCTCTTCTTTGTCCTTCAGGAAGAAGAACACCAGCAGCGGCACCAAAATGGTGTACACCATGAGCACCAGCAGCGACGCCGAGAAGCCCAGAATTTGCTTACCGATATCCAGCAGATGCTGAGTGTCCAGCATGCGCTTAAGCTCGGTTTCCATGGCTATCACCTGTTCGGCGCTCACATATTGAGGATACTTCTGGGTGAGATCCTCAAGGTAGCCCATGCCTTTATCGAGCATGGCAGGCAGCTCGGTCAAAAGCGACATGCCCTGCTTCCAGAGACTTGGCACCAAACCGAACACCATCAACAGCACGATGCCGGCAAAGAGCACCAACATCAGCGAGGCCCCCGTGGTGCGGTTTACACCGATGCGGGACATTTGAGCCACCGGCCACTCGAGCAAGAAAGCCAGTACCAACGCCACCAACAGGGGCGCCAGCAAACCACCGGCAAAATAAATCAGTGCCCAGAGGCCAAAAAGAATAAACAGCAGGGTCACTGCCTGGGGGTCACTGAACTTGTCCTTGTACCAGCGAGTCACGAATTCGAGCATTGGGGCTCCTTACAGATAAGATCGCTATGGTTACTGAATATGGGTTACTGAATACGGTTACTGAGTATGGGGCACGTGGCTGATAAGAAGTTTAAGGCAAGTGTTGTCGTCCTGGGTACACTCTACCCCGTAACCCCGTTTTTCCAAAAACGCGGGAACATCACGGCGGGATCCATTGTCCAATAGAGCAACTTCAAGTGTTTCACCGGCCGGTAATTTTTTTAACGCCAGCTTCACCTGCACCAGAGGCACAGGACATCGAAACGCTGTTAAATCGATAAAAACCATAATGAACTTGCCTTCGTTAAACCCGGGCTATTATCCTTGCTTGCACGCTAAACCACAAGCGACTTGCCCAAGGCCGGACACCAACACAGGGACCTTTATCCTCTTGCGTAATTTGACACTTTCCAGACTGACAAAAACGCTCGCCGCGGCGGGTTTATCCATCATGCTCACCTTACCGGCGGCCAAGAGTTTTGCGAGTAACGATTTACCCGATCTTGGTACGGCAGCGGTCAACACCTTCAGTCTGGAAAAAGAAATGGTTTACGGGGATGCCTACATGCGGGTCATCCGCTCATCGGCGCCCCTGTTGAACGACCCTGTACTGAGCCAATACCTCACTGAACTGGGCAACAAGCTTGTCGCCAATGCCACCGGCGTGAAAACGCCTTTTTACTTTTTCTTGCTGCGTAACGACGAAATCAACGCCTTCGCATTTTTCGGGGGCCATGTGGGCGTGCATACGGGGCTGTTTTTAAACGCTGACACCGAGAGTGAACTGGCATCGGTACTGGCGCACGAAATCACCCACGTCACCCAGCGCCATTTGGCCCGCTCGTTGGAAGCACAGCAAAAATCGGGGCCTGCCACCATAGCTGGTCTCCTTGGTGCAATATTGCTGACCATCGCCGCTCCCCAGGCGGGCATGGCGGCGCTGGCCACCACCCAGGCCCTCGCTACCCAGTCAAAAATCAACTACACCCGTCAGCACGAAAAAGAAGCCGATCGAATCGGGATGCAAATTCTGGTGGAGGCCGGGTTCGACCCTGAAGCGGCAGCGGACTTTTTCGGTAAGATTGCCAGTCGTTACCGCTTTACCACCAAGCCGCCACAAATGCTGCTGACACACCCCTTGCCTGAGTCGCGCATCAGCGAAGCCCGCACCCGGGCGACCCAATACCCTCACAAGTATGTGCCGGACAGTTTGAACTACCATTTGGCCCGTGCCAGGGTGCAGGTCAGGTTCTCCAGTTACAGTGAAGAAGCGGCGCTGAATCTGTTTGAAAAACAACTCTCACGCCACAGTTATACCTTTGAAAGTGCAGCCCTCTATGGCAAGGCACTGGCACTGTTTCGACTGAAGCGTTTCGAAGAGTCTGAAGCCATCATCGACAAATTGCTTGCCCGGGATGACAACAATCTCTTCTATCTCGATACCAAAACCGATTTGCTCGCTGAGCGCAAAGATTTCCAGGCAGCCATTACGCTTCTCGAGGCCAAGCGTAAACTCAAACCTACCTCTCAGGTAATCAACGCCAACCTCGCGAACGTGTATATCGAAGCCGACGAGAGTGCGAAGGCCATTCCACTCCTGGAAGACATGGTGTTCCTCGACAGTCAAAATCCACTGCCCTACCAGTTGATGACACATGCCTACCGAAAAGCAGGCAATAAGGCACTGGAGCACTTTTCCACCGCCGAAACCCTGGCACTTGCAGCAGATTACAAGGGCGCGGTAGATCAGCTTAACTTTGCCTATCGCTACACCAAGGACGATGCCTTGCAACTGGCTCGCATTGAAGCCCGCATTCGCCAGTTTAAAGATGCCGAAAGAGCTCTGGACGAACTAAAGTAGCCGGATTTTCAAACAGGCCCCGCCACTGACGGGGCCTGTTTTTTTTGATATCATCTGCGCCAATTTTTATGGCATTAAAATCGGAATCCATAATGACAAAAGCCGTTATTTTGCATAATCCTCGCTGCTCCAAAAGCCGCGAAACACTGGCGCTGCTGGGTGAACAGGGTGTTGATATTGAAGTCGTCGAATACCTGAAAGAGACCCCGGATGCCACAGAAATTGCCCGCATCTTATCCCTGCTTGGGATTGGTGCACGGGAACTGATGCGTACCAAGGAAGAAGAATATAAGGCACTTGGTCTGGATAACCCTGCGCTGGATGAGGCCGCATTAATCGACGCCATGGTGGCCAACCCCAAGCTCATCGAGCGCCCTGTGGTACTGGCTAACGGCAAGGCAGCCATTGGCAGGCCTCCCGAAAACGTACTTGAAATTCTTTGAGGTGTCCTGTGCTGTCAAACACCGCGTTACTGCTGACCATTAACCGTGTGGGGTACCTCGCGCTGCTGCTGGTGATGGCCTACTGGTTTGTGCTCGGGCCCAACAGTCAGGACTATTCCCTCGTTTTTAACCTGCTGTGGTTGGTGCCTTTATTGCTGCCACTGCCGGGGCTGATGAAAGGCAATCCTTACACCCATGCGTGGGCAAGCTTTGTGCTTTGCCTGTATCTGCTGCACGCACTGACCCTAGTATACATCGCAGGTGATTGGTTGTGGTTTGCATGCCTTGAGCTTGCGCTATTGGTGCTCCTGTCAGTCACCTTCCCGTTTTACGCCCGCCATCGCGGTCGTGAACTCGGCCTGGGACTTAAGAAAAAGTCCAGGGAAAAAGCCGACGAGTGAGACGCTTTCAGGCACAAAAAACGCGGCAATATGCCGCGTTTTTTGTGGGATGGTGCTATTGAAAGCATTTCAACGCAAACTGTTTGCTATCGAATAAATTTTTAAATTATCTAAATCAGTTCAAATGGTTAACTGATTACATTTATTGACTGACAGACGTCATTTAAAGCCGCAGCATCTCTTTGACAAAAGGAATGGTCAATTTACGCTGATGGACCATGGACGCCTTATCCAGCCGGTCGAGTACATCAAACAGTGTACGTAAATCTCGCGCCATGCGATTAAGTAAAAACCGCCCCACGTCTTCCGGTAGCTGTAGCCCGCGCATAGCGGCACGGCGTTGCAATGCCGCGAGTTTCTCATCGTCCATCATGGGCTGCAGCTGGTAAGTCAGCCCCCAATGCATTCTGGACACCAGATCCGGCAGCACAAAACCGGCCTCCATGGGCGAGGCACTGGCACTGACTATCAAGCTGCCACGTTTTTGCTCTGCTACCCGGTTGTAGAGATCAAATATTGCCTCTTCCCAAAGCGGGTGACCAGCCACCGCGTCCACATCATCGATACAGATTAGGTCAAACTGCTCAAGCCCCTCCAACAAGGCCGTGGAAATGCTGGCATGAATACCCAGTGGGATATAGAAGCTGCGGCGCTCCAGCTCATTGGCTCTGGCGCAGGCGGCGTGAATGAGATGAGTGCGTCCCGACTTGACGGGTCCCCAGAGATATATAGCCTGCGCTCCGTCACCACCTGCCGCCGATTTCAGCGCGCCGATAAGCTCATCATTACCTGCTGCGGGGTAATAACTGGTAAAGGTCTCATCGTCTGGCAAATGTACGGGCAGGGACAACTGCAATGGGGGATGTTGTGTCACTCGGTTACTTCTCAATCTATCTTGTGGCACCTGAATAAAAACGGCGTCAGTGTAACACGGACGCCGTTAAATTCCGAGCCGGAAGGCTCACAGGCCTCGCCATTGGTAACGATTTGGCTGCACAGGCACACCGGGCACTTCCAGGATCTCTCCCGGCTGAACAGCGGTGGCGAAAGGATCGACAATCACACCGTCCTGTTGGCTGCTATTGTCAGCGTCACCCTGCGGCTGAAGCCGCGGCTCCAGTGCCAGAGTGCGCCTGAGCTCATCCTCGCTGCCAAAGAGTACCAGTGCAAAACGCAGTGAATCCCCTTCGATACTCACCAGGCGGGCAGACTTAACCATGGAGAGCTGCCCCAGGTAAGTCTCGATATCGACCACTGCTTTCAGGCGGTCCACGCCGGTAAACACCAATTCGGTTTCACTTTCCTGGCCGGTTCCGGTCACAGCGTAACGGGAAACGTAGAAGGAGCTCATACCGGACAGAATGGCACTGATGGCACTGTCGAGATTTTCTGCGCTGCCCTCGACCTGATTTACCGATTGCAGCTGTGTCGCCATATCGCTCTGGGCCTGACGCGGATAAAGCGCCAGGCGATATTCATAGCCTGTCCCTGCCGCTTCCAAAGTCGCCAGCGCAAAAAAGTCCGACTGATATCGACGGGATGCCTGGGCTACTTCGTCTGCAAAAAATCCTCTGACAGAATTGATATTGGCCGCCATCATGTCGTCCAAATCCAGCAAGGGAAACAGTAAAGGCACACCGGCCTGGGCACTGGCATCATTAAACTGACTGCGAATGGGCAAATCCGATTGGTCGCCCAACAACACCTTCTCCCCTTCACCATCGGTGGCTAACCACAACAGTGTCAGGGGGCGTTGTTTGCCCCACACAGGCAATTGAGCGTTACGCAATGTTGCCGTGACCCGGGCACTGTCGAAACTCGCCCGAACGTACAAACGGCCATCGTTTTCAACGTAACCGTACTGGCTCAGTACTGAGCGCGCTTTTGCAATCAACGATTGCACTTCGGCATTGGCCAGTGTTTCCGTGCTGCCACTGTTTTTCACCAACACCTTGGCCAACGCATCTTTAATGGCCTGTTCAAGCTCAGCACTGCTTCTGGAAGTGACAGCAACATCGGCCTCGTTCAAACGGCTGACCTGAACCGCCTCGGCGCTCACATGGCCAAACAGTAGCCCAAGACCCAATGCAACTTTGAGAAAGGATTTCATCATGAAAAATGGTCGTTCCCAACAATGATAGAGCGGCAGTGTAACATACTTACAGCGCGGCAACACAGCGACAAAAAGAGGCACCCGGGTCAGTAATTGCCCAATTTTGTCCTTGTACGCCAAGGAGTTCACAAAAAAACGATCCTGACTTATCAAAATGCCAACAACTGGTAGAATGGGAAGATTTTTAACCCTACAGGATATAACAAAATGAATAGACTCCTGCTTCCCCTGCAGGGCGCACAAATGTTATTTGTGGCCTTTGGGGCACTGGTGTTGATGCCGCTGTTGACGGGCCTGGATACCAGTGTTGCGCTCTTTACCGCCGGCATAGGCACCTTGTTGTTTCAGCTGATCACCCGCCGTCAGGTACCCATATTCCTCGCCTCCTCCTTCGCCTTCATCGCACCCATCATGTACTCAGTACAGATGTGGGGCGTCGCTGCGACCATGGGCGGCTTGGTTGCGGCTGGCTGTGTGTATCTGGGATTGTCCACGCTGGTAAAACTTCGCGGGGTTGGCTTTATCCATCGCCTGTTACCCCCGGTGGTGGTTGGCCCTGTGATCATTATCATTGGTTTGGGCCTGGCGCCCGTCGCGGTGAATATGGCGCTCGGTAAGAGTGGCGATGGCAGCCTGGTACTGGTTGAAGGAAACACCGCCCTTATCATCTCGCTGCTGTCTCTTATCACCACAGTATTGGTTGCCGTGCTGGCAAAAGGCTTACTTAAGCTGATGCCCATTCTCGCCGGTATTCTGGTGGGGTATGTGGCCAGCCTGTTTTATGGCGTTGTAAGCTTCGATGCCATGACCAATGCGCCCTGGTTTGCCATGCCAAGCTTTACAGCACCGGAGTTCCACTGGCAGGCCATACTCTTTATGATCCCCGTGGCCATTGCTCCAGCGGTCGAGCACATCGGCGACATATTGGCTATCTCCAATGTCACCCGCAAAGACTTTATGAAAGACCCCGGCCTGCACCGCACCCTTGCCGGTGACGGCGTAGCCACCATTGCTGCAGCCGCCTTCGGTGGTCCACCCAATACCACCTATTCAGAAGTGACAGGTGCGGTAACATTAACCCGCAACTTCGACCCCAGGATCATGACCTGGGCAGCGATTGTGGCCATCTTGCTTGCCTTTGTTGGCAAACTCGGTGCCTTGATGCAAACCATCCCCGTGCCTGTGATGGGCGGTATCATGTGCTTGCTGTTTGGCTCGATTGCCGCAGTGGGCCTGAATACCCTCATTCGCAATCAGGTGGATTTGGCCTGCCCGCGCAACCTGGCCATTGTGGGCGTGACCCTGGTGTTCGGTATTGGCGGTATGGCCTTTGGTATTGGCTCATTCAGCCTCACCGGCATCAGTTTGTGCGGTATTGTGGCGATTTTGATGAATCTGGTGTTGCCACCTTCGGCGCCCGAGCCCGAAAGCCCATAATCCCTGACGGTCGATGTCACTCAGTGCCAAGGAATAGAGTACTGATTAACAGCTACAAAAAAGCCCCGCTTGGCGGGGCTTTTCTTATAAGGCAGAACCTGAAGCTTATTCTTCAGTTTTGTACTTGGCGGCCACTTCTTTAATGAGTGGCTGCAGTTCGCCCTTCTGGAACATCTCGGTCAGGATGTCACAGCCACCAATCAATTCACCTTCGACCCACAGCTGCGGGAAGGTTGGCCAGTTGGCATACTTGGGCAGCTCAGCACGGATATCCGGATGTTGCAGGATGTCCACATAGGCAAACTGCTCACCAATGTTAATCATCATCTCGGCAACGCGGGCAGAGAAACCACAGCTTGGCAGCTTTGGAGAACCCTTCATGTACACAATGATTGGGTTTTCAGCAATTTGCTGCTTGATTCTTTCTACTGTTTCCATTTTGATTCCTGACTTGGCATCCCCATAGGGGCTTTGATGTCTTACACGTGGCCTTTATTGTACGCCAGTGGACGCAGGAACAAAATCCCACAGTTTGTAAGGTTATGTCACTATTTGATTTTTCGATAAGCACTATCGCCCGAAAACCCCAAAGAATGATTCACATCACAGATTTTCCGAGTACAATATTGGCCAGTGAGCAAGAACGTGAAAAACGTATAATCGTCCATGGAGAGATACTAATGGCTTTCGAATTACCCCCACTGCCATACGCAAAGAACGCACTGGAACCCCATATTTCCCAGGAAACCATCGAGTACCACTACGGCAAGCACCACAACACCTACGTGGTTAAGCTGAACGGCCTGATCCCAGGTACCGAGTTCGAAGGCAAGAGCCTGGAAGAGATCGTAAAGACCTCCACCGGTGGTGTGTTCAACAACGCTGCTCAGGTTTGGAACCACACCTTCTACTGGAACTGTCTGGCCCCTAACGGCGGTGGCGCTGCCACTGGTCCGGTTGCCGATGCCATCAATGCTGCTTTCGGTTCTTTCGAAGAATTCAAAGCCAAGTTCACCGACGCCGCTGTTAACAACTTCGGCAGCGCCTGGACCTGGTTGGTTAAGAAAGCCGACGGCACCGTTGCTATTGTAAACACCAGCAACGCCGCTACTCCGCTGACCGATGATTCCGTTACCCCAATCCTGACTGTGGATGTGTGGGAACACGCTTATTACATCGATTATCGCAACGTACGTCCTGACTACCTGGCCCACTTCTGGGAACTGGTAAACTGGGACTTCGTAAACCAGAACTTCGCTGGTTAATACAAGCCGTTGCCTCATTAAAAAGGAGCCTTGATGGCTCCTTTTTTATTGTCATTTTTCCTTAGTCAATCCCACTACATCCCCTATTACCTCGAATCAACGCACTTGCAATAGTTGCTTTTGCAACTATTTGTCATTGTTTTTTCAGGATTTTTTTGACACAGCGCAAGATTTTGTGTCTAAGATTACAGATAGGGAGCAAAATCAGATCGCCGCTCCTTGCATCACATCAATGGCGTTTCAGGGGGTTATCATGGGCATCTTTGAACATTACCAACAGCGCTATGAAAAGAAACTCGAAGAAGAATATTCACTGCAAGAGTTTCTTGAAATCTGCAAGCAGGATAAAAGCGCCTACGCCACCGCGGCCGAACGTTTACTTCTGGCTATCGGTGAGCCCGAACTTATCGACACTTCAAAAAATTCTGTTCTGAGCCGAATTTTCTCAAATCGGCTTATTTCCCGCTATCCGGCCTTCAAAGATTTCTTTGGCATGGAAGACGCCATAGAGCAGATAGTGGCTTACCTTAAACATTCGGCTCAAGGGCTTGAAGAATCTAAGCAAATTCTTTATTTGCTGGGGCCTGTGGGCGGCGGTAAGTCCTCTCTGGCTGAAAAGCTCAAAGCGTTGATGCAGAAAGTCCCTGTGTATGTGCTCAGTGCCGACGGTGTACGCAGCCCGGTGAACGACCACCCATTTTGCCTGTTCGATGCAGACGAAGATGGCAAGCTGCTTCAGGAAGAGTACGACATTCCCACCCGTTATCTGCGAACCATCATGTCGCCTTGGGCCGTTAAACGCCTGCACGATTATGGCGGTGATATCAGTCGCTTTAAGGTGGTTAAAGTCTTCCCGTCTGTGCTCGATCAAATCGCCGTGGCAAAAACGGAACCCGGCGATGAAAACAACCAGGATATCTCGTCGCTGGTCGGTAAGGTGGATATTCGCCAATTGGAGCACTTTGCCCAAAACGATGCCGATGCCTACTCCTATTCAGGCGCGCTGTGCCGCGCGAACCAGGGCTTGATGGAATTTGTGGAGATGTTCAAGGCGCCCATCAAGGTGCTGCACCCGCTGCTGACTGCCACTCAGGAAGGGAACTATAACGGCACCGAAGGCCTGTCGGCTCTCCCCTTCAGCGGCATTATCCTCGCCCACTCCAATGAATCTGAATGGTCGAGTTTTAAAAACAATAAAAATAACGAGGCCTTCCTCGACCGTGTTTATATCGTTAAGGTGCCCTACTGCCTGCGGGTGTCGGAAGAAATCCAGATCTACAAAAAACTCATTATCAATTCAGAATTGTCCGAAGCGCCATGTGCTCCGGGCACCCTGGAAACACTCGCTCAATTCAGCGTACTTTCAAGGCTCAAAGTCCCTGAAAACTCATCCATTTATTCCAAGATGCGGGTCTATGACGGTGAGAGCCTCAAGGATACAGACCCCAAGGCCAAGTCCTATCAGGAGTACCGTGACTACGCCGGCGTTGACGAAGGCATGAACGGACTCTCAACCCGCTTCGCCTTTAAAATCCTCTCCAAGGTGTTTAACTTTGACCACACCGAAATTGCGGCCAACCCGGTGCACCTCTTCTATGTGCTGGAGCGTCAGATTGAAGCTGAGCAATTTCCCGGTGAAACCGCCGAGCGCTATCTTGAGTTCCTCAAAGGTTATCTCATCCCCAAATACGTCGAATTTATTGGGAAAGAGATCCAGACCGCCTATCTGGAGTCTTACTCCGAGTACGGTCAGAACATATTCGATCGCTATGTCACCTATGCCGACTTCTGGATCCAGGATCAGGAATACCGCGACCCCGAAACCGGTCAGCTGTTTGACCGCGCCGCGCTCAATGCGGAACTTGAGAAAATAGAGAAACCTGCCGGGATCTCCAATCCCAAAGACTTCCGTAACGAAATCGTTAACTTCGTACTGCGGGCTCGGGCCAACAATGAAGGTAAAAACCCGACCTGGACCAGCTATGAAAAACTCAGAACCGTCATCGAGAAGAAGATGTTCTCCAACACAGAAGATTTGCTGCCGGTGATTTCCTTCAATGCCAAAACCTCCACCGACGATCAGCGTAAACACGATGACTTTGTCAATCGCATGATGGAAAAAGGCTACACCAAGAAACAAGTACGTCTGTTGTCTGAGTGGTATCTGCGGGTTCGTAAATCGTCTTGATGCCAATACCCGCCTGCTCGCAGGCGGGTTGCTGGATTTGGGGAGGTGCATATGGCGAACTTTATCGACAGGCGACTGAATGCCAAGGGTAAGAGTACCGTTAACCGTCAGCGTTTTATTAACAGATACAAAAAACAGATAAAAAAAGCCGTCAGTGACGCGGTGACCCGTCGCAGTGTGACCGATGTGGACAAGGGTGAACAAATCAGTATCCCGACCCGGGATATCACTGAGCCCATGTTCCATCAGGGACGGGGTGGTTTCCGTGAACGTGTCCATCCGGGGAACGACCAGTTCACCCGAGGGGATAGAATAGACAGACCCCCTCAGGGCGGTGGTGGTCAGGGTAGTGGCCAGGGTGATGCGTCAGATTCCGGCGAAGGTCAGGACGATTTTGTATTCCAGATCTCCAAGGATGAATACCTGGAACTACTGTTTGAGGACCTGGAACTTCCAAATCTTCAACGTAATCGCCTGAATAAACTGGTGGAATATCAGGTTCAACGAGCAGGTTACACCAACGATGGCGTACCGGCCAATATCAGTATCGTGCGTTCGCTTCGCTCATCGCTCGCCCGCCGGACAGCCATGACAGCGGCGAAAAAAAGACATCTTAAAACACTTGAGGCTGAACTTGAGGAGCTGGAAAACACGCCAGGTGCAAACGCAGACCGCATACTTGCGCTTAAAACCGAAATAGAGGCACTGCGTAAAAAAATCGATGCCGTACCTTTCATCGATACCTTCGACCTCAGATACAACAACTTTACCAAGCGTGAAGTACCATCCAGCCAGGCGGTGATGTTCTGCTTGATGGACGTCTCCGGCTCCATGGATCAGGCCACGAAAGATATGGCCAAGCGCTTCTATATTCTGCTGTATCTCTTTCTTACCCGCACCTATAAAAACCTTGAGGTGGTGTACATACGTCACCATACCCAAGCCAAAGAGGTGGACGAGCACGAGTTTTTCTACTCTCAGGAAACCGGTGGCACTATCGTCTCCAGTGCCCTTAAGTTGATGGTCGATATTCAAAAAGAACGCTATCCGGCAGAGGAATGGAACATCTATGCCGCCCAGGCCTCGGATGGCGATAATTGGGCCGATGACTCCCCTACCTGTCGGCAAATACTGGAGAAGCAAATACTGCCAACCGTGCGCTATTTCAGCTACATAGAAATCACTAACCGCGCCCATCAAACCCTGTGGCGTGAATATGACTCCCTAAGACAAGTGTTTGACAACATGGCTGTACAGCACATTCGCCAGGCAGAAGATATCTATCCTGTGTTCCGAGAGCTGTTCAAGAAGCAGGCGGTATAAGGGGGCTTTATGGGGAAACGCAAACCTTTAAGCGACGGACCAGATTGGACCTTTGAACTGTTGGAAGAGTACCAACGGGAAATTGAGCGGGTTGCAGCGCACTATCGGCTAAACACGTACCCGAATCAAATTGAGGTCATCACTGCCGAGCAGATGATGGACGCCTATGCGGGCATCGGCATGCCTATCGGCTACACCCACTGGTCTTTTGGCAAACGGTTTATTCAAACAGAACAAAGCTACAAGCGTGGCCAAATGGGACTCGCCTATGAAATCGTCATTAACTCCAACCCCTGCATCGCCTATTTGATGGAAGAAAACACCATCACCATGCAGGCATTGGTGATGGCCCATGCCTGCTACGGCCACAACAGCTTTTTTAAAGGCAATTACCTGTTCAAAACCTGGACCGATGCCAGCTCAATTATCGACTATCTGGTATTTGCCAAGAATTACATTGCAGAGTGCGAACAGCGCCACGGTGTCGATGCCGTGGAAAATGTCATCGATTCCTGTCATGCGTTAATGAACTATGGTGTTGACCGCTACAAACGCCCGTCAGAAATTTCATTCCGCGAAGAAAAAGCCCGCCAGAAAGAGCGTGAAGAATACCTGCAAAGCCAGGTAAATGACCTTTGGCGAACCATTCCAGTTAGCCAGGTTGAGAAGGAAGTGCAGCCCAAAAAACGTTTCCCCGCAGAGCCTCAGGAAAACATTCTCTATTTTATAGAGAAACACGCGCCACTGCTTGAACCATGGCAAAGGGAAATCGTCCGAATTGTGCGCAAGATGGGGCAGTATTTTTATCCCCAGAAGCAAACCCAGGTGATGAACGAGGGCTGGGCCACTTTCTGGCACTACACCATTTTGAATCACCTATATGATGAAGGCCTGGTGACCGACCGCTTTATGCTGGAATTCCTGCAAAGCCACACTGGGGTGGTCGCACAGCCCGCTTACAACAGTCGCTATTATTCCGGCATCAACCCCTACGCCCTCGGATTTAATATGTTTACCGATATCCGCCGGATCTGTGAAAACCCCACCGAGGAAGACAGAGCCTGGTTTCCTGAAATTGCCGGCAGCAATTGGCTGGATACCCTGCACTTTGCCATGGAAAACTTTAAAGACGAGAGTTTTATCAGCCAATATCTGTCACCGGCCATGATAAGACAGTTCAAGCTTTTCGGGATTGTGGACGACGAGCGCAAAAACTATCTGTCTATTTCAGCCATCCATGATGAGGTCGGCTATCGGGAAATTCGGCAGACCATGTCGCAGCAATACAACCTGTCCAATCTTGAGCCCAATATTCAGGTGCACAGGGTTGAGGTAATGGGCGATCGCTCCATGACGTTAAGGTATGTGCCTTTCCACAATATTCCACTGGCAGACGATTACAGGGAAGTGTTGAAACACCTTCATCGATTGTGGGGTTTTACCGTGGTGCTTGAACAGGAAGAAAGTGATGGCACCATCAAGGAGCTGGCACGTTGTCCCCCAAGAGATGAAGAGGGACACTCGGTGAAAATATAAAAAAACGCAGCCTGATGGCTGCGTTTTTTTATGCTGCTGAAAACATTAACCGTGGGGGTCCTGATTAATATCAGCTGGCATGGCGTCTTTCAGTTTTTGCCACATTTTACCGCTGTTGATGCCATAGCTTCGCATCAGCGCCGGTACTTCTCCGTAGGCATGACGCTTTGCCAGCTTTTCCAGCTCGATATAAAAATCCATCGCCAGCTTTCGTGCTTCAGCGCTGGAGAAATAGTAGCGGCCTACCCGGCTGTAAAGTCCTTTAAAACCATTCAGGATCAGTACATAAAGCGGGTTACCCGATGAAAAGGCCAGGGTGTGATGCAAATCGTAATCGAACTCTGCATATGCCTCGGCCGAATCTTCCATACCATGGATCCGCGCAAGGATTTCGACTGCAGTTTCTGGATTGTGACGCAGCGCGCCTCGGAAATAGATGGCACTGACATTGGTTCGGGCCGATAACAACTGGTCTACCAACACCGGAAAGCCTTCCGGATTCAGGTCCGCAATGGTTTCCAAAATATTCAGACCTGAAGTTTCCCAGAAATTATTTACCCGGGTTGGCTTACCGTGCTGGATGGTGAGCCAGCCATCGCGTGCCAAACGCTGCAGTACTTCCCTCAATGTGGTACGGGTTACACCGATAAGCTCTGAAAGCTCACGCTCGGCAGGAAGAATGGAGCCAGGGGGGAATTTATTTTCCCAAATGGAACGCACTATGTATTTCTCTGCGAAACTCGCAGGACCTTTGGCATTGATTATCATCAGCCCCAATTTCCAGTGGTTTAACCTCGTGTTGGGCACTGATCATACCAGAGCGGTAAAAAATGAAAACCTAAAGCGTGCTATTGAACAATTTGAATTGGTCCGAAATCACATTGTTGTTTAAAAAGACATCGAACGACGTCGTTTATCTGCAATTTTTGTAATTGAGATCAGTTTTTTGCCACCTTCTGTTGTGGTTAGCGGATTACTTTAGGTTAAGGTTTAGGCTAGACTGAAGTACGTGTCAGTTCCGCTATACTAAAAAATAATAAACCTCATTAATTATCAAGCATATGGAGAGGGAAAATGCCATTGACTCTTGGGCAGTCACTGTTTGCCAACTTTCTGGGTAATTCGCCCAGATGGTATAAGTTCGCGATCCTGTCGTTTTTGGCGATAAATCCGATACTCTTTTACCTGAACCCCTTTATTGCAGGTTGGGTTTTGGTTATCCAGTTTATCTTTACCCTGGCCATGGCCCTTAAATGCTATCCCCTGCAACCCGGTGGTTTGCTTGCCATAGAAGCCGTGATCATCGGCATGACCAGCCCCACTCAGGTGTTACACGAAATTCAGGCCAACCTGGAAGTACTGCTGCTGCTGGTGTTTATGGTGGCTGGCATCTACTTTATGAAACAGCTGCTGCTGTACGCCTTCACCAAGATGCTGACCAAGGTACGTTCGAAAATCGTCGTATCCATGCTGTTTTGTATTGCGTCAGCGTTTTTGTCTGCCTTCCTCGACGCCCTTACCGTTATTGCGGTGATTATCACCGTGGCTGTGGGCTTCTACTCTATCTACCATAAGGTGGCATCGGGTAAAGATTTCAGCTCAGATCACGACCATACCTCGGAAGCGCCAGAGCAGCTTAACGAAAGCGAGCTTGAGTCATTCCGCGGATTTTTGCGTAACCTCTTGATGCACGCCGGTGTGGGTACTGCCCTCGGTGGCGTATGCACCATGGTTGGCGAGCCCCAAAACCTCATCATCGCCGCTCAGGCCAACTGGCAGTTTGGCGAATTTGCCATTCGCATGTCTCCGGTCACTGTGCCGGTGTTTTTTGCCGGGATCATGACCTGTTTTATTGTGGAAAAGTTTAAATGGTTTGGCTACGGCGCCAAACTGCCGGAAGCTGTACACAAGATCCTGAGCGAATACGACGCATACGAAGATGCCCGTCGCACACCAAAAGACAAGGTCAAGCTCATCGTTCAGGCATTGGTAGGTGTTTGGCTGATTGTTGGTCTTGCTTTCCACCTGGCATCGGTGGGTCTGATTGGTCTTTCTGTGATCATTCTTAACACTGCCTTTAACGGCATTACCGACGAGCATGCGCTGGGTAAAGCGTTCGAAGAAGCCCTGCCCTTTACCGCGTTGCTGGCCGTCTTCTTTGCTGTGGTAGGTGTGATAATTGACCAACAACTCTTTGCACCGGTTATCCAGTGGGCACTGAGCTATGAAGGCAATGTGCAGCTGGTTATCTTCTACATCGCCAATGGCCTGCTCTCCATGGTCAGTGACAACGTATTTGTGGGTACCGTGTATATCAACGAGGTTAAGGCTGCGCTGCTTAATGGGCAAATTACCCGTGACCAATTTGATTTGCTGGCCGTGGCCATCAACACGGGGACCAATCTGCCATCTGTGGCTACCCCAAATGGTCAGGCAGCCTTCCTGTTCTTGCTGACCTCAGCCCTGGCTCCGCTCATTCGCCTGTCCTATGGCCGCATGGTGATGATGGCGCTGCCATACACCATAGTGCTGTCTATCGTAGGCATCCTGACCATCGAATCAGGCTTCCTCACCGATATGACCCAGTATTTCTATGACAGCCACCTGATTAATCATCACACAGCAGCGGAAGCTGCCGGTAAGGCACTGGGTGGACATTAATTCTCTGGATTGACTGAACTTAGCTGCTTAAGTAAAGTCAGAAATAGCCCGCACTCTCGTGTGCGGGCTTTTTTATGGACATTCCACCCATGGAGACCCTATGCAAAGCCTGATTTCGTTTGCCCACAGCCGTCTGTCCTGGGGCATTCTCGCCTTAAGCGCCCTCGCCCTGGAATCTGCCGCGCTCTATTTTCAGCACATTATGAAACTCGACCCCTGCGTGATGTGTATTTACCAGCGAGTTGCCGTATTCGGTCTACTTGGAGCAGGACTAATCGGTTTCATGGCGCCGGCAAATCGGCTGATTCGCGTGCTTGGCGCCATGCTGTGGGGTGTATCCGCTGCATGGGGGCTTAAACTGGCCCTTGAGCTGGTTGATATGCAAAACAACCCCAACCCATTCTCAACCTGTTCATTTCTGCCGGAATTTCCGAGTTGGTTGCAATTACATGAATGGCTACCCAGTGTGTTTATGCCCACAGGCATGTGCACCGATATTCCCTGGGAATTTGCCGGTGTCACCATGGGGGAATGGATGATAGTGGCGTTCAGCGTGTACTTGCTTGCCTGGCTTGCGTTTATCGTGCCGATGCTGAAGAAATCCACCTGACACGCACCTTCGAAATTGAAGCTGGACGTGGTCAACAATGCCGTTCAATAAAAAACGCCCCGTATGGGGCGTTTTTTAATCGACATCTTTAAGTGGCCACAGCACGATATGGTCTTCCAGGTATCTTACCTTGGTTTCGCAAACGGCCTTACCTTTCACCGACATACCCGCAGCATGCATGGTCTCTTTTGAACCGGTTATAAGCGGGTGCCAGCTCGGTAAATCCCTGCCATGAAACAAGCGGATATAGGCACAGCTGTCCGGCAACCAGGTCAAACTGGAGATATTATCAGGTGTAATGGCCGCGCAGCCCGGAACGAACGTAAAGCGTTCGCTGTAATGACGACAACGACAGGCATCCCGGTCGAGCAACTTACAGGCCGCATTGGTGTAATACAGCTCATCAGTTTCGTCATCAATGATTTTATTGAGACAACATTTACCACAACCGTCGCAAAGAGATTCCCATTCTTCGGGACTCAACTCTTCCAAACGTTTGGTTTTCCAAAATTCCATCACAACAGACTACCGGCATACGTGAACAAACGCGGCATTATACCTCATTCACCCAGTTGAAACTTGATGCGATCCGAAAGATGCACCACCGCCAGGGCAAAATAGTCACTGTCATGCCAACGTTTAAGCGCAACATAGTTGTCGTAAACCAGATAGACCCGTCCTTTGGGGCCATCGGGCATGACCATTTCAACCTGCATGTCGGCCCTTGCCGGTAAATCGGTACCATCAAAACGCCTTACACCCAGGGCCTGCCACTGGGAAAACGACTTCTTATTCCCCTCTGCGGCCTGAGACACGTCAAAGTCGGCAGGAATTTTAACCTGGCGCCCCCAGGTTTCGTCCTCGCGCCAACCGGCCTGTTGCAGCGAGTAAGCGAGCGTGGCAAACACATCCGCTGGATTGGTCCAGATATCGGCTTTGCCATCATCATCGCCATCTTTGGCTGAAGACAAAAAGGCCTGAGGTAACAACTTGGGCTGTCCCATGCGGCCATCGGGTGTAGCAAGCAAGTCATCGGGCTGCCAACTGCTGCTGTCGATTAGCTTGAGCGCTGCAAAAAACTGCTCACGATAAAAGGCTTCCTGTTCCTGATTGAAGGCCTTTGATGCGGTGACAGACAATATGGGGTAGACACCAGAGTCGCGGCCATAACGCGACTCAAGCCCCCACAGAGCAACGATAAAACGGGGCTGAACGCCGTATTTTTTACCAATCCGGTTCAGGGTTTCTGCATGCCCCTGATATTGAAACTTTGCTTCGTCTACCAAGGCATCATTCAGGGTTTGTGGCAAAAAAGTATCGAGATTGGTCTCAGGCGCTGCGACGGGTTCACTCGCATCACTCTTCGCGAGTCGAAACTCCTTAATCTTTGGGAAAACAGCATCTAAGGTTTGCGGACGGATTTGGTATTGGCTGGCGGCCACATTTTTAAGGCCAGCCAGATAGTCGGCGAAACTGCCACTGTCTGCGCTTTGCGCCATGACAGTGGCAGACATCAGTGCCAACGCTGACAGGGAAGTACAGAATATTGACTTCACAGTTTCAAACGCCTCCTGATGAGTATGATGAATCCTTTATCAATCCTCTATGCCTAAATCTCGGCGGTGTTGCGTCAGTAAATTATCTTTAGGTGGTGGCAATTGCAAATAATAGCCTTTTTCAGCAAGTTCGCTGCGCACTTTGTCGATATCGGCAATCCCAAGCTTCTCTTTCCTGTCGAGCGGCAACAGCATTACCAGCATAGGTGTACCAAACATCTGCAGTAAAGGCTCTGGCACCTGGCTGAAATCATCTCTCTTGGGTACGAATAAATAGGTTTCTTGCTTACGGCTGCTTTTATAAACGGCACATATCATAGGTGGGTCAATTTCCGAAAATATCAAACTTGCCAGTGATTGGGGCACACTATAACATGGGCTCTTTAGAAAAAAATGCAGATCAGCGCGAGACTGATTAATTTCTGGAGCAGATTACGGGGATGCGAAAAGCAAGCCTTGAATTAAAGGGATCTTCTTTTACGCTGTCGGTATTGCATATCAATACCTCCGATTTGGACAGCATCACCTTGGACCTCGATAAGAAGCTGGCGCAAGCGCCGCAGTTTTTTATCGGAGCCCCTTTGGTATTGAATCTATCCGCCGTCGAAGACGGAAAATTGGACTTGGCAGCAGTTAAAGACCTGCTGGTATCACGTCAACTGGTGATTGTTGGTGTTACCGGCGCCAGTGAAGCACTGTCTGAGCTGGCCAAAGCCTGTGGGCTTGCCTCGGTCAAAGCCGGCAAGCAGACACAGATGCCCTCTCCCCCTCCCGCGCCCAGAACCACCCGTATCGTGCGGCAAAACGTGCGTTCCGGGCAGCAGATCTACGTTAAAAATGGCGATTTGATTATCTTCGGTGCAGTCGGAAACGGCGCCGAGGTGATTGCCGATGGCAGTATTCATATTTACGGTGCACTCAGGGGCAAGGCCATGGCCGGCGCCAATGGCGAGCGGGATGCAGTTATCCTGGCCAGCCACCTGGAGCCCGAACTTATTTCCATCGCGGGTCAATACTGGCTGACTGAGAATTTACAAAAGCATGGTGTGACCGCGAAAAGCGGCTGTGTGCGCCTCGATGGCGACTCACTAACAGTAGAAGCACTGCCATTGTGATGGGGCAGAATTAAGGGATAAAAATTAGCATGGCACAGATTATTGTTGTCACTTCCGGAAAAGGCGGCGTAGGTAAAACCACATCAAGTGCCGCCATTGCCACAGGTTTGGCCCTCCGTGGTCATAAAACCGTGGTGATAGACTTTGATATCGGGCTGCGTAACCTTGACCTTATCATGGGCTGCGAGCGCCGGGTGGTATACGATTTTGTTAACGTCATCAATGGTGAAGCCAATCTTAACCAGGCGATGATCAAAGACAAGCGCAGCGAAAACCTGTTTGTACTGCCAGCTTCGCAAACCCGCGACAAAGATGCCCTCACCCGCGAAGGCGTCGGCAGAGTGCTGGATGATCTCGCCAAAGACTTTGAATACATAGTCTGTGATTCACCAGCTGGCATCGAGACCGGCGCCCTGATGGCACTGTATTTCGCCGATATCGCGATTGTCACCACCAACCCTGAAGTCAGTTCTGTGCGTGACTCCGACCGCATCCTTGGCATTCTGCAAAGCAAGTCGCGCCGTGCGGAGCAAAACCTTGAGCCCATCAAGGAATACCTGCTGTTGACCCGCTACTCCCCAACCCGGGTGAAAAACGGTGAAATGCTGAGCGTCGCAGATGTGGAAGACATTCTGGCCATCGATTTGCTGGGTGTTATCCCCGAATCCCAGGCCGTACTTAAGGCGTCAAACTCAGGGGTTCCTGTGATTGTCGACCAGGAAAGTGACGCTGGTCAGGCCTACAGTGATACCGTTGCCCGTTTGTTGGGTGAAGAACTCCCACTTCGCTTTGTCACCGAAGAGAAGAAGGGCCTGTTGAAAAGGATTTTTGGTAGCTGATTATGTCTTTACTCGATTACTTCAGAAGCAACAAAAAAGCCAACTCAGCGTCCCTCGCCAAGGAACGTTTACAGATTATCGTGGCACATCAACGCACTGAACGCGGCGCACCAGACTACTTTCCTCAAATGAAACAGGAAATTATCGAAGTGATCCGTAAGTACGTTTACATTTCGGAAGAACAGGTCTCAGTGCAGCTTGAGCAAAATGACGACAACCTGTCAGTGCTTGAGCTCAACGTTACCCTGCCGGAGCGTTAATCGGGCCAGTGATTTCAGTTGCCGCCGTAGCCGAGTTCAAGGCAGCCTTGATTAGGGAAGGTGCGAACAAGTCGTCGCACAGCTCTGGCTTTGATAGCAGCGACAGTTCAAGGCATTCAACTGAGGGCATGCCGAGGCCTGCTGAAGTTGAATAACGCCGAAATGGTGTTGCTATCAAAGCCCCGCAGGGCGTGGCTTACAGCGGTATCTGCTGCGTTACAGTTCTTGCGAAGGACTAGGGCCATTCGCTGCGAACTGTGCCTTGCATCTATCCACTTTAAGCACACGCAGAGCAAGCACGGGACTTATTCGCACCTTCCTTAGGTCTATGGAGTCGCGGCGCTTGGGCTAAAAATAACGGCCAAAATCACCGGGTGACAAAAAAGCCGCCTTGAGGCGGCTTTTTTACGATGTGTTTTCGATATCTCAACTGATTGCGATGTGAAGCAGCCTAATCATCTCAGCTAACCTATCTCAACTAACCTATCACTGGGGCTAGGGTTCCAATACCAGAGCGTGCAGTACTTCAGTAGCGAGTTTCCCGCGCCACCCCTGCAACAACAGCGGCGTATCCTCTGCACCACCTTGCCAGCGATATTCAAGATATTCGTGGATATGGCGTTTCGAGCAGAAAAGCTCGCTCGGTAACCCTTCACGCTCGCAAATCTCGGTGAGCGCGGCCTTGATGTTTTTAAACGCCTGCTTATAGCCGGGCTTGAGTGCAATCACATCAATGGCATCTGGTGGATTATCCACATCGGCCTTTTGCAACACTTTCAGGATGTCCTTGCCGTGAATGCGTTTCTCATGCTCTGAGAGGTCGTTGATTTTCAATAAATCACTGATGGAGCGTGGCGGCTTTTTCGCAAGGGCAATCAGGGCATGGTCTTTAATCACAAAGCCAAGCGCGAGGTCCCGATCAAGCGCACGCTCCAACCGCCAGGCTGCCAGCACTTTAAGGTAGGCCAATTGCTTAGGGGTCAGCTGAAATGCGTTCTTCACCCTAAGATATGCCGTTGCAGCCTCAGGGCGAAGCAAACGGCCTTCAGTCAGGCGGGTACCTTCCTCCAGTACCCAATCGAAGCGACCCAGCGTTTTAAGCTTTTGCTCAAGCTGAGGATAAAGCTGATACAGATAAAACACATCATTGGCAGCATACTGCAATTGGGCATCTGTCAGAGGGCGCTTTATCCAATCGGTCCGGGATTCTCCCTTGTCCAGGGTTTGCCCCAAACATTCTTCAACGAGTTTGGCATAGCCAAGGCCATGGCCCATGCCACTGAGCGCGGCCGCAATCTGTGAATCGAACAGGGGTGTGGGCTGAATCCTGCCATAACGGGCAAAGACTTCCAGATCTTCTGAGCAGGAATGAACCAGCTTAAGGATATTCGGGTTGGTAAGCAGCGCCCAAAAGCCAGATAAATCCTGAATATCGAGCGGGTCTATCAGGGCCAGAGTATTGCCATCGTATACCTGAATTAGACCCAACTTGGCGTAATAGGTACGGGTACGCACAAACTCGGTGTCCAATACCAATAATCGGCTTTGGCTGTATTGGTCGACCAAAGCAGTCAGCGCTTCATCGTCCTTTACGTAGTGAAACTCCAGCAAACCTCTCTCCCCTTATCTTGGCTCGTGGCAATAAAAAACCGGCTTTACGCCGGTTTTTCTATCACGCCTTGTTAAGCTCCTCGTTTCTAAGCTCTCGGCGCAATATTTTACCCACGTTGGTCTTAGGTAACTCATCGCGGAATTCTACCAGCTTGGGAACCTTATAGCCCGTTAAATGATGCTTGCAGTGCTTGATAATATCGCTTTCGGTCAAAGATTTGTCTTTGGCTACCACAAAGACTTTGACGATTTCACCACTGGCATCATTGGGCACACCTATGGCGGCAACTTCAATCACTTTCGGGTGCATGGCAACCACGTCTTCCACCTCATTGGGAAACACGTTGAAGCCCGACACCAGGATCATGTCTTTCTTGCGATCAACTATGTAAAAGAATCCCTGTTCATCCATGTAGCCAATGTCACCGGTGGCGAGCCAGCCATTGGCATCAATTACCTTGGCGGTTTCTTCCGGGCGTTGCCAGTAGCCTTTCATTACCTGGGGGCCTTTGGCGAAGAGTTCACCGGTTTCACCCTGGGGCAGGACATTTCCATCATCGTCACGCACCTGTATCAGGGTCGAAGGCGCCGGGAAACCGATAGAGCCGTTGTAACCTTCAAGGTTGTAGGGACAACAGGCCACCAGCGGCGAGGCTTCTGTCAAACCATAGCCCTCAAGCAAGCGGGTTTTGGTGATACTTTGCCACTTGTCTGCCACCGCGCGCTGCACCGCCATACCGCCGCCAATAGAGAGTTTAAGGCGAGAGAAATCCAGCTGGGTAAACTCTTCGTTGTTCACCAGGGCGTTAAAGAGCGTATTCACTCCGGTCAGCGCGGTAAAAGGATACTTGCGCAGATCCGATACAAAGGCCGGAATGTCACGGGGGTTGGTGATAAGCAGGTTCTGTGCGCCTTTATGCAGGAACAGCAAGCAGTTCACCGTTAAGGCAAAGATGTGATAGAGCGGCAGTGCAGTAACCACAAACTCCTTACCATCGGCAAGCAGCGGCGCGTAGGCCCCATTAGCCTGTAATACGTTGGCCGCCACGTTACCATGGCTCAACATGGCGCCTTTTGATACGCCCGTGGTACCGCCCGTATATTGCAAAAATGCCAGTGTATCTATATCGAGCTCTGGCTTGACATACTGCATACGGCGGCCTTTTTGCAGGGCGCTCCTGAAGGAGATGGCATGTGGCAAATCGTACTTGGGTACCAACTTTTTGATGTACTTCACCACAAAGTTCACCAGGGTACGCTTGGGCGCGCTCAGCAAGTCACCAAGCCCTGTAATAATGACGCTTTCTACCGGCGTGTCGTCCACCACTTCTTCAAGGGTGCGGGCAAAGTTTGACACCACTACGATGGTTTTCGCGCCGGAATCAATCAGTTGATGCTTAAGCTCCCGCGGGGTATACAGCGGATTGACGTTCACCACCACCAAGCCTGCACGCAGCACACCAAAAAGTGCAATGGGGTATTGCAGCAGGTTGGGCATCATCAGCGCGACCCTGTCGCCCTTCTTGAGGCCAAGTTCGTTTTGCAGGTAGGCGGCAAAGGCGCGGCTGCGCTCTTCAAGCTTACGGTAGGTGAGCACCGCACCCATGTTAATAAAGGCAGGTTGATCGGCGTAATCCCTCACCGCCTGTTCAAACATGTCGACCAAACTGTCAAATCTGCCCGCATCAATTTCAGCAGGCACATCGTGTGGCAAATGATTAATCCAAGGCTTGTCCACAAAAGTCTCCTAAAACCCCGAGGTAACGGCGACGCTTGTCCAAGCGTCTAAGGATCGCCGATACGGTTGTTTTAACTTGTTATTATTTACTTACGCACGAAAATCATACGGGCGTTTAAATTTTTGACAATCATCACATAATTGCGCTTAAAAGCCCAGCCCCTTTTTAAGGCTTATCCGCAGGTGCTCAGAAAGTGACGAATGGCATCGGCGGTGCCATCCGGGTCGGTCATATGAAGATGATGATCGCCTGCGATAGTTTGCACTTGCAGCTGCCGATAGAGGGGGCGCGCATGCTCCAGCGCCTCGTGCAGCTTAGCAAATCCCTGCTCTCCCATCAGTAACAGGGTTGGCATTTCGAGATCTCTGATAAACGCCTCGGCGTGCGCCGGTGTGAGCCTGAGCGGTGAATCCAGCTTAAGTCGGGGGTCGGTTTTGTTATACCAGCCTGATTGGTCGCCCTCGCTGCGATATTCAAAATTACGTGCCAGAATCAACTTGCATGCCGCTTTATCGAGCCCCGTCAACCTATGTCTTGCCTCGACTATCGCATCCAAACTGGTATAAGCCTTTGCCTGCTCCCCTGTTACCTTTTTTTCGGATAAGGCGGTGTGAGATGCAAAACTGTCAGCCAGCCGCTTCTGACTCTTGCCTGGTCTCTCGCTAAGCGGCCCAAGTGCTTCTATCAGGATCAGCTTTTCGCAGGCATCCGGGTGAGCGGCCACGTAAGCACTGGCCACTATGCCGCCCAGTGAATGACCAATAATGGCCAAAGGCCTTTCACCACGTAGCTTTAAAAACTGTAATAGTGCATGCAAATCATAGAGGTAATCTATCCAGTGCAGGGGATACTCCCCCGGCCTGTGCGCTGACAGTCCATGCCCCGGCCAGTCAACGGCCAACAGCGTGACATCGTTCAATGAGGCCGCGAGCGGCGCAAAACTCTGGGCGTTATCAAGCCAGCCGTGAAGTGCCAGCACCAGCGGCTTGGCTTGGGCATCTGCCCGAGAGTCGTCTTTGGCTTCATCACTTATCATGCCGCCATATTGCCACCCTGCCAGCCTGATATGGGGCAAGGTGAGCTCCAGCTCTTGAAACTCACTAGTCATCAAAACTCTCGCATCGTTATTACTGCCACGCACTCATCCCATCACTGACATACAGTGAAAAATGCCGACACCGGCGGTGTTCCGGTATCGGCATTTTCCAGCATGGGCGCTGACTTAAAGGCCTATTAAAGGTGCAGCAGTGCCCCATTCAACGCTTGAGTCAATCCAGATTAACGCTCCGCCGGTTTGACAAACTTGAGGGTCATACGGTCACTCTCGCCGATGGCCAGGTAACGTGCCTTATCCGTATCCCCCTTACGAAGTGATGGCGGCAGAGTCCAGACGCCGTCAGCATAGTCTTTGGTGTCCCTGGGATTCGCGTTTACTTCACTCTTGTCTGCCAGCACAAAGCCTGCAGCGTTAGCTAAACGGATCACTTCATCTTCTTCCATGTAGCCTGACTTAAGGCTCATCCCCGGCTTGGCCCTGTGTTCCACTACGCCGAATACACCGCCTGGCTTCAATACATCAAAGGCGGCGCTGAGCACCATCTCTGCTTGGCCCGCCATGGCCCAGTTATGCATGTTGCGGAATGTCAGCACCACGTCGGCGCTACCGCTTTCTCCCAATGAGGTTTTATGGGGAGGGTCGAAGGTCACGGTTTTCGCATTCCCCACCTTATCGGCATGGGTTTCGAGCCAGCCTTCCAGCGCCTTACCCAGACGAATACGGTAGGCAGGACTGTTGGCCTCGGGTGCCGGATTGGTTTCAAAATTCGCAGCAACATACTGGCCATTTTCATTAAGCAGTGGTGCCAGTATTTCGGTATACCAACCGCCACCGGGCCAGAACTCCACCACAGTAAGATTGTCCTTCACACCGAAAAAGCTCAGGGTCTCAACGGGATGACGATACTGATCGCGCTCAACATTGGCGGGGGTGCGCAGACTGTTGGCAGCTGCTTCTTCCAATGTCATGGCATGAGCCATCCCTGTCAGTCCGGCCCAGGATACCAGGCCCGCTACCAGTAACTTGTTCATCTTGTTCTCCTTGAAATACATCGAAATACCTTACCAATACTGGCATCGAAGCTAACAAGGCTCAGGACGTTTTCCAAGGGATATTCATAATTTGTTGCAATTGACCAGGGCATTTACCCGTCGCCAACAAAGCCAGAGGCATGCCGCCGCCACTGCCAGCCAGGATGCAATCCAAAATACAGGCGGTAACCAGATTAAATCGCTCAGGAGCACGGCATCCCCCAGCCCCTCAAGCCCCCACAGGTAGGTTGGACTGTTAAGGGCATTCAGAAGCCCTATGAGAGCCAGTAGCCTGAGCAGCATAACCAGCCACGGCGCACTGGCGAGCTTCAAAGGCAGAAAAAATAACCCTGCCAGAACCAGTAAAATACCCATTGTCAGCACATCACGGGCGTAAAACAGCAAGACCACCAACACCATCACCCCAAGCAAGGCAAAAGCTGGCTTTATACCCCTGGGCCAGGTCGCCATGACAAACAGCGTCAGTCCCCAAACCGCTGCGCCTGCATAACCGCTGAAACCTATGACCACAGGCATACCACCACCTGAGAAACAAAGCCCTGCACCATTGGGAAACAACTGGATATGGCTCACTGTCCCACCGGTCAGTAGGGTCGCCAATGCATGAGACAGCTCATGGAAAAAGCTTTCCAACCACTTGAAGGGGATGCCGAGGTATGGGATATGGGTGATAAAGGCCGCAACGGCCAGCTCCAGCAGGAATATGCCACGCCCTGGATGAGGGCTTATGACAGTGCGCTCAGAGGTTGCATTCGATGTGTTGATATCAGGCATAGAGATCTATGCCGACCATGGCACGAATTTGCTCCCGCCGTTCGCCATGCTGGGTCAACAAATACTCAGCAATGGCACCCCGGCTTTGGGGCGTTTCATCGTAGTTAAGCTGTTGATTAGGCGTGAATCCGCTATCCCAGGACGCCATCAGCGTTCTTGCCTGAGCGCCAGTCACGCTGGGGGACTGCTCAGGCATTTCGTCGGCTTGCGGTGATGACGCAGGCAAAGCGCGCGGAATTAGGGCGCTTGCCCCAAAAAACGCAATCTGTGCAGCGTTAATCACCATATCAGCGAGTCCTCAGATTATTCACGGCCGGGCAGTTTCTTCCAGGCCACAGTATCGCGAAGATACACAGGTGCCAAGTCATCCACACTGGTGTGCAGCCCTTCTGCAATGCCTAGTCTGGCAAGAGTCAGCATAGCCTCAGCGGCAGGAAATTTCACCTCAGTACTGAGCTCCAGGCCGTGTCCGAGAGTCAAAAGCGCTGGATAGGCATCAAAACCTGTACCGCAGGCAAGCTTAACGCCGTCAGATACCTTCACCATCGACGGTGGCAATACTGCTTCTTCACCCACCGGTGTCGCCACGCCATCCTGCATCCGATACTCACCCACATAGACTTCAGACATGCGCGCATCTATGGCGCACAGCACCCGGGTTTCACCGCTCTTTTCCATCGCTTCCTGCGCCATGGCGGCCAGGGTAGAAATACCAATCACCGGCAGCTCGCGGCCAAGCGCAAGGCCCTGGGTCATGCTGGTACAGATGCGAATGCCAGTAAAGCTGCCCGGGCCACGGCCGTAGGCAATGATGTTGACATCGCTAATGCTGAGCCCAGCCTTGTTTAACAGCCCATCAATCATGGGCAGCAGGCGCTGGCTGTGCTCACGGGGCGCATCGGCCATATCGGCATAGGTTTCACCCTTGGCATAAAGCGCGGCGGAGCATGCTTCGGTGCAGGTATCGAGCGCGAGGATCACCGGATTGTCCGGCAGTGCAATTGGCTGCGTCATGGGGTACGAGTTTCCAAAATCGTTGGCCACAGAAAGAGGGCCCTGTGGGTCATTGGGGTGATTTTACCCGATAAAACGCCAGCCATAAAACGGCTAAGGTCAGCAGTCGGATTAAATTCAATCAATTGCCTCTAAAAAAGCGCAGGCTGCACCCAAATCACGGGTGCGGGCCATCGGCGGCAAGGATTGCAAAAATGCCTGCCCATAGGGCCGATTCACCAGACGGTTATCGCAGATAACCAGTACGCCACGGTCGGTCTCATCGCGGATAAGCCTTCCAGCGCCCTGCTTCAGGGCAATCACCGCCTGGGGCAGCGAAATTTCCAGGAAGGGATCGCCACCTCTCGCCTCTACCCTGCTGGCTCTCGCTCGGTAAAGACTGTCATCCGGCGAGGCAAAGGGGAGCTTATCGATAATCACGCACGACAGAAGCTTGCCACGCACGTCGACGCCTTCCCAAAAGCTGCCGGTGCCAAGCAGCACCGCTTCACCCAACTGTCTGAATTTGGATAGTAATTGCTGCTTACCGCCCTGCCCCTGAACCAGCAGAGGATAGTGGCAGCGGCCAACCAGAGCGCGGGCGACGGCCTCCATCATCCTGTGGCTGGTAAAGAGAATAAAGGTGCGCCCCTTGGCGGCCTTAATCAGCTTGAGGCACACCTCGGTGAGCTGGCGCACCATGGCATCCTGATTGGCAACGCTGCCAAGGCGGCGCGGCACACATAACAGAGATTGCCTGGGGTAATCAAAGGGACTGTCGAGCAGCACTTCTTTGCACATTGAGGATTTGGCAGCGCCGCTGGATTGACTTCGACTGGCATTCCCTCGATTAATAGACGAATGCGCAGCAGATGTGAGCCCAAGTTCTCGGGTAAAAAACTGCAGGCTTCGTTCCACCTGCAAGGTCGCCGAGGTAAACACCCAGGCGGTGTCTTCGCTGAATAACTCACGGCACGCCTTGGCAATATCGATGGGGGAAATACGTAGCATCAGATGGCGCTCACCGATATCGATGCCATAGGCAGACCCAGGATCGTCACAGGCGATGAAGCGTACAAGCTTTTGCTTAAGCTCCGGCAGCTTAACGGCAAAATCATCAAGCGGCTCACTGCGGCCCACATTGGCGAGCAGTAAAGCTTCCAGCGCTGAGAGCTCACCAATCAAATCACCTGCGGCCAATGCCGCGGTTTTATCTTTCAGCAGTTGCCTGAAATCACTGCTGCCTGCATCCACCAGGCAATTTTGCCAGGCATCCAACTTAATCCGGGCACGCTGCGGCAAAAGCTTAAGCCCCTGGGTATCGCCAAGCTCGCCTTCGGTGAGCCGCTCTATGCCATCAAGCAGCCGTCGCAGGCTGCCGGTTGAAAGCTGAGAGCCAAAATACTGAATCGCGATATCAGGCAACAGGTGCGCCTCGTCAAATATCACCGCATCCACATCGGGTAAGAGTTCGGCAAAGCCCGTGTCTTTAAGCACCCTGTCAGCAAAAAACAGGTGATGGTTCACCACAATCAAGCGGGCATTCATGGCCCGGGCACGGGCTTTACGGGTAAAGCAGTCTTCATAAAAGGCGCAGCGCTGGCCGGTACAGCTATCCTGAGTGCTGGCCACCAGACTGATGGCGCGGGCATCTTCGGCCACGCCGGTCAGATTGCCAAGGTCACCATCTTCTGTGGTTTGCGCAAATTGATTGAGCTTGAGTAAATCATCCAACAGCTTCTCATCGTGACTGAAGGCCGACTCCATCTGCGCCGCCATCAACCGCTGGCACAAATAATTGCTGCGCCCCTTTAAAATGCTAACTGGCAGGTGGAGCTTAAGCATCTCCAAAAGGGCCGGTAAGTCTTTATAAAAGAGCTGCTCCTGCAAATTTTTACTGCCGGTACTGACAATCACCTGCTTGCCACTTAATAGCGCCGGTACCAGATAAGCGAAGGTTTTGCCCACACCGGTACCTGCTTCCAGTACCAACTTGTGGGAATGACTTAAGCAAGATGCCACTTCCTCTGCCATCTGCTGCTGGACCTCACGGCGCCGATAGCCGCGGATAAAACGCGACAGCAGCCCACCCTCATCGAAGACGGCCTGAGTACGGGTTATCAGCTTGTTGGCAGCGGATTGGGAAGACAAACTTGCTCCAGCATTGAGGTGATTCACCTTTTGGTTGAATGCATTATGCCGATTTCACTGACTGCCACAAGCGGAGTATGGAACAGACGCCAAATCAGACCTGAGTCACATGAATATTCATGCAAAGCTGAACTTTTTTAATATTGACGAAAAACGCTCTTGCAAAGCATCCTGAAAGCCTTTAGTGTAAAAAGCGTCCGAAAAATTCGGCCAGCCAGTAAATGTAACGAGCGCACGGCGCCAGACACAGGATTAAAGACACATGTTCCAGCTTTCGACTGCCAAGCACCATCATCACCATCACAAGCGGTAGCCTTCGGAAGCTCACTGCCGAAGGTGCATTCCTTCTGGCGGTCATGATCTAAAGTTTCAGGACAACCCCCGGAAGGAATTCCGGGGGTTTTTCTTTGCACCAAAGTTTTTGATTTTAAACATTACTTTAGATACCAGGATATTTCGCCATGACTGCCAGACTGAGAATTGCCATTCAAAAATCCGGACGCCTGTCCACCGAATCCCAACAGCTGCTGAAAAGCTGCGGGGTAAAATTCAGCGTGAATGAACAGCGGCTCATCGCCCACGCCGACAATATGCCCGTGGATATCTTGCGGGTGCGTGACGATGACATCCCCGGCTTGGTAATGGACGGTGTGGTCGATTTAGGCATAGTCGGTGAAAACGTACTGGAAGAAGAGCAGCTTGAGCGCGAATGTCTTGGCAATGCATCCGACGTCGTTAAGCTCAGACAACTGGACTTTGGTGCCTGTCGCTTATCTCTGGCGGTACCAACCGAATTTGTTTATGGCGATGCAAGCTCGCTGGAAGGCCTTAGGATCGCGACCTCCTACCCCAACCTGCTTCGCCGCTTTATGCAAAATAAAGGCATATCCTATCAGGACTGCCAATTAAAGGGTTCAGTGGAAGTGGCGCCCCGTGCCGGCCTTGCCGATGGTATCTGCGATCTGGTGTCGACAGGTGCCACCCTCGAAGCCAACGGCCTGTACGAAACTGAAGTCATCTTCCGCTCCATGGCTTGTATTATTCAGTCCACCACGCCACAAAGCGATGCCAAGCAGGCACTTATCAATAAAATCCTCTCCCGGGTGAATGGGGTTATCCGTGCCCGTGAAAGCAAGTACATCCTGCTGCACGCCCCAACCGAAACGCTGGAGCAAATCGTCGCCCTGCTGCCCGGCGCCGAAAACCCCACTGTGCTGCCGCTCAATGATGAAACCAATCGGGTTGCCATCCACGCGGTCAGCACCGAAGACCTGTTCTGGGACACCATGGAAGAACTGACCGCCCTTGGCGCCAGCTCCATCCTGGTAATGCCAATCGAAAAAATGATGGGGTAAGCGATGGAAACCTTGGTCTGGAACAGCTTAAACGAGGATGCCAAGCGCAAGGCGCTGTCCCGCTCACCTCTGGTGGGTGACGACAGTCTGGCGGCTTCGGTCAGTGACATTCTTGACAATGTGAAGCGTGGTGGCGACAAGGCCCTTATTGAATACGCGGCGCGCTTCGATAAAGCCGAAATCGATACGCTGGCGCTGAGTGCTGAAGCCATTGCGGCAGCCTGCGAGCGCGTCAGCCCCGAGCTTAAAGACGCCATCAATGCCGCCCGCGCCAATATTTCCCGCTTTCACAGCGCCCAGCAGTTCAGTGAAATCAGCCTGGAAACCCAACCGGGGGTTTGCTGTGAGCTTAAAAGTGAAGCAATTGAAAAGGTGGGGCTTTATATTCCTGGCGGCAGCGCCCCCCTTATCAGCACCGTGCTGATGTTGGCAGTGCCTGCAACCATTGCCAGCTGCAACAAACGGGTGCTGGTAAGCCCGCCGCCCATCGATGACGCCATTCTTTACGCGGCCAGCGTGTGCGGCATTACCGATGTGTTCCAAATAGGTGGCGCCCAGGCCATTGCGGCGCTCGCTTACGGCAGCGAAAGCGTGCCGAAAGTCGATAAGATTTTCGGTCCCGGCAATAGGTATGTAACAGAAGCCAAGGCCCAGGTGGCACGGGATACCCAGGCCGCGGTCACCATAGATATGCCAGCCGGTCCTTCCGAAGTGCTGGTGATTGCCGATGATACGGCCAATCCTGAGTTTATTGCTGCCGACCTCTTATCTCAGGCTGAACACGGCAGTGACTCACAGGTAATTTTTGTCACCGACTCCAGCGCCCAGGCCAAGGCCGTTGAAGCGGCACTTGAGCGCCAGCTTGCGCTGCTGCCACGACGGGAAACCGCAGAAGGCGCGCTGTCATGCAGCCGCATTATCATGACTGACACCCTGGATGAGGCGGCAATGGTGTCTAACCTCTATGCCCCGGAGCATCTCATCATTCAAACCCGCGAGCCAAGGGAGCTGCTGCCACGCATTCGTGCGGCAGGGTCGGTGTTTTTAGGCGCCTTTACGCCGGAATCGGTTGGCGACTATGCCTCCGGCACCAACCACGTGCTGCCCACCTACGGTTACAGCAAAACCGTCTCCAGCCTGTCGTTGGCCGATTTTTGCCGCCGCTTTACAGTGCAGGAATTAACTGCGGACGGACTGAAAGGACTTGGTCAAACTGTGATGACACTGGCTGCGGCCGAGTCACTGGATGCCCACAAAAATGCGGTAAAAGTCAGGCTTGATGCCATCGCACGTGAGGAGAATGGTCAATGACATCTCAGGTAAACGCAATTCCAGCGGATAGCCTGGCAGCACGCCTCGCCCGCCCTGAGCTTTTAAGCCTGGAGCCCTACCAGAGCGCTCGGCGCATTGGTGGCAGCGGCGAAATTTGGGTAAATGCCAATGAGTCACCCTTTAACCGCACTGGCATTGATGGCGCCAACCGCTACCCCGAGTGCCAGCCACCCGGGCTGATTGCCGCCTATGCGGCGTATGCCGGCGTTGCGGCCAATGAGCTGATATGCGGCCGCGGCGCCGATGAAGCCATTGAACTGCTTATTCGCACCTTTTGTGTGCCCGGCAAAGACAGCATCGGCATTTTCAGCCCAACTTATGGCATGTACTCCATCAGCGCGGCCACCTTTAATGTGGCGGTCAACACCCTGCCGCTGGCGGAAGATTTCAGCCTGCCTGACGACATCTCGGCCTTAACAGGCAGCAAATTGGTGTTTGTCTGCAACCCCAATAACCCAACCGGCACCTTGCTGCCGCTTGATGAAATTGCGCGGGTGGCAAAAACCTTCCCCAATGCGCTGGTGGTGGTTGATGAAGCCTACATCGAATTTGCCCGCAACCCAGACGGCTCACCCGCCCAAAGTGCCACAGGCTTGATGGCAGAATTTGAAAATCTGGTGGTGCTGCGCACCCTCTCCAAGGCTTTTGGACTTGCCGGTGCCCGCTGCGGTTTCCTGCTGGCAAGCGCTTCGGTGTGCGAGCTGGTGATGCGGGTGATTGCGCCCTATCCGGTGCCTGTACCTGTGTCTGTGATTGCCGAAAAAGCGCTTTCCGAGCAGGGCGTCACCCAAATGTGCGCAGATGTGGTATTGCTTAATACACAGGGCGCAAGACTCGCGGTAGCGCTTACCAATGCAGGCCTTCGCGTCCTGCCAAGCGGCGGCAACTATGTGCTCGCCTTCAGCGATGATGTGGAGGCACTAGCCAGAGCCCTTGCCAATGCAGGCATAGTCGCCAGACGCTACAGCCACCCAAGGCTTAAAGGTGCCATTCGCATCAGCTACACCAGCGAGCAAGAGACGGATTCCATTATCGAGGCCATCGGCCGCATCGACAGCAAATAATCATAAGGACAGAGTACCCATGCCCCAGAAAATGCTTTTTATCGACCGCGATGGCACCCTGATTGAAGAGCCGGTAACAGATAAGCAGGTCGACAGTCTCAGCAAGCTGGTGTTTGAACCAAACGCCATTCCCGCGCTGCTGCGGCTGCAAAAAGCCGGTTATCGACTGATTATGGTCAGTAATCAGGATGGCCTCGGCACCCCATCTTTCCCCCAGGAAGATTTCGATGCGCCCCACAACCTGATGATGCAGGTTTTTGAAAGTCAGGGCGTTAAGTTTGATGAGGTGCTTATTTGCCCGCACTTCAATGATGAAAACTGCAGCTGTCGCAAACCCAGACTCGGGTTGGTGAAATCCTTCCTGACCCAAGGTCTGGTGGATTTCACCGCCTCAGCGGTGATTGGCGATCGCGACACCGACGTCGAGCTTGGCAATGCCATGGGCATCAAGAGCTTTAAGTATCAGCGTGAAACCCTCGGCTGGAATGCCATTGCCGATGCGCTGCTCGCCAAAGGTCGCTGCGCCACCGTGGTGCGCACTACCCGCGAAACCGACATCCGGGTCACTGTTGATCTGGATACCCCCGGCAACAATCAAATTGCGACCGGCATCGGCTTTTTTGACCACATGCTCGATCAAATCGCCACCCACGGCAATTTCAGCCTGAAGCTTAACGTCGATGGCGACCTTGAAATTGACGATCACCACAGCGTGGAAGATACAGCGCTGGCGCTGGGTGATGCACTGCGTCAGGCCCTGGGTGACAAACGCGGCATCGGCCGTTTCGGCTTTGCCCTGCCCATGGATGAAGCCTCGGGTCAGTGTCTGATGGATATCTCGGGTCGGCCGTTTATCAAGTTTGATGCCAGCTTCAGCCGCGATAAAGTGGGCGAAATGGCCACCGAAATGGTGCCGCACTTCTTCCGCTCGTTTGCCGATGGCCTGCGCTGCACCTTACACATCGGCTGCGACGGCGATAACGATCACCACAAAGTAGAAGCCCTGTTCAAGGTATTGGGCCGAACCCTGCGTCAGGCCATTGCCATCGAAGGTGATGCCCTGCCATCCTCCAAAGGCGTGCTTTGATGAGAGAAGGAATGCTTTGATGAAAGAGTCCATTATATCGGCCAGCTCTGCCGCTGAAGCAGCCGCAAGCGCCGATTTGGTCATCATTGACACCGGCTGCGCCAATCTAAGCTCGGTGAAGTTTGCCTTTGAGCGCCTCGGTGCCAAGGTGCTGGTAAGCCGCGACAGCGAAGTACTTCGCGTAGCGCCACGTCTGGTACTGCCGGGCGTTGGCACGGCAGCGGCAGCCATGGATGCCCTGAGAGCCAGAGAGCTTGATAAACTTATCCCAACCCTGCACCAGCCGGTGCTCGGCGTCTGCCTTGGAATGCAGCTGTTGATGACCCGCTCACACGAGCGCGGCGCCAAGGGTGAAGATATTGATTGCCTCGATATTATCCCTGGCGAAATTCGCGAGTTGGATGCAGGCAGCCAACCTTTGCCCCACATGGGCTGGAATCAGCTTAAGGTGTCCGGCCATCCGCTATTTGCCGGCATTGAGCCTGGCGAGTGGGTCTACTTTGTGCACTCCTTCTGTGCCCCCGAGTCCGCAGCCACCATCGCCAGCTGCGAGTATGGCGAAGCCTTCAGTGCGGCCATCGCCAAAGATAATTTTATGGGAGTGCAGTTCCACCCGGAGAAAAGCGCTGCCACCGGCGCCAAAATCCTGAAAAACTTTCTGGGACTCACACTGGCCGACCTGGGGCTTGCAGCTGCCGAAGCGGGGCTTATTGAAAATTCACCGGCGCAAGCTAATGTCGGCGCCTTGGAGCAATCATGATCATTCCTGCAATCGACCTTATTGATGGTCAGGTGGTGCGCCTGTTTCAGGGCGATTACGCCAAAAAGACCGAATTTTCTCTGGATCCCAAAACACAATTGCTGAGTTATCAGCAAGACGGCGCAGCGCTCTTGCATCTTGTTGATCTGACCGGCGCTAAAGACCCCGACAAAAGGCAAACCAGGTTAATTGAAGAGATTGCGGCCGGTTTGTCCACCCCACTGCAGGTAGGAGGTGGCATTCGCAGCGCCGCCGATGTGGATGCCCTGCTGGATGCAGGCGTTGCCCGGGTCGTGATTGGCTCGCTGGCGGTCAAATCACCCGAGGTTGTACTAGACCTTTTTGAAAAATATGGCGGCGATGCCATTTGCCTTGCCCTCGATGTCAATATCGATGCCCAGGGCAACAAGATGGTGGCAGTTCACGGCTGGCAACAGGGCGGCGGAAAGTCGCTCGAATCCCTTGTGGATACCTTTATGCCCGCGGGCCTTAAACACGCCTTGGTAACCGATATCAGCCGCGATGGCACCATGACCGGCGCCAACACAGCGCTTTACCGAGAACTGGCCGAGCGTTTTAGCGATGTACAGTGGCAGGCCAGCGGCGGCGTTGCCACCCTGGAAGACGTAAAAGCCGTCAGGGAGTCCGGTGCCAGCGGCATCATTATCGGTAAGGCACTGCTAACCGGCGTATTTACTGCAAAGGAGGCAATTGCATGCTGGCCAAACGCATAGTGCCCTGCCTGGATGTGAAAGACGGCAAAGTGGTTAAAGGGGTGCAATTTCGTAACCACGAAATTGTGGGCGACATAGTCCCCCTCGCCGCCCGCTACGCCGAAGAAGGTGCCGATGAGCTGGTATTTTACGATATCAGCGCCAGTGCCAAAGGCGATGTGGTGGATAAATCCTGGGTTAGCCGCATTGCCGAGCGCATCGACATTCCCTTTTGTGTGGCTGGCGGTATCAAAACGGCAGCTCAGGCGCGGGAAATTCTGGCCTTCGGCGCCGATAAAATTTCCATCAACTCGCCTGCTCTGTCGGATCCCAGCCTTATTCGCAGGCTGCACGATGAATTTGGACGCCAATGTGTGGTGGTGGGTATCGACAGCTTTTACGATAGCGACGGCGGCAACTACACGGTAAAGCAGTTTACCGGCGATGAAGCCGCCACCAAAGACACCCGCTGGCACACCCTGGATTGGGTTGAAGAAGTGCAGCGTCAGGGCTGCGGTGAGATAGTGCTGAATGTGATGAATCAGGATGGTGTGCGTCAGGGCTATGATATTGAGCAGCTGCTGAAGGTTCGGGCCATCTGCGATGTGCCGCTGATTGCCTCCGGCGGTGCCGGCACCATGGCCCACTTTGCCGAGGTGTTCAGCAATGCCCGGGTTGATGCAGCACTTGCCGCCAGTGTGTTTCATAAAGGCATCATCAATATAGGTGAGCTTAAACAATTCCTTGCATCTCAGGGGATTGCCATCAGGTTAACGGAGTAATGGTCCATGGCTGACGAAACCCTTTTAAACCGTCTCGACTGGGACAAACAAGACGGCCTCATTCCCGCTATCGTGCAAAACCACTTAAGCGGCAAGGTGCTGATGCAGGGTTATATGGACAAGGCCGCGCTGGAAAAGACGCTGCAGAGCGGCATGGTCACCTTTTTCAGCCGCAGCAAGCAGCGGCTTTGGACCAAGGGCGAGTCGTCCGGCAATGTGCTCAGCCTTATCAGCATTGCCGCCGACTGCGATAACGACAGTCTGTTGGTGCAGGTTCTGCCCAAGGGCCCAACCTGCCACACAGGCACAGAGTCATGTTGGCAAGATGGCAGTCACAGCTTTATCGCCGGACTTGAGAGCTTGATTCAGGGCAGGAAAAAAGCCTGTGATGCAGGCGAAGGCGGCAGCAGTTATACCGCATCCCTGTTTGCCAGCGGCACCAAACGTATGGCGCAAAAAGTAGGTGAAGAAGGGCTGGAAACAGCGCTCGCCGCCGCAACCCACGATAAAAAAGAGTTGGTTGATGAAGCTTCTGATCTACTGTTTCACCTGATGGTATTGCTGGAGGACCAGGGGCTGTCACTTGCCGACATCACTGCGAACCTCTATGAGCGTCATAAGGCCAGAAGCTAAAATTCTGCCTGCCACTCATGTAAAAACGCTGCCATTGCAGCGTTTTTTGTTGGTGTTTTCAGACGTCATTTCTTACGAGTGACACGGGCAGAGACTGCACACCTGTCTCGCCCTGCTTCAGTTCTGCTCGTCATGCTTTTGGTGGTGTACTTGCTTTTCGCGGTACATATGAATATCGGCATCCTTCAAGAGCCGCTCAAGGGAGCTTGGTGACAGAGCATCGAAACGCGCAGTGCCGCAACTGAATTCCAACTGATAGCCAATGGGAGTATTGATATTGTGCCTTGCCAGGTTTTGATGCAAGCGGCTTAAGATCCCGGCTGCCGGCGACATCGACCGTTCATGGCTGACCAGCGCAACAAACTCATCGCCGCCAATACGGGCAATCACGTCGTACTCACGAAAGGCCTCTTTCAGCAGATTGGCGAATGCCACCAGGGCGCTGTTTCCTTCCTGATGCCCAAAGCGGTCATTGATTTCCTTGAAGTAATCCAGATCCATGAAAAAAAGCGTCGCGTCCTGCTGTTGCCGCTGACACTTGGCCAAACACTGTTTTGCGAGAAGATCGAAACCGCGCAGATTCGTCAGGCCCGTCAATGGGTCCAGGGTGGCGGTTTGAACGGCTTCAAGCTCAGACACTACCAATTTACCGAGATCTTCCAGGTCACGATATGCCTCAGGATCAAAATGGCGGGGGGTACGGTCAATAATACAGAGGGTGCCAACTCTGTGACCATTACTCAGGGTAAGCGGATAGCCTGCATAAAACCGAATATGGGGCTCACCTGTCACCAGCGGATTATCGGCAAATCTTTGGTCTTTGAGCGCATCTTCAATCACGAAGATATCGGCTTGCATAATGGCATGACCACAAAAGGAAATATCGCGGTGGGTTTCAGACTCGGACAAACCAATACAGGATTTAAACCATTGCCTGTCGGTATCAATCAAGCTTATCAGACAGATGGGGACATCAAACAGCCTACGCGCCAAACGGGTCAGGCGATCGAAACGCTCTTCGGCCTCAGTATCGAGCACATTCAGGCTGCGAAGCGCCTCAAGCCTTTCGGCCTCATCGAAGGGAATGGGTGCGGGCAACATGAAGACTCCGAAAGGCTAACTTCGGACAAGTATAGTTGCCCGCACGAAATTTAGCGTCAATCGTAAATAGACGCCTGACCCTCTGGACGGGTTTTAAGCAGCTTTAAAAACCACATGTACTGCTCAGGGTAAGCCGAAATGACCTGCTCAACAGCGCGGTTAAGCGCCAGTGCTTCATTTTCTTTGCCAGCCATACTGACTTCGTCGATGGCGGGTAGCACTGTAAGTGAAAACCGATGTGCCTTATCATCGTAACCTATGGTGACCGGCATCACCTGGGCTTTACCGGCTGCTGCCAGCCGCCCTACTACCGGCAATGTCGCCTTGGTGGTGGCAAAAAGCGGTGCAAACACACTTTGATCAGGTCCTAAATCTTCATCAGGCAGATAAAAGAAGCTGTTCCCCTGGCGCATCTCGCTGATCAGCACCCGAAGACCCGCTTCACGCATATACACATGGCCGCCAAGACGACTGCGAATGCGGTTGGAGAACCAATTAAAGAGTTCGTTACGATGGGCCTTGGCCATGGTCGCCATCGGTAACTCAAGGTTTAACCTGAGCCCGGCGTAATCTATACCCCATACGTGCGGCATAATGAAAATAATTGGCTGCCCAGCGTTACGGGCAGCTTTGACATGCTCAAAGCCTTGTAGCGAAACCCGGCGACGTAAATGATCTTCGCTGCCGAACAGGAGCTCGGCCTGACCAATCAGGATCATCACGAACTGCGCTACATTCTCACGAATTAGCGCTTCCACTTCCCGTTCTGATTTTTCAGGGAAACAGGCCTTGATATTGGCCCTTGCCACCCGGATTGGCTTTTTAGCGATAGCCAGTACCAGCCCGGACAGCGCACGCGCAATGGGATCGCGAATAGCAGCAGGCAAGGCGCCCAAAAAGAGCAAGACGCCGATGGCTATCCAGGTACCCCACAGTCTTGGATGCAGCAGTCCCCAGTAAAATCGTCTGTCAAAATAACGCATTGTCTTAACTTAGAATCTCTTTTGAGCACACAAACAGGAAAGCCACTCAGATGAGTGGCCTTCCCTCAGTGTATTCCGATGTTACTTTTCGGAGTTGGATGACTCGACGCGGCTTTTCAGCTTCTGACCGGGGCGGAATGTCACCACACGACGGGCAGAGATCGGGATATCCTCACCGGTTTTTGGGTTGCGGCCAGGTCGTTGGTTTTTGTCCCTGAGGTCAAAGTTACCAAAACCGGACAGCTTGACCTGCTCACCACTTTCGAGAGCGCTTCGGATTTCCTCGAAAAACGTCTCTACCATCTCTTTCGCGACCCGCTTGTTAATGCCAAGCGTTTCAAAAAGATGCTCTGCCATTTCGGCTTTGGTAAGTGCCATACTTTAATCCCTCAACGATGCGTTGAACTCGTACTTGAGTGCTGAAACCACAGTGTCTACTGCTTCTGCGATCTCTTTTTCTTCAAGTGTGCGAGTGTTGTCTTGTAACGTCAGTGCAATTGCCAGGCTCTTTTTACCGGGCTCAACACCTTTACCCTGGTATACATCGAACAAGTTTACGCCAACCAACTGATTTTCGCCAACTTTTCTTATCACTTTTATCACATCAGCCGCAGCAACGCTTTCATCCACGACCAATGCGATATCCCGGCGGTTAGCGGGGAACTTGGAAATTACCTGAGCTTCGGGCAATTTCGCATGTAGCAATGCATCCAGTTCCAGCTCAAATACGATGGTTTTACCATTGAGCCCAAATGGCTTCTCAAGGCTTGGATGAACGGCACCTATATAGCCAATCACGCGATCATTCCTTAGAATTTCAGCACATTGGCCTGGGTGAAGCGCCGAATGTGTCGCTCTTCTAAAACTAAATTCGGATCCCGAAACTGTCAAGCCAATAATTGCCTCCAAATCGCCCTTAAGATCGAAGAAATCAACGGTTTTGCTCTCCATTGACCAATGTTCTTCGTTCTGGAGGCCTGCAATCACGGCACCCAGCATAGGTTGCTGCCTTACGCCGGATTCTGCATTGGCATCAGGCACAAAGCGCAATCCTGTCTCAAACAGGCGCACACGGCCCTGCTGACGAGCCTGGTTGTAGCCGACAGCGTTGAGCAAACCGGTGAACATAGACAGGCGCATGGCCGACATTTCACTGGAAATCGGGTTAGGCAGGATCATCGCCTGCTCGCCTGGATGCACCAATTGCTGCAATTTGGGATCGACGAAGCTGTAAGTTACGGCTTCCTGGAATCCGCGGGCAACCAAGAGGCTACGCACCTTCTTCAGGCTGATATCGGCTTCCTGATGGGTAGACATCCTGAGATGTGCCATGGGCGCCTTGTTGGGGATGTTGTTATAACCGTAAATACGGGCAACTTCTTCAATCAGGTCTTCTTCGATGGCCATATCGAAACGATAGGTCGCCGTGGTTACCTGCCACTCCCCCTCACCTGCTGTTACGGCAAAACCCAAACGTGTCAGGATTTCAACTACATCACTGTCTGGTACATGGTGGCCAAGGATTTTGTCGAGCTTGCTGCGACGCAGCAGGATCTCTTTGGCTTTTGGCAGATGTTCATCGGATTTGGCTTCCACCACAATGCCGGCTTCACCACCACAGATATCCAGCACCAAACGGGTGGCACGGTCCATCACCTTGTGCTGCAGCTCTGGGTCAACGCCACGCTCAAAGCGGTGTGATGAGTCTGTGTGCAGACCAAGCTTGCGGGCTTTACCCATGATGGCCAAAGGAGCAAAGAAGGCACATTCGAGCAGTATGTCCTGAGTGGTTTCACCCACACCGGAGAACTCGCCACCAAACACACCGGCAAGCGCCAGAGGCTTAGTGTTGTCTGCAATAACCAGAGTATCGCTTGGCACTGTGATTTCGCTGCCATCCAGCAATGTCAGCTTTTCTTCACCATTGCCCAGACGGACTTCAATCTTGCCGTCGATTTTGGCCAGGTCAAAAGCGTGCATCGGCTGACCGAATTCAATCAGCACATAGTTGGTGATATCCACGATAGGGTCGATTGAACGGATGCCACTGCGGCGCAGCTTTTCTTTCATCCACTCAGGTGTCGGCGCTTTTACGTTCACATTACGCACGATACGGCCCAGATACCTTGGGCAGGCAGCAGGGGCTGAAAGCTGAATATCGATGGTGTCGGCAATACTGGCGGTAACAGGGGCCCAGCTTGGCTCTGTCACTTCGGCACGGTTAAGTACACCCACTTCGCGGGCAAGACCGGCCATACCGAGACAGTCGGCACGGTTGGAGGTCAGGTCTACGTCGATAACTGCATCGTTCAGGTCGAGATATTCACGGATGTCAGTACCAATGGGCGCATCCAGCGGCAATTCGATAATGCCATCGCTTTCGATATCGATACCCAGCTCGCTGTAGGAACACAGCATGCCTTCAGACGGCTGACCGCGGAGCTTGGCTTTTTTGATTTTGAAGTCGCCGGGCAATACGGCGCCTACAGTGGCAACGGCCACTTTCAGGCCCAAACGGCAGTTTGGCGCGCCGCAAACGATATCCAGCAGGGTATCGCCACCCACGTTTACTTTAGTCACACGCAGTTTGTCGGCATCGGGATGTTGGCCACATTCCACAACTTCGCCCACAAATACGCCGCTGAAGTCGGCCGCAACCGCGTCAACGCCGTCCACTTCCAGGCCAGCCATGGTGATTTGATGACTTAAGTCTTCACGGCTGATGGCTGGATTAACCCATTCACGAAGCCAGGATTCACTGAATTTCATTACTAATTTGCTCCGTTATTTGAATTGCTTGAGGAAACGCAGGTCGTTTTCGAAGAATGCGCGCAGATCGTTTACGCCGTAGCGCAGCATGGTCAAACGCTCAACACCCATACCAAAAGCAAAACCGGAATACTTCTCAGGGTCGATGCCCACGCTGCGCAGTACGTTGGGGTGTACCATGCCGCAGCCGAGTACTTCGAGCCACTTACCATTTTTGCCCATTACGTCCACTTCGGCCGAAGGTTCGGTAAATGGGAAATAAGATGGACGGAAACGTACCTGCAGGTCTTCTTCAAAAAAGTTACGCAGGAAGTCGTGCAGAATGCCTTTAAGCTCTGCAAAGTTTACGTTTTCGTCCACCAGGAGACCTTCCACCTGATGGAACATCGGGGTATGGGTCATGTCGTAGTCGTTACGGTACACACGGCCTGGAGAGATAATCCGAAGCGGTGGTTTTTCCGTTTCCATGGTGCGAATTTGCACACCCGACGTTTGGGTACGCAACATCACCTTGGGATTGAAATAAAAGGTATCGTGGTCGGCACGGGCCGGGTGATGCTCAGAAATGTTCAGCGCATCGAAGTTGTGGAAGTCATCTTCGATTTCTGGACCTTGCTTAACCGTGAAACCAAGCTCGCCAAAGAAAGATTCAATGCGTTCAATGGTGCGGGTCACTGGGTGCAGACCACCATTGTCCAGAGTACGCCCTGGCAGAGTCACGTCGATTTGCTCTGCGGCCAGTTTGGCTTCCAGTTCGCGGGCTTTAAACAGCTCCATCTGCTCACCGAGTTTAGCCTGAACGCTCTGCTTGGCATCGTTTACTGCCTGACCGAACTTGGGCTTTTCTTCTGCGCTCAGGGTGCCCATCAGTTTCATTAAATCGGTGATCCGGCCTTTTTTACCCAGATAGTCTACCCGGATATCGTCCAGAACCTTCAGATCTGTCGCCTGTTCGATGGCGGCCAGAGCCTGTTCCACAATCTCTGTTAATTGCTGCATCTTCTCTTCCACTGCTCTCGTGCCTGACCTTTTTGGGCAGGCTGTTCACGACATGTCGACGTGCTTGCCGCGTAAATTTGTCAAAATAAACAAAAGAGTGAAATTTTACGGCAGGCATCTTTATTTGACTAGGGATAAATCTGCCCAAATGTTGAAAAATCCCGGGAAATTCCGCTGCATTTTCCAGCGGTTTCCAGGAATTTTCATACAGGGTTCGTATTTTCCCTACAGGGTGACTGGCGGGCTATGTTGACGAGATGTAAAATTGTCGCTGTGCTCTATGCTGAGAATACAGAACACAGCCAAGGCGCTGATTAAAAAGTATTCATTCACAAGCATATTTCGGCTGCAATAATAAAGTTCGGTCATCAAGAACCGATAAACATAGGGTCACACGCAGCCCCGCTCCGAGGTAATTCATGAAAGAAGTGAAGTTTCGCTGGGTAGATCAATATCTCATCCACATGACACTCAAAACCAAGTTTGCCATTTTGGCTATTGTCCCGGTGCTGATGGTGCTGTCGCTGGCACTGGTGCTGAACATCAAATTTAACGACACCTTACTCGAAACCCATCTGGCACAGAGCCGAAACCACACCAATGACGTCAATCAGCTGGTGTCGCAGGCGCTTAATTATATTCCGGCTGACCAGCAAAGTACTTTTTTACAAAGTCTTTCCGGGAGCACTCAGGTAGTGCCCGTCAGTAATCTGGGCAACAAAGCCCAGCAATTGGCCCGCAGTGGCGGCGGAAGCGATCAGGCGAACGCCAACGGCCGTTATCAAACGGTCAGTGCCATCAGCGACAAGCAATTGGTGGCGGTAAATACGCTTGATGCCAAGGCGGTGTCGCTGGAATCCGGTAACGATACCTGGTTTGTCATTGGCGCCATCGCGCTGGTGCTCTTTATTATCTTTATCTTCAGCTACTACATCTCCACCTTTGTTGGTGGCGCTCTGTATACCACGGTAATGGCGCTTAAACGTGCCGCCGATGGCGACCTTACCGGCAGGCTCAACTTCTTCCAGGTAAAAGATGAGTTCAGTATTCTGGCCATCAGCATCGACTCTCTGGTTGAACGTCAGCATAACCTGGTGAAAAACATCAACGACGCCATCCACCAAATCCGTACTGTGGTGGAGTCGTTTCGTACCAATGCACGGGACGGTCAGGCCCTTGCTGCCAGTCAACGTGCCCATCTCGACTCCCTTGCTACAGCCATGGAGCAAATGACCGCTGCAGTGCGGGAAGTCGCCAGCAATGCCGAGCACTCATCCCAGGAGACTCAGGAGGCCAACCAGCAAGTGGCGGCCGGCTCCAAAGATATTGCGACTACGGTGAGCGCCATAGGTCAGCTCTCCAATGAAATTGCCAGGGCGTCCGAAGCGGTAACCGTACTCAATGAAAATGCCAGTCGTATCGATGAAGTGGTAACCACCATCAATGCCATTTCCGAGCAAACCAACCTGCTGGCGCTTAACGCCGCCATCGAAGCGGCCCGCGCCGGAGAGCAGGGACGTGGCTTTGCCGTGGTGGCCGATGAAGTGCGTACCCTTGCGGGCCGTACTCAGGCGGCAACGGTGGAAATCAAGTCCATGATTGAGGCGCTGCAATCCGGCTCCCGTAACCTCACTCAGGTGATGGCACGTACCGTTGAGCAAGCGGAAGAAGGTAAAAAGCATGTGATAAAAACCGGTGAGGATCTCGACAGCATCGCCCATCACAGTGCCAAGGTGTTTGAAATGAGCGTGCTCATTGCCACCTCCGCCGAAGAGCAATCCGCCGTTGCCAATGAAATTGCCGGTAACCTGATGGAAATCCGTAACCAGTCCCACGATGTGGAACAGTCGGCGAACCAATCGGTATCGGGTTGTGATGAACTCCACGCCACCGCCGAAAAGCTCGATAAGCTTTTGGTCGGATTAAAACTCTGACCCACGCAAAAGGCACCCTCCCGGGTGCCTTTTAGCTTTAAGCTAATGGCAAACAACAAATTATCCGTTAGACTGGCTGCTGAGAATGTCATTTTCAGCCCAAAGGATCCGGCCTGTCATGAACCGTTCCAAGGCCTATGTATCACATACATTGCACCCGAGGTGGCGTAATAGCTTGCCCTTTCGGGTGGGACTACTACAAAGCCTGATAGCCACCCTGCTTCTTATGGCCACCCTCTGGATCCTCCTTGGCAGCCAAAAAGAAGAGCGGCTGACACAGGAAATGAACCTCAATCTCTCTCAGGGTCAATTAATCCAAGCCAGGTTGCGGGACTTGACGGCCCAGCTTGACACCCTGGTGGTTGCCATTGCGGATGTCGCAGGCACCCAAAGAAACGATATCGCCACCATTGAAAACACTATACCCAGTCTGCTCTCTTTGCCTAACCATAAAGACGTGGTCGCAAGCGGTGGAATTTGGCCGGAAAAGGGACATCCTCTCGGTCAGGAAGATGAGATCAGAAGCCTTTTCTGGGTCAGAGACTTGCTTGGGCAGCTGCGTAAAAACGACGGTTACAACCAAAGCAGCGGTCATTACTTTGATGAACTCTGGTATAAGCCCATGCGGCTGTTTCCCGCCGGCAGGGTATTCTGGTCCCCTTCCTACATAGACCCCCATACTCAGGAGTCCATGGTCACGGCATCGGTGCCCATCTGGCAAGAGCATGAATTCCAGGGCGTCGCGACGATAGATGTAAGCCTTTCCAGCCTCTCAAGTTATCTAACCGAGTCCCGTAAAGAACTCGGGGGCTATGTGATCCTTTTGGACCAATTTAATCAGGTGTTGTCGGCCCCCCTGCCCGGCGCAGAGCAAAGTTTACCTGAACACGCAAGCTTGCCCGATTTAGCCTCACTCACCCAACGCTATCCTCAACTGTCGGCGTTGCTCTCTCTGGTTGTGGACGCAGACACGCTGTTTATCAAGGACGCGCAGGCACACCAGGTCATCACTCAGGAACAGTTTCTGACCATGACCCCCAGTAATTTCCCCCAGGGCAAACTGATGTACCAGGCCATGATTAACACCAGCGCCATTGCCATGACGGAATCACCTGCATTATTAGGAACCCTGGCTATCGACGCAGATCCGCTGATTGCCGCGCCGTCGCTGGTGTCTGTATATCGGATGCCGGGCACATTTTGGAAGGTGGTCACTGTAACCCCGAAAAGCTCTTTCAAAAATGAAGCCCTGCTTTTGGTTGAGCGCGCTGGGCTGTATCTGCTGCTGGCGCAGGTGCTGGCACTGCTGCTGATGATTTTTGTACAACACAAACTTTACATCAAACCCATCGCCCGCATGGTGTCTGCGTTGAAAGCAGAAGATGCAGCCCATCTGGAGCTGCAAGCGAGCCAGCGTGAGGATGAAATTGGGGTGTTGGCCAGCGCCCTTGTGGCCCGAACCCGTCAGCTCGAAATCGCCATGGCAAGTCTCGATGCCTCAAATTTGGCGCTGGAGCAACAGTTGGAGGTTCAGCAAGAGGCACAACAGGATTTACTCGCCCACAAGGAGCAACTGACCGCCTTGCTCAAATCATCCCCCAACCTCATCTTTATCAAGGATACGGCTGGCCGCTACCTGATGGTGAACGATAAGTTTTGTGAAACCATAGGTCTTGACCGACACAGGATCCTGGGAGCCACCGACAGACAACTCTTTTCGTCGGATCTTGCCCAGGCCTACGGCGAGAGCGACCAGCGCGTGATGACTCAGGATGCCCCGCTGCAATTCGAAGAGACACTGCCAACACGTTTGGGAGAGATGCGTTTTCAAATGACCAAGTTCGCCATTCGGGATGACGACGACAATCTCAGGGGAACAGGTGCCATCGCCTTTGATATTCAAAATCGCAAGCGCATTGAAAACGAATTGCTGGAGAGGATAACGACACTGGAGCGCAGCCTTAGTCTTTGCGTCAGTGAAAGTGGCAAGCTGCAGCAGAATCTGCAACAGGCAGAATTCGAACTGTCGCAAAAGACACAAAGCATGGAAGTGACCAGAGCAAAAGACGAGGCTTGGGTTACGGAGAGACGCTTATTTAAAAACTGGCTCAGAGATTTGGTGAGTTTGATTGCCCGTGAGCAGGAAATCCTTCTGGCCAAGGCCTGCAACCCGGGCGCCACGTCCATGGAAAAGCTGAAGGATGCGCTGAGCGAACACGCAGAGCGGCTCAGGGTACTGGAACTATTAACCGGCAGACACAAGGCAAGCCAACGCGCCGTTCCCATGGATGTGTTGCAGCAGTTAACGCTGCTGTTTCAATCAGAAATCACCGGACGTGACATCCAAATTCAGTTGGAGGGCGAACGTAATTTTAGTGTCCAGCTTGAGACCTGGCAGTTAACGCTGCTGATATTCAGCTTATTAAAACTCCTGTGCACTCAGATTGATAACGCACCTCAGGGCAATATTGTCAGGGTCTGTGTCGACGGGGCCGGAAATGATTGCCTCATCAGGTTTGATCGCCAGGGCGCGAGCTCTGACATTATCGCGCCTGAACTAAGTGCCCTCTGTGCCTGGCTTGAACGCCAATTTGGCGGCTCACTGACGCTCTGTCATTCGCTGACCGTGGCCACCATAGTGGATTGCAGACTGCCCTTTGCAGACTAGCGGCTGACATCAACGATGTAGTGCCCCTGCAGCCAGTTACGGCCAATGAGCAGCTTATGGGTCATCTCGCTTCGGTCTCTTAAGTTTACCTTTACCTTGAACTCTTTACCGGGTTCCCCCAGAGTCAGCTCCACCATATAGCGAACTTCACTTCCCTGAGCATTTCGGATAAGTGACGTTTCAGTAATTCGGCTATGGATGCGCCGGGTTTCACCTTTTTCATTAACCGTGGTAAAGCTGATGGGCTTGCCAACATTGGCTTCCATATCGCTGGGGTCTTCATTTTCTATTTGAATATCGATGGCATGGAGGCTGTTCTCTACAGCACCTGTGTCGATACGGGTATCGAAGGTGATATCACCTTCCACCAGATGAATGGGGGCACGCTCACCGATAACATTTTTTTCGGCCACATCGACCAGGTAATGGCCTTCAAGCCAGTTGCGGCCCAACAGCAGCTTGTAATCCATGTGGCCCCTATCTCTGAGGTTCACCCGGATGTTACGAACATCCTTTTCATATTGCAGCTCAAGCTCAACCGTATAACGACTCTCGGTTCCCTGAGAGTTGGACACAGTGGTGACTTTCACTATCTTGGCTTCAATGGTTTTAGTCACGCCCCCCAAGCCTTGGGTGGTAAATTTCACCCGTTTGCCGATATTGTCCTTCATCGAGTCGGCTGCGCCGCCAAGCACTTGGATATCGACCGCGTGGATTGAGCTTATAGAGGCACCTGTATCGACCCGGGCAATAAAGTTAAGCCCAGAGGCGGGCTGATGGATATCGACACTCTGCCCTACAATCGATTTGCCACAAGCCACATAAGATAACAGGAGTAACGAAATAGCGATCCAAGCTCTAAACATAAATAACATCCTGAAAAACAATTAATTACAAGAAAGCGTGGATAACACTTAACCTGAACCACCATAACGGAAGCGCTGGTGCTTGCCAATAAAAAGCACTGATTTCAGCAACGTTGAGACAACCAGATTTTGGCGGATTGCACCTCATCCAGGGGAAACACGCACACAGGGCATGGCATGAATAAGCCTATAAGCTCACCCATGCGGCGAAAAGCGGGACGATTGGTGAGAATGGCGATACGCCTGAAGTCATCGAGATGGAAGAGGCCAAGCAGTACGTCCTGCCATAGAGACAGCAGACTGGCCCCCCGGCATCCATCGGCAATTTCGTACCAGATGCGCACCGACGCATGATCTTTGAGCGCTTGCTCGAGGGCGGGGATCAATACACGGCTGTAGTCATCGGCCTCAATCATCCCTGATGCTTCTACAGCAATGGTATCGTGTTCAAATCCTGGTTTGATTCTTATCATGTTCACCCCATCAGAGTGTGAACCACGACGGTGCGTCAGGCGGTCAGCTTGACAATTTCCTGGTCGAATAAATTTTTGATAAGCCCAGAAAAATCAGCAATAAAGTGCGTTTGTTCCGGCGTGGCTTTTTTGTTTCCGACATGGGCCAGGATTTCTTCGAGATCGTAAACGATGGCGTCGATTTCCCGAATGACCATGTTACGTTGGGCAAAACTTAATTCGGGATTTTGACCGCAGACCATGATGATCTGCGCGGACAACTGCTCTTCAAAGAGCTCCATCACTGTCTCATCAGCTAAACCCTGTCCCTCAGGTGCTTCGAAAAGCCCCAAGTTTTCAGTCAAGTACTGAATGAGATGCACGTAACCTTCTTTATCAGTGACCATGTCAAATCCCGTATTGCATTAATGTCGGGTCCAAGCCCGCATTTTTATTATGGAACAAGTTGCTTTCTTCTTCCTTAAAGCATGCAATTCCTGTTATTTCTCAAGTGTTAGCACGAATGAAACCGGTACGGCACTGCTGATGGCCGATAACCCCGCCACTTCACGCAGCTTTTCAATCCCGGCGGTTAAACCAAAATTGGCTGCATTAACGATTAACATGGTACTGCTGCTAACCATCAGGGTGTTATCAGAGACTCTTGCCACCGTCACTTCGACGTTGAGCTTGTCTGTTTTACCATGCAATTCCACAGTTGCAGGAATTTCTGCTTTTGTGATGTCTCCGGGTTTCAATGCGTTTACCAGTGACGGCTCTATCTTGGCAGAAAGTGTTAATGAGGGAAATTGCTCCACTTCAAATAACATGCTTTTCATGCGCTCATCGCGAATTTCAATACCTGTATCGACAGACGCCAGGGGAATATTGAGGCTGAAATCGCCTTGTTCAGTCAGTTTGCCTTCCAGGCTTTTGAATTTGTGAACTTCAGCAACATCGCCCTTCTTGACCGAGATAAAGCTGACGTTGGAATTGGCTGCATTCAATTGCCAATCGGCCATGGCACCCGAGGCAGATACCAGCAGGGCTGCGCCCAACAAAGTACGGATAAACATCACTTGTCTCCTTGTGTTTTATGTCGTTCAGGCCTTTCCTGAATTGCTAAATTAGTGACACCACAAACAATAAACCAAACGGCCACTATAACTCTAGCTGCAAATTCCCGTCAGGGCTGTCAATTGGCTGAAATATCTGCTTGTTAAAGTTCAAATAGGTTATCAATCCCTTACGAGGTTTACATGTCAGCCCCACAACACACTGGTACCGTAAAATGGTTTAACGATGAGAAAGGCTTTGGCTTCCTGAGTCGCGATAATGATACAGATGTGTTTGTTCATTATCGCGCTATCAACACTCAGGGAAGACGCACGCTGAAAGAAGGTCAAAAGGTCAGCTTTAACCTGGTTGAAGGCCAAAAGGGCTTCCTGGCAGAAAACGTCACGCCACTGTGATCAGGGCGCCAGCCGCTCAATATCCCAACCCGCGGCCGTTTTTTCATAAATAAAGCGGTCGTGCAACCTGTGCTCCCCGCCCTGCCAGAATTCAATACTGGCGGGACGCACCAGATATCCACCCCAGAAGGACGGCAATGGCACTTCGCCGGCGGAAAACTTTTGCTTCATTTCCATAAACTTGGCTTCCAGCACCTGCCTGGCACTGAGTTTGGATGACTGAGCAGATACCCAGGCAGCAATCTGGCTGTCTTTCGGTCGGGTAACGAAGTACTTGAGTACCTCCGCCGTTGAAAGCGGTTCGGCAATGCCGGTCACAGCCACCTGACGCTCCAAAGGGTGCCAGGGAAAGAGCAAACTGATATGGGCGTTTTGCTTCAATTGAGCCGCCTTGCGGCTACCCAGATTGGTGAAAAATACAAAACCCTGCTCGTCGAAGCGTTTGAGAAGCACTATCCGTTGATAGGGTTGACCGTGCTCGTCGACTGTCGCCACGCACATGGCCGTTGGGTCGGTAAGCTCTGCGGCCTTGGCCTGCTCCATCCAGCGCTCAAACAATGCCATGGGGTCTTCGGGCAATTCACTGCGCCTCAGGCCTCCTTTGGTGTATTCACGGCGAATGTCGCTGAGATCTGTCATGGTGATTCCTTATGGGCACTGTATCGTTTGAGGCATTCTAGCCGCTTGACGCGCAACAAAAAAGCCGACTGTGAAGTCGGCTTTTGATTTTATTCGCCAATATCCCCGGGAAAGAGTCAAAGCAGACTCTCGTATTAGTGAAACCTGGGCTTCAGGTGCACAAGGGTGACTGCGTTTGGCTTCGATGCCCGCTGTTCCCCGGAGTAGTTCACACAGCACTCTTTGAGCATTGCCAGACACCTCATTGGCGCAGCGGGTCTAACAATCACACTGGGCGAAGATTACATGGGCTCGGGGATCAACACTTCATGACACAACTGCTGATAGTGGCTGAACTCCACCTTATACCCCTGGGACATGGATAAGGCACAGCTTCCCAGGCACAGGTGCGCGGGGTAGTTTTCGGTGTGACGCTGGGCGTTAAAACCAATCTCATCCCAACTGCCCGGATTTAAAATACCAAGCAGGCGAGAGAAAATCTGACGATACTCCCCTGCCAGAGGCAAGTTGGTTTCAAAACTCACGTAGGAGCTGTTTTCCTGCGGCGTAATATGAATGGTCATGTAGCGATCGCCACGGATGCCATTGATAGAATACCCAAAAGGTTCAAACAAAAAGTCGTCAAAAACAAACCCGGGCAACATGGCATCCAATTGCAGCAGACGGCGGATTTCAGCTGCACTCTGATGTTCACTGCGCAAGTAATCGGCAGCCTCACCACGGATGTGGTACATCAAAAGCTCACTGGTGTGGTCATCGGCGGTCGCGTCGTACGGTTTGTTACTGGTGAAAATATAGTGATGGTGGGAATCCAGATGCCCGATTCTGAACGCTTCCCCCGGCAACAACGCGCGGATGGCGGTTAAATCGTCAGTAAAGGCACTGCTTTGCAAGTGAGACAGATACTCGTTTTTGCGCTGGTAGCTGGCAAAAGCAATCTTGTCGGCACCTACTTGATTGATAAAACGGACTACGGCTTTAGCGAGGGTTGTGGTGCCGCAGGTCAACATCAGGAATCTGTCGTCCCAAACAAACAAACTCGATTCGCTGAGCAAGTAGGCATCGCAGTGTTCATTGTGGATACTGGAGAGGATTTCCGCATTGGCGCAGGCCACCATCTCTTTCCAGAACTCACGCCCCAGTGCTCTGAGTGAGCCGAATTCGGGGGTGACTATGACTTCTATTTTTTTTTCTGAACCTTCAAAAAACATTTTTCTCTACCTGAGGGCCGGGAGGGCTTACGCCCTGGTTCCCCGGCCTGGCTTCACCTTGCCTTAGTATGGGTTAAAAGTCTTCCAGATAGGTGTAGCCCTTGAGGCCCACCTGGAGTTCTTCGAGGATCATAGCGCGCTCGTCTTCTGCGATGTGTGAGTTCACCAGCTCCTCGTAGGTGCGCATGAAGGACACGGCATCGAGGTTCACATAGCGCAGTACGTCGGCCACGGTATCACCGGCAAGTACAGACTCGATATTGGTCTGGCCTTCTTCGTCGATACGCACCACCGCTGAGTTGGTATCACCAAAGAGGTTGTGCAGGTCGCCGAGGATTTCCTGATAAGCACCCACCAGGAAGAAACCAATCAAATAAGGATCTTCGGCTGACCAGTTAGGTACCGGCAAAGTGGTTTCAATGCCCTGACCATCAACGTATTGGTCAACAATACCGTCGGAGTCACAGGTGATGTCGAGCATCACTGCGCGGCGCTCAGGAACCTTGTCCAAACCTGACAGCGGCAACACAGGGAATACCTGATCGATACCCCAGGCATCGGGCAGCGACTGGAACAGGGAGAAGTTCACGAAGAATCTGTCAGCCAGTTTCTCGTTCAATTCATCGATGATCGGGCGCTGATAACGGTTACGGGCGTTCATCAGGCCCTGCAACTCATGACACACGGCCAGGTTACACTGCTCGGCCCAGGCTCGGTCTTCCAGGCTCAGCTGTCCCAACGCAAAGAGGGACTGGGCTTCGGCCAGATCAGACTGAGTATCGTGGAAGATTTCAATCAAAGCACGCTGGTCAAGACGTGAGCTGATTTCGTTCCAGCTGCGCCACATGTTGTGCAGCAACTGAGGCGCTTCTTCTTCCGGCGCTGGGATCTCTTCCGGGCTGTATGCCTCGGTGCCTATCACGTCGGTGATGAGTACCGCGTGGTGGGCTGTGAGGTAACGGCCTGACTCAGAAATAATACGCGGCATTGGCTGTTCGTTCTGGTTACACACGTCGGTAAGCACAGACACGATGTTATTGGCGTATTCGGCCAGCGCGTAGTTCATGGAGTTGTTTGACTGACTGCGTGTACCGTCATAATCCACGGCCAAGCCTCCGCCCACGTCAAAGCAGTTAACCTTGGCGCCCAGTTTACGCAGTTCACAGTAGAAACGTGCGGCCTCACCCACACCGTGGCGAATATCACGGATGTTGGCGATTTGCGAGCCCAGGTGGAAGTGCAGCAGTTGCAGCGAGTCGAGCATGTCTTCATCTTTCAGGCGCTCGACTACCTTGAGGATTTGTGCAGCAGACAGACCAAACTTGGACTTTTCGCCGCCGCTGGCCTGCCACTTGCCCTTGCCCTGGAAAGCCAAACGGGCGCGCAGACCCAGGCGTGGGGTAACCCCCAGCTTCTTGGACTCTTCCAGCACCATCTGCAGCTCGGACATTTTCTCGAGCACTATGTATACACTGTGGCCAAGTTTCTCACCGATAAGGGCCAGACGAATGTATTCTTTGTCTTTGTAACCGTTACACACGATCACTGAGCTGGCCTTTTGCGCCATGGCGAGCACAGCCATCAGCTCTGGTTTACTGCCGGCTTCAAGACCCAGCTGAGGTACAGTCTTGCTCACCTGGCTTGCCAGGATTTCCTCAACCACGGTCTGCTGCTGGTTTACCTTAATGGGGTATACCAGCAGGTAATCAGATTGATATTCGTATTTCTGAATGGCCTGGTTGAACATCTGGCACAGGTGGTCGACTCTGTGGTGCAGAATTTGCGGGAAACGTACCAACACTGGCAAACTCACGCCGGCTTTAACCATATCCTTGGCCAGCGCGTTCAAACCAATTTTGAAAGTGGGATTTTTAGGATCCGGGGAGACGGTCACCTCACCCTCGTCGCTGATCCCATAAAAACCCTGACTCCAGTGGGCAACGTTGTACCCGGCGCGGGCGTCGTCAATTGACCATTCGTTCATCTCAATTGTGCCTATATATAGAGAGATATTAAGCGATCACGGTCATGGCTGACCGGATCGCCTGTTCGACGTATTTTGGCAAGGCAAAGCTTGCCTGGTGCACTGCGGGCGTGTAGTAACGGGTACTGATCCCAGCCTCGTTGAAACGCGCCTCGAGGGTTGCAAGGTCAAGCTTGCGCGCCTCTGGATTGTCGGTAGCCCAGGCAAACGCCATGGAACCACCAATGTACGTTGGGACTGCCGCCATGTAAAACCAGCATTCCCGGGTATAACTGCTCATGCGGCGCACCGTGTCCTGCAGGGATTCAACCTGCATAAAGGGCACCCCATTTTGGGCCACAAAGATGCCGTTTTCATTAAGGCATCGTTTGCAACCCGCATAAAAATCAGAGCTGAACAGCACTTCGCCGGGGCCAACCGGGTCGGTACAGTCAGAAATAATCACATCAAACCGCTCAGTGCAGTTGGCAACAAAGTCCATGCCATCGGCGATAACCAGCTCCACGCGAGGATCGTCGTAGGCGCCGGCAGAATGATTTGGCAACCAGGTTTTGCACATGTCCACCACGGCGCCATCAATTTCCACCATCACGATACGCTCAATAGCTGGGTGTTTCACCACTTCACGCAGCATGCCGCCATCGCCCCCGCCGATAATCAGCAGGCTCTTTACCTTGCCATGGGCCAAAACCGGCACGTGGGTCAACATTTCGTGATAGACAAATTCATCCGCTTCGGTGGTTTGAATAGCACCATTTAGGGCCATCACTCTGCCAAAACGGGCATTTTCAAAAATTGATAAATGCCACTGATTGGTTTTTTGCTCGAAGAGCACCGTGTCTATCTCGAAATATTGACCATAGCCGCTGTGCAGCGTCTCGAAATATAGCTTGTTGTCTTGCATTGATCTGGATCCGATGGTGTCGGTATGAAAAGTGTAGAATACCCAGTCCCGAGAACTTTTTAAGGAAAGACGGGATCAGGAAGCCGTAAGGTCTTGTCAGACCGGCTTATTGGGGACTATTGGCCTCTTCGCGGCCAGAATTGATGCGGATAAGGGTCAGGTGTTTGACGTCTGTGTCTATAGCAACCAGCTCCTGAGTCAGGCAAGAAGCCAGCTTGAGGCAATGTGCAGAAAGCAAATGATAGTGCATTAGCCAACTCCCCCTTCGTTTCACCGTACCTCTTGCGTCATTTGATGTGCAAGATGACACGGCCCGTGACTCATCCAAAATATCCAGACCGATAAACTGACCTGTAAACAGGCGCCAGCCTTTGGGAATACCCCCAAAAACGGCGCAATTAAACCCCGCATACCACAAGAATGCAAGCAGGAATTCGCATTTGTTCAATGAGTTGCAAGATATACTACAAAGCGAACAAAGCCTCTCAGTACGAAATCACAAAATATCTCTTAAAATCATATAATAAAGTTCTAATTCCAAAGCGGTTTTCAGAGTGTGTGTTCAATATATTTAAATAGCTCAGACTCGCTTTTAACACGCAAAAAACCTTATTAATGAAGCGGTTTTTATCACCCGAATATTTCCTGAACAAATCCCGGCGCCGTTACAGCGTAAACTGAGGTGAATCCAGTCTGTTTGAGGTATAATCTGCGCCGTAATGCCCAATCATCTGAAATCAGGTACTCAATGATCCAATTAGGAAAAACTTGCCGACTGGCGGTTGTTAAACAAGTTAATTTTGGTTTTTATCTCAATGCCGGTGACTTCGGTCAGGTGCTCTTACCCAATAAGTTTGCACCGGACAACCTGCAGGTAGGTGATGAAATCGATGTCTTTCTGTACCTGGACTCTGAAGATACGCCCATTGCCACCACGCAAAAACCCCTGGCACAGGTCGGTGAATTCGCCAACCTGAAAATAGTATCGGTCAGCCGGGTGGGCGCCTTCCTTGATTGGGGACTGGACAAAGACTTACTGCTGCCCTTTGCCGAGCAAACCCGCCCACCGGAGGAAGGCAAATATCAGCTGGTACACCTGCATATCAACCGTGCAGATGACAGAATTGTCGCCTCTGCCAAGCTGGATAAGTTCCTCGATAAGACGCCTGCCTTTTACAAACCAGGTCAGGAAGTGAAACTGACTATCGCCGGACGCACGGATCTTGGTTATAAGGCGATTATCAACGATAGCCATTGGGGGCTTATCCATCAAAGCGATGTGTTCAAGCCACTGCGGGCGGGCAACAAGCTCAAGGGTTACATCAAGCAGGTACGCCACGACGGTAAAATCGATTTGGTGCTCAACAAAGGCACCCGCGATGAATTGGATGCCCATTCAGGCGTTATCCTGAAAAAACTGCAGGCCGCCGGTGGTTTCCTGCCCTTGGGCGACAAGACAGACGCCGATGTGATTTACGCTGAGCTGGGTATGAGTAAAAAAGCGTTTAAAAAGAGCATTGGCGGCCTCTTCAAACAGGGGAAACTTCGAATTACAGACGATGGGCTCTATCTGAGCTGATTGATAAAAAACGGTGGCATAGCCACCGTTTTTTATTGGCGAAATGGTAACAAAGTGCGTTGCCTATGGGCACAAGCAGCCTGCTCTGATATAACAGATTCAGGAAGTTAAAGGAGTTTTCAATGTTGCTTGATGCCATCGAAGCCAGAATTATTGGCTGTTTATTGGAAAAAGAAGTTACCACACCGGATCAATATCCCCTTTCGCTCAATGCCCTGACTCTGGCTTGCAACCAAAAAAGCAGTCGGGATCCCGTGATGGACCTGTCAGAAACGCAGGTTCAGGCCGGCATTGATGAACTCACCAAGAAGAGGCTGGTAAGCGAGCAATCCGGATTTGGCAGCCGAGTCGTCAAATATAAACACAGGTTTTGTAATACTGAGTTTTCAGATCTTCAGCTTTCCAGCGCACAGGTTGCTGTACTCAGCCTGTTGCTGCTCAGGGGACCGCAGACTCCCGGCGAGCTGAGAACCCGCGCCGGTCGTCAACACGAATTCAAAGACATCGGTGAAGTCGACGCGACCCTTACCGCACTGGCGTCACGGGAAACACCGTTAGTGGTACAACTTCCCCGAGAGCCGGGTAAACGGGAGTCGCGATTCAGTCTCACCATAGTCGAAGCCACAGCAGGCATGACAGCACATACTGTTGCGCCCCAAGTCGACGAGAGGGACGACAGCCGAATTGCAGCCCTGGAGGAGCGAGTCGCGCAGTTGGAAGCGCGCCTGGATGCACTCTTAACACAAACACACTAATCCGTGACGACAGGACGTTAGCATGTCTCAAGCTCAGCTCGCCCATCCGGGTCCCATGACCCATGTCTGGTTGATAGCCAGGCAAGAAGTTATCAAAGGTTTCTTTAATCTTCGGGGGCTGATTGCCCTGGTTGCTTACTGTCTGGTGTGGGGGCTTATTCTCTACTACCCCATCCGCAGTGCCGCCAAGTATATCGCCGACCCTCACATGCGCCAGACGCTGTCCGAAATGCTCGGTGTGGTCAGTCCAAAGTATTTGCTCTCCTGGGATGTCCCCGAGCTGTCGTTGTTTTGGGTTATCAGTCTCTACTGGTTCCCGCTGTTTGCCATTTTAAGCAGTGCGGATCAATTTGCCTCCGATAAGAGTCGCAAGACCTTTCGCTTTTTGGTGCAGCGCACCGGCCGTGAAGCCCTGTTTTTTGGCCGTGTAGTTGGGCAATTGTTATTACAAAGTGCCTATATCATCACAGCCGGACTGGCCACCCTGGTGCTGACGCTGTTTCGCGAACCCGACCTTGCCGGTGCGGCGATTGCGGACGGTATTGTGGTGCTGCTGAACCTGCTGATAGTGATAATGCCCTACATAGCGCTGATGGCCTTGCTTTCGCTATACGCCAACAGCGCCCGCCAGGCGACGCTATTTGCCGTGTTGGTGTGGTGCGTTCTGGCTATTGTTTCAGCGCTGGCCGCCTATTACGTACCTTCTCTGCCCAGCCTCGATTGGCTGTTGCCTGGAAGCCAGATTGAGATGATTGTCGATAACACACCAATGGGTGCCCTGCTCCATGCGCCGCTGCCTTTAGTGCAAACCGCTGTGCTGCTGTTTATTGGCCTGGTATACATGAAAAGGAGCGCACTGTGAGCCTGATAGTTACCCGAAACCTGACCAAACGCTACGGCAGCAAAACTGCGCTGGATGATGTATCGCTGCAAGTAGAAGCCGGCGCCCCGGTTGCGCTCGTCGGTCCCAATGGCGCAGGTAAAACCACCCTGATGAGCCTGATGTGTGGTTATATCCAACCGGACGGCGGCAGCCTCGAGATTCTGGGTTATGCTCCCGGAAGCCGCCAATTGTTGGGCAAAGTCTGTGCCCTGCCTCAGGACGCCTTGCTCGATCCCAACTTCAGCGTGGGCGAACAGCTTGCTTTTTTTGCATCTCTGCAGGGATTCTCAGCCAAAGACGCCCGCCTGGAAGCGGAGCGGGTATTGGAGCTGGTTCAGCTGAAAGACGCAGCCAGGCACAAGCCCACTGCGCTCAGCCATGGCATGAGCAAGCGCGTTGCCATTGCCCAGGCATTGATAGGCACACCTCAGCTGGTGCTGCTGGATGAACCGACTGCCGGCCTGGATCCTGCCAATGCCAGGGCCGTGCGGGAGTTGATATCCCATGCCAGCGAACAAACAACCTTCCTGATTTCATCACATAATCTCGAAGAACTTGAACGTCTGTGTGACTCTGTCCTGTATCTGGATAAAGGGAAACTCAGCCAGTCCCTGTCGATAAAATCTGAGAGTGTTGAGCGCTTTTTGACACTGAGCCTCCAGGATATCGCCGGAGAAGAGTTCGGTGATAAACTGAGCACACTGCCTGGAGTTCACAGCGTGAAACGTCAACACAATGGGCGAGAGTTTATTATCGGATTTGAGCCTGCATCGAGGGACTACGGTTTGGAAAAAGCCGCGTTGGAGTTACTTGCCGAAGAAGGCATTCGCTATCGCCAACTGTTGAATGGCAAGAGTCTGGAAGATAAGCTCTTTTCATGATGTTTTCCTTAGCCGCATAATAAAAAAGCACCCACAGTGGTGCTTTTTTATACCATTGTTCAATGGCGGTGATAGTCATCGACAAACGAAAAAGTGTGCATCATAAAGGTGTCACTATCGTTTTGGTTCGTACCCTGTTAAATCGCCTCACATGAACCGCCGTTTAACTGAGTAACTGAGTAGCTGTCGACATCCTGAAATTCCGCGAACTATGTCGGTCATCAACACACAGCAGCATAAACGGCGCCCGATTTACGCCTGATCTTTAGGCAGACATCCAGCAAGGTTAAAGTCAATTGTACGCTTTGCTTTGCTTTGCTTTGCTTTGTTCGGTACGGTTCGACTCTGCGCTTCTATGCGCTTCTATTCCCTCTTTTACCACCGCTAACTGAGTCCCGTTCGTTCCTAAGCTATCAACAAATACTCCCGTTTCGAACGATAGCATGGTGTCCAGAAACTGAATTATGGAATGAAAAAGATCGGCACTGACAAATTCGAGGCAACAAAAAAGCCGTGGCATCTGCCACGGCTTTTATACATCTCTTGGGAGAATTAACCGATTACGGTTACGTTCTCAGCCTGAGGACCTTTCTGACCCTGAGTCACGGTGAAAGACACCTTCTGACCTTCGTCCAGAGTCTTGAAACCGTCAGTGTTGATGGCGCGGAAGTGAACAAACACATCTGGGCCAGCTTCCTGAGCGATAAAACCAAAGCCTTTATCAGCGTTGAACCACTTAACTACACCAGTCACTTGAGACATATTGGTATCCTGTAACATTAAATATTTAAACAATTGCCGGTTACGGCGGTGGAGCGGGAAAAGCCGGTATTACTTAATGTTTACAGGACAAACTGGTCGTGCGGAACACAAAATAAATCCAACCTTCAAGCTTTATCGACTATACTCCATCCTAGACATAAGTCAACAAACCTTTGTGTATGTCGTTCTGATTTTTTACTTAAATTTCTGGAATTTGGCTTAAGGCCTGTTCAAATAGCGTACAGACAACCTCTCCAGCCCCTGCCAACCCATTCTATTTCCAAGTTTTACAGCACCCGGCGCTGTAAATTGATCCGAAAATCCAACTCGCAACTGAATGGCTGGCCAGCAAGCTGTCTGCGGGCCTCTGGCGTAAACTTCCAGGCGTAGGGTGTCATCTCAAGAAACGCGAGTATCAACTCAGGTGTTTCCATATCGAGTTGCCATTGCAAGCGCTCTGTGCTCACCATTTCAAACCCTTCGATTTGCTCTTCGTTATCCTCGTGCAGCCTTGGGGTGCCATATATGCGCTGCTTAACGGCGAAATGATGTAAGGGGCCGGCAGACACTGTCAGTAAATGGCCACCCGGTTTAACCAGGCGCTTGAGCTCTTCTGCTTTTGAGGGCGCATAAATTCGTACCACCAAGTCGAAAAACTCACTTTCAAAAGGGGTTTCAAAACTGCTGGCAACGCAAAAATGAATTTGCTGATATCGTTTAGCTGCCGCTTTCAGAGCAGCACGGGAAATGTCCAGACCGTAGGTTTGGGGCCAAATGCCCTCATTTGCCAGAGCCTGTTGCAACCTGCGGGTGTAGTAGCCCTCCCCACATCCAAGATCCAGTATTGTGGCTGGATTTACCGGTAGCCCAAGTACCAATTCCCCCAACCTGTCACTCAACGCTTGATAAGCGCCCGACTCCAAAAACAAGCGGCGGGCCTGCATCATCTCCTTGTTGTCACCGGGATCCTTTGACTTTTTTTTCTGCACCGGTAACAGATTGACATACCCTTCTTTTGCCTTATCGAATCTATGACCTGCGGGGCATACCAAACTGGTTGTTTCCGACCGCAAGGACGCTTGACATAAAGGGCAAAGGTAAATCGGCTGAATGCTCTGGGCCACCATTAATCTTCCTCTGCGATAGCCAGCACCATGGCGTTAACCTCTGGTGTTGATAAAAGCTCGTAACACTCCAACAGACGTTTAAGTTTGTCTATATTCTGGCCGTAATCGTTGGCACTGGTACCTATTTTGGGGCGCTCCTGAGACTCCGCGTACTGCCTGAGTAACCATTGGCGACGCTGACTCAGCATAGGCTCAATGCGCATCGCTTCGGCTGCAAGGCCAGGATGGCAGTCAATACCAGAGAGGTAAGCGACCAATTCTAGCCTAGCCTGTTCAAGCTCAGTGATAAGCAGCGCCAACGCGACACTGCTCGCACCATAGTCGGGCTCCCGGGCGAGAACAGATTTGGCATTTTGCAGTATCAAGGGCTCTTCGCACAGACGTAAATCGGTTTCAAGCGCTACTAGATTAAACTCCCCTTCTCCGTCCAGCCGAATTCCCAATAACCCAGACTCGCTTTGTTCTGGGTCCAGGGTGATAAGCAGACCACGGCGTAATCTCTCCAACAAGCGCGCCGGGGTACGGGTACTGTTGGCGTACACTCTAAGCCCTTGCCCTTGTCCGCGAAGCAAATGCTCCGGGGCATGGCCGCTGGTTACCTGACCCGCAATAGCCCCTTGTCCCTTGTCACCGGCTATTGCTGATCGGCCCTGCACATCACCGTTGAGTACTGGGTGAGAAAACAGGCTAAAGCCCGGTTGTAACCTCAGCAGGAACTCAGCTCCGGTGCCTGTTCGTGTAACCACCAATTCGATAAGGGGCGCTCGCAGCACCTGCATGAGTACAAAATCACTCACGTCATCTGTGAGGTTCAGTAAAAAATGTGAAGACGACTGCTCCGGATCGATACTTATGAGTTCGGGCAACCGAAAATATTGATTAAACATGCGTAAATCCTTCCACTGGTGGATTATTTTACCTCCGTATCACATTTATGGTCATCCGCAATTTACGTGAAGGCCCCAACAAATCCCTCTGCCTGGCGTATATTTACCCAACAAGACGGTAAGGAAACCGGTAAGAGATGAATATGGCGCTTCAAGTGATAAGATAAGCGCTTATATTGTCACGGACAGAGCTAATTTCCCGATGGAAAACTATATTCAGCCCACTATTTTTTGGCACGATTATGAAACGTTCGGGGCCAGTCCTGCGAAGGACAGGCCTGCACAATTTGCCGGTGTCAGAACCGATTTGGACCTGAATATCATCGAGGAGCCTGTTACCTTTTACTGCCGTTTAAGCCCCGATTATTTACCCGCCCCTGAGGCGATCCTCATCACAGGCATTACTCCACAACTGGCGAATCGTCAGGGCGTGCCTGAAACCGAATTCATGGGCCGCATCCAGGCTATTTTCAGCAGACCCAATACCTGTGTTGCGGGCTACAACTCGCTGCGCTTCGATGATGAGGTAAGTCGCTACGGCTTTTATCGCAACTTTATTGACCCCTATGCCCGTGAGTGGCAACAGGGCAATTCTCGCTGGGATATCATCGACCTGGTGCGTGCCTGCTATGCACTGCGCCCGGAAGGCATTAACTGGCCAGAAAAAGAGGACGGCAGCCCGAGCTTTAAGCTAGAGCACCTGACAGCGGCCAATGGCCTTGGTCACGACAAGGCCCACGATGCCATGTCCGATGTGTATGCCACTATCGCTCTGGCCCGGCTTATCAAGGAAAAGCAGCCAAAGCTGTTCGACTATTATTTCCGCTTAAGGCGTAAACAAGCGGTGGCCGAGCAAATCGATGTATTGGCAATGCAACCACTGGTGCACATCAGCTCCAAAATACCGGCAACCCAGGGCTGTGCAACACTGATAGCGCCGGTAGCGCACCATATGCGCAATAAAAATGCAGTCATTTGCGTCAATCTGGCCATGGACATTCAGCCCCTGATTGACCTCGATGTGGATGCACTGAGAACCCGGCTCTATACCAAGCGTGAAGACCTTGCCAGTGATGAGCTACCCGTGCCCGTAAAGCAAATTCACCTGAATAAGTGCCCCTTCGTTGCCAACGCCAAAACTCTGGATGACGCCAATGCAGATCGCTTGGGCATTGATAAAGCCTTTGCCCGTGAGCAATATAAAAAACTGAAACAACATCCTGAAATACGCGAAAAACTCACGGCACTGTTTGAAGAAGAATCACAGGGGATGTCCAACGATCCCGATTACTCGCTCTACAGTGGTGGTTTTTTCACTCCTGCCGATCGCGCAAAAATGGACATCATACGGAATACGTCACCGGAGCACTTAGCCGCGCTGGAGCTGCAATTTGATGATACTCGTTTGCCAGAGATGCTCTTTCGCTACCGGGCTCGCAACTACCCGCTCACCTTGTCCTATGATGAAAGCCTGCGCTGGCGAGAGTTTTGTCAGGCCCGCTTGAACGACCCTGACTATGTAATCCGCCTTGAAAACTTGCTGGAAGAAACCGCCAAGGATGAAAAGAAACAAAAGCTCCTCGGCGCTTTATGTCAGTACCTGCAGTCGATTTAGCAGAAAACCCGCATAAAATGGGATTAGACTCCCATTATCTGTGTAACAGAATAACTAAACTGCAAGTCAATAAAATTAACAGTGAAGGAAAACGGCCATGCAAGACAGATTTGTCCGCCGGATAAACGAGCTGCCAAAAGCATTGGCAGATGAACTGCTTCCCATGCTGGGTGAGCAATTTTGCGGTCATTTGGATGCACAGCAGGTAAAGCAGCTCTGCTCTGTTTCCAAAATGGACAGCCACGAACTGGGATTGGCTCTGCTGCCCATCGCAGCAGCACTGGCTAAGCCTCCAGTAAGTAATTTTTATGTGGGCGCCATCGCCGTGGGCAGCGGCGGCGACTTCTACATGGGAGCCAACCTCGAGCTTCAGGGTGAAGCGCTGTTTCACTCGGTACACGCCGAGCAAAGTGCCATCAGCCACGCCTGGCTTAGCGGTGAAACCCACATCAGCGATATCATAGTTAACGCCAGCCCCTGCGGACATTGCCGCCAGTTTATGAACGAGCTGGTTCAGGGTCAGGCTATTCGCATTCACCTGCCGGGGCAGGACACGGCACCACTGAGCCACTATCTGCCCTATGCCTTCGGTCCTGCCGATTTAAATGTTACAGCGCCGCTGCTATCGAAGCAGCAAACGGAACTGGTACTGGAGAGTGATGATCCCTTGCTGATTGAAGCACTCGATCACGCCGGTTTATCGTACGCCCCATACAGCCAGTGCCACGCAGCGGTAGTGCTGGAAACAGAAGACGGCGCCAGCTTCTGTGGTCGCTACGCCGAAAACGCCGCCTTTAATCCGTCGATGTTGCCAATGCAAATGGCATTGTCGGCGCTTGTCAGACACAACCGCAGCTTCAGCGACATCAAACGTGCGGTGTTGCTTGAGTCGTCACAGGGCAAAATCTCTCTAGTGGGGGCCACCATGGACGCCCTCCATGCCGTTGCCGTGGTAGAGCTTGAGCATCTGGTGGTAGACCCGGTGTAAACCCGATCCAAATGTCGTAAAAAAGCCCGCGTAATGCGGGCTTTTTATTTTATCGGGAAATACTCTGCCACCGAACTGACTGACGATGGCTTTAACCTGCAATCACTTTCGGCTTTTTTCGAGGCGGGCCATCAGGCTTGAAGTATCCCAGCGGTTACCCCCCATGCCCTGCACTTCGGAGTAAAACTGATCCACCAGGGCCGTGAGCGGCAGGTGCGAGCCGTTGCGGCGGGCTTCTTCCAGGGCGATGCCCAAGTCTTTGCGCATCCAATCGATGGCGAATCCGAAGTTGTACTCACCGGCCCACATGGATTTGTAGCGGTTTTCCATCTGCCAGCTTTGAGCCGCGCCTTTGCTGATGACTTCCACTACTTTTTCGCCATCAAGGCCTGCACTGCGGGCAAAATGCAGTGCTTCGGCAAGGCCCTGAACCACACCTGCGATACAAATTTGGTTCACCATCTTGGTGAGCTGACCGGCACCGGTTTCGCCCAAACGCTCGGCGCAGCGGGCATAGCTCATGATGACGTCTTTAACCTGATTAAACACGGCTTCATCGCCGCCTGCCATCACGGTAAGTACGCCATTTTCGGCGCCGGCCTGACCGCCGGACACGGGTGCATCGATAAAACCCAAACCTTGAGCAGTCAGCGCTGTGCCAATCTCGCGGGCGATGTCGGCAGAAGCCGTAGTGTGGTCAACCAGCACTGCACCAGGCTTAAGGCCATAAATAACCCCCTCTTCGCCAAGCACAACCTGGTGCAGGTCTTTATCGTTGCCGACACAGGTAAAAACGATGTCCTGATTTTCAGCCGCAAGCTTTGGTGTCAGCGCCATGGCACCACCAAACTGCTTAACCCAGGCTTCTGCCTTGGCGGTGGTGCGGTTATACACAGTCACCTGGTGACCGGCCTTAACCAAATGTCCGGCCATGGGATATCCCATCACCCCCAGTCCGAGAAATGCCACTTTTGCCATTGTTATTCCTTTCGTGTCTCGCGATCAGCGTGTTTTAAATAATGATTTTACTGCCGGGTACAGGCGTTGATGCCGCTGTGATAACTGCCGGTAGCACGCGACATTGGCGGGCTCGGGCTCAAAACGACTGGCCGATTTTGCCATATTTTGCCTGGCACTGGCGAGGTCTGGATAATCGCCCATGGCCACAGCGGCGCACATGGCAGCCCCCAAGCCAGAGCCTTCGCGCACAGTTAATCGCTCAGTGGTGCAGTTAAAGATATCGGCCGCCAGTTGCATCACCAGGTCGGATTGGCTGCCGCCGCCGCTCACCCTAATAACTTTTATCGGCATTCCCACCTTTGCCACGAGCCGCCTGCTACCGCGCTCAAGGGTCATCAGCACCCCTTCAATCAAGGCACGGTAGAGGTGAGCCCGGGTGTGCTCCGGACGAAAACCTGCCACTATGCCACTGGCTTCAGGGCCTGGGTAAATAACGCCCTGGGCCCAATAGGGACACAGCATCAGGCCGTCGGCGCCTGGCGGGATGCCGGCGATGGCTTTCATCACATAGGCTTCGGGACTGAGTCCCAGGGCGCTCGCTTCGGCCTTGTCGCTGGCACCGAATTCATCCAGCGCCCAAGACAGCAACCAAAAGCCACGCTCAAGCTGTACCTCGGGCATAAAACTGCCGGGCTCCAGCCCCGGGAACGCCGGTGCATAACGAAACACCTCAAAATAACGGTGGGTACCCAAGGTCACAGTCGCGGCGCTGCCAAGACTCAACGACAACACGCCCGGCTCACCCGCGCCATTGGCATAGGCTTCACAGACCTTGTCGGCACCGGCACTGACAAGAGCTGTGCCAGCCTTAAGGCCGGTAAGCTCGGCAAAGCCTTCGGTAACAGTGCCTATCTGACTTGCGGCATCAATGAGTGGCAGCATTTGCGATGGTTTGCAGCCAAGGGCCTGCCAGCGCCAACTGTGTTTTGATGCAAAGGTTTGATTTCGGTAGTCAAAGGGCAAATAGGCCACTTGCGATGCGGTTGAATCCAGCAGTTTTCCCCCAAGGCGGCTCAGCAGATAACCACTCAAGAGGCCAATCTTTTCGCTGGCATCAACCTTGCCGGGGAAGAGTTCCCGCATCAGGTTGATTTTGGCCGCCCGGCGCAAATAGTCGATGCGCCCCGTCATACCGCTTATCCAAAAGCCGAGCCGATAAAACCAGCTCATGGGCGCAAGCATCCCTTCCACCATGCGTCTGTCGGACCACATAAACACATCCGATTTGGCCTTGCCGCGGTTATCCATCAGCAAGGTGCAGGCGCGTTGGGTGGTCAGAGTAACAGCAACGATTTGCTCTGGGCTCAAGCTGTGTTCGGCGAAGAGCTTGCGACAGGCCGCCACCAGTTGGCCATAGCAGTAGTCACCGTCCTGCACGGCAGCTTTGGCCGCTTGTTCGGCTTTACAGTTCTGGTTGGCAACGGCTGCAACGGCAATGGGATTGCCGCGGCAGTCAAACACCAGCGCACGGGTGCTTTGGGTGCCGTAATCGAGGGCAAGGTAATAGGTGGTTTCAGACATAGGCGCTGTGCCCTTTTGCGGGCTTATGGTTGTTTTTGTGAGCATGACCTGAGCGCGGGGATCCGCACCCAGGCTTTAAACAAATTAGCCTCAGGGCGCAACGTGGGCGGCCATTTCGGTACCGATTTTTTTGCGCATTTCCATAAGCCGGATAGCCGAGTCCCGCAGCGCCTTGTCTTCTTCGGATTGCGGCACCCACTCAGGCACAGGGGTTGGGTTACCGGCATCATCCACCGCCACCATGATCACAATGCAATGGGTTGTGAGCTGACGCTCAGACACCTTGGGATCCCCGGCCCGCACATCAATGCCGATATGCATCGAGCTGTTGCCAGTGTAAATGACCTTGGCACTCACCTCGACGATATTGCCTACATGGATGGGTTTGACGAAACGAATACCACCGGCATAAGCGGTGATGCAATACTTGCCGCTCCACCCTGCGGCGCAGGCATAGGCTGCAAGGTCAATCCACTTCATCACGGCGCCGCCGTGAACCTTGCCACCGAAATTCACATCGGCGGGCTCTGCGAGAAAACGTAAGGTCAGGTGCCTGTCTTGTCCGGCCATGGTGTAACCCTATCTTGTTAAAGTGATTTAAGCTTACGCCAAAAGCGTAAGCGCGTGAATGCACCGACAAAAAGAAAAGGCGCCGGAACGATATGTCCCAGCGCCTTTATCAGCCAGTGAAACTGCCTGGTCAAATCTTTTTCAGCAACAATGAGCCGTTGGTACCACCGAAACCGAAGGAGTTACACAGGGCATACTCGAAACTGGTCTGACGCGCCTCGTGGGGCACGAAGTCAAGATCGCAGCCTTCATCCGGGTTATCCAGGTTGATGGTTGGCGGCACAGCGCCGTCTTTCAGCGCCAGAATGGTGAAAATGGCTTCCACAGCGCCGGCTGCACCGAGCAAGTGACCAGTCATCGACTTGGTGGAGCTGACCATTAGCTTATAGGCGTGGTCGCCAAACACCGACTTCACTGCGGCTGCTTCAGCCTTGTCACCGGCTGGGGTTGAGGTGCCGTGGGCGTTGATGTAACCAATGGACTCCAGGGCGAGGCCGCTGTCTTTGAGAGCATTGGTCATAGCCAGCGCGGCGCCAGCACCATCTTCCGGAGGCGAGGTCATGTGGAAAGCGTCACCGCTCATACCAAAACCAACCAGTTCGGCGTAAATCTTGGCACCGCGGGCCTTGGCGTGCTCGTACTCTTCCATCACCAGTACGCCGGCGCCGTCACCAATCACAAAACCATCGCGGTCACGATCCCATGGGCGGCTGGCCGCTTGTGGGTTGTCATTACGGGTCGACAGTGCCTTGGCGGCGTTAAAGCCACCCACGCCCAGCGGACAGGTCACGTCTTCGGCACCACCGGCTACCATGACGTCGGCATCGCCGTAGGCGATAGAGCGGGCGGCGAAACCTATGTTGTGTACACCTGTGGTACAGGCAGTGGTCACGGCAAAGTTGGGGCCGCGCATGCCATACATGATGGACAGGTGACCTGCAATCATGTTGATGATGGTGCTGGGAACAAAGAAGGGGGAAATCTTGCGCGGGCCACCGGCCATCAGCGCAGCGTGACCGGCTTCAATCAGCCACATACCGCCCATACCGGCACCGATGGCGGTACCCACGCGGGTCGGGTCTTCTTTTTCCATGTCGAGACCAGCATCACGAATGGCCTGAATACCAGCGGCCATACCGTACTGGATAAAGAGGTCCATCTTGCGGGCGTCTTTTTTGGACAGATATTGCTCAACGTCGAAATCTTTGACCGACGCGCTGAAGCGGGTCGCAAATTCACTGGCGTCAAACTTGGTGATGGGCGCCACACCACTCTGACCGGCAAGCAAGGCCTTCCAGGTGGAATCAACATCATTACCGACCGGGGTTACCAGTCCCAGACCGGTTATCACTACGCGACGTTTTGTCACAGGAGTCACCTTTCATAACTGTATTTGAGGCTAGAAGCCCAAATTGCGCCGGATTGTGCCAGATGGCAATCCAAAAGGAGGCTGGTACAACCAGCGGAAAATTCCGGCGCCCAAACAAAAACAGGCGGCCTAATTAGCCGCCTGTTTTCTGGAATTCAGTATTACTGATTCTTGGAAACGTAGTCGATCGCTGCCTGAACAGTGGTGATCTTCTCGGCTTCTTCATCAGGGATCTCGGTGTCAAACTCTTCTTCCAGAGCCATTACCAACTCAACAGTGTCCAGAGAATCGGCACCCAGATCGTCTACGAAAGAGGCAGATGGCTTAACGTCTTCTTCTTTAACGCCCAGTTGCTCAACGATGATTTTCTTTACACGTTCTTCGATGTTGCTCATTAGTTTTCTTTCCTATTCAAATTACGCACTTGCGTAAGATTGCGAGTAGTTTATTCGATCTGGCTGACATTGCAAGCCCCGATTTTGTGGTCTAACCACAAAACCAAATCTTATCAGCAGCTAACTACCCAAACGCGACAGTTCCCTGCCATTCGCCCTTAAACCATGTACATTCCACCGTTTACATGCAGGGTTTCACCCGTGATGTAAGCGGCAGCGTCCGAGGCCAAGAACAGGACGGCATTAGCAATTTCCTGCGCCTGCCCTAATCTTTCCATCGGCACCTGCGACATGATGCCTTGCTGCTGCTCAGGCGTCAGCTCGTCGGTCATGTCTGTCTGGATAAATCCAGGAGCAATAGCATTAACCGTAATTTGACGAGATGCAACCTCTCTGGCGAGAGATTTTGTAAATCCAATCAAACCGGCTTTAGCAGCTGAGTAGTTTACCTGACCGGCATTACCCATGGTGCCAACCACTGAACCTATGCTGATGATACGGCCATGACGCTTTTTCATCATGCTGCGCATTACCGGCTTGGACAGGCGGTACAAAGACGTGAGGTTGGTGTCGATGATTTCTTCCCACTCTTCGTCTTTCATGCGCATCAGCAGGTTGTCACGGGTGATACCGGCATTGTTGACCAGAATATCAACATCTCCTGCTTTTTCTTTGATCGCGGTATACATTTCGGCAACGGATTCGCTGCTGGTAACGTTAAGTACCAGACCAAAGCCCTTATCACCGAGATAATCGGAAATAGCAGCGGCGCCCTTCTCGCTGGTAGCAGTACCCACTACAGTGGCGCCGGCGTCGGCCAGGGTCAGTGCGATGGCTTTACCGATACCGCGGCTGGCGCCGGTAACCAGGGCTACCTTGCCGGTCAGATCCAAAGATACAGACATGGAAAACTCCTTTATTCGGTCAGCGCAGCAAAGCTTGCTACGTCATTAACCGCTTGTGCTGAAACAGATTTATTGATGCGTTTGGCAAGACCAGTCAGCACCTTGCCCGGGCCACACTCCACCAGATGAGTAATACCATCGGCAGCCATGGCTTCTACTGTCTCGGTCCAACGAACCGGGCAATACAGCTGACGCACCAGTGCATCGCGAATAGCGGCAACGTCGGTTGGCGCCTCAACATCCACATTATTGATAACCGGAATGGCAGGGGCACTGAAATCGATAGCTGCAAGCGCCTCGGCGAGTTTATCGGCAGCACCTTTCATCAGGCTGCAGTGGGAAGGCACGCTCACTGGCAGTGCCACGGCCATTTTGGCACCGGCAGCCTTACAGGCTGCGGCGGCGCGCTCAACAGCATCTTTATTACCGGCAATCACCACCTGGCCAGGGCTATTGAAGTTAACCGGGCTCACCACTTCGCCTTGGGCGGATTCTTCACAGGCATTGGCGATGGCGTCGTTATCCAATCCAATAATGGCGTACATGGCGCCAGTGCCTTCCGGCACGGCGGCCTGCATCAGTTGGCCACGCAGCTCAACCAACTTCACTGCATCGGTAAATGGAATAACACCGGCGCACACCAACGCCGAGTATTCGCCCAGGCTGTGGCCTGCGAGCACAGCAGGCTGTGGCTTGCCGCTTGCCTGATAGGCACGCCAAATGGCGACACTGGCGGTCAGCAGCGCAGGCTGAGTTTTTTGAGTTTGATTGAGCTGCTCGGCGGGGCCATCCTGCACAAGCGCCCACAGATCGTAACCAAGGGCGGCACTCGCCTCGGCAAATGTTTCGGTTACCACAGGAAAATCGGCAGCAAGTTCGGCCAGCATGCCAACGGCCTGCGAGCCCTGCCCTGGAAATACAAAGGCAAATTTATCCATTGTTATTAAACCTTTTTGAGTAAAAGCGTAAAAAGCCTAGCAGAATTCCCGGGGAAATTAGAAGCGCACCAGCGCACTACCCCAGGCAAAACCGGCACCAAAGGCTTCCAAAAGCAGCAATTGTCCGCGCTGAATACGGCCATCGCGCACAGCTTCATCCAGTGCAATCGGCACAGAAGCAGCAGAGGTGTTACCGTGTTTAGCCAGCGTCAGCACGACTTTATCCAGACTCATGTCGAGCTTCTTGGCAGTGGCGTTGATGATGCGGAAATTCGCCTGGTGAGGTACCAACCAGTCAATGTCTGACTTGTCCACGTTATTGAGGCGCAGGGTTTCTTCCACGACATGAGACAGCTGAGTCACGGCAACTTTGAACACATCGTTGCCCTTCATCTGCATAAAGCCCACGGCTTCTGAAGACTCACCCAGGCGTGGCGGGAAAGCACATTTGAGCAGATCGCCCTGACGGCCATCGGCATAGATATGGGTATTGATGATCCCAGGCTCTTCGCTGGCACCCACAACGGCAGCACCGGCGCCATCACCAAAGAGAATAATGGTCGTGCGGTCTTCAGGTTCACACAGACGAGAGAGCACATCGGCACCGATCACCAGCACCTTTTTGGCAGCGCCGGTTTTAACAAACTGATCGGCCACCGACAGGGCATAAACGAAGCCAGAGCAGGCAGCTGCGACATCAAACGCTGGAATGGTGTGCACACCCAAGAGTGCCTGAATTTCACAGGCGGCAGCGGGAAATGCATTAGCGGCACTGGTGGTGCCACAAATGATCATGTCCAGCTCTTGAGCTTGAATACCCGCCATCTCGAGGGCTTTCAATGCGGCCTGGTAACCCATGGTAGAAACAGTCTCGTCCATGGCAGCGATGCGGCGTTCCGAAATACCTGTGCGTTCAACAATCCACTGGTCACTGGTATCCACCATTTTTTCCAGATCGAGATTGCTACGCACCTGAGCCGGCAGGTAACTGCCAGTTCCAAGAATTTTTGTATGCATAGTTTAAGGAGAAATCAGCTATTGATATCTAAAAGAATCGACTCGAGACGATCTTTAATCATCTCTGGCAGTCGACGTTTTGCCTCGGTGTAGGCAAGACTAATTGCTTGTATATAGGCGTGTTCGTCTGCATTACCGTGGCTTTTCACTACTACTGCGCGCAATCCTAACAGACTTGCTCCGTTATAGTGGTCGGGGTTCATCTGGTTGAGTACTTTCTGAATGCGGGGCGCGAGCAGTCGCGCAAGTATTCGAACCATAAAGCCTTTGGCCAGGCCTTGTTTTAATTGATGAACCAGCAGTCTGGCAATGCCTTCTGAGGTTTTGAGTGTGATGTTGCCCACAAAGCCGTCACAAACGATGACATCCACTTTTCCACTGTAGATTTCATCGCCTTCAATAAAGCCGGCGTAGTTGAGCTGGGGAGTATGGAGCAGTAATTGTGCAGCCTGCTGCACATCGCCATTGCCCTTGCATTCTTCAATGCCCACATTCAGCAGCGCGACCTTGGGACGGGCGATCTTATCAACCGCTTCACTGAGCACTGAGCCCATCACCGCAAATTGGAACAAGGTATCGTAGTCGCACTGAATGTTGGCCCCGAGATCCAACAGATAAACAGGTTTACCATTGATAGCCGGCAAACAACTGACCAACGCAGGCCTATCGACACCGGGCAACATCTTAAGCAGTACCTTGGCCATAGCCATCAGCGCGCCAGTGTTACCGGCACTGACACAGCCGTCAGCCTTGCCATCACGGACCTGTTCAATGGCCAGTCGCATGGAACTGTTTTTAGCTTGTCTGAGCGCAGTTGCAGGCTTATCGTCCATACGCACCACTTCAGTGGTATGCACGATGGTGATTCTATCGCGAACGTCTATCTCTGCGGCACAGAGATACGGGGATATTTGAGTCTCGTCACCGACGAGCAGGAGGGAGAGCTTTGGGTGTAGTCGAAGTGCCTGCAAAGCCGCAGGCACCGTGACTTGGGGGCCGTGATCGCCCCCCATCGCATCTAACGCAAGCGTCAGATTCGTCATAGGAAGGCCAACAATTACTTGTTGATAACCTTCTTACCACGGTAGTAACCATCAGCGGTCACATTGTGACGCAGATGCAGTTCACCGCTGGTAGCGTCTACTGACAGCTGAGCAGTGCTCAGAGCGTCATGTGAACGGCGCATACCGCGCTTTGAACGAGATTTTTTGTTCTGTTGTACAGCCATTTGTCTGTCTCCTGGATTACTTGCTCTTCAGTTTTTCTAACACTGCAAACGGATTTGGACGCTCCTCTTGAGCGGCTTCAATCTCGCCTACGACTATGTCCTGGGAACCCAGGTTGCAATCAATATTTTGATGCGCCGGGATCAAAGGCATTGCCAAAATCAACTCGTCTTCGACCAGTTGCTGCAGACGTATCTCGCCAATTTCATCGCACTCAATAGGGTCATACGCATCCGGGAGCTCATCGATTTCCGCCTCTGTCCTGCAAGGACTGAAGCAAAAGTCGACCGTAACCTCAGTGGTATAAAGTGCCATGCAACGTTGACATAACAGAGTGAGCTCCGTCACAGCCGTCCCTTTCAGGTAGACTATCCCCTGTAAATCAACACCACATTCCAACGACACTGTCACATCGGAACAGTCGCCGGCTGTCAATTCTCTCAATCGTTTTAACACCTTGCCAGGCACAATCCCCTGATAACTCAGGCGATTTGACGCGGCGCGGATCGGATCGATAGAAACCGGTATCTTTACTGTTTGCATAAGGCGCGCATATTATAGCTTCAACACGCCGGAGTCAAAGGAATTTTAGCCCAAATGCCCTGCGTGGGATCTGGGGTTCGCTCCTGCTCCGGCAATGAAATTGACCGAGGCAAAATTCTACCCAAGCACCCTCGGGCACACAAGCGCCGGTCGCCTAAAATAAAAGCGATTGTAGCCCCCTATCAAAAATACCTCCTGACTTGCCAATCGGCGGTGGGCCAAGGACAATGTCACTGTCGATAAAATCCAATTTCAACAGGTTCGCCAATACTCACCGAAGCATAGTTCATCAACCCGAGTTTTGACCCTTAAGCCCCAGAATGGTAATTGCGGTTAACATTGAGGGTAAACTTCAGGTCAATTGAATTCGGTTTAAAATCCCCGGTTAACCTTTCAGACCTAAAAGGCCAATATCCAATGCGACCCTTAATCCTCGCCTCTACCTCACCTTTTCGGGCAGCGCTGCTGGAAAAGCTGGGCTTGCCATTTCAGGCCCTGGCGCCACACACCGATGAAACGCCGCTGCCCGGGGAATCCGCCATCGCGCTAACCGAGCGGCTTGCCATTGCCAAGGCCAAAGCCCTGGCATGGGACGTGCCGACCAATGCACTCATTATCGGTTCTGATCAGGTTGCAGTTGTTGACGACAAGATTGTTGGCAAACCGCTGAGCGAAGAAAATGCCATTAGCCAGCTCAAAGCGCAGCGCGGCAAAAGCATTGTCTTTTATACTGCGCTCGCCCTGCACGATGTTGAAACGGACACTACCCTGTCGCTGGTAGAGCCTTTTACCGTGCACTTTCGTGACCTCAGCGATGACGAAATAGTGCAATACGTAAGAAAAGAGCAACCCCTGTGGTGTGCTGGCAGCTTCAAATCTGAAGGATTGGGGATTTGCCTGTTTGAGCGCCTCGAAGGCCGCGACCCCAATACTTTGGTTGGCTTGCCCCTGATTGCCTTGGTGGACTTACTCAAACAATCCGGGCTCTGTGTACTCACGGACGCTACCCCTGGGCAATGAGTTTGAGACGATATCAGGCGCTAGACACAACAGCGCCGCAATTGCCTGACTGAACCTAATAGGCACAATCAGTCGGCGACGAGGGCATATATCAGGGTATTAAGTGACAAAGTGAACGCATGTATGCAGGCATCGAGTGCACAATAAATGCTGTGTTTGCCAATTCAGAGAATGTACAACACCTGCGATTAAGCAGGTGTTGTCATCAGCGCAGGTGGTGCAATATTTCCAGCGGATGAGACACAACAGCAAGGGGCGAAACACTCAGCAGTGTATCTCTGTCGTGCGTGCCGTAATCCACACCTATGGCCGCGACGCCAGCGTTATTTGCCATCTGTAAATCAAATGCCGAATCACCAATCATCACCGCACGTTCGGGACTGACATCAAGTTCTGCCAACAATTCGTGCAGCATTTGTGGGTGGGGTTTGCTCTGGGTTTCATCGGCGCAGCGGGAAGCGTGGAAAAATGCCCCAAGACGGGTCTCATCCAGAATACGGTTTAACCCTTCCCTACCCTTGCCTGTGGCAATGGCAAGTTTGCGGGATGCCCCCTGCAATGACGTCAAGAGTTCAGGCACCCCGTCAAATAACGGGCTCGGAGTGGCATTAAAAATTTGGTAATGGGCCTTATACCTGTTTATCCACCCAGATCGTGTTGCCTCGGTTTCGTCGGGAAACAGGGCGCGCATGGCTTCAGGCATCGAAAGACCAATCACGTCCCGAACAGCCTTTTCGGTAGGCTCGGCAATGGAAAGCTCCCGGGCCAGTGCCTGCATGCAATCGACTATCTTGCTGATGGAATCCATCAGGGTGCCATCCCAGTCAAAGATAATCAGGTCGAATCTTTGCATCAGTCTTTTTGCTCCAGCGCATCCAGTACGGCCGTCAAATCGGCGTCCAGCGGTGCCTGAACCGTCATCTGGGTTTCAGACTCCGGATGGGTAAAGGTGAGCTGCGCCGCATGCAAAAATAAACGCTGCAGTCCCTTGGCACGCATGGCGTCATCAAATTTTTGCTCGCTGTATTTGTCATCACAGGCAATAGGATGTCCCTGGTACTGGCAATGCACGCGAATTTGATGGGTGCGACCTGTTACAGGGCTTGCTTCCACCAGGCTTGCTTCGTCAAAACGGCGCAACACCCGGAAACGGGTCTCACTGGGTTTGCCTTCGCTGTTCACCCGCACAATGCGCTCACCGGATTTGAGGGTGATTTTGAGCAGCGGCGCTTTAACTACCCTGTCATGCTCCTGCCACTGACCGCGCACCAGCGCCTGATACACCTTTTGCATCTGCTTATTTCTGAGCTGATCGTGCAGGTGCCTGAGGGCCATCCGCTTTTTGGCTATCAGCAGCACACCGCTGGTGTCGCGATCGAGACGATGTACCAGTTCCAGAAACTTGCAGGTGGGTCTCAGGCTCCTGAGCGACTCAATCACACCATAGTCCACCCCACTGCCGCCATGAACGGCAATACCCGCCGGTTTATTCAGCACAATAATCTGTTTGTCTTCAAACAGAATACGGTCTTCAAGTTGAGCGACACGATTGAGGTTGGCAGAAGGCGCTGTACGGTAGTCTTTTTCGGCTACACGCACAGGTGGTACACGCACCTCATCACCGGCTGCAAGCTTGTATTCGGGCTTAATTCGCTTCTTGTTAACCCTCACCTCGCCCTTACGGACGATGCGATAGATCATGCTCTTGGGTACACCCTTGAGCTTGGCGAGCAGGAAATTATCAATGCGCTGACCGGCACCATCTTCATCGATGCTGATCAATTGAACCTGGGTTGGAACTGTTTCTTTATTCATGGCAAAACATCTGGTGAAAACGATGCGCATTGTACAACAATCTCAACTCGAATGTGGCTTTACATTGCCGAAATTTTTGATTGTTGCTATATTCCATTCGCGGACGGGGATTAACCGTGGATAAAGTGTTCACAAAACCGTCGTCCGCTCGGTGTTTCCGCCAGAGTAAAATTGAAGGTTGAAGGATCGCAATTCATTGAGTTGCAAACCTTTGTCGAAGTGAAAGCTGATGTTACGGCAATAACGACAGGTTAAATCCAATATACCGCCACTTTTCTTGGTTTCTTGTGGAAAACACTCCCTGAATCGAATTTGTAGACTGAACCCAGTCACCGGATAAATTTTGTCGGTTTAGGCATTCACGGAAGTATTTAAGAGAATTTATGGGGTTGGTTGACGTTTAACAACGAATTCCTTGTTTTTGTATTTATTGAAAAATAAGCCATAAATCGGAAGCGACACGCAGAGATTGCGTCTAACAGCAATGCGCTGAACCATGCCTGATGACCTGCCGTGAGGCACAGTGATCTGAGATCAGGCCCGGAATGCACCGACTTTTCTCCGGTGACCCATTTAAAGAAGAATGACGTCACCATGAAACGTATGCTAATCAACGCAACTCAATCTGAAGAGTTGCGCGTTGCCCTTGTAGATGGGCAACAACTCTATGATCTGGATATCGAAAGTCCAGGACACGAACAGAAAAAAGCCAACATTTACAAAGGTAAAATTACCCGCGTAGAACCCTCTCTCGAAGCCGCCTTCGTTGATTACGGCGCCGAGCGTCACGGCTTCCTGCCACTCAAGGAAATTGCCCGCGAATACTTCCCGAAAGGTTACTCCTTCCAGGGCCGCCCCAATATCAAAGAGGTGGTAAGCGAAGGTCAGGAAGTGATTGTTCAGATTGATAAAGAAGAACGTGGCAACAAGGGCGCTGCCCTGACCACCTTTATCAGCCTGGCAGGCTCTTATCTGGTTCTGATGCCCAATAACCCACGCGCCGGTGGTATTTCCCGCCGTATCGAGGGCGATGAGCGCACTGAACTCAAAGAGGCCATGGCCGATTTGGAAGTCCCTAACGGCATGGGCCTTATCGTGCGTACCGCCGGTGTGGGTAAAGATGCCGCCGAGCTGCAATGGGACCTTAAAGTGCTGCTGCGCCACTGGGATGCCATCAAGGAAGCCTCTGAGAGTGGCCCAGGCCCCATGCTGATCCATCAGGAAAGCAACGTTATCGTGCGCGCCATTCGCGATTACCTGCGCCGCGATGTGGGCGAAATCCTGATTGACCATCCAAAGATTTTCGAACAGGCCAAGCAGCACATAGCCACCGTTCGTCCTGACTTTGTTGAGCGTGTGAAGCAGTACAAGGCCGAAGTGCCGCTGTTCACCCACTATCAGATTGAGTCTCAAATCGAATCTGCATTCCAGCGCGAAGTGCGTCTGCCATCCGGTGGTTCTATCGTTATAGACCCCACCGAAGCCATGACCTCAATCGATATCAACTCTGCCCGAGCCACCAAGGGCGGCGATATCGAAGAAACTGCACTAAACACCAACCTGGAAGCGGCCGACGAAATCGCCCGCCAACTGCGCCTGCGCGACCTCGGCGGTTTGATTGTTATCGACTTTATCGATATGACGCCTGTGCGCCATCAGCGTGAAGTGGAAAACCGTCTGCGTGATGCCGTACACCAGGACCGCGCCCGAGTGCAACTGGGCCGAATCAGCCGCTTTGGTCTGATGGAAATGTCACGTCAACGTCTGCGTCCATCTTTGGAAGAATCAGCCGCACATATTTGCCCACGCTGTCATGGTCAGGGCACTATCCGCGGTACCGAATCTCTGGCGTTGTCTATCCTGCGTCTGATGGAAGAAGAAGCCATAAAGGACAACACATCTCAGGTTGAAGCCATAGTACCTGTTGACGTTGCTGCGTTCCTGCTCAACGAAAAGCGTAAAGCCATTCGTATCATCGAGCAGCGCCACGAGGTTGAAGTGTACGTGATCCCGGATCCGCACATGATGACCCCGGAGTACAAGGTGATTCGTCATCGTCAGGACGATGAAATCGAAGAAGCCAGCTACAAGCGCGTTGAAAAGCCTGAAGCCAAGCTGTATGAGCCTCGTAAACTGGAGCGCGCCCAGGCCCCTGAGCCTGTGCTGAAAGGCTTCTCTGCCCCATTGGAGTCACCGCCAGCCGCAACGCCCAAGGTAGAAGCCAAACCTGTAAAAGCAGCCAGCGAAGCCAAGCCCGGTTTCTTCAGCCGTTTGTTTGCTGCCATAGGTTCACTCTTTGGCGGTGACAACACCGAAACCGAAGAGAAGAAAGCCCCTGCCCGTAATGGCCGTCAGCAGAACACCCGTGGTCGTAACCGTCGCAACGACAACCGTCGTGATGATGGCCGCCAGGAAGGTCGCAGTGCCGATAGCCGCCGTGATGACAGTCGTCGTGAAGAGGGTGACAAACGTCGCAGCTCTGACAGCCGTCGTGGCCGTAATAAGCCAGAGCAGGCCGACGACAAACAGCTGCGCGACAAGAGTGATAAGCCACGTGAAGAAAGACCCAAGCGTGAGCGTGCGCCCAAGCGTGAAAAGCCAGAAACTGTTGAAGCGGCCGATGACGCGGTAGAGCCAAAGCAGGAAGCCGTGCGTGAGCGTCGTCAGCGCCGTAACATGCGCCGCAAAGTGCGTTTGGATGATGGTGCTACCCAGGAAAATCTGGACGCCGTTAACGCGCAGGAATCCGCTGAGGATACTGCCGTTGAGCAAGCCCAGGTTGTGGCCAAAGAAAAGTCAGACGATAAGCAAACCCGCAGCCGTCGTCAGCCTCGCAAGCCAAAAGTGGAAGAAAAAGCCGCTGAAACCGAACTGGACGTCACAGAAACCGCTGACAGCAACAACGCAGCAGTTGCCGCCACTGAAGTGGTCGCCACTCCTGTTGCTGAAGCTGTGAGTGACGTGAACACAGCAGTAACCGACATGCTGGATCCAGACGCTCAAGCCGCTGACGACGCCCAGGACGACACTGACAGCGACGACAAGCCACGCCGTGATGGCCGTGACGGTCAGCGTCGCAGTCGCCGCAGCCCTCGTCATTTGCGCGCTGCCGGCCAACGCCGTCGCCGTGATGAGCAAGAGCAGCAAACCGGCGCCGAAGGTGGTGAACTGGTTCAGCCCGAATTGGCTCAGGCTGAATTGGACCTGCCACAGGCCGATGTTGTTGCTGCCGACGCTCCTGCTACTGCACCTCAGGACCTTGTTGCAGTAGAAACTGCAGCTTCTGAAGTCGTTACTCAGGAAAGCGTTCTCGAGAAGGCCGAAGAAACTGCTGATGTGGTTGTCGTTAACGATACTCCTAAAGCAGAAGCGCCCGTTGCCGAAGCCGTAGCCGTTGACACACCAGCAGAGACAGTGGTGGAGGTTACTCCTGCTGCTGCAGCAGCCGTTGAAGTGCCAGTTGATGCTCCTTCTGCCGCTGTTGAAGCCACAGCTGCAGCCCCTGTTGTTGAAGCCGCGGCAGTTGAAGCCTCTGCGCAAGCGCCGGCTGCGACGGTAGAAAGCAATGCTGTTGAAACCAAGGCTGAAGAAGCTAAAGCTGCTGAACCCAAAGCGGCGGAAAAAGTGACTTCAACTGCCCCGATGGCCAAGCCAGCCGCAGTGATGCCAGCCCGCACCAAAGCGGTTGAAAAACCTGCCACAGAAGTCGCTGCTGATATTGCAGTGACCAAGGCAGCAGCCGCTCCAGCCCGCCCAGCAGGCAGCCGTTTCGGAAGCATGGTAAGTTCAGAAATGACCAAGCCAAGCATTGAAGCCCGCGAACAGGTTGCCACGCCAAAGGGACGTGAGTACGAAGCTGCCAGTGCTGAGGCCAGCAGTGCCAAGGTGCAAAGCAGTAACAGTGCCGGCTCAGATATGGCCCGCCCGTAAGCAGTTAAGCTAACGTTGAGAGTAAAAAGCCGCGCGAATGCGCGGCTTTTTAATTGGGTACGCGGTCAGATTTAGGCGAATACATCGTCCAAGTCCAGGCTAATTTCGGGTTCTAACCCGGAGTGAAATTTGCTAGACTGCGCGGCTTTATTTGTTAACGCCATCACAAACTCGTTTCAGAGGTCTCATGTTTGAGTTAATTCGCCATAAAACCGCCAGCCATAAGGCGGACCTCCTGTCTGGCCTGACCGTGGCACTGGCCCTGGTGCCGGAAGCCGTTGCCTTTGCCTTTGTGGCCGGGGTTGAGCCCATGGTTGGCCTCTATGCCGCCTTTATTATGGGGCTGGTGACTGCCGTGATTGGTGGCCGACCCGGCATGATTTCAGGCGCAACAGGCGCCATGGCCGTGGTGATGGTGGCGCTGGTTGCCACCCACGGAGTGCAGTATCTGTTTGCCGCTGTGGTGCTGGCCGGTTTGCTGCAGGTTGCCGCAGGGATATTAAAGCTGGGGAAATTTATCCGCATCGTGCCCTATCCCGTGATGATTGGCTTTGTGAATGGTTTGGCGATTGTGATTTTCCTGGCGCAGCTGGGGCAATTCAAGGTGCCCGGCGACAATGGCGAGCTGACCTGGCTTTCTGGTGAAGGTCTTTACCTGATGCTGGGTCTGGTGGCGCTCACCATGGCTATTATTCATTTCCTGCCCAAAATCACCACCGCCATTCCATCCTCACTGGCAGCTATTCTGACCGTGACAGGTCTGGTGGTTCTTTTTGAGCTCGATACCCGCACCGTGGTCGATTTCCTTAAAACCATGAGTGGCGATGACAATGCCACTATCGCAGGTAACCTGCCGACCTTCGCCATTCCCCAAGTACCCTTTACCTGGGAAACCCTGCAAATCATCCTGCCCTACTCTGTTATTCTGGCCGCTGTCGGCCTGATTGAGTCGCTGCTGACCCTGACAGTGCTTGATGAAATGACAGGCACCCGTGGCCGCGGCAACAAAGAATGTGTCGGTCAGGGCGTGGGTAACATCACCAGCGGCTTTTTCGGTGCCATGGGCGGCTGTGCCATGATTGGTCAGTCGATGATTAACATCAACTCCGGTGGTCGTGGCCGCCTGTCGGGGATCACCGCTGCGCTGGCGCTGCTGGCCTTTATCCTGTTTGGCGCAGCCTTTATTGAAATCATCCCACTGGCGGCACTGGTCGGTGTGATGTTTATGGTAGTGCTTGGCACTTTCGAGTGGGCGAGCTTTAAAGTGATGCGCAAGGTGCCAAAGCACGATGCGTTTGTGATTGTGCTGGTGACCACTGTGACCGTGTTTACCGATTTGGCGGTAGCCGTATTTGTGGGTGTGATTGTTTCTGCGCTGGTATTTGCCTGGGAACACGCCAAGCACATCAGCGCCCGAACGGTTATCAATGCCAACGGCAGTAAGGTGTATCAACTTAGCGGCCCGCTGTTTTTTGGTTCAGTGTCTCACTTCCTTGAGCTTTTCGATGCCGCCAACGATCCCAAAGACGTGATCGTGGACTTTGGTCAGTCACGGGTTGCCGATCACTCCGCACTGGATGCCATAGACACCCTGGCCGAGCGTTACAATGCTCTGGGCAAGACCCTGCATCTGGTGCACCTCAGCGAAGACTGCAAGGCACTTCTTGCCAAGGCTGGAGACCTGGTGGAAGTGAATCTGATGGAAGACCCCCACTACCGGGTGGCCGACGACAAGCTGGATTGATAGGGTTTTACACCCAATAAAAAAGCGGCCCTCGGGCCGCTTTTTTATTTCAGACCGACGATTTTATTGATGAGTCTATTTCAACGATGAGGCTATTTCAGCAGTGAGGCAAAGGCCTTTTTGAATTTTTCGACCTTGGGTTTTACCACCAGGGCACAGTACCTCTGCTCGCCGTTACGGGCAAAATAGTCATGGTGATAGTCTTCGGCGGGGTAGAACTCATCAAAGGCCACCACTTCGGTCACTATGGGGCTGTCGAACGCCCCCTCCTCGGTCAATGCATCTATCGCCTTGGTTGCCGCCTCGGCCTGCTGTTCGTTATGGGCAAATATCGCCGAACGATACTGGGTTCCCACATCATTACCCTGACGGTTAAGGGTGGTGGGATCGTGGCTTTGAAAGAAGACCTCCAGCAGAGTCTCAAAACTCACTTCTTCAGGCTGATACTCTATATGGACGACTTCCGCATGACCGGTATCACCGTCGCACACTCTTTGGTAATTGGCATCGGCAGCACGGCCACCTGCGTAGCCGGGTTTGACGCTGACAACGCCTTTCAATGCCAAAAAGATGGCTTCAACACACCAAAAACAACCGGCACCAAAGGTGGCATAGGCATTCGCAGCGGGGCGATTCACACTCATGGTTTCCTGTCCCATTTCCATCTCTTCCCGGCTCTTGAACACCATGGACACCGAGTTAACGCAGTGTCTCAGGTTTTTCTCGGTAAGATACTCGCCCTCAAACACATGCCCCAAATGGCCGCCACAGGATGCACAGACTATTTCCACCCTGCGACCGTCTGCATCTGTATGCCTTGCCACAGCGCCGGGAATTTCATCATCAAAGGCGGGCCAGCCGCAATGGGCATGGAACTTGTGTTCTGACAAATACAGCGGCGCATCGCATTTCCTGCAACAGTAAACGCCTTCGGCATTATGCAGATAATACTCGCCACTGAAGGGGCGCTCTGTCCCCTTATCTTCGATTACGTAACGTTCAAATTCGTTCAGCGTTCTCATTGCTACTCCAACGGCTAAAGAAACTCATCCTGAGCTGACCCGGGTTTTCAGCCTTATATTACACCGGGGATCCCACCGGTACTTTTTTACGCCAAAGCAAACACAGAGTTTGCACTCTGCTACGCCCCCGACTAGACTCTCGCCCGGGGTTAAACCACAACAAAAAGAAAAGAAAACATAACATGAAATTGGAAACTATTGATTACCGCTCGCCGGACGCGGCAGCACAATTCGTTCAATCATTGCGGGATACCGGCTTTGGCGTGCTGTCAAACCACCCTATTCAGCAATCTTTGGTCGAAGCCATTTACAAAGATTGGTACGAATTCTTCCAGAGTGATGCCAAGGATGAGTTTCGTTTCAATCCCGAAACCCAGGACGGATTTTTCCCGGCCGATGTGTCGGAAACCGCCAAGGGTCACAGTGTAAAAGACATAAAAGAGTACTACCACGTTTACCCTTGGGGTCGTATCCCTGATAGCCTCAGGGCCAACATTCTCGCCTACTATGACCACGCCAATCAGTTGGCCGCTGAATTGTTGTCCTGGGTTGAAGCTCACAGCCCGGATGAGGTGAAGGCTCTGTTTACCGAGCCACTGCCAAACATGATAGATGGCAGCCAAAAAACCCTGCTGCGTGTGCTGCACTATCCACCCATGAAGGGTGATGAAGAGCCGGGAGCCATCCGCGCCGCGGCCCATGAAGACATCAACCTGCTTACCGTGTTGCCTGCCGCCAATGAACCCGGGCTGCAGGTAAAAGCCAAAGACGGTAACTGGCTGGATGTACCTTCAGATTTTGGTAACATTATCATCAACATCGGCGACATGTTGCAGGAAGCCTCCGGCGGTTACTTCCCATCGACCTCCCATCGGGTAATCAATCCCGAAGGCATGGACAAAACCAAGTCGCGGATTTCCCTGCCACTGTTTTTACACCCTCGCCCTGATGTGGTGCTGTCAGAGCGCTATACCGCCGACAGTTACCTGATGGAGCGTCTGCGCGAGCTTGGCGTCATCTGATGATGACCAAAAAGCGTCCCGAGGGACGCTTTTTTTGTGCCTGATGGCGGATACGGGTAGACTATGCGCCCCAAGACAGAGGCAAGCAGGATTTAAACAATGGCGATTCAATGGTATCCGGGACACATGCACAAGGCACAAAAGGAAATTGCCGAAGCCATGCCCCAGGTCGATTTGGTAATAGAGGTACTGGATGCCCGCATTCCCTATTCCAGCGAAAACCCCATGGTTGCCAAACTTCGCGGTGACAAGCCCTGTATTAAGCTGCTGAACAAATGCGATCTTGCCGATCCGGCCACCACAGAGGCCTGGATAGCACACCTTGAAAAAGAACAAGGGGTGAAGGCCATGGCCGTCACCACCTTGCAGCCCGGTCATCTGAAAACGGTTATTCCTGAGCTTGTGCGCAAGCTGGTGCCCGAGCGTGACCGCGCCGATAAAGACATACGCACCATGATTATGGGGATCCCCAACGTGGGAAAATCCACCATCATCAATACCCTGGCTGGACGGGTGATTGCCAAAACAGGTAACGAGCCTGCTGTCACCAAGGCGCAGCAGCGCATTAACCTCAAAAATGGTATTGTACTGTCGGATACGCCGGGCATTCTGTGGCCCAAGGTGGACAACGAGGCCAGCAGCTATCGTCTGGCTGTGACCGGCGCCATCAAAGACACCGCCATGGAATATGAAGATGTTGCGCTCTTCGCCGCGGCCTTTTTCCGTGACGCTTATCCGGCCGAGCTGAAAGAACGTTATAAGCTCGATGAACTGTCCGATGACGATGTGGCATTGCTCGAAGACATTGGGCGCAAACGGGGAGCGCTGCGAAGCGGAGGTTATGTAGACCTGCACAAAGCCGCCGAACTGCTGCTGCACGAATTCCGGAGTGGCAAACTGGGGCTGCTGAGTCTCGAGACCCCCGAAATGGCCGAAATCGAAAAGGCCGAAGTGGAGCGGATCCTCGCAGAGAAAGAAGCCCTGCGTCAGGAGAAACTGGCGGCCGAAAAGCTGCGCCGCTCTGGTAAGCGCCATAACAACTAAGTACCAAGCAACCAGGCGTTAGCCTGAGCGCCCGTGCCGGCGTTAAGCGATGTACTCAAACCAAAAAAGGGCCTGATGGCCCTTTTTTGATGTTACTTTTCCGACGCCTTGATGGCAGCTATCAAGGCATCGCTGCTGTGTTCCAGCAGGTCCAGTACTCGCTCAAACCCTGCGTGCCCGCCGTAGTAGGGGTCGGGAACTTCCTCAACGTCTGACTCGCCAAAGCTTAATATGAGCCGCAGCTTGTGGCTGAATTCAGCAGGACAGCGGCGACTTAGCTCAGCAAGGTTATCCTTGTCTGCGGCAAGAATCAGGTCGAAGTGCATGAAGTCGCTGTCCTTCACTTGCCGGGCCCGCATCCCTGAGAAATCATAACCCCGAGCTTCACCAGCTTTTACCGAGCGGACGTCCGGGGCCTCACCCTGGTGGTAGCCTATGGTGCCGGCAGAATCAATCACCAAATCAAGTCCTGCGCGGATGGCACGTTGCCGAAACACTGCTTCGACACTGGGAGAGCGGCAGATATTGCCCATACATACAAATAGAATCGAACCGGGTGTGTTGGTCATGGATGTCTTTGTCTCTTAACAGCGGGAGTTCATTCCATCGGACGAACACGGAGAAATCGCGCGCCCTTGGGAAGCCCTTTATCGGTGAGCCCATGATATTGAAAAGTGACCCAATCGCCAACGGCAGGTGGATGACGACGCTCTTCGAGACTGAAACCAGAGCCCAGGAAAAACTCTCTGCCATCCACAAGGCGCAGCTGTAACGCTCCCATCATGCCCTCAAATTGGCCTTTTCCCGGACGGTAACCAATCACCTGCCCTTCGGTATCATTCAGGGGCTTGAGCTTGATAAGCAGTGGATTGCGACCATCGATGTAAACGGCGTCTTCCCGATGCAGCATCAAGCCTTCGCCCCCTTTTTTAATGACGGCTTGAAAATAGGCGTTAAGCTCAGAGAGATGTTGGAAACGCCTTTGTTCCAGGAGCTTGAGCGGCGTATTTTTATCGGTGAGTCGAGCTTTCAACCACTTGTAACGTTCTGCAAATCCGAGCCCGGGTTGGGGTGTGTCAAACACCATCAACTGCACCTGATACCAATCATCATCACGACCGCGTGAACGCACCAATCCACTCAACCACTCAAAACGGCCTCTGCCGGCCCACAACTCGCCATCGAGGAGAACATCTTCCGGCAAGGCTGCAGTAAACCAGACGGGCGCTGCGATTAAATTGCCAGAGCGGGTGACCAGCGTTTGGCCGGTCCAGCGAGCCCTGACACCATCCAGTTTTTCGCTCACCAGATATCGAGGCAACTCGGACTCCGGGGGTAAAGCCTTACTGGACGCGAGCTGCAGTGAGCCCGCAAGAGGCGCCGAACCGTTTGGCTGGTTTGCAACTGTTGCTGTATTTGAGGGAGCAGGAAGGGCCGTAACTACCACGGCTGAGTGAGCAAACGAAGGTACCAGCGCCAGAAAGGAAAGTAAGAGCACAACACCGCAGACACCCTGTATTATCCTTAAGGCAACAGTGAGCGCCATATCATTGCCTTCAGAATTTACCAGGCGCAACATGCCCTTTAACCAAAACCCAGGTTTCATCGCAGCCTCCCTGCGCGACTTGTTCACACACGCTTAAGTTATAGCCCATATCCCATGGGCAGTGAGCTGCACATCACAAGACCAACAGCGGCGACAGAACTTTCCATAACTTCACAGCTGCACATCTGAGCTACACATCTGAGCTACAACATCAGCGCTACAACATCTACACACGTCCCTGTGGCGACCTGTTCTTATCGCTGCGGCTGCATTATACTGGCGCCTTTTTATGGCCAGCCGCGCTTTTGCTGAACGTTCAGCATAAAGGCGTCGCCTTCGGCCATATTTGAGCCCGACGATTGGGCTTGGCAATTTGGGGGAACACATGAAACCAGCCAATAACCATGGCATCAGGCGCGTTATTCGTGCGACCGGATTTTCTTTTAAAGGCTTAAAGTCAGCCTGGGTTCACGAAGCGGCCTTTCGGCAGGAACTGATCCTCGCATGCGTGATGGTGCCGTTGGCACTGTGGCTGGATGTGAGTACGGTTGAAAAATTACTGATGATCATGGCGGTGTTCATTGTGCTCATCACCGAACTGCTGAACTCTGCCATAGAAGCGGTTGTGGACCGTATCGGGGATGAAATCCACCCCCTCTCGGGTCAAGCCAAGGACATAGCGTCGGCAGCCGTGTTTATGAGTCTTGCGCTCTGCACCCTGGTGTGGGCCTTTATCCTGCTGCCGCTGCTCTGGTAATTGCTGCACTTTTCACTCAGGCGCTGAGTTCTTCAGCGCCTTCATCAGACTCCCGCGCCAGAAAACTCACGGCCCGCTCTATTTGCGATAGTCTGTCATTTTGCGACCAATACACGACATACACGTTACGGGGAATGGAGCGTGCGCCTTCCACCCGATATAACTCACCCCGCTCAAGATACGGGCTCACCATGTGATCCGGCAAAAACGCACTGCCGCCATTATTGAGCACGAAATCCAGGGCGATGCGCGATGAACTGGTGTGCAGCACAGGCAGTGGCATGTCGCCAAATTCCTGTGCGTGAAGGATATTGAAAGCCGTACCCCAGTCGACCTTAATGTAATGGTGCTTAAGACACTCCGACAAACTGAGTGGACCGATACTGGACACCAGCCACAACTGCACCACGCCGATACGGATCTGTTCAAAGTCTTCCATCTTGGGCGGGTCGAAGGAAATTGCCATGTCCAGGGTGCGCTCCATCAACTGACGGGTCATCACATTCTGGGGCAACACTTCCGTACGTAATGCCACGCCCGGCAAGCCTTTGTGCAGGGATTGCAGGTTGCCCTGTAAAAACGCATCCCAGATGTTGGGACCGGCGCCTATGGTCAATTGTGTCGATTGCAATCGACTTAACGACACGTCCTGCTTGGCGCGCTCCCATGCTGTGAGTACCGCTTCGGCATGATTCAGCATGCGCTCGCCGGCCGGTGTTGGCTGAATATTGTTCCGTTGGCGCTCAAACAGCTCCACCCCGAGAATAGTTTCGAGCTGCTTCACCCGGAAGCTGACTGCGCTTCGGGTAAGATAAAGATTTTCGGCAGCTTTTCCGAAATGGCGGGTACGTGAAACTTCCAAAAAGGTTTTCAGCAGATCTGTGTCCATAAAATTTCTTTGACCAACAAGACCAAAATTTTTTGATTCCTAATTCAAGGATACTAGCCAATACTCCAGTTGCAAATTATCCCACAGCTTAGGTAATCATCGCTATCAGCTTTTGTTGTATGGAAGGAAAAGACAATGTCAGAACAGTTAGTTGCCAGTAAAATCTATCAGGGTATGCCCGAATCCGCCCCGATGAGCTTTCTGAGTCAAAGGCGCTTTTATGACGATGCCAATTTCCCCAAGGGGTTTCGCCGCAGTGGAGACTTTACCAACAAAGAAGCCGAATTGTTGGAATGTCATGGTCTGGCGATGAAGGCGCTCGCCGATGGCACTCGCCTGCCTTCGACTGATGAAGAAGCGCAATTTGTCGATGTTGTGCGCGGGAACAAGTCCGCCAGTAGCATACTTGAACAGATCTGGTTAAAGTATTGCAAGCTGGCTCAGGGTAAGCCTTTCTACGCGGTCGTTGGCACAGTCCACGCCCCCGCAGTGGCACCTGAGGCTGAAATTGAACTCGATGATATCGACGATGACGAGGTTTCTGATGACGAGGAACCCGAGGACACACCATGACGCTTAAGGCGAATATCTGAATGCGCGGCTGGATTTTATACAAAGAAACCGCGACTCAGCTCAAACCCGAACTGTACGAAATTCAACGTCTGTTGGACGCCGCCAAGGCGGACAACATAGATCTTCAGGTCTATGCTCCGGACGAGTTTGATTTGACCGTTACCCGGGAAGACAACAAGAGTATTTTGCTTAATGGGCAGCCAGTTGAGCTGCCCGATTTTATTATCCCCCGCATGGGTTCAGGCACCACCTATTTTGCGCTGGCGATAATTCGCCACCTGGAGCGCTTGGGGGTATACAGTCTCAACTCATCACGGGCTATCGAGACCGTAAAAGATAAACTCTTTTCACAGCAGCTATTGGCGGAAAAAAATCTGCCAACCCCCAAAACCATGTTGGTGAAGTTCCCGGTGGATATCGAACTGGTGCAAAGCCATTTGGGCTTTCCGGTGGTGATAAAGACCTTGTCGGGCTCTCAGGGCAGTGGTGTGTTTTTGTCACACAAACCAAGGGAGTTTGACGACCTGATGCAGTTGATTGAGGCCACCAATAAAAATGCCAACATCATACTGCAGGAGTTTATTGCCAACAGTCATGGCCGGGATCTGCGGGTCTTTACCATTGGCGGGCGAGTCGTGGGCTGTTTTGAGCGGCGCGCAGCAGAAGACAGCTTCAAAGCCAACGTCAGTGCCGGTGGTGCCGCGCTCCCCTTCGAGGTGACCCCAGAAATTGAATGGCTGGCCACCCAAACTGCTAACATTCTTGACCTCGACGTTGCCGGAATCGACCTCTTGTTCGACAACGGTCACTACAAAATATGTGAAGCCAACTCCTCTCCGGGATTTGAAGGGCTGGAGTCCTGTCTCAACGTGGATATCGCATCACAGATCCTCCACTTTATTCGCATCCGGCTTGGGATGTTCAATAAAGAAGACCAAGCCTCAATATGAGAACAAAAGCACCCTTAGGGGTGCTTTTTTGTTCAGGGTCAAAGTTTTTCACAATTTTGCAAACAAATGTTTCACAATCTTTTGCCTTTGTGGTTAAACTGCAGTGCGGCAAAAAGTGCATAGACACAGCCGTCCGGGTAACAGCTAACGACATAATAACGACAAAGCAAGATTTCAGGAGCGACAATGCGGGCAACTTCGACCCTATTGTTAATGGCATTGGCAGGATTTAGCCAGTGTGCGCTCGCCAAGGATATGACCCTCCGGGTCGGTGGATTTTACTCTCAGTCTGATTCCAGCATAGACGTAACCGATCCTGTGATCGGTGAAGACTTCCGCCTGGATTTCGAGAGCGACCTGCAATTAGCCGAAAACCAGTTCCTGCCCTTTATTGAATTCGAATACGCCTTTGGCGACAGACACAATGTCTACTTAGACTGGAAACGTCTGCATCGCAGCGCCGAAACCAGCGCCGTCACCCGCCCATTTGATGTACAGATTGACGATACAGTCTATTCCGTAAAGGCCGGTGGCCAGCTCAATACCACCCTGAATATTGATGTGCTGCGTCTTGGCTATGGTTACGATCTGCTGCAAGGTGACAATTACAGCCTGGGAATTACCCTGGGGTTACACACCATGTTCATCGAGTCGGTGTTTGAGGGCGCAATTGGCGCCTGTCTTGCCACCGAGCTGGATGGCGACCTGTGTAGCCAGCGCCCTATTCCGCGTATTGTGGAAAACAGCGTCACTGCCCCACTGCCGGATATTGGTCTGGTTGGTCATTACGAGTTTTTGCCCGGCTGGCGCTTCTCGGCCCATGGTCAGTACTTCGCCATCAAACTCGATGATCTGGAAGGTTCACTGACCGACATCCGCGCCGGTGTCAGTGCCGATCTGGGCGAGAGCTGGAGCCTGTCACTGGCGTACAATTATTACAAAGTCGATGTGGATGTGACCCAGTCTGCTGAAAACATCAAAGTGGCCGATTACAACATCTTCTACAAATTTGTCGGCCCAATGATTTCAGTTAGTTATCGCTTTTAAGCAGTTTCCAGTCCATTAAGGCCCTCAGGGGCCTTTTTTATTGCCGCATTTTCGCTTGATTACTTCAGAGCCCTGATTGCTTCAGGACCCTGATTACTTAAGTACCCTGATGACTTAGGTGCCCTGATGTCAGCCAAAGCCAGTGAGGCCCCTGCAGCCCGCCAACCTCTGCAGGTTTACTCACAGCGTGTAAATTCAGGTGAGTTTCCAAGGCTGGCACTAATAAGCAGAGCTTCATCACCCTGCAGGAAACCTTCGGTTTCAACCGTCTGGGTTCAGGGCTATCATAGCCTTATCGCTTCCTCTTTTTTCGTCGGAACCGTCCATGGGCGAAAAGCCACCCGCCACTGCAATGGCCCCCAGTGATCTCGTGCAAACCGCCGCCGGGCGGTTGAAAAAGGCCGTTCCTTTGATGCTAAAACATCAAATCCCCACCACGCCAATAAACTATGCCCTCTGGTACACCTATGTGGGCGAGCAGCAACCCGAGCTCAACAAAGCCCTGGACGACCTGGTGGCCCAGTACCACACCCTGCCACCTGTCAGCGGCGAGCTCTTGTATCGTGAACATCTGGCCGATCCGGTAGAGCTTGATGTGCGGGATATGCGCCAGAATCTTGAGGCCATGGCCACCGAGCTTGGCAACCAGCTTAAAGACACCAACCTGGATGCCACCGCATTTCAGCAAAAAATCGACGCCAACTTTTCGCGACTGGAACGCATAGACAACGAGAGTCTGAGTCTTGAACAGGTGCTGAATCTGGTCCGTAATCTGGTTAAAGAATCCGACGCCATCCGCGAGTCCACCAGCTACTTCACCGGCCAGCTTGCCAAAGCGCAGCAGGAAATCGATTCCCTCAAACGGCGGCTGGAAGAGAGTGAGAAAGACATCTTTTTCGATGCGCTCACGGGGTGTCTCAATCGACGAGCCTTCGATGCAGACCTTGCCGGCTTGCTGGCACAGGCACCTGAAGGCTGTTGCCTTATCCTGTGTGATATCGACCATTTCAAGCACTTTAACGATAACTATGGCCACCAGCTTGGCGATCAGGTACTGAAGCTGGTGGGCAAACGCCTCACCGAAGCCTGCCGGGACGGCGTGAAGTGCTACCGTTACGGCGGTGAGGAATTTGCCCTGCTGGCTCCGTCAAGCAATCTGCGCATCGCACGTCAGTTGGCGGAAGGCATTCGTCGTGGCGTGGAAAAGCTGACACTCAAGGACAGACGCAGGGATGCCCGCATCGATAACATCAGCGCTTCGTTTGGTGTGGCTCAGTGGCAACCCAAAATGACCGCAAGAAGCCTGATTGAGCGCGCCGACAAGCAGCTTTACGAAGCCAAACGCCTTGGTCGCAACAGAGTCATGCCTATCTCAGGCTGACCACCATGGCCTTCGCTGCCGCATCCGGGCGACTCCATAAATCGTCCGGTTCGGCCACCACCACAAAGCGTTCATTGGCTCTGTCGCTTAAACCATAAAAGGGATAACAGGTAATCAGGGTTAACCTGTCGGTCACCTGCTCTAACACAGATAATTCCCGCTCCGACACCACTGAGGTGTATTTCACCCGATACTGCTGCAATTCACCGCGCATATTCTCCAGCAGCAGTTCATCCCCCGGCCCCACCTCGCGCAAAATGGCGAAATGGGTGTCTCTGTGCCCGGCAATCACGGTGTTGCCGCCATCTCCCGGCGCCGCCGTCTCTTCCAGCCAGCCCGGGGCAAACGCCAGGTTGCGACCATTGGCCCCCGCCAGAATATAAAAGCTTTCACTGCTTGCCCCTTCGCGCCTGAGTTCCAGCCTCGCAATGGGGTAGGTATCGGCCCAGCCCCAAGGTTTATGGGGTAAACCATCTTTGAGGCTCTGCTCCCAGGCACTGGCAATCAGGTACTGGGCAAGTAATGCTTTTGCCTGCATATATCCTCCAAAACTGATAAGAACAACTCCCGATAACAACAGCAGCGGCCAGCGTCTGCGGGGTCTGGAACCAAATCTAAACCGCTTCATCTTCCCGCCTCCACGCTGCGGCTCCGATGGCAATCAGCACCAGCATGCCACCGGCCAACATCAATCCCAGGCTGCCCGACGCGGTTTGGGGCAATCTGCCGCCCTGCCAGCCATTGGGCGTCGCCTCCGGTAACCTGGCATCCAGTCCCTGGCCGTGTGAGACCCGGGTTTTATCCACGGCAATCAGGCTGGTGTGGGCTGTGACCAGGTGATATTCCAGCCCCAAAGCCACGGTGGCAGCGCGCCGCTGGGTGGGTGTTAATGTCTGGCGGGCAAGGTCATCAACGCGGGCTTTGCCATACTGCAGATCAAGGCCGCTGCCATTGGGTACAGGACGAGGAGTAAGTTTGCGCTCCCAGGTTTGGCCGTCGGTATTGCCTTTGACTACGATGGGCATCAGCGTATCGGGCACGGCTCTGAGGCTCAGGTTAAGAGCCTCGCCCGCATATAAGTCGGGCAATACTGCAGGCACGGCATCCACAGGCCGACCGTCAGCCCAGGTCACAGAGAGGTCACTGACCACCGGGTGCTCAATACGGCTTAGGAGCTGATTCATATTCTCTGCCACTTCACCGCCATGACCGATAAAGGTGAAGCTGCCACGTCCTGCGGCGGCGGCACGGCTCATGAAATAACCGTTTGGCGCGGCGCCGATGGCCACGGGGAAAAGCCGCGATTGTCCAAGACGGCGCTCAATCAAACCAAACAGCGCATCTTCCCCGTTGACAGCGCCATCCGTGATAAAGAGCACCTGCCGTAACCGTTTTGTGTCAGCGCTTCCCCGGGTAGGCATTTTAAGGGCAAGCTCCAGGGCAGATGCCATCTCAGTACCGCCATCCGCCTCGAGGCTGCGCACAAATTGCTGCGCCGCCCCCAGATTAAATGCCGTGGCGGGTTTGGCATCGGGCCAAAGCGGCCTTGCCTCATTGGAAAATGCAATGATATTGAAGCTATCCTCTGGCCCCAGACCGCCCAGCGCGTGGATAAGGGCGCTTCTGGCCTGCACCATGGAATCTCCTGCCATGGAGCCGGAGGTATCAATCACCAGCACCAGCTCCCGCGCCAGCCGATTGGCCAAATCGGGTTGCGGTGGCATAAAGGCCAGTAAGCCGTGGCTGTAGTCACCCTGCACAACATCCACCCGGGCATATTCATCCTGAGCGGCTCTATCCTGAGCAGTTTCATATTGAGTGTTTGTGATTGCCACAGCTCCGGGATAGCTGTAGCCCGGTTGCACCAAAAAGTCTGCAACCGGCTCATTGCCCTCATTAATTACCCAGGACAGCACCAGATCCCTGTCTGCCTCGGTGTCAGGACACAGTGACAACTGCCAGCCACCTTCGCGATAACTCTGCTCACACAAGCCATGGGTTGGACTTTCTACCGCCGCAACAGCAAAGCCAAAAATACTGGCGCTCAGCGACAGCGAGGGTGTTGGGGTGTCTGCCTGAGCCTCTGTCCGGGTGGCGGGCCAAAAACCTGCGGCCGTAAGATGATTACCGCCCGCAGCCCCCAATTCCCCGGATATTGGGGACTCATCTGACACTCCATCCTGCGCCGACAGCAGCACAGCTGATGCGCCATATCTAGGTGTCTGCGCAGTGGGGATTCGGAGCTCAACCCGGCCCGCTTGAGGACGCAGAACCTCCTGATAATCGATGCTGACGGTGAGGGTTTCGCCGGGCATGAAATTGGCAATCCGCGTCGAAAAAAGATTACTTTCACTGTGGCTCACCAGACTCGCCCGTTTCCCGTCCCGCTTTGCCTGTTGGAATACCCTCTCCGCGTGAGCTTTTTCCTGAATGTCCCCTTCAATCAGGCGTTCGCCGATGGTAAGGCGCATACCACTTACCGCCGCATTGGGCGCCAGCGCAAAGCGGTAGTGGCCGTTTATTACCCGATTACTGTGATTTTTAAAAGTTTGAGACACAGTGACCCGGCTGACCAAGGCACTGACCTTAACCGTGTAGCGGGTATCGAGTGCAAGACTGACGCGCTCGGTACCATCGTCTTCAAACACCAGCTCACCGCCATGGCCCGGCGCTATGATATCGCCGGGTGCGGGGCCAGCCATTTGCCTATCAATAGGCTCAGCAATTGACCCGGCGCGAGGCAAGGCAACGGGCTGTGCGCCGCTGGCAACACTGGCATTGACTGCGCCTGGTGCCATCAGCACCGCCATCACCGCCAGCGCAGTCAGGCCTCGTTTCGTCTCCAATGCAGACGCCACTTCTGCAAACGTCACTGCAGGCGCCGTCTTCCCTGGTCTGTGTATCATGCTGTTATCCTTGGAACCCTTCATTACCCTTGCCCTTCCCTTGGGATTACCCTCGCCAGTCATTGACTGTTTATCAGTGTGTTGCCGCCATACTGGTATCCGCGGGAACCAGTTCGAGGGTCACGCGCCGGTCAAAAAAGTCACTTTCAAAGCCCGCATCAGCACTGAGAGGCGCTGTGGCGCCAAAGGCCTGTCCCTGGAGTCTGTCTGATGCCACACCGGCACTGACGAGATAGGCTTTCACATTGGCGAGGCGCTGCTCAGACAGGGCCTGGTTGTAGTCACTGTCTCCACGGCGGTCGGCAAAGCCTTTCAAATCGATAACCAGATCAGGCTGGGCTTCCATCACACGGGCAACGGCCTGCAGTTGGTTTTGAAAATGCGGTTCAATCTCCGACGAGCCGGTTTTGAACTGCACATTGAGCCCCAGCGTAAGCTCGGTCAGTTTGGCCTCACGGGCCGTTTGCAGGGTATTCAGCTGGGCGCGGGTAATGGCATAGTCACTGGCGAGGGCATCATAATTGGCACTTTTTTGAGCCAAGCGTTCAATTTCGGCATCCTGGGTGGCGAGAGCCAGCTTATGGTCCTTAATCTCTTCCTCATCACCGACGGATTTTCCGATAATGCCACCGGCAAAGGCGCCTATGATGGCGCCTACGGGTCCACCCACGGCAGCGCCAATCAGGGCACCTGAGCCCAAACCGACAAGTTCTTCGTTATGGTCGCGCTCAGCGGCATTGGCCGCAGGTGCAATCAGAGCCAGAGAAATAACTGAAGCGAGTAATTGGGTTTTCATAAGTCATCATTCCTTGTTGGACTGCCGGACCTGCCGGCCTGTTGGTGATGAACTTATTTAACCCCCCGCTCGTGGCAATCAAAGGGAGTAAAAATGGCGCTTTGCCTATCAATTGTGGCAACAAAATGGCAATCACAGCCCCAGACTTTCAATGGGGCTAAATTGCTGTATAGTCAGCCATAGATTGAATTAGCCCCTGCAAAAATTGGCCTCGCGCCCGCTGTTATTGAGTCACGCCATGAAACGAATTGCCATCGTCGAAGATGAAGCCGCCATCCGCGAAAACTACAAAGATGTGCTCCAGTCCCATGGGTATCTGGTGCAAACCTTTGCCAATCGTCCCGATGCCATGCTGGCGTTTCAAACCCGGCTCCCGGATTTGGCCATCATAGATATTGGTCTTGGGGAAGAAATCGATGGCGGGTTCACCCTGTGTCAGGGACTCAGAGCCCTGTCGCCCACCATACCCATTATCTTTTTGACCGCCCGCGACAGTGACTTTGATACTGTGACCGGCCTTCGGCTGGGGGCGGACGACTATCTATCCAAGGAAGTGAGTTTTCCGCATCTGCTGGCACGGCTGGCCGCCCTGTTTCGCCGCTGTGAACAGCTTAAGGCACCGGCTACACCGGATAACCTGATGACCCGTGGGCACCTGACCATAGATGCCAACCGAATTCAGGTGTACTGGCGCGACGAGCCAATTGAACTGACGGTGACCGAATTTTGGATGGTGCATGCCCTTGCACGACATCCGGGCCATGTGAAAAGCCGCACCGAGCTGATGCAGGAAGCAAAAATCTACGTGGATGACAGCACCATCACCAGCCATGTAAAGCGCATTCGCAAAAAGTTCATCGCGGCCGACACCGAGTTTGATTGCATAGATACCGTCTATGGCATGGGTTATCGCTGGGACAGCCAGAGTTCATGATCCGCCTGCCACTGGGCCTTCGCGCCAAAGTCGTTATTCTCTCGCTGTTTTTGCTGTGCCTGCCCTGGCTTGGCTACCAATATGTGTGGGAGATGGAAAAGTATCTGCGTCACGGCCAGGAACGAACCCTGGAGGGCACCACCCAGGCACTGGCCACCGCGCTGCACGAGCGCCCGCGGCTGTTCGACAGTCAGGCGAGCTTTTTATCCCAGGTGGAAAAACGCAAAGATCTCTATGCCCACCCGCTGTCGGGCCCCATTCAGCTCGACGGAAAACTGGATGATTGGGAGCCTTACCGCAGCAAGGCAATGCACTATGGTGCAGATATGCAGCTGATGAGAGACTCACAAAGCAACCTCAGCTTCAACCATATGATTGGCCGATACGGCAATTACCTGTACGCCTTTTTTGAAGTCACCGACCCGGCGCCTGTGTATCGAGGTCGCAACAGTCTGAGGGTGGACAGAAACGATCACCTGGCCATCGCTACCCTCGATGGCAGCAATTTTTTCCACCGCTACGTGGTGGCCACACAAAAAGATGGCTGGGTGAACGCGTTCGAACTGCCTGGTGACCCTCAGCTCAGTTTGCCCGCACTGCCAGAGGTCCGTATTCAGGGGCAGTGGCACACCACGGCTCAGGGTTACAACATCGAGCTCAGGATCCCGCTGGAGATGCTTGGCGGTAAAATCAGCTTTGCCCTCCACGATGTCAACAGTCCCAAGAGTCGCGATCTGGTCGGGATAACGGGCACCTCCCGTACCGACAGCCCCGATAATCTGGGGACTGTACTGGTGCCTTCTCCGGAAATTGAAGCCATCATCAAAGGTATGGGGCACAACAGCGCCCGTATCTGGGTGGTGGACAGACACGGGCGGGTGCTGGCGCGCTCCGGTGATATTAAAAACAGCGACAGCATCTGGACCAAGGCCATAGGGAATGAACGTCCCGAAGGCGCTTTTGAGCATTGGGTACAGGAGTATCTCTACCCGCTTTACTATCGGGTGCTCACCAAACCGCCTGAGGACTTTATCGATGGTCTGCAGGACTCCACTGAGCTCGAAGGCAGCCACATTCAGCGGGCGCTTTCCGGCAAGCCCGGCAGCACCTGGCGCCTGACCCCGGACAACAAGGCCGTGGTTCTGGCGGCGGCCAGCCCCATTTGGATTGATGATAAGGTGATGGGCGCCGTGGTGGCCGAAGAAACCACCCATGGGATCCGCACCTTAAGAAACCGTGCTCTGGAGAAGCTTTTCAATGTGATCCTGACCATCATGAGCATGGGCACGCTGGCACTGTTTTTCTTTGCTTCCAATATCTCAAGCCGTATTCGTAATCTCAGGGATCAGGCAGAAAGCGCCATTGATGCCCAGGGGCGGGTCAAGGCCAGCATCAGTCCGTCACAGTCGCTGGATGAAATAGGCGACCTGTCGCGCTCACTGGCTGGCATGGTGCAGCGTTTGTCCCAGTACACCCATTATCTGGAGAATATGTCGTCACGATTGGGCCACGAGCTGAGAACCCCGGTGGCCGTGGTGCGTTCAAGCCTTGAGCATCTCTCTATGCTGAGCCTTGGGGACGACAGGCAAAAGTACGTCGACCGTGCCCAGGAAGGCGTGAGTCGCTTAAGCCTTATCCTCGCCAATATGAGCGAAGCCACCCGTTTGGAAGAGTCTTTGTCTCAATCCGACAAGGTACGTTTCGATGCCAAGACGGTGATAAAGGGTTGTGTTCAGGGCTACCAAATCACCTACCCAGGCGTTGCGTTGGCGCTGACGATTGAAGAGGGAGGCTACCCGGTGCGCGGCGTGCCCGAGTATCTGGCGCAGCTCATGGATAAGCTGATAAGCAATGCACTGGAATTTATGACGCCGGATACGCCCATCAATATCAGCCTCAGTCACAGCCATAAGAAGCTCAAGCTCAGCGTCATGAATCAGGGGCCGCTGCTGCCTGAGGACATGGCAGAGCGCATCTTCGACTCCATGGTCACTGTGCGTCCACCGGCGCAGGATAATAAACCGCACCTCGGATTGGGTTTGTATATTGCACGGCTGATTGCGGAATTTCACGGCGGCGATATCAAGGCAGAAAATCTCGCCGGTAACGACGGTGTCCGACTATCCGTGTCAATGCCGCTTGAGTCTGCACCTTGACTGAACCCAAACGCCCTCAATTAACGGAATGACTGAGCGGCTCTGAGGGCAAGCAGGTTAAACCTTGCCCTGTTTACGCCACTCTTGTAGCTTTGCAGCGTGAACCATGATGTATTCATCCTGGTACATGTATTAAGGGATTATCAGGGACGCATAATGAAAAGTACGGACAAAATCACAGCCTCACATGTTGCCACTGTTGCTCAGCCACGCATCAAGCATGGGGTGAAGGCACTTGCCTTAACTTCCCTGCTCGGTGTGGCCGCCTTTTCAAGCAGCGTCCAGGCCACAGTCCAAAACGCACAGTTATCCCAACCACATGCTCCCTGCGTTGATGACAAGTGGCCAAAGTCTCGACTGATAAGCCTTGCCAGCAACCAGTTTGAGCTGCCGGATGCCGACCGGGAAACCATGGTATTGAGGCTGGTCAGCTGCCTTGCAGAAACCGACCCCGAGCTTAGAGACTCGGTCGCCTTCAATGGATTAAGCCATTGGCTCAGGGCAAGCGCCCTTGAAAAAGAGACGGTGAACGGCCTTTATACAAGGCTATCCAAAGAAGTCCGGCAGCAAAAAAATGACCCCGATGGTGTCTACTTTCCCTTTGCCATACTGACCCTGTCGGAAGTGGCCAGAGTCGACAGGGTAAGCCCATTTCTTGAATCTGCTGAGCGGGATGCCTTCAGTAAACTGGCCGCAGACACCATGGCGTCAACCCGGGATTATCGCGGCTTCGATGACACCCTCGGCTGGCGCCATCAGGTGGCACACAGCGCCGATTTGCTGCTGCAACTCATCCTCAATCCGGCGCTGTCACAGGCATCCATAATGCAGCTGGTTGAATCATTACAAACCCAGCTCAGTCCGGCCGGGCATTTTTATGTCTATGGCGAGCCGGAGCGGCTGGCCCGTCCGGTGCTCTACGCCATGCTAAGGGACGATATTCCAGAGGAATTTTGGCACAGCCAATTAACCAAGTGGAGCACGCCTACCCATATCGACAGTTGGGACAAGGCATTTACCTCCAACACAGGGCTTGCCGAGCGCCATAATCGCCGGGCATTTTTCAGTGCCCTGCTGCTTGGTGTATCTGGCAGCAAGCAGCCCAGGTTGCTTGCGCTGCAGCCCGCCATTCAGGCGGCAATGAAAAAGCTGCCCTGACACAGATGGTCTGGGGCAGTATCTCAGTTTAATTTAGCCATCCATATGGTAAGATGGCCAAATTCTCATTCCAGGGGCAGGACGCAGCATGTCAGATAAACCCATGAAAACCGCCACGAAAATCGTAAGTCTTGGCCGCGAAAAGAAATACAGCAAAGGGGTGATCAATCCACCCGTGTTTCGCGCCTCCACCATAGTGTTCGACACCATGGACGAAATGCGCCACGCCGCCAAAAATAAACACAACGGCGAAATGTTTTATGGCCGCCGCGGCACCCCAACCCATTTTGGCTTTCAGGCCGCCATCGCCGAGCTTGAAGGCGGTGCGGGCACGGCACTTTACCCCAGCGGCGCGGCCGCCATTTCTGCCAGCTTATTGGCCTTTCTCCAGGCAGGCGATCACCTGCTGATGGTCGATAGCGTGTACGAACCAACCCGGGATCTGTGTGACAAGGTCCTCAAGGGCTACGGTATTGAAACCACCTACTACGATCCCTTAATTGGCGCCGGTATTGAGGCCCTAATTCGCCCCAATACCAGAGTGCTCTTTGTCGAGTCCCCGGGCTCCATCACCATGGAAGTGCAGGATGTGCCTACCCTCGCCCGCATTGCCCATGACCACGGCCTGGTGGTGATCCTTGACAATACCTGGGCGTCCCCCATTAACAGCCGCCCCTTCGAACTCGGCGTAGATATTTCCATTCAGGCGGCCACCAAATACATCGTCGGCCACTCAGATGTGATGATGGGCACGGCGACTGCCAGCGCGAAGTACTGGGACAAACTGCGTGAGCACAGTTACCTTCTGGGGCAAACCACCTCGCCGGATGACGTTTACCTCGCCGCGCGCGGCCTGCGTACCCTGGGGGTTCGCATGGCACAGCACGAAAAAAATGCACTCACTGTGGCCAACTGGCTCAAGACCCGTCCGGAAGTCGACCACCTGCGTCACCCGGCTTTTGAAGAATGCCCGGGCCATGAGTTTTTCAAACGGGACTTTTCTGCCAGTAACGGGCTCTTTTCCTTCGTGTTAAAGCAAGGAACTGTGGAGGCGGTCACCGCCATGGTCGAAGGCATGAGCCACTTTAAAATGGGCTTTTCCTGGGGCGGTTTTGAGAGCCTTATCCTCGGGGTAACCGGGATACACAACATCCGCTCGGCCACCCGCTGGGACAGCAGCAAACCCCTTATTCGTGTGCACATCGGTCTGGAAGACCCTGAAGATTTGATTGAGGATCTCAGCGCCGGGTTCGCACGTTTCAATGAGGTCATGGCCAAAGATTCGCAAGGGTGAAACTTGCAGGTTTGAGGAGATGCAGGCCGTTTCCCGAGCTCAGTCATCGAACTAGCCAAAACTGAAGAGTCCGCAGTGTCAGCTGCGGACTCTTTTCGTTTCTGCCATTCACGTAGTGAATTCTTGCCTGTATCTGCCTGTGAGACAGGCTGGTGAGGCGTAAGGCATAGATTAATTTCCCGAGGGAGCGGTCGCCACCGATTGCCAGGCTTCAGTGCCATACAGGGGCACAGTTGAGAGCGAATGCTTATGGCTGCCGGAAGTCTCCTTGGTGGAGTAGGACAGATACATCAGGGTTTGCGAGCCTGCATCGTAAATGCGACGAACCTTCAGGGTTTTGAACAGGACACTCAGGGAGCTTGAAAACACCACCTCGCCGTTTTTGCTCTTATCGATAGTGGCAATCTGGGCTGCGAGAATAGGGCCGGTCTGGCGACAGGATATGGACATGTCAGACGGGTCGGCCAGCGACAAATCCGCTTCCACCCGGCTGATGTGACAGGTCACGCCAGGCACCTTGGGATCTTGTCTGGCATCAATCACCACATCCTTGGTGGTAAAAAGTCCCAGGCTAACCTTTCCCACATCATCACCGCATCCCGCAAGCACCAGAGTGGCAAGCCACAATAAGGCGGGGTTTTTCATCCAATTGAGTTCCATATAAGCTCCTTTTCCCTTAATCAGGCAAATTCCAGCGCCGCCCGGCGGGCAAGCCCCGCGGTGACTGAGCCAAAGCTGTCGCCCTGCACCACCTCAACGCCGGGGTACACGGCAGCAATGCTGCTTGCCACCTGAGGGCAGCGACTGCTGCCACCTGTGACATAAATCAGGTCCGGGGCCGCCTCGTCCCCCACGGCGGATTTCATCAGCTCACCGATGCGCTGTACCAGGGGCGCAATCGCCTGACCAAAGGCGTCACCGGCAACACGGGTGTTGGCCCCATCGGGATGCTCAACCTGAGTCGAGTCCTCACCGCTCAATTCAATCTTGGCAAGCTCTGCCAGTTTCACCAATTGGCAGTGCTGCTGGTCTCGTCTGAGCCTTGCCAAACGGTCGAGGGCATCGGGGTTTACGGCATCTTTTTTGAGCTCTTTAAGGGCCGTGGCATAACTCAGGGAGAAAAAGTCCCGCTGCGCCCCCACATCGTTAATGGCCACCGCCTGCCAGAACAGTTGTCTTGGCATGGGTTTACCCGTTCTCAGCATATCGCCGAGGCCGTAATGAGGCATCAGGCATTCCATGGCAAGTGCAATATCCAGGTCATTACCGCCAATGCGCTGGCCACTGTGGCCAAGGCAATCGTCACTACGCTCAGTTTGGCTGCGTTTATTGGGTCCCATGGTCACCAAAGAGCAATCTGTGGTACCGCCGCCTACGTCCACCACCAATACCCGCTTGTCTGCTTCGAGGGACGATTCAAAATCAAAGGCGGCCGCGAGGGGTTCAAAGAGGAAAGACACCTGGGTGAAACCCGCTCTCATGGCGGCAATTTCCAGAATACTCTGGGCCTGAATATTGGCCTCTTCGCCGCCAATCCCCTGAAAGTTAACCGGCCGACCGATAACGGCGTGGCTCACAGGGCTTTGCAGCAACGCATCTGCGCGGCTTTTGACTTCAAGCATCATCAGGGTGACTATGTCTTCAAATAAGGCCACCTGCTCGGGGCGCAGGCCGGTTGCGCCCAAAAAGGATTTGGGTGAACGAACAAAAAAGCCTTCTTCGGGCGTATCCAGATAGGCATTTAAGGCCGCTTCGCCGATAAATACTGTGTCGTCTGCTGCGGTTAAATCCAGCTCCTGACGCATACGTCTGGCGCGGGCAAGCTCGGCGCCCCGTTTTTGCATTAGCGCCTTGGCCTGAGCATCGGGTAAACGCTGGCACACCGCCTCGGTGATGAAACTGACATCCAGGGCATACACCACGGACATCAGATACTGGCCACCTGTGTCGCCGATGGGCAGCAGGCGCACCGCGTCCCCTTCACATACCGCCATGGCGCAGTTGGCACTGCCATAGTCAAATCCTGCAAACACCCGATTTCTCCAAGCCAATAAAAAAGCCGTCCAAGGTAGCAAAAACGCCCCCGGCTGAAAAGCCAAAGGCAGTGTTCAGGGGCAAAATTCAGCCGGTATTGCGGCTTCTATCAGGTATTCAATCGATGGCATGTTGCAAGCGTGAGGCCAATGACAGTGCCAGGACGGATGGGGATGGCAGGCAGGTCATAAATCTGACATATTTTTGAAGTAATCTCAGCGACTGGGCTATTATTTTCAATAATGCCAATCACTTGTTACTGATTTTATTTCGGTGGCGCCCCGGGTTCCCAGCACGACAAATGGCTGATATCGTGTGCTGGCACCGGCGACATTCGCTGGCATGGCTGCATCACACGCTCAAAGGAGTTTTCGAGTGTCCCCCAATACAGACAAGATGTTTATCGACAAGGAGCTTTCCTGGCTGTCTTTCAACGAACGTGTGTTGCAGGAGGCCTGCGACCCCGATGTGCCACTGGTAGAGCGCATCCGCTTTCTGGGGATATTCTCCAGTAATATGGATGAATTTTTCCGGGTGCGGGTCGCTTCGGTACGCAGGGGCATTCTCCTCTCAAGCCTCCAGGATGGCCGTAACAACAGCCGCCACCTGATGGCAAAAATTCAAACCCGGGTGCTCACGCTGCAGGAAAGATTCGACACCATTTATGGCGAATTGATGCGTGAGCTGGTGCGGCGCAACATACTGCTTATCAATGAATCTCAGCTGAGCGACTTTCAAAGCCAGTGGCTCAAGTCGCACTTTCGCGACCAATTAAAACGCCATATAGCGCCCCTTATCGTCAGCAACCACAGGGCCCTGGTCAAGCATATCACCGACAACGCCACCTACCTGGCAGTGTGTTTGCACAGCAAAGACCGCAGACAATATGCATTGGTGGAAGTGCCGACCAAAAATGTTCCCCGCTTTATCGAACTGCCTACCGAAAAATCCAAGGCTAAAAAGCACCTTATCCTGCTGGATAACATCATCCGTCACTGTCTGGATGACCTCTTCTCGCCGTTTTTCGAGTACGAGAGCATAGATGCGTATTCGATGAAACTGACCCGCGATGCCGACTTTGACGTGATTGACGAGCTGGACCAGAGCCAGCTGGAAAAAATGACCCGGGGCCTGAAAAAACGCCTCACCGCCGAGCCGGTGCGTTTGGTATACGACAAAGACATGCCAGAGCATATGCTGGTAATGCTTAAAGAGCAGCTTGGGATTAGCTCCACAGAGTGCCTGGTGCCCGGTGGTCGCTATCATAGCTTTAAAGACTTTATCGCCTTCCCGAACCCGGGTCGCAAATATCTTGAAAACGACAAGATTGCCGCCCTGGACAGCGCCGGTTTTCAGCGCTGCGGCAACAGTTTTGATGCCATCGCCCGCGGCGACATTATGCTCAACTACCCCTATCACAAATTTTCACACTTTACCGAGCTTGTGCGTCAGGCGGCCTTCGACCCCGCGGTTAAATTCATCAAAATCAACCTCTACCGGGTCGCGAAGAAATCACGGGTGATGCAGTCGTTGATTGATGCGGTGAAAAACGGCAAGCAGGTAACGGCGGTGATTGAGCTCAGGGCCCGTTTTGATGAAGAGCACAACATAGAATGGACCCGCATCCTGGCGGAATCCGGCGTTAAGGTGCACCACGGGATCCCGAGCCTTAAGGTACACTCCAAGCTCTGCCTCGTCGGCCGAGAAGAGCATGGGGAAACCCGGCTGTATTGCCACGTTGGCTCAGGTAACTTCAACGAAGGCACCGCCAAGGTGTATACGGATTTGTCCCTGTTCACCGCCAATCAGGAAATCGCCCGCGAAGTTGAGCAGGTATTTGATTTAATTGAGCACCCATACCGACGTGACAACTTCAAGCACCTGCTTGTCTCCCCCTTCGATGCCCGCCAGAAACTGATTTCATTGATTGAAGATGAAATCCTCAATGCCCGAATGGGCAGCAAGGCCGGTATCACATTGAAACTCAACAACCTGGTTGATGAGCAGCTTATCGGTAAGCTTTACGATGCGTCCATGGCCGGGGTAAAAATTCGCCTGATCATTCGCGGCATGTGCTCATTGGTGCCACAAATCCCCGGGATCAGTGACAATATCGATGTCATCAGCATTGTCGACAGGTTCCTCGAACACTCTCGGGTCATGCTGTTCCACGCCGGTGGTGAAAATAAGCTCTTCCTTTGCTCTGCCGACTGGATGAGCCGCAATATCGACAGCCGTATCGAGGTAACCACCCCGATTTACGACCCTCAGTTGAAACAGATGGTGATGGACATATTGGCACTGCAGTTATCGGACAATACCAAAGCCCGAATAATCAACAAAGAGCAGAGCAACCCCTACCGTCACCGGGGAAATAAACGTAAAGTACGCTCCCAATTGGCGATATACCAGTATCTTTGCCAGTATGAAAAACTCCTCAAGGCGCGTATCGAAGCCGAGGCACAGGCCTTGGAGAGCGAGTCCGGCCCGGTTGCGGAGCACGAAGATAACAGGGATCTGCCGGTCGCCAGCTGATCCACGAGGGAGAAACAGCTTGTCATCATCAAACCAGCGACACTTTGTTGCTATCGATATGGGTTCGAACAGTTTCCATTTGATGATTGCCCGTGAACAAGACGGCAGTTTGCAAATTCTGCATAAAGAAAAAGCGCAGGTGCAGCTGGCTCAGGGACTGAGTCCGGAAGGCTACTTATCCGATGAAGCCATAGGCCGTGGCCTGGAGTGTCTGCGCAATTTCGGCCAGCGGTTTTCCGGCTTGTGCGAAACCCAGGTAAGGCTGGTAGCGACCCACACCTTAAGGGTCGCCCGCAACCGTGACAAATTTTTAAAAGCCGCACTGACGGTGATCCCCTATCCCATCGAGGTGATTTCCGGCCATGAAGAAGCGCGACTTATCTATTCCGGCATCGCCCAAAGTCAGGTACTGGCCAAGCATAATCTGATTATCGATATCGGCGGTGGCTCCACCGAAGTAGTGATTGGCGAAAAGAACCAACCTGTGATGCTTTCAAGCCTTCGCTGTGGCTGCGTGAGCTATAACGAGCGTTTCTTTTCCGATGGTCAGCTCTCCCTCAGTGCCTTTCGCGCCGCGCAAACGGCCGCCGACAAACAGTTCTCATCGCTTTCCAAAGAGTACTTTGATGGCCGCTGGGACTTGGTACTGGGCAGCTCAGGCTCGGTCAAAGCCATCTGTGAAGCCCTGCTGGAAAGCTTTGGCGATGAAACTGTCACCCTGGCCAGATTAAAAGAGCTGAAACTGAAATTGGTTCAGGCTGGCCACGTGGATGCGTTGCAATTTGCCAATATCGATAAAAAGCGCATGACTTTGGTGCCGGCTGGACTTGCCATTCTTATCAGCTTTTTCAGGCGACTTGCGATAGAGCAGCTTGAGCCTACCCCTGCGGCGCTGCGCGAAGGTGTGCTCTATGAGCTTGCCCAAATCGACCAATCTCAGGATATACGTCATCGCACGGTAGAGAGCATCGCCAATCTCTATCACGTGGACACCAAACACGGTGCCCGGGTGCGTAACACCGCCATGGCCCTCTTTGACAGCGTGGCCGACAGCTGGCAAATCCGCCCCTTTGCCCGACTCTTGTCCTATGCCGCCTCATTGCATGAAATCGGCATTCACATCAATTCCCGTGCTTACCACAAGCATGGAGCCTACATCATCGCCAACAGCGACCTCCCCGGTTTCAGTCAGGACTTGCAGCAGGATCTGGCGATGTTAATTGGCAACCAGTGTAAAAAGCCGCAGTTCGATAACATTAATACCCTGCCCGACGGCCGCCGCGAAGTACTGGTAAAACTCTTGTGTTTGTTGCGTCTGGCGGTGCTGGTGAACCTTGGCCGGGTAGCCCGTTCCCTTCGCCTGAGCTGCGCTGTATTGGATACCAATGAGTTGGCGGTTATTCCCGAGCAAAGCGCACGTGTGGACCTGCTGCTTAAAGATTTGAAACGTGAAAAGAAACATCTGGGGCAGCTTGGCCTTATTCTGAGACTGGACAGCGAGCTTCCCTCTCCCGCTGACGAAGACTGACATATCGCCTGTCAGCGCAAAGGCGCGCCGTGTTACTAACTGACTTATACCCCTCACGCCACTTGCCGACAGGCGTTTCCATACCAGACAAACGCTCAACCACATGTGATAGCCCCAACAGACACGACTGAGCGCGTCCACAGTCCTGAGTTGAATGGGGATCTTTCCCGCATTTTTACTGTTGTTATTGGTACTTCACCGCCAAAATCGCTACAATTTTAATCGTCGCGCCAAACTTCAGGTAAGCATCCTGGAGGTGGCCGCACAAAAGGTTCCACTGCGATGGGGTTGTGTGTTGGCAAATACGTACATCGTCAGGTAAATTAGTGCGATAAAAAACGGAACCTGCTGTTATTTTGGGGAAAACGCAAGAAGCGTCACCTTAACGGAATTGTTTTAAGGTATTGAGTATATGGAAATCACCATCTTGTTGCTGTTGCTGCTGTTGGTAGTGCTGCATTGTCTGTTCGGATACAAGGCTCTGAGCAGTGAAGCCAAAATCAGTCAGGGGCAAAAATGCCTCTGGTGCGCACTGAGTCTTGGATTGGGTCCTGCCGGTTATTATTTTTATCAAGGGCTTATCCCCTGCGATATGCTTGGCAGAGATTAATTCTCTTGTACAAAAAAAGCCCCGGGAACCGGGGCTTTTTTGTTACAGATGGCTGTGTTCCAACACCAGGTCCAAATCCACAGGTCGCTTGAGCACCGGCGCCTGACCATCCGCCAAAGCCTGCTTGTAAGCCTGATTCATCTTGAGCGCAAGATAGAGGTCAGAACGGATGAGCAGCCCACCTTCCCCCGTGGGTATGCCCTGCGCCTCACACCAGGACAGCAACTGCCGCTTGCGGCCTGCCAAAATCAGCCGGATATGTCGGCGTTTCAGGAGTGCATATAAGTCCGACAACATGGCCATCACACTGATGTCTGGGTGAGTAAAGCACGGCACCGCATCGATAATCACGCATTCCGGTGTTTCGGGCTCTGCGGCGATACGCTCCAAAAGACGGCGTTTGAAATAGCTGGCATTAAAGTAGGTGAGCGGCGAGTTGAAACGGTAGATAAATACCCCGGGCACGGCCACGGCTTTATCACTGCCATCCAGACTGCGCAGCGTGCCTTTGGCATCGAGTCCAAGGCATTGGTCGCTCGGGCGCATCACCACCTGCAAAAACTGAAACAGGCCCAGCAACACCGCCAGAGTAATACCCGGAATAACCCCAATCAGCAACACGGCCACAAAGGTGGTCATAGCCAGTAAAAACGCCCTCTGATCGCGCTTTCTGAGTTTCCACAGGGTTTTCAGGTCCAGCAGTGACCAGGATGCCACCACAAGCACAACCCCCAGCGCCGCAGAGGGGATGAAGGCCAGTGGCGCGGTAAACAGCCAGGCGATAACGCCTATGATAAGCGCGGCAATCAGCGACACCAATTGCGTCTTGCCACCACTGGCATCATTCACCGCAGTACGGGAGTCGGCGCCGCTCACGGCAAAACCCTGCGATAGCGCCGAGGCGATATTGGCAATACCCAAGGCCCTGAATTCTTTGTCAGGGTCAATATCATAGCCATTTTTTGCAGCGAAGCTTCGTGCCGTGAGCATCATACTCACAAAGCTGACCATGGCGAGGTTCAGTGCCGGCATAACCAACTCACGGGCGATACCAATGTCAAAGGCAGGCATCTGCAGGGCCGGCATATTGATGCTTACGTCCCCCACCAGCGCCACATCAAACTGCTCCAGGTTTGCGGCCCAGGCCACCAGAGTAGACACCACTATCACCAACATGGCCGCTGGCCAGTTGGGCCTGAAACGTTTGACCAAAAGGAAAATGAGCACGGCTCCCAGGCTCATCGCCAGGGTGGCCCAGTGAATTTGCGCCAGATATCCGGGCGCCGCAGCGATGCGGTCAAGTAAATAACGCTCATCAAAACTGAAGCCGAGAATTTTGGAGGCCTGACCCACGATAATGGTGATGGCTACACCGTTTAACAGCCCCATTAAGATGGGCTTTGACAGAAAATCAGCCAACACCCCCAATTTGAAACGACTGGCAATAAGACACCAGAATCCCGTCATGGCGGTCATGGTCATGGCCAATTGCCAGTGTTTGATACTGTCGCCCGCCGCCAGCGGTGTCACCACAGCAGCCACCACGGCACAGGTTGCCGCATCGGGTCCCACTATCAACTGACGGGAGGTGCCAAACAGGGCGTAAACCATCATGGGCAGCACGCAGGAATACAGGCCCACCAAGGCGTTCACCCCGGTAAGCTGCGCATAGGCAATGGCCACAGGCAGCGCCACGGCACTCACAGAGAATGCCGCTCGCACATCATCTTTGAACCATTCTTTTCGGTAGTCTTTAAATGATGCCAGACCCGGCATCAGGGACAACAAACGAGACACACAGACTCCTTTCGATCCATCCATTCCCTGCCTTATCGTTGAATTAGCTTAGTTTGTCTATCCCTGCCAGTAAAAATAAATCCATTGACTACATCAATATCATTGGCAGTGTCAGCAACAAGGCCAGCGCCATCAGCTGGTTAAAGGTGCGCTGACGCCCCGGTGTGTGCAAAAAGCGGCCAATGGCTTGCCCCAACACCACCCAGGTAAAGGATGCCGGCAATCCAACCACGTTAAACACCAATACCATCACCAGCGCGCTGAGCCAGTACTGGTCTCCTGCGAGGGTAAAGGCACTGCACAGGGTCATCACCGCGAGCCAACTCTTGGGATTTATCCATTGGAACATTGCCGCCTCCATAAGCCCCATGGGCCGGTTACGACCGGATGCGGACTGCCCCCCGGTAGGCGCGGTGGCAATTTTAAAGGCAAGCCATAAAAGATACGCCAATGACACGGTTTTAAGGATTTGATGCAGCAGCGGAAAACTTTCAAACAAGGCGCCAAGCCCCAACAGCATGGCCAGATGCAGTGAGGTGGTGCCCAACCTTATGCCTACAATATGGCGAACACTCTGACGGATACCGAAGGTCGCCCCGGACTGAGCCAACAACAGGTTGTTGGGACCCGGGGTCATGGTCATAGTGGCGCAAAATACAGCGGCAGAAAGGGTCAATGCCGTCAGGGTCATTTCCATGCAGTAAACTCCAAATTGTATGGATGCAATAAAAGGATGATTCCGAACAATTATTGCCATACTATAGAGCCCATAAAACAGATCAATCGGAATATTGTCATGCGTACAATTTGGACGCCCAAGCTGGAAAACTTCAGTGGCAGTAAGTATGAACAGCTGGCGAATGCCATAGGCGATGCGATTACCCGGGGAGAGCTGGCGCCCGGTTCCAAACTACCGCCACAGCGCCGACTCGCCGATGCACTCGGTGTCACTCTGGGCACTGTCACCCGTGCTTACACCAAAGCCATCTATCGTGGCTGGGTGGAAGCGCGTGTCGGTGATGGCACCTATGTGCGCATGGGGGAGCCGAAAAGCACAGGCCCCCTCGATTTGGCAACTTGCCAGCAGGCAGTCACCGATCAAGCCGCAATCCTCGGAGAAGTGATGAGCCGCATGGGACGCGATCCGGTTCGTTTGGCCGGCCTGCTGGATTACCACACGGCAAATCTGGAGGCGCAGCAAGAGACTGTGCTGACGTTTTTAACCCGGACCGGCGTCGATGATTTTGGGGGTAAACTGGTTTTTACCCAGGGGGCGCAGCAGGGGCTGTATGCCGCACTCGCCGCCCTGTGTGAACCCGGCGACTGGGTATTGCATGAGGCCTGGTGTTACCCGGGGCTGAATCGCGCCGCCGAAGCCCTGGGCCTGAATCTGTGCGGCGTGCCATTGGTGGACGATGGTCTTAATCTGGACGAACTGGCCGCCTGCATCGACAAACACAGGCCCAAGGTCATTTACCTGACCCCCAACAGCCAGAATCCTGGCTGCATAGGCTACAGTGAGGCGCAGCGGCAACGTATTCTGGCTCTGGCCAGAGCCCACGACATCATCATTATTGAAGATGATGTGAATTACTGCACGTCAGAGGAGTGGAGTGCTCCCATTTGGCAACTGGCCGCGGATGCGCAATCTGTGGTGTATTTAAGCAGTCTGTCGAAGCGGTTTGCCGGAGGCATTCGCTTTGGCTTTATGTTGCTGCCTGCAAGATTGCAGCCCAGGGTCAATCGCATCATACATGCCCACTGCTGGATGATGTCGCCGCTGCTGATTGAAATTGGCTGTGAACTTATCCGCTCTGGGGGCATTCACCAACACAGAGACACCTGGATAGCCTCATTGCAACAGCGATTTTTGACCATGGCAGAATCCCTTGAGCTTGAAGCCAAAAGTCGCGGACTTAACGGGCGCCTGACCCTGCCAGAAGGTTTCAGGGCCAGCAATGTGATAGCGGCGCTCGCCTCAAAAGGCATACTGGCCCGCAGTCTTGCGGACTTTGGCGGCCCGGCAAACGGCATTCGATTCAGCCTGGGTCGTATTCCACGGGGCGAAGAAGACGAGGTATTCGACAGGATCCAAAGCACCCTGACTGAAGTCCTCAATCAGGGCATTGCCGTGGTTTAAATTCACGGCCCTCACCGATGCCTGCAGACAAAGCAATTGGAGGGCAACAATTGCTTTCAATTGTCTCTCCCGGCGGTGCTGGCAGTTGCCGGCACAGTCACCTAGGATGGGAGATTCGCCGCGGCTGGGGAGTCGCAGCCCATAGATTTATCGCCTGATTATTCATTTTCACCACGAGAGGTAACAGTGGGTTCACCGACAGAAGCGCAAGCACGCACATCAGGGCTCAACAGGGCCTTTTTAATTCCCTTGCTGGCCGCCATTGTGGCCATTACGCCGCTGGCCATTGATATGTATTTGCCGGCGATGTCCGCTATTGCGCTGAGTCTGGGCTCGGATGTGACCCATGTACAGCAGAGTCTCAGTGTATACCTCGCCGGTTACGCCTGCGGCTTGTTGCTGTTTGGTCCCCTGGCTGACAGATACGGCCGCCGTCCGCTGGTGCTGTTTGGGCTTACAGGCTTTGGAATTTGCAGCTTGCTCTTATCCCATGTCAGCACCCCTGAAGCCTTTTTCGGGCTGCGTTTTTTTCAGGCCATGATTGGCTCTGCCGCCACAGTGGTGGTACCCGGCTATGTAAAAATTCTCTATGGGGACAATACAGCCAAGGGCATGTCCTACGTGAGCCTTATCATGATGCTGGCGCCCCTGATTGGCCCCAGTATCGGCAGTTTTATTCTGGGCTTCAGCCACTGGGAGATGATTTTCTATGTCCTCTCGGGTTATGCGCTGCTGGCGCTGACACTGGTGTACTTTGGCTTGCACATTCCGGAAGTAAAAACAGAGAAACATCAAAGGCCCGGGTTTATTCAAGCCTATCGCACCGTACTGACCCGCGCCGGCGTGAAGGGCTTTATCGCCAGCGGCGTACTCACCTCCTTCGCGTTTTTCTGTTACCTCACCGCCTCTCCCTTTGTATTTATGGAGGTTTACGGGCTGGACAGCCAACACTTTGCCATGGTGTTTGCGTCAAACGTGGGCGCCCTGATGCTCGCCAATATTCTCAACTCGCGAATAGTGGGCCGTTTTGGCTCGCTGAGGCTGCTCAGGGCCTCGACCCTATGCGGTCTGGTCTTTGCCCTGCTGCTGTGCGCCGCCAACACCATTGAACTGGGGCTGTATGGCACTTTGCTGACCCTGATACCCTTGATGGCTTGCCTCGGCATTATGTCGGTAAATGCTGATGCCATAGTGCTGCTCAAGTTTCAGCGGGAAACAGGCACGGCCACCGCCGTGATAGGTACCCTCAGATTCGGGATTGGTGCATTGGCCGGGCCTCTGCTGGCGGCATTTTACACAGGCACTGCCCTGCCGTTTTCGGCACTGATGCTGTTTTCGGTACTGCTGGCCGGAGTGTGTCAGCACCTCGCCAGACGCGCCTCGATTGAATAATCTGCAATTGCTTGCTTTCAGGCCACATATAGCATAACTGGCCTGAAAGTGATCTATTTATAATTAATTTCAAATGTTTAGCTGGAACACCCTGACTTATTCCTGGGCACTAACTCCCGTCTCTCTTCCCCGCTGATGTTGAATTTTCTTTAAGTTCGTTGTTTTTTTTGAATTCAGGCTTGAATTTAACCAGTCTTTTTTGAAAGATGAATGCCTGTCCATCTGTGACAGTTGCCCGGCTCGCTTCACCCAAGTGAGCGTTTCTTACCGGAATATGGGCAATTGAGCGAGTTTCTGGTACCCCAGGAGCTTGGTTTTAGAGCGATTACCGTCGCTGTAACAAGTACTGTTTACCGTAACGGTATCTTTTTGAGGATGCACGAATGGAAAAGCTTTCCGGCGCCAGCATGATTGTTCGATCCCTTATTGATGAAGGCGTAAAACACATTTTCGGTTATCCAGGTGGTTCTGTACTGGATATCTACGATGCCCTCCATGAAAGTTCAAATATAGAGCACATTCTGGTTCGCCATGAACAGGCCGCCGTACACATGGCCGACGGCTATGCCCGTGCCACGGGTGATGTGGGCGTGGTACTGGTAACCTCAGGCCCCGGCGCCACCAACGCCATCACAGGCATTGCCACCGCGTATATGGACTCGGTCCCGCTGGTTATCCTGTCCGGTCAGGTGCCATCGAGCCTGATTGGCAACGACGCCTTTCAGGAATGCGACATGATTGGCATCTCAAGACCCATAGTGAAGCACTCGTTTCTGGTAAAAGACCCCACCGAAATACCCGAAACCATTAAGAAAGCCTTTTACATTGCCGCGACCGGCCGTCCAGGCCCAGTGGTTGTGGACTTGCCCAAGGACACCCTGAACCCGGCGATCAAGTTCGACTATGAGTACCCCTCAGAGGTGAAAATGCGCTCTTACAACCCCACGGTGACAGGTCATAAAGGCCAAATCCGCCGGGGTTTGCAGGCCCTCCTCAATGCCAAAAAGCCGGTACTTTATGTAGGCGGCGGCGCTATTATTTCGAGCTGCGACAAACAAATTCTGGCACTGTCGGAGCGGCTGAATATTCCTGTGGTCAACACCCTGATGGGCCTTGGCGCTTTTCCCGGCACCCACCCCAACAACATAGGTATGCTGGGTATGCACGGCACCTATGAAGCCAACATGACCATGCATAACAGCGATCTGATTTTTGGTATTGGGGTGCGTTTTGATGACCGCACCACCAATAACGTGCAGAAATACTGCCCCAACGCCACAGTGCTGCATATCGATATCGACCCTTCATCCATCTCCAAAACGGTACAGGCCCATATCCCCATCGTAGGCAGTGCCGACAAGGTACTGGATGAAATGCTGTCGCTGCTGGACGGCGACGCCGCAATGCGAAACGATGAAGGCGCCATCGACTGCTGGTGGAATGACATCAATCAGTGGCGTGCCCGCAAGTGTCTGGCATACGAGACCAACAGCGAGAAAATCAAACCGCAGCAAGTGATAGAAACCCTCTATCGCCTTACCAAGGGCGATGCCTATGTAAGTTCCGATGTGGGTCAGCATCAGATGTTTGCGGCCCTGTACTACCCCTTTGATAAGCCAAGACGCTGGATAAATTCAGGGGGCCTCGGCACCATGGGCTTTGGTTTGCCCGCCGCCATGGGGGTGAAGATGGCCATGCCCGATGAAACCGTGGTATGTGTCACCGGCGATGGCTCCATTCAGATGAATATTCAGGAGCTTTCTACCGCGCTGCAATACGATGTGCCGGTAAAAATCATCAACCTTAACAACCGTTTCCTGGGTATGGTAAAGCAGTGGCAAGACATGATTTATTCAGGTCGTCACTCCCACTCCTACATGGACTCAGTACCGGACTTTGCCAAGATTGCCGAGGCCTATGGCCATGTAGGCATTACCATCAGCCGCCCGGAGGAGCTGGAGCCCAAGCTTGCCGAAGCCCTGTCGATGACCGACAGACTGGTGTTTGTAGACATTAATGTCGATGAAACTGAGCACGTTTACCCCATGCAAATTCGCGGGGGCGCGATGAATGACATGTGGCTGAGCAAAACGGAGAGAAGCTGATGCGCCGAATTATATCTGTACTTTTGGAAAACCAACCCGGTGCCCTTTCCCGTGTCGTTGGCCTGTTTTCCCAGCGTGGCTATAACATCGAGTGTCTGACAGTGGCACCAACAGACGATGCCACCCTGTCGCGGATGAATATCACCGTTGCGGCGGATGAAATGGTGCTCGAGCAAATCGAGAAGCAGCTGCACAAGCTGATTGACGTGCTCAAAGTCTCCAACATCACTGAATCGGCCCATATTGAGCGTGAGCTGGCATTGGTGAAGGTAAAGGCCCAAGCGGAAGTGCGTGAAGAAATCAAACGCAGCGCCGATATCTTCCGTGGCCAAATCGTCGACGTCACCTCCAGCCACTACACCATCCAACTTGCCGGTACCACAGAGAAGCTGGACGCCTTTATCAATGCACTGGCGGAAGTCACCAAGGTGGTGGAAGTATCACGCTCCGGTGTGGTGGGCCTGTCCCGCGGTGATAAGTCCATGCGGGCATAACACCAGCAACGCCATGCCGCAAAACGTAAAACGCCAGTCTCAGACTGGCGTTTTGTATTTATTGAGGCAACTCAGCACTCAAATAGCGCTGATTGCCTTATCAGGGCTTATTCGACATTTTCCAGCACGGGGCGCGAACCGATTTCAATCTTGCGTGGTTTCAGCGCTTCGGGGATTTCCCGCACCAGGTCGATATTCAGCAAGCCATGTTCAAGATAGGCGCCGGTCACGGTCACATAATCTGCCAGCTGGAAAGTGCGCTCAAAGCCTCGCTCGGCGATGCCCTGGTACAGATATTTGCGCTCAGCGGCCTTATCTTGCTTGTTGCCTTTGACGACCAGCTTGTCGCCTTCGCTGCTGATCTCAAGCTCCTCCATCGAGAAACCTGCTACGGCCATGGTAATGCGATAACGGTTTTCACCGAGCAGCTCGATATTGTAAGGGGGGTAACCGTTGTTGCCATTGTTGGCGGCAGCATGTTCGGCCAATTGGGCAAGGCGGTCAAAACCAATGGCACTGCGGTAAAGTGGGGTCAAATCGTAATTACGCATTCTGTATATCCTCATCATAAGCAATATAGTAAGCGGGCCGACCGGGTCGCACCCTGAGAAATAAGGTATCCCCGAAGGCGATACCCGAGCCCTCATCGAGCGGCTCTGAAACCTATTTGGGGTTTGGTGATTCAGAAATCAAGGCCAGAAAAGTAAAAAGCCGGCTAAGCCGGCTTTTTATTCATGAAACTACCCGAGGATTACTGGGCAGTGACTTCACAACCCAGTGGGCTGTTGGAGTTTTCGTAAACGATTTCACCCATAGGGTTGTAATCGGCGGCCTTGATGCTGCCCTTCTGCTTGAAGAAGTCGTACAGCACGTCGGCATCTACATAACCAGTTTGCACTGGGGCCAGCACTGGGTAGCCATCACCGCCGGCGGCGTTGAAGCTTGGAACAGTAAAGGTGTAAGAGGCACCGGCATCGTAACCTTTACCGTTTACATCACTGATGGCAACGGTTTTGGCAGTACAATCCACGGTCATTTTCACACCGGTGATTTGAGCGTATGCACCTGAACCACGCTGCATAGAGGCAACGGCGCCCAGGTATTCAGTCAACTCGGCACCTGTCATGGTGCTTAGCGTCACCATGTTGCCAAATGGCTGCACTGTCAGTACGTCACGGTAAGAGATATCACCGGCCGCGATGGAGGCACGCACACCGCCTGAGTTCATTACACCCACATCGGCGTTCACTTTAACAGACTGAGCCATGGCAAGCAGACGGCCCAGGTTGGTTTGCTGACCACGCACCATGGTACGATCGCCTTCCAGTTTATCGTCTGTGTTGGCAATCACTTCATCCAGGGAAGCCTGTCCTTTATCCTGATAGTACTGCAGCAGTTCTTTCAGTTCGGCATCCGGGGTAATGGCATCACCTACCAGTACCTTGCTCTTATTGCCTGACTCATCTTCTACGGTTTTCTTCAGGTTAACCGGGATCAGCTTGTAGCCAGCCAGGTGCAATTCACCATTGAAATATTCAAAGTCAGCACGGCCAACATACTTGCCCCACTCGTGAGCCTGCATGATCCAGGTACCGTTTTGCTGATCAGGGGTACACTCATCACCGGGTTGGAAGTCGGCGTAGTTATTGGTGCCTGGCTCCATACACACTGGGTTTTGAGAGTGGCCACCAATCACCAGCTGCAGCTCGCCCTTGTTCAGGCTGCGGGCCATGGCCACATCGCCAGGGGCGTTGCTGCCGTTTTGTGCATCGGCATAGTGACCCATGTGAGTTACGGCGAAAATCACATCGGCCATATCGCCGTCTTTGATTTCCTTGATAACTTTGGCAACTTCTTCTTTTGGATCGGTAAAGGTCAGCTCGCTGATAAATTCAGGGTTACCAATCTTGGCAGTATCTTCGGTGGTCAGACCCACAACTGCGATACGCACACCGTTCACTTCAAACACCTTGTAAGCATCGAAGTAGCGGGTACCATCCGCCTTGTAGATGTTGGCAGACAGGAATGGGAAGTCAGCCAGCTGGCGCTGCATATCCAGAATATTCAGCGGGTTATCAAACTCGTGGTTACCCACAGCCATGGCATCGTAACCAATCTTGGTCATACCGATAAAATCAGGGACTGCGTCCTGCAAATCGGACTCGGGTACACCGGTATTAATGTCACCACCGGAAAGCAGCAGCACTTCGCCGCCATTGCCTTCCACTTCGCCGCGGATCTGGTCAATCAGGGCCTTACGGGCAGCCATGCCGTACTCACCGTCTTTGTTTTCCCAGAAACGACCGTGGTTGTCGTTGGTATGCAGCACAGTGAAGGTCTTACAGGCATCACCGGCTTCAGCACAGGTCGTTGGTACAACCGGCTCTTTCGGATCGGCATCCATACAGCCGGTGAGAGCAGCCAGTACCGCAGTGGCAAGCAATCCTTTCATCAGTTTATGTGACATATTATCAACCCCATGATTTTATTTATTTTAACCATCATCAAATGCAGACCAGGCACTTCGGCCTTTAGTCGCGCAACATAATAGCAATTCTGACGGGGAATTGTGGCAGAAATATGAATTTTCGTGAGCTAAATGTAGGTTTTCACAGCATTTTCACCAAGCCTTTGTTCAGCTGAAAGAACAGGCAAAAACCCACCCCAAACATGAATGCCGTACGCTAACAAAAACACCACAAAAAACTTACACACAGACCATGAAGGACGCTTGTTATGGCACTATCGAATGAACACTGAGGACTGTTTCAAATAAAAAACGCACCCTGAGGTGCGCCTTCATATAAGTGTCACTCCAAATGCATACTAATTAACCAGTCTTGCCAATAACCAGCGTCGGATCTCCATCAACTGTGCAGGTAATACGCTGTGGCCCATGTTGAAGCTTTGCCATTCAACCTCATAACCCGCATCAAGGAGTGCCTTTTGGGCCATTTGGCCTGCAAAGAGTGGCACCACCTCATCCTGCTCGCCATGGTGTTGCAAAATGGGGGTTGAAGCATTGGCAGGATGACAGTCCTGGGGCAAGGTATCGGCACCGGGCAGGTAGCATGACAGTGCCATCACGCCGGCAAGGGGCTGATGAAACCTCAAACCACAGAAAAGACTCATTACCCCACCCTGACTGAATCCCGCCAACAGGATACGTTCGCTTGGGATCCCCGCTGCCATTTGCGCCTCAATCAGCGCCATTATCTTGCGTTCTGACTCAAGCACACCGGCCAGGTCGGCCCTGTCATGCAAATCCATGCTTTTGATGTCATACCAGGCGCGCATGATATAGCCACTGTTGATGGTCACAGGCTGTTCGGGAGCATGGGGGAATATAAAGCGGATCCCGGCATCCTTTGGCAGTGAAAGCGCAGGCACTATGGGGGCAAATCCCGCACCGGAATCCCCCAGGCCGTGGAGCCAAATTACCGCATAACGGGCAGGTACGGCGGGTTCTACTACAATGGCATCCAAGGTCGTTTGTTCTGTGTTCATCTGTTATCTCTTATCCTTTTCCAGTCCGTAAAAGGCGGCGATGGCCTCCAGCTGCTCATCATCGTCCAGCGATAATGACCAACTGACGGCACCGGCATCAGCAATCAATAGTTTGGCATCGGCCAATAAACGAATATCATCCACCAACGCCCTGAGTTGCACGCCGCCGTTAAGCCTGCACAGAAGCTCTGAATGGGCAAGGATGAGTTTACCCTCTGAATGGCTAATGACCATCTGGCCTCCGTGAGCCTGTCCGACAATCGTAATTGCGCTAATAACCTTAAGGGGCCTGAATTGTATCAGCTTTCTGACACCTTAACAGACTGGATAGAAGAGACAATTGGTGAACCCGTCCTGGCGGTGGAGATCAATAATCAGGGTTGGACTAACCTGGTGTTTGAAATCAATGGTTGCTGGATGGCGAGGGTCCCCAAGCACCTCACAGATACCGAGGGACACACTCTCACCAACCGCTATGCGCTGGAAAAACAACTGCTGGATACCTTAAGCCTCGCCATTGACCGTGACCGTGACTGTGAAACTGACCAGCCAAACTGCCTGACGGCAGCTATCCTCCCAAAAGTGCACTTAGCCCCCGGGCACATCGCGGCTTGTATGCTCTACCCCAAGCTGGCGGGAAGCCCTCTTGATTGGCAAAGCCCGGGATTGAGGACAATGAGCACCAATACATGCACGTCACTGGCCGCCGCTATCGGCACCTTGCTTGCCAAACTTCATGCCACAGAATTGACACATCTGCAGTTGGTGGCATTTCCCTATGGCGATGAGGACTTTGTTGGAAGTGTGCTACCTGCGCTGCGCCCTTTGATGGGTGCGGATAGCTACAGAAACGCCCAAACCTACTTTATAAAAATGTCAGAGACAGTTGCCACACAAGCTGAAGTGTCATCAAGGCTTTGCCACGGTGATTTCGGCCCGGCCAATATCCTGCTCGGCCGCGATTACCGGCTCAGTGGTGTGCTTGATTTTTCGGATGTGTGCCTGGGGGATGCTGCCATGGACTTTGCCCCGTTATGGCGTCGCAGTCCCAGTGAATTTATGCACGACTTGCTTGCAACCTACCGAGAAGTCTCAGGGGAAGGCCATTGGCAATCGCTGCAGCCACAGACACTCACTGCCCGCATCCAGTTTCATGCCTTGAGAAAAGCGGCCTTCGTGGTTTGGTATGGCAAGCGGTTCGGTTTTGAAGATGGGATAACTGGCAGCCTCAATTATCTTAAGCAGCAGTTTGAATTCCAGAATACATGACAGCGACACACCAGCAACACACTCGGTACAAAGCATAAGCGCAACACGACTACCACTTTTACCACTGCAAATAAAAAAACCGCCTTGCGGCGGTTTTTTAGTTAAGTCCTAAACATTAGAACTTGTAAGACACTTCTGCACGGTAGGTGGCACCTACACCAGCGCCTGGATAGGAGAAGCTGTTGTAGTATGGCCAGCTGTCGTGAGTCACGTCAGTTTCTGGGCGAGAGTTGAAAATATTCTCAGCACTCATAGACACAGACAGGTTGTCATTGAACTGATAGCCCATACCCAGGTTAACTGTGTAGTAAGGGTCCAGACGGTCCACTTTCAGCACATCACCGGTCTCAGGATCGTAGTTCTCACCAGGCTGTTCCCACAGAGGTACCTTGCCAGTGCGGTCGCCACGGATAGCCATATAGAAGTCTTGATAGCTGTAGCTCAGTACCAGAGAAGTCTTGGAACGTGGCTCATAGTTATTCATGTCATCACGAATATCTTCCAGCATGCTTTCATCAGTTGCCTGATACTTGGTATGCAGGATGTGAGTCCAGTTCAACTGAGCACCAAAGTCACCGATTTCAGTAGACAGTTTATAGTGGATAGAGGCATCCAAACCATCTTGCTGATACTGAGACTTGTTCACAGGTGTAGTGTCGATACTAATCAGAGCGCCTTCGTCAAGTGAGTCTGGACCGCCACGAGTAATCTTGGCTTGGTTGGCCATACACTCAGCACTGGAAGGATCTTTTCCGTTGCGGCTATAAGTACAATCGTACTCAAGATCCATGATGTCCTGTTCACTTTCATCATTGATGATGTCTTCCAGCTTGATGCTGTAGTAATCCAGGGTGAAACTCAGGTTCTCGATTGGCTCGGCAACGATACCGATACCCCAGTTGGTACCGCTTTCTTCTTCCAGGGTCTTGCTACCAGAACGGCTACCCTTGAAGCTGGTAGTGTTACAGTTAGACTCACTCGGTACGAATGATGGGTCGTTATCGTAGTCGTTTACACGGCAATCGATCCAGTCGTAGGTGCTTGAATAGTATCCGCTGTCACCGGCAAATACGTAGTGCATGTCTGGTGCACGGAAGCTCTGACCCCAGGTACCGCGAACCATCAGCTCATCCATTGGCTTATAGGTAACAGCAACAGATGGAGACAAACGGCCACCCACATCAGTGGTAGAGTCATCATACTGGTCATAGCGGCCAGCCAGAGTCACATCCAAACCGTCCAGTACAGGTACCAGTACTTCCAGACCAACTGCATAACGGTCACGATCACCGCCACCTTCAGTACCGGTCAAGCCCTGCCAACCCATACCTTCGTTGTTCATGGTACGTTCGTCTTGGATCAGGTCATAACCCTGCTTGTTGTATTCAGCAACGGCAGCAAAACCTACGGCGCCGGCTGGCATGTCAAACAGGTCGCCACTGATTTCGGCAGCAAATGTACGTGAATAGGAATCAGCAGTGATAACCTGAGTACCCATTACTGAGTCACGGATATCCTGGGTGATCACATCGTAAATACCCACTTTACCGGCACCATTGTACAGGCCGTATGGGTTGTCAACTTGACCGAGGAAGTACTCAGTTACTGCTTCTTCTTTCAGCCAGTCACGACGGCTCTCGTAGTCCAGGCTGGAATCGGAGTAAAACACTTTCCAGTCGTAGTTGTCAGCGAGAACACCTTTCAGCCCCAGAGTAACGTTGGTGTTTGATTCATCAAACTCAGTGGTACGCTGTCCCAGTTCGTTGAAACCGAAAATACGCTGATGCAGCACATAGTCACGGGTACCACCTGCAAAGTTACCGGAGCCGTCAGGGGTATTCAGCAGCAGATATTCGCTGAAGAAGTGGCGAGAGCCATACACGCCAGATTCCATCTGTGAGTACATGACGTCGGCGAAGCCACTGATGCTATCAGAGAAATCGTAGGTACCAGAGAAGTAAGCAGAAATGTTTTCACGCTTGTTCTTGATAGTGTTGTCACCTGTGGTATCTACCCCACAGTACTTACCGAAGTTAGCGCGCTCTGCATACACATAGCCTGAACCAGAATCGATACATTTCTGCTCGCCTGGATCACGGTATTTACCTGCGAAGGCATCCAGTACGAGAATACCACGGGCCAGAGGACCGGCACCGGCTGGGTTGTCATCTACTGAGTCCATGAAGTCACGGTCGCGAGCGTAGATAGGGTCCTGCTTGGAGTATTCCAGTGCAGCGGTAACAGAGTAGTTTGAACCCACAGCGCCGGTAACCACTGAGAAACGGCTCTGATCGCCACCACCGTCTTTGGTGGTACCCATCATGGCCGACACAGTGGTGGACTCAACACCTTTCTTCAGAATGATGTTAACAACACCAGCTACAGCGTCTGAACCGTAGATAGCCGAAGAACCCTGAGTTACCACTTCGATACGGTCGATAGCAGCAAAGGGAATACCGTTCAGGTTAACGAAGTTACTCTGACCGTTATACGGGGTTGGGTTATCTGCGATACGACGACCGTTCAGGAGCACCAGGGTATAACCAGGGCCGAAACCACGCAGGTCGATTACGTCTGCGTTAGGGGTAAAACCACCCTGAGCACCGAATTCGTTACCCTGCACAGTACCGGTATTTTGTGACAGACCCTGCAGCGCATCGAAGGCAGTGATAAAGCCCTGATCCTTCATGTCATCTGCGGTGATCACAGTAACAGGCGTTGCAATTTCCATATCAGTACGGCTAATACGGGAACCCGTTACTTCAATTCGTTCGACTTTCTCTTTCTCTGCTGAAGTAGTGTCAACTTCTTCTGCAGCGATAGCGCCTACGGACAGACCGAGAGTGGCTGAAAAAAGCCCCAAACGTACAGCCGTGGAAAGTTGTGTTGCCTTGAACATTAAGCCTCCTTGTCACAAAAGCTACCTAGCCTGATCATTCAAATCCCCGGACCAACTAGCGTGACTTATTTATAATTAACTTTATAGTTTTCTGTACGGTATAAACTGTTGAAAATTATTGTATTTCGCTTGCCAAATGTTACCATTTGGTTGTTTCCGCGCTCTAACGTTATCAATTGTTATAACGATTGTAAATAGCAAGAGATATTTTACAATTGTCTAACATAATGGAGTACCAAAATTGACTAGTAAAAGGAAATTCACTAAATCAATCAGTTCATTAGCATTGATTAGCGCTGCTTTTGGCTGCTTGGCTGAACAGTCGAACCCGGCGATTTCGGTGGAAGGTTTTGCCAAACATGCCATGTTCTCCGCCATAAAAACCTCACCTAAAGGTGATTACCTTGCCGCAACCTATCCTTATGAAGACCACAAACGCCTGGCCATCATAGATACGAAGACCAAGAAAATTACCTGCCAGTTTTTCTTCCGTTCTGACGAGTCAGTGGCCTCTTTTTGGTGGGCGAACGATGAAAGGGTTGTGATGTCCATCTCCAAGCAATTGGGACAGTATTCGCAGCCTTTTGGTACCGGTGAACTCTTTGCCGGTAACGCGGATTGCAGTAAGAGAGAACAGCTATTTGGCGCTCGAAATAATGATATGGGCGCGGCGCAGGTTGAGGACTTGTTGTTGACCGACAGGGACAACATTCTGATTTCGTCTGCGCTGGAGAAACGCTCGTACTCCAACCTGTATAAGCTGAACATCTATACTGGTAAAAAAGTACTGGTAGAGCGTGCTACCCATGAAAATGCCAGCATTGTGCTTGATAACAACAAGCAATGGCGTGTATCTCAGTCATACAAGACGGAGCGTCAGGGTCTACTCAAGAGTGAAGCCTCAGGGGAGATGGTGACCTACTATCGCCAAACACCGGACTCTGAATGGAAAGAGATTTCCATCGTCGATATGAGTCGGGAAAGTGCACAGGGCACCACTGCTATCGTTGGCTTCAATGCAACCAGTGACAAAATGTATCTGCTCAGCAACGTCGAGCAAAGCCAAAAGGGTCTGTATGAATATGACCTGGCTACTGGCACGCAAAAGCTGGTTTATAAAAACGATGTTGTGGATGCGCAGCCTTTCTTCAATCGGTACTTCGATGCCAACGGAAATCAAATCTCTGAAGTTGTGGGTGCACTTGTTCACGAAGGGAAACCCAAAGTCGTTTTCTTTGACGAAGATTCAGCGTTTGCAAAGGAGTTTCGTGCACTTGAAGCAAGCTTCCCTCAGGACGCCGTCTTTATTACGTCATCTACCGCTGACAACAACACCTGGATACTGACCACAGCATCCGATGTGAACCCAGGCGAGTTTTATTCATACGACCGTGTGAATAAAAAGATTGCCTACGTCGCGTCATCCAAGCCATGGATAGACAAAGCCAAGATGTCGCACAAAGAGCCGGTGAGTTTCAAAGCGAGGGATGGCTTAACCATACACGGCTATCTGACCGTACCGCGCGGCAAAGACGCTAAAGAACTGCCACTCATCGTACACCCTCACGGCGGTCCACATGGCCCTCGTGATTATTGGTTCTATGATGATGAAGTTCAGGTGTATGCCAGTGCAGGTTACGCTGTATTGCAGGTAGACTTCCGTGGCTCAGGCGGATACGGTCGCGAATTTGAAGATTCGGGCTTTGGCCAATGGGGCAAAGAAATGCAGGATGACTTGACTGACGCTACCCTGTGGGCAATTGACAAAGGTATCGCCAATAAAGACAAAATTTGTATTTCCGGTGCCAGTTACGGCGGCTATGCATCTTTGATGGCTGTGGTAAAAGAACCTGATCTCTATAAATGTGCCATCGGATATGTTGGTGTATACGATCTGCCCTTGATGTTCGAAAAGGGTAACGTTGCAGAACGTCTCGGTTGGGGTAAGAGGTATATGGAGCAAGCCTTCGGCGGCTCGGAAGAAGAGATGAAAAAAGCGTCTCCTGCTTACAACGCCGACAAAATCAAGGCCGGTGTATTCCTGGTGCACGGTGGCCGTGATGAACAGGCCCATTACGACAACGCTATTGTCATGAGAAAGGCATTGCAAAAGGTGGGTAAGGAACCTAAATGGTTGTGGAAAGAAACCGAAGCACACGGTTTCTACGATGAAGACAACCGCGAAGAGCTGTTCAATGACATGTTATCTTTCCTCAAACAGTATTTGAACTGATAACAACAATAAAAAAGGCCGACTTATCGTCGGCCTTTTTTATATGTAGCATCAGTGCTGATGACCACCGACACCATGGGCATGACCATGGGCGATTTCTTCTGCACTGGCTTCACGGGCGTCAACGATTTCGATGTCGAACGTCAGCTCACGGCCGGCCAATGGGTGGTTAATATCCACGGTAACCATAAATTTGCCCACCTTAACCACAGTCACCTGGCGCTGACCCTGATCGGTGTTCACTATGGCGCGCATGCCGGGTTTCCATACCTTGGCTCCCAGCAAGTGTTTTGAAGGCACACGCTGCTCGGCATTTTCGATACGCTCGCCATAGGTTTCGCTGGCGGGCAGTGTCACACTGAACTTGTCACCCACCTTTTTGCCTGCGATGGCATTTTCAACGCCGGGCATCATGTTGTCGTGACCGTGCAGGTAAGCGATCGGGTCGTGCCCTTCGTTGGTTTCAATTACTTCGCCTTTCTCGTCACGCAGGGTGTAGTTGAACTGCACCACCAGATCGTCTTTGATTTCCATGAATAGTCCTAGTGTCATTAATAAAAAACCGCAGGAGCTTAGCAAAGAAGCGCCCTGCCCTCCAGCCTTATTGACTGAGTAGCACGCCCCAGCCGATTATCGGCTCTGTGCGCCGGGGACTATGCTGCTGTGCTCTATTTCACGCAGAATCTCGAGATTTTGCAGCGCCAATTGGCACACACCCGAGCTGATTTGATGCCTCGGACTGCAATCCACACTCCACTGGCGCAGTAAATAGCCGGCGAGCGCCCCGCGACAGCGGACGTCCAGCACGCCATTTTGCATGCCGTAGTCCAGTTCTATGGCTTCGGGGTATTTAAGCGACGGATGAGGGATAAGCTTGAGGCACAGCATCGTCTGCCAATGAGCATCGGCCTCGCTGCGTTCGTGCTGCACCACGGGTTCGCCAAAGCCGCCGATTGACTTAATCCGGTTAATCACAAAGTCGGTAAATTGTTGATTGAGCCGATCATAGGCACGCACATGCCAGCGCTGACCATTGTTGACAAGCGCGTGGGGCACTATTTCCCGGCGGGTTTCGCCGGATGAGGTCGACACATAACGGACCTTAAGCGATGCATTGGCCTGAATCGCTCGCATCACGGCGGCCACAATTTCCGGCTCGGGATGAATCAGCGCCACCGCGTCGAAACAAATGTCACTGGGATTTTTCGGATGGGACAAACCATCACCAAACCCTTGGGCAAGGCCGTGCAGAATGACTGCTGGGTCGTGGGGAAACAGCGCTTTAAAACCCGGTTGACGGTGATAGCGTTTGGTTTGGTGCACCAACTGCATGTTATCGGGGGCAAGTTCGCGATACATAGCGAAATCGCGGGTAGCAGCGGCAAGGCCAGTGGCAAAGCGACTGATAAGGTCCTGACGACTGATCTCGCCAAAATACTGCAAACTGAAATCGATAAAGGCCAGTCGCTGGCGCTGGCCATGGCTCAACTCTTCCAACTGCATGGGGCACTCCTTATTATGAGAATGCCCCGAAGTTACGCTTCAGGTCTGTAAGATGCAATCATTTTGAGCTGATAGATGCGACATCCAATCCCAGGGCATTAAGGGTCGCATCGTCGGCAAAACCATCAGGCACCAGTTTATTGCGTCGCTGAAAGTCGCGGATTGCAGCCGAAGTCTTACTGCCGATTATGCCGTCTGCAGCACCTATATCATACCCAAGCTCAATCAGCTTTTGTTGCATGGCTTTAAGACCATCCCGGGTTCGTCTTGGCTGCTCAGGTGGGGCAATTTTAAGTGGCTTTGCCCCGTTAATGCGGTCAGCCAGGTGCCCCACGGCAAGCGCATAGAACTCAGAGCGGTTCCAGCGCTGAATTACCTCAAAGTTGCTGTAGCCCAAAAAAGCGGGGCCAGTATGTCCGGCAGGCAAATAAAGCGCAGCGTCCATGGGCGCTGTGGGAACAGGATGACCAAAGACGGTGGTTAACCCCAAAGTTTGCCACTCGGCCAACGGTTTACGGTGGTCTCTGCCAAGGCTTTCATAGTCATAATTTTTTGGCAGCAGAACTTCCCTGCCCCAACGCTCGTTTCGCTGCCAGCCGAGCTGCGTTAAAAAGTTGGCAGCAGAGCTTAAGGCATCCTCGGTGCTGTTCCACAAATCAACCTTGCCGTCACCATCACCGTCCACGGCATAGGTGAGATAGGTTGTTGGCATAAACTGAGTGTGCCCCATGGCGCCAGCCCAGGAGCCGACCATGCTTTCAAAGGGCAATCCAAATTTATCGCCAAGCCTCAACGCCTGCAGCAGTTCCTGGGTGAAATACTGGCTGCGGCGGGCGTCACAGGCCAGAGTCGCCAGCGCATCCAATACCGGCATCTTACCTTTGTAGCCGCCAAAATTGGTTTCAAGCCCCCAAAACGCCAGCAGGTATTGGGGGGGTACCCCATATTCCTTTTGTAACTTGTTCAGCAGCGCGCCGTGGGTTTTGAGCATTTTTTGCCCTTCCGATATCCGGCGTTCTGTCACTCTTTTATTAAAGTAATCGGCAAAGGTTTGGGTAAATTCGGGTTGGCTTCGGTCAAGCTCTACTACCCGCTGTAATGGTTTTACGCTATCGAGTGCGGCAATGCTTTGGGGAGAGAGGCCAGCACTCTGGGCTTCCACTTTAATATCGGCAATACACTGCTCGAAGGTGCGCGGCTCGGCACCGGCTGAGAATACGGTGATAATGCTCAGTGACGAGGCCAGGATGAATGGGTACTTCAAGACGTCGACTCCTTTAGTCGTACCTGAATAGGCCGGGTGGCAAAAGAAAAGAACTCAGGCGAGCCATCATCGTGCACCAAGGGGCGACGCAAGGCAACCGACTGGCGATTTTTCTGCAACTCTGTGGCTAAAGCCGCATCAAAATAGAGAAAATCCTTGGGTTTACGAGACCATCGCATATAATCAAGCGAACATCTAATGCAGAGAACCAACTATGACCGACATGAATCCAAAACTCAGCAGTTTTATTGACAATATCAAAGAGTCCCAGTTGCTTTGGGGCCTGATGGATGCCGATGGCGAAGGCTGGGTAGTCTGCGATTCCAGCGAGTACGAGGACACAGACGTCATGCCTTTGTGGTCCAGCGAAGCCAATGCACAAAAGCATTGCTGTGACGAATGGGCCGATTACAAAGCCACCGCCATTTCCCTGGTCGAGTTTCTCGAGTATTGGGTTGAAGATCTGAATCACGATGGCGTACTCATCGGCGTTGACTGGGAAGCCGATGAAGATTGTATGGAAGTTGACCCTATCGATTTGGCTCAGGATCTCGCCGAGATTGAAGCCGAGTGAGCAAAGAGGTTGTACTGACAGAGACGCCTTTCGATAAACGGCATCTCTGTTGGTTTTGCGAAGAGCCCGCCGGAGGGCTCTTTACATTTGTCAGCCCGCAAACGTCAGCGTTTGCTCTCCCCGCCTGCCGTGAATGCAAACAGATTGCCAATACCCGCGAGTTCGACAGCCTGTATGAATATCGACTCTATGTAAAAGACACCCTTCTTAAGCGTTATGCCAAACACCTGGCTATCGGCAGTAACTGGACCAGGGAAGAGCTGGAAGACTCAGGGTTTGACTGCAAAATTCTCGGCGGCTTTAAAAAAAGCGCCTGGTTTATGTACGAGGTGGCCCGTGACCGCATTAACGCCCGTGGATGGCCCCTGACGGTCAATGGTCTTCCTGTTGAAGAGAGTGTGACTGACATCGGCTTTGAGCACGGTGGCCTCACGTTTTCCAGCCTCAATGCCGCAGCGCACCACTTCAGTCAGACCCAGGGCCTGGATGAAGCCTTTTTATGTGCTCTGGTAAAAATCCTTGGGCGCGATCGTTTGGGTTATGCATTAAGGCTTGCGACCCTCTATCGGGTGGCAAGCGCCAAAGAAAAACAACAGTTTTTGAGAGAAATTAAAGAGGATGAAGCACAGCGCTGAGTGAACGCCCAATTGCTTCAGACTATAGAGGCTGTCGCCGGCAGTGCAAACAAGGCAGCATATATAGCGCAAGGCAAGCGCGAGCTAAGTTACGCCTTGATGACGTCGCGCAGTCTATCCTGAACCACTTCCACCAATCTGTCGGGTTGGAACTTGGAGATAAACTGATCGCAGCCTACCTTTTCCACCATGGCATTATTGAAACTGCCGCTGAGTGAGGTGTTAAGGGTAATGTAGAGATCTTTCAGGCGCGGATCGTTTCTCACTTCATGGGTTAATTTATAACCATCCATTTCAGGCATCTCGGCGTCGGTTATCATCATCAAAAGCTCTTTGGGCACATTCATCCCTTCGTCAGCCCAGGCTTTCAGTAGCTCCAGCGCCTCACGGCCATCACTGACCTCAAGTATTTCAATGCCCAACTGACCCAGAGTTTCCTTCACCTGCTTGCGGGCGGTGGCAGAGTCGTCCACCACCAGAAGTTTCTGCCCGGGCATTTTTGCCAGCAGCGAATCATCCAACACTCCTTCAGATAGGCGCACATCGTAGTGGATAATTTCGGCGAGCACTTTCTCCACATCGATGATAGAGACCAGATTTGACGTTCCCTGATAGTCAAGGCGAGTAATGGCCGTGAGGTAATTATTGCGCCCAGCCGTTTTGGGCGGCGGCATAATATCGCTCCAGGTCATGTTGACGATATGTTCCACCTTACCTACCAAAAAGCCCTGAACTGAGCGGTTATATTCGGTGATGATAAGATTCGCTTCGGCTTCGGCCGGCATGGGATGAAAACCTATGGCCCGGCGCAGATTAATCACAGGTATGGAAACACCCCGAATATTGGCCACACCGCTGATACTGGGATGGGAGCCCGGCATGGCATTAAGCGGGGGCAGCTTAACCACCTCTTTGACTTTAAACACATTGATGGCAAAAAGTTGTGTTGAATTCAGCCGAAACAGCAAAAGCTCAAGCCGGTTTTCCCCTACCAGTTGGGTACGCTGATCGACAGTTTCCAATATTTTGGCCATAAACGCGGTCTCTCGATGAAGTTCTGCGGCGCCAAAAATCACAAAAGAGCCGCCGGGTAATTTATTCAACACCTTAAATTATAGGCTTTTCAGTGTTCAACAACCATGCTCTGGCGCAATATTGGACAAGGATAAAGCGCCCACAGTGATCTTTTCACACCGGTTTACGTATCGGGGGATTTACCACTTATCAGAGGAACGAATATGAATTGGCGCCCATTTCTAATCGGCATCATCATGATCTATTGGCTCTCAGCCTGCAGCAGTCAACGACTGCCGGTTATCCAGGATTTTGAAATAAAACAGTACCTCGGCACCTGGCATGAAATCGCCCGCATGGAAAATCGCTTCGAAAAAGGCTTAAGCCAGGTGACGGCAGAGTATCGGCAGGAGAGCGACCATATCATAGTGATAAACCGCGGCTACTCGGCAGCAGAGCAGCGCTGGAAGCAGGCTGTTGGCAAAGCGCGATTTGAGGGGGCATCTGATGAGGGACGATTGGAAGTGTCTTTCTTTGGCCCCTTTTACGGCGACTATCAAATTCTGGCTGCCAGTCGTAACGCAGACGGGCAATACCGCACAGCACTGGTGACTGGCAATTCCTTCGATTACCTGTGGCTGTTATCAAGGGAACCCACTCTCACCGACGAAGAGCGCCGTTACTTTACCGATAAAATCCGGGCGCTTGGTGTCAACCCGGATGCCCTTGTGTGGCTTGATGGCGGGGCTAAGTGATGACCGCCGCTTTTTGAAACAAGCCCATGCCGGCAACTGCCGGAAGCTTACGACTGCGACGACATTCAAATCCCAAGCGCTCAAGCTCGGCAGTAAACTCTCTGTGAGAAAACCGGTTTTCCATCGGATGTTCAAATAACCTGCGACTGATTGGGTTACAGATGGCAAACCGGTACAGGTCCCAATACAAAAAGTAGCCGCCGGGTTTAAGCACCCTGGCCACCTCAGCCAGTGCCCCCTGCCAATCCGGCACATGATGAAACACAGCAAACTCAGCAACCAAATCAAACGCCTCTTCATTAAAGGGCATCTGACAGGCATTGGCCTCGGTAAAAAAGGCCCAATCGGTCCCCTGCCAACGCTTTGCACTGAGGGCCAACATCTCTTCGTCCAAATCCATGGCAACCACTTGCCGGGCGTTGAGGCGATGTTTCAGAAATTGCATGCCGTTACCACTGCCACAGCCAATTTCCAGTGTTCGTTCCAACACAGGCAGGTCTTCGGGAAAGAGGCTTTGTAGCAATCTGGCCTCCAATGTGGATTGGATCCATGCCCTGCCCTTAGAAGTAACAACTGCTTTTTCATTCTGATTCAGCTTCATAGCATCTCTTCGTCATTCGATTTTGATAACTGCCTTCACTGACAGCGCCGGGGTCACTGCAAACGCAAACCGGGTTTGTCGCTATTGGCAAGTGATCCCCTTGTCGCTCTATTACGTAATGCCAGCCAGAAAAGTTTATTCTGGAGCCCTTATGCAACTGGCCCTTTTTCCATTACCCATTTGTCTGCTGCCCGGTGGTTTCACCAAACTGAGGATTTTTGAGCCCAGGTACAAGCGCCTGGTGAGCGAATCACTGAGTTCAGGTATGGGATTTGGTCTTTGTATGTTAGGGGAAAATAACGAGCCTATGCCCATAGCTACACGGGTAGAAATCATTGACTTCGAAACCCTCGACGATGGCTTGCTTGGAATAAGCATCGCCGGGATTGAGCGTATCGAGATCGTTTCATGCCACAGCGAATCAGATGGCTTAAAACGGGGTGAAGCGCGCATTCTCCGTCCTTGGGAGCCTTGCGAGGTAAACAACAATCATTTGCTGCTTTCACAAAGGCTTGAGGAGGTGATGCATGCTTTCCCCGAGCACCAAAACCTGAATCAAGCCACTGACTTTAATGACCTTACCTGGGTATGCCAACGTTGGTTGGAATTACTGCCCATAGCGCTGGTACACAAGCAGCAGTGTTATCGACAGGACTCACCGGACATGGCCCTTGCTTTATTGGAGCAAATTATTGAAAAAGATTGATCCGACAGCGGCCAGACTGCGTAACCACATTTACGCAACCAACCTTGCTTTGTGAAAACGCCAACAAACGAGCAAAAACATGCAAATTTTCAGGCAAAATCAGCACGGATCCCACTATGATAGAAGCTCCTCTCCTATCAATATCAAAGGTATGCAGGATTCCAAGCCAGATATCAGTGAAGAAACACTGCGCCACTGGTTGGTGGCGGTAGCCAATCACAGGGACAAATCGGCCTTCCGCGCCCTGTTTGATCATTTTGGTCCCAAGGTCAGGTCCTTTGGCATGTCGCGTCTGGCGCAGCAAGGTCTCGCAATGGATTTGGTGCAGGAAACTCTCACCACGGTATGGACCAAGGCACATCTTTTCGATACCGACAGAGGCAATGTCAGCACCTGGGTTTACGCCATCATGCGAAATCAGTGTTTTGACATGCTCAGACGCGTACAACACAACCGGGAAGATGCCTTTGGTGACGACATCTGGCCTTTGTTCGACGTTGACACTCATGCGGGCGACCATGGCGACCACAAATTGGACGCATTGCTTAACCAATATCTTTCGAAATTACCCAAGCTCCAACGTGAAGTGGTACTAGGCATCTATCTTCAGGAACTCAGCCAACAGGAACTGGCCGACAGACTCGGCGTTCCCTTGGGTACCATCAAGTCCAGACTGCGCCTGGGCCTTGAGAAACTGAAAAGCCTGTTGGAGAAACATCATGATTAAACATCACCCCAGCGACGAGATGTTGCTTGCCCATGCTGCCGGCGAAACTGTGCTTGGTCTGGCGATTGCGCTCAGTGCACACTGTGAGCTTTGCCCTGCCTGCGCGGCAAAAGTGGAGCATTTTCAGCACAAATTGGCTATGCATCACCTGCCTCTTCCAGACCAAACAAGCGAGGCTGCCCGCAGTGGCGCCATCAGTGAAAGTGTATCCAAGGGAAGCGTTGACCAGTCAGGTGTAGCATCTGGAGATAGCGCTTGGAACAGTTCTTGGGATAGTTCTTGGGAGAGCCAGGATAACAGCCTTGACTCCCTTTTTGATGCCATTACAGCCACGCCCGCGGCAAGTGCGGTTGAGACATCCGCACACGACTGCAGTACTGTGTCGCTGGCAACCGAGGTGAAAGGTTTCAGTTATTCCTTGCCTAAAGCATTCAGGTCTTTTGTTGCCAACCCTGCACTGGCCTCCAGCTGGAGTGGTATTGGTCACGTAAGCCGTATGCGTTTGGATACCCGGGACGGTAAAGCCCGTTCCAGCCTGCTGCACATCGCCGCCGGTGGCGAAATACCCGAGCATACCCATAAGGGGCAGGAAATCACCCTGCTGCTTCATGGTCACTTCAGCGATGAAATGGGCGACTATGCACCCGGGGACTTTATGGTGACTGACGCCCGGCACCAACACACACCAAAGACCCTTGATGGCTGCCTGTGCTTCACAGTGGTTGACGCACCGCTGCACTTCACCAAGGGGTTATCCAAGCTGCTTAATCCCATAGGTGAGCTGATTTACTGACTCTGTCAGCGCAGTATTGGCTACCAATAACAAAGCGGGCAAATGCCCGCTTTGTTGTCTTATCGATAAAATCAGCCATAAAACCAGTAACACACGCCAATCGCCGCCAGGATCCCCGCCAAATCAGCAACCAGGGCACAGCCCACGGCATGACGACTGTATTTAATCCCAACGGCACCAAAATACACAGCAAGTACATAAAATGTCGTTTCGGTCGAGCCCTGAAGCACAGCCGCCAGGCGTCCGGCAAAGGAGTCAACACCATAGTGGTCCATGGTCTCCAGCATCATGGCCCTGGCGCCACTGCCGCTGAACGGTTTCATCAGTGCCGTGGGCATGGCATCCACAAACCGGGTATCGCCGCCCAAGCCATTTACCAAGGCCGCCAGCAGCGATAACAGATAATCCAGGGCTCCCGATGCGCGTAACAGCCCAATCGCCAGCAGCATGGCCAACAGGAAGGGAATGAGTTTAATCGCCTGCCCGAAGCCCTCTTTGGCACCTTCAACAAACTCATCGTAAATGGCAACCCGTCGCCAGGCGGCACCGAGAATAAACAGAAACAGCAAACCCAACAAAACGCCATTGCCCATGGCGCCGGACACTCTGGCTATCTCTTCCGCGGCAAGGGTGCCAAGATAAAAAACCAGCGCCGACAAACTGCCTAAAATCAGAGCCCCGTAACCGAGCACGACGGCAGAGAACAACGCCAGACGTTGCACCAACGCCACCGCCAATAACCCCGCCAGTGTCGAAGCCGTAGTAGCGAGTAAAATAGGTAAAAACACATCGGCCGGGGACGCCGCGCCCTGCTGCGCCCGATATAAAAACACGGTTACAGGAACAAGGGTCACAGAGGAGGTATTGAGTACCAGAAACAATATCTGGGCATTGCTCGCGGTTTCCTTATCGGGATTGACACTGTGCAAATCCTGCATGGCTTTTAACCCCAGGGGGGTGGCGGCATTATCCAGACCGAGCACATTGGCGGTGAGATTCATGGTAACACTGCCAAACGCCTTATGACCGCGGGGAATCTCGGGCATAAGCTTGCAAAGCAATGGCTCGGTGCATCGCGCAAGCAGCGACACCATACCGGCTTTTTCACCCACTCTCATCAAGCCCATCCATAGGGCAAGCACACCAATCAACCCCAGGGCTATCTCTGCCGCGAGTTTGGCACTGGCAAACAGTCCTTCAACCGATGAAGCAAGGACGGCAGTATCTCCCTGAAACAACCTCAGCAGAATTGCCAGAAGGCTTACCGTAAAAAAAACCAGCCATACCCGATTCAGCACACCTTGCCCCCAATTCCTCCGGCCACTGACGAGGGATTTCTGATATACTCCCGCCATTCGCTTTAAGCTCTGTCGCGTTATGGTTCAATTAAATCAAAAATTTATCAATAGCATTGCGCAAGAAATGCCGCCACACCTCTCGATGGATGATTTCATCCACTATTGTGGCTTGCCGCTGCGCCTGTCTATCCGGGTCAATACCCTGAAAATCACATCGGACGCGCTTCGCTCCATACTTGAGCCCCGTGGCTGGCAATTTGAACCTGTGCCCTGGTGTGAAGACGGTTTTTGGGTAACAGTGCCCGACGACTGCCAGCCGGGCAATTTAACCGAGCACTATCAGGGGCTGTTTTACATTCAGGAAGCCAGCTCCATGATGCCGCCTTCCGCGCTGTTTTTGGACAAAGAGCCAAGGCAACTCTTGCTGGATGTGGCGTCGGCTCCCGGCTCAAAAACCACCCAGCTGGCCGCACTGATGCACAATCAGGGGCTTATCATCGCCAATGAATATTCGGCCTCCCGCACCAAGGCACTGCACGCCAATTTACAGCGTATGGGTGTCGCCAATGTGGCAATCACCCAATTTGATGGCAGAGTTTTTGGTGCGCATTTATACGAGACGCTGGATGCGATTCAACTGGATGCCCCCTGCAGCGGTGAAGGCACGGTTCGTAAGGATCCCTTGAGTCTCAAAAACTGGTGTCCGGACGAGATTGAAGCCATTGCCGAACTGCAGCGTGACCTGATTGACTCCGCTTTTCAGGCCCTGAAACCCGGTGGCGTGCTGGTGTACTCGACCTGCACCTTGAACCGCCGCGAGAATGAAGATGTTTGCCACTTTTTAAAAGCGCGCTACGGCGATGCTGTGACTTTTGAATCCCTGAAAGACCTCTTTAAAGGTGCAGATAAAGCACTGACAGAAGAAGGCTTTTTACACATCTGGCCGCAAATTTACGACAGCGAAGGCTTTTTTGTCGCCCGTATCCGAAAAACCTCCAGCGTAGAAAGAAATACCGATGACCCCAGGTTTGTGAGCAAGTTCCCCTTTGTTGCAGCCAACCGCAAAGAGCTCAGCGCCCTTGAAGAGGCGATGTCGGCCCTGGGGGTGTCTCTGCCGGAAGATGCTGTGATAGTGACCCGGGATGGCGAGTTTTGGTTAATGCCAGCGCCACTCGACAGCCTGCTCACTAAAATGCGCTTTCAGCGAATTGGGATACGGCTTGCGGAAACGCAAAAGCACGGTATCAAGGTTCGCCATGAAGCTGTGATGGCGCTGCCTTGCCATCAGATGCTCGCGATTGAACCTGAGGCGGCAAAACAGTATCTGATGGGGCGAGATATCGCGCTCGATACTGCAGGAAAGGCGCAGGGAGAAAAAATTCTTTCACTGCATGGTGCACCACTCGGCATTGCCAAGCATCTGGGAAATAAGCTTAAAAACAACTTGCCAAGGGATCTCTGTCGCGACAACGTGCAGAACTGAAACCGTTAACCGCATGCAGTACGACTGCGGTGAAAATATTTTGCTTAAAATTTCAGCAAACCCTGAATTGCTGTCCTACAATCATTGACAGTGATATTCAATCCCCTTTTGCGACCGAATAGCGCACGGCTCTTTATGAGCCATTCCCCTGGGCCCAAAACAATTGGAATAGTTTTGGGCCTTTTTTTATCTGCCAATCAGCGACCTGCCAATCGTGCCGCATCCTTAAACAGGGTAAAGAAGTTATTAGTGGTGAACTCGGCAAGTTCAGGGAATTTTTCACCACGCAGTTCTGCCACAAATTCCGCCACATCTCGCACATAGGCGGGCTGATTTTCCTGACCTCGATGAGGAACCGGTGCCAGATAAGGCGAGTCGGTTTCAACCAGCAGTCTGTCTTTTGGCACTTTGCGGATGACCTCACGCAGCTCAGAGGCATTTTTGAAGGTCACTATCCCGGATACCGAAATATAAAAACCCAGATCCATGGCTGCCTTGGCCATTTCCCAGTTTTCGGTAAAACAATGCAGTACGCCACCCACAGTATCTGCCCCGCCCTGCTTAAGCAGCTTGATGGTATCTTCGCGGGCATCCCGGGTATGAACAATCAGTGGCTTATTCACATCACGGGCCAGTGCGATTTGCTGCTCAAAACACTGTAATTGCAACTCACGACTGTCATCGGCGTAATAGTAATCCAGGCCGGTTTCACCGATAGCCACCACCCGGGGATGGGCAGCAAACTGCTTGAGCTCATTCAGATCCAGGCCTTCTTTTACATCCAATGGATGCACACCACTGGACAGAAACACATTGTCAAATTGCTCGACCCGGGCACACATGGATTCAAATCCCTTCTGTCGGACGTTGACGCACAGCACATAGTCAACGCCCCGCGCCTTGGCGCCTTTGAGCATGTCAGCCAAAGACGCATCACAGGGGGCGGCTTTTAATCTGTCGAGGTGACAATGGGAATCGATAAGCAAAGTGAGGATCCTGCCAATAGTGAAAAGGATGGCAAGGATAGCGGCCTACATGGTACAGGTCAAATCGCCGGATGCCAGCTCTCTGGAAAGCAGATTTTCAATATGGTGTTTGTGGGTGTCGGCATCGGAAACGATTTTAAGACCAACGCCGGGAGGACGACCACCGGAGGCGCCGACAGGGTTTATCCAAACCACTATGCCTCTGAGTTGATGTACCGTGGTTGCCCCGGGGAGTCGATAAGCCACTGTCATTTCCTGCCCCAGGAAATGGCTTTCGCTGGTGGAAACAAACAGCCCCGCCGGCTTAATAAAAGGCATGTAGGCACGATACAGCTGATGCAAGGTATCGAAGTTAACCACCAGATCTACCATAGGCTAGTTTTCTTTTATTCTCTGATATTCTGAAACAATCTTTTGACATAGTGCCAGATAATTGACGCTCGGCATAGTACTTAACATATGACAAACGCTCATAACTTCGCCAGCCAATCCTGCCAATCTTGATGCCAAAAGCGGATCCTCTTTTGCTGTTACAGCGAGGCCAGCCATCAATTCAACGTACAAAACCTTAAGAGCATCAGTTATTTGGTCTTCAGCAATTTCTTTCAAGCTAGCACACAGATGGCCCGTCGACAAACTGCTTCGCCAATCTTTTCGGATGTTTTCAAGTACGCTTATGTAATTGTTTTGCAAGTACTCTGCCAATTTGATGGGGCCGCCCACAACCGGCAAACACCAGAGTGCCTCAGTGCCAAGCCCCTGATGCGCCAACCAGGCGGCGATTTGACTTTGGTTAGGCGCCACAAACGCCAACTTTTGACAGCGACTCTGCAAGGTGGGGAGCAGGCGTGCAGGTGTATTACTGTGCAATAGGATCAGGGTGTTGGCACCGGGCTCTTCCAGGGTTTTCAACAGCGCATTGGCCGACGCGGTATTCATGCGCTCAGCCGCTTCAATGATGGCTACCCGCCTGCCACCTTGTTGGGCGGTGGTCGAAAGCCGGGCAATAAGTTCACGGATCTGGTCGATTTTAATTTGAGCCCCATCGGCTTTGATGGGGTAAAAATCCGGATGATTTCCCGCACTGAATAACTGACAACTTTTACATTGGCCGCAGAGTCCAGACACAACGGGAGAGGTGCAGAGTGCCGTTTGCGCAAGTTGATTAACCAGCATCGAAGCGCCCAGCCCTTCATCCACGCCCACCAACACCGCATGGGGCATGCGCCCTGAGGTTAACAAGGCCGTAAAATCGGCCAAAGGCTGAGAAAGCCAGGGAATGGCAGTCATAGGTCTCCTTGCCCTTTACAGGGCTATGCTTAAGCAGGCAAGAATGTCCTTGTGTACCTCGTTAAGTGGCTTGGAAGCATCAATTACCACTATGGATCTGTCATCCCTCGCCTGAGCAAGAAAAGTCGCGCGGGCGCGGTGAAAGAAGTCTATTTCCTGTTGTTCTATCCGGTCCAAAGCGCCGCGACGGGCGGCGCGCTCCAGTCCCAGCAAGGGATCTATATCGAGATAGAGTGTCAGATCCGGCTTAAAACCGCCCAGAGTGGCGTCACTGATGGTTTTGACCAACGACATCAACCCGCGACCGCCCCCCTGATAGGCGATGGAAGATAGATTGTGTCTGTCTCCCAGCACCCAGCGACCCGATGCCAACGAGGGTTTAATGACGTTCGCGACCAACTGTGCGCGGGCCGCGTAAAACAGCAAACATTCGGCTTCATCACAGAGAGGATCGCCAGGCTCGGCATTTTTCACCAGGTCGCGGATTTTTTCCGCCAGCGGTGTTCCGCCGGGTTCGCGGGTGCACACGGGCGCCATGCCGGTGTGCTTTTCGATAAAGTCATGCACCAGCGTGATGGCGCTGGACTTACCTGCGCCTTCAAGCCCCTCAATCACAATGAATTTACCGGGATTTTGCGTCATTTTTGCTTTCTCTGAAATTGGTTTACTGCGCGATTGTGTTCAGCGAGCGTGCGGGAGAACACGTGACTGCCATCGTTTCTGGACACAAAGTAAAGGTAATCTGATTGGGCCGGTTGTGCCGCTGCCATCAAGGCTTCACGCCCTGGCGCCGCAATCGGCGTAGGTGGCAGTCCCTGAATGCGATAGGTGTTAAAGGGCGTATCCTCACGCAGATCTTTTCGGGTGATATTGCCGTTAAAGCGCTCCCCCATGCCATAAATCACCGTGGGGTCTGTCTGCAGCCGCATTCCCTTTCGCAGCCGGTTGATAAACACGGCCGCAATTAATGGGCGCTCTTCGGCCTTGCCGGTCTCTTTCTCTATGATGGACGCGAGGATAAGCAGCTCATAGGCACTCGCCAGAGGTAGATCGGGTGCTCTGGCCTGCCAGGCCGCTGCCAGCTCTTGCTGCATCTTCAGGTAGCTCTGGGTAAGGAGCTTTTCCACGTCCTGATTGGCATGATAGCTATAAGTGTCGGGGAAAAATTTACCTTCGGGCAATCCGGAATCATCACCGTTCGCCTTGAGAACCTTAAGGAAAACATCCGCTTCCCAATTCAGTCTCGGGGCAGTTTCCAGCTTTGGCTGCCATTCCCGCAGCGTTTGGCCTTCGACCAGAGTGATTGCGAAGTCTTTCACTTTACCGCTGATAAGTTTATCCAGCAGTGATTTGACGGTGTCGCCCGGGGTAATTTCATACAACCCCTGACGAATCCCCGCCATGGCGGGATTTAATCGCAGATACCAATCGTAATGCCATGAGGGCTCAAGGAGTCCCTGTTCAACCAACTCTTTGCCCAATGCGCGGGCATTGGTTCCCCGATTGAGCTCCAGTTCCCTTGACTGTTCAAGCATCAGCGGCCTGTTGGCAAAGGTTTCAAGCTCTTTCATACCCCATAACGCCGTAACGGCGCCGAGTAAGGTCAGGGTCATAATCGCCCCGACTATCCCAATGAAAATTCTCTTCATAAATTCAATTCCAGTGCATCGCGAATGCTCTGGCTTTCAGCAAAAACCTGGTAATGAAAGGTATCGATACGCACCACGTCCACCAGCCCAAGCAGGCTGTTGCACATGATGACTGCCTGCGCCTTTGCCAACATATCGGGACAAAGCTTATCGGCAACCACCCTGTAGCCTCGTTCCAGCAAGGCCTGAATTATCTGCTCGCGCATTACGCCCGAGACACCGGCAAAGGCATGATAAGGCGTGTAGGCGGTATCACCTGAGATGAAAAACAGGTTGGCCATGGATGCTTCAATCAGGGCGCCATCCGTGTCCGACACCAAAAAATCCTGTGCCCATTCCGGCATATGCTGAGCGCGAATAAGCACCTGTTCGAGACGGTTAAGGTGCTTCATTCCCGCAAGCTTTGGCTGCTTGGCAAGGTTTAGTTCACTGGAGAAGAGGCAAATACCTTTACGTTGCCAGTCGCGGTAATGGGCAGGAACGTCAAAGGCACTGAGCACCGCCTGAGGGCTGGCTTCATCGGGAGCCTGATAGCCACGGCCACCGGGTCCGCGGCTGATTAGCAGCTTCAGGCCTCTCGGGTTTTGATGTTTGGCCTGGGCCTTGGCGGCCAAGACCAGCCTGCTCTCTATATCCTTGATATCCAGCACAAAGCCCAGGCGGCACGCACCCTGTTGTAAGCGAGATAAGTGGGTATCGAGAAACGCGACTTCACCTTTGGGTGTCAGCGCCATGGTGGCAAAAAGGCCATCGCCATAGGCGAGGCCTCTGTCCATTGGGGATATGCCCTGAGCATGAGCGGAATGAGCTGACTCCAGGGTTAAATCGAGCCAGCTGAGCCCGGCAGTTGCCTTGCCCTTACCGCTTTCCATGGTCACCTTGGCCATGGGCAGACTCAGGAATCCTGACTGATGCGGCTGGCCACCGCTTCCTGCTGGTCCTTGTACTTGGCGTTTTTACGCTTGTTATAGGGGCGGGACACGGGACCGCTCAAACGTTCAAAGTTAAGCGCACCTATGGTCATGCCGGGGCGCAGTGCCAGCGGCAACTTGCCACTGTTGTAGAATTCGAGCACGATTTTGCCCTGCCAGCCCGGATCGATACGGTGCGCTGTTACGTGCACCATCAAACCTAAACGGGCCAGGGATGAACGGCCATCGAGCCAACCTACAATATCCGCCGGCAGGGTCACACTTTCCAGGGTCACCGCAAGGGCCAGTTCCCCCGGATGCAAGAAAAAGGCATCGCCATCTTTGATGTCAATTTTGTCGCTCATGACCCGGTCTAACGCCGCCTGCACCTCGGCACTGGGGCCACTCAGATCGATAAAAGGTGCAGTGTGGTCCTGAAATACCCGAAACTGGTTCCCCAGGCGCACATCCACACTGACGCCGCTGATAGCATCAATGCTTGGGCGAGGCTCAATAAGGATGGTACCGGCATCGAGGGCCTGCTCAATTTCAAAGTCTGTCAATCGCATCTTGCCTTTATCTCCCTGAGTTCTATGTTTTTATTTTGCCAACAGGTGCTGAATACGTGCCTTGAGGATATCGGTGGCAATACGGTTTTTACCCCCTCGGGGCACAATGATGTCGGCATATTGCTTGGAAGGTTCAATAAACTGCAAAAACATCGGCCTTACCGTCTTTTGGTACTGGCTGATGACCGACTCCATGGTGCGGCCACGCTCAGCCACGTCACGGGTCAAACGGCGCAGGAAACAAATATCCAGCGGTGTATCCATAAATACCGAGGCATCCATCAAATCACGCAGATGTGGGTCGGTCAGCAGCAAGATGCCTTCAAGGATAATCACCTTCTTGGGCGTCATGGTACGGGTATCGCTCATCCGGGTATGCTCTGTGTAGCTGTACACCGGGATCTCCACCGAGTCACCATTTTTCAGGCTTCGCAGGTGCTGTGCCAACAACTCATGGTCCATGGCCTTGGGGTGGTCATAATTGGTTTTTACCCGCTCTTCCATGGACAGATGGCTCTGATCGCGATAATAGGCATCTTCGGCTATTACGCCTATCTGATCAGTGCCCAAATCACGGCACAACTCTTCATATATGGTTTTTGCGATAAGGCTCTTGCCCGATGCACTGGCCCCTGCAATACCAATAATGACACATTGCTGCGAATTCATATACTTAAAACCTTACTCATCGTCCGAAATGCTAATGGATACACCGGTCTGGGGCCCTGTTTTAGCAAGACTGGCACCCACTTTCCGCGCTATTTCCCGGTAAATAGCAGCAATTTCACCCGAAGGTTCGGCAACCACTGAGGGATTACCTGCATCCATTCCTTCCCTGATGGCGATGTTTAAGGGCAACGCGCCAAGCAGCGGTACGTGATAGCGCTCAGCAATTTTACTGCCGCCCAGGGTACCAAAGGGGTGTTCTTTGTGTCCGCAGCTCGGACACAGGTGGAAACTCATGTTTTCAACTATCCCGATGACCGGAATGTTGACCTTATTGAAGAGACTGATGCCCTTTTTGGCATCAAGCGTGGCGATATCCTGAGGCGTGGTCACCACAACGGCACCGCTTACCGGCACTTTTTGAGACAGCGTCAGTTGGATATCCCCGGTGCCCGGCGGCATATCCACCACCAGATAATCGAGCTCAGGCCAACTGGTTTCATTCACCAGCTGCACCAGAGCACCAGCGGCCATTGGGCCGCGCCATACTGCCGCCTGCTCATCGTCGAGAATAAAACCGATACTCTGGGCGGCAATACCGTGAGCGTTGGCGGCGGTCATCATTTTGCCGTCGGGGGATACAGGTTTAAAATCGGGCACACCCAGCATCAAGGGCACAGAGGGACCATAGATGTCGGCATCGAGAATGCCCACATTGGCACCTTCCGCAGCCAAAGCCAGAGCCAGGTTTACGGCCGTGGTAGACTTGCCCACCCCGCCCTTGCCCGAGGCAACGGCAATTACGTTTTTGACATTGGGAATAGGAGCTGCATTGGTATTTCCCGCGTTGGCAGGGACTTGCAGATCGATTTCACACTCAACTTCGTCGATAACATCAAGCTTGGCCAGGGCCTTGGTCAATGTCATTACGGTGTCTTTGTAAGTGCTTTGGCAGGGGTAAGGATAAACCAAACCGAGTTCGAGACGACGGCCGTTCAAGGCCAGTTTTTGCACCATGCCCGCGCTGACCAATCCTTTACCCAGCAGAGGCTCCACATGGGCCTCCAACACAGATAACACGGCAGACTTCAGTGGCTCTTCCAGTCGATAATTGTGCTCAGTTAACACCCAGTATTACCTCCCCCGCAAAAATTTGCCCAAGTGTATCAGATATTGCCAAAAAGATGCGTGCACAAATAACTCAATTGCACAGGCATTTGGTGAAAATAGCGCGCGCATCGGTTAGTATCTAAGCCAATTATTTCGGGACCAACACGATTTTGAGTAAAGATGGCCAATTCACAACGTAAAATCCTTGTCACCAGCGCCCTTCCCTATGCCAATGGCCCAATCCATTTGGGACACATGCTGGAATACATCCAGACCGATATCTGGTCACGTTTTCAAAAGCTGCGTGGCCATGAGTGTCACTACATTTGCGCCGACGATGCCCATGGCACACCTATCATGCTCAAGGCACAGCAGCTGGGCATGGCTCCCGAAGAGATGATTGCCCAGGTTAATGTTGAGCATCAGCAGGACTTCGCCGACTTCAACGTGGCCTTTGATAACTATCACAGCACCCACAGCGACGAAAACCGCGCGCTGGCGAGCGAGATTTACCTGAAATTGCGCGATGGCGGCTACATCAAGACCAAGACCATTTCTCAGCTGTTTGACCCTGAAAAGTCGATGTTCCTGCCCGACCGTTTCGTTAAGGGCACCTGTCCCAAGTGTAAGTCTGAAGATCAGTACGGCGACAACTGCGATGCCTGCGGCGCAACCTACAGCCCAACCGAACTGATAAACCCGCGCTCTGCCGTGAGTGGTGCCACGCCGGTGATGAAAGAGACTGAGCACTTCTTCTTCGACCTGCCTGCCTTTGAAGGCATGCTCAAAGAATGGACCCGCTCAGGTGCACTGCAATCTGAAATGGCCAACAAGCTGGACGAATGGTTCGAACAAGGCCTGCAACAGTGGGACATTACCCGCGATGCGCCTTATTTCGGCTTTGAAATTCCCGATGCACCGGGCAAGTATTTCTATGTGTGGCTCGATGCCCCTATTGGCTACATGGGCTCATTCAAGAACTTCTGCGACAAGCGCGCAGATATCAACTTCGACGAATTCTGGGCCAAAGACTCCAGCGCCGAGGTGTATCACTTTATCGGCAAGGACATTGTGTACTTCCACAGCCTGTTCTGGCCTGCCATGTTGCACGGCGCCGGTTTCCGCCAGCCAAGCAGCGTTTACGCCCACGGTTATGTGACCGTTAACGGCGCCAAGATGTCCAAGTCCAAGGGCACCTTTATTAAGGCCCGTACCTACCTTGATCATCTGGACCCTGAGTACCTGCGTTACTACTACGCGGCCAAGCTCAGTGCCCGTATCGACGATCTGGATTTGAACCTTGAAGACTTCGCCCAGCGGGTGAACTCCGACTTGGTTGGCAAGCTGGTCAACCTGGCTTCCCGCACCGCCGGCTTTATCACCAAGCGCTTCGATGGCAAGCTGGCCGCCGTGGCCGACAAGAGCCTGATTGACAGCTTCCTTGCCAAGCAGGACCTGATTGCCGAATTGTTTGAAACCCGCGAATACGGCAAAGCCATGCGTGAAATCATGGCGCTGGCCGATGTGGCCAACGGCTTTGTGGCCGATGCAGCCCCATGGCAGTTGGTGAAACTGGACGACAAGCAGGAAGAAGCCCATCAGGTGTGCTCCAACGCACTGAACCTGTTCCGTATTCTGGTCACCTACCTGAAGCCTGTGCTGCCGCGCCTTGCCAAAGACGTGGAAGACTTCTTCAGAATGGAACTCACCTGGGATGGTCTTGGCAGCGATTTGAGCGGCCATGAAATTGCCCCGTTCAAGCCAATGATGCAGCGAGTGGAGCTGGACAAGGTTGCTGCCATGGTGGAAGCCTCCAAGGAAAACCTGCAAGCCACTGCAGAGCCAGTTAAAGCAGGCCCGCTGGCCGATGACCCCATCAGCCCCACCATCAGCTACGAAGACTTCGCCAAAATCGATTTGCGTGTAGCGCTGATTAAAAAGGCCGAAGCCGTACCAGAAGCCGATAAACTGCTGAAACTGCAGCTGGATATCGGCGGTGAAGTGCGTCAGGTGTTTGCCGGTATCAAGTCTGCTTACAACCCGGAAGATCTGGAAGGCAAACTAACAGTGATGGTAGCGAATCTCGCGCCGCGCAAGATGCGCTTTGGTATGTCCGAAGGCATGGTGCTGGCAGCAGGCCCTGGCGGTAAAGACCTGTTTGTACTGGAGCCACACGAAGGCGCCCAACCTGGCATGCGCGTTAAGTAACTCGCATAAAGTAACTCGCGTGACATCAGCGTCATGTTGAAATAAAAAAGGCCGCAATCGTGGCCTTTTTTATTTATTCCAGTTGCTGATTGAACCGCCTTAAACCGGGTTGTCGATATCGACAAAATGATGAGTCAGACTAAACTCACGGCGCAGGTGCTCACCCAAAGCTTCTATGCCATAACGCTCTGTGGCATGGTGACCGGCAGCAAAATAATGAATGCCCTGCTCTTTGGCGCTGTGGAAGGTGCGCTCTGAAACTTCACCGCTGATAAAGGCATCGACGCCCAGACTCACGGCCAGGTCGATATAGTCCTGGGCACCGCCGGTGCACCAGGCAAGGCGCTGTACGGGCTTATCGGCACCAATATGTAAAGGCTCTCGTCCCAGTGCTTTGGCAAGCAATCCGGCAAAGGCCTCACCACTGAGCGCCGTATCAAGGCTTCCCCCCCACAGCAAGCCATCGCCTGCGGCTTCAAACGCCTCGGCATCCAGAATGCCCATACGGCGGCCAAGGGTGGCGTTATTCCCAACCACAGGGTGCGCATCCAGCGGCAGGTGATAACCAAAGAGGTTAATATCATGGGCCAGCAATGCCTTGATACGGCGCTGTTTCATACCCACCAACACGTCCGGCTCGTTTTTCCAGAAAAAGCCATGGTGGACCAATATGGCATCGGCCTTAAGTTCTATGGCACGTTCAACCAACGCCTGACAGGCCGTCACTCCAGTGACTATGGTTTGGATCTCGGCCTTGCCCTCGACCTGCAGCCCATTGGGGGCGTAGTCCTTGAATCTTCCGGTTTGTAAAAAGTCGGCCAGATACTGGCCCAAAACGTTGCGCTCCATGGCGCCTCCAAAACTGTATTTAACTCTCAAGAGGTTAATGTCAAAGTGTACTTATCCAGATTTTGGGGTCAATCGGTGCCGGACCTGCCTGTGTTTGCCGGTGAAAAATTGGACAAGACAGACATCCGCTTTTACTATGTCCGGGTAACCCAAACAACCATAGACGACAACAGGTTATATCAATATGTCTAACATGACCAAAGAAGAGGTGATCTCAGCCCTGGAGGCTGCGCTGGAGCAAGCCGAAGGCCGTAAGGTAAGCATTGAACAGAAAGGAAGCTGGTTCAAAATTGATGGTGGCAAGTCCCTGCGTTTCGCCGAGCTGGAAGCCATGCTGGCTGAGCACAGCGGCAATGCGGCCAACACGCCCAAAGCGCCCAAATCAGAGCCAGCTGTGAAAGCTGCACCAAAGGTAAAAGCCGAGCCCAAGGCTACAGCCAAACCTAAGACTGCGCCCAAAGCTGCAGCCAAGCCCGCTGCCAACCCAGGCTCAGGAGGTCTGCTGCCAAAAGACCTGTGGAAACAGCAACTGCTGGCCAAGGGCAACACCCTGCCCCGCGGCGTAAAATAAACTCTCGTTTATACGCGGCTATCCTGTGGCCAAGCGCACAGCAAAAAGCCCGGCAATGCCGGGCTTTCATTATTTAAATGGTATTAACCCACAATCACATGGCTCTATCGACCCTGACCATGCCCTGAAGGTACACCACGCGTACCTCATCACCCGCGTTGAAGGGCATGCCTGAGTCTTCGTCCTGCAAAATCATAATTTGCGAGTCGTCTTCCTGGCGAATCATCAGCTCAATCAGACGAAGCTCACGATACCTGTCGCCTCCGGCCTGATTGGCAATAGCCCCGCCCAGTAAGGCACCGAGGACTGTCGCCACATCCTGCCCTGAGCCGCCGCCAAACTGATGACCAATCACACCGCCGAGCAAAGCGCCACCGAAGGTTCGCCAGCCGCGATGCTGATCAGCCACTAATTCCTGCTGCGTGAGTCGACGCACTGAGATCACCTCTCCATAAAGCACGTTTTCGACCGGCATCGCCTGATTACGCTCGTAACCGGCGGTCACCGAGCCGGAGAAACATGCTGCCAAAAGCATCAGACAACAGAGTGCAGGTTTCCACATAATCCAATTTCCGCTACTTTATTAGGATGAACCCTTTGATAGTACGCCTTTGTGAACGGCCTGTCTTTTATCGATGATGAACAGATAAGATTTCCTTCCCCCGAGCTGGCCTTGTCCGAGCCCAATGGGCTGCTGGCTATCGGCGGCTCCCTGCATCCCAAGCGTTTGCTGGCCGCGTACTATGATGGCATTTTCCCCTGGTTCAACGCCGAGGACCCTATTCTGTGGTGGTCACCAGACCCCAGAGCTATCTTTCTCCCCGGTGAGCTTAAAATCAGTCGCAGTCTTAAGAAGAGCCTTAAAAAACGCCCATGGCGCATCACCATCAATCATGCCTTTGCCGATGTGATGGCCGGCTGTGCTCAGCCCCGTAAAAAACAGCGTGATACCTGGATAACCCAGGAAATTCAGCTCGCCTACCTTGAGATGCACAGCCAGGGACATGCTCACTCGCTTGAAGTGTGGATGGAAGACCGCCTGGTTGGTGGTCTTTACGGGCTTGCCGTAGGAAAAGTGTTTTGTGGTGAGTCTATGTTCCATCGGGAAACAGATGCGTCCAAGCTCGCGATGATGGCGCTGCATCAGCATTTGCTGCAGCATGATTTTAAGCTGCTGGATGCACAGATCATGAATCCGCACCTCGAAAGTCTTGGCGCCCGCGAAGTCAGCCGGACGGCATTCCTTTCGCTGCTTAAACGTTACCGGGACGAACCCGTCGCCAAAAGCTGCTGGCTGCCCAAGGAGATGCCAATTGGAGAGTAGTACCCACGTCAGCGTTGGGATAAGCCAGCTGTTCCAATGCAGTTACCTAGAGGAGCAACAGGAACAGCTGCTCATTATTCAGGAGCCTTTTCTTGACCCCCTATTGTTTGAGCGACTACTGCAGCTGGGTTTCAGACGCAGTGGTGATGCCATTTATAAGCCCCGTTGCCCCAGTTGCAGTGCATGTATCGCCCTCAGAGTGCCGGTACGCACTTTCCAGCCATCCAAGCGGCAGAAGCGAACCCTCGCCAAAAATAAGGACCTCACGGTTCACTGGGTAAATGAGAGCAGCGACGAGCACTATGCCCTCTACGAAAAATATATCAATCTCAGACACTTTGATGGCCCCATGTTTCCGGCAAGCAGAGATCAATACGAGCATTTTGTCCTGTGTGACTGGGCACCGCCGGGATTTGTAGAATTACGACTTGAGGGAAAGTTACTCGCGGTTGCCGTGACCGATGTGCTGCCAACCAGCCTGTCGGCCATATACAGTTTCTTTGACCCTGACTTTGATGCCAGGTCCCTTGGCAGCCAGCTGATATTGACTCAGATGGCGCTGGCAGCCGACATGGACAAAACCTTTGTTTATCTTGGCTATCAAATCGATGCCAACCGGAAAATGTGTTACAAGCGACTCTATCGCCCCTATCAAATCCTCACCCAGAACGGCTGGGAGTTTCATACCGACGCCAACGTCTGATTATCTCGGCTTTACCGTGCTTATATCCCAGTGCGCCCTTTACAGTCAGGGGAAATTGCGGCATGATACGCCCGTTTTTCATCTTTGAAGGCTAATGGGACAATTATTTAATGGCGAAAGAAGACAGCATTGAGATGCAGGGCACTATCCTGGAGACTCTGCCGAACACAATGTTTCGTGTAGAGCTCGAGAATGGTCACGTGGTTATCGCCCACATCTCCGGTAAAATGCGCAAAAACTACATCCGTATCCTGACCGGTGACAAAGTAACCGTTCAGTTGACTCCTTATGATCTGACCAAGGGTCGTATCGTCTTCCGCGCTCGCTGATTTGCCCTTCAAAATAAAAAACCCGGAACATCCGGGTTTTTTTGTTGGTCTCAGAGGCCAGGGCCACCTCAGGTGACCTTCTCTAAACGCTCGGCAGTAATAACGATTTCCCCGTCTTTGGCATCGACATGTGCCATGCCGCCATGCTCCAGTTCGCCAAAGAGGATTTCATCGGCCAGAGGCCGTTTAATCAAATCTTTGACTACCCGGGCCATGGGTCTGGCGCCCATAGCTTTGTCGTAACCCTTCTCGGCGAGCAGGGTTCTGGCTTCATCACTGACCATCAGCGTTACCCGCTTCGCATCAAGCTGTGCCTGCAACTCGGTCAGGAACTTGTCCACCACCTTGGCGATAATGGTCAAATCCAGGTGGTTGAACCAAATGATGGAGTCGAGACGGTTACGGAATTCAGGCGAGAACACCCGGTTGATTTCCGACATGGCATCGTGGCTGTGATCCTGCTGTTTAAAGCCAATGGATTTACGCACAGTTTCCTGCACACCGGCGTTGGTGGTCATGACCAGTGTCACATGGCGGAAGTCCGCCTTACGGCCGTTGTTATCGGTGAGGGTCCCGTGATCCATCACCTGCAGCAGCAGGTTATAGACATCCGGATGCGCCTTTTCAATTTCATCCAGCAGTACCACGCAGTGAGGCTGCTTAATCACGGCATCGGTCAGCAAACCGCCCTGATCGTAGCCCACATAGCCTGGAGGGGCGCCAATGAGCCGAGATACTGTGTGCGCTTCCATGTACTCAGACATATCAAAACGCACCAGCTTGAGCCCCAAGCACTTGGCAAGCTGATTGGTGACCTCGGTTTTACCCACACCGGTTGGCCCTGCAAAGAGGAAGCTGCCCACAGGTTTGTTGTCGGCGCCCAGGCCACTGCGTGACAAACGGATAGCCGCACTCAAGCTCTCAATGGCTTTATCCTGGCCAAAGACCACCATCTTGAGGTTACGCTCAAGGTTCTTGAGCATGTCCTTATCAGAGGTGGACACAGACTTTTCAGGAATACGGGCAATCTTGGCGATAATGGCCTCAATTTCCGCCTGGCCTATGGTCTTTCTCCGTTTACTGGCCGGTTGCATCGCCATACGAGCCCCCGCCTCATCTATCACATCAATGGCCTTGTCCGGCAAATGCCGGTCATTAATGTGTTTGGCGCTGAGCTCTGCCGCACAGGCAAGGGCAGCCTGGGTGTAACGTACCCCATGATGTTCTTCGTACTTGCTCTTTAGCCCCATCAAAATCTTGGTGGTTTCGGCCACCGACGGCTCGTTGATGTCTATCTTCTGGAAGCGCCGTGCCAGTGCCCGGTCTTTCTCAAAAATACTCTGGTATTCCTGAAAGGTGGTGGAGCCCATGCAGCGCAAGGTGCCACTTGAAAGCAGCGGTTTGAGCAAATTGGAGGCATCCATCACCCCGCCGGATGCGGCGCCCGCACCTATGATGGTGTGTATTTCATCAATAAAGAGAATCGCGTGCTTATCGGCTGTGAGTTCTTTAAGCAGGCTCTTAAACCGCTTTTCAAAATCGCCGCGATATTTGGTACCGGCAAGCAGCGCGCCGAGATCCAGTGAATATACGGTGGCATCACGCATGACTTCGGGCACATCATCATTGACGATACGATACGCCAAACCCTCAGCGATGGCGGTTTTACCCACGCCCGCTTCACCGACAAGCAAAGGATTGTTTTTACGGCGACGACACAGAATCTGTATCGAGCGCTCGATTTCGTTGTCACGGCCGATGAGCGGGTCAATCACCCCCTGTGCAGCCAATAAATTCAGGTTGGCCGCAAACTGCGACAACATGCTGCGCTGCTCTTCGCCCTGCTCAGAATGGTCTTCAATGCGTTCCTGCTCGGATTCCTGAGGTGCATCTTCACTCTTTGAAAACCCATGGGAGATGTAATTGACCACGTCGAGGCGGGTAATGTCGCTGCGGCGAAGTAAATACACAGCTTGAGACTCTTGCTCGCTGAAAATTGCCACAAGGACATTGGCACCTGTGACTTCGTTGCGGCCGGAGGATTGGACGTGAAACACTGCACGCTGTAACACCCGTTGAAACCCGAGTGTGGGCTGGGTTTCCCTGTCATCATCGGGATCGGTAATGACAGGCGTTGTTTGCGAAATAAAGGTAGCGACTTCTTCCCTGAGTTTGTCGATGTTGGCACCGCAGGCAACCAAGGCATCCTGGGCCGATGGATTGTCGATAAGCGCGAGCAGTAAGTGCTCTACTGTCATGTATTCATGGCGGGCATCCCTTGCCTGCTGAAACGCCAGATTCAACGTCACTTCAAGATCTTTGTTCAGCATAAATACCCCCTAAAACTGCTGCTAAAGCGCACGGAAAGACTTAATGCTTTAGGCTTTCTCCAAAGAACACAGTAATGGGTGTTGGTTTTGCCTGGCAAACTGATTTACCTGGGCAACCTTGGTTTCGGCAATGCCGAAAGGAAACACACCACATACCGCCTTACCCTGATGATGGATTTGCAACATGATTTCTGTTGCCTGATGCTCATTCATCTTGAAGAACAGCTGAAGTACTTCTACCACAAAATCCATGGGGGTGTAATCGTCATTATTCAGGATCACCTTATACATGGACGGCGGCATCAGTTTTGTATCGGCACGCTCGACAACTCTTTCTATATTTCCTGCTTTTGCCATATAGCAATATTAGCCTCTCAAATACAGTGCACCAACTGGCCTGACCAATTGATACCACTTAATTAAGCAGATGTTGCCTCTTTGTTAATTTTAGCTTGACATCCGCTTTTAACGCTTTCATTCTGTTCAACGAAGCGGAGTTAGGAACCCGCTTAATTGGTTTTACTATCTTACTGGGAAGTAGACAACAGAAGGAAGTGGAAGTATGGCAAGCGGGACTGTTAAATGGTTCAACAACGCCAAAGGATTCGGGTTTATTTGCCCTGATGAAGGTGGTGAAGATGTATTTGCCCATTATTCAACTATCGAAATGGAAGGCTATCGAACTCTAAAAGCAGGCCAACCAGTCCAGTTCGAAGTTGAGCAAGGTCCAAAGGGGATGCACGCTTCAGCAATCACACCTGCTCGATGATGCGTCGAAAGGTAAAGTTAAAAAGGCAGGAATAATTTCCTGCCTTTTTATTTTCTGTTCTTATTCCTGCCATTTATTTTATAACACCCATTAAAAAGGAGAGCCTGAGCTCTCCTTTTTCAGCGACTGACTATGCTCAGTGGCTCATCAGACCGTTCAGGGTCGCGCTTGGGCGCATTACTGAGCTTGCCTTGGCAAAATCAGGGCGATAGTAACCGCCGAGATCCACGCTGTGGCCCTGTACGCCAATCAGCTCAGCCAGAATGGTTTCTTCGTTGGCAGCAAGCTTATCAGCCAGCTGACCGAAGTGGGCAGCAAGCTCGGCATCGGCAGTTTGGGCGGCCAGTGCCTGGGCCCAGTACATGGCCAGGTAGAAGTGGCTGCCACGGTTGTCGATTTGACCTACGCGGCGGGCTGGTGACTTGTTCTCATCCAGGAACTTACCGATAGCGGTATCCAGGGTATCGGCCAGCACCTGGGCCTTGGCAACACCGGCAGTTTGAGCCAGATGCTCGAAAGATGCAGCCAGTGCCAGGAACTCACCCAGTGAATCCCAACGCAGGTAGTTTTCGCTCTGAACCTGCTCAACGTGCTTGGGCGCGCTGCCGCCGGCACCGGTTTCGAACAAGCCGCCGCCGTTCATCAGTGGCACGATAGACAGCATCTTGGCGCTGGTACCCAGCTCAAGGATTGGGAACAGGTCAGTCAGGTAGTCACGCAGAACGTTACCGGTTACAGAGATGGTGTCTTTGCCATCTTTCATGCGCGCCAGAGAGAACTGGGTTGCTTCAACCGGAGACAGAATGTGCAGCTCCAAACCGGCAGTGTCGTGCTGTGGCAGGTAAGCTTCTACCTTCTTAATCAGCTGGGCATCGTGGGCACGGTTTTTATCCAGCCAGAACACGGCGGGGGTTTCAGACAGACGGGCGCGCTTAACGGCCAGTTTCACCCAATCCTGGATTGGGGCGTCTTTCACCTGACACATACGGAAGATATCACCGGCTTCTACGTTGTGGTTCATCAGCACAGTACCGGCCGCGTTAACCACGGTCACCACGCCGTCTTCGGCCATTTCAAAGGTCTTGTCATGGCTGCCGTACTCTTCGGCTTTTTGTGCCATCAGACCCACATTGGGGATGGTACCCATGGTGCGGGGATCAAAGGCGCCGTGCTCTTTACAGAAGTTGATGGTGGCATCGTACACGCCGGCGTAGCAGCGGTCCGGGATCATAAACTTGGTGTCTTTGAGCTGACCGTCAGGGCCCCACATCTGGCCTGAAGAGCGGATAGCGGCAGGCATAGAGGCATCGATGATGATGTCGCTTGGTACGTGCAGGTTGGTGATACCCTTGTCAGAGTTCACCATGGCCATGGCAGGACGCTCGGCGTATACGGCCTGGATATCGGCTTCGATGGCGGCGCGCTCGGCTTCTGGCAGCGACTGGATTTTAGCAACCACGTCACCAAAACCGTTGTTCACATCCACACCCAGACGCTCAAAGGTCTCGGCATGCTTGGCAAACAGTGGCTTGAAGAACACTTTAACGGCATGACCAAACATGATGGGGTCAGACACCTTCATCATGGTGGCTTTCAGGTGCAGCGACAGCAGCACATCTTCGGCCTTGGCGGCTTCGATTTCGCGCTCGAAGAAGGCAACCAGGGCGTTTTTGCTCATCACGGCTGAGTCGATGATTTCACCGGCTTGCAGCTTGAGGCCTGATTTCAGTACGGTTTCAACACCGGCTTTGCTGGTGTGCACTATGCTGACTGTATCGGCATCGGCCAGGGTCACTGACTGCTCAGAGCCGTAGAAATCACCGGCTTCCATGTGAGATACGTGAGACTTGGAGTCGCTGGCCCACTTACCCATGGAGTGTGGGTTCTTGCGGGCATAGTTTTTCACAGACAGCGGCGCGCGGCGGTCGGAGTTACCTTCACGCAGCACAGGGTTTACCGCACTGCCTTTAATCTTGTCGTAACGTGCCTTGATAGACTTTTCTTCGTCAGTCTTTGGCTCTTCAGGGTAGTTGGGGATGTCATAACCCTGCTCCTGCAGCTCTTTAATACAGGCTTTCAGCTGTGGAATAGAGGCAGAGATGTTTGGCAGCTTGATGATGTTGGCTTCTGGCTTGGTGGCCAGCTCACCCAGTTCAGCCAGGTGATCGCCAATGCGCTGGGCATCGGTCAACTTCTCAGGGAAAGTAGCAATAACGCGACCGGACAGAGAGATATCGCGGGTTTCGATCTTCACGCCGGCAGGTTCGGCAAATGTCTGAAGGATAGGCAGCAGGGACAGGGTAGCGAGTGCTGGCGCCTCATCGGTTTCAGTGTAAATAATCGTTGGGGAATTATCTTTCATTTTGCTTCCTACGTGATTGTATAATTTAAAGATTTATAGTTTTTATTCGATAAGCACGGCGAGCAGCATAAGCACCTGACTTCACCGCGCGGTAACCTGTCGTCCTGGGGTTACCGCAAAGCTGGGATGCCGATATGGGCATGGATCACATTTTGATGGCCGACATCATAGTGCATTCGGCCCAATATTCAAATTCCACTTAGGGCGAACAGGGGTTACCCTATACCCAGGTAACTGTACAGTTAGATCTACAAAGGAAATTCACACGCCGTGTCGTCCCCTTCCCGCGCCAATAAACCCTCGGCCAAGCGCCCTGCCCGCAGCCCATCAAATCGGCAACCGCAGGGCGAGAAAAAAGGCGTTGCAAACACCCGTAGCCAGCAGGCAAACGCCAAAAACCGTAAAGCATATAGTCCCAAAGGGCCCGGCAGCTCAAAGCGGCCAACTGAGAAAGCTGCAGAACGGGCAAGCGCCAGGCCTAGGCCGCGCAGACCGGCTGTCACCAAGGTGGTGCTCTTCAATAAGCCCTTCGATGTGTTGTGCCAGTTCACCGACGAAGCCGGCAGACAAACCCTGAAAGACTTTATTCCCTTGCCCGGCGTCTATGCCGCAGGCAGACTTGACAGAGACAGTGAAGGCCTGTTGCTGCTCACCAATGATGGTCAGTTGCAATCCCGTCTTACCGAGCCCAAAAAGCAAACCTACAAAACCTATTGGGTGCAGGTCGAAGGCGTTCCCGATGAGTCGGCGCTGGATAAACTGCGAGAGGGCGTTGAGCTTAAAGACGGCCCTACTCTGCCTGCCAGAGTACGCCGCATCGAGCAGCCTCACATTTGGCCGCGCAATCCGCCGGTGCGGGAGCGAAAAAGTATTTCCGACTGCTGGCTTGAAATTCAGATTTGCGAAGGCCGCAACCGCCAGGTAAGGCGCATGACCGCTCACATCGGCTTTCCCACACTCAGGCTGGTGCGCGCCGCCATCGGTGAGATAAGCCTTGGGCAACTCGGCAGCGGCGAGTACCGGGAGCTTAGTGGGGATGAGATAAGCGGCCTCATAACCGCCCTTGGCACGACACGCGACTTTTACAAGTAAGGGAGCCCGATGGAGCGCTACAAACCCAATGTCACCGTTGCCTGCATTGTGCACTGCGGTGGCAAGTTTTTGATGGTAGAGGAAATCATCGACGGCAAGTCGGTGTTTAACCAACCTGCCGGACACCTTGAGGCGGGCGAATCCCTGATTGACGCCTGTAAGCGAGAGCTGTGGGAAGAAACCGGCATCAAGGCCGAGCCCTCACGCCTTGTGGGCATTTATCAGTTCAGCGCCAGTGCCGAGCTTGCGTTTTTGCGCTTCACCTTTGTCTGTGAGCTCGATGAACTAATGCAAACTGAGCCACAGGATGGGGCTATCCATGCCCTGCACTGGCTTACCCCGGCCGAGATTAACGACAGCCGCCACCTTCGAAGCCAACTGGTCAGTCGCTGCATCGACGACTATCTGGCCGGCAAAGGCACAGAACTCTGCATCCTCGACAGCGAACTTCTTTCCATAGCCGCTAGTAGCAATCCGTGATAGAATACGCCCCCGAAAAAACGCCGCTGTTTCGATGCCGAACAGATAAACAACAGGTACTGATTCAAGCCTTGCTTAGCCATTGTTTTATCTAAGTTTTGACTGCGATTTCCCTCGTTTAATTTGCAGCAAATGCCATTGGCAGCGGTGATTGGTTACTCGAAAGGATCATTTTCAACGTATGACGTCAACTACAGCTTCTCCCGCTGAAATCGCTGCCAACAGCAGCAAAAAAGTCATTGTCGGCATGTCCGGCGGTGTGGACTCTTCTGTCTCTGCTTACCTGCTGAAACAACAGGGGTATCAGGTTGAAGGCCTGTTCATGAAAAACTGGGAAGAAGACGACACCGACGAATACTGCGCCGCCGCTGAGGATCTGAAAGACGCTCAGGCCGTGTGCGATAAGCTCGGCATTAAGCTGCACACAGTCAACTTTGCCGCCGAGTATTGGGATAACGTGTTTGAGTACTTCCTCGCCGAATACAAGGCAGGCCGTACCCCGAATCCCGACATCATGTGCAACAAGGAAATCAAATTCAAAGCCTTCCTTGAATTTGCCGACGATATCCTCGATGCCGACTACATCGCCATGGGCCACTATGTGCGCCGCCGCGACACCGATGGCAAAACTGAAATGCTGCGCGGCATCGATGGCAATAAAGATCAGAGCTACTTTTTGTACACCTTGAGCCACGAGCAGGTTGCCCGCAGCCTGTTCCCCGTTGGCGAGCTTGAAAAGCCGGAAGTGCGCCGCATTGCCGAAGAGCAGGGCCTTATCACCCACGATAAGAAAGACTCCACCGGCATCTGCTTTATTGGTGAGCGTAAGTTCAAAGACTTTCTCGCCACCTACCTGCCCGCCCAGCCCGGCAACATCGAAACCCCGGAAGGCGACGTCATTGGCCGCCATGAAGGCTTGATGTATCACACCCTTGGCCAGCGCAAAGGCCTTGGCATTGGCGGCATGAAAAATTCAAACGACGACCCCTGGTATGTGGTTGATAAAGACATGGCCCGTAACGTGTTGGTGGTGGCCCAGGGCCATGATCACCCGCGGCTGATGTCAAAGGGTATGTTGGTTAACCAGCTGCATTGGGTTGACCGTACTGGCCCTGCTGATGGCGCAAGCATCAGCGTAAAAACCCGCTATCGCCAGCAGGATATCCCCTGCACAGTGAAGATTATCGACGAGCAAACCATTGAAGTGCTGTTCGATGAGCCTGTGGCCGCCGTTACCCCCGGGCAGTCGGCGGTGTTCTACGATGGCGAAGTCTGCCTTGGCGGCGGCATCATCGACACCCTGATTAAGGACTGAGCCATGAGCCAAATGCAAGCACGCACCATGGCCTTTGCCGGTATCTTGCAGGCGCTCGCCCAGGTACAATACATCGCCCGCCATGGTGACAGCGACACTGACGCCATGGCCGCCAGCTTCAATACGATTCTGGTGACCAATCCTGAACAGCCCGAAGACGTCTACGCCGACAAAGATCAGCTCAGAGTGGGCTATAAATGGATTTTGAATCAGCTCGGCGACGGCGAAAGCAAAGACGTGGAAATGACCCGTTATCTGGTGGGTCTTCTTGCACTGGAGCGCAAGCTGTCCCGCAGCAATGCTGCCCTTGGTATGCTCTCCGAGCGTATTAACCAAATTCATCGCCAGCTCAATCACTTTGCCATTACAGACGAGCAGGTGATTGCCAATCTGGCCAGTATTTACAGCGATATCATCAGTAACCTTGGCCCCAAGCTGCAAATTACCGGCAATCCCAATGTACTGCAGCGCCCCTTGGTTCAGCAAAAGATCCGTGCCCTGCTGCTGGCCGCCATGCGCAGTGCCGTGCTGTGGCGACAGCTCGGTGGCAAACGCCGTCATCTGGTATTTGCCCGCAAGGCCATCGTTGATACTGCAAAGAAAAATCTTACCCTATAGACAAATAAAGCCATTCCATTAAGGAGCTTATCAATGGAACTTTCTGCACTGACAGCTATCTCCCCGGTCGACGGCCGCTATGGCAGCAAAGCCGCCGAACTGCGTGGGATCTTCAGCGAGTTCGGTCTCACCAAGTATCGTGTTCAGGTTGAAATCAACTGGCTCAAGCTGTTGTCCAGCTGTCCTGAAATCGAAGAAGTTCCGCCATTCAGCGAAGAGGCCCTGGCCCTGCTCGATGGCATCAAAGACAACTTCAACGAAGACGGAGCCCTGCGCGTTAAAGCCATTGAAGCCACCACCAACCACGACGTTAAAGCCGTGGAATACTTCATCAAAGAGCAGTTCGGTAACAACAGCGAGCTGAAAGCCGTCGATGAATTTGTGCACTTTGCCTGTACCTCAGAAGATATCAACAACCTGTCACACGGCCTGATGCTGAAAGAAGCCCGTGAACTGGTGCTGGTGCCTTACTGCCAGAAAATCATCGACGCCATCAAGGCTCTGGCCAAGACCTACAAGAGCGTGCCCATGATGTCACGCACCCACGGTCAGCCAGCCTCTCCTACCACTCTGGGTAAGGAAATGGCCAACGTGGTTGTGCGTCTTGAGCGCCAGCTTGCCCACATCAAAGCCGTGGAAATCCTGGGTAAAATCAACGGCGCCGTAGGTAACTACAACGCCCACTTGTCTGCCTACCCAGAAGTGAACTGGCATGCCCTGTCTCAGCGCTTTGTGACCAGCCTGGGCCTGAACTGGAACCCTTACACCACGCAAATCGAGCCGCACGATTACATCGCCGAGCTGTTCGATGCCGTGGCCCGTTTCAACACCATCGTGATTGACTTCGACCGTGACATCTGGGGTTACATCGCCCTGGGTCACTTCAAACAGAAGACCATCGCCGGTGAAATCGGCTCGTCCACCATGCCGCACAAGGTTAACCCAATCGACTTCGAAAACTCCGAAGGCAACCTGGGTATCGCCAATGCGCTGATGCAGCACCTGGCCTCCAAACTGCCTATATCACGCTGGCAGCGCGACCTGACCGACTCCACCGTTCTGCGCACCCTGGGCGTGGGTATTGCCCACAGCATCATCGCCTATCAGGCGACCCTGAAAGGGATCAGCAAGCTGGAAGTGAACGAAGCGAGTCTGGCCGCAGAGCTGGACAGCAACTGGGAAGTGCTGGCTGAGCCGGTACAAACCGTGATGCGCCGCTACGGCATTGAAAAGCCATACGAGAAGCTCAAAGAGCTGACCCGTGGCAAGCGTATCGATGGCCCACAACTGGCCGCCTTTATCGATGGCCTTGCGCTGCCAGAGCCTGTGAAGGCCGAGCTGAAGCTGATGACCCCGGCAAGCTACATCGGCCGCGCCGAAGCCTTCGTGGACGATTTGAATTAATCCACTTTAATGGAGAGGCGGCAAGGGAAACCAAGCCGCCTTTTTTAACACTATGTATAAGCTCAATTTCGATATTCAGGCGTTTCTCGCCAATGACTGGCAACAGGCCCCAAAAGTATTCAAAGGCGCATTCCCTGACTTTGAAGACCCTATTGCCGCTGACGAACTCGCGGGCCTGGCCTGTGAAGAGGAAGTGTCCAGCCGCGTGGTTGTCACCAAGGGTAACGACTGGGACGTGATTTCCGGCCCATTCGAAGACTACGACAGGTTTGGTGAGACCCATTGGCAGCTCTTGGTGCAGGCCGTAAACCACTGGTACCCGGAATCCCAACCGCTGGTGGAAGCCTTTCGCTTTTTGCCGGACTGGCGCTTTGATGACCTGATGGTGTCTTTCGCCACTCCGCAGGGCGGCGTGGGACCTCACATCGACAATTACGATGTGTTCATCATTCAAGGCGAAGGGCAGCGCCGCTGGACCGTTGGCCCCAAGGGCAACTACCAGCGTCGCGGTGGTGTAACGACCTCTCCCCTGATTGAAGACTTTGAGCCCATTATCGATGTGGTGCTGGAAAAAGGTGATGTGCTTTATATCCCGCCCGGCTTCCCCCATCAGGGTGAAACCCTGACTCTGGCACTCTCTTATTCCATGGGTTATCGCGCCCCCAGCCAGCAGGAGCTTGCGGGACAAATTGCCGATCAACTGATGGATGAAGACAAGGGGCACAAGCGCTTTATCGCCGTGGATGGCGCTGCGAGCCACGGCACTGTGAGCCTGGCTGAGCAGCAAGGCATTATGCAGCTTATCCGCGACCTGTGTGATGACGCCGATAACGTCGTGAAGGTGCTCGGTAAACTCTTAAGCCAGAACCGCTTCGACCTGGATATCCAGGAAGATGAAAGCATCGATGCCGACGCCCTGGTTGAGGCTCTGGACGATGGGGCTGTGCTGATGCGAATTGGCGGCCTTAAGGTGCTCAAAATGGAAGGCGACAGCCAGGCAAGGCTCTTTGTGGCGGGCGAGAGTGTGATAATTGAAGGCGCTTCGGAAGAAGAGCTCATCGAGGTATCCAACTCAGTCATCGTTAACGCTGAGCTGGCGCTGCTGCCACACTGGCAGGGCTTTTTTGTACAGATGCTGCAAAAAGGCTATTTTTATCTCGGCGAAGACTGACTGCCTGACGGAACCTTGTCGACTCTGTAAACAGTTTCGCGACGACTCAGCCAACTAATCAAAAAGGCACCTTAAGGTGCCTTTTCTGTTTCTGAGGTTGCTGCACTGGCTGGCAGTTTCAGGCTTAGCCCCAGAGTTTGTCATCCTGCTGGATTTGATACAGGCTCTGGGCGCGGGAAATCAGCATGTTGGCAAACTTGGCCTGTGTTGGGTCTTGTGCCGCGCCGGACTGGATCAGATTCTCAGCTTTTAGTTGCCACATCATGGAGAAATGTTTCAGTGCATCACGGGCGGTTTGCGCGACTTTGACATCGACATAATCGGTTGGCAGGTCACCAGACATCACCCAGTAAGTTTGTTTGGCAGGCTTTTGTGCTTCCATCTTCCACACCGCAACGTAAGGCACCAGATAACGGCTTTCGTCGATCAGTACTTTACCGGGTAAAATACCCTTTTCAGCCAGAAAACGGTTGGCTTTTTGGAACTGGGTACGCACCCACTCCTGGCGCAGCGCTTCGGGATCCTGTGCTGCTGTTTCAACCTGGGGTTCTTGGGTTTGCTCAGTCATACTTCTTTCCTATCTTATTGTTATACCGCACAATCTAACACTGAGAATGAGCGTATCAATCCGCACTGGATGCTGGGAGACTGCCATAACTTTACGTTGACGTAAAGTGGAAAGCAAAATTGCCACGGAGATCACAAATAATCCACTGGCGGGCTTTGTTGAGAGTATCCCTAAATGCTATGGTTCGGCAATAAATATAACGACCGCAGGTAGCCGCCTGCGGCTTTTTATTAGCAATGCGGAGATCTGCAACGTGGCTGTATTCAATCATGTATCTTATGACGAACATGAACAGGTTGTTTTCTGTCATGACAAAGAGAGTGGCCTGAAGGCAATTATTGCCGTGCACAATACCAATCTGGGCCCTGCGGTGGGTGGTTGCCGCATGTGGAACTACCAGTCTGACGAAGAAGCGCTGAACGACGTGCTTCGCCTCTCCCGCGGCATGACCTATAAAAATGCCCTTGCCGGTCTGACCATGGGTGGTGGCAAGTCAGTAATTATTGCCGATCCCAAGACCCAGGACAGAGAAGCCCTGTTCCGTGCCTTTGGCCGCTTTATCAACACCCTGGGTGGCAAGTATTATTCCGCTGAAGACGTGGGCACCACCACGGCTGACATCATGATTGCCCACCAGGAAACCCCATACATGGCCGGTCTGGAAGGTAAGAGTGGCGACCCATCTCCTTTCACTGCCCTGGGTACCTTCCTTGGGATCAAAGCTGCCGTTAAGCATCAGCGCGGTCTTGACAGCCTCAAGGGGCTGAAAATTGCTGTTCAGGGCGTTGGCCACGTTGGCTACTACCTGTGTAAGCACCTGCACGAAGAAGGCGCAGAGCTTATCGTGACAGACATTCATCAGGCGTCTCTGGACAAGGTTGCCACCGAGTTTGGTGCGGCTGTTGTTGCTCCACAGGACATCTACTCTCAGGACGTTGATATCTACGCTCCTTGCGCGCTGGGTGCCACCATTAACGACGCCACCCTGCCACTGCTCAAGGCCAAGATTGTGGCCGGTTGTGCCAACAACCAGCTGGCCGAGCCACGTCACGGCCAGATGCTGAAAGACATGGGGATCCTCTACGCCCCTGACTATGTCATTAACGCCGGCGGTATCATCAACGTGTCGTTCGAAAACGATTACGATGCGGCCAGGTCGACCGCCAAAGTTGAGAAGATTTACGACACTCTGCTGACCATCTTCGCGGCCGCAGATGAGCAAAACCGCACCACAGGTGCCGTTGCCGACGAAATGGCCCGCGCCATTATCGACGCCGCCCGTAAATAATTCAGTCAATTCAAAAACACAGGGGAAACCATTTCGGTTTCCCTTTTTTGTGCCTGCATTTTGTCATCTTTCGCCAGTAAGATTTTTTTCAGATTAAATTTAAAAGCAACTCATGGGGATATGGCGTTTCCAAGCCAAAGCATAACTTTTCGTGTGGAAATGGTCGGGATCCTTTGCTTGACTTAAACACTCCCCCAAGGTGCAGGAGAGCATCATGATCTGTTTCAAGTACAGCCTGAATCAGGATTCTGTCGAGTTGCAGGCAAGCGATTGGAGTGGCCTGGAGCGCGTCTACGTCAACGGAGAGATGGTCTCAAGTAAACTGAATTTTGGCGGGCAGAGTGAGCATCAGGTTCCGTTAAAGGATGGAAACAAGGCTAAGTTTCAATTGTTTATCGATCCCCAAACGGAAGAGGTCATGTGCCGTATCTATAAAAAGGGACAGCTGGTCGCAAGCCTGAAACAAGGGCAAGAAAATCTGTCGCGTGCGCAAAACCTGCTGTGGCAGTCTTTGTTGGGCGTCGGCATGTTGGGGGGACTGGTGATGTTGGTGGTGCACTGAGGACACGATCATCTGGCAGGCTCCAAAGCCGTGCTTCGCCTCGTTCGGGAATGACACAGCCGAGGAATACCACTAACAAAAAGACCGGCAAAGCGCCGGTCTTTTTGCAAACTGAGATGTCTTTTGACGAAAAGCAGCATCACTCCGTGTGATTTATCTTGTTCAGCAATTTCATCAGCAAATCTTGTTCTTCCACGTCCAGCTCGGCCATAAACTTGTCATTCACCCGCTCGGCCTCACGGATAAGATCCTGCTCAAGGGCTTTGGCTTCGTCTGTCAGAAAAATCTTGAAGGCGCGGCGATTATCCGCTTCCTGATGCCGCGTAATAAGCCCCTGTACCTGAAGCTGATCCAATAGACGGGTCATGGTGTAGTTGGCCACGTCACAGCGACGTGACAATTCGGTTTGGGTAATGCCTTCTTCCTGCCAAAGCGCAAACAATACCGGCCAGAGTTTAATGTCCAGCTGATAGCGCTTCAGGCGTTGATCCAGCTCATTGGCAATGGCCACATTGAGATGGGACACCAAATAACCAAGACTCTCCTGACGATTCAAACAGCACCTCCCGTCGTTCAAGCTGCTGGCCAGAAATCACAGCCACCTTCTTAATACTATCACCGAAAGCACAATACACTAGCGGCCCTGCGCAAATTCAGTCTTTGTCAGACAGGAGTAATTCAGCATACCGATAGAAGCAGGAACGGCTCATGCTGCCTGTTTTCAAATTGGGAAGAGAGATAAAAACGCCCTCTTCTATCAAGGAGATATCTGCTTTGTCCACTCGATACTGGCTTCCCAACACACAGGTAAGGAGAAACTGGTCTGCCTGCATTTCAAAATCCACTATCACCACAGGCGTCCTGGCTACCGTCACCTTGACTCTCTCTGCCGGTGTAACCAGGGCCCAGCCGCCACTGTCGGGCCTGAGGATACCCATAAAGAGCCGGGCAAACTTATCGGGCAAGGGTTCTCCCTGATAGTACCATCGCCCGGCTTCATCAATGGTAAAAAGCGGCTGCTCGCTGCAAAAGGCTGGCATCAGCATATTTTCCATGGCCGTAAAAGCGTCGGCCTCGGGGGGCCCGTCCTGAGTAATGGTGTTGGCCGACTGAGTCTGAGGGTCAGGCATCTGCGTCATGATGTGCGTCTTTGTTCCCATTATTAGTCTTGTTATTCAGGCTAAGCCGGGATGGCATAAATCGGAAGCAAAAAGCCCCTTCACTCTGTGAAAGGGCTTGTATTAGGTTGTCAAATAAAGCCGTCTACTCAAATAAGCTCCAGCAAGGCTTCCAGTGGGTGCTTTGGACGGAATCCCGAGAAGCGCTTTACCTGTGAGCGGCAGGAGTAGCCGGATACCAGGATCTCTTCCCTGGAAGTACCATTAATCCCCTCTTTCCAGGACATATCGTAGAGCGTTTGCGAGCGCTCAAGGTTATCCAGCTCGTGGCCATAGGTGCCTGCCATGCCGCAGCAGCCAAGGTTCTTGACCTTAAGGGTCGCGCCGAATCTGGCAAAGATTGCGCTCCATTCTTTGGCTGTGCCCGGCTTGGCGGTGGACTCGGTGCAGTGGCTGAACCAGGTGTAGGCGCGGCCAGAGGACTCACGCTGCGGCAGTTCACTCAGCACCTCCATCAACCACTCGTTGGCGAGCTTGATATTGAAGTCACCGCGATCGTTACCGAGTGCCACCTTGTACTCATCCCGGTACACCAATACCATGGCCGGATCCACACCCACCATGGGCATTCCAAGCTTACTGAGTTCATTGAAAAAGGCCGATGCCGAGCCTGCGGTTGCAGCAAACTTGTCAAGGAAGCCTTTGATATGGGCGGGCTTGCCGTTGGGTTTGAACGGCAGCAACACCGGTTTAAAGCCAAGCTTTTCAATCAGCTTCACAAAGTGATACACCAGGCCTGCATCATAGAAGCTGTTGAATGGGTCCTGGGCCACCAACACATAACGGCTGCGCTCGGCGGCCGGAATACGTTTCAGTGACTCAAGGTCATACCCCAGACTCTGATGGCTCTCAAGCCTTTGAGTCAAAGTAGGCACGGACAGCTTGGGTGCATCCACGTAGCCGATGGCTTTCTTGATAACCCACTGGGACAAGGTGTTTTGCGACAGGGCATTCACCAGTTTCGGCGCCTTGGCCATCAGCGGCAGCGCATCTTCGATACCGGCCACCAGATAATCTTTGGGCGGGCGCAGATAACGCTGATAGTAAATATTGAAAAACTGGGCGCGGAACTTGGGCACATCCACCTTCACCGGGCACTGACCCGAGCAGGCCTTACAGGCAAGACAGCCCTTTAAGGATTCCATCACCTCGTGGGAGTAATCATACTCTTCCTTGGCTTTTAAGGTATTTTGCGCCCGCTGCAGCAGCCCAAGTGGCTTGGATTTGGCAAGCTGCTCCACATCCACGCCTTCGGCTTCGAGGAGCCTTAACCATTCGCGCATCAGCGACGAGCGGCCCTTGGGGGACTGAATACGGTCGCCGGTTACCTTAAAGGACGGGCACATGGGTGAATAGGCCGAGTAGTTAAAGCACAGGCCGTTGCCGTTGCAGTTCATCACATCGGGGAAGGCTTCGCGCACTTTAACGGGAATTTGTCTGTCAAAACTACCACGCTTGGCACTGTCGACATTGTAAAACAGCTCACCCTTGTCCTTTGGCGCCACCAGCTTGCCGGGATTGAGGCGATTGTCGGGGTCAAACCAGCCCTTGATGTCCTGCAGCACGCCGTAAAGCTCGTCGCCAAACACCGCCGGACCATACTCACCGCGCACACCCTTACCGTGCTCGCCCCACATCAGGCCACCGTATTTAAGGGTAAGCGCCGCCACTTCATCGGAAATGGTGCGAAGGAGCTTTTCATCCACGACGTCGCACATATCCAGCGCGGGACGGACGTGCAGCACACCTGCATCCACATGGCCAAACATGCCGTATTGCAGCTTGTGGCCATCAAGGAGCGCACGAAACTCCATAATAAAGTCGGCAAGCTTTTCCGGTGGCACCGCAGTGTCTTCAGCAAAGGCGATGGGTTTGCGGCTGCCCTTGGCGGCGCCCAAGAGGCCCACGGCCTTTTTGCGCATGGCGTAGATTTTCTCGATGCTGCCCTTATCGTGGGTGCTCTGAAAGCCCACCACGCCGCACTCACCGTTTTCGATTTGCTGAGCAAGCACAGCTTCGAGCGCCGCCAGTTTGGCGTTTACCTCGGCTTCATCGCCGGCAAACTCCACCATATTGAGGCCATCGATATGCTTGCCGGGCACCTCCTGAATAAGCTCACTCACCGAGTGCCAGACGATATCTTCACGGGCAAGGCCAAGCACCTTGGAGTCGACGGTTTCCACGACTGTGGCATTGGCAGCCACCAGCGACGGTGCGTGACGCAGCGCCGACTCGAAGGAATCGTATTTGATATTGACCATGGCGCGCTGCTTGGGCAGCGGCGTGAGATTCACCTTTGCTTCGGTGATAACGGCCAGGGTGCCTTCGGAGCCGGTAAGAATACGGCTTAAATCGAACTGACTTAGCTCATCGTTCCACACATGCTCCAAATCGTAACCGGTCAAAAAGCGGTTAAGCCGGGGGAAGCGGGTTTTCACCAACTCGCGCTTGTCGCGGCACACGGCTGAGATATTGGCAATCAGCTTACCGGCAAGGCTGGAGCTGTCCACCGCATCCAGGTTTTCGGCGGCCATCGGGGCAGAATCCAGCACAGAGCCATCGATAAGCACGCTCTTGAGGCCCAGCACATGGTCTGACGTTTTGCCGTACACCAGCGAGCCTGCGCCTGAGGCATCGGTGTTAATCATGCCGCCCAGGGTGGCGCGGTTGGAGGTGGACAAGTCTGGGCTGAAGAAAAAGCCATGGGACCTTAAGGCATCGTTGAGGGCATCTTTCACCACACCGGCCTGTACCCGTGCCCAGCCTTCCTCGGCGTTGACTTCCAGCACCTTGTTCATATGGCGCGACAAATCGAGGATAAGCCCGTGAGTCAACGACTGACCATTGGTGCCGGTGCCGCCGCCGCGGGCACTGAAAACCACCTCGCGGAACTCGTTTTTGGCGGCGAGCTGCATCACCCGCTGCACATCCAGCGTACTCTTGGGATAGAGCACAGCCTGAGGCAGAAACTGGTACACAGAGTTATCGGTAGCCTGCACTATGCGGGCGCTGTAACGGGTATCTATCTCGCCGTCAAAATCAGCGGCAAGGGCCTCGAGAAAGGCCAGATAAACGGGTTCCAGGGTTTGCTGGTGAGAAAGCAGGGGTAACATGCACGGCATCTGTGTTGTTGTTTTGTCCCGGCATTATAAACAAAAAAAAGCCGCTAAAAAGCGGCTTTTGTTACACATCGGTAAAAAGGGGCGCCGGTGGCGCCGACCTTCTCAGAATGTGGCTATCTTTGTCCGGATTAACCAAGGGTTTTGCCCTGATTAACCGTGGGCCTCGGCCAGATACAGCCAGGTATCGATGACTGTGTCAGGGTTCAGGGACACGGTATCAATGCCCTGCTCCACCAGCCAGGCGGCGAAGTCGGCGTGATCCGATGGACCCTGACCGCAAATACCCACGTAAGCACCCTTGGCCTTGGCAGCCTTGATGGCCATGGCAAGCAGCGCCTTAACGGCTTCGTTACGTTCATCGAACAGGTGGCTGATGATGCCGGAGTCGCGGTCCAGACCCAGAGTCAGCTGAGTCAGGTCGTTAGAGCCGATGGAGAAACCATCGAAGTGCTCCAGGAACTGCTCGGCCAGCAGGGCGTTGGATGGCAGTTCGCACATCATGATAACGCGCAGACCATCTTTACCACGCTCCAGACCTTCCTGTTTCAGGAGTTCAATCACCTGCTCGGCTTCACCCAGGGTGCGCACGAATGGGATCATGATTTCCACATTCTTCAGGCCCATGTCGTTGCGAACACGCTTGATAGCTTCACACTCGAGGGCGAAACAGTCGCGGAACGACTCAGAGATATAACGGCTGGCACCGCGGAAGCCCAGCATTGGGTTCTCTTCTTCTGGCTCGTAGCGATCGCCGCCCACCAGGTTGGCGTATTCGTTTGACTTGAAGTCAGACATACGCACGATCACCTTCTTCGGATGGAAGGCCGCAGCAATAGTGGCGATACCTTCAACCAGACGGGCTACATAATACTCAACTGGCGAGTCGTAACCGGCGATCATCTCGTTGATTTCTTCCTGCAGGGCAGCTTCCTGCTGGTTGAACTCGAGCAGTGCCTTGGGGTGAATACCAATCATGCGGTTGATGATGAACTCAAGACGGGCCAGACCCACACCCTCGTTTGGCAGACGGGCGAAGTCGAAGGCGCGGTCAGGGTTACCCACGTTCATCATTATCTTCATTGGCAGATCAGGCATGGAATCCACGCGGCTGGAGATCACTTCGAACTCCTGCTTGCCATCGTAGATGTAACCCGTGTCGCCTTCGGCGCAGGATACAGTGACCATCTGGCCGTTCTGAATACGGTCAGTCACGTCACCACAACCCACAACGGCTGGCACACCCAGTTCACGGGCGATAATCGCAGCGTGACAGGTACGGCCACCACGGTTGGTCACGATGGCGCTGGCGCGCTTCATGATAGGTTCCCAATCCGGGTCGGTCATGTCGGTAACCAGTACATCGCCTGGCTGGATTTTGTCCATTTCTTCGATGGAGTTCAGTACCTTGGCAACACCGGAGCCCACCTTGTGACCGATGGCACGGCCTTCGCTGATCACAGCGCCGCGGCTCTTCAGGTGGTAGCGTTCAATCAGTTGAACGTCTTCACGTGAACGTACTGTCTCAGGACGGGCCTGAACAATGTACAGCTTGCCATCGTTGCCATCTTTGGCCCACTCGATGTCCATTGGACGACCGTAGTGCTTCTCGATGATGATAGCCTGCTTGGCCAGTTCCATCACTTCGGCATCATTAATGGAGAACTGACGACGGTTTTCCACGCTCACATCTTCAATTTTCACCTGCTTACCGTGTGAAAGATCGTCTGAGTAGACCATCTGGATAAGCTTGGAACCGATGTTGCGGCGTACCACGGCCTGATGGCCGGCGGTCAGGGTTGGCTTATGAACGTAGAATTCGTCAGGGTTAACGGCGCCCTGCACAACCATTTCGCCCAGACCGTAAGATGAGGTCACGAATACCACATCATCGTTACCGGATTCGGTGTCGATGGTAAACATTACGCCAGAGGCAGCTTTGTCAGAACGCACCATGCGCTGCACACCGGCAGACAGGGCCACACCGCGGTGGTCGTAACCCTGGTGAACGCGGTAAGAAATCGCGCGGTCGTTAAACAAAGACGCAAATACGTGCTTGATAGCCACCAATACGGCATCGTAACCCTTCACGTTCAGGAAGGTTTCCTGCTGACCGGCGAAAGAGGCATCAGGCATGTCTTCGGCTGTGGCAGAGGAACGTACGGCAAAGGAGGCTTCGGTGGTTTCACCGGAGAGTTTGTCATAGGCCTCGTGGATGGCCTTTTCGAGTTCGGGTTGGAAAGGGGTTTCGATAACCCACTGTCTGATCTGTGCACCCACTTTCGCCAGTGCGTTAACATCGTCGACGTCCAGAGTGTCAAGAATGTCATAAATCTTCTGGTTTACTCCGCTTTGCTCAAGGAACTCATTGAATGCATGAGCCGTGGTTGCAAAGCCACCGGGGACTTGAACACCTGCGTTGGCCAGATTACTGATCATCTCGCCCAGTGAAGCGTTCTTGCCGCCAACTCTGTTGACGTCGCCCATGCCCAATTCCTGATACCAGAGTACATATTGCTGCACAGTTCTATCTCCGCATGTTTATTTAGTTGGCCCCTTCACACCGGGGCAGCGGCATTTTACACTTCGGGGCATTAAGCGTAAATCTATAATTTTCTTTGTAATTTTATTACTACATGAGGTTGGTATGGCTCGTAAAGTTTTCTACATTTCCGATGGAACGGCGATCACAGCAGAAGTTTTCGGCCATGCAGTACTTTCACAATTTCCTATGGAATTTGAAGCAATTACCATTCCATTTGTCGAAACCAACGCCAAAGCAGAAGCGGTAAAAAAGCAGATAAATGATAGTTTTATTACAACAGGAGAGCGGCCTCTGGTATTTCATTCCATCGTAAAGCCGGAGATCAGAGATGTTATCTATTCCAGTGAAGGACTGGATTATGACTTTTTGAACACCTTCGTGGCACCACTTGAGCAACAATTGGGCGTCAGTGCGGCACCTGTGCTGCATCGTACCCATGGCAAAGCCAATCACAGCTACGAAGCCCGTATCGATGCCATTAACTTCGCCATGGAAAACGATGACGGCCAAACCTTAAAACACATGGACAAAGCCGACATTATCCTGCTCGGCGTATCACGCTGCGGCAAAACCCCGTCCAGCCTGTATCTGTCAATGCAGTTTGGTATTAAAGCGGCAAATTACCCTTTTACTGAGGATGACATGGACAGCTTAAAGCTGCCTGAAGCACTCAAGCGTAACAAACACAAGTTATTTGGTCTGACTATCGATCCGGTGCGTTTGCAGGAAATTCGCCAGAGCCGGATGGAGAACAGCCGCTACTCCTCTTTGCGCCAATGTCGGATGGAAGTAAAGGAAGTGGAAATGATGTTTAAGAAGGAACGCATTCCTTATATAGACACCACCAATCACTCGGTGGAGGAAATCGCCACCAAAATCCTCGACATGACAGGTATGGAGCGTCATATGTTCTAAGATTGGCCGCTTCGGTCAATCGGATCTAACTTAAATCAATTTCGTTGCACAGTTGTCGATTAATTACACAATCGGCACTGTGCAGTCCGTCACTATTGGTTATAATCCGGTTCAATCTGGCGATAAGCCCGCACCAAACCGGTATGCTGAATGACGATTAAGACTGACGAACTACGTACATCCCTTCTTTGTAAAGTAATTTCACCTTCACAACTGGCCGCAGAATACCCGCTGACGCAGGAAGCGGCTGACTATCTGGTTGCCCAGCGCCGTGAGGTGGAAGCCATTCTGACCGGTCAGGATCCTCGCCTTCTGGTGATCATCGGCCCTTGCTCTATTCACGATACCGAAGCTGCGCTGGAATATGCCGGACGTCTGGCAAAGTTGCACCATGAACTTAAAGACGATTTGTGCATACTGATGCGGGTGTATTTTGAAAAGCCGCGTACCATTGTGGGCTGGAAGGGGCTGATTTCAGACCCGGATCTGGACGGCAGCTTCAGTGCAAACAAAGGGCTGCGCCTGGCCCGTCATCTGCTGCAGCAAATTACCGAGCTTAAACTGCCTATCGCCACCGAGTTTTTGGATATGGTGAACGGTCAGTACATCGCCGACCTTATTACCTGGGGTGCCATCGGTGCCCGTACCACCGAAAGCCAAATCCACCGCGAAATGGCCTCGGCGCTGTCTTGCCCAGTCGGCTTTAAAAACGGCACGGACGGCAATATCAATATCGCCGTGGATGCCGTGCGCGCCGCCAAGGTGCCGCACATCTTCTACTCACCGGATAAAGATGGTCATATGTCGGTGTACCGTACCCACGGTAACCCTTACGGTCATATCATTCTGCGCGGTGGCAAGAACCCCAACTACGCCGCGGAGCATGTGCAAAAGGCCCATGAGCAGCTAAAAGCCACTGGCATCGACACCGGCATGGTAATTGACTTCTCCCACGGCAACAGCCAGAAGCAGCATATGAAACAGCTGGAAGTAGCCGAAGATGTGATGGCACAAATTCGCGCCGGCTCCACCGCCATCGCCGGGATTATGGCCGAAAGCTTTATCGAAGAAGGCAATCAGAGCGTGGTGGAAGGTCAGCCGCTTTGCTATGGTAAGTCCATTACCGATGCTTGCCTGAGCTGGGGCGATACCGAGCCGCTGCTGCGCAATCTCGCCGCCGCTGCACGGGTACGCCGCGAGCTGAAAAAATAAATCACTTACATCATTTGCACTATAAAAGCCTCCATAGGGAGGCTTTTTTATTATCAATTCTCTGAGATCTTTTATTCATACAACCACCATACAGGTCAGTTAGCTGGCTGGATATTTGAATTCAGGGCATTTCACCCCGATTCACATCGTTTCCAGCCCATAGTCCATGACAGCAAACCAGCGAAAAGGCTATACTGCGCGCCTTTTGAGTAAACTTCAGATTTGTCTGCATAACCCCAAGGTTGCCGTATGCCACTGACTGACACCCAGCCTCAATTTCCTGAGGCCATTGCCCGCCGTATTGACGCCTCTGAAGCACGCGTTATCAAAGCGGTTTTTCCGTCCAACACCAACCATCACAACACCCTGTTTGGCGGTGAAGCTCTCGCCTGGATGGATGAAACCGCCTTTATTGCCGCCACCCGCTTTTGCCGCAAAACCCTGGTCACTGTGAGCTCTGATCGCATCGATTTCAACAAAGCCATTCCCGCCGGCAGCCTGGCAGAATTGATTGCCCGGGTGATCCACGTGGGTAACACCAGCCTCAAGGTCGAAGTGAATATTTTCGTTGAAGACATGTACCAGGACAAAAGAGAGCATGCCATTCGTGGCGTCTTTACCTTTGTGGCAGTAGATGAAAATCGCAAACCCACCCAGGTATGGCCGCAGGACTAATTGCCGCTGCCACTAATGAGTATCTCAGGGGCAGTTGCACTGGCGCATCTGCCCCTGACAGCAAATACGACTTTAGTCTAACCCCAAAGAAAATTAACACATTCAAGGCAATAGCTCCGGATAAATCCATAGGATAATTGGGCATTCTTCTGTTACATTGGTTTTATTGCGCATCTGTGACGATAAGAAATATAACCGCATCATGAAGCTCGAGAATCTCAATGTGATCATTGCTGACGATCACCCCCTGTTTCGTAACGCCCTCAGGCAAGCCTTGTCCAGCGCCTTTGCCGATACCCGCTGGTTCGAAGCTGACAGTGCCGATGCACTGCAGTTGCTGCTTGATAAACCCGAGGTCGATTACGATCTGGTGCTGCTGGATTTGCAGATGCCAGGCTCCCACGGTTACTCAACCCTGATACATCTTCGCTCCCATTACCCGGATATCCCGGTGGTGGTGATCTCCGCCCACGAAGACGCTCAAACCATCAGTCGTGCCATCCATTATGGCAGCGCCGGTTTTATTCCCAAATCAGCCTCCATGGAAACCCTCACCGAGGCCATGAGTGCCGTACTCTATGGTGATATCTGGCTGCCCCAGGACATTGAACTGGTCAAGATTGAAGAAGACGGCACCGATCAGGTGGCGGGTAAACTTGCGGATCTTACCCCGCAGCAATACCGGGTATTGCAGATGTTTGCCGAAGGCCTGCTCAACAAACAAATCGCCTATGATTTAGGTGTGTCAGAAGCCACCATCAAGGCCCACGCCACCGCCATTTTCAGAAAGCTTGGGGTAAGAAACCGCACCCAGGCCGTGATTGCATTGCAGCAGCTTGAAATGGACAAGGTCGATTTGGGGCAAAGCCACTGAGACTCTGAGCCATAAAGCCCCAGTCCCAGTTTCGACACCGTCATACACAATAAAAAGGCCGCATTCATTGCGGCCTTCTTATTTCATCTGTCAGCCACGGAGGCTCTCACGCAGCTGATAATACAGCATGCCAATGGCCAACGCCTGATTCCCAAACCATTCATTTAACGGAATGCGCCAGTGCTTCATGCCCGCAAAGAGGCCAAACTCACGCAGATCGCCATCGATGGCTTTGGCCATGATTTCTGACATGATGTGGCTGGTCGCTACCCCATGCCCCGAGTAACCCTGGCAGTAATAGACATGCTCGGAGACTTTGCCAAGTTGCGGTATGCGGTTAATCACAATCCCCGCCATACCCGCCCAGGCAAATTCGATTTCCACGCCTTTAAGACGCGGGAAGGTGCGTTCAATCGCAGGGCGCAGCTCTTCGGCCACATTCTTGGGGTCACGGCCACTGTAGTTGGTGCCGCCGCCGAACATTAACCGGTTATCCGCGGTAAGCCGATAATAATCCAGTACAAAACGGCAATCATACACCGCAAGGTTGTGTGGATTGATTGCACTGGCCACTTCGTCGGATAAGCGTACTGTCGCGCAATTACCCAGGGATGCCGGAAATAACATGCCTCTGAGTTTCGGGCGTCCCAGCTTGTGATAGGCATTGCCGGCAATGAGCACCTTGTTTGCGGTAACGCTGCCAAAGGCTGTTTTCACCACGGGGCGCTGGCCCTCAACAATATCCAGCACCTGGGTGTCTTCGAAAATCTGTACCCCGAGACTTTCTGCCGCCCTCGCCTCACCGATACACAGATTTACCGAATGCAGGTGCATGTTCTTTTTGTTGAGCAAGCCACCATGGTAGAGGTGCGATTCGAGATACTGTGGCATCTCGTTCTTTTCGACCAATGACACCAGGTCGCCCATACCCCTTCGCTCTGCTTCATCCAACATGGATTTAAGCTCATTCATGTGCGCAGGTTTATAGGCTGTGTGCAAATGGCCATGGCGCAAATCGCAATCGATTTGGTACTTAGCTACCCGGTTTTTGATGATGTCGTGACCGCGCCAGCGCAGCGCCCAAACATAATCCTCAGCTTCTTCACCGATACGGTTTCTGAGCTGTTTGGTCATGGCTTGATCGCCGGACAGCGACCCTGTGACCTGACCACCGTTTCGGCCTGTTGCGCCCCAGGCTATCTTATTGGCCTCCAGCAGCACCACCTTGTAGCCCCGTTCGGCCAGTTCCAGTGCAGTGTTTACACCGGTAAATCCGCCACCGATCACTGCCACATCCGCCTGAATTGCTTCAGTTAAGCGCGGATAGTCAGTTTCGTGTTTAATGGTGGCATTGTAATAAGAGCCGCAACGAGCTTGCATGGAGAGTCCTGTTGTTTTTTATTTTTTACGGATGTTAGCGATATATACAACAGAAGGTCAATGGGTGAACAGTAATTTGTTCACCCATTGGAAAACGTGTGAAAAGCCGGGCGTAAAAAACACCCGGTGATTGGACGTTAACGCATCACGTCCTGGAGCAGGGATTATTTCACCAAACTTGAAATCAATGCCCTGAGCGCCGCCGGTTTAACCATCTTCGCCATGTAGTGGTAGCCGCGGCGCTGTACGTCTTCCACCAAATCTTTACGGGTATTGGCGGTAATAAGAATGCCGGGCAAGTGCTCGCCATAGAGAGCACGTATCCCGTCCATGGCATCCACGCCGTTCTGGCCATCATCCAGATGATAATCCGCCAGTACTATATCCGGCGCCAGCCCCTTGAGGCCCAGCTTGATACGGGCGTCACCGAGATCCCGCGCGCAGATGACCTCACACTGCCAGCGCCTGAGCAGACTCTCAAGCCCGGCAAGAATAGCTTCTTCGTTGTCGATACAAAGCACCTTCACCCCGGCCAGCGGCTGCAGCACAGTGGGCCTGCGGGTTGGCACGGGCGCAGTGACGGTTTTACCAAGTGGCACAGAGATGGAGAACACCGAGCCACGCCCCAGTACAGAAGCCACCTTGATATCATGGCCGAGCACCTTGCTTATCCTGTCTGCAATGGCAAGCCCCAAGCCAAGGCCACTGACGCCCTTGCTGTGTGGATTCGACAGTCGTTTGAACTCTTTGAAAATTTCGTGAAGTTCCCGCTCATCAATGCCGCACCCCGTGTCCAGCACCTGGATCTCAAGCTCACCGGGGCGATGGCGGCAGCCAAGCAGTACCCGGCCACCGCGGGCATAACGGTAAGCGTTGGTCAAAAAGTTTTGCAATACGCGCCTGAGCAGCGCCGGGTCAGAGTTGATGGTGACGCTGGACGACACCATGGCAAAACGAATCTGATTGTCTTTGCCCATGGCATCGAATTCGACCGCCAAACCGGAGAGAATATCCGATACCGCAAAATCCCGTCGGTTGACCTCTACCATGCCGGAGTCCAGCTTGGAGATGTCCAGGAGGTCGGTAAGCAACTCACCGGCGATTTTAAGCGAGCTGTTCACATGGGATAAGGTGGTGCGGGCCTCGTCATCGAGATTGCTGTACTGGGAAAGCGATGCCGTAAACAGTCGTGCTGCGTTCAGCGGCTGCATCAGATCATGACCCACTGCCGCCAAAAACCGGCTTTTTGAGGCGTTGGCCATCTCTTCCTGGGCCTTGGCTTCCAGCAGCTGGCTATTGAGCATGGCAAGCTCATAAGTCCGCTCTTTCACCCTGCTCTCCAGGGTTTCGTTGGACTCTTTCAGTGCCCGCTCCTGGGCGCGGTATTGGGTAATGTCGGTAAAGGTCATCACAAAACCGCCGTCTGGCATGGGGTTTCCCTGAATTTTTATCACCTTGCCGTCGCTGCGCTCCCGCTCAGAGGTGTGTGGCGTCCCGTTTCGCATATGCTGCACGCGCCGCTCTACCTGCTCTTCGATATCGCCAACACCACAGTATCCACGTGCGGCATTGAAACGAATGACTTCGTTGATGGGCATGCCCGGCTGCAGGAAATTATCCGGATACTGATAAAGCTCACCGTAGCGGGCATTCCAGGCGACCAGATTCAGGTCTTTATCCACTACGCTGATGCCTTCATAGGCGTGCTCAATTGCCCCCCTGAGCATTTCCTGACTCAGGATGACCTTGGAGGAGGCCTCATCCACTAACGACAGCACTTCATCCAGCGCCAGATCCCGCCCCGCGATAACTGAATCTAGCACCAACGCGGCGCTGGAGGCGCCAAGCACGCCCGAAAGCAGGTGTTCCGTGTGAGCGATGAGTTCCGGTGACGCGGCCTTATTCCAGCTGTCGCGGTTGACCGCTTCGGGGGAAAAGCGGCTGAAGCTTTCATAGGCACGGGTGGGACTGACAAAACGGCTCACCAAAATCAGCAAGTCCTGCTGAGAGATAGGGCCGGTGCGGCGGTTACCGGCAGTTTTAAGCTCCCCCGGTGATACGAAGCTACTGGCCTGAATACGCTCAACCACCCCGGCCCTGAACCAGATGGAGCCCAGCACATAGAATACCGAGTTCACCATGATGGCAAGCAGGGTGTCAGACACATTCGGGCTTATGTAAGACAGCAGCCACACATCCGATAACCCGGCGCTGGCCACACGCTCACCCGCGCCTTGCAGCAAAATCCACACCCAAAGCCCGAATCCCGCAGCCAGTCCCAAAAAGACGCCGGCGCGATTGCCGTGCTTCCAATAAAGGCCGCCCACCAGTGCGGGGGCGAGCTGCGCGAAGGCACCAAAGGCCAGCATGCCCAAATGAGCCAGTGAATCGCTGTCGGCAAGGTACAAAAACGACAGGTAACCTATGCCAAGGATGATGACTATCGCGAGGCGGCGGGCATTCAGCAGGAACTGGGAAAACTGGGCGAAGTTTTTCTTACGGATGCGGCCGCTTCTGAGCATCAGCGGCACCAGCCATTCGTTACTTATCATGATGGAGATGGTCACCACCGCCACTATCACCATACCGGTGGCGGCAGATAAGGTACCGAGAAGGGCGACAATGGCAAGGCCATCGGCATTGAGGGCCAGCGGCAGGTTAATCACATAACTGTCGGCGGGCACACTGTCACCAAGAAGCAGCTTACCCGCCAGGGCCAGCGGTGCCACAAATAGCCCGAAGAGGGCAATATAAACAGGGAATATCCAGCGGCCGCGGCGAAGGACACTTTCACCTGCACATTCCACCACCATCACGTGGAACTGGCGCGGCATACACAAAAAAGCGGCAATGCCGACGACCAGGTCCGGCAGTATGGCTTCGAGTCTGAGCTTGGGATGTTGGATGATCCCGGCCTCATCCGCCTGTTGCCAGATGTCGGAGAAGCCATCAAAAACGCCGAAGCTGATAACCAGGCCCACCAACAAAAATGCCGCCAGTTTCACCAAAGATTCGAAGGCGATGGCGAGCATCATCCCCGGATTGTGTTCCGTGGCATCAAGCTTTCTGGTACCAAAGAGGATGGCAAATACTGCCAGCACCACAGAAATAATCAGCGCCACACTCATGCCATCCAGGGGCTGGCCCGACTCCTGAAAGAGATTGAGTGACGCCACCATGGCCTTAAGCTGCAACGCGATATAAGGCATGATGCCGAAGAGTGCGATTAGGGTAACCAGGGCCGCCAGCCCCTGAGACTTGCCATAACGGGCGGCGATAAAGTCGGCCACCGAGGTGATGTTCTGCGCCTTGGATACCACCACCATTTTACGCAGCATGCCAAAGCCGAAGGTGAAAATGAGTATGGGCCCGAGAAAAATAGGCAAAAACGACCAGAGGTCTCCCGCCGACTGGCCAACAGTGCCCAAAAAGCTCCAGGATGAACAATATACCGCCAAACTCAGACCATAAATCCAGGTTTGCAGCTTCTTGGTCACGCCACTGAACCAACGCTCGGCGCCCCATGCCAGGAGGAAGAGCAGAAAGACGTAAAAAACCGCGATCACGGCAACAAAGAGGGTCAGATTCATAGTATGCTCATTTTTTTAGCCCATTGTGCCTCGAAAATTGTTGGAAATCCAGCCAACAATAAAGCTGCAAACAGCTAAAAAATAAGGAAAAAAGCAAACTAGACCAAGGTCTAATAGTGTGTGAGGGGTGCCATGCCCATACTCAAGCTCACGCAACAAATTATAAAAGGGAAGCCCTATGAGCACGCAGTCTCTCTACTCAGTGCCCGCCGATATCGCCGCCAATGCACTGGTAAACAACGAACAATATCAAAAGATGTACCAGGAATCCGTCGCCAATCCCGAGGGTTTCTGGGGAGAGCATGCCAAACGCATCGATTGGATAAAACCTTTCACTCAGGTCAAGGACACTTCCTACGACGACCAGAACCTGTACATCAAATGGTTCCATGACGGCACTCTCAACGCCTCCGCCAACTGCCTCGACCGCCATCTGGCCACCAAGGGTGATGATATCGCAATCATTTGGGAAGGCGATGATGCCAGCGAGCAGCGCAAAGTCACCTATCGTGAACTGCACGCCGAGGTGTGTCAGTTTGCCAATGCCCTTAAGGCTGAAGGTGTAAAGCGTGGTGATGTCGTCACCATTTATATGCCCATGGTGGTCGAAGCGACCGTCGCCATGCTCGCCTGCGCCCGTATAGGTGCAGTGCATTCGGTTGTATTCGGTGGTTTCTCACCCGACTCCATCGCATCCCGCGTCATTGATGGTAAATCCAAACTGCTTATTACCGCCGATGAAGGCGTACGTGGCGGCCGTAAAATTCCGCTCAAAGGGAATATCGACGAGGCTCTGAATCGTCCCGATGTGACCACGGTGGAAACCGTTATCGTACTCAAACGCACCGGCGGCGCCGTAAACTGGGTCGAAGGCCGCGATAAGTGGTGGCATCAGGTAACGGACGCTGCCGCAACAGACTGCCCGGTTGAGGAAATGGGCGCCGAAGACCCGCTGTTCCTGCTGTATACCTCAGGCTCCACCGGTAACCCCAAGGGTGTACTGCACACCACTGGCGGGTATCTGGTTTACGCCTCCATGACCCACGAATATGTGTTTGATTACAAACCCGGTGAAGTGTACTGGTGTACTGCCGACGTGGGCTGGATCACCGGTCACAGCTACATGGTCTATGGGCCACTGGCCAACGGTGCCACCATCCTTATCCATGAAGGTATCCCCAATTTCCCAAGCCCTGCACGCCTGGGTGAAATCGTGGACCGTCATCAGGTCAATATCCTGTACACGGCCCCAACCCTCATCCGTGCGCTCATGGCCGAAGGCAAGCAGCACTTTGACAATTTCGAAGGCAAATCGCTGCGCATCATGGGGTCTGTGGGTGAGCCCATCAACCCTGAAGCCTGGCGCTGGTACCATGAGGTGATTGGCCATGAACATTGCCCAATCGTGGATACCTGGTGGCAAACCGAAACCGGCGGCATCCTGATCACCCCGCTGCCAGGCGCCACTGATACCAAACCCGGCTCGGCCACCCGCCCCTTCTTTGGCGTACAGCCTGCACTGGTGGACAACGAAGGCAACATTCTCGAAGGCGCCACCGAAGGCAACCTGGTGCTGCTGGACTCCTGGCCCGGTCAGATGCGTACCGTCTACGGCGACCACGAGCGCTTTGTGCTGACCTATTTCAAGACCTTCCGCGGCATGTACTTCACCGGTGACGGTGCCCGCCGTGACGAAGACGGTTACTACTGGATCACCGGCCGTGTGGATGACGTGATTAACGTATCCGGTCACCGCCTCGGCACCGCCGAAGTGGAAAGCGCCCTGGTTGCACATGACCTGGTCGCCGAAGCAGCTGTGGTGGGTTATCCCCATGACATCAAGGGACAGGGTATTTATGCCTATGTCACCCTGACCAAGGGCACCGAAGCCACCGAAGAACTGCGTCAGGAGCTGCGTCAGTGGGTACGTAAAGAAATCGGCGCCCTGGCAACGCCCGATTTGATCCAGTGGGCCAACGGTTTACCCAAGACCCGCTCCGGTAAAATCATGCGTCGCTTTCTGCGTAAGATTGCGGCAAACGAAATCACCAACCTGGGTGATGCTTCCACCCTGGCCGATCCATCAGTTATCGATACCCTTATCGAAAGCCGCTTGAATCGCGCCGACTAACCAACCTTTCTTCTCCTCGAGCTTGGCCCCTGAATAAGGGGCCTTTTTTTGCCTGAACTTCAACCTCCCCTAACCCAAGGTGGTACAATCATCGCCTTTCATTCATGCGACACCATAGACCCCATCAGCCGACAATGACGATAAAACTCAGGGATTATCAGCAAGATGCTATAGAAGCAACTCTCGCCCATTTCAGAGAGAGCCGCGAGTCTGCCCTGCTGGTACTGCCAACCGGCGCCGGAAAAAGTCTGGTGATAGCCGAGCTTGCCCGTCTGGCAAAAGGGCGGGTATTGGTGCTGACCCACGTCAAAGAGTTGGTGGCCCAAAACGCCCAAAAAGTGGATGCACTCGCGGGCAACGCCAGCATCTTTTCTGCCGGACTCGGCGAAAAAGACACAGGCGGTAAAACTGTGATTGCCGGCATCCAGTCCGCTGCAGTCAATGTCGCGGCCTTTGATGCGCCATTTTCGTTGGTGATCATCGATGAGTGCCACAGAGTCAGCCTTGACGAAAACAGCCAATATCGGCAGCTGTTCAGTCAGCTGCGGGAGAAAAATCCGGACCTCTTGCTGCTCGGGCTTACTGCTACCCCCTATCGGTTGGGAGAAGGCGCGATATATAAACGTCATGTTCGTGGCCATGTGGGCAATCCCGACAAGGGCGTGTTCGATATCTGTATCTTCGAACTGCCCATCCGCAGCTTAATAAAACAAGGGTATTTAACCCAGCCGTTGCTGCTCGATGGTCTGGCCGCCCAGTATAACTTTGCCTCGCTCAAAGCCTCTGAAGAAACGGATTACCAGGAGGCCGAGGTGCAGGCCATTCTGGATACCAGCACCCGGGCTACGACTACCATCATTGGTCAGATAAAGGCACTGGCGCAGCAGCGTCTTGGGGTCATTATCTTCGCGGCCACAGTGCGCCATGCCAAAGAAATCATGGCACTGCTTGATGAGACTGCAGCGCTTATCACCGCCGACACCCCCGGGCCCGAGCGCGATAAGATCATCACCGCATTTAAAGCACAGGAACTGAAGTTTCTGGTGAATGTGGCGGTACTGACCACAGGCTTTGACGCGCCCCACGTGGATTTGATTGCCATATTGCGACCCACCGCCTCGGTAAGTCTATTCCAGCAAATGGTTGGGCGGGGCCTCAGGCTCTTCCCCAAAAAAACCGAGTGTCTCATTCTCGACTACGCCGCCAACGGATTCAGCCTGTACCACCCGGATGTGGGTAAACCCAGACCCGACAGCAAGAGTGTCCCCGTGCAGGTGCCCTGCCCAGCCTGCGGTTATGCCAACCTCTTTTGGGGCAAAGCCGATGCCGATGGCGACATAGTCGAGCACTACGGCAGGCGCTGTCAGGGTTTGCTAGACGATGGCAATCAGTGTGACTTTCGCTTTCGCGCCCGCATCTGTCCCGATTGCGGCGCCGAAAATGATATTGCCGCCAGAGTGTGCCGCGGCTGCGACTCCGCCCTGGTCGACCCGGACAAGCACCTCAAAGCTGTGCTGGCGCACAAGCACCATCACCTCTTTAAAGTCAGTGACATGCTTCTTGGGGCCTCCGAGACGGGCCTTGAGGTGACCTATGTGGATATGGACGGAAACCAGTTTGTTGAACGGTTTAAAATGCAAACACCGGCGCAGAAAAAAGCCCTCTTTGCCCTGTTTTTACTGCGTCACCAACGGGCGCCGGGACTTCCACTACCCAAATACCCCAGCGCCGAAGCCCTGATAAAAGACAGCGCCAGGTTCAGGGCGCCGGAGCTGCTGTTGCTGAAAAAGAGCAAGTTTGGCTGGCAGCTGGTCGACAAATTTTTTGATTACCGGGGCAAGTATCAAACCCGCACGCGATTTGCTGACTAAAGCGCGCCACGGATTATCAAAACCACCTTGGCTGTGATATAACAGCCACACAGTATCGTTCTGAGGAGACTACATGTACGTTGTAATTTTTGGCCGTCCCGGCTGCCCCTATTGCGTTCGTGCCGAGCAACTTTGTGAGCAGCTTGCCGAAAAACGTGAAGACTTCCGCTTCCGCTATGTGGATATCCATGCCGAAGGGATCAGCAAAGAAGACCTGTCCAAGACGGTTGGCAAGCCCGTGGAAACCGTACCGCAGATTTTTGTGGACAAGACCCACGTAGGTGGCTGCACCGACTTTGAGGCCTATGTTCGCGAGCACAATCTGCTGGCCTGAGCCCAATACAAATAGCCTGCTTAATGCAGGCTTTTTGTTGGCTGTTCAAACTCTTGCTGGTATGCAAATGGATTCATGGCTAAGCTGAATTAATTCCGGCCGCCGCTACCTGAGATGCAACATGGACTCGATGCTATCCACAATCATTGAAAAGGTTTCCAATACCCGGGGCGAAGCATTTTTCAATAGCATAACCCTGGCGCTGCACGATGCCATTGGCGCAGACTTCACCTTCGTTGCCATCCTGGATAAAGAAAACTACAGCTCACATACCCTGGCATTGGTGGCAGATGGCAAGCTGGTTGACAACATCTCCTACTCCCTTGCCAATACTCCCTGTGCCAATGCTGCCGACGATTCGGTTTGCTGCTACCGGGCCGATGTCACAGTGAGCTTCCCTGAAGACCTGATGCTGCAGGACATGGGGATTGAAGGCTACCTTGGCACACCGCTGCACGATCTCAAGGGAGAGGTGATGGGGATCATTGTCGCGCTCTATCGCCGCCCTATTGATAATCACACCTGGGCGCTGGAGCTGTTCAAACTGTTTTCGGGGCGCATAGAAGCCGAGCTTGACCGAGTCGAGCACGAAAAAAAGCTCGAGCAGGCCAATCAATCCCTCGAGACTAAAGTCGCCGAGCGTACCGAGCACCTAAACCGGGTTATTGCCGATTTAAAGCAGGCTCAGGATAAGCTTATCGAGTCGGAAAAAATGGCGGCGATGGGCAGCCTGGTGGCAGGTCTTGCCCATGAAGTGAACACACCGCTGGGTGTTGCAATTACAAGTTCCAGCGTCATTAAAGAACACAGAGACCTGCTGGTTAATGCCTATCGCAGCGGGGAACTTTCCACCGAACAATTGGATGAGTTTCTCGATGTCTGCGATAACGCGCTGTCGTTATTGGATATCAATCTTCATCGGGCCATCAAACTGGTTGAAAGCTTTAAACGCACCGCGGCCGACCAGCACACCAACGAGACCGAGCACATTAATCTGGCGCAGTATTACCATCAGGTCATTACCGCCGTTAAACCACTGCTTAAAACCATGCAGGCACAGGTTACCGTTGAGATCCCAACAGACTGGGAGGTGGATACTGTCCCGGGTGCCCACTCACAGATCCTCACCAATCTGCTCAGTAACAGCATCAATCATGCCTTCACCCAGGGCGAGGACAATCAAATCCACATCCGTGGCAAGCGCCTTGCCGATGGAAGTTACCACATCCATTACAGTGACAACGGTAAGGGCCTCAGCGAAGAAACCAGAAAACGCATTTTCGAACCCTTTTACACCACAGCGCGCGCCAAAGGCGGCATTGGTCTTGGAATGAGCATCGTCTTTAACCTTGTTCACCAACAGCTCAATGGCGCCCTGAGCTTGCCCGAGTCAGATAAAGGATTTGCCATGGAATTCAGCTTTAAGGGATAGCCGGGAAACTGGAACCAAATGAAAAAAGGCGAACCATGTTCGCCTTTTTTACGTTTCTCAGACTGAAAACTGATGGGGCTTAGAGCACATACTTGGCCGAGAAAATGACCCGGTTCAGGTCGCCGTCCACACCATTTTCTTTGCTGTTGGTGGCAAACATGTATTCGACACCAAAGGTCAGCGGCTTGCTTGGGGAGTACAGCAAATTCACATAGGCTGAGTAGGCATCTTTGTTCACGTTCTCACCTGTGATATCGACGTTGTTGTCGACCTTCATGCCGGACAGGGTGAAGCTTGAGCGCCACTGCTCGTTCCACCAATGACGATATGAGACAAAGCCGCCAAAGGAGCCAATGGTATCGAGCTGCCCGTCGGCATCTACTGAAGCGGCATTGGCAAAGTTAAGCCCCATGTAACGCCCCAGACCTTCACCCCAGGTGGCGGTGAACTTCAGATCGTCTTTACCCAGTGGAATAACACCGGCAAAGCTGGCACCGAAGCCCAGAGTTGAATCATCATAGTTGCTGTTTTCCAGTGTCAGCTGACGACCAATGGCCGCAACAGAGAAGGAAGCGCCACCTTCGGATTTGAAATTATAGCGTGCGACCACATCGGGCATCATGCCGCTGCCACTGGTGATACGGCTGCCGGTTTGATAATCACTGACGGTGGTTTCAGGGTTTTCCACAGCAAACTGGAAGCCGCCATTGGTGTAACGCAGCTGTGCCTGACGCACGAAGGGGGTACCATCCGCTGCGCCAACAAAGTCGAGGTTTTCAGGCAAAGCACCTGGGTTTTGGAAGGTGGTCCAGGTTTGACCCACGGTCCAGTTGTCATAGCTGACAAAGGCATGGCGAATGCGGGGCGAGTAACTATTGGAAACCCGCTCGTTACCGTCGGTATGGGTCATAAAGTCCAGCTCGATAAAGCCGGTCAGAGTATGCCCATCCAAATCTGTAGTGGTTTTAAAGTTAAAACGGGTTTCACGGGCCTGGAAATCAACAACCTGCTCGCCGTTACCCGCTTTACCATAAATGGTGCCCGGCACATAAAACTGACGGGATAAATCCCCCGACTCCGGTGCGCCATTGCTGTAATCACTGAACATCACGTCGGCCTTGATATAGCCGCCAAACTTAAAATCGGTTTTTCCGGTTTCGGCGATGGCAGAGCCTGACATCGCCAGAAGCGCACTGGCCAGCGCAAGTGAGACTGGTGCTTGTTTCATTCTTGTTGCTCCCTGATTGTTATTATGTATCAAAGGAACTATGAACAAATTGTTACTGAGGAAATATTAGCAATAGGTCTATGAGACAAAAGTAGAAAAGAGAAAGGTGATATTTGAGGAGTGGTGGGTCGTGAAGGATTCGAACCTTCGACCAATTGGTTAAAAGCCAACTGCTCTACCGACTGAGCTAACGACCCATCTGGGGTGCGTTATCGCAAATTGTCCACTTCGGGGAAGTGGTGGGTCGTGAAGGATTCGAACCTTCGACCAATTGGTTAAAAGCCAACTGCTCTACCGACTGAGCTAACGACCCATCTGGTTGCGATACTGCGAATTGTTCACTTCAGGGAAGTGGTGGGTCGTGAAGGATTCGAACCTTCGACCAATTGGTTAAAAGCCAACTGCTCTACCGACTGAGCTAACGACCCATCAAGGTTTGCGGTGTTTGAGATATCCAGCGAGTGGTGGGTCGTGAAGGATTCGAACCTTCGACCAATTGGTTAAAAGCCAACTGCTCTACCGACTGAGCTAACGACCCATCTCGAGATTTACCGCAGATTGCCACTTCAGAAAGAAGTGGTGGGTCGTGAAGGATTCGAACCTTCGACCAATTGGTTAAAAGCCAACTGCTCTACCGACTGAGCTAACGACCCAAATTTTGATACAGTGTTTACCGAGCGTGGTGGGTCGTGAAGGATTCGAACCTTCGACCAATTGGTTAAAAGCCAACTGCTCTACCGACTGAGCTAACGACCCGCTCGATACACTGTGATGATCCCGCCCCACCGAGAGTGGTGGGTCGTGAAGGATTCGAACCTTCGACCAATTGGTTAAAAGCCAACTGCTCTACCGACTGAGCTAACGACCCATCGGGATCCGGCGTTCTGAAATTGGTGGGTCGTGAAGGATTCGAACCTTCGACCAATTGGTTAAAAGCCAACTGCTCTACCGACTGAGCTAACGACCCATTCCAGATTGCCCTCTACGCTGCCTTGGCTGCGCTGAGGGCGCCTATAATACCTTTTTCAGTTATCCATGCAAGCGCAAATTCCCGAAACTTTTGCCGTTTGCATGAAAAACAGCCCAAGAGACTGTTTTCTGGATTAAAACCCGTCAAAGTGCGTTCAATTGCTGCTGTGCAATGCGCGCCGCAGCACTGTTTGCGTACTCTTTTATTACCTTGCGGTACAGGTTTTTAGCGCCAACGGTATCGCCTTTCTTCTCGGCAATCAGACCCAGCTTGACCAGGCTGTCACCGCGCTTGCTGGAGTCGGGATATTTTTCCACCACCACAGTAAAGGCACCACGGGCTTCGTCGAGCTCGTTCTTATTATAGAGGAGCTGACCCAGCCAATAGTTGGCATTATCAGTGTAGTTTGAGCCAGGGTATTTTTTGACAAAACTGCGAAATGCCGCGATAGCCTCATCGTACTTGCGCTCTTTGAGCACCAGGTTAATGGCCTGCTCGTAAGATGCGGTCTCATTGAGTGAAGCTTCCACCGCCACAGTACCGCCACTGACGACCGGCGAGCTTGCACCACCGGCTGCACTGACAGGTACCTGCGCCTGGGGCTGCACCTTGGCTGCGCCTGAACTCAAGCTGGCTATCTCTTCATACAGCTTGCGCTGACGCTCAAGCATCTGGTTGATTTGATAGTTCTGCTGCTCCGTGAGCCCACGCAAATCCAGCACTTCCTGCTGCAGGGCGTCCAAGCGACGCTGCATGTCAAAGTCGGTTTGCTGTTTGGCTTTCAGAATTCGCTCAAGCTTGGCGATACGCTCATCGAGGCTACCGCCACCACCCAAATCTTCAACCGGCGCGGCGGCAAAAGCCTGACCCGCCGCCAGCATGGCTACCAGTAATACAGTCTTTTTCATCAATCCTACCCTGTCGTGTTAACCCTCAGTACACCAATACTGCGCGACGGTTCTTGGAGAAACCTTCGTCGGTACGGGTCAGGTCCTGTGGCTTTTCTTCGCCGTAGCTGACAATGCTCATCTGGGCAGGTTGTACACCCATGGCCTGCAGATATTTGGCAACGGCCTTGGCACGGCGCTCACCCAGGGCGATGTTGTACTCTGGGGTACCACGCTCGTCAGAGTGGCCTTCAATCAGGATACGTACTGAAGGGTTCTCAAGCAGATAGTTACCGTGGGCCAGCAGGATATCGGCTGACAGCGGCGACACTTCACTGCGGTCGAAATCGAAGTAAATGACGTTCTCGCGGCGCAGCTCTTCCTGCTTCATGCGCATCTGCTCTTCAGGGGTCAGCATGCCAGACACACTGCCGGTTTCAACACCGCCCATGCTGGAGCCGCTACCACCCAGGCTGCTGGAAGAGCCACTGGCATCGGTGGCCGAGTCGGTTGAGCTACAGGCAGACAGTGCCATGATAGGGGCCACAATCAGCATGGTCTTAAGCAGTTTGTTCAATTCCATTTTTAAATCCTTTAATCAATCGGTGATGATAATTCGTTACAGGAACGGTGACCAGGAAGGTGATTTCACCTCCCCCTGCCCCGCGGGCAATCTTGCCTTAAAGCGTCCATCCGTAGACACGGCAGCGAGCACCTGCCGGCCCTGATGCGTGGTGCCATAAATGACCATGGTGCCATTGGGCGCCACGCTGGGAGATTCGTCCAAACGGGTCGTGGTCAGCACCTGCATAAACCGGGTTTCCAGATCCATGCGCGCGATGTTGAACTTGCCGTTGGTACGGTTTACAAAAATCATGGTACGGCCGTCCGGGGTGATGGAGCCACCGAGGTTCCACTCACCGTCAAAGGTCAGACGGGTCAACTTGCCGGAGTCCAGCTCCACCTTATACAACTGAGGTCTGCCGCCACGCTCAGAGGTGATAAGCAGCGACTTGCCGTCGGGGAACCAGGTAGGCTCAGTGTCGATGGCATAGTGATTGGTTATCCGGCGGGTGGTCTTGGTGGCGATATCGATGGTGTAGATTTCGCTCTGGCCATCTTTGGACAGCGTCACCGCCAGGGTTTTGCCATCGGGCGAAAAGCTTGGCGCGCCGTTAATACCGGGGAAGCTGGAAACCTTGGTGCGGGCCTGGGTAAAGATGTCCTGCACAAAGATTTCGGCCTTGCGGTTTTCAAAACTGACATAAGCCAGGCGGCGACCATCCGGTGACCATGCGGGTGACATCAGCGGCTCGGGCGAGCGCAGCAACATGTGCTCGTTGTAGCCGTCATAGTCGGAAATCATCAAACGGTATGGTGCTTTCTCGGCATGGTTTACCACCACGTAGGCAATACGGGTCAAAAAGGCGCCGCGAATACCGGTGAGCTTTTCGTACACCACATCGCTGATGCGATGACCGTACTGACGGAACTGAGCGGCGGTGATCACGGTCTGGCGGCTGTCCAGCAGCAGATCCTGCTTATTGAGCGGCGCCTGACCGGCCAGTTGGGCCTTGAGCAAATCAATCAAATCGAATGTGACCAGATACTGATCCGCACCATACGGCTTGATGGCACCCACCACGGCTGCTTCGGCGTTGATGCCGGTCCATTTTTGCGGTGCAAACTCAGCAAGAGTAGAAATGCCGTTTTGCGGTAAGCCCAGGGCATCCAGGGGTTTAAAGGTGCCGCTGCGGGTCAGATCCGAGGCCACCACATCTGAAATCTGTGATGGCACCGGGCCTGTGCCCTGCCAAACAAAGGGCACCACAGCAATGGGACGGGCAGCGTCAACACCTTCGGTGATAACGATATCCAGTGCGGCCTTCACGGGCAAAGACAGGGCGGCAATTATCAGCAGCGCCCACTTTCCGATGATCTTCATGAAACTCCTTTAGATTTCCGGTTGCACGGTCAAATTGATTTCTTTCATCAGCTGGTACACCTCAGGCTCAGGTGACACAGGCAGACGTCCGGCCTTGGTAATGGCCGCCTTGGCGGCGCGGCATACCACGCCGTCCCCCTCCCGCGCTTCGGCGGTGGTCACAAAACCATCGCTGGCGAGACGGATAAACATTTTACAGCTCTTGCCACGCATCGACTCATCCACCACCAGATTCCGCTGGATGGTGGCCTTGATCATGGCGGTGTATCTGTCACGCTCAGACACAAGCTGGCGATTGCGGGCGGCGTTGATGGTGGCCTGTTCGGCCGCCATCATGTCGGCCAGCTCCTGCTCACGGCGCGCCGCTTCTTCTGCGGCCTTGCGCTTACGTTCTGCTTCCGCCTTACGCTTGGCCTCTTCCTCAGCTTTGCGCTTGCGCTCTTCCTCGGCCTTGCGTTTACGCTCTTCTTCGGCTTTCTTGGCAGCGGCTTCTTCGGCCTTGCGTTTCTCTTCGGCCTTCTTGGCCGCTTCTTCGGCTGCCTTGCGCTCAGACTCTTTACGCACCCGCTCTTTTTCAGCCTTGTCGGCGGCTTGCTTGGCCTGCTCTTCCTTGCGCTTGGCTTCTTCGATGGCCTTTTGGGTCTCGATTTCCTTTTGCTTGCGCTCGGTTTCAAGCTGCTTCAGCTTGGCCTGCTCCTGCTCACGGGCCTTACGGGCTTCGTCGGCCTTGCGTTCCAGCTCTTCCTGACGCAGCTGCTCACGGCGCTCGGCTTCACGCTTCTCTTGCTTAATTTTCTCGGCCGCGGCCGCCACCTTTTGCTGGTCGATGAGTACCGCCTGCACAGGCGCGGCGGCTGCGGGTTCCGGGGTCTCGAGCTTTTTGGTGAAAAAGTCCAGCGCGCCCAGTGCCAACACCAGAATAATACCCAGGTGTATGGCCAGCGAGATGGCCACGGGTAAGGTTAAACTTGAATGGAATTTCTTTGCGGACACCCTGTTACTTCTCCTGTGGCGAGTCCGTCATCAGCCCCACCGAGGGCACTCCGGCTTTTTGCAGCGTGATCATCAACTGAATAACGTCCTCATAGGGAATGCTGCGGTCGGCTTTTACCACCACGGGGCGCTCCGGCTCCAACATGATCATGGCAGCAACCTGGGTTGCAACATCATCCAGCGTGAGCACGTCTTTGGCGCTGCTGCCACTGCCGATATCCAGATAATAATCCCCATTGGCATCGATGGAAGCCACAACCGGCGGCTTGCTGTCCGTTGACAGGGCTTCTGCCTCCCCAGTGGGCAAGTCCACCTTGACGCCCTGCGTCACAATCGGCGCAGTCGCCATAAAGATGATAAGCAGCACCAGCATCACGTCGATATAAGGTACGACGTTGATTTCAGCCACGGGGCGGCGGCGCTTGCGCTGATAACCGTGCATCAGGCTGACTCCTTCTCGGCATAAGCCTGACGGTGCAGGATGCTGGAGAACTCTTCCATAAAGTTCACATAGGTGCCTTCCAGCTTCTCCACCTCGGTGGAATAACGGTTATAGAAAATCACTGCAGGAATCGCGGCAGCCAGGCCCATGGCCGTGGCAATCAGGGCTTCGGCAATGGCGGGAGCCACGATACCCAGAGTGGGGTTTTGTACGGCGCCCAGGGCGATAAAGGCATTCATGATCCCCCATACGGTACCAAAGAGGCCGATGTAAGGGCTGGTTGAACCTATGGTGGCCAGCAGCGGCAAATTGGTTTCGAGTTTTTCAAGCTCGCGGGACAGAGTCACGCGCATGGCGCGGTAAGTACCGTCCATGACGGCGCCAGGGACACGGGCCGACAAGCGTGCCAGACGGGAATACTCTTTAAAGCCAGTGACAAACATGGCTTCGAGGCCGGCATTGGCGTCGCCGCGGGCAGACAGTTCCTGATACAGGCGATTCAAATCCACCCCGGACCAGAATTTGTCTTCAAATTTGGCAGAGCGCGACTTGGCGGCCTTGATGAGGTTGCGGCGCTGAATGATCACCGCCCAGGACAGGACCGACAGACCAACCAGCACAAGCATCACCAATTTGACCAGCAAGCTTGCCTGTAAAAAGAGTCCCAAAAACGAAATATCAGCGTGCACCTTGTGTTAACTCCTGCGCTATATGGGGTGGAATGGCATGGGGCCGCATCTTCGACAATGCCACGCAGGCAACCACTATGTGTCCCTCGCAGTAACAGGTGCCGGCCTCATCCAGAAGTCGTTGTTCGAAAACCATGGAGGCTTTCTTCATTTCTATGACAGTGGAATGCACAAAAAGATTCTGCTCAAAGCGCGCCGCTTTACGAAACTCTATCTCGGCCCGCTTCACCACAAAGGCGATATCGCCGGCCAGCAGCTCGGTCTGGCTGATGCCGAGCGCACGCAGCCATTCGCTTCTTGCCCGCTCGAAAAAGTTGAGATAATTGGAGTGATACACTACCCCACCGGCATCGGTATCTTCGTAGTAGACGGAAATAGGCCAGATAAACATGGCAAATGCGCACAAATCCTCTTGTTAAAGTGAGGCCTACTATACCTAGCCTGCTCGGGATTGTGAATGGCCGCTCCCCCGCCAACTGTAAAGAAAAATAAATGATAAAAGGGGCCGAAGCCCCTTGTATCAACGCATTTTTTGTGCGTTTTGCGTTCAGAGTTCAGTTGGCAGGGTTAAACCGAAGTTTTGCCACAAAAAGGCATAGATGTCGGCAAACTCGGCAATCTGCATCGAGGTGGGTTTACCCGCACCATGCCCGGCCTTTGACTCAATTCGCATAATCACAGGCGCTTGCCCCTTCTGTTTGGCCTGCAACATGGCGCCAAACTTGAAGCTGTGCAGCGGCACTACGCGATCGTCATGGTCGGCTGTCATCACCATGGTGGCAGGATAGGCCTGCGCTTTCACGTTGTGATAAGGCGAATATGCCAGCAGATATGGGAAGTCCTCAGCATTGTCGGCACTGCCGTATTCAGCCGTCCAGGCCCAACCTATGGTGAACTTCTGGAAGCGCAGCATATCCAGCACACCAACGGCTGGCAGGATGGCGGCAAACAAATCAGGTCTCTGGGTCACTGCTGCGCCCATCAAGAGCCCACCGTTGCTGCGGCCATAGGCGCCGAGCTTACTGCTGTTGGTGTAGTTTTCGCTGATAAGGTATTCGGCGGCAGCAAAATAGTCGTCAAACACGTTTTGCTTTTTACCGAACATACCGGCCTTGTGCCACTCTTCACCGTACTCGCTGCCACCACGAAGGGCTGGCACCGCATAGATGCCACCCATGTCCAGCCAGGCAATGGTGGCGGGGCTGAAGCGCGGGGTCATGGAGATAGAAAAACCACCGTAGGCATAAAGCAGCGTCGGGTTATTGCCGTCTTTCTTCAGCCCTTTTTTGTAACTGACCAGCATGGGGATGCGAGTGCCGTCTTTGCTGGTGTAAAACACCTGCTCAGACACGTAGTCGTCCGGATTGAAGGATACCTTGGGCGCACTGAACAGCTCATTGGTGCCCTTGTTCAGATCGTACTTGTAGATAGTCTGAGGCTGCACATAGCTGTTGAAGATGTAATAAAAGTAAGGCTTGCTGGCCTTGCCGTAGGGACCGGCTATCTTGCCCTTACCCGGCAGCGGCACATCCTCACGCTTCACCCCATCCATATTGTAAATGGACAATTGGCCCAGCACATCGTGCAGATAACTCACCACCAGATGCTCGCTGATAATGCTGACCGCAGCGATGGGGTCCTGAGATTCCGGCACCAGGGTGCGCCAGTTGTCTTTGGCAGGATTTCGGGTATCGACGGCAATGATGCGGCCTTTCGGGGCATCCAGATCGGTCTTGAAGTAGAACACCGGACCTTCGTTACCGAGGAACTGGTATTCAGCTTCCAACTCGCTCATCAGCTCAACCACTTTAAGGCTTTTATCTTTGAGCGGTTTATAGAAGAAGCGATTGCGGCTGTCTGTCCCCACTGAGACGCTTATCAGCAGGAAGTTACCGTCATCGGACACAGTGGACGAAAAGCCCCACTCGGGCTGGTCCGGACGCTCGTATACCAGAGTATCCTTCGCCTGTTCCTCGCCAATGCGGTGGAAATACACCTTCTGGTTGTAGTTCACATCGACCAGGATATCGCCGCCAGCGGGCGCATCATAGCGAGAGTAGTACACACCACTGTTGTCATGGGCCCACTCGGCGCGGGAAAACTTGATCCAGTTAAGGCTATCAGCCAACTTGCGGCCACTGGCCACATCGATAAAGGCCCACTCCTGCCAGTCGGAGCCGGACTTTGAAACGCCGTAAGCCAGGGTTTTGCCATCACCGCTTACGGATACGCCGGATAGGGCCACAGTGCCATCGGCTGAAAGCGTGTTGGGGTCAAGCAGTACCCGCTCGGCGCCGCCCTTTTCACTCACATAGAGTACGTTTTGTGATTGCAGGCCATTGTTTCTGAAAATAAAGCGATTTTCACCGTGCTCAAAAGGTGCACCTACTTTTTCAAAGTTCCACAGCTCGGTAATGCGGTCAACCACCACTTGCTTATTGGGAATGGCGGCAAGGTATTCTTCACCAAAAGCCTGCTGCCGTTTGACCCAATCTTCGGTCTCAGGGCTGCTTTCTTCGAGCCAACGATAAGGGTCTTGCACCTCAACGCCGTGAATTTGTTCACTTATGGCAACCGTTTGGCTGGCAGGATAAGCGATACCAGCCGCAGGGGCATCTTGGGTCGCTTCTTTGGTGTGACAGCCTGATAATCCCAGAGCAAAACCCAGGGTCAGCAGGCTTAGAGTGCTGATTCTGCTTGTCATTGTTGTCTTCCTTTGCAGTAGAGAGGTGCATTGCCGCTGCCCACTATACCCCCAAAAATGGAGGTGGCAATGGCAGGTAAACGTGGTGGTGAAACTTTCGCCAAGGTCCGGCGTTAAAAGAGTGATAACATCTTATGGCGATGCCATACGCTTTTTTATGCTTGATATGTGCTTAATTACTCGAAATATACGGATTAAGGCCGTTAACGTGCGCCAGATCACACAATGATTCATTAGTTAAACTAATCTCAAATTCCAATTTTTCTCGTTTGTTGTTCTTATCATGCCTGACTACAATGACCACGTTTTCCGGAAGTGTCTGCTTCGCAGATTGTGAAAACAAAGAACATTTTATCGCTGTGTCTGACACATCGATATCATCCCTGGTTCTTATGCTTGACTTCCTTCCTTCAATTTGTTGATTGCAATGCTTATTCTTTTGCGGCCCACTTGGAATCAAGTGGGCTTTTTTTTACATCCCCATTTGCATCCCTGCCCAACAAAAAAGACCGCGTTGGCGGTCTTTTTTATGAAGAAAATTTAATCCTCAGATAGCTTTGGTTATCTGGATGACCACCCGGCGGTTTCGCTGGCGCTCATCCGCCCCTTGGTTGGAAGCCACGTGACGGGTTTCGCCGTGGCCCTCTGTTTGAATACGGTCAGCGGGGATGCCTTTACTGACAAAAAAGTCCTTTACTGAATCCGCGCGCTTGTCAGACACCTTTTGGTTCAGGTTACGGCCGCCGTGGCTGTCGGTATAGGCATTGATGAGGATAAGCTCAACATCGGGGTCCAGGCTCAGGTATTCCTGCACCCGCGCCAGCTGTGCCTTGGAAAAACGGGTCAGCTCAGTTCCACCCGACTCATAATTGAGCACGGTAAAGGCGATATCATCGAAACTGTAGGGCAGCAAGCCAGATAAACACTGACGAAACTCAGTGTACTTGCGACGGAAATTGGCCGCCGACAAACCCACGGCAACCTTATTGTCGCTGTTGTACCAGTCGGCGTAGTAGAAAGTGGGCTCACGGCCGCGCTCAAGCTCGGTCAGCATCGACCAGGCGGCCTTTTTGGGTACTTCGCCGTTAAAGTCTCTCATATAAGACAGCCTGGTAATGGTCGACTGAACTTCGCCGGGGCGCCAGGAGGGAGCCTTGCTCACCAGGGTTGCCGCCGTGGCCGCATCGGGTTTCGACCACATATCCAGAGTAAACAGCAGATTCTGATCTTTACCGGCAGCGCTGGAAAACACGGCTTTGCCGTAAGCAGGGATATCATGCTCCAGACTGCAGCGAATACGGGAGTTTTCGGCCAGGCGCCACTGGGAGTCGGCAATGGTGGCCACGTAGTGACGCATGTCGGCCGCCGCGCCCAGTGGCAGCAGCAGTGCAGATAGAATAAAGCAGTTACGCCACATAGGAATTCTCACAATTCAATGCTTACTCTGGAACTATCGACCAATATTCCCGGTTCTTTAGCGCAGATTTTGCGCAATCAAACATGACAGCCAAGGCGCCTTTTAGCATAATAGCGCCCTTTGCAACGACCAGAGAATTCAGGATGTCTGACGCCTTCAACCCCAACAAGCTCAAGTACCGGTTCCGTGGCTATTATCCTGTGGTAATAGATGTGGAAACCGCCGGCTTCAATGCTCAGACCGATGCCTTGCTGGAAATTGCCGTCACCCTGCTGACCATGGACGATAACGGCATGCTGGCGCTGGATAAAACGCTGCATTTTCATATCGAGCCCTTTGAAGGCGCTAATCTTGAACCTGCTGCGCTGGCCTTTAACGGCATAGACCCAAGCAATCCGCTGCGTGGCGCGGTCAGCGAAAAAGACGCGATACTGGAAATTTTCAAGGCGGTGCGCAAAGGCATGAAAGCGTCAGATTGCCACAGAGCCGTGATTGTGGCCCACAATGCCGCATTCGACCATGGTTTTGTTAGCAAGGCGATTGAGCGCAGTGGCGTTAAACGCTCGCCATTCCATCCCTTTGCCACTTTCGACACCGCCTGTTTGTCTGGTCTGGCCCTGGGGCACACAGTGCTGGCACAGGCCTGTAAAATCGCCGGCATTCCCTTCGACAATAAAGAAGCCCACAGTGCCCTTTATGATACTGAGCGTACCGCCGAGCTCTTCTGTTATATCGTCAACCGCTGGAAGTCCCTCGGCGGCTGGCCGTTACTGGGTGCAGACGCCCTAGAAGAGACCGAGGATGCAACAGCGGATAACGAAAACGCCGCTGTCGATGCCGAGGCCAGCGCTGGCGAATAAGCGAAGCTCCCGCGCCATCTGCTTATAGCGCCCCTTAAATCAACAACAGCCAGGCAAATCACAGAAATGAAAAAGCCGCCCTTGGGCGGCTTTTTTATGCGATTCAATGTGATCCAGATATTGGATTACAGGTCGTCAGCGTTTTCGCTCAGGTAAGCAGCAACGCCGTCTGGGCTGGCGCTCATACCTTTCTTACCTTTTTCCCAACCGGCTGGGCACACTTCGCCGTGCTCTTCGTGGAACTGCAGCGCGTCAATCATACGCAGCATTTCGTCAACGTTACGGCCCAGTGGCAGGTCGTTCACTACCTGGTGACGTACCATACCTTCCTTGTCAATCAGGAAAGAACCACGGAAAGCCACACCGGCTTCTGGATGCTCTACGTCGTAGGCCTGACAGATTTCGTGCTTAACGTCAGCCACCAGAGTGTACTTAACAGGGCCGATACCGCCCTTGTCTACTGGGGTGTTACGCCAGGCGTTGTGGCTGAACTGAGAGTCGATGGAAACACCGATCACTTCAACACCACGCTTGGTGAACTCTTCCATGCGGTGATCGAACGCGATCAGCTCAGATGGGCACACGAAAGTGAAGTCCAGTGGGTAGAAGAAAACCACGGCTGCTTTGCCCTTGATGGCTGCAGTCAGGTTGAAGTTGTCAACGATTTCGCCTGAACCCAGAACGGCAGCAGCAGTAAAATCGGGGGCCTTGCGACCTACTAATACGCTCATTGGTAACCTCCATCTATGGATTGAGCTAGGGATAATACGAACTTTCCTGTTAGATATTCAGCATTATAAGAGGTGCCATGAGCCTGACAACCCAATTTGGAGGAATATCACACAATTGCTCCGTTCCCCGGTCTGTCAGAGCAATTTATCGCCGTAAAGCCCCCTGCATTTCCGGGGCTTTTCAAGTGGCACGACCGCACTGGATCACAATTGGCAAATTTGTATGTGAATTCGTGCCCATTGCTGGACAAGCAAGGGAAACACTGTCAAAAATAGCCCTTTTGATTGAAGACAGACTTATCCATGATGAATTCCGTGGTTATTGCCGTGTGCCTGATGCTTGCCCTCAGCCTTGCACGGGTAAACGTGGTTATCGCGCTGACCATAAGCGCACTGGTCGCCGGGCTTTGGGGCGGCATGGGGCTGACAGCCACCATTGATGCCTTTAACACGGGCCTTGGAGGCGGTGCCCAAATCGCGCTGAGCTATGCACTCCTTGGAGCCTTTGCCGTGGCCCTGTCACATTCGGGGCTGACCACGGTAATTTCCCGCTCTGTGATTAAAAAACTGGGTCGGGAAAACGATGCCAAAGCCCTGGGTACAGTGCGCATGTTGCTGTTGGTTTCACTGCTTGCCATGGCCATGGCGTCCCAGAACATTCTGCCTATTCATATCGCCTTTATCCCGATTCTGGTGCCGCCACTGCTGCACCTGATGTCAAAGCTCAAGCTCGACCGCCGCCTGGTGGCCTGTGTACTCACCTTTGGTTTGGTGACCACCTATATGGTGCTGCCAGTGGGCTTTGGTGGCATCTTCCTGAACGACATTCTGCTGGCAAACCTAACCGGCAATGGCCTGGAGGCCAGTCGCGAACAGGTGCCCGGTGCCATGCTGATCCCGGCACTTGGGATGATCCTGGGCCTGCTCATCGCTGTGTTTATCAGCTATCGCAAACCCAGAAGCTATGTAGAAGAGCAAATCCTCGCGGCCGAGCCCGAAGAACGCATCCATGGTCGTAGCCTTATCATCGCCCTGGTTGCCATTGTGGCGACTCTGGTGGTGCAGCTTGAAACCGACTCCATGATTTTTGGTGCCCTGATTGGTTTTATGGTGTTCAGTCTCTCGGGCGCGATTAAGCATGTGGCCGATCAGGACATCTTCACCCAGGGCGTGCGCATGATGGCCAATATCGGCTTTATCATGATTGCTGCCGCAGGCTTTGCCGCCGTGGTCAAGGCCACAGGCGATGTGGGTAATCTGGTGTCGTCCCTGGGCGAACTGATTGGCGACAATAAGGCGCTGGCGGCGTTCCTGATGCTGCTGGTAGGCCTGCTTATCACCATGGGTATTGGCTCATCCTTTTCTACCATCCCCATTATCGCCACCATCTATGTACCATTGGCGCTCTCCTTTGGCTTCTCGGTACCGGCTACCATTGCTCTGGTCGGCACAGCGGCCGCGCTGGGTGATGCGGGCTCACCGGCGTCTGACTCAACCCTCGGCCCCACTGCCGGGCTTAACGCCGATGGACAGCACGACCATATGCGAGACAGCGTGATCCCAACCTTCATCCACTACAATATTCCGTTGTTGGTATTTGGCTGGATTGCGGCCATGGTGCTTTAAGCGGGCTGATAACCCAAAGAGACCTACTGCAAGATACGAAAAAAGCGCCCGAGGGCGCTTTTTCATTTAAGGCAGCTGTTTACAAAAACTGTTTACAACTGCTTACTTGGTGCCAAAAATCTTGTCACCGGCATCACCGAGGCCTGGCAGAATGTAGCCATTTTCGTTCAGGCAGCGGTCAATAGAGGCTGTGTAGAGCTCGATATCCGGGTGGGCCTTCTCCAGTGCGGCCAGGCCTTCGGGGGCGGCAACCAGCACCAGAGCCTTGATTTGCTTACATCCGCGCTGCTTGAGCAGGTCGATAGTCGCAATCATGGAGCCACCCGTGGCCAGCATGGGGTCAACCACCAGCGCAATGCGCTCATCCACCTGGCTGCACAGCTTTTCAAAATACGGAACTGGCTCAAGGGTCTTTTCGTCGCGGTAGATACCCACCACAGAAATACGGGCACTGGGGATATGCTCGAGGACACCGTCCATCATACCAAGACCGGCGCGCAGGATAGGCACGACAGTCACTTTCTTACCCTTGATTTGCTCAACCTGTACCGGGCCGTTCCAACCTTCAATGGTCACGGTTTCAGTTTCTAAATCGGCAGTGGCTTCGTAGGTGAGCAGACTGCCCACTTCGGCAGCCAGTTCACGGAAACGCTTGGTGCTGATATCCGCTTCTCTCATCAAGCCAATTTTATGGCGAACCAGGGGATGTTTTACTTCGACGACTTTCATGTCTACTCCTGCGACTTTTGGCGTTTTTCAGGCAAATTTCTGGAATTTTAGATGATTTGTTCTCTCGATAAAACATAAAGTTTTGTTCAAACGCCGAATCGTGAAGCCTGTCGCGGCTTATACCGCCAAAAGCACATTTGATAGGCAAAACTACCCTTTCGACACCCCTCACAAACTGCTAGAATACGGCCCCAATAAAAACCACTCGATGTACCCTACTAGAGGATCCTCCGTGAGCACTCCTACCCCACTGAGCTATAAAGACGCCGGTGTCGATATCGATGCAGGCAACGCACTGGTGCAAAACATCAAGTCTGCCGTTAAGCGCACCCGCCGCCCTGAAGTGATGGGCAACCTGGGTGGTTTTGGTGCCCTGTGTGAACTGCCGACCAAATACAAGCACCCAGTGCTGGTATCCGGTACCGACGGCGTGGGAACCAAGCTGCGTCTGGCCATCGACTTCAAGAGCCACGACACCGTGGGTGTTGATCTGGTCGCCATGTGTGTGAACGACCTGATTGTGCAGGGCGCTGAGCCGCTGTTCTTCCTCGACTACTATGCCACCGGCAAGCTGGACGTAGAGACTGCCACCTCTGTGGTAAACGGCATCGGTGAAGGCTGCTTCCAGTCAGGTTGCGCCCTGATTGGTGGTGAGACCGCCGAAATGCCTGGCATGTACGAAGGCGAAGACTACGACCTGGCCGGTTTCTGCGTAGGTGTGGTTGAAAAGGCCGACATCATCGACGGCACCAAGGTGAAAGCCGGTGATGCGCTGATTGCCCTGGCCTCAAGTGGTCCTCACTCAAACGGTTATTCTCTGATCCGTAAGGTACTGGAAGTGAGCAAGGCCGATCCTCAAATGGATCTGAACGGCAAGCCGCTTATCAAGCACCTGCTGGAGCCTACCAAGATTTATGTCAAATCACTGCTGAAGCTGATTGCCCAAAGCGATGTACACGCCATGGCGCACATCACCGGCGGCGGTTTCTGGGAAAACATCCCACGCGTACTGCCTGAAAACTGCAAAGCCGTGGTTCAGGGCGATTCCTGGCAGTGGCCTGTGGTATTCGACTGGCTGCAAACTGCCGGCAATATCGAAACCTACGAAATGTACCGCACCTTTAACTGCGGTGTGGGCATGGTTGTTGCCCTGCCCGCCGACAAGGTGGATGCGGCCCTTGAACTCCTCAAGGCCGAAGGCGAAAACGCCTGGCACATCGGCCATATCGCCGCCCGTAATGGCGATGAAGAGCAGGTGGAGATCCTCTGATGAGTTGTCGCGTCGTTGTCCTTATCTCCGGCAGTGGCAGTAATCTGCAGGCCATTATCGACCAGTGTCAGGGCCGCAGCGGCGTTGAACTGGTTGGCGTTATCAGTAATAAGCCTGATGCCTATGGTCTGGTCCGTGCCCACCATGCCGAGATAAACACCAGCTGCGTTATCGCCCAAAAAGGTGAAAAACGCGCTGACTATGACGCGCGCCTCACGGCGGCCATTGAAGCCTATCAGCCAGACTTGATTGTGCTGGCAGGCTTTATGCGCATTCTCAGCGAAGGCTTTGTCAGCCGCTATCTGGGTAAGATGCTGAATATCCATCCGTCACTGCTGCCCAAGTACACCGGCCTGGATACCCACCAGCGTGCCATCGATGCCGGTGACAGCGAACATGGCGCCAGCGTGCATTTTGTCACCCCTGAGCTTGATGCCGGCCCTGTTATCCTGCAGGCGAAGGTACCCATCTATGAGGGTGATGACGCCCAAACGCTTGCCGAGCGGGTACATGAGCAGGAACATGCCATTTACCCTTTGGTCGTAAAATGGTTTGCCGCAGGCCGCTTGAAAATGGACGCCGATGGCGCCTATCTCGATGGCAACCTGATTGGTCCAAGCGGCTACGCCCCGGACTGAGCAGACTAAAGCAAGCAGCACACTATTGCTGCTGAACGAAAAAAGAGGCCCGGTTGGCCTCTTTTTTTATCCGTTAATCTATTTTCCGCGACGTGGCGCTCGGATCACCCCGCCCCCGAATCCTTTCAGTTAAATCCTGACATCCGCCGCTAACTTGCTCTGTTATCGTTGAATTTGCCGCCAATTTGGCTTTAGATAAATGGGCCGTCCATTTTTTCGCCAGCGACGGAACCTTGAACAGGATTTTTCAATGAAAAACATCATCTGTGATATCGACGGAGTACTGCTGCACGACAACAAACTGGTGCCCGGCAGCGACAAATTTATTCATCGGGTGCTGGAACAAGGCAACCCCTTGGTAATCCTGACCAATTACCCGGTACAAACCGGCAAAGATCTGCAAAACCGCCTCGAAGCCGCAGGCATCAATGTCCCCGAGGAATGTTTTTACACCGCCGCCATGGCCACCGCAGACTTTTTGAAGCATCAGGAAGGCAGCAAGGCCTTTGTGATTGGTGAAGGCGCCCTCACTCACGAACTCTACAAGGCCGGTTTCACCATCACCGACATCAACCCCGACTTTGTGATTGTGGGTGAGACCCGCTCTTACAACTGGGACATGATCCATAAAGCGGCGCGGTTTGTAGCCGATGGCGCCCGCTTTATCGCCACCAACCCCGATACCCATGGCCCGGCGTTTTCACCGGCTTGTGGCTCCCTGTGCGCTCCCATTGAGCGGATCACCGGCCGCAAACCCTTTTACGTGGGTAAACCCAGCAGCTGGATAGTGCGCTCTGCCTTAAACCACATCAACGGCCACTCGGAAAACACGGTTATCATTGGCGATAATATGCGCACCGACATTCTGGCGGGTTTTCAGGCGGGTCTTGAGACCATACTGGTACTCACAGGCGTCAGCCGTCTTGAAGACATAGAGAAAGAGCCGTTCAGGCCCAATCATGTGTTTAATTGTGCCGGTGACATCGATATTCTCTGACCCGCACCAACGCCAGCACGGCACCACACTCCCATATGTTCGAGCGTGCGGCTAATCCCAGGTACATGCACCCCGGGTATGTTCACAAATTGACACATAAAAATGGCCGTTTGCCTTGTCATGGGTAAGCGGCCTTTGTCATTATGGGCGCCGCAAATCAAACGCAAAACACAATAACAACAGAATACCAACAAGGTACCCTATGAAATCACTGCTCCCTCTGGGACTTGTGCTGCTGACCGCCTGCAGCCAGGGCGGCCAGACTGCCGCCACGGCGCCATCGCCGGATTTTAATGAGGCGCGTTTCAGGAACGACATCAAAATCCTCTCTTCTGACGCCTTCGAAGGCCGCGCGCCCACCACCACCGGTGAAGAGCGTACCCTCGACTACCTCACCACAGCGTTTAAAGCCGCCGGACTCAAAGGTGCCAACAATGGCAGCTTTTTACAAAGCGTGCCCATGGTGACCTATAACGCCTCGGAGAATCAGGCCGTTCGCCTCGGCAATCTTCATCCTGCCTACCGCAAAGACATAGTGCTGGGCAGTCGCCACAACAATCAAGGCGTAGAGATAAGCAAGGCGCCGCTGGTGTTTGTGGGCTATGGCATCAAGGCACCTGAATATGACTGGGACGATTACGCCGGCCTGGATATGCAGGGCAAGATTGCGGTTATCCTGGTCAACGACCCCGGATTTGCCGCACCTGAATCGGGCAAGTTCAAAGGCAAGGCCATGACTTACTACGGCCGCTGGAGCTACAAGTTTGAAGAAGCGAGCCGCCAGGGTGCCCTTGGCGCCATCATCATCCATGATACGGCGCCCGCATCCTACCCCTGGTCTGTCATTGAAAACAGTTGGACCGGGCCGCAGCAAGACCTGGCAGATGCCAGTCAACATGACAACCGGGTTCAGGTAGAAGGCTGGATGACCCTGGATACCGCCAAGGCGCTCTTCGATGAGGCGGGCCTGTCACTGGACACCCTGAGCCAACAAGCCGCACTCACACCGGGTAACCACGACCTCAAGCAAAGTGCCGATATCGCCTTTGCCAACAGCGCCACCTTTACCGACAGTTATAACCTGGTAGCAACCCTGCCGGGCACCGACAAAGCCGGCGAGCATATCCTTTTTACCGCCCACTGGGACCATATCGGCAAAGACGACAGTCGCAACGGCGATAAAATCTACAACGGCGCTCTCGACAACGCCTCTGGTGTCGCCGGTATTGTCGAAATCGCCCGCCAGTTTGCGGCGCTGGATGCCATGGGCTTTAAAAACCGCCGCTCCATCACCTTTATCGCCACCACGGGTGAAGAGCAGGGTCTGCTTGGCTCACGATACTATGCCGCCAATCCACTGTTTCCCATCGACAAGACCATTGCGGTGCTGAACCTCGATTCGACCAATGTGTTTGGCCGTACCAAGGACTTTACCATTGTCGGCAAGGGACAATCCCAGCTGGAAGACTATCTTGTCGCCGCGGCCAAAGCTCAGGGACGGGAAGCCGTGGCCGAAAAGAATCCGGCCTCCGGCGGCTTTTTCCGCTCCGATCACTTCAGCTTTGCCAAGCTGGGGGTTCCGGCAGCCTTCGCCGGTGGTGGCAGCATTCCCCTGGACGATGCCACCGCCGCTTATAAGGCGGAGATGCAGCTGAAAATGAAAGGTTGCTATCACAACGTGTGCGATGAATATCGCGCCGATTGGGATTTGTCCGGCGCCTTGCAGGATCTGGCCATCTATTACGATGTCGCAAGAACCCTGGCCAACAATGAGCACAAACCCGGGTATTATCAAAAAAGTGAGTTTTACCCGTTAAGACCCGCGAACTAGATCTCCACCACAGGGCACCCCAAGGGTGCCCTGTTTGTTTTCTGCGCATTCAAACCGTGTACCATCCAACCACTTAAAATTACACCGCATTACGGATACACCAAGAGCCCGGCTCTTCTGCACAGCACAATTCAACCAACCATAATGAAACGCAATGAATTTTGATGATAATTCATTTAACTACGCCACCGAGCAAAATCATCATCACAAAAATGGCAACAAAAATGACTTTTCATCATTTTTATTATTTGCTTATTGCAGAATTCGCTGGCAAAGTGACAAAACATTGATGCCTATGAAGTGACGTGCGGAGTTTGTTATGTGTTCGATATTTGCCATTCTCGATATCCAGTCTGATGCCAGCGCCATGCGCCAGGTTGCCCTGGAGATGTCCAAGTTATTGCGTCACCGTGGTCCCGACTGGTCAGGTATTTACGCCGACGACCACGCCGTGCTGGCCCACGAGCGCCTCGCCATTGTCGATATAGAACACGGTGCCCAGCCGCTTATCAGTGACGATGGCAGCCTGGTGTTGGCAGTGAACGGCGAAATCTACAACCACAAAGAACTCAAGGCAGAGCTTGGCGACAAATACAGCTACCAGACCAACAGCGACTGCGAAGTGATCCTGGCGCTGTATCAGGAATACGGCAGCGACTTTCTCGATAAACTCAACGGCATCTTCGCATTTGTGCTCTATGACAAGGCCAAGGGCAGCTACCTGATTGGCCGCGACCATATCGGCATCATTCCGCTCTACACCGGCCGTGACGCCAAGGGTAACTTCTATGTGGCCTCAGAAATGAAGGCATTGGTGCCCGTGTGTAAAACCGTCGAAACCTTTGCCCCCGGCCATTACCTGTCAAGCACAGACGCCGAGCCCGTGCGCTACTATCAGCGCGACTGGCAAGCCTTTGACGCTGTGGCCGACAACGGTGCAAGCGTAGAAGAACTGCGCGCGGCACTGGAAGCCGCGGTCAAACGTCAGTTGATGTCAGACGTACCCTATGGCGTGTTGCTGTCCGGCGGGCTGGACTCGTCCATCGTGTCGGCCATTACCCAAACCTTCGCCAAGCGCCGCATTGAAGACAACGATGAAAGTGAAGCCTGGTGGCCACAGCTGCACTCCTTCGCCGTGGGCCTTAAAGGTTCGCCAGACTTGGCCGCATCACGCAAGGTGGCCGATGCCATTGGCACCATTCACCACGAAATTCATTTCACCTTCCAGGAAGGGCTGGATGCCATCAAGGACGTGATTTATCACCTGGAAACCTATGATGTAACCACCATTCGCGCGGCCACGCCTATGTACTTGATGGCGCGTAAAATCAAGGCCATGGGTATCAAGATGGTACTCTCCGGCGAAGGCGCTGATGAGCTTTTTGGCGGTTACCTGTATTTCCACAAGGCACCAAACCCTCAGGCCTTCCATGAAGAGCTGGTGCGTAAACTCGACAAGCTGCATCTGTTCGATTGCCTGCGTGCCAACAAGGCCATGGCGGCCTGGGGCCTCGAAGCGCGTGTCCCCTTCCTCGACAAGGAATTTATGGATGTGGCAATGCGCTTGAACCCTGCGGCCAAGATGTCCGGCAAGGGCAAAATAGAGAAGCACATTTTGCGGGAAGCCTTCGAGCACAAGCTGCCTGCCGAAATCGCCTGGCGTCAGAAGGAGCAGTTCAGCGATGGCGTGGGCTACAGCTGGATTGATGGCCTCAAGGAGCAAGCCGCGGCTCAGGTGGATGATTTACAGCTGGCCAATGCCCGTTTCCGTTTCCCGCACAACACGCCGGAAACCAAGGAGGCCTATTTCTACCGCTGCTTCTTTGAAGAGTTGTTCCCGCTGGAGTCTGCGGCCCTTACAGTCCCCGGTGGCAAGAGTGTAGCCTGCTCGACACCAGAGGCCCTCGCCTGGGATGCCAGCCTGCAGGGAATTATCGATCCCTCCGGCCGTGCAGTGCGCGAAGTGCACGCACAAAGCTACTGACAGCCGCTAACCTGTAGTTCGCGGATTAGCCAGCAGATAAGAGTCGATTGGAACACCTTCAGTTAATTGCATAAAAAAGCCCTGTGTTGAACACAGGGCTTTTTCATCGCTGGACTTTTATCTGAGCGGATCCAAACGGCGGGGATTTACCGCAGCGGCTGTCCGCGCAGCGCGGCCATCTCCTCCAGCCGCTCTTTGGCACTTTCCAGTATCAACTGCTGCCGCCGTGGATTGGCCTGATGCCAATCGAGGATTTCCTGATAGCTGCGCCCACACCCCATGCAGATGTCCTCATTGGTCAGGCAGCAATTGCGAACGCAGGGAGATGGCAACTTATCCATCTCAGGTCAACTTCTTAAAGTAGTGGGCTTTTTCCAGCTCGCGCACTTCCATGGTCAGACTGGATGCCCGAATATCCATGGCATCGATGGCATTGGCCATCGATGCCATCAGCGCCCGCTTTTGCTCACTGCTGCGTCCGGGCATGATGCTGATGTCGACATGGATAAAGCTATCAGTGCCCTCCCCGGTTTGCGCCGCTTCGGCGCGATGGGCGCGGGTTTTGATGGATGCCGGCTCAAACAGGCCACTGGCGACCATTGCACTGTGACAGGCACGCGTCAGAGCTTCGGCAACATCATGTCCGTCAACATTGGCTGAAAAGTCAATAATACAATGAGGCACTTGAGCTCCTATTCAGACCAAACGGCATATTCATTGCCACTGGGACAGGCAAAGTGAAAACGTCGACCACCGGGAAAGCTGAAGACGGACCGGACTATACGGCCACCCTGGTGCATGATTTGCTCCTGTTTCGCCGCCAAATCATCGCTGTAAAGTACCAACAATGGGCCTGCCGCGGCGGTGAAGCTTACGTCGCCCAGATAAAAGCCGCCGTCGATGCCGGCATCCAAAAAGCAGCTGTATTCAGGGCCATAATCAAGAAACGCCCAACCAAACACTGCACTGAAAAACGCCTTGGTTTCAGCCAGCTTACTGCAGGGAATTTCCAAATAGTTAATGGTATTTACGCGGTTCATCATGCTTCCTTGACGCCGATGGGCATTTACGCCTTACGACTGATTTTTACCGTACCCTGGTCAGTTTATGCCTGTAGCAGCCCGGCGACAAGACCAATAAGACCGCCAAACACCCCTCCCCACACCACAAGCCAACCCAGGTGCTCACGGATCATGTCCTGTACCAGGCGTTTGACCAGCTCAGGGGTGAGTTCATCGAGGCGATTTTGCACTATCTGCGCTATCTGGCTCTTGAAGTCCGACAACATATCCGGTTGTTCCAGCGCGGCTTTAAGCTGTTCATGGAAATTATCCGATGCGGCAATTTCAGTTAAGGACGCTTTCATTTTCTCTTCGAAGGGGGCCTTCATCGGGGCCAAGGCCTCAACGCCACCGAACATGGCCAACATGCCGCCGAAGGAGGACTGGGCAACGGTTTCCACCAGGGCATCGAATGCGGGGGTTAAGTCCACCCCGGCAATGACGCCGGATAAGTCCAGCGCCCGGTGACCGGCGCCGTCACTTAGGAACCTGTCAATGTTTTCGTCGGTGAAGAACTGCTGCATCATGAGTTCGTGAATCGCTTTTTTAAAGGACTCGAACTTGGCAGGGATCACGCCTGAACCATAGAGTCCGGGCACTTTTTCAAACAACATGTGTACGGCAAGCTCGTTGGTGAGCGCGCCTGAGAGAGAAAACAGACCGACCGAGGTCAGCAGCGGTTGTTCTGCCGCAAAACCCGCAGCCGTAACGGCCGCAGCCAACCCATTGGTTACCAGCCCTTTATTCATGTAATTCCCCCAGTTGGACAACAAACAAAACGACGGCATTCTAGCAAGGAGTCCAACCGAGGCCAACGTCCTCAGCGCAGGGCCAGTACCTGATAGATACTGCGATCGCCGGTATCTGTGTTCAACACAACAGAAGTGTTGGCATCTACCAGGGTACGACGCACGCACAGCACGTCGGTTTCGCTGGCAAGCTCCATGGCTTTGCCGGCAAGCAAGTCAGCTACGCCGTGGTCGCGATACGCAGGGGTAACGTAGCTGTCATCGAAATACCACAGTGGCTTGAGATGCAGGGATGAATAGGAGGGATAGAGCTGAATAAATCCCACCGCGTTGTGTTCGTCCAAGGCGACGAAAATCACCGAGTCATTTTCGGTCAGGCGCGCTGACAAAAACTCACGCACGCCAATGGCGTCGGACGCAGAGCCAAGACTCTGGCGGTAGGCATTAAACAGGGGAACAAGATTGTCGAGATCGTTGTCGGTGGCTAAACGTATTTGCATGCTTCTTCCTTGAATTATCCAAAGCTCCGGGGCCCAGAAAGACTCGAGTGAAGGTAACACAATGAAATTAAAAAAGACACTGGCGAAACTGCGGCTCTTTTCTATGCTAATTACTGGCTTAGCCATGGCAATCACCGGCTAATACTGCTTCGCGAAAGGTGATGAAAGGGCCTTTTGGGATACGGTGCGGTGCGCTGCCGACATCCGGAGCCAATGGGCGGCGCACAGAGTCGCCTGGACGACGGTGACGACCACCGGCTCAGGCTAAAAAGAGACTACTGCCCGTCCTGATCTCTTGGCCGACGGCGCAAATCGCGGTACTCAAAGGATTGTGCGTGGATACGGTCCATATCCAGGGCGCACAGGAAGGCGTATTCGGTCACCTTGGCCACCATATCGGGCTCACCGAATAGAAACAGTCGCTTGTCTCTCCCAAGCTCGTGCCGTTCTTTGAGGATTTGCGGCACTTCCATGAGGCGAACCCTGTGATTATCGATGCGCTCGGCATCGCTCAAAGCCGAGATAAGCCCCTGATAATGCAATACCTTATGCTCCAGCATTAATTTAAGCAGGGTTCGGTGCAAATACAGATCGTCAAGATATTTACCCCAGTGATAAAGACTGATGGACCTTTGATGACCGCTGTCGAGTGCCGATTGCACCAACCCCAGTGCGGGGCCAATCCCCGTGCCAAAAGCCACCACAATCAGCTCGTCATTTCCATAGGCCCCGTCGTAGTGACATCGGCCCCATGGGCGGGTAAGCGACAAGCTTCCGCCCACCTTTACTTCGTCACACAGCCAGCGGCTGAAATGGCCATTCCGCTTTCGCCGCACATGCACGGCAAAGGTGCCTTCCCCCTGCCCCGGCGCGATACCATAGGTGCGGCCAAGGCCTTCCGGGCCACGAATACCGGTACACAGTCCGGGCGTATAGGGAATCGTTGTATCGGGTTTAATGACCAGGCGGGTCACATCAGCGCTGAGACTGAGCTTATCGAGCAGCCGCGCACTGACATACGTCTGTTCGGCAGGACGGCTTAACTTCATGCCATTTTTGGCCACACACTGACAGGCATACACCAACTGCTGTGCTTTCAGGTCCGCTTCCAAGCCCTTCTGGGCCTTAGGGGTAATCTTGCCTTCATCGAGACGCAGCAAACAGCTGCGGCACTGACCTTTGGTGCAGGAGTAATTAATCGGATGACCGACGCGTTTGAGGGCGCTCAGAACGGTTTCGCCGGATTCGGCATGGAAGCGCTGGTTATCCAGAAAAAACAGCGTCATATGATGTGTGGCTCTCCCTGCCGGGAAGGGGGTTGGGCGCTTCAAGATGCTGACTTCGTCCTGGCTTGTCAAGTGAAGCTTTAAAAGGAGCTAGCCAGGTCAAATCCGCCGTATGGTCTGTTCCAAAGAATCACTTGCGCCACAGATAGTAACGGTCGGAGTAGTCACTGAGCCATTGGGGACGATATACCACCAGCAGGGTCACGGCCATACCGTTGAGCAAGGCCTCGGGGAACACCATGAGCACTGACAGGGAAAGATAATCCTGCCACAGCACGGCAGACGACTGCATCTCTGTGGCCCACAGCCACAGCGACCAAAGCCCCTCGTGACTGACCTGAGAAACTCCGGCGTTGAAAAAGCCACCAACAAAAATCAGCACGAACACATTGTTCGGCAGCCAGTAAAAGCCGCGATTATGGATAACAAATGCCAGATAGAGCGGCAGGCATACGCCCATCAGGGCATAAGCCCCAAAGAGCCAGGGCTGTTTTAGCACCGCAAGGCAGTAAAAGGCGCAGGGCAGCAACGCCAACACAGAGGCAAGACGCCAGGAAAACATCAGCATCAAGGTGACCAGGCCTAAAAAGTGCAGCTGCAACATGCCATGCACACCGGCGTTAAAGAGCCAGAGCCCCATCACGGTGCTGAGTGACAAGAGCGCCCTTATTTGCCGCTCCTTGTCTGCCAGCAGGCTGTTCAGGGCGTCTTTGGGCCAAATAATCCACAACCAAATCAACAGCAATGCGAAAGCCACCCCATCGGCGAAGGTGAAGTGCCAGTCGATACTGCCCCACAGATTTTGCCAAAACTCAGTCATGGAAAAGCATTGATTCCCGAGTCAATATGGTTACTCTTGATGACTGTGATTATCACCGATTTTTGGGGAATTAAAACCGTGTTATTTAAAACCGGCGCCTTCGTATTCTGGGCATTGTTGCTCACAGGTTGCGCAGCATCCACTGATCCCGATGTGGAGCCAGAGGCAAAATATGAAGGCGTTATTCGCGACAAACTGACCACCAGCATTGCCGATAATGGCCTGAAGCTCTTTACTTACAGTGTCAGCAATACCCGGGTGACGGCGCCAATAACCATGCAACCTCTGGAATTGACCGGCCGCGAGCGACGAAAGCGCTCGTCTGGCCCTGATTTAACCGAATGGACAGAACAAATCGAACTGGGGCTGAAGCGAACCCTTGCCATGTCGGGCTTTTGCCGTGAAGGCAGCATAGAAATCAGCCGTCTCATACAGGCAGACAGAGCCGAAATTCGCGGAGAATGTACCGAAGGCGCCACCGATGAAGACAGGCAGCGCTTTGGAAGACAGGGTTAACACGCCACAGCAGTGGCATTTTCGGCGCTGCTTGGGTAGTATTCGCCGCTCGATTGCGCGGAGCTTAATATGAACAGAAGACAGGCACTGATTAAGAAAATGGCCAAACGCACCAAGGCCAGAGAAAACAAGAAAGAAAAGCCCAACGCAGGTGCAGCAAAAGACAGATATATCTCCAAAGCCGAGCGCGCCAAACTGGAAGCAGAAGCACAGGCAACTGAAGCAAAGCTTGCTGACGCATCGAGCAGTGAAATGGAGATTGGTGCCGACGTTGCTGACATTGCCGCCGATACAGGCAACTGAATCAATGCCCGGCGCACAGAATGGCGGACGGGATTGAGGTCCAGCATTTCACCGAATAAAAAAGGCTCTTTTGCAGAGCCTTTTTTAATGCCATTTACGCCTTCACACGGGCTATCAACCCTTATCTTTTGGCACGGCGCCCACATCAGATGGGCAGGTCTCAGACTTAACCAAAAACTCCGTCGCCTCCTGTGCGCCCATGCAATCCTTTTCTTCGGTATGGGTCGCCATCTGCACGAAGGATGACGACAAGGGGCTGTTGCTGGCAGGTACCACCTCTTCGTCGGCGGCGTCCTTTGTGGCGTCACTGTCACTCTCAAAAGAGGCCACCAGGCGGTACGCGGTATAAACGCCTGCCACACCAAACAGCACTGACCCCAACACCTGCCCGATTAGCACGCCGTACACGCCGCCGTATTGGGCGCCAAGCCAGATAAAGGGCAAGGTGCCCAAAGTTGCCTTGCCCACATTAAACACAGTGGAGTACTTGGCTTTACCGAGGTTGTTGAATGATGCGTTGGCAACAAAGAGCGCCCCGGAGAACACGAAGAACACCGCTATGTAGGTGAGGAAAAAGCCGATAAATTCCGCCGAATCACCTTTAAGGTCAAAGGCCCTGACAATCATATCCTGGGCCAGAAACAGCACCAACGCCATGCCCACCACATAGGCAGTACAAAACAGCAGCGATTGGGTTAAACAATCCCTGAGCCTGTCGTAGCGCCTGGCACCAAAATTTTGTCCAACGATGGGGCCAATGGCGCCTGAGAGTGCAAATATCATCCCGAACGCAACAGGGGTAAGACGCCCAATGACGGCCCACCCCGCCACGTAGGCGTCACCAAATTCGGCGATGGCGCGGGTCATAAAGCCGTTCCCGATGGGGGTGGCCACGTTGGTGAGCATGGCCGGTCCGGCAATGGCGAAAATGGGCTTCAAATCGCCAACAAAGGCATCGATTGTGGGTTTACTGCCAAGCCCGTGTTTAACAAACACACCGCGCCCGGCCACCAGCATCACAGATAAACGCGCCAGCACAGAAGCTACCGCCGCCCCTTCAATGCCCATGGCGAGCACAAAAATCAATATGGGGTCGAGTACCAGATTCACGCCGCCACCCACCAGAGTCGACACCATGGAAAGCTTGGCGTCCCCTACCGCTCTGAGCGCGGCGCCAAGGGCCATGGCAAGGCAGATAAAGGGCAGCGAGGGTACCAGAATATCGAGATAGTCCGCGGCAAGCTCAGCCGTGTGCCCGGTGGCGCCGACCAGTGTCAGCAGTGCGGGGATATTCAGCGACACCAAGAGCGACACCAGGGAAGAGACTGCCAGAGTCACCAGAAGCGAGCTCATCAGCAGCCGTTTGGCGTTGTCGATTTCCCGGGCGCCAATAGCACGGGACACCTGCGCCCCCAGCGCTATGGACAAGCCGATGCCGATGGAGGTGGTAAAAAACGAAATGGTACCTGCGTAGCCAACGGCCGCAGCAAGCTCCGCTTCCCCGAGCAAACTCAGAAAGAAGATATCCAGCAAGTCCACCAAAAACAGCGCCGAAATGCCCACCGCAGCGGTGGAGCTCATCACCAGAATGTGGCGCAGTATCGGCCCTTCAACAAATTTTGCTTGGGTCATTATGGGTCCTGTTACGGCTCTTTTTGCAGCTCGCTGCCACACTTATTGCAGTATTCGGCGTCTTGATCGTGTCCGATTTTCAAACAGTTACTGCAACGTCTAAGGTCCCGGTGACGGCCGATTTCCTGAGAAATTTCCGCAGTGAGAATACCCGTGGGAATGGCAATAATCGAGTAACCTATCAGCATGGTCAGTGCCGCTATGGCCTGGCCCAATTCGGTCTTGGGCGTAATATCACCATAACCCACAGTAGTTATGGTCACTATGGTCCAGTAAATGGACTTGGGAATGGACGAAAAACCGTTTTCGGGGCCTTCAACCATATACATGATGGCGCTGAGCACCATGATGATAAGGCTGACCGAGAAGAAAAACAGAAACACCTTGCGACTGGACTGCATCATAGCCTTGAGCAGCAGATTCCCTTCACTTAAGTATCTTAAGAGCTTGAGTACCCTGAATATTCTGAACAGTCTGAGCACCCGGATAATGAGGGTGAAGTTGGCGCCCGGGAAAAAGAGCGCGAGATAACTTGGCAACACGGACAAGAGATCCACTATGCCGTAAAAACTGCGGGCGTACTGCCAGCGATGGGCACTGCAATAAATCCTGAGGCCGTATTCGAGGGTAAAAATAACCGTGAAAATCCACTCGAGCACATGGATAAGCCCACCCCAGCGGGCGTTGATGCTGGAAACTGTATCCAGCAGCACCAGGGTCACACTGGCAATGATGCACAGAATAAGCGCCAAATCGAACCAGCGGCCCGCCGGTGTATCTGTGCCAAAAATGATTATCCTGAGTTTTTTCTTGAGTTCACTCTCAGCATCGGCCTGGGGTTGGCTCATGGGTTCCCTGAAGTCCTTGGAATGGGTCTGAATCGCCCCACAGTGTGCCATGGCAATCACTCAGGCTCAAAAACAATTCTCAATGCAGTTTTCAGCCGCCGCAGCCTTGGGTAGAATCCAAATCAGCACGTCCTGTGCGTAGAATAATGTTGGATTGGGGATTTCATGTTTCGTCAGCTGTTGGTGTTATTGCTGCTGGTCAGTGCCAGTGTGCAGGCAAATGCAATTAAACCGGGCCAGAAGGTGGACCTGGTGGTGGTCAACAAAGCAGAAGCACAGATGCAGGTGTTTTACCGCGGTGAGCTCATCAAGAGTTATCGCATTGCCATGGGCGATAACCCCAAAGGGCACAAGCTCAAGGAAGGCGATCAGCGCACCCCCCAGGGCCGCTACCTGCTGGACTTTAAAAAAGCCGACAGCGCCTATTACCGCTCAATTCACATCTCTTATCCCAACGACGAAGACATACTGCGCGCCAAGGCTCTTGGCATCAGTCCCGGCGGCGCCATTATGATCCACGGTCAGGACCCCAAATCGCCCCTGAGCGCGGAAGAAGCGCAAAAGTACAACTGGACCAACGGTTGTATCGCCGTCACCAACAGAGACATGGATGAGCTGTGGCAACTGATTGACCCCGGCACTCCTATCGAAATCTGGCCCTGAGGTAAGGATGCAACTGGAATCCTTGTTAAACAGCTGGTCCGACTTTGAGACCCGCATACTCACCTTGGTTGATAAACTGGGCTTAACTGAACTTAAGCTTGAGTGCGACCATGCATCACTGAGAGTCAATACCCCGGACGCCGCCGAGAAGCTCACCGATGCCTTTGGCGATCTGGGCGATATCATCAGCAACAATATGATTAATGGGCGCCCCATTCTGATTATTAAGCTCAACACCCCGCTAAACCTCGGGCCCTTTACTGTGCCCTGCATCGAACTGCCCTACCCGGGCAGCAAGCAGTACCCCAACGAAGGCTGGGAGCACATAGAGTTGGTGTTGCCCTGCGATGCCACCGACTGTGACACACTTGAGCAGGCGCTTATCGCCAAAGTACCCGCAATAGCTGCCGTGCTGACAGGTGATAGCCCCTTTAAGGTCAAGCGCAGCTCGCCCCAGGGTGAAGCCGAACGTTTACCCAACCCCACCCTGGCCTTTGGACTCGATGGACTAACGGTGAAAGTCCACCCCCATGGAATCGAAGCCATCGTTGCCAGCGAGCAGGCTTAACGCTGGCGTTAACGGGTCAATGCTTCATATCTAAGAACATGATTATCCTGGCAGTGTTTTGTCTGGCGAACAGACAAAACCGCCAAATAGTGCCTGAAGCGGTTTATCAGAGCCGAGGTTCTTGGGTAAAGTAGGCGGCAATTTCATATTCTGCGTGGCCCCGTCCACGCCTTTAGAGCTAAATGGAGGAAGTCATCCATGGCGTCGGTAAGCAGTAAAAAACATCCCCAGGGACTCGATTACATTGAAGTCAGTACCGCACTTTGCAAGGCGCGAATTTTTCTGCAGGGCGCTCAGATAGACTTCTTTCAACCCACCGGGAAACCGCCTTTGCTTTGGGTTTCTGAAGCCGATGATTACCTCCCCGGCAGCGGTATTCGCGGAGGGGTGCCCGTGTGCTGGCCCTGGTTTGGCATGCACACTAATCCAGAGTTTCCCCAGCACGGCTTTGCCCGCACCCGTCTGTGGCATCTCAAGCACAGCCATATTCACAATGAAGCTGTCGAACTGGTATTCGGATTGGATATTGCGGCGGACGACCGCCAATTCTGGCCCCATAACACCGAGGTGGAGGTGCATTTTCGCCTCACAGAGACCCTGAGCGTTTCTTTGGTGAACCGCAACCTGGGCGACAGCCATGTCAGCCTGACCCAGGCGCTGCACAGCTATTTCCCCATCAAGGATATACACGCGCTCAGTGCCAAGGGGTTCAGCGGCGCCAAGTACATTGAGTTCGGTGAAGGGCCCTATGCCCAGGAAGGCGATGAGGTCAGGTTCGACCGTGAAACTGACAGAGTTTACACCGACCTTGGCCCCTGCCAGACCCTGCATACACCGGACGGTGTGATAGAGGTCAGTCGTGAGCACAGCCAATCAGCGGTACTCTGGAACCCCTGGATTGATAAGTCACAACGTTTGGCTCGCTTCAGGGATGAAGACTACCTCACCATGGTGTGTCTGGAAGCCACCAATGTACTGGAAGACAACGTAGAGCTGGCCCCAGGTCAAACCCATACCCTCACGACCCATATTCGATGGCGCTGAGTCGCCATTGGCCGTGAACCAAGCCCTATCCCCAAAAACGCGCCCTGTGCGCGTTTTTTATTGCCTGAAATTCCTTCTCTTGTCGGCACGCCAAGTCAACACCAAGCAGGTTGGCCGGATTTCTCATTGCCTAATATGTACGTTCGTGCAAGGTTTCTTAACAGATATATAACAATAACGAGGAACACTCATGCACAACAAGACTCGAAAGCACTGGCTGCCATCAGCAGTCGCTCTGGCCGTGGCATTGCAACTGGGGGGCTGTTTTTCTGACAGCGAAGACACCGCACCAACGCCACAGCCTCCGGTTGTCACACCGCCAACCTCAGGGGGGCCAAGCTTCCCTGAAGGCGCAATCATGATTGAGGCCGGTGACAACCTGACTACCCGCATTCAGGAAGCCCTGATTAACGCCCAGAGCGGCGATGTAATAGTGCTGCCAAAGGGCCGCTTTGATATCCAGTCCACCCTGCTGTTTGACGGTGATGTGGACGGTGACGGTGCTTTTGCCAAAAACGTCACCATCATGGGTTATGGCATGGATGAAACCGTGCTGGACTTTGCCAATGCCAACTCAGGCGACGGCATCTTTGTACAAAACGCCATGCAGATCACCATTGCGGATCTGTCTGTTTATGAAGCCAAAAACAACGGCATTAAGCTGAAAAACACCAACGGCATCATACTGCGCAAAGTGGGCGCCGTTTGGGAAGGTGCGCTGGATAAAGACAACGGTGCCTATGGTCTCTACCCGGTAGAGTGCGAAAACATCCTGATTGAAGACAGCTATGTGCGTGGCAGCGCCGATGCTGGCATTTACGTTGGTCAATCGGAATATATCGTGGTGCGCAATAACATCGCCAAAGAAAACGTGGCCGGTATCGAGATTGAAAACAGCCGCTACGCCGACGTGTACAACAACGAGGCCACGGGCAACACCGGCGGTATTCTGGTGTTTGACCTGCCCATCAATAACCACAGATACGGCTCCAGCGTCAGGATTTTTGACAACAAGGTCTACGACAACAATACCCACAACTTTGCCAATGCCTCGGCCAATCCTGCCGGGGTGCACATAGTGCCGCCCGGTACCGGGGTGATTATTCTCTCCACCAACGACGTGGAGATTTTCAACAACCAAATCACCAATCACGACACCCTTGGCCTGACGGTATCGAGCTTCTTCATTGCCGAGCCCGAAATCAGCGACTTTGTTGCCAACTACGGCCAGCCCGGTCAGTCCATCGAAGACGGCTGGCGCCCTGTGCCCCGTAATATCTACGTGCATGACAACGAGATAAGCGGCTACGGCGCCAAGCCAAACGGCTACCTCATCACCGACATCATCAACGCTTACGTGTTAACCCACGGCGCCATGCCCGGCATCCTCTATGATGGTCTGGGTGAACTGCTCGCCAACAATGGCACAGCCGCCTATCTGGGGCTCAGGGAAATGCCCTTCGCCGCCGATGGCAGTGACAACGTGTGTATGCAAAACAACGGCGATGTCAGCATGGGGCAGCTCTACAGCAACAGCAATACCGACATGAGCATTGCCGATGTGCTGTACGAGAAAACCCAAACCAATCTGCTCAAATGTGCCCAGGTGAGCCTGCCGGTGCACACTGTGACCTTTGGCGAGCAAATTTTCGGTTGTGGGGTGGATGACGATACCGCAGGCTGCGATGGTGGCAATCTGATTGGCGGTGGCGGCACCATAGGCGACGGTGACGGCGGCATCATTGGCGATGGTGACCAGGCACTGTGCGACAGCACGGCATCCGGCGTTAACTGGAATGCCCTGGCCAAGGCCAACTGTCCCAAGCTGTCTGACTATGGGCTGTTTGCCGATGAAACCGACCCCACTCAAAATGCCAATGGCGGCATGCCCTATGAGTTGAACACCCAGCTCTTCACCGACTACGCCAGCAAATACCGTTTTGTGTTTACGCCGGATGGTACCAAGGCCCAATACAGTGAAAATGAAGCCTTTGATTTCCCTGTGGGTACCGTCATCTCCAAAACCTTTGCCCTGCCAGCTGACACCAGCAAGCGCGGCATCGCCAATGAGGATTTGATTGAAACCCGCTTGCTCATCAAGCGTGCCAGCGGCTGGACCGCTCTGCCCTACGTGTGGAATGCCCAAAAGAGCGATGCTGTGCTCACCAAACCCGGCGCCATTCAGGCCAAGACAGTGATGCACAAGGGCGAAGCCAAAACCTTTGACTATGTGGTGCCCTCTATCAACCAGTGTAAGCAGTGTCACCAGTTCAAGGCCGAAGGCGACGAGTTCCCACGCTTTGTGCCCATAGGACCGAAGGCACGTTTCCTCAACGGTGACTTTGCCTATGCCGACGCCACAGTGAACCAGCTCAGCCGTTGGCAGAGCGCCGGTATACTGGAAGGCCTGCCGGAACTGTCCAGCGTGCCCAAAGTCCCTGCCTTTCACGATGGTGATGAAGCCGGTCTCGCCAGCCTGGACGATGCCAGCCTGATGCAAACCGCCAAGGGGTATCTGGACATTAACTGTGCCCACTGCCACCGTCCCGAAGGTAATGCCTCCAACACAGGGCTCAAGCTTGAGTACTGGCGCGGTTATGGCGATGACAATGGCTTCTCCCACGGCACCTGTAAGCAGCCGGTGGCCTACGGTGGCGGCAGCCTGGGGTATGACGTGGTGCCCACCAAACCGGAAAGCTCCATCATGCATTTCAGGATGGCGAGCACTGAGCCCGGGGATCGCATGCCAGAGATTGGGCGAAGCCTCGCCCATGAAGAAGGCGTCGCCCTTATCCATGAATGGATAAAACGCCTGCCAGCGGCAGCCTGCTCCAACTGATGACACAAGGCCGGGGAAACCCCGGCCTTTTCTCTACAGGTACCCCAAATGCCAAATCCCGGATTAACACCTGCGCTGTTATTGCAGCCACGACGACTGCCATTACTCTTGCTTTTGGCGCTCACCGCCTGTGGTGGTGAAGGTGACAGCACTCCGCCTACAGCGCCGCCCATAGTAGTCACTCCGCCCCCCGCCACCTCTGTGTGCGATAACAGTGAGGGCAGCATCAATCGTGACGCCCTGATGGGCACAAACTGCGCGCGCTTGTCTGATTACCGACTTTTCAGCGACAGCCGCGACCCGACTCAGGCACCTCACGCGCCGGGTGTAGCCTACCAGCTCGCCACTGAGCTTTTTACCGACTATGCCATTAAGCGCCGCTTCCTGTTCTTACCCGAAAACACGCCCATGGTATTGGCGGGAAACTCCGTGTCGTTGCCGATAGGCACTGTGTTGGTAAAAAGCTTTTTATTGCCTGCGGATACCTCGGACACCAATGCATCCGCTGCCCGGCTAATAGAGACCCGGCTCCTTATCCACCGTGAGAGCGGCTGGACGGCGCTGCCCTATTTGTGGGATGGCGATGAGGCATACCTTGCCGAAACCGGTGCCGATGTAAGCCACAGCATAAACAGTGCAAATGACACACTGACTTTCACCTATCACGTGCCAAGTCGTGCCGAGTGCAAAATTTGCCATCAAAGCGCCCAGAATGGCCTGACCACAATAGCGCCCATAGGTCCCAAACCGCTGCTGCTGAACAAACCCATTACCGTTGATGGTGAACCAATGAACCAGCTGACATGGTTTGCGTCCCAGGGGCTGCTCACTGGGCTGGGTGATCTTGAGTCACTACCACAGACCTTTGCCATTGGGGATGAGCAGCAAAATCTTACTGCACGGGTGAAAGGTTATCTCGATGTGAACTGTGCCCATTGCCATAAGGCCGACGGCTTTGCCAGCGTATCGGGACTCAGGCTCGGGTTTGAAACCGATCATCACAGCTATCAGTACGGGATTTGTAAGCAGCCGCCCGGCTGGGATGGTGGTGAGCGGGGACTGTCCTACGACATAGTGCCGGGGAATGGCGACCACTCGATACTGGTCTACCGCCAGACGTTGTCAGCGGCCAAAGACCGCATGCCACCGCTGGGACGCGCCTTGGTTCACAGTGAAGCCGTAACGCAGATCAGTCACTGGATAGACTTGATGGCTCTGTCGGTGGGTAACTGCCAATAAGCCGCTGAAACTTACCCGGCGGCGCTCCCAACCAATGTTTGAAACTGGCCCGGAAATGGCTGACATCGGTAAAGCCGAGGGATTCAGCGATGTCCTCAGCGCTCAGGCGGCCTTCAATGATTAATGCAATGGCCGCCTGACTGCGCACCTTATCCCGCAGCAGCTGAAAACTGCATCCATTTTCAGCCAGTTTTCGCCTGAGGGTTCGCTCACTGGTGCCCAAACGCGCCGCCAATTCATTGAGTGTGGGCAATACAGGCATGGAAATCTTAAGTTGCTGCAACACCTGATAGATATAGCTTGGCTGTATCAGCTCGGGTTCTCGGCGCTCTTCGTCGCTGAAGGCATAGGTCACGGGCAGCGCCAGCACACCTGCATCCACAGTCCATTCGCAAAAAGGTGCACCGAACGATGGGGTAACGCCGCACAGTGATTCAATAAAAGCGCAGGGGTGGGAAGTCTCTGTCAGGGCAATGCTGCCCAGGGGGAAAGCCTGACCACAAAGCTCCCGCCCGAGTACCACCAGGGCGCCCAAACTGTGGAGAAAGTGGCAATGAAACTGGATATCCGGGATCCTCAGGGTATTTATCCAGCGAACCCTGAGCTTGCCGTCTGTCAGGGTCAACAGACTGTCATTCATGGTGCCGGCCCATTCCGGATTGTCATTCAGCAAGTAAAAGCAGTCCGCCAGGGTCTGGCAGCGTGCAAGATGACCTTTAAGAAACCCAAGCTCACTGACGCGATAATCCGCCGCAGCCCGCATACCGATTTCCCGGTCATCAGTGAGGGCACAAAGAGCCTCCATAGCGCCATCGACCTGCCACACGGGTACCAGAGTAATATGGCCAAGCACCTCAGGTGCCACACCAAGGCGGGCACACACATCGCTGTGGGCCTGCTCGCCAAAAAGCCGCCCAATGGCTGACAGGATCTGCAACAGCTCCCAGGCAGGATAGCCCTGATCCCCCACCATGGCACCGGCACGGTAATTTGATAACGACATGTTCATGATTGACTGATATTCCCCCCAACGCCCAGTTGTATACCATTTGCTGAAGGAAGAAAACCCCGGTTACAGAGAGTTACATTAGGACGTTCAGCGGAAATAGGCGCACAAAAAAGCCTGCAAAAGCAGGCTTTTAATATATACAACATGCACTGGAATTTATGGCAGCGGTTTATTCTTTTCCGCCAGCTTGCCAAAAAAGGTGCTGACAGTCAGTGCAGCACTGTGGGCCAGCTTGTCAGCAAGCTTCTTGCGTGGCTGATAACGCAATTTAATCAGGGTTCGGTCTTTGGCCGCTGTCAACATCAGGTCGTCGCTGGTACTGATGCTGTCCACCAGCCCCAAATCCAGGGCCTGCTGTCCATACCAGTGCTCACCGGTGGCAACCTTGTCCAGATCAAGCTCAGGGCGATACTTGGATACGAACGCCTTGAACAGCTGATGGGTCTCTTCCAGCTCTTCGCGAAACTTCTGTCTGCCCTCTTCGGTGTTCTCGCCAAACAGCGTCAGGGTGCGCTTAAAGTCCCCGGCGGTGTGCTGCTCGTAATCGATATCGTGCTTTTTCAGCAAGCGGTTGAAGTTTGGCAGCTGAGCGACCACACCGATTGAGCCCACAATAGCAAAGGGTGCGGCATAGATGCGATTGGCCACGCAGGCCATCATGTAGCCGCCACTGGCCGCCACCTTGTCGATACAGGCAGTCAGTGGGATGTCTGCCTGGCGCAATCTGTCGAGCTGGCTGGCCGCAAGACCGTAACCATGTACCATGCCACCACCGCTCTCGACGTTAAGCAGCACCTCATCGCCTTTTTCGGCAATGGTCAGTATGGCGCTGATTTCTTCCCGCAAAGAGGCAACTTCGTGGGCATCGATACTGCCTTTAAAATCCAGCACAAAGGTTCTGGGCTTGGGCGTATCCTGCTTTTCAGCCTCTTTGGCCTCGGCTCTCTGGGCTTTTTCATACGCCTTAAAAGCTTTCTTATCAAGCAGTTCGTGTTTGAGGTGAGTCTTTAAATGATCGAGTTCTTCAGTGACATTGGTCAGTACCAGTTCGCCTTTATCACCCTTACCACGGGCCGCACCGGCGAACACCATCACCAGTATGGCGCCGATGGCCGCGACCACTGTCACCGCCTTGGCAAGAAACAGCCCGTATTCGTATAAAAATTCCAAATTCCGCTCCAAACCATCCCAACACCCGGCAACCTGGCCGGGCGAGCATAAAAGTGCGGCTATTCTAACAATTCAGCCGCTAAAACCAATAAAAAACCGGCCCTGAGGCCGGTTTAACTGTGACTAACTGTGACTAACTGAGACGTAGCAAAGATCAGTCACAGGCCTTCAGCACGCTGGCATCATTCACCAGAATGGTGGCTGTGCCCGCTGAAGCCGACTTGGCAAAACCTGCTACCTGCCACTGCATCTCTGCAGTCGCTGCAGCTGCCTTGCCATCGGTGGCACCGTTTTCGCTTGGGTCCACGATGGAGCTGTGATGTCCCTTGATAAAGCGCACTGCGCCACCGCCCTGAGCCGTGGTATCACGACACTCCAGCCCCAGATTTGCAATCAGTGGCTCGGTCCCCGACAGCGGGAAGCCTTCCACACTGTTTGGCAGTACCTGATCAGGCAGGTTACCGTTACCGTCACCGACCACCTCAATCAGGTGAACCGGCAAACCAGTCGCCTTCAACATGCCGGCATGGTTTACAGGGTCAATGGAGTCCACACCGGTTTGGATGGCAAACGCGAAGGTAGGGATAAAGCCGGCGTAAACCTGTTGTACCAGCGCCGCGTATTCAGGGCTGCCAGGCTCATAACCTGCCGTGTTGGCGGCATCCACCATGGCCTGGAACTCTGGGGTACCGGTAATGGTACTAAAGAGCACAGGGCCAAAGGTTGCGGAGCCCGCGAAGGCGCCAGCCAAGCCACCGGAAGGCGCAACCAGTGAAGCTGCGGTGATGGCATAGGGATTGGGCAACTGAGTACCTGTGGTTGGGTCAACCAAACCGGTTGAAGCGTAAGTGGCAAAGTTGGTGTTTACAATGCCGCCGAGGCTCAGGCCCTGGGAAGACACCTTGGACACATCAAATACCTGCGGCTGGTTATTGGCGGCCAAATATTGCGCCATACCGGTGAGCGCCAATCGCACGCCCAGATGGTCAGCCACGGCCTGACGGAAGTTATCCCGCACAGACAGTGAGCTTGCGATATTCACAAACACCAGCGGTGAACCATTTTTGAACGCGTCAGGTTTACCAACCACAGGACCAAATGAAGGATCGGTCGCTGAGATTTCATAGATACCATCTTTGTTGGCATCGAATGAACGCTCACCGTGGAGCGGCATATCGATTGCAACCGTTGCCACACCAGCTGCGGCGTAGGTACCCGCATAGGCGAGCGCCATCTCTTTACCGCCGCCCAGACCGTGCATGGCAATGTTCACCGGCCAGCCATTGGCAGGTGGCACAAAGGCCTGGCCCTGAGCTTCGGTGAAGGCCTTCAGCTTGGCTGCGTTTGGCAGGGTCATAAGCACAGAGACACTTTCGTAGGTCTTGGGTGCAGGAATGGGGTTGAACTTGGTGACATGGCGGGTTTTATCCGCTGGGGTACCGTCATCAAGCTTAAACTGCTTTCCAGCCAGCAGCGCAGGGTTTGCCAGCGCGGCGGCAGGGTCTTCAATACCCTGCGCCATAGCCTGGGCACCAAAGTTTTGTTGGCTCAGGGTGCCGGCCTGCAGCGCAAGCAGCACTGACACTGGGCTGTCGCCCAGGGCAGTCCAGCGGCCGTTAATCTTGGGCGCCATGTCAGCGGTCAAACAGCCGTTCGCGGAACAATCGCTGTAAACGGGCAGCTTGATTTTGGCAACGTACACATCGGCCAGATCAGACAGCACGTAAGGCAGACCCATTTCTGGGCTCATGCCTGCCATTTGCGCCACTGTCATCCCGGTCGGGGTTGGAAACATATCGAACGACGGCTTGAACGCATCGTTGCTTGCCATCAGCAGTTTCAGGGTTTCGTACGCAGGATTTACCGATTGGGTGGTAAAGAGGCTCGAGTAGGTGATGCTGGCCTTATCAACGCCTTTGGACTCGAGGGCATTTTCATAGCTGTTAACCAGCGCCTGCAGTCCGCGCTGTGCTTCGGTGCCCAGCGGATGTGTGGTGATATCCATCTTCACCGAACCGTAGGTCGAAGACGTTGCGACCGGACGGTTTTCAGAGTCTTCAATGAGAGTAGTGGTCGCGTAGATGTACGACTGACCGGCTTTCAGTGGCTTTAATGGCACTATGACAATCTTGTTGCCCACGGCCTGACTGATAAAGTCGACACCGAATTGCAGCTCATCGCCAATCTTACAGGCTGAAACCGAAGGCGCCGCTTTACACTCAGCGTCTGAAGAGAGTGCGCCGCCTACAGTGGCCTCAAATACACGCACTGCACCAGACTGGAATACAGAGGCTGCGTTCAGGGACAGCAGGTTACCGCTGTGATCTCTGGATGGGGCAAAATCAATGCTGATGGGCTGCGTGGTAGACCAGCCATCAAGCGCGCCGATGGCGTACTGAGGATTGGTGTAATCACCGCCTTCTTCGCCGGGAATGGCCAGGGTACCGTCGAGGGTGCCACTGAACAGCAGATCGCTTGGCAGCGGTACCTTGCCGGCGGTGGGATCAAACACCAGGTGGGACTCGGGGATCAGCGGCTCTATATTATCCCTGAGCTCATTGACACTATCCTCACCACCACAGCCGCTGAGGCCCAGAGCCGAGGCGATTGCTACTCCCAAAATGAGTCTTTTCATCTTTTTTCCCCAAATCTTGTTGTAATAATTTTGTTTTCCCCAAGAAATTGGTCACAATAGCCCGTATTGCGATGCCAACCGGACTTATTAAATGTCCGTAACTCGTTTCAACTTAACGCAAAAATATTGAGTTCGCTACAATTTTGTCACACTGCGCAATGAAGTGAACACCCAATAAACAGTCAATTGTTTTAAACAGCTGTATGACTCATAAAATCCCTCAGTAAAGACGGGAAGTTGCGCCAAGAGGAAGTTTAAATCCATGTTGGAATATAAAGTTGCCCCCGATGCTCTGAAAGGCAAAACGATTCTGGTTACCGGTGCCGGTGACGGTATCGGCCGCGCTGCGGCACTGGCTTATGCCGCCCACGGCGCCACTGTGATCCTGCTGGGCCGTACTGTGAAGAAACTCGAAGCCGTTTACGATGAAATCGAAGCGGCAGGCTACCCTACTCCGGCCATTGTGCCTTTGGATATGAAAGGCGCCACAGAGCAAAACTACCGCGACATGGCCGACACCATCGAAGAGCAATTTGGCCATCTCGATGGCGTGCTCCACAATGCCAGTGTGCTCGGTGTACTTGGCCCATTCGAGCACATTGATTTGGCGTCCCTCGAAGAAGTCATGAAGGTCAACGTTACCGCTCAGGCCATTATGACCAAGAGCCTGCTCAAGGTGCTGCGCAAGGCACCTTCCGCTTCAATCATATTCACCTCCAGCGGTGTTGGCCGTACCGGCCGTGCCTACTGGGGGCCTTATGCCTTCTCCAAATTTGCCACCGAAGGCATGATGCAGGTGCTTGCCCACGAGTGTGATGGCACCACTGTGCGTGCCAATTCAATCAACCCCGGTGCCACACGCACCAAGATGCGTGCCAATGCCTATCCGGGTGAAGATCCGCAAACCCTGAAAACCGCCGAAGAGCTGATGCCACTGTATGTATACCTGATGGCAGACGACAGCAAAGACCAGAATGGTCAGGCCTTCAGCGCACAATAAGCTGTATTCTCAAGGCCCGCTGAAGCGGGCTTTTTTATGTTTACTCTCAGCCAAATACAATAAAGACCAAATACCATGACAACACCCTACCCCATTGGCACGCCAGGCACCCCCTGGAACGATGCCGACAAGCAAGCCTGGTTCGACGCCCAAACAGTAAAACGCAGCTATCAGGATGAAGTGCTGTCCCGCGTGCTGCCACTGGCTGCCGATTTTGAATTGGTTAACTACGGCGCGCTTTCCATCGATGCCGGACGTTTCCCGCTGTATGCTCTGAAAAACCAGTGGCAGCCGGGCCTGCCGCTGACGCTGGTCACGGGAGGTGTTCACGGGTATGAAACCAGTGGCGTACAAGGCGCACTGGACTTTTTACATCATGATGCCAAAGAGTATCAGGGCAAGGTGAATCTGCTGGTTGCTCCGTGCGTGAGTCCCTGGGGTTATGAAATCATCAATCGTTGGAACCCCAAAGCAGTCGACCCAAATCGCTCCTTCGTGGAAAACAGTCCATCTGAGGAGTCGGCCGCACTGCTCAAGCTGGTTGCGCCTCATAAGTCTGACTTTGCGCTGCATATCGACCTGCACGAAACCACAGACACAGACGAAACCGAGTTTCGCCCGGCGCTGGCCGCCCGTGATGGCAAAGACTACGAGCCCGATATCATCCCCGATGGCTTTTACTTGGTGGGTGACAGCGACAATCCCCAGGAAGCCTTCCAAAAAGCGATTATCGAAGCCGTGGAAAAGGTCACCCATATCGCACCACCCGATGATAAGGGCAAGATTATTGGCTCACCGGTAGTGCAACACGGTGTAATCAACTACCCGGTGAAGCAACTGGGTTTGTGCGCCGGAATAACGGATGCGACTTTTACCACCACGACCGAAGTCTATCCCGACAGCCCCAAAGCCACTGCCGAAGAATGTAATGCGGCTCAGGTCGCGGCCATTCGCGCCGCGCTGGACTTTATGCTGGCAAATCGTTGAGAAATCGGGGTTTGGTTTTATAACAAAAAAACGGCAGCCTTGGCTGCCGTTTTTGACTTTTAAGCTCTACTCAAGCCGGATAGCTGCGAAGTAAATCGCCGTCTTACCTTCATGGCTTGAGTAATAACTTACCTTGAGCTCATCACTGTGTTCAGCGTGCTGCATCACCACCCCTGCATAGCTGGTGTCTCCCCCTGATGGCAGCGATAAATGCTCGGCTACATGGCCCGTAGTTTCGCAAATCTCCACCAGAGATGTGCGTATCTTTTCATCATAGAGCCTTACAATGGCCAGCAGTCGCCCCTGCCAGCGAAACGCAATCGGGCCACCGATACGGCAATCCAACTCGAGCCATTGCCAGTCAGTAAAAGGCGTTGAGGCTTTCCCGAGTATGCCATTTTTGCGGTCATCCCAGACGGGATCACGTCTGAGCAAACAAGTAAAGGTGCCGTCAGAGATCTCAAGGCCAGTTTCATTGACATAACCGTCGCGGTTAAGGCAAACAACCAGGGAGGTGAAATCAGCACCTTTGAGAGTGCCTTTCGGCGCAGCGCGGTACAGGCGCACATCACCATCGGGCCCGGGGCGGTATGCCACGCCATAGAGGGCAGACTCATTCGGGGCGGTTTGTTCACTGTCATCGGCAATCACCCGCCAAAGCCAGTAACCAGTGTCGGCGCAGTGTTCAGCTGCCTGCCAGTGACAGCCATCCGGCGAGCGCCACATAAGAGACTGCAGTGGCTCTCCGGCGATGGCTCTGGCACCAAACAGATAAAGCTGTCCCTGCCACACCAGTAACCTGGCGTCACGCAAATCCCCTTCTTCCAGCCTGATGAGCGCGGCTTCGTGCCAACTGGCACCCTCATCGGCAGACACCAATACTCTGAGAGCACCGTCTGGCGATACATGGGCAGAGCCTTCCCGAAAGGCACAGTAAAGACGACCATCAAAACGGATGAGATCGGTAAAAGCGTTGTGCTCACCCCGATCCCAGATTTTTGTCACCGACAGCAGTTTCATACCGCTTCCCTGTCAATAGTCCAAGTTACAGTCTGGTATAACACAAAAGGCCGCATAAGCGGCCTTTGACTTCGATATCCAACGCCTGAAGGCGGGATTAACTGCGAGTACGAGTCGGTTTGGGGCGTTTTGAGCCGGTGGCAGCGCCTACCTTACTCTTACGCACTGCGCGGCGAATTTTGGCGCTGCGCACCTGAGACGCACGCGCCACACTGTGCTTGTCGGTACCTATCATGGAGCGGGTTTCAGGGTCCATACCTGCCAGCTGACGCAGGTAGTTTACCTGCTCCAGAGGCAATTCAATCCAGCCACCACGGGGCAAGGTTTTCGGCAGTTCAATCATACCGTAACGCACGCGGATAAGGCGGCTTACCTGCACTTCCTGTGATTCCCACAGGCGGCGCACTTCACGGTTACGTCCTTCGCGCAGCCCTACGTGCCACCATTGGTTAACACCTTCACCACCGGCAGCCTTTACATAGTCAAACTGTGCCGGACCGTCTTCGAGCATCACGCCGGTACGCAGCTTTTGAATGGTAAAGTCATTCACTTCACCAAAGGTACGCACGGCATATTCGCGGTCAACCTCATTGGACGGGTGCATCAGGCGGTTAGCCAGCTCACCGTCAGAGGTAAACAGCAACAGGCCAGAGGTGTTGATGTCCAGACGACCCACGGCAACCCAACGTGCATCACGCAGCTTGGGCAGGCGGTCAAATACAGTTGGGCGGCCTTCGGGATCTTTGCGCGAGCAAATTTCGCCCTCGGGTTTATGGTAAGCCAGCACACGACAGATGATGTCGTCGGCTGATTTGATGGACACCAGGCGACCGTCGAGACGCACTTTTGCGTCGGCATCCACCCTGTCTCCCAGGTTGGCGATTTCGCCGTTGATACTCACTCGTCCTGCAGCAATCCATGCCTCCATCTCACGACGGGAGCCATGGCCTGCACGGGCCAAGACTTTCTGCAACTTTTCACTCATGAGTTAATTCTTCCTGCGCATTTGGTAATTCAGTTTGTTTGCCAAATAACGCATCCAATGACTCCAGATCCGCCAGCGCCGGTAATGACGCCAGATTATCCAAGCCAAAATAGGCCAAAAATTCTGAAGTAGTAGCGTAAAGTGCCGGACGACCCGGAACCTCTTTGTGCCCTACCACTCTGATCCATCGACGATCAGATAAGGTTTTCAGGATATGGCTTCCAAGTGCCACACCCCTTACCTGCTCAATATCACCCCGGGTCACAGGTTGGCGGTATGCGATCACCGCCAGGGTTTCCAGGGTTGCCCGCGAATACTTGGGCGCCTTTTCCTGCCACAGGGTCTGCAGGTAAGGGTTCAGGGTTTCCTGGGTCTGGAAGCGGTATCCACCCGCCACTTTCACCAGATTGACCCCACGTTCCTGATAATCGACCATCAGCTCGGCAACAACGGTACTGATCCTTTCCCGTGATACGGCAAAGGGAGCCAGCACACCTTCTCGCAATGCTTTGATGGTCATCGGCTTTTGCTGCACAAACAGACAAGCCTCTATCAATTGTTTCAGCTGTAAGTGACTAATCTGCGCCATCAGGTCGCCTTCACGTAAATGCCGCTGAGGGGCTCGGCCTGGTACAGCTCAACCAGGGTTTCCTTCACCAGTTCCATCAGCGCAAGAAAACTGACCACCACACCGCCACGACCCTCTTCCGGGCTAAACAGCGCGGTGAAGGGGGTGAAGTGTTCATGATCCAGTTTGGCTAAAATTTCGCTCATTCGCTCCCGGGTGGAGAGCACTTCTTTCTTCACCTGGTGGTGTTCAAAGGCCGATGCGCGTTTAAGCACTTCAGCAAAGGCCATCGCCAGCTCTTTAAGCGAGACATCCGGCGGTATCACTTCAGGCTTAAGCCCTGGGGCTGCCTGAGCGCGGGCCTGATGTACATCACGCTCGAGCCGCGGCAGTTCGTCGAGCTTAAAAGCCGCCTCACGAATCGCCTCATAGGCCTTGAGCTGCTTGATAAGCCGAACCCGCGGATCTTCTTCCTCGTCGTCTTCCACCGCCATTTTGGGCAACAGCAGTCGCGACTTAATTTCCGCCAGGGTTGCCGCCATCACCAGGTAATCGGTAGCAAGCTCAATCCGCGCATCGGTCAGCAATCGGATGTACTCAAGGTACTGAGCCGCTATCAGGGTCAGGGGCAGTTCTATCACATCGAGCTTTTGCTTTCGGATAAGGTAAAGCAGCAAGTCGAGCGGACCTTCAAAGGCCTCCAGGAACACCTCAAGCGCTTCCGGTGGGATAAAGAGATCGGCGGGCAACTCCCTGACGGGCTCCCCACGAACCACCGCAAGTGGCAAACTTTGCTGAATGCCTTGCATCCGTCCTCCAGGCTACCCAAAGGCCAACCTCTTACCAAAAAACCGAGCTTTTACAATGCGTAAGAGACTCAATTCTCACGGTTTGCAGCGCCGTACCCGATATCGGACACGAAAGCGCGCGATTATACCCGAAAACAGCTCTTCTTAAAAGCAACGCCGCGTGAAAGCAACACAGTCGGGGCGCGCCTTCTTACAGAAACGGACTGATATCCCCGGCGCCTTCCCTGAGCACCTCGAAGGTGTCTTCGGACATGTCAACCACAGTGGTCGGGCTCTCACCAAGGTAACCACCATTGAGAATGGCCTCCACCTGGTGTTCGAGCAGGTCGCGGATATGTTCAGGATCCGATTCGGCAAACTCCTGACCGGGCATCACCAAACTGGTGGACATCAAAGGCTCGCCGAGCGCTTCGAGCAGTGCCAGGGCTATCACGTTGTCGGGCACACGGATACCAATGGTTTTCTTCTTGTCGTTTTGTAAACGGCGCGGTACTTCTTTGGTGGCCTTGAAAATAAAGGTGTAAGGCCCGGGCGTGCAGTGTTTCACCAATCGGAAGGCCTGATTTTCGACTCTGGCGTAGGTCGCAATTTCAGACAAGTCTCTGCACATCAGGGAGAAGTGATGGTCCTGCTCCATCTGACGAATTCGCACGATACGCTCCATGGCGTTTTTATCGCCAATCAGGCAACCAAGGGCATAGCCCGAGTCGGTGGGATACACAATCACGCCACCGCTTCTGAGAATATTGACCGCCTGATCTATCAGACGTTTTTGAGGATTCACCTCATGCACATAAAAAAATTGACTCATTCCCTCGTCCCCCAGAGTTCGGTTTGCCAGACCCAGGTTACGCCCTGTGGTCGGTAAAGATTTTTACCCAGCTCGACAAAGCTGCCGGGAAAATGAAAATCGCTGCCCAGGCTGCCGTACAAGCCGTTGAGATGGGACAGCGCCACCAAATTGGCCCTGTCCTCCAATGTTTGCTGCCCCAGCACCACTTCCATGGCATCGCCGCCGGCTTCTTTAAACTCCCGTACCAACTTTTTCAGCCACTTGGCCGACATTTTATAGCCACTGGGGTGGGCAAGCACGGCCACACCGCCAGCGCGATGAACAATCGCAATGGCCGAGGCCATATCACCCCAGTTGTTGGGCACATAGCCGGTTTTGTTGCGGGCCAGAAAGCGCTTGAATACCCCGGCCATATCCGCGGCAATGCCCCGTTCAACCAGCACCCTGGCATAATGGCCACGGCTGACAGCCGCGTTTCCGGCCAACGCCTTAGCCGCTTCAAAGGTGCCTTCGATACCGGCCTTGGCCAGACGATTGCCTATCTCACGGGCACGGATTTCCCGAAGCTCCCGTTGCCGTGCGAGAAACGCCTGCAACTCAGGATGATGCCGGTCCACCTGCAGCGCCACTATGTGGATATCGTAACTGTGCCAACGGGTTGATATTTCCACCCCGTCAACCAGTTCGAGCGGCGACTGCGACGCATTGTTGGCGCCGTGGGCCTCTTCAAGCCCGTCGAGGGTGTCGTGGTCGGTAATTGCCAGCAAATTCACGCCGCGCTCGATGGCGCGTGTAATCACATCCGAGGGTGAAAGTTGTCCGTCGGAGGCTGTGGTGTGGCAGTGGAGATCAACCAAATAATTTTCATCGTTCATGGGCTTATTCTACTTGAAAGCATTATGAAAAGCGCCCCAAACTTTCAGCCCTTCCCGCCCCCAATCGATGGCCAAATCAGTGAGTTCGCATAGATTATGATAAATATTCAATTGACAATCCCCACCGCCTGGGTTTTTCTATAGGCCAACAACGAATTTCACAAGATAAACGCAACATGAATCCAATCATTGCTTCTTTCATCAACTGGTGGTGGCACTTCCCCAATACGCGGGTAGTGTGAAGCTTGGTGTGCGTTTAACAGACACAAGATTCATCGAAAAGGCCCGCACTACGCGGGCCTTTTTGCATCTGGCCCGGGGAAAAGCGGTACAAAAACTTGAAGGATAACCGGATGACACAACAGGCGTTTGATGCCAAGGCTGAGGGAAAGCTGGCCACAGGCAAGTTGACCAAGCAGCCCTTGCCTTACCAGGATGACCCTCTGGCGCTCTACGAGAGCCTGACTCAGGATGCCCACCACACTCTCTTGCTGGAATCGGCTGAAATCGACAGCAAAGAGAACCTTAAAAGCATCATCATGACCCACGCGGCCCTGAAAATTGCCGCCCAGGGGTATCGGTTGGAATTTACCGCGCTGGATGACAACGGTCGGGTGCTGCTGCCCGCCATCGCCGGCTTTTTTAACAGCGAACTGCATGAAACCAACCACCTTGCAGTGACATTAACACGTGACACCGGCCTGCTGGATGAAGATGCCAGGCTAAAATCCACCTCGCCCCTGGATGGTCTGCGGGCACTGCTCAAGCATATCCATGTGGGTGACAAGGTCGCCTTTGAAGATCTCTTTCTCGGCGGCGTACTGGCCTACGATTTGATTGATACCGTTGAGCCCCTGCCCAAAGCACGGGACGGCGCCAACACCTGCCCGGATTATCTCTTTTATCTCGCCGACACCCTGGTGCTTGTGGACCACAAGGCCAAACAGGCCGAATTGGTCTTGTCGGCCTTTTCCACCGACGGGCAAATATCACCCTTCATAGAAGATGAACTCAAGCGCCGCGCCAAGGTGATAGAGGCCATCGCCAATCGCCCCCGCCCGGTTAAAGCCCTCAAACCGGTGAATGTCGAGGCCAGCGTCAGCATCAGTGACGAAGACTTTAAAGACGCGGTGAACGCCCTGAAAGAGCACATCATCGCAGGCGATATTTTTCAGGTGGTGCCGTCAAGAAGCTTCAGCCTGCCCTGCCCCAATACTCTGGGTGCTTACAGAGCACTGCGTAAAACCAACCCAAGTCCTTACATGTTTTATTTTCGCAGCAGCGATTTCACCCTCTTTGGCGCCTCACCCGAGAGCGCACTGAAATACGATGCCGGCAGCAATCAGGTGGAAGTCTACCCCATCGCCGGCACCCGCAAACGCGGCAAAGATGCCAGTGGCAACATAGACCACGACCTGGATGGCCGTATCGAGCTGGAACTGCGCCTCGATAAAAAGGAACTCTCAGAGCACCTGATGCTGGTCGATTTGGCCCGAAATGATATTGCCCGCATCAGCCAAAGCGGTACCCGCAAGGTGGCAGAGCTGCTGAAGGTCGACCGATATAGCCACGTGATGCACCTGGTCAGCCGGGTCACAGGCCAACTGAGGCAGGATCTCGATGCCCTCCATGCCTATCAGGCCTGTATGAATATGGGCACGCTCACAGGTGCCCCCAAGGTTAGAGCCTCCCAGCTTATCCGCGAAACCGAAAAGACCCGCAGGGGCAGCTATGGGGGCGCCGTGGGTTACCTGTCCGCCACCGGCGACATGGATACCTGTATAGTCATTCGTTCGGCCTTTGTGAAAGACGGCGTTGCCCATATCCAGGCCGGTGCCGGTGTGGTGTATGACTCAGATCCCCAGGCAGAGGCCGACGAAACCCGTCAAAAAGCACAGGCAGTGATCTCTGCCATCAAACTGGGAGGTGGCCTGTGAAACTCTATTTACTCGATAACTTCGATTCTTTTACCTACAACCTGGTCGACCAATTCCGCGCCCTGGGTTTTGAAGTGGTGATTTACCGTAACGACGTTGACCCACAGCAGCTGGCAGCCAAGTTACTGGCCGAGCCTCAAACCGCACTGGTGCTTTCCCCCGGCCCAGGCGCGCCACACGAAGCAGGCTGCATGATGGCGCTGATTAAACTGGTGGCCGGAAAACTGCCCATCCTGGGAATTTGTCTGGGTCATCAGGCGTTGGTGGAACACTACGGCGGCAAGGTAGAGCGCGCCCCCAGCGTGGTACACGGCAAGGCGAGCCCCACAGTCCATGACGGTCAAGGGATTTTCCGTAGCCTGCCATCACCCTTACCGGTGGCACGCTATCACAGTCTGGTGGCCACAGAGGTGCCTGACTCCCTCAAGGTCATTGCCACCACCGAAGGCATGCCCATGGCGGTTCTCCACGAAGAAGACAAGGCCCTGGGATTTCAGTTTCACCCTGAATCGATTCTGACTACCCTTGGCAGTACCTTGCTGGTGCAAAGCCTGCAATACCTGACCGGCATGGGCGCCAAAGGAGATCAGCAATGAGCAAGGACATCAGACAACTTCTCGATAAGGCCTACGGCGGCAACCCCTTGTCCCGCGACGAAGCCAAGTGTCTCTTTGCTGCGCTGGTAAGGGGCGAGCTTGATGAGGTCACCATTGCGGCGCTTTTGATGGCCCTCAAGGTGCGGGGCGAAACCATTGATGAAATCAGCGGCGCGGCCGATGCCATGCGCGAAGCGGCCAATCCCTTCCCACGGCCCGCACTTGATGGCGGCATTCTGGATATCGTCGGCACCGGCGGTGACGGTTTCAACACCATCAATATCTCCACCACCGCAACCTTTGTGGCGGCCGCGGCCGGCGCCAAGGTGGCCAAGCACGGTAACCGCAGCGTGTCGTCCAAGTCTGGCTCGTCTGATCTGCTCGGTCAGTTCGGCATTGAGTTGACCATGACGCCAAAAACCGCCGCCGACTGTCTTGAAGCTTTGGGTATCTGTTTTCTCTTTGCCCCCCACTACCACGGCGGGGTAAAACATGCCATACCGGTAAGGCAAAAGCTCGCCACCCGAACCCTGTTCAATGTGCTCGGCCCCCTGATTAATCCAAGCCATCCCGACTTTATGCTGCTGGGGGTGTACAGTGCATCTCTGGTTCGTCCCATTGCCGAGGTGCTCTGCGCCCTTGGGGTAACACGGGCCATGGTGGTACATGGAGAAGGGCTGGACGAAGTCGCGCTCCATGGCACAACCCAGGTCTGTGAACTCAAGAACGGTGAACTTGTCGATTACACGCTGTCGCCACAGGATTTTGGGCTTGAACCAGTGCAGGTGACTGAGCTTGAAGGCGGTAATCCAGAGGACAATGCGCTCATCACCGCTGCCATTTTAAAAGGCGAAGGTAAGGCCGCCCACAGGGATGCCGTGGCGCTTAACGCGGGCTGTGCGCTCTATGTGGCAGGGCTCGCCGACACGCCCCAGGCAGGATTTAAGCTTGCCATTGACACCCTCGCCTCCGGCAAGGCATATGAAAAACTGATTGGCCTCGCCGCCATGAGTCAGCAGCACAAGGCGTAAGGAATTAAGATACATGAGCAATGTGTTAACCAAGATTATCGACACCAAATATGCCCATATCGATGCTCTCAAGCAGCGATTCCCGGAAGCCTGCCTCGCGCCGAAAATCTCTGACCGCAGCCTCTATCAGGCGCTGGCAGCACCCAACGCAGGTTTTATTCTGGAATGTAAAAAAGCCAGTCCATCCAAAGGACTCATTCGTGCCGATTTTGATCCTGTGGCCATCGCCAGCATTTACAGCCGCTACGCTGCGGGCATATCGGTACTGACGGATGAGCAGTTTTTTCAGGGCGACATGGACTATATCCCGCGGGTACGCGCCGCCGTCTCCCAGCCGGTGCTGTGCAAAGACTTTTTTATCTCGACCTATCAGGTGAGGCTTGCGGCCCATCAGGGCGCCGATGCCATACTGCTGATGCTGAGCGTACTGGATGACGACGATTACCGGCTGCTTGCTGCCGAAGCCGCCAAATATCAGCTCGACGTACTCACCGAAGTGAGCAACGACGACGAGCTCGGCCGCGCCATCGCCCTGAAAGCCCCCATTATTGGCATCAACAACCGTAACCTGCGTGACCTGAGCACAGATCTTGCCACCACAGAAGCGCTGGCGCCTCACATCCCTGCCGATACCCTGGTCATCAGCGAATCCGGCATTTACACCCACGAACAGGTAAAGCGCCTCGCCCCCCTGGTGCAGGGATTTTTGGTGGGCAGTTCCCTGATGGCGGAATCGAACCTGGATTTGGCCTGCAGACGCCTGATCTACGGTGAAAACAAGGTCTGCGGCCTGACCCGGGAAACGGATATTGAGGCCGCCGCCAACGCCGGTGCCGTATATGGCGGGCTGATTTTTGCCGCAAAATCCCCCCGCTGCGTAACAGCAGAAAAAGCACAGGCCCTGAGCGCATTCAATCGCGTGGCAAGCCAGCCTCTGGCACTGGTGGGTGTGTTTGTGGATGAAGCGATCGCCAAAGTTGCCAGTGTTGCCAAAACGTTGGGACTCGCGGCGGTGCAGCTCCACGGCCAGGAAGATGAAGTCTATATCGAAAGCCTCCGCGCACATTTATCACAGGAGTTAACCGAAGACTGTGAGATTTGGAAAGCTGTGGCCGTTGAAGCAGACAAGGCATCTGCCATCCCCCATGGGGCAGACCGCATTGTGTATGACAGCAAAAACAGTGCTGGCTTTGGCGGCACAGGTGTGTGTTTTGATTGGCAATTGAATCTTGCAGACAAACACCGGGCCATGCTGGCCGGAGGTCTCGATGCAAACAACGCCACTACCGCCGCCAAGCAGGGCTTTTTGGGGCTGGACTTTAATTCAGGGCTGGAAGAGGCGCCCGGCATCAAGTCTGCTGCGCTTATCGAACAGGCCTTTGCCAGCCTTCGCAACTACTGACAAACACTTAACCGAACAGAATTTTTGGTGGTAACGCCGCCATAGCAGATTGACTGACTTTGGAGAGACACAATGAGCGAGCTGAAACTCGATCCCTACTTCGGCGAATACGGCGGCATGTACGTGCCGCAGATTCTGATGCCGGCGCTGAAGCAGCTGGAAACCGCCTTTGTCGAGGCACAGCAAGACCCCGAGTTTTTAAAAGAATTCCACGACCTGTTGAAGAACTACGCCGGTCGTCCCACGGCGCTTACCCTGACCCGCAATCTGTCTCCCAATCCCAGGGTGAAGATTTACTTAAAGCGTGAGGATCTGCTGCACGGCGGTGCCCACAAGACCAATCAGGTACTCGGTCAGGCATTGCTCGCCAAACGCATGGGCAAAAAAGAGATTATTGCCGAGACAGGCGCCGGACAACATGGTGTGGCCACGGCACTGGCCTGCGCCCTGTTGGGGCTCAAGTGCAAGGTGTACATGGGCGCCAAAGACGTGGCCCGCCAGAGCCCCAATGTGTTTCGTATGCGCTTGATGGGCGCCGAGGTTATCCCGGTCACCTCCGGCTCGGCCACCCTCAAGGATGCCTGTAACGAGGCCATGCGCGACTGGTCCGGCAGCTACGATCGCGCCCACTATCTGCTGGGTACAGCAGCAGGGCCGCATCCCTTCCCCACCATAGTACGTGAGTTTCAGCGCATGATTGGCGCCGAAACCAAAGCCCAAATGCTGGAAAAAGAAGGCCGCCTGCCGGATGCGGTTATCGCCTGCGTGGGTGGCGGCTCCAACGCCATCGGTATGTTTGCCGACTTTATTGACGAGCCTTCGGTGAAACTGATTGGGGTGGAGCCGGCCGGTAAGGGCATTGATACCCCAATGCACGGTGCGCCGCTCAAGCATGGCAAGACGGGTATCTTCTTTGGCATGAAAGCCCCCTTGATGCAGGATGAGCATGGCCAGATTGAAGAGTCCTATTCGATTTCTGCCGGTCTGGACTTCCCTTCCGTGGGACCGCAGCACGCCTACCTCAATGCCACTGGCCGCGCCACCTATGAGTCGGCCACCGATGACGAGGCGCTGGAAGCATTCCAGCTGCTTGCCCGCAGCGAAGGTATTATTCCGGCGCTGGAGTCTGCCCATGCACTGGCCTACGCACTGCGTCTGGCCAAAGACGCCACCGAAGAGCAAATCATTGTGGTCAATCTCTCTGGCCGCGGCGATAAAGACATTTTCACCGTATCTGACATCTTAGACGGCAAGGCCAGCGCATAAGGAGTACTGCCATGAACCGATATTCAAACGCCTTTGCCCGATTAAAAGCCGAATCACGGGGCGCCTTCGTGCCTTTCGTCACCCTGGGGGACCCGGGCATTGAGGAGAGTCTCGCGATTATTGATGCCCTGGTCGAAGGCGGCGCCGATTGTCTGGAGCTGGGTTTTCCCTTCTCCGACCCCCTCGCCGATGGTCCTGTGATCCAGGGTGCCAATATCCGCGCCCTGGCGGCCGGAACTACGCCGGACACCTGTTTCAGGATGATTGAACAAATCCGCGCCAAATATCCTGAGCTGCCCATCGGTCTCTTACTGTACGCCAATTTGGTATTTGCCAACGGCATAGAGGCGTTTTACCGCCGCGCCAAGGCCGCCGGAGTGGACTCAGTGCTGATTGCCGATGTACCTGCAGAAGAGTCGGCGCCTTTCGTTGCCGCCGCCAGAGCCGAAGGCATAGCACCGATTTTTATTGCGCCTCCCAATGCCGACGCCGATACCCTGCGCCTGGTGGCGTCACTTGGCGAAGGTTACACCTACCTCTTATCCCGCGCCGGGGTGACAGGTGCCGATAACAAGGCAGGTATGCCACTGGACTCTGTGCTGTCGGCCCTGAAGGAATTCAATGCACCGCCACCACTGCTGGGCTTTGGCATTGCCGAACCCTCACAGGTTAAGGAAGCGATCGCCGCGGGCGCCGCCGGTGCCATTTCCGGCTCCGCCGTGGTCAAGCGTATTGACGCCTTGAAAGACGACATGCCTAAGCTCCTGGCAGAGCTCAAATCCTTTGCCAGCGCCATGAAGGCTGCCACCTGACGCGCTAAAACACGCAGTTTTCCCTCATAAGACGGGAGAAGACAATCTACACAGCGGGCTTGCCCGCTGTTTTTGCAGGAATTCAGCGCCGCAGCGGCTGTGGAGGTAAGAAAGTCCATGGGCAACTGCAATAGATTGATTTTTCAGGCAGCAATGCCGGGAAGGTTGACTCTCAGTGACAGCTGAAATACAACTTAGTCTATCCGGCACCATTCGGCTCAATGCCGAAGCAGCAGCTAAGGAGTGGCCCATGGCCAAGGCACTGCTAGTGATAGATGTTCAACAACTGCTTTTTGAAGGCGCCACGCCGCCATTTGATTCCGCCAATATCATACAGCGTATCAACCAGTTAACCCAAACCGCCCGCGTAAAAGGCGCTGTGGTTATCTTTATCCAGCATGAACAGCCAGGCACCCCCATCGCCCGCGACACAGAGGGCTGGCAGTTGGTGAGTGGTCTAATTCAGGACGAGAACGACTACTTCGTGGGTAAAACCACCCCGGACAGTTTTCAGGGAACCGGGCTTAAGGCCTTACTGGATGAACTGGATGTGGATGCACTGGCCATTTGCGGCTATGCCAGTGAGTTTTGCGTTGATACCACGGTGAGACGCGCCCTGGCGCTGGGATACCCCGTGGACCTTATCAGCGATGCGCACACTACAGCGGACAAGGCGCATCTGGATGCCAAAATCATCATTGCCCACGAAAATGCGACCCTCTGCAGTATCAAAAGCTTCGGGGTTGTAGCTTCAGCCGTGAATGCAAATGACTGGCAGCCGTAAGTGACATCTCTGAGAAACCGGCTGCCAGACTAAGCTGTAAATCTCCCCAATCAACGGCCACTGAATGTGGCCATTGATTTTTACCCGCCCCGTTTTTAGCTCCGGGCATGCTTTCAAGCTTATTTCGACGCAGGAACTCCCGTGTGATTACTGTCAGCTTGGGGTTCAGCAGCTGCATGGGGCTCAAGCCAAAGCGGCGATTCGGGTGTGATGGGGCCTGATATTGAGGCTGTGTGGGCTGCCCCTTGCCAGGCACTTTGCCAATTATCCAAAGCGGCCGCCAGTGCAACGCCCTGTACTTCGGTCAGGATACCGTTATGACCGGCAATCACCCCATCGGCAACCGCCAGTACCCATACAGCCTGACGGTTGGCATCCTCACAGCTTTGCACCGTTTTTCGGGCGTGCAGACGGGCGCGGATCTTCCAGCCAGGGCCATCCAGCACCTGCATACAGCCGGGTTTGGCATCGTGGTCCTGCAGCGCCTTGGGAAGAGCGAGTTTGCGGCTGCAATCCCGCCCCGGACAGGGGTCAATATCGTGGGTAATAGCCCAGGAGTTGCCCACGGCGCGCTCTCCTTCCTTGAGCCAATTGAAGGCCTCCAGCACAGCAAAATCCGTTTTGGACTGCAGCACCAGCATGGCTGGCCCGGCATTGTCTGGGCCACGCCATTTATCCAGCGGTTGATATTCCCTGGCGGAGGCCGCGGGATTAAGCAGCACGGTAAGATGCCGCTCCCCCTGCCCCTTTGCCAGATTCTCCAGCAGGCTTTGCTTGCGGGCATGGAGCGCCACCACGCCACCGAGGCTGTGGCCTATCAGGGTATAGCGTCCCAGGATACCTTCATCCGCGAGGGTGTCGAGCTCAGCCAATAACGGCCTGACGCCATGTTCTCCTACCCGCTTTGCCACGCGTTTGCTGGTGAATATGGTGGGAAAGTCCAGCGGCTCAACCACGCTGTCGGGGTCGTCAGAGCCGTCAAGCCAAAAGGGGTCGTACTGGTCGCCGCGCCAACCGATATAGAGACCCAGCAGCGTCGGGTTAGTCGCCGACATCTGTTGGTAAAAACGCTGAAAGGCGACAAAGTTATCGTCATTTGGCGCTGCATTGTGGTGCCAGCCGTGGATAAAAATCAGCAGGTCTGAACCCGGCGTCGTCCTTAGACGAGCCTTGAGCGCATCAAACTGGGCGGGCAGATGCATTTGCCCGTCATCATTGAATTCGATGACGTGGAAATTGGCTAGGGACTGTTCTGGCAAAACAGGATGGTAGGCAATATCTGGGATACGTGTGGACCAAACGGACAGCCCAAGCAGCACAATCAGGGCAAATTTTACGGCCGCGATGCCTTTCAACCACTTACGCAAAACACACATCCACAAGATCAAAACCCCTGCTGGGGCGGGCGGCCATTATAGAGGTGTGAGCTGGGTTTCACCAGCGGGTAAAGTGCCATACCCAGCGGCCAATCCCCATGTTACACTCGGTTTCTCGCTGACGGCACAACACAAGCTTTCCGGCCGTCAAAGGCTTACACTTTCGGACTTCACAGGACGCCATGAAACAGCTGCTCGATTTTTTACCGCTTCTGGTCTTTTTCGCCGTTTACAAGTTTTTTGATATTTATGCCGCCACTGGCGCCCTGATTGTCGCGACGCTTATCCAGCTCATCGCCACCTATGCGCTGTATAAAAAAATCGAAAAAATGCACCTGATCACCTTTGCCCTGGTGGCCAGCTTCGGTACCGCTACCCTGATTTTCCACGATGATGCCTTTATCAAGTGGAAGGTGACCATAGTCTATGCCCTGTTCGCCATCGCCCTCATTGCAGGGCAGTTTCTGGGGAAGCCCATTCTCAAATCCATGCTCGGTCAGGAAATGCCGGTAGACGATAAGATTTGGGCCAGACTCACCTGGTACTGGGTGCTGTTTTTTGTCGCCTGTGGGCTTATCAACATCTATGTGGCTTTCAGTCTGTCCCAGGAAACCTGGGTGAACTTCAAAGTATTCGGGCTGACCGCCGCCACTCTGGTGAACACACTGCTTACCGTGGTTTACCTGTTCAAACATCTTCCCGAAGATAAAAAGAAGGAACTCAAATAATGTGGTACATGATTTCATCCCAGGACGTTGCCAACAGTCTCGAAAAACGCCTTGCCGCCCGTCCTGCACACCTGGCGCGCCTGCAGGAACTGGCCGATGAGGGTCGCCTGATGATTGCCGGTCCTCACCCGGCTATCGACAGCGATAACCCAGGTGAAGCGGGCTTCACCGGCTCTCTGGTAGTGGCCGAATTTGAATCACTGGAGCTCGCCCAGGCATGGGCCGATGCCGATCCTTACATTGCCGCAGGCGTGTATGAAAAGGTGATCGTAAAACCATTTAAGCGAGTGTTGCCCTGATGAAGGTCGTTTCCTTTAACATCAATGGCCTGCGGTCGCGCCTGCATCAACTTCAAGCGCTGATTGATACCCAGGCGCCTGATATCATCGGCCTGCAGGAAACCAAGGTACACGACGAAGCCTTTCCCCTCGCCGATGTCGAGGCCATGGGTTACAAGGTTTATTACCATGGTGGCAAGGCCCATTACGGTGTGGCGCTGCTGTCGAAGGTTGAACCCGAATCCGTGGAAAAGGGTTACCCATGGGATGCAGAAGATGCCCAAAGACGGATGATCATCGGAAAATTCCGTCAGCCAAACGGCCGCATGCTTACCGTGATGAACGGCTACTTCCCCCAGGGTGAGAGCCGGGATCATGAAATCAAGTTTCCGGCCAAGCGTAAGTTTTATGCCGATCTCCAGCGCCTCCTGACCGAATCCTACAGCTGCGATGATGACATCATCATCATGGGGGATATCAACATATCTCCATTGGATTTGGACATAGGCATTGGTCCGGACAATGCCAAACGCTGGCTCAGAACCGGTAAGTGCAGTTTCCTGCCGGAAGAGCGCGAGTGGCTGCAAACCCTGAAAGACTGGGGATTTGACGACAGCTTCCGGGTACTGCACCCCGAAAAAGACGCCACCTATTCCTGGTTCGATTACCGCAGCAAGGGCTTTGATGATAACCGCGGGCTGCGTATCGATGTGATCATGACGACCAGGTCACTCACAGACCGGCTGGTTGCGTCCGGTGTGGATTACCATATTCGCGCCATGGAAAAGCCATCGGATCACGCCCCCGTCTGGAGCGAGTTCGAGTAAGCCCTGGCTGTTCACCAAAAAAAGCGCCGATAAACGGCGCTTTTTTTATACCTCTTACTAAATTTATGCCAGCGTTCAAGGACTAGAACTCGTGCAACAGAACCTATGCTGACACAGATATCTGTCATCAGGTGCGGTACTGACCCAGGATATCCGTCAACGCCACCGAGGCCTGTGCCAGTTCATGGGCCAGCTCCAGAGCATTGTGCGCATTGTCACTGATAACGCCCGACTGGTTTCTGATTTCAGCAAGCTGCGATGCAATCTCACGGCACGCGACACTCTGCTCTTCGGCCGATGCAGCTATATGGCTTGCCATGTCAAACACCTGATTGATGGAGTCTGCGATATTGCCTACATCCTCACCCACCAGCGAAACCGCACTCTTTCCCTGCTCTGCCCGGCTGACAATATCGCCGGTAATACCAGACAGCGCCTTACTGCCGGATTGCAGACTTTCAATCATGGATTGAATTTCCACGGTCGCCTGTTGGGTGCGGCCCGCCAGGGTACGGACTTCATCGGCGACCACCGCAAAGCCCCTTCCCTGCTCTCCTGCACGGGCAGCCTCAATGGCCGCGTTCAGGGCAAGCAGATTGGTTTGCTCTGAGATGCTGTCAATCACTGTGACCACGGCACTGATCTCGGTCGCTTCACGTGACAGCGCATCCACCGACGACGACGCATCCCCTATTTTGCCGGAGAGCTCGGCAATGCCGGATACCGTATTGGTGATACGTTTTTGGCTTTCTTTTACTGCCCCTGCGTTGGAGCGGGTTTGGGTGGAGGTGGCCGAGGCGTTGGCGGAGACTTCTTCAATGGCCGACGTCATCTGCGACATGGCCACCGCCACTGAATCGAGAAACTCGTGTTGCCGTCTGGCGAGACTGTCACTGCTTTGGGCCTGATTGGAAAATGCCGAGGATGCGCGTTTCAGGGTGTCGGCGTTATTACGAATAGCAGAAAGCATATCACTCATGTTGTCGGCGCAGCGGTCAATTTCCCGGGCAATAAGGCTGAAGTCATCGGTGCCGAAAAAATTCAGACGCTGGGTCAGGTCGCCATCTGCCAAGCGCTTGATGGCCATGTACATATCCCAGAGGCCGCCCCCAAGGGAAGTGGACATCCAGTAGCTGAGCTGAAACAGCGGCAGCAGTCCCAGAGCGGCCCACCAGAGCATCATACCGGCATCGCTTCGGGACTCACTCTCCCATTCAGCCACGTTGCGGCTAAGCGCCAGCGGCGAGCCGGCCAGGTTGGTCACTGCCGTCACCGTGTTGCCTTTGCGGCCGCTCTGGCCAGACTGTGACAAACCATGGCGTGCGGCAAATGCCGAGAACGCGTCCCCCTGCAGATTGTTGGCCCGGGCGATTTCAGCGTAGGCATCGAGTGCGGCGCTGACCCGTGCTTCACTGGCGGATTCTATGGTTGTTACCTGCAGACGATAATTCGCCAGCGCCACAATGGCTGTGATGGCAGCCACCATGGAGCATACCAACCAAAATTTACCGTTAAGACTGAATTTGATCAGAATCGCATCAATTTTACGAAAGGTTATTTGTTTCATTGATTATTCTCCGGCCCGGTCAGCGTTCCCGGTCATGGGTAAGTATAGATGGTGACCGGGCGGACCTGAGCCAAGCTGCGTATTTCGCCATGGCAATGTTAAATCATCAGAATGTGAGGCTCACTCTGTTACAGCAACTGGCATGTAGCGAGCCAGCAAGCCAGAGAGAAGACTCATGGCGTATCCCATTACCGCACCCACGAGTAGCGGTGGCAACACCACCAGGAAATCGCCATTTAAGGCAAACATGGCGCAGCAACCCAAAAAGGTACCGGGAATAAAGGCGAGCAGGCGTTTACTGGCCTGCAGGCACATAAACGCAGTCACTATGCCGGTGAGAATGGCTGCACTGTACCCCATGGTCAACACTTCAGCGCCATGGAGAATAAGCCACGCCCAGAACACCCCCGAAAGGGTGGTAGCCCAGGTGGACATGACGCCTCGCGGGCTCAGTTCCCCTTGGGCAAAATAAGCACTGCATCCCAGAAACCCCACCCAGGTTACCCAGGAAAGTTGGCCGGATACCGCCACCCATAAGGCAGCAAGTAAACCGGCGGCCAGCGCCACTGGCAATCGTTCAAACATAGTTGGACCCCGTTGTCTTTGTGTTATGGCGCTAACAATAAGGCAAACTGCAGTGTGAAAAACTGATCTGGTTCCAAAAAGTGTAATTAAATTACCAAATAAGCATCACTGTTTAGTCAGAAGAGGCTGCCGCCGACAGACAATGAATGGACTGAGGGAAGAGACTAGGAATCAGTGGCTCCGATAACATCAATCTCACGGAGCCACGATGGGGATAATCAGGTATTAACCCAGCAGCTGATCGGCCACAAAGGGGTTATGAGCCCGCTCTTCGGCAAAGGTAGACATGGGCCCATGGCCGGGTATGAAGGCCACCTCTTTACCCAGTGGCCAAAGCTTGGTGGTGATGGAATTGATGAGTGCTTTGTGGTCTGAACCGGGGAAGTCGGTTCGGCCAATGGAGCCACGAAATAGCACATCCCCCACCAGGGCCAACTTGGTGACGGGTTCAAAAAACACCAGGTGTCCGGGCGTATGCCCTGGACAATGCACCACATCCAGGGCTACATCGCCAATGTGCAGACTCTCGCCTTCCTCGAGGTAACGGGACGGGGCGAAGGCATCGCAATGGGCAAAGCCAAAGTTTTGGCTCTGACGGGGCAGGTTTTCCAACCAGAAGGCATCATCCACATGGGGGCCTTCAATGGCGACGCCGGTTTCCTTGGCCAGTTTGGCAGCCCCGCCCACATGGTCTATGTGGCCATGGGTCAGCAAAATTTTATCCAATGTCAGCCCATGTTTTTCCAGCGCCTCGTAAATCCGCTCGAGGTTTCCACCCGGGTCAACCACCGCAGCCTTGCGGGTGTTTTCACACCAAATGAGAGTGCAATTTTGCTGAAAAGGCGTCACGGGAATTATCTGGTATTTCATAGTCGCATTCTCTTTTGTATTTTGGGCGCTAGATTAAGTGATTCTAGCCATTGTGTGCCAGTTTTCCCGGGCAGAAATTGATCTTGATAGGGCTTTGGCAAGATTGATGACTTGCCAGACAGAGGCATTTGTATACAATCCGCAACAAGATGCCAGCCAAAGAGTCCTGCCCATGTCTGTTTCAAGCAAACACCCCAATGCCACAGCGTCAACGTCCACCCTTCCACAGATGATTGCGGAAAAGCTTACCTTTACCCTGCCCCTGGATTACCAGGACAGCTCCAAAGGGACCATTAACGTCTTTGCCCGTACCCTGGTACACAAGGATAAGCAACATCTGGAGTTGCCCTGGCTGGTGTATTTCCAGGGCGGCCCCGGCTTTGCCGCCCAGCGCCCGGTCAGTCACAGTGGCTGGATTAAACGGGCGCTGACAGAATATCGGGTACTGCTGCTCGACCAGCGCGGCACAGGGCTGTCCTCCCCTGTAAACGCCACAAGCCTTGCACATCTGGATGATGCAGGGAAAGCGGACTATCTCAGTCACTTCCGCGCCGATAACATTATCAGAGACGCAGAAGCGATTCGCGCCATCTTAAGCCCCGATACACCCTGGACCATTCTCGGCCAGAGTTTTGGCGGCTTTTGTGTGCTCAGGTACTTGAGCGTTGCCGCCCATGGCCTGAAAGAAGCCTATATTACAGGCGGCATTCCCCCCCTTGAGCGCAGTGCCGACGAGGTTTACCGGGCGACCTATAAACGGGTATTGCAGAAGAATCGCGACTTCCATCAACGCTTCCCGGATGCGGCCTCATTACTTGCTGATTTGCACCGATACATGCTCGAGCACCCGGTCTTATTACCGTCTGGACAGCAATTAACACCGCAGATGTTACAGCTGCTGGGGATACATCTGGGGATGGAGGATGGGCCAGAGGGCGTATATTACCTGCTGGAGCAGGCATTGCAGTTCACGCCCTCAGGGGAGCGCATCAACCCGCTTTTTGTCGAGCGTTTTGGGCAGATGCTGGATTACAACACCAATCCTCTCTTTGCAGTGCTCCATGAGGCCATTTACTGCCAGCAGCAGGCGTCCAATTGGGCGGCGCACAGGATTCGCGCTGAATATCCGCAGTTTGACGCAGCGCCCCCTGCACCTCTGCTGCTCACAGGCGAGATGATTTTCCCCTGGATGTTTGACTGCTTTGAACACCTCAAACCACTGAAAGGATGCGCGGAGTTGCTCGCGGCAAAAGCGGATTGGCCGCCACTCTATGACAAAGCCGTGCTCGCCAACAATACCGTGCCGGTTGCGGCGGCCATTTACAGTGAAGACATGTTTGTTGAAATGGACTACAGCCTGGAAACCGCCAAACAGGTGGCCAATCTCAAGTATTGGCTGACCTCAGAATACGAGCACAATGGCATTCGTATGGATGGTGAACGCATTCTCGATCGCCTCATCGCCATCAATCGCGGCGCCTGTTTACGCTAGTCATTCGGCGCTCAGGTGATTTTAAGTCAGGCTTAAGCCCGACTTGGCACACTCATAAAGGTTCCTCCTCTATGAGCGTTTGTGTTAACCGTTTTTGGTTATCGCTTTTTGAGTGGAGTAAGCCAGGACCTTGGCTTACTCCTTTTTTTACCCGATACTGACTCAAGCACCTCAGTATGGGAGTCGCCCATGGAAATCCGTCATCCTTCGCAATTAAGTCCCGAAATCCTCGTTGGCATAGTCAATGAAAAGCTCCGCTTACAGTGCCCGGACAAGGCATCGCTTTTGTACGAACTGGGAATGCCGGAAGCTGAACTGGACGCCAAACTGGCTGACTTCGATTACAACCCCGAGACCAATCAATATCGCAGCCGCTGAGCCATTACCAGTGTCCCTCTGATTGCCCTTGAACTGTACTGTGAGAGCAAGAGCAGAAAGCGCGGAAACTGCAGAAAGTTCTGAAAGTGCAGAAAGTTCTGAAAGTGCAGAAAGTGCAGAAAGTGCAGAAAGTGCCTTTCGGGATTGGGTGTTGAAAAGCTACTGTATTTTTATCCCCACTCAGATTACGTCTTGCACCAGCTTCATACCGAAGTGAATGCGCTATGAATCCCAGCGTACACTCAACATCGTCTCTTGGGTTCTTCAGTTCACATCGGCTATCTGGCTGGCGTTGCCTGGGCTTTCAGGTTGTAGCCTTTCCTTTTTGGCTTGCACGGCTTTTTCGACCTCTGCCAGCACTTGACCCGGGCGCACGCCCTTTCCCATTGCCAGCTCTGCCTTTAAAAGCGCGTTTGGCCCCTGTCGCCGTCACGCCGGCCAGCGCGGTGGGCAAACTGGCAGCGGCCTGCTCAATCAACTTTTCAAGTTCCGACACCAGTGGTGCCATAAAGCCTTTATAGGACAGCTGACGTTGGCAGATATCACTGAGCTGACGCTCCCACAGGGCGGTCATATCCGCTGTGGTGGCCACCTCAGGCAAGCTGGCAATTAGGCCCCGCCCGGCTTGGGATGCCACGATGCTTTTACCCTGACGCACCAAAAAGCCACGTTTAAAGAGGAGTTCGATGATCCCGGCCCGGGTCGCTTCGGTGCCAAGGCCATCCGTGTCCTTCAATATGCGTTTAATGTCCGGTGAACTCACATAACGGGCAATGCCTGTCATGGCACTGAGCAGGGTCGCATCGGTAAAGTGTTTGGGGGGCTGGGTTTGCTTTGCCAATAACTCACCATGGCTGCACTGGGCTATATCGCCCTTATTCAGGGCTGGCAGGGGCGTCTTTTGGCTGGCATCAGTCTCTTGTAGCTCTCTTCCCTCGTCCTGTTCGGTATTGCGTCCCTGAAACAACACCCGCCAACCTGCGGCTCTCTCAACCGACGCTTTGGCGATAAAGCTGCCGCCTTCGATAATGAGCTGTATCTCGGTATCTGCCAGAAGGCGATGGGGATAAAACTGCGCCAAATATTGCCGTGCAATGTGCAAATAAAGCTGGCGCTCCCGCTGGTTAAGCTGCGACAGCGCCGCACGTTTACCCGTTGGCACTATGGCGTGGTGGGCGTCCACCTTGCTGTCATCCCAGGCTTTGGACACCAGCTGCAAATTGGGTGGCGGCGCCCCCTCCAACAGTTCAGGAGCGTTGGTGCTTATAGCTGCCACCACATCGGGCACCAATGAGAGCTGTTCTTTAGGCAAATGACGGCTGTCTGAGCGGGGATAGGTAATCAGCTTGTGACGCTCATACAGGCTCTGGGCCGTATCCAGCACCTCTTTGGCACTCATACCAAAGCGTTTGGCACAATCAATTTGCAGCGCCGAGAGGCTATACAGCAAAGGCGGCGCCTGCTTCTTGTCTTTATGGCTGACATGCTCGACCAGTGCAGGCTTACCGCCAATGCGGTTAACCACGGTTTCTGCAAGGCGGCGTGAAAGCACCCGCCCTTCTTCATCCATGTATGGCTGACAAGCCTCGCTGGGATGCCACTTGGCGCAAAAAGACTCGCCCTTGTCTGTGGTGACGTGCGCAAGCACCTCGTAGTGGTCTTTGGGCTCAAAATGCTCAATTTCCAGGTCCCGGCGCACCACCAGGCCCAGCAATGGGGTTTGCACCCGACCAACGGACAAGACACCGGCATACCCCACCTTTCGCCCCTGAAGCGTATAAGCCCGGGTCATATTGAGGCCATAGAGCCAGTCGGCGCGGCTGCGCGCCAATGCCGATGTTGCAAGCGGCACAAATTCCTTATTGCTGCGAAGCTGCCCCAGTGCGCGGCGCACCGCGTCGGGGTTCAAATCTGAAATCAATAAACGCTGGGTGGATGCCAGTTTGGACGCAGAAACGTTGGCATGGGAAATCACTTCATCCACCAGGAGCTGTCCTTCGCGGTCCGGATCCCCTGCATGAACCAGAGAAGATGCCTGCTTAATCAGACGTTTTACCACTGCCAGCTGACTTTTGGCCGAACCTCGGGGAATGAGTTTCCACTCGTCGGGAATGATGGGCAAATGGGCAAGCTGCCACTGCTTGTATTCGGGAGAATACGCGTCAGGTTCGGCCTGCTCCAGTAGATGGCCGATACACCAGGTGACACAATCGCCGTTGCCCAACTCGATGTAGCCATCCCCCTTTTTATGGGGTTTGGGCAACACTTCGGCAATGGCGCGGCCGAGGCTGGGTTTTTCGGCGATATAGAGGATCATGGCAGGCTATTCGAACTTAGAGTACTGGATGAATTCACAGTAAATGTAGCGAAAATCCCCTGCGGACGCAACGCGCAATCCCGGCGACTTAACGCCAAGGTCAGATTTACCCTGAGCCAGTGTAAATTTAGTTGAGAATAATTCTCATCAAAGTTCAAATGACCAATATCCTCCATCCCGGATTTGACTATGCAAAGTTCAGTCTCAATTATTCGCCATCAATGGCTGCTATATGCAGTCTTGTTAACCCTTGGATTAGCGCTGTGCCTTCCTCCGGCTCACCTGCCATGGGTCATGCTGCCGCTAAGCGCGATTGGGGTAAACTATCTGCGGGCCACGCCCTTGACGCAGCTGGGTATGACCAGCCTATTTGCCATTTGGCTGCTGTGTTTTGCCAGGGCCCTGTAGGTATGAATTATTAATTCCCCAAAAACAAAAACCAGCACCTGAGTGCTGGTTTTGATTCACCGTAATCTGCTAGCTACCCTCCCGGGCGTAACTGATTATGGATGACACACGTTGTGCAGCTCGAGATTCGTGCCCACGTCGCTGTTACGATTTGCCTTGGCATCATCGTTTCTCAGCTGAGTGAGGTGGTCGAGGTACGCCTGAGTCACGTCGCCGGTGATGTAATCACCGTCAAATACCGATGTTTCAAAGCGCTTGATCTCAGGGTTTTCCATGCGCACGGCCTCAACCAGATCAGTCAGATCCTGGAAGATGATACCGTCGGCACCAATCAGCTTGGCGATTTCATCCGCATCACGTCCGTGGGCAATCAGCTCATTGGAGGTGGGCATATCGATGCCGTACACGTTGGGGAAACGAATCTCAGGTGCGGCCGAGGCAAAATACACCTTCTTGGCACCGGCTTCGCGGGCCATTTCGATGATCTGCTCAGACGTGGTACCACGCACGATGGAGTCGTCCACCAAGAGCACATTTTTACCCTTGAACTCGGTGTTGATGGCGTTAAGCTTGCGGCGTACTGACTTCTTACGCTCCTGCTGACCAGGCATGATAAAGGTACGGCCAATATAGCGGTTCTTTACAAAGCCCTGACGGTAAGGCAGGTCCATCACACGGGCAATTTCCAGTGCGATATCACAGGAGGTCTCAGGAATGGGGATAACCACATCAATGTCGTTGTCGTACCATTCTTTCTTGATTTTCTCACCCAGTTTGGCGCCCATGTTTACACGGCTGGCGTAGACAGACACCTTGTCGATGGTGGAGTCTGGACGGGCAAAGTAAACGAATTCGAAAATACAGGGAGAATACAGCGGTGCTTCGGCGCACTGACGGGTAAACAGCTGACCGTCGAGGGTGACGTATACGGCTTCGCCCGGCGCAACATCGCGGATCACTTCAAAACCCACGGCATCCAGGGCCACACTCTCTGAGGCCACCATGTACTCTGTGCCGGTGGCGGTTTCATTTTTACCGAGCACCAGCGGGCGAATGCCGTTGGGGTCACGGAAAGCCACCAGACCTTCGCCAACAATCATGGCCACTACCGCGTAAGCACCACGGGTTTGGGCGTGCACCTTGGCCACGGCATCAAACACCTGATCGGCGCTCAGATGGGCGCTCTGCACTTGCTGCAGCTCGTCGGCAAGCAGGTTCAGCAGCACTTCAGAATCCGACGTGGTATTCACGTGGCGACGCTGCTGCTTGAGGCGAGCCGACAGATCCTGAGTGTTGGTCAGGTTGCCGTTGTGGGCCAGAGAAATACCAAAAGGCGAGTTAACGTAAAAAGGCTGGGCTTCTGAGGAGCTGGAGCTCCCGGCGGTGGGATAACGCACATGGCCGATACCGGCGTTACCCTGCAGGCGCTGCATGTGTTTGGGTTCAAACACATCACGCACCAGTCCGTTAGCCTTACGGAGCCTGAACGCGTCATTGTCTACCGTGACTATCCCGGCTGCATCCTGACCACGGTGTTGAAGCACTGTCAGTGCGTCATAGATGGTCTGATTAACCGAGGAATGGCCAACTATTCCGACGATACCACACATGGGAGAGTGTCCTCTTTTAAGATGTTCTGTTGTTTAGCTAATTTTTATATTTTGGGTACGAAGCTTGAGGTGTTTTCCAGATAGTGGAAGAACCACTGGATCACAACCCCGAATTCGGGCACCAGTCGGGACTCCTTCCACCAGGGGGTGTTGGGAGCGCCGGTGAAGGCATCCATGAAAAACAAAATCGCACTGACAATCAGTGCGCCGCGCAAGGCACCGAAACACAGACCCAGGAGTCTGTCGGTACCCGATAAACCGGTTTTGGCCACCAATTGGCCCAGGATGTAATTCACCAGGGCGCCGAGGATAAGGGTGGTCACAAAGAGAATAGCAATGGCCACGCCGTTACGAAGCATTTCATCCTGCAGCTGAGTCAGGTGAACGGCGAGATCTTCATAGAATTGGCTGGCGACAAAAAAGGCAGCAAACCACACCAGCAAAGACATGGCTTCTTTGGCGAAGCCGCGGATCAGACTGATAAGGGTGGACAGTCCGATAATAAAAATAATGGCGTAATCAATCCAAACCATGGAAGGTCGTTTTCCGGGTGGCTTTTCGAATCGGCGCGATTCTACCAGAGAGTGACAAGATTCTCACCCCCGTTGCCGAAATAAATCCCACGGGGGCAATTGACTCAACGCTCCAGCGGGTTGTAGGCAATGACCTTACCCTTAAGCTGAGTAAGGGCTTCCACTTCTGTTTTGAGACGTTCAATTTTGGACTGAGACACATCAGGCCCAACAAATACCTTGGTCAGGCTGCCATCAACCGGCTTGGTGGGTACGGTGTAAGCCTTGAAGCCGGCGCTGCGCAGTTTTTTCACCAGCGCATCCACATTACCGGCGTTACTGAAGGCTCCCAATTGCAAGGTCCAGGCGGCTTGCTGCGCGGCTTTGGGCTCAGATTTGGGCGGTGTCGTCACCGCTTTGGCAACTACAGGCTCGTCTTTGGGCTTGTCGTTTACCTTGGCGCTTTGGGTTGAGGGCGAGGTTGAAGGCGGATTGGAGGCCTGGCTTGACGATGCCGTGTTGTCCTCTTTCGACTCATCAGTGGTAGCAGCCGCCAGTGCCTGGGTCTGTTCAGCATCGGCGTCAGTATCCTGGGAAGTCAGTTCCAGGCTGCCCAGTTCTTCCACCTTGAAGCTTTCCTCCGGTGCATTCATCACCGGGTTGTGGGGCCGTAACGGGATCTCGGCAAACTCTTCCTGCACCCGGTCTTTTTTGCCGTCCAACAAGTCAGGCAAAAAAATCACTCCCAAGGCCACCATCACTATGGTGCCAACCAAACGGTTTTGAAACTGACTGGACAAAATGGCTTCCCTTTAAGCTAATGATTTAAATCCGGATACAGTGTAAAAAGAACCAAACACAATTACCACATCCCCATCGCCCGCATCCTTGAGTATCGCCTCACGGGCTTGCTGCATTGTGTCGAAGGTGTGAGCCTTTGCCCCTGTGGGCAAGGCTGTGGCAAGTTCCGACGCGCGGGTGCCACGTTCGCCTTCCAGTGTCACCAGATACCAGGCTGCAACTGCCGGATGCATGATATTCAATACTTCACGGTAATCTTTATCTTTGAGCATACCGCAGAGCGCCAGCACACGTTTACCCGGCCAGCGAACCAACTCAGACTTTAAAAAGCGCGCCGCATGGGGGTTGTGCGCCACATCGGCGATAACCAGCGGTGATTTGCTGAGTTCCTCCAGCCTGCCAGCGAGGCGCGCCGTGGCTATACCTTCAATCACCACAGCATCTGGCAAATCCAAACGCTCACCAATGGCTTCGCAGGTAGCAATAACGGTGGCAGCATTGGGGAGCGGTAATTGCGGCAAAGCCATATTGGTGAGGCTGCGCTGCCTGCCCTGATACGACCAGGATCCCTGCCCGCGCTGATAGCGAAAATCCAGCCCTACCCGATAAAGAAGCGCACCACAGTGGTTTGCCACCTCAGCCACCGTCGAGGGCATGTCAGGCTCGCCCACGATAGCAGGCCGGCCTGCGCGGAAAATGCCGGCCTTTTCCCGTCCTACCGACTCACGGGTATTGCCCAAATACGCCTGATGGTCGAGATCAACAGAAGTCACCACCGCAATATCGGCGTCCACCAGATTGGTGGCGTCCAGGCGACCGCCGAGGCCCACTTCCAATATGGCGACATCCAATCCGGCCTCTTTGAACAGCATGAGTCCTGTCAGGGTGGCAAACTCGAAGAAAGTCAGCGAGATACTCTCCCTCGCCAATTCAATGCGCTCGAAGGCCTGAATGATGTCCGCATCAAGGGCATCCACGCCATCGATACGAATGCGTTCGTTGTAATGAAGGATGTGAGGCGAGCTGTATACCCCGACCCGGTATCCCGCGCGGCGCAAAATATTTTCCAGCATGGCACAGGTACTGCCCTTGCCGTTGGTGCCACCAACGGTGACCACCAGGGTATCGCCCAGGGACTTTACGCCCAGTCGCTGTGCCACCTCAGTGACCCGCGCCAACCCCATATCAATTTCGGTGGGGTGAATGGCAAGCAGATAATCCAACCACTCGCCAAGGGTGGCACCTGAACCCGGGGCCATGGCATGCACCTGTGTCATTAACGTATCCTTGCTTCCACTTAATTTGAATATTTGTTGTTGTGGTTATCACTTGTTGCGGATATCACCCGTCTAAGCGGGCGCATTATCCAGGTTGAATGTCGCCGCAGCCTCAGTCTGGCATAAAAAGCGGACCGAGGGACAGCTTGGGCAAACCAAAACTCTCCGGGTAAGTCACATCTACCAAATAAAGTCCGTGGGGCTTGGCGGTGGCAGCGGCCTGGCTTCTGTCTTTGACCTCAAGCAAGGTCGCCATCCAGTCAAGTGGTTGGTTGCCAAGGCCGATTTCCAGCAGGGAGCCGACGATATTGCGCACCATATGGTGCAAAAAGGCATTGGCCTGAATGTCGACCACGATATACATGCCATGACGGCTTACGCTCACCTTGTGGACATTGCGAAACGGCGTATTGGACTGGCAGCCAATGGCGCGAAAACTGGTAAAGTCCCGCTCACCGATCAGCGCCTGAGCGGCATCGTGCATCCGCTCCACGTCAATATCACCGTGATAATGGCTCACGCCCTTGCGCAAAATGCCGGGACGGAAATTGTGATTGAAGATAACGTAACGATAACGGCGGGCAGTGGCAGAAAAACGGGCATGGAAATCATCGCTCACCGGCATGGCCCAGCGCACTGCGATATCATCAGGCAGGTGAACGTTCACTCCCAGCGTCCAGGCGCCTTCTTTTCTGACGGCGTTGGTATCGAAATGCACTACCTGGCCTGTGGCGTGTACCCCTGCGTCGGTACGACCCGCACACTGCACCTCGATGGGCTCGTTGGCGACGATGGACAGCGCCCTCTCAAGCTCTGCCTGAACCGAGTTCACCTCGGCCTGGCGCTGCCAGCCATAAAACTTGCTGCCGTCGTATTCAATCCCAAGAGCGATGCGCATTTTTAAATTTCCTGCCAGTCAAAATCGATAAAGCGCGGCGATATTACCACATTCGCCGCCTATCGAGGGCATAAAAAAACGGCGCTCGGGGCGCCGTTTTTATCAGGACTTAACTGACTCAACCTATGTCTTGCAGTAAGTTGGCAGCTTCCTGTTTTTGCCGCTCGTTACCGTCCATTTCCACTTCTTTGAGCAGGGCCTTGGCACTGTCTTTGTCGTCAATTTCGATGTAGGCACGGGCCAAGTCCAGTTTGGCATTGACCGAATTTTCTTCGTCGTCCACGTCGACCATGGCGGCATCGCCAATCAGGCTTTCGACTTCGCCTATATCCATGTCCAGCTCACGATAGGGTTCTGGCTCGGTATCATCGGCATCATTGAGCAGCTTATCGATATCAATAAAGCCATTCTCTTTCTGGAAGTTACTGAGATCGGCTTCCATTTCCACTTTACTCTGCCGCTTGGACTGTTCACTGGCATCCAGTGCCGCCAGCGCTTCATCCACTGTCATGCTGTGGTCGGCGTCCACATCCAGCACAAAGGCATCGTCATCTGAGTCGTCATGTTCTGCAGCAAAGGCTGACAGCAGCTCATCATCACTTACATCCAATGAAGGCCTTTTCGTATCTGGCGGGGTGATACTTTCCCACTCCAGCATATTGCTGCCTGCAGCACCTTTTTTACCCTTGAGATCATCAAAGAAGCCAGAATCTTTGGCTGACACCGCCACAGGGTCTGCATCATGGGCACCTTGCTCTGCGGTCTTGTCTTTCTCTGATGCTTGCTCTGATGCTTGCTCTGATTCTTTATCCGATTTGGCTGCACTGATTGAGGCCGCAGTCGCAACCGCCGCCGCAGCTAACGCAGCGTCTTCAAGTCCGGTCTCTTCTTCTTTATCAAAACCGGCCAGTAAAGAGTCAAGATCTTCGTCTTCATCGCTAAGGGGCAGCTCATCGCCAAGGCCTGCTGTAATATCCTCAAGGGGCGCCTCTTCCGCCGTATCGAAGTCAGCCAGCAGTGCGCTCAAGTCCTCATCAGCGCCATCCTCAGCCACAGAAAGCTCACTCTCCAGCGCTTTGGCAAAGGCATCATCAACCAGACTGAGGTCGTCCTGAGCATCTGCCAGTTTGGGGGCGTCTGCGTCTACCGTCGTACTCTCTGACGCAAAACCAGCCAGCAATGCATCAAGGTCTTCTTCTGTGTCAGAGTCTGTGGCAACTTCGCCTTCAAGCTCAGCGGCAATCGCATCAGACAGATCGGTATCCTCGCTACCGGATACGGCTGTTTGTGCTTCGGCCTCGCCTTCGTCACTGACCGCCGGCGCATCAAAACCCGCCAACAGCGCATCGAGATCCTCATCGCTGCTGACGTCATCATTTACCGTCAATTCAGACTCGAGTTCGGCGGCAATGGCATCGGTTAAATCGTCCTCTTTCTCGACGATTTCAGCTTCGACAGGCGCATCAAATCCCGCCAGCAAGGCATCGAGGTCGTCTTCATTGGCAGTGTCGTCGCCATCGGCAAGTTCGGCTTCAAGCTCGGCTGCGATGGCGCTGCTTAAATCATTGTCTTCACCCTCAGCTTCCATGGCAGTGCTGACTGCCTCTTCCGGCATATCGAAGCCTGCCAGCAGGGCATCCAAATCTTCTTCCTGGCTGTCAGAGGGGGTTTCGGCCTCAAGGCCTGCCATCAAGGCGTCCAAATCGGCTTCAGTCTCTGCGCCCTGCTCACCATCCTCCTGCTCGCCCATGGCTTCGGCCCAGAGGTCATCCAGTGACTGACCATCATCGGCAAAATCATCGGCTTGCTCGACAAAAAGATCTGCTGACGCTTCTTCGGGTAAGGTTTCAGGCGCCAGATCGACATTGCCCATGTCCAGCAATGAATCCAGTGATTCCTCTTCGTCTGGATCCAGACGAATAGCCATTTCCTCTTCATCGGCGCTGGCGGCTACCGCAACAGCGCCCGCGGCAGCTGCCGCTACCAGTGAGGCATCAGCAGATTTGGGTGTTTCACCCACATCAGCATCAGCTCCACCACGGCGACGGCGCAGGAACAGCCAAACCGCCATCAAAATAAGGAGTGCGGGCACAACGGCGCCCAGGATAAGCATCAGGGGACTATCCATCAGACTGCGCCACAGTTCGCCGGGCTTATTGGCTTCAACCTCCGCCAGTGCCTGCGCCTGTTTCAGCGTTTTGTTTTCAGTCTTCAGCGCTTCCGACTCTTCCGTTGTCGCAGCCAGGTTGGCTTTCAGAGTTTGTACTTCTTCGGTTAACTGCTCGACCTGAGCACTCAGCGACTCAACATCATTTTTGCGTACATTAAGCTCTTCGGTCAGACGACTGATCTCGGCCGACAGGGCCTGGTTTTCTTCGACCAGTTTGGGATCTACCGCGGGTACAGGAGCGGGGTTCGCTTCAACTTTGACGGGCTCGGTAACGGCTTTAGGCTCTTCCTGCACCGCAGGTTTAGCTGTGGCGGGTTTGGCTGCAGCCTGCTTGGGCTCGACCTTGCCGGTGCGCCACGCCCTGTCTTGCTCCAGCGCTCTTTGTTGAGCCAGATTTTTGGGAATAGCCAGCATCACCTCTTTGGAGGGAATGAGCAGTATCATGCCTTTTTCGAGGGTATTGTAATTGGCACCACTGAAGGCATGGGGGTTGGCATCATAAATCGCCGCCATGACCTGATAAACGCTGACACTGTTATCCGGACGCACTTTTTGGGCGATGCTCCAGAAGGTGTCCTGCACCGTAGTTGGGCCATACTGACGTGACTGGGCTTCACGACTTTGACCGTCCGGACCTGTGATTTTGAGCGGCTCAGCTGCTCTGACTTCGGAGAACTGGGGAATGGTGGATACGGCCAGAACAGAGGCCAGGAAGCCCACGAAATAGGAGGTACGAAAGTTCATCAATTATTCCCTTTCAAGCGCTCAAGGTACGCCCGATGACGACTTGCTTTAGGCAATTGTATTTATTGAGATTACTATAAACCAGAATTCCAAGCCCTGCTACTGTTCACAAATGTAAAACAAAAAAAGCCCGCTCATTGCGGGCTTTTTCAACAAAGTCAGCGACTTCGGTGTATTTTTACAGGTAATCGCGGATGAGAATTTCACCAATTTGTACGCTGTTCAGCGCAGCGCCTTTGCGAATGTTATCTGACACCACCCAGAGGTTGATCCCGTTGGGGTGAGAGATGTCGTTTCGCACGCGGCCAACATACACAGGATCCTGGCCTGCACCGTCGGTAACGGCGGTTGGATAATCATCATCGTCTTCAAACAGCACCACACCGGGAGCATCACGCAGCAGTGCTTTTACCGTGTCGGCATCCACCGGGTCACGGGTTTCAATGTGCACCGCTTCAGAGTGGCCGTAAAACACAGGCACACGCACCGCAGTCGGGTTTACCAGAATCGAGTCGTCGCCGAAGATTTTGCGGGTTTCCCACACCATCTTCATCTCTTCCTTGGTGTAACCATTGTCCTGGAATTTATCGATATGCGGCAGCACGTTAAAGGCTATTTGCTTTGGATAAACGCTTGGTTCGATTGGCAATCCCTGCAGCAGCTTGGCACACTGGCCAGCCAGCTCTTCGATAGCCTTTTTACCGGTGCCGGATACCGACTGATAGGTGCACACGTTGATGCGATCGATTCCGTAGGCATCGTAAATGGGCTTAAGCGCCACCAACATTTGGATGGTGGAGCAGTTGGGGTTGGCAATGATATTACGGTTACGGAAATCAGCAATGGCCTCAGGGTTCACTTCGGGCACAACCAGCGGGATATCCAGGTCATAGCGGAAGTGTGAAGTATTGTCGATAACCACACAGCCATGCTCTGCGGCAATAGGTGCCCACTTGGCAGACACATCACCACCGGCAGAGAAGAAACCGATTTGAGCCTGTGACCAGTCAAAGGTTTCAACGTCAAGAATTTCCACCTGTTTACCGTGGAAGCTTACGGTATCACCGGCGCTGCGGGCACTGGCCAGAGGGAACAGATTGGCAACGGGGAAATTGCGCTCTTCGAGGATCTCGATCATGGTCTGACCCACGGCGCCCGATGCACCCAAAACTACGACATTAAATTCCTGCGACATAATACTCAACCGACGTTAGAAAAACCCAAAAAGGACAACCAATTTACCTCAGATCCCTTAGCACTTTCCAGCTTAAGGGCGCTGAATTCGCGTCTGTGACGGTGATTTTTTCTCATTTTGTCAAATCCGAGTCTGTCGGTGCCCGATTGCCTGAAGCGGATATCGTCATCCCGCAGATCGTATACCGCCCGGCAGAGTGTCAGGAGTGCCCTCTCATCCTCCAATTCCCGGACGTTCATTGAGCTCAAAAAGAAAGGTGGCAACAGGCTGTTAAGGCTTTTGTCGGCAGTGATACCCAGCACGCTGCAAAGCGCTTCGTACAGCATAAAGGTGCCTCTGGCCTTGCCTTCGAGGCTATAACCGGCAATGTGCGGCGTGGCAATATCCACCAGTGGCACCAGCGCCAACATGGGGCTGGGTTCACCTTCCCACACATCCAGCACCAGCTTGATGTCGGCGCGTTTTTGCTTCACCTCAATGAGAGCACGATTGTCTATCACCTCACCGCGGCAGCAATTGAGCAGCCAGGCATCGGGTTTAAGGGCTTCAAGACGTTGTTGGTCGAATAAATACCAGGTGGGATAGTCGCCCTCTTTAGTGATTGGCACATGCAGACTTACCACATCGGCCCAGCCAATGAGCTCATCGAGGTCGTAAAACTGGCGATTGTCGCCTTGCGCTGCCAACAGGGGGTCACACAGCCGATACTCCACGCCGTAGGCTTCCAGACAACGGGCGGCTGCAGTGCCTGTGTTCCCTGCCCCTATCACGGCCACTTTTTTAGCTTTAAGTGGCTGTTGATAGCGCTGCGCCAGCTCCAGCATGGCAATAAACGCATATTCACCTACCGCAGTGGCATTGCACCCGGGGGCATTGGTAAAGGGTATCCCCCGGCTTTCCAAATAGGCTTTGTCAACATGGTCTGTCCCTATGGTGGCGCTGCCTACAAACTTAAGCTGTTGGTTTTGGCAAAGCAGTGCTTCATTAACCCGGGTCACAGAGCGCACCAAGAGCACATCGGCATCGGCCAATTGCTCTGGTGCCAGAGTGCGGCCGTTGACGTATTCAATCTCCCCAAGCTCCCCGAAGAGTACATCCACATAGGGCATATTCTCGTCCGCGATAATTTTCATCTCTGTCGGCTTTCCTTCTTTGGCGATTGGGGCGGATTGTAACAGACAATAAAAAAGGGAAGCCTGGCTTCCCTTTTAAATTTGCGAAAACTGTGGTCGCAAATGCGATTAACGCTGCCGCTTAGCGGTACTTGCGCATCACCAGCGTGGCGTTGGTGCCACCGAAACCGAAGCTGTTACTCATCACTGTGGTGAGTTCAGCATCGCGGCACTGGGTCACGATTGGCATATCAGCAGCCTCAGGGTCAACGTTTTCCACGTTGGCAGAAGCGGCGATAAACCCATTTTCCATCATCAGCAGGCTATAGATGGCTTCGTGCACACCGGCAGCGCCCAGGGCGTGACCAGTCAGTGACTTGGTTGAGGCGATAGGTGGAACCTTGTCTTTAAAGACTTCACGGATGGCTTCGAGCTCGCGCACGTCACCCACAGGTGTAGAAGTACCGTGGGTGTTGATGTAGTCGATTGGAGTGTCTACATCGGTCAGAGCCATTTGCATGCAGCGCATAGCGCCTTCACCGCTTGGGGCAACCATGTCGTAACCGTCTGAAGAGGCACCATAACCGATAACTTCGGCGTAGATCTTGGCGCCGCGGGCCAGCGCATGCTCCAGCTCTTCCACAATCACGATACCGCCGCCACCGGAGATAACAAAACCGTCACGGTCTGCATCATAGGTACGTGAGGCTTTTTCAGGGGTCTCATTGTACTTGGTAGACAACGCGCCCATGGCGTCGAAGCCCATGGTCAGTGTCCAGTCCAGCTCTTCCGCGCCGCCGGCAAATACCATGTCCTGCTTACCCATTTGGATAAGTTCGGCAGCATGGCCGATACAGTGGGCAGAGGTGGCACAGGCAGAGCTGATTGAGTAGTTGAAGCCTTTGATTTTGAATGGGGTTGCCAAACAGGCTGAGGCAGTAGATGCCATGATGCGAGGCACAATGTAAGGGCCTACGCGCTTTACACCTTTCTCACGCAGGGTGTCGGCGGCCTGTACCTGGTTGGAAGAAGAGGCACCGCCGGTACCCACAACCAGACCCACGCGTGGGTTGGAATACTGCTCTTCAGTCAGGTTGGCATCGCTGATGGCTTCCTGCATGGCAAGGTAAGCATAGGCGGCTGCGTCGCCCATGAAGCGCAGCGCTTTTCTGTCGATGTGCTCAGCGGGATCCAACTTGATATCGCCCCACACGTGGCTGCGAAGCTGCATCTCTTCAAACTGAGCGGAATGGGTAATACCGCTGCGTCCGGCCTTGAGTGATTCGGTCACTTCTTGTTTGTTGTTACCGATACTGGAAACGATGCCAATGCCGGTGATAACGACTCTTTTCATGTTTTACTATCCATTCCGTACTGGGAGTACCAATTTTAGTGCGCCAATAGTATCCCCTTTGGCGCTTTTAAGTGGTCAGCTTTCAATAAAGGGCGGTAAAATAATGCCAATTTCGCGACATCGAGTAAATTTTTTTAGCCCCATGCCCGAGTTTTTTGCCATCGATATGGCCTTGCCATCATCACTGCCCCTGCCTGAAGGCCCCTGTGTTGTGCTGTTTGAGGCGCTGCCTGAACCGCCGCTTTGGCAGTGGTTACTCGCTGCGGCGCAGGCTAATTCAGCTCATGTTGAGACAAATGCTGCCAATGTCAGCAACACCTCAATCACCAGCATACAGCATACGGGCAAAAAGCCATTACAGATCATCATGCTGCTAAAAGATGAAGCTGAGCTTGACGCCCTGGCTAAGGATGCCAGCCATCCGCTCTCGCCCTTTGCCATGGCCGCGAGCCACATTAAAGGCGGACAAAGGTTTCATCTTGATGACAATTGCTGGCTCGACTTTTACCTTTGTGAGCAAAACAAAGCTGCCACACTCGCTACCTTTGATAAAGCCAGTATCGATGTGCTTATTTGCGCCACCGGGCAATTTGAGCAGACAGCGCTTAAGCTTATACACCAGGGCAGCGTGCTGATTGGCGATACCAAGCCAGGCATGCCAGCAATGCTCTCCGTTAAGCCCCCTTTCAAACCAAAAGACATAAGCATTGTCGGCGCTGGTGTGGCAGGTGCAAGCCTTGCGCTGTCGCTGCTTCGCCGTGGCCATAAGGTTAAGCTTTACTGTGCCGACAGCGCACCCGGCATGGGCGCCTCCGGTAATCGCCAGGGCGCCATTTATCCGCTGCTGACGCCGGAAGACGATCATCTGACCCGGCTGTTTGTGCCAGCCTTTTTGTATGCCAAACGCTTTGTCGAGTCTCTCGCCCATCATTCCCTGCCCTTTGATTTTTGTGGCGTACTGCAAACCGGCCATGATGAGCGCGCCGCCGAGCGCATTGAAAAACTTTTGGGAAAAACCTGGCCCAAAGAAGTGGCCGTGAGTGTAGATGCCGACAAGGCTAATCACCTCGCCGGAGTCGCCATCGATAAGGGCGGCATCTATTACCCCCACGGCGGCTGGGTGTCGCCGGCCAAACTCTGTGAAGCTGCCATCGCAGAAGCCAAAGCCCTGGGGCTTGAGTGCCATTTCGATGTGACCATCACTGCGATTGAGCAAACCTGTGATGGCTGGCGCCTGTGCACTCCGGCAGGCGACATGGATACGAAGGAGCTGGTGCTGGCCACCGGCCACCGGATAACCCAACTTGCCCAAACCCAGGCGCTGCAACTGGCCCCCTTTCGTGGTCAGGTGAGCCATGTGCCCACCCAAGGCAAGCTTGGGCAGCTTAAAACCGTGCTCTGCGCCCATGGTTATTTCACGCCAGGCGATAGCGGCAGCCACTGCATGGGTGCAAGTTATGTGCGGGCTGATACCTCAGTCGAGTATCGCAAGCAGGAGCAGCAGGAAAATCTGCACAAGATGCAGGAAAGCTATCCCGGCAAAGATTGGGTGAAGGATTTGGATATCAGCGGCCAAAGCGCCCGCGCAGGTATTCGCATGGTAAGCCGCGATCATCTGCCGATGGCGGGCGCCGCGCCCGATGTGAAGGCCATTCAGGCTCAATATCAGGCTGTCGGCCATGGCCCCAAAGGGGCCCAGTACTGGCAAAGCCACGCTGCGCCTGTGCATCCCAGGCTTTATATCTTTTCGGGTCTCGGCTCGCGGGGATTATCCAGCGGCCCGCTGATTGCGGAGTGCCTGGCAGACAGCCTCTCTGGCACTGTGCCTGTGCTGGAGCCGGGCGTAATGGATGCGTTAAACCCCAACCGCATGTGGCTCAGGAAGCTTAAAAAAGGCAAGGCGCTGGACTGAAAACAGCGCTGGACTGACAACCGCTTAGTTACGAAAAGCAAAAAGGCAGGTTCAACCTGCCTTTTTCGTATTTGATGCCAAGCGACTTGGTGTTCGATACCCGTAGGCTCTGTCTTCCATGCCTGGCGGTTCTGTCTTCAATGCCTGGCGGCTTTAACAGTTAAAACTGGCCGCGCAGCTGAGCCCAGGCGGCTTCCACCAGCGCATAGTCGGCCTCAGACAGCTCACCACGGGCGGTCTCAAGGCACTTTTCCATCTTGCCGTCCAAAAGCGCATTATCGACGTCGCCTTCGGTTTCAAGCTCGGCCAAAGCCACGGCAAAGTGGCCCTGCAAGTAGCCGCTGGCAAACAGGGCGTCATCATCGCCACTTGCTACTATGCCCTCAATCCAGTTATCCAGGGCGGTGTCGTATTTCTCAAACATCTGTTACTCCGTCGGATTTGCGACCTGATACATCACATAGTCGCGGTAGCCTGTCACTACCCGATAATAACCAGTCAAGGCCTGGTCCAGCTCTGGGTCGCCACTATCCACGATAAGCGGTCGCCCTTCAAGGGCTTTAAGCTTTGTTTTGGTGGCAACAATCAAAATATTTTCTTTGCCCACACGCCGAATAAGCGCCGGTGACAACTGCTGATTACCGCGGCCAAGGATATGACCCTGGCCACCAATGAGGGTGATAACCAGCTTAAGTGGCTGATTTTCGGTTTGCTCCAGCAACTGCTGAGCGGTCAGATCCGAGGCGATAAGCGTGCGGTCCTGAACCAGATCCACCCCAAGCAGGGTATTATCGAGCCCTAGCTCTTCCATCACGGCCGCCACTGTACTGCCGGAGCCCATGATATAGAGGCTGTCGTCCATTTCAGAAACGATATCGGCGGCAATATCGGCAAGCACCAGCTCATCGACTTCCTTGCCGCCCATCTTCACAGCCTGAACATAACGCGGCTCGGCCGGTACCAGCATCTCGCCAAAACGGCGTGCCCTTACCCTGCACTGACGAAAGGCCTCTTCGTCGATATCCATCACATCGGCGCTCATCAGCGACACCAGTTCGCCCTGCATCAACATCTTGAGCACCAGCCCAGACGCCTTAGGGGTAATACCATAGACACCCGAATGGATTTTTACTCCGGCCGGCACCCCCAGCACGACCTGCTGCTCATCAACTTCGGCAAACACGTCGCGGGCGGTGCCATCACCACCGGCAAAGAGCAACAAATCCAGGGTCTCACTGGCCAAGGCCTTCACCGCCTCACGGGTATCATTTGCCGTGGTTAGCTCGCCTTTGGACTGATAGTGCACCTGCACCTCGAAGCCGAGTTCACGGCACAGGTCTTCCCCCATGCTGCCTGCGGCAGTATGAATGATAAACCGCGCTTTATAGGGCAGCACCTGCTCCAGCGCCGTGCGCATCCGCAGATGTGCCTTGGGCTCGGCGCCCCGGGCCAGGGCCTCATCGGCCACGCCGTCACTGCCTTTGAGGGCAACGCTGCCGCCAAGCCCCGCCAGCGGGTTAATAATGAGGCCCAATCTGAACTTACTGGCCATGGTTCTCCTCTTACTTAGGGTACGTCTTATTCTGTTGTAACTGTGACTTGTGTTTAATGGGCTGCCGCTTCGACTCTACGCCCGGGCAGCGGCAACACCAACAGCGCCGCCACGAAGGCAAAAGCTGCCGCCAGCACCCAGCACAGGCTTGGGTTGTAGCTGTACACCAGGCCGCAGGCCCAGGTCCCCAGCGCCCCGCCGACACCGAAGCTGAGACTGGCATAGAGCGCCTGCCCAGTGCTGCGCCGGCTCACATCAAATTGCTGGTGAATAAACTGGATTGAGGCGGCATGCACCAAGCCGAAGGTAAAGGCATGCAACAGCTGGCTCAGGGACAACCAGAAGAGACTCTCAACGCCCCAAGCCATCATCAACCATCGAAATGCAGTCAATAGAATACTGATAAACAGCAGCGGCTTGATGCCGTATTTACCAAGCAGCCTAGGTGCGAGCATAAACATGACGATTTCGGCAATCACCCCAAGGGCAACAAAGAGGCCTGCGGTGGCCTCGCTGTAACCGGCGTCTTTGAGATACAGCACGAAAAAGCCGTAAAAAGGCCCGGCGCTCATTTGCAGTAAAATGGCCGACAATAAAAACCAGCCGATGGGCCCGGCCAGTTTGATTTTGACCTTGGGCGTATCGCGGCTTACCTTCACCCGATTGGCGGGCAACGGCAAACAGGCCGCCAGCATACCTGCAAAGAGGCCCATGCCTATGTATGGCAACACTTCGGGGCCCCAGTGACCGATAGCAAACCCGGCGGCCACCACCAGCACTATGTAACCCAGACTGCCAAAGCTTCTGATGACGCCATACCGCTGGGGCTTATCGCCGAGGGTCTCTAAGGTTATCACCTCAAGCTGTGCCAAAATCGCGTTCCAGAAGAAGGTGTACACCGTGAGGCTGACCACCATGTACCAGAAGGCGCCCGGATGGAAAAAGCTTAAATAGGTGAGCGCACCGGCACCGGCGCCGATTTTAATCAGCTCGCTGCGCATCCCGGTTTTGTCGGCAACTATGGCCCACAGATTAGGTGCAATGATGCGGGTGGCCATGAGAATGGCAAGCAGAGAGCCAATTTCAGTGGCGTTAAAGCCGCGGGATTCGAAGAAGACGCCAAGGTAAGGCACCATGACGCCGAGAATGGCAAAGAAGAAGAAATAACAGGCGCCGAGCCAGCGTAACTGAACCTCGGCGCTCATGGGTGCTGTCTTGAACACGGTTTTCCTTAAGAGCGCATCCCCAGCACAGGCGTTTCGCTGTGCACATGCTGGTTTTGCGCCCGGTGTCTGAGCAGATGATCCATCAGTACAATCGCCAACATGGCCTCGGCAATAGGCACGGCGCGAATGCCCACGCAGGGGTCGTGACGGCCCTTGGTAACCACTTCCGCGGTGTTGCCCTGCACCGTCATGCTCTCGCCGGGAATGCTGATACTGGAGGTTGGCTTAAGCGCCATATGGGCCACAATCGGCTGGCCTGAGGAAATGCCGCCGAGCACGCCACCGGCATGGTTGCTGGCAAAACCTTCCGGTGACATCAGATCACGGTGTTCGGAGCCCTTTTGGGTCACCACCGCAAAACCATCGCCAATTTCAACGCCTTTCACGGCATTGATGCCCATCAGCGCATGGGCGATATCGGCGTCGAGGCGGTCAAATACAGGCTCACCCAGTCCCACAGGCACATTGGTGGCAATCACGCTGACCTTGGCGCCTATGGAGTCGCCGGACTTTTTCAGCTCACGCATGTATTCATCCAGCGCCTCAAGCTTGCTGGCATCAGGGAAGAAAAAGGCATTTTGCTCTATCTGCCCGCGGTCGATGTGCTCAGCCTCAATGGGGCCAAGCTGCGACAGGAAGCCGTAAATCTCGATGCCGTGAACGGCCTTGAGGTACTTTTTCGCCACCGCACCGGCCGCAACCCGCATGGCGGTTTCACGGGCAGACGAGCGGCCGCCACCGCGGTAGTCGCGCAGGCCGTACTTTTGCTGATAGGTGTAATCGGCGTGACCGGGGCGGAACAGGTCTTTGATATTGCTGTAGTCCTGGCTGCGCTGATCGGTGTTTTCAATCATCAGACCGATGGAGGTTCCTGTGGTCTTGCCTTCAAAAACACCAGACAGGATACGCACTTCGTCGGGCTCGCGCCGCGCCGTGGTGTAGCGGGAAGTGCCCGGACGGCGACGGTCGAGATCATGCTGCATGTCGGCTTCGGTAAGCTCGAGGCCCGGAGGGCAACCATCGATAATGCAACCGAGCGCCACCCCATGGCTCTCGCCAAAGGTAGTAACCACAAAATTCTGACCTATGCTGTTCCCCGACATCCGCGCCCGTATCCTCTTGTCTGTTTAATGCTTAACCTCAGTGGCTTGCCCCGGCGCTACCGGGGCTGACCCATTATTCCCTATCTTTATAGATGGCGAACAGTGATTCATTTTCAACTAGCTGGTCGCGGGTGAGTACAAACACCCCGTCGCCACCTCGCTCAAAGCTGACCCAGGTAAAAGGCACTTCAGGGAATTGCTCCATCAGATGCACCATGGAGTTACCCACTTCCACTACCAGAATGCCCGATGGCGTCAGGTAGTCGGCGGCGTTGGCCAGAATACGCTTGGTGATGTCCAGGCCATCGCGACCGGAGGCCAAACCTATGGCTGGTTCGTGGTGGTACTCGTCCGGCATATCGCCGATGTCTTCTTCATCCACATAGGGCGGGTTGGACACAATCAGATCGTACTGGGGACCTTTTTGGATAGCAGAGAACAAATCAGACTGCATTGGGAACACCCGTTCTACCAGACCATGGGATTCCACGTTAATCTGGGCCACATCCAATGCATCTTCGCTGATATCCAGCGCGTCCACTTCGGCTTCCTCAAATGTGTGGGCACAGGCGATGGCAATGCAACCACTGCCGGTGCACAAATCCAGAACCCGGTTCACCGGTTTGTTGTAGAGCCAAGGGCCGAAACGGTCTTCTATCATTTCGGCGATGGGCGAACGTGGCACCAGTACCCGCTCGTCCACATAAAACTCAAGACCGGCAAACCAGGCGCGGTTGGTCAGATAAGGCACTGGCAGGCGCTCACGTACCCGGCGGATAATCAGCTCAACGATTTTGTGTTTTTCGCTGCTGGTGAGATTGGCGTTAATGACTTCACGGCCCAAATCGTCAGGCAGGTGCAAGGCATGAAACACCAGAGCGACAGCCTCATCCCAGGCATTGTCGGTACCATGACCGTAATACACCTTGGCATCGTTAAAACGACTCACGGCCCAACGCAGCATATCGCCAATGGTGCGAAGCTCGGTAACGGCTTCATCAACAAATATCTTATCCAAAACAAGCTCCCGCTCTAAGGTTTGCGGGCATTGTAACTGAACTCTGTTCTCTTGGCACAGGATTCAATAAAATAGCGCCATGACTAAGATTATCTCCCACGAAGGCCTGGAAGATTTTCAGGCGCTGGTCGATGGCATTCGCCCTCTGACACAGGATAAACAACACTTTGGTACGCCGCTGAAAACCAAGGCCGAGCTCACTGAGCAGGCGCCACAGCTCGCGGCCAACCATTATTTCTCCGATACCTTTCAGCCGCTGTTGCCGGTAGATGGTCCCATGCGTTGGCGCGCCGATCACGCGGATAATCTGGTGCTTAAACGCCTGCGCCGGGGTGACTATGTGCCCGATCTGATTCTGGATGTGCATGGTATGCGTCAGACCGAAGCCAAGCTGGAGTTGGCTGCCCTGATTGAAGCGGCGATTCGCGAGCAGTGCCAGTGTGTCAGTGTGATGCATGGCTATGGCACTGGGGTGCTGAAACAGCAGATACCCCTTTGGCTTGCACAGCATCCCAAGGTGCTGGGATTTCATCAGGCGCCCAAAGAATGGGGTGGCGATGCAGCGCTGCTGGTGTTGATTGACCTGGGCGACCAGCCCCACAGGCGCTAACCGACCCATGCTGCTGGATTAAGGTACAAACGCAACTCAGGTACTGATGACTAACCCAAAATAAAAAGCAGCCAAATGGGCTGCTTTTTATCTCTGAAACTCTTGCTTTTAGGCTCTGGTGCGCACTGTTCAGCTGATGGTGTGGGGGTTGTGCATCCACACCTGATGGCATTGCTCGGCGTGCTTATCCAACAAGCAAACGCCTGAAGTCGCAAACAGTGGCGGCTCGATGCCGGCTACCAGCTCGCTCACCAGATACCCCAGCAATGGCATGTGCGAAATCACCAGTACCTTATCCGCCTTGTATTGCTCGGCATAAGCAAGGATAAGACTCGCTGCCGTAGCCGGATCGGCTGAAGGTACCAACTCATCGGCCGTGACCCACTTGCGGGGTTCAGGGAAATGGGTTGCTACTTCCTGCCAGGTCTGCTGTGCCCGCAAATAAGGACTGACCAGTACCAAATCAAAATCGGTAACGAGACGATTCAAAAAGTTACTCATGAGCCGGGTATGATAACGCCCGGTATCGGTAAGGGTACGGTCTCTGTCGGATTGGGCCTGATAACCGGCCTCGCCGTGCCTCATCAAAAATAGCTGCATACTTCTTTTGCCGCCTCAACTGTTATTTCGCGCCAATTGTAGCCCGAATTGATACTGTGACAAACTGAAAAAGCGTTAATCTTTAGTCGACAGTCCCACGGATTGTTTGCCAAAAACCTGTCTGCCTATCAATATATAACGAACCCTTGCCGACGGAGACTTGCCTTGCCAGTCAACCAGTTCCCTCTCACCAGTCCCAACGATCACCGTCAATACCAGTATCTGGTTCTCGACAATGCGCTGAGGGTACTGCTGGTTTCGGATCCACAGGCAAGTCAGGCAGCGGCCTCCATGGCCGTGAATGTCGGCCACTTTGACGACCCAGCTCAGCGCCTGGGTATGGCGCATTTTTTGGAGCACATGCTTTTTTTAGGCACCGAAAAATACCCGGACCCGGCCGAGTATCATGCGTTTATCAATCAGCATGGCGGCAGTAACAATGCCTGGACGGGCACTGAGCACACCAATTTCTTCTTTACGATCAATGCCGACGTTTTTGATGAGTCACTGGACAGGTTCAGCCAGTTTTTTATTGCCCCGGCCTTTAACCGTGAGTTGGTTGACCGCGAACGGCAAGCCATTGAATCTGAATACAGTCTTAAGCTTAAAGATGACGTGCGCCGCATGTATCAGGTGCATAAGGAAACGGTAAATCCGGCCCATCCCTTTTCCAAGTTTTCGGTAGGAAATCTTGATACCCTTGGCGGGGATCAGGATGAGCTGCGCGAAGAACTGCTGCAGTTTTACCAGACCCATTACAGTGCCAACCTGATGACCTTGTGCCTGGTTTCACCCGAGCCACTCACCGCACTGGATTCTATGGCACGACAGTACTTTGGGGCTATTAAAAATACCGGACTTAAGAAGCGTTACCCCGAGGTGCCGCTGTATACAGACAACGAACTGGGCACCTGGGTGCAGGCCATTCCGCTCAAGGAGCAAAAACGCCTTACCCTCACCTTCCCCTTGCCTGGCATAGATAGATTTTACCGTCATAAACCCCTGACTTTTTTAAGCCATCTTCTGGGGAACGAAAGTGAGGGCAGCCTGCAGGCTCTGCTCAAAGAAAAAGGCTGGGTGAATCAACTCTCTGCCGGTGGCGGTGTGAATGGTTACAACTTCAAGGATTACAACATCAGTTTCCAGCTGACCGACAGGGGCCTTGGCAAACTGGACGATATCATTCGCCTGACCTTTGAATATCTGGAGATGATTAAATCCGAGGGACTTGAAGAATGGCGTTATCGCGAACGAGCAAGCCTGCTTAAACTCGCCTTTCGTTATCAGGAACAAATCAAGGCCATTGATTTGGCGAGCCATTTGTCAATCAACATGCATCATTATGGCGTCGAAGATCTGATTTTCGGTGACTATCGCATGGACGGACTGGACATCGCAGAGTGCGAGTCGCTGCTGTCACAGATGTCACTGGATAACATGCGCGTCCAGTTGGTCTGCCAGGAAGTTGATACCAACCGGCAGGCGAACTGGTATCACACGCCGTATGCGTCCAGACCGCTTGAGGAGCAAGAGCTTAGCCGCTGGCGCCCCAAGGGGGATACCAATGGACTTAGGCTTCCTGAACCAAACCCCTTTATCGTTGAAGATGCACAGGCACGGCCAGATAAAAGTCTCTCACCGGTGCCCACCGTGGTCGCTGAAGCAACAGGTTACAGACTGTGGCACAAAAAGGACGACGAATTTAATGTCCCCAAGGGACACCTGTTTTTATCGCTCGACTCAGAGCAGGCCAGTCAGGACCCGCGCAACGCCGCTCTGACCCGCCTGTATGTGGAAATGCTGCTGGACTACCTCACCGAGTACACCTATCCCGCAGAAGTCGCTGGCCTTAATTACAACATCTACCCCCATCAGGGTGGATTAACCTTGCATTTGAGCGGTTTCACCGGCAATCAGGAAACCTTACTCGCGCTGCTTATCAGTAAAGCCAGAGAACGCAACTTCACGCAGGAGCGCTTCAATGTCATCAAACGGCAGCTCCTTCGCAGTTGGTACAATGCAGCCCAGGCAAAGCCCATTTCTCAGCTCTTTACCAGCTTAACGGTTACCTTGCAGCGGCGCTCCTATGAGCCACTGCGCATGGCCGAAATGCTGGAAGAATGCACGCTGGAAGATTTGCATGAGCACGTTAGGGCGTTTTACGAAAAAATCTACCTCGAAGGCTTGGTGTATGGTGACTGGCTCACTCAGGAAGCCAAGGCACTGGGGCACCGCCTGAGCCACATCTTATCGCTGGTCTCCACACCAAGTGGCGAGTCTGCCAGGGAGCTGGTTAACCTAACCGGCAAAGGCACCATGCTGCGCGAGCTCACTATTAGCCATCAGGACAGCGCCATCATTGTTTACTACCAGTCTCCGAGTGCGACCCCAGAAAAAATGGCACTGTTTGCGCTGATGAATCACACAATGTCGTCCACTTTCTTCCATGAGCTCAGAACAGAGCAACAACTTGGCTATATGGTCGGCACCGGCTATTTGCCACTTAACCGGCATCCGGGAATGATTTTTTACATCCAGTCACCGTCGGCGGGGCCATTGCAACTTCTTGAAGCCATTGACGAGTTTATTGCTGACTTTAGCTACGCGGTCATGCAAATCACCAAAGAGCAGTGGGAATCCACCAAGACGGGCCTCATTAACCAGGTGATGGAACATGACGCCAATTTAAAGACCCGGGGACAACGCTATTGGGCAAGCATAGGTAACAAGGACTACGGGTTTAATCAACGGGAATTGGTGGTGGCCGAAATCGAAAAACTGACACGTGCCGACCTGATTAAATTCATGATGCAGCGCATGCGCACCAAGCACTGCGACCGCTTGGTACTCTTCAGTACCGGGGAGCAACACAGGCACCTACAGGCGTTGAGTTCAGACAAGATGATCACAGACCTGCGGACCTTTAAACTGCATTCGGACAAATTCCATTTGTGAAAGGACACTGGCGTAACAGTGGGGTTAACTCCTGATTGAGCCATCCATACACCTTAAAAAGAGCATCAGGAAACAGCTATTCGCGACCAATCGTAAGGCAATGTCAATAAACCAGATGTTGCAACGCACCAACTGTTAACTGTGGTCCGAGGCAAAACTCAGCACTCTATACATCACCCAAAACCAGCACACACTAATGCAGCGCTCACCGAACGTGTGCTTTTTGTGCATCTGATTGCCTTGAAAAGAAAAATTATTCTCAAGTGTTTTGACAAATCAGCACATTTCTGAAAAAGTGAGATAACACTTAAGTGCAATCTTTGTACGCATAAAACCTACAACATATGAAGATTCAATCATTCAGAGCGATTGGGCTCCTCTTACTACTCTCCGTAGCACTCCTTTCACAGAGTTCTCATGCGTCCCCGACAACCCAAGATTCGTCTTTTGTCTTAGATGGTAAATATCTAGGTGTTGAAGAAGGTTTGAGCCAAACAACGGTAACCTCCATAGTTGAGGATGCTGAAGGCTATCTTTGGTTTGGTACTTTAAATGGGTTAAACAGATATGATGGGAATTCAGTAAAGCAGTTTTTTCAACATTCCGAATCTGGTTTAAAAAGCTCATTCATTCAATCTATTGAAGTTATAAATGAAACATTGTTTATTGGAACAGATTCCGGACTTCATCAATATGTTCCAGAACTAGAAAGATTCCAATTATTTGATGGAATAACTGAACCTATCTGGTCCATTTCAAAATTGGATAACAAGATTGCATTAGGTTTGGATAATGGGTTTTCCATTATAAATCCAGAAAAAAAATCAAATGAATTAAATTACCGAAACAGCTCACTAAAAGGCATTAAAAACGTTGTTAGAGACAATGATAGCCTTCTTCTAAGAAATTATAGCGAATCACTCTACACATTAAGAAGTGATAAAATTGAAAAAATTGCAGACAATGTGCAAGATCTACATATTACAAATAACAAGAAGATAGCTCTAATACACAACGAAATAGACATCGATGGGGTTAACACACATATTTCCGCAGATGCTTTAGATATTTTTGAAGATCATATTTATTTCATAAATCGAAGTACGTTATTTTACGCAAATAGTTCGTTAGAGGGCATTACAGAAATTGGCCTACTAAATGACCTAAAAAACCTTGACCCATCAAAGTTAAAAGTTACAAAAAACTATATCGTGATAATAGACAAAAATAATGGCGTCTATTTAATAAGTAGGAAAAAAATATATACCAAAACGCTAAACGCATCAAATAATGCCGTTTGGAATTTAAAAAAGCATAATGATGAAATAATTATCTCAGACGATAATACCAAACTAAAAATAATAGACTTGAAACTCAACCCTATAAAAGAAATAGAAACGAAAATATTAGGCCCAAAAATTATAATCCCTTACAAGGAAAATTACTTTATTGGTGCGACTGATGGACTATATATAGTTAGGGATAACATCACCTCAAAAATCGATGATCATAAAATCACTTCCGGTATCATTTCCGATGACATATTGTATGTAACAACCTATTCTAATGAGGTTATTGCATATAACGCGGAAAATCACGAGATAGCGGCAAAAACAACTATTAAGGAAGAACAGCAACCACTAGAAATTGAAATTTTAGATAATTTCATTTATGTGGCACACCAAGGTGGTTTATCTAAAATATCAAAAGACCTAAATAACCAAGAGCTTATATACCCGCATGAAATAGTATTTTCTCTAAAATCATCGGGTGAAAAACTTTATTTTTCCACTCAATCAGGCCTTTACAGCTATGAAAATGGGAATATATTGAATGCTTTTAAATCTGCAAACCCAATTTACTCCGTAAACATCTCAAAGCAAAAAATAATACTAGCTACCTCTATCGGAAAATATTACAAATTACAAGGTGAATCACTACTAACCTATAATAGTGAGTTTGGTAGCCAAAATGAGTACAATACACAAAGCACTATCAATACAGAAAAATATTTTTTAGCTGGCGGAATGAGTGGAGTAAGTGTTATACCGATAGAAATTGAAGATACACATTTGGAAAAAGTAAATGTTAGCTTGACTGATTTTTCGCTTTTTAATGCTCCCGTAACGATTGGAAGCGATATTTTACCCAAAGGGTTGAAAAGTATAGATACTCTGACATTAAAATACTCTGACTACCCATTTTCTATAAAATTTAAGTCACCCTCAAGTGGCCTCAAGAATATCAACTATTTCTACAGACTTAATGGCCTTTCCGATAACTGGCTTTCATCAGAAGGAAGTAATCAAGCAACTTACACAAACTTATCCCCTGGAAAGTATAGTTTTGAAGTTTATGCTGTTAACCCAGTAACTAATCGCCCAGGAGATAAAGTTTCTTTAAGTATCAGTGTGACACCCCCATGGTGGATGTCCCTTGAAGCGAAAATTGCCTATGCCCTGATTTTTCTCCTTATTACTTCAGGCATTATCAAAGCTGCTCTACGTAGACGTGAAGTTCAGAGACAAATCGCCATCAGTGAAGAGCGTCTCAAATTATCCCTGTGGGGCAGTGGCGATGAAATGTGGGACTGGGACATAGAAACCGGAAAAATTTATCGCTCCAACATCTGGGGTTCTCTTGAGTTCCCTAAGGATGGTCATCGTTCAGGCAAAGATGACGAAGAGAGTAATATTCATCCACAGGATCAGGAGCGGGTACGCGAGGCTCTCAATCGCCACTTTTACGGTGAAACCGATCACTTTGAAGCGGCATACCGTGTCAAAGGTAAGGATGGTCATTGGGTCTGGATTTTGGACAGGGCCAAAATTGTTGAGCGAGACGACAGTGAAAACGCCCTGCGTATGACAGGGACAATCAAAAACATCAATAATTTCAAACAGGCTGAAGAACAGTTGCGGCTTTTCGAACGTGCCATCGAAAATATCTCTGAAGGCATGTTTATTCTCGACAATGAATTCAGGTTTGTCGAAGTCAACGAGGCGTGCTGCGACATCTGTCTGATGGATAAAGACAGTTTTATTGGCACCCAACTTCAGTTCAGTTGCTACCCTGATGCCTATTCCGAGCAGGTACGGATTATTCTTCGCCAACAGGGGCGTTGGAGCGCTGAGGTGGAATCCCGCCGCGGAGACAACACCACATTCCTGATGGAGCTCACCGTAGATGCCATCTACGACGAACAGGGCACACTGAGCCACTTCGTTGGAGTATTCTCCGATATTTCCAGACGTAAGCAGCAGGAAGAAGAGCTAAGAAAACTGACCAACAACGATTTGCTGACCGGTCTGCCAAACCGTTCCAACCTTCAGGTATCGTTGAACAACTTGGTGAAAAAAGATACTCACCATACCCTGATGGTACTCGACTTAGATAACTTCAAAAAAATCAATGACTCACTGGGACACCAAGTGGGTGACGAGTTGTTACAGCTTGTTTCCAAACGCATGTCAGCCGCACTGCCGGGCCATACCAGCCTCTATCGTCTGGGCGGCGATGAGTTTGCAGTCCTGCTCGACAAAGACCCGGATATCGGCAGTGCCGCTGCAATAGCCAAAGGATTGGTGGATGCCTTTATCGCACCGTTTGAACTTGCCGGGGAAAAACTGGTAGTGGGCGTCAGCATCGGTATCGTGCTCTATCCGGAAGATGAGCAAAACGAGCAGGCGCTGCTCAGAAAAGCCGATATCGCCATGTACCACGCCAAATCAGCCGGTGGTAACAGATACCAGTTTTATTCCGAATCACTTAATCGAAACGCACTGCGTCAGCTGGAAGTCGAAAATCTAATTCGTGACGGTCTCAGGGACGATCTCTTCGAAGTTTATTACCAGCCTAAAGTCGATTTAAGAAACTCCCGTATGGCCGGTATGGAAGCCTTGGTGCGACTGAATCATCCTACTCAGGGTTTAATACCGCCGTCAGAGTTTATTCCGTTGGCAGAAGAGACGGGACTCATTGTTGAAATTGGCGACCTGGTGATGCGTAAAGCCTGTTTTGCTGCCCAACGCTGGCGTGAGCAGGGCCTGTTTGATGGGCGCGTTGCCGTCAATTTGTCGTCACGCCAGTTTGCATTAACTGATTTGCAACAACGTATAGAGTCAATTTTACGTCTGACCAAACTACCTGCGGCCAATCTCGAATTAGAAATTACCGAAGGCACCGTGATTAAGCAGCCTGAAAAGGCAATCAAGGTGATGCAGCAACTGGCCAAGATGGGGGTTAGCCTGGCGCTGGATGATTTCGGTACCGGTTATTCGTCGTTGTCCTATCTCAAGCGCTTTCCAATCCATACGCTGAAAATCGATAAGGCGTTTGTGGATGACATAGATAAATCCGACAGGGATCTTAAGATGGTAGACTCCATCATCACCATAGCCCATAACATGGGACTGACAGTGGTAGGTGAAGGCGTAGAGGTTCCCTCGCAGCTGAATATTCTAAGAGCACTGAAATGCGAAGAGGTTCAAGGGTATATCTACAGTAAAGCAGTCCCTGAAGCCGAATTTACCACGCTGCTGAAGCAGGATATGGGTGAATTCCTGAACCAAAAATACAATCAGCGATAGATTTTCATCAATTTGCCAACATTGGCACAACACCTGCAATAAGTCTCTCAGTGTCAATAATCAATCACTGAACTGAGAGACGATAAAAATGATCAAAGGAATTCTGACTACTGTTGCCCTGATATCTGCAGCTTTTGGTGGTGCCAACGTTTCACAAGAGACACAGTTTGCTGGTTCACCACATATTCGCTACAACGAAGGGTCACCACATATCCGTTATGTCGCCGGATCGCCACATATCCGCTATATCGCCGGTTCGCCACATATCCGCTATATCGCCGGTTCGCCACATATCCGCTATACCGCCGGTTCACCACATATCCGCTATACCGCCGGTTCACCACATATCCGCTATACCGCCGGTTCACCACACATCCGCTATACCGCCGGTTCACCACACATCCGCTATACCGCCGGTTCGCCACATATCCGCTATACCGCGGGCTCACCACACATCCGTTACACCCAAACTGCCTAAGCAGCGGAAACTTCAAGGGAGATTAGGTTATGTTTGATTCAATCAAGAAAGCACTGGGTCTGGCCAAGCAAGAACGCAAAAAAGTGAAACTGCCAAAGGGCATCACTGAGCTTCAGGTAGTTAATGCCAAAGGTTGGTGGAATTGAGTTTCCCCGCGCCCAACACAAAGGGAGCCAGAAGGCTCCCTTTGTCGTTTTAATATCAGGTGAATTGGTTCAGCAGCGGAAATCATGCCCCGACAATAGCCCTGCCCTGCGTGCATTCAAGCGCTTGTGGGTCGTAAAAAGCGGATATCCTACAGGCCCCATAAGGGCGCCAACAAACGCCCAGCGCTTTACCGGCATCCCCTGGGAAAACGCCAAGACTCCCAGATACCAGGCAGAACCCAAACTCATCAGCAGGACCAACAGCATCAACATAGACTACCTCTGTAACGTTACGGCGCATCCTGCCAAGTTCAATTCTTGACATCCAATTCAGTATCGCGGCCGACGAGTCTACCCCAAAGACCCATCAAAATCGAACACTTTTCAGGCAAAAGTTTGCCTTGCGGCAATAAAAAAGCGGCATTGAATTGCCGCTTTTTTAATCAGGAGTGGAGCGGTTAATAGAACGCTTTACCCTCAGCCGCCATAGTTTTGAGCAGTGCTGCTGGCGCAAACCTGTCACCATACCTGCTCTGATAACCTTCGAGCAGGCTCACCATCTTCGCGGCGCCCAGGGTGTCCATATATCGGAAAGGACCACCCAGGAACGGTGGGAAGCCAATACCAAAGATAGCGCCAATATCTCCATCACGTGGAGAGGCAATGATGCCCTCCTCTAGGCAGCGCACGGCTTCATTCAGCATTTGCACCACACAGCGCTCAGCGATTTCACCGGCTTCTTTCCCGGTTGCCGGTGTTAAGCCAAGCAGGCTGTAAACACTTTCGTCGACTTTTTTACCTTTTTTGGCTGCTTTACCGTAGAGATAGAAGCCTTTGCCGTTTTTACGCCCTTTGCGATCGTCGGCCATAAGCTTGTCAAACGCAGCCGGGGCTTTGAATCGCTCACCCAGTTCCTTTTCAAGAATGGGCGAAATTTTGGCGCCTACATCAATGCCGACCTCATCAAGCAGTGTCATGGGGCCGACCGGGAAGCCAAACTTCACCAGCGCCTTATCCAGATGGTCCACCGCCTGACCTTCAAGCAGCAGCTGCGCCGCCTCGTTCATATAGAGCGCGAGAATGCGATTCACATAAAAACCGGCGCAGTCTTTAACCACAATTGGGGTTTTACCTTGCTTACGGGCAAAAGCAACCGTAGTGGCAATAGTCTCAGGCGAAGTTTTCTCGTGGGCAATCACTTCCACCAGCGGCATTTTTTCCACCGGCGAGAAGTAATGCAGGCCAATCACGTTTTCAGGACGGCTGGCCGCCTCGGCGATTTGGGTGATTGGCAACGACGAGGTGTTGGAGGCAAAAATGGTGTGCTCACCACACTCTTTCTCAATATCGCGCACCATCTGATGCTTGAGATTCAGATCTTCAAATACCGCCTCAATCACGATATCGGCATCTTTCACACCACGGTATTCGGTGGTGGTGGTCATCAGTGACATCAACTTGTCACGTTCTGCCGGTGTCATATGACGGCGCTTCACGCCTTTATCCAGCAGCTTGTAGGCATAGCCAAGGGCATTGGACAGGCCCTTCTCGCTGATGTCCTTCACCCGCACCGGCACTTTGGCCTTGGTAGTAGTCACAGAGGCGATACCGCCCCCCATCAGGCCGCCGCCCAGCACTACGGCTTTAGCCACCTTGCGCGGCTTTACATCACCGGCACCGGTTTCTTTTTTCATTTCGGTTGTAGCAAAGAAAATAGAGCGCAAAGCTGCCGACTCGGGAGTGGCCACCAGGGCGCCAAAGTGCGCCGCTTCCACTTCCAGCCCTTTCTCCATTCCCTTGGCCATACCTTCGCGCACGCAATCGATGATTTTCAGTGGCGAAGGATAGTTGCCCTGGGTCTTTTTCAGTACCTGCTTGGTGGCCTGATCGAACATGATGTTACGACCAACAGGCGTGCCTTCCAGCAGTTTGGTCACCAGCGGTTGCTTCAGTGGCTTGCGGGGCTTTTTACCGGCAAGCGCCATCTCAATGGCGGTATCGAGCAGAATCGACTGAGGCACCACATCGTTTACCAGTCCCATTTTGATGGCCTGTTTGGGGCGCACCTGCTTACCGGTAAGCATCAAATCGAGCGCTTTGGCTATGCCAATCAGGCGTGGCAAACGCTGGGTTCCACCGCCACCGGGTAACAGGCCCAACTGCACCTCTGGCACACCAAGCATGGTTTTGCTGCTGTCGCTGCACACCCGCTGATGGCACGCCAAAGCCAATTCCAAACCACCGCCAAGGCAGGCACCATGAATGGCGGCTACCACGGGAATATTCAGCGCTTCCAGCTCGGCAAACACATGATGGCCCTGACGGGACAGCAATCTTGCGTCTTCTGCGGTTTCACAGGCATCCAACATGGAAATATCGGCACCGGCCACGAAGGAGTCGGCTTTGCCGGAAATCAGAACCAGACCCTTGATGCTGCTATCCGCTTTGATCTCCTGCAATATCGCGGTGATCTCGGGAGCAAACTGCGCCTTCAGGGTGTTCATGGTTTCACCCGGCACATCCATGGTCAGCAGCGCAATACCGTCATCACGGCGGCTGAGGCTAAATGTCTTTTCCATTTTCTGTTACTCCACTTCCAGGATCATTGCCGCACCCAAACCACCGGCCGCACAAGCGGTAGTCAAACCCACACCACCACCGCGGCGCTTGAGCTCGTTACACATCTGGGTAATCAAACGGGCGCCGGTTGCCGCAAAGGGATGGCCATAGGCCAGGGAGCCACCCAGCACGTTGAATTTGCTCATATCGATTTCACCGATAGCGCGGTTTTGGCCAAGCTTTTCTTCGGCAAACTTTTTGGACCCAAACATCTTCATATTGGCGAGCGCCTGAGCCGCAAAGGCCTCGTGCATTTCAATCAGCGTCAGGTCCTCCAGCTGCATACCGGCACGCTTGAGCGCCATGGGGGTGGCGTAGGATGGCCCCATCAACATGTCTTCCCACACATCGATGGCGGCGAAGGCGTAACTCTTGATGTAACCGATTGGGGTATAGCCCAACGCCTTGGCACGGCCTTCACTCATGAGCAAAAGCGCCGAGGCGCCATCGGTCAAAGGGGTGCTGTTGGCGGCGGTCACACTGCCGTGCTTGCGGTCAAACACCGGACGCAGCTTGGCGTAAGAGGCCAAATCCGAGCTTTCGCGGATGTTGTTGTCTTTTTCAATGAACTGGTTGTACGGCGGCACGTGAGCCACCATTACTTCGTTTTTCATCACGCCGGAGGCCCAGGTCTGGGCAGCCAGGGTATGAGAGCGGTGGGCCATGGCATCCTGATCGGCACGGCTGATACCGTGAGTCTTGGCCATCTGCTCAGCGGTCTGGCCCATAGAGAGGCCAGTGGAGTATTCGGCCACCGCTGGCGGCACCGGCAGCAGGTCTTTGATGCCGAGACGGCGGAAAATAGCCAGTTTCTGGCCAAATGTTCTGGCCTTGGTCAGGTCAACCAGGGCGTGTGCCAGCTTTTTGGACACCCCGATAGGCAGAACAGAAGAAGAGTCAGCGCCACCGGCAATACCAATTTCGATATTGCCGGTCATGATGCTTTCAGCAATGTTGACTGTGGATTGGAAACTGGTAGCACAAGCCCGGGTAACACTGTAGGCATCGGTGGACACATTCATACCGGTGCCCAGCACGATTTCGCGGGCAATGTTTGGCGCGGCCGGCATTTGCACTACCTGGCCGTAGACCAGTTGCTCCACCAGCTTGGGGTCAAGCTCGCTGCGGCTTAGGAGTTCGTTCACCACCATCTTGCCCATGTCCAGAGCCGAAACCCCGTGGAATGCAGTCGCCTGCTTGGCAAATGGGGTTCTCAGGCCCGAGACGATGGCGATACGCTCGCCTCTGGCATTGGTTACCTGTTGTCTGTCACTCATTTGTCACCCTCTTTATTCTCCGCATCCGGCCGCTGTCCGGTTGCTGCTGTTTCCTTGCTGACCTGACGACTCAACAGGTCTGACCATTAAAAGTGTGACCCGATTCTAACTTCTTGTCATCGGGTTTTAAACACTTGTTTGCATTTTTGCCACTAGCCAAGGGGTAAGGGAATTTTTTACCATAGGGGATGTCTCAAGCTTATCAATAGAATAAATCGAGTTGCATCATGCCTTTGAGCCGTTTTCAAGCCTTAAGAAAATACCTGAACACCCTGATTTTGGGTCAGCCTGTTCTCACCGAAAACCTGCTTATCGCGCTGGTTGCCAATGGTCACCTGTTGGTTGAGGGCCCACCGGGTCTGGCCAAGACCCGCGCGGTCAAAGCCTTGTGTGATGGCGTGGAAGGCGACTTTCACCGAATCCAGTTTACCCCGGATTTGCTGCCAGCGGATTTAACCGGTACCGACATCTATCGTGCCCAAACCGGCACTTTCGAATTTGAGTCAGGGCCCATCTTCCACAACCTGATTCTGGCCGATGAAATCAACCGGGCGCCAGCCAAGGTGCAATCGGCGCTGCTGGAGGCCATGGCAGAAGGCCAGGTCACAGTGGGGAAGAAGAGCTACAAACTACCCAAATTCTTTTTGGTGATGGCCACCCAAAACCCGCTGGAAAACGAAGGCACTTATCCGCTGCCCGAGGCTCAGCTTGACCGATTTTTGATGCATCTGAATCTCGACTACCCCGATGCCCAAACCGAGAGGCTTATCCTCAAGCTGTCCCGGAATGAAGCCTTGCAGGGCGAATTGCCCTCGGTGGAGCCCATCGCACAGGCAGATATCTTCGAGGCCCGTACCGAGGCATTGGAGCTCTATCTGGCCGAGCCGCTGGAGCAATATATTGTCGACATCATTATGGCGACCCGTGAGGGCCATAAGTACAGCGAAGAGCTGGGCAACTGGCTCGATTATGGCGTCAGCCCCAGGGCCAGTCAGGCACTCGAGCGCTGCGCCCGAGCCCGCGCCTGGCTCGATGGCCGCGACTTTGTGTCGCCGGAAGATATTCAGGCCGTAGCCCCCAATGTGCTGCGCCACCGTTTGCTGCTGAGCTTCCGTGCACAGGCGGAAGGTATCAGCGCCGATGCGGTGATTGACCACATTTTGTCTCAGGTGGCCGTGCCCTGATGCGAGGCCCAATGTCTGCGCTTAATGCGTCTATCCCTACCCTGCCGCTCTTTGCCGACGGGGTGCATCTGGATACCCCGGAGCTGTTGGCCTGCCAGGAGCTTGCCAGGGCGTTGCCGGATTTGCGCAGTCAGGCCCGCGCCGGTATGGCTGGCCACAGAGCCAGCCAAATCAAAGGCAGGGGTATGGAATTTGCCGAAGTGCGCCAGTATCAGAAAGGCGATGATGTGCGCACCATCGACTGGCGTGTTACCGCCCGCACAGGCAAGACACACACCAAACTCTTTGTGGAAGAGCGTGAGCGCCCTGTGCTGCTTCTGGTGGATTTAAGTCACAGCCTCTATTTTGGCTCCACCCTGATGTTGCAGGCGGTTCAGCTTTGCCATTTGGCCACCACCCTCGGCTGGCGTGCCATAGGCCATGGCGATCGCATTGGTGCCCTTATCGCCAGTGAACATGAACACCTGGAGCTGAAACCCAGAAGCCGTAAATCCGGCATGTTGCAGCTCATCAGCGCGCTGACCGAAGTGCATCGTCATCAGTTAACTGCCTTTGATGCCACACCACGGGACCCTGAACATTTGCTGCGGGCCTGCCAGCGGCTGGAGCGCATCGCCAAACCCGGTTCGCTGATTTGGCTGCTGTCTGATGGTTCAGGTTTCAGCGAGGCCTGCGTCGGTCCCTTGATGAACCTAAAACGCCACTGCGAGCTTGGCGCCTACCTGGTCACAGATCCCCTCCGTGATGGCCGCCTTCCTATGCCCGATAACCTGGCGCTGCCGGTGCGCGAAGCCGGCAAAGAGAAGCTTCTCGACCGCAGGGGCTACCAGACTTGGCTTGAGCGCCAAAGAGCGCAGGCCAAGGCGTTTGAACATCTCACCCAGCGGCTGGGCATCGCACTGAAAACCGTCGATGCAGGCCAGCCGCTCTCGGCCCAGTTGGACATATTGCGTTAATACCATGGTAAATCCCTCGGCAACTCCTGCAGGCAACCCCATGCTTGCACAAATGAAAGACATTCAGCTGCCGCCAGAGGTGTCAGCCTGGCCACCCGCGCCCTGGGTTTGGCCGGTACTGGCAATCCTCCTTGGCCTGTTGGCGCTGGGATGTTGGCGCTTGCTCAAATACAGGGCGGCGAAGCAGGCATTGCTCAAACCCAGAGTCTCAGCACTTGCTTTACTCGCCTCTCTTTCGCCCACAGAGCCAGCATTTGCATTCGCGCTCTCTGCACTGCTTAAACGGGTGGCTATGAGCTATTACCCAAGGGCGCAAATCGCTTCGCTGACCGGGGATTCCTGGGCTGAGTTTCTCGCCAGCCGATATCCAAACAAGCAAGGCTTCGATGTGTTTCAACAGATGGCTCAGGCGGCGTATCGTCAGGAGCCCCTCGAAGCCAAACAGGCCGAGGCCATGAAACAACAGGCACAGCTCTGGATTGCCTCTCTCCCACACAAGCCTTTGGCAACTGACACAATCTCCGGGGAGGCCAAGGCATGTTAACTCTGGTATTCCCCTGGCTACTCCTGCTGCTGCCGTTGCCGCTGCTGATAAAGCCGCTTCATCGCCAGACTCAGGGTGGATTCCTGCATCTGCCCGGCAGCGGCGATCTGGCAGCCGATGTCACCAAGAGCACACCCAAAGCGAGAGACATCCTCAAGTGGCTGATGTGGACGATGCTGGTGCTTGCTGTCGCCCGGCCGCAGTGGCTGGGCGAGCCCATCGAGCTGCCAAGTAAAGGACGGGACTTGATGGTGGCGGTGGATCTCTCTGGTTCCATGCAAATCGAAGACATGGTACTGGACAATAAAACCGTCGACCGATTTACCCTGGTTCAACATGTGGTGAGCGACTTTATTGAGCGCAGGGCCGGTGACCGTATCGGGCTTATCCTGTTTGGCGACCATGCCTACCTGCAATCACCCATGACCCAGGACAGACGCTCGGTGGCCCAGTATTTACGTGAAGCCCAAATCGGCTTGGTCGGAAAACAAACCGCTATTGGCGAGTCCATTGCGCTGGCGGTTAAGCGCTTTGAAAACCTTGAAGAAAGTAACAGAGTACTGGTGCTGCTCACCGACGGCACCAACAACGCGGGAAATATCTCACCGGACAAAGCTGCTGCCATTGCGGCCGAACGCAAGGTCACTATTTACACCATAGGCGTGGGTGCCGATGTGATGGAGCGACGCAGCTTTTTCGGCCGCGACAGAGTCAACCCCTCCATGGATTTGGATGAAGCGCAGCTTCAGCGCATTGCCGATACCACCCAGGGTAAGTATTTCAGGGCCCGCAGCAGTGAGGATCTTGCCGCAATTTATCAGGAAATCGACAAACTCGAGCCGGTGAGCCGGGACACCCAGAGTTTCAGGCCCAAACAGGAGCTGTTTTTCTATCCCCTTGCCCTCGCCTTTTTATTGAGCCTGTTGGCGGCGCTGCGGGAAGGCGGCCTGGTTGCTCCCGGGAGGATTGCGCCATGATCCACTTTATCCGGCCCGAGTGGTTACTGCTTTTTATTCCCCTGCTGCCCGTGCTTTGGTTTTTAAACCGACGCCGAGGGGCGTCCTCTGCCTGGCAGGGCTATATCGCCCCCCACCTCGCCAGAGTACTGTTAACTGAAGGCAATGGGCGCAGCTCAGGCACCGGCCTTTGGTGGCTCGGTGCAGCCTGGACTGTAACCACCCTCGCCCTTTCCGGCCCGGCCATAACCAAGGAGCCCATGCCGGTGTTCGCCGCCGGTGCGGCCAGGGTTCTGGTCATGGATATGTCCATTTCCATGTATGCCACCGATTTGCCGCCAAACCGCCTGACTCAGGCCAGATTCCGCGCCATCGACCTGATAAATCAGCTCAGTGACGGTGACACAGCTCTGGTAGCCTATGCGGGGGATGCCTTTGTCATAAGCCCACTGACCCGTGACAAGGCCACCCTGCTCAATCTGCTGCCGTCACTTTCGCCCGACATTATGCCGCTCCTTGGCTCGTCCCCTGCCGCCGGCGTCAGTCTGGCCCGAGAGCTGCTGACCCAGGGCGGACATCCCGATGGCGACATAGTGCTGATGACCGACGGCCTCGATGCCGTGGATGTGGCAGATGTGAAGCGGTCGCTGAAAGACAGCCCGTTTCGGTTAACGGTTTATGGTTTTGGTACCGCCCAGGGCGCACCCATGAAGCTGCCAAATGGCACTTTTGTGAGAGGAAATGACGATAATCTGGTGCTGCCCAAGCTGGACGCCGAACTTCTCGCCGGACTGGCCCAGTCAGAGCGCGGCATTTGGCAGCCATCAACCCTGGATGGCAGCGACATCAGTCGCCTTGTAACGTGGTTATCGCGGGAAGGCGAAGCCACTGATACTGAGCTCACCGGCGATACCTGGCAGGATCTGGGGCCTTATCTCGCGATGTTGCTGCTGTTACCTGCACTGCTGAGTTTTCGCCGGGGAATACTGGCATCAATGCTGTTGCCGGCGATGCTGGCACTTTCCCTGAGCAGTCCAGAAGTCGAGGCCAGCATCTGGCAAACCCGGGACCAACAGGCTATGGAGGCGTTTCGGCAGCAAAACTTCGCGACTGCCGCCAACGAATTTGAACGTGAAGACTGGAAAGCCGCCGCCCATTATCGCGCCGGTGATTATGAAGCCGCGCTGCAGGGTTTTGAGAAAGATAGCAGTGCTGCAGGCCTTTATAATCAGGGCAATGCCCTGATGCAGCTGGGCCGTTACGATGAAGCGGCGCAACGCTATCAAAAAGCCCTTGAGCAACAACCGGATTTAGAAGATGCCAAGCGCAATGCAGCCCTAGCCAAGGCGCTCGATGAGATGCAAAAATCTCAGCAAGAAAAACAGGGTCAGGATGGACAGTCCTCATCTGGCGACTCACAGCAACAAAACTCACAGTCGCAGCCGCAAAACTCGCAGCAATCTGGCACAGAACAGGGCCAGGACTCAAAGCAAGGCGCTGAAAGCAATAACAGCGGCCAGTCGCAAAACAGTCCGCAGTCAGGAACGGAAGGTTCGCAAAGTGCCCAGGACGGACAAAGCCCCGGCGAGTCACAGCAACAAAACGACAGCCAGCAAAACGACAGCCAGCAAAGTGATGCCGCGCAGGAGACAAACTCCGGTGATGACGCAGCAAATAAAGAAAGCGCTGATTCAAAAAGCGGAAACGCAAACAGCAGCGAGTCAACTAGCAGTGAGTCAACTAGCAGTGAGTCAGGCAGCGGCAAGGGCGATGGCAATAACGACGCGCACATGAGTGCCGATATCCCGGCTGAGCAGCAAATGCCACAGGCGTCAGGCGGTGAGTCTGCCGGGAAGAATGGCAGCGTCACGGCCGATGAGCAAAACAGTGCAGCCGGGCAGGCCTCCAGCCAGGAGGGGGCTGAGCTTGCCGAGGGCGAGTCAGAGGCGGATGCCGGGCAAGCCCAGGTCGGCGTGATAGACCCCACCCTTAAAGAATCGGACCTGCCGCCGGAGATGATGCGGGCACTCAAGTCAGTTAACGACGACCCCTCGGTGCTGCTTCGCAATAAGATGCAATTGGAATATCAACTTCGCCGCGCCCGCGGTGAACACAGACAGGAAAAAGAAAAGTGGTAAGGAATCTGATACTGGGACTCGCCCTGTTTTTTTTCACCCTCCCCGGCTGGGCACTGGACCGCATTGAGGCCACAGTGGATAAAAATCCGGTGGGACGCGACGAAAGTCTGGTGCTTACTGTGATTGCCGATGATGAAGTGGAAGCCAACCGTCTGGATACCTCGGCGCTGCTGCGAAACTTTTTGGTGGGCCGCACCAGTGTCAGCCGCTCAACCCGCATCATCAACTTCAACAGTGAAAAAGAAACCCGCTGGCAGGTGCTGTTGACGCCAAGGACCACGGGCACCCTCACTATCCCGGCCTTTACCATCGACGGCGTGTCCTCGGCGCCCATCACAGTGGATGTTTCGGAGCAGGATCAGGTTAACCGTGATGCCCAGTACCTCTACGTTGAGGGAGAGCTGCTCACTCCCAGCGTGTATGTTGGCCAGTTGGCCCTGTACAAAGTTAAACTTTATCTGGGTCTGGATCTGCAACGGGGTGAGCTGTCGGCGCCGCAAATGGTCGGAGCCCAGATTAAGCAGCTCGGTGAAGATAAAGATGGCAGTGACATTGTCGATGGCCGCCGATTTCGGGTGATTGAAAGGATGTACGGCATTATTCCCGATAAAGCCGGCACCCTCACAATGCAGGCGCCGGTGTTTGAAGGGGATGTGCTGGTGCCCGCCCCCCGTAACGGCGGTATGTTCAGCTTCAATGAAAGCCGTCCCATGCGGACCTCGGGCAAAGACGCTGCCATCGAGGTACTCGACAAACCAGAGGGCTGGCAAGGGCATTGGCTCGTTGCCAATCTGGTGGCGCTGAAAGAAGAGTTTCCTCAGGATATTGAAGAGTTTGCCGTAGGCACCCCCATTACCCGCAGCGTTACGCTGCTGGCATCCAATGCCGACGAAACCAGCCTGCCAAGCCTCAACCTGCCGCTGCCACCAGAGCTTAAGTCCTATCCGGAAAAGCCCGAGACCAAGAGCTTTTTACGGGAAGGCCAGTTGGTGGCACAGCTGAGATTAACCCAGGCTATAGTGCCCACCGAAGTGGGGACCTTCGAGCTGCCGGCCATCGAAGTGCCCTGGTGGAATCCCCATTTGAAGCGCCGTGAAATCGCCACCATTCCAAGCCGAACTATCAGGGTCACAGGTCCCGCGCCCGCCGCGCCCTTGCCCGCTAATGCTGAAGTAGCAGCGCCTTCGGCCACATACTGGCCCTGGCTGACCGCCTTTTTGGCACTGGGCTGGCTTGCTACGGCACTGGGATGGGCTATGAGTGCAAAGCGGGCATCACAACATCCAGTGGCGACTGTTCAGTCTCACTCTCAGGGTGTGAGTGAATTCAGGCAACAGCTCGCCAGAGCCTGCCAGGGCTCAGATGGCAGTGCCATGCTAAGTGCGGCCGCCGACTACCTGTCTGCGTGTTACGGGACTAACATTACCCTCGATAAGGCCAGGGCATTGTCCGAACCTCTCGGAAAGGCCCTTGGCCAGATACAACGCGCCCGTTTCGGTCAGCATGGCGCAGGTAATGAGGCTCCTGATGGCGGTGCACTAATAGCGGCCATCGAGGCATTGGAGAGAAAATCCAGCCCCAACGCAGCCGCCTCGCTCAGCGAACTCAATCCCTGAATGCGGACAGTGTTTAAGGGGTAAGCAGTGGCTCATCGCACCGGCACTTAAAAGTCGTACGTCCTGTGACCAAAACATCGCTTTGGGTCACAGGCTGAAGCCACCAACACAGGATGCCCTCTTCACTCGGGATCTGGACACAGGCACAACAGGGATAAAAATGTTTGCATCGCTGCGAAAGAAATTCGCAACCAGTGCGGTCTCCTCTGACATGCTGACAAAACAACGACGTTACGACAGCCTGGTCAGGGCGCTTCATGCCGATGTTTACCGATTTGCCTATTGGCTGTGCGGCGATAAACACATCGCAGAAGACATCACCCAGGAAACCTTTTTACGAGCATGGAAGTCTTTGGATTCCCTCAAGGATGACAAGGCTGCCAAGGCTTGGCTCATCACTATTTTGCGGCGGGAAAACGCCCGTCGGTTCGAGCGTAAACAGTTCGACTACAGCGACATAGAGCAGGATTCACTGGAGGATGTGATAAGCCATACCACCGAAGATGAAACCGAGCATTATTGGCTCAGACGACAGATAGCCAAGCTGGAACCGGAATATCGCGAACCCCTGGTACTCCAGGTCATTGGCGGCTTCAGTGGTGATGAGATAGCCGAACTGCTTGAGCTTAACCGTAACACAGTGATGACCCGGCTCTTTCGGGCCCGTAACCAATTAAAAGATGCTCTTGAACAACCAGAAAGCCGAGGTCAATCCAATGGATGAACTTGAGTTTCGCCGCCGAGCCTATGGCGAACCGCAAAGCCAGGATCCTGAGTTTTTACAGGCTCAACAGGAGGCCAGTGGCCGCGATGCCTTTGTTAGCGATCTTAAGGCGCTGGACAGAAAAATCGCCAAAGCACTCAAGGTGGATGTCCCTGAGGATTTGGCCGACAAACTGCTGCTGCGCCAACAGCTGACCGTTCATCACAAACAGCGGCGCCGCACCACCTTTTTAGTGGCAATGGCAGCCTCTGTAGCCTTTGTATTTGGTTTAAGTTTCAGCCTGCTGCGACTGGGGCCTGTGGACTTGGGTGAGCATGCCCTCAGCCACGTTTACCACGAATACAAAGCCTTACAGAGTGAGAGAGACATAGACCTTGGCGACATTAACGCCAGTCTGGTAAGTGTGCGCGGCCTGGAATCTACCCATTTCAGCAGTGCTCCGGGTCGGGTAGTTTACAAGGCGTACTGTGATTTTCAGGGAGTGCGCAGTTTACACCTGGTGCTGGAAGGCGAAGCCGGTAAAGTCACCCTCTTTATTGTGCCGGTGGAGGAGCGGATGCAGCTGCCCACCCAATTTGCCGACAATCGCTATCAGGGGATTGGTGTGAAGACAGAGGATGCCTACCTGCTGCTGGTTGGCGAAGAAAAAGCCGCGTTGGAACACCTCGAACAAAACCTGCTGCAAAGCTTTATTTAAGCTGCCAATGCAGACGGCCAACCGGCCGTCTGCTTCGTTTTGCGCAACACAGCATAGCGACTCGCCAGCCAACGCGGGTCTGCCGCACGCAAGCCGCACGCAAGCCTGCGGCACACGAGTATTGAACCCTGTCGCATCTTCAGATTGTGGTGGGCGGGCCAGCCCGCCATTTACAAAGTTCAGCACTCTTCATCGAACGTTCAGACCCAGTGCCTAGGCGCTGACAGTGATCGCAGCCATTAAGCAAACAGCGCAGCACTGGTCAGATATGCATCACAACTCCAGCGGCAATTGGGATCCGGTCCAAACTTCTGATAGCATGCGTTGGCGAAAGTATTCCAATAAAAAACCTATGGTTGACACAGCATGAGCATAGATACACCTATTTTAGTCACCTTTGTGGGCTATTTGGCCCTGATGATGGGGATAGGATTCTGGGCCTACAAGGCCACAGACTCCGTTGATGATTACATTCTCGGTGGCCGCAAAATGGGCCCTGGCGTAACCGCACTCAGCGTGGGTGCCTCCGATATGTCCGGCTGGTTGTTGCTGGGTTTGCCCGGTGCTGTTTACCTTGGCGGTCTGGGTGAAGCCTGGATTGGTATTGGCCTGGTAATTGGCGCCTGGTTGAACTGGCTCTTTGTGGCAAAACGCCTGCGTATCTACACCCAGCTTGCTGACAACGCCCTGACGCTGCCAGACTTTTTCGAAAAACGCTTCCACGATAAAGCGGGTTTGCTGCGCTTTGTTTCTGCTCTGACCATATTGGTATTTTTTACCTTTTATGCCTCATCCGGCATGGTGGGCGGCGCCATTCTGTTTGAAAAGGTATTTGGCTTGGATTACACCGCCGCCCTGGTGATAGGTTCGGCCATCATCGTCGGCTATACCTTTGTGGGCGGATTTTTTGCCGTAAGCTGGACCGATTTTTTCCAGGGCTGTTTGATGTTGATTGCCCTGCTGATTGTTCCCATGGCCATTTTTACCAACAGCGAGAGCCACGCCAGCATTGATACTCTCTCACCGGAAATGCTGTCGCTGATTGGCGAAGGCACAACCCTGATGGGCGTTGCCTCCCTGATGGCATGGGGCCTTGGGTATTTTGGCCAGCCTCACATTTTATCGCGCTTTATGGCCATTGAGCGCCCGGAGCATTTGCCGGTGTCCCGCCGCATTGCCATGAGCTGGATGATAGTGTCGCTGATGGGTGCATTGGCCACAGGCCTTGCAGGCAGCCTCTATTTTGCCAAAGAACCGCTCGCCAATGCCGAGACCGTCTTTATTCATCTGGCTCAGGTGGCGTTCAATCCCTGGATTGCGGGCCTGCTCATTGCCGCTATTCTGTCGGCCATTATGAGCACCATCGACTCCCAACTGCTGGTGTGCTCCAGCGTGGTGACCGAAGACTTCTATCGCAAGCTGCGCCCCCAAGCCAATGACAATGAACTGATGCGTGTCGGTCGTGTCGGGGTGCTGGCCATCGCTATCATCGCCGGCGTAGTGGCTTTGGATCCCCAAAGCAGTGTGCTGGGGCTGGTGAGCTACGCCTGGGCCGGCTTTGGTGCAGCCTTCGGCCCTGTGGTGCTCTTGTCACTGTTTTGGCGTGGTTACAGCAAAGCAGGTGCACTGGCAACTATCATCACAGGTGCAGTCACAGTGGTGGTATGGAAACAGCTAAGTGGTGGCCTCTTCGATCTTTATGAAATACTGCCCGGCTTTATTCTGGCCACACTGGCTGGTGTATTAATCAGCCTGGTCGCGCCGGCAAATGACAACGTCCGCACCGAATTTGACAGCTTCCAAAGCAAACTCTGAAACCCTGTCGAAATCCACACATCCAAAAAAAGCGTACACATGTACGCTTTTTTATTGGGTTAAGTGTAAGTTTTTGTATCTCGGAGCACTGAGTAGCGCATAGTTTTCTCAAACAACAGACCCAGCAGCATACCCACCAACTGGCCCGGCCAGATGGGGGTTTACGGGTTCAGCTTAAACATTGGATTGACTAACACAAATTCAAATTAACTGATTAATAACATTTTTTACCTAGAGTTAATACTCTGGTCGGACTTGTTGAGGTACACGCATACTCCTATGATGCCTTTTTTTATAGCCGGATGGCATCGGGGTTTCACCGGCAACAATGACAACAAGAGAAGAGACGATGAAGTACTTCAACAAGACACTGCTTGCTGCCGCCATTGGTTTGGCAAGCACCCAAACCCTGGCTGCCGGTTTCCAGCTCAACAGTCAATCAGCCACAGGTGTTGGCCGGGCTTTTGCCGGTGATGCCGTTATCGCGGACAACGCCTCTGTACTGGCCCGTAATCCAGCCGCCATGGCGCTGTTTGACAGTACGGCCCTGTCTCTGGGCGTGACCTATGCCGACATCGACGTGAGTGTAAAAGATGTCTGCAAGGCAGGTACCCCTATTTGTTTCGGCAGCGACACTGAAGCGGCCGAAGATAAAATCATCCCCAATTTCTATTACATCAATCCCATCAACGATAAATGGGCCTTTGGTGTAGCCGCCTTCTCCAACTTCGGCACAGGCACCGATCCTGGCGCACTGGCCAATAACGCCGTCACTCTGCCTGGACTTGGCACCATTCCTGCGCCGGTTGATCTGCTGGGCAACACCGAAGTCATCACCATGAACCTGAATGCCAGCCTGTCTTATCGTGTAAACGAGCAGCTGAGCCTGGGCGCCGGTGTGGATGTGATCTACGGCCAGGGCACCCTGACCCGTAACGGCAATCTGCCTTTTGGCCCGAACGGTGAAATGGTGCCGGTAAGCCTGGTGAACGTGGATGCTGACGGTTGGGCACTGGGTGGGATCCTGGGCGCGGTGTATGAATTCAATGCCGACCATCGTTTAGGGGTGAGCTACAGATTCAGCCCCGAGTTCAAAGCCAGCGGCGATGTGCAGACTCTGGTGCCACAGGCTCAGGCGTATGCCAACTTTGATGAGATTGTGATTCCGCTGCCGGACATTTTCCAGGTGGCCGGTTTCCACCAGCTGACTGAAAAGTTTGCCCTGCACTATACTGCGCAGCTGACTTCCTGGGGCGATTTCAAAGAGATCACCCTCGAAGATGGCACCCTGGGCCAGACCAGCATTCCGTCTTCTCAGCTCAAGCACTATGCCTGGGATGACTCCTGGCTGTTCAGCATCGGCGGTACTTATCAGCTGTCTGATACCTGGACACTGCGCGCCGGCTACATGCACGATCAGGGCGTAGTGGATGAAATCAGCTCGATTTCTATCCCTGACTCAGATCGCAACTGGTACACCCTTGGCGCAAGCTATGCCCTGTCTGCCAATGCCACCCTGGATCTGGGTGTGGCACTGGTGCGCGGTGAAGATACCGAAGTGCTGGAGCAAAGCGCCATCATCGGTGACGTGATTGCCCATACCCGCTCCAACGCCGTGTACTACTCACTGCAGTACAGCTACAAGTACTGACAGCCAGTAGCCTGGACTGAAAAAAACACTGAAAAGGCCGCGATTATCGCGGCCTTTTTGTAACTGTCGTCAGCCTCACCTACCCTTAAAGCAGTATTTCAGCCACTGAACGGGGGATAGGTTTATGGCAAAGGTGATTGGCTTGGGCGGCGTCTTCTTCAAGAGTTCTGACCCCGAAGCACTGGCAAACTGGTACAAGACCCACCTGGGTATGCCGGTGGAGCATTGGGGAGGCTGTGCCTTCAGGGCGCTGGACTTGCCTAAGGGCAGTTACAGTGTCTGGAGTCCATTTGACGCTGGCAGCGACTACTTTCACCCTTCCCGTCATCCCTTTATGTTTAATTTGGTTGTGGACGATCTGGACGCAGTGCTGGCACAGGCTGCTGCCGGTGGAGCCGAGGTACTGCCCGGACGGGAGGACACTGAATTTGGCCGTTTTGGTTGGTTTATTGATCCCGATGGCAACAAAGTGGAACTCTGGCAGATGAGTGTCAATTCGTAACTCAGTCACACTCCTGATGCAAAGCCTTGTCAATTTGCGTATTCTGGAGCGAAAACGCCGTTGAAACAGGAACTTTCATGGACAAGTCTCTTACTCCCGCCGCCATGGTGCTGGGCGTCTGCCTGGCCGGTGGTATGGGATTTATCGGACACAGCATTACCGAAACCGCCACCAATTTAAAAGCCCTTGACCGCACGGTCAGTGTCAAGGGGCTCGCCGAGCAGGAAGTGATGGCCAACGTGGCCATCTGGCCAGTCCGTTTTGCGGACGTCGACAACGATCTGGCAAGCCTCTACAACACAGTGCAGCAAAAAACCGACAAGGTGGTGGCCTTTTTAAAAGCCCAGGGATTCAGCGACGATGAAATCACCCTGACACTACCCGCTATCGAAGACAGAAGCACCCAGGGCTACTCCGACCCCAACCTCAAGTATCGTTATGCCGCCAGAGTGACGGTGTCGCTCTACACCCATCAGGTCGATAAATTACTGCAAGCCAGAAAACACATCGGCGTGCTCGCCCGTGATGGTATTGCCATTGGCGGTAACGAATACGAATCCCGAGCCGAATTTTTGTTTACCGAGCTCAATCGCATCAAACCGGCCATGGTGCAACAGGCCACGGAAAACGCCCGGGAAGTCGCCGAGAAATTTGCCAGGGACTCAAGCTCCAGTCTCGGCAAAATCAAAACCGCCAGCCAGGGGCAATTTATCATCACAGACAGGGACAGCAATTCGCCCCACATTAAAAATGTGCGAATAGTCAGCACGGTCACCTATTATTTAACTGACTGATTTTGATTGAAAGGAGCCATTGGGCTCCTTTTTTCTGTGTGTGAGTCACATTCCATAATTTTTTTCTAATGAAATGATTGCCGCGGTGACAACTTTTCATTAGAATTTTCTCATAGATTAAGCGGGAGCCTTTTTTATGACGACTTTCAAACAGCTCTTGGGACTGTCTCTGTTGGCCATTGGCCTGAGTGCCCAGGCAAGCCAAACGCTGGTAGTAGAACACACAGAAGAAGACAGATATTTAACCCTGGACGCCCTGATTGAGCCGGTGCAGGCCGCCACAGTGTCGGCGCAAACATCGGGCCGGATCCTGAAAATCCATTTTGACGTCAACGACACAGTGCCTGCCGGTGCTGCCCTGCTGGAAATCACCAGCAAGGAGCAAGGCGCTGCGCTGGCTGCGGCTGAAGCCGACTACGCCCGTGCCCTGGCGGTGAATACTGAAGCACAGGCCACACTGAAGCGTTATCAGGATCTTTTCCCCAAGGGCGCAATTTCCCGCGGCACCTTCGATGAGGCCATTGCCCGAGCCAAGAGCAGCGAGCAGGCCGTGACTGCCGCCAATGCCGCCATAGTGCGCGCCCGCGAATCTTTAAGCTACACCACAGTGTATGCCCCCTTTGGTGGGGTGCTCACCGAGCGTCATGTGGAACAGGGCGAAACCGTTAACCCTGGCCAGCCACTACTGTCCGGCTTCAGCGCCGATAAGATGCGGGCCGTGATGCAGGTGCCTGGCCGTTATCTCGCCGCCTTGAAGGCCGCCGGCGCCGTGAGTGTGGAACTGGCGGATGGCCGCAGCATTGCCAGCAATGAGCTGACCATTTTCAGCTTTGCCTCCCCCCAAAGCCACAGCTTCCAGGTGCGTATCCAACTGCCTGAGAATGCCGATGTGCAACCGGGCAGCTGGGCCAAAGCCAGTTTTGTACAGGGCAAACGCCGTATGCTGCTGGTGCCCCAACGCGCCATCGTTTCCCGCGGTGAACTTACCGGCGTCTATATGATGCAGGGCGATAAAGCCGTGCTCACCCAGGTGCGCCTTGGCAAACAGCAGGGTGACAGAGTACAGGTACTCTCAGGCCTCAATGACGGTGACGTCATTGCCGCTGACGCCTATGCCGTAAGTGCCCAGTGAGGAATACAGGATGACGAGCGAAAACCTCCAACAGTTAGGGATTTCCGGCCGCATCGCCCGCGCGTTTCAGGTCAGTGCCATTACACCGCTGCTGGCGCTGTTGGCCCTGCTTCTGGGGATGTTTGCCGTGATGGTGACCCCCAAGGAAGAAGAGCCACAGATTGATGTGACCTTCGCGGATGTGTTTATCCCCTTCCCCGGCGCAACACCTGCGGAAGTGGAGCATTTGGTTACCCTGCCGGCAGAGCAGGTTATCTCTGAAATCAAAGGCATAGATACCCTTTACTCCTTCTCACAACCCGATGGGGCCCTCATCATTGCCATCTTCGAGGTGGGTGTAAAACGCAATGACGCCATAGTCGCGCTTTACAACCAAATCTATTCGAACATGGACAAGCTGCCCAGCGGCGCCGGTGTGGGAGAGCCGCTGATAAAACCCCGTGGCATTGATGATGTGCCTATCGTCAGCCTTACCCTGTGGTCCGAAGCCAACGACATCACCCCCGAACAACTGACTCATGTTGCCCGTGGACTGGAGACAGAACTTAAGCGCATTCCCGGCACCCGAGAGATCTACACCCTCGGACAACATGAGTTGGTTCTCAATGTGCGCATAGACCCGGCCGCGCTGTCGGCCTATGGCCTGAGCTACAGCGACATCAACCGCGCGCTCTCCGGCAACAACCAGATTTCCATGCCTGTACCATTGGTTCAGGACAATCAGGAAATCAAGGTACAAACGGGCCAGTTCTTAAGACGTCTGGAGGACGTTCAGGAGCTGGTGGTGGCGGTACGTCAGGGCGCCGATGGCTACAGCGAACCGGTTTACCTCGCAGATCTGGCTGAGGTCACCCTGAAAAGCGACCTGCCAAGGGCGCAGGTACAGCACGTCACCAAAGATGGCAGCTATCCGGCAGTCACCCTGGCCATCGGCAAACAGACCGGCATGAACGCCGTGGACATTGCCGACGCCGTGATTGAACGCATGGGCACACTGGAGAACACCCTGCTGCCTGCCAATGTGCATGCCACTGTGTCGCGCAACTATGGCGACACCGCCGCAGATAAGTCCAATACACTGATTTTTAAACTGATATTTGCCACCACAGCCGTGGTAATCCTGGTGCTCTTTACCATGGGGATGCGTGAAGCCCTGGTGGTAGGCATTGCGATTATCATCACGCTGGCGCTGACCCTGTTCGCCAGCTGGGCCTGGGGCTTTACCCTCAACCGGGTATCGCTGTTCGCGCTTATCTTCTCCATCGGGATCCTGGTGGACGATGCCATTGTGGTGGTGGAAAACATTCACAGGCACATGAGCATGGGCAAACGCTCGCTGCGGGAGCTTATTCCCGTTGCCGTTGACGAAGTGGGCGGCCCGACCATTCTCGCCACCTTCACTGTAATAGCCGCCCTGCTCCCCATGGCCTTTGTATCCGGACTCATGGGTCCTTACATGAGCCCCATCCCCATCAATGCCAGTATGGGCATGCTGATTTCACTGGCTGTTGCCTTTGTGCTCACCCCCTGGCTCAGCGGCAAGCTGTTAAAAGCCCATCCCCATGAAGGCACCACTCAGGGTGCTGAGTCTCCCCATGGCGGCGAAGACCCGCGCATGGTGCGGATTTTTACCCGTCTGATTGGCCCCTTCCTCAATGGCAAAGCCGGTCGCAAGGCACGCCTTGGCCTCGGCCTGGCCATCATAGGCCTCATCATGGTGGCCGTTGCCCTGCCGGTCATGCAGGCCGTGGTGCTCAAGATGTTGCCCTTTGACAACAAGTCCGAGTTCCAGGTGATGGTGGACATGCCGGAAGGCACGACCTTTGAAGAAACCCACAAGGTACTGCAGGCTCTGGCAGACGAACTGACCACAGTAGAAGAAGTGCAGCATATGCAGCTCTATGCCGGCACAGCCGCCCCAATGAACTTCAACGGTCTGGTTCGCCATTACTTTTTGCGCTCAAGTCCTGAGCTTGGCGATATTCAGGTCAATCTGAGTGATAAGAAGCACAGAAGCAGGGACAGCCACAGTATCGCCCTGGCGGTAAGAGGCCCGCTGCAGGAAATTGGCCGTCATTTCGGCGCCAACGTCAAGGTGGTGGAGGTACCGCCCGGGCCGCCGGTATGGTCGCCCATCGTTGCCGAAGTCTATGGTCCCAACGAAGCCATGCGTCAGGAAGCGGCCCGTAATGTCCTCGGGGTATTCAATACCACCCAGGATGTGGTGGACATGGATATCTTCCTCCCCGCCGGGCAACAGAAATGGCAGGTACTGATTGACCGCAGTAAGGCAGCGCTGCTTGGGGTTTCCTATGCTGAGATAGTAGATCTCGTTGCCACCTCAGTGGGTGGACGGGATGTGAGTGTGCTGCACCTTGAGAACCAGGCCCGTCCGGTCCCCATTCGTCTGCAGCTGGAAGAAGGCAGCAAGCTGGATCTGGATGCCATCATGGGCATGACTCTGCCCGGCAGTCGTGGACTGGTTGCCATTTCCGAGCTGGTGACTATACGTAAAGGCGTGATAGATGCGCCCATCATCCATAAAAACCTTATCCCCATGGTGATGGTGGTCGCCGATATGGCGGGCCCACTGGACAGCCCGCTGTACGGAATGTTTGAAATGGCCTCGACCATTTCGGACAGCGAGGAGATGGGCTACGCCCAGCATTATGTCAATCAGCCTTCAGGCCTGACCGACGTGGCCGTGCTCTGGGATGGCGAGTGGAAAATCACTTATGAAACCTTCCGCGACATGGGGATAGCCTATGCGGTAGGCATGATTGCCATTTACCTCTTGGTGGTAGCCCAGTTCAGATCCTATCTGGTGCCGCTGATTATCATGGCGCCAATTCCGCTGACGGTGATTGGGGTGATGCCAGGGCACGCGCTCTTTGGTGCCCAATTCACGGCCACCTCCATGATAGGCATGATTGCCCTGGCCGGGATTATTGTGCGCAACTCGATTTTGCTGGTGGACTTTATTAATCAGGAAGTCGAGCGCGGAGTGCCCTTTGCCCAGGCCGTGATCCACTCGGGCGCCGTCAGGGCCAAGCCCATTATGCTCACGGCACTGGCTGCCATGATTGGTGCCCTCTTTATCCTTGACGATCCCATCTTCAATGGCTTAGCTATCAGCTTGATTTTCGGGATATTTATTTCAACCTTGCTGACTTTGGTCGTCATCCCCGTGCTCTACTACAGTTTTATGAGACACGGCCATGAGACCGAATAACATACCCTGACCCCGTAGGAGAAACATTATGTCACTCGAACGCTCTATTATGGCTTTTGCCGGCTTTATGGTACTGCTGTCATTGGTACTGACTGCGTTGGTCCATCACAATTTTGTCTGGCTTACTGCCTTTGTCGGCGCTAACCTGTTCCAAAGTGCCTTTACCGGATTTTGCCCCGCCGCCATGCTGATGAAGAAGCTTGGGGTAAAAACCGAGGCCGAACTTTGTAAGTTAAAACAGTAGCTGTAAATTAAAAACAGTCACCAAGGAGACGCTGTGAACCCACTGGCTAAAGTCGGGCAACTTGCCCTGATTGGTTTGATGCTGATGCTGACAAGCACGTTGGCTATCGGCCAGGACAAAGATGCAGCCACCGCATGGAAACTGATTGAACAGGGCGCCATGCTGGTCGATGTACGTACACCGGAAGAATATGCTGCAGGGCATATCGAAGGTGCCATCAACATTCCCTACGAGGAAGTGGCCGCTGAATTTGCCAAACGAGCCATCGACAAGGACACTTCAGTGGTACTCTATTGTCGCAGCGGCAGACGCAGTGGTGTTGCCAATGATGCCCTGAACGCGGCTGGCTTTACCCAGGTATACAACGGCGGTGGCTACGAGACTTTGGCGCAATCGGGCAAATCCGAACAAAGCCAAAAGTAACGCCCTGCCACAACAGGTTATCCCCATCCAAAAGGCACCCTAAGGGTGCCTTTTTGTTATCAGCTTGTTTTCCACCGAACCGCATGGCAAGCGGTATCCCTATGGCTAAAGCCATAAAAATGGCGCCAAACCGATGATTTAGTCTCGTAACAGCTGAAACCCACCTTATATCCAACAAAAACGAATAAGTTATAACCAAATACAATAAAAAGCATAAAATTTTAATATTTTCACAAATTTAATATCAAAATTTCGTTTTACCTCTGTTTTACCTGTCGGCACACTGCTCCATTCAAGGATCCGAATATTCATTCAGCAAGCCATCAAGCAAGCGAATACAGCCCACTCAACTTGCATAAATATTCTAATTTGGCACTTTTTCACCCAACCATACCCACACGCTATTCTGTTTACATTACGTTTACAAATGTTTCATCGATAGATACATTCACTGCCGAAAATGGATTTCAGGTTTTACCGAATGGATGCCAAATAACAACGACAAGTTCTGCCTCTTGCAACATGGAAGACGAGTATGACAATGAAACACAAAAAAACTTTAGCCCTGGGTTTATCAACCCTCGCACTGGCAGTGTCTGCCGGTGTTCATGCCGCACCTACTGACGCTGTCTTCGCCAAAGGCGAAAACTCCCCGCTGCCAAAGCGCTATGTAGTTAAATTCAAAAACAATGCCGCAGCCGAGCTTTACAGTGCTGAAGACACACTCAACAGCATGCAGTATCAGCCACGCAGCCATGAAGTCTATGGTCACCACCGTGCGCTCAATGCCGCCAGCGCCAAAGAAATGAAGCGTATCGGTCGCAGCAACGCTTACACAGTGAAGCTGGACAACAATGGCATCAAGGCCCTGCGTGCCCGTGCCGATGTTGAATTTGTGGAAGAAGACGTGCCACGTCGTCTGCTCGCTGAAACCACCCCCTGGGGTCAAACCTTTGTGGGTGCAACTCAGCTGGCCGATAACCTGAGCGGCAACCGCACCATCTGTATCATCGACTCAGGCTATGACCGTGGTCATGCCGATCTGTCGGGCAACAATGTCACAGGTACCAATAACTCAGGTACCGGCAACTGGTTCGAACCTGGTAACAACAACGCCCACGGTACCCACGTTGCCGGTACCATTGCGGCGATTGCCAACGGTGAAGGCGTGGTGGGCGTATTGCCAAACCAAAATGCCAATATCCATATCATCAAAGTGTTCAACGAAGCGGGCTGGGGTTACTCGTCAAGCCTGGTCAGTGCCGTGGACACCTGTGTGGCCAATGGTGCCAACGTTGTCAGCATGTCTTTGGGTGGCGCCAGCTCAAGCACCACAGAGCGCAACGCCCTGGCTGCCCACTACAACAACGGCGTACTGCTGATTGCTGCCGCGGGTAACGATGGTGACAACACCCACAGCTACCCGGCATCCTACGACAGCGTGGTATCTGTTGCTGCCGTCGACAGCACCAAGCAGCATGCTGCGTTCTCCCAGTACACCAATCAGGTGGAAGTGTCAGGTCCCGGTGAAGCCATTCTGTCTACCGTGACCCGCGGCGAAGGCCGTTTGTCTGACATCGTTGTTGGTGGCCAGTCTTACTTCAACAACGGTGTAGTACCGCACAACCGTTTGGTGAAGTCCGGTACCAGCTACGCCCAGGCTCCCATCAACGGCACTGTAACCGCCACCCTGGCCGAGTGTAGCGTGTCTGGCAGCACCTTTAACTGTGGCAACATGGCAGGCAAGGTGTGTCTGGTTGAGCGTGTTGGCAACCAGGGCTCCAGCTACCCTGAAATCAACGCGGCCAAGGCCTGTCAAAACGCCGGTGCTTCTGCCACCATCGTTTACTCAAACACCGCCCTGCCCGGCCTGCAAAACCCCTTTGTGGTTGACACCAACAGCGAGCTGACCAAGGTGTCTGTGTCGGTTGACCGCGCTACTGGCTTGGCGCTGCGCAGTCACATTGGTTCCAGTGTGACCGTATCCAGCGAAGGTGGAAAGGACTACGAGTACTACAACGGTACGTCTATGGCGACCCCACACGTTTCCGGTGTAGCCACCTTGGTGTGGAGTTATCATCCAGAGTGTAGCGCCGCACAGGTACGTGCAGCCCTGCGTGCAACAGCCGAAGATCTGGATGTGGCTGGCCGTGACGACAAGACAGGTTATGGTCTGGTTGATGCGGTTGCCGCCAAAGAGTATCTGGACGCTTCCTGCGATGGCCCAACCAATGGCGGTGGCAACAATGGTGGCTCAGACGCCGAGATGACCAATGGCGTTGCCAAGAGCAACCTCGCCGGTGCCAAAGATGAAGAGCTGCACTTCTTTATCGATGTGCCTGCCGGTGCCACCAACCTGAACTTTGCCATGAGCGGTGGCAGCGGTGATGCGGATCTGTACGTTCAGTACGGTGCGGCTCCCACCACCAGCAGCTACGATTGCCGTCCATGGAAAGGCGGTAACACCGAATCTTGCCCAATCACCACAGCTCAGGCCGGTACCTACTATGTTATGGTGCAGGGTTACAGCGCCTTCAGTGGTGTGAATCTGGTTGCCAGCTACACTGCGCCTACCGGCGGCAGCACTGGTGGTACCACGGGTCCTGCGACTTATACCAACACCGATAACTACAGCATTCCGGACAACAACACCGCCGGGATCAGCAGCCCTATCGATGTAAGCCGCAGTGGCGATGCCGGCACTGTTACCGTGAAAGTGAACATCGTACACACCTACATTGGCGATCTGCAGGTTGAACTTATCACGCCAAGTGGTCAGGTAGCCGTGCTGCACGACAACACAGGCGCAGGCACTGACAACATCAGCAAGACTTACACTGTGAACGCCACTGGTGTTGAGTCTCAGGGTACCTGGAAGCTGAAAGCCGTTGACAGCTCACGCCGTGACACTGGTTACATCGACTCATGGGAAATCTCGTTCCAATAATCCATTGAGTCTGTGAAAAAGGAGCCTTAGGGCTCCTTTTTTATTGGTAAAATACCGATGAAGCGATGTTAAAACACCCTGATTGGGTTAAACGGTGTTATTTAAGGCTCCGGGGGACAATCACCACGTCATATTCACCATTGGAGACACGCACGTTACCCTCCTCATCGATATTGACCGCCAATGTCATGGTTTTGGCGACAAAGGGCAACAAAACCTCCAGGCTTGGATTATCGAACGCGAGCACCGAAAGGGAGTCGATTCGGGCACACTTTCCGGCCATGTCATCCCACCAATGGGCCAAATCCTGGCCGCCGTAGGCGAACACCACCACCTTATCGGCCCGATTGACAGCACGTTTTATCCGCCGCTCATCCGCCAGGCCAAACTCCGCCCACAGCAAATAGTGACCATCGAGCGCCTGTTCACAGAGCTCAGGTTCGTCCTGATTACAGAGTTCACCAACAAATTTAAGCCCCGCTGAGGCATAAAGTGCAAAGGCAAGCAGCCTGAGCATCAGCCGCGGCTCGGTCTCGGAGGGATGCCGCGCCAGCGTCAGTTTGTGATAGCCGAAATAGCCACGGCGTAAGTCGGCTATCTCAAAACTGACTTTATGGACATCGGACTTAAGCGTCATGGCAATGACAAAACGGCTTTAAAGCGCGCCTGGCCTGAGATGTCTGGCCTGGGGGAAATGGGCCCTGAGCGCCTTTATCTGGGCCGCATCAGCGTATACCAGCACCCTTTTACCCGTTTCCAGCGCTTTATCCAGGGCGGCAAAGGAAGACGCTGGCCTGCGCTCGGCATCGCGCCTTAGCAGTTCATTCAGCTCTGGCGGCAGACTGATGTCGGACTCGATAATATCAAGGCGCTGCAACATGGCCATGGCGGCGATGGGCAATAGCCTGGGTGAGGTATCCTCATCAATCAGCAGCAGCTCACCCTGCCCCTCGAGGGACAAAAACGCATCTTCGAAATGAAGCTCCGTCTGAGCATCAAATCTGTCACCGTTGAGGGCAAAAAACCGCTCCCAGAAACGTCGGCGGGCAGGCACAGTGGCAAGGGTTTCCTGTACCTGTTGTCGCCGCGACGCAATAAAGTCGAACAAGGGCGTCAGTGAGGGCGGCAGCCAGGCTTCGAGGCGTGCCCTTATGTCTCTGGCAAATACAGGGGCGGCACCGGCCGTACTGATGGCGACAACCAGGCGACCGCGGTCGACGATGGAGGGGGTGATAAAGTCGCAATACGCCGGGTTATCCACCACATTGGCCCAAATATTCCGGCGCCTGGCAACACCGGTAAGATGCACATTCAGCGCTTCGTCGTTGGTGGCAAGGTACAGCAAATCCCAATCGCAAATATCATCATCGTTGACGGGACGTTCATGGAGCTTAATGCGGCCGCTGTGGCTTAACGCCTGAATCTCTGCGCAGGCTTCAGTGGCTATTACGGTGATCAGCGCGTCAGTGCGGCAGAGCAGCTCCAGCTTACGGGCGGCCACATCACCGCCCCCCACGACCAGAACCGAGCGGTCACGGGTATCAACAAACAGGGGAAAATATTGCATCTGCGGTCCTAGTCAGTCACCAGCGGCAGTTGACGGGCAACCCAGGCTTTGTAGCCACCCACCAGAGAAGCCACCTTGGTGTAACCCATGAGCTGCAGGTTATACGCCGCCAATGCAGAGCGATAGCCGCCACCGCAGTAGAGCAACAGGGGAGTCGATTTATCGGGGAAACGGGTTTCCACATCCCGCTCAAGAATGCCACGGCCCAGGTGTCTGGCGCCGGGAAGTCGGTCTTTCAGCCATTCGTGATCTTCACGAACATCGAGCAGTTGCCAGCTGTCGTCGGCCTGATACTCCTCAACGGAGATTTCTGTAACCTTGGGAAGTATTGATTCAACCAAGGCAACAAATCCGGGATTATGCTGCATTTTGAACTCCTTATGATGCCCTTTTGCGACCAGTGTAGTGCTATGGTCAGGGCTTCACAAGTGATGCATGCACAAGTTCAGTTATGGGCTTCGCTGCGCTCAGAACTGCAATGCCAGCACAGCTCAAAGCTGGCTTCATTCATCTCATGGCAGTTCAAACATTGCCATTGGGGACGGTCACCACCCAGGCTGTCCAGTTGGCTTTGGGCCTTGGCGAGCTCAGATTCATTGACCCACAATTCGACATTCTGCAGATCAACCGGCAGCTCACCTACACCACCGAGCAGCGCCTCGCCTCTGAGTTCTACCTGTATACCGGCAACCTGTAACAGCCCTTTCCAGGTATGGGCCTGGAGCAAATTGCCACCGGCCAATAAACATTTACGTTGTTCCATCGGACTTTCCTACAACTACTGCTGTCTCTTTTGATATATGCCCCACTCCCGGGCCAGCCCATGCTAGCGACAAATCGCTGTAAAATCGAGCACTGAAAAGCCGACATTGTTAACATTTTTAGAACATGCTGTTTGGTATTTACGAAAATGAACCATAAAAAAACCACCTCGAAGGGTGGTTTTTAAGGTCATCATGCCGCTTAAGGCATAATCGAAGGCTGGTCGGCGCCTTCTTTCTCGACTTCTACCGGCATCATGTGCTCACGGTTGATGCCAAGACGAATGGCCAAATAACTCGCCACATAGATGGACGAGTAGGTACCCACCACAATACCCAGCAGCAGCGCCGTTGCGAAGCCGTGAATAAGGGTGCCGCCCTTGAGGAACAAGGCCACCACGGTGATGAGTGTGGTACCGGTCGTAATGATGGTACGGCTCATGGTTTGGGTGATGGAGTTGTTAACCACCTCTTCCGGGGTACCCTTACGCATCTTGAGGAAGTTCTCACGGATACGGTCGAATACCACGATGGTGTCGTTGAGCGAGTAACCCACAACGGTCAAGAGACCCGCCAGAACCGTCAGGTCAAACTCCAGCTGCAGCACGGAGAACACGCCCAGGGTCACGATAACGTCGTGAGCCAGTGCGGCAACCGAACCTGCGGCAAGACGCCACTCGAAGCGGAAAGACACGTAAATAAGGATACAGATAAGCGCCACCAGCACCGCAAGGCCGCCCTGCTCTGCCAGTTCCTTACCGACCTGTGGTCCCACAAACTCCACGCGCTTTTGGACAACTTCAGGGTCGAGTTCAGTGGCTTTGGCCATCACCACTCGCACCTGGTCGTCACTCTTCACGCCTTCACGTACCTGCAGACGCACCAGCACGTCACGGCTTGAACCAAAGTTCTGAACCACGGCACCGGCCACAAGCGGCTCGGTGAGGTTGCTGCGCAGTGTCTCGAGGTTAACCGACTTGGAGAATTCCATCTCCACCACGGTACCACCGGTAAAGTCCAGGCCCCAGTTGATACCGCGGGTCGCCAGAGATACCAGCGAACCCACCACCAGGATGGCAGACAGGATACTGATGGGCGCGGCGTGCCGTAAGAAATTGATGGAGCCTTTGATATCTAAAATCTGAAACATGATATGGGCTTCCTTAAATCGACAATTTCTTCACACGCTTACCACCCCAGAGGGCGTTCACGATAGCACGTGTACCCACAATGGCAGTAAACATGGAGGTGGCAATACCAATCATCAGGGTCACGGCAAAGCCTTTGACCGCACCTGTACCCACGGCAAACAAAATCAGTGCCGTCAGGAAGGTGGTGATGTTGGCGTCGGCGATGGTCGACAGTGCGTTGCCATAACCTTCATGGATAGCCTGCTGTACGCTGCGACCGGCACGAAGCTCTTCACGGATACGTTCATAAATCAGTACGTTACCGTCAACCGCCATACCCACAGTCAGTACCATACCGGCAATACCCGGCAGGGTCAGCACCGCACCCGGGATCATGGACATGACGCCCACTACCATGATGAGGTTGGCACACAGTGCCAGGTTGGCAATCACACCAAAGGCACGGTAGTACACCAGCATAAAGGCCAGCACCACAACCATACCCCAGATCATCGCCTGCAGACCGTTTTCGATGTTTTCAGCACCCAGGCTTGGACCAATGGTGCGTTCTTCCACGATTGATACAGGGGCAATCAGGGCACCGGCGCGCAGCAAGAGCGCCAGATTCTGCGACTCGCTGTGGGTCAGACCCGTGATAACAAAGTTGCGGCCAAGGCGTGCCTGAATGGTGGCAACCGAGATAACTTCCTCGATTTTACGCATCTTCACGCTGCCATCGGGGTTACGCTCACCGCTGTCCTTGTATTCAATGAACAGGGTCGCCATCGGCTTGCCGATGTTGTCCTTGGTAACGTTGGAGAAGATTTCCCCACCCTTGGCATCCAGCTGAATAGCAACCTGTGGACGGCTGTATTCGTCGAAAGAAGGCTGGGCACCGGTAATATGGTCACCGGTCAACATCACTTCTTTCTTCAGTACCACAGGACCACCTTCGCGGCGCTGATACAGCTCGCTGCCGGCTGGCACACGGCCATTGGCAGCGGCAGCCACGTCGGCTTTTTCATCCACCATGTGGAATTCAATGGAGGCTGTGGCACCCAGAATTTCCTTGGCGCGGGCAGTGTCCTGCACGCCGGGAAGTTCCACGATGATGCGCTCAGCACCCTGACGCTGCACCACTGGCTCAGCCACACCCAGCTCGTTCACACGGTTACGTATGGTAGTGATGTTTTGCAGCAGGGCTTCCTCTTTGATTTGCTTGAGGTAGGCCTCGCTCATCACCGCCAGCAGTACCACGTTGTCACCACTGGAGATGTCAGAAAACACCATGTCATTGCCACGGCTCTTCAGGAAACGTTCTGCCTGAGACAGGGTCTCGGCGTCACGGAACTTGATTTCGATACCGCGCACAGTGCGATGGACACCGGCATAACGAATACGCTCTTCACGAAGTTGGCTGCGAAAATCGGCAATCTTGGCCTCTTCCATCTTGCGGATGGCTTCGCTCATGTCCACTTCCATCAGGAAGTGCACACCGCCGCGAAGGTCGAGACCCAGCTTCATGGGGCTGCCGCCCACTGACTCCAACCACTCGGGGGTGGCCGGTGCCAGGTTCAGGGCAACTGTATATTTGTCGCCAAGCAGTTCGGCAATGGTTTCTTTGGCTGTGAGCTGATCTTCAGCATTGGCCACACGCACCAGCAACTGGCCATTTTCAAGCTCAGAACGCTTGATACCTATGCCCTTGGCGGTCAGTGCGGCTGACACGTCAGATTGGGTAGTTGCGGTAACGTCTGCACCACGGGTAGCCACGACCTGGACGGCATGATCCTCGCCGAACAGGTTGGGCAGCGCATAGAAGCCACCAATGGCGATGACCAGCACCACCATGATGTTCTTCCACATTGGGTATTTATTTAGCACGCCTTTCGCCCTCTTGGCTTACAGGGACTGGATAGAGCCTTTTGGCAATACCGCTGCGATGTAGTCCTTTTTGATGGTGATGTTGGTGCTGTCATTCAGCGCCAGCAGTACATAGTCGCTGTCTTCAGAGATCTTGGCGATTTTGCCGAGAATACCGCCGCTGGTCAGCACTTCGTCACCCTTGGACAGGGAAGACATCAGGCTTTTGTGCTCTTTGACGCGCTTGGACTGAGGACGAAAGATCATAAAGTAGAAGATCAGGCCAAACAGGCCCAGCATGATCACAAGTTCCATGGTACCGCCACCCTGAGGTGCTGCACCGGCTGCATTGGCATACGCGTTAGAAATAAACATAGCTTTCTCTTCTTATTGCTTGATTGTTAGTCTTTTAACTCAGGAACTTCACGCCCTTGACTGGTATAGAAGTCCGCAACAAAGGCGTCTAATGTACCCGTCTCAATGGCGCCGCGCAAACCCTCCATCAACCTTTGGTAATAACGCAGGTTGTGAATGGTATTGAGCCGGGCTCCGAGGATTTCATTGCAACGATCCAAATGATGCAAATACGCACGGGAATAATTCGTGCAGGTATAGCAATCACATTTAGGATCAAGTGGCGATGTGTCATCACGATGACGCGCATTGCGGATCTTGATAACACCTTCGCTGGTAAACAGATGACCGTTGCGGGCGTTACGGGTGGGCATCACACAGTCGAACATGTCGACACCACGACGCACGCCTTCAACCAAATCTTCCGGTTTACCTACCCCCATCAGATAACGTGGTTTGTCAGCAGGGATTTGCGGACACACATGCTCAAGCACTCTGTGCATGTCTTCCTTGGGCTCACCCACCGCCAGACCACCGACGGCATAACCGTCAAAACCGATTTCCAGAAGCCCTTTCAGGCTCTCGTCACGTAAATCTTCGTACACGCTACCCTGAATAATCCCAAAGAGAGAGTTGGGGTTCTCCAAACGGTCGAACTCATCGCGAGAACGTTGAGCCCAGCGCAACGACATCTGCATGGACTTGCGTGCTTCGTCGTGCGTCGCAGGATAGGGCGTGCACTCATCGAAAATCATCACTACATCAGAGCCGAGAGAATGCTGGATTTGCATCGACTTTTCGGCATCCATAAAAATCTTTTCACCGTTGATGGGTGAGCGGAAATGCACCCCTTCTTCGGTGATCTTACGGATATCGCCGAGGCTGAATACCTGGAAGCCGCCCGAGTCGGTGAGAATAGGACGCTGCCAGTTCATAAAGTCGTGCAGATCGCCGTGCTTGCGCATGATTTCTTCACCGGGGCGCAGCCACAGGTGGAAGGTGTTGCCCAGCAGGATATCGGCGCCGGTGGCACGCACTTCTTCAGGGGTCATACCCTTTACCGTGCCGTAAGTGCCCACAGGCATAAAGGCCGGGGTTTCCACAGTGCCACGCTCGAAAACCAGTCTGCCGCGACGGGCGCGACCCTGGGTAGTAATCAATTCAAATTTCATAATGACCTCGTCAGAGAAACAGTCTGACTGCATTGAGGGCCAAACGGCCGATTCAACTCACATGGGGGTGGCAGCAAGCCCCTTCAAGGCGCTGCCACCAAAAAAAAGCCCAACCAGATGGTTGGGCAGGCATTTTAAATCAAAAAAAGCGTTTAGGGGGCTTTTTTAGTCACAAACATGGCATCGCCGTAACTGAAAAAGCGGTATTTTTGTTCAACCGCGTGGCGATAGGCGCCAATCACCTCATCGAAGCCGGCAAAGGCGCTCACCAGCATGATTAATGTGGACTCCGGCAGGTGGAAGTTGGTCACCATGGCATCGACTACTTTGAACTCGAAACCGGGGAAAATAAAGATATCGGTATCACCGCAAAATGGCTCGAGTTCGCCCTGGCTGGCCTTGGCTGCACTCTCGAGGGACCGCACAGACGTAGTTCCCACGGCAATCACCCGCTTACCGGCAGCTTTGGTGGCGCGGATTTTTCCAACCACTTCGGCAGGTACTTCAGCCCATTCGGAATGCATCTTGTGCTCGAGGATATTATCTACCCGCACTGGCTGGAAGGTGCCTGCGCCCACATGCAGGGTCACAAACGCCGTGTCCACGCCTTTGGCTTTGAGGGCCTCAAGAATGGCTTCGTCAAAGTGCAGACCGGCAGTGGGGGCAGCTACGGCGCCAGGGCGCTCGTTATAGACTGTTTGATAACGCTCTTTGTCGGCATCTTCATCGGGGCGGTCGATATAAGGCGGCAGCGGCATATGGCCTACGGCTTCAAGCACCTCAAGAATGGTTTTATCATCCTTGAGCGACAGCTCAAACAAGGCATCGTGACGGGCATCCATCGTCATCTTAAAGCCGCCATCGAGGATAATCTCGGCACCGGGCTTGGGGGATTTGGATGAACGCACATGGGCCAGAATGCGTTTGTCATCGAGCATACGCTCCACCAGGATTTCCAGCTTGCCGCCGCTGGCCTTCTGGCCAAACAGACGCGCCGGAATAACCCGGGTGTTATTGAAAATCATCAGATCGCCCGGCTCAATCAGCGCCAGAACATCGGTGAACTGACGATCGACCAAAGCACCCGTGCTGCCGTCCAGATGCAACAGACGCGACGCAGTGCGCTCTGCCATGGGATAGCGGGCAATCAGTTCATCGGGAAGATCAAAGGTAAAGTCAGCTACTCGCATCTATAACTCTCACGCCATGGCCAAAAAAGACGCGCGTAGTCTAGGGGCACAGGCGGCCGAGATCAAGACGACTTGGGCCTTTGCTTATCCCTTTGAGCGCTCTTGGCATGGATAGGGGTGTCCGAACGGGTGTCCAGCTGCTCACAGTGCATGTCGAACTCGACTTTTTTACGGAGCTTATTGTGTTTACAGGCTATGCGGGAGATTTCGCCTGGCTGGCGGTTTTGACTTGGCATCAGTATGTCAAAGGCGCGGATAAACCAATTCCACATCGTCCATGATCCTCAGGTAGCTGTTACTCCGGGTATGGATGTCACCGCCTTCAGGACCCATTCGCTCTGCGGCAAACTAATATTGGGGTTTCCTGGACATCGGTGGTCATGTTACCTTGAACCCTTGCACCACACCAAGCCCAAAATATGAACTTTCTAGCACACTTGCACCTGGCAGACATCAGCCAAACCAGCCTTGCGGCCAACCTTGCCGGCGACTTTGCCAAAGGCCCCATCGACCAGTTCACCAAACCGCTGCAACAGGGATTGTGGCTGCATCGGCAAATCGACAAAATCACCGATGACCATGAAATTTTCAAAGAAATGCTGGGTAAATTCCCCCGTCATTTAAGCCGAGCGGCCCCTTTACTGATTGATTTGGGTTTCGATCATCGCCTGGCCAGAGACTGGGAAGAGTATCACCATGAGCCTTTGGATATCTTCTGCCAGCGTGCCTACGATGTGCTTCGCACCTGTGACCATTTGCCACCAAAGCTTGCAGCCATCGCCCCCAGAATGTGTGATGAAGACTGGTTGGGCGCCTATGGCAGCCGCAGCGGCATCAACGCCGCCATTGCCGGTGTTCGGCGAAGGCTCTCGCGCCCCGAGATTTTCGATGGCGCAGAGGCAGCCGTTGAGCAGCTCGACATGGAGTTGGAGATTGCTTTTCGCACTCTGTATCCGCAGCTGATGGCTTATTCCAGACGTCTGGCCCGCACCACACCAGAGCAATACCTGTAAATGAATGACGCCCCCGCACCGCGCGCTAAAAGAAAACGCCTGCTGATCGAAGCCCTGATAGCCATTGGACTTTTTTACGGTATTTCAGCTTATTTTCAAAAAGATATGCTCAAAGACACCGCTCCTGTCATTGCCGCCAAAGGGGTCAATGGCACCAGCGTGTCCTTGCCATCCGCCACAGGCAAACCCACCCTGGTGTATTTTTTTGCGAGCTGGTGCGGCGCGTGCAAGCTCACCTCGCCAGCGGTCGACAATATTGCCGGGGATTATCCGGTACTGGCCATCGCTGCCGACTCAGGCAGTGATGCTGACGTGAAAGCCTTTCTCAAAGAAAAAGGCTATGGCTTTGATGCGCTCAATGACAAGGGCACGTTGACAGCGCATTTCGGCGTAAGCGGTTTTCCATCCCTGTATGTGGTGGATGCCAGTGGCGAAGTACGCTTTGTTACCCGGGGCGTGAGCACTGAACCCGCCCTTAGGGCACGGCTTTTCCTCACCGAACTGCTGCAATAGGCGTTGAAAGTTCGTAGAATGCGCCCACTTAACCCCAAGTGTGCGCCAACGAAGGAGGCCTGATGGAGATTTTTGACTACCGCCCCCCGGCAGTCCCCTGGCTCGATATTCGCTATATAGACCGAGACCTCATCATCATCAATAAACCATCGGGCCTGCTGTCAAACCCCGGCATGGCAGCGCACACCCACGACAGTGCCATAACCCGTCTGTGCAAGCTCTATCCAGAGGCCATACTGGTCCACCGCCTGGATTGTGCCACCTCGGGCATCATGGTGTTTGCCCGCAGCAAAAAGGCCGAGTCCAATTTAAAGACCCAGTTTCAAAATCGGGACACTGAAAAACGCTATCTTGCTAAAGTAGCGGGGATCGTTGAACGGGACAAAGGCACGATAGACCTGCCCCTGGGTAAAGACAGAAGCAATCCGCCGTGGCAGAAAGTGGATAAGGCAGAAGGCCGCCCGGCGGTGACACACTATGAGGTACTGGAGAGGCGCGAGGGTTCAACCCTGGTGGCTTTAGCACCTGAAACCGGCCGCACCCATCAGCTAAGAGTACACATGCTGGCGCTTGGGCATCCCATTCTCGGGGACGACTTCTATGGCAGAACCCAGGAATTCGGCCAAGGCACGGTGGAAGAGGCATCACCCAGGCTCTGCCTGCACGCAGAGCGCCTGAGCTTTAAACATCCCTGGTCAAACAAGCCCATGACCTTTGTGAGCCGAGCGCCCTTTTAGGCCTGAATAATGGGCTGCAGTCAGGCGACCAGAGTTTCTTCGCAGACAGGGGCACGGTAGAAGCAACCACGGAAGTTGTGGAATTCCAAACCAGCCTCGGTAACAACAAAAAACTCACCGAAAAAGTTGCCGCCCACATCATCGAGTCGCAAGCCTTCAGTGTGTTCGGTCGCGGTCATTTCATCACGGCTGTGGCAGCCATCGCTGAACCAGGTTTCCAGAAAATAACGCCCCGACTCTTTGTAAAGTGACAGGCTATCCCCCTGTTCAGGCCGTTCATCGACCCAGCGGCCAACCAACTCACGTACATTCATATCTGCCTCCCGCCCCGTCAGCCGCCGACGTTTTTCGAACGCTGACACGGTTGAATCCCTATGCATATTTTCTGTTGCAATAAACATGTCCAGAACACTTACTGCATGCTGCACAGACGCCATGAAACCTTTTCTCCCGAAACCCCGCCCAGAGGTTAAAAACCCGTAACCAATAAGATAAAAATCAGTGAAAAATCCAGAGTTGATTTTTGCTGCTTTCTTTGTGGGCAGTGTAACCCAAGAGAAAAATAAAAACGCGAGCTTAATCACTATTTATGCGAAATTCATACTTTGCTTAAGTATGTAGCGATGTACGGTAATTGAATATGGGGAATGCCATTGGGGCACTGTGGTGAGGTAACCGATAGAAAGAGTGGCGGGCTGAATAGTGCGAAGAATCCTGTTGAAGCCGATATCCCAAAAACTCAGATTGGTTCTGCTACCGGGGTAAACTGCTGTGTGGTTACGCCTTATAAAAAGAGATGCTGCGCACCGGCAATTGAAATGCCCCTTCATCAGCACCGCCAGCCACCAGCCCCAGGCTTTTCAGCTGATTAAGGTCCAGTCGCGGCGCCGTGACTGTCAGGCCCCGTCTCATGGCAACAAACTGGCTGAAGGGAATGCGGTAACGTCGCCAAAGCCCCTGCCCTGCATAGGTGTCTCCCAGTGGCGCCTGATAAACATGGCGATCGCCACTGTGTGTGTCTTTCAGGTTCACTTTAAAGGCACGCTCCGGCGCAGCGATTTCAAGCTCTACCCCCTGAAAGGCGCTTACATCCCTGGGCTCAAAGTCCAGATACACAGAGGCAAAACCACCCCCATTGGCGTGGGAAACATAGCCGGTGAACAATCCATGGCCCTTGGGCGACGTTTGCAATTGCGCTCTGGACAAGCCACCCATAACGGCGTCGGTCACACTGTACCAATCTCTGGTGTTGTCCAGCGCAGTAAAATCCACCAGTCTCATCTGTGACCTCCCGGGATCTTTCTCGCTGACAATAAAAAGCGGCAGTATCTTAATACTGCCGCTTTTTCAGCCATTTGTCATTTATAGCAGCTTAGGTTTTACGCTCTGCCGCTTCACAAGCCGCCGCGGTAAAGAGCACATCGGTGGAACTGTTCAGTGCGGTCTCGGCACTGTCCTGGATAACACCTATAGTGAAGCCTACGGCCACTACCTGCATCGCAATATCGTTGGAAATGCCAAACAGAGAGCACGCAAGCGGGATAAGCAGCAACGAGCCGCCTGCCACGCCTGAGGCGCCGCAGGCCGATACAGCCGCGATAACACTGAGCAGAAGCGCGGTGGCCAGGTCGACTTCAATGCCCAGGGTATGCACTGCCGCCAGCGTCAGCACAGTAATGGTGATGGCGGCACCGGCCATATTGATGGTGGCGCCCAGGGGAATAGAGACTGAGTAAGTGTCTTCATGCAGCTTTAAACGTTCACACAACGCCATGTTCACCGGAATATTGGCCGCGCTGGAGCGGGTAAAGAAGGCGGTAACACCGCTTTCACGCAGGCACTTAAACACCAACGGATAAGGGTTGCGACGAATTTTCAAAAATACAATCAGCGGGTTAACCACAAAGGCTATCACTGCCATGGCACCAAGCAATACGCCAAGCAGTTGGGCATAGGTCGTCAGGGCATCAAAGCCGGTTTGAGCGATAGTGGCAGCCACCAGGCCAAAAATACCAATTGGCGCGAGACGGATAACGAAACGCACCAACTGGGACACACCGTGGCTGACATCATGCAGCATGGTTTTGGTGCTGGCGCTTGCATGGCGCAGCGCAATACCCAGACCCACACCCCAGGCAAGAAGACCAATATAGTTGGCATTAATCAGGGCATTAACGGGGTTATCCACCAGTTTGAACAGCAAGGTGTTGAGCACCTGACCTATCCCCTCTGGCGGGTTGGCGCCCGCTGCCGCATCAATCAGAACAAGGCTGGTTGGAAAGGCAAAACTCATCAGTACAGCCGTCAGGGCCGCAGCAAAGGTACCCACCAGATATAACAGGATGATGGGGCGCATATTGGTCTGAGCGCCAGACACCTGATTGGCGATTGACGATGCAACCAGCACAAACACCAACACAGGCGCGATGGCTTTGAGTGCACCCACAAAGAGGTCGCCCAAGAAGGCAACCTGATTGGCAGCCTCAGGGCTGAATCCGGCAAGGGCCACACCGGCAATGATCCCCACAAAAATTTGCAGCACCAGGCTGCCACCGGCAGCATTTGCCAGCAATGATTTTTCAGTACTCATGACTTGACCTGTCGTTGTTATCGTTATGGGCCACAGGGGCCTTAAGGACTTTGCATCCCGGCTTTGGGTTGTATCGAAAAGCAGAGGCTTTGTCCAGCAAAGGCTCTGCATTTGGCGGTATGAGTGGGGTGTTGTGGTCGAATTGCTTTCAAGTCGCCAACAAAAACATCAACTCTGTGAGCTGGATCTGCTATCTACGCCCCTGAGCATGGCAGCAATCAGCTCCTGGGCATCAAACTTGGTCAGAGCCTCATCGGCGCCCACCTGCTTGGCCTGGCTGACGCTGATTTCACTGGAGAGCGACGTGTGCAAAATGATGTATGCAGAGGCCAGCGCCGTATCGTTTTTCACTTCAAATGCCAGCTCGTAGCCATCGAGGCCCGGCATCTCAATGTCACTGACCAGAATGTCCACAGGCCGCTTTTCATCGGCGCTCTGGGTCATCATGGCCAAGGCATCCCGACCGTTTGACGCCACCCTGTAACTGATATTGATGGCATCCAGAGCATCGGAGAGCTGCTTTCGCGCCACCTTGGAGTCGTCCACCAGCAGAATATTCATGGGTTTGAGTTGCTCCCGCTGCACATCGGTGAGAATACCTATGCGTTTATCTTCCTTGATAGGGAAGATTTTCGACAGCAGCAGCTCAACATCGAGTAATTGGACAAGCTTATCCTGATAGCGGGTGACACCGGTTAAAAAGGCATTGCGGCCCAGATTATCCGGGGGTGACAGTATGTCGCGCCAGTTACACTCGATGATTTTATCTATGCCGCGCACCAAAAAACCAATCAACATCCGCTGGCAATCGGTGATGATGATAAAACACTTGCTGCGCTCTTCGTCGGTCACCGGTGGATAGCCCACAGCGGCGGCCATGTCGATAACGGATATGGTCTGGCCACGCACTGTGGCTGTACCCAGCACCGCCGGATGTGACTGGGGCAGCGCATTGAGCTGGGTGTAAGGCACCAACTCGCGGATTTTCAACGTACCCATGGCAAACAACTGCGAGCGACTCAAATGAAACAGCAGCAGACCCTGGGATTGATTGGCTTTACTCTTCATAGTTCCCCTTCACAGGATTAAAGCTGGGATTCCAGTGGCAACAGCGCCAGCACGTCGGCCATAAAACGGCGCCAAAATCCAGCCTGGGGCTCGGCATAAATATCTTTTCCCGAGCTGAGTTCATGCCAGTAGAGGCCGTCTTTGCCAAGTTTCACCTGGTAGGTGTTATTGGTTAAAAACCGGGGCAGCCAGGCATGAATTTTCTGATTCAGCTCCCCTTGATTAACCATGACTCCCATTTCAGTATTGAGCCAAGCCGAACGCGGATCAAAATTAAAGGAGCCGACAAAGAGCCGGTCATTGTCAAACAAAAAGCTCTTGGCATGCAAACTGGAGCGGGAACTGCCTTTCCAGGAGTGACTCGGACGCTTGCCGGTCGCTTTCACTTCATACAGGGATACCCCTGCGTGTAGGAGCGCCTCACGATATCCCTTGTAACCGGAATGAACCGCCAGCACGTCGGTGGCAGCCAGGCTATTGGTGATCACAGTTACCGCAACACCGCGCTTGGCAAGCCCGGTCAGTAATCTGACGCCGTCTGCTGTGGGAACAAAGTAAGGCGAAATGATAACCAGACTTTCCCGGGTTTGCTGAAACTCCTCGAGCAAGGGTGTAATCATCCAGGCTTCCGCCTGCCCCTCCCGCTTGTCGTGAGGGTCGGCAAAGACTCTCGCCTCCCCCCAAAACCATTCCAGACGATTGTCCGCCATATGCCTGAGCAGCGGCGACTTGGTCAGGCGCTGAATATAGGGATGTTCCTCAAGCTGGCGCTTTTGGTTGGCAATCAGGTCATACATGGCTGCCAGCTCATCGGACTGGACCTGATGCTCAGTCAGAAGCTCTACCGGGTAGGTGTCGCTGCCATTCCAATAGGCATCAAATTGATCGGAGACCTGCTCTACCACGGGGCCAGTCAGCAACAGGTCGAGATCCCCAAACTCCACATCTTCGTCATTGGAGAAATACTCGTTGCCTATATTGCGTCCGCCTACCACGCTGAGGCGATTATCCACCGTCAGTGATTTGTTGTGCATGCGATGATTCATGCGACCGAAATCGGAGACAAATGACAAGGCCCTGAGGGTGCGGTGAGACGATGGATTGTAGAGCCTGACGGACACATTGGGGTGACTCGCCATGACCGCCAACTGCCGGTCGATATTGACGCTGGCAGTATCGTCCAGCAGCAGGCGTACGCGCACGCCCCGGTCTGCCGCATCCAGCAGTTGCCAGGCCAGCAGTCGCCCGGTGTCATCGTTGCGAAAGATGTAATATTGCAAATCGATACTGGCTTCGGCGGACTTTATCAGCGCCAACCTGGCCACCATGGCATCCAGCCCCTCAAACAGCGGCAAAACACCACTTTGCCCCGGGTGGCTCGCCAGTGGCTCTGCCAGGTACCCTGCTATCAGGCTGTCCGGCGCCGACGTCAGCTTGTAACTCCGCGGTGCATCTTTAAGTTCGGGCAAGCTGCTGCAACCGCCGAGTGAGAGACACCCGAGGATCATCAGCCAAAATGAACGCCAGGAAACACGTGGGGGCATACAGTTGAATTCCTTTTGCTTTCAATTGGATTCATTCTGCATTGAATATAACACGTCGTAAACTAATTGATCCCAGCCTTCGGCCGTAAAGGCCTGCTCCCTCAGGCTGCGAACCTGACTGACCGCATGTACAGGCGCTGCGCCCCGCACCATCAGATACGCGGCCATAAGTAAGCCGGTTCTGTCATTGCCAAGGGCACAGTGCACCAGCACAGGAGTCTGCGCAGCTTCCATCTCGAGGACCCACGCCAACGCCTCACTGATGACCTGAGTTGCGTGAGTAACGTCTTCTTCCAAAGGCGGAACGTTGCGCGTTATGGGGCGGTGCAAATGGGCTATACCAGCCCTGGCCAGCGCATCGGTATCACCCGCATCGTCGGACAGGCTCACCACAGCACCTATCCCAATTTCTTTGAGTTCACCCGGGTCCCAGGGCTGACAACAAGGGCCACAGCGTCCGGCAAGTACCCCTTCAACCATCCAAAACAGGTGTTTCATGCAAGTCCCCTCTGAGGTTATTTAGCTCATTATGCCAGAGGCCGGGCTTCGCGGGATTTGATTGAGCGCAGTATTTTTATCTACGGGATTAGAGCAGCAAAGGTATTGCCGATTCGAGCTTCAGCAGACTCGCCTTCATTTCCAATCCCCATGCGTACCCGGTCAGCGCCCCACCCTTACCTATGACACGGTGGCAGGGAATTATGATTGCCACCGGATTGGCGCCATTGGCCGCTCCAACCGCCCTGACAGCCTTTGGTCGGTGGATTTGATGGGCTATCTCTGAATAGCTGGCCGTTTCGCCCCAGGGAAGGGCGAGCAGCGCCTGCCACACAGCCCGCTGAAACTCAGTGCCTTTGGGGGCAAGCGCCAAATCAAATTGATGGCGCTTACCATCAAAGAACTCGGCAAGTTGTGTGCAGGCTGCTGCTAAATGCCCTTCGGCCCGGTTGACAGCTTGCTGTGAGTGACACATTGGCGCATCGGTAAAGGGAGCGGCCTTGAGCGCCATTAAGCCATTCTCGCTCGCTCCCAGCCACAGGGTGCCTACGGGACTGTTCAGAGTACAACTTGCCGCCATCGGCGCGGGAGCGTGCAGTTCGCAGCTGGTATTGGTGATTCGCATCATGGTGCCTCTATATGAGTTAATGGGTTTCCACGGGCCGTTCATAACGGCTATCTCTGGCCAGTCATTGCATTGCGCAGCGGAAAATCTGCGTGGGTAGTTGGTTAAGTAAACGCTTACGGGTCTCAGGCACGGTGTTTAGACTTCGGTATGCCAGAGCGCCAGGGTGAGATAGCTGCCCCAGGGAGAAACCTCACTTTTTAGCGTGTCTGGCACCTTTGTCCAGCCCATGGCGCAGAGCTTTTGCTTAACGACCAAATCACCCACCAGCAATACATCGGGGTCCGACAGTCCCCGCATGCGGGCATAACTCACGGTCCAGGGACCGACTCCTTTTACTGCGAGCAAGGCCTGATCGTTCGGCTGGGGATCACGGCTAAAAAGCGCTGCCACCTCTCGCAGTGCATTCTTCCTGCTCCCCGGCATTTTCAGGCTTTCGAGGGTGGCCGACGCAACCTGTTCCGCAGTGGGAAAAACCCGGCAGCGTCTGCCGCCAAGTTCAACCTCGTCTGTTGTTTCGTCTGTCAGCAGCCCCAGGAGTCTCGTCGCCTGGACAAGACTCACCTGTTGCCCCAATACGGCGCGGCATGCGGCCTCAAAAAAGCTGCCGGCTCCCGGTAATGTCATGGTATTGAGCGTGACTCCCTCGGGCATCTTGCCCTGAATATGCTCATGAATGAGTGAGAGATTGGCATCCACATCCAACACCCGCTTAATTTCGGCGAGCCACTGGCTGAGCGCACTCACCCGCCCACCCGGATAAATGGTCACCGCCAAGGTATTTTTGTCTGTCAGCAAACACGCCTCAAACCAGCCGGCGTCGCCCGCAACCCGGAGGGTACGGCCATAGCACGGCTCGTCTGCATCGTTGGAAAACCACTCAGCACCTGGAATGGCCCTTGCCATGAAAAAGGCCCTGAGCCGCATAAAATCGTAAGGTGGCCTGAAACTTAAGTGAAGACGAATGCCACTGTCCTGCACCTTACTGGCAGCGCGTATGTCGCTTGGCGTTAAAGCCAGCCGCTCGCGGAATACTTCATTGAATCGCCGCACCGACCCAAAACCGGCCGCAAAGGCCACATCGGTAATGGGCAGCGACGTTTGATGCAAGAGTGCCTTGGCCAACAGCAAGCGGCGATAATCACCATAAGCCTTGGGCGACATGCCCAGTTGCTCACCAAACAGCTTGCGAAGGTATCTGCTGCCAACCCCCACACGCTCGGCGAGCGCTTCCATTGCCTGAGCCTGAGTTTGAGCCAGCTCGGATGTATGTTCGTCGGTTGCATTCAAGGCTCCCGCGTCTATGAGTGCCATAGCCCGGGACAGGGTCGTTGCCGTACCGCGCCAGGGTGACGAGCCTGGCGCTGACTCGGGCCGACACCTCAGACACGGCCTTAAGCCTTGGGCAGCCGCGGCCTGGGCAGAAGCGAAATAACGCACATTTTCTTCTTTGGGAGATGTGGCCGGACAAATGGGACGACAATAGATGCCGGTGGAGAACACACCGGTAAAAAACAGTCCGTCGAAGCGGGCATCGCGACTCAAACGCGCCCGTTGGCATATTTCTGCGGAGGGTAGTTGTTGGAACACGGGCAGATCCCAGGATGATGAACCTTGAGTCACTTTACCTGAGGGCCTTGTTATCAACCAGCGGAAATCGGCCCTTAACCCGAATCCCCTCTCCCACTCCCGTTTGCTTTTTGGCTAACGGCATAATCTGAAACAGAAATTAACAGTCACCCGCAAGTCCAATTGGGATATGCTGTGGCGATTGCTAATGGAACCAAAAAATTATGATTAAACTTTTTCAACTATTCGAGCGCTGGACACAGGCGTTACCGGAAACAGACCCCAGCAAACCACCTGCTACCCTGTTTGCATTCTGTCGCCACTATACCCGCGGATTTGAAGTCCCCCTCATCAGCATGTCATTGCTGACAGCCCTGCTGGCTGCGCTTGAAGTGTCGCTGTTTGGATTTATGGGGCAGTTGGTGGATTGGTTGGTAAATAAGGACCCGGCAACCCTGCTGCAGGATGAAGGCAGAACGCTGCTTGGCATGACCTTGCTGGTACTGGTGGCAATTCCGCTGCTGGTGCTGCTGCACGCCCTCATTGCCTATCAAAGCCTGCTGGGCAACTATCCCATGTCGATTCGCTGGTTGGCACACCGCTACTTGCTGAAACAAAGCATCGGTTTTTATCAAAATGAATTTGCCGGCCGTATTGCCACCAAGGTAATGCAATCCGCGCTCGCGGTGCGGGAAACCGTGATGAAACTGCTGGATGTGGCCGTGTATATTCTGGTGTATTTCACCTCTATGCTGGTGATCATCGCCCAAAGCGACTGGCGACTGATGCTCCCCATGCTGGTATGGCTCTGCTTCTATGTGGCACTCCAGTGGTATTTCATTCCCCGATTGAAACAGGTATCAACGGAGCAGGCTGATGCCCGCTCGACCATGACAGGTCGCATTGTCGACAGCTACACCAATATTTCCACCGTGAAACTCTTTTCCCATACCCAGAGAGAAGCAGACTATGCCCGTGATGCCATGGGTGGCTTTTTGGATACCGTGTACCGGCAAATGCGTTTGGTGACAGGACTTAACGTCAGTGTGCAGGTCATCAACTACATGCTGGTGTTTGCCGTTGCTGCAATTGCCATTTTCTTGTGGACAGACCAAGCCATCACCATAGGTGCCATCGCCATAGCCGTGAGTCTCGCACTACGTCTCAATGGCATGAGCCAGTGGATCATGTGGGAGGTAAGCTCGCTTTTTGAAAACATAGGTACAGTGGTAGATGGGATGAATACCCTCTCCAAACCCACTCAAATAGAAGACAACCAAAACGCCAAGGCGCTGCAGGTCAGCAATGGGGAAATCCAGTATCGGGACGTGAGCTTTCATTATGGCGAAGGCAGCGGGGTGATTGACGGATTGGAACTTAATATTCGCCCCGGTGAAAAAGTGGGACTCGTGGGCCGTTCAGGCGCCGGGAAATCCACCATGGTGAATCTGTTGATGCGCTTTTATGACGTGGAGCGCGGTGAAATACTTATCGACGGCCAGCCCATCAACTCTGTAACGCAGGATTCGCTGCGGGCCCACATCGGTATGGTGACCCAGGACACCTCTTTGCTGCATCGCACTATTCGGGAAAATATTCTCTACGGTCGCCCGGATGCAACAGAAGAAGAGCTCGATAAGGCCATCGACAGGGCTCAGGCTCGGGAGTTTATCGAGCAGCTCAGCGACCCATCCGGAAACCATGGATTGGATGCCATGGTGGGCGAGCGTGGCGTTAAGCTTTCCGGCGGCCAGCGTCAGCGCATTGCCATCGCCCGGGTGCTGCTGAAAGACGCGCCCATTCTGATTTTGGACGAAGCCACCTCTGCGCTGGACTCCGAAGTAGAGGCGGCTATTCAGGAAAGTCTTTACCAGTTAATGGAAGGTAAAACTGTGATAGCCATTGCCCACAGACTCTCAACCATCGCCGCCATGGACAGGCTTATCGTGCTGGATGAAGGCAAAATCGTTGAGCAAGGCAGCCACAAGGAACTGGTGGCCCATGGCGGCATATACGCTCAGCTGTGGGCCCATCAGACCGGTGGTTTCCTCGGGACTGAGTAGCCTTTATCCACTCAATCAAAGGGCACAAAGCAACTGCGCCCTTTTTTATTGCCTGTCTACGTCCAATCCTTATTCCTGCCAATCACAGACAAACCTTGCTGATATTTAAGATATAGAGAGTTGCTATATTGAAACGTAAGACGAGATGGGTAACCGGCCGGGGCCAGGATTTGCTATCACCTTGATGACGCGAACCACCGGAGACAGCACTGCGCCAATTCCCAGTATCAAATATTCAGCGTATTCACTAAAAAAACACTGCAGTCAGAGACTTAAGGAAAGGAGGTATTCGGGTATTTGAAGAGTGCTAACGAAACACATACGTTGGAAAACAAAAAACCACCCAGTGGGTGGTTTTAAATTTGGTGGAGCTACGCGGGATCGAACCGCGGACCTCTTGCATGCCATGCAAGCGCTCTCCCAGCTGAGCTATAGCCCCAAAATCTTCACTGAAATAGCCAAAACTTCAGAAAATGTGGCATCCCCTAGGGGATTCGAACCCCTGTTACCGCCGTGAAAGGGCGGTGTCCTAGGCCTCTAGACGAAGGGGACACTGGACTTAAGTGTTTAGACTCGCTTAAAAGAGTGTGGCATCCCCCGGGGGATTCGAACCACTGTGACCGCCGACTCTCTACCCAGAGAAAGTGGGCGGTGTCCAAGATTTCCCTACGAAGGGGACCCTGGACTCACGATTAACGCCGTGAACACGTATTTGGTGGAGCTACGCGGGATCGAACCGCGGACCTCTTGCATGCCATGCAAGCGCTCTCCCAGCTGAGCTATAGCCCCAAAATCTTCACTGAAATAGCCAAAACTTCAGAAAATGTGGCATCCCCTAGGGGATTCGAACCCCTGTTACCGCCGTGAAAGGGCGGTGTCCTAGGCCTCTAGACGAAGGGGACCCTGGACTCACGTTTAACGCCGTGAACACGTATTTGGTGGAGCTACGCGGGATCGAACCGCGGACCTCTTGCATGCCATGCAAGCGCTCTCCCAGCTGAGCTATAGCCCCGAAATCTTCACTGAAATAGCAAAAACTTCAGAAAATGTGGCATCCCCTAGGGGATTCGAACCCCTGTTACCGCCGTGAAAGGGCGGTGTCCTAGGCCTCTAGACGAAGGGGACCCCGGACTCACGATTAACGCCGTGAACACGTATTTGGTGGAGCTACGCGGGATCGAACCGCGGACCTCTTGCATGCCATGCAAGCGCTCTCCCAGCTGAGCTATAGCCCCGAAATCTTCACTGAAATAGCAAAAACTTCAAAAAATGTGGCATCCCCTAGGGGATTCGAACCCCTGTTACCGCCGTGAAAGGGCGGTGTCCTAGGCCTCTAGACGAAGGGGACCCTGGACTTAAGTGTTTAGACTCGCTTAAAAGAGTGTGGCATCCCCTAGGGGATTCGAACCCCTGTTACCGCCGTGAAAGGGCGGTGTCCTAGGCCTCTAGACGAAGGGGACCCTGGACTTAAGTGTTTAGACTCGCTTAAAAGAGTGTGGCATCCCTTGCGGGATTCAAACCACTGTTACCGCCGACTCTCTATCCAAAGAAAGTGGGCGGTGCCCTAGGCCTCCATGCGAAGTAGACCCTGGACTTAAGTGTTTAGACTCGCTTAAAAGAGTGTGGCATCCCCTAGGGGATTCGAACCCCTGTTACCGCCGTGAAAGGGCGGTGTCCTAGGCCTCTAGACGAAGGGGACCCTGGACTTAAGTGTTTAGACTCGCTTAAAAGAGTGTGGCATCCCCTAGGGGATTCGAACCCCTGTTACCGCCGTGAAAGGGCGGTGTCCTAGGCCTCTAGACGAAGGGGACCCGGACCGAGAAACTTGGTGGAGCTACGCGGGATCGAACCGCGGACCTCTTGCATGCCATGCAAGCGCTCTCCCAGCTGAGCTATAGCCCCTCGTTTCTCTTACTGCATTTGAGTGTGCTGCCAGCGTTGCTGACACCGTGTCTCGACTGCGTGGCGCATTCTATGCAGCACACCAAAATGTGTCAACGCCTTTTTTAGGAATTTATCCTATCTGCTACAAAATCAACCGCTTTGGAGATTCTTTGCTCAGAGCGGGCCTTTCCGATGAGTTCCAGGGTGATGTCCAATCCTGGCGACTGCCCTGCCCCGGTCACGGCAACACGCAGTGGCATGCCCACTTTACCCATACCGACTTCCAGCTCAGTTGCTGTCTCTTCAATGGCTTGATGAATTGCTTCACGATTCCACTCGGTCAGAGCAGCCAGTTTCTGCTGCACCAGTTTCAATGGCTCCAGTGCCACACCCCGCAGATGCTTCTTCGCTTGCTCTGCATCGAACTCTTCGAAGTCTTCATAGAAGTAGCGGCTGGAGGCGGCCAGCTCTTTCAAAGTTTTGGCGCGTTCAGACAGTGCGGTCACCACGTCGGCAAGGGCCGGACCATTGCTGGTATCGATACCCTGATCCTTCATGTGCCACTCAAGGTGCTTGGCCACATACTCGGGATCCAGCGCTTTAATATAGTGTTGGTTCAGCCACAGCAGTTTTTCGCTGTTAAAGGCAGAGGCTGCCTTGTTGATGTCATCGAGACGGAAAAACTCCACCAATTCATCCATGGAGAAGATTTCCTGATCGCCATGGGACCAGCCCAGACGCACCAGATAGTTCAGCAGGGCTTCAGGCAGATAACCGTCGTCACGGTATTGCATCACACTCACAGCGCCGTGGCGCTTGGACAGCTTGGCACCATCATCACCCAGGATCATGGAAACGTGGGCGTATTCAGGAATTGGCGCACCGAGCGCTTTGAGAATGTTGATCTGACGTGGGGTGTTGTTGATATGGTCTTCACCGCGCACCACGTGGGTGATGCCCATGTCCCAATCATCCACTACCACGCAGAAGTTGTAAGTGGGGCTGCCATCGGTACGACGAATAATAAGGTCATCCAGTTCTTCGTTGGCAATCTCGATACGGCCACGCACGTGGTCATCGAACACGACACTGCCACCCTGAGGATTCAGGAAGCGGACTACATGGGGTTCGCCCTCGGCACGTGGGGCGGCGCCGCGGCAGCAACCATCATACTTCTGACGCTCACCCTTGGCAGCCTGTTCTTCGCGCACAGCTTCCAGACGCTCTTTGGAGCAATAACACTTGTATGCCGTACCGGCCTTGAGCATTTGATCGATAATTTCGTTGTATCGGTCAAAACGCTTGGTCTGATAGTAAGGACCCTCATCCCAGTTCAGGTTCAGCCATTCCATTCCTTCCAAAATAGCGTCTACCGCTTCCTGGGTTGAGCGTTCCAGGTCGGTATCTTCGATACGCAACACAAACTCACCCTGATTGGCGCGGGCGTGAAGCCAGGAATACAGCGCTGTACGGGCACCACCAACGTGCAGGAATCCAGTGGGGCTGGGAGCAAAACGGGTTTTTACAGTCATAGGGGACACTAACCTATTAGCAAAGGGCCATCGGGCCTTAGGGTCAAAGTGGCAGTATTCTACCAGTGTATTGGGTCGTTGGAAAATGGGCTCATGTCGGGATCATGGGTGTGAAGCGGCGGGGATTCAAAACTTCACGGCATGAAACCCGCCCCGCTTATTCAACAATAAACTGAGCCCTGTTTAGGGCTGTCGGTACTTTTATTCTATGCTCAGTGAAGATAACGACAGGAATATCCCATGGCCAACGTCAGTCAATCCGCTTCGCTGGACAGTATCGCCGCTTATCTTAAGCGCCTGCATGGCTGCGATCAGGATACCGCACTTAAAGAAGCCAGAGAGGTCATGCATAACCTGATGGCCATGAGACAAAAAGGATTTATCAACGGCTGGTATTTTGATGAGCGCGGGCACCTCGAACTGCTGCCAAGTGATGCGGTACAAAAACACCTCTCTCCTCCGAAATAAGCTCACCTTTATATGTTTCCTGCTTTGTCCTTCCAACGCGCAATTTGGGTGGATTTCCACCCATCCAGGATTTTAGTGTGAGCGGCTACTCACCCACACCTTCCAGCCATGTGCTACGGATCACTGATTTAACTGTTTCATTACCAACGAGTTAAAGCAATGTTAACCATATTGGCCTACTCTTTGCCTTGTCATTAACAGACCTCAAGGGAAATCACTGCAGTATCCCGAGGAAAGATACGCAATAACAACTCAAGGGAATTCAATATGAAAGTATCAAAACCAGCGACTCTGCAATCACTCTTTACCCTCGGCAAGGCCAGCCTGCTGGCAACCGTGCTGGGATTCAGCTTCGGCGCGGCCGCCGAACCGGTAGAAATCAAGTTCTCCCACGTGGTAGCGGAAAACACCCCCAAAGGCCAAATGGCGCTCAAGTTTAAAGAGTTGGTGGAAAGCCGTCTTCCCGGTGAATATAAGGTGAGTGTATTTCCCAACTCACAGCTCTTTGGTGACAACAACGAACTGGCGGCACTGCTGCTGAATGACGTGCAGTTGGTTGCGCCGTCCCTGTCCAAGTTTGAACGTTATACCAAGAAACTGCAGGTATTCGACCTGCCCTTCCTGTTTGAAGACATGGACGCAGTGGACCGCTTCCAACAGAGCGAAGCCGGCCAGCAACTGCTGAACTCCATGAGCCGCAAGGGCCTGGTTGGTTTGGGCTATCTGCACAATGGCATGAAACAGTTTTCGGCCAACAATGCCCTGTCGCTGCCAGGCGACGCGGCCGGTAAGAAATTCCGCATCATGCCTTCCGATGTGATTGCGGCGCAGTTTGAGGCCGTGGGTGCCATCCCGGTGAAAAAACCTTTCTCCGAAGTCTTTACCCTGCTACAAACCCGTGCCATCGATGGTCAGGAAAACACCTGGTCCAATATCTACTCCAAGAAGTTCTACGAAGTACAGACCCATATCACCGAGAGCAATCACGGGGTACTCGACTATATGTTGGTCACCTCTGAAACCTTCTGGAAGAGCCTGCCCAAGGACAAACGCGAAATCATCAAGCAGTCCATGGACGAAGCCGTTGCCCTGGGTAACAAACTGGCGCTGGAAAAAGCCAACGAAGATCGTCAGCTGATCCTGGACTCCAAGCGCGTTGAGCTGGTGACCCTGTCCCCCGAGCAGCGCCAGGCCTGGGTGAATGCCATGCGTCCCGTCTGGTCACAGTTTGAAGACAAGATTGGTAAAGACCTGATTGAAGCCGCTGAGGCCGCCAACAAGCCTTAAACCCGTGTGGGGCACCCAGGTGCCCCTTTTGTCACTCAATAACCAGGGATGACGCTGCCACAGGGACGGTGCAGATATTCCGGGGAGAGCATCAGTGATTTCTCGTATTTTTGGTTACTTTGAAGAAGGCGTACTTAACCTTCTTATCACCCTCATGACGCTGCTGGTATTCATGGAGGTCATTGCCCGATTCTTCTTTAATACCGGCTTTTTATGGATCCAGGAGCTGACCCTCACCTTTTGTGGCTGGTTTGTGCTCTTTGGCATGTCCTATGGCATCAAGGTCGGCGCCCATATCGGCGTGGATGCCTTCGTCAAAAAACTCAAACCCGGTGCCAGGCGCATTTCGGCGCTGCTTGCCGTCAGCATCTGCCTGATTTATTGCGCCATGTTCCTCAAGGGCACCTGGGATTATCTGTCGCAGATTTATCACATCGGCATTGGCATGGAAGATCTGGACGTGCCATCAGTGCTGATGAAGCAAATGAGCGAAGACTTTGCCTGGGATGTGATGCGCATCGACCCCGAAGACCCCGCCATTCCCCTTTGGATAAGCCAAAGTATTCTGCTGCTCGGGTTTGTGATGTTGACCTGGCGCTTTCTTGAACTGGCGGTGGCCATTTTCCGTGGCACGTCCAACGGGTTCAGCTTCCATGATGAGGCCAAAGAAAGCATGCACCTGGCTGATGAGCAGTCGGGCGCCAACGACAATAACAATGACGGAGCCAAGTCATGACCATAGCCACGCTGTTTTTAACCCTGTTCCTGTGCATGCTGCTCGGTATGCCCATCGCCATCGCGCTGGGATTTTCGAGCATGCTGACCATCTTGCTGTTTTCCAACGACTCTCTGGCGTCGGTGGCCCTTAAACTCTACGAAGCCACCTCAGAGCACTACACCCTGTTGGCGATCCCCTTCTTTATTCTGTCGTCGGCCTTTCTCTCCACCGGTGGTGTGGCAAGGCGGATTATCGATTTTGCCATGGACACCGTCGGCCATATTCGTGGTGGTCTTGCCATGGCGTCGGTCATGGCCTGTATGCTGTTTGCCGCGGTGTCAGGCTCGTCCCCTGCGACAGTAGCGGCCATTGGCTCCATCGTGATTGTGGGCATGGTACGCGCAGGCTACCCGCAAAAGTTTGCCGCCGGGGTGATTACCACCTCGGGTACCCTGGGGATCCTCATTCCACCCTCCATCGTAATGCTGGTGTATGCGGCAGCGACCGAGGTGTCGGCCGCACGAATGTTTATGGCTGGCCTCATCCCCGGGCTCCTGATGGGTGTGCTGTTGATGGTGGCCATTTACATTGTGGCCCGCATTAAAAACCTCCCATCCCGCCCCTTCCCCGGTTTTAAGGCACTGTCGATTTCAAGCGCCAAGGCCATGGGTGGATTGGCTCTGATTTTCATCGTGTTGGGCTCCATCTATGGCGGTGTGGCCAGCCCCACCGAGGCTGCGGCAGTGGCCTGTGTGTACGCCTATTTGGTGGCTGTATTTGGCTATCGCGACATAGGCCCACTCAAAGAGGTGCCCTGGCGCAAAGCAAATGAAACTCTGCTTGCTGCTACGGGTCGCAACCTGCTGCATGTGGTACTGGGCCTTATCAAAACGCCCGCCAACCGCGAAGTACGCAATGTGGTGCGTGATGGTGCCAAAGTCAGCATCATGCTGCTGTTTATCATCGCCAACGCCATGCTGTTTGCCCACGTGCTGACCACAGAGCGGATTCCGCACATCATTGCCGAAACCATCGTCGGCTGGGGTCTGCCGCCCTGGGGCTTCCTTATCATAGTTAACCTGCTGTTGCTGGCGGCCGGTAACTTTATGGAGCCATCAGCCATTCTGCTTATCATGGCCCCCATTTTGTTCCCTATCGCCGTACAGTTGGGTATCGACCCCATCCACCTGGGCATCATCATGGTGGTGAACATGGAGATTGGTATGTTGACGCCACCGGTGGGGCTCAATCTGTTTGTGACGGCGGGGATAACCGGCCGCAGCATCGGTTGGGTTATCCATGCGTGCCTGCCATGGCTGCTTCTGCTGCTGGGCTTCCTGGTACTCATTACCTATGTGCCGCAGATAAGCCTCTTCCTGCCGGAATACCTCGACAGCATGCGAGGGTTTAAATAATCCCTGGCTTCACTGTTGATCCCAAGCCTAATTTAAGCGAGCCTAAGCCATAGATTTACTATGGCTTTTGCCTTTTTGAGAACCGCCGTACATGCAGATGACAGCGCAAATTCAACGACGCCTTCGATATACCCTGCTCGCCCTCGTGGGCCTGGTGGGCGTGTTATATCTGACCTGGAGCTGGCATGTGCGAAGCGGCATGTCGGAGCTGGCCGACACCTCCCGAGCTCAGCTGGGTGAGCTGGTCAGCCTGCTTGATGGCATGCTGTCGCGCTTTGAAACCATTCCCCACGTGCTGTCGACCAACCCAATGCTGGCCGATACCCTGCTCAACCAACGCGACATGGACAAGGTCCACAAACTCAATAAATATCTGGAGGAGCTCAGGCACATTACCGAGGCCTCCGATATTTATCTGATTGATGCCCTTGGCGTTGCCGTTGCTGCCAGCAACTGGCAGCAATCCTATTCATTTGTTGGTCAGGACTATTCGTTCAGGCCTTACTTTACCGAGGCCATCGCCGGGCGCCAGGGCAATTACTATGCGGTGGGAACTGCCTCTGATAAGCGGGGCTATTACTTTTCTTTTCCGGTGGAAGACAGCGGCACAGTGCTTGGCGCCATCGTGGTGAAACTGGACGTGCTGGACATTGAAGCCCAGGCCTCAGGGGTCGCACAGGCGGGTCAGTATGACTTTATTATCACGGACCCCGATAACATCGTCTTTGCCTCCAACAGGGCCGAATGGCGCCTTACGTCACTTGGCCCCTTTACCGACAGCAAGCGCTACGCCCTCAATGCCAGTAAAAGGTATGCTAAGCGACAAATCACAGAGCTGAATATTCATCCGGCTTATAAGGGGGTGACCGAAGGCGTCAATGCCTATCGGATTGGCAGCGGACTCAAGGCAGCAGACTATCTCGACACCTCCACCGCCATGGTCAAGGCAGGCTGGCGCGTACACGTGTTGACGCCACTGGCTCCTGTTTATGGTTCCTTGTCGCAGGTGCTGCTGCTCTCGGCCACCTGCTATGGCCTGCTGCTGCTGTTTACCTTGCTGCAGCGGGAGCGGCGCCACAGCCTGGCCAGAATGCAGCAATCCCGGGATGAGCTGGAGCAGCGGGTGAAAGAGCGCACCGCCGAACTCGAAGCCGCCAACACCCAGCTGAAAGATACCCAGGATGAGCTTATTCAGGCCGCCAAGCTCACGGTGGTCGGCACCATGTCGGCCAGTATCAACCATGAGCTCAATCAGCCGCTGGCGGCCATTCGAAGCTATACCCAAAATACCCAGACTTTTTTGGAGCGGGATATGCCCGGCCGTGCCCGGGAAAATCTGGCGATTATTCTCGAGCTCACCGACCGACTCGCCGACATTGTCGGTCAATTTAAAAGCTTTACCCGCAAAACCCAGGGCAAAGACGGCGTGGTCATGCTCGCCGACTGTTTACAGCAGGCCCTGACCATAGTGCAGCCCGAGCTGGACAAGCAGAAAGCCCAACTGACTATTCACTGTGAGGATGAATCCCTCAAAGTCTGGTGCGACGGCACCCGCCTGCAACAAGTGCTGGTTAACCTCATCAGCAACGCCCTGACCGCCATGTCTCAAAGTCCGGTGAAGCGACTGTCCATCAGTTTACTCGGCGGCGATCCCGTGACCATACGTATCCAGGACTCAGGCCCCGGGGTGCGTGACAGCCTGATGGAAAAAATCTTTGAGCCCTATTACACCACCAGCGAGCGGCAGGGACTGGGGCTCGGGCTGTCTATCTCGCGCCGTATTATCGAATCCATGCAGGGGGATATTCGGGTCGCCAACGCGCCTGAGGGCGGCGCCATCTTCGATATCACTCTGCCTGCTTATTTAGCCGACAAGGGACAATATGAGTCTTGAAAACCTGACAAACATCCAGGTGCTTATCGTGGATGATGAGCCCCATATCGGCACTGTGCTGATGCAACTTTTTGAGCTGAATGGCTTGAATGCCGCGGCCACTACAGATCCTCACCTGGCGATTAGCCTGATTGACCGAGATTGGCCGGGTGTGGTGATTACCGACGTCAACATGCCCGGCATGGACGGCATTTCGCTGCTGGCGCACTGCATCCATATAGACGCCGACCTGCCTGTGGTCCTGCTGACCGGTTTCGGTGACATCGCCATGGCAGTGAGTGCCCTCAAGCAAGGCGCCTACGACTTTCTTGAAAAGCCATTCAATAACGAGCATATGCTGGATGTGGTCAAACGGGCGCTGGAAAAACGCAGCCTGACGCTGGAAAACCGCAAGCTGAAAAAGCAGCTCGAGTCACACGCCATCCCCGGCCCCAGAATTTTGGGCAACAGCCCGGGCATAGTTCGGCTTCGCAACCTCATTGACATGGTCGTCAATACCCCTGCCGATGTGCTGATTGAAGGGGAAACAGGCACGGGTAAAGAGTTGGTTGCCCGCTGCCTGCACGACCACAGCCCGAGGCATCAGGCTAATTTTGTGGCCATCAACTGCGGCGCCATCCCCGAAAATCTGATTGAAAGCGAACTCTTCGGTGCCGAAGCCGGTGCCTTCACCGGCATCGACAAGGCACGGGTCGGCAAGTTCGAATTTGCCAATGGTGGCACCCTGTTTTTGGATGAAATCGAGTCCACGCCATTGTCACTGCAGGTGAAACTGCTCAGGGTACTGGAAGACAGGAAGGTTGAACGGCTGGGTTCTAACAAGAGTATTCCACTCGATATCCGGGTGGTGGCTGCCACCAAGGTGGACCTAAAACAACTGTGCGATAAAGGGGAATTCCGCCAGGACTTACTCTATCGCCTGAATCTGGTCACCATTCCCATTCCACCGCTTAAGGAAAGACGGGAAGATATTCCCCTGCTGTTTCTGCACTTTGCCCGTATTGCCTCGGCCCGCTATCACAAGGAGCTTATCTTCCCAAGTGCAGAGCATCATGCCCGCATGACGGCCCACGACTGGCCGGGAAATGTGCGGGAGCTGAGGAACCTTGCCGAGCGTTATGTGCTCCTTGGCGCCGAGTCGGCCTTTGCCGCCAGCCTGGGCGGCCATGCCCAGCTGCAATCCGGCATGTCCTTGAGTCAGCGGGTAGAGTTTTTCGAGCGCATGCTGATTGAAGAAGCCCTGAGTCACAACCGCGGCTCTATCAAGCAAACCATGGAGCAGCTGGAGCTGCCGCGCAAAACCCTGTACGACAAGATGCGCAAGTACGATCTGGACCGCAAGCACTACCTTAACGATACGCAGGAAGAGGCATAGCACCCTTGCCGCGCCGCAGGGCAAACCAGGCAAACACCGCAGTAACGCCGAGCACTATCAGAGAGCCGTAAACAACGCCGGCCCAGCCGGCCTGATGCCAGAATGGCATCAGGAAAGGCCCACCAAGTGACGCACCAAGGTAATAGCAGCACAGGTACAGGGCAGAGGCTTTGGCCCTGTGGCCTGTTGCCCTGAGCGCAACCTGGCTGTTACAGCAGGCATGGATAAGGAAAAAGCCGCAGGCACTGAGTAAAAAGCCAAGAATAATGGCGAGCTGAGTGTTGAGCAGCGTCAGTACACTGCCAGCCACCATCAGCGCCAGCGACAGCCCAAGCAAGCCAGGCACCCCTAAATGTTTGATGGCGCTGCCGGAACGGTATGCACTCAAGGTGCCACTGAGATAACACAGGAAAATCAAAGTCACTTCAAAGCGGCTCCAGCCGAAAGGCGGCTCCAGCAAATGCAGCTGAATAAAGCTGAATTGATTCACCATCACCATAAAGGCAAGCCCACCAATCAGGTAAAACACCCGCAGCTGCGGATTAGCGAGGTGCAGAATAAAACCTTTCCAGGGCCGTCTTTCACCGCTGCCCGCCTTAAGCGCGTCATTGATTGGCTTTCTGGTCGCATCACTGAGAGGCGCCAAAAATCGATGACTGATGGCCACGGCCACCAGCGTGATGCCAGACAGCAGCACCACTGATGCAAACCAACTCAGATGCTGAGCCATAAAGCCCCCCAGCAAACGGCCAATAATGCCGCCAAAGCTGTTGGCCGCGATATAAAAAGCGCCCGCCTTTATCAGGGCCGGCAGGGGCAATTTATCCCTGAGATACGCCATGGCAATGGCGGGCACAGCAGCAAGTAATATTCCCTGCAGCAGCCTTAAGGCCAACATCTGCGACCAGCTATCGACCACCAGCATCAGCGGATTGGTGAGTGCCAGCAGCCACAGGCTGATAATCAGCGGCCTGAAACGGCCAATGGCATCAGAAATCAGTGCATAGCCCAGCAATGAAAATGCCAGTGAGAAGCTGCTGACGGACAGGATAAGCGTGGATGCCCCCGGGCTGATGGCAAAGTGTTCTGCCAGCATGGGCAACATGCCCTGCACCAGGTACAGGTTGATATAAACCACCACTGAAGCCAGTGATAATCCGTAGATCAAGCGCCGCGCATCGGCTCTGGATATTCTGCCGTTCACGGCGCACCTCAATACCAAGACTCTGATTGCTTCAGGGTAGCGGCGCGGCTAACATTAACATAATAGATATTTCATCTATTATTTATTGATATTTTTTATATTTAGCTAAGTAGCGGTAACGGATGGACATTAAGCAGCTCAACCACCTCATCGCTATATGCGAAACCGGCAGCTTTACCCGTGCGGCAAAGCGGCTGTCGCTGGCCCAGCCAGCCCTGAGCCAAAGCATCAAAAAGCTCGAGCAGGAGTTGGGGGTTACCCTCATAGGCCGCAGCCAGGGCATGAATGACAAGGGTATAAAGCTCACCGCCGAAGGCCAGGTGCTGCTGGAACATGCCAGACGCATAGTGAACCAGCTCGGTCAGGCCAAGGCGCAAATTCAGGCCATGGCCGACCTGCGTCAGGGTGAAGTCAGGGTGGCGGTTCCCGGCATGTTGGGCTCTTTTTATCTGCCGTCACGGCTGATGGCCTTTCGCCACCGTTACGGCGGCCTCAAATTGAGTCTGTTTGAGGGCGGCACCCGAGATGCGTTGCGGATGCTGGAGCAGGAAGAAGTGGATATTGCCATCATCACGGCCAAAGATCTGACCCCGGCGCTCGACTCCTGCCTGCTGCTGACCGAAGAAATGATGGTAGCCATGAGCCATGAACACCCACTGAGCGATAAGTCCAGCATCACAATAGAAGAGTTTTTCGACCATGAGTTGGTCATATTCAAACCCGGTTACTTTCATCGGGAATGGCTGCTCTCCCAGGCGAGGGAGCTTGGGATAACACCCACCATCGCCTTTGAAACCAACTTAATTAATCTTATCAAGCAGGTAGTCTCTCAGGGCTTTGCCATTACCAGTGTGCTGGACATGGTCATCTCCGCCAAGGATGAGATAGAGAAACGTCCTTTTAACCCGCGGGTATTTCTCGACCTGCATATCGCCTGGAAAAAGAAACGTCCACTGGGTCAGGCCGATAAAGCCTTTGTCGAGTTTTTGCTGGCCAACAAATAAAAAAGCCCGGCTCTGCCGGGCTTTTTGCTATGACACTCTCACAGTTTTAGGCGGTCAGCTTGCGACGCACAAAGGCCAGAGGTGCCAGCAACAAGGCCAGCCAACCCATGGAGCCAGCCGGATCCGGATTATCAGTGATGGACACTGACACCAGAGTCGAGTCGCTGTTGCCTTGGGTATCGGTCACTGTCAGGTTGAAGGAAACTACCTCGGCTGACTCCACCCACGGGGCTTTAAACTTGAGCACAGGCGCCGTCATGTCACCTTTGACGGTTTGACCACCCAGTTGAATCCACTGGTAGCTCAGCTTGTCACCGTTGGGGTCGAAAGACAGACTGCCATCGATAGTCAGAGTGGCACCTTCATGAATACCCACAGGGGCATCCACCTTGGCAACGGGTTTCGCTTCCAGTACATCAAAGCTGTAGCTGTCGCTGATGACTTTGGCGGTTGCATTGTCCACTGTGTTGGTCAGCACCAGTTCGTTGCCTGTGCTGGCCTTACGTGGAATAAGGTCAAAACTCACTTCCTGCTCGGCGCCGCCTGAGGGCAATTCCACAGTCCAGCTGATGTTTTGTCCTTCCAACACGCCTTTATGGCTGATGTTTGCCACTTCGGCATTGGCAGGTACAGCAGCGGTCAGTTTATAACTGCGGGTTTCCTGGGTTTTGTTGGCTGCAATGGTGTTGACCATCTTGATGGCTTTACCGGGCACAACCTCACCATTGAGTACCGTTTGGGCGGAAGGAACCACATCGTCGGCAACACGGGTAAACACCAGTGGCAGATTCAGGGTTGCCACCTTGGTATCTGAGGTTTGCAGCATAACGACTGCCAAGCCATCATCCCCAGGCAAAGCCTGCAGATCCCACGCCAGATTCAGGTCGAAATCGCTGTTGTCACCGGTCAGCGCCACCTGGAAGTTATCCATTGCTTCTTGACCCAGAGTCAGGGTTTTGAGGCCGTAAACATCTTCAATACCGGCGCCTGATGCCTGGTAGTTTTGCACCACCACAAAGTAATCACCGGCACCCGGGTTGCTGATAAGCACTGACTCATTGGAGCCGCTGCGTGCAGAGCTTGCCACTACTTTCATGCCACTGCCGTCGTTGTAGAGCACATAAATGTCCAGATCCGGCGAGGTGGTATAGGCAATGGACGCAGTGAAGTAAAGCGAACCTGCTTCTACGGCGTACTTGAATACATCGACCTGTTTCAGGTCGTCAAACGGCTTGCCGTTGGTGCTGTCTTCGCCCAGCTTCGACTCGTCAGTTGCAGACAGGGCGATACCGGCAGATGCCACTTTCACGTCAGGCAAATCCAGAGCCTTCAGACCACGGATGTTCATTTCATCCGCGCTGCGGCCGGCATTCACCGTCAGTACAGCTGGCAAATTACGGGTTGACGCCTTCACCACGACGGGCATGGCCGCGGCAGGATGCTCAGCCGACGTCAGCTTCAGATTGGCAAAACCCCAGCCTTCTCCCAGTTTGGTCACGTCGGCGGTCACGGTAATGATTTGACTTTCGCCTTTCTTGAGACTGAAGTTGGCCGGGGTCACTGTGTAAGCCACATCGCCAGTAACCTTCTCCATGCTTGCAGCCCAGTCACCATCCTGGGTGGCCGTGACTTTACGGCTCCAGCTACAGCTGTTAACGCACTTGCTGTCCTGCATGGAAGGCAGGTTGAGTTTACGTGGATCACCACCGGTATCCGGGTTGGCAATTTCGTAGTTCAGTGCCGTCTCGTCCATCACCAGACCCGTCTGTGCCGCGAGGTCAACACGAATGCGACCAGCGCCCACATCGAATGGGTCGGCCACTGTGCTGCCATCGGCCTTCTTCATGGCCTGGGCACCGGTTGCAGTCAGCATCAGGGCTGAGCGAATGTTGTCTGGGGTCCATTCTTTGTGCAGTGACTTCAGCAGCGCACCGGCACCGGCCACATGGGGGCTCGCCATGGACGTGCCTGACATCAGGGTAAAGTCGGCAGGATCAGTGCCGGTCTTATCATGACCATACTGCTCATCAGCATAGGCCGCGTATATATCTGAGCCTGGCGCAGCCACATAGGGCACCATCACATCAATGGACGCATTGGGGCCCAGTAATGATGAGGCAGACAACACATCCGCCGCTTTTTCCTTGATGGCCAGCGCGGGGTCAATGGTCACTGTCAGTTCTGGGTTCTTGGAGAGCAATGCAACTATGGCAAGGCCATCCTCATTGCCGATGCCCACGGCAGGAACTGTCGCATTTTCCAGTCCGGCCATCCCGAAACGGGCGTTACCCGTGCCATCTCTGTTGAACACCACCACGCCCTTGGCACCAGCGGCAACAGCATTGGCAACCTTATCAACAAAACCACAGGTACCGCGTTTGATCAGGGCTATTTTGCCCTTGAATGCATCGGCGGCAAATGTGTTACAGCCTTCGAAATTGGCAGCATCCAGCGCACCGGCATACACAAGATTGCCGCTGACGGCTTCTACCAGGGCGGGACCCGATGGAGTGAAATCGAACTTGGCATCCCCCAGAGTCAATTGCTGGGCGATGTCACGGTTATGGGTGGAGTTGGCTACTGAGGTATACCAGGGTGCATGCTTGGGTGTGGTGTAAGGCACCTGGGCGATGTTGGCGCGGGTGTTACCGGCCGCGGCAGCCACAAAGATACCCGCATTACGGGCAGCTAGGAAACCCAGCTCAACGGCACTGCGCCATGGATGACCACCGCCACTGATTGAGTAATTCAGTACATCCACACCGTCCTTCAGGGCATCATCCAGGGCTTTGAGGGTAGCCGACGTCGGGCAGCCGCTGTAAGTATCACCTGAATTGCCGGGGCGGCAAATTTGGAAGGCAACTATGTTGGCGTGGGGTGCCACACCAGAGATTTGTTCAAACTTGAGGCCGGTGTCGATACCATCGCCCACCAACTTATTCACTTCACCGCTGACAAATGGCACATCCTTGAGAATGTTGCCTGCCGCAGTGCTCGCTACGTGAGAGCCGTGTCCGCCATAGTCTTCACCATTTTTAGGTGGTGGCGTTGCACCAAAAACAGCGGCGTCATCGTAGATGTCGGTGATATCCGGGTAGCTGTGCACACCGATGAGCTTGTCGTTACACATGGAAGCGAATTCACCGCTGCAATCACCGGAATAGATCCCCTGGCCCCAGGGGTTGGTATGATCATAACCATCACCACCCACATCCGCGAAGGATGCATGGTCCGAGTTGATACCCGAGTCGATGATGCCAACAATAACGCCTTCACCCATGGCTTTTACGCCGGTGGCACTGCCGTCCCAAATGTTGGGAGAGCCAATAAGACTCTGGCTGGCGTCGGTTTCCAGTTGCTCCAGACGCTCGCGCTCAACAAATGCAACCTCTGCCATTTCAGACAGTTTTTGTGCCTGAGCCTGGGTCATGCGTACAGCAACGCCGTTAAAGGCATATTGGAAACTGGTTACCACGTCCAGCTCACCACCGGTGGCTGCGGCCGCTTTCAGTACAAAGCTATCCTGTCTGGATTTCAGAAAGCTGGCGTAGGCACGCACTTCAGGTGCACGAGCGTTCAGCTTGGTATGGGTGTCGGCCCCGGTTGCACGGGCGAATTGAGGGCTGGTCGCTTTAAAACCTGCGGTTTCGCCTTTGTAATTGGCAACGGCGCTGTCCTTCAAACTGACGATATAGGTATAAACGCCCTCTTCCAGATCAGGTTCAAAAACAAATTTTGGCAATGCCGTGGTTGAGGTATCGCGGGCACTGAAATTTTTCAGTGCTTCTGACAATTGCACATCACTGCCGGCCTGAGCAGGGTGTTGGGCTGCAGTAGCGCCACTGAGTAAGGCCATGGAAATAGCCAGGGCTAATTTTGTTTTCACGTTTTTGCTTCCTTTATCATTATTTGCTGTCAGACAGAAATATCCCGTCTCTGGTACGGTAATTTATTGATTTTTCAATAAACCGAGCACTGTTCTGATAATATTATGTGTCCCGGAAGCGTGATGTGTATCACGTATAGATACAGGTTTAAATATTATGTTAATTAGTATTATTCACCATTTAACATTTAAATCATAAAGCAGAAACAAATACCGCAAGCAATACTGTTTAAATGCTTAAAGCAAAAACCTTAAAACACTGCTTTTAAATGGATTATTATTGGTACGCGTGACCAATTAACTCAATATTTCACCACGTAATCTGAATAAATATTTTTATTTCAAACTGTTTCACAAAACTAAAATTAAACATGTTATTAACAAGCGGGAAACAATATCATTCAGGTTTAATTACAAATAAAATAAAAGCCCCATTACGGGGCTTTGTTGGAAGGCGGCAAGTTAACTCAGACTGCGTCGGGTTGATTTTCCGGCAGTGCGTCTATAAATGCCTGAGTGGCATTACAGTGGGCCTCGATTCGAAGAATATTTGGATAATTATCCAATGGCACATTAAACCGGCGGGCATTGTATACCTGTGGAATAAGACAAGCATCCGCCAGCGTTGGGATCTCACCAAAGCAATATTGCCCACTGTGGCGGGCAAGCAGTTTTTCAAATGCCGTGAATCCTTCATGTATCCAATGGTGATACCAAGTGTTTTTCACCTCATCACTGAGCCCCATATCACCACTGAGGTACTGCAGCACACGAAGATTATTCAGCGGGTGAATTTCACAGGCAATGGCAAGGCACATGGCTCTGACCGTCGCCTTGTCGGCGGCAGACTGAGGCAGCAGGGGCATCCCCAGGCCTGTATCTTCAAAGTACTCCATGATGGCCAGTGACTGGGTCAACACTGTGCCATCATCCAGCACTAACGATGGCACCAGATGTTGTGGGTTAAGCGCCACATAATCGTCGCTGTGTTGTTCGCCACCATTTTTCACCAGATGCACCGACAGCTGCTCGGCATCCAGTCCCTTGAGGTTCAGTGCAATACGCACCCTATATGCAGCGCTTGAGCGCCAGTATCCATAAAGTTTCATGCTGTTCTCCTCTGCCTTGCCGGTAGCCGACATTCCGCAGGCCACAATACACAAAACGGGGCCGAGGCCCCGTTTTTCATCATTCAAGGCATCATGCCTTGTATTCAACCACCTGCTGATCGATGGAACCGAAAATGCTGTTGCCGTCGTCATCGAGCATTTCAATACGTACACGATCGCCAAAGCGCATAAAGGGAGTGGAGGCTTTGCCATCGGCAATCACTTCCAGCATACGCTTTTCAGCAAGACAGCTTGAGCCGGCGCTGCGGTCGTAGTTGGAAATGGTACCTGAACCAATGATGGCACCGGCACCCAGTGGACGGGTCTTGGTAACGTGGGCCACCAGCTGGCTGAAGTTGAAGGTCATGTCCACACCGGCATTGGGCTTACCAAAGAGTTCACCGTTCAGGTGAGTGATAAGTGGCAGATGTACCTTGCTGTCCTGCCACTTGTCACCCAGTTCATCCGGGGTTACTGCCACGGGGGAGAAGCTGCTTGAAGGCTTGGATTGGAAGAAACCAAAGCCCTTGGCCAGTTCGGCCGGGATCAGATTACGCAGTGACACGTCGTTCACCAGCATCAAAAGCTTGATGTGTGATGCGGCGTTTTCGGCAGAGATCCCCATGGGCACATCGTCGGTTACCACGGCGATTTCAGACTCAAAGTCGATACCCCAGTCTTCACTGCCCATTTCAATGTTGCTGCGCGGTGGAATAAAGCTGTCGGAGCCGCCCTGATAAAACAGCGGATCGGTCCAGAAGGTTTCGGGCATTTCAGCACCACGGGCCTTACGCACCAGCTCAACGTGGTTTACATAGGCACTGCCATCGGCCCACTGGAAGGCCCGTGGAAATGGCGACAGGCACTTGGTTTCGTCAAAATCGACGGTGTTTTCAAGCTGACCTGCATTGAGCGCATCGTACAGCTCGGTAAGCTGAGGGCTGAGCAGTGCCCAGGCATCCAGCAGCTGCTGCATGGTGTGAGCAATGGCGGGTACGGCTACGGCCTTGGTCAGGTCACGGCTTACCAGCATCAGCTGACCATCGCGGCGACCATTGTTATATGTGGCTAATTTCATTCTCTGCTCCTGTCCTCGCAACGCGCCAGTCCTGGCACGATACGGTTTTTAATGGCGTAACAAATACCCCAAGGCGCGAACCTTTGAAATAGCGTGACTCAAATCACAATTCGCGGGGGTTAAGCATCTTTTGTAAACTTTTAAATACAGCGAGAAGTGACCCCTGATGGCATGCCCCTCGCCACTCAATACCGGTGATAAATTGCCCGGCTGGCTGGCAAATTCTTTTTACACCGAATCAGCGCTTCTTGCTTATCTTGTATTCCCGCAGCTTATTGGCGATGGCCGTATGGCTTACCCCTAACTTCTTCGCCAACTGGCGGGTGCTGGGGTATGCCGGGTAAAGGCGGCGCAGCAAGCTGGACTCAAACTGGCGCATGGCCTCATCCAGGGTGCCTTCAAACTGATTGTCAAAATAGCCAAAGCCTTCGGCGTAAGAGGGTAATTTAAGCTGCTCCACGGTAAGTTCGGCCGAGCCATCCCACATGGACACGGCACGGAACACCGCGTTTTTCAGCTGACGCACATTGCCCGGCCAAGCATAGGTGAGCAGGTGATCACGGCAATTGGGGGAAATCCGCCTCATGGGGCTGGAGAGTTGCTGACTGTAATGCTCAAGGAACATTTCGGTCAGCGGAATAATGTCCACCTTGCGCTCTCTGAGGGATGGCATGTGGAAGGAAAGCACATGGATGCGGTAGTAGAGATCCTCGCGAAACTCCCCCATCTGGCACAGTTCAGCGAGATTTTTCTGACTGGAGCAGATGATGCGCACATCGGCCCTCACCTCTTCATCCCCGCCAATGCGTCTGAAAGACCCTTCGGTCAGCAGCCTCAGCAGCTTCACTTGAGCCGCTTTGGACATTTCGGCGATTTCATCGAGGAATACGCTGCCACCCTTGGCTTCTTCGAACAGGCCGCGTTTGACGATGTGACCATCGCGCACAAATCCGAATAATTCTTCCTCTGCCGCGCTGTCGGGCAAGGCGGCACAGTTAATGGCAATAAAGGGGCGCTCACGGCGCATGCTGGCATCATGGCAAGCTCTGGCCATTAATTCTTTGCCGGTGCCGGTTTCGCCTGTGATGAGTAAGGGCGCGTCCAGTTGTGCCATGCGTTTGGCCTGCTTGAGCACTTCTTTCATCTTGTCGCTGACGGCCAGCACATTTTCAAAGCCCGTGGTTTGGTTTTGCAGCGCATTGAACTGTTTGCCGACCCGGGCGGGGGATTTAAGCGACACCACGGCGCCGGCAAGAATGCTCTTGTCATTCTCATCGGGCAGGTAAATGGGCAGCATCTCGGCCAGATATTCGTTCTGACCTATGTGGACCCGGGTCGCCTGGGCAAGCACCTGGCTTTCACTGAGCCAGCGCCCAAAGCTGAAGCCCTGCACCCAGTGGTTCAACGATTCTTCCACTACCTCGTGTTCTTTCATGCCGAGCGTCATCAGCGCAGATTCGTTAACGATGCGCACCCTGCCCTTCACGTCGATGGAGAATACCGAGTCTGGCAGGGTTCTCAGCAGGGTTTTCAGCGCATAGTGTTCTTGCTCTGACGGCATAAAGGCCACCGTACGCACATCGTGCACACTCTCGACCTTACGGATTTGCGGCATCAGGGCACTCAAGGTATCGAAGCTGACCTCGGCAAACTGGAAATACAGGAACCCCCGGTTACTGGCATCGATGGCAAGCAAATTGATACCGTACTTTTCCAGTACAATAAGAATATCCTTGGCGAGCCCAACCCTGTCCTGACAACTCACTTCCAAACGCATATGTGAATGTATCCCTTTTGTAATCTTGTTTTTGGGAGTGGGGACCTCGTGTCCGCGATTGGCCGGGATCCCGCTGGAGTACCTGGCGCTATACGGTAGAAGGTATTGAGAAAAGTGGCAAGTCTTGTTTACAGAACTCAGATTCAACCATAAAAAAATCAGCGCCTAACTTTACGTAAGGCGCTGATTTAATTTGAATCTAAATCAGTTCAGCAACTGGTCTGTCTTGGCTGCCATGATGAAGTCGTTACGATGCAGCCCCTTGATGGAGTGAGACCACCAGGTCACTGTCACCTTGCCCCACTCAGTGAAAATACCGGGATGATGGAATTCTTCTTCGGCAAGGTCCGCCAGCTTGTTGGAGAAGGCCATGGCCAGCTTGAAGTTTTTGAACTTGTACACACGCTCCAACTGCATGACGCCGTCGCGCACTTGTACGCTCCAATCTGGGATCATCCGGATAAGTTCAGCCAGCTCGGCGTCGGTGACCTTGGGGGCGTCAGCCTGACAGGCTTCGCACTTCATGGATGCTAATTCGCTCATTACTGCTCCTTTAATAATTCTTGTCTTTATTTAAACGGCCTTGGCCTTGGGCTCAAACAAGGGGGCGTGCAGCCCAAGTTGTCTGGCGCGGGTGACGGATTGCATGATGTCCATACGGGCAATCTCATCAAGGAAATCAATATGTTCAATTTCATAATACACGGGCTGCATAATATCAATGCGATAAGGTGTCCGCAGCACGTCCAGCAAATCAAACGGCTTTCTTAAGGGCTTGTCACCCATGGCGTAGAGGGTTTCACCGGGTGAACTCAGGATGCCGCCGCCGTAGATACGCAACTCACCATCCCGGGGCTTCAGGAGGCCAAATTCCACGGTAAACCAATACAGCCTGGCCAGATACACCCGTTCTTCCTTGGTAGCAGCCAAACCCAGCTTGCCATAGGTGTGGGAGAAGTTGGCAAAGGCAGGATTGGTCAGCAATGGGCAATGACCAAAGATTTCATGGAAAATATCCGGCTCTTGCAGGTAATCAAATTCTTCGCGGCTACGGATAAAGGTGGCCACCGGAAACTGGCGACTTGCCAGCAGTTCGAAAAAGCGCTCGAACGAAATCAGTGCCGGTACCGCAGCCGTTTTCCAGCCAGTGGTATCCAGCAGCACCTCATCAACTTCTGCCAGTTGTGGCACTCGGTCTTTGGGCAGTGCCAGGCGGTCCAGACCATCCAGATACTCCTGACAGGCGCGTCCCGGCAGATTCACTGCCTGACGTGCATAAAGCTCTGCCCAAATTTCGTTTTCCTGATCCGGATAGGCAATAACGCCGTGCGCATCAGGTTTGCGGGCAACATACTGTGTACTCATCTCGGGTTTCACTTCAGGTTAACTTCAACCCCCCAATAGTGTTCCAAGGGCGAATTTTTGTTAACTGCCTCACGTTTTATTCCTAAGACCTCTGCTAGTGAATTTCGTAAAGCTTTTATTACAATCACAATACAGAGCAGTAACTAATGCGCGGGTTTGATGCGTATTTTTGACGGGGTGACATCGGGAATGAACATGGCTGGTTTCCGTTTGCTCAAACAGGTGAAAAATTTAGCGAATTCACCTTGCGGTCAATGGTTTTTCACCAAGGCTCCATTACAATAGGCACAGATACAGATGCCGTAAAATTAGCGGCCGGAATCGACAAATCCCTTTTTGCACAGTTGCTAAGGAACACCATGAGACAAACCAAAATCCGTAAGGCCGTGATCCCTGTTGCCGGTCTGGGTACCCGGATGCTCCCTGCCACCAAGGCCATCCCCAAGGAGATGCTGCCTGTGGTGGATAAGCCACTCATCCAGTATGTGGTCAGCGAAGCCGTGGCAGCCGGGATTAAGGAAATTGTCCTGGTAACCCACGCCAGTAAAAACTCCATCGAAAACCATTTCGATACCAGTTTCGAGCTCGAAGCCCAACTGGAGCGCAGGGTAAAACGCCAGCTGTTGGATGAAGTTCAGGCCATCTGCCCTAAAGATGTGACCGTGATAAGCGTACGCCAGGCACAGGCCAAAGGCCTGGGGCATGCTATCCTGTGCGCCCGCCCCGTTGTGGGGGACGAGCCCTTTGCCGTGCTCTTGCCCGATGTGATTATCGACGGCGCCAAGAGTGACCTGACCAGTGAAAACCTCGCGGCCATGGTGAGACTCTTCGATGAAACCAGCACTGGCCAAATCATGGTAGAAGCCGTTCCCCATGAGATGGTGAATCAATATGGTATTGCCGACGTCAAAGGCCATCAGTTGGTTAACGGCGAATCCGTGCCCCTGGAAGCATTGGTCGAAAAGCCCCCGGTAGACGAAGCCCCTTCCAACCTTGCTGTGGTGGGTCGTTACGTTCTGCCTGCTGAGATTTGGCCTTTGCTGGCACGCACTCCCGCCGGCGCCGGCGATGAAATTCAACTGACCGATGCCATCGCCATGCTGATGGAATCCGTTCAGGTAAATGCCTATGGCATGGTGGGAAAGAGCCATGATTGTGGCAACAAACAGGGTTATATGCAGGCCAACGTAGAATACGCGCTGCGCCACCCCGAACTTGGTAAGGAATTTTCCAAGTATCTGAAACAACTGGTTAAAGGACTCAGCTAAGGATGACGATTTTGGTGACCGGCGGTGCCGGCTACATAGGTACCCACACAGTGGTGGCCCTGCAGCAGGCCGGTATGGAAGTGTTGGTTCTGGACAACCTATCCAATGCATGTGTCGAAGCACTGAACCGGGTCGAACAGATCACGGGACAGGCGGTGCCCTTTGTGCAGGGGGATATTCTCGATAAGCCCCTGCTCAAAAAAATCTTTATGGATAATGACATAGATGCAGTAATCCACTTTGCCGGCCTCAAGGCTGTCGGCGAATCGGTTGCCCAGCCACTGCGCTATTATGAAAACAATGTCACCGGCACCCTGGTACTTTGCCAGGTAATGGCCGAATTTAACGTGAAGCAGCTGGTGTTTTCCTCTTCGGCCACCGTGTATGGCGATCCGGCCAGCCTACCCATCACCGAGGACTTCCCCACAGGTGCAACCAATCCCTATGGCCAGTCCAAGCTGATGGTGGAGCATATTCTGGCCGACCTGCACCATTCGGATCCCAGCTGGAATATCGCCCGCTTGCGCTATTTCAATCCGGTGGGTGCCCATGAAAGCGGGCTGATTGGTGAAGATCCCAATGACATCCCCAACAACCTGATGCCCTTTATCAGCCAGGTTGCCGTAGGCAAACGGGAAAAATTGTCAATTTTTGGCAATGACTACCCCACCCACGATGGCACGGGCGTGCGGGATTATATCCACGTGGTAGACCTGGCCGATGGCCACTTGAAAGCCCTTGAAAAGCTGAGAACCCAACCGGGTCTGGTCACCTACAATCTGGGCACGGGTCAGGGCTACAGCGTACTGGATATGGTCAAGGCCTTTGAAAAAGCCTCGGGCAAAGCCGTACCCTATGAAATAGCGCCAAGGCGCCCCGGCGACATCGCCGCCTGTTATGCCGATCCCGGCAAAGCCACCGACGAACTGGGCTGGAAAGCACAGCTCTCAGTGGACGAGATGGCCGCCAGCAGCTGGCGTTGGCAGTCCGGCAATCCCAACGGTTATCGATAAGATTCAGGCCCTCCGGGGCCTTTTGCCTATGAAAGAGAACATTAATTTAAGTCGCCGCCGACTCTTCAGCCGCCGCAAGGACAACGCCCTGCGACCTCCTTTTGTGCGCGATGATGTGGAGTTTACCGATCTGTGCAGCCGCTGTGGTGACTGCATTACTGTGTGTGAGACGAAGATCATCGTCAAGGGAGAAGCGGGATTCCCCGAAGTTAACTTCGACAACGCCGAGTGCACCTTCTGCGGGGAATGCGCCAAAGTCTGCCCAGAGCCCATCTTTGCACTCGATAAGTCACCGCCCTGGACACTCGTAGCCAGCATCCAGGAGTCGTGCCTCGCTCACAGAGGCATTTGGTGCCAAAGCTGCAAAGATGCCTGCGATGCCAGTGCCATCCGCTTCACGCCGACTCTGGGCCGTGCCCCCACGCCGGAATTATTGCTGGATGCCTGTACCGGCTGCGGCGCCTGCGTGGCCCCCTGCCCGGCCGATGCCATTGTGATGATAAAACCCCAGGCCACTCCTCAGTAGGTTCCGCCAAAAACCGGTCAGGGCGATTACACTTTCTGAGGTAACGCCTTGGTATACATGGGGAAAGGGTGATTAGCACCGGGACATGTCGATGGTTCAGACTGAATCCCCAATCCCCCTATTCCCCTATTCCCCTATTCCCCTATTCCCCTATTCCCCTATTCCCCTATTCCCCTATTCCCCTATTCCCCTATTCCCCTAATCCCTTAATCCCCAATTCCCCTTATCCCATTTTCCCGCTCCACCACTCCCGCCCGCTCAAGCCACCTGGCCGCTGCGACGCGCCATCGCCAAACATCGCCCCGGTGTTGTCGGTGTAAACCGACGGCTAAGAAGGGAGATCTGAGCCAAATTTCTGACATAAGCGCCAAATATTAGTGGTTTGCACTGGCGCAAATCGGGAGTAACATCCATCAAACAAATTTCTCATACTTCGGAATTACCTCCAGAACTATGTTTGGAAAAAATACTAAATCCAGCGCTGGCCTGACTTTCATTTCTCCCGGCACCCGCCTAAGTGGCGAAACCCGTTTCGAGGGTGATGCCCTCATTGGCGGTGAACTTCTGGGCAACGTTGAAGCTCTCAACAAGATAACCATTGAACCGGGTGGAGTGATTGACGGGGTGCTGAAATGCACCGAGCTTAAAGTGTCCGGGCAATTCAAAGGTAAACTCTTCTGCGAAAAGCTCATCATTGCCGGTGGCGGCACGGTTGAGGGAGAGGTCAAATGTGACCGCATGGAAATCTTCGAAGGCGGCCAGTTTGTGGGCTTCAGGACCCGCGAAAGCATGAGCGGCGAACTGCTTGAAGCCCACAAAACCGACAACCAGAAAGAGTCTCAGGTACTGCTGCGTCAGGAAACCGCTTGATTGGCATTCAGCCTTATCAAGGCAAGGTGCTGACACTTGCTTCCTAAAATGTTGTATTCACTCAAACGCGGCCCAGGCCGCGTTTTTTGCTCCCCTTTCGCGCAAAGTTAAGTGATTGTTAAAAACATGACATTTATCAAAGCCACCGTCAGCAGGCTTTGCTAGTGTAGTTGCATCAACCACCCTCTTTTTTGCTCTCGATGAATAAGCCTTTGGATAAACAACTGGCAGAGCTCGATATTTTCTCACTGCTGCTCTTTCGCGCCATCTTCGAGACCGGGCACGCCAACATTGCGGCCAGACAGTTGGATGTGTCTGCCCCAAAGGTCAGCCGGGCGCTCGCCAGCTTACGGCTTATCTTTGCAGATGAGCTCTTTTATCGGCGTCAACAGGGCTTCAGACCAACGCCGCTGGCAGAGCAGATCTATCCTGCTATTCGAGAGCTTACCGACGGTATTAATCTCCTTGGCATGCAGCTTAAAGACCATCAGGCATTCCACAGGCAAGAGTGTCAGGTATTCGACCTTGCCGTCAGCTCCGGGATCCTCACGACTCTGGCGTTGGAATTCAACCGCAGAGAAGGGCTTTGCCCTTCGGTGGTGCTACATCATTGGCAGGAAAATACAGCCGATAGAATACATGCCGGCGAACTGGATTTGGGCCTGGCTTTGGCGCCTGAACCACACACCGAGCTGAGTTATGAACGCCTTTGCGACGCCCCAGGGCTTTGTCTTGTCGGAGCAGCCAATCACCCTATTTGGCAACATACCGATATCTGCCTTGAACACATCTGCGAATATCCGTTTCTGTGTATGAACCACCCCGGATTCAACGATAAAGTTGACCCACTGGAGCTGTTTTGCCACAGGGAAGGCTTGGTTCCACCCACGGTGCTGCGGGTGTCGGATAAAGAAGAGTGGTTTGGTCATCTCCTGTGCCAACACAGCCTGGCATTTGCCTCGCCGTTGGAATGGGGATTACTGAATGCCTTGCCGGGTGTCGAAGTCAAACATCTGTCTGCAAAGGAAATTTCCCGTCTGCACAGCGGTTCCGCCGTACCCGGCCTTTACCTAATCGAAAAGCCGGCCCACCACCGCAGATACAGCCCAGACGACAGGGAAAAACTGCTGCACATTATCTCGCTCACATTGGGGTTGGTAACCGAAGATCATCCAGTAAATTTCAGCATCTAAAATTACCAATTACCCAAATCGAAATTCACAAATAAGAGTTTAAAAGCCTGTTTCACACATTTGAAACAGACTCGCAACTACCACTTTATATATATATTCATCGTCCTATAGTGGAAATACTGCAATAGCAGTCTTAAAGGCTATAAAGGGACGCGATGATGAAAAACTACAACAGATCACTGCTGACGATAGCACTCCTCAGTGCTCTGACCCTTACCGCGTGCGGCGACGGTAAAGATGGTCAGGACGGCGCACCTGGTACTCCGGGCACTCCCGGTACCCCAGGCGAACCTGGTAAACCAGGTACCCCAGCCGGCTCGTTCGTAACCAGTGCAGATAAAGCCGTAGATGTGACTTTCGAAATACTCCCAGCCGACATCAATGTGGCTGGCTCAGGTGACTTTGCGATTAAATTTAAAGCCATGGGCAAAAACGCTCAAGGCAGTTCAGTCCCCTTCTCTGGGCTGGACATGGTTTCTCTGTATTCAATGACCCTGGCGGCCAACAGCTCTGGTAGCGGCGCACCACTGGAATGGGTGAACAATGCCATGGTGCAGGACCTGGGATCTTCCATGTACTGTACGCTTACTGGCACCTATAGCTCCCGTGGACAAACCGGTAATGCCTGTACTCTGGTGGAAGATGCCGACGAGCCCGGCACATATACAGGTACCTGGACCCATGACGGTGCTGCGCCCATCATGAATCCCAATGATGATCTCAATGCTACCCACCGCCTGTTCCTGCGAGCATACAACGTCAAAGACAGCGGCGGCACTACATTGGCTGATAAGGTGCTCTCTGACAGACTGGACTACGTGCCAGCCACGGGTGCCATTGTTGAAGCCACCGGTAAAGACACAGTGACCGACGCAGCCTGTATCAGCTGTCACGGCAACGTGGACGGCCGTATTGCCAAAATTGAAGCACACCACAACTATCAAAGTGTGGAAAACTGTATCGCCTGCCACAACCCCGACAACCAACCCGATGAAGATCAGCTCGCCGAAGGCTGGCTGTTTGATTTCGGCCCCATGATCCACCGTCTCCACGCCGGACACCATATCAGCGACTTCCTCTCTGGCGAAGCCAAAGAATACTTCGGTGAACTGGGTTTCCCAGGCGAGCTGCGTGAATGTACCAGCTGTCACAACAACGGTCCTTCCTGGAGCAATAACCTGTACCGTCAGGCGTGCGTTGGCTGTCACATCAACGTTAACTTTGAAACCGGTGAAGGCCACTCTGATTTCGACCTGGCACAATCCGACGATACCCAGTGTAAATCCTGTCACGCCAGCGGTGCTCTGAGTCCTGCCATGGCTCACAAAGTTGGCAAACGCGCTGAATACGCTGAGCTGTTCAAGATTGAGCCTCAAACTGCCACAGTGTCTGATCCAGTGGTTGACGATGGCCAGAAAACCCTGACTGTCAGCGCCAAGATCACCATGAACGGTGCGCCAGTGGCCGATGGCACTGTGCTGACCGACTACATGACCAGCACTACCCGTCCACTGCTGATTGGTAATGTGAACTCAGGTGGTTTCGTGAATGGCAACCTGAACCTCAGACTCACCGACAACGCGGTGCTCTCCGGTGGCGTACTGACCGTGAGTAAAGCCTTCCCTGAAGCATCCCTGACCGGCACTGTGTATGTAACTGCCGAAGTACAGGTCTGTGCGGATAAAGGCATGGTTGTTAAGTGCCGTGATGGTGCAGGTGCTGCCATTGAAGGACTGGACTTTGGTGCAGATCATGGTTTGGCCAACGCCGCACCGCTCACCTACTTCAATCTGGATGACCCAAGCGGCGCAACTGTTGCAGCCCGTATGGATACCCCAGCACGTATCACTGTGGAAGAAGCCAAGTGTAACAGCTGTCACCAAAACCTGACCCACGTGAAAGGCACCCACGGTGTGACTGAGTTTACCCAGTGTATGAACTGTCACAATACCTTGGCCGGTACTTCTGGCCACCCAGTGCAGTACGACACAGGGGAAGTGGATGTCGATGGTAATCGTGTATTCGAAACCATTACCGACATTACCTTCAATAACCGTGACCTCATCACAGTTGCTCACCGCTTCCACAGCGGTAACTGGGATGCACGCCGTGGTGTACCAGCCATCTACCTTGACAAGAACATGGAGCTGCAAGGCTATCCCGGTGTTGCCACTGACTGCAGTGCCTGTCACAAAGACGGTGCCCAGTTCTTTGCCAACGACGGTGGCCTGACCTCTGGCAAGCGCGCCATCAAGGTCAGCACCTCTGCTGAAGAGTACATTACCCCAGTGGCCGAAGCCTGCCGTACCTGCCACGCTCACTCAGATGGCGCCGCACTGGCCCACTTCAAGAGCAATGGTGCTTACGTTCAGGGTGAACCTGCTACCACCAGCAATCTGCCGGTAGAAAGCTGCGCCACCTGTCACGCAGAAGGTAAAGCTTACGGTATTGATAAGGTGCACGCAGAGGCCTCTCACTAAGAGGGTACCTTAGGGCTGCCCTGCAAAGCCCAGTTCTCTGCAAACCCATCGGGGGCCTTCGGGCCCCCGTTTTCATTCCTTATTGCTATGGCTGATTGCTAAAGCTGATTACTGTGGCTGAGTTGCAGCGCTTTGAACTCCCTGAGCCTTCTGGCAACAACCACTGGCTCATCATCCAGGGCATCGGCGGGGATATAGAGGTGATAGCCAAGCTGCTTATCCAGCAGCAGGCAGCGATGACCAAACATCGCCAGTACGCCGCGATACCGCTCTCCATGGGTAAGCAAGGGGGTAAATTCGGCGCCAAGCTGGGTTTCGAGGGACTCGAGAGTGTCGTCCTGTGCGGCGGCCGTCATCAATAACGGGCGCTGCTCGGATAAGAGCCCGGTGGCGAGCCTGGGGGAGATACAATCAAGCACCGGATTGATTTTTTTCACTTTAATGCCGATAAAAGGCAGATCCAAACTGTCCAATCCCTGGCTGACGCGGGGCACATCGATGCGCTGAATGTTCTCCCACCCGAGCCGATATTGCCCTCTGCGGTGAAAAAATACCAATCCCTCGACATCGCCTTTGAGAGACTCTGGAGGTTGCGACACCTTGGCATACCCCAGCACCAGGCCCACTGCACCGAGAGTGAAGAGCACCAATCCCGGGCCAAACCAGTGTCTGGCGGCGATAAAAATTATCAGCGAAACACACAACAGCAGCGCACTTATTACCGTTAAGGTGATGCCGTTGCGCTTGGTGGCCGCGACGATGGAAAAATGTCCGTTGCTTTGCTCTGTCATGCTCCGTACCTCAACTCAAACCACAGGGTGCCAACATATTCATGAATGGCCTTTTGCGAACTGTACAAAGCGTCGGCATTAAGTCGCCACCAGGTGGATTGACGCGCGGTAAAGTCGGTGGGGGCTGCGTCTGCAGTGAGGCCCTCGTGGGCAAACATGGCCATAGCCCTTGGCATATGGGCCGCCGAGGTAACAAGTCTTATGGGCACGTCCAGCCCCAACGCCTTAATCTGGCGCGCCTCTTCCAGCGTGTCCCTGGCAAGGGGCAAGGCAATTATCTGCGCCTCGAGCACCCCAAGCTCCATCGCTGCCTGCTTCATCACCTCTGCATGGGCAAAACGATTGTAGTCACTGCGATAGCCGCTCACGATGAGGGTGCAATCCTGTCCCAGTGACATTTGTTTGAGACCTTCCGTCAGACGGGCAAGCGCCACCGGTGACAACTGCTGCAGTGCGCTGCCCTGGATGGCATCATCATGCCCGGAACCGAGAACCGACACCACGCAATGGCCCACAATAGGTCTTGGGTTGGCGCTGTAGCGCTGCTCGAGCGGTGTAATCAGCAAATTGCTGCCGAAAGTGGACGATAAAAACACCAGCGCCACGATGGAAAACATCAGTAGTGACCGTGCCAGAACGCGTCGTCGCCACAGAAAAAGCACCATCAGCAACACCAGCACCAACAGTGGAATGGGCATCACCAGCAGAGAGAGGATCTTTTTAAGTAAAAACATGGATAAATTTTGCCTTAACGCGGATGAGGCAAGAGCTTACCCAAGGAGAGAAGTTGTGGCTACCTGAAAAAACGCCTTGCCGGCATGAAAGCGGACAAGGCGTTTTCTGTGTGATGGATGGGGAGCAGCAATACCCGGATCAGCGCTTTTCCCACAGCCACGCGGCGCCGCGGACACCGGAGGAGCAGCCATAGAGGTTTTGTACTACAGGGGTGCGACACTCTCGGCCCACCACATACCTGGGCAGAATGGCTGGCAACCGGGCATAGATAGCCTGCACATTGGACATGCCGCCGCCAAGCACTATGGCATCGGGGTCGAGCATATTGATCACATGGGCGAGTGCGCGGGCCAACCGGTCCAGATAGCGGTCAAACACTTGATTGGCGAGCGCGTCACCGGCCTCAACCAGAGACATGATCTCCGCGCCATTTTGGGCGGTGCCACCACTGGCCCTGAAATCACGCACAAAGCCAGTGCCAGAAACAAAGGTCTCGATACAATCTTTGTTGCCGCAAAAGCATTCAGTGGTATTGAACTCATCGGGGCGCATCCAGGGCAAGGGGTTATGGCCCCACTCACCACCAATGCCGTTGCCGCCTTCATGCACCCGGCCATCGAAGGCAAGCCCGGCGCCGCAACCTGTGCCTAAAATCGCGCCAAATACCACGCGTTTTCCGGCAGCGGCGCCATCCACGGCCTCAGACACTGCAAAGCAGTTGGCATCGTTGGCGACCCGCACTTCCCGGTTAAGTAATGCCCCCAGGTCGCGGTCAAGAGGATGACCATTTATCCAGGTCGAGTTGGCGTTTTTCACCAGCCCGGTATAGGGAGAAATAACGCCGGGAATGCCAATACCAAGGCTACCCTTGGTGCCCAGCGTGGTCTCGGCTTCATTTACCAGGGTCACCACCGCATTCAGAGTGCCCTGATATTCTCTTGGTGTAGCAATACGCTTGCGGAAAAGCTCACTGCCATCTTCTCCCAATGCCACCAGCTCAATCTTGGTGCCACCGAGATCCACCCCCATTCGCATCATCTGCTTTCTCCACTTCAGCCTGGGCTGTTAATCACCGTTCCACCCCGGCGCAGTTGCCATAAACCAGGGATTAAGAAGCTGTTCTTTTTTGTTGTAAACCAGTGGGTTGGTTTCCCCATACACCACCACTCTGCCCCCGGCGCTCTCCAGCACCGCCTGAGCGGCTGCCGTATCCCACTCACTGGTTGGCCCCAGTCGGGGATACAGGTCGGCCCGCCCTTCGGCGAGCATACAAAACTTAAGCGAGCTGCCAACGCTGAGAAGCTCATGGTCGCCAAGCTCAGCCAGATACCCCGCCATCTCGGCAGACTGATGTGAGCGACTGCCAACCACCACGGGAACCTCGCGTTTTTGCGCACAGCCCTGCAATGGTTGCTGCTCCCCCTGACGCTCAAGCCAGGCACCGAGTCCATTTGCTCCGAGATAACAGGTATCCAGCACAGGCGCAAACACCACACCGGCCACGGCAACGCCATCTCTCACCAGTGCAATATTGACGGTAAACTCACCGTTACGCTTGATAAACTCCTTGGTGCCATCGAGGGGATCAATAAGGAAGTACTCCTGCCACTGACGGCGGCTTTCCCAATCGATGACAGCCTCTTCGGACAGCACTGGCGTGTGCGGGAAGGCCTCAGCGAGCTGCTCAATTATCACGGTATGGCTGGCCAAATCAGCGGCAGTCACCGGGCTGTCGTCGCTTTTTTGGGTCACGGCCACGTCATCCTGCCCGTACACTGCCATTATGGCCGCACCGGCCTGACGGGCAATCTGCCCCAGTCTATCCAGTGTCGTTTTATCCAATGCCACCAATGTCATACATCCTCCTGCGCTATGCGGTCCATGATTTTCTGGCCAAGCAAAAGCCGCCATTATGCCATCGGCACCGGGCAGGAAATAATAACAATTTCGTTAAATTCAGTGCCAAAGATACTAAGGCAGCACCTGCTCTGAGAAAAGGGTTGCCAGTGGCTGTGCATTCGTATTCACGGCAAACACCGGTGCCCGGCCGTCATATCCGGCGGCAAGGTCTGGCAGCACCATCAAGCTGCGAGTTCAGAGAACCGGCCTGAAATAGTGGATAAGTTCATCGAGGTGTTGATGGCCACGTAGCTGCAGAAAGTGCAGCAACGCCATTGGGTTCTCATTTAATAGTCGCTGCCGGGGATAATCCGCCGCATCCACAATGGCAAGCGAGCGGTCAAATCCCCCCAAATCAAATGCAACGTGGGCATCTGACCCCATGACGAGCTGAGCGTCTAATTTGGCTGCCATCCTGGCAATGGCAAGACAATTCTCTTCACTGCCTTTACGGGATGCTGTAAACGACGAGTTGTTGATTTCCAGCGCCACATTGCACGCCTTGGCAGCGCCGACTACAGCTTCTATATCGATGGGATATGCCGGATTGCCCGGGTGGGTGATGATATCCACCAGCCCAGACTCCATAGTGGCAATCATGGCGCGGGTGTGGCTGAGTCTATCGCTTGGCGCAAACACAGGTTCGTGAAAACCTGCCTGCACCAAATCGAGCTCGGACAGATACTCACCGAAATAATCGATTTCGCCCTTTTCATTCATGATATTGGCTTCGATACCCCGCAGAATTCCCACTCCATGCCAAACCCGCGGCAGCACGCGTAAATTCACAAAATGCCAGAAATGCGGTGCATCTTTCATGGCCGGGCCATGATCCGTGGTGGCAAAGAGACGAATGCCCTTTTCCTTCGCCACTGCCAGATAATCATGGATGGTACTGTAGGCATGGGTGGATGCCACTGTGTGGGTATGGGTATCGACCGGAAACTGCATAGATTCCTCCTCAGCATCTTTTGGACCACTCTAACAGCGTTTTGCAGTGACTTTCGAGACACCAGCCATTTTTTACTGCGTGGCTTTTGTTCATGAAGCCAACATAACAACAGCCTGGTGTCTAAATTAACGACAATCTCAATAGCGCGCCCCAACAGCGCAAACGGCAACAGGACACATATGCCCTTGTCAACAGACAATAAAGTCAGCTTCACCCTGAGTTTTGTATCTTGTATGCTGGTTGGCACTGTGTTTTAACCCTGAAGCTGCCATGAAATTACCCCAACTCCTATCCGGATTCTTACTGACACTGCCCTTGCTGGCCTGTTCTCAGGCTGAAGCTCCAGCTCAAGCAGAAGCTCCACTAGAGACCGAAGCTTTGCAAGCAGCAACGCCATCGTCAGATAAAGGGACTACCTCCGTAAAGCCACAGAACGACTATGCCAAAGATGCCCTGCCCGTTGGTGACAGCAGCCGCACCTCCCTGGATTGGCCCGGCAGCTATGAAGGTGTGGTCCCCTGCGCCAGTTGTGAAGGCATCAACACCCGCCTGGTAATCAATGGTGATGGCACTTATCTGCTCGAGACTCAGTATCTGGGTGAGCAAGAAGCCGGAGCCGAGCCCAAGGTATTTGAAGAGCGTGGCACCTTCACATGGAACACCAGCGGCGGCGCCATTCAGCTTGAGAGCGGCGCCTGGTATCAGGTAGGTGAAAACCAGCTGTTTATGCTGGACCGTGACGGCAAGCGCATCACGGGCGCCCTTGCTGACCACTATCGCCTCGGCAAACAGCTGTAAGGCTGTGGCCAAGAAGCAAAAACGCGCCCAGAGGCGCGTTTTTTATGTGGGTGGTTCAGGGACGAAAGTAGCCCAAGTACCAGTCAGCAAAGGCCTTTACCCCCTCTTCAATTGCGACCTTCGGGCGTACGCCGGTGATCGCAAACAAGTCCTCAGTATCCGCCCAGGTGGCTTTCACATCGCCATCCTGCATCGGCAAAAACTGCTTGATAGCCTTACGGCCGAGGGCATTTTCGAGGGTTTCAATAAAGTGCATCAAAGACACAGGGCTGCCGTGGCCGATATTGAGCACCCGGTACGGCGCTGAACTTTCCGAGCTTTTACCGCTTTCCACCGACCAATCGGGCGACTCACTCGGCGGCAGCGGCAACACACCCACCACCCCTTCAATGATATCGTCGATAAAGGTAAAGTCGCGGCTCATATCGCCCTGATTAAACACCTTGATGGGCTCACCCGCCATGATGGCCCTGGCGAACAGCATGGGCGCCATATCCGGCCTGCCCCAGGGGCCATAGACGGTAAAAAACCTCAAGCCTGTGCAGGGCACGCCATAAAGGTGGGCGTAACTGTGTGACATCAGCTCGTTGGCTTTTTTGGTGGCCGCGTAGAGGGACACCGGATGGTCGACAGAGTCACTGGTGGCAAAGGGCAGCTTTTTATTCAGCCCGTAAACTGAACTTGAGGAAGCATACACCAGATGCTTTACCCCGCTTTGGCGGCACCCCTCGAGAATATTGAGGTGCCCCACCAAATTGGCATCGGCATAGGCATGGGGATTATCGATGGAGTAGCGCACCCCGGCCTGAGCACCAAGATGCAGCACCCAATCGGGCTTTAAGGTATCGAAAAGCGTTGCAATCGCCCCGCGGTCGGCAAGCTCCATTTTCTGAAACTGAAAGTAGGGATGAGATTCCAGAGCGGCCAACCTCGCCTGCTTCAATGAGACATCGTAGTAATCATTAAGATTATCGATGCCATACACCTGATGCCCCTCGGCAAGCAGCCTGTTGCATGCGGCAGCGCCGATAAAGCCCGCAGCCCCTGTTACCAACACTTTCATGGAGTGGATCACTTAATTCCCCTTACACTGCCATAAATCATCAAAGTACCTTGCGCACATCAGGATGCTTTACCGACCGACCACGGCCAATGCCGTAATAGGCAATACCCTTGGTTTCAAGCCGTGCAGGGTCGTACAGGTTGCGGCCGTCAAAAATCACCGGCTGCTTGAGCAGACGTTTGATTTCATTAAAGTCCGGCGCCCTGAAACTCGACCACTCGGTGCACACGATAAGACCATCTGCGCCACTGAGCGCCGCTTCCTTGGTGCCAAGCAGCTTAAGCTCGTCGCGTACACCATAAATGCGCTGTGCTTCAGCCATGGCTTCGGGGTCAAACGCCTGCACTGCGCCGCCTGCTGCGATAATCGCCTCAATGACCACCCGACTTGGCGCCTCACGCATATCATCGGTCTGGGGTTTAAACGACAGTCCCCAAAGCGCAAACACCAGCCCGGATAAGTCTTCGCCAAAGTGCTGCTTCACCAATTCCGGTAAACGCTGCTTTTGCTTGAGATTAACCGCTTCAACTGACTTGAGCACCCGAGCGTCAACGCCAATTTTTTCAGAGGTTTTCACCAGGGCTTTAACGTCTTTAGGGAAACAGGAGCCCCCATAACCACAACCGGGGTAGATAAACTGGTAACCGATGCGCGGATCTGAACCTATCCCCTTACGCACCATTTCGATATCGGCGCCAAGGTGCTCGGCGATATTCGCCATCTCATTCATAAAGGAAATTTTGGTGGCCAGCATGCAGTTGGCCGCATATTTTGTCAGCTCGGCGCTGCGCACATCCATAAAGATCATGCGGTCGTGATTGCGGTTAAAGGGCGCGTAAAGCTCCCGCATCACGTCCTGGGCGTCCTGTGAATCGCTACCAATAATGATGCGATCAGGTCGACGGCAGTCATCTAGGGCAGCACCTTCTTTGAGAAACTCAGGGTTGGAGACTACATCCACACAGATATTCAGATCCCTAGAGGCCAATTCAGCCGCAATGGTGTCCCGCACCTTATCGGCCGTGCCCACAGGTACTGTGCTTTTGTTGACCACAATTTTGGGGTCAAACATGTGCAGCCCAATATCTTTCGCCACCGCCAGCACATGGGCCAGGTCGGCGCTGCCATCTTCATCCGGGGGCGTACCCACAGCGATAAAAAGCACCTCACCATGGGCAACACCGGCAATGGGATCGGTAGAAAATGACAAACGCTTATGGGCAGTTTGTTCCTTTACCAGGGCTTCAAGACCTGGCTCATAAATCGGGATCTGACCTTTATTGAGGCGCTCAATCTTGGCTGCGTCTATGTCCACGCACAGAACATCATGACCGACTTCGGCAAGCACTGCGCCCTGTACCAAACCAACGTAACCTACACCAAACACTGTGACTTTCATCGGTGTCCCCGTTTCTCAACACGATGTTTAAGCATGCCATACGTTTTGTCGCAAGCATATGACAAAACGCATAAAAAGTACGCAAGAGGTTTAGACAGCTACAAACTAACGAGGTGTAAAAAGCGGCGCTACGGCGTCTTTGGCTGACAATAAAGGAGGCCCATCAATAGGCCATTGAATTGCGAGGGTTGGGTCGTCCCACCGTATACTGCACTCGGCCTCGGGATGATAAAAGTCGCTGCACTTGTAACTGACGATGGCCGTTTCTGACAACACATAAAAGCCGTGTGCAAAACCTTTGGGGATGAAGAGTTGCCTGTGATTTTCTGCAGAGAGCGTTTCCCCCACCCATTTGCCATAGGTGGGCGATTCTGGACGAATATCGACGGCAACATCAAAAATAGCGCCCGACAGCACGGAAATAAGCTTGTCCTGGGGATGCTGTTCCTGCCAATGAAGCCCCCTTAGGGTGCCCCTTTGGGACAAGGATTGATTGTCCTGCACAAAGGTAACCGGCGCTATTATTTCGGCAAAACGCTGCTGCTGCCAGCTTTCGAAAAAGTATCCCCGTTCATCCTCAAACACCTTGGGGATAATTAGCTTTACCTCATTAATGGCAGTGGTTAACACCTGCATGAATTGCTCCTGCGATGTAAAAAGATTAACAGTCAGGGTTTGTAGCTGAGTTAACGGCCCCTGGCCTTGGCTTCCAGGATTTTACCTAACTCACACTGCCAGTCTGCAGCGGAAACTCCATACAATACCTTGATTTTAGAGCCATCGAGCCTCGAGTTTGCTGGCCTCTGCGCAGGGGAGCCGAACTCACTGGCGCTGATAGGTGTTATTTTTGGCATTCGGTGGATGACGCCGAGCCTGTATGCCTCACTCAAAATGCTTGTGGCAAACTCGTACCAACTGACAAAGGGCTGGCCGGAAAAGTGATAGACGCCCCAAGGGCCATTTCCCTCCACGGATTGCCGGGCAAGGTGCCAGATCACTCGGGCCAACTCAGATGCGGGCGTCGGCCCCCCAACTTGGTCCGATACAACCCGAAGCTCTGACTTGGATGCGGCCAAACGCAGCATGGTATTGACGAAGTTGTTACTCTCGGCGTCAAAAATCCAGGATGTTCTGACAATAAGATGTTTGGCACAGTTGGCGGCTATGGATTGCTCCCCCAACCACTTGGATTGCCCATAAACAGACAAGGGCGCTGGCGAGTCCTCTTCGCGATATGGACGGTCGAGGAGACCATCAAACACGTAATCGGTAGAAAGATGTATCAGCACCGCATCAGCCACGGCTGCCGCCCTGGCGAGTTGCTCGCAAGCGCCGGCATTTATGCGAACACAGGGCTCGGTGTCTGTTTCAGCCTTATCTACCGCCGTATAAGCGGCGCAGTTGATCACCAACTGAGGCGAATTAAGCAGCAGATAGTCCGCTATCGACTGTGGCTGCAGAAAATCCACCTCAGTTTTGGCAGGGGCCAGTATTCGCCAACCCGGCGGCTTGGATGCCAGCAATGCGCGCCCTGCCTGACCACTGGCTCCTAGCAGTAATACATTCATCAAAACATTACCTTGTGTGAAAACAGAGCGCTTCGCTTCTAGAGCGTCGCTTTGCGACTTCTAGGTTCTAGGGGCTAGGTTCTAGATTCTAGGGTCTAGCAGCCCGCTTTGTGGGCGCTCTGGCGCGAAGCGCACTAAAGCAAACCGCGTAAATAGTCCCCATAGCCGCTCTGACTAAGCGCGTTTGCGTGCTGCAACAAGATCTCTGTCGATATCCAGCCCTGGCGATAGGCGATTTCTTCAAGACACGCAATCTTCAGACCTTGTCGCTTTTCAATGGTTTGCACAAAATGCCCCGCTTCCATCAAAGCATCATGTGTTCCGGTATCCAACCACGCAAAGCCCCGCCCAAGCACACTCACCTGTAATTGGTTGGCTGCGAGATACGCATTATTGATGTCGGTAATTTCAAGCTCTCCGCGGGCCGAAGGTGTAAGGCTTTTGGCAATCTCAATGACCTGATTATCGTAAAAATACAAGCCGGTAACTGCATAAGGGGACTTTGGCTCGCGTGGCTTTTCTTCAATGCTGACAGCACGACCTGTGTTATCAAACTCCACCACCCCAAATCGCTCGGGATTCGTCACATGGTAGGCAAACACCGTGGCACCGTGAACGCAACCCACGGCCTGCTGCAGCTGCCTGGAAAAGCTTTGGCCGTAGAAAATGTTGTCACCCAAGATGAGCGCAACCTTGTCATTACCGATAAAGTCTTCACCGATTAAAAATGCCTGGGCTATCCCTTCTGGTTTGGACTGAACGGCATAACTGATGCGAATGCCAAGTCCACTGCCATCACCGAGTAAAGATTGGAAACCTGCAAGGTCACTTGCCGTGGATATCAGCAGAATGTCGCGAATGCCGGCAAGCATGAGCACCGACAATGGATAGTACACCATGGGTTTGTCGTACACGGGCAACAACTGCTTGGATACGCCGCGGGTAATGGGATAAAGCCTGCTGCCGGTACCGCCCGCCAGGATAATGCCTTTGGTCGTTTGAGTGTTAAATGCTGAATGCTGAATGTTAAGTGACATGACTTTACTTAGTTTGATTCTGCTGGGCAGATTTTACGATAGCAACAATGAGCTTGATTAGCTCTTCACTTTGTTCCAGCAGCGACACAACATGGGTATCTTTGCTATTCAGATAGTCTGTTTCACACAAAAGCAATAGCCAATAGTGAGTCTCTCTGGCTTCCTTGCTCGCTATCGCCATTTTAGCAATAAAATCAGCATGGCTTTGTGCGGATTGGGCTTCATTCACATTGGCCCCAATTGAAGTACCCGATCTGAGTAACTGCTTTGAGAGCACGAATTCTTTTTGATTTTTCACTAAGTGCTGACTGAGCTTCACTATTCTGACAGCAAATTGAAACGATTTATCAAGCACTGCATTACCAGTCATCAGCGTTACTCCCTGAGTTCACCATTCACCATTCACCATTCAAAACATACCACTCAACCGTTTTACGCAGTCCGGATTCAAAGGTCTCCTGGGGTTTCCAGCCGAACTCTTCGGTAATTTTGCTGGCATCGATGGCGTAGCGAACATCATGGCCGGGTCTGTCAGCTACGAAAGTGATAAGACTGTCGTAGTGTTGAATATCTGGGGGGGAATGATGAGTGCTTAGCGCCTGAGCGCGCTCATTCAGGGGAGCCAACTCGTCGAGGATCGCACAAATGCTTTTAACCACCTCGAGATTTTGACGCTCGCAATTGCCGCCGATGTTATAAGTCTCGCCTACCCGCCCACGGGTCAATACGGCAAGCAGCGCCCTAGCGTGGTCTTCCACATAAAGCCAATCGCGGCTTTGATTTCCTTGCCCATATACGGGTAACGCCTTACCCGCCAGCGCATTTTGAATAGTCAGCGGAATGAGTTTTTCCGGGTATTGAAATGGCCCGTAGTTATTGGAGCAGTTGCTGACAACTATCGGCAAACCATAGGTTCGGTGCCATGCCCTAACCAAGTGATCGCTTGATGCCTTGGAGGCGGAATAAGGCGATGACGGGGCATAAGCGCTGCTTTCGGTAAATGGTGCCGCTGCTTTTAACGTTGAATCATGAATGCTCAATGGTGAATTTGCACCACCGGCGTTCAATTCAGCATTCACAACCAAACATTCGGCATTAACTTGGTCAGCAAGGTCGCCAAATACTTCATCGGTCGAGACATGATGAAATCGAAATGCTTTTTTACGCATATCGTCGAGCTGCAGCCAGTATTCACGGGCAACTTCCAACAAGGTGTAAGTACCCACTATGTTGGTTTGGATAAAGGCATCCGCACCGGATATAGAGCGGTCGACATGGGTTTCTGCAGCAAGGTGCATCACCACATCGGGCTGATGGCGAGCAAAAACCGCCCCAAGTGCCTGTCTGTCACAGATGTCCACACGCTCAAGCGCGTATCTGGCGCTTTCGGCCACCTCAGCGATCGACTCCAGATTTGCCGCATAAGTCAGCTTGTCGACATTCACCACGCTGTGTTCAGTGTGACTGATTAAATGTCTGATTACCGCCGAACCGATAAAGCCGCAGCCACCTGTGACAAGAATCTTCAAGGACAACCTCAATAAAGCAGAGCGGGCTTCGCCCTTCCAGAAAAACAGAGCGCTTCGCTTCTAGATCCTAGAAGCCCGCTTTGCGGGCGCCCTGGCAGCAGCGATTTTTGCTGCGTCCTAGAGACACCAAGTGTCGTCCTGGAAGCTTGCACCGCCAGTGCTCTGTAGCTGCTTGCGGCGTTCTGTAGGCCGAAGGCCGTTCTGTAAGCTCGCCTCGCGTGCGTTCCAGCAGAAGCGTTGACGCTGCGCCCTTAAGCCACACCAAGAACTTTGCCCAGAATACAAAAAAGCCAGCAAGTTTACCTTGCTGGCTTTAAGTGTGGCAAATAAGTCTGAGGCTTAGGCTGGAAATACGGCCCTTACGGCATCCGCAATCAGCTCCGCATATTGATTGGCCTTAATGGCATCTTTGGCTTCAACCATTACACGGATGAGGGGCTCAGTACCTGATTTACGAATCAGTACACGCCCATCTGTGCCAAGCGCCGTTTCGGCCGTTGCAACTGAATCGGATACCGATGGATGCGACAAGGCAACGGCTGCATCGCCATTCAATCGCACATTGATAAGCACCTGGGGGAACATCTCAAGCTCGGTAATGGCATCAGCAAGGCCTGAACCGGATTCAAGTAACGCCCTCAGTACCTGCAGCGAAGCGACTATCGCATCCCCTGTTGTGGTGAAATCGAGCATCAACAGATGGCCGGAGTTTTCACCGCCCAGGCGCCAACCTGTTTCTTTAAGCAGCTCGACAACGTATCTATCACCCACTTTGGCGCGCTTGAAAGGGATACCAAGATTACCAAGAGCCTGTTCAAACCCAAGGTTTGACATCAGGGTGCCAATAACCCCGGGCACCTGCTCACCTCTTTGCTGGGCGGATTTGGCCAGCAAATACAATAACGCATCGCCATCAACAACCTGACCTTTACTGTCTACCATCATCAAACGGTCTGCGTCGCCATCCAGCGCAATCCCCAAATCCGCTTCGTGGATCATCACAGCAGTTTGCAGGCTATCCATGTGCGTGGCGCCGCAATGCTCGTTAATGTTAATACCATCGGGCTTATCATTAATACTGATGACCTCAGCACCCAGCTCACGGTACACATTCTTGGCAATGTGGTAAGCCGCGCCATGGGCACTGTCTGCCACAATTTTCAAACCGCTTAACGAGAGCGTATTAGGAAAGGTGCCCTTACAAAATTCGATATAACGCCCTGCTGCATCATTAATCCGGCGAACTTTGCCAAGCTTGTCAGACGCTACACAAGCCATTGCACCATCTTCAATGGCTGAAACCAGCAGACGCTCGATTTCGAGCTCTTGCTCATCGGTAAGCTTGGTACCTGTGCTTGCAAAAAACTTAATACCGTTATCGTAATAAGGGTTGTGTGAAGCGCTGATAACCACACCGGCATCGGCCCTGAAGGTGGAGGTTAGATAGGCAATAGCAGGTGTTGGCAAAGGCCCGGTTAAGGCCACGTTCACACCAGCCGCACAAAAGCCCGCTTCCATCGCAGATTCAAGCATATAACCACTCAGGCGGGTATCCTTGCCAATGATCACCTCTTTGGTGCCGGAGGCTGCCATCACAGTGCCTGCTGCCCACCCCAATTTAAGCGCAAAATCAGGAGTTATCGGAAACTCGCCCACCTTTCCACGAACACCATCGGTACCAAAGTACTTCCGTGACATATCCAACTCCCAGAAAGATAAAGGCCGGGCAAGCCCGGCCTGAATTTAACGTTTAACACTTATCTTTGCGTAGCTAAATCATACGGCTAGCAAACGCTTTATGCTGGCTTTAAATTCGTGCCCAAGATTAGCGTCTCTTAAACCATACTCTACGAATGCGGTCATATAACCCAGTTTATCACCACAGTCATGTGAGCTACCTGACATATGAAAGGCTTCAACAGTCTCGTTTGCAATCAGCATGTCAATTGCGTCAGTGAGCTGAATTTCGCCGCCTGCGCCAGATGGCGTTTTTGCAAGCAAAGGCCAGATATTGGCAGAGAGCACATATCTACCTACCACAGCAAGATTCGAGGGGGCTTCTTCAATAGCAGGCTTTTCGACCATGCGGCTGATGCGGGTTGACTCACCGGCGCAAAGCCCAATGCCGTCACAATCAGCTATGCCATATTTGTTAACTTCAGCTGCGGGCACCGGCGCAACCATAATCTGGCTTGCAGCTGTAGCCTCAAATCGAGCACGCATAACGGCCAGGTTATCTTGAGTTTGGTCTGCACTGTATTCATCCAAAATCACATCGGGTAAAACCACAGCGAAAGGATTGTCGCCAATAACAGGTTTGGCGCACAATATTGCGTGACCCAAGCCTTTAGCCTCGCCCTGACGAACATGCATAATAGTCACGCCCCTGGGACAAATGCATTGCACTTCATCCAAAAGTTGCCGTTTAACCCTTTTTTCGAGCTGAGCCTCAAGCTCGTATGAAGTATCAAAGTGGTTCTCAATTGAGTTTTTACTGGCATGGGTAACCAAAACCACTTCCTTGAAACCCGCCTGGGCACATTCATTCACAATGTACTGAATGAGTGGCTTATCCACCAAAGGGAGCATTTCTTTGGGTATCGCCTTTGTCGCTGGTAGCATACGTGTGCCCAAACCAGCTACGGGAATCACAGCTTTCATATGTAAAGACGTCCGTCAAAATTACAATTTAAAACTCTCAAAAATTTTTAATTTCTCAGTGCAAACTTAATAAAGCCGTTCGTAATCAGCTGCAATTATTTTCCATGCATATCGTTTAGATGCAATATCTTTCATAAACTCTCCACTGCACTTGTATTTGTCTGACGGGTAATCAGTTATAAGAAAAACCAATTCTTCTACACTAGAAAAGTAAAATGCACGGTCCTCTGTACTAAAACGATTAAAACTACAATCAAACGCAAAAATTGGCAATCCAAAATGCATCATTTCAACCAAAGATGGATTAGTACCACCTGCAGAGTGACCATGCACATAGAAAGAACATCCAGAACGCAATTCAAAAAGTTTGTCCAAGTCGTAAATAGGGTCAATCAATTCAATATTTTCGAAGGATGAATATTTAGACCTTGTATTCCTCCCAAAATCACTAGAATTCCAATTGCCAACAAACTTAATTTTAGTATTAGATTTGGAAAAAGCATTCAGAATCATCTCGACATTATTCTCTGGCTCAATGCGACACAAAGCAAGCGCATACATTGAGGACGAACCATTACCATCAAAAAATGAAGCATTCTGTCTTAACGCGTGGTCACCGCCGTAAGCAATAGTTGAAGCCGTTTTGCCATACTCCGAAAAAACGTAATCTGTAATAGCCTGGTTATCTGATACAACCACATCAGAAAAATTTACTGCAAGACGCTCAGAAAGTTTTAAAAATTTTCTGGCAAACCAATTCCATTTATCTCTACGCCACTCCAAACCGTCAATATTAGTAATAACCTTTGACTTGGAGAGCAATTTGTAAAATGGTAAAAAAGTACAACCCGAAACCCCTAAAACCAAGGTCACATCGGGCTTCAAATAAAGGCATTTAATCAGCGAAGCAATATCATAAAATATACTTTGAACGCCATTAGCATGCAAAGGAAGATAGATAAGTTCAGCATCATTGTGTTTTGATAGTTTCTCTGAATACCCGTGTTCACTGCAAAAGACAGTGTAATCAACGCCCGCTGAATGATTTAGAGTAATGTTTTCTACTAAAGACTCAAAACCGCCATAACAAGCAGGAATGCCAACCGTACCAACTACTGCAACTTTCACAACTATAATAACTCCGCATAAGATAAAGTAACTGCAGATGCGTCTTTCGCAGACAAAGCTGGTTCAACAGTAATTGGCCATGTCACAGCTAATGACGGGTCGGACCATAAAATTGATTTTTCGGCCGAAGGGTTATAATAGTCAGTACATTTATAAACAAATTCAGCCTCATCACTGGTGACGTAAAATCCGTGCGCAAAACCCTCTGGTACCCAGAGTTGACGTTTATTCTCAGCAGAAAGATAAACTCCCACCCACTTCCCAAAGGTTGGAGAATTCTTGCGAATGTCTACAGCAACGTCATAGACCTCACCAGCTACAACCCGAACCAATTTACCTTGAGTATTTACCGTTTGATAATGCAAACCACGCAAAATCCCTTTTCTAGATTTTGAATGATTATCCTGAACGAAGATTGTGGGCTTGCCGGTAACCAGCTCTTCAAACCGCTTCTGATTCCAGGTTTCCATAAAAAAACCACGTTCATCACCAAAAACAGTCGGTTCGATGATTTTTACATCCGGGATGTTTGTATCTATTACTTTCATCTGTAGTCTTCTATCTTTTCCAATGCCAACTGCCAGTCACTGGGCGAAATGTCAAACCTTGTTGCTATTGCTTCGCAGTCAAGTCTTGAATTGGCCGGACGTACCGCTGAAGTTGGATAATCTTTTGTCTCTATGGGTCTTAGCTTCGGGCTTTGCATTAACACCTGCTTTTGCATTGCCGAAGCGAAAATCCTGCCAGCAAAATCATACCAACTCACATGTGGGTAACCGGAGTAATGGTAAATGCCCGTCAATGCTCTATTGACCAAGAGCTTATCCATCATTTTTATAAGTGTGTCTGCAATATCACCGGCATAGGTAGGCCCACCAAACTGATCGGCCACAATGCCAAGCTCCGGCTTACTTTGGGCAAGCCTTAGCATTGTTTTGACGAAATTACTTCCGTGCTCGGAAAACACCCAAGCAGTACGTAGAATCACAAACCATGAGCAATTCGTCTTAATGGCCTCCTCACCAGCATGTTTACTACGACCGTAGATGCTTGTGGGTTTAGCGATGTCGGACTCGATGTAAGCACCTGATTTGGTACCATCAAATACATAGTCGGTTGAAATATGTAACAGTAAACTTTGATGCTGTTCACTTGCTTGAGCAAGATTAAGAGAACCGATTTCATTTACCGCAAAGCAAAGATCTATTTCAGACTCTGCTTTATCCACTGCAGTATAAGCTGCCGCATTAATGACAACCTGAGGCTTTATTCGCTCAAACGCATCGCGAACTACAGCTCTATTTGAGATATCAAGCTGCATACGATCCATTGCAAAAAGCTCTACATCGCTTCGCTTACAAAGCTTGTCTACCAAAAATTGTCCTACCTGGCCATTAGCCCCAGTAATCAGCACTCTCACACACCACCCCGTTTTCGCTCATCGTCTACCAAGCGACGAAGATACTGACCGTATTCGTTTTTAAGCATAGGGCTTGAGATGTCCATAAGCTCAGCGTCAGTTAACCAGCCATTTCGCCATGCGATTTCTTCGAGGCAGGCCACTTTCAACCCCTGCACATTTTCGATGGTTTGTACAAAAGAAGAGGCCTCATGCAAACTTTCATGCGTACCTGTATCAAGCCAGGCAAAACCACGTCCGAGCAACTCAACATTAAGAGAACCATCTTCAAGAAACATCTGGTTGAGTGTTGTGATTTCTAACTCTCCCCGAGCAGAGGGTTGCACTTGCTTAGCCCACTCAACAACACGGTTGTCGTAAAAGTAGAGACCAGTAACAGCATAATGCGATTTGGGATACTGAGGCTTTTCTTCTATAGAAAGCGCTTTAAAGTCGTTGTCAAATTCCACCACACCAAAACGTTCGGGATCTTTTACCTTATAACCAAATACGGTAGCACCCATTGTTCTGGACGCGGCAGATTTCAGGGTCTTGGAAAAAGACTGACCATAGAAGATGTTATCGCCGAGTACCAAGCACACTGAATCTTTGCCGATAAATTCCTCACCTATGATAAACGCCTGTGCCAGTCCATCAGGGCTACGCTGAATCGCATAAGAAAGAGTTATCCCGTAATCTGAGCCGTCGCCAAGCAAACGCTGAAACCCAGCCTGATCTTCAGGCGTAGTAATCACCAATATTTCGCGAATACCTGCCAACATCAATGTCGATAATGGGTAATAAATCATCGGCTTATCATAAATGGGGAGCATCTGTTTCGATGTGCCACGAGTAAGCGGATACAGGCGGGTACCAGAACCTCCAGCCAGCACTATCCCTTTCATTAAACCTTTTCTCCGTACTGCAGTGTCAGCCAATTCCTGTAGGCACCACTTTTAACACTATTCACCCAATCTTGGTTATTAAGATACCACTCTACCGTTTTTCGGATACCAGATTCAAAGCTTTCCCGAGGCCTCCAGCCCAATTCCGCTTCAATTTTGGTGGCGTCAATGGCGTAACGTCGATCGTGTCCCGGTCTATCAGGAACGAAGGTTATCTGTTCGCGGTAAGACTGGGACTTGGGCACTAATTCATCTAGTAAATCGCAAATCGCATGCACCACATCAATATTCTGCTTTTCATTATGGCCACCGATGTTATAGGTATCTCCAACCTTACCTTCGGTGACAACTTTGTACAATGCGCGGGCATGGTCTTCTACATACAGCCAATCTCGAATTTGGTCTCCTTTACCGTAAACTGGCAAAGGTTTACCCTCAAGCGCATTTAAAATAACCAGCGGAATCAGCTTCTCCGGAAAGTGATATGGGCCATAGTTATTAGAGCAGTTGGTCACAATAGTCGGCAAACCATAGGTGCGACGCCAAGCACGTACTAAATGATCACTCGAAGCCTTAGACGCGGAATAAGGGCTGCTAGGACCATAGGGGGTAAATTCAGTAAACAGTGGCAAGATACCTTCTTGCTCTTCCGGGTGCGGCAGATCTCCATACACTTCATCGGTCGAAATATGATGGAAACGAAACGCGGACTTGCTGGGCTCATCCAGACCAGTCCAATAAGCACGCGCAGCCTCGAGCAGAGTGTATGTACCAACGATGTTGGTCTCAATAAAGTCTGCCGGGCCCGATATTGAACGATCAACATGACTTTCCGCCGCTAGATGCATCACGGCTTGAGGCTGATAGGTACGAAAGACTCTGTCAAGTTCAGCTCGATTACAGATATCAACCTGCTCAAATGTGTAACGGTCGCTATTACTAACTTCTATCAGTGACTCTAAATTCCCTGCATAAGTTAATTTATCAATATTAACAACTCTGGAGTTGGTATTCTGAATAATATCTCTAATAAGCGCAGAACCTATAAATCCTGCACCACCGCTGACTAAGATTATCATTATAGCCTTCCATTACTTAAAAAGAGATTTATAGTCAACCCTATCAAAAACTTCTAGTTGCCCCCCGACGGTCGCATTGTAGATTTTCCTATTTTGAGACTCAAAAACTAGCCTGTAATATTCGTAGGTTCTCTCTACACGATCTAAATGAGGGTCGTGCCATTTTTTCCCTTTGCCAAAATAATCCGGATGAAAATGGTTTGGATCATCTGAATTTGACGTTATCTCTTCACCTGCAACGTCAGCATCGCTAGGAATCTGATACGAGTGGTCCATTCCTATTAAATATATTTCACTAAATCCCAAGTAATATGCTATTTGTAAATTAATCATTGTTACGCTTTGACCGCAATACAATTTATCATTCATATCTGATGAGAATCTAGGAATTGCGAAATATGGACTCGTCTTATGATAATAGCCTTTATCCATTCGGAAAAACCAGCTGTTCTTTTTGTTTTTAAGCTTACTTCTATAATCTACTGGAAAAAATTTATATTGCGCTTCGAACTCGTTAATTTTATCTATATTATCTAACATAACATGACGATCTTCAACTACATAAAAAGTAGGCCTAAAACCTTCAGTCTCTGTTTTGTAAAAAATTCCATTTACAGCAAAGGAATATTCATTTTTCAGCAAGGATAAATCGTGTTTATTGAGCGACGGACCGTTACCAACAATAAATGCTCGCTCACCTTTATATTTATCTTTCAATTTTCTGAAGTTACTACAACCAAGTGAAAAACCTTTATCGTAAGAGTCATAAAAAAACTTGTTATTGCGGATTAAGTGCTTTGCACATTCTTTAATTCTATTCAATTTCACTTCACAAACCTTCTAATAACAGCTTTAGGCTTAAGCAATGACGCAATAAGCAAAAATACATAACGTTTAATACCTTTTTCAAAAAGATATTTTCGATAATTATTTCTAACAAGATACTCTTTAAAAACTATAAGCCGACTAGTTTCTCTCCCCCAAATTAAGTACCTCAATCTAAATGTCTTCTCTATGGTTGTATAAGGCAGGTTATTTGACACGCTTCCAGCATGAATTCTAACTCTAGTTAGAACTTTGCCTAAATTGCCAAACTTAAAACCTTTATTTAAGAGTCTAGAAAAAATATCATACTCTTCTGCTGGTACGTATTCTTGCCTATATTGTTCAGTATCTAAACAAACTTTTCGAAACATCACTGCGCCATGACATACGCCATGATTGCCTTCATGATATCTAGCTAAAATATCATTGTGCTCAATTGGAAACTTCGATTGTTTGATTGAATCCTGCTGACCATTTAAAAAGTAAGCTACATTACTACCGAGGACATCAACATGATGCTCAGACATATACGCATATTGTGCTTCTAATCGATCTTGCTCCATTATATCGTCTGGATCAATCCTGGCTATGTATTCAGATATAATATATTTACAACCTTCATTCAAAGCGTGCGCAAATCCTACGTTGCAACTAAGCTCCACAATGAATATCTGCGGTAACCTAGACAACCATCGCCGTACAGTCTCTAGAGATTTATCGGTTGACTTATCATCAACAAAAACAATGCGCGTAGGCCAGACAGATGACTGATAAATGCTATCAAAAAAGTCATCCAAATAGTCATTATTGTTGTAGTTGGCAGTCAATATATCTACAGGAACAAATCTCTTATTTGATTGCATTTCCAAACCTATTTTCCATAAAAGCCATCCGCCTAACGTATGTAACTAAAACTAGAAATACAAATAAAACAAAGGCATCAAATTTAATTACATCTTCAATCATAAAATTATGAAAACAAAAATACAGCAAAAGAAACAAGGTTGCTTTAAGCTTAACATTTTTAAAGTTGTTGATTTGAAAAGCACTAAATAAAAATAAAATCAGAAAGATAAAGAATGCACACAATGCTATACGATTTCCAATAGACAAGAACGTATTATGATAATTGAGCAAAGGCATTGTGGGGTCGGTATACAATAGGGAATTGCCCCATGGCTCTGAAGTCATATGCTCCCAACCTTTAGCAAAAAATATTAGCCTGGATACATCGGTCATACCTTCCGCTGAAAATCTAGAAGACGAAAAGATGTCTGAAAACATAAAAATTGGTGATAATAACAAAACCATAGAAAAAATAACAAACAAAAGAATTAACAAATAATTTGTCTTTTTGTTTGCAATGCTAAACTGATAAATTAGATATCCAGATAGAATAATCAATGCAAATAATGCTGGAGATCGTGACTGTGTCAGCAAGCCTAAAATTACAAAAAGAAATAGTCCGAAAAAATATATTTTTTTAGCACCAAAGTTAACCATGGCAGCGACAATTAACACTAGGCAAAAGTTAATATATAAATTTAAATGCGTAACACCTAAAGAGAACTCAAAAAATCGGCCAAAGAACAAATACTCTCTAGCCATATATCCCCTTCTCTCGCCAAGAAACAAAGCCCAATCTGAAGGTACTGCAATCAAGAATGTATATAAAACTACGACAGTCGAAGATAGAAAAAAGCACATAGCAACTGGCCTAATTAGTTTACTATTTCTTGTTAACCAATCACCTAATACGTAGGAAACTCCTATCAAAGGTATAAATAAAAGATTTCTAGCCCACTCGACGTACATGATCTGATTATTTAGCGTATACATAACCAAAAAAATTAACACTACATATGATAATAATATATAGTTTAAAATTTTTAATTTTGTTGCTGCAAAGGCAATCATAATAAAAACAGGTATGCAAAAAACCGCAATTGGCGTCCAAGAATAACAGACAACCACAACAAATATAAATATCTGAAAAGCTAGCAATTCTAAATTTAGGATTTTCAAAATCATCTTCGCTTAAATTAGATAGCTCTTAAGCTCTCGCTTTAACTCTATTATAGACTTAACAACTATTAGCATAAACACAATAACATTAGCAAATAAAGAAACTAAAATCATTCCGCTAACGTGAAAATATTCAACAAAAAAATAATTGATAGCAATCTGAAGAGTAAACGTCACTAATATTATTTTAGCCATAAAAGCACCTTTCCCTAGGTAATATAAAAGATTACTAAAAATAAGAACAAAAGACTGAACAAGAAACGGAAAGATAAGAAACTCAAGGTATTGAATGCTATTTTTATATTCAAAATCATAAACCTTTCGAATAACTTCAACTCCTGCATAATTAACTATGAATGATAGCAAAACTAAAAATAAAATCGCTGACGATATCAGAATTTTTATTCTTTTTATATTACAATTTTTTAAACTTACATTTAGCTCGGGAACTAATACTAAGTTAATAACAGTTGCAGCAATAAGCAAAACTGATGCAAATTGAAAAGCAAGTGAATATTCACCCAAAATTGAAGCGCCTAATCCTTGTTCAATAACCCAACGATCCGCCCCCAACTTGAGCCACCAACCCAAAGCTTGAGGAAGAAAAAGCAAAGCGATTACAAAAGTTGACTTAAAGGAGTCTAAATTAAAGTCAACTCTATTAAAAGATAGAAACAACACTGTTCTAACGTAACCAAACAAAGTAGAACTAACCACTAACTGAAACAAACTAGCTAATAGTAAACCATATAACCAACTGAGATACTCACAACCTGTATTGACAAAAATCAGAGTAAAAACTGATAAGCTTATAGTAAAGGTCAAATTGGATATCACATACTTTGAAGCACTTTTTTCACACTGATATACTGCTAACTGAAAAACGGATATACATCGTGTCAGAGAAGAAAAAACTAATAATATAAGTATATAAGCATATTCATTACTGGCGGACGAAAGAATCGAAATGAATATTGCCAAAAAAAAACAAATAATAAGATGTTGCCGCTTTGAATTTAGAAATGAAGCGCGAGTTAATTTAAAATAATCAATCCTGGTTGTTGCTTGAATATTAAAAGATATCAATATGAAAAATAATTCATAAGCAACAATGACCAAGCTGTACTTACCGAAACTTTCAACAGAAATAAATTTTGCTACATAAAGCGTAGTAAAAAAAGGAGCTAACTTGGCCACCCCTTCACTAAACGCATATTTTATTAAGTTTCCCAACATGTTTGCGTAAAAGACTTCTATACTTATGACTTTGAAAATGATATGCACGTGGAAGTGTGCAATGTGCAATGTGCAATATGCAATATGCAATATGCAATATGCAATATGCAATATGCAATATGCAATATGCAATGCAATGCAATTAAAAATTTATTTTTTCATTTAGTCAAAATCCTGTACAACTGTTCGCCTATATGCTCCAATCCGTGTCCATTGTAATGCACATTATCAACCGTATATTTTTTTATGTCGTCATCAGACCAATCACAAAAATCAATGCTAATAGGCACCTTACTCATTATTAACTGGTCTTGAACGAGTTGTTGATTGATACAACTCGGCCTTTTACGCCAGTAATTTCCGTCCCAATTTTCTAAAACTCTATTAACTCCGACATATATTAACCCGTTGATTTTTTGCAGTTCGGGAACTATTTTGTTCTCTAAAAATTCCAGCGTCATAAATTGAAGAGTCTTCTCATCTTCATAGTCACATAAAAAATCCTCCCTGTTTAAAAAGTATTGTAACCAATTCCGCTTTACCAAATATGAATATTTAGTTTCTAACATACTATGGTAGGAGGACAATGGTCGAGGAGCAAAATCTACTATCCCACAATGTAAAATTACAAAGTCAAAAACTTCATCACTGTTGTTGTAATAATCTAGGAAATCTAAAATACTAGTAAACTTATGCGGGCAAAATTTATAAACAACCTCATAGTTTTTTAGATATTTAATGTAGGAAAAGTACGGGTTCCGTTGTTTATAAAAACTATCGATTTCCGTGCCTCTTGAATCTGTGTATAGGAGAACCTTTTTACGCTTCTTCTTATATCTAAGCAACTGGATTTTATAGACAATGTTAAAAATGCTTAGTATAGTTTTTTTAAGAAATATTTTCGCTTTATTCATGATGGATCACTTAAACAACTCTTTATTCCACCACTTGCACTAATACAAGCGCCTTGAACAAATCCTGCACTCTCCGAGCTTAAAAAAACAGCTAGCTTTGCTACTTCGCTTGGCGTTCCAACTCGTCCAATTGGATGAAACTCTTCAAGACGCCTATATTGCTCCTCCCTGCCTAAGAATCCTTCTTTGAGCATTTCAGTTGCAATAGCTGCAGGCTCAATAGCATTTATCCGGACTTTACTACCTAGGTCTAAAACCATATTTCGCGTCAATGCACTCAGAGCTGCTTTACTAGTAGCATAAGCAACAAAATCCTTTTTTGAGTTTGTCGCATGTATACTACTTATATTTACAATAGAACCACTGTTATTACTAAGCTCATTAACAAAAATCTGGGACAGATAAAAAGGAGCTAATAGATTGACGTTTAATGTCTTATTCCACTGCTGTCGGGTAAGAGTCTGAGAGTTTTCGACAATCTGAATTGCGGCATTATTAATTAATGCATTAATACCCTGCCCATTGGTCAATTCGTGCACTTTTCTGTGAAATGATGTTGCAGCAATCTCACATTGAGCAATTTTATCAAGATCTGATTGTAAGAACTTTATATCGTCCAAGTGTTCGAAATTCTCACCAATTTCCCTTACGTCTGTAGCAATTACATTATAGTTAGCTATGGAAAACTCTTGGACCAGCGCCTGCCCTATACCGCCAAGCGCACCAGTAATTAAGACCCATTTCTTAAGTGTTAACTCTTCCATAGATCACCTTATCTATTGGCTAGAAAGCTCGCCATTTCATCAATAGCTTTATAAGTGGCACGTCGCACACCTTCTCGCGTATTAGAACCATTATGGGAACCAAAAATACATTGTGGCATATTACGCAGTTCAGAACTATTTGCTAAAGGTTCAACTTCAAATACGTCTAGCCCTGCAGCAGAGATGTGACCAGTTTGAAGCGCGTGAATTAAAGCGGCTTCATCAATCAAAGGGCCTCGTGCAACATTTATCACCATGGCTCCCTTTTTCATAGAAGATATAACATCAGCGTCTAACATGTGATAATTATGTTCATTTAAAGAGCATGTGAAAATTAGGAAGTCACATCTATCAACTCCATCAGGAAAGACTTTCCTTTCCACAAAGCTAAATCCCCCATTACCCTCTACACCAGGATCGTAGACAGTTGCAGAAACATCAAAACCTGATAAACGTTTTGTAAGGTTTCTACCAATATCTCCAAAACCAATAACACCTATATGTTTTCCTGATATACTCATTCCTGCAGGTTTTGGCCAACTAAAATTACTTCTTATTTCCCTGTCAATAAAGTGCGTTTGTCTTGCCAAAGAGAGTAAATAACACATGGCAAGATCAGCTACTTCACCACCAAACATATTTGGTGTATTTGTTATGGGGATGTTTAGTTCATGGCATGCTGAAAAATCAACATTATCAACTCCGATACCCCATTTAACTGCAGCCTTTAATTTTCCGCCAACTGCAGCTTGAAAGACTCTTTTTGTTGCTGGATCGTCCCCAATAATCCAACCATCATACTCAGGTAACAATTGAATTAACTCTTCTTCTGTTAAAACTTGAGTAGTTTTAGCTGCTACTAACTCTAATCCTTGCTGCTTAGCAGGCTCCATAAACTCATCCAACAAGCCCAGCATTGGTGGGCAAGTTACCAGTATTCTTTTCATTTTCTTATACCTTAATCATCTGCTTTTCAAACATGTAGTGTGTCATAACAACCGCACGGTCCCAATCGTCTGGTGTATCTATATCTGACGACTCGAGAGCAGGTGTAACCATCATAGTTGGCTTTTTACCTATTCTCGCTTTTGTTGAAGCAAAACTCTGGCGATTGAATAGGTATAAATTTGAATTTTCTTCATACCATGGTTCAAGATCCTGAGTAGGTATTAAGTTTTCTGGATCATGATTAATAGGTTGACAGGATTCATTATAAAATCTCGTTTGAATTTTATTTACTGTAAATAAGGAATCTGCGTTTCCTGATGCCAACTCAGAAATATATTTGGTTAACGCTTGCCTTATCGTATCTTTGGAGATTAATGGATTTGTAGTATGCGTCATTAGATAAATATCAGCTTCAACATTTTCAACATCATCTTGTAAAACTCTGTTCATTGAAACGTTATCACCACAAATACTAGGTTTTCTTTGCCGAATTGATACGCGTTCTGACTCAATCAAACCATTTTTTAAAAGAATTTCTCTAGCATCTGTATTTATAACAACTTCATCGATCTCTTCAATACTAAGTAGAGTATCTAAAATCCATTTAAACAGCGGTTTACCACAAAAATCTTTGAAATTTTTTCCTGGCACTCTCGTGCTATTAGCCTTCATGGGCAATAAAGCAACAATTCTCATATTAGCGATAACCTTTTACTTAAAACTAAATATCCTCAGATACATCCATATCTGTTACTCGCGGGTAAAAATATTTATACTTCATGCTTTGCGATAGCTTTCTATGCATTTTGTTTCCAACATAAGCACCATAATATTGAGCCACTCTAAAAGCAAATATCGATTTAATCTCTTGAAAAAATATTTTTTCAGTTATAGCTTTTTTGATGTCTTTTGCAATACCAACCAATATGTAACTAATCATATCAAAAAAACTTATTTGAACTTGTGGCATTATTTGTTGTAATGCTACGGCTTCTCTTTCATACCTAATTTTAATTTTTGACCAAGTTTCATCGTGTATATGATAAACAGAAGCCTCTGACACGTACCCTATTTTTTTTCCGTTATCGACTAGCAATTTTGCTAGGTACATGTCCTCACATCCTGTGAGTTCTTCGTTGAATCTATGCGCCAACCAAGCATCTTTTCGTATAGCGGCGTTAGCATTGTTACAGAAAAAACCTACTTGAGGGATACGTGATTGCCCTGGGAAGTATTTATCGAATAACTGTCTCTCACTAAATTTAGTAGTATCACGCCCTAACTGCCTCCCATATGTATAACTACAAGTATCTAAGAGAGGAGTAACAAGGTTTTTAATCCAATATCTGTCCGTAGGAATACAATGTCCACTTATAAAAGCAAAATAGTCTCCGCTTGCAAAATCGCATCCATCATTCAATGATTTACCAAACGTAAAATCTTCTTTTTTGATGTGTGTTATTTTACAACCATAGCTATCAGCTATTTCTAAAGTGTGATCGGTTGAACCTGAGTCGATTATTACAGTTTCAATTTCAAATTCAGATTTATCTTGATTTTTTATTGATTCCAGTAGCTCTACTAAATGCTTTTCCTCATTTAAGGTTCTGATCACGATGCTTACAAGCGGTTTAATACTCATAATCACTTCCCAAATCAACAACTAACGTTTTTCCAGAGAGAGGGTATTGTTTTAACTGTTCAAGGGTCATGTTTTCACGAGCGCTAGAAACATATAGCCATCGATTCTCATGTATAACACAGTTTGTTGGTCTAAGTACTGGCAACGATATCTGTTTCACCACATTGCCAACACTGTCGAGAACAAGTACCCCGGCACCGTCCCATAAAGCAATATGTATAAACCCTCTAGCAGATAAGCACCCTCCATCGGGTGTAAAGTCTTTTTTGGAAAAGTCCTTCCACAGTCTAAGAAGCTCTTGTCGTTTTTCGTCTTTAACCAAACTAAGCTCATAAATTTTCTTAGTAAATGAATCAGAGATTAATAAAGACTCGCCCATTTGAACAAATGTATTTGGAATATGAAAGTCTAAATTATGCACGACTACGGAATTTTCTGGTGTCGAATGATATATCTTCCCAATAGTACTTTCAGGATTATATGCCATTGTTCCATAAACTAAGCTACCATCAGCCAATTTCACTCCATCATTTGCTCTGTGCGTATGCGCACAGTGGTCTATATGCGGACTTAAGCACTTTACACTACCATTTGATAACTTTAATTCCTTAAGGCCACTTTTATCAGCATATATAAGCGAGTCTTCGGATACCGAAAATATACAACTCGGGTACCCATCGATTATAAAAACATTAATAAGGCTTTGCTCTAGAATACTAAATTGATACAAACTGCCTTTTAAAATATCAACCCAATACAACATTTGTCTTTGGTTATCTAGAAAAATCCCTTCACCTAGTTCACATTCAGGAGCAAGCAGCGCTTTAATTTCCATAAAATTTACTTTCAACGATAAATATAGTTTATTTAATTAGGTAATGATGATTGAACTAATTAAACCTAGTAACCAATAATACCGCTTTAACATTGGCACTAAAAAGTTTTAACTCAGCCTTAATCTAATCCAACTTACAACCTGCCAAACATGCATTAAAATCCAACTGTAGATGGTAAACATTATCATAAAGCCAAAAAACATTAATGACTCTGAAACCATATAGACTTCGGCCAGGCAACCTATGATTGTAATAAATGCTGAAATAACTGTTATAATAAGCAATGTTTGCTTACGGTTAAAACCAGCACGTTCAAAAATATGATGAAGATGATCTCTATCTGCTTTGAAGGGCGAAACTCCCTTACGAATTCGGCGATACATTATTGCAGCCATATCCATAAGAGGAATGGCTATCAGGTACAAAGCCGTTACTGGGCGAAATGCTTGAACGTCTTGGCTTGAACCAATTACCAAAAGCCACACTACGGTTAAGCCAATTAACATACTGCCAGCATCGCCCATAAAAATTTTGCCGAAGTTTTTAGGCCAACTAAGATTAAACATCAAGTATGCTAATAAAGCCGCAATAAATAATATTGGCAATAAATACCAGTCATTATTCACACGACTAAGTAGAAATGCCAATCCAGAAAAGGTGACCAAACTTAACATACCCGCGAGACCATCGATACCATCAACCATGTTAAACGCATTGATTGCACCTATAACAGCGACTATCGTAACCAAAGCACCTAAAGGACCAAGCAGAACCTCGATTGGACCAACAATATGACCAAGAGTTTTAAGGTAAAAACCTGCTCCAAATATCATCAAAGAAGCTACTAGTACTTGAGACGTCATTCGAAGCTTGACAGACAGGTCGTATCTATCATCCAATACGCCTAGAAACAAAATTAGAGCAGACGATATGAGGTAAATATTAAATATTTGGCTTTGCTGAATAAAAAACATAGAAGCCATCAACACGCCAATAAATATTGAGATACCCCCAATGAGAGGGATAGCTCCAACGTGCAATTTACGCTCATTAGGTAGATCAACGAGCCCCGCCTTTACCGCCAAAGGCTTTATCAATTTAATGGCAACAAAGGAAATACCGAATGTTGCCAAAAGTGGGATAACATAATCCATCATTTCACCCCTTCCAGACTAAACTTCATGAATCAATCCAAAATATTCCAGGTTCTAGGTTCTAGGTTTTAGGTTCTAGGTTCTAGCACCCATTACAGCCACGCTAAATTTACTTTCTCACAAAATGTCTGAACAACACGATCATGATCGCGAGCATGCCCCCCAGCATCGTTCCAAGCACACAAATCAAAGCACGCTTTGGTTTTGCCTTCTCTTCAGGTACCAATGCTGGGTCCAGAGTTTTAAACACATATTCATCACGGACTTCAGCAAACATGATGGTTTTCGCCTGTTCTTCTACCAGCTTGTATAAAATGGCTCGTATATCAGCCACGTTAGTAAGTTCTATCTGTTTATTCAAAAACTCGGTGCTGCGCATGGCCTCTGACACATCGCGCTCTTTCATCACGCGATTGATGTCGGCTACTAGCCAGTCTACCCACTGTTTTGCAACAAACGGCGATTGGTGCTGGACAGCAAGCTTAACCATGCCGCTTTCTTTGTCTTTGCTTACAGCCAGGATTTTTAAAAACTCTTTGTGCGATTCCAATAATGATGGTTCAGGCTTAAATGGCGCCTTCACCTCGCGGACCCAGGTTTTGGTCTGTGCGTTATAGAGTTCTGGGTCAAAACTTAAGCTGTTATCCGCCATGTGCCATTTGTCTACTGCCATCAGCTCAGGCAGTATTTGGTGTTTTTCAATGAACTCACCCACAAATTGGCGCGACTTTAGTACTTCAATGGCGAGCTGGGTTTTATCTGTGCCACTGCCGCCGCCCAAATTTATGCCCGCCATACTGGCGAGGCCTCCGAACTGGGATGCCAAGGCAGCAAGACCACCGCTACTGCCATCTGCGTCAGCTGGTGCCAATAGTGCTTCGGCTTTATATATATTTGGCTGCATGATGGCAAAAATCACCGATCCAATGGCAAAAACGGCGGTAATAGCGATGATGAGCCATTTGCCTTGCCAGATGACAGAGAAGAGCTCTCGCAAATCGATTTCATCGGAACTTTCCAACGGTCGTGAGCGGGGGAAGTCGGCATCCGCATTTGATGTAGAACTATGTGGGTTATGAGTAATTTGAGTAGTCATTAGCTTTTATGTATGGAAAGTTGAACGATTCTCTACGGAACACGTTGTTAAGGAACGTTCCACGACTACAGTCGTTACACTACGGAACGCTTCGCTACAGAAAAAGAAAATTAAACCGTTTCCGGCCTACGATTTACTGCTTGCGGTCTTAGGTTTACCTTTTGCAGCCTTAGGTTTACACCTGTTACTTATGCTGTATATCAGCCCGCCTAACATTGCGGAAATCGTCTGTGCATCATCCAGCAAATCATCAACAGTACTGTCATTCAGATAGCCTATGTCTCTTCCAATCATGGCCTGAGTTATGAACTCGGCCAAAGACCCTTTGGCAATGAAGAGAAACTGTATTTGCTCTTTCGGGCCTTGCCTTTCAATCCCCTCGGCAATATTAGAAGGAATTGACAATGCACAGCCGGTAATTTGGTCCTTAAAGCCCCAATCCTTTAGGCCACTAGTTTCTCGGTAAGTGGTAATGGCAAGCTGATAGCTCAGCTGCCACACCTCTAACGATTTAAATTTCATATCCATCCTTGGAATAACGAAATGAACATCTACGATTTATCGTCACTGTAGCAACGCAGTTGCGTTCTGTAGGCCGAAGGGCGTTCAGACGCCCGCTTTGCGGGCGCTCTGGCCTTCGAGTTACAGCCCGCTGATCGTTGCCACTGCTACGGCGGTGTTGTAGATGATCTGCGTTACCTGGCTCCACAGTGTCAGGTTGTCTTTGTACTCGGTATCCAGCGGCATAACGATGGTATCACCTGGTTGCATCTCTTCGTTGCTGCTAAACCAATAAGAGCTTCCGGGCATGGCGACAGAGCCATCGGCGCGGAGAATGTAAGCGCGGTCGTCATCGGCGCGTTTACGGGGCCCACCGGCAAGCTCGAGATACTGGTCAAAGGTAAAGCCCTTTTTATATCTGTGGGTGCTGGGGTGCTGTACCTGCCCCATTACTGATACGGTTTGGTTTTGCGCCGGGATATAAAGGGCATCGCCGTCTTCAAGCTTGAGGTCGGCTTCGTCTATGCCAAGCTGAATGGCGTTGATGTCCACCACCAAACGGCCCAGCACCTCAACATTTTCAAGCTCTTTAAGCATGCTTTGGGCATCGGCATAGCCCACTGTGGGGGTATCCTTGGTAAGCGCCTTGGCTGCAATTTCACGGCGCAGTTCGTCGGATAACTTTAACAGCTCAGTCTTTTCTTTTTGCTTTACCGATTCACGCAAGAACACAGCACTGCGTGGTGCCGCATCCTCACTCAGACCACCGGCACGGCTAAGTACGTGCTTAAGGGTTTCGCCACGTTGAATACTGTAGGTACCGGGGAACCGTACTTCACCTTTAATGGTTACCCAACGGGTGTCCTGCCAGTCGGGTAAGTCGCGCACGGTTAACACATCACGGCTTTGCAGGGCGATATTGGCAGAAGGAATGTCCAGCAAAACATCCTGCAAACTCAGCTGTTGATGGCTTACGGTTACGCCGGTTTGCTCAGAGATGTTCTGACGGGTCAGTTCAGCCGAAAGCGTATAAGCGCCTTCCTTAAGGCCGCCAGCGGCCACAAGCAAATCTTTAATGGTGGCGCCTTCTGTAATCGGATACTTACCGGGGAAACGCACACTGCCGTTAATGTCGGCCAGTTTTATCGCATCACCAAAGCGGCTTTGCTGACGCAGTTGGGTAATAACAGGCTCTAGAAGTGTCTCTCTGTCGGCATAATCAAATACCATCAGGGTGTCACGAGGCTGCAAAGCAATATTGGCAGTTTCATCACCACTGATGGCTTTGCCCACAGAAACCTGAATTACCTTTACATCACCACGCTGGTTAATCTCACGTACCAGCAAGCCGTAATCCAGATCGGCATTCAGGGTTAAATCGCCCCAGATTGACGGCAGCATATCGCGAAGGCGCATGCCATTGCGGTACTGATATTTGCCTGGTCGAACGACTGCGCCCACCAGGGTTATTGCATTATCGATACGGGTGGATGTTGATTTTACTCTCACCAAGTCCCCTGCTTTGGCCTTAACACTGAGGCCAGAAGACTGAGTTAAATCCACATTAATTACGGTTTTTACATCTTTGCTGAAACGCTCAATGGTACTGGCTTCTGGATAGGCGCCCGGTTTGGCACCGCTGGCCATGTTAAGTACATCGGCCATGGTGTCATTAGCTTTGATTTCATATATGGCTGGGCGGCGAACCTCTCCCGTTACACTCACCAGCCCACCTACTGACGGAATAAACACCACGTCACCTGATTGCAGGCGCAAATCTTTTGAGGCATCGCCGGAGAGCAATAAGTCGTATAAATCGAAGGTGCCCACGGTGCGGCCAGCGCGCTTGAGCTGAATATTACGCAAAGAGCCAATTTCATTTATGCCGCCAGACACAAAAAGCGCCTGAGTGATAGTAGAGAGGCTGGAGACGGTATAAGACCCGGGGCGATAGGCATCACCTGCCACAAAAATGCGGATGGAGCGCAGCTCGCCCATGGTGATGTTGGCCTGAATGCCAATCATGGATTGTGCGATTTTGTCGGTGAGGAAGTTTTTGGCTTCTGAGAAGCTCATCCCTACTAAGGAGATGGGCCCCAAATCGGGGAATTGCACCAGGCCATCACGGCCAACGGTCAGGCTGAAATTTTTATTCTCTTTGCCATAAAGCTGCACATTCAGCACATCGCCCGGCCCCATCATGTATTCGGCGGGTACGGGTACGTCAGACACAGGAGCAAAAGTAGAGGGCTCACCTGCGAACATGTCGTACCCGAAGCGCTTGAGCTGCTTTTCAAGGTCTTCTTCGCGGGCCTCAATCTGAGATTCGGTTTTGGTGGCCTGATTAAAGGCGTCAGTCTCGCTTTGGTTAACGACTTCGGTAATCGAACCTGTGCTTCGCGGTGCAACAACTTCAGGATTTGTAATCGTCGGTTGGGTGGCTTGGCCAGAAAGCATGCTCGGGTCGATGCCATATTGCCGTGCAATACGTTCCTGCTCCGCTTTGGGCAGATTTTTGAACTGTTCAATCATTTGCGGCGACGGCGTAATTGCTGCAACAGGGCCCCCAACCAAAACCAGTGCACCCACACCGGCAATCAAGAATTGTTTTAGTTGTTGTAACACCAGATGTCTCCGTAAAAGGTGATTGAATGTAAAACAAAGCTGAGCGTCGCTGCGCGACTTTCAGGAACTAGGTTCCAGGAAAACCGAACGCTCGCACGCTCACTACCGAACGCTGAGCTACTGAAAAAGCAGAAAGAACAGCGCTTCGATTCTAGGTTCTAGGTTCTAGGTTCTAGGTTCTAGGTTCTAGGTTCTAGGTTCTAGGTTCTAGGTTCTAGGTTCTAGGTTCTAGGTTCTAGGTTCTAGGTTCTAGGTTCTAGGTTCAAGGTTCAAGGTTCAAGGTTCAAGGTTCAAGGTTCTAGCAGCAGCGTTTACGCTGCGCTCTAGAGACACGAAGTGTCGTCCTAGAAGCCCGCTTTGCGGGCGCCCTAGAAGCCCGCTTTGCGGGCGCCCTAGAAGCAGCGCCTTTTGCTGCGCTCTTCGCCACGTAAGTGGGGTTAAGGCACGCTACCGTCCGCGTGGCGCCCCTGAGGGGCTTCGGCGTTCGCTAACGGACAGAAACTGTTCTGTCCGTTGCCCTTCAGGCACGCTACCGCCCATGGATTTTGGCTTCCAACGTGCCCCTCGATTAACGAGTTCCATATTTTTCAGTGAGTTATTTAAAACTCGTCACTGTTTGCCATAAAACTGATTTGAACACTCAATGTTGAGCGCATCCAGCTGACTATAAGCAACAGCTTGGGGAGTGTACCCGAAGTTGCTGCCTGCCCCAGCCCAAAAATGCAGCAAACTCTCTTAAATTCAATGGTTTTGCTTATGCTTGAACAGTCAACAAACTGCCGATTTACACTGTATTCAAGTAAATAACTGCTTTAAAACATATTTATCAGTCAACAAAATGACTCCACCACAGAGTGTAACAGTCACTCTATGGCAAAAATCTTACAACCTTTGAGGGGGATCACGCACATATACGAACGATACTTGAAGGCTCAACGTCGAGCTGCTTTTGCTGCCCCATAAACTCAAACAGCACCTGACAGCGCTTGTTACCATCCGATTCGAGGAAGATGGCTTCGAGGTCAGAAAAGGGACCTGCACAAAACTTTACCCGCTCGCCCGCTACCAATGGCCTTTCGCTGGCAAGCTTTTCGACCTGCAATTCTTTACGCTTGAGGGCACGAATTAACGCATCATCGATGGGAGTCATTTGTTCGCTGCATCCAACAATGCGAGAAACACCGCGGGTTGCGTGTATGCTTCTTACGCTGGTGACTTCGGGATCAAACAGAACAAACAAATAATTTGGAAAAAGCACTGATTCAGAGACAGATACAGTTCCTCCGCTCGATTTTACCTGCTTTCGATATTTTGGCAGGTAGGTTTCGAGGTTCTGCATGGAGAGATTCTGCTGTGCCCGCACTTCGTTGCGGGGCTTACAGTAAATGAGATACCAAGCCTTCATCTAATGTCTCTATTACGGTTGGGTGACGTCCTATTCACGGCCAAGAAGCTTACCCTAATCGTGCGCCGATTTGAACGATTATTTGTAGCATCGATTGATACATCGAGTAACAGCTCTAGATCAATCAAATCACACCTTGCCTCCCGGATATGGGGCTTTACGGGGAGGGAATCTAAACAGCTCGAATCACCTCAAAATTGACTTTGCGGTAGGCTAAAGGGTATATAAAGGAGGCCTTTTTAGGGCATAACCCTGTTACATTAGGGGTTTATTATAAAAACGACGTATAGACGCTCCTGCAACAAGTTGTAAAAAACATTTACTAACAGATGCTTACTGTTAATTATGCCGTCAGGAATGTCACATTTTATGTTTCGTAGGGCCGCTGCTTTACGTGCAATCACAAGCTTAAGGTGGAAGACTTAATGAGCGAAAATTCCCAGGGTACGATGCTCGGGCATCCAAAGGGGCTGTTTCTGCTGTTCACAACGGAACTGTGGGAACGATTCAGTTATTACGCCATGCGTGCCATTTTGGTGCTGTATCTGGTTGACAGAGTACAAAGTGAGGGCGGTCATGGCTTAGGTTGGAGCCAGGCCGATGCAATTTCTCTGTACGGTACTTTTACCGGCCTGGTGTACCTCACCCCGCTGCTGGGTGGCTGGTTAGCCGATAATTTCCTTGGTCAACGTAAAGCCATCATGATTGGCGGCACCCTGATGGCGGCCGGCCAATTTATTCTGGGTACTCCCCACGCCTGGGTTCAGGGCATGGAGACCGAAGTATTCTATCTGGGTCTGGGCGTCCTTATCCTCGGTAACGGCCTGTTCAAGCCCAACATTTCTACCATGGTGGGTGACCTGTATGCCGAGGGCGACCATCGCCGCGACGGCGCGTTCACCATCTTCTACATGGGTATCAACGTAGGTGCCTTCCTGTCGGGTATCATCGTTGGCTCTGTGGTCAGCGCCTATGATGGTAACTTCCAGGCTGGCTTTGTTTGTGCCGGTATCGGTATGGTGCTGTCACTCATCATCCAATTCCTGTTTGCACAAAAGTTGCTGGGCAACATCGGTACAGTGCCTGCTGCCAAGCTTGAGAAGCAAAAAGACGAGGCCCGTGGTCAGGTACGTAAAGAACCGCTAACCAAAGTTGAGCGCGACCGTATCAAAGTGATCATGGTGATGGGTCTCTTCACCATCGTATTCTGGGCAGGCTTTGAACAGGCCGGCGGCCTGATGAACCTGTTTACCAACGATTTTACCGACCGCATGATTGGCAGCTGGGAAGTACCCACTACCTGGTTCCAGTCACTTAACGCCATGTTTATCGTAATTTTTGCCCCTGTGGTTGCCTCTATTTGGGTGCGCCTTGGCGACCGTGAGCCAAACTCACCTGTAAAATTTGCGCTCGGCCTGGTTCTGCTGGCCATCGGTTTCCTGTTTATGATTGGTGCCGTGGTTGAAATGGGTGGTGACCCAACTGCCAAGTCCAGCATGTGGTGGCTGGTTGGTGCCTACTTCTTCCACACCATGGGTGAACTGTGCTTGTCTCCAATTGGTCTGTCTATGGTGACCAAGCTTGCTCCCCTGCGTATCGTATCTCTGATGATGGGTGCCTGGTTCCTCTTCATCGCCGCTGCCAACAAGATTGGTGGTGTTGTGGGTTCCTTTATCGGTCACGGTGGTGAGAAAGAAGAACAGCTGGCCAATGCCATGTCTATTTTTGCCGGTATCGCCATCACCGCTGCCATTTCAGGTGTGATCCTGTACTTTATGGCTGACAAACTGGTTGATTGGATGCATGGCGCCGAAAGCAAAGTGCACCACACCGAAGAAGAAGCCCTGGAAGAAGAAATCGCCGTTACCGGCGAGCATGAAGCGATGAAGCGCAGCTGATAACAACGAAGCGTTTCACGACATGCAGAGCGCTTCGCTTCTAGAGCGTCGCTTTGCGACTTCTAAGTTCTAGGTTCTAGAAACAATAAAGCCCGCTATGCGGGCTTTATTGTTTTCCGGAAACCGAACATTCGCAGGCTCACTACCGAACGCTCGATAACAGAAAGCAGAGCGCTTCGCTTACAGGAACAGCAGAGCGGGCTTCGCCCTTCTAGATTCTAGATTCTAGAAGCAGCGTGTCCGCGCGCCCTGGAGACACGCAGCCCGCGTTGCGAGCGCTCTGTGGCTGCGAAGCAGCGTTCTATAGCCACGAAGTCGCGTTCTAGAAACTCGCCTGCACATAGCCCCCGGCAAGTACCCCATCACTACAAACAAGGCCATCAAACCTGTCGTCCAGCAACATTTGCTTGTGGGAGGGATCTGAGGTGGCGATGCAGAGTTTCTCACCGGGCAATAAGGAGCGGAACTGGCTGCTGGGCTTTCCCCAATCAAGGAGACCAAGCTGGAGCGCATCGGGTAAGGCCAGTGGTGTAAGGCCTTTATCGTTTCGAAGATAACAGCGAAGCCCGTGCCCCGCCTGGGACACAGACGCGCGGTAATGTTTAAGCTCAACACTCAGGTAAACAATGTCCACGGTGATTTCAAGCCCAGACTTTACAATGCGCTCATTCAGGTAGCTGAGCATATTAAAGGGCTCAACCACAGTGGTGCTCACGCCATTGCGGTAGGCCTTCAATTTATGATTAACAAAGCTTCTCAGCAGTACACTGGCGAAGGCAGCGCGATTGTCTTCCGGATGAAAGTGCGCCATATAGAGAATAAGGTGGTCGCTGTCTGCCATGGTGGAATCGATAAAAAACGCGCTGATCCCATCATTTTTATACAGGCTGTAATCGATTCTGACTTTGGGATAAAGCACCTGTGAAGCGGGAAACAGCTCTTTTTGAATGTGCTTGGCGGCCTCAGTATTTTGCTCAAGTAGACGCAGGTTCTCTTCCAGTTCAACCCGGGAGAGCTCATCCATATCCTGTAGTTCCGAGCTCTGCGCCCCCATGCTGCCAAGACTTTGGCGAATTGACTGCTCGATAATGTATAAGTCAGCAACCGGCTTCACCAAATAGTCTGAAGCCCCAATTCTGAGCGCCTCGACCACATCGGCCATCACGTTATTTCCGGAAATCACAATGGAAGGCATGGCGGGATCAAGACGATACATTTCCCGCAGCATGTCGAGTCCGCCCAGATTGGGCATACTCAGGTCGGCCAGCACTACATCAAAGTTTTGTCGTTTAAAGCAATCCAGGCCCTGAACACCGTCGTCGGCTTCGGTCACCAAAGCGCCACGGCTGTCCAAAAATGACGCGACGACCCTGCGAAACACAGGATCGTCTTCAACCAACAACACAGATACATCTTTTAGCGCCATATACTTCCCTCAGGGAGCAGATAGCGCATAGGAGGGGGACTCTCTAGCGGAGTTATCCCTTGAGGACGGCTATTCTAGCTCCTGCATATATTCATCAAGAAGCTCATCATCTTCTTGATTTGATGGTACATTGCCATCATACACCTTGTAGTCCATGTGCTGTAAATATGCATCTTTTACAAAGGTGTAGGGATCCAGAGCATTGTCGAGCAATCGTTCCTGGTCGATGGCTTCTGTCCGCACATGCAGGCTTTTGATGCCCCATTTGACCACAGACTGCCACATCGTCAGCTCTGACAATGGAAAGTATAGTCCATCGACCCAATCACTCGCGAGTTCACGGGTAACATAGGGGCCAAAAAATGGTGCCATAAAGTAAGGACCGTTGGGCACACCGTAGTAACCCAAAACCTCGTTAAAATCATCCTGTTTCCGATGCATGCCCATCATGTCTGCCACATCAACGACCCCGAGCAGACCTATGGTGGAGTTCACCACAAAACGTCCGCCGGCGTTGGCCGCCCAACCAAATTTTCCCTGAAGTGTGTTATTCACCAAGGCATTGGGCTCTTCAAGATTGCGGACAAAATTATGCAGCCCCGACTTTACCGGACTGGGCACATAATCTTTGTAGGTGTGGGCGACGGGACGATAGATGTAGCGGTCCAGCACGTTGTAGTTAAGATCCCACATGGCGCGGTTAAACCCTTCGAAAGGGTCGCGGGGATCGTTGTAAACAACTTCAACCTGCTTCTCTGAGACCGAATTGTCCTGCTCTGCCTGAGCCAAGCCTGCCAACAACATGAATGGCAAGGCAATCCATTTCAACTTCATAACTCTCTCTATACAAAAGGCCTAAATCGGCTTTAGAAAGCGCCGTGGCTGACGATAATAAAGCATAACACTCTGAACCACGTCTGCTACTTTGACGGCTAAGCATACTTTTCCCCACAATAAGATCAATCGATAAATTGTGTAAGTTGGTGTATGCAGGCAACTTATACTTTGTTCCAACGCTAAATATCGAGCCGCTATGAAGTGATGTACTCAGTATCCAGTCTTCTCACATAGCAAAGCACCGCCAATTCAGGACCTCGATGAGACTCACTTGCACCCGAGCTATAACATGACTCAAATCAGCGCACTCACATCAATACTGACCAGCAATTCGAGCACAGGGGCTGAAACAAGCTTGCTGCCTGTCAGACTGAGTCAGACACAGGGCGCTGCGATACTCACCATCGCAAATACCAGCTATCTCATAAAACCGCCGGTTGACCTGTCCCAATTTTCGGCACAAACACTGATGTTGAGAGTGCCCCAGCAGGCGGCCGTTTCGTCTCTCACCGTCGCGACCCTGGTCGCCCTCGCCCCAAGCATTCAGCTCCCCTTCCCTGGCGCCTTGGCAGAACAGATTCGCCGCCTTGGCATTGATACAGAGAAGTTGCTGACTCTAACCAAAGCTCCAGGTGGTTACCTGTTGGGAGACGCCAGATATACCAACGGGAATTTGAGCTTTAAAGGCGGCTTTCAGTTGCCCTTACCCTTGCTTAAACCGCCACAGCCTGACCTGATGAGAGTAAGAATCGTCTTAAAGGAAGGAGAGCTTAAACTCATGCTCGACCCGATTAAGGCCGAAGCGAAAGTCAGCCTCGAGGCCATCGGTGGCAATGCAGCGCCTGTGACCCAAAATCGCTTAATGGCCCCCGTAACGCCAGAAGCTATTCTGAACTCGCTGCAAAGAAAGCTCACCGGGCAAACGGTCAATCACATCCATACCGGCAGCACAGAAAACGCAAACAAACCCGCCATGCCGGCACCAACGCCATCGGATGAGAGCGGCCAACGCAACATCAAAACAGAAATTCCGTTAGCGACAAGCAAATCCAGTGCGCCCAACACACTTTCTGCCCCTGACAAGCCCGAAAAGTTTCCAGGATCTTCTGTTACTGAGGCCAAAAATCAGCTTACGGCCACCCTTAGCAGCAAAATGGCAGATAGTGCGGATAAGGCGCAGGCGGATAAGCAGATACAGGTAAAGGCACCTAACTCTCAGTCAGGTAAGGCTGTTCACAGCGAGTCTGCACTTCTTCAAAAGGCCACGGCCGAGATAATCGGTGAGCCGGAGCGTAAAGCGCAAGTAGGCACTCACCTTGCTGCAGAGAAAAGGCTTTTAATGCATCTCGATAAAACCGGCGCGCTTCCCCCGGTAAAATTAGCAGACATTGAAGAAACGCCTCAAACCACAACGCCAGACGCGGCGCGTCGTTTACTCGCCCTGTTAAAACCACTGCCGGTGAACATGTTAATGGGCGGCATGGCGATACAGGAGGCCGTCGCTGCTTCGAACGGAAACCAGCTTTTGGCCCGCCAGGGAGCCGTTGCTGATGCGGTATTGCACCAACCCCTGGCCATGGTGTTTCAGTTGCTGCTTGGTGGCGCGGCCCTTAAACGCGAGCACTCACTTACCCCACTGATGACGCAATGGCTCAATGTAGCGGCCAAGGGAACTGGGGTGAGCCTGGTGGACGCCATGACACTCGCCGATGACGACACCCTTGACTCGTTGATGCAACTTGCGCAGGTAAGGCGTGAATATGCAGAGGCCAGTAATCCAAGGGACGGGTGGTTCTTCTGCCTCCCTTACCTTTTGGGGGAAAAGCAGCGGCAATTGGAAGGCCACTGGCAACGCCAAGCCAGCCAGGAGCAGGAAGACAACGCAGATAGTTGGCGTCTCAAGCTTAAGTTTTCATTGAATGATGCAGAACTGCTGGTCGACGCTAAACGCACTCCGAGCGCGCTGAATGTACAGCTTGTCTGCAGTCAGGAGAAACTCAACAGCCGTGTAGGAAATTATCTCCCGGTGCTGCAGGCACATCTGCAATCATTGGGCTTTGGCACCACAATACTTTCCTGTCGCCACGATACCGTGCCCGGCAGTTTGCTGCCCGGCAAATCCTTTGCCGTGGATTTAAGGGCCTGAGAATGAATAAGCAAGACAAGATAGCGGTAGCCTTAAGTTACGACGGTAATGGCGCCCCTAAGGTAACTGCCAAAGGCGAGGCCTTACTCGCAGAGGAGATTATTGCCCTCGCCCGCGAATGTGGCATCCACATTCACGAAGACCCTGCACTGGCCAATTTTCTGACCATGATGGAACTCAATGAAAGCATCCCGAAGGAGCTTTATGTGCTCATCGCTGAACTGCTGTCGTTTGTGTACATGTTGGATGGTCGCTACCCGGAAGAATGGGCAAACATGCACAACAAGATAAAGACTTCCGTGTAATAAAAAAGCTGCCAAAGGCAGCTTTTTTTATGTCTTGTACATCGAAGCTAAGGTCATGTGCTACAAAACATCTCTGACTGTGAACATCCGCAACTGAGGTTGACTACCCCTTGCCGTGAAGGCGCAGCAACAACTCTGCTTCGGCCCTTGGCAGCTCGCATTCGTGCATCAACTCTTCGATACCGGCACCCAGTGAGACCATTTTCATCGCCCGGGTATACAGCCTGGCTTGTGGGTCCTGCTCACGGGTTTCATCGATTCTGGCATCCTGTGCGACCAAGCGCTTTTCCAACTCAAGCACCCGCTTACCCACGCCTATGGTGCCACTTCTGAGCTCATGTAATTCCCGCTTGAAACCCTCTCGCTGCTTGTCGGTTTCTTTAAGCAGCAACGACAACGCATCCACCTTGGTGCGAAGCTTCCCGAGCTGCTTTTGCAGATACAGCACCAGCGCCAAACAAGCTAAAACGTACACCAAGGCTGCGATTAGAAACCCATTTTCAACCATGCAGCAATACCACTCCCTGAGTCAGATACGCCACAGGCCGCCATTGGCGGCCTGTGGCTTGGTATCTAATTAAATCTGAGCAAGCTCGGCCCATTCTTCATCAGACAGCAATTTGTCCAAATCAACCAGAATAAGCAGTTCATTATCCCTGTTACTTACGCCCTGAATAAACTTGGCACTCTCTTCGGTACCCACGTTTGGCGCATTGTCTATTTCAGAGCGGCGCAGATAAACCACTTCTGCCACACTGTCGACCAAAATCCCGATAACCTGTTTTTCGGCTTCGATGATGACAATTCGGGTAGAGTCATCGACTTCAGCCGGCTGCAGCCCAAAACGTGAGCGGGTATCGATAACCGTCACCACGTTGCCACGCAGGTTGATAATACCCAAAACGTAGTGAGGGGCTCCAGGTACAGGGGCAATCTCGGTATAACGCAGCACCTCCTGAACCTGCATCACATTGATGCCATAGGTTTCGTTATCCAGTCTGAAGGTCACCCACTGTAATACCGCATCATCCTTTCCGGCAGCCACTGCCGCTACATTTCTCGAGTCTGTCATACGTACCTCAGCTAATAGGATCCTGACAACCTAAACCTGCATTGAGCATTTGGATCAATGCCCTGACATTCAAGATGCCACACATTTGTTCTTTCACTACACCGGCCAACCAGGGGCGTTTACCCGCCGTGGTGCGCCAATTGACTTGGGACTGCTTAATCCGTACCGAGTTAACCAAAGATTCACAGGCCAAGCCCCAATTACTGTCTTCCAATAATACAAGATATTGATAATTTACGTTTTGCGCCAGTTCTTCATTGTATTTTTCCGGCATCACCCAGGCGCAGGTGTCCACCAGATTGAGTTGCGACTCTCTGTGAGTCTGCACACCCAGAAACCAATCAGGGCGCCCGAAAATATGATTGATGCGCTCAACCTTAACTATCCCACCCAAACTGACCAGGGGCACAGCCAGGGTTAATCCGGCTACTTTAAAGAATAGTACCTGAAACTCATCATCCAGCTCTTCACGCAGGTCTTTTGTAATGCTCGGTGGCGTTGCTCCCGTTTGTGTCTGTGGAGCAGTTTGCACGTGTGCTGCCGGGATGGCTTGTTGTTCTGCTTCAAGCGTCACCTGAGCTTTTACTTTTTCCTGAACCTGCGGCTTTACTGCAATCTTTGGTTTGGCCACAGTCTCTGCAACCACAGGGGTTGATTCAACCAAGGCAGACTTTTGTTCGATAGCAGGTTGCGCAACTGCGGGCTGTTCAACCGGTTTAACATCAAACACCGGCGCCAGCAGCTTTTCCAACGAGGCCTTATCCAGCGGATCCCGGCTTGGGGCAAGCCTTGGTGATTGTGCTGACTCGGATTTTGCGATCTGAGGCTCAGTCTTTACTGGTTGAGGTATCGAAGGCGCTGATGCCAGCTCGCCATATGCCGAGCCGGGCAGAGCCTCCCGCCCAGGAGCCCCGGCATCGGTAAATGCGTTGCCAGCGACATTGGGTACCACATAGGATTTATCACCAGCCTGAGCATCTTCACTCAGCAGCAAACGGAAAAAATCAACAACGGTTTCGTCAACTGACTTTGACATGGTCAAATTCTCCGGCCATCAAAAAAGTCAGTAAACGTTCATAAGCTTTAATACCACGGCTACCTGCTGCGTAATGTGACGCGGGTAGATGCGCCAAACTGGCATCGCGGAACTTGGTGTCGACCGGAATAACATCAGGCCACAGGGTATCACCGTATTGCTGAGCCAGAGCGTCCAGCGCCGCCGGCGATGCCTTGGTGCGCCTGTCATACATAGTTGGAACAACGGTATAGCTATATCGGGTATGTTTGGAGCGACCCATCAACTCCATAGTCTTAATCATGCGGTCAAGGCCCTTGATGGCCAGAAACTCTGTTTGTACCGGTATCACAATATGCTGGCTTGCTGCGAGCGCATTGACCATAAGGACGCCCAGTACCGGTGGACAGTCAATCAGTGCCACATCGTAGTCGTCTTCCATCAGTTTGAGCAGATTGCGCAGCACCAGCCCCATACCTTCCTGATGCCCCAGCGCACGATCGAGGGTTGCCAACGCCATGGTTGCCGGGATCAAGTCCAGATTTTCCACCAGAGTAGGCACTGTATGTTGCCTGATAAGGTCTTTAGTGAGGGATTTATGGGCGACGAAAACATCATACAGGGACCCAGGTACCTCTTCAGAGTCGATACCAAGGTAATAGCCCAAAGATGCATGGGGATCGGTGTCAACCATCAGCACGCGCTTACCCTGCTTGGCCAGCAGGCCAGCCAAACTTGCCACGGTTGTGGTTTTACCCACGCCACCTTTTTGGTTTGCAATGGTCCAGACGTTCACGTCTCAGGCCCCCAGTAAGCGTTTATTGTTTTTTTTCAGTTTTTTCGTCACGGGTTGTTACCCTGATGCCCCCATCTGGGAGTGAGATAACTTTCACTCCATCGCTGTTTTCTGAAATAACTTCAGGCACCAGCTTTCTGGGTATGCTTTCAGCCCCTTGGGTACTGTCCTCCTTGACGCCATCCCCCCCATTAGCCTTGATCTCGACCTGCTTTAGTAAGCGCTCTGTCTCGCGGGGATGTGACTCCAACCATTGCGCCAGAGCTTCTGCCTGACTGTCTGGTACCATCAGCAGCACCTGACTTGCAGCGAGTTCGGCATTTTTATCTTTCAGCTCGGTGTATTTTACCCGTAAATCGAAATAAAGCACCGTGATCACCACACTGAAAAGCGCCAGCAAAAAAATGACAAGTGCCATTCCACCAGAGCTATCACGGCGCATGTCAGCCACGGCCTGACTCTTTTAAAATGGCTTCGGCCATATTCTCAAGCCCGATGGACTGGGAGGATATCCCGGCAGCAGTAACAGCCTGAGGCATACCGTAAACCACGCAACTCGCTTCGTCCTGGGCCCAGATGGTAGCGCCCAGATTTTTGAGCATGCGCGCCCCTTCGCGGCCATCGGCACCCATACCTGTCAGCACCACAGCCAGCACATCACCTCCATAAGCCTTTGAGGCAGACGCAAAGGTAATATCAACACAGGGCTTGTAATTCATATCTGCATTGCCAGCGACTATCTTGATACGCCCGCTGACACCCGCCTTTTCTATCATCATTTGCATGCCGCCGGGCGCCAGATAGGCACAGCCAGGCTGCAGCAAATCACCGTTAGCGGCTTCCTTCACCGAAATGCGACACAGGCCATTGAGCCGCTGAGCAAACGCCGGGGTAAAAGCCGCCGGCATGTGCTGGATAAGCACAATAGGCAACGGATAATTGGCGGGAAACTGCGTCAGGATTTTCTGCAGTGCAACCGGGCCGCCGGTTGATGTACCTATCGCCAACAATTTATATTGCTTTCCACTGGCACGCACACTCACTGGTGCAGCAGCAGGCGTCTGAGGACGTTGCAATTGCACCTGAGGCCGAGAGCCGATGGCGGGGCGGGTTGGCTCTGGTGTGGGGCTTCTGGAAATGACGGGTCTGAACAGCCTTCTTCTGCCAAGGGCTTTAACCCTCTGCTGCAAAAGCTTAATCGCCTCGTCTTTGTTGGTGGCGATGTCTTCAAACCGCTTGGGCAAAAAGTCCAATGCCCCGGCATCCAGCGCATCCAGAGTCGCTTTGGCGCCATCGTGGGTCAAAGAGGAAAACATCAAAATGGGGGTCGGTATTTTGGCCATAATTTCGCGCACAGCCGTAATACCGTCCATCACCGGCATTTCAATATCCATGGTAATGACCTGAGGCTTGTGCTCCAAGGCCATCTTAATGGCTTCCATACCGTTGGATGCCGTTGCAACTACCTCCAACTCCGGGTCCTGAGTGACTATTTCACTGACCCGGCGTCGGAAAAAGCTTGAGTCATCAACGACCAATACTTTTATTGTCATTTATATTCCTGCCAACAGCACGCGCTCGGGCTACTTCCGCTTGGCATAATGTTTCAATAATCCGGGAACATCCAGAATCAGCGCTATTCCACCGTCTGAGGTAATAGTGGCACCGGCCATACCCGGCGTGCCATGGAGCAAAGCGCCAAGCGGCTTAATCACCACTTCTTCCTGACCGATTAGGGCATCGACCACAAAACCAATTTGCATCGTCCCCAACTGCACTATCACCACATGACCGTGCTTTTTGTCACCATGCTTGAACTTGGTTTTGCGGCGGCTCAGCCACTGCTCCAGATAAAAGAGGGGAACGGCCTTATCCCGGAAAATCACAGTCAACTGACCATCCACTATGTTGGTCTTGGTCAAATCCAGGTGGAATATCTCATTGACGCTCGACAGTGGCAGAGCAAATACCTGCTTGGCCACTTCCACCATCAGGGTTGGCATAATCGCCAGCGTCAGCGGCACTTTAATCTCAAGGATGGTGCCCTTGCCTTTAACCGAATCGATGTGCACGGTACCGTTGAGCTGGGTAATACGGGTTTTCACCACGTCCATACCCACACCACGGCCAGAAATATCGGAAATTTCGGTTTTGGTGGAGAAACCGGGAGCAAAAATCAGATTGTAGGCCTCATGGTCCGACATACGGGCCGCGGCATCTTCATCAAGTACACCGCGTTTTACGGCGATGGCCTTGAGTTTTTCCGGGTCCATCCCAGCGCCGTCGTCTTCGATTTTCAGGAGAATATGATCCCCTTCCTGACTGGCAGATAGGGTAATGGTACCTGTCTTAGGTTTACCACTGGCTACACGATCGGCGGGCATTTCAATCCCGTGGTCGACTGAGTTGCGCACCAGGTGCACCAGAGGGTCTGCGAGGGCCTCCACCAGGTTTTTATCGAGATCTGTTTCCTCGCCGACCAGCACCAAGTCAATTTCTTTATTGAGGCTGCGTGCTAGGTCACGTACTACCCGTGGGAAACGGCCGAATACCTTCTTGATGGGCTGCATCCGTGTTTTCATCACGGCGCCCTGTAAATCGGCTGTCACCAAATCGAGGTTAGCCAAGGCTTTGGACATTTCCTCGTCTTCGCGGGTAACACCCAGGCTGACCAAGCGGTTACGTACCAGCACCAACTCACCGACCATGTTCATGATCTGGTCGAGTCGGGCAGTGTCGACCCTGACAGTGGTCTCCCCCTGAGGCACAGAGGCGCCGCCTGCCGGTGCGGCTTTTGCGACAGGTGCTGGACTTTTTTCTGCTGCAGCAACAGGTTTTGGTGCTTCAACAGATGATGAGGGTTTTACAACGGGCTTTGGCGACTCGGCGGGCGCTGCGGCTGATTTGGGCTGACTCACTGCTGGCGAGGCAGGTTTAGCTGCAGATGCAATACCGGGCCCGGTACCCTTACCGTGAAGTTCATCCAACAACTTTTCAAACTCGTCATCGGTGATTTCATCAGTGTCTACATGGTCTGCGGGACTGTCTTCCACTTTGGCAACCACTTTATCGGTGGTGGCTTTAAACTTGCCCGAACCATGGAGTTCATCGAGTAAGGCTTCAAACTCGTCGTCGGTAATTTCATCACCGGCAGGTGCGGCTTTGGCGGCAGCTTTGTCGGTACTTGGCGCAGCGCCAGTCGCTCCGGTGACACCAGGGCCTTTACCACTTCCGTGCAGCGCATCCAGGAGTGCTTCGAATTCGGCTTCGTTGATTTCGTCAATGCTGGAATCACTGGCGGGTGAGTCAAACAGAAAATCATCACTCATGGCAGGTGCCTGGCTAGCGGGCTCAGCCGCCACAGGCTCTTCAAGGTCGCCAAAAAGCTCAACGCCGGGAATCTCATCGTCCACGTTTATCGTAGGTTCAGATGAAGGCGATGAGGGGGCTTCTCCGCCTTCAGACGGTAAGGGTGCGCCGGAGGACAGAAGCTTGAGTTTATCCAGTAACTCGGCAGAGGCAGGTTCTTGCTCTTGTCCTGCCTGAGTTTGGGCGAACATGGTATTGATTGCGTCCACCGACTGAAGAATGATATCCATCAGTTCAGCGGTGACGTGGCGTTTACCTGTTCGGAGCAAATCAAAGGTATTTTCCGATTCATGGCACACGTCCACCATGGGTGCGAGCCCCAGGAAGCCAGCCCCACCTTTAACCGTGTGAAAGCCCCGGAAAATGGCATTGAGCAGATCCGTGTCTTCCGGATTATTCTCAAGAGCAACCAATTGTTCCTGCAGAAGCTCGAGAATTTCGCCGGCTTCTATCAAAAAATCCTGCAGAATCTCTTCATCAACATCAAATGACATTAAATTGACTCCTTATCAGAAACCCAGGCTGGACAGCAGGTCATCGACTTCATCCTGACCAGTCACCACATCCTGACGAAGCTCGGCATTCATGATTGGACCTTCCGCTTCTATGCTGCTGGTACTCTTCTGGGTAACTTCTGTGGCTGGTTGCTCGCCAAAGACGGTCAACATTGACACCAGGCTATTCTCGACTTCACGAACCAAATCGATAACACGGCGGATCATCTGTCCGGTCAGATCCTGGAAGTCCTGCGCCATTAAAATCTGATTCAAAAGCTCGCGCAGTCTTTCTGAGTCCATGGCACTGCGATTCATCAGCTGCTGTACGTCATGGCACAGGCTTTTGAACTCAGTAATGTCGATATCACGCCGCATGAGCTTATCCCAGGCTGGCATGACGGTTTGAATATGGTTAATGAGGGCGTCAGCGAGAGGCAAACACTCTTCTACGGCATCCATGGTTTTATTGGCTGCCTGCTCCGTCATATCGATGACGTAGTTCAGTCGCTCTTTGGCGTCAGGAATGTCGATACTGGCCAGTTCCATCAGGCGACTGTCCAACTGAAAATCAACCAGCGCACTGTGTAATTGGCGGGTCAGCTTACCCACTTCGTCAAACAGCTCTTTCTGAATGGGGACAGCAAGGTCCCGCAGCAGTAAATCAGCCTTTTCCTGCTCACCTGCACTGAGGAGCGTGACGAGTTCCTGTGCCTGTTCGAGACTAATGAGCCCTGATGTGTTTGCCTGCATAGCTCATCCTTGCTCAACCAAGTCGTTCGAATATCTTGTCCAGCTTCTCTTTCAGTGTCGCAGCAGTAAAAGGCTTAACCACATAGCCATTTACGCCAGCCTGAGCGGCGGCAATAATCTGCTCACGCTTGGCTTCAGCGGTCACCATCAGTACCGGAATATGCTTCAGGTTTTCATCGGCGCGAATCGCTTTGAGCAAATCGATACCCTGCATGCCCGGCATGTTCCAATCGGTAACCACAAAATCGAAATCACCCTTTTGCAGCATCGGCAAGGCGGTTGAGCCATCATCTGCTTCCTGGGTGTTATTAAACCCCAAGTCTCGCAACAAGTTCTTGATGATACGTCTCATTGTTGAAAAGTCGTCAACAATGAGAATCTTCATATTCTTGTCCAAGGTTTCCTCCGGTGAGCTGACACTCTAGCTGCTCAAATAATAATTTATACTTGTGTCCAATGCTTGAGCTTACCTTTGAGCCTGAGCATCGCCTGACTGTGGATCTGGCATACCCGCGACTCACTCACATCAAGAATGGCGCCTATTTCTTTTAAATTCAGTGCTTCATCGTAATAAAGTGATAACACCAGCGCGTCCCGCTCGGGTAACTGGCGAATGGCATCTGCCAAAGCCTGCTGGAACTGGTTCTGAGCCAGGTCATCATAAATGTCGTTGGTTTGTTCCCCGTCGGGAACCAGAACATCGTGTGATACGCCTAAATCTTCTATCCCTATGATTTTACCAACAGAAACATCATTGAGGATATGATGGTATTCCTCCATCGACATATCAAGTCTTTCGGCAATTTCTGTGTCCCGGGCATCACGTCCGAGCTCTTGTTCCAGTTCGTCTATCACCTGGGCGACTCTGCGCTGATTACGATGAACAGAACGTGGAACCCAATCACCTTTACGGATTTCATCCAGCATGGCACCACGAATTCGAATGCCAGCAAAGGTTTCAAACTTGGCGCCTTTGCCGCCGTCAAATTTGGCCGAAGCCTCGAGCAGGCCAATCATGCCCGCCTGCAGCAAGTCGTCCAACTGTACGGATGCCGGCAATCTGGCCAACATGTGGTGCGCGATTCTTTTAACCAGCGGTGCGTACTGTTCAACGATGGAGGTTTTACTCTCCATGGAGGTATACGCCGCGGCTTTATTCACTCGCTCTGTCCTCTTGATAATCGGGACGATGTACCAGCCGCTCTACGAAAAATTCGAGATGGCCACCGGGTTGCTGCGGAATAGGCCAACTCATCACCTTATTCGCCAGCCCATGGTAGGCAATGGCAGCAGGTGATTTGGGGTAAGCCTCTACAATCAATTTTTGCTTACGTACTGATTTTCGCAAGTTTTCATCGAAGGGAATGGTTGCAACCAATTCAAGAGCCACGTCGAGAAAACGGTCAGTCACCTTGCTGAGTTTAGCAAAAAGCTCCATGCCCTCGCGTAGGCTGCGAACCATATTTGCCACAATCTTGAACCTGAACACACCATGCTCACGGCTGAGGATTTTGATGAGTGCATAGGCATCTGTGATAGACGTAGGCTCGTCACATACCACAACCAACACATCCTGAGCCGCACGGGAGAAACTGAGCACCATGTCGGAGATACCGGCTGCGGTATCGACAATAAGCACATCGAATTGGGTGCGCATTTCACTGAAGGCCCGGATAAGACCTGCATGCTGCGCAGCGGTCAGCTCGACCATCGCCTGAGTACCCGACGTAGCGGGTACTATGCCTATGCCCTTGGGACCACGCAGAATGATATCGTCCAGTTCGGCGTCCCCGGACAACACATGGGAGAGATTTTTTTCGGCACGCAGACCCAACATCACATCGACGTTAGCCAAGCCGAGGTCGGCATCCAGTACCAATACCCGTTTGCCCTTTTCTGCCAGAGCCACAGCCGTATTGATGGACACGCTGGTCTTGCCTACCCCACCTTTGCCGCCTGTCACGGCAATGACTTTTACTTTTTCGTTATATGGCTGATTCATCATACGTAAACCGCTTGCTTGATCACGGGTCATAGCTTTACTCGAACGCAAAGGTCGTGCTTTCCGACCACATATTGTTGTCGATGCCCTGATACTCAGGTTCATTCAGGGCATCAAGCGCCTGTCTTGCCAACGCCAGGGTGTCTGCGACTTTCATATCTTCAGGAACTCTTTGTCCATCAGTCACATAACTCAGTGGCAGCCCACTCTGGATAAGTACGCTTAATGCGCCGGCCAGAGAAACAGATTCATCCAGTTTGGTCAATACAGCGCCGGATAAAGGGATGCGCTGGAAGTGTTTAACCGCATCCTGAAGCACACGACGTTGCGACGTTGCTGACAATACCAGATAACTGCGGATCGGCAAGGCACTGTTAGCCGTTAAATTGTCTAATTGCTCCACCAGTCGCATATCTCGCTGTCCCATTCCGGCGGTATCTATCAATACTAGCTTGCGATTGCGCAGCTGATAAAGAATTTGTTGCAACTCATTGAGATCATGAGCTTGCTTAACAGGACATCCCATGATTTTGCCATAAGTTGCCAATTGCTCAAAGGCTCCAATGCGATAATGGTCGGTGGTGATCAGTGCAACCTGATCGGCGCCGTGATGAGCAGCAAATCGGGCCGCAATTTTGGCAATAGACGTGGTTTTACCAACACCGGTTGGGCCAACAAAGGCGACGACGCCACCACGCCTCACAATATCATCACCTTGATTATCAAGCATATTTGCCAAGCTTTGTGGCAAAGCCTTGACCAGTTCAGCCGGGCTGTAGTGCTGAGACAAGCCCGCCAGCTTAGCCGCCACAGCTGGAGAGAACTCAGCCTCCAGCAGGCGGGTTTCGAGCATGGCGCCCACAGGATCGGTTCGATTTTTCTGCTCCATCATCAGGGAAGACACCTGATGGGTCAGCAAATTGCGCAGTGATGCCAACTCTTCTTTCATGGCGTCCAGTTCAATTTGCTGGCGGCCCGGCGCACGGTTTTTCTCGGCATCCGGCGTAAAAGTGGCCTGGCGGGGAGCATCTTTCATTTTGGGAGCAACCGGCGCTTCCAAACCACGGGCCCAGGCGGGCATGTCATCGGCTTCAACAGCATGGCCCATTTGCTGGTTCATGCGGCTTTGCTGGCGCTCAAGCAGGGCCTGCAATGAGTCGGCCGGTGCCTCGTTAACTTTTTGACGGTTAGTACGCACTGGCGCACGGCCACCCAGGGACACCTTATCGTCGCTTATATCAAAAGGGTTGGGCGCAGCCACCTTGGCCTCAATCGAAGGCTTGGGTTCGTCATAATCAACCGCAGCCACAATTTCGATACCACCGGTGACTTTTTTATTGGACATGATTACAGCGTCAGCACCGAGGGTTTCTTTTACCTGAGCCAGAGCGGCACGCATATCTTTTGCAAAAAAACGTTTGATTTTCAATTTTCTACCCTCTTACTGACCCACGGCTGACACTATTCTAATCTGCTTTTCATCGGGGATTTCCTGGTAGGAAATGACCCTCAGGTTGGGAATGGTGTACTTCACAAAGCGCGACAGGGTCGAACGCAGCATTCCCGAGGTCAGCAGTATGGCGGGTTGACCCACCATTTCCTGCCGCTGAGCGGCGTCAGCCAGTGACTGTTGCATCCGCTCGGCCAATCCGGGTTCGATGTTGGGACCATCGCCACCGGAAGCCTGCATCGACTGATGCAACATCTGTTCCAACTCTGGTGCCAAAGTTATGACAGGGATTTCCGCCTCAGGCCCGGCTATTTCTTGAACAATCATACGTTTAAGAGCGATACGCACCGCCGCTGTGAGTACTTCGGTGTCACCGGACTTGGTACCGTATTCCAGCAGTGTCTGCACTATGGTTCGCAGGTCACGCACCGACACCCCTTCGTTGAGCAGGTTCTGCATCACTTTCACCACGGTGCCGAGGGACATCACATCGGGGATAAAGCCGTCCACCAGCTTTGGCGAATGCTTGGCCAGAATATCCAGCAGTTGCTGCACTTCCTCATAGCCGAGCAGCTTGGAGGCGTTGTTACTGAGGGTCTGACTGATGTGCGTTGCCACCACAGTGGCTGCATCAACCACGGTATAACCCAGCGTCTGGGCATGTTCACGCAGTTCAGGGGCAATCCAAACCGCTTCGAGTCCGAAGGCTGGGTCGCGGGTCGTTACGCCATCGAGCTGCCCAAACACCTGCCCGGGATTAATGGCCAGTTCACAGTCGTGGCGGATTTCAGCCTCACCCACCACTACACCCATCAGCGAGATACGATAAGTGCTGGGGGCGAGATCCAGGTTATCCCGGATATGCACTGCGGGCACCAAAAAGCCCAGTTCCTGCGACAGTTTCTTACGCACGCCCTTGATACGGGACAAAAGCTCGCCGCCCTGCCCCTTATCCACCAGCGGGATCAGGCGGTAGCCCACCTCAAGCCCTATGGTATCCACATGGCGCACATCGTCCCAACCGAGCTCCTTGGGTGAATTATCCAGCTTCTCAACACTGCCGCTTGCCGCGGCTTCAAGGGCCTGCTGCTTACGCTTCTCGATGCGTTTATGCAGGAAATACGCGCCAGCGCCAGTGGCCACCGCGAAGGTTAAAAAAGCCAGATGGGGCATGCCGGGTACTATGCCCATGATAAAAAGCACCCCTGCTGCGATGGCCAACGACTTGGGATTGTCAAACATCTGACTCATCACCATGCCGCCCATGTCACCTTCTTCGTTCTGACGGGTCACCATCAGCGCCGCGGCAATGGAGAGCAGAAGCCCCGGGATCTGGGCCACCAGGCCGTCACCTATGGTCAGCAGAGTATAAATTTCTACTGCATCCATAAAGGCCAGATCGTGCTGCACCATACCGATAACAAAGCCGCCAAGGATGTTAATCACCAGGATCATGATCCCGGCGATTGCATCGCCTTTCACAAACTTGGACGCACCGTCCATGGCGCCGTAAAAGTCGGCTTCCTTGGTCACTTCGGCGCGGCGGGTACGGGCCTGTTCCTGATTAATAAGGCCAGCGTTAAGGTCAGCATCAATGGCCATCTGTTTACCGGGCATGGCATCCAGAGTGAAGCGGGCGCTCACCTCGGAAATACGTCCCGCGCCCTTGGTGACCACGGCGAAGTTGATGATGATTAGGATTAAAAACACCACCAGACCAACGGCATAGTTACCACCGATCACCACAGAGCCGAAGGCTTCAATCACCTTACCGGCAGCGTCGGCACCATTGTGGCCTTCAAGCAGTACAACACGGGTAGAGGCAACGTTCAGCGCCAACCTCAGCAGCGTTGCCACCAGCAGAACTGTCGGGAAAGCAGCAAAATCCAATGGCCTGTTGGTATAAATGGCAACCAGCAGCACCACCAGCGCCAGGGCAATGTTGAATGAAAACAGGATATCGAGCAGAAACGCCGGCATTGGCAGCACTATCATTGCCAGGGCCGCAAGCACCAACGCCGGGGTACCAAGCCCCTGCAGGTTTGCCGGTTTCATTTTTTTGATTTGACCCAATTGGCCCATGACATCCATCAGACGCTACCCAAAATTGACACTTTGGGCCTACAAAGCAAATTCCAAGCCAAATTAAGGGGCAACCTGAGACGCAGTAACGGTCAGTGTATTAACCGCTCAGTATTTAAACTCGTCGGGGATCGGTTGATTGAGTGGAATGGGTGTTGGCTTGCGGCCTCGGCCTTTACGGTATTGCCGAAGCTGGAACACATAGGCAAGTACCTGAGCCACTGCGGTAAAGAGACCTTCGGGAACTTGCTGGTTGAGCTTGGTGGTGTGGTAAATCGCCCGCGCCAGTGGCGGCGCCGACACAATGGCAATGTCGTATTCCCGGGCGATTTCGCGAATTTTAAAGGCCACGGCATCCACCCCTTTGGCCAGCACAAAGGGCGCTGGCGAACGTTTTACATCGTATTTCAGGGCAACGGCAAAATGCTCGGGGTTAACCACTATCACGTCGGCCTTTGGCACTTCGGCCATCATACGACGCATGGCGATTTCCCGCTGCATCTGACGAATGCGGCCTTTCACTTCGGGCTTGCCTTCGGTGTCCTTGTACTCATCTTTGACCTCTTGTTTGGTCATTTTGAGCTGCTTCTTGTGGTTCCAAATTTGAAAAGGCACATCAATAACGGCGATGATAAGCATGGAACTGCACAGCAGCAGGAACATCCAGGTGAGCAAATCCAGGGCATGGAACACATTGGACGGTAAATGCTCGGCAGAGATCTGAATAATTTCAGGAAAGTAAAACGACAGCAGAAAATAGGCCGCCACCGCCACCACCGAAAACTTGGCCAGCCCTTTACCCAGCTCCATCAGCGCCTGCACACCAAACATGCGCTTAAAGCCCGCCAGCGGGCTCATTTTACTGGCCTTGGGCAGAATTCCGTTACTGGAGAAAATAATGCCGCCCAGCACTATGTTGCCGGCAAAAGCCAGGGCAGCCAGCACCAGCACCAATCCCAGCACAGGCAATACCAGCTCCTTGGCTATGGGAACCCAGATGTTAAGCATGCTGTTGGTATCAAACACCTGCTCGCGACTTTGCACCATGGTCATGGTCATCACATTGTGCATTGCCTTGCCCAGGCTCGGGCCCAACATTAAAAAGCCAACGGCTGCGGCCAGTAGCACCGCAGCCGTGCCCAGTTCTTTGGAGCGGGCGACCTGGCCTTTTTCTCTGGCCTGTTCAAGTCGCCTCCCCGTGGGCTCCTCTGTACGTTCCTGACTGGTATCGTTTTCTGCCATGTCAGTTCACCCTGCATTGAATATGGGTAATGTCACACAGCAACACCTGAGCCGCTTCCCATATCTCGCCAAAGTGGGACATGACAGGCGCCAGGGTTAACCAGAGGATAAAGAGGCCACTTATCATCACCACGGGAAAACCGATGGCGAAGATATTGAGCTGCGGTGCTGCCCGGGTCATGACCCCGAATGACAGGTTAATCAGCAGCAGAGCGACGATTGCCGACAACGACATGGTCAGGGCCGCACCGAACATGTAGCTGCCCCAAAGCGCGAGGCTGTGATAGTTGGCAAGGGTAATGCCGGTCATCGACACAGGCAGGGTATCAAAGCTCATCACCAACATGCGGATCATGGTGAGATGGCCGTCCACGGCAAGGAAAATCAGCGTGGCGAGCAGGAGGAAGAAATTACCCAGCACAGGCGTTTGCTGCCCGGAGCCGGGGTCCACCATGAAAGAAAACCCAAGACTCGTCTGCATCCCTATGATTTGACCGGTGAGCACGAAAATCTGCAACATCATCAGCGCAACCAGTCCCATGGCAACCCCGATCAGGATTTGCTGGGCGCTGATAAAGACGGAGCTCAGGGCAAACAGCTCGCCCTGGGGCATGGGCGGTAACATGGGGCTCACCGCAAAGGTCACGGCAACAGACAGCAGCAATCGCACCCGCACCGGTGTGGTGTTGGCACCAAACACCGGCATCACCATAAACATCGCGGAAATGCGAAACAAGGGCCAGGTATAGGCCTTGATAGTCTCCATCAGAGTATCAAGGAGAACTTCCATCACCCTACTACCGACGGAATGAGATGCACCATCTCCAAAAAGAAGTCCATCATGGTTCTCACCAGCCAATGCCCCGCCATCATCAACGCCAACAAGGTCACCAGCAGACGTGGCAGAAAGCTCAAAGTTTGTTCGTTAATAGAAGTCGCCGCCTGAAACACTGCCACAATCAGGCCAACGATGAGCCCCGGCACAATAATGACGGCCACCATCATCACAATCACCGCCAGCGCTTCGCGGAAGATATCAATCAGGGCTTCTGGAGTCATAGGCGTCAGGTACCGAAACTGTTGGCCAGCGTGCCCATCACCAGGCTCCAACCATCCACCAACACAAACAGCATGATTTTAAAGGGCAATGACACAATCATTGGCGACAGCATCATCATCCCCATGGCCATCAGGATACTGGCGACCACCAGGTCGATAACCAAAAAGGGCACAAACAGCATAAAACCAATCTGGAAGGCCGTTTTCAGCTCGCTGGTGATAAAGGCAGGAATAATCACCGTCATGGGCGCTTCTTCCGGTGACTTGATGTTGTCATAACCGGCGATATTCACGAAGGTTTCCAAGTCGGTGATACGCACCTGCGACAACATAAAGGCTTTCAGCGGCTCTTTACCTCGCTCGAATGCCTGGTCGATGGGCAGGGTCTCTTCCATGTAGGGTTTCACGCCCTGCTCATAAATTTTATCGAACACAGGCGCCATAATGAAAAAGGTCATAAAGAGGCTCAGGCCAATCAGTACCTGATTCGAGGGCGCCTGCTGCAGACCGATGGCCTGCCTGAGCAATGACAGGGTAACTATGATGCGGGTAAAGGAGGTGAGCATGATGACCATGGCGGGCAAGAAGCTCAGCGCCGTCATCAGCATCAGAATTTGCAGTGTAACCGAGTATTGTGTGCCCCCATCCGGGGTGGTGGTAACTGTCACAGCAGGCAAGACACCATCCGCGCCGAAGGCCGGCAGCGATGCCACGCCCACCAACATCCAAAATAAAATCGCTGACACGCGGGTCATTTTTGGCCGTCCTTAGCCATTTTGAGGCGACTGGCAAAGGAGTCCTGGGTAATGGTCAAAGGCTCGTCCAGCTTGTCTATCAGGGTTATCTGCGATGCAGTCACGCCAAGGAGATACTGTTTCTCTCCGACCTGGGCCAACACCAGCTTTTCACGCTGACCCAGCGGAGTTACCGCCAGCGTACGGACCACGTTGCCACCCGACGGCACCAGATTGAGCCTGCGCACGACATAAGCCAGCACAAAAATCACCGCGAGCACTAAAATCAGGCCGCCAATCATGCTGGCCAGGGTGGTGGCATAACCCGCAGAGCCGGCGACATCTGTGCCGGCAGAACCTGTGGATGCCAGTGAGAGTAGAGTTAAAGACACACAGGCTCCCTATTGTTTTACTTGAGTTTTTTGATTCGCTCGGTTTGACTTATCACGTCAGTGAGGCGAATACCAAACTTATCGTTTACCACTACCACTTCGCCGTGAGCTATCAGGGTACCGTTAACCATCACATCCAGCGGCTCACCGGCCACGCGGTCGAGTTCAACCACTGAGCCCTGATTGAGCTGCAGCAGGTTGCGGATGCTGATATAGCTGCGTCCCACTTCCATGGAGATGGTCACTGGAATATCCAAAATGGCATCCAGTTTGGCGACTTCTTCACTGCTCAGAGGCTTGGTCTCGTCTTTAAGCTCTTCAAACTCGGCGGCCTTGGCTTCTTCTAGGGCCTGCTCGGCCATTGCTGCGGCCCAATCGTCTTCGGTATTCATCTCATATCACCTTAGAGGTCATTGATATCTCTGGCTTTACCCTTTCGGGTCACCAATTGCAATTCAGTTTTCACTGTCTCTGGACGAGGGATCTTTTCACAGATTTTGAGTGCCAACTGCTCACGGGATTTACCCAGTTTGCATCGATAGGTGGGCAGCTCTTCAATCTTCATCAACACATATTCAGGCAGCTCGATCGGTATCACGTCGCCGGCCTGCATCTCCATAACGTCCCTCAGGCTTATCTGGTGCTCAACCACTGTGGCTTCAAAGCCTACTTCGACATCCATGATTTCATCCTTGAGCGCCTGAGACCAACGCATGTCGGTATCCTGCTTGTCGCTCTGAACACCGGCATCCAGCAGTTCTCGGATAGGCTCAATCATGGAGTAAGGCATGGTGATGTGAAAATCACCGCCACCGCCATCCACTTCGATGTGGAAGGAGTTCACGACCACCACTTCCGTGGGGCTGACGATATTCGCCATAGCAGGGTTCACTTCAGAGTCGAGGTAATCAAACTCAACATCCATTACCGGCGCCCAGGCGTCTTTATAATCTTCGAAGATGATTTTCAGCAGCAGCTGCACAATGCGCCGCTCTGTCGGAGTAAATTCGCGACCTTCAATTTTGGCGTGGAAGCGGCCATCGCCGCCAAAAAAGTTGTCCACCAAAATAAACACCAACCGGGCTTCCATGGTGATAAGTGCGGTGCCTTTCAGCGGTTGAAATCGCACCATGTTCAGGCTGGTTGGAACAAACAGGGTATGAACGTATTCGCCAAACTTGAGCATCTGCACGCCGTTAATGGACACCTCGGCGGCGCGACGCATCATGTTGAACATGCTTATGCGCAAATGGCGGGCAAATCGCTCGTTAACAATTTCCAGCGTTGGCATCCGGCCACGAACGATTCTGTCCTGGGAAGAGAAGTCGTAGGAGCGCGCCGAAGCACCGGCCTCACTGACCTCTTCTTCTTCAACATCATCCACACCGTGAAGGAGGGCATCAATTTCGTCTTGGCTAAGTAAATCCGTCACAATCTTGCCTTATTCAATTGATAGCAATAACAGCTGTGTTATTGCATCACAAAACCGGTAAAGAGGACCTTTTCAACCACTTTGCGACCGGTAACGGGTTGCAGGGTATTTTGCACGTTCAGCAGCGCCAGCTGTCTGAGCTCGTCCTTCCCCGCCTGGGTCGACAGCTTTTGTACATCGCCACCACTGAATGTGGTCAGCAAGGCATCTTCAATCAGGGGGATGTGTTTTTTGATAAGCACATCATCGTCGGCGCCGCGCACCATCAGCTGCACCTTGATTTCCACCAGGCGGCTACGTGGTTGGCCGGGCAGATTGAACAAAAAGGGTCTGGGCATGGCCACATAAAACGCTTCACGTGAATTTGACTCGGCTGAAGCCACGGCTGTGCCAGCTGCTTCAGTTGCCGTATCACCGGCCACAGGTTCAGGGTCGCTGCTGCCCAAAAACAGCCAGGCACCCACGCCCAGCAGTGCGGCTACGACCACCCCGATAATGATGAAAAGGCCTTTCTTACTTTTTTTGGCACTGGTGTCTTCCAGTTGTAGGGACTCTTCTTCTGCCATCTTGGCTTATCCTTTTTGCTCTGCACCCGGGTGCATCAAGGCTCATTCAAGCCTGAACTAAACAAGTGTCTATAGGTTACCTGCTTAAGCGTAATAATCTATACCCGAGCTATAACTTGTTGTCTGATTTGCGCTTAATTGTAACTCTTCTGCTGGAAATTCATCCATGGTCACAAACTGGCTCCCTTCCGGGGCATCCTGGCGTTCGCGGCCATCGCCACGACGCTCATGGGATACCTGTCCATCGGTTAATTCCATCCCCTGCTGAGCCAGCAGCTCTCTTAATCTCGGCATCGCCTGCTCGACTACATCTTTGGTTTGTTGAGCGTTAACGTGGAACTGAACCTGGGTTTCATTACCCTGCACCTGAATGCGAACCATCATGGAGCCAAGCTCGGGTGGATCCAGACGGATTTCAGCCTGTTGTATGCCGTCCCTGACCATGGCGATAAGCTGGGTGTGCATAACGGGAGCAAATCGGGCAACCATGTCCGGCTGTGTCATGGGCCGCTCTTGCGCTGTGCGCAGCGACATAGTCATGGCAGGTGTCTCGTGGATGCGGCTACTGTGCTGCAGGGATGGCTGCTTAATGTCGGCAACAGACTCGATTGAAGCCTGGCCCTTGGTATCCATGGCAGGCAGCTCCGGTTTAAGGTTGTTGTCTGCCGCACGACTGGCGGCCTCCACTGATTTAAACGACAGCGCCTCGTTGACCGTGTCCTGTGGCTCGCCGCTGACCTTGGTTGAGGCATCAGCGCCTGCCAGCGGTGTTATGCCAGAAACGCCTTTGTTTCCAAGGTCGCCCTGCTCTTTCCCTGCCACAGGGTCAGTCGCCAACCCCTGAGCGGCCCCCAATGCGCGGGTAAATGCCTGTCCGGCGTCACCCTTTTTCCCGTCCGTCTCAGCGCGGAAGGTCTCAGTTGTCACAGCCTCAGAGCTGGCAACCTCAGCGGAACCAGCCATAGTCTTACCGGCGGCAAAAGCATTATCCGACTGGGGATCACCGCCAACGCGCGCCAGGGCCACATCTAACCCCCGCGCCTGATCGGGAGCAAGATTGGCGGCCTTATTCAACGCAGCTTCGGCTGAACTGACACCTTGCCTGACATCAGCTGCATGTTCTGACGGGTTTTCAGCGGACACATTCGGCTGCGCCGGCGTACCAAGAAGAGTTTGCATCAACAACGCGACCTGATTTCCGGCGTCGTTATCTGTGTCAGCACCCGACGCATCGGCTTGCAGCAACAAAGCCAAGCCCTCTTTCAGGGTGGGATTATCTGCCATCAATGTGTTAAATGCGCTTTCATCCAGCGCCATGAGCGCCGACAAAGACATGCCAAGCTCGGATGCAATTTGCTCTCTCTCCCCCTCATCCGCCTGTTTCATCAGGGCGCTGAAACGTAAAAACAGCGCGTCTGCTGCAATTTCCACGGATGCATCATCGATAACATCAACCATGGCCACCGGTATTTCTGACGCTGCCGCTTCCGGCGGCAAGGCTTCGCCGCCTTTGACGGCAGTCTTATCGGCGGCAAATTGACGGGAAAATTGAATTTGGGCCAGTACGGAAGACACGCCATCACCATGGGCATCACCATTGACCTCACCGCCTTCTGTCTTGGAGACGGCATCAGCGGCGTTGTCCGATTTTGGTCCTTTGACCTGCAAACTCTTTGCGGATGATTCTTCGTAAGCAACTGTTTTTGAAATGATAGAGTCAAAATCAACACCTTCAGCCGAGGTGCCGGATGATTCAGGATTGGCTGGACCGGCAGCGGCGCCAGCCGAACCCAAAAGCACATTGAGGATCTGTTGCATCAGTGGTTCTCCCGCATTGTCTTGGGCACGCCGTGCCAGCCAAAACAACACCGATTGGGACTAAGTCTATGAGTCTGACTGGATTCCAGCAAATGCCATGCCAATCGTACGGCCGTCTGGTTACTGTGCTTATCCCGCCCCTTGCTTAGCCGGGCTAGTGTGAGCCTTTGCGAATAAATTGCTGCATGGCAAACTCATCCAGCAATTTTTGCTCAAGCCTCGCCTCTTTGGTTTCCCGTTTGTCAGCCTTATGCTTGAGCAGCAGCTCTACCGCCTTACGCTTTTGCTGTTTCTCCAGCCAATTACGGCGCCTGTGCTCCAACTGGCTTTCTGCGCCGGTCACACTTTGCACCTGTTGGCCTATCGCCTGGTCGATTTGCTTAATAAACCGATGAAACTGCTGGTAATAGCTGGCGCTGATGTTCTTACCTTCCTGGCCGGAAAGTTGACGCATATAGTCGAGTCGGTATTGATTGAGGGCATCCAGTTGCTGTTTCAGGCGACCGAGATCCAGCTGTGCGCTGCGAAGTTGCAGCGCCGCCTGCTCCTCGGCATCCTGTGCCAGTTTCAAAACAGTCAGCAGCGGATCGGGGCGCGCCATGGATTAGCCCTTACACTGAGCGGCAATTTGGCCGAGCATGGTTTCACTGTCGGACAGACTGATGGCATCACGCATCCCCTGACGCAGAAAAGCATTCATGGCCGGCTGCAAGCGAATGGCATTGTCGATGCGGGGATCGCTGCCGGCGGCATAGGCACCGATGGAGATCAAATCACGATTTTGCTGATAGAGAGAATAAGTTTGTTTAACCCGCCGCATCGCTTCCAGGTGTGCCGGGCTGATGACCATGGGAGCAACCCGGCTGATGGAGGCTTCAATATCGATGGCAGGATAGTGGCCTGAGTCAGCCAAGGTGCGTGACAGCACTATATGACCATCCAGGATGGCGCGGGCCGCATCTGCAATGGGGTCCTGCAAATCGTCCCCTTCGGTCAATACCGTGTAAAACGCGGTAATTGAGCCCTGCCCCGGTCCACCATTGCCGGCCCGTTCCACCAATCTTGGCAGTTTGGCGAACACAGATGGCGGATACCCCTTGGTTGCCGGAGGCTCTCCCACTGCCAGGGCAATCTCACGCTGCGCCTGAGCATAACGGGTCAGACTATCCATCAACAGCAGCACATTAAATCCCAAATCGCGGAAGTATTCGGCGATACGGGTAGAAGTTTCACAGGCGCGAAGACGCATCAAGGGCGATGTATCGGCGGGAGCCGCGACTACCACTGAGCGGGCACGCCCTTCGCTCCCCAGGATTTCCTCAATAAATTCTTTCACTTCCCGGCCCCGCTCGCCGACCAGCCCCACCACAATCACATCGGCCGTGGTGCCGCGGGTCATCATGCCAAGTAGCACCGACTTACCCACGCCCGAACCGGCAAAGAGCCCCATGCGCTGGCCCTTGCCGACAGTCAACATGGCGTTGATGGCACGAATACCCACATCAAGGGGCTCGTGAATGGGTCGGCGTGCAAGTGGATTAATGGCAGGGCCATGGCGGGGAGCTATGTCTGTAGTGCCCAAAGGCCCCAGACCATCGAGGGGCTCACCACCGCCATCCAGCACTCGGCCCAGCAGCGACATCCCCACATGGATACCGGTTTGCTCACCCAATGGCCTAACCCTGGCGCCGGGCAGCACGCCCTTTAATTCTTCAATGGGCATCAAATACAGCAGGTTTTCATCAAAACCGACTACTTCGGCAATCAGTTCGCCACCCATGGTGTCGATGGCACAGAGACTGCCGACGGGGGCTCGGCACCCACTGGCTTCCAGTGTCAGCCCCACCACACGTACCAGCTGACCTTCGGCCACAGGACGATTGACCGGCAAAGATTGCCGTAGCTGACGCAGGTTATTCAGCAGGTGGTGGCGACGATTTATCATCCCCCAGCTCCTCTTCAGCCCCCTTTACCCCATCCGTATGACCTGGCTCAGCGGCCGAGCTCTGAGCTTGTTGCTGCAATACCTGCGCCTCTCGCTCCAGCGTTTCATGACGCTCTATCGGTGCCGCCAATACTGCCGCAATCCGGTTTTCCAGCCGCATATCCACCCGGGAACGCTGACTGTCTATCACCAGCTCGCCACGCGCCAGAAGCGGGTCGCTCTCCAGCTGCCATAGTTTACGGGTGAGTTCGTCGGGGCCATACAGGCTGCTGACCAGGGTAACGTCTTCCGGATTGAGCCGGATTTTAACTTGCTGCTCTTTCAATGGCAGGCAATCAACCCCTTCACGCAATGCTGCAAGTACATGTTCGGGATGTGTTTTTAACTCGTGCTGCAGAGTTTGCTTTGCCAATCCCATGGCGAGGGAAAGCAGTTCCTGCTCAATTTCGTTATCCAGTACCGCCATGGGGGCGGCGAACTGCTCAATCAGGCCTTCAAAGCGGGTAATCAATCGGGCGGCGTCTTCCAGTCCCTGTGCCATTCCCTGCTCATGGCCCTGACGTACGCCTTCTTCGTGGCCTTCTTTCAAGCCCTGTAAGCGACCGGCCTCAAGCCCCTGAGCCAATCCTTCCGCATGACCTGCCGCCAGGCCTTCCTGTTCGGCCTCGGCACGTATCGCCTCTATTTCGGCCAGCGTGGGCGGACGGATTTCCTCTTCTTCCTGAGGTACGAAGGTTTGCCCCGGACGCCTGCCCAGCAAGTTGGCCGGCGCCTCTTCCCGCGCAGAGGACATATCAGGTAATCGCCAGTGAGCGAATTCGTCCTGCTCCTCAGCGCGCAATATGTTTTTGGGGCGTTTGCTGTCAGTCATCAGATGAACTCTTCACCGCCGCCACCGCCGAGCATGATTTCACCGGCATCGGACAGGCGTCTTGCAATGGACAGAATTTCCTTCTGGGCCAATTCCACTTCACTGATACGGATTGGGCCCATGGCTTCCAGATCGTCACGCAGCAGCTCTGCTGCGCGCTTGGACATATTGCCGAGGATCTTGTCTTTAAGCGGCTCGTCGGCTCCCTTGAGCGCCTTCATCAGCACATCCTGCTGCACTTCACGCAGCAAGGTTTGGATACCACGGTCGTCCACATCGATAAGGTTTTCGAAGACGAACATCAGATCCTGAATTTGCTGCGCCATTTCTTCGTCAGTTTCGCGCATGGTTTCCATGAGCTGACTTTCGATGGCAGTATCCAGGTAGTTCATGATGTTGGCAGCCGCCTTCAGGCCACCCATCTTGGCCGCCTGAGCACCACCCTGACCGGCAAATTGTTTCTCCATGATGTCGTTCAGCTCCTGCAAAGCCGCAGGCTGCACTTCTTCGAGGTTGGCAATCCGCATCAACAGATCCAGACGGGTGTTTTCCGGGAACTGAGAGAAAATCTCCGCGGCCTGATCCGGCTCGAGATAGGAGAGCACGATGGTTTGAATTTGCGGGTGCTCGTTCTGGATAATGGTGGCTACCTGACGGGCGTCCATCCACTTGAGTGAATCCAGGCCCTTGGCACCACTGCCCATGATGATCTGTTCAATCAGATTGCCGGCCTTGTCTTCACCCAGGGCCGCTGTCAGCGCCTTACGGACAAACTCTTCGCTGTTAAAGCCGATGGAGGAAAATTTCTGAATGTCATCCAGAAATTGCTTGTGTACCGCGATGACTTTTTCCTGACCAAAGTCTTCCAGCGCGGCCATGGCCATACCCACTTTTTGCACCTGTTTGGGCTCCAGGTGCTTGAGGATAGAGGCAGCATCGGCCTCACTCAGACTCAGTAGCAGAATGGCCGTTTTTTCAACGCCGCTTAAATTGCTGACTTTGAAACCGGATTCGGATTTTTCTTTATTTTCAGCCATTGTCCTGTTGCAACCAATTCTTCACGACTTGAGTGGAAAGCTCAGGTTCGTTGGCAACCAGAGCACGGATAGCCTTAATCATATCATCATCTTTGTGCAGATTCGGGATGAGAATCGAGCCGTCGTCTGCATAGCTGTATTCAGCATCGCTGGCGTTGAGCATACCCAGAGTGTCTGCGGCAAACTGATCTTCAATCTCTGCCAGTTCATGACCCAGGCGGCCATCATCAGGCATATCGACTTTGTCAGTAAGCAGCAGTTTCTTCAGCAGTGGGCGCACAACAAAAAGGATGAGCACCAGGATGGCCAGAGAGCCGGAAGCCAGTTTCATGGCCTTCCAGAACCAGGGTTGCTCCCACATTGGCAGCTCTGGCACTTCCTCAACCAGCTGATCCATAAAGGGTACAGTGACGACTTCGATGCTGTCGCCGCGCTGACCACTGAACCCCACAGCGCCTTCAAGCAGACGACGAATATTGGCAAGCTCGGCCTCTGTGCGGGCAACACGATTGACCTGACCTTCGGTATTGGCTTCACCGGTTTTGTAGTCCACCGCCACGGATACACTCACGCGGCGCACCACGCCAACCTGTTGACGGGTATGGCTGACGGTGGTGTCGAGCTCGTAGTTACGGGTTGCCTCACGATGTGAGTTGCCACTTGCCTGGGCCTTGTCCTGCGCTTCCTGCAGGGTTTGAGGAATGTTTGACTCCATCGGCGGCTGATTCGACAGCGCACCGGGGATACCCATGTTGGCTTCACCGTTGGTTTGGGTTTCCAGGGTCATTTCGCTGCGCACCGCTGGCAGATCAGGGTTGAAACGCTTGGACGTTTGTTCCACGGCAGTAAAGTCCATGGTCACATCCACCTGGGAGGTGTAATTTTCCGGCCCCAAAATGGGCATCAGTATGGCATCAACCTTGGCGCGGTATTCGGCTTCTTTTTGTTTGACGAGCTCGAGCTCACGGCGGGCACGGGCAGAAGCCCCATCCTGACTGCCGGAGTTCAGCAAACGACCGTTGGAGTCGGTTACCGTCACCCGGGTAGGCTCGAGCCCCTGTACGGCGGACGCCACTATGTCAACTATGGCATCCACTTCTTCCTGCCCGAGACCGCCACGACGACTGGTGACCACCACAGTGGCACTGGCCTTGGACTGGTTACGGGCAAACACGTTTTCTTTGGGCAGTGCCAGAATCACCTTGGCGCGGCTGACGCTTTTCAGCTCTTCGATAGTACGGGCGAGATTTTGCTCCTGGCTGTGTTTGAGTCTGGCCTGCTCCAGACGTTGACTCACGCCAAAGCCCATGTCCTGACTCAGAAAATCCTGATTGGTGGTACTTGCAGCATCCACACCGTTACGACTCAGCAGCAGCCGAATGTCCTGATACTTGTCTTCGGGGACCCGCAGCACATCAAAATCCACCTGATAGGGGATTTTGTTTTTGTCGAGCACATCCAGCACCTGGATCATTTCCTGGGCTTCAAACTTACCCAATGGACGGTATTCGGGTTCCTGTGCCCACATCATCACAAACACCGCCAATGCCAAACAGATGGCAAGGGCCAGGATCATAGTGACCTGTCTAAGCATGTCGGCGCCACCGAGGTTACCCAGCACCCCGGATTTATTTTCCTGCTGTACACCGCTCATGCCGCTGTCGGTGCTGACAATCATATCTGTGCTCACGTTCAGTATCCTTCAGTGGCCGCCTTAAACGGGCATGCTCATGATTTCTTTGTAGGCTTCGACGAGCTTGTTGCGCACCTGCACTGTCGCCTCAAAGGCGACACTGGCCTTTTCGCGGGCGATCACAGTATCAGACAGGGTCACGCGGGTATCGCCCATGTCCAGTCTGGTTGCCAGACTTGAAGAGCTTTGCTGCAGCTCGTTCACATGGCCTACTGCGTTGGCGAGCAAACTGGCAAAGTCAGCTCCGCTGGTGTTACCAACCTGACGAAGCGGCTGAGGCTCAATGCCCATGGAAGGATTGAGTTCGCCCTGGAGTTTCTGCATTTCCTGCATGAATGAAGATGGACCTATTTGCATATGCTGCTCCCTTCGCCATGAAATTGACGGGATAAATCGCTGATATCGGGGTACTGCAAAAGGCTTGCCAATAAACTAAAAAAGCAGGCTAAGCCTGCTTTTTGTGATGTTTTTGCCCAAATATCAGGCAGGTAACTGAATACCCATTTCCCGCATTCGGGCCATCTTGTACCTCAGGGTTCTGGCACTGATCCCAAGCCGCTCAGCCACCAATTTACGGCTGCCGCGACACTGGCTCAGAGTTTCAAGGATAATCACATGCTCCTGTGCCTTGAGCTCATCCCCCAGCCCTTCGGGCTCGGCCTTGATAGCTGTCTCTTCGTGGGTGATTTGGTTAACATCCATGGCATCAATAATGATGTCCTGCACACCAATCTTAACGCCGGCGGACAGTATTAATGCCCGCTGCACCACGTTATCGAGTTCTCTGACATTCCCCGGCCAGCGATGTGCCAGCAATCTGCGACAGGCTGCTTCGTCAAATTCGGGAACTTCAGTGCCCAAACGCTCTGCATGGCGTGCCAGCAAATGCCGTGCAAGTGGCAGGATATCTTTGGGGCGCTGATTCAGTGCCGGCCAGGTCAATGGGAATACGTTGATACGGTAATAGAGATCCTCACGGAAATCGCCCCGCTCTGCCATGGCTTTGAGCTCACGGTTGGAGGTGGCAAGTACACGCACATCCAGCTTGATTGTTTTACGGCCACCGAGACGCTCAACTTCCCGCTCCTGCAATACCCGCAGCAACTTGGCCTGCAATCCCAGATCCATTTCGGAGATTTCATCCAGCAGCAGGGTGCCCCCCTGGGCCTGCTCGAATTTTCCGGGGCAGGCCTGATAGGCACCGGTAAAGGCGCCTTTTTCGTAACCAAACAGCGTGGCTTCGAGCATGTTTTCGGGAATAGCAGCGCAGTTGATGGCCACAAAGGGACCGTCTGAGCGCAAACTTTGTTTATGGATATAGCGGGCAAGCACTTCCTTACCCGAACCTGAGGGCCCCAGGATCATCACAGAAGCCTCGGATTTTGCGACCCGTCCGGCGAGAGCCATCAGCGCCTGACTTCGCTCGTCGGCCACCACAGGTGCGCCGGTATCGGCTTGTGCAGGCATGTATCGACTGACCTGATTAAGCAGCACTTCGGGTGAAAACGGCTTGGCGAGATAATCCACCGCACCGAGTTTGATGGAACTCACGGCGCTGTCTATGGTGGCAAAGGCCGTCATCAGCAATAACGGAACCTTGGGATGATGCTGCCGCAAGTAGGCCAAGAGCCCCATGCCACCTATGCCTTCCATCTGCACATCGCTGATGACCATATCAAAACGTGATTCCTTCAACGCAAGAATGGCTTCTTCGGCGCTGGGAAGCGCCACACAGTCAAACTGCGCCAGCATCAGGGTGTCAAGCAGCGCCTCACGCAGAGATGCATCGTCCTCGACAAGTAGCAATCTGCCTTCAGGCATGGCTAACCTCCTTTACTGAATCTTCTGAAATCACGGGGAATTTAAGCATCACACTGCAGCCTCGATTGGCAGCGCATTGCATTTTCAGCTCACCACCATGGTTACGCACCACTGTCTGTACCACGGCTAAGCCAAGGCCTGTGCCCTGTGCCTTGGTCGTAAAAAAGGGTTCCATCACCTGCTGCTCACTGCCGGATTCCAATCCTTTACCATCATCCACTACCGCAAGCACCAGACGTCCGTCCTGTATGCTGCCATGGAGCAGTATGTGGCGGGCGCCTGCTTCAAGGCTGTTCATCAAAAGATTATTAATGGCTGAGCTCAGTGCACTCTGGGAGGCCGCCATCATGGCGCCAAAGGATTCATCCTGAAACCGCACTGCACAGCCTTTATCGGTGGCGATGGGCTCACAGGTTGCCAGCACCGGGGCAATGATGTCTGCCAACGGCATGGGAGACATGGGCGCTTCCACTTTGCCCCTTGCCATCAACAGCATGTCGTTGACCTGTCGCTCCAGCTCATTCAGCCTGTCCACCAACTTTTGTTGGAAACGAGTGCGGGAATCCTGATTGAGTTTGGGACTGGCCAGGTTTGCGGCGTAAAGCAGTGCAGCCGACAGCGGGGTTCTGATCTGATGTGCCAGTGTCGCAACCATTTTGCCAAGGGCCGACAGACGCTGCAGATGAGCAAGGTTACGCTGTAATAAGCGGGTTTCAGTCAGATCGGTCAGCAAAATCAGCTGACCGGGTTCCAGTGGCGTAATGGCCAACTTCACTCTGCGGCCATTCTTCAGCGAGACCTCATGGCCATCGTCATCCTGAGGAGAAAAGGCTCTGGCGATGACGCTGAGCCAACGCTCTCCTTCCAAAGGCCGGTCAAGCAGCTGAACCGCAACGGGGTTTGCCAAAGTGACTATGCCATCGGCATTCAGGATCACCACGCCAGAGGGCATGGCTTCCAGGATCTGCGCCATTTGCTCGGCAGATGCAAAGCCGCTGGCCTTCACCTCTTTAAGATGAGCCCGCGCCGGAAATTCGGCTATCTTGGCTAAAGCTTTGGTGGCCATGGGAACCCCGTCAAAATTACGTTATTGACGGGGTTAATGCAGGGACTGTGCCAGAGTAGAAATTTAGTGAATGGGCTGGGACTTAAGTAAAATTAGTCTTTAGTCATCCCGTACTTACGCATTTTTTCAACCAGAGTGGTTCTGCGGATCCCCAGCATCTCAGCTGCGCGGGCAACGACGTTATCCTGCTGCTCCAACGCCTGACGGATCATGTCGATTTCGAGCTCGGCCAGCAAATCCTTAAGATTTACCCCTTCCGGAGGCAGTTCGCTCGGGAAGCGGGTTTCCGGAATTTCCACCGGCTCATCATCATTGAAAATGGACGCCAGCGCATCACGCTCCAGCATCTCTTCACTGACTTCGACACAGTACTCGGGGACATCGATATGGCGATATTTAACGGGTAGATCGTTCACATCCACCAAACCGCCCGGATACAGGATAGTCAGGCGCTCAACCAGGTTGGAGAGTTCACGTACGTTGCCGGACCAAGCGTGCTCCTTGAGGGACTCAATGGCGCGCTGGGTGAAACGCACCTTGCCGCGGCCTTCGTTAAAGACCCGGCTGACCAGCTCCTGCAGCAGCAAAGGAATGTCATCGCAGCGCTCTGACAACGACGGCATTTCAATGGGGAATACATTGAGACGATAGAAAAGGTCCTCACGGAACTCGTTATTTTCTATCATGTTCTCCAGGTTTCTGTGGGTCGCCGCCACCACACGGACATTGGCTTGAATGGGTTTGCTGCCGCCGACGCGTTCAAATACGCGCTCCTGCAGCACACGCAGCAGTTTTACCTGCATGGCCAGAGGCATATCACCGATTTCGTCCAGAAACAGAGTACCGCCTTCGGCCAGTTCAAAACGGCCTTTACGGGAGCTGATAGCACCGGTGAAAGAGCCCTTCTCATGACCAAAGAGTTCGCTCTCAAGCAGTTCAGGCGGAATGGCACCACAGTTGACGGGAATAAAAGGACCGTCGCGACGCTCCGACAAATAGTGAATATTGCGAGCAACCACTTCTTTGCCAGTACCAGACTGCCCCAGCACCAACACAGTCGCATCCGATGGCGCAACCTGACTGATGAGATGACGGACGTTAACTATGCCTTCGCTGCGGCCAACGAGGCTGCGGAATAACTTGGTCTGGTTGCCACTGGTTGGTACATCCGGGCGCTTCTGTTGGCCAAAAACCTGACAGAAGTGCAGTAACTCGGTGAGTTGGGGATAATTGAACGGCTCTTCAATGCTACCGATGAGATTTGCACTGAGATCATCAGTTGCGCCAAGCAGTAAAATTGGCTGCCAAGGCATTTTGGTAGCAAACACTTTTACCTGCTCCAAAGGCAGGGATCTAAGGTCAACAATCAACGCCCGAAAACGGGTTTCCTTGACGGCTTGTTCAAGACCACTTGGGTCCAGGGTCTCTAGTTGTTCACCTAAAAACTCAAGAATGCAGGAAAGACGACCGATACGTTCGGTCTGGTTTCCTACAAGCAAAATTCTCTGGTCTGTCTGCATCATTCAGTTGGCCGTAACGCTCGAATATCTAACGAATCGCATTAATTATTGGTGTTCGTTGCTCACAGGGCGTCAATGCTGTTACTCCGGGAAAACTGCCGGTCATTCACACCATGTCGAATATTGTATTATCGGCAGTCGAGAAGCAAGTCTCTGCTTTACAATAAACTCTTTTGCTTCTGATTCTAGACCAATTTTCCCGCGCTTCCGACCCTTTTGGCCAATTCTCTGGCTAATGTCAAAAAAGGCGCATTCACAGCGCCTTTTTACTGGGGAAATTTTTGTGCAAAAATCAAACAGCTTCGTCGTGGGAAGTGATGTTATGTTGCTCTGTTGGGATGGCATCCCAACCTTCTTTTATGTCCCTTAGAATCACCATGACATCATCTATGGCCTGGGGATCGTTGTTGAGGTTGGCCTCACTGATTTTACGCAGCATAAAATCATAAAGGTCACCCAGGTTTTGGGCTATTTCACCGCCAGCCTCCATATTCAGGCTGTTAGATAAGCCGGTAATAATACCTATGGCCTTATTGATGAAAATGCCTTTATTGGTTAAGTCATTCTGCTCAATTGCATAACGACTCTGCGCCAAGCGCTCCAAGGCGCCAGCAAACATCATCTGAATGATACGGTGGGGGGACGCGACGGCAATTTCACTTTCCAGTGATACCTTGCGATACGATTGCAGTGACCCTCTCATATGTACCTACCTATTTGCATCGATTGTTCTGTAAACATTGAGTTGGCGTTTACTTTTACTGCCGGCATGCAGTAACTGCTGCCTGTGATCCCGAAGAGTCATGGCCTTGGCTAAAAACTCCTGACTCAATCGCAACTCCTTATTAAGGAAGTAACGATCTATGCCTTCTTGGCCAGCTTCCATCTTCTGCAATAAAAATTGACGCTTGAGAATCATCTCTTGCAATTGTGATACCAAGTCATCAGCACTTTCATCTTCAGCGGTAGTTTTCTCCAGCTTTTCAAACAATAAAATTAAACTTTTATTGAGAGCTTCCAGTTCGTGCATGTCGTTCTCCGGTTGGCGCTCTACTCAGTTTAGCCTTTTATCACGCCAGGGAGCGAGTTAAGTCTGTCAATCAGGCCTGTGGTTTGCTGGTTGAGGCTAGCAACCACCAAATCCATCGCATTAAACTGTTTAAACAACCGTGCTTCCAACGCATCCATCTTGCGGGTAAAGGCTTCACGCTGATCATCAAGACGCTGCTTTTCACTGTTGTAGGTATCATTGCGGGTACTGATTACACCGCCCGCTTTGGTGTAGGTGCTGGCAAGATCAGAAAGACGATTTGCAAGGCCAGTATCTGTGGTAGAAAACAAACCTTCCAGCGAGCTCATGTCTTCCGCAATGGCTTTATCCAGCTTGGCACTGTCAATTTCCAGCTTGCCATAGCGGTCGGTCTTGATACCCATATCGTAGAGGGCGACCGTTTCACCATTAACATCGACCCGTTCACTGATCATCTTACGCAGCTGCGACTCCAGGGAACGAATCATGGAATCACCCTGCAGCGCGGCAGCTTTCTTATTATCTGCATCGTAGGAGGACAGCTTGTTGATGGAATCCAGCAGCGCGTTATAGGCGTCAACGAAGCCTGTAACATTTGCCTTCACCGCTTCGTCATCCTGAGAGATAGTCAGGGTACCTACTTCACCTATATCGGCCTTGGTCAATTCTAAAGTCACACCCGTGATAGCGCCTTTTACCTCATTACTGCTGGATGTAATCTTTTGATTATCGACATAGAGAATGGCATCTTGTGCCGCTTGCAACTCAGACAGATTGGCACCATTAAACATGTCATTTAGACCTGTGCCACTGGTATCAGTGGCTGTCACGCTAACCTGATTGGCTGTGCCTGTTTCTTCCGAAGAAAATACCAAGCGACTGCCCGCATCACTGGTAATGACGGTCGCAATCACGCCTTTATTATCGCTGGCATCATTAATTTTTTTGGCAATGGCATTTAAATCGTCGGCAGCGTCAACATCAACGCCAAAGCTTTCACCATTCACAGTGAAGTCAAGGCGCCCTTCCCCCACTGTATCGGTGGCCGCAGCGGTATTGGTACCTGCGACCTTATGGGAAAAAGCGAGTTGCTCAACTTTGATTGAATAGGTGCCACTTTGGGCAAATTTGTCAGCCGTCGCTTTAAAAAAGAGACTGTCACCGGTCGTCACTTTACGGATACTGAGTTCACTGCCCTTTTGCAGCTTTTTCAGTGCATCCTGGAATTTGGCCAGTTCGCTCTTTAAGGTACCTATGGCAGAAACCTTGGCATTGATGGTGTCCTCTGTTCGGTTGAACAGGGCTTCCTTTGGCGTTTTCTCTGCGTTAACAATAGCCGAAACCATGTCATTGATGGGCAGGTTAGAGCCAATTCCGGTTGCAGTTAATGCCATATCGACCTCGTATTACGGGTGCACCTCAAGCCTCGGTTTTCATCAGAAGCCCAGTGACTTCCGATAATTTTTGGGCAATTTTAAGCGCTTCTTCACTGGGGATCTGCCTGATGACGTCTCCCGATGCTATATCCAGCACACTGACTACAGGCTGACCGGATGTCTCATCCACCCGAAACTCCAACCCCTTTTGCATCATAGACATCATAGTAGACATCTCTTCGGCAACAGCAGCCAGTTGCTCCTTTTCAGCTTCAGCCTGTTGCTTCTTTTCCTCAGCCTTGCCATTTGCCTGACCGGCGTCAACCGGTTGGGCATGATCAGCGCGGTTAAGCTCTGCATCCTTTGGTGCCAAAGGTTTGACAGGCGTCGCTGCGAGCTCAGCCCGCTGATGCTGCTGTGGCGTTGTGGTGCCAACTAATGCAATATCCATACCTCACCTCATACCCTTCCGGCCAGATATCGCGATTTCGTCGGGATATCATGACTGATTTCCAGATGTGGCAAAGGGAGATCCGTTGCCGAACCTCCCTCCACCGTGCTTCAATCCCTGAGACATTACAGCAGAGACAGGGCGATTTGAGGCAACTGGTTAGCCTGAGCGAGCATGGCAGAACCGGTTTGTTGCAGAACCTGATTCTTGGTCATGGCAGAGGTTTCTTTGGCAAAATCCACATCCACGATACGGCTCTTGGCGTCAGCAACGTTTGCCTGAGTGTTGGCACTGTTACTGATGTTGTGAGCAAGACGGTTTTGAATCGCACCTAACTTAGCCCGCTGGCCATCTATTTTTGCAATAGCCGCATCGATTTTTGTTAAAGCAGAAGCACGGTTTGCAGATGTAACGTTTGTCAAACTTCCTATGGACAGTGATGTCTTATCTGTTTTGCCGACTGAAACTGCTACAAACTCATTATTTTGATGACCTACTTGGAAATTCTTTCCAGTCGAAAATGTGCCAGTTAATAGTTTTGTATCGCCAAACGCAGTACGAGAACCAATATTATCAATTTCCGTAGCAAGTTGATCCATTTCATTTTTCAGCGCTGTCAGATCCGCGGTGCTGTTCGCACCATTACCTGATTGGATGGTAAGATCACGCATACGTTGTAACATATTGGTTTGCTCCTGCATCGCACCTTCTGCAATCTGGGCGATGGAGATAGCATCGTTGGCGTTTCGCATACCTACGTCCAGACCACGAACTTGGCTGTTCAGACGATTGGAGATGGCAAGACCAGCCGCATCGTCTTTGGCACTGTTAATGCGTAAACCGGAAGACAGACGCTCCATGGAGGTTGCCAGATCACGGTTAGACATAGTCAGGTTCTTTTGCGCTTTCATTGAAGTGACGTTGGTGTTTACTGTAATGGCCATGATCGATTCCTCTTGGTTACCTGGCTCAGGACTAGCCTGTCTTGTTCAGCCAGGCGGTCATACTCGTTACAGTATATTTAGCGGCAGCGTCTTTTTATCCTTTAGGGCTTTTTTGAAAAATTCTGATTTTTTTTTAAAATTTTTTATAAATTAAGTATTTGCTTTATAAAAAACAGAGCGGCTAGCCTGGCCAGTGGCAAAAAATTGCCGCCTGGCAGGCATCGCCGCTTACTGATGCCTGTCAATTATCAGCCGAGCAGAGACAGGGCAACCTGAGGCAATTGGTTGGCCTGAGCCAACATAGCTGACCCAGTCTGCTGCAGTACCTGATTTTTGGTCATGGTAGAAGTTTCTTTTGCAAAATCCACGTCCACAATACGACTCTTGGCGTCGGCAACGTTGGCCTGTGTGTTGGCACTGTTACTGATGTTATGGGCCAGACGGTTTTGAATCGCACCCAATTTAGCGCGTTGACTATCGATTTTTGAGATTGCAGCATCTATCTTGGTTAATGCTGATGCGCGATTGGCCGAAGTAACGTTATTCAAGCTCGCTACGGACAATGTGGCTTTATCAATTGCACCAACAGAAACCGTGACATTTTCACCGTTTTGATGTCCGACTTGAAAGTTTTTCCCTGTTGAAAAGGTACCTGTCAAAAGTTTAGTCTCACCAAATGCTGTACTTTTACCGATGTTATCAATCTCTGTAACCAACTGATCCATCTCATTCTTCAGAGCCAACAAGTCAGCAGGACTATTGGCGCCATTAGCTGATTGAATTGTTAGATCACGCATACGCTGCAACATATTGGTTTGTTCCTGCATCGCACCTTCAGCAATCTGTGCAATGGAGATAGCATCGTTGGCATTGCGCATGCCCACTTCCAGACCGCGCACCTGGCTGTTCAGACGGTTAGAAATTGCCAAGCCGGCGGCGTCGTCTTTCGCGCTGTTGATGCGCAAACCGGATGACAGACGCTCCATGGAAGTCGCCAACTGACCACTGGACATGTTCAGGTTCTTTTGGGCCTTCATGGAGGTCACATTGGTATTAACAGTAATAGCCATGTTGAGTTCCTCTTCCTAGTGTTACCGCCAAGGCTTGGAGCTTGGCTAAATTAGTTAACAAAATTGCTTCCAGTGAGTGGCCGTGCCTGCCGCTACAAGTAGTCGAACAGGGACACAGAACCAACTCTGCTAAACACGTTGGAGACTGCGTTCAATGCAAGCTGTTGCTTCTCAAATTCCGAAATCGCCGTTGCGTAATCCAGATCTTCCAGCAATGACAGCGCCGAGGTATTGACGACCTGCTCTTCTGCGTGTCGTCCGGCGTAACTCTCAAGGCTCTTGAGGTTATTACCTGCCACGCTTCTGGCGGTGCTGAGCTGATTCAATCCGCTGTCAGTATCATTCAAGAGCTGTGCCAACTCTGCGATACCAGCGGGAGAATTCATGCGGCTATCGTCTTCTATCAGGGTGATAGCCTTATTAATGGTGTCGAAAATGCTGACCTCTGCCTGAGGTGCCAGGGCAATGCTGTCGCCGGCTGCGGGCGTGCCTTCAAGCTTGACGTCTATCCCATTGAAACTCACAGGATTGGTAGCATCAAAGTTGTTCACTGTGGTGACCAGTCCATTGGCACTGTCACGGACTTCCAGGTTCACGCCGCCAGTACCATTATCAATAAAATTAAAGGTATAAGTGTCTTCCACATGGGCTGCCGGATTGGTTATTGCAGCGCTTTGAACCTTGAAGTCGCCCGCCTGGGTCGACAAATAATTGACGGCATAATCGCCAAGTGCGTTGGGGGACGTCATAAAGGCCATATCGCCGGGTACATTGGTCCCCATGGCAATACCGCGGGAAATCATGGCGTCACGCACACCGGCATCACCGCTGTAAATCATGTTGCCGGCACCATCGAAGGCAAAGGGTTCTGTGTCTGTTTTAAAGCCGGAGAACATAAAGTTACCGGACTCATCCCGGGTGTTTGCCACATTCAGCAGTTCCTGCAGGCTGCCACGCATCTCATCGGCAATCATTTGCCGCTCTGAGGGCGAAAGGCCGCCATTAACCCCACGCAGGATTTGCTCGCGCAAACCGGTAACCAGCTCCTCGGCGCTGCCAAGTTTACTTTCGGCTATGCCCAAATGATTTTTGGCGTAGTCGATATTCTTTAGAAATTGATCCACCAGCGCCTGCTGCTGATTCAGGTTGTCGATACCCAAGGCTGCGACCGGGTCATCACCCGAAGTATTCACCTTCTTGCCACTGGACAACTGCTCTAGCAGCTTCGCGGTCTCAGTCTGCTTTTGCAGTATGTTATTGGTGTTCTGGGTAAACATTTGCGAGGTAGAAATACGCATCACTCAATCCTCTTAACGCACCGACGCAAACAGGGTGTCAAAGATTTGCTGGGCCGTGGTCATAATACGCGCCGACGCCTGATACGACTGTTGGAATCGCAGCAAATTGGCCGCCTCTTCATCCAGGTTGACCCCGGATACTTCCTGAACCCGCCCATAGGCCTGCTGGTAAATGGCTTCGGCAGACCCCAAGCGTACTTCGGCAGCCTTGGTGCCTGAGCCAATCTGTTGCTTGGTTTTTTCGAACACATCAATGATGGTGGACTTGCCGCCGTTCATCAGTTTGGTATCGGCCAATTGCGCCATGGCCAGTGCGTTGGTGTTGTCACCTTCGCCGTAGCTGAGATCAAAGGTAAAACTGTCAGTAGCAGCCCCTGCGGACTCTATCTCAAAGGTAAAGCCAAAGGCGCTGATGGAAGGCGGCGTGTATGCCACTCCGGCCGCAAGCACCGTGCCGTCGGCAGCGGTGACATCATAGGTATTGGCACCGGTATTGAGAGTAAAGGTCAGCTCGCTGCCGGTAACCGGGAAGTTTGCTGCCAGCCGATTGTCGATACTGGTAACAGCAACCATGGTGTTACCCGAATTCGTTGTATCGGCGGCAATCTTAGGCGCAGCTGCGGCAATGCCTTTGGGATCTGTCATCACTACCGACATCTGCGCAGCTGCCCCTGAGGTGGGCCGAATAAGGAACCTGTCACCGTCGGCAAAAGCACCGGCATCGATGTTGATGTTAAAACCAGCGCCACCAGTGAGGGTGGAACCACTTAAGGTCAGTGGCGTCACATCGCCTGTAAGGGTATCGGTTAACTCATAGGTGCCCGGGGCTGTGTATTTAAGCTCGTAGGCACTGCCAGAGAGTGCCCCCACATCTTCGACTGATACGCTGAGTGAGGCCGTACCCGTGTTGCTTCCATACTGGCCTACACGGCTTTGGGCGATGAGCGGGTCGTTGATATCGAGGAATATATTGCTGCCGACCTGACCATTCATGTCAAATCCGGCCTTTTGTGCCTCGTTAAAGGCATTGGCAATACCAAGCGATAACTGGCCAAGTTCATTTTCAGCGGGAATAAGGGTTTTATCCCTGAATTCATACAACGCCGAAAGCTGCCCGCCCAGTTTTGAAGGGTCGACAACCAGCGTGGAGCTGCCAGTGGTTGCGGTGAGCCTGAGTTCGTCTGAATATGGGTCGCCCTGCGCCGTCCCTATGCTCATGGCCACTTCTGAAGACACCAACATCACAGCACCACCCAGCATGATGCTTTTGGCACCATTTTCCAGCGGAATGACATTCACCTGGGCATATTCGCTCAACTCCATGATCAGCGCATCCTGCTTGTCCAGCAGCTGCATGTCTTCGCCCATGGTTTTCATCAGCTCACGATTGATATTGGCAAGCTCAGTGCTGATCTCGTTGACGCGGGTCGTGATGGCATCAATCTGCTCATGGGTTTGCTTCATCTGCCCTTCAAGCTGACGTTGCATCTCATTGATGGCGCTGGCCATCTGCTGAGCAGAACCCAGTACACCGCTACGGATACCCAGATCCGATGGCAAATCTGCCAGGCTGTTGATGTTTTTGAACATATCGTTAAGCGACTGGGGGATAGCCTTGCCAATCTGGGAAAACAGCTGATCGAGTTCACTCATTTTGGTGTGGCTGACTTCGGCGGCACCTTTTGCCGTTTGGCCGATGCGCAGCTCGCGGGCGGCATATTCGTTGTATACCCGTTTGACACTGGAGACATAGGTGCCCGTGCCATAGAAACTGTTACCGGAGCGCTGCGACAGGTGAGTGGCCTGGGTCGCAACCTGGCGGTTATAGCCTTCGGTATTGACGTTGGCAATGTTGTTACTGGTGACTCCGAGCTGTGCCTGAGATGCCAGTACCCCGGTCCGGGCGATGTTCAATAAATCTATGCTCATTTCTTTCTCCGCCTGTCAGGGTCAGTTGCCAAGGGCCATGGCCTTGATTTCAGACGTTACCGCCTGCATTACCCGCATCACCTTGTCGGCATATTGAGGGTCCGTGGCATACCCGGCATTTTGTAAACCCTGCACGAAGGATGCAGGTCTTGCCGCTTGTTTGAGGGCATCACCGTAGCGATCGCCGCTTTTCAGGAAGTCGACAAAATCGTTGAAGCTTTGCTCCAGGGTGTCGTAAACCCGGAAGTCGGCTCGTTGACGTACCGCGACGCCCTGCTCAAATTCCAGGGTATTGACGGCCGCTTTTTCCCCTTCCCAGCGCCTGTCGGCTTTGATGTTGAACAGGTTATTGCTCATGCTGCCGTCGGGTCTTCTTACGAGCTTCTGGCCCCAACCGGTTTCCAGTGCCGATTGGGCAATCAGCACCTCAGGCTTGGTACCAAGACGCTTGGCAGCTTCATTCGCCAGCGGCATCAGGGCACGAATAAAATCCTGACGGCTTTCAAAACTCGGATTGTCCCGCTCACTTTCCAGCTGCTTGCTGGGGGTTTGCTTCCCGGCGAGCAATTGGTCGAATAGGGGCGCAGCTGCGCTGGAAGCAGAAGCCGATACGGCTGTTGGTGCATCCAGAGCCGGGGCTTCATGGAAACCCATGCTTGTGGCCATATCGCCGTTCATCGCAGCGAGTTGAGGTTCAGCCATCTGACGCGCACTGGCCCCTTCGAGTGGTGCCTTTGCGTGATTGGCCTCACTGGCCTCAGCGGGCTTATCACGGCGCAGCATCATGGGGGCCTCCCCCATATCAAAGCGCTTATCGCCGCCCAGCACAGATGACGGTGTGATGGGGCTATCCTGAGGAGATAGCTGCTGCACCATCAAATCCACCAGTCCCAACATGCCCTTTTGGGACATGTCGACAGCCATCTGCTGATCGCGCATTTCCTCATAAAACTTGGTGTACTGGCTGTTGAACGGGCTGTCGGATTCAAACACGGCATTGGCATCACGCATGCTTTTCATCAGCATCTGCACAAAAATCCCCTCGAACTGCTTGGCAACTTCCCGCAGGGCTGCCTTGTCATCGGCCTTGGCCTGGGCTCTTAATTTGTCCAGGCCACCGATGTCGAGGAAATGTGAGGCGTTTGAAAGCTTTTCCATGGTGAGTTGCCAATTTTCCGACAAGAATCAAATGACGATAAGCTCACCATGCAAGGCGCCTGCCATTTTTAACGCCTCGAGGATCGCCAGTACATCGGAAGGCGCAGCACCGACCAGATTCACGGCCCTGACCAATTCATCCAAGCTGGTGCCCGGATTAAACAGGAACATACGGCTATTGGCCTGAGACGCATCTATGGTGCTTTGGTTGGTTACCACGGTATCGCCACCGGCCAAGGCATTGGGTTGTGACACCTGCTGATTTTCGGCAATGGTCACGGTCAGACCGCCATGGGTCACCGCCGCCGGCAATAACTTCACATTCTGGCCAACGACTATGGTGCCGGTGCGCGAATTCACAATCACCTTGGCAGATTCATCGGCAGGCTCTACTTCGACGTTCTCCAGTGTCGCGAGAAATGACACCCGCTGTGAGGCATCCCTTGGGGCGTACACCTGAACCGAGGCTGCATCGAGTGCACGAGCCATTTCCGGCCCAAGCAAGTCGTTGATGGCATCGGCCATCCGCTTGGCGGTAGAGAAGTCGGCACGGTGCAGGTTAAAGGTAAGGAAATCTCCATGGGCAAAGGCAGACGGTACTGCCCGCTCCACCAAGGCGCCGTTGGGGATACGCCCCACTGTTGGGGTATTCTGGATAACCTTTGAGCCGTCCAGCCCTTCGGCGCTGAAACCGGACACCACCATGCTGCCCTGGGCAATGGCGTAAATATTGCCATCCACCCCTTTAAGGAAGGTTTGCAGCAGGGTTCCACCACGCAGGCTCTTGGCTTCGCCTATGCTGGACACTGTGACATCCAGGGTCTGGCCGGGTTTGATGAAAGGTGGCATATCGGCATGCACTGCCACTACGGCCACGTTTTTAATCTTGGGTTTTACGTTGGTCGGCAAATTAATGCCGAAGTTTTTCAGCATGGTGGTAAAGGTTTGCTCGGTGTAGTTCGCCTTTTCACCGGTGCCCGGCAAACCCACCACCAATCCATAACCAATCAACTGATTACTTCGCACGCCCTGAACGGCGGCGATATCTTTAATGCGCTCGGCTTTGACCGGCACCGTCATGGCCAGCAGGGCCACGGCAAGCAGAACCTTGATGTTCATGTCCAAGCTCCTTTAAAAGGGCCACCAATCGCTGAGGAAGAACTGACTGAGCCAGCCCACCTGCTGCGAATTGGCAAAGGTGCCAGTGCCACTGTATTGAATACGGGCATTGGCCACCCGGGTGGATTCCACTTTGTTGTCTGTGGTGATGTCCTGGGGCCGGATAACCCCGGTGACCCGAATAAACTCGTCGCCGTTGTTGATGCTTATCCACTTTTCACCGCGAATAACCAGGTTGCCGTTGGACAGCACCTGAAGCACATGGGCAGAGATATTGCCTCTGAGACTGTTGCTTTGATCCGCGTCAGCCTCACGCTTGGTGTTCATGCTGTCGGAATACCCCAGACTCAGCGGATTACCACTGATGGTGACCGGGCCGCCAAGAGCCTGGATGGCATCCATATTGAGATCCGAGCCCTTTTTGATTTCATTATTGGCGCTCTTGGTTGCCTGGGTAGACTCGGTGAGCACCACGGTAATGATGTCCCCTACCCTGTGGGCACGGATATCCGTGTACAGGCTTGCCGCCTGTGAGTCGAGGAAAATAGAGCCCGTAGGTTCCAATGCGACCGGCGGCTCTTCAGGTACCACAGGGGCATAGTAAGGATCGTCCGGAATGGGTTTGTGTTCTGTACTGGCGCATCCTGCGAGCACCAGCAGCGAACCAACCATAAGGTATCTGAGCATAACCATCGCCTCTTACAGATTCTGGTTAACGTAAGCCAGCATCTGATCCACCGCTGAAATCACCTTGGAGTTCATTTCATAGATGCGTTGACTTTCGATGAGATTGACCAGCTCCTCGGTCACATTCACGTTGGAGGTTTCAAGTGCTCCCTGACGGATTGCCCCCATACCATCCAATGAGGCGGTACCCTGAATAGGTGTGCCGCTGGCACCGGTTTCCAGGTACAGGTTCTGACCTATGGGGTCAAGGCCAGAGGGATTGATAAAGTCAGACAGGGTCAGCTGCCCCACAATCTGGCTTTCGGCAGCGCCGGGGGTTTTTACTGACACTTCCCCTTCGGCAGACACTGTGATACTGGTGGCGTTATCGGGAATGGTGATGGCTGGCTGAAGCACATAACCGGAGCCGGGCGTCACTATCTGGCCGGTATCGTCCAGCGAGAATTGACCGTTACGGGTGTAGGCTGTGGTGCCATCCGGCAACTGAATTTCAAAAAAGCCAGGGCCTTCAATCATCATGTCCAGCGCGTTATCCGTGGTCAGCATGTTGCCCTGGGTAAACATCTTTTGGGTCGCCACCACCTTGGTGCCGGCGCCTATGTTCAGGCCATTGGGTAACTTGGTGTTGGACGCGCTGATCCCGCCTGCCTGATTTACAGTTTGATAGAGCAGGTCTTCAAACACGGCGCGGCTTTTTTTGTAGCCGACGGTACTGGCGTTGGCGACGTTGTTGGATATCACGGCGATATCCGTTTGCTGAGCATCTAAGCCAGTTTTACTTATCCATAATGCGGGATGCATAATCCTGTCTCCTTAGCCAATACGTACGAGTTGTGCAGAAGCTTTATCGTTTTCTTCTGCGGTTTTCATCATTTTTACCTGCAGCTCAAACTGCCGCTGGATATCAATCAGGGCCACCATCTCTTCGACGGGGTTGACGTTACTGCCTTCCACTGCGCGGCTCTCCAGAGCCACGGTTTCGTCCTGTGGTGCAGTCGTTCCATTCATCATCCGAAACAGACCATCGTTACCACGCATCAGGTTTTGATTACCGGGATTAACCAGTTTGATCCGGGCCACCTCTTCCACCACTTCGGCAGTCGCCCCCTGAGGCCGAACCGTGATGGTGCCATCCTGGGCAATTTCTACCTTATCGATGGGCAGTGGCAGAACGATTGGGCCCGCATCGCCCATCACAGGGCGTCCCTGTGAATTGGTCAGCAAACCGGTTTCGTCAAATTTCAGGCTACCGGCACGGGTATAAGCCTCGTTGCCATCGGCATCTTCCACCGCTATCCAACCATCGCCTTTCACGGCAACATCCAGATCGCGGGCGGTGCTGTTAATGGGACCGTGACGGAAACTGGCCTGGGGATTTTCGGTCATGGCGAATACCCGGGTGGGCAATCCCTCTCCAAAGGCTTGCATGGAGCGGGATTGCTCCAGGTCGGCCTTGAAGCCATCTGTGTTGGCGTTGGCCAGGTTGTTGGCCCGAATGGAAAGCGAATTGAGATTCTGCTTGGCACCACTCATGGCGATATAGAGAAATTTGTCCACGCTGGGCTCCGTCAAAGATCTAGCATGCACTGAGCAAAGCAAACTGCATGCCAATTAACCAAGAGCTTGTCCAGCAAGGGCTGGGAAAGTGAGGATAAGAACGATAAGGGGGGGCGTAAACAGGCAAAAAATTGCCGCCCGAAGGCGGCAACCAAGGAGAGAAAATCTTAACGGATCTGCAGAATGGTCTGCTGCAGCGTGTTGTTCACTTCCAATGTACGGCTGTTGGCCTGGAAGTTACGCTGCGCTGAAATCAGGTCAACAAGCTCTGTGGTCAAATCCACGTTGGACTGTTCCAGCGCTGCAGATCGCACGGCACCGAAGGTACCACTGTTTGCTTCACCGGCGAGGGCTGTACCTGATGCCAGGCTTTCTTTCCAGGAAGTGTTACCCACCTGAGTCAGCCCCTGCTCGTTGGCGAAACGCACCAAAGCAACGCGGCCAAGGGGCACGGTACTGCCATTGCTGTAGGCGGCTTTAATCAGGCCATCTTCACCCACTTCCACGTTGGTCAGACGACCGACAGTGGTTCCATCCTGAGTCAGCTCGGTTACTTCAAAGGCTGAGGCGTACTGAGTCGGGTTGGCGAAGTTGATGGTGAGGGTCTGGCTGCCATCGGCGCCAGGCCCCAGAATGCCGGCACCACCGATCCCCAGGGGTTCTGTAGTGATGGTTGCTGGATTGGTTCCAGTGTAAGTACCAGTGCTGTTAAAGGTCAGTACGGCACCAGTCCAGCCCCCCGTGGTTTGGGCAGTTCCGGTGGTGTCAGGGGTACCGTCACCATTGGTATCCATTTGGTAAGTACCGGCGCCAGCGCCCAGATTCACAGGTTGACCGTCGAGCGCATAGTAAGCCACCCAGTTGTTTTCCCCTGTGTAGGCACCATCGTTTGGCCTTACAAAGTAGGTGGTCAGAATGTGAGGCTCACCCAGGGAGTCATAAATGGTGGACGAGGTTGAGTTGTTGAACGTAGTTGGATCGTCTGGGTCAAATGCCACGGGATCCTTGGTTTTTTCACCGGCGTTCAGATTCATCTGAATACCCACGTTCTCGGTCATCACCGGGCTGCCGGCGGTATCGGGAATTTGTACCGGACGGGTAGTCGTCAAACTCACGGAGGTGGAGTTACCGAATTTATCCACCGGGAAGGTCTGCAGGAAGTTGCCTGCTGAATCCACCAGGTAGTTATTGCTGTCTACCTTAAAGGCGCCGGCGCGGGTGAAACTGTAATCACGGGCCGAAGGGTCGGCAGACGTCACAAAGAAACCGCCGCCGCTAATGGCCAAATCCAGCGCGTTACTGGTGAACTGCAAACTGCCCTGATGGAACTGCTGCGCCACCTGAGTGGTGGTCACGCCACCACCCACCTGGGTTTTGCTGTTAGCGAAAATCGAAGCCGCATACACATCGGCAAACTCAGCACGTGACTCTTTAAAGCCCGTGGTGTTGACGTTGGCGATGTTGTTGGCAGTGGTGTTCAAATCTTTCTGGGCGGCAGCAATGCCACTGAGTGCGATATTGAAAGACATAAGTCAATTACCTCTTTAGTCTGGTTTTCTGGATCAGCTCTCAGCCACAGCCAGAACATCCGATAGTTTAATGCCGCCAATGCCACGCAAGTTAAGAATGGCGCCTGTTGCTGCAGTCCCAAGCGACACGCTGGTCACGTGGGCATAAGTTGAAACCGGTAATTCCTCGGCCTTACCATCGACCCGACCACTGGCCTTGATGGTGTAAGTACCGTCGGCAACGGGTTTACCTTCGGCGTCGAGGCCATCCCAATTCACATCAATGTTGCCGCCATCACTGCCATCGACACTGAAGGTTTTCACCAACTGTCCCTTGGCATCTTCAATGCGCACCATGATTGTCTCAATGGGCTTGGAGGTACTGATAACGCCCTTGAGGTTGGGCTCTTCAGCGGATACATGACCAGATGCTGATGGGATCAGCACCTTCTGTCCCACCAAACCCGATGCCTGCAGTGCCTGACTGGAGGTCATCACGGTATTCAGATTCACAATGTGCTCGTTCAAATTGGCGATACCGTCCACGGTAGAGAAAGACGCCATCTGGGCAATCATCTGGTCGTTTTCAACCGGCTTGAACGGATCCTGCATAGACAACTGCTGCGACAAGAGGGCGAAAAAGTCCTCTTGGGTCAATTCCTGTTTTTTGGCCTCTGGCACTGCTTCTTTGGTCTGCAACCTGACACTGTCCAGAAAGGGATTTCCCGTGCTCTGGGTTGACTGGGCCGCCGATGCCTGACTGATAGAGTTAAGAAAACTCACGGCTTACCTCCTTAGCGCCACATCCGTTATTTGCCCATTCTCAAAGTCTGCATCAGCATACTCTTGGCGGTATCGGCCACCTGGACATTCATTTGGTACGAACGCGAAGCGGATATCATGTCGGCCATTTCTTCCATCACGTTCACATTGGGTTTGTAAATAAAGCCATCGGCATCCGCCATGGGATGGTCCGGGTTGTATTCTTTTTGCAGCGGCTTATCGCTTTCGACTATGCCTTTGACATTCACACCACGGGCAGATTGCTGCTGGCTGGCTTTGGCAAGTTCAGCCTCAAACACGGGATGACGCGCCCGGTAGGTTTTATCGACGCTGCTGGACACTGAGTCGGCGTTGGCAATGTTGCTGGCGGTGGTGTTGAGGCGGACCGATTGCGCGCTCATGCCGGAGCCAGACACATTGAAGATATTAAACAAGCTCATTGTCAGTCTCCTTTAATGGCCTTTTTCATACCGTTGAACTTGCCTTCCAGAAAGCCCAGCGACATCTGATATTCCAGCGCATTTTGCATAAAGGCAGATTGTTCCTGCTGAATATCCACAGTGTTGCCATCGCCGGTATCTGGCTGATTGGGGACACGGAACTGCACGTGCTGTCGGCTCAGTGCTTGCAAGTCAAAATGCCCTTCACTGGTTTGAGCCATTTGCATGCCACGCTGGTGGCTGCGTGCCGCCTGCAACGCATCGGCAAAGTTCACATCCCGTGCTTTGTAATGGGGGGTATCGGCGTTGGCGATATTGCTTGAGAGGACTTCCGCCCGCTCTGCTCTGATGCCAAGGGTAAACTGATGCACCCCAAGCGCCTTATCGAAACTGATCGCCATAAAATTGCCTCCACGCCATGATGGCAGATGAAAAGCAATTCGTGTGCCAAATCTGGGGAGTTCCGCCATGCAAATGGCAGACAACAAAAAAGCCGACTTTGCCAAGTCGGCTTTTTTGTTTTTATTCATTAGGTTATTTGGCTATGTCTTCTTCTGGTAGTAAATACCCGGGTTGCAGCGCACCATGTCAAATTCATCGGTCAAACCGGCAATGGACTCGGAAGCGCCAAGAAACAGGATGCCCTTGGGATTGAGAGCGGCAGCAAATTGCCGCAGTATTTTTGCCTTTGCCTCAGGGGCAAAGTAAATGAGCACGTTACGGCAAAAGATGATGTCAAACTTACCCAGCAAGGCATAGCTTTCCAGCAGGTTATGTGCCCGGAAACTCACCATACGCCGCACGTTGTCTTTTACCCGCATATTGCCGCTTGGCAGGGTATCGAAAAATGCTCTTTTTCGTTCATCCGATAAGCCCCGTCCCAGCGCCAGGCTATCGTATTCGGCCTGTTTACAGCGATCCAGCATCGAGGGGGATAAATCCGTTGCCTGAATCGATGCGCCTGCGGGCAAGCCGCCCGGACGTTTTTGCTGATATTCGAGGATAGTCATCGCCAGCGAATAAGGCTCTTGCCCTGAAGAACAAGCGGCAGACCAAATTTTAAGCGGCCTGCCAAGCTTGGCATAGTCAGGCAGCAGCGCATTGGCGAGCAATTCGAAGGGGTATTTATCACGAAACCACAGTGTTTCGTTGGTAGTCATGGCATCAATGACCTCGGCGCGCAGTTGCCGCTCTGTGGGTTTCATTGAATGTTTGACCACTTCTGATAACGAAGGCAGGTTGTATTTGCCCATCAGAGGCGCAAGGCGGCTGCGGACCAGATACTGCTTGTTTTCGCCAAGCACTATGCCGCTGTGTTGTTCAAGGAACAACCTGAATTGATTATATTCCGCTTCAGCCAGTGATTTGTCTGACACCGTTTCTCATCCTGCACCAAATAGAGAAAATTAACTCAATAACTGGTTAACTTTCTGATTTTATTCCCCAAAAATAAGCGCTGCTTTATACATTATCCAGTGACTGAATACAAGCGCCCTTGGAGGAGTATAACCCCGCCCAAGGGGAATGCCATCCTGCTCAGATACTCAGGTGCTTGTTAACCGCAGCGGCCAGTTCGTCGGGATTGAACTTGGCAATAAAGTCGTTGGCACCCACTTTCTGAACCATCGCCTGATTAAACACACCGCTCAGCGACGTGTGCAAAATCACCTTGATGTCTTTGAGTTTGGGGTCATCACGGATTTCGGCGGTCAGGGTATAACCGTCCATTTCCGGCATCTCGATATCGGAGATAATCAGCGGGATCTCGTGAGCCACGTTGGTCATTTCCGCCGAAATGGCTTTCAGCTTTTCCAGTGCTTCACGGCCATCTTTTGCCGTGTCAATCTGTAGCTCAAGGGAGGTGAGCGCACGAATGATTTGCTTACGCGCCACCGCAGAGTCATCAATCACCATGATGTGGAAGTGCTGCCCACGATCAATCGTTAACTGTGCATCTGTGTCTTCACTGATGGCGGTACGGACCGGACTGATTTCATCAAGAATTTTTTCAACGTCCAGGATTTCTACCAGCTCTCCATCAATCTCGGTGACCGCTGTTAAATAGGAGTAGCGACCAGCGCCCTGAGGCGGCGGCATTATGGCCTCCCAGTTCATGTTGATGATGCGCTCGACTGAATTCACCAAAAAGCCCTGAACACTACGGTTATATTCAGAGATAATAATAAAGCAGTTCTGAATGTTCTCTATGGGTTTGCCACCGGTGGCCGCACTGAGGTCAATCACAGAAATGGTGGTACCACGAATATGGGCCACACCGCGCACGAATGGATTGAGCTTGGGTAATCCTGTCAGGGGTGGGCACTGCAAAACTTCTTTTACTTTAAAGACGTTGATACCGAAGCGCTGACGGCCGTTCAGCTTGAACAGCAGCAGCTCCAATCGGTTTTGCCCCACCAGTTGGGTACGCTTGTTGACTGACTCAAGAATGCTCGACATAAGTTCGCCTTAGTGGTCTTGATGGAATGACGCCCCGATCACCTCGGAGCATAGGCATGTAACTTGCTTTTGTTATTGTCACCGACAACCCTTGCCCCAACTTCGTCAAACTTCTGACGGCCCGTCTAAGCGCTTGGACGAGGTACTTTGGTGCTGAATGAAAGTATAGGTGTAATCTGGCGCCACACGCTAGTCTGTTCATTATGAAAGTAAAGTTAGCACAAGTTTTGGTGATTCTGACGTTGCTACCCAAGGTATCAATCGCAGAAGAACCTCATATCCCGAGTATATCGGCCATCGCTTCGGCGGCTGAAGCCGTGGTTATTGAAAAAATTGATGCACCGGCGAACGCCAAAATCAACGTACAGGCCCAAAGCCTGGAAAGCCGGGGGAATCTGCCCCGATGTGAAGGACCTGTATCAGCAAGACTTGCCACCGACAGACCCATTTCCCGTAACAATACAGTGCGTATAAGCTGTGTCAGCCCGGATCTGGACTATCCTTGGCAGATGTACCTTTCTGTCCGCGCAGAAGTGCTTTTCCCTGTGGTGGTGGCCAAACGCCCGCTGGGTAATGGCGATTTGCTGGACGCAGAGAGCATCGAAGTCAGATATGTCGACAAAACTCTGCTGCGTGGCCAACAGTTTTCGCACTTACAGCCCCTTTATGGATCGCGGGTTAAGCGCCGTATCCCCCAGGACGCCCCCATCTTTGCCGACAACCTGTGTTTTGTATGCAAGGGAGATGCGGTAGCTATTTACGCAAAATCAGCCAGCTTTGAGATAAAAACCCAGGGCGAGGCCTTGGCCGACGGTAACGAAGGCGATAGGGTTAGGATTAGAAATATCAACTCAAACAGGGTATTAGAGGCAACTGTCATCGGCGTTGGCGAAGTGGAAGTCAAAATGTAAAATACCCTAAAGCTTTGCTGGCTGCGGCCGATATAAACCTCAAGAAACCCAAATCCGTGACACTGGAGCCCGAAATGGCCATCGAATTACCCAAAAACAATGCCGCGTCCAACCGCGTCGGCAACACCAGCAGTCCACTGACCAGTGCCCGCACTGCCCAGGCATCGGCAGCACAAACCGCTCAGCCACAGGTACCCCAAAAGGCCGACTCGGTGATGATCACCAGTCAGGCTCAGCAATTGCAAAGCGTGCAGTCAAAGCTGTCTTCTCTGCCTGAAGTTGACCAAAAGAAAGTGGCCGAAATCAAGCAAGCCATTGCTGAAGGCCGTTATAAAATTGACCCTGAAAAGCTCGCGGCCAATATCGCCAGCTTTGAAGCAGAATTACAGGAATTAGGCCGAGACGCCTGATTTCCAGCACGGATTGGGAACTATCCAAAGCCGGCCATTTGATGATGGCCGGCTTTTTGCATTCTTTAATCACTAACCCTGATGTCAATAAAACCGGGATGCAACACCATGGATCACGTTAATGAACTCAATCAATTGCTCGATGCACAACAGAGCCTGTTGGAGCAACTTCTGGCTGCTATGGCAGCTGAACGTGCAGCCCTGATTGCCCAAAATGCATCTGAGCTGATGACCATCGCAGAGCACAAGTCCTCTGCCCTGTTACGACTGAAGCAAAATGATGATGTCATGGCGGCTCATCCCGGTCACAGCCTGCTGACAAACGATAACGCCCTGGCGGCCAAGGTAGCATCGGTTCAACACACCCTTGCACGCTGTAAGCAGGAAAACGAAGCCAACGCGCAGCTTATTGAACACAGCCAGGCAAGCATTAACCGGCTGGCACAGGCGCTGCAGGTAAGTCGCAACGCCAGTTCCCTTACCTACACGGATAAGGGTAAAACATCGACCATCTCTACTCTGGGTAGCAGCATAGAAGTCTGACACGCCCGGGGTATAAGCGCTTTATTGCCACCTGCGCCTATGTCGACATAGCCTACAAAACGCCCAATAAAAAAGCCCCATTCTCAGGGGCTTTTTTACTGCGGCTGCGATTAAGGGGAGTGCCAACCTTAAAAGTAAGTCACTTCCTTTACCTTGGAGGGGCGATTCTGCTGCTGATAGATATCCCACACGCGCGCAAAATCCAGTTCCAGCTCTGTCACATAATGCTCACCAACAGGATAGGCCTTAACGACTCTGGCGCCGCGGATGACACCAGATACCGATGCTTTAATGCTGTCACTGCCCATGGCCCAGTCGTTCACGCTGGCGCCGGCACTGATTTTTTGACCGTAAACCTGCTCTGCCAGTTCTCTGTATGCCGCAAGCTTTGAGGCCTGCATGGCCATCAGCACCTTTTCGGCCTGGGTCTTCGCAGGTTGGGTTGCCAAAGGCGCATAGCCAATGGCGGTCAGCTTGGGAAAACTCGCTGGCGCCTCAGTCTCCCACTGCACATAACGGTCATCACTGCTGGCGCACCCGGCTAAAAACACCAGGGTCAAACAGGTGCTAATCCACTTTTTCATTTGTCTTCTCCAAGCAGAGTGACCCTGTCCAGCCCCGGCGCTTCATGGCGATATAACAGCCCGTCTTTGGAAACGACTTGCTGGGAGTAACCCAGGTAATCCCTGAGATCCCCCGGACGACTGAACGACTGAGATGTCGCTACCACACGGTTATTGGCTATGTCGACCAGACGGCTATTTACTGTCATGCCATCCCGCCCCAGGCTGTAAGTAGCCACCAGCACATGCTGGGTCTGGGCAGATTCACGCAGCTTTTGCCAATCACGACTCAGCAGCAAGTCCCCTTTGTCTGTGACTCTCAGGGTTTGGCTGATAGCCGTATCCACCACGTTGAAGTACCGGGCATGCAGCGCGGCCATCATGCCCTGCTGCAACTGGCGGGCAAAACTGCCACTTTGAGTCATGTCATCCACGTTTACCGGGGTTGTCACCACGATGGGATCGGTGGATGAAAGCACGTCGTTGGTCAGCAGCAGCTCATTGACTATCTGCTGTGCCAGAACATTGACTTGCTCCCGTTGTGGGTAGCCGTCTTCCCCATAGGATACACTCTGAGGAACCTTGGGCTGCCCCATCGCAGGCAACCATACAAAAGCGAGTGCCAGAGCAGTGACCATTCGCACCTTCATAGAGACAACTCCATGATTTTATATAAATTAATAAGAAAACCCATCTTCAGACTTTCCACTCCATTACACAGCTATCGGCACCTGTGGCAATTACTTTACTTTAAAACACCATAATCCCAGCGGATGCCAGGCCTGGGGCGGCACGTAACTTGCTTAGTCCGTATCATGACAGAACCATCCGGTATCCAGCATGCACCGCGGCGGCACTAAAATGGCTTGCAGGCCCTGTGCCAAAGACACCAATGGATGGAACCCTCAACCCTTTGAGATGTGGCAGGACAGGCATATGGGATTGATAAAATCCGCCCTCGTTTTCAGCGCGCTCCTTATGAGCATTCAGGCACAAGCCGACTGGGTGACCGCCCAGGGCGAGGCCGTTATCGTCAATGGTAACGTCACCAAAGCTCGCGCAGAAGCCATTGAGCAGGCCGTCAGCTATGCCAGCCTGCAAGCCGGTGTCAGCATTGAATCCTCACAGCAGATGGTCGATGGTCATCTTACCGATACCAGCACCCGTCTGATGCAACAGCTGATGACTGGGCCCGTACAGCTCATCAGTGAGCAGATTGAAAACAACCGCTTACGAGTGCAACTGCGCGTCGAATTGATGGAAGCGCCTCAAAATCAGTGTCAGAGCACCCACCTGAAAGCAGCGATACTATTGCCCGAAGCCGCCGTGAGTCACCGCAGCCAATTGGCGCAGGGTCAGATAAATAACCTTGGGGAAGCCGTATCCCGGCAGCTCGCCCGACGACTGGACAGTACCTCAGGTGCGGCCTTTGCCAACCTGCGGCCCGGCGCGCGTCTTGATGTGGACGCAAGGCAACTTGCCGCCCCCGGCTATCGTTTGCCGGGGTACCTTGCCATGGCAAGCGATAGCCAATACGTTTTGGTCCCCCAAATTACTGATGTCTCCACCGAGCCCGCGCAAAGTAGCTACTTCGGCCTGGTCACAGACGCCCCCGAGCGCCAGTTTGCCCTTACCCTCACCCTGTTCCAGGGGATCAGCGGCGAAATTATCTGGCGTGACGAGTTCACAACCTCTGCTCCCTGGGAGTTCGAACGCACGGAGCAGGTGTCCCCAACCCATGACAGGTTCTGGCGCTCAGCCTATGGCATGGCGGTAGATAAACTGCTGGTGCAGGCGGTAAAGGAACTCGACAAGGCACTGTTTTGCCGCCCTGTACTGGGGCAAATTGTTGCCAGGCAGGGGCAAACTTTGATCCTGAATCTGGGACGTCGCCATGGCATTAAGGTCGGGGATGAACTCGCCGTGGTGCTGGCAAAACACATTCCAGACAGGCTGAACGACACCCGCGCCACCGGGAACAACACCAAAACAAACATCAGCATAACCCAGGTAACTGAAGACAGTGCCCGCGCCGAGCTCTCTGGTCTGGGCAGCGTGGATAATATTCAGGTCAGCGATATTGCGATAAAAACCGGGCAGAACAAGAATTAACCAGTTAAATATCAAGACTTTTAATCAAAGACAAAATAGGTATAATCAGCGGGTCTCCCTATAGCTCAACAGGATAGAGCAGTCGCCTCCTAAGCGACCGATCGGGGTTCGAGTCCCTGTGGGGAGACCATTCACTTGTGCTTGTGAATGCTTGCACAAGTTTCAAGCTTGTCGTTCAGTTCCTCTTTTTCTGCCAATTTTTGTGTTTCTGTTGCCGCTACAGTATCTGTATTGATCGGCTGTGCCGCTTATGTGCCGCCACCGTGGCAATCTCTTGTTTCAACTGCAACTTCCGGCATCTGATGCCATTAATCCCCGCGTGGCGGCCAGAGGCCTTCGGGGAACGCTTGCGAGATGAAACTGTTCATCTCGCAGTCTGACGACACGCTTATCCCCCTGCCGTGGGTGCCGTGCATGGATGCACCAATGTCGCGATCGCATGGATACGAATGAGCGCCCCTTGGCACATCCACTTAGGTGACGCGCAGCGAGTACATCCATGTAAGCTCGACGACAGCATCCATGCTGTAGAAGTTCACTTCAGGGGATATGCTTCGGAATAGCCTTGCGGCTCAGTCAGGCATGTGAATAATCGCCAAAATGCAGTGACTAACGTTCAGCTTGGTTGGCCGCTACACTGGCTAAGCAATCAACCTATACCTTGAATACCGCAATCAACTGCTCCATCTGCCGAGAGTCTTCGGCAATCCTGTCGCTGGTGTGGCCGACGGTTTCGCTCTTGGACTGATTGTCCAGGGAGATGTCGTTGATCCGGGTGATGTTCTGATTCAACTCGGCAATCACCGCACTCTGTTCGTCGGTCGCCGTTGCTATTTGCAGATTCATATCGTTTATCTGACCTATGGCCTGCTTAATCAGCCCCAGGGCATCCATCACCTGAGCCGTTTCATCCACCGTGTTATCCGATTGCTGGCGCGCTCTTGCAACCGACGCATTGACCTTGTCGACGGCGCCACGAATGGCCTCAATGATGGCATTGATTTCCTGGGTGGACTGCTGGGTACGGCTCGCCAGCGTTCTAACTTCATCCGCTACCACGGCAAAGCCCCGCCCAGCCTCACCGGCGCGGGCAGCCTCAATGGCGGCATTGAGAGCCAATAAATTCGTCTGCTCGGCGATGCCCACAATCACATCGAGAATTTGACCGATTTCACCCGAGCTGACCTTGAGGGCCTTGGCAATCTCAGAGGTCTCTTCCAGCTCGCTCGAAAGCTGCCGGACATTACCCATGGCATGGGTGACCACCAAATTGGTACTGTCGGCCTGGGCGTCGGCATCTTTTGCCGATTGCGCCGCAAGCTGAGCATTCGCCGCCACCTCACTGGCAGTGGCCGACATTTGATTGATGGCGGCTGCCACACTCTGGGTTTCCTGTTGCATGCTGTTTGTGGCATGGGCCGCTTCGTGGGCGACATTCGACAGCGAGGCCGACAGCTGACGGCTGTGGTCGACCGAGTCGCGCACCGAGCTGACCAATGACTGGATGCGGCCAACAAAGGCATTAAAGTATACCGACACCTGTGATAACTCATCACGGCCGCGCTCTTCCAGCCGCAGCGTCAGGTTGGCTTCGCCTTCGGCAATGTTTTTAAAAGCCATAAGGGTTCGCTGCAGGGGCTCGGTCACGCTGCGACTTATCATCAGCAGCAGTGCCAGCACCGGTCCCCACACCAACAAAAATACCAGTAAGTATTGCCAGGCAAACTCCTGTTTCTGGGCCGCAATGTCATCCACATAAATACCTGTTCCCACAATCCAGTTCCACTCATTAAAGCGCTTTACCACACTCATCTTTGGACTGGGGGCATCGGCGTCGGGCTTATTCCACATGTAATTGACCAATGCAGAATCACTGTTTTGAGTGAGGCGGATCATTTCGGCAAACAGCTTTACCCCGTTGGGGTCGGCCATACCCAGCACGCTGGTATCCACCAGTTTTTTAGCGAAGGGGTGCTGGATCAGCATTCCTTGCCGGTCGATGGTGAAGTAGTACTCTTTTCCTGAGTATCTGAGGCTATCGAGGGCAGCCAATGCCTTTGTCTTGGCATCAGCTTCACTGAGCTCTCCGGACTGAGCCTTGTCCTGATAATCCTTGATGATGCTGATGGCGATATCTGTCAGCGCATTCAACCGCGCTTCTTTTTCCTGTACCAACACCGAATCCATGTTGCGTAGCGCAAACACAAACATCAGCAGGGTCGCAACCAATGACAACAGCAGCATCGCCCAAATTCGGCGTGAAATATTGTAATTTCTCAGATAGTTGCCAAGCATAAGCACCTCGGTATTCGACAACATTGTTGGGTGTTTTTAACGGGGAAAAGAGCCGCGTTGTGTCAATATGCTCTCTTTAGTACGAACACCCTCAAACGCCCTACAAACGCTAAGTCAAGACGCGGATAACCGACAAACAGTCAAAACCGGCCACTGTGCCACGGTCATGCAGACGCCCTGTTAATTTAAACTATAGTATGGGCTGAGGACTCGACTAAAAACTGCACTTTAGTCGATGGTAAGCCCACTTAAATAATGGAATTCAAAGAAAAGTATTAGCGAAAATGTGCCTGCAGCGCCAGTGAGGACAGAAAACGATAGTTATCAAAGAAAAAGAAATTTGTGATAGTAAGACAATATCGGACACGTTCCCAGCCTTGAACCGGTCTCTCATTATGGTATTGATGGGAAAGCAGGTTAATTGTCCTAGTGCATCAGGTATTCACTGAGGCCCCATATTGCCTAATGCAACGGCTACCCGCTGTGGTGTCACGCGGCAGAACAACTTTTCCATTTGTGAACCATCCCAACCGCTTTCACGGCGATTTATGCGCCTCGTAATACAGCAGCGCCAAACCACCAATGGAGGAGTTGGCGACTTTACTTCCATCCTCGCGCTGTAGAAAAACCAGACAAAAAGCTTCTGCCTTTAATCCCAAAGATCGTATTAAACTCATTATCCGCAGTCTCAGTGTTAGGTCTGTTAGACTTTGCACTGCCAACTGTTTGCAACACCGGAAATCATTCATTGACTCAGAATGCGCCAACCGCTGCCCACTCATGTAATGGGGATCACCACCCCATGATTGAGACCCGTTGGACGCAATTATCCTACCCACTCAGCTGGGGATGCCACGAAGTTCAACAGTCACTGACTTTTAGGTGTGATAGTCAGGGCAATTTCTTTAGTCTTCTAACCGTCTCACCACTCCTGAGACATCAATGGGCTTGTAAAATTGAGCAGCCTTGTTCGAGCAGTAAACTCATGAACTGAAGCCTAAACTGCGCAGTGCAGAAACAATGTTTCTGGCTATGGTCTTAAATTTGTAAGATCAAAGAACTCCCTTCGCTCGCTTTTAGGGCTATTTCTTTTATTCCATTTGTTCTTGTACGCCAGAAAAACTGAGTAAATATCTATCACCATGGGTTCTTTTATTTTAATTGAGTGCATAACACTGGAGCAAAAGCAAATGGCAGATCATGCACTAAATTCAGCTTTATTAAGTATCGCCCCTTCGACTAGCGCTTCTCCAACAGAAACCAGGTCATGTCGTCCTGACGGAAGTTGTTATCCCTGTGATACATGAAACCATAATCCACCAGTTGCAGATCCGGGTATTTGTCCAGCATTTCGCCGGCGAAATCTCTCTTGAACAATTTGCCGCTGTGCCCCCGGTATGGAACTTCGACCGGCGTGGGGTTATAATATTCGGCAATGCAAATATAACGGCCGCTGCTGTTATACAGTTTGTCATATACCCCTTGCAATTCGTCCGGGTTGATGTGGATAAGTACGCCCTTTATCAACACAAAGTCATAATGAGTTTCAGGTAAGAAGTTCAGTATCGACGAATGATACACCGTTAGATCCTGAAATTGCTTGAGGTGCGCTACTGCCTTATCATTAATCTCAATTGCTGACATCTTTACTTCCGGCATAATTGCCCTGAAAGCAGCAATATTTAAACCAATATTGGCGCCAAACTCAATTAGGGTTCCTATGTTTTGAGTTTGTTGCAACACTTTGGCAAAGAAAGCGATATTGGCGGCAATGGCTCTTTCTCCCTGATTGCGATTCAGGTATTCATCACCAAATTCCCCGGCCCAGAATCTTTCTTGTTCAGTCTTGTAAGTCACTTTTATGTCCCCGCAATTGATATACTTATTCTATAAACTCAAAGCTTAAGGCTGAGCCTTTCGGAAGGTCATGCTTAGCTTTTCTTCCGATCACAGTTTCATAATGCTTTGGTGCCAAGCCAAACCCTGGGCGAATACTTCTGATATTGTCTGCGGTCAAAAACTCACCTTTGGCTATGTCTCTCACCACATACAAAGAACGGCGAAACTTTACATTGCCCAGCTCCGCCGTTGTCTTTTGATAGTTTACCTGGCCAAGCGCCGACCACGCGGTTTTTGCGTCTCGACACAGTGCCACCAGCTCTGCAGGTTCCAATGAAAAGCTGTCATCCGGTCCACCACCATTGCGATCCAGTGTGACGTGCTTTTCTATCACACAAGCGCCCAGCGCCACAGCAGCTACGGCCGTCGCGTTATCTATTGTGTGATCCGAAAGACCGGTCAAGACATCAAATCGTCGTGCCATGTCCGGAATGGTTCGCAGGTTATATTCAGCTGCTGGCGCCGGATAACCGCTGACGCAGTGAAGGAGAATCAGTTCCTTACAACCGTTATCCTTAGCTGTCGTAATTGCCTCATGAATTTCAGCTTCATTTGCCATGCCGGTGGACATGATCATGGGTTTGCCGGTCTGCGCGACGCGCTTTATCAAAGGGAGATCCACCAGCTCAAACGAAGCAATTTTATAAGCGGGTGCATTGAGTGATTCGAGTAAGTCAACCGCACTGAAGTCGAAGGGGGAACTGAATATGGTGATGCCCAGCTCTTTGGCCTTGTCAAATAACGGCTTGTGCCAATCCCAAGGCATGTAAGCACTTTTATACAATTGATAGAGCGACTGACCATCCCAGAGCCCACCGTGCACCATGAAGGCATCGTCTTCGGAATCAAGTGTTATGGTGTCGGGCGTATAAGTCTGTAATTTCACGGCGTCTGCACCGGCACGTTTTGCCTGGATCAGGATCTCAATCGCGTTTTCTATTTTGCCGTTATGATTAGCAGACAATTCGGCAATCACATAGGGCTCATGGGACACACCTATAAGACGGCCATCGATACAAATTTCGGATTTCATTCCAACCTCACTTTAAGGGCACACGAATGAAGGTTTCGTCAGTGACTTGCTTGTAGTTTGCCGAGGAAAACAATCTCTGCGAAACCATATTATCTTTCAAAACCTTGGCAATAATTGTTACATCTCCATGTACGGCGTCTACCATGGCTAATGTCTTGCCCGCAATTTTCTTTCCATATTGAGAGGGATCAATAAAGATCGAAATGACATATTCCGCCTGAGCAACCCTGTCCAATCTCACTACGCCAAGATCACTGTTGCTTTCGCAATCAACTATGAAATAAAAAAAATGCTCCGGATTGGCTAATTGTTTTCGCATCCAGGTTTGATGTTCTTCCCAACCGGGACTTTGGGGATTGTTGGCGTATTGGCGGGTGCTCGGATGATTCTGCCATTCATAAACTTGCTTTATATCGGTCAAAGTCGCCTTGCGCAGAGTCAATGTCGAAGAAGTATCATGAAGCAAATCATTCAGTTCCAGTATCACTCTTTTGATCCCCAGCCCATCACACAGACCGAAGTTCCTGTTTCTGAATTCACGGTAATCAGTAAGCAAAAGTCCATACTTAACGATTAACTCAGCTTCAATCTTGTCAATTTCAAGACTGATGGCCGCGTTTGTCGTAACAAGGTTCTGGCAGATGTCTTTCTGATTATCCGCCATGGGAATAATAATACTGGGTAAACCCACACAGGCTCTTTCCAGTGCCGTAGTGCCAGCAGCTCCTATAGCCAAATCATGTTGACACATAAGTTCTGCCATGTTGTCCACATGCTCAATATGGTTCACCCAGCCGTAGGTCCGAGCGCATGCCTCATGCACTTGCTGATAATGGCATGCATGTTTCCCCAATAGCACTGTCAACAGCGGACGCTTGCTTGCGCCAATTTTGGCAAAGGCTTCTATCACCCTTAGCGTGACATTCGGCAAATCCATCGCCCCCATGAACAGCAGTACTCTGGGACGGTTCAGGGTGGCTGGTTTACTTAACATAGCTTCTCTTGCAGCAGGAAAGTTCTCTGCCAGCAAGGCGTAGTCGCTGCCAACAAGTACCCGTTTGGCAGCGCCAAGCGATATATAGGCTTGTTTATCACGCAGCAAGGTTTGGTCTAACAGGAGATCGGCATCATGTGATCGCACCAAGTCATCGATGACGAATAACTTACACCGCAGTTCACCTTTAACCCATCTCTCCCATTCGATATTGATACCGTAATGGTCGACTATCAGTAGATCTACCTTTCCAGCCTGGGTGACCAGGCTTTCCGCGTCCTGCTGCCATGGGACACGCAACCAAGACGCATATTCAACGCTTGAACCAAGGGAAGGCGGCTGCGCAGGGGCAACCAAGTTTATGACCCTGAAGCCGCGTTTTTTAATCAGTTCAACGAGATCACCCGATTGTCGACGACAGGCGAAGCAGACCTCGTGACCTTGCTTCTTTAATGCATGGGCCAACACAAGGCAACGCATGATATGACCGCTTCCAATCTGAACAGATGCGTCGGCCCTAATCAGGATATTCATACCTGTCTCTTCAACACAGCATATAAGGCTTCAGCACATTCCCAGTCTTCATGGGTGTCTATGTCCTGAACCTGGATTCGCGGCAGCATAACCACCCTGGAATGCGGAGCAAATATGGCGAGTCGCTGCTTGAAGGCGCTGGCCCGGCCCCAGTAAAACTGTCCGGCATCATGATAGGCTTCCTCCAAATCCTGAGATCGGCTCTGTTCAAATTCGGGAGAAAACATGCTCACCTCACCCGAGTTGGATAATTTTATCGCTCTTTGGATTGGGAAAGAGAAACTGGTTGCGCTGAAAACGTACTCGACACCGGGTTGTTGTACCCTGGCCAGCCCCATTTGCAGATCACTCAGTTGAATAAAAGGAGCCGTTGCATACAGGCAGCAAACGTAGCTCAGGTTCCAACTCTGCTGTTCACACCAGTCAATGGCATGTTGAATGACATCCAGGGTAGTTGCGTGATCATCGGCGATATGTTGTGGCCTGATAAAAGGCACCTCTGCACCATATTGCCTTGCGATTTCGGCAATGGCCTCATCGTCGGTAGACACGATAACCTTGTCAAAGCAAGCGGATGCAAGGGCTGCTTCGATAGAATAGGCAATGATGGGCGTACCATGGAACAACCTGATATTTTTTCGGGGAATACGTTTGCTGCCCCCCCTTGCGGGAATAATCGCAACTTTCACTGTTTATCTCCTGATAGCACTGTATCTGCCTTGTTAAAAACATCCAGAGAGGAAACGGCAAAACACGCGGGTCTCCTTTAAACACCGGTAATGCGGTCCTTTCGACACTTATATCTCTGTTGCCATGCCAAAAGTGATATTTTCGTTTCTATTAAGTGCTTATTTTCAAATTACCAAGCTATTGATGGCACGATACAAAGCTTCAGCCCTTATCCAATCATCTAGGCTGTCAATATCCTGCACCTTATAGTTTGGTAAGACGTAGGGGATGGAAGCCTTTGAATACAATGGCACATCATTCAGAAAGGCTTGAGACCTGCCCCAGTAAAACTGGCCTGCACCGAAATAGGCCTTTTCCAAATCTTGGGAGCGGGTCAAAAAATATTCAGGGTGAAACATCTCGATATTGCCGATCGGCGTGATTTTAAAGGCACGCTGGATAGGCGAAGGATATTCCGCCACGCCGAAGCAATATTGCTTTGCCACATCTTGTCTTAGTAATAGCAATGCATTGGCTATGGTCTCTGCCTCAAGAAAAGGCGCTGTCGCATAAAGGGCGCAGATATACTCAGGCATCTCACCACATACATCCAACCAGTTCAATGCATGCTTAATCACATCTATCGTGGTAGCGTAATCGTCCGCAATGTCAGCCGGTCGGACAAAAGGCACCTCGGCTCCGCAGGAAACGGCCACACGAGCAATGTCACTGTTATCAGTAGAAACGATAATACGCTCGAAACAACCGCTCTCCCTCGCTGCCTCAATCGAGTAAGCTATGATTGGCTTACCATTAAACAATTTGATGTTTTTATTTGGTATGCGTTTACTTCCGCCACGGGCGGGAATCAAAGCTATTGCCATTTGGGTTTCCTGTTCACCTCGCCCCTGCCCGAGCCCACGCTCGATCGCACCTGCTTGCTTTAGTCACGACTTACAGATGCACACAACCAGCGACCAGACTACCTCTCAAGCCGACACATGGAGCATCAGACGCTGGACAATAAACTCAACCTGTTCTTGCGAAACGCCGGGATGCAGAGGCAAGGTCATGATTTCATCGTAAAACTTCTCAGCTATTGGGAAGTCTCCTTTGGCAAATCCCAGCCCGAGATAATAGGGCTGAAGGTGGACTGGGAAATAATGTACATGTACCTGAATACCATCGGCGTGCATCTTCTCAAAGATGGCACGGCGCTTTGCGGGATCGGGAAGTCGAACTATTTGCAGGTGATAGGCGCTAAGGCTTCCGGCCAAAGGATCCACCGTCTGTACAACGGATGCAGCGAACGCATTTCGGTAACCATCTGCCAGCCTGTTGCGAATTTCCACAAAGGTCTGCAGACGCCCCAACTGACTCAGTCCCAATGCAGCCTGCAATTCCGTCATCCGATAATTGAAACCCAGTTCATGCTGCTCGTAATACCAAGGCCCCTCGTCAGGTCTAAGCATGTCGGCGGCAGTTTTGGTGATCCCATGGCTTCTATACAAGGCCAACTGCTTTGCCAATACGGCATCGTTCGTTGTGGCCATCCCGCCCTCGGCCGTAGTGATTATTTTCACCGGATGAAAACTGAATACCGTGATATCCGAAAAGCGGCAGGCACCTATCTTGTGCTCACCATAGCTTCCCCCAATCCCGTGGGAGGCGTCTTCAATCACCCTTACACCATACTCGGTCGCTAGCGCCCATATGGCTTGCATGTCACAACAGTGACCGGCCAGGTGCACCGGAATGATGACCTTGGGCAGTCGGCCCAGGCACTTGGCTTTTTCAAGTTTGTCCTTGAGCGCCTGCGGGCACATGTTGCCCGTAGCAGGATCGACATCAACAAAATCCACCTCAGCGCCGCAATAAAGTACACAGTTAGCCGACGCAACAAAGGTAATGGGCGAGGTCCACACCAGATCCCCTGCACCCACCTCCAGCGCCAGACAGGCAATATGCAACGCTGAGGTGGCGCTGTTAACCGCCACAGCATGAGCTGCATGAGTCAATTCACAAATTGCCTTTTCAAAAGCAGGTACACAGGGCCCCTGAGTCAGATAATCAGAATTGAGTACATCAACAACGGCAGCTATATCCTGTGAGGAAATGTCCTGTCTGCCATATAAAATCATACATTGGCATCCATGCTGAGAATTTCACTTGGCGTCAGGAAATGAGTATTGGTACCGGAGTTATATTCAAAGCCGGGTTCAACCAATGTGCCTTTCTCTCCCAACTTGTTTTGGCTGTAGTCATTGTTACCACCGAAAAACTGTATGCTGGGGGTAATGACGAAATGATCATCAAACTCCAGAGTGTGGTGGGAATCATCACTTGGACACATTATTTCATGCATCTTTTCACCTGGTCGGATACCCACTATCTCCTGTTGCAAATTCGGGCCATAGGCTTTTGCCAGATCAACGACTCTGATGGAAGGGATCTTGGGAATAAAGATTTCACCGCCCTGCATTCTGGCGAAATTCTTCAACACAAAATTGACGCCGTCCTGTAAGGTAATCCAGAAGCGGGTCATATTGGGATGGGTAATTGGCAAAGAGGTGGCCCCTTTGGCAACCAACCCTTTGAAGAAAGGCACCACTGAGCCCCTAGAGCCTACGACATTGCCATAACGCACGGCTGCAAAACGAGTCCTCCCGCCACCCACTATATTATTGGCAGCAATAAACAGCTTGTCAGAGGCCAGCTTGGTGGCACCATAAAGGTTGATAGGGTTCGCCGCCTTATCAGTGGACAGGGCTATCACTCTGTCGACATTATTGGCTATGGCTGCCTTAATCACATTCTCAGCACCATAGATATTGGTTTTGATGCATTCCATGGGATTGTACTCGGCTGCAGGAACCTGTTTGATGGCGGCTGCATGAATGACGAAGTCGACATCACGAAACGCCTGAGTCAGGCGGTCAACATCGCGTACGTCACCAAGAAAATAACGCATGCAGGGGGCATTGAAGCGCTGCTGCATTTCGAATTGCTTAAGTTCGTCACGCGAGAATACGATCAGACGCTTGGGACGATAGTGCTCCAGGAGCGTTTTGACATACTGGTGGCCGAAAGATCCTGTGCCACCCGTTATCAAAATAGTCTTATCATTAAACATACTCACTCCCAAAGCTAGGGTCATTACCGTTGACGGTATAAATTCCGCATTAATTCATGATATTAGCTAGAGCATAACCTTACAGCGTCAAATGTCTACTTCAGATCACTTTTGTTGACGGTCCATCACGCCCGGCAGATATTTGCGTTGCTGAATAGAAAGCAAACAGCATGCCAATGCCAGAGTCATCCATTGCAGTTCCAAAGAAAGAACGTGCAGAGTTATCTAAAAACCTTTAATTTGCTTGATTTTCATGTAATTGCTACAGTAAGTCGAACTTAGCCTTGCTCACCGGCCCGTGCTTCCTGTCCAGAAAACCTCTTGCCAGGAATCGCTGTTTTTTGACGGTTTGCTGAGACATCCAATGGACACCAATAGAGGATGCTATGCCAGGGTCATCACAAGAGATCAATCCCGTATTTGCCATCAGCCAGTTTGACGAAGTCTATTTACCATCGGTAAACAGGCAAACGTTTGAAAAACTGGACTCAAAAACCTTGTACCGGGCCAAGTTGAAAGACTTGCTCCAAAAGCAGCAACACCTGCATATCATCATTGGCCTTGACTCGGGCCTGCTGGCCAATTATCTGCTGGATGCAGAGTTACCTGTGGGCAGCAAGTATCTATTTGTCGAACTCGACCCAGTGCTCAGGTTACTCAATATAGACATACCGCAGCAGTTGTCCCATAAGCTACAGGTGATGTCTTTAAGTGAGTTTACCGAACGCATCTCAACTGACAATAACGATATCTACATAGCCAAAAACGCAGTCAGCCTGCATAAGTCTTTGGGGGCCGAATTAGGCTATCTGCAAGATTATTTGTTGCTGGCCGCCGAAGTAGAAAAGCTTATTCAACATGAAACCTTCAATCATGAAATAGGCACAACCCAAAAAATTTTCGTCAAGAGGCAACTGCAAAACCTGGCCGATAACCGTCATCCCGCCTCTTTGCTGCGCAATCAGTTCACAGGTCATAGATGTATAGTATTGGCAGGAGGTCCATCACTTGACTGCCATATCGACTGGGTAAAATCCCATCAGCAGGATTTGGTAATCTTTGCGGTTTCCAGGTTAAGCAAACAACTAATAGAAAAAGGCATAACACCACACATAGTCGTCTCTGTTGATCCACAGCAGATGAGTATGGAGGTCAGTAAAGACCTGCTGAAATTGACCGACCAAACAATTTTCATCAACTCAAATCACGTCACGCCCAGTCTCATTGGTCAGTGGAGGGGTAAGAGCGCTTATCTGGGGCCAAGGTATCCATGGGGGGATGACGATGGCTCCCAAGACAACATAGAAACCATGGGTCCCACAGTCACCAATGCCGCTATTCATTTGGCAGTTGAGATGGGGTTTAGTGAAATCCTGCTCTCTGGGGTGGACTTTTGTTATTCACCTTCTGGATTCAGCCATACCCAAGGAAGTATTGAAGCCAAGATAGGCCCAAGCCTGAGCGGATTGGGGGAATGGGTGGAAACCTACGCCGGTCATCAGGCCGAAACGCCAATCCAGTTGCTGCACGCGATGCGTTCATTAGCAGAACAAACGAAAAATCTGCAAAACTGTGCCATTTACAACCTGTCAAAAGATGCCGCCAAAATTGAAGGTATTGTGTACCGAAACCACTTATCCTTCTCCTTTGAGCCGACTGGTATTAATGCTTTCGCCAAGCTGAACAGTTTGATTCCGCATACAACTCAGGAAAACATCAAACGTGACCTCTGCGTCTGCGTGAGCAACATCAAGGCCACACGCAAAAAACTGCTTGCCATTTCCAAGCTGGCAAAAGAAGCCATCAAATGCAACCAATCCCTCAGGGTTACTTTGGCCAACCCGCCAGTTTCACAAACCCAGGCTAGCAACCTGGAGCAGAGAATAGAATCGATTGAAAAGGAGCTTAACGAGAAGTATTCCAAGCTGGCATGGTTTCTCAAGTTTTTCGGCTATGGCGAATTCATCCGTTTTCTCAACCCTGCCGCAACGGATGAATGGCACCAAGACAAGATGCTCGACATGACAGAAGCCTATTACAGGGCTTTTGAAGAAAACAGTCAAATGCTGGAAAAGATGGTCAGTGACTGTGAGCTGATACTTCACGCGCGTGAGTCTGAGTTGCGGGGCCTCACCCAACTACACAAACTGGAAGCATTTTGGTTGAGCAACCTCGAGCCTGGCAGAGTGAATATCTGGCTGGACAGGCAAACTGAAATCTCAAACGATCTAACAGATGAAGATAGAGAGTGTATCGCCAGACTACAAAAGGCTTTCGAAAACGAGATGTTACAGGGAAGTGAAGGAATCGCCGCTGTAGCGACAAAAGCCAGCTCGCTATCGGGCGTTCAACAGAAATTAATCATATTGTATCGCTATCGGAACTCAGCCGCCCTTAACCACATGGTAAAGCTGCTTGAACCATTGAGAACAAAAGAAGCAGAGGCTCAGAGGCTCTATTTTCTTGCCCAAAGTTATGTCTACCAGCTGGAAAATAAGCAGGAACAGGCACTGGACAGCCTTATTTGCATACCAAACAAAGACAGGACAGAAACAGAGCTAAGGGAGATTGTGGTATTGTCCCTGTCGTTGCAGAAGTTGGATCAAGCTTCCGAAGTGCTGAGCAAGCTTTTGTCATACAGTGATGAATATGCCCCCCTTTACGCTCAGGTGCTAAAGCTGCAGCGGCAGTGGCAAGCAGCAGTCAACGCCTATGTTGACTACCTCGAAAAATACCCGGGTGATGTACCGACTTGGATCAAACTGGGTCAACTCATGATGGAGTTGAATGAACCAGATGCCGCCGTAACATCATTCAGTAACGCCTTGCAGGCAGACCCGGATAATGCCATTGCATCTCAATACTTAGCGGTGCTAGAGGAAAAGAACTAATCTGCTTGTGCACCTTATCCCAGTCGACGGAATACACAACCCGGCCAGGTTGCAATTTGGAGACAAAGCCCTGACTTTGCCAGCGTGGGCTATCCCGCTATAATGGCCGCAATTTTCTGCCTGTACCCGGGAGTCTTGCTTGACCTACAGCTATATTCCACTTGCCCTATACCGTCGCAAGTGGATTTTCAACAACAAAGACTTGCCGGTAAGCGATGATGACAAGGCCTGTATTTATCCTTTGGATGAAAAAAGTGCCATGGCGGTGTGGAAACAACTGGTGAGTGATAAGGCCAGCGCATCAGAGCATTTCTCCAAGGCCGATTGGGGCGGACGCCCTAAAAGCTGGGTGAAAAGCGATATCTGGCAAGACGCCTGGGACAGCGACGAAGCCGCCCTGCCCGCCGTTGTGGCGGCACATTTTGAGTGGCCGGACGATACCCGGGTGTTCTTTTGCTACGACAAATATCAGGCCATCGAAACCCGCTGGGATGTGTTTGTACGTAACTGGAAATGCTTTCTGTTTTTTGATGATGGCCCACTGCTGATTTCTACCAGCCAGCCCCAGGTTGCACTCTTTACCCAAGATGGCAACGTGCAACTGGGCGTTCGCAGCTAACATCTATGCAGGTCGGTTTACCCGCCCTAGCCCCCCTCTTATTTCCGGAGCCGTGATGAAGTCACTCCTTTCCTTACTGTTACTCTGTCTTTCTTTTCAAGGTGTTGCCAAAGAGGTTGCGGGTATAGCTCTGCCCGATAGCCTGTCGCAGGATAATCAAACCTATGTGCTCAATGGCGCAGGGGTACGCAGCAAATTTTTTATGGACCTGTACGTGGGCAGCCTCTATCTGACCGCCACAGCCGACACTGCCGACAAGGTGTTGGCACAGGATAAAGCCATCATCCGCTTGGATATTCTGTCTGACCTTATCACCAGCGATAAAATGCGCGATGCCATCAGCGACGGCTTTGAAGCCGCAACCGATGGCAAGATGGATGACGCCATGAAGGCCAGTATCGCCGCCTTTATGACGCTGTTTGAAGCCGATATCAAACCCGGCGACAACTTCGTGTTGATTGCCAGCCGGGATGGCGTGGAAGCCATCAAAAATGATATCCCCCAGCCCAGGGTAGGTGACGCGACCTTCGCCAAAGCCCTTCTCAACATTTGGCTCGGCGAGCGTCCGGCCCAGAAAAGCCTCAAGCGAGATATGCTGGGTAACTGATGCATCATCCACACAAAACAAAAAAGGACCCTCAGGGTCCTTTTTTGTTTCTGCCTTGCCAGGCCGTTTTCTACTGCCCGGCCTTTTGCAACAACGCCTGTCCGGGCCGCTTAAAAAACCACTTGGGTGACAGGCTTAAAACTCGACTTTAAAGGCCAGAGCCAGAGCCCCTTCGTTGGAGAGTTTTTCCCGCTCTCCGCTGCCCAATTCCATTTCGCCATTAAACATCATGCCGGCATAGGTATTGAGGCTTACCTTCTGGCCAATCTGCCAACCAAGGCGTAAAAATCCGACCCATTCGTCAAACTCCACGGTTTGGCCATTATCATCCAGCAATACCCGCTGGCTGCGCCGGGAGCTGCCAACACCCAATTGCCACGCCGGCGACATTTCATAGATAAGCTCAAGCCCAGCAGGTCCGCTGAATCCGGCATCAAAAGGATTGGTCAATACGAAGGTATCCGACAATCGCCAGTTAACAGCCACAAACGGGAAGACACGGCTTTTACCTATATCATCCAGGTAGATAGCACCAAGGCCGAGCAGGTTACCATTATCAAATCTGTGCATGGCTGTGGCAACGAGGCCCCAGCTCTGGGCATCGGATGATGAAGCCGTATCGGCCCAGGTATACTGCAGCATGGGGCTCAGGCTATAAAACCAATTGTCATCACGATAACCGACCGACATCGACAGATTGTATCTGTTGATGGAACTCCAGGGCGCAACCCGCCCGGCAAAGAGTGCGTCATCACCGGATTGCCAACGGTAATCGAGCACGTCATAACCCAGTGACCATCCCACAGACCAATGCTGATTGAGGCCGTGGTTGCCTTTCAAATCGAACATATAGAGATCACGCCCCAGGGTCGCCTGCCCCACTTCGGCATCCTGGGTACTGGCATAGGCTGCCTGAAAAGACAAAGACGGCGGACGCCCCTGCGCCGAGGCATCGGGCACAATGCATCCCATCAACAAGGCAAAACCACAGAGGGTGGACATCAGGTTTGGATGGCCGGATTTACGGTGGCTGTTGTGAGCTCTAGTCTCGCAGAGCGCATACTGATTTGTACCGGCCGCTTCAGTGACATCCTCTGATGCAGCTGATGTGGTTGACTTAATTAAGATTTGCAGCGACAAGTTCGGCATTTTCATGGGTATCATCCGTGGTAAAAAATTCTGGGAGCCAATACGCAGCCGCCGCGCCTGGGATCAGCTTTTTGCGGCAGCCAAAAACATTTTCACTGTGTCTGCAAGATAGCGGGCCCGTTCGCTGTCTGTTTCCTGCAGCGGTAATCCCAACTCCAACATCAGGCGCCTTTCCCCGTACAGCATCAGGCATAAACGGATTGCCGCATGGCGCACATCGCCGAACCGAAAAGCCCCTGTCGCTTCCACCCGGGAAAAATAGTCGCTGAGCATGGCCAGGATCCGGCTTGGCCCGCCCGCAAAATACAAACGGGAAACTTCCGGATGGGTCTCTGACTGTGACACGCAGGCCCGGTAAACGGTCAAGGCCTCTTCGCTGACAATCATGTCGCCGAACCGGCTGGCAAACTGCAACAGCACCTGCTCGGGATGCGCCACATCCGCCAGCATCTCAGGTGCTATTTCATGCACATCGCATTTGCACTCAATAGAGGCAACAAACAAATCGTCCTTGTTACCAAAGTGGGCATACACGGTTTGCTTGGACACCCCGGCTTTTTTGGCCACCTCATCCATACTGGTATTGGGAAAGCCCTGGGCACAAAAAAGCGCGATAGCGGCCTCCAAAATGGCACTGCGCTTTTGTTCACTGCGACTGGGGCTGGAAGATTGTATGGATGTCATTCATAACACTCGGTCAGGTTAAGCGAAAAAATCAGTCTAAATTTAAGCATAAAATAGACTAGACAGTCCAGTTTCACCAAAATAGACTAGACAGTCCAGTTTCACCACTTTTTAACCGGCGCCCTACCGGAGTGATACCGACAGGAAACAAACATGAACGTGATGAATTGCCACAGGTGGATAAGACACCTGCCCCTGCTACTGGGGCTGGGAGTACTGTCCGCCTGTCAGGAAAAGGATGCCGGGCCATTCAATGACAATACCCCGCCCACCGTTATCACCCAGAGCCTGAGTCTCAGCGAGGGTTATCAAAGGCCACTGGAATTCAGTGGCACCATCCGCGCCGCAAACACCACAGGGGTGGGCTTTGAACTGGCGGGCAAGCTCAGTGGCCTTTATGCCGACAGTGGTGACAGGGTACAAAAAGGTCAGTTGCTTGCGGCCCTCGATACCAGTTTACTCAAAGCCGAGCAGCAGGAGCTTCAGGCTGCACTGAGCCAGAACAGCGCCGATCTCAGCCTGGCGCAATCCACCCTCAAGCGCAGCCTGGAACTGAAAAAGCAAGGTTATGTGTCCAGCCAGCAACTGGATGAACTCCAAGGACGGCTCGGAAGCCTCGAAGGTGCCCGTGAGCGCCTGAAAGCCAGCCTGTATGCCAATACCCTTAAACTGGAAAAATCCCAGCTGCTGGCCCCATTCGATGGCAGTATCAGCAGCCGCAGTTTCAACCTGGGTGAAGTCGTTCCCCTGGGGCAGCCGGTGTTCGTGTTGGTTGAAAACAAAGCCGCCCAGGCCCACGTCGGCGTACCGGCTGACATCGCCAAAAGCCTCACCCAGGGACAACTGATGGACTTACGTGTTGGCCGCGAGCACTACCGCGCTGTGCTTGCCGGGATTAACCCTTCCATCGACCCCGTGACTCGTACCGTTGGGCTCAGGCTGTCGCTTCCGTCCGATGCCGGCGTCCTTAACGGTGAAATTGCCTACCTTCATTATCAGCAGCAGGTGAATACGCCCGGTTACTGGGTGCCCGTGTCAGCACTCACCGATGGTCTTCGGGGCCTTTGGAACCTCTATGTAGTTGAACCCATCGGTGAAAACCAATTTGTGGTCGAGCGCCGTGATGTGGAAATCCTCTTTACCGATAAAGACAGGGCGTATCTCGTTGGCGCCCTCAATGCAGGGGACCAAATCGTCACTCAGGGATTACATAAACTGGTGGTTGGCGAGCATGTGCAGCCCATGACTGCCCTTGCCACGAGGTAAGCCATGATTAAAGCCTTTGTGGAAAACGGCAGACTGGCGGCGCTTTTTATTGCGCTCTTGCTGGTTGCAGGGCTTGGCGCCATGAGTGCCCTGCCCCGACTGGAAGACCCCCATATCACCAACAGATATGCCTCGGTTATCACCCACTATCCGGGCGCCTCGGCAGAGCGGGTAGAAGCCCTTGTTACTGAGGTGCTGGAAAACCAGTTAAGGCGGCTGGAAGAATTAAAGCTTATCCAGTCCACTTCCAGACCCGGCATATCGGTTATTCAGCTGGAGCTGAAGGATGATATTACCGAAACCGATCCTGTCTGGTCCCGGGCCAGGGATCTAATGGCCGACAGCCGGGCCAAATTGCCGGAGGGCGCACTTAACCCTACGCTGGACGATCAGATTGGCTATGCCAACACGGTTATCCTGGGTCTTGCGTGGCGCGGCGGTGGCGAGCCCAGAGTCGATATTCTCGGGCGCTATGCCAAAGAGATGCAGAGCCGCCTGCGCCTGCTCCCGGGAACTGACTTTGCCCACCTCTATGGTGCCCCCAACGAAGAAATCCTGGTGGAGCTCGATGGCAACAAGGTCAATCAACTGGCCTTGACCCCAGGCGCCATCGCGCAAATCCTGTCTGCGGCCGACAGTAAAATTGCTGCGGGAGAAATCCACAACAGCCATTTCCGTGCTCTGGTGGAGGTGTCCGGTGAGCTGGACTCCCAAACCCGCATCCGTCAGGTGCCCCTCAAGGTAGATTCCTCCGGCCAGATAATACGCCTGGGTGACGTTGCCCGCGTCAGTCGCCAATATAAGACGCCGCCCGATACCCTGGCACTCCTGTCCGGCGAGCGCGGCATCATGGTCAGTGCCCGTATGCTCAATAACACCCGGGTAGATAAATGGCTGACTCAGGTTCGCAGCACAGTGGCCGAGCTCGAAGCCGGTATGCCCGCCAATATCGAGGTGCAGTGGCTGTTTGAACAGGAGAGCTACACGGTAACCCGTCTGGGTGAACTGGCCATGAACCTGCTGCAGGGCTTTATCATCATACTGCTGGTGTTAATGCTCACCCTGGGGCTTCGCAATGCCTTTGTGGTGTCGCTGTCGTTACCCCTCACCGCACTCTTTACCCTCGCCTGCATGCGCGCAGTGGACTTACCCATTCATCAGATGTCAGTCACCGGATTGGTGGTGGCGCTGGGGATCATGGTGGATAACGCCATCGTAATAGTGGATGCCATTTCACAGCGGCGACAGGAAGGACAGGGAAGACTGGAAGCCGTCAGCAACACCTTGAAGCACCTGTGGCTGCCGCTCGCAGGCTCCACCATTACCACCATTCTCGCCTTCGCGCCCATAGTGTTGATGCCGGGTGCAGCAGGTGAGTTTGTCGGTGGCATTGCCATATCCGTGATGTTTGCCCTCGCCGGTTCCTACCTTATCTCCCATACCCTGATTGCCGGATTAGCCGGACGTTTTAGCCCCGCAAGTGAAGGCCACGACTGGCGTGCCCACGGTATTCGCATGCCCAAACTGGCTGCTGCCTACGAAGGGCTGCTTGGCAAGGTATTGAAACGCCCCCTGGCCAGCGCACTCCTGATAGGTTTGTTGCCGCTGCTTGGCTTTATGGCCGCAGGCCGTATGACGGAACAATTTTTCCCGCCTTCCGACAGGGATATGTTCCAGATTGAAGTGTACCTGGCCCCCCAGGTGAGTCTGGAGCGCAGCCACATCACGGTGGCTGCCATGGACAAGCTGCTGGAGCAAACCGATGGCATCGAACGCATCGATTGGGTCGTGGGTGGCAACATTCCCTCGTTTTACTACAACATCACCCAGCGCCAGCAGGGAGCGGCCAACTATGCCCAAGCCATGGTCAAGGTGCGGGACTTCGACACCGCCAATGCCCTGATCCCAACACTGCAGCGCACCCTCGACAAGGCGTTCCCCGAGGCACAGGTACTGGTGCGTAAACTCGAGCAGGGCCCCCCCTTCAATGCCCCTGTGGAGATGATGGTGTATGGGCCGTCCTTAGAAGAACTCAGACGCCTCGGAGATGAAATCCGCGCCATTCTTGCCTCACACGACAAGGTGATCCATACCCGTGCCACCCTGAGCCCGGGGGCTCCCAAGGTGCAGCTGGCGGTAGACGAAGATGCCTCCCTGATGAGCGGTCTGACGCTTACAGATATCGCCAATCAGGTACAAATGGCCACCACAGGCAGAAGCGGCGGCAGTATTCTCGAGCAAACCGAGTCTTTGCCGGTGCGGGTGCGCCTGGATGACAGCATGCGTGAGCAGCAAGGGCGGCTTGCTGCCATTGAGCTGGTATCCCGTGCAGGCAGTGGTATCCCGCTGTCGGCCCTGTCCCACACGCACATTACCGTCAGCCGCGGTGCCATTCCCCGGCGCAACGGTCAGCGGGTCAATACCCTTGAGGCGTATATTCAGACCGATGTGTTACCGGCCAGGGTCCTCGCCGATGTCCGTGAGCGCATTGATGCCCTGCCTCTGCCGCCGGGATACCACATCGAAGTGGGCGGCGAGAGCGCCAAGCGCAATGAAGCAGTCGGCAATCTGCTCTCATCGGTGGCGCTGGTGATCACCTTGCTGCTTGCCACCGTGGTGCTCAGCTTCAATTCCTTCCGCCTGACCGGCATCATATTGCTCAGCGCAGCGCAGTCGGCAGGACTTGGGCTGCTTGCGGTATATCTCTTTGGTTACCCTTTTGGTTTTACGGTGATCATCGGCTTGCTGGGGTTAATGGGGCTTGCCATTAATGCCGCCATCGTGATTTTGGCAGAGCTTGAGGATGTGGCCGATGCCAGACAGATGTCATTACAGACGCTGGTGAAAACCGTGGCCAGCTGCACCCGCCACATCACATCGACCACCATCACCACTGTGGGGGGATTTTTACCGCTGATTATTGCCGGAGGCGGGTTTTGGCCACCTTTTGCGGTGGCCATTGCCGGCGGAACCGTGCTGACGACCCTGTTGTCGTTGGTGTGGGTACCAGTGATGTATCGCCTGCTGATGCAACAACGGGGGCAGGCTCAATTCTCGGCTCAGCCTGTGTGAGCCTTGAGGGTGTGATAAATTTTGTCTTTCAGCTCGGCGCGCTCGAGTTTGAGGGCTGAAAAGTGTTCATCTGTGGTGGGCACTTTGTTGACCTCCAGACCACGGATCTTATGGTCCAGCTCGTGATAGCGTCTGGCTTTGGCACTGAAGTCGCTGTCACTGGACTTAAGACTCTGGATAAGCTCGCTGTAATCGGGGAACTCGTTGGAAAGAAGGTGATTTTCTCCCAGCATGATGACCTCCATATGGGTGGGTGATAAATGTAACTCTGTATGCCGCCCACCTGATTTGGCCTTCTGGCCCCAAACAGGAAAGCAGTACAAAAAACGAACAACCCATTCACCATAAGCCGCACCTCTGACTTGTGCAAATTTGAACCGGTAAAAAGGCGCCCCTCGGGCGCCTTTGGCTTCTTTCAGATTCTGCCTGGAACGACTGGCGGGATGCCGCCCAGAGAGTACGACCATCAATATCCTGAAAATTGCCTTTGTAAGTGCACTCGCAGGCAAATTCCAGATAGTCATACGTCAGGTTGGCCCCAAGGACACACTGCTTTGCCACGACAAGCTGTCACTGAGAATCTGGGCCCGGCACTGTCGAATTGATAATGGTCTCAGGCGCCTTTGATATAACCCAACGGCTGTAGATACCTAACCTTCCCCAGATACGCTTCGTCCTCAGAGGCAAGGTCGCTTTGCTCTCATCACGCTTTCTTTCCTTCTATTGCCGATTAACGGTGCTCCGGATACTAAGCACCACTACAGATTGCATACATCAACTCAAATTCATCACGCGTGATTAAATTAACAAAAGGTAAATTCAGAGTTGGAGCTTGGTCAATTTTTCGTACGCCGTGCCGATGTACATTAGTCACACCCTGCGAATCTGTAAGGAATAACAATGAACTATAAAGAATGGCCTCTGGCCAAACAGATAGGCATATTAGCAACACTGCTTACCCTGGTGGTGTTTGCCCTGATGGGATTGATAGCCTACAAATCGGCATCCAATGCGCTGCAGCAAAAAGGTACCCACGCCATGTCATCCAAGGCTGACGCCGTTACCGACATGCTGGCGCTGCAGTACCAAAGCCTTGCCTCCCTCGCCCACCGCAATGCCGACGTCCTCAGAGAAATGTATCCCGGCAGTTTTTATAAACCCGGGCATAAGGTGAAAGTGCTCGGCCAGGACACACCTGCGCTGATGCACGATAAAGAACAAATCAACTCGACCAAGAGCAAGGTCGACCGCTACGCCAACCTTACCGGCGGCACCGCCACCGTGTTTGTGAAAGACGGTGATGACTTTCTACGGATTTCTACGTCACTCAAAAAAGCCGACGGCAGCCGGGCTCTGGGGACTTATCTCGGTAAAACCCACCCGGCATACAACGTTTTGCTTCAGGGCGGACAATATGAGGGCTACGCCCAACTCTTTGGTCGCGACTATATGACAGTGTATCGGGCCGTTAAAAATCCGGCCGGAGAAGTGGTGGCCGTACTCTATATCGGCTTTGATATCGGCGACTCCCTGACCCAGCTAAAAGCCGCCGTCAGCCGCCTGAAGGTTGAAAAAACCGGCCACTTCATGTTGTTAAACCAAAAGGGTGAAGTGGTATACGCCCAGGAAAGTCAGGCCGGCGAGGCCCTGAATGCCACTATGCTTGAGGGCCTTTCTCCTGCTGATTTGCCATCGGGCAACGACGAGATGGAGTTTACCGACATCCAGGGGCAGGAAAGATACCTTATCACCCGCGATATTCCCGGTTGGCACTGGCGTTTGATAGCATCAGTCCCCATGGCGGAGCTCCATGAGGAGAGTGTGGCCCTGCTCAAGGTCAATACCCTGCTGTCGGTGGGCGCTATTCTGTTTATCACCCTGAGCCTGTCTTGGGTGTTGCTGCGGGCACTTAAACCTTTGACCGACTTGAAAACGCAGCTCGAGGGTCTGGGTCGGGGTGAGTTGGATCAGCATTGGCAAACCAGCCCAGCCGATACCCAAAACGAGGTGAACCATATCCGTAACAGTGTTGCCACCATGGCAGGCAATCTGAAAACCCTTATCGAATCCCTGAAATCATCTGTCACCACCCTGGGCACCATGGCCGAGGATGCAAGGCAAATCGCCGCACAAAATGGCGACGAAGCCACTGCCCTGATGGCCCAAACCGACCAGATCGCCACCGCCATAGAAGAAATGTCTACCTCCATCCGCGATGTTGCTGAACATTCCAGTGACGGGGCGCAGCAGAGCCAGAGTGTAGACTCTGCCGCCAAGGAGGGTCAGAAACGACTGGATGGCATGGTTGCGGACCTCGGCCGCCTCAGTGAGGTATTGGCTGCAAGCCACGATGCGGTTGAACAGGTTTCCAAAGAGAGCGAAGCCATCAGCCAGGTCACTGAAGTCATTAACAGCATTGCCGAACAAACCAATTTGCTGGCACTGAATGCCGCTATCGAAGCGGCCCGTGCCGGTGAGCAGGGCCGCGGCTTTGCGGTGGTTGCCGATGAAGTCAGAACCCTTGCCAGCCGTACCCAAAGCTCCATTCAGGAAATCGGCAAAACCATAGCCAACCTGCAGGACAAGGTGCGAAACACCTCTGCCCAGATGAAAAAAGCCCACGAACTGGGCCAAAGCTGCGCCGAGCAGGGCAGTATCACGGGCGAGGAACTGGACACCATTACCGGCCGTATCGGAGACTTGGCCACGGTTTCAGCCAGCATCGCCAGTGCCACTCAGCAGCAGAGCACTGTCGCCGAAGACATTACCCGCAATCTGCACCTGATAAGTGACCTCGCCAGGGAAGGAGAGTTTCGCGCCGGGGCGACGGTGGACAGCGCCAATCAACTGAGGGACTTGGCGCGGGATCTGACCGCGCGGATTGGGGTGTTCAGAACCTGATCCTCACCCACAATAAAAAGCCGCCAAAGGCGGCTTTTTTGTTTCTCTGAATGGCCGGCAAATTGCCGAGTGAGTGCTCTGCCAAAAGCTTCCTTTACTTTACTGACTGTCAGGGCTGAATCTCTGGGCTGAAGTCAGGGCTTGTGCCGAGTATCAAGGCTTAATGCAGCGTCCCACATCAGCACCAACTCCCCTTTTCTCTCCCGCTTGATGTCCTGCCAATGGCGCCCTTCCAACGCACCTTCGAGCGCGTAGAGCAGATTGAGGCTCACCGGAATTCCAGCATGTCTCAGGCGCAGCATCACTTCGATACTGCCAAGCTCCCTCAGCTCTTCAAGGCTGGACAGGCCTATCTCACTGAGCCAAGCCGCAGACCTGGGGCCAAGATTGGCGGCATTTATAATGGGGGTCACGGAATTCTCCCAGACAGGCAATTTGCCCATCATAGCATCTGGAAATCAGCCGCCAGAAAGAACAAACCCCGCACTTGGCGGGGTTTGTGAAGTGACAGGCGCTTATTCGTCGTCTGACTTGCGGTCCATGTTCTCGGTGTTTTCAAGCCACAGGGCGTTGATAATTCCGAAGGAACAGGCCAAGAGTACGCCCAGAATCCAGGTGAAATACCACATAGCGACTCCTTATCAGTACAGTGAATGCTTGTTGTTGTCGATGAACTGACGGCTCAGACGACCATACATCTTGTAGTAAGTCCAGATGGTGTACGAGAGCACAATCGGAACAAAGATGATAGCAGCCCAGGTCATCACGGTCAGGGTCATTTCACTGGCGGTGGCATCCCACATGGTCAGGCTCACGCCCGGCTCCAGAGAAGATGGCATCACGAACGGGAACATGGCCGCGCCGCAGGTCAGAATCACACCGGCTACCGCCAGCGAGCTGAACAGGAAGGCAAAACCACTGCGGTTCATGCGGCTGAACAGAATCACCAACACAGGCATCGCCAGACCCAGTGCAGGGAAGGCCATGGTGATGGGGTAAGTCTGATAGTTCGCCATCCAGGCACCGCTCACCAACTCAACGGTTTTACCCACTGGGTTTGACGCCGCATGGGTATCGATAGCAGAGGTAATCACATAACCATCGATGCCATTGGCAACCCAGAAACCGGCGGCGGCAAACAGCACTACCAACAGCAGCGCCAGCAGCTGAGCGGCATTGGTGGCACGCACCCGCAGCTCGCCTTCGGTTTTCATTTGCAGCCAGGTCGCACCCTGCATCATAAACATGCTTACGCTGACCAAACCGGCCAGCAAACCGAATGGATTGAGCAGGCCGAACAGACCACCGTGGTATTTGGCACGCAGGAACTCGTCAAAGTTGAATGGCACGCCCTGCAGCAGGTTACCAAAGGCCACACCGATGATCAGCGGCGGCACGAAGGAGCCCACAAACAGCGCCCAGTCCCAGGACTTACGCCATTGTGGCGCTTCAATCTTGGAGCGATAGTCAAAGCCCACCGGACGCAGGAACAGCGCCAGCAGCACAATCACCATGGCCACATAGAAGCCCGAGAAAGACACGGCATACACCATGGGCCAGGCAGCAAACAGCGCGCCACCGGCGGTAATAAGCCACACCTGGTTACCGTCCCAGTGGGGGGCAACTGTGTTGATCATTACCCGTCTGTCGGTGTCATCTTTGCCAATAATCGGCAGCAAGGCACCCACACCCATGTCAAAACCGTCGGTGACAGCGAAGCCGATAAAGAGTACCCCCACCAGCGCCCACCAGATAAAACGCAATACTTCGTAATCAAACATAGTCTTATCCTTCCCTTAGGCTTCCAGCTTCTCGAAATGATAGCGGCCGGTCTTGAGGCTGCTTGGGCCAAGACGGGCATACTTGAACATCAGGAAGAGCTCAATCACCAACAGCACAGAGTAGAACAATGTGATAGAGGCGATACTGAACCAGAGATCGCTGGGGTTCAGGCTGGAGGCCGACATAAAGGTTGGCAGCACTTCAGAGATAGTCCATGGCTGGCGACCGTACTCGGCCACAAACCAACCACACTCGATGGCAATCCATGGCAGCGGCAGGCTATAGAGCGCGGCCTTGAGTACCCACTTCTTCTCTTCAATGCGGTGACGGGTGCTCTGCCAGAAAGCAGCGGCAAACACAAACAGCATGATAACGCCCAGACCCACCATCACACGGAACGACCAGAACAGCGGTGCCACGCTTGGGATAGAATCCTTGGCGGCGGCCTTGATTTGCTCTTCGGTGGCATCGACCACCTTGTCGGTGTAACGCTTGAGCAGCAGGCCATAACCCAGGTCTATCTTGGCTTCCTCAAAAGCCGCCTTAAGCTCAGGGTCCTTGTTACCGGCACGCAGCTCTTCGAGCATGGCGTAAGCCTTCATACCATTACGGATACGCACTTCGTGCTCATCAACCAGATCGCGCAGACCTGTCACTTCCTCATCCAATGAGCGGGTAGCGATAATCCCCATCGCATAAGGAATTTTGATGGCACCATCGGTGTGCATGGTTTCCTGATTAGGGAAACCAACCACGGTAAAGGAAGCTGGAGCCGGCTCTGTGTGCCACTCGGCCTCAACGGCAGCCAGTTTCACACGCTGCACTTCACCGACCTTGTAGCCTGATTCGTCACCGAGCACGATAACCGACAGGATAGAGGCCATACCAAAGCTTGCAGCAATCGCAAAAGAGCGACGGGCAAATGGCAGGTCACGCTTCTTCAGAATGTAGTAAGCACTGATAGCGAGCACGAACATGGCACCGGCCACGTAGCCAGAAGCCACTGTGTGTACAAACTTCACCTGGGCAACCGGGTTAAAGACCACTTCGGCGAAGCTGGTCATTTCCATGCGCATGGTTTCGTAGTTAAACACAGAGCCCACAGGGTTTTGCATCCAGCCGTTGGCCACCAAAATCCACAGTGCGGACATATTGGTACCGAGCGCCATCAGCCAGGTTACCGTGAGGTGCTGACGTTTGGAGAATCTGTCCCAACCGAAGAAGAACATACCCACGAAGGTAGATTCGAGGAAGAAGGCCATTAAGCCTTCAATGGCGAGCGGCGCACCGAAGATGTCGCCTACATAGTGAGAATAGTAAGACCAGTTGGTTCCGAACTGGAACTCCATGGCCAGGCCCGTTGTAACACCCAGGGCAAAGTTGATCCCGAACAGCTTACCCCAGAACTTGGTCATGTCCTTGTAGATCTGCTTGTTGGTCATCACGTAAAGCGATTCCATGATAGCCAGCAGAAAGGCCATGCCCAGGGTCAGGGGTACAAACAGGAAGTGATACATGGCCGTCAGCGCAAACTGTAGGCGCGATAGCTCAACAACCTCTTCAACAATCATCAGCGACTCCTTACTTGGTGCGTCCTGCTACTCTTATCCGATCCCCATCGATAAGCGCAGCAACCTTTGTAGGATAGTAAAATTTGAGTTATTGATGCCCCGGCATTCTGAATTGGTCCAAGGGCAGACATTTTGACGTCCTGGTCCATCTTCCCTGCCTGCGTGTTTTTGCCCCGATAATCCAGACTCAACTCACACTTTTACAGCAGTTTGTGATGACCACCCGGCGTCACCGGGTGTGAAACACCCAAAAATTATTGCAATCAGGTAATTACACCTGGTTTTAAGGGATTTCAGCAGCAATTTTATACCACCCTGAATTGACGTAAATCAATCAATGCAGGGGCTTTAAGTGGAATTTGCAAGCGAGCACACATTTTGTGAGGCGGCGTGATTGACACCCCAGTTCCAATGGAATAGGCAAGCACCCTCGCCCGATGAAATATGCGTATTTTTGCACATAAAACGGATAGAGCCGTACAGACCAATACATTAACCAATAAGCCAAAGTAAAACATAAATATATCTACAACAAATTTACGACATCGAATTTCAAGCACTTATTTTATATATACTTTTTTATTATCATCGCCAAACATAAGCTTTATTCGATAAGTTTTTTTAATGAATTATTTCAATTTTTCTCGTTTGAGACCAACGAGATGAGTGGCTAATATACGCACAAGTCGAGGAGATGCCCCCAATTGACGTGTTCCGGGGCTCACTCCGCAACCCCTGAAACTGACTGTGGAGATGTGCCATGAAAAACTTCTTTGACCGTGTTATTAAGGCTTATAAGCGCGTTTTCGTTGAACTGTACAACGCTCGCCCGCTGTAAGCAGTACCCGATTTCCCTTGAAGTGAATTGATGTTTTGTTAGCGCAAAACGGCCCCGCCCTGAAAAGGTGCGGGGCATTTTTTTATGGGCGTGATTCGGGATATGGCGGCTTCGCTGGCAAATTAACCTTGACGTGGCAAAAGTCTCAGTTAACAAAAAGTCGCAAAAATGGTCGATAAATAATTCTTGAAATTCAATTCCCTATGAAAATAAAAAAGGAGCGATTCTCATCGCTCCTTTTTTGTCAGCTTTATTCACCGAATATCAGCGTCGCTTAACCCAGTTTCACCCGGGCGTTACGGAACATGCGCATCCATGGGCTGTCCTCGCCCCAGTTGTCTGGGTGCCAGGAGTTGGCCACTGTACGGAATACCCGCTCTGGGTGCGGCATCATGATGGTGACGCGACCATCGAGCGTGGTGATACCGGTCAGGCCGTTTGGCGAGCCGTTGGGGTTCTGCGGGTACTGGGTGGCGATTTCGCCATGACCATTCACATAACGCAGCGCCACAGTACCTGTGGCTTCGGCGCGCGCCAGTGCTTCGGCGTTGGCGAACTCGGCAAAACCTTCACCGTGTGACACGGCGATTGGCATGCGAGAGCCTTCCATACCAGAGAAGAACAGTGATGGACTCGACTGCACTTCCACCAGGCTGAAGCGGGCTTCAAAGCGCTCGGAGCGGTTACGCACGAAACGTGGCCAGTGCTCGGCACCGGGGATGATGTCCTTGAGGTTCGACATCATCTGACAACCGTTACACACACCGAGGGCAAAGCTGCTGTCGCGCTCGAAGAAGCGGCTGAACTCGTCGCGGGCACGCTGGTTAAAGAGGATGGACTTGGCCCAACCTTCACCGGCGCCCAGCACGTCACCGTAAGAGAAACCACCACAAGCCACCAGGCCTTGGAACTCTTCCAGGCTGATGCGGCCAGAGAGGATGTCGGACATGTGCACGTCGCGGCTCTCAAAACCGGCTCTATCAAACGCAGCTGCCATCTCCACGTGGGAGTTCACGCCCTGCTCGCGCAGAATCGCCATTTTGGGCGCGGCGCCCTTGAGGATATAAGGCGCAGCCACATCGTCACTTGGGTCGAAGCCCAGCTTCACGGTCAGACCTGGCTCGTCGGCTTTCTGCTTAAGCTCAAACTCCTGACGGGCACATTCAGGGTTATCACGCAGGGCCTGCATACGGTAAGTGGTCTCGGACCACAGAGTGCGCAGGGTTACGCGGCTGTCTGCAAACACCAGACGCTCGCCATCGTGGATACGAACCTGACCATCGCTGTTCAGCTTGGCAACGGCGTGTACGGCAAGACCGGCAGCTTCGAAAGCGCTGCGTACAGCAGCTTCATCGCCAGCACTTACCTGAATAACACCGCCGAGCTCTTCGTTGAAGAGACGCTCAAGGTCGGAGCCTGCGATACCAGCAAGATTGATATCCAGACCCGTGTTACCGGCAAAGGCCATTTCCACCAGAGTAGTGAAAAGACCACCGTCACTCTTGTCGTGGTATGCCATTACCTGCTTGGCAGCAACCAGCTTCTGCATGGTCTCGAAGAAACCGCGCAGACTGGCGGCGTTATCCAGGTCCGGCGCCACATCACCCAGCTCACCAAACACCTGCGCCAGGCACGAACCACCGAGACGGTTCTGACCATTGGCAAGGTCGATAAAGAGGATGCTGGTGTCACCTTTGTCGGAGCGCAGCTCAGGAGTCACGGTATTGCGCACATCGTTCACGGCACCGAAGGCGGAGATGATAAGGCTCATAGGCGCGGTCACGGCTTTCTTCTCACCGTTCACTTCCCAGGCGGTCTTCATGGACATGGAGTCCTTGCCCACAGGGATGGTGAGTTCAAGCTCAGGACACAACTCTTCGCCCACGGCTTTCACCGCTTCGTAGAGACCTGCGTCTTCACCCGGGTGACCGGCGGCGGCCATCCAGTTGGCAGACAGCTTGATGCGCTTGAACGAGCCAATATCGGCACCAGCGATGTTCATGATGGACTCGGCCACCGCCATGCGGGCAGAGGCGCCAAAGTCCAGCAATGCCAGCGGCGTGCGCTCACCCATGGACATGGCTTCACCGGCGTAAGTATCGAAGGTGGCGGCGGTTACGGCGCAGTCGGCCACAGGTACCTGCCAGGGACCAACCAGCTGATCGCGGGCCACCAGGCCAGTTACTGTGCGGTCACCAATGGTGATAAGGAAGGTCTTGTCGGCCACGGTTGGCAGCGACAATACGCGCTTCACGGCTTCACCAACGGCAATCTTGCTCTGATCCAGCGCAGGGCTCACGGCCTTTTTGCTTTCAACCTGGCGGCTCATCTTGGGCGGTTTGCCCAGCAGCACTTCCAGTGGCAGATCGATTGGGGTGTTGTCGAAGTGCTCGTCATTGAGGCTTAAGTGCGGCTCGGCAGTGGCTTCACCCACTACGGCAAATGGCGCACGCTCACGCTCACAGATGGCGGCAAAGGTGTCGATATCTTCGGCAGCCACAGACAGCACATAGCGCTCCTGGGACTCGTTACACCAGATTTCCAGCGGGCTCATGCCGCGCTCGTCACACAGCACCTTGCGCAGCTCGAAACGGCCACCGCGGTCGCCATCGTTTACCAGCTCAGGCAGGGCGTTGGACAAACCACCGGCACCCACGTCGTGGATAAACTGGATTGGGTTCTTGTCGCCCATCTGCCAGCAGCGGTCAATCACTTCCTGACAGCGACGCTCCATCTCAGGGTTGTCGCGCTGCACCGAGGCAAAATCCAGATCTTCGCTGGACTGACCCGAGGCCATGGAAGAAGCCGCGCCGCCACCCAAACCGATGTTCATCGCAGGACCACCGAGCACAACCAGCTTGGCGCCAACAGTGATTTCACCTTTCTGTACATGATCTTCGCGGATGTTACCGATACCACCGGCCAGCATAATCGGCTTGTGGTAACCACGGACTTCCACGCCGTTATGGCTTGATACTTCCTGCTCATAAGTACGGAAGTAACCGAGTAGCGCCGGACGGCCAAACTCGTTGTTAAAGGCAGCGCCGCCCAGAGGGCCTTCGGTCATGATGTCCAGTGCCGTCACGATGCGGTCTGGCTTGCCGTAGTTGCCTTCCCAAGGCTGAACAAAGCCCGGGATCTTCAGGTTGGATACGCTGAAACCAGTCAAACCTGCCTTTGGCTTGGCGCCGCGGCCGGTGGCGCCTTCGTCACGGATTTCACCGCCGGAGCCGGTGGCAGCACCAGGGTACGGGCTGATAGCGGTTGGGTGGTTGTGGGTTTCCACCTTCATCAGGATATGCACCGGCTCCTGATGGTAGTTGTATACACCGTCTGCGTCCGGGAAGAAACGGCCAGCCTCGGTACCCACCATCACGGCGGCGTTATCCTTATAGGCAGACAGCACATTGTCCGGGGTCTTTTCGAAGGTGTTTTTGATCATCTTGAACAGCGACTTGGGCTGCTCGGCGCCGTCGATGGTCCAATCGGCGTTGAAAATCTTGTGACGACAGTGCTCAGAGTTTGCCTGGGCAAACATCATCAGCTCGATGTCGTTGGGGTTACGGCCCAGACGGGTGAAGTTTTCAACCAGATAGTCGATTTCATCTTCCGCCAGTGCCAGACCCATGTTGCGGTTGGCCACTTCCAGCGCAGCACGGCCTTCGCCGAGGATGTTCACGCTGGTAAAAGGCTTGGGTTCGGTGTGGGCAAAAAGCACCGCCGCATCATCAAAGTTCGCCAGTACCACTTCCACCATGCGGTCGTGGATCAGGGCTTTGAGCTCCTTGGTTTGAGCGTCGCTCAGGGCATCCGACTCAACATAGTAGGCTACACCACGCTCCAGACGCTTGATCTTGTCAAGGCCGCAGTTGTGGGCGATGTCGGTAGCTTTGGAGGACCAGGGAGAAATGGTGCCGGGGCGGGGAGTGACAAACAGGAGGGTTCCTGTGGGGGCATGGGGCTCAATGGCGGGACCGTAGGTCAGGATCTTGCCGAGTCTTTCTTGCTCGGTAGCATTGAGCGCCTCGTTCAAGTCCGCCAAATGGATATATTCGGCATAGATTTGGCGTACAGGAAGTGCTGCATTTTCACAGGCTTCCATCAGCTTTTGCACTCTAAACGCCGAGAGTGCAGGAGCTCCACGGATGATCTCCATCACGTCAATTCACCTTACTTTTTATAATTACAGGGTCAGAGGTGGCGCTATTATAGGGAAATGCGCCCCGTAAATCACCTGCCATGCTTACTCAAAACAGTGTTTCCTGTAATATTGGGTTCCGGTTCTGGCACGGATTGCCGGACTGTTCAGCGAGGGCTCAGGATGCATCGGGTAGAATTGCGCCGTTTTCGACCAGCCTTAACTGAATTTCCTGGGGTTAATTGATTGATAAGATTAAGAAGAGTCCTTTTTTTGCTGACCAGTGTACTGGTGCTGACAGCCTGTCAGCCACCAGGGGTTGTTGTGGACGAATCCCAACCCAAAGCGGAAGCCGAGACCCTTCGCGTGGGCACCCTGTACGGCGCCCAAATCTACATGAGTTCGGGCCAGGGCTTATCTGGCTTTGATTATGAGCTGGCCCAGAAGTTTGCCGACTATCTGGGTAAGCCTCTGGAAATGCAGCCTTACAGTAACAGAAGCGAACTTTATGATGCGCTGGCCAAAGGCGAAATTGACCTCATTGCCGCCGGCATCACCGAAAGCCCCAACCGCCGTAATCGTTTTCGTATGGGACCGCCCCTTTACCGGGTGGATCAGGTGGTGGTTTACCGTCAGGGTAACAGGGCGCCCGAATCCATAGAACAACTCAGCGGCAACCTGATGGTGGTGGCCGACTCGGCGTTTGTGGAAACCCTCACCCGACTGCAGCAAACTCACACCAATCTGAGCTGGGAGCAAACCAGCGAAAAAGACAACGACGAACTCATTGCCATGATTGCCAGTGGCGAGCTTAATTACACCCTGGCGCAGTCAACAAGTCTGGACATCAACCGCCGCTATATGCCGGAGCTGAGAAGCGGCCTGGTGCTGGAGGAAAAAGTCCCTGTGGTCTGGCTGTTGCCCGCCCAAAACAGCGATGCCCTCATGAGCAAGCTGCTGGCTTTCTGGCATCTGGAAAAACGCGCCGGCACCCTGGCCCACCTCAATGAAAAATACTTCGGCCACGTGAAGCGCTTCGATTATGTGGACACCCGCGCCTTTATCCGCGCCATCGACGCCAAGCTGCCCCGTTACCGGCCCTTGTTTGAAGAATATGCCGGGGATCTGGACTGGCGAAAGCTAGCCGCAGCCAGTTATCAGGAATCGCACTGGAACCCAAACGCCCGCTCCCCCACCGGGGTGCGGGGCATGATGATGTTGACCAACGCCACCGCCAGCCAGTTGGGTGTCACCAATCGCCTAGACCCGCGTCAAAGCATCCGCGGTGGAGCCGATTATCTTCGGGACTTGATAAATCGCCTGCCTGAGTCCATTCCCGAGAATCAGCGGATGTGGTTTGCGCTGGCGGCCTACAATATCGGACTGGGTCATTTGGAAGATGCGCGCAGACTGGCTGAAGCGCAGGGGCTGAATCCCAGCGCCTGGCGGGATGTGAAGCAGGTATTGCCATTGCTGCAAAAACGCAAATTTTACAGCCAGACCCGTTATGGCTATGCCAGGGGAGGTGAAGCTGTGCACTATGTGGACTCCATCCGCCGCTATTACGACACCCTGGTGTGGGTCGACAATCAAAAACCCAAAGATGAGCCCCTGCTTCCGGATGAGATTCAGGTAGAAGAAACCGCCGCCAGCAGTGCCGCAGAGCCACCAACAGCGGCTCCCCGCGAATAACCCCTTTACTGGTGAACAGAAATTCACCACAGCGACTGTGGCTATGATCCCCTGCTCTTGCCAGTCTCACGGACCACTGCTAATGTGCGGTATAGAAAAAGAATTGGCCGTTAAGGACCAATGAGTTACAAGGGGCCTTACATGAAAAGAAAAACCATCAATAACCGTACTGCAGCAAGACGCCGCACTCTGGTCAAGTTCCGCCACAGTCGTTTACTGCGCAGACAAAAACTCTTCTTCAGTCTTATTCAAACCGAAGACTAATCCCACCGGGCCTGCGCCCACTTTCCAACGTATCCTTATTCCGAAGCAGACTGCGTATCACGGGCAGCCTGCTTAAGGGCTTTTTGTTCCTTACGGCGCCGACGGAAAAAATCACTGAGCATGCCAGAGCATTCCTCAGCCAGCACACCTTCCTCCACTTGGATCTGATGGTTAAAGGCCGGGTGCCTCACCAGGTCAACCACACTGCCGGCAGCGCCGGTTTTCTCGTCTCTTGCGCCAAACACCAGACGCTCGATACGACTGTGCACCATAACACCCGCACACATGGCACAGGGCTCGAGGGTCACATAAAGGGTGGTATCGAGCAGCCGGTAATTGCCCAGCATGCGCCCGGCCTCCCTCAGACACTGCATTTCCGCGTGGGCACTGGGGTCGTTAAGACCGATGTTATGGTTATAGCCCGTCGCTATCACCTTGCCCTCTTTGACCAACACAGCCCCCACCGGGACTTCACCGCGCGCCTCAGCCTCTTTGGCCGCCTCAAGCGCGAGGGACATAAAATGCTTATCCAGCTCTGATTGTTGCAATGTCATTTCCAGCCAATTTTTGACGGGCACAGTATAACTGCCGCCTCCCGTGCCTGGCAAAATCTGCGGCTGTGGCTAGACTTTAGTCAGACAATTCAAAGGCCGCTGCTAATGCATTTTCATAAGCAATCCGGACACTTATACATTCAATATATCACTCTGTTCCTCGGGCTCCTTTATGCAGCCCTGTATCTTAAGTGGACAGAGCACCAACCTCAGCTAAAACACCTGGAACTGATCCTTGAGAGTGTGCCGGTACTCTTCTGGTTGGTGATTATGTTCAGCTGCCACTATATACGCCACCTAAACTACAGCTATCCCCTGCTCCTGAGCGGTGCAATCGTCTCCTTCTTTGCCAGTCTGATGGACTGGTTGGATGAAATTACCATTCCAACGGAATTTGGCTTTGTGGAAGACGTACTGCAGTCAATCGGGCTTCTCCTCTCCGCCACCGGCTTATTGCTGCTTTTTCATCATCAGTTGGTACAGCAAAGTCTGCTTAAAAAAATTGCTGCCACCGACCCCCTTACCGGAGCATTGAACCGCCGTGCCTTCAAAGCTCCCAAAACACACAGTGGCAGCACTGTGTTTGCACTGGTGGACGTGGATCACTTCAAGCGCATCAATGATACCTATGGCCACGATGCCGGTGATTTTGTGTTGGTTGAACTCGCCAAACTTATCAGCAGCCACATTCGTGAAGAGGATCAGTTTTTTCGGTGGGGTGGTGAGGAGTTTTTACTGGAATTCAGGCAAGCCGAGTTACCACAGGCAAGCAAGAGGATGGAATCCCTGCGCCAACTGGTTGAGTCCAGCCATTTCAATCTCAATGGTCAGGCCATCAAGATCACCGTCAGTGCTGGGCTCGCCGCCGTTTCACCGGGCCATGGGGGGCTCGAAAAGGCGTTGAAGGCAGCCGATGAAGCGCTCTACCGCGCCAAGGGCAACGGCCGTAACCGAATTGAAATGGCGGCATAAACACAGCGTTATTCTGTGCCTTTAAGGCATTGGTTCTGAAAAGTTTACCCCTCAGACATGGCTGCTTGGGTTGAAGCGGTATACCTATTTAAGTCAATCAACCACGGCCATCCCGGGTGGGTAATAGGTAACTTCAAAGCGCACCCCGTCAGGGTCTTTCATAAACAAGGCGACCGCACCACCGAGGTTTTGCACCTCAGGTACCTCAAACCCCGCCTCCGCCATCGCGGCACGCACCCCATAAACCTGCTCAGGCGATGACGCGCCAAAGCCCAGGTGATTCATACCTGCACCGTAACGCTCGTAGGCAGAGGTACCGGCTTTTGCCTGCAAAAACTGAAAGAAAAAGCCTTCGCCATCCGTCCATACGTGGTTTTTCTTTTTTGAAAAGCCGAGCAAAGGCAGTAATTGCTCGTAGTAAGGCATGCTGAGTTCCAGCGATGACACCAGAAGGGTGATGTGGTCAATCTTCATAAGCGAACTATTCCCTGTGTTTAGGCCCTGTATTAAGCACTGTATTTCGACTCTGTGTTTCGCCCCTGCGGTGAGCCGCAATGCTTGAGCCCTGCTTGGCGCCCATTAAGTTCACCGCTAGGCTTATTCCCAACGGATTGGTCCATTTTCAGAATACGTTACACAAAACTCGAAAAGTTGATCATCTCATCAGTATCCTTGGTTCAAATCTGTTTACCACAATCTGTAGGTGACTGATTTAAAAACAGTCTAATTACGATTCCAATCAACTAACTTTTAATGATAAATAGCTTTATGAATGGGATGCCACTACTTAGCTAAAAAGAGTAAATGTATGAATAAAGCTACCATCTGCGTATACACAGAAAACCTGGAAACTATCAAGACCGGGATTCTATCACTCAAAGCAGCGGGCGCTGACGGCTTTGAAGGGCTACTTCGCATTGTACTGACAAATTTGACTGGTACCCCATTCCGTCTTGCGGCAAGTGGACTGCAAGGTGGCATGGATGGAGATGCTGCAATGCCGGGTGACCCCATTTGTTTCGAAGCCAAGCGATACACAGGCGATATTCATAGAAATGACGTTTTAGCGAAAATCGCAGATTTAAGCCGCAAACAAAATGATGCAGATCGTTTGTGGGTACTTGGTGCAACAACCGAGGTCAATACACAGCTTGCAGCTGCGGTACAGGAAGACGGCGACCGAAACGCTATCTCCACACTTATTTTGGATTGGACCGAAATGCCACTGCCTCTGCTTGCCATAGCGGTGGTTGCCGCAGGCGATCCAGTCATCGATTTCATCGTCAAAAATTATTCCGGGAAAAATGAGCAAAGAAGGCTGACTGATGTTGAACTTAAGGCATCATTCCTGACTATCTCCGGCCACCCAGAATTCGAAAGCCTCCTTCAAAGAATCAAGTCGAACCTAAATGTTTCGAAGCTGGCGTTAAAGCGAGCTGTTGATTTGAACTTAGAGTGGCTAATTGAAACGTTTTGCGACACGCGTTTAGCACAGCAGCGTTTAGGGCAAGGGCTAGCGGTACTAGAAAATAAGTCCTTTCCGTCAATGCGCGAAGAATTAAGAGGCCGAATCGCACGAGTAATTCAAGCTGGCAAAGAAGTCATACTGGTGGGTGATGAGGGCCATGGAAAATCATGGCTTTCAGCACAATTATGTTCTGATACAAAAGGTTTGGCACTATTTGTCAGCGCAGAGCAACTTGACGGGATGTCTGTAGATGAACTAGATGATTTCCTGATTGCTCTTTTGATTAAGCAAACCAACGAAGTGCCGAATAAAACACTCAAGAGTCGATGGAGACATCGCCTTCAGGCATGGAAATTTGAACCACCACAAGCTCAGTTGTTGGTCGTCATTGATGGCTTAAACCAACGCCAAAATCTCCGTTGGGATCGATTACTTAACGAAATACAAAGTATTTTATTCCAAATTGGCGGTAGGCTAGTTGTGACTGTCAGGCCTCACTTTTGGCGAAAAACAATAGCCAGAGGAATATTATTTACCCCAGAAGTAATTGAAGTTCCTGAATGGTCACCAGTAGAACGCGATACGCTACTTACATATCACGGTATATCCCTTGATTGGCTCGACCAACAAACACTAAAGACCCTCCAAAACCCGAGGTTGCTAAGCATTGCCGTTGCGACACTGCCTCATAAGGAGGCCATAACTTGGAAAGGACTAACGACCGATAGATTATTGATGGAACACCTCCGTGCGTCGCAGCGTGAAAACTTCGAAGATGAGACCTTCGATGAATTGACCAAGCGCCTCAGTGAGCATGCAGCAGAAGTGTTGCGCCGGGTTCAATCATCTTCGAACACACCACCACAGAACTTTCAGGCTGACTCCAATGCAGTCATTGAAACCAGATTCTACCTACCACTACGGGGGCCTAGTGGGCAATATGAACTACGTGAAGAGGGTTTGACTCTCGCACTCGGATTCGCACTGGTTGACCAACTTTGGCAAACGCTTTTGACGCAACAAGATTTGGCCGAACGAATAAGCCAGCTTGTTGAGCCTATCAGGGCTATGGATCGGACCACAGATGTGCTCTTTGCATCTCTATTAATCTGCGCACTCGACGACATCAGGTTCGATAAGACAATCTTCACTGCTCTACTGGATGCATTTGCCAACCTCCAAAATGTAGATGACCATCGCTTCGAAGAATTTGTTGGCATCGTCATGCATCAGCCACAGGCCCTATTTGATGTGCTAAAAATTCTTTGCCTCGAAAGCGGTAGGAGAATAAATCAAGACTGGTTTGTCCACGCGGCGTTTGAAGTCGCGCAATCAGAAAGAGGGTGGAAAGTGGCAGAAATCGCCATCCATCAGTGGCTTCGCTGTTACAACAAAGATTACTGTAAACAAATCAACCGCCACCATAAGCGAAATGACTCAGAGTACAACAAACGGTTAGAAACGAGAAAATTAGAAATCGAAGAGACACTATCTTCTCTCTCCGATTTTGAAATGCAATTTCTGGAGGAGATGACAGAAGTACCGGGCGAGTGTGATGAGTTATTTACAGTTGCGCTTCGATTATTGGCAGGCCACTCTCTCGTCAGCTTCGCAGATAGCTTTGTCACAATGGGTTTAGCGTTTGCTTTTGACAAGGATGCGCATTCAGCCCGGAAGGCATTTCAGCAACTTACAACTTTTAATCGAGTCGCGCGCTCCGCGACTCGAACGGCTTTCCTACAGGCAATCGAACCGTTACGCAATAACACCACCTCAAAAGGTGGCCAGTGGACGGTTGTTCGAATGCTTGGTGCTACGGGTGATGAAGCAGATGCTATAACAGCTAATGCGATTGCTGAAGAACTACGTAAGGATTGGGAGTTCTTTGGACAACCCTCACCAGACAAATGGCGACAGACCGAGGTGGCCAATCCAGATGCCACAAGACCTATAGACATGGATGGCGGAATACAGCAATTCATTGCTCTCGAGCCCAACAATATGTTGCAAACAATGGGTGTTGGAAGCGAGGACCACATTTTTCGGGAGTTTCTGCCTGTTGCTTGTAAATTTGAACCAAAAGTTGCTGCTCAAAAAACTCAAAGCCTCCTTGCAGGATTACTTACAAGAACTGAATTTCCTTTACGACAAGTCATTATGAACAGTGAGGAGCACATTCCATTAATTACACCTGACTTGGCAAAAAAATTGATAAAAAGAGCGATGCAGAGTGAAGTCTTTGAAACTCTTCCAGAAAATGATCAGTCTATCTGTAGAATGCTCACGTTCTACTATGCCGCCCCACAGATATCCGCAGCCGAGCAACTCAAATGCATGACAAGCAAAGTCTTTGGCTCAAATTACCTATTAAGTGTTTTTCCAAGCCTTAAGCCTCAACCAACACAAAAAATCATCACAGCAATTAAGGACGCTCTCGAAAATAACAATGAAGACGCCGCGTATGGAGCTTTCACGGCTGCGCTATATGGAAACACGAAGATAAATAGTGAACTTGAAAAGCTCATATTAAAGTGTTCTCTTTCTGAGTCATCGATGCTTCGCGCCGTGACGTATCAATTAGCGCTTCTCAAGGATTTAGATAGCGTTCGACAAATGCACACTCGTGGTGGATGGAAAGCAAACTCAGCAGACGAAAAAACCTATGAGGGTTGGTATGGTTCGATTTTGCTAGTCGAGGCATGTTTCCGAAATGAGGTGTCCATTGAAGAACTCCTCAATCGAACAAGCTATAAGACATGGTTTGCGTCAGCCGACAGGTTAGGCACTACATTTACGGAGCCAATGGTAAATTGTTTCCTGCAACGACTTCGTGACGGGATAGCTGCTGCCAGCAAAATACAACCTCCTCTAGCAAATCTAAAACTCTCTATGACTGAACAGACTCCATATGCCCTAATGTCTGTCGAAGAATCTAGCAGAGCTGACGAACGCTTCCCTAAGCAACAGAGACTTAGGGACATTCTGGGAGTAACCGACGATTTCGACGAAAAACAAAATAGACTAAACAGAGTGAAGGAAGCTTTTTTTGAAGAACTGAAAGATTCGGATGCAAAATCTTTAGTCCGAGAAATCACTATTGACAGCCTCCAATGCCTCGTAGCTGAGGTGCCCACACTGTTGGATGAATTGAGCGAGATTTTAAACCAAGCGAGCAATATTCAATTTATTTGGCTTAAGAATTTAGCCTTCGCCGTGGCAAACCTGATTTCCGCAAAATCTCCAGAAAAATCGTTAGTACTTCTAGACCGTGCCCTTTTGACGCAAGGATTTATGACTATCGCTTTGGGGGATGGGTTGACCCTTGAACACCAAGCAATTTGGGGATGCGTTGCATCTAAGCCAATAGAAAAATTATGGCGTCAAAGACTTTTGGCTTCGGAAAATGACGAAGTTCTTGCCAGAGAAGTGCTAGCAGCAGAACGATTTGGTGCCGGAAATTTCATTAAGTCATTAATTCTAGAATTTTCCTCTAGCGAAGATAAGTTGAACCAAGCATACGCAATATCGATGGCAGGTTATTCGACCCAATCAGATGAACTCACTGATATCATCAGTAAACACATCGATGGTAAAGGTATGTGTGCCCAAGCAGCCAAATATGCACTCTCAGAGCATAAGAACGCCTCATGGGCTAAGCAATGGATAGATGATATGTGGAACGCACCATCACCTGAAGAGTTCTGGAGGTGTCTGATAATTGCAAAAGCCGCAATGGATGCACGTGTGCGTACACAATCTCCCACCAGCTGCAAGTGGTCACATTATGCCCCTGCGTTTCACAGGGTAAGACAGGACGCAATTAAAGCTCGAAACAAGGAACGAATGAAGAGGCTTCTTGGACAAAAAGCACCAGAGGCAATCTTTTTGACCATTGACTAGTTCATAGTTGTAGTCTTGCTTCAAAGTCAAAAGACTGAACATGTTTAACTCAATACTGCATTCGCCAAAAATAATTAGCAGAGTTGCAGGATACACACTCCCCTTCGGAGCTGCCGAGGGCGTTGGGAGAAAATGACAGCAACCGAGGCATGGATGCCGAGGTAACAACAGTCGAGCAGGACGCGAGTCTGTTGTGGTGGCCATTTTTCCCAAAAGGCCGAGAGGTTGTCAGCTCCGGTTGGGGCGCCGAGGGAGATCCAAGAGGGAAACAGGCGCTTTTCCCTCTTGGTCGGGTGTGGGCAGAAGGCCCCGACGTTTTTAGCGACGACCAAGCCATTGGACGGAATGGCAATTGTCCAGGTAACCAAAAAATAAAGCCCATGATTTCATGGGCTTTATTTCGTCTAACTCAGGCTAACTGCGACAGTTGAATAAGCGCAATTATTCCCACTCGATGGTGGCAGGTGGCTTGCCGGAGATGTCGTACACCACGCGGGAAATGCCGTCGACTTCGTTGATGATGCGGTTGGATACACGGCCAAGGAAATCGTATGGCAGGTGCGCCCAGTGTGCAGTCATAAAGTCGATGGTTTCTACTGCGCGCAGCGATACAACCCAGTCGTACTTACGGCCATCACCCATCACGCCCACACTGCGAACCGGCAGGAACACGGTGAACGCCTGGCTGACCTTGTTGTACAGATCGGCGCGGTGCAGCTCTTCGATGAAGATGGCATCGGCACGGCGCAAAAGGTCGCAGTACTCTTTCTTCACTTCGCCAAGTACACGTACGCCAAGACCCGGGCCTGGGAATGGGTGGCGATAGAGCATGTCGTAAGGCAGGCCGAGTTCCAGGCCAATCTTGCGCACTTCGTCTTTGAAGAGTTCACGCAGCGGTTCTACCAAGCCCAGCTCCATGTCATCCGGCAGACCGCCCACGTTATGGTGCGACTTGATTACATGGGCCTTGCCGGTGGCACTGCCTGCAGATTCAATCACGTCAGGGTAGATGGTGCCCTGGGCCAGCCACTTGGCGTTCACGCACTTGGAGGCTTCTTCGTCGAAGATTTCCACGAATACGCGGCCGATGATCTTACGCTTGGCTTCCGGGTCGTTTTCGCCCTTGAGGGCCTCGAGGAAGCGGTTTTCAGCATCAACGTGCACAATGTTGAGACCAAAGTGGTCACCGAACATTTCCAGTACCTGATTGGCTTCGTTGAGACGCAACAGGCCATTGTCAACGAACACACAGGTCAGACGCTTGCCGATGGCACGGTGGAGCAGCATGGCAGTCACGGATGAATCCACACCGCCGGAGAGGCCGAGGATCACTTCATCGTCGCCCACCTGAGCCTTGATGCGCTCAACCGCATCTTCGATGATGGAGGCTGGCTGCCACTTGTTGTCACAACCACAGATGTCCATTACAAAGTGTTCCAGCATGCGCTTGCCCTGACGGGTATGGGTCACTTCGGGGTGGAACTGCACGCCGTAGAATTTCTTCTCTTCGTTGGCCATCACAGCAAACGGACAGGTTTCGGTCTTGGCGACGGCCACAAAGCCTTCGGGGATGGCCGACACCTTGTCACCGTGACTCATCCACACGTCCAGCACCGGCTTGCCGGCATCGGAAATGCCGTCTTCGATATGACGCAAGAGCGCACTGTCGGTCAGCACTTCCACCTGGGCATAGCCGAACTCACGCTCGCCAACACCCTGGATAACCTTGCCGCCCAGCTGCTCGCTCATGGTCTGCATGCCGTAGCAGATACCCAGCACGGGCACACCGGCGTTAAACACATACTCGGGGGCGCGGGGAGAGTTTTCTTCGGTTACGGACTCGGGGCCACCGGCCAGAACGATACCGTTAGGGGCAAATTCGCGGATCTGCGCTTCGGTCACATCCCAGGCCCAGAGTTCGCAGTACACACCGATTTCACGAATACGGCGGGCGATCAGCTGAGTGTACTGAGAGCCGAAATCCAGAATAAGTATCTTGTGCTCATGAATGTTGCTCATGGAAAACCTTTATCTCATTTGGCATTTATCTTGTTCCGGCGCCCAAAGGCCCGGACATCAGGTACAGCAAGGGCGACACGCAGCCGCCCTTTTCAATCAGCCGCCGGTACGATAGTTCGGGGCTTCTTTGGTGATGGTCACATCGTGCACGTGCGATTCGCCCATACCGGCGGAGGTCACCTTCACGAACTGAGCTTTTTCACCCAGCTCCTTGATGGTGGCACAGCCAGTAAGACCCATACAGGAACGCAGACCACCCATGTGCTGGTGAATGATTTCCTTGAGCTTGCCCTTGTAAGGCACGCGACCTTCGATACCCTCGGGTACCAGCTTGTCGGCGGCGTTGTCGCTCTGGAAGTAACGGTCAGATGACCCCTGGCTCATGGCGCCAAGAGAACCCATGCCGCGGTAAGACTTGTAAGCGCGGCCCTGATAGAGCTCGGTTTCACCCGGGGCTTCGTCGGTACCGGCAAACATGGAGCCTGCCATGATGCAAGAAGCGCCGGCAGCCAGTGCCTTGGCGAGATCGCCGGAGAAGCGGATACCGCCGTCGGCAATCACAGGTATATTCAGGTGCTTCACCGCAGCGGCGGCGTCAGACACGGCAGTGATTTGCGGTACGCCCACACCGGTTACGATACGGGTGGTACAGATAGAACCTGGGCCAATACCCACTTTCACGGCGTTCACACCGGCTTCAACCAACGCCAGAGCGCCTTCGGCTGTAGCCACGTTGCCACCGATGATTTGCAGTTCAGGGTATTTGGCGCGGGTGTCGCGGATACGCTGCAGCACGCCTTCAGAGTGACCGTGGGAAGAGTCAATAAGCAGTACGTCCACACCGGCTTTCACCAGGGCGTCAACGCGCTCTTCGTTGCCGGCACCGGCACCCACGGCAGCGCCCACACGCAGACGGCCCAGCTCGTCTTTACAGGCATTTGGTTTACGTTCGGCTTTTTCGAAGTCTTTAACTGTGATGAGACCCTTGAGGCAGAAGTTGTCGTCTACCACCAGTACCTTTTCGATACGGTTGGTGTGCATCAACTTTTGCACGTCTTCCAGCTTGGTGCCTTCAGGCACGGTCACCAGACGATCTTTTGGCGTCATCACTTCCTGTACGGTTTTGGACCAATCGGTCACAAAGCGCACATCACGGCCGGTGATGATGCCTACCAGTTCGTTGGCGTCGTTCACCACGGGATAACCGGCAAAGCCGTTACGCTCGGTGAGCTTACGCAGCTCAGCCAGGGTCGTACCCGGAGTCACAGTCACAGGGTCCTGTACCACACCGGCTTCGTAGATTTTAACCTTGCGGACTTCTTCAGCCTGGGCCTCGATGCTCATGTTTTTATGAATAAAGCCCAAACCACCTTCCTGAGCCATGGCAATTGCCAAACGGGCTTCAGTCACGGTATCCATGGCGGCAGACACCAAAGGAATGTTGAGCTCGATTTTTTGAGTCAGTCGAGTCTTGAGGATTGCGGTATTAGGGAGGACGGTTGAGTGCGCTGGGACCAGTAACACATCGTCAAAAGTCAGCGCTTCTTTGATTAAACGTAGCATTGCAACATCTCCCCTTGGGTAGGATAAGTAGAGGTGAAATATTGCGGCGGCATTATACCTTGCAAGTGGGGGTCGGTAAATGCAAAATTGTGAAAAATTACCATTTGCCCGGAATTTTCAATGCAAGTCCCTAAAAACGATGTTTATACCGTGTCCCGTCTCAACGGCGAAGTACGGCAACTTCTGGAGGGACAATTGGGTCGGATTTGGCTGACCGGCGAAATATCCAATTTCTCATCCCCTTCATCCGGCCATTGGTACCTCACCCTCAAAGACAGCCACTCACAGCTGCGCTGCGCCATGTTCAAGGGCCGCAATACCACGGTGGCATTCAAGCCCATTAACGGCCAGCAGGTGTTGGTGCGGGGCAGTATCAGCGTGTATGAGCCCAGGGGCGACTATCAGCTGCTGATTGAAGCCATGTTTCCCGCTGGCGACGGCCTGCTGGCAGCCCAGTTTGAAGCCCTGAAGATGAAACTCGCCGCCGAAGGCTTGTTTGCCCAAGATACCAAGCGGACATTGCCTGAGTCGATTCAGCGCATTGGGGTTATCACCTCCCCCACGGGTGCGGCCATCCGCGATGTACTCCATGTACTCAAGCGGCGCGACCCAAGCATCGAGGTGGTAATTTACCCCACCGCAGTGCAGGGCTCCGGGGCAGACAAAGACATCATTCGAGCCATCGAGCTTGCCAATGAGCGCCTTGAAGTGGATGTGCTGCTGCTCACCCGGGGTGGCGGCAGCCTTGAAGACCTCTGGTGCTTTAACAGTGAAGCCCTGGCTCACGCCATCTACAACAGCGCTCTGACCATAGTGAGCGCTGTTGGCCACGAGGTGGATACCAGCATTGCCGACTTTGTCGCCGATGTCAGGGCCCCAACGCCTTCAGCGGGCGCAGAGCTGTTGTCGGGCGACCAGAGCCACAAGCTGCAAAAACTTGCCGGCGCCCTTGCCAGACTCACCCAGGGCTGGCGCCATTATGCGCTAAAGCGCCACTCAGGGCTGATAGCTCTGCAATCACGGCTCGACCGGCAAGACCCTAAACGCCAGTTGCAGCAGCAATCACAGCGCCTCGATGAGTTGGAGCTGAGGCTGACATCCAGCATTCAGAGGCGCCTCTCGTCCCACATACTGACCACAGAGCGCTTAAAGGCCAGGCTCGAGCGCCACTCACCTGCCCAGCGCTTGATGCTGGAGCGGCAGCGGCTCAGCTATCTCGATGAAAGACTGAAAGGCGCCATGGACGATATGCTGGAGCATGCCCAAACACGCCTCGGGGGGCTCAGCCACTCTCTCGCCAGCGTCTCCCCTCTGGCGACCTTAAGCCGCGGCTACTCCATCACCCGTGGGGTTGATGGCAAGGTGCTGACCCATGCAAGCAGCATGAAAGCCGGTGATACCCTGGAGACTCAGCTGGAACAGGGCTCACTTCTGGCCCGTGTCATTGAAGTTAAGCCGGAGTAACACAACTGACGGGTGCATGGGTTTTCCAGCCCTCTTAAGGACATAAATTGAGGACATAAAAAAGCCAGGCATCTGCCCGGCTTTTTTATTGACGCTTTGGTCCTATTGGTTGCCAACCGGCAATATCAGGCCTTCTTGCTCTTGATATGGCTCATCATCCGCTTGCGACGACGCTCCTGGCTAAGGGTCAGTTTTTCCTTGCGGCCTTCGAACGGGTTATCACCCTCGTGGAAACGCAGCTGGATTGGCGTACCCACCACCTTAAGCGCACGGCGATAGTAGTTCATCATGTAACGCTTATAGGAGTCAGGCAGTCGGCTTACCTGGTTGCCGTGAACCACGACGATGGGGGGATTGTAGCCACCCACGTGGGCGTATTTGAGCTTCACACGGCGACCATTCACCATGGGCGGCTGGTGATCGTCCTGTGCCATCTGCATGATACGGGTCAGCATGGAAGTGCTCACACGGCGGGTCGCGCTGTCGTAGGCCTCTTCGATAGACTCAAATAAGTGACCCACTCCTGTGCCATGAAGCGCAGAAATAAAGTGAATGCGGGCGAAGTCGATAAAGCCCAGACGACGGTCAAGCTCGGTTTTCACCCGGTCTTTCACGTCCTGATCCAAACCATCCCACTTGTTGACTGCAAGTACCAGAGCGCGGCCTGAGTTGAGCACAAAGCCCAGGAGCCCCAGGTCCTGCTCGGCAATGCCTTCATGGGCATCAATGACCAGCAGCACCACGTTGGCGTCTTCCACGGCCTTGAGGGTTTTGATAACCGAGAACTTTTCAATGACTTCGTGTACACGGGCGCGGCGACGCACACCGGCAGTGTCGATAAGCACATAGTTACGCCCCTCACGCTCCATGGGGATGTACACAGAGTCTCGGGTCGTGCCGGGCTGGTCGTATACCACTACCCGCTCTTCACCCAGAATACGGTTGGTCAGGGTAGACTTGCCCACATTGGGCTTACCGATAATGGCCAGCTTAATGGGCAACTCTGCCAAACGCTGCTGCTCGGCCTCGGCTTCTTCTTCGGTGTATTGGCGCTCATCGGCAACTACTTCGCCGTCGTCGTCGCGGGTCAAACCCATTGCTTCAGCAAAGGGCGCCAGTGCATATTCCACCAGACCGGTCACACCACGGCCCTGGGCAGCAGCCATCTGGTACACTTCGCCCAGGCCCAGCTGCCAGAATTCACCACAGGCGGAGTCGGCATCGATGCCATCAACCTTGTTGGCCACCACAAAAGTGATTTTATCGCGGCTGCGCAGGTGCTGAGCAATGGCCAAATCGGCGGCAGTGAGGCCGGCGCGGGCGTCGGTCATAAACAGCACCACATCGGCCTCTTCAATGGCAGCCAATGACTGCTCGGCCATCTTGGTCTCGATACCTTCTTCGCTGCCGTCGATACCGCCGGTATCCACCACAATAAATTCATAGCCAGACAGATGAGCCCGGCCGTATTTGCGGTCACGGGTCAGCCCCGGATAATCCGCCACCAAGGCATCCCGGGTTCTCGTGAGTCGGTTAAACAGGGTCGATTTGCCCACGTTGGGGCGACCCACCAGGGCCACTACAGGGATCATGCTTTTGCCTCTATAACAATCTTTTCAATAAAAAGCCCCCGGAACACACTTCCAGGGGCTTGGCAAGGTCAAACCTTGACTTAAGGAAGTGCGATGCGGGCCAGTTTGCCGCTGCGGCCCTGCACGTATATCTTACCATCGACGACCAGCGGCTGGCTGTAAAGGCCGTCGCTGTCGACTTCGATGCGGCCAACAATGCTGCCGTCGTTACGGTTGATAAAGTGCAAATAACCTTCAAAATCACCCACTACCAGGTAGTCATCAAACACTACGGGTGAAGTCAGTTCACGGTTGGCCAGCTCTGAATTGCTCCACAGCTCCAGACCGTTGCGACGGTCAAGTGCATAAATACGGCTGCTGTCTGCGACCAGATACAACTGCACACCGCTGGCGGCGAGCTCGTTGAAACTGGAATACTTACGGGTCCAGAGAACACGACCAGAGCGCATTTCCATGGACACCAGATTACCGTTGTAGCTCACAGCATACAGGTTGTCACCCACAGGCAGTGGTGTCATATCCACGTCAGCCATGCGGCTGAACTCATTTCCACCCTTTGGGGTGTAAATTGGCTGTTCCCACGCGGGCTGACCATTATCTTTCACGACCACGGCAACCTTGCCATCGGCGGTGCCCACAAAGAAACCACCAGCCTGGAAGGCTGCAGCACCTGTACCACGCAGGGTCAGGTTGGGCAGTGCGTTTTCGTAGCTCCAGCGCTTCTCGCCTGTATCTACATCAAAAGCATCCAGTGAACCTGAGCTGGCGTTGACCACCACGGTGTTTTCACCCACGGTAGGTGCCGACAGCAATTCGCCCGATGCCTGAACACTCCACACCACGGCGCCGGTCTCGGCATCGAGCGCAGCCAACAGGCCACTCTCACCACCCACAAACACCTTGCCGCGCGCGGCTGTCATGCCGGCTGCGAGGCGGGCACCTTTGTTTTTGCCCAGCAATCTGTCCTTAAACAAATCGCTGAAGTCCACTTCCCACAGCTTTTCGCCGCTGGCTTCATCGAACGCAACGACCAGCCCGTTACGCTCGGCGGCAAATATCTTGCCGTATTCCACTGCGGGACGCAGGCGCGAGTAATAGTCACCTACACCGCTTCCCACACTGGCGCTCCAGTTGATTTCAGGGAAAACGGTTGCGTTAAGCTCCTTGAGTTCACTGACGGGCTCTTCGTCCACGTCATTGGAGGAGCAGGCAGACAACACGGCCAAGCTCAGGCCGGCTGCCAGCAAATTCTTGCACCAAGACTTCATCGGCGACTTCCTTATGCCTGATTCAGGTTATCCAACTTCATTTTAAGAAGTGGGCTGGCAGAGATACCGCCCTTGTCCAGCGCAGCCTGATAGGCAGCCTTGGCTTTGTCGGTTTCACCCTGACTGGTCAGGATGTCGCCCTTGATTTCGTCGCGCTGAGCTTCGAAGGCGGTGTCGGTGATAGAGTCAAGGGTAGTAAGCGCCACAGCGCCCTGACCTTGTTCAGCCTGAATACGGGCCAGGCGCAATGTAGCAACGCTACCCAGGCTACCCGCGTCTTTGGCGGCAATCACCTTTTTCAAAGACTCTTCTGCTTTGGCGTAGTCTTTGGCTTCGACGGCGCTCTTTGCCACCATCATCTCAACCAGCAGGCTGTAACCTTGCTGATCGTGCTCAGCCTTGAAACCTTCGGCGGCCTTCAGTATGGCGGCTTCGTCGCTTGTGTTGGCACTGAGCTGCTGATAAGCCACGGAGGCGGCTTCTGCCTTGGCCACTTTCATATCGGAATAGGTATTCCAGCCATAAAGGCCACCCAGACCAACCACTGCACCTACCAGGATAGAGGTACCGTATTCTTTCCAGAAGCTCTTGATGGCCTCTACCTGTTGTTCTTCTGTGCTATAGATTTCCACGCGCACTTCCCCTTGTAATCAATTCCGATGTGGGAATTAAATCAATGCTTTAATTGTTTCTGCCAGCGCCTCGCGGGCCACCAGCTGTTGTTCGTTGTCATTGCGAAGCGGCTTGATGGCCACCTTGCCCTCGACCAGCTCATTATCACCAATGATAAGGGCCAGGGCTGCACCGCTCTTGTCGGCGCGTTTGATTTGCTTCTTGAAGTTACCACCACCACAGTGGCTCATAATGCGCACTCCGGGCAACGCCTGACGCAGCTCATTGGCAATCGCAAAGGCTGCCGGTACACAGCTGTCGCCCATGGCGGTTACATACACATCCACTGCGGCCGGTACGTCCTTGGCAAGCTCCAGGGTTTCCAGCAACAGCACTATGCGCTCAAGCCCCATGGCAAAACCCACGGCAGGGGTATCTTTACCGCCCAGCTGGCCCACAAGACCATCGTAACGACCACCGGCGAGTACAGTGCCCTGGGCACCCAGGCTATCGGTGACCCATTCAAACACAGTCCGGTTGTAATAATCCAGCCCGCGAACCAAACGGGGATTAACCCGGTATTGGATGCCAACGGCGTCCAAGAGTTCACGCAGGGTAGAAAAATGTGACTTGGACTCCTCACCGAGGTAGTCCATCAGAGCCGGCGCGTCACCGAGAATGGCCTGAATTTCGGGGTTCTTGGTATCCAATACCCGCAGCGGATTGCTGTACATACGACGCTGGCTGTCTTCGTCAAGCTTGTCTTTGTGTACTTCCAGGAAGGCTATCAGGGCGTCGCGGTACGCTGCACGCTCGGCACTGTCACCCAGGGTGTTGATTTCCAGCACCACATGCTCGGTCAGCCCCAGTTTTTGCCACAGCATGTTGGACAGCATCAGCACTTCGGCGTCGATATCGGCGCTGGCAATGCCATACACCTCAACACCAAATTGGTGGAACTGGCGATAACGTCCTTTCTGTGGACGCTCGTGACGGAACATGGGGCCTGTGTACCACAGACGTTGCTCCTGGTTGTAGAGCAAACCATGCTCGTTACCGGCACGCACGGTAGACGCAGTGCCTTCGGGGCGCAGAGTCAGGCTGTCGCCGTTTCTGTCCTCGAAGGTATACATTTCTTTCTCAACGATGTCAGTGACTTCGCCGATAGAGCGCTTGAAGAGATCGGTGCTTTCCACGATGGGAGTGCGGATTTCGCTGTAACCGAAGGCGGCGACGGCGTCGCGCAGCACTGCTTCGAGCTTTTGCCACACGGGAGACTGGGTTGGCAGAATGTCATTCATTCCGCGAATCGCTTGGATCTGTTTTGCCACTGTAATCGACTCGTTGGATAGCTAATATTTCAGAAATTCAAAATGTTGACCTAACGCCAACCGAGATGCCCTCCCCGATTGAGCCGGGCAAAGCGGTTAGCATTATAGGGGGTTGGGGGCCAAAGGTAAAACCAGCGCCAGCCCTAGTCTGCATCACCCTCTTGTACGGGTATCCGGTTGGCCATCAGGCTGGCCTTGGCGCGAATTTTGGCTTCCAGTGCATCCACCAGGTTATCGTTATCAAAACGTTCCTTCTGGCGGATACCATCGTCATAGTAACCACTCTTCTTGTGACCGCCTGCCAACCCCAAATGGGACACCAAAGCTTCGCCCGGACCGTTAACCACACAGCCAATGATGGACACATCCATCGCTGTGGTCACGTCCTCAAGACGCCTCTCAAGCTCGTTAACGGTTGAGATCACATCAAATTCCTGACGGGAGCAGGAAGGACAGGCGATAAAGTTGATACCACGGGAGCGGATACGCAGTGACTTGAGGATATCAAAACCCACTTTCACTTCTTCAACCGGATCGGCCGCCAGGGAAATACGCAGGGTGTCGCCAATGCCTTCGGCGAGCAACATCCCCAGGCCAACGGCGGATTTCACCGCACCGGCACGGGCGCCACCGGCCTCGGTGATACCAAGATGCAGTGGCTGTTTGATTTGTTTGGCAAGCAGTCGGTAAGACTCCACTGCCAGGAAAACGTCTGACGCCTTTACGCTTACCTTGAACTGGTCGAAGTTGAGGCGGTCAAGAATGTCCACATGGCGCATGGCGGACTCGAGCAGCGCCTCAGGCGTTGGCTCCTTGTACTTGTCCATCAGGTCTTTTTCGAGACTGCCGCCATTCACTCCGATACGGATGGGAATGTTTTTGTCACGGGCACAATCAACCACGGCGCGAATCCGCTCTTCGTTACCGATGTTACCGGGGTTGATACGCAGACAGTCCACACCGTACTCGGCCACTTTAAGGGCGATGCGGTAGTCAAAGTGGATATCGGCCACCAGCGGCACTTTTACCTGCTGCTTGATCTGCCTGAAGGCTTCGGCGGCATCCATGGTAGGCACAGAGACACGCACTATGTCGGCGCCAACATTTTCCAGGGCACGGATCTGCGCTACTGTAGCAGCCACATCCGTGGTACGGGTGTTGGTCATGGACTGGACAGCAATAGGCGCGCCGTCACCAATAGGCACGTTACCAACGTAAATGCGGGTGGAGGGGCGACGCTTGATGGGATTTTCGTTGAACATGGTCAAATACTTCTCACGCTGTTGCGCTTAACCGTTTTTGGGCAGACTGAATCTGGCCACCCTGCCCTTGGGGAACTCGTCGAGGCTCATGGCCTCACCGTTGATGCTGAGCTGTACAGCCTGTGGGGCACCGAGAATAAAGCTGAAAGGCGCCTTTCCACTGAGATTGATGGTCTGTCCGGCCTTACGCAGGTCACTCACAAGTACCTTACCTGTGGCATCCTTTACCTGTACCCAGCAATCGGCGCTGAATGACATGACTAAAGCAGACTGTCCGGGTGCGGCCGGGGAACTGGCTGTAACCTGTGGCGCAGCGTCAGTGTTGTTTGCTCTGATGTCAGAGGCGGTAGTGTCGGCAGCCGACGTGGTGCCCTGCTGCGCAGAAGGCAGCTCAGCGCTGCCCGCTGTGACCTCTTGCCCGGCCACCGGCATATCATCACCATTCACAGATGGCTCATAAGCGGCCTCTGACTCTGGCTGCTGGGACGTGTCTGTTTGCATCTGGGTGTCATTCCCCAGACGATGCATCAGGTCGTCCTGAATAGACGTTTGCCCGGCGGCTGCCACTTCTTCTGCTGTCGGCTTGGAGAAATCCACGGCCGCGGTATTAAAAAACTTACTGGTTTGCAGCCACCAAAACACCAATAAGGCAACCAGGATGAGGATCACCAGATAGGTGAGCATCAAGTAGCGCTTATCTCTGGCCTGACGCACGGTTTTTCTGGAAAAGCTTTGCATGGCCGGTTGGCTGACACCGGGCACCTGGCTGGCAAGACAGGCTTCCACCTTCTGTTTATCGGCTTCAACTATGCGGGCAAAGTTTTTGATATATCCACGGATATAAGTGGCAGATGAGATATTGCTGAAGTCGTCAGCTTCGAGATCTTTAACAACGGAGGGGCGCAAATGCAACGCAGTCGCCACATCGGCGACCGACATCCCCTTGGCTTCGCGGGCGGCCTTGAGGATTTGCCCCAGCGATTCTGTCGCTGGCGCTTCCTGCTCTTCGGAAGAAGGCGTTAATTCTTCATTCATTGATTCAAACTGGCCCGATATTCTTTGGCTTCTGGTGAAGCGGGAAATTTCGCCAGCAGCATAATGCCATATCGGCTGCTGGCATCTCGATTATTCAGTTGGCGTTCGATTTCTACACCCAGGGCGAGACTGGAAGCCGACTCAGGGATAACCGAATGCAAACGCTCCAGCATTCTTTTGGCTCCCTGGAAATCCTTGCTATCCATGGCAATTTCGGTCATTTCCAGCAGTGAGGTGGCTCGCCGAGGGTCATACTTTAGCGCCATATCAAAGTAGTGTCGCGCTTTTTCTATCTGTCCCGCATCGCGGCTGCACAGGCCAAGGTTTTCATAGCTGGATGCAGTGCGAGTGTACTTGGGTTGGTCAATGGCCTTTAAAAACATCTCTTCGGCTTCGCCGTAGCGCTTTTGCTGGCACAGAAACACCCCAAAGTTATTCATAGAGTCACCACTGGCGTTATTGGAACGCACAGCGTTGCGGTAGGCCTCTTCGGTGCGGGGAACGTCTCCTACTGTCTGATAGAAATAGGCCATGGCCACATGCACTTCTTCAAGTTGCGGTGCGTAGGCCATGGCTTTATCGAGGTTGAATTTAGCTTGTTCTGTATTGCCACGTTGTAAATAGGTCAGCCCCAACTGGGTACGTTCTTTTGCCGCCGCCACCTTATCGAAGGTGCGCTCGGACACAGGAATATCCGTGCCTGAGTAGGTTTGTTCGGTAACGCAGCCCGTCACCAGTCCCGACAGGATGGCGATCAGGGTTAAAGAAGGCAATCCTTGCTTCATGTTCAGACCTATTAATCTGTGCAAACAATGGGTTAATTCATTGTGACTGAAATCTGGCTTTCTTGCATGCGTTTTTTTGCCAGACGCTTGGTGCGATCACGGATATCCCCGGCGAGCTGACCACAGGCAGCATCGATATCGTCACCGCGGGTTTTGCGCACAATCACGGTCAGGTCGTATTCCATCAACACCTTGGCGAAACGGTCGATACGGGAGTTGGAAGAACGCCCGTATGGAGACCCCGGATAGGGGTTAAAGGGGATCAGGTTGATTTTACAGGGCGTATCCTTCATCAACTTGGCCAATTCATGGGCCTGATCTGTGCTGTCGTTGATATGGTCCAGCATCACATATTCCAGGGTCACGCGGCCACGGTTGGCGTTGGACTTCTCAAGGTAGCGACGGATGGCGGCCAAAAATTCCTGCAGCGGATACTTTTTGTTGATGGGCACCAGTACATCCCGGAGCTCATCATTTGGTGCGTGAATACTCACGGCCAACGCCACATCAATTACATCGCCAAGTTTATCCAGCGCAGGCACCACACCCGAAGTAGACAGGGTCACACGGCGCTTGGACAAGCCAAAACCATAATCATCCAACATGATATTCATGGCGGGAACCACGTTGGCGAGGTTAAGCAAAGGCTCACCCATGCCCATCATCACCACGTTGGAAATGGGGCGCTCGCCGGTTTCCTTCTGGAAGCCCAAAAAGTGCGATACCCGCCAAATCTGGCCAACGATTTCGGATACTGTGAGGTTACGGTTAAACCCCTGCTGCGCGGTGGAGCAAAAGGTACACTCGAGGGCACAGCCCACCTGAGATGACACACACAGGGTGGCGCGGTCGTCCTCGGGAATGTACACAGTCTCGACTTCCTGACCCTGACCTACGTTAATGGCAAACTTAATGGTGCCATCAGACGATTTTTGGTAACTGGTGATTTCAGGCGCGACAATTTCACAACGTGCGGCAAGCTTGGCACGCATGGCCTTATTAATGTTGGTCATCTGTTCGAAGTCACTGACACCGAAATGATAGATCCATTGCATTATCTGCTGGGCACGAAAGGGTTTTTCGCCCATTTCAGTCAGCAGCGCTTTCAGTCCCGGCAAATCCAGGTCCAGCAAATTGATCTTCTTTTCACTCATCAGACAAACCTCAAACCAGTTATTCCCACCACGGGGGGCCGCGAATTATACCGATCCATCACGAAATTCGCCAGCAGCCAAACCAAGTCTATGGTACCATGGCCGCCGGCCGATTTTGGCCTATGCTATGGAGCTATTTTAGCCTTTTATGGTTACCCTCATTATTATCATACTCGTTGCCGTGGGCGTTTCCTTTCTGTGCAGCGTGTTCGAAGCCGTGCTTCTGTCTGTGACTCCCAGTTATATCGCCTCACTGGACGAAAATAATCCCGCTGCAGCCAGCCGTCTGCGCGCCCAAAAAGACAATGTTGAAGCACCTCTGGTGGCCATTCTGACGCTAAACACCATTTCCCATACCGTGGGTGCGGCTGTGGCTGGTGCCCAGGCCGCCCATGTATTTGGTGACCACATGCTGGGTGTCTTTTCGGCAGTGCTTACCTTTATTATTCTGTTCTTCTCTGAAATCATCCCCAAAACCCTGGGTGCCAACTACTGGCGTACCCTGGCACCGTCAGTCAGCCTCGCGCTGCTGTGGATGGAGCGCGCTACCAAGCCGCTAATCTGGATGTCGCAGCAGGTCACCAAACTGTTGGGTAAAGGCGAAGAAGGCCAATACATTCGCCAGGAAATGAGTGCCATGGCGCGCATGGGGCACGAGTCCGGTGAATTGGATGCCCAGGAATCCCGTATTCTGACGCAAATTCTGTCGGTAAAAGAAATGCCGGTCACCAGCATCATGACGCCCAGAACCGTGATGTTCTCCGTGCCCATGTCGATGACATTGGAAGACTTTGCCAGTAAGCACATGGCCAAGCCCTTTAGTCGCCTGCCGGTATTTGGCGAAGATAACGATGACATTCAGGGCTTTGTAAACCGCACCGACATTTTGCTCGGGGTTCGTGACAATCCCGAAAACACCATGGCCAGCCTCAAGCGCAATCTGCTGGCAGTTCCCGAAACGGCCAAAATTTTGCCATTGCTTGAGCTGATGATTAAGCGCAATACCCAGATAGCTGTAGTGGTGGATGAATATGGCTCGGCTCAGGGTCTGGTAACCCAGGAAGACATTATTGAGTCCATGCTCGGATTGGAGATTGTTGACCTGAACGACCCGGCCATCGATATGCAGCGTCTTGCCAGACAATTATGGAAGAGACGCATCAAGGAGAAAGGCATTCGACTGTCAGATGACCAGGACGGAGACCTTCACTCATTCTGATTTCTGCCCGGCACTTGCCGGGCATTATTAATAAGGCGTTTTGTGCAGACTCCAGCTTATTACCTGCAACTGGCACACATCAACGATTGCCACAGTAACTTCGATCCCGTCGCCCTGAGCCTGTCAGTACCTCATGAAAACACCATGGTGCGCGTCGGCTGCCACAGCGGCGGATATGGCCGCATCGCAACCTTGCTCGATCAAGCCCGCGATAAGGCCCGGCGCGATAACCAGGCCTTTTTGTTTCTCCATGGTGGCGATACCTTCCAGGGCACCCTTTACTTTAACGAGTTTAAAGGCCGCGCCAACGCCAAACTGTTGAACATGCTCAGACCCGACGCAATAGTGCTGGGCAACCATGAAATCGACAGTGGCAATGCCCCACTCCACCGTTTTATTGAAGCCATTGATTTCCCCATGCTGGCCGGCAACATGGACCTGAGCGGCGAAGATCCCACCAAGGCATTCCCGTTGGCCCGCTTGCCCAATCTCTATTGCCTCGACCCGAGCACAGGATGTGCCAGAGTCATAAAACATCCCCTCGGTGACAGAGAGCTCGCCATTGTCGGCATCACGCTGGATCAGATGAGTGTTATCGCCAGACCCGATCCGGATACCCATTTCGCCAATGCGGTGGAAACCTGTGAGCGCACGGTGAAATCACTCAAGGCTGAAGGCATAGATCATATTCTGGTGCTCAGCCACCTTGGTCTCGATGGCGACCGCAAACTGGCTGCTGCCGTGGAAGGTATAAGTCTTATCGTTGGTGGCCACAGCCATACCCTGATGGGCGATTTTGCCGAGTTGGGATTATCCGCTGCGCCCTGGGGGGAACGCGTCAATGGCGTTCCCATTTTGCATGCGGGCAAGTATGCCGAAACACTCGGACTTGCCGGCATCTGCTTTGACAAGAACGGACAGGTTACCGCACTTGATGGTGCCAATTACCTGATGCTGGATGAACATCTGGTAATCGATGGCGGCAATGAAATGACACGAAGTGCCATCATCGCCAAGCTGAAGGCCCATCCAAGCGTTCTCTGGCCGGTGCAACATCCTCACGTTCAGCAGGTGATAGAGACAGAATTCCGGCCCGCTATCCGCGCCCTGGATCATCAGGTGCTGGCCATGGTGCCCAGAGAACTGGTACACACCCGCTTGCCCAGCAAGGCCCTGCCCCATGGCAGTGAAGTCGCCCCCTGGGTAAGCCGCGCCATGTACGAAGAGTCCCGCATTCTGGATGGTGCAGTGCAATTTGCACTGCATAACGCCGGCGGCGTCAGGCAGTCCCTCAGCCGCGGCCAAATTACCCTTGCCGATGTGCTTGGCCGCTTATTACCCTTTGAACTGCCACTGGTGAAATACGCCATCGAAGGTCAGTATCTGTTTGAGGCCCTTGAATCGGCTATCAACAGTGCCACCAATAACAGTGTGGTTGGCACAGGTGCGGGGAGTTTTCCCTATACCTTCGGTCTTAAGTATCACTACGATGGCCGTCGTCCCATGGGGGAAAGGGTGTTGTCGTTAACGGTCGCGCAAAATGGCCTTTGGGTACCAGTAAGGCGCCAACAGGTATATGTGGGGGTTTCATCGGCGTACACCGCATCGGGTAAAGAAGGGTATGATGCCCTCGCCTGCTGCCATTGGCAGGAGTCCATCGATGGCCTCACACTGCCCGGCGCTTTTATCCGCTTTATCCAACGCCACGGCGAAATCGCCGATGAGTTGGCGCCGCAGTTATCTTACGTGAGTCATCTTGGCTGACAGCACGGCTCATCCGCCTTCCGGGCGGCTGAGCCACTTTTTCATACTGAAATTCACCAGTATTTGCCCATGTCTTGGGTGTTCATTCCGGCAAAGCTCAGTGAATCCTCTTCTGAGAAAAAATGGCCTGGCAAAATAAGAGGCTTCGACGCTTAACCGCTGCACGCCGTCACGCCTGGCCTGCTGCTCAAGTACCCGATAGAGACTGGTTGCCACGCCGCAGCGCGCCAACGCTGGGGAAGTAAATAAACAGTCAATTTCCGCTTCACCAATGTCTTTTGGCAGCAAATTGATAAAACCCACAATCCCAGAATCCCTCCGGGCAACCCATACCTTTGAAGGCGCCAACCTCGCCAGCCAGGTTGCTTCATCCCGAAGCGCCGGTGACCAGGCTCGCCGCTCGGCCTCGCTGTAATACTCAGATGCTCCCTGCACCGCCTCGTGGAACAGCCGGGCAATTGGCGCCAGATCCGAGGGGCGCATTTCAGCTATGTAAAATGGCAGAGGCAATGTCATGGCAAATCCGGGCAATACTTCCCCGGACTTTTGCTGAAAATAGCGGCCCTCGTTAATAAAGCCTTTGGCGGCAAAAAGTGGCGCGGAGAGTAATGAGGCATCTGTGGTGAGCGAGCCAATGCCCAGCGCGGGCGCCTGACGGACAAGTGCATCCAGGAGTTTACCGCCAACACCTCTGCCCTGATGTGCCGGTGCAACATAAAGATGACCTATATACCCCTTGTCAGGATATCCAAGCTCGCAATCAATAAATCCCACCACCTCGTCAACATCCTGAGCCACCAACACCAGACTGCGGCCAAGCCTTGAGCGCCAATAGCGTCTATCCCTGATGCCGCAGCTCCAGGCTTCGCATTGCGCCTGGGTATAACCTTTACCGGCTGCTGCCCGCACCGCCTGATGAAATACTTTGGCAATGTGAGGGTAATGGCTTGAATGGAGGGAAACTATCTGCATCTGCGTTCTGGCTATCAAAGGGTGAGTGATTCGATATTGATAAGTTTTATATTCATGGCACAAACGCTGCCGTCGGTATGATGAAAACGCCTTCAAACATCATCGAGCAACGGCCGCAGCATGGCCTCAAGCCCGTTGAGTTTGACTTCATAGATAAGGGCCAATTCTTCCCCCAAACGCCCCTCTGGAAATCCATTGGACTTGAACCACACCAGGTAAGGTTCTGGCAACTCCAGCAGCCGCCGTCCAGCATATTTACCAAAGGGCATTTTGCGATTTATCGCCACTTTCAAAGACTTGGTGTCCATTAACTTTCCATACTGGCATCTGTTGGGGCAAAGGGTACTTCAGCTCCCCCAGTTTCACCCGGCCCCATTAAGAACATTTGGGAATATATTTTTATATTTTAATAACCACAATCAATAACTATTTGAAAGACGTAAGCTAATCACACCGATATCAATCAAATGAATGAGTTAACTCTGCCTGAAATTCACAGTTAACAGTTTGTTTGTTAACAATATTATCCATATGTTACCGTTCAATGCGATGCACGACATATTTTTGACTTCTGACGTAAAAATGCCAAAGTCATGACGCGGCGCCAAAAATAAAAAAGCGTCAAAAATCAGGTAATTGACCATATACACCCCAGGCACTAGATTGAGCTTACCGTAGGTTGTGCGTAAGCAGGGACCTCACTGTAAATCACAGGCCCAAAAGCAAATACAGGGGTAAAAAGATGATTATTCTGGTCGGCGGTGAAAAAGGTGGCAGCGGCAAGAGCTGTCTTGCACAAAACATAGCCGTGTTTCTTACCAAGGAATGCGGAGGGTCTGTGATCATGGTTGACTGTGATCCTCAGCGTACCACCTCAGATTGGATCCAGGCCCGCAACAATAATCCCAAGCTTCCCGCAATCAATTGTGTGCAGCTGTATGGCAAAATTCGTAACGATTTGCTGAGCCTCGAACAGCACTACGATTATGTCATCGTGGATTGTGGTGGTCAGGACAACCTGGCGCTGCGTGCCACCATGTCTGTGGCCTCTCATATCCTGATGCCACTGCGTCCCAAGCGCCGCGATCTCAAGACCGTGAGCCACATGGACGACGTGGTTGCCACCTGTATGATGATAAACCCCAAGATGAAGGCATCCTTTGTCATTACTCAGTGCCCGACGCTGCCCAATCAGTCCAACCGGATTTTGGAAGCCAAGGAAGTCTGCCGTACTTACGACATTAATGTGCTCGACGCCATCACTTACTCACGCAATATCTATGACGACAGTGAAGAGTCTGGCCTGTCGGTGATAGAAATCGATCACGAAGGCAAAGCCGCCGATGAAATTCGCGCCATTGCCTGTGAAATGCTGGGTGCTGCCAATGCTCAGGAAGTGCGTAATCAGTTGCAGCAGACTCAAATCAGTAAAATGAGAGGTCAATATGGGACTGGCAGATCTCAAGAAAAACTCTACGCCGTCTGATAACCGGCTGACGTTGGCCACTTGTATTGAAGATTTTATCGAAGGGGCCAACCTGTATGCCATGGGGCTGCCACAACAGCGTGGTGCGGTGATATCACTGGAGAACCACCGGTTGCGTCAGGGGACGGTAAAACCCCAGGCGAAGAAGCGCAGGCCCAATTTCAGAAAAGCGACCTTTACCTTAAGCGAGCCCGCCATCGCCCATCTGGCCGAAATGGCCAGTGACTGTGATGTCGCAAAATCAAAGCTGGTGCGCTTTTTAATCGAACACCACTACCAGTTAACAACAGAGGAACGTCAGCACATAGAGCGCGCCCTCACTATAGATTGAAAGATTCAGCATCAACCTCCCGCCCCTTTTGCTGGCAGCATACAAGGTTTTTAACATTGAGCTGCCAGATTTTTTCATTTGTTCAACATACCATCTGGCAATTACCCTGAGTTACGTACATAATCCCTCCAAACGCTCTCCTTCGCCAAAATCAAAACAGAAGCTACTGTAAAAACGACAAAAAATGGCACTTTTACCCAAATTCAGTAGCGTGGGAATACTGCTTTTCCTGACATCTACCTCTTTATGGGCAGAGTTCTCCTTAAGCGAAATCCCACCTATCAGCAATAAAACTCCCATCACTCTGGTAGCCGAAACCGGCTTCTGGACTGACTATCTGCAGACACAAATGCTACCGGCCTTCACCATGCAAACTGGTATTGACGTCAAGGTAGTCAGTACGCCGCTTGACAACATGTTCAGCTTGCAACAAACCTCCCTCAGGATGGCCAAAGGAGAGTTCGATCTGCTGTCGATGGAGGCGGGTTGGGCAAAAGAATGGGCGGCCAATGGATATACAGTGCCGCTGGAAGAGCTGGCAGGGCTATACGATCCGGGCGGTGCCAAAGCCATGGCACATTACTTGGAGCCCTATTACCCCGCGCTGCTGAGCATTCTGTCTTATCGGGGAGAAGTTCACGCCATCCCCTACAACAATTACGTGATGGGCAATCACTTTCGGCGCGATCTGTTTGAAAATGCTGACGAGAAAACGCATTTTGCCGAACGCTATGGCTATCCCCTCGAAGCGCCAACCACGCTTGCACAACTTAAAGATCTTGCTGAGTTTTTTACCCGAAAACCAGGTGACCTGTTGGCAGGTAAGCTGCTGAAACAGCCTTTTTATGGGGTTGCGCTGATGTCTGGTAACAAGCCCCACATCAACGATGAATTTTCAGCCATTTTATGGAGCATGGGTGGTCGCTGGCTTATTCCTGTTTATGAAGATAACGGCCGGCTACATCACTTCGACGTCAGCCGTTCCCTGGAGAAAAAACTGCAAGTCGCAGATTACTATCAGTCCCTCAAGCGTTTTGCCATTCCCGCCGACGACGCCTTTGCCTTTAACGAAGCCGCCGATGCCCTCGCCAATGGTCGGGTCGCCATGTGGCCCTTTGCCTATAACAACTTATGGTATAAGTCCGCCGTCGTTGAGAAAAAAGTGGAAGGTGCACGTCTCGACGTGGCTCAGGTAGCAGGAGGCAAACCCTACGTCGGTGCCTATGCCTTTGCAGTAAGTTACGACAGCCGCAACCCGGAGGCAGCGTACTGGCTTCTGAAATACATGGGATCGTTTCAGGCGCAATATGATTACGCCATGGGCGGCGGTAATCCCTGTCGTATGGATGTGGCTACCCACACCGATTTCCAAAATCCCGCCCTGAAAGCCATAGGTGGCGCTTTTATGGCGAGCCACCAGGCGAACCTGGCCTGGGCCGGTGAGATACGCACCATGGGACACTTTACCAGTTCTGTCATGGGTCAGATTTACCCCGAGCTGGCAAAAACCTGCTTTGCCGTGAGCCGCCAACCCAACCATGCCAGTCAATACTTCGGCGAGCTCAACCACACCATCCTGGAACTGCAAAATAGCCTGGGAGAAACCGCGGCAATGGAAAAATAGCCCGAATGCGACAGTTACAGAGCCTGAAGCGCAAACTCACCATACTGTTTTACTTGATTGCTTTAATGACAGTCGGGATTGGGATTATTGCAGTTTCTCTGTCGCAGTCACTGAAATTGCAGGTGGATGCCATGGTGGCCAACGATCTGGCAGAGGTTCGTCTGGCCATGTCCCAGGTGAGGCTGGCAGAGCAATTGCAGACGACCGTCGCCAAACTCGAAAACGTGGTCGATGACAAGGAGCGCAGCACCCTGCTAAGGGAGTTGTCGGCCCAGTGGCAGCAATTACTGACCGGCACTCAAAAACTTGGCAGCTTTCACCACAGTGACGACCAGACATCGGCGCTTGGTGAGCAGGCGATGATGCAGCAGCAGATGCTGAGCACACTGGCGCGACTGGACGAGTTAAGCAGCCAGGCGCTGCTATCCCGATTACAGGTCGCCAACCTTATTCAGAACCTCAACGACATGCAGGCCGGTTTTGTCAAGGAATACAGAGACTACCTCGGAACTCTGGATGAACAAGCCCGGGATGCCATGGCCAAGGGCAACATTCCGGCTCTGAATACCCTGCTCGCAGACCATCGTATCAACTCGGAGTTTTTGCATCTGGGTGAACGGTTGTTTGCCACTCTGCTGCGAACCACAGAGCATATGCCCTCGATGGAGATCAATACGCTGCAGCGCCAAAGCCTGAGACTCTTGCGGGAAATGGAGCCCTTGGTAACACAGCTCAATGACAAGGAATCGGCGAACAATTGGCTGGCACAGCTGAAATATCAAATGGTCGGTACTGACAACCTGTTTGAGCTCAGCCGCAACCAACAAAAGCGCCGCGCCGTGGCGGGGACGCATTTTGACGAGCATGCGAGTATGGCCCGCCTAAGTGCAGACTTCTTCCAGGAAGAGTTCCGTCACAGAGATGAAGACATCCGCAACGCCGGCCTGGACCTCAAGCGGGATGCCATGGCTTTTTTGGTGTTGATTGTTGTGGCCGGCATCGTATATTGCGGGCTGATTTGGCTCACCAACTGGCACTTTATTGCCAAAGGGATCATCAATCCCGTGATTGCCACCCGCAATGCCATGAACGACATAGTCAATGAGAAGCTGGATACTGTTCTGCCCAAGGCCGACAATTTAGAGCTTCAGCAGATGGTCAGTTCACTCGAAACGCTCAAGAGCTACGCCGCTCAGGTAAAAGCCATCTCAGAAATTGACGGCCTGACCGGCATTCACAATCGGCGCTACTTTGACCTCAAGCTCGATGCCGCGCTTGCCCGTCACAGTCGGGAGCACATCCAACTCGGGCTAATCATGTTTGACCTGGATTATTTCAAGCAATTCAACGACACCTACGGCCATCTGGCCGGGGATCAATGTCTTAAAGATGTGGTAAACCGGATAAAGCAGCTATTGCCCAATGGCAGTGAAACCTTTGCCCGCTATGGCGGCGAGGAATTTGTTCTGCTACTGCAGGACTACGACTGGCGGGCCTTACGGCAGATCGCCGAAGAGATCCGTGAGAGTGTTGCCAACCTGGCCATTCCCCATCGCGGGGCCCCCGAAGGTATAGCGACTCTGAGCATGGGCATAGCACACCTGCCACAAGATCAGCAGGTTACGGCGCAGGAATTGATTGCAACCGGAGATACTGCATTGTACCGGGCAAAACGCCGTGGCAAAAACTGTTGTGAATTCATGGTTGTCAGCTCAGGCTACGAGCCCAAACCCGGTGATCCCTTGATTTAATTGTCACCAAACCCCATTGAGGTTAAAAGGAAATCAATTGGGAGCAACATGGCGGCACTTATCATCGTCAGTTTTCTGGGGATACTCGGTATTTACTGGATAGCCTCGGGCCCTTCCCGTCGCCACAAACGACACCAGAATCTTGCCAGGGGCGTATTTCCAGCCAGCTGGCGCGCCATACTCAAGAAACGGGTAGCCCACTACCCTTTGCTGCCGGATCACCTGCAACAGGAGCTCAGGCGAAAAATTCTGATTTTTCTCGGAGAGAAACAATTTATTGGCTGCAATGGCTTTGAAATCACCGACGAAGTCAGAGTTACCATTGCCGCTCAGGCGTGCCTGCTACTGCTTAACCGAGACAGCGATTTCTACCCGGGCCTCAGGCAAATTCTGGTGTATCCCAACGCCTTCTATGTAAATCGCAGTGAGCGGGACGCCGCCGGCGTGGTGTGGGAGCGCCATGCCCTGCTTTCCGGTGAGTCCTGGAGCCAGGGACAGGTGTTGCTCTCATGGCACGATGTCACTGAAGACTGCCGGCACCCCTTCGATGGGTTTAACGTCATCATCCATGAGTTTGCACACCAACTGGATCAGGAAGATGGCCAGGCCGACGGCGCGCCGCCGCTGCCCAGCAGTGAACGTTACCAAAGCTGGTCGAGCATCATGCAACGGGAATACGACCTCCTGTGCCAGGCTGCAGACGCCGCTCAGCCAAGCCTGTTCGACTATTACGGCGCCACCGCACCTGCCGAGTTCTTTGCCGTCGTCAGCGAAACCTTTTTCACCCGGCCAGAACCCTTCGCAGCCCACCACCCAGAGCTCTATGAAGAATTTGCGCGTTTTTACCGGTTGGATCCGGTCCAGTGGCGATGATATGGTGGCAAAAACACCATAAAAACGAGATGAATCAATGATAAGAAAAGCATTGTTACTGGCGGCTCTGCTTGTGAGCAGCCAGAGTATGGCAGGAGAGCATGAACAACAGCAGGCCACCCAAGTGCTCGACGCCCTGCACCAGCACGCGGCGAGCGCCAATTGGGATGCGTATTTTTCGCTGTACACTCAGGATGCGGTGTTTCTCGGCACCGACGCCAGCGAGCGCTGGGGCATGGCGGAGTTTCGCCAATATGCCAGTCCCACCAAAGGCTGGCGCTATGAGCCTCGTCGCCGCGACTTTGTGGAACACGGCGACACCATCATGTTTGATGAGCTGTTGTATAACGAAAAATACGGCCTTACCCGAGGCAGCGGCGCCCTGGTTAAAACCGCTGATGGTTGGCGGATTTTGCAATATCACCTGAGCTTTGCGGTACCCAACGATGTATCCAAAGACATCGCCAGGCAAATCATGGCGTTTGAGGCCAAATCAAAGGCTCAGTGACGCACGGCCACCGAGAAACACACATTGGCGAGTTGGGTAAAGTGGGTAAAACTGCCAAACTCATCATCGCCAAAATTGCGGCCCGATACGCCCCTGTCAGCATAAAACAGCCCTATCACCTTGCCGTCCATTTCCAATGGTGCCAGTAAAAAGCCGCTCTTGGCCAAACGCTTGCGTAAAGGCTCATCCAGATTGAGCCGCCAGCGTGGCGAATCGGGGGAGTCGATGTTTAAGGGCTGTTTTAAATCAATCACATGACGAAACAGATGATCGGGCTCAGTAATATCAATAACAAAGTCACGCTTGATGTTGTCAGCATTGTCGCCAAGCACAATACGGGGCTGGAGCATCTTGCGACTGGGCGACAACAGCAGCACAGCGCAACTATCCACCCCCACACCGTTTAATATCCCCTCCAGCGTGGTTTGCATCACCTGATTGATATCGGCCTTGGCCACCGCGAAACCAGTGAGCTCACGGAGCTTTTTCAGCTGTACATTCACATCCCCTTCGCGCCAACGCCCTTCATTGAGGCTTTCCTGGTTTTCCATCAAGCGATTGGGGTTTGGTAAAAACTCCACCAATACCTTGGCGCCATAGGCATCGGCCAGCTTGTGGGTCGCATTGGTACATTGAATCGCCCTGGCCTTAAAATCATCGGGTTTCAACCCCATCATTTCGGCGCCCTGACGCACCCGCTTTTCAAGCTCGGCGTGGTCGGGATAGGTCTCTGCCAGCTCCTGCACCAGCTTGTTGGCCACAAAAATGGCGCGGATTTCCGGCATCCGCTCATCGGGATTGTTGAGTGACTTGATGAGCACTTCACCAAGCCCCCAATTACGCGCCAATCCCTGAGTCAGTTGGCTGAAACTGGTCCCCAGATGTTCACGAACCTGAGAGAGCACTGCAGCTGGATCTTCGACGCCGTCAAGGGCTCTGTCCAGTTCATTGGCGAGTGGGCCCCCCATGCTCCAAAAGGCGCTTTCACCAAGGTGGTATAACAGCGCGGCAATAAAGGCTTCTTCCTGCATTTCTTCATCGTGGGCAGCAAGCATCATCCTGGCCAACATGGCCGCCTGAAATGAGCGTGCCATCAATTTCAGCAGCCTTTGATACACACCGGGAGTGAGATTTTTATTTTCCAGCAAGCTGGAGAGGAGTTTGGCGGTAATACAGATATTACGAATGGTATCAAAACCCAACACCACGGCGGCGCGGCTCACTGTCGTGACCTGGCTGATGCCCTTGTTATAGGTAGCACTGTTTGCCACACGCAGGATACGGGATGTGAGGGCATTGTCGTGCATCACGCTACGGCCCAGTATCGCCATAGAGGAGACATCATCCTTTGCCAACTTTTCCAGGGTTTTTACCGTTGAGCACAGGGCAGGCATTTCCTGCTCACTGATCCTCTTGGTCCAATAATCCACACCCTTGGGTTCGCCAACGTTGTTTTTCAATGGAGGTTCACATGTGAAGAGAATGTTTTCCGATTATAGACAGGGATTTGCCGGTAAGGCGACTGCCCGGCGTCAACTTTTAACTGGCAGGTCAAATTTACGGCACCAAAAGTGGATTATCAAAAAAAAGCGGCCCAAGGAAGGCCGCAAAACACAAGCAACGTGGTTGAAAACAACAGCATGGGAAGTCTCACCCAGAGGGAGAGAAAAGCCCCGCACGGCACGTAGGAAACCGTGCAGGGTAAAAGGGAGCAACGACTATCAGTGGAACTGTTCTTCCTCGGTGGAACCGGTGAGTGCGGTCACTGACGAGGCACCGCCCTGGATGATATTGGTCATCTTGTCGAAATAGCCGGTGCCCACTTCCTGCTGGTGTGCCACAAAGGTATATCCCTTGCTGGCGGCAGCAAACTCGGCTTCCTGAACTTTCTCCACATAGTGCTTCATGCCTTCGCCACGGGCGTAGTCGTACGCCAGGTCGAACATGTTGAACCACATATTGTGGATACCTGCCAGGGTGATGAACTGATACTTGTAACCCATGTCAGACAAGGCCTGCTGGAACTTGGCGATAGTCGCATCGTCCAGGTTCTTCTTCCAGTTGAAAGAAGGTGAGCAGTTATAGGCCAGCAGCTGATCCGGGTACTTGGCATGGATGGCCTCGGCAAAGCGACGGGCTTCTTCCAAATCTGGCTTGGCAGTTTCACACCAGATAAGGTCGGCATATGGTGCATAAGCCAGACCGCGGGCGATGGCCTGGTCCAGACCGGCACGGACACGGTAGAAACCTTCACTGGTGCGCTCACCTGTGATGAAGTCGCTGTCGTATGGGTCGCAATCCGAGGTCAGCAGATCGGCAGCATTGGCGTCGGTGCGGGCAATAACCAGGGTTTCTACCCCAGATACGTCAGCTGCCAAGCGGGCCGCAACCAGCTTTTGTACCGCTTCCTGAGTGGGCACCAACACCTTGCCGCCCATGTGACCGCATTTCTTCACCGAAGCCAGCTGATCTTCAAAGTGCACACCGGCGGCACCGGCATCAATCATGGATTTCATCAATTCGTAAGCATTGAGTACACCACCAAAGCCGGCTTCGGCATCGGCCACGATTGGCAGGAAGTAATCAACGAATTTGTCATCTTCCGGGCCTACGCCGTTGCTCCATTGGATCTGGTCGGCGCGGCGGAATGAGTTATTGATACGGCCAACCACAGCAGGCACAGAGTTGGCGGGGTACAGCGATTGGTCCGGGTACATGGTGCCGGCCAGGTTGGCATCGGCGGCCACCTGCCAGCCAGACAAATAGATGGCTTCAATGCCAGCCTTGGCTTGCTGTACGGCCTGACCACCGGTCAGGGCACCGAGAGAGTTTACATAACCTTTCTTGGCACCACCGTTGACCAGGTCCCACAGTTTGGCTGCACCACGCTGGGCCACAGTGTTCTCGGGCACAAATGAGCCGCGCAGTGAAACCACTTCTTCGGCAGTATAAGGACGGCGCACACCTTTCCAGCGTGGGTTTTCGGCCCAGTCCTTTTTCAGTGCGTCAATTTGTTCCTGGCGGCTGATGTACTTGCTCATGGTGACTCTCCTTTGGGGTGTTAGGGTCTGCCCGCCACGCATGTGGCGGGTAAGATGTTCTATGTTTTCAGGGATTAATCAGTGTTCTTGTTTGGTCAGCAGCTCGTAACCCGGCAGTGTCAGGAAGTCGACAAGCTCGTCGGCAGTCGTGATTTCCTCCAGCAGCACTGCCGCCTGGGTAAATCTGCCGTGGGTAAAGCGTTCGTTGCCCACTTCTTCTTTTACGTTGGCAAGCTCCTCCACCAGCATCTCCTTCAGCAGGGCCTTGGTCACAAGTTTGCCGTTGGACAGGTGCTTTTGATGGTGGATCCATTGCCAGATGGAGGCACGGGAGATTTCCGCCGTGGCGGCATCTTCCATCAGGCCATAAATGGGTACACAACCATTGCCACTGATCCAGGCCTCGATGTATTGCAGCGCAATGCGAATATTGAGTCGCATACCGTGCTCGGTGCGCTCACCCTCGCAGGGTGCCAGCAGCTCGCTGGCCAAAATCGGGGCATCCACATCGCGGGTGATGTGCAGCTGATTGCAGTGGTCATCACCTATAAATTGGTTAAACACTGCCATCGCCGTTTGTGCCAGACCGGGATGGGCTACCCAGGTGCCGTCATGGCCGTTACGGGCCTCCAGCTCCTTGTCTTTGCATACCCGCTCAAGTACCAGGCGGTTAGCTTCGGCATCTTTGGCTGGAATGAAAGCCGCCATACCGCCCATCGCAAGGGCTCCCCGCTTGTGGCAGGTTTTAATCAGCAGGCGCGAATAGGCACTGAGGAACGGCTTATCCATGGTGACCTGCTGTCTGTCGGGCAACACGCGATCACTGTGGTGTTTTAAGGTTTTGATATAGCTGAAGATGTAATCCCATCGGCCACAGTTGAGCGCCACTATGTTGGAGCGCAGCTCATAAAGGATTTCGTCCATCTCAAACACAGCCGGCAGGGTTTCTATCAAACAGGTACACTTGATGGTGCCCGGCTCGAGGCAGAAGCGCTCTTCGGTAAAGGCAAATACCTTGGCCCACCAACGCGCTTCAAGATGGCTCTCCAGCTTGGGGATATAAAAGTACGGTCCGCTGCCTTTGCTCAGCAACTGACGGTAGTTGTGGTAGAAGTAGAAGCAGAAATCAAACAGGGCTCCCGGGATAGATTGACCGTTAAACTCAACGTGTTTTTCTTTGAGGTGTAAGCCGCGCACCCTGGCAATCAGTACCGCTGGGTTATCGTTCAAGCGATATTCTTTACCGGTGTCTGGCGCTGTGTACTCTATGGTGCCACGCACCGCGTCGCGCAGGTTGATTTGCCCCTGCACTACCTTTTCCCAGCTGGGTGCCAACGAATCCTCAAAGTCGGCCATAAAGACTTTCACGTCAGCATTCAGGGCGTTGATGATCATCTTGCGATCCACGGGACCTGTGATTTCCACCCGGCGATCCCGCAAATCGGTGGGTATGCCTCGAATGGTCCACTTGCCATCCCGAATAGCGCGGGTTTCAGGCAGAAAATCCGGCAACTCACCTTTATCAATGCGAACCTGACGTTCTTTACGCTTCGCCAGTAAGACATCCACGTCGCCTGCAAATCTGGCACACAGGGACTCAAGCAGCGACATTGCTCCTTCAGTAAAGACTTCTTCCTGACCCTGGATTTGATGACCCGCCAGCTTGAGCCCGGTCAGTGTCTGTGGCTGCTCCATAATTTGCTCTGTCATGGTGTTATCCCCGATTGTCGGTTTCCCCGCGGCTTGCGGATTGTATATTGCGTATTTTCACGCCATTACAAGCCAGCAAAAACCGTCAAATGTTCGTTTCAGACCAAAAACTAGCGATAAACATTTGTAATTGCAACAGTCGAAAAGTCGTACAAACGAAGAAATTGCGAGCAAGATCTCACGAAAAAATTGGTCAGACCAAACAGGAAAAACCAATATAAATATTTGTTATTTAACTTATTTTTCTATGACAATTTATTATCACTCAAAACTTGTGTGAAATTTGTCTTACCAACATACCAATACACAAACAAAGTAATTTATTAGGTAATATACTTACATGCCGTAAATTATTTAATACATTAAAATCCGCATTTGACTTTGGTCGTAACATCCAGAATCGTTTCGTGCTGCCCTCGACGTAAGCTTGCATAACTCTTTATTTACAACAACTTAATTAAGGTCGACAAAAAGACAAAGTTAAACGCTTGTTTTAATTTCACCTTTACGTAAACGTAATAAAACAAACAAGGAGAGTGCCGGGGTTTAATACTTGCGTCGCCAGATCAACAAGCCCGCAACAATTGGTTTAATCATGAAAAAATTCAAAATTTTTAAATTTTTTTGCAAAAAATCATCTGATGAACACCACAAATGCCGTTTACCGCCCCGTTGAGGTTCAGAGCCAAGCCCAAGAGCGGGTAACAGTTTGACCGCAACGAAAATGGAAGATGACTCGATTGAACGGCTTGATGTGCATTAAGAGCGCCGAAACAGCAGCCCTTCCCCCCATCGCGGCCGCCGTCTCAGGCAGACGATATTGATTGTGCACTTCGATGGGAGTCAGGCGCAGCTAACCCAGCCCCGCCAGAGTCCTGATTTTACACATCACTGTTATCGTCCCCCTTGAAGCACTAAAAGCACAGCCACGGATAATCGTGAGCTGCACAGGTCTTTACCGGTGCGAGTTATTCTGTATCCAGCCCATTGGTAGTCCTCACCGGATGAAAAAAGACAAACACGATGAGGCTTCGGCCGGAATGGTGGGGATGTGTGAGGCGCTGGATGTAAGATGTCCTGGATGTAAGAGGTGCTTGAGCTTGATGCATGAGAGACTTGATGTAAGAGAGGATGAACGTCAGAAAGGCATTGGCCAGCTGCATGCCATATCAGCACATCTGCCGGAAGATTAGTGGGATGCCGGGATGGGATGGCATCAGCGTGCAGGCCCAGCGTATTTGTCAGACGATTAGTGCAGAAACAGCAGAAACAGCAGAAACAGCAGAAACAGCAGAAACAGCAAGCATCAATATCGATACATCAACTACCAGCGCGCTACTTTAAAGATAGGCCTCTCATTGAATGTTAAGCCGCGCCAGCAAATCAAAACCGCATAAGAGGTTTGCTGATGAGTGGTTAGCCGCTACGGCTATCTCTATCTTAAGAAGTTGCGACCTTATCAGACGGCTCCACGCTTACCTGGGATTGCGCCGGAACTCCTGCATAAGTAGCGCTCTGGTTGGAAGACTCATTGCCGGTTTTACCATCTGACGCCACAGCTGATTGGGCAGCGCTGACTGATGATGACGTTTGATTTCTGCTTTGCGCTGACGAGTTTTCCTTGGTATCGCTGAAAGCCTGAGTATGGTCTCCCTCAAGCTCCGCAAAGCCGTAGCTGACGACCCGGTTGCGTCCCAGATGTTTGGCCCGGTATAAGGCCAAATCGGCTCTCTTTATCATGGGATCCAAGCTTAAGTCACCATTCTGCCACTCGGTCACCCCAAAACTGGCGGTCAGTCTAAAGCTGTGTCCCGAATAATGGGTGTTCACCCCGGCAATGGCCTCTCTGCAGCGCTCAGCCACTTCCACCGCCTGCGCCCCCGAAAGCCCAGGCAAGACCAGCATAAATTCCTCTCCGCCAAAACGGCACAGAATATGATTATCGGCCAATTGTGGCCGAATCACTTCCACCACTTTTTTCAGAGTCCAGTCGCCTGTGGCATGGCCGAACGCATCATTGATCCGCTTAAAATTATCCAAATCCAGCAAAACAGCAGCCGTCGGCTCACCTCGCGCCATACAGCCAATCAACGCGTTTTCCCCCTTCTCCTGCCCCGTGGCCCGGTTATAGGTTCCTGTGAGGCCGTCACGCTGCGCCAGGCGCATGTACTTGTTGCGCTGAGACAATCCGGTTGCCAGAAACACAGATAAAAATAAGGTAATACCCGTCAGCACGGTAGATATCATCAAAGAGCCGGAATGCTCCCGGGAGATGGTTTCCTGCCTCACCAGATAGCTATCCCTTTCACTGTTCAGCAAGGCGATTTCCCGCTGCTGCTCAACAAAATTAAACTTGGCCGCCTGGTACGCCATTTCCCGGGCCTTGGTTTCGTTCAACAGTTCATTGGCATAATGATTTTCATGTTTTTGGGCTTCATAGGCAGTCACAAAGTCGTTGCTTCTCGCCTTCAGTGTGGCCATCACATACCAGGCGTCTTTCAGTGCCTTATTGTCGGCACCTTTGCTGTCGATAGCTTCGACAGCGGCGCTCTCTGCCTTCTCCCAATCACCAATGTCGAGGTAGGCCTTTGCCAGCGCGCTTTGGGTACTGGCAATTTCAAGTTGGAAGCCAAGGGTGCGATACTCTGCCAGCGCCTGCTCCATCAGGGTGATGGCATCCTCAATCAGGTTTGACTCATGGCTGATAAGCCCACGAGACTTAATGGTCATCACAGTAATGAGCCGCCAGCCATGTTCCTGACAATAATCGCCGGTTCGCTGGAACGCCTCCGCAGCACGGGGCAATTCTCCCGACTCCTGAATATAAGCGGCAATATAGAGGTTGGCGTAACAGATATCCTTGGTATTGGCCTCATCAGCCAACTGAAGCGCCCTCTGGGCATAAAGCCCCACCTCTTCATAAAAACCGAGCTGGTAGAAGAGACTCGCCGCCCGAATGTAGGCATTGCGTTGTACGTCCTTGTCTGAAACTGTTTTTACCAGTTCAAGCCCGAGCTTTAGGTAACGAAGGGACGATTCGTAATCACCAAGCAGCTGATAACCTGTGGCAAGGTAGCCATAAACCAAGTGCAAATGACGGGATGAGAACAGTTGTGACTCAGCCACTTTCAGATCATTCACACCGGCTTGATAGGCCCCTTCGTACAATTGCTCTCTGCCCAGAATCATCTTTAACTGACCGAGTTCTTCCGCATCGAGCTTCTTTTCGGCTGTTTTTAAAACATTAATGAGCTCTGTTTTTCTCTCAGAAGGACCGTGCTGCATGTTTATAAGCTCATTCAGCATTGCGCGATAGTCTCCATTCGCCATGGCAAGCCATGGCAAAAAGAGCCAAAGCGCTAACACAAGTGCAGCACGGTAACAGGTCATTTACGCATCATTCCCGTTATAAATCACAACCAGGGACTGGTACTGCTCTTCACCGCCAAGGGCCTTGAGTTTGGCTTTATCGCCACTCATGATGGCTTGAATTTCATCCTCACTCAGGCCGTGCTGGCGCATCACGCCTTCGGGGTCCTTTTTATATGCCTCCAGCAGGGCAGCATCTTCCCCAAGCTGCTTTAAAAAATCTGTCAGTTTTGACACCTGGTTCTCCTTATTTTCCGCTGTCGTGGTTTTGTCGCAAAAGCACTTGCCCCGTCAGGCAAGATCCTCCGGGCTCAGCCCAAGCCGGGCCAATACCTCAAGATTGTATTCAAGCCGCCTGGCAGGCGGCACCAACAGGGTTGTCGCAGGGCCCATGGGGGCGCTTGGTAACTCGTTAAGTTTTACCCGGTGCACACTGGGTTCATGCACCGGCAAAAATGCAGCTTCATAAAGCACAACCTCATGCTCCGGCGGATACCACTGCATCAGATGTTCCACCAACACCTGCAATCTGTCTGAACTGGTATGGAACTTGGTCAGCGTGTGTTCGCCGGCAAGGGCTATTTGCCAAAGCAGCAAATGGCAACATGGGTTAGGCACATGTTGATAAAACAAAAACTGGCTGGCTTCCATACTTTGGTGACCACTTTGCCCGGGGTCGATACCCAGATCGGCCCAAAGGCAATCTTCGGCCGAAATGCCGGGTTCCATCCAGGCATCAAACCCCTCGCTGCGGGCACGGCTTATGGCCATGTGTGGCACACAGGCAAACACGCCCGGATGCCCATAAAACGCCCCTACCACTTTGTTACCCGCTCGCACCGCTGCCAGCATAGCCTCTGTCATTTGCTCGTAGGTTAACCGCCGGCTCTTTACCTCATCCCCCTGAGCGTAAAATTGCTGGAGATTGACCACATTGGGATTCAGTTCCTCGAGATAATGCTGGGCAAAACCATCAGGCAACAAACTGAATACCAGTTCAGCGTTGATAATGTGACTCTTGGCCCGGACACTGATCTGTCCTGCCAACCCTATCCCTGTGCCCACACAGACCAAACTACCCAAGACCTACTCCGAGTTCCTGCTCAAAAGTCACATTTTTATAACTTTCCGGGCGTATTGCAATACACAGGGCACTCTTTTTCACCCTAAACCATCGAGCTAACCCTATTGATAATCAATCATTTTTTAAGAATGCTCTTAATTAGACAGACTTATCAACCCTAAGTATGAGTGATAACAACATAGAAACCAGCGAACCTTCCGGCGCAACCATGGTCAAAATCCGGCAAATGAAGGGTTTTCGGCAACCGCCCTTGTCAGTTTGACCCAGCCTTGGGTATGATGGCCCGCAGTTTTTAAGGAATAAGCACTCACGATGTTGAACAAGAAGCAAAGTCTTACCCTGCTGGGGGCCGCAGCCCTCTCACTGTCTCTCTCTGGCTGCAGTGTTTTTGATTGGCTGGTGTATAAGCCTGATATTCCTCAGGGTAACTACATGGAGCCACAGCAGGTTGAAAAGCTCAGAATCGAGATGACCAAGGAGCAGGCCGAATATGTACTGGGCCGTCCCGTGCTCAGAGACAGCTTCGCCGACGATACCTGGTACTACGTGTATCATTTCAAAAGCGGTCGTGACGCCAGTGTCATTCACAAGGAATTAGTGCTGTATTTTGAAAATAATCAACTGGTTAAAGTAACGGGTGATTATGAACTTTCCAGCGAGTTCAATACTCCACTGGAACAGAGTAAGCTGCCGAGTGTGAATGCCGCCGAAGCCGTGCCTCAGGTGCCTGAACAACGCGGCGATGAAAAGCCTTTGGTGGAAGAAGGCGAGGAAAACGATCCCAGGGCCATTCGCAAGTTCTGATATGAAGGTGTGATTCGCCCAATAAAAAAGCGCCCAGAGGCGCTTTTTTATTGGCTGTTGCTCAGTGATGAGCCTGCCATGGTCACTCAGACCTTCGAATTCGTTTTGTCCGTGATACGGGACTCACCACTTCAGGATTGGATTTTACCACCCGTTACCTTGCTGGCACGCCCCTCGTCCTTGGCTTTTTCCGCCCGCTGGCGTCTGACATCTTTAGGATCGGCAATCAAGGGGCGATAGATCTCAACCCGGTTTCCTGGTTGCAATTCATCATCATGTTTCACCAGGCGACTGAAACTGCCAAGTTTCACCGAGTCGAGCTCTATCTCTGGGAAAAAACTGCAGATATTGCTCTGACGGACAGCCTCAATAAAGGTGGTGCCCGGTGACACCATCACATGAATCACTTTTTGCTTGTGGGGCAAAGCATACACCACATCCACCCCAAATTTTTCAGTCTCACTGGCCATAAATCACCTTGGCCCTGTTGGTAAAGGCCGTCACCATAGAAGATGCCAATTCTTTGAATACCTTGCCAAATGCAAAGTCCGCAAGACCGCTGGAAAATTCGAAGTCCAGCTCAAAATCCACCTTGCATGCATCTTCTGTCAGCTCGGTGAAACGCCACTCGCCAATCAGATGTCTAAACGGACCGTTCTCCAGCTTCAGGGATATTTGCCTGGCCGGGATCACCTGGTTGCGGGTGGTAAAGGTTTTGGCGATACCCGCCTTGGCCACATCCACAGAGGCCACCATGGTTTGTCCGTCAAATGAAATTACCTTACCGCCGACGCAGCCCGGTAAAAACTCCTTGTAAGACTCAACATCATTGACCAGATCGTACATCTGCCGGGCACTGAATCTGACCAGTGCGCTTCGGGTAACCTTAGGCATTCGTGTGTATTCAAACTCTTGAAATTGGATAGGCGCCGATTGTAACACGGCTTGCCTAAAACGCTGCAACCGCCAAAACGATTAAAAACTCATCAACAAAAACATTCGCTTGGCAAAACATGTAAATATTCGCAGGTGGTCAATTCCAAATTACATACCCCACGCTATAATAGCCCGCCTATGGTAAAGAAAAACGCAAAAAAGGCCGCCCAGCCGGCCACGATCGCCCGCAACAAGCGCGCGACCTTCGAATACAAATTCGATGAAAAATTCGAGGCAGGCCTGTCCCTGATGGGATGGGAGGTTAAGTCTATCCGCGCCGGAAAAATCAACATCTCAGACAGTTACGTGATGCTGAAAAACGGTGAAGCCTACTTGCACCACTGCCATATCACCCCACTGCACGCCGCCTCTACCCACGTGGTCTGCGACCCTACCCGTCCGCGCAAGCTGCTGCTTAATCGCCGTGAGCTAGACCGTCTGGCCGGCTTGGTCGAACGCCAGGGCTATGCCATCGTGCCTATCTCCATGTACTGGCGCAAAGGCGCCTGGGTAAAGGTAGAGATTGGTCTGGGTAAAGGTAAAAAAGCCCACGACAAGCGTGATGACATCAAGCAGCGCGACTGGGCCATTGAAAAAGCCCGGGTGATGAAGAACAAATAAGCTGTCTGTTTTCGAACGTAAAACAGACAGTTGATTGTCACTGCCAAATAATGCCTTGGAATTCGGGGCAGCATGGGAGTACAATCAAACCATCTTGGGGGCGATTCTGGATTCGACGGGATTCGCGAAACTCCGGGAGCATGCCGAGGGGCGGTTGGCCTCGTAAAAAGCCGCAAAGTTATAGTTGCAAACGACGATAACTACGCTCTGGCTGCTTAATTAGCGCCAGCCATCTACCACAGGTCTCGCACATGGGCAGTGGATATGATGGTCACCTTACATCGTGCTAGCGAGGGAACCTTGTCTGGGGGTGAACCGCGAAACAGTTCCAGGCTCACCGTTAGAAATCCTGTCTTTCGGAGTTCGAGCGGTTAAATAAAAGAGAGACTAAGCATGTAGCGCCTTGAGCGTAGGTTTTTCGGACGCGGGTTCAAGTCCCGCCGCCTCCACCAAACCTCTGAACTAAGACGTCCCAGGACGTCTTTTTTCTTGCCTTAAATTTATATAAATCAATAACTTAGCGTCTCACAAAATCTCAAGACATCTCACCACATCTTAGGCAATTGGTATACCAGTTGGTATTCCAGAGCAAAGTGTCGTACATTTCTGGAATACCAAACTCGGTGCGAGGTGTTTATGGGCCAGTTAAACGACGCTAAAATCAAAAACTTAAAGCCAGGAGAGAAAGACCAAGTCATCTCTGACGGTGACGGTCTGCAGCTCAGATTGCGTGTGAACGGCACAAAACAGTGGAATTTCAACTACTACCATCCGGTCACAAAAAAGCGCGTTAACATCGGCTTAGGTCGTTACCCGGCGGTGTCGTTGGCCCAGGCACGCAAACTCGCTATGGAGCAGCGAGAGTTGCTTGCCATGGACATAGATCCCAAAGCTCACCGAGAAGCCAAGCTTGAAGAGCGCAAGCAGCAATCCGAGTACATATTGGAGAAGATTGCCGCCGAATGGCTCGAAGTGAAAAAGCACGATGTGACAGCGGACTATGCCACCGACATTTGGCGCTCGTTAGAACGCTATGTCTTCCCATCCATAGGCAACTCACCACTCGCTGATATCACGGCGCCCAAGGTCATCGCCCTATTCCGTCCACTCGAGGCCAAAGGTACCCTGGAAACCGTCAAGCGTCTTAATCAGCGCCTGAACGAAATCATGACCTATGCCGTCAACTGCGGTTATGTGCATTCCAACCCGCTCTCCGGGATCCGGGCTGCGTTCAAAAAACCGAAAAAGCAGAACATGGCCACGATCGACCCCAGTGAGCTACCTAACTTTATTAAAACTGTGGCGCAGGCCTCGATTAAAATCACTACACGCGCACTTATCGAGTGGCAACTGCACACCATGACACGCCCGTCAGAGGCGGCAACGGCCAGATGGGAAGAGTTGGATCTGGAAAAGAACGTGTGGACTATTCCTGCAGAGAAGATGAAACGGCGACGCGAGCACACTATCCCTCTCACACCACAAATGCTGGGTATTCTGGAAGCCATGAGGCCAATCAGTGGCCACAGGGAATACATCTTTCCGTCAGACAAAGATCCCAAGTCCCATAGCCATACACAAACGGCCAACATGGCCATCAAGCGCATGGGCTTTAAAGACAAACTGGTCAGCCACGGACTCCGGGCCCTGGCCAGTACCACCCTCAACGCCCAAGGCTTTGAGCCCGACCTTATCGAAGCCGCCCTAGCCCACGTCGATTCCAACCAGGTTCGCGCAGCATACAACCGCACCGATTACCTCGAGCGCCGCCGCGCCATGATGGAATGGTGGAGCAAGCATATTGAAGAGGCTTCACAGGGAAGTTTGTCGGTTTCGTTTCGTCGAACGGGATGAGTTGATTGCAACTCATGCATGTATAAGCACAGAGGCCCCTGACTGGGGCCTCTGTGCTTATACTAAAACATCATTTTTAAGCTGACCGATTCTTTAAATTTGAATCTAAAAAACAATGAATGCATTCAATATTCAATATAAAAGTTAAGCGATGATCCACTTAGCGATACATTCTTCATGAGGCCCCACCCACCTGTAATAACTGTGAGGGGCAGTTCTCGCCGCCCGGTTCACACAGCCGTTATGGTATCCCCACCATGCTTAGTTACTCTTGGGCGACACTGAATCTTCATTGCGTCGCTGACAAATGCGTTATCACTGGCTTTGCTAGACCAAATATATGCCTCACCTGGTTTTAACGCTCCAAGCTTCTCAGGCGTTAGTGATTTCAAACCGATACAGGCTTTTTGAATATGCTTTAACCAGTCCGGAGCGTTGAACTTATGCAGAATAATCTGTGATGAAAGCTGAATAAGTTCCACCGGTACAGACGGTGGATCTTGGCTGGCAATCATGACACTGGTGCCCTTGTGGCGCATTTCGCGTACCGTTTCCACAAGCCCTTTTACTAGGTCTGGACTATCGATGTATTTATGACATTCATCAAACACAATTAGCTTGTTAAAAGATTGCCCTTGGTACTTGGCTTCCGAGAATATTTGCAGAAGCACCACAAATAAGCCTAATGCCTCATCTTTTTCGATGAATTCGTCTCGAACATCTACAACGATCATTCTGCCTGGTCGAATCAGCGAACCAACGTTTAATTGGTCATCAATGTACTGTTCAGCAAAATCCAAACGCATGTCTGCTAGGTCTTTAAGTGAATCCGAAAGACTAGAGTTTTGTATTCCATCCCTTATCGCTTGGATCGAGAGGTTATTTCGATTTTTACGCATAATGTTGCCAAGTTGGCGAATATACGCAGCTTGGTTACCTATAGCCCCCATCAAAAATTTCCAGTGTCCAGCCTGTAACTCAGAAGAGCAAAACTTCAAAGGATAAACTTCAATACCTGGGTACTCAACGCGCCTTTCTTCTAATTTGTCTTCTGGTGCTAGTAACACAACATCATTCAACGATGTTGGTTCAGCTCCATAAACCGCCTTCAGTTTAGCTAATTGTGAGGCATCATCATTTGGAGCGATCATCGACGTAAACTCAGGTTTATAGTCCTGAGTAGCACTGTAATGGAATATTACACTGGCCAACTCTTTATGCAGCGTATTGATCGATGGAATTGATTTAGTTGCCATCTCCACAACTGAGCCTAATGTATAGCTTTTGCCCCCACCCTGAACACCAAATAAACTAAGTGTGTGTGTATGGTTTAAATCTAAAGCTATTTTCCGTCCATGGACCTCTCCCAATAGGCCAAACTGAGCAGAGTCACCGTTGACACCAAGAACAATATCGTGGTGAACGACCTCAACTTTATTACCCGTTGTGATGTTAGGGATGTGCAAATTTTCGCCAGACTCTGACTCTGACTCTGACTCTGACTCTGACTCTGACTCTGACTCTGACTCTGGCTCTGGCTCTGGCTCTGGCTCTGGCTCTGGCTCTGGCTCTACAGTATTAGTTATTGCAGGAGCTGGATTACCAACAGGTTTAAGTTCTTCAACGCCCTGATTAATCGACGGTGAAACAGTAGCTGGCTCATCATCATTAAAAGGCAGTACTTTAATCGTTTCATCTTTCGAAGTATCTGGCCGCTCAGGTAAAGTGATCGCCGCTTGAGATACTAATTCAGCCCAAGATACGGTTCTATCTCGTTCTTTATGTAAAAATCCGGCCGAAGTTAACTTAGGCAGCGTTAGCTCAAGTGAATCCAACGTTCCTTCACTGTGTTCATTATCCTCAGGCACTTTAGCGGAGAGCAATTCGTCAATATGGTTTCGCCCAACACGATGAAACTCGATACCAACTTCTTTTTCAACGCCGGAACTATTTTGACCAAAATCGAAAATAACAGCACTTCGGGTAATTGAAAGCTTGTACCCTTCCTCCAAAGTTCGAAGCAAAAATTTTGCTTCCTCGACAATCTCAGAACTCAATAAACCAAAACGCTCAGATCGTTTAAGGTAATGTTCAAGAAGGACGCAGAGCTTTTGAGTTTTCACCAGGCGATCAGGTCTATCCGGTGTTGTACGCGTCAAATCAAAATGACGCTGAATAACACGTTCAGATTCGGAGATTTGCTCGGCAATACTCTTCTTTAAGCTTTCGTACTTCGTCAGATCGCCGACTTCTGAATAACATTTAACTTCGACTAAATTACAACGAATTGTGCGCGATGAAGCATCCAAATCGAACAATGCTAAATCTGTTCTTTTAAAGCTAATGTCTGCACCTAATTCACCATCGGCCTTTTGCAGTTCAGAATAAAGCTCAAGATGAGCATCTAAAGGAACTATGATCTGGTCCTTAAACACTCCTTGATACTCAAGATAAAGTTTGGATAAGGCCAACCCTAAGGCTTCCGACTTTGAAGCGCTATTTGAAGCCAGTTTTAGTGCAAGCCTGCCTGACAACGCTCTAAGTGAGTCTAAAACCCTCGTCGCCTTATTAACATCAGGAACAATTTGATGTTGTTCTAAGGTCCCTCTCAATAATGCTTCTATTTCTGTAGTAGAACGCGAAGTAATAACAAAGTTCTGCGTGTTTGAAGAAGCCATTTCAGGGCTGTGATCAATCAGATAATCTGGACGACCATCTTTACCACCGTGATCAAAAAATTCAATACCCAAATTTCTATCCACCGTGAACACCCAATCACTGACTTCGTGTAATTGATTTAACAGAGCTCTTTCAGCACTATCAAGAGCCAACCTGACCACTGGTACCTGCTCTAGAGAAAAATCTCCTGTAGCCAACGAAGCTGTTATAGCCGACATTATTTTAGGGAGTTTAGCAACCGTCTCCGATATCTGGCCGCCAAAAAGCATTTTTGCAGCACCATGTCTCGTGTGGCGATCCCAGGCAACAACCCCATTCTCATCGAAGTAATCAATGCAATAGTCCTGATACAACCCATATATAGGCGCAACTTGTTCATCAGCCTGCGGTTTTACTACCGATAACTCCTGAGCAGGGAACACATCGAATAACATGCTTAGATGAGACTGAAACTCATCAGGCGACTGCTCAAACTCAGAGCTCGCCCTGAGCGAAATACTTAATTTCGGTTGCAAGTGATTTTCAGCTGAATGAAATAGCTGGTTTTCATTCTCACTGTCTTCGCCGCTGTTGATTAGCTTAAATAAATCAGCACCTACTTCTGTCGCATATGGGTCAGCTACGAATAGACGAATATCAAAACTAATATGCTTTAGCTCCGATTTCTTTCTCAAAGCCAACAACATACCCGCTACGGCTCCCGCAGACCCCGCGTTAAAAACATTGATCGATAAACAGTTCACATAGGGATGTTGTATCAGATATCTTTCGACTTTTGTGGCGAGAAAGGTACTACTTTGCTTACCAACTTGCTGGTAATCATTTTTAATACCAAATGCAGTTTTAATTTTATCAATGAGTGCTTGTGGCTCTTTTTCTTGCGCTGACGACAGAATACTCCAAAATGGATGAATACTATCAAGTGCGACCATCAACTGCCCCTGAGAGTCTGGCAGTACGTAAGGAGAATTGGTTAACGCGAGTTCTTCTAATAAACTGTTTTTAGTCCCTACCGCGATTTCCTTTCCAACCTTCTCACTCTGTCTTGCCCAAGCTTCCGCAAGAGAAGCCCATCCACCTAGCCATAAAGCCCTTAGTGGATGTGTAGGCCCCAGTAACATGGCCTTTTTATAGCTACCGTCATAATTCCATATCACAATTGAAATTGAATCCAAGCGAAGTAACGCGGCTAATTCAGTCGAATAGTCATGTCCATTTTCAGTTTCCTGAAATACCGCTGCTAGGTATTCTAAATAGCTGCTGGAATACAAGTAGGCCTCATGTGATGAAGACACATGATCATGAGCGACAGAAACTAGCTCTTTCTCATCTTGATGTATAACTTGAAAGTACGTTTCACGCGCCACTTTAAACTTTTCAAACTGGCTTTCTACACCCTTTATTGGCCAATCTACAGCATCGGCACCAGATTCACTTGCTTCTTGGTTGCGAATTTCTACACGCCAAGTCAAAGCGGCCATTGGGTTAGCTAGAATTTTTTGCTCAAAGTTTTTTAAGTAAGTGGTAACGGGGATTTGAATACCACTTCCTTTCTTGAATTTCACATTGACGATCGACTCAGCCTTACTCTTACTATCTTGCCAAGTCGTTTCCATTACTTCAGCATTGGCAAATTTTTCAGTTTCGATGACGTTGGCAAATTCCGCTTTAATCTTCGCATGAGCTAATGACGCCTCTCTGACTTTTCGCCCCTCAATCGGCTCAACCTCTGCATCTGCTGCTGGCAACACATAAAACAGATCACTTTCATTAATTCGTGAGCCAGCTTCCTCCGCATTGGACGTACCCCACGGTATTGGACACAGTTTGTCATCAACCAAAGGTAATAATTGATCGTTTTCATCAAACGCTTGAATTCGAATGTAATGCCAACCTTCTTCCCATTCGATTCCAGTCAGCTTGTTAAACGTGATTGTAACTGTGGATTTTGATGTAGCTTTACCTACCTTAATTAACCCAACAAAATCACCTTGTTGAGTAAACACCTGAGCTTTATATTTCGCTAAACCATTAACTTCACTAGGCTTTGGTGAAACAGAAAAAGTTACAGAAAACTTTTTCAAACCACCTTGGCCAGTAGTTAATACTTGTTGGCCAATCAGTTGTTGCAAGTTTGGGTCTGTTTCATCATCAGGAATAAGCGGCAAACCAACCTCTGTCACCGTTAAACAAACTGCATCAGTGGCATCTTCCTCATACTGAAAGCGCCATTTATCAAAAGTGAGTGCCCAGTTGCTGCTATCCACCACTAATTGCTTGCGCCAACTGCTGTCGAGCAGATTTTCCTGATCATTTAAAAAGAGCGCTAATCTCTTGTTAAAATCTTCACCTTCTAGCTGTAGGTCATAAACGGTTGCTATCGCTGATTTCTCAGAGCGGTTTATAATCTGTACACACTCACGATTTTTAACTAATCTGCGTACCAACATGGAATGATCTTGATGCAAATCAAGATCAGGAATCAACCCCAGCTCGTAAAGAGCAGCACCAGAAACACTTGGATCAAAGCCATTAACCTTAATCGTTAACGCGTATCGCAACCATTGATAAGCACTGAGTTTTAGCGCCGCCTTTTCTTGAAGAATGAAGTAAATTTCGTCTAACAACCGCTTAATCTGATCGGGAGATTCAGCTTTTACTTGATTAAACGCTAGCCAATAAGCATCTGAAATATCAATTTGTTCAAAGGTCGCAGCACCAAAAGAGTCTTCAGAGGACGTTTTTAACTCATTGGGTACAAAAATCAGTAATGGCTGGCGAAGCTGGCCGTGTTCATCAGGGTTTCGCAGTTCAACAAGCTTGGTACTGGTAACCGAAAAATTACGCGTCGCTTTCTCTGCCAATACGGCAACCTGGGCATACTCAACCGCACCTGATACGACTTCACTAAGCTGATACATCAGCTCTGTCTCTAAATCAGATACCTTCATGCAGTGGCCCGCACCGCGAGTTTCTAATAACAACTTAAACTTAGGTACAAGGACGCTGATTAAGCTGCCGTCAATATCTGACTTAATAACGGTTTGAATTCCCTTAATCATGCATTATGTCCTTTCATACTCTCATTTTGCTTACTATTTATCTGATACCTGGGAGTAACCGTTTGTGTTACATACGCATCAGAAAGATCGCGATAAAAACCAATTTCTCGTAACCGGCGTTTAAAACCAGATAAGTTATCTCTAAGCGCTTTATTCACATCAATTGATGACTCACAGAAAGCATCTGTATCGGGTAACGAATCAATAAAAATGCCATATCGTTCTTTTAAGAAAGTTAACAGCTCATCAACTCTTAACTCCTTAGTGTGAAAACCCAAGTCACCACCTTTGGTGAGTACTGCCAGCTGTAACAACACTTCTAGCAGTCGTCCATCAACGCTAAATCGACGTCCACCAGTGCTACCACTTTGTTGTTCTAACAAAGCACCAGGTTTATTCTTGAGCATAAAACTATCTAGGTTTTTGACTAGACCAGAGCGAATTGCATTACCTTGGACAAATAACAAAATCTCTATGTAGGTTTCATACTCAGGTAAGCCGAGCTGGGTAATAGCATGAATCTCTGGCGGAATTTCCTCTGACTCATGAGCAGATGATACTGACGCATCTAAAATTCCAGCGTTGCGCTGACCAAAAAACTGATCGCGCTCTTGCTCTAACGGCGACTCCAGCAGAGTGAACAAATCAGGCACTGACATTTGTTTTATCGATTTTGACCCCGATAATTTACCTTTTTTCGATAGATACTCTGCAAATTCATCGAGTTTTTTAACGCCGAAATAGGCTTTAATAAAAGCAGGTATACGCTTGTAGTGTAACATCGCGCTTTGCTCAGCCATCGATTCACTCAAGCCATTAGCGCCATTTGTCATGTCCACATAGAGCGCCGTCTTTTGTTTATTGCTCTCTTGAAGATTACGGCCCTTACTCTTAGCCAAAGCCGGTAGCAACTTAAACAATTTCAATTGGTATAGCGCCAAGTGAAAGGCTAACAATATCTTTATGTACTCAACCATCACTGATCGGGGAATATACTGGCGATACGTCAGCAACTTAATGATATCTTCAGCTAGAATATCCGCAGCCTGTTGATTAAGCGGCGCAAAACGTTCTTGTAAGTCTGCGTGATCAGGCGCGTCAGACTTTACTTGATCAGACAGTCTTAATATTGCCTGCGTTTCAACATCTACTTGCGACGAACTATCATACTGACCTGTAGTAGAATCGACACCAGCAAAGAAAAACTGTTTGAGTCGGTTAATCGCAGTCTGACCATTATTGGCATGGTAAAGCAACTCATATACTTGCTTAGAGGCACCATAATCCCGGCAATTTTTAGGATTTCGAAACAAATAAGTATTGCCGTGAAGTGGTCTCGGCGCAGCAACCGCTTCGTTAGCCTTGCCACGATTAATTAAATCCACCAAGTGGGTTTCAATCCACTTTTCAATAGTAATAGGGGCTTGAGAGAAGTTTTTAAAATGTGTTCCATTACGAGAGTCTAGAAACTCGTCTTTAAACAACTCAACCGTCATACCTTTAGCACTTAATTTACTAGAAGCGCCATTGTGCTTTAGCCGGGCGAATAGATGAGTTAAGACCCTATCCATTTCGACAATTTTGTAATCAAGATAGCTCACTTTATTGGTGCGAAAAGCCTTATCTTTTTTACCTAACTTCATGGCTGAACCTCCGCTACCAATCGTTCTAATTGCAACACACCACCTTCGTCGCGGGTTATTTTTTCGTACTGTTGGCCGTTGGTAGTGAGCAAAACCTCTTGATAAGGAGCTGAAGCCAATACGTTCTTAAATACGGTTAAACTTAAATAAAAACTCTGCTCCGCTTGCGCCGAAGGCACGTAGCCTTGATTAAGACGATACAGCATTTCAAACAAATCCAAGTCCAATTCCAACTCAGCCGTAAGGCCGGTTGCATCTTGGTACTTAAGCAATAGTGACTGCGGACTATGCTCCACAAATGACGAGTTCATCGCTGAGTCTTTCACTTCAATGGAAAAAACATCCGATGGGAATAAGCGATAACTTCTAATAGTGCCTAAGTGTACCTTACGTACTTGCATCGCCAGTTGGCCGTTAAAATACATCGGATTATGCAAACCTTCGCCACGGTTAATTGCATTAATGGCAAGCGATTTCGCTTCATTCAGTAATGCGCTGTCTTCGAGGTAACGTACTAATAACTTCGCTGAACGATAAGGCAGTAATGTTTGCCAGTTTTCTCCGCGGCGCTCAAAGTAGGCCTTTCTGCGTAACATCCCGACCACATTACGATGAGATAGATAGCGTTCCTTACTCTCACTTAGTGCTGTGCCATTAGGTAAGCTCTGATGAGCATTGGCTAGCAGCTGAGTTTCGTGTTCACTACGCTGATCAAACTGCAACCAATCAACTGCATCTAAGCCTAAAAAGTCCAGTCCGCGATCTAAGCGAACGTCAGACCCTTGAGCAATGTCGGTTTCCCTCAGCAGCTTTAACAATCTATCTTGGGTATTGTCGTTACCGCACCAAGCGTTAAAGTAATAACCGTGAAGAATTTTGTCGGCTTCGCCATTGGCATAGATTTCTTTAATTTCGTTACAGGAGTATTCACCGACTAGCGTATAACTCAGTGCCGAGCGTAAATCTCGCATCGTGATATGTAGCTGATTGCGTAAACTGGTCAGTTTGTAAATATACTTCAAACGCTCGATGACTTTAGGGCCAGTTTGCTCGTCTTGAAAGGTAGCAATATTGTGCTTAACGTAGCATTTGTCTTTTAGCGCACAATAATCACAGCCTTGCCAAACCTTGGCCGAGGTCATTTTTCCGATGATTCGCTCAAAAATAGACTCAGGTTGACTTTGCGTCGAAGCCAGCACATCACGCATATTTAGGTTTACTACCGCTACGTCATTTTGCACCGAGCCATCTTTTAAACTTTGTTCAACTACGGCTTTTAGAGCGGAAAAGCCTTCCGAGTGTTGGCTTAAAAAGTCGACCAAACGCCCTTCGTTAATTGCAATTAAACGTGTCTCATTGTGTGGCCATGTATTTGAATCGTTACCTTGATAGACGTTAAAGAACTCTTCGAGTACCGCGTCATTATCTTTGTTACCTTCGTCTTGACTACCATCGTAGTTGGTCAGGTATTTATGACCATTTATTTCAAACCAGCTGCCATTCCCTTGTGGGTTTAAGTGAACGCTTGTTCCTTGCGCTTCAACTTGAGACTCCAATTGCTGCAAAAATGCTGTTTTGCCATCACCTGCATTACCGGTAATCAGTACCAAGCGCAGTTGCCCAGCCAGAATTGCAGGAGCAAGCTCGGTATCTAAGGCGGTTTCAACGTAAATTAACTTTGCGTAATCATCTAAGCCACGGGTGCCCGCATTTGAATGCCGACTTTGGCTATACAGCGTTAGCATAAAATCATGAAACGCAGATTTACTTGGGTTAGAACCGTCGGCTAGAGGAGGCAAATGAAACTGCGAAGTACTTTCTTCCGATAAAGTTTGCGCCTTTTTCAATTGCTGGACTTTATTCAGTGCTTTCAGCAATTGTTCGGCAGATTCAAAACGGTCAACTCGTTTTGGGGCAATCAGTTTTAGCAGGACCGCCGAAACATCATCGGTTAAATTAAAGCTCTGGGTAAACTCACTAGGGTGACGAGCTAACTCGTCCATAGGTGGGCACTGCACGTTGGCCCATGGGTATTCACCGGTCATGGCACGATATAGGGTAATGCCCAAGGCATATAAGTCCCTGTCAACTAAATCAGAGGCTTGCGGTGTTTCGGTAATACTTAAATCTGGTGGTAAATACTTCCGTGAACCGCCCCCCAAGGTTAAATCTTCAGCATCTACCGATACATTAAAATCGATGATACGAACTTTGCCGTCTTTCCAAATCAGGTTCTGTGGCTTGATGTCACAGTGGAAAATATTGTGCTCGTGTAAATGCTGTAAACCTTCCGCTACCTGCTTAGCCATGGTCCACACTTCGTGTGCCGTTAATGAGCGTTGCTGGATCAGCTCACTGACATCTAAGCCTTCAAGGTACTCAAAAACAATATAAGGCGGGCCTTGGTTAGGTAATACGTCTGCATCGTACACCTTTACCACATAAGGGTGCTCTGGCAGTTTAACCAAGGTGCGGTATTCCTGCTTTAAGCGCTCTAATACCGATTCTCTATCATTCAAAATCAGTTTCACTGCGCGCGAAACATCACCAAAGGTATCCGTTACCTTATAAACGATACCAAAACCGCCAGGTTTACCCAGCGGTTGCTGTACGACGTATTTATTAGTTAGCTGGTAGCCACTCGGTAAGCGCTTGTAATTGACTGAAGGCTCATGGGTATTTAACGATTTAACACTCTGTTGTTCTGGTTTACTGGGCTCAGTAATTTCTACTGCGGCTTTGGGTTGCCAGAGTGCATTAAATTGCGCCAGCGCATCTTCAGGGCTTGGCCGTTGCTGTGCCTCTTTGTGACATAAGGTTTGCAGCCAATCATCAAATGCTGCTGGTAGCTGTTTATATCGCTCACTTAACTTTGTACTGAACAGACACGATTTCTCGATAGCTTGGGTGACCGAATCAAAAGCCGCATCACCACTAAACAGTTCAAAAACAACCAGACCTAAACTGTACATATCCGAGGCGCAGCTCGCTGCATGGCTATCCGCCCATAGCTCTGGTGCCTTATAACGATTAGAAATTCGTTGCTGTACTTCGTCGGCAATGGTGGTAGTGTTTTCAGCCCCTATGCGAGCGTAGTCAAAATCAATCAGCCTTGGCTGACCGTCGGCCCCCATTAAGATATGCTCAGGGGTTATGTTGCGATGGACTACGCCATTGCGGCATAAATGCGCTAACGCCAGCAACAGGTCATTAACGATGCGCTTTTTCTGATCCAATGTGAGCAGTGAGCTTGCATCTTTAAGCTTATTGCTAAGGATTTCGCCAGGAATGTCATCGGTTAATAACAAGTATTTATCTTGCGCTTCGGTAACAAAGAAGTCTTTCACACCAATAATGGCAGAATGCGAGGGCATTTTTGCAATGGCACGATAAGCGTTTTCAATCAGGCGCTTTTGCTTGCTGCGTTCTTCATCTTGCAGGTAAGGGTCGGCTTTATAGGCTTTAGCCAGCACAGTTCCACCTTTGCGGCCAGCGGTAATGTTAAATACTCGGTATTCCGTAAAGTACTGATTATCGGTCAAGGTTTCAGCCACTTCCCAGTTGCCAAAGCGCTCACCATGGCTGCGCTTTTTGGCCGATTTACCCAAGGCCTCTGCGATAATCTGGATGTACTTAGTCACGTTGCGCTCAAAGCGCTCTGGAATACGGGCACTGTCGGTGAAGAAACGGGTGCTGTTTTTTAGTGCCACTACATGGCCGCGCTCGCGATCTTCAGGATCCTTGAAGTCGCAATCATCTATAGTGAGCACCACCGCAGTGTCTACATAGATGTTTTTCAAATCCCTATTTGCGCGATTTTGCTTACAAATGAGTCCCGATAAAGACTTAGCGTTGCCTCGTAATTTTGGCAATGGCGAGCGATAGCTGTTGTGGGCGCTATGCCACATGGTGCCGTCCACCTCAACTTGGCCGTGGATGCCTTTGGCATCCACTAAATAAATGGCATGGGGCGCAACAACACAGATATCCACTTCAAACAGTTGGTCATATTGCTCAACTTCAAAGCTATGAATCACATAGTAATCGTCGGGTAGTTTTTCCCTTAACCAGGCGATGGCTTTGCGCTCTTCATCGTTAACCACATCACCAATTGCAAATACCTGTGCCATAACTTTTCCTTAATGCTTTGGTGCTGCAGCTTCTATTGCATCTTCGACCATTTTTACAGCTTCATCTTCGAGCTTTTGTGCTTCTGCAGCCAGTTCACCAGCTTTTTGAACCAGCTCATGCACTGCTTTTTCTTCCATAGCCCCCATACGAGGCAGCTTTAGTTTCAAAACATCGTCGGAAGATAAGTGTGGGATTGAGCTTCCCGCAGCTGACCGAATAAGCTGTCTGTAACCGACGTCTGTACACATCAGGTAGGCATACAGATAACCTGGCAAAACCTCCGATTCTTGAGCTTTAATTCTTATAACGTCGACAGACACTGCTGCGTTTACAAAGCGGGAATCAGCCCAAACACCTGTGCCAATAATTCCGCCTACTTGCCCACTACGAGCCAATAGAATGTCTTCTTGGCGAACTCCCCAGTCCGCAACATCGCCAAGCTTCGATTTAGCTAAGAATCGCTTTGGCTCGTAACGAGCACGAAAAATTTCACCGCTCGTCGAAAATGGAACACCGTGATCACTCTCGGTAAAAATCAGCTTCATTCGACCAGATTCGCCCGTCTTCACACCTAACTCAGTCAAGGTCTTCGCAGCACCAGTCTGCTCAATCAAATCATCACTCATTTGGGCAATTTGGTCGTGATAAGTTGCATCCATACGTTTTTGAACTAACGACGATGAAGCTGCCGAATGAGTAAAGATACGGTGTGAAATAGCAAGCCTTTCCGGAAAGGAAAATTTCGCGTTTACCATTTTTCCAGCTTTATCTAACAATTCTTCGCTATCACTTCTAAACTCTGAAGCTTTATCTACCTTCTCGTGAATCTCATTTTCTAGCGATTTCGTAAATCTAGGAATAGGAAGATTCGCTATATGCTCCGGCTCAATGTGGGGAATAATTGCCCCATATGTACTGGATGTAATTATTGGTACACCAAACTTACTGGCCAAAAATGCATAGGCATAACCACTTTGGACCTTATCTGGATCACATACAACCTTGAGCATATCTTGGCATGACCAAGTACCATCCATTGTTCTGCGCGTGTAAACCATACGACCAATGGTTCCAGAGCATGAAATCATCGTCATGCCTTTTTTCAGCTCCAAATAGGATAGTTTCTTTGAATATGCATCTTCTTTCTTTAGCAAAGATACTCTGTTCATCCTCGCCTGAATCATGCTACTCGTTGTTAAGAATTTAACCCCATACTCTTCGTGTTGAACATAATTCCTTTTAAATACTGGGCCATTATAGATCCCACCTTTATAACCAGCAGTGAGCTCTCCCAAGTGGTCGCATTCTGAATCCAAATCACGTAGAGCTTGCTTCGCCTCTAGAGCACCAGTGGCATATGGAGCACAATCTAAACGCAATCCGGTTTCTTGAAACCAAGTGCTAAGGACCTTTTTAATAATCATGCGTAAACCCTCGGATACCAAGCCTGAATCTGATGCAATAAGCCATTAAATGACTCATCTTGACAGCCACGAAAAGACACGTCTTTGGCAATGCGCTTAAACAGCTGAGAGTGGGTCTTTTTCCGCCCCCAGTTTTGACCTCTTACCGCATCAATTGCTGCTTTAGGATCGGCAGGTTTGAGTGCATCCGCATCCCAAAGGTTTTTAGCTTGCAGCCAAGCTCTTAAGGTGCCTGCACCTCTATCTCTTGGGTAATCAAAAATAGGCTCAATGCGGCTGGTATCCGCTTGCCACATTAATACTTCCAGCTCAGGGTTTATCGCCATGACAAAAAAGCGATCTTCTGGCCAACCTGCGGCACGCATATTGGCTTTAATCTTTTCACAGAACTGCTGGTAATCCATTGTTTGTAGGTTGTCATTAAACGCAAAATCGACCATAACAACGGCGTAGTTATGGGTATCAACATAGCTTTTCAGCAGGTTGTGGCCCGTTTGATATACGCCAGGATCCTTTCCAGGATGTTTAATTAAATCTTGCTTGGTATCAAATTCAAATCTGGCGCATTGCAGTCGTGCATCAAACGCCGGATTTTCGAAAAAGCCTTCTACGGTGGCTTGCATTTCACCGTCGGCTACTAAAAAAACAATATCTCTCATGATTATTCCAACACTCCGGCCGCAAATAGGGTTCCTAAATCCACTTCGCCCTTCCATGCTTTAAGGCGGGGGTGTTCATGGCCTTTTAATACTTCTGTTGCGCCGTCTTGGTTAAAGCGCATGGTGATGATTTGCTCTACTTCGGTATTGGCGAGCACCACTGGAGAGTGCGTTGATAACCACAATTGCGTATCAGAGGTGAGCTTTAACGCTTCTAACACCGCATCGATTGCCTTAGGGTGAATACCGTTTTCAGGTTCTTCTAAGGTGATGATCTTAGGTGCATTTTGCAAATACGGAATAATGGTCAACGCTAAGATATGCAGAGTTCCGTGCGACAAGCCGCTCGAAGGCACTACCATACCGTTGCTATAGGTTACTTCTAAGTAACAAAAGCTATCATCGATACGCTGCTTGGCTTCAATTTTGGCAATAGAGGGCAGTGCCATTTGCACCAACTCTAGCCATTCGTTTAAGCCTTCTGGATCGCTCTGCTGCAAGGCGTGTACCTGCCAAGGCAGACTACTGCCATCTGCTTTAAAGGCGTGCTTATCTCTTGGCGATGCAGCTAATCGCATTGCAGGCCATTGTGGCTCGTAGCAATGTGAGCCTTGTATAAGAAACTCTTGAAGCCATAGCGCTGCGGGGTATAAATCATGGTCTGCAGGTAGCGCTGCCAAAGCCAATTGGTTATCGCGTAGGCCAAATTCAAGGATGGATGATTTTCCAGCTTGATACTCTGCCTGGTATTTAACCTTGGTACCTAATCTGCGCGATAACACTTTAAACCAAGGCGCACTGCGCCTGAAATCATCTACGCCAATAAGACCCATGCCATGTTCTGGGCGCAATTCATTATTAGGAAAAAGCGTTAAGTGCTCTTCTGTAACTTGGAATTTATCCTGGTTGATTCTGAACGATATTTCGTATCGCGCAGTATCGGGTCTTAATTCTATTTTCTGAAACTTACTCTGCCAGGCATCACTAGCGCCTCTTAACAGTTCCTCAATAACTGAAGGAGGCAAGCTCACTTCCAGTGCCAAGATAAAGTACTCGCCTCGAAGCTGATGAACGACTTCTTTGGCTGCTTCTGCGCGAGCACGCTCTCTGCCATTGGTTGGTTTAAAGAACGCATCGTTTATATCCGACACATTCAGTAAATCACCAAACAAAGCTGGGATATCAAGTAACGTTGTTTTACCTGAACCATTAGAGCCTGCAAATACATGCTGCTGCTCTAATGCAAGATCCAGTGTATTAAAGCAGCGGTATTTGTAGGCCTCTATTCTTGAGATCATACTGATGGCTCCGGATTTTTAGCGCGAAACTCTTTCCAGGCTTTAGCAATTTTTGGTAGATCGTCATCTAAAATTTTGCTGCGACGCTTCAGTTTACGCACCACATTTTGACCATTAATGCGAATGCGCTCTTCAACTTCTTCTTCGATAACTTTTTCTTCACCGTCTGGGTGGCGCTCATAGAGTGTATTACCACGGCGATCAAAACCTACTTTTTCTGCAACCGCCATAAATACCGGGTATTCTGGCTCTCCACCGATGGCAATAGCATCTTTTTCAGTATCAGTTTTCTTTTTCAAGAACAACAGGCTAGTTAAGATGTTTACGTTAGCTTCAACGATAAATGACTCAACCGGTAAATCGACACAACCAAGCACCCAGCACTCTTGCATCAGCCACCAGCGAATATATTCGTCACCTGGGTTACCTAGAATACCGTCAGGCAACACGATACCCATACGGCCGCCTTGCTTAAGCCACTGAACGCAACGCTCAATGAACAAAATTTCCGGTGATACAGCATCTTTACGACGGTCTGTTTTTCTGAAACCACCGTTTTCCGTGCGTTCCCATACATAAGCAAGATCAAACTGTTCAAGAATTTGTTTGTCGGTAACTGGGATATCGGAACCAAACGGTGGGTTAGTTAAGATGACATCAATACTGCCGTCTTTACCACTGGAATCACCAACGGGGATCTTTCTCTTAGCTGGTTCTACGCCTTTCAGGTGTCCGTGCGGATACTCCAGTGAGTTCATGTGGTAGATGTTAGCCATAGCGTTACTTGCCATCACCACGTTCATTTGCGATGCGCGACACAGGAAGGGGTCAAAGTCACAGCCAAACAGATTGTTTTCTGCAAACTCTTTAATTTGTTGCTGAATAGAAATGAACTCTTCTGTGGTTTCAGCGCCCAATTTAACTTTTTCTTCTTCGTGCAATTGCTTATTGATGAAGCTCAAAGTCTGCTCTAGGAAACCACCTGTACCGCATGATGGGTCCAGCACTTTCTCATGTGGTTGTGGTGCCATCATTTCGACAATGAGTTTGATCGCACCACGAGGCGTAAAGTACTGACCACGGTCACCGCGCAGGTTATCACCTACAACTTCTTGATAAGCGGCGCCTTTGGCGTCCATTTCAGTGCGGGTAAAATCGTACTTAGCAAGTTCAGACACCATGAATGCCAGAGCGCGATCAGATAAGGTAATTTCTTCATTACCTGCAAAAATTTCTGGGTAGGATTTTTTGACCTTTTCAAATAGCGGGTTGATGCGCGCTCTGATCTTCTTGCGGCCTTCGTCGTCAAACTGTTCAGTCGGTGACGCCCAGAATTCACGATCACGATTGCCGATACGCTCATCGTACATTTTTGAGAAGATGAGGTATAAGAACTGCCAGAATGCTGCATCTTTAGGCATCCCTTCATTACCATGAATGAAGTTGTGACAACGACGAAACGCAGTGAGTAGCATCTCACGGTCAGCGGTTCTTAGCTGTGCGTTTGAGGCAACATCTCGACTCCCCAGAGTCTCATCTGCTAGTGGCCAATCACCAACTGCGTTGAACTTGGTATCAAAACGCGATTCTTCTTTTTCCACGAAGAAAAACTCAATACCATTGGTCCAAAGGCCCCACAGGCACTTTTCTAGTACATACTGATCGCCTACCTGTTCTCGCATCATATCTTCCATCAACTGAAGATCTTTATGCGCTTGCTCATGATCACGCATTTTTACAGCTGACTTTTTACCTTTCTTCGGCTCTTTATCACAGATAACGATACGACGGATGTTCTTAAGCTCATGTGCAGTGCCATGTTCAAAGATGGCGATATCAATTTTCTGCTGCTTGCCGCCAATTTTAACTTTTACATCGAGCTCCATGTCCTCAGCACTGATGCCATATTCATGGAACAAAGCCCTTAAGGTTTTTTGACGAACCAATTCTTTAGGCGTTTCTTTGATTGGATTATTGGTTAGGTAATCCAGCATCATGCCGTCTTCGATGGCGAGTACTTCTAGTTGTTCAATATCGTTGGTGGTTGTCATAATCGGAAACTCTTTTAACACTTAACACTTAAGTGACTGTTTTAAATAAATTAAAAACCAATCGGCTATATATTCAGATACATTTCCACGTGCAGCCAATCAAGTTAAAACGCCTAAAAATCAATAAGTTACACAGGCGCAGTGTAGATGCAGGCAGATCATCCACTTATAGCAATGTTCATATTTCCGGGGCCGCTTTTGCTACTTGCTACTTGCTACTTGCTACACGCTACACGCTACACGCTACACGCTACACGACGCTAAGGTATGCATCTACCTAAATCCTATCGAGCACGCTACCGCAATTGGCATCTACTTCTAGAGCGCAAATTAAAGGTCGACTGTTCGCTTTATCCTTAACAACCATGTCTACTAAACCGAAAGAGGCAACTGCTAACTAACTGGTTTACACTCCGGATAAATCTCACAATTTTTATGCTCACCAGACACTTACATCGCCAGCAATCATGAGAATGATTGTGCCAGAGTCTGCGAACCGTATCCAGTGCGACGGACCACAGAATCGCACTATGGTTAAGCCTTACCCAATCCCAAAGCAGGTTTGACTAGTTGGTCACTACTTGCGTCTCGTTTGCTGATTTTATCTTCAATCTATTCATCGACTTCCTCTTCAACCCAGGCCACCAGCCTCGGGCCCAGCTTCACTGACCTGGGGAAGTAGCCCGCAGCCATGTAGCTGTAGATGGAAGAGCGGCCTAAACCGGTACGTTCAGTGACTTGCTTCAATCGGATGAGTTTCATGCTTTGCTCCAGTTCAGACTCCGTGCCCCATGTTGGCAGACTATGTCGTCTGCCAACATGGTTTGTGAGTGAAGCGAGAGGCGAATGTATCGATCAAACGGAAGAGATGTGCCATTCAAGTCTGAGTAATTGATAATGTCTGCAAAGGCTTGCTCAGTTGGCTTTAAAAGCCATCTATGCCGCCGCTTTAGATGTTTTTAGGTCATCATCTCTGGCCGCGATTCGCTCCTCAATCCAGTTCAGAACTTCCTCTTCAACCCAGCCGACAGAGCGTTCCCCTAGGGATACCGAGACCGGGAACTTGCCGTCGTTCATCAGACGGTAAACACTGGCACGGGACAACGCAGTAAGGTTAAGAACTTCTTTCAATTTGATAAGTCTCATGATGAGCTCCGGTTATTGAGTCATCACATATGCAGTGGCAGTAATTTTTAACTGTCCGATGCCAGACACTGTTCCACTTCCCCCTTCCAGCCCCCTCCTCCCCTATTCGTCTACCTCCAGCCTAGGTCTCGAAAATTTTCCAGATATATATCACCCCTGTGCATATACCCAGCATCTCGCCACATCCATGGAGGCCCTATGCACAAATCCTTATCAACGCCCAAGGACTGCTGGTCACTGACCGCCAAGCAGATCCTCGAAACAGCGGCCAACATAGTCGCCGAACGTTTTGTCCGCGAAGGCACCTTTAGTAACCCTCAAAGCACCAAGGAATTCTTGTCGTTCAAACTCAACCAGCATGAGCGCGAAGTGTTCGCAGTGATGCTGCTGGATAGCCAGCACCAGTTGATTGCGTTTCGCGAGCTGTTTTTCGGCACCATCGATTGCGCCAGTGTCTACCCCCGCGAAGTGGTTAAGGCTGTGCTGGAGACTAATGCCGCAGCTGTGATCTTTGCCCATAACCACCCTTCGGGCTCACCGGAACCCTCACAGGCCGACCGCAAGATCACTGAGCGGCTGGTGGCTGCACTGCAGACGATTGATGTACCCGTACTGGACCACATCGTCATCGGCCAGGACTGTATTTCGTTTGCAGAACGCGGCTGGCTGTAACGGCTGGGTTTGCCGTCCACCAGCAAGCTCACATTCTGCTGTTTAGTTAATAAGCAGGCGTGGTTTGAACCCCACCTACTGCTGGTTTCTTCACTGCAATGTTCCAGCTGGTAAGAGCGTTCCAAGTTCCAAGTGCCTAGCGCATACCCCCTGCCCGCTCTGGTACCCCAAGCGGGACCAGAGCACGGCAACCACACATCTAAAAGTTATCGACACACATCTACGGACATGAGCTCCCAGTCAGAGCCAATTCCCTTAAGGAGTCATCATGATCGAGTTTACCGACAGTTTTTCCCAGGCAGCAGTGGCAGAGGCCTGCAGCGCCTCGCCGCAGCTGCTGAACCTGTTAGCCATTCAGCTCACGCTACCGGTGTTTTTCCGCCCGTTTGACGACGAGGGGCATATAACAGGCGCGCCGGAGATTAAGCCGCTCAGCAGCCTGCGTAAGACCGTGCTGTGGGTATCCGAGCGCGATCTGGTGGGGCATCTACCTAAAGAAATCACTTTTGTGCGCCAGCTGTGTCGCTGTAACGACTACGGCCAGCCTGAGGGCGAGTGGCAGCGGATCATCAACGGCGTTTACTACAACCACGGCAGTAACGAATCACCCGACTGGCGCTGCCATACCTGAGGCTTCTCATCCTCATTGGTAACACATCACCCATCAACAGCCCACTGGGCAACGGAGCTTATATGACCATCATTCCCTACCCCCAACTGACGCTGCCAGCACGTTTCTATCAGCTGCTGGGCAGTTACCTTCATCAGCGTGCACAAGATATCAAGGACAGTGCCAGCGAGATGCTGACCCTGCATTTTCGGGACCCGGACTACAGCGCCGAAGATGGCGGCTTTCATCCGGTCGAGATTGGTCTGGAGCGCCAGGGTAACGACTGGCAGCTGAGTTACCTCACCGACTTTGCCTGGTCAGGCGGACCGTTTCCGGAGCTGGAGAAGGATATCGACTTTTGCTTCAGCGATAACCTGCTTTACCACAGCTTTATCGGCAGCTGTCATCTCACCCAGGCCAACGAGCTGCTGCAAACCTACCTGGAGAATTTCATCGGCTATGTACAGAGCGAGGTGTTTGAGGTGGAACTGAAGCTGCATTGAGCCTGCCAGCTAAGGGCACCGCCGTCAGGTGCTCAAAAAACTATTGTGGGTACCTGCCAAGGCCCGTCCGATGCGGGTTTCACAAAGGCAGGTGCTCACAATGATGAAATAGCATTTTTTAGGAACCTGAGCCCATAGGGCCTAAGGAGTCATTTATGAAGGAAGTCGATGCAGTAAAAAGCCACGACACCATCAAGCTTATCAGCTACCTGCTGGAGCGCCAGTGTGGCGAGCAGATGCGCGATGTGTGGGAAATAGGCCTCAACCTGGCGCTGCGGATAAGCGACTTGCTGGCTATCCGTTTCAGCGACATCGAAGGCGATACCCTGCGGATACGGGAGCGTAAAACCGGTAAACACGCCAGGATAGTGCTCAACGCCAAAACCCGCGAGCGGATAGCGGCCATTCGGGCAGCACATCCCGAGCACGTATATCTGTTTCAGTCGTACCGCAGTCCGGGAGCGGCTAACCGGCCACCGAGACCACTGACGCGCCGCGCCGTGACCAAGGCATTTATGCTGGTGGGTGAAGAACTTAAGCTCGATCTCGGTACCCACTCAATGCGTAAGACCCGGGGCTATTGGTTGTATCAGCAGTGCAAGGACTTGGGCCGGGTGATGCGCATGTTGCGCCATCAATCCGAAGCCGTGACCTTAAGGTACATAGGGATCAGCCAACAGCAGGTCGATCAGGATTTCCTGCAACTGGAGATCTGAGCTAGTACATCTGAGTTCAGCGGTTACTCGCCGCAGCTCTGTCGTGTATAGCGGCCACTCTAGTCTCCACTACCAACCTATTACCACCGCAGCAACTGAGTTCGACCACCAGCAGTACCACTGTTACCTCCCCATTTCCCCACTAACTCACTCAACTCGCACCGAGCAACCCAAACACTGTCTGGCATTTGTCGCCGGACCAAGGAGCATTTATGCCTGCGTTTTACCCCGGAGATCATCTGGTCACCAACATCGATGCATTAGGCATCACCGAACACCATGGCCTGTATGTTGGCCACGGGACCGTCATCCACCTCAGTAAGGAAGGCTTTGTCAGCGAAATATCACTGGTGAGTTTTGCCGAAGCACAAACGGTACGCTGTATCGATACCGCTGATGACAGCGAGCTTGCCGTCAGCCGTGCCCGCAGCATGGTCGGGCGGCACAATTACCAGCTGTTTCATAACAACTGCGAGCACTTCGTCAACTGGTGCCTGGATAAGCCCTACTCGTCCGATCAAGTCAGTAACCTCACCCACCTTGCCGCCCAGGGCATTGCCCGCAGCGGCCTGGCAGGTGAAGTCGTCAAACGGGCGGCTGGTGGGCCACTTGCCACCACCGCCCTGGTATCTACCGGTGCCAAACTGGTTGCCGACTATCTGGGTGCACCGAAGAAGGTCAGCACCTTGATTGGCTATCCTGGTGATATGGTAGCCAAACCGATTGAGAGCCTTATCAACGGTGGCCGAGATACTCTCGATGACACCGCCCACCATCTGCAGCAAGGCGAACTTGGCGAAGCGGCAAAGGCATTGGTTACAGGCAGTGCCAAAACGGTAGTCAACGCCGCTATCGTGACGCCAGCAAAAGTCACCGGACATGCCATCAAATCCGTTGCTGAGATCGGCAGGGATATCTGGTGGTGGCTGCGCTACTGAACCGTGGCAATCCCCCCTTCAAAGGGTCTACTATCGCAAGCATATCGCACCGGCCAATTATAGCCGGTGCTTCTTAGCCTAAACTCGCCCCATAAACAGCTGCTGGCTCGCGCCTATGTTGCGATAACCGTCGTTGATGTCCTTGGTAGCTGATTTAGCTAGGTAGCTGCAACGCTCCATCACGGCTTCATAATCCCGCTCATAATCAACGGAATTTTTATCCAACCAATACACGCCGTTCTTACACACATGCACCAATCCAATAGCCTGTTCCACAGGGATACCGATGGCACTGGCCCAGGCACTTAGGATCCGGTTATAGGTATTGCTTATGCCAAACTCCGTCTGCCCAAAGCCACAGATTGCATCCTTATTGAAAAAAAACGCTAAGTGATAATGCCAATTCATCGACGAATCCTGCTCGCGGCACCAAACATAACCAAAGCCAACTGGATGCTCGCTTGCTCGCTGTAGATCCCATGACCTTAAGTGGGCTTTGAATGAATCTATAAAACGGGAGATTGCTCTAGGGTCACTGTACTGACTTGATTCGGGAAACCTCAGGTCAAATCTCAGCACACACACTCGATTAAATTGCGCCAAAGACAACCCCAGCATCCCTTCAATAATTTGAAGGTACCCAGGAACCCAAGTGGAGTAATTAGCTGTGTCACGGAAGTTTAAATGGAACATGATAGTCATCCTTTGTGATTGATTCACAGGATGACTGAAGCCAGTAATGTTTTACTGCTATCAACAGCACCACCTCTGCTGAGAGCTCGCAAGAACCACCAGCTCAGCACTGTACATAAGTATATTACTAATCCGAATCACGTTTCTCAGGATTTGGTATGCCCACCAAAACAAATCAACTGCTCAACCTGGCTAATATTGGGATGTGTTACTCTGGAGTTAGCCGTATACAAGACATCTTTCAATATCAGGCAATCAGTGAATTTTTTATCATTGGGTACCAACAAATCCAGCACGCTGTTCACAACATAATCGGATTCCTGTCCCGTCATTCCCTTTAACTGACTGCCATCGGTTGGATTGTCCTGACGCGATAACATGGTGCGCATCATCATACGTGGGTCGTGATTCAGTACGCGCGCGTCAGCACCGAAGCAATCAGCAAAAGTTCTCAGCCGCCTTGAGATCATCTCTATTAAGTCAACCACCTCTAACGTCAACTCACTGAGAGTGCACTCTCTAAGCACTTCTGCGCCGCCAACATCAGAGACATCTTCAACTCCTTGCGGCTTTTTTGCCGTTGGGAAACCCTTCAAATCCGAGAATGGCAACACTGAAGATAATACCCCTTTGACCTGCTTCCGTAGTTCCTCATTCGAATAGTTCATCGATTCATTAGCCCTAGCCTGATTCAATAAACAACCTGAAGACAATGAAAAAATGGTCGACAGACACGCTTGCTGCACCAAAGCCTGAAGCTTCTTATTATGGAAAATCTTCGATAGTTCAAAATACTGCTCATCAGTCAGATAAGATGAATGAGAAGGCAGTCGTCCCGCTCGTGAACGTTTTGCCGCCTTCCGATAGAAGTCCCCAAGCTTAAATAAAAATCTAAGCGGGATTAACTGACTATCCCCGAGCGAAACACCCAGCTTTATGACTTTCCATTTCCTCGACTGAGGTTGGAGTTTGTATACAGGAGGCATTGGTTCAAACAGGTGAGTTCGCGCTGTGTGGTTTGCTGCGATTGACACTAAGCCTTCACGAGCTAGCGCTCGTGCCCCTCGGTGAAACTGATTTTCCGACATCCCCAGCATTCTGCTTAGGACCGCGAAGTCACAACCAATAACAAATCCAGCCTTATTTGACGCCATCCATAGTGATATCCAGACCAAACGCATTTGCGCTGTTATGGCTGACCGTTTTTTAGATCCAACTACCTCGTTTGATTGTGGCAGCCTGAGCACATGGTCAATTTCATCCTTCCAACTACATTTCTCAGCAACCCACTCAGACCACATCCGCCACGCTTCAGGCGAGAGATAAAAGTCGAACAGAGTATTTCTATGTTTCCCCTTGAGCGTCTCCCGAGAGCTTTTGATTTTCCATAGGTATCCCTCCCGAACCAGGTAATCCACCGCCACACCAAGATAGCGCTTGGAAACAAACAAGCGATCTGCGTAGCCGTCCATAGTGTCGGAGAGGCAGCCATCACCCATAAGTTGTGCCGAAGCGAACAGGATGAATCTGGTTTCTGGTGAAGCACCGGTCATTGAGCTTAAGAGATACATTAACTGGATTTTTAAATTGCAGTCATATCGCTCAGATATACCACAGAAAACGCAATAAAACAGCGGCTTCTACAAGTCAATAAAACATGTTACGTTACATTATTTGTTACAGAAAGACAGAAGAGATATGCGCCAAGGAAACCGCCATCAACTTCCTGAACTAATTAAGCTGTTTGATTTTCTCGACTTGGAAACCCCCAACGCTCGAGATTGGGTAAGGGGCTACCTGACTCGTAAAGCTATTTTGCTTTCAGAACCAACGCCCACTATGCAAAGCCTTAAAGTAGCGCTGGCAAATCACTTTATGGCTCGCTTGACTGATATCGACGTAATCAAAAACTTTTCCAAAACGATGGGAAGTGCCTGGCGTGTCATGAAGCATCGAAAGGAAAAAGGGATTGGTAATTTATCTGTAAGCCTTGACAAGGCTGTGCTAGCTCAACTTAAGACAATGTGCAAAGGAAAGAAAAAAGCCAAAATTGTTTCATTACTTATTGAGGACGGTTACAAGGCATTTTTGGAATCGGACCGTGAGATCAGAAAGAAATTGGACGATAACCGGCGCATTAAGAACTCAGAGCTAAACAAAATTCGGTTACTCGACCTCAAAGGCAAAATCAACCCCAAAGAATCAGTTGCTTATAAAAATCTCCAAGCAAAAAATGACGATTTAAGGCACTGTATCGCCACGCTGTACGATCTTATCTATTCAGCAAATGAACGAGGCCAGTCCATTGATGACGCCCTTCTTATTGAAGCTACCAAGGTCTACTACAGCGCATTTTCAAAGCATACTGAGTAGCAACGCCCCTATATTGCATGGACATAGCACACAAACTTCCTGCAGCATTCAATCTTAGCAAGCAAAACTTGCGATTTTGAAATTTATCTAACATCATAAAAAACCATAGCGGAAACCTTATTAATCTAAAACTTATTGGAAAAATAAACCCAAAAAAAACACCTGTTGATAATATTTGCCGACGCCAGTTTTACTGACAAATCGGTAACTTAACCAACAACACTGAAAGTTTTGCAAGTTTTTGATATAAAAATAGAAATAAACACCATTTTTTACAGTATCCAAAATGGTATTCCACACAAAAACTGAATCACATATAACAATTAAATAACAATGAATTATTACTCCAATTCAAGTCCCGCCGCCCCACCAAACCTAAAATAAAAAAGACGTCTTCGGACGTCTTTTTTATTGCCTGATATTCTGCCCATAAAGACCGCGAACCGAGGGGTTAACGCAAATATGAGGGAGCGGCCAGCGCTCCCTCCGTCTGTGCACAGTCCGCCCCCCGTCACTCAAGCGCTCTCAAAGGTCCCCCGAACCAGTGGCTGGCCATTGGCCACCATGGCTTTGCCAAGGCACCAGACAAACTCTGGTTCATATTGGTCATTCAGCAGCACGAGATCAGCATCTTTCCCCTCAGCAATAACCCCTTTGGTGGCAAGCCCCAATATCCGGGCCGCATTGGCGGAGGTCATGGCAAGGGCATCTGCCACGGCAATACCTTCGCTGATAAGGCCACGAAATACCTTTGCCAGACTGCCGACCCGGCCGACTTCGAGGCCGGTTAAGCGACCAGCGGCATCGAATACCGGCAAACTGGCATTGCCGTCGGAGCTTAAGGTGATTTGTGATACCGCCACGCCAGCTGCCAGCGCATGCTTTACTGCATCTATCGCACTGATTTCGTCGCTGTTTAAGGTGGCGCTGTTTTCAGAGGCCGTAAAATCAATTACACCACCCGCCAGAGCAAACTCAACGCCCTGCTCAAGCAATGCCTGGGAGCGGTTGATGTGGGTCGGATAGAATTGCGACAGCGGAATATCGGTGCTGCTGGCAACCTCAGACAGAATATCCAGCCCGCGTTTGCCATCCCCCACATGCACAAACACAATGCCGCCCTTCCCGCTTAACATGCCCCCCACCCTGGCCTGACTGGCGACCCGAGCCAGTTCGGCGGCAGAAAGCTGCGAGCCACGGTGATCGGCAATGGCGATTTCACCTACACCAATCACCTTGTCGATAAGCATCATGTCCCGGGTGATATCCCCTGTGAGCGTCTTGACCGGATACTCGTAAGAGCCTGTGTAGATATAAGTCGTTAAGCCTTCATTGGCCAAGCCGTGAGCCTTGGCAAGCAAGTCTTCCAGGCTGCGACTGACAGCATCTGTACCCAGTGCCCCCACCAGGGTTGTGACTCCCGCCAGTGTGGCTTCCGTCAATTGCATCTCAGGGGTGCGGGTATGAAAGCCGCCTTCTCCGCCGCCGCCACTGATGTGAACCAGCGGGTCAACGAGGCCAGGCACCAGTGCACGCCCGTTGGCGTCGATTTCATGGCAGGGCAAAGAAGCGACATGCAGCGAGCCCGGCTCAGCGATGGCGATAACGCCACCTGTGCCAAAAAGCACATCCTGTAAACCAACCGCTGAAGGCGTAAAAAGGTTGGCATTTCTGATCAAAGTTAACATCAGCTATATCCTGTATAAACGGCAATACCCACAGCAACACTCGCCAGGGTCATCAGCAACAGCTGTAATCGCCAAATCAATTTAAGCCACTGTCCAAAGGAGATTTTGACCACGCCCAAACAGCCCATCAGGGACGCAGAGGTTGGAATAATCAGGTTGGTCAGTCCGTCACCGAGCTGAAAACACAGCACGGCCAGTTGCCTGCTGAGCCCGGCAAGCTCTGCCAGCGGTGACATCAACGGCATGGTCAGGGCAGCCTGGCCGGAGCCTGACGATACAAACACATTAAATACCGACTGAAACACCAGCATCATTTGCGCCGAGAGCCAGTCGGGCAAGTCTCCGATACTGCCACCCGCTGAGTACAGCAAGGTGTTGAGCACCGACGGCGCAGACGGGTTGTCGCCGCCAAGCAATATCACCAGCCCTTTGGCGAAACCCACTATCAGCGCGGCAGGAAGTAGCTCGGCAGCGCCGCGCTGGAAAGCGCCGGACACCTGATTTAAGGTCATGGTGCCACTGAGCCACAGTAGCAAGCCAATTGCCATCGCCATGGCAAAGAACTGGCTGGCAATCTGGGCAATATAATAGCCCCCAGCCACCACGCCCCAAATCACCCAAACCAATGTCAGCAGTAAAATCAGCAAAATGCCGATATTCACCTTACCAAGTCGTGTCTGCTGAAGCTGAGGCTCTGTTATCAGGGGCTGAGCAACCTTTGCATCCGCTGCCTCTGCCGGACCAGCAGCCGTGCGTCGCGTGAGCTTGGCAAAACGCAGTGTGTATGCCAGGGCGCAGAGGGTAAAAATCCCCCAGCACAGTGCCCGAAGCCAAGCCCCCGACATCAATGGCAAGCCCGCTATTCCTTGGGCAATGGCCACACTGAACGGGTTCATCCAGGAAGTGGCAAAGCCAACCTGGGTGGCGACGTAGGTTACCAGCACCACCACCGCAGGATGATAACCCAGGGCATTGAAAAGCGGCATCAGCAGCAGGCAAAATGCAATCGCCTCCTCGCTCATACCGTACACGGCGCCGCTTAAGGAAAACACCAAAAACAGCACCGGCAACAACAGGGCTTCCCGCGCTTTGAGACGTGCTATCAGCAGTGTCAGCGCCTGATGCACGGCGCCACTTGCCAGCAGCACACCAAAAGCACCGCCCACAATCAGAATAAAGGCCACCACACCAACGGCAGAGCTGTCGCGCCCTCCCGAGGTGAGTCCATCAAATGCTGAGTTGAGCAGCCCAGGCGTTCCGTTTGCACTGAAAAGCGCACTGCCAAGCCCCTCGGAGGCCTGAAGGCTGAAGTTTTCAAGCCGGATCCCCTGCTCTGCCACCCACATAAACTGGCCTGCGGGCACGAGAAAGGTCAGGCCCCATGCCAGCAGCATCATCAACATCAGGATGACGAAGGCATCCGGCATTTCCCGTTTGGATAAAGACATATGTCCTCCCACAATGAAAAAAGGCCGGGCAAGCCCGGCCAGGGAGTGCATCAGAAACGCAGGCTATAACGCAGGTTCCAGCGCTGGCCGAGCCAGTCATGGGCTGAGCTGGCGTAACCATTGGTGGGCGACGAGGCATACGGTGGCTCCTCATCGGTAAGGTTACGAACCGACAACATCAGCGAGTGATTCTCCATCAGGGTCACACCCACGCTGGCGCTGAAGGTAAGCCAACTGTCCACTGTCTCGTTATCAAACTTGAAGTCACCATCGCCCATGCTCGAGACATAATGGGCGCTGAGGCTGGCACTCCAGTCACCCAGGCTCCAGTCCGTACCGGCATCCAGCACCCGCTCAGGTCGGGCAATTTCGTTGGCACCTGACAGACGGCCAAGGAGGTCCTCTACGTCGGCATCCGGAGTCACCTGGCGCTCAAAACTGAAGGTTTCTGTGCCACTGACGTAGAAGCTGAACTCGCCTGCCGCCTCTGTCTCAAGGCGATAGGTCATCCGATAATCGAGGCCATCTGTGGTCTGGCTGCCCACGTTAAAGTAGCCGGTGCGCAGGAAGCTGATGTCGCCATTGCCATCCACCACGCAACCGAACTCGCCCTTAAGCTCGCTCACCGAACCCACAACAGGCGCAGTGCCTTGTACGCATGCATTGAGGGTTGTGGAGGCATCGATATCCACTATGTCTTCGTGATCGTAGCGCCAGTAATCCACGGTAAGCTGCCAATTGTCGGTCAAATTCCACGACAGCCCGGCGTTGATGGCTTCAGAGGATTCTGCATCCAACCCCTTGTTACCTATGGTTTCCTGATCAAATTCCAGTTCACCATCGATGGCGCCGTTACTGCCACACAGGGCATTGAAAGGCTCACCTGCGCCGCAGTTGATGTATTGGCTGCCAAGGGAGGTGCCTGCCCCCAGCTGTGAAAGCGAAGGAGCCCGGAAACCCGTGCTCCAGGATGCTCTGAGTACCAGATCTTCGGTGGCCTTATAACGCAGCGATACTTTGGGGTTGATGTCGCCACCAAAGTCACTGTAGTGGTCGTAACGCAGTGCGGTTATCAGGTCCACATTCTCAAACAGCGGCAGATTGACCTCACCATAAAGGGCGTACTGGGTTCTGTCGGCGGCGGCATCACTGGCGCCAAGGCCAATCACATCGTCGTTTACCGCTGATGCGGCCGGATTATCAACAATTTCTTCGCTGCGAAGCTCGGCGCCAAATACAGCGCTTACCAGGCCAGCATTCATCTCAAAGAGTTCACCACTGATGTTGGCATCCAGCGACATCACCTCAGACTCGCCGCGGCGAATGGCACTGTCACGCAGCGCCGCTATCGCCTCTTCACTGTTGTCCATCCCCAGGTTAAACGGATTAAAGCTGCCGCTGGCAATGGCATCGGCCAACGCATTGCGGTTCATATAGCCCGCCACATGGGTCACTTCGTTGCTGGACTTACCGTAGCTTGCTGCTGACTCCCAACCCCAGTCGCCCCACTCACCACGAAGTCCGGCAAGTACACGATAGCTTTCGGTATCGTATTCCTGAATTCTGCGCTCTGGCATGCGGGTACGTACCCGTATGCTGTTGCTGTCATCGCCATCTGCGGCATTGATGTCACGTACATAGTCAGGCACGTAGGCGGCGTCACCGGGAACCGTTACCGTGTACCCAGCTGGCGCCTCATAGGCATGGCCGGTGTTTTGCTGATACATGGCCTCGGCAAAGAAGGTCATATCGTTGCCAAGCTGCCACTGGTGATTGAGTGTTGCACCGATATTCTCGAAATCGGGTTGAATGGCGCGCTGGATAACATAGTCATAATTACAGGCTTCGCCGCCCCAGCGGGTGTCATCACCACACCAGTCTTCGGCATAGTAATTACCGTCAATCACCATCTCTGTATAAGAGGTGTAAGTCACATTGATAGGACGATCGCTGTTAAAAATTGCGTTGCGCTTGGCGTAATCCAGCACCACTGTGGTGTTGGTGTTGTCGGTGGCAAAGCCGCCCGCGTAGGTCAGTCCGGTGCGACTGGCATCGTGGTCACTGGTGTCATTGCCGTACTGGGCCGTGAGTTCATGCCCGACAAAATCCTTACGCAGAATGAAGTTAATCACCCCGGCGATGGCATCTGAGCCATAAATAGACGAGGCGCCATCGGTCAGTACATCGATGCGCTCAATGGCCGCCATGGGAATGGCATTAACGTTTACAAAGGAGTCTGAGCCATTGGAGAAAGAGTCCACCGCGACCCGGCGACCATTCACCAGTACCAGAGTCGAACTTGAACCCAGGCCACGCAAACTCACCCCGGCTGCACCGGCCGGTGCGCCATCGGCGCCGCCAACGCCACCGGTTTCGGTGAAGGTGCCGGCACTTGCCGCCTGGGGCAGATCCTTGAGGAATTCGGCAATGGTGTCATAGCCACGCTTGATAAGTTCTTCCTGATCAAACGACTGCAGCGGATTGGCACCTTCCATATCCACCCCTTTCAGACGTGAACCGGTGATCTGAATTTTTTCGAGTTTGGATTCGGCTGAAATAGCCTTGTCGTTATCGGCCGCATGGGCCATGGCGATGGTCAGGGCTGACAGGGCAAAACCGGAAATGGCGCAGGCAAATACTGAAACTTTCATGAGAAGCTCCCAAAAATAAACGAATAATTTTTCAGGCGCGCGCCTAAGCCACCGGACGTGGTCAATACGTGGCACAAAAAAGTTGTGCGTTCACGGTGCAGGCGTGCAGCTGAGCAAAAAATGAGGCGTGGGAGCCTTAGCGATGACGCAGGACAGCCCACTGAACCTTAAAGTTCAGTGGTTTATTCGTCCCACCATTCGGACAGATACCAGGTACGGTAATGGTATCTTTCAAGAGAAGTTGATACTGGAAACATATCCACCAAATGTGAAATCAATGTTATTGACCGGTAAACAAGCTAGCCGTTATAGTGGCGACCAGTCAATACGTGGCATGCAAAATTTTTTAGAGCAGAGCCATGACCTCAAAATTTCTCTCGTTTATCGGTGCTGTTGCCCTGTCGATGTCAATCGCGCCCTTTGCTGCGTCCGCTGCGGCCAAACCCTATAACCCAGACAATACACCGGAAAAAGACAAGCAACCCATCCCAACACTGTCGCTGATGCTGGCGGGTGGCGCTTTATCCGTGTGCAGCTCCCTGAGCCCAAAGCACTGCACGGCTGACACAAGCTTCCCGGACAAGGCCAAAACCCGGCATTTGTATGAGCTGAGCGAGCAAAGTCTGGCCCGCTTTCAGGCCACCCCGGCCTGGGCACGACTCAACGTCGATACCCAAAGGGCATTGCTCAGCGCTCTGGGCTCTGGGCTCTGGGCTCTGGGCTCTGCAGATAGCAACATTCTCGATGTCGAGGCTCTTCATGATCTGCTGGGCCCACTTGGCAATACACTCAATGACGCCAGCTATTTTGCCCTGCTCGACACCCTCGAGTGGGTACAGCTCACCCCGGAAGGTGAGCCAAAGACAGAGCAAGTACGTTTGGCGCAGGGCAAAAATGCCCAGGGCGCCTCACACTTCAGTGCCTTTGTCAGCCGCGCGGCGCGGCGAGCCGGTAACCAGCCGCCGAAAATCGGCATAGTCACCGCATCCGCGCGGGATCCGTTTGAAGCCGCCAGTTTTTATCAACAAGCCTTTACTCAGGCGGGCGCGATAGCCCAATGGCTACCGTTAGACAGCGCGTTGCAGCAAGCCTGGGAGTTTGATGATAAAGAGGCTGGATGCAATAAGCTGGCAGCGCTTGGTGAGACTTATCAGGGATACCACGACAGGCAGCGGGTATACCCGGCGCTGTGGGACAAATTCAATCAGGTTTGTCTTAACCCAGAGCAACTGCTGCACACCCTGGCCTCCCTGGATGGCCTCTTTCTCTCCGGCGGCGATCAATCCCTCACTCTGGCGGCCTGGCTGGGAGCCGATGGTCAACCGAGCGCAGCACTTGAACTGGTAAAACAACGATTTGCAAACGGTGAATTGATAATCGGCGGCACCAGCGCCGGTACTGCCGTGATGGCATCGGGTGCCATGATCACCGGCGGCACCAGTCAGGGAGCATTGGATTTTGGCGTGGTAGCATCAGCCCCTGTCAGCGAGCGATGCGAAGAGCTCAGCTGCGAGGCGCTGAATCCTGCCAACACCCTCACCTACCGGCCCGGTGGCGGTTTGGGACTCTACCCGTTCGGCGTGACAGATACCCATTTCAGTGAACGCGACAGACAAATCAGACTGCTACTGCTGCAGGATAAAAGCCAAACCGGCCTTGCGGTGGGTGTCGATGAAAACACCGCACTTTGGCTATCCAAAGATGGCCAATACGGTGTTATCGAAGGTGAAGGCGGCGTCTGGTTCAGTGAGCCTGCATCTGAAACACAGGGGGTAATTGAAATAAATGCGGCGAAAAGCCATGGCCCGAACTCCGATAAAGCGCAAACACACCAGAGCCCGGCTCACAGCCACATCATCCACTACCTGCCCCATGGCACCCGACTGAGGTTAAGTCGCGATAAGATCAGGGTTGAAGAACCACAGGGAGAATTACACGAGGTCAGTTGCGCTGGGTTTATACCCGCTTGGCTGCCAAGGGATGGATTCACCCTTATCCACCAGCCATATAGCCAATGTCATTCACTGGGTTATTACCAGTCATTGGGGCTTGAACACAGCACAGGGGTATCGTCAGATAAGCTGACTCAATAACCAATAACAAATAGCAAGCTGGGCCTTATTCCGTCAGTCTGGGGCCGGCACTGTCTCCAACACGGCAGCGGCCTCAGGACACATTGGGTTGACGAACACCCCGACAGGCACCTCCATCAGGTGAGTGGAAGAAAACTGCAGGTCTTCCCGCATCGCTTTTGGCAAGGTGAGCACACTTAATGCGTCACTGTCGCCGAACGCGTAGTCCACCCGTCCTTTACTGAGCATCCTTAATCCTGTTGAGATATCACTGACAAACTCGATGGTGAGTCCAGCATCAATGAATTGCTGAATAAAGCTGCCGTCTACTTTTGAGCGAAGCAAGGCAATGGTTCCCCCGCCCAACTCGGATAAGTCCCGCCATACAAAAGGGTCATGCCCACGACGACGAAATATGCCCAATACCACTTTGACATCGGATAAAAGCACAAAGCGGGATTGATCCCTGACGATATCTGGAGGGGGATAAAATGAAGCACACCAGCTACCTGCAACAATTTCACTCTGTGCACGCGCAGAGGGCAGGAACAGAGGTTGCAGCTCAAATTCAAGTTGGTTTGAGAGCAGATACTTTTGCAATGCTCTGAAACTGCTACCTTTATCTGCCTGTGTTTCCGTCGTGAATGGTGGATACTCCAGGGCGATAACCGCCAGTGTTCTCGCCCCACTTTTTAGTGCCACGTCAGATTGGGCCGCAAACGCCAGCCCAAGCAAGAATACCAACGACATGACGGACACACAGCCTCCAGCGGTCTTCACAACAAGCGCTCCTTTGATAGCCAAGCCTCTATGAGTCTAGTGCTGTCTTTTACATCGCGCGATTCACTCGCCGTAAGGCAACGGCAAACCTGTCCTGATTTGAAGAGAAAGTCCCCATGGTTTCAGGCAAGCGGCATGTGGATTTTTCCCAAAAAAGAGGCACTGCGGTGGGGCAAGCCAGAGAACGAAAAATACCGCCAGCAAGCCTGCAGCAGATTGTGGAAATCAGCAGTCAAATTGCCAGGTCGACCACCGAACAAATGCAGTAATCAGGGAAATAAGTCAAAACGCATTGAGCATGAGACAAATCAGTGATGACAACAATAAGGAGCTGGACAGGGTTGTGGATGAAGTCGCCAAAGCCACCGGACTGGCGGGCCTTATCGACTCCGAAGTAAAGCTTTTCCTATTGGTCGCTGACCCGTATTCATAAAAAAAGACAGGGCTGCCTGTCTTTTTTATTCCAACCTGAATCCGGAATACCGGGCGGCTTGGCCGTTACTTGTAGAAAGCTTCCACTTCGCCCTTGATGGTCATCAGCAGTGGCTGACCACGGCGGTCCAGTGCTTTGCGGGAGGCCACTTTAATCCAGCCTTCGCTGATGCAGTATTCTTCAACGTCAAAACGCTCTTTGCCGTTGATCTTGATGCCGATATCGTACTCAAACACGGCAGCGACATGGTGTGGGCTGCGGGGGTTGATGGAAAGGCGGTCCGGCAAGGCTGGCTGTGATTTAGTGTCGTTCATACTCGTTATCTGCTCATCAATTGCAATATGAAAATCGTGCGCCATTGTAGGCAATCACCCGGCCGGGCTCAATAGGCGCTGTTGGTTACCTGTGACCTTAGTGAGCTGCTCCGCGGCCACTAGTGCGTGTTTTCCCGTAAGCCCAACAAGCATCAGGATTCCCTAACTCTGAAGACGCAGCTTCGACAGAACAAACGCCAGCTCGGCCACATTGCTCACGGCCATTTTTTCCAGCAGGTTACGGCGATGGATCTCAACCGTTCTTTGGGTGATAAATAATTCTGCGGCAATGGTTTTATTGAGTTTGCCCTCAAGCACCCGATGCATTACATCGGTTTCTCTTGGGGACAAGCTATCGAGCCGCTGCTGAATGTCGGCCGACAGCTGCAGGCTGGCAGCTCGCTCTGTGGCAACCCTTGCCGCCTGGCGCAGCAAGGCCAGCAGTTTGTCACCATCCACCGGCTTTTCGATAAAATCCATGGCGCCCTGTTGTATTGCTTTCACGGCCATGGAGATATTGCCATGGCCGGTAAGCATTATGGAAACCAGAGGGCCTGGCCGGGAGAACAGCACCTCCAGCAGGCTCATCCCGTCCATATCGGGCATCTGCACATCCAGCACAGCAACTGCGGGGCGGGACAAGTCGACAGCCGCCAAAAAATCCTCTGCCGATGCAAAGCCCCGTGCTTTGATACCAAGGCCTTCGAGCATCCATTTCAGTGACGCCAACACATCGGGGTCGTCATCCACCAGATACACATCAATCATTTTCAGCTCCCAGGGGCATCTCTATGCATATCTCCAGCCCACTGGGGCTGCTCTCGATTTGGGGGGCGATTGCGGGGGCATCAAAACGATTATGGGCCGAGATTTTGCCGCCATGTTCTTCAACAATACGTTTGCAAATGACCATGCCCAGTCCCAATCCGTCGGCCTTGGCCGACTCAAATGGGAAAAACAGCCTGGACAGCTGCGCCTCCGTTAACCCACAACCATTGTCAGACACCCGGATAAGGCAACCCGAGTCAGTGGTTTCAAGGGAAATACCGAGCCACGGCGTTGGCTGCCCGGCCATGGCGTCCAGGGCATTGAGCAGTACATTCACCAACACCTGGGTCATAAGCCCGGGATCCAGCCTGGCCTCGACCTCAGCGAGGGTCAATGAAGGTTCAAGTTTCAACCGTTTAAGCTCCGGCGAGATCAGCGCCAGGGTCTCTTCAATCAGGGTATCCACCCGATAAGGCACACTGCGACTGGGCTGCTGGCAGAAACTTCGCAGGCGGCTGATGGTTTCCTGGGCCCTGTCGACCTGTGTCAGTACCCCGCCAAGGGCCGATGCTATCTCGGGTTCATGGTCTTTAAGCCGATACAGACAGCCCTGGGCAAGATAGCGGATCCCCGCCAACGGCTGTTTCAATTCATGGGAGATCCCCGACGCCATCTCTCCGGTAAGCAAAACCCGCTGAGCTCGATAAAACTGGCGCTGCTGCTCGTTAAACGCCCGCTGGGTCTCCCGATGCTGTTCAATTTCCGTCTCCAGTGCACGGGTACGTTTAACCACCAGCCGCTTTATCCGCAGGTGATGCAGATACCCCAAAAGCAAACACAGAACTATCGCCCCAAACCAGGGCATGGCGGCAGAGGCGACCCGCTGCCAGTTGGTTTGAAATGGCCATTCTCTCAAGGTGTGTTTGAGCGCAAATACCCGATTATCGTTTACCGGCACAGACCAGCCGCGATAGCCGCCAGTGACGGCCGCCGCCGTGTTGGCATCCATCGACAACAACGCCCTGGCCACCTCGGTTGCCAGGGCACTTTTGGTGTGGCCAAGCTTGGAGAGTGCGGTATAGGGATAGAGTTCGCTCGAGACACCACAGGCAAATCCGGGTGTCGATTTCGCCAGGGCAATATCAAAAGCTCCCTCCGGGTACTCGCCACGGGCAATGGCCTGCTCCAATACGCAGGCGGGCAGAATGGCCATATCTGCCTCATGCAGCCACAGCTTTTGCAATAGTTTGGTCTGAGGAAACCCTTCAAAGGTCAGTCCGGGCAAATCTGCGACAGGGTCCAAGCCCCGCCTCACCATCTCGCCGGCAAAAATCAGAAAGCCACCAAAGGCCCGGGGATCAGTGGACACAATGTTAAGCTCGGCAAGCTGCTGCCAACGGGTGACCGGGGCGCCCGCGCGCACCACCAATGCCGAGCCCATGGCACGGGCAGGATCCCGACCGTCGGCAGGGATCAGTGTCAGTAATTGACTGGCGCCCCAGTCTTTTTTGTAGCCCACGGCAACAAACTGATTGGAGATAATAAAGTCCAGTGCCCTGGCCTTAACCTGCCTGTCAAGCTCCGATGGTGTCAGCGGTTCGATGCGGATGCCATGCCCTGTCTGCCGGGCCAGATAATCGGCGGTGGCTTGCCAGGCACTCAGGGTGTCCGAGCGCTCGGCAAAGGTGAGAATACCAATGCGCACAGTCTGTCTGTTCTGCCCTATTTCGCTGGCAGACACCCCGGCAAAGGCCATCGCCACTGGCAGCAACGCCAACATTACTAAAAGCCGCCACACCTGACTCATCATGTTCCCCGATTAGATTACACCGGGATTATCGGCCCTGGCCGAGCAGCCCGCATCTTTAACTTCCCGGGAGTTGATCCGCTTCACAGCCTGATGTGCCTTTCGGAAAACCACTATATAGCCGCTGCCCGCTTTTTGATTCCATGGCCTTGTCATCATGAAGTGAGGCCACTATGAACGAGAAAATCAAACAAAGCCGCCGCGCCTTCCTCAAGGGAGGTCTGGCACTGTCAGCCGTTGGGCTGGCCCCTGCTGTGCTGGCTCCTGCCGTACAGGCCAAGTCCGACGACAACAGCGCCATTGTGTGGGATGAAACCTTTGAGGTTGTTGTAGTAGGCAGCGGCCTGGCGGGCACCTGCGCCGCCATCCGGGCAAAAGAAAATGGTGCCAAAAACACCATTATTATTGAAAAAATGCCGGTACTCGGCGGGACGTCAGCCATCTCAGGTCTGAACTTTTCAGTGGTAAACAGCCACCTGCAAACAGCACAGGGGATTAAAGATTCTGCCGCGCTTTTTGCCGAAGACATCTCCAAGGCGGGCGGCTATCAGAACCACAGAGACCTGACCCTGAAAATGGCCGATACCACGACCCGCGTATTGCCCTGGGCAATTGAGCGGGGTTGCCGCTTCCATGACAAGTTAAAGAGCCTCGGCGGCCATTCGGTGCCGCGGACCCTTTATCCGGTCAATGGCGGTGGCAAAGGCATACTGCGCCCACTGCGTCGCTTCTATACCCAGGACTTACAGGGCGAAATCCGTCGCAGAGTGAAGTTTGACAAGCTGCATCTGAATGCCCAAGGCGAGGTCATGGGCATTCAGGTACGCGAGCAGTACTTTTTCGACCCAAATCTGGGAAATGACGACCGGGAAAACACCACCGGCACCATCAAACACTATCGGGTGACCAAGGGTGTGGTCATGGCCGTGGGCGGCTACAGCCGCGATGTGGAGTTCCGTGCCATGGAGTTTCCCAATATTCGCGACTACATCCCAACCACCACGCACAGGGGCGCAACCGCTGGTGCACTCAAGACTCTGGTTGCCGCCGGTGCCCAGACAGTCCACCTATCTTTAATGCGCTTTGCCTTTGATATTCCTACCGAAGATTTGCAGTGGGGAGCCTTGGTTGACCCGAAAACCGGTCAGCGCTTTATCAGCGAAAAGAACAACCGTCAGGTCGTGGCAGAAGCCATCTGCAACATCATGGACCGCAATGAGGGGCGCTTCCCGCTGAATATTTACGATCAGGATGGCATCGACAACTTCCACGACAAGCAGCGTCTGCACCTCGCGTTGGAAGAAGGCATGATGGTGAAGTACGACTCCATCGAGGCCCTGGCCAACGGGGAAGGCATCGACCTTACCGGGCTTAACGCCACCCTCAAGCGCTATAACGAGGATGCCCTGGCAGGCAAAGACAGCCAGTTCGGTAAAGACATGGCCGCGTTGAAGCAAGTCAGCGTCAAACGAGCGCCTTTCTATGCCATCAAGGCCCGTCCGAAATTCAACTACACCCAGGGCGGCGTATTAATCAATGAAAATGCCCAGGTCATCAACAGGGACACAGCCCAGCCCATCAAAGGCCTTTACGCCTGCGGCGAAGCCACGGGCGGTCTGTTTGGCCGTATTCGATTAACTGCCTGCTCCTGCCCCGATGCGTTCGCATTTGGGGTGATAGCCGGTGAACAGGTGGCCAAGGCCTGAGGAGACACACATGAAAACCCTGATTTTATCCCTGTTGGCACTGAGTTTTGTGGCATCTCCCTTACACGCAGGGGAGCTCTACAAGGTAATGGGCAAGCGTGAAGGTCGCAGCAACCACAGCTTTATGTACGATGAAAAAGACTGCAAAACCTGCCATCAGGGCAGCCCCAGGGGGCCTGCCACTGAAGCGGCCTGTATCGACTGCCATGGCAGCTACGATGAGATTGCCTCCTCCACCCAGAACCAAACACCCAATCCCCACGATGCTCCGCACTGGGGAGCAGATGTGCCCTGCACCGTGTGCCACAGCGAGCATCAGCCAGCCAAGGTGCTTTGCAACGACTGCCACCAGTTTGCCTTTCCAAACTTTTCAAAATAATCCGGAGTAACCTATGAGTGTTTTTCGTCTCTCCCTGTTAAGCGCCGCACTGTTGGCTGGATTCAGTCAGCAGGCACAGGCCACACCCGACTTTTATGGCAGGATAGATTATTCGGTCACCCATTCAGACACGGGCGCCGCCACCCACAAGGGACTTGATGGCACAGTGCTTGAGAACAACTTTACCCGTTTGGGTGTTCGCGGGACTGAGTCGCTGACGGCGGATCTGACCCTCTTCTATCAGATTGAAATGGGTGTCGACTCGGCCAGCGAATCCGGCAACAGCAAACCCTTTACCGCTCGTCCCACCTTTATCGGTATTCGTCATGCCGAATGGGGCTCGCTGGCCGCGGGGCGCATGGAGCCCGTATTCAAAATGACCAAGGGCTTTGTGGATGTGTTTGACAACTACAGCATGAAGCATGACCGCCTGATGGCCGGTGACAAACGCTGGGGCGATTCTTTCGAATACAAGACCCCTGTATGGCACGGCTGGCAACTGGGCGCCAGCCTGCTGATGGAAGATAACTATTATCAGGACAGCGACAAGCGCGAGGAGAATGGCAACTTCCAACTGGCGCTGACTTATGGCGATAAGAAGTTAAAAAACAGCGACCTGTATTTTGCAGCGGCCTACTCAGATGGTGTTGAAGATATCAAGGCCTGGCGCGCTGTGGGTCACTGGAAGTTGGCCGCCCTTGGGCTTGAAAACCTGAAACTCGGCACCCTTATTCAACAATCAGAACTGGCCAACCCCGCCAAACCTCATTGGCAGGACAGAGATGGCCTGGGTTTTATTGTCAGTGGCTCTTACAAGTGGGACAAGTGGCTGTTTAAAGCCCAGTATGGCAAAGACGAGTCCGGCACCGGCCTTATCGCCAACCGCGTCTATTCGGCCATGGGTGAGGCCGCGACCCAGGTTCCACAGGTCAGCCAGTGGGGAGTGGGCGCGGAGTACTTCTTCTCCAAGTCTACCCGGGTACACCTGGAGGCGGGGCAGTTCGACACCAAACAATATGCTGAGTTTGATGACACGATAACCAGCATAGGCATTCGATACGACTTTTAAGCTTGCTGCGCTATCCAGGTTCAGGTCCGGTGGATGAGTATCTTCGCCGGACCTGACAGCCTGGCTGATTATCTGGCCGGGTCGCCTCTGAAAAGCGCCCTCAGCGCTTCGCCAAAGCCCGCTTGCGGGCTTTTTGCTTTTGTGCCGCTTTACTGAGACTGCGGGGACGCTCATGGCGGATGGACAAATCCGGTTCAAAGCCCGGATACCACTGCTGAGGCAAGCGTCGGTCGAGGTAGTGCTCAAGCGCCACCAGCAAAGGCTCGTCGGCGGCATCCAGTAAACTGATGGCAAGCCCGGCGCTGCCTGCCCGGCCAGTACGCCCGATGCGATGCACGTAATCTTCTTTTTTAAAGGGCAGTTCGACGTTGATAATGCAGGGCAGCGCCTGTATATCCAAGCCGCGAGCAGCCACATCGGTGGCCACCAACACCCGCGCATTGGCTGCCTTGAAGTCGGCAAGGTTTTGCTCCCGCTGACGCTGACTTAGGTCGGCGTGCATGGCAACGGCACTGTGTCCGGCTGCTACCAGTTTAGCCGTAAGCTTATCGGCCCCTTCTTTGGTTCGGCTGAAAACAAGCACCTGAGACCAGCTGTTTTTACCCAGCAAGTGGCAGATAAAATCGAATTTGCGCTCGCTGTCGAGCTGATAAACCTGCTCTTCAATCAGTGGCTTGGTATCTTTGCCCGCTGCGATTTCCAGCAGCTTGGGCGAGTCCATCAGGCTCTTGGCCAACTGCCAGACATTGTCCCCCAGGGTGGCTGAGAACAGCGCTGTTTGCCTGGCTTTGGCAAGCTTTTTCACCAGCGCCCGGATCTCATCCTCAAAACCCATGTCCAACATACGGTCGGCCTCGTCAAACACCAACTGGCTGACGGTATCGATTCTGAGGGTGCGTTTTTTCAGGTGGTCGAGCAGGCGCCCGGGCGTGGCGACCATCAAGTCCACACCGCCCTTGATGGCATTGAGCTGGCTTTCCAGGGGCACACCACCATAGACCTGGGCAATACGCACGGCACTGCCTTTTGCCAGCGCTTTGGCAGCATCATAAACCTGTTGGCAAAGCTCTCTGGTGGGCACCAGCACCAAGGCTCTGGGTGCGGGCAGATTGCGGCCTGACACGTCCTCTGTAACCAGCCGGGCTAGCATTGGCAGCAAAAAGGCGGCGGTTTTACCCGTGCCTGTGGCGGCTTTCACCATCAGGTCATCCCCGGCCAGCATCATGGGGATAGCGCCGGACTGCACCTCAGTGGGCTTGGCAAAGCCCAGTTTAGCGAGATTGTCAGCCAAGGGAGACGGCAGAGTAAAAGCAGCAAAAGACACGGGAAACTCCGGAGCACAAACTAAAGGGCGCTATAGTAACAAGGCTTAATCGCAGGATCACTCACCAAGCAGCAGCTGTTTCAACTCTGACGCCAATAACGGCCTGGCAAACAGATAACCCTGGGCCTCGGTGCAACCCAAACGCTGCAAAAACTCGGCCTGGGCTTCGTTTTCTACCCCTTCGGCAATTACGCCCAGTTTCAATGCCTCCCCCATGGCGATAATGGCCATGGCGATGGCGCCACTGTCCTGATCGGCGGGGAGTTCCCTGACGAATGACTGGTCAATTTTCAACTTGTTAAGGGGCAGCTTGCGTAAATAACTCAGCGAAGAATACCCGGTGCCGAAATCATCCAGCGCCAGACTGACCCCCATGCCACGGAGCTTTTCCATAGTGTCGATGGCACCGGCAGGATTATCCAGCACCACGGATTCGGTGATTTCCAGCTCAAGAGCTTCAGGGGAGAGACCGGTTTGTTTGAGCACCTTGGCGACGCTGTCGGCAAAGTTATCGCCGGTAAGTTGAGAGCCCGACACATTCACCGCCATACGGCCTGGGTTAAGCCCCTGGTCGCGCCAAATTCGCGCCTGACGACAGGCCTCTTTCAAAACCCACAGGCCAATCTCAGGCATCAAGCCGATGGACTCGGCTACCGGAATAAATTCCGCCGGGGATACCACCCCAAGTTCACGATCGGTCCAGCGACACAAGGCCTCTACCCCAATCAATTTACGGGTACGCAAATTGATTTTGGGTTGATAAACCAACGACAGTGCAGCATTTTTCACCGCGCCTCTAAGGGCCGTTTGCAGCCGCAACTGCTGCATGGAACTTTGAGTCATTTGCTCTGTGTAAAAGGCATGGCGATTGCGGCCTTGCTGCTTGGCACGATACATGGCGGCATCGGCGTTTTTCAGCAAGGTGTCCGGGTTATCGCCATCGTCGGGATACACTGCGATACCGATACTGGCACTGAGACGAACCGACTCACCCTCACTGGTATCGAAGCTGGTATCAAAGGCCCGCTGTATGGCTGACAGGATCATCGGAATATCTTCCCGGCTCCTCACCTGTGTCAGCAATACAAACTCATCGCCCCCGATTCGGGCAAGGGTGTCTTCGGCGCCAAGCAGTGCTGCGAGGCGCTCGGATAACGACAGCAACACTTTATCGCCGGCGAGATGCCCAAAACTGTCATTGATGTGTTTGAAGAGGTCCACGTCGATAAGCAGCAGCGCCAACCGGGTTTTGCGGTTGGCGGCGAGCTTGATTTGCTGCTGGCTGATGGTGGTGAGTTTAGAGCGATTGGGCAAACGGGTGAGTGGGTCGTGCCAGGCCAGCTGGGCGACTTCCGCCTCAGTTTGTTTGAGCAGGGAGATATCGGAAAACACCGCCACAAAACAGCGGACTTGCCCATCTTCACCGTACACGGCGCTGATGCTGGTTTGCTCGGCAAACAGGGTACCGTTTTTGCGACGATTCCAAATCTCACCGTGCCAGTGTCCCTGGGTTTTCAATGCCCGCCAGAGGTTTTCAAAAAAGTCCCGCTCGTGGCGGCCTGAGTTAAGGAGTTTGGGGGTTTTGCCAATCACTTCATCACGGCTGTAACCCGTGATGGTTTCAAAGGCGCCGTTTATCTCTGTAATAACCCCGTTGGAGTCGGTGATCATCACCCCTTCAATGGCATTTTCAAATACCTTGGAGGTCAGCAGTAATTGCTCTTCGGCGGCTTTATACCGTGCAATATCCCGGGTGGTACCTATGACGCCAAGCAGTCTGCCATCGCTACCGTACATGGGAGCCTTGATGGTTTCCAGCCAGATGTTGCCTTTATCCAGGCTACGGTCGATGCATTCGGCGACCACAATAGGATGCCCTTCTTTCACCGCCTTGAGATCGGTGTCTGCGTACTCGGAAAAACGCTCAGGAAAGACCTCGGCATCCTTTCGCGACAGTATCTGCGCCGGGCTTAAATCCCAGGACACCAGTGTGCTCTGGTTAATGAACCGGTAACGCCCCTCGGCATCTTTTATCCAGATATGTTCTTCGAAGGCGTCCATAAAGCTTTGCAGCAAGCCGGACTCTCCCCCACCAAGCACAGCAGCCACACCTTCGAGCAGGGCCCTGGCCAGTAGTTGATGGCTGTCACTGACTGCATCGCCATGTAAACAGAGCTGAAGCTCGCCACCGATACCACTGACCGTCAGGATGCGAATGGGCTGACTATCGGCGTGCTTTTGCCACAGGCATACACCGCGACTGGTCCAAAGCCCTGCCCCCAATCGGGTATGGTCAACAAACCATTCAAGCATGGGAGATACGCTTTTTATGGCTGTCTGATGATTGCCTTGAGCCCGACTGTTCAATACCCGCTCCCATTCCAAATAACTACCTAAATAGTGTAGCTGCAAGTGTGGATGCCGAGAATGGAAACTTACGTCTGCCAATGACTTGTTGTTGCACCGGGCCGCCGGCCGCACAAAAAGGCCCCAAAATACCTGCTTGAAATTTAGACAGTCGTTTTGCTTGGGGTTTGCCTTAGCTTCCCGGCTATCTTATTGTCGGTAATAGAAATATTAATTTGGTACTCAAAGGGATCCTATGGCCATCACAACTCTTGCCACCGACAAGCTGTACCGGGTATCGACCCTGGCCGGGCTGGCACCGGACTGCGTTTCCACGGCCACCTTGCCGCCACTGGATGACATTATCGGCCAGGAACGCGCCCAGAGTGCGGTCGAGTTCGCCATGTCTATCCACGAAAAGGGCTACAACATCTACGCCATTGGCCAAAATGGCCTGGGCAAGCGCACCATGATGCTGAGGTACCTCAAACGTCATCATTTTGATGCCAATCAGCGCTTTGACTGGTGTTATGTGGCCAACTTTGATGACAACCGGGTGCCGCGGGTGCTGCGTCTGCCCGCCGGTAAGGGCAATGGCTTTAAAAAAGACATTGAAAAGCTGTCACTCAGGCTCGTTAAGGCATTGCCGCTGGCCTTTGACAACGAGATGTATTATTCCCGTGCCGACAAACTGAAAACCGAGCTGTCACGTCAGCAGGAAGCCGCCCTGACGGCACTCACCGAAGAAGCCAAAAACAAGAGCATCAGCCTGTCGCTGTCGGTACAGGGTGATTACCAACTGATGGCCATGAATGGTGAAGAGCCCCACACCGAAGAAAGCTACAGTGCCCTGACGGATGAAGAACGTGAAGTCTTTGAAAACAGCATCAAAGGGCTGGAAAAGCGCCTGCGGGGCATCATACGTCAGCTCACCGAGTGGGAAGAAGAATTCTCAGAAAAGCAACAGGAGCACGACGAGCAAGTCGCCAAGGAAGTGCTGGCTCACTTCTTTAAACCCCTGAAGGCCAAGTATCGCGATCAGGATGATATCAAAACCTTTTTGGGTGAAATGCAGCGAGACATCCTCGACAATCTGGATATTTTTCTGGAAGAAAGCGAAGAGCAACTGGGGCTGGCCTACGCGGCGCTGGATAAGAAAATGCCCCGCCGCTACCAAATCAATGTGCTGGTATGCCAGGACGAGCATAAGTTTCCTGTGGTGGTGGAAGAAAGCCCTAACTACCACAGCCTCTTTGGTTACATCGAAAATGCCACCTTCAAGGGCACAGTATTTACCGACTTTTCACTGATACGCCCAGGCTCGCTGCACAAGGCAAACGGCGGTGTGCTGTTGATGGATGCCATCAAGGTGTTGGAGCGGCCCTACGTGTGGGATGGCCTGAAAAAAGCGCTGCGCTCCCGCAGTCTGGATTTGAACAGCCTGGAGCGGGAAGTGACCCTCTCGGGCACCATCTCACTGGCGCCCGAGCCCATCCCGCTGGATGTGAAGATCATTCTCTTTGGCGACTACCAGACCTATCAACTGCTTCAACAATACGACCCCGACTTCAACGAACTCTTTCGGGTGACGGCCGACTTTGAAGATGTGATGCCAAGGCACGATGAGTCTGAAGCCCTGTATGCACGCTTTATCTCGTCTATTGTGCACGATAACAATATGCTGCACTGCAATCGCTCGGCACTGGCCCGCATCCTCGAGTACTCCAGCCGTCAGGCAGACGATCAAACTCGCCTGTCGTTGCACTCAGCCAACATCGCCAACCTGCTCAGAGAAACCAACTACTGCGCCAAAAGTGTCGGCGCCGACGAGATAGGCCGCGAGCATGTGGAGATGGCGCTTAAAAATCAGGAACTCCGGGTGTGCCGGCTCAAAGACATGGTGATGCAGCAGTTTCACAGCGGCCAAACCCTCTTCAGTGCACAAGGCGCCGTTACCGGCCAGGTGAATGCCCTGTCGGTGATTTCCACCACGGATCATGAGTTCGGCGCGCCAAACCGCATAACCGCCACCACGGCCTATGGCAAAGGGGAAGTGCTGGATATCGAGCACAAGGTGCGACTGGGTGGCCGCATCCACAGCAAGGGCGTGTGGATCCTCACCGCCTATCTGTCGTCGCTGCTGGGCAAGCAAAGGCCCATTCCGCTCACCACCTATCTGACGTTCGAGCAATCCTACAGCGGCGTGGATGGTGACAGCGCCTCCATGGCGGAATGTTGCGCCATAGTGTCAGCCATCAGCGGTGTACCCATCCGTCAGGATTTGGCCATCACAGGGTCCATGAACCAGTTTGGTGAGTCTCAGCCCATCGGCGGCGTGAATGAAAAGATTGAAGGCTTTTATGATGTCTGTGGCATCAAGGGCCACACCGGCACCCAGGGCGTGATTATTCCATCAAGCAATGTGAAAAACCTGATGCTGAGGAGTGACATAGTGGAGGCAGCCGGCCGCGGCGAGTTTCATATCTATGCCGTTGACCATGTCACCGACGCCATGGCGCTGCTGACCGGGCTAGACGTGGGCAATGTGGATGACGCCAGCTTCGATACTCTGCTCGGTCGGGCCGTGTCCAGGCTTAATGTGCTTGGTAAACACAAGCTGGAAAACGAATAACACCAATGACATAAAAAAGCCCCGCAACTGCGGGGCTTTTGTTTATGGTGCAATCTGAAACTCAGTAAAGCACTGGCAGCAGCTCATCGCTGTAGGGCTTGATTTCAGCGCCTTCACGCACCCGGGCCACATAATCGTGATTGGCAATAAAAGGTCTGCCGATGGCAATCACATCAAACTTATTGGTGGCAATGGCGGCAGCAGCTGTTTCGGCATCGTAACCACCCACTCCCACCAGGGTATGGCGGCTATGGCGACGCAGGTACTCGCTGACGCGGCCGTCGAGGTAGTCATAGTGAACGCTGTCATCGAATATACCGCCGTGCAAATAGGCAAGTTCACGGGTATCCAGTTCAGACAGCAAGAGATCAAACACAGCCCGGTCGCGGAGATCCGGCTGGATATTGAAGTAAGCCGCCGGTGAAATACGCAGCGCCGTGCGTGCAGCCCCGATGCGTGAAGTAACGGCATCCACTACCTGCAGCGGGAAACGCACCATATTTTCAGGGCTGCCGCCAAACTCATCATCACGGCGGTTGCTGTCGTAATGCAGGAATTCATCAATCATATAACCGTTGGCACCGTGGATTTCGACGCCGTCGAATCCGGCTTCGATGGCATTTTCAGCCGCCTTGGCATAGTCCTCAACCAACTGGGCAATTTCCAGCGCGGTGGCTTCACGGGGAACCAAATAGGTGAGTTCACGCATTCTGGGCACTGTACCTTCTACGCCTACAGCCGATGGGGCTATCACTTCTGTGCCACCCCAAAAGTGAGGATGCGCCACCCGGCCTGTGTGCCACAGCTGGGCAAAAATCTTACCGCCATTTTCATGTACGGCATCGGTGACCTTACGCCATCCGGCAATTTGCGCCTGGGTGAAAATACCCGGGGTGTTGGGATAGCCCTGACCATCGGGGCGAATAATGGTGGCTTCACTGATAATCAGCCCTGCATCTGCACGGCGGGCATAGTAGTCAACCATGGCCTGGGTAGGCACCAGCGCATCGTCTGCCATACAACGGGTCAGAGGCGCCATCAGGATGCGGTTTTTCAGCTCGATGCGCTCATTCAGCGCCACTGGAGTAAAGAGTATGTCAGTCATGGATGGAGGTTCCTATTTTTGAACAGGCATTCAAAATAATCATTCTTGAACATACATTCAAGAACTTTTTTGAACATACATTCAAAAAAGTCTGTTACCCTATCCTCATCCCAACCACAGGAATCCAGAATGCGCAGCGCCGAATTTGATCGCGAGCAAGTGCTCCGCCAAGCCATGCAAGCCTTTATGCATAAGGGCTACAGCAAAACCAGCATGCAGGATTTAACCCGCGCCACCGGGTTACATCCGGGATCAATTTACTGCGCCTTCGAAAATAAAAGAGGCTTGTTGTTGGCAGCCATTGGCCAGTATCAGGCCGATCGCACCGCACAGTTTCAGGCGTTCTTCCCCGAGTCAGGCTCCGTTGTTGCCGGGCTCGATGCCTATCTGGATAACCTGGTGGCCGAATGCCAGTGCGGCGCCGACAAGGGCTGTTTGCTGACCAAGTCATTGAATGAACTCGCCGAGCAGGACAGTGAGATAAGTGCGCTCCTGTGCAAAAGTCTGGGAAGTTGCCAGCAAGGGTTGGCGGCCCAGTTTCAGCGCGCCATGGACAGCGGTGAAATCCCCAACACCCAAACGGCAATGGAACGGGCTGAATACCTGGTGATGGGGATCTATGGCCTGCGCACGCTGGCGCAAACACACCCTTCGGCGCAAACCCTTAAACGCTTGGCGGTAAAGTTACGGATGGACAGCTGCGCCTGAACATAGAGGACGGTTCATTGGCACCCCCAACCAGTGACAAAAGGGGCTAACAGCATCACCGCTTGAAACTGCTGCATAACAGACACAAAAAATCCCGGACCTGCCGGGATTTTTTGTTGGAAGCGAACCCTCAGTCCACGTCGAGGCCGAGGCTCTTTTGGGCATACACCCGCTCGCCGAGGGAGTTGAGTATTTTGCACTCCCCTTCCAGCACAACGATGATGGATTTCCCGTTTCTGAAAGACTGAGGGATCATCACACGCCCCGTCTCACTCACAGGCAAACCCGTCAGCACAGCGTTGTGCATGATGAGGCCTGCCGGTGCATCGTAATAGAGCACGGTGACAGTGACGCCCTGAGAGGCTTCCAGGTCAAGCAAGTCGTTTGCCGTATCGGCAAGCTGTTGTTCTAATGTACCGCCTTGCATATAGAGTTACTTCCTTCATTCCTGAGTCACGCTTTCCAGCGCACTCAATAGGGCCGAGTATGGCATCAAAGCATCCCGTCTTTGATGGACGGCGGCCAAATTAGCCACCAGTTGAATTAACATATCACTACAATTTTTAACCAAGCGCAATACTTGTACAGCAGACTGATACATCAAATTCCGCATTCGTGATGCAACAAACGTTTAGCATCACCCACCTCGTTAGCTTAGCGGGTGCACAACTGTCAACAAAGCTGATAGAATCCGAAAAATTTTTTTGTGCGTTAACGAGAAAACAAGATGGGCAGAGCATATCAAAACCGCAAAGAATCCATGGCGAAAACCGCCACTCAGAAGACCAGGATTTATTCACGCTACGGGAAAGAAATCTACGTGTGCGCCAAGAGTGGCGGCGTTGACCCCGATGGCAACCTGTCACTGCGTCGTCTGATCGATCGCGCCAAGAAAGACCAGGTACCGGCTCACGTGATTGAGCGTGCCATCGACAAAGCCAGGGGTGGCGGTGGAGAAGACTATGATACTGCCCGCTATGAAGGTTTTGGTCCGGGTAACTGCATGGTGATTGTTGACTGCTTGACCGACAATGGTAAGCGCACCTTTACCGAAGTACGTCAGGCCTTTGTGAAAAACGATGCCAAGCTGGGCGGTCCGGGCACTGTGGCTCACATGTTCGACCACCAGGCCGTGTTTGTATTTGCCGGTGATAACGACGAAGAAATTCTCGAAATCCTGATGGCGGCTGATGTAGACGTGAGCGACGTGGAAAGCGAAGACGGCATGATCAGCGTCTATGCCCCACACACCGAATTCTTCAAGGCCAAAAACGCCCTCACCGATGCCATGCCCGACATCAACTTTGAAGTCGAAGAAATCAGCTTCGTACCTCAAACCCAAACCGATGTCAGCGGGGAAGATGTGGCGACATTCGACAAGTTTATCGCTGCCCTGGAAGATTGTGACGACGTCCAGAACGTTTACCACAACGCCAATATCATCGAGTAAGATCTCAAACATGAAAAACGCAGCCAGATGGCTGCGTTTTTTGTTTTTTATGCCTGTCAGATGACCAGGCCTTCAATGACGTCAGTGTCTTCAATCACTGTGATATCACTGTTTACGCTTGGCTTGTGAGCCTGTCGCTATGCCAGGCAAGCGAGTCAGGTCACAAGCGCTTTTCCTCATCGATTTGCCGAGGCTCAGACCGCTGAGACTTGTGCTGCCTCGCGGTAATGGTCCTGCATTCGATAATTTCTGGCATACAGGGCAAACACGGCCGCGGCCACCAAAGCAAAACCCGCAAAAAAGAACATCTGAAACGCCGTTACCGACAGTCCTGTACCGGCAATCCAGTCGGTCATGCCCTGCCCCTTCACGCTGGCATTGGCAAGCAGCACCCAGAGGTTACCCACGGTCACCGACAGGGTCCAGAAACTCATGATGGTGCCCTTCATGGGCTTTGGAGCCTGACTGTAGGCAAACTCAAGCCCGGTGGCCGACACCAGCACCTCACCAAAGGTGAGCAATGCATAGGGCAACACCTGCCACACAATGGAAACGGCGCTGCCGCCATCCATCATCAATTGAATGCTGCCTATCACCACCCAGGACAGGCCGGAAAAGGCAATGCCAGACGCCATTTTGCCCAGCGCCGTTAACCTGAAACCCCAGCCCTCGAGTGTCGGGTACAACACAAAGTTATTGAACGGGATGAGGATCATCACCAGCAGTGGATTCAATGCCTGCATCATGGCCGGTTCAAACCACTCGGGTTTGGTCATCTCATTGGCCTGCAAAATCCAGGTGGATGCCTTTTGGTCGAACAGCGACCAGAATGGTGTAACCAGCGCAAACAAAACAAGTATCCGCATCACTGCCCTGACGCCTTCCACAGCCTCATCGCCATGGCGAGCCCTGGCTCTGTCCAGCTGCATGGAAGCGCCGCTGCCCACAAACCCCATCAGCAGCACGAGCGCCAGACACAAAGAGGTCACCAGTCCAAGTGACGGCATAAACCCAAGGGCAATCACCGCGAGCACAGAGCCCATCAGTGCCAGCGCCAGACCAAAGCGATTTGCGCCCGGACTGAGTAACGCCGTTTTGATAACAGGCAAAAAACCGTTGGGATTTTTAGGCTCTGGGGGCATATGCACATAGCGGTGACGCCCCGCCCAGAAAAAGACGGTCGCGATAAACATCAGCACCCCGGGAATACCAAAGGCAACTGCGGCACCGAAATGTTTCAGCAGCAAGGGCATACTCAAAGAGGCGAAGAAGGAGCCAAAATTGATGGTGAAGTAAAACATGTCAAACGCTTTTTGGGCCAATGACTTATTACTCTGATCAAACTGGTCGCCCATAAAAGAGGACACCAGGGGTTTTATCCCACCCGAGCCCAGGGCAATCAAAAACAAGCCGGTATAAAAACCGGTTTTACTGTCCTCAAAAATGGCCAGAAACGCATGGCCAACGCAGTACAGCAGTGACAGCCACAAGATGGTGTTGTACTTGCCAAAGAGCCTGTCCCCAATCCAGCCACCCAGCAGTGGAAAGAAGTACACACCAATCACAAAGGAGTGAAACACATCCTTGGCCTCACCGGCCCTGAGATGCTCAGGCACAGACAGCAGCAGTGCCGTCATCAAAAACGGCGTAAGAATGTTGCGCATGCCATAAAAGCTGAACCGCTCACAGGCTTCGGAGGCAATAATGTAGGGGATTTGTTTTGGCCATTGCCCTGTTGTAGTTGTCATCTCTTCCCTTAAAATTGGTTACCAATTGCCCAATCCTACAGGGTTTAAAGATGGAATGCACCGGGCTGCCGGTCAGTGTGTGATGCTTAAGAAAACCCGATTATTCAACCACAAACCAAGCCTAATTTGGGTGCTGCGGCATCAAGGTAAACGCGAATAAAAACGCGTGGCTGCAGGGCCACGCGCAATGTGGAGAAGGTGGTGCAATGCTGCCGTTTCAGTACATCGGGCAGACTGATACAGCTATGTGGCTGTCAGTTACATTGCTTGTTTTTCCCCTTGCAACTGCCACCGGTTCCTGAGCCTCCGCCAGTCCCCTGGTCACCGGAGCACGGGTGGGCTATCAGGTAGTCATGTGCCGCCGAAGCGCGAACCAAGCCATAACCGTAAGCGTCATCCCGTCCTGTTGGCCCCAGGTCTTCAGCTGTAGCCCTTAATGCCGAGCGAATTTCGGTGTTACTGCAATTGATGTGCAGCCCCCAAACCAGCGCCGCCACACCGGCAACATGTGGCGTTGCCATGGAAGTGCCACTGAACATGGCGTAGTTCCCCTGAGTGACATTGAGGGTGGCAACCCCACCTATGGTCTGCTGCAAGGCGGCACCTGTGGTATCCGACACCCCAACAGAAGGAATTGTGGTGTTTACACCTCCAAGGGTGCCGTAGAGATCGCCCGGGACATTGTTATAAATGATGGCACCAAGTCCACCGCCTGCGGCGCAGTTCTGTACCTTATCGGCAAAGCTGATATTGCCGCGACTTATCAGGCAAAGCTGCCCGGACGCATTACAGATACTGTCGCCAATCCCACAGTCGGCAAGCATGGCGGTCTCGCTGCCATAGGGGCTGCCCTCCATGGCGATGGCCTCAAATTCAGTAGCACCGACAGTCACACTGGCCACTTCTGCCTGTTCCATGGGCAGGGTAGAAAGCACGCCTACGCCAGGCGCAGACAATTCCACCTGACTGGTACGCTGGGAAAAATCCGCGACCAGCTTGTTTTCATCGAGGGCCGCAACCGAAACCACGGCATTGTAGGAAGCCGGATAGGAATGCCGCGTGTTGCCGTCGTTTCCGGCGGCAGCCACGCTGAGTACTCCCAGGGTCTCGGCGTCTGCGAATGCCCTGTCTTCGGTGCGGCTTTTAAGGGGACCGCCCAAACTCATATTGATTACATGGGCACCGGCGTCGATGCACTTGTCGAGTGCGGCCACCAAACTTGAAGAGTACGCCCAGCCATTGGCGTCAAAGACTTTAATGATGTGCAGATTCAGGGCACTGCCTGAATGCACACCTATCACCCCAAGGTCATTATTCACCGCTGCTATGGTGCCCGCCACATGGGTGCCGTGGTGATTTTCATCGCTGCCCCAATCGCCGGTGCCAACATCGTAGCTGCCGGTGAGTCGATTATTGGGAAGATCTTCATGCCCCATGTCGATGCCCGAGTCTATGATGCACACAGTGCGGTTGGCTGCGCTGTTCACCTGAGGCAACAACAGGTTGGCCTGCACCATGGCAATACCATAAGGCTCAGATTGTGAGAGGGGATAACGCAGCACATCGGCTTCGAGATACTCGATAAGGGGGTTATGCGACAGTCCTTGTACAGCGCTGGCAGGCAGTAAAAAGGCGGCGGCATCGTGACGGCTGAGATCCAACATCAAAGTTCCACCTGCCGCATGGATACTGGCTTTGGCTGCGGGTGCCATTCCCGGTTTAAATTTCACAATAACCCGTGACGCTTCATCCGGCGCCGCACCGATGGCGCCCAAACTCAAGCCAGACAATAAGCAAACCAGCAGTGAAGACAAAGACAAGTTGTATGAATGCATGCCCTGCTCCCTTTAATCTATTGATGCCCTGCCCGTTTCACTCCCTGATTGGTCCTCAGCGTCCACACTTTCACACAGGCTATAGCTTCACTTATAGGCAGAAGCCGCGAGAACGACAACTTTTGACTGATGAATAGAAATAATTCATCTGAGCAGACCGAACTTGCTGCCGGAAATAATCCCGTCTGGAATAACAACCGGGGCAGTTATTACCACTAACGCCTGTGCATACCTTGCCAGGCTCCCATTGCGTACTTTGTCAAAGCAGCTGTATCCGGCGCCTTTACCCCATGGCACCGGGTCGCGTATCTTTAAGGATATGAGTGGCGAGGCACAGTACCTCAGGCTGCGACAGCATCACCTGCCCATAGCCGCACATCCCAAGTCGAATAAGGAGATTACCTTGAGTTTTCGTTTGCAAACCCGCTGGCAGGCCAGCGATACCCCCGATGGCGAATTCAGCCGCGATCATCACATCACCTTTGGCAGCGGCCAGACAATCGAGGCTTCATCAGCACCGGAATACAAGGGGAATCCCGCCATGGTGAACCCGGAGGAAAGCCTGCTGGCGGCCTTGTCTTCCTGCCATATGCTCACCTTCCTGGCGATTGCGCACCTTAAACGACTGCCGGTAAAAAGCTATGAAGACAGTGCCTCGGCAGAACTGGGGAAACGCGACAATGGCAAGCTGGCAGTGACCTATATGCAGCTCAATCCCACCGTGGAATTTATGGATGGGGTGGAGGTAAACCGCGAAACCCTGGAAAAAATGCACGAAAAAGCCCATGCCAACTGCTTTATCGCCAACAGTCTCGATTGTGAAGTGGAAATCCGCTTTTAAGCGGCCATAAAAAAACGGGCCGTACCGACTGGGAACTACGTTGCCGGTACAGCCCTGAACCTGGGGGCGACATCTGTCGCCCTGTGTTTTATCCCTTGGGTGTTTATCCCTTACTTGATATCGTCGGCCTCGCCCCTTTGCGGCATGGGCTTGGCTTTGAACTCAGGCACCGGCTCGGCGGCAATCTTCGCCTTGAGCAGACTTATCCCCTTGGCGAGCTGCGCATCTTCACCCTTGAAGGTGGCAACCGGCAGGTTATCGACTTCGATATCCGGGCTCACCCCACGGCCTTCCAACACCCAGCGGCCATCGATGGCATACTGAGGATATTCGGCAACTCTCGCCATACCCTTGTCGGTCAGGGCATTACGGCCAGAGAGCCACACACCGGCACCGGCAGTTTGCTTGCCCACCAGGGGCGCCAGTCCCAGCGCCTTGATACCGGCAGAAAAGGTTTCACCGTCGGAGTAAGTCAGCTGATCGGTCAGTACCACCAAATGGCCACGGAAAGCCTGCTGCATGTTGCTGTTGGCATCCCCATGGGTGGGTTGCCAGAATGCCCAGGCTTTGCGCAGTAGCTTTTCAATCACCCAGCTGTCGATATTGCCACCCCGGTTGCGGCGTACATCGATAATCAGACCTTCTTTATCGAAGTTGGCGTAAAATTCGCGGGCAAAGCTGGCGATGTCACCGGCGCCCATGGCATAGAGGTGCAGGTAGCCAATCTTGCCACTGCTGGCATTGGCCACTTCGGCGGCATTGTGATTTACCCAGTCCTGATACCTCAGACCAGCTTCATCCTGCGCGGAAACCGGCAAGACCACTGTCTGATGTGTCTTATTGCCGCGCTTGAGCGTCAGCAGCACCTGTTTGCCGCCCTGATTACGCAGCAGACTGGCCACATCGGCCACTGTGGCTACCTTGCGGCCATTGATTGCAGTGATAAAGTCCCCTTCGCGGGCATCCACCCCGGGACGGGCCAAAGGCGCCGCCTTTGATGGTAATTCAGGGTCGGTCTTCATGATGCTTTCAATCACCACACCGCTGTCGCGCTGGGCAAAACGGGCGCCGAGACCGGCTGGCTGAGGACGGTTTGGATCCTTTGGCATATCGCCGCCACGCACCTGGGAGTGCAGCGCATCCAGCTCGCCCATCATCTGCATAAAGATGTCGTTCAGTTCGTGACGGTCGGTTACCCGGTCAACCAGGGGCAGGTAACGGGCACGCATGGCTTTCCAATCTACGCCGCGCATATTCTTGTCAAAGAAAGAATCCCTGTGCATCAGCCAGGCATCATCGAACATCTGCTGCCATTCGGCTTTGGGATTGAGCTCCAGCTGCCAGTCCTGGGTACGCACCCTGGCGTTGGCAAGGTCGCCCGGCAGCTTGTCACCGGCATCCACTATCAGGAGTTCGTTGGGATTACTCTTTTTCGACAGCAGCAGCTTTTTCCCATCCATCGATAATACATAACTGCCGATATCGTCGCCGAAGGTATCCAGCTTGGGTGCCAGACCATCGAACTTGGCCACCTTCAACGCCGATTGATTCCCGGCGATATCGCCATCGAGCAGGTACAGGCGGTCGGCGCCCAGGGTCAGGTTACTGAAGTTGCCCGTGCCCACAGGCACTTGCCACAGACGCCCTGCCAGTCCCTGCCAGTCAACCTTGAGGGTCACTGGCTTGTCGCCGTCAGCCGCCTTGGGACTTGCCGTAAGTTCGGTGGGACGCTCAAAGGCAAAGCGGGCATCCTGTCTCAGCGCCAGGGCAAACACGCCGGTGCGCTTATCGAATACAGGCCCCATGTTGCGGTCACCCCATGGCGAGCCGGGGGTGGCATTGAATTCACGGTTGGACAGGAAATACAACCATTCACCATCACGGCTGAAGGCCGGTGAGAAAGACTCGTATTTGTCGCTGGTCAGGCTTGCCTGACGCTTCTCTTCCAGGCTGTAGAGCACAATCTGGCTGCGGTTTTGCCCAATAACATTCATCCCCAGCGCCAAAAAGCGGCTATCGGGGGACCAAATAATGTCGCCGTAGGGCCCCAGGCCCTGATGGCCGGTCACAATGCGACTGTTGGTGCCCTTTTTAATGTCGTACAGGTACAGGTTGCCGTCGTAGTCATCATGGGCCAGATAATGGCCATCGGGAGACAATACCAGGCTCATACGCATGGCACTTGCATCCTGAGTCAACTGCACACCGCCATCACTGCCATCGGCGGGGAACCGCCACAGCTCTTGCTCGCCACTGGCATCACTGATCCCAAATACCGACTGACCATCATGACTGAGCACGGCATTGCGGATACGGCTATCGGCAGGCACGCCAACCTGCACCAGACGGCGCCCGTCGGTAGCGGCAATAGCTACCTTGCTGCGGGCGGTAATCACCGCCTTGTCGCCGGACGGCGCCAAGCGCACATCCGACACATAATCCATGGGGTTATTGACCCAGCGTGCGCGGCGGGCGGTGAAGTCAGATGTGAGTGACAGCGGCAGAACCTCATCTTTGCCGCTGGCGATATCCAGTACCCGAATATCGGCACCCATCTGGAATACCAGCTTGCCGTTGTTGATGCGGGCGGCGCGGATTTGGAAATCCTTGTACTGGCTGTGCTGACGCAGATCATCGCCCTTGGGCATTACCGAATAGAGGTTATCGTTGCCATCGGCGTCGCTGATAAAGTAAAGACGCCCCTGCCATGGCATGGGCTGGCGCAGCGAACCAGGGTGGCCTTCCAGCAAACGCTCGGCTTCTTTATTGCTGCCAAGTTCATAACGCCACAACTCGCCCCGTGCACCACCGCGATACACCTTGGCGTTATCCCCGGTGGCCTGCAGACCAAAACGGACGAAATACAGATACTGCCCCTTGTCGTCCATGGCGCCTTCAATGGCATCGGCAAGCGGCAAATCTTCGGTCTTGAGAGTCTTGGGGTCGACCAGGCGCAGTACCCAGTAGTTGGCCGGACCAAATGCGTTGTCAGTGGCATAGAGAACCCGTCCGTCCTGACTCCAGCCCTGCAACCTCACCCGACTGTTTTCAAAGCTTACCCGCTTGGCTTCTCCACCGCCGATGGGCATCAGATACACTTCATCTGTGCCATCGTAGTTGGCCACAAAGGCAACCTGGGTCCCGTCCGGGGAAATGCGGGCCTGAGACTCCTCGGCGCTTTGGCTGGTCAGACGGCTGGCCTGGGTCTGGCCGAGACGGTTTAGCCAAAGGTCTCCTTCGGCAGTAAACACCAGGGTATCGTCATGCAGTTCGGGGAAGCGGTAATAACCGTCGCTGCCGTGGGCTGGCAGGCCTAAGGTTCCCAGGGCCAGCAGGCAGCCGGCAACGGAGAGGCGAAGTTTCATTGGGTGGTTATCCTGTCGTTTTTTTTGGTAATGTTGAAAGGAGTCTGTACCGGACATAAATGCAAGCCCAGACACTATCAAAGCGAAGTGGCCCCGTCAGCTGAATTAGGCCACAGAAGTTTTAGCAAATGTGTCTTGTGTAGCCCTCTCCTGCTTTTGCAAAGACCGGCGATGGCCTCGGGGATAAAAAAGCCGGCTTGCGCCGGCCTTTCATCAACTCTTTTTAAACTCACCTTTCTTGTCGAACGGCCAGTCAATGCCAAGCCAGGCCTTGAAGAAGGCCTTTTGCTTGTCTGACACCTTCGCCAGCGGCTTGAGCGCGGCTTTACCTTCGGGTCTTTCGCCAAGCTCCAGAGTGGTTTGCCTGAGGCTGTCATCGGCAAAATAGGACACAGTGATACTGTCGCCTGCCTTGAAATCGGCCAGACGTTTCTCAAAACCCTCGGCGGTAACCTTGAGGCCATTGATGGCAACCAGCTCGTTACCGGCAACCAATCCAGCTTCCCATGCCTTGCCACCCCTATCGAGGGTTTGCAGCTTTAGGCTGCCGGATACCAGACTGAAGCCCGGATAGACTTTGGCTTTGCCGTCGCTGTCGTCTTTGCCATAAACCAGTCTCAAACCGGCACGGGACAGCAGCTCATCAAAATCCAGCGCCATGGGGGAGTCGATATGACTGTGCCACCAGGGGCCATAGTCCTTGCCGGTCAGTTGGGTCAGAATGCCTTTGACATCCTCGACGCGGTAGCTCTTTGGCACCGCGAAGTCGCGGTACAAGACCCGGTGCACATCACGATACGAGTGTTTAAGCTTGGTGTCAGAGAGGATAGCCATGTCCAGCGCCATCGACGCCATATACCCCTCCGAGTAAATGTTTACGCTGTGGTTATGGGCATAATCACCCCCCTGGGCGACCCACTCCCCGAGACTGGCCTCGGCCACCGATTGGATTTCACGGCCCGGGGTTTGCTGATGACGGTCAATACGCCCGGCGATATCTTCGAGCAGCTCTTTGGCGGTGATAACACCGGCCCGTGCAAGCAGCTGATGCTGAAAATAACTGGTGGAGCCTTCGGCTATCCACAGTAAAGAAGTCAGTCCTTCGTGCTGATAGTCATAGGGCACAAGACCGGCCGGACGATAGGCCTTCACGTTCCAGGTATGGATAAACTCGTGGGAGGCGGTGGAGATAAATCTCAGGTAATCCTTGCGCTCGCGGAACATAAAACGCGGCAGCTGGATAACGGTGGAATTGAGATGCTCGGTGGCACCGCGGGCACCACTGGTGGCGTGAACCATATAGACATAACGTTCGAAGGGAAAACCGTCCCAGATGGCGCTGGCCTGGGTGCCAAGCTTGGTCAAATCGGTGACCATTTTATCCAGGTCATAATTGCCCTCACCCCACACAACCAACTCATAGTCACGTTTGGCGGACGAAAAACTGCGATGATGGCTGATGCCGGTTTCAATGGGCGAGTCCACCAGCACATCGTAGTTGGGCGCCACAAAACTGTGGGCGCCATCGCCCTTACTCATGCCCGAATAGCTTTGCCAGCCTTCCGGAACCTTGAGACTGACACTGAGTTCCTGGTCCCGAAACTGCGGGCTGTACATAAATACGCTGCTGGCATCCAGATAAGCATGGGAAGCATCGATATGACGGGTTCTGAGCCCAAGTTCATCGGCATAGAGCTGATAGGATACAGTCACTTCTGATGCCTCGGGCAGGCTCAATACCCACTCGCCACTGGCGCTTCGCCGCCAGGGCACAGCATTGCCATTGGCATCCATGGCCTGGAAGGCGCGCACGCCGTCAGCCAGTGGCAATACCTGATATTTACCGGTACGCCACACGGGTAAATTCACCGGAAAGTCTCCGGCCTCCACCTTGGGAAAATGTACTTCAACTTTGGCCAGATGATGGGTCGGAGAAGAAAGATCGATGTGATAATCCACACCGGCAAATGCGCAAGTCGAAATAAACAGTGACAAGGGTAAAAAGGCAGTTAACTTTTGTTCCACTCTGTTGTCCTTATAGGTATGATGGAATCCAATAATAGGGCTTGAGTATAACAAGACATTCATCTCCCCTCATCCTGATGTCACAAATGCTGACAATTTCCTGATTTTTGCAGGGGCAGACTTGAGCGACGGATAATTTATGCGATTTATTTTATTGGCTTTATCGCTGTTAATTCTGTGTTTATCCCATCTTGCATTCGCAAGAGACCTCAAGTCGGAAGAAGTTGAACTTAGAGAGTCACCGCAGCAGATTTTTAATCGTGTCAATGCGTCGCTTCCGCTGCCCCCATCAGTGCTTGAAACCCGTGCCGCATTCAGTGCTTACGCCAGAGAGCAAGGCTTATCGGTAGAAGAACTCGCCGAACTGCTGGCCCTGATTGCCCGTGCCAACTTGCAACCCAATGTTGAAAATGCCAACAAAGCCCAGGACCTTGAGCTGATTGTCAGCTCGCTGGAAAAATCGGCGGCTACACCCTACGAAAAAGCCATGGCCCTGATGCTCAGAGGTCGGATGCTGGGCAGGCTTGAACTCAAGTTTGAAGAAGCGGCCGGCTATTTCATTCAGGCGCTCACTCAGGATCAGGAGAGCCAGAGTCTGACCTCGCAGGTGCTGAGACTCAACCTGCATGAGCAGCTCGGTAGTATGTATCTGATGATCAATCAGGACGTGACCGCTCTGGTACATCTGCAGAAGTTCCGGGACCAGGCCTATCAACTTCGCGATGACTATCTGATAGCCAATGCCGAAGCCGAGCTTGGCAAGTACTACAACAAAAAACAGGAACTGACCAAGGCGTTGCAGCATTACAGCGAGGCTTTGCGGCTGTCGGATCAGGAACATCATCCTTTCCAACGCGCGTTTCTCCAGATGCAGCTGGCCAAGGTATATCGTGATTTAGGGCAACACAGCGAAGCCCTGAGCCATGCCCACGATGCTGCCGAAACCTTTGGCCAGATAGGCAGTGAAAACTACCTGTCGGCCACCCTGACCGTCATCGCCATGACCCATGCAGGTAATAACGAGTGGAACAAGGCAATCGACTATTACCTCAATGCCCTTCAGGTCGACAGACGCAGTGGCAATTATTCCGCACTTGCCCGTAACTTCCACAACCTGGGTGAAGCCTATGGGGAGCTGGGTGAACTCGAACTGGCGCTGAATTATCTGCAGCAGGCCAATCAGATGTTTGCCGAGCGGAAAATGAAGCACTTTTTGGTGTATAACGAAGTCTTGATTGCCGAAACCTTCTGTAAGTTATCCCAATGGCAGCCCTGCCGTGAGCATGCAGACATTGCATACAACCTCGCCCGTCAGCAGTCCCTCAATGATGTACTTATCGAGTCGCTCAGCCAAAAAGTAATTGCTGCCAAAGCCCTGGCCGACTTGCAGGATGCGCTGGATTTCCAGCAGCAAATCATCAGCCTGCAACAAGAAGAAGCCGCCCCTCAGATTGCTGCCAACCCGAGCACATCGGCACTGACCGAACAAAAACTGAGGCTGGATTTACACCAAAAGAATGAGCAGCTGCAAGAGAGCCATGCCCATCTCAGGGAGCGCACTATACTGCTGGCCGGCAGCCTGATGCTGGTGCTCACGCTGGCAACCATGGTTTGGCACTATCGTCGCTCACGCCGGGAGCTTAAGGCCAAAATCGCCTCGTTAAAGCATAAGCTGCCTCTGGACGGAGCCACGGCACACCCGGGTTTTCCGGCCCTTCGCAGTGCGATTAAAAGCCCAAAGACCAAGGCAGTGGCACTGCTGCGAATAGACAGCTTATGTGAATCTGATATCAAACTTGGCCATAAGCGCATGGTGGAAGCAGCAAAAGAAACAGCAAACGCCATTGAAAAACTGCCTGGTATCAAAACCTATGTCATACGCCCGGGTCTTGTCGGCTTAAGTTTTGATGAACCCATCCAGGCGGCGGACGCGCTGCTCTTTAACCTCAGAAACCAACTCCCCCATATCGAAGGCAGGCTGCGGCTTAGCTTTATTAACCTGCCGTTGCTGCCGAATCCGGAACTTTTTATACCGGATAACAATCATATAGAAGTGCTTGAATTGGCAATGGCCGGGGCCTTGTCACTGGATGAAGACAAAGATCTATACGTCACCTTATGGGCGCTGGACTTTACGCCCTCAGCGGTTTTCAGCCATCCGCTGTATTTGCATCTGGAAAAAAGCATCGGCCGCGGCCTGATTAGGGTGGAAACCAACGGCGACAAAGATAAAATAGCCTGGCCCCAATGGCAGACACCTGCGACAGCGGATGATCCATTAATTAATTGATGATTTCAGTCAAATATTCTGCAACGGGATGTGGCTTACGTTTGCACTCTGGGTTGATTGCGATACCATTAATCCAGTGGTCAAAATACCGGTTCAGTATGAGAAAACACAGTCAGTTTATTCAGCCAGGAAAGCATTCTGCATGAAGGACGCCAACGAAGCGATTTCGCAAATCACGCTACTCAAACAGAAACTCCATTCTGCAAAGGTGGCGTTGGATGAGCTCAATGAAGATCGCAACGCAAAGTTGCAAACCTTGCTGCAGTTCATTTCCAATCTGAGCCTGGCCTGCAAAGGGCAGAATCTCGAGTTGGATAACCGACTTGCCAAATTACGCCATCAACTGACCACCTACGAAAAGCTCGACGATGCGCTGCCGGATATTGTCGAAGTTGAGCGCTTGCTCAAGGGCCAATATCACCATGTAATGGCACAGCTCGAAGACAGCCGCGCGGGCCTTGGTCGGGTCGTACGCCAAATTCAGCGTGTCGAGTCCGCACCCGACAAACTCAAAAAAGAAGTCGCCTACTTTAAACAGGATCTCTCCAAGCCTCTGCACACCGTGTGGGAATATATCCCCAAGGTCGAAAAGTTGATGGCGTTTTACGAAGAGATACTGTCGGCACAGTTTAAGTCCGGTGAACCTTTGGCAGTGCTGCCGAAACACCGTCAACTGGCCCATGAGCTGGCCCAGATCATCTCCGAAATCGAGTTTCGCAAAGACCAGCGCGATCAGGTGCTGGTGATCAAAGAAATGTTGGCCGGCGAGATAGATGTTGAGGGGCTGATGGATGCCTATCAAACCATACTGTCGCTGCTGGTTGATAATATCGCCCGTGAGAAAAGTGCCTCTCAGGAATTCCTCTACGCCCTGAATGATGCCTTGTCTGCGGTGCGCGAAGTCGTTTCAGACTCTTATAACCATACCCAGCGCAGTCATCAGCTCAAGCATCAGCTCAATCGCGAGATTAACTCCCGGGTCGATAACGTGGGCGAAGCCATAGTGGATATCGAAGATATCACTACGCTCAAGTTTCAAATTACCGAGCAGCTCTCCAGCCTGCGCTCGGCGCTGTCCCGCAAAGAAGCCCTGGAACAAAGAGAACAGGCGTTGCTGCGCAAGTCGATGGAGACCATGCGCAAAGAACTCAATGAACTTGCCGAAGAAGCCAGCAACTATAAAGAGCGTTTGTTTGAACAGCAAAAGCTGAATCTGCTGGATACCCTGACCCAATTGCCCAATCGGGCTGCGCTGGAAGAGCGTATGGAGCAGGAATTCAGGAGCTTCCAGCGCCATAAGCATCCCCTGTGGGTAGCGGTGGCCGACATAGACCACTTCAAGTCCATCAACGATAACTTTGGCCACAGCACCGGCGATAAGACTCTGCAGGTGATAGCCATGGCGCTGAAGAATTCGCTGCGGGATACTGAGTTCGTGGCCCGCTACGGTGGTGAAGAATTTGTACTGCTCATCCCAGAAGTATCAGATACTGACATAGTGCAACTGCTGAACCGGGTGCGTGAGAAAGTAAAAAATATTCCATTTAAATTTAAAAATCAGAGAATTACAGTTACAGTATCCATAGGGGCCGCACGGGTAATGGATAATGAGCTCATTCACGAAACCTTCGAGCGAGCTGACGCGGCCCTCTACAAAGCCAAACATGAGAGCAGAGACAGGGTGATTATCGACTGCTAGCCCCGGTGGGGAGTAAGCAACTCCTGTCGACGCACAAGGAGTTGCTATGATAGTGAAAGTCAGTCCCCGTGGTAGCATGGATCAGCTTTCCCAGCTGGAAGTCGATCGTCTCAAGCAAAGTGCCAAAAGTCCCCTCTATCAACTCTATCGCAACTGTTCACTGGCCGTATTGGCCTCAGGCCTGAAAAGCGACAGTTCGTCTGAGCTGTTCGATAAATACAAAGATTTTGAAATCAATATCCTGCAGCGCGAGCGCGGGGTAAAACTCGAACTTATCAACCCGCCTGAACAAGCCTTTGTCGATGGCCAGATCATCGCCGGTATTCAGGAGCATTTGTTCTCAGTGCTCAGAGACATTCTCTACATCGCCGACAAGTACGATAACCTCAAACACATCAACCTCACCAATGCCAGTCACATCACCAACGTGGTGTTTGATATCCTCAGAAACGCCCGGGCCTTGCCCACCAAGAACGATCCCAATGTGGTGGTGTGCTGGGGCGGCCACAGTATCAATGCCATCGAGTACCAGTACACCCGTGAAGTTGGTTATCAGTTGGGCTTGAGGAAGCTGGATATCTGCACCGGCTGTGGCCCCGGCGCCATGGAAGGCCCCATGAAGGGGGCGGCCATAGGTCACGCCAAACAGCGTATTTGCAACGCCCGATATATTGGCCTCACCGAGCCCAGTATTATCGCCGCCGAGCCCCCCAATCAAATCGTCAACGAATTGGTGATATTGCCGGATATCGAAAAACGGCTGGAAGCCTTTGTGCGCCTGGGGCATGGCATAGTGATTTTCCCCGGCGGGGCGGGCACCGCCGAGGAGCTCTTGTATCTGCTGGGTATCCTGCTGAACAAGGCAAACGAGCACATACCCTTTCCATTGGTATTAACCGGCCCCAGAGAAAGCGCCGACTACTTCATTAAAATTGATGAATTTGTTGCTGCGACTCTGGGGGAGGAAGCCCGCAGTAAATACCACATCATTATCGATAACCCCGATGAAGTGGCGCGGGTGATGCGTGAAGGGATGGAGCAGGTTAAGGTGTTTCGCAAGACCAATGGCGACGCCTACCCCTACCAGTGGTCACTGCGTATCGAACCTGAGTTTCAGCTGCCCTTTGTCCCCACACACGAAGTGATGGCCAACCTGCATCTGTATTTTCAACACAATAAGGCAGAACTTGCCGCTAACCTGCGCCGGGCGTTTTCAGGCATTGTTGCCGGCAACGTGAAAGGTGAAACCATTCGTCTCATCAAACGCCATGGTCCCTTTGAATTACGGGGCGATCCCAGGTTGATGTCGTTAATGGACGATTTGCTGCAGGCATTTGTCCATCAGCAGCGCATGAAGCTGCCGGGCAGCGCCTATGAACCCTGCTACAAGATAGTCAAATGAATCGCCTGCTCATCATAGATGGATTGAATCTGATCCGCCGTATTCATGCCGCCCTGCCCGATGAGGGCGACATGGATACCCTGTATGAAAGGGTTGCCCAGGCCTGCCGTAAATTACTGCGGGGCCACCAGCCCACCCACTGCGCCATCGTCTGGGATGGCGATGCCATCTCATGGCGCAAGCATCTGTACGAAGATTATAAAAAAGGCCGCAAACCCATGCCCGACGCTCTCGCCAAGGGGTTGCCGGCATTAAAAACCAAACTTGAGGCATTGAATGTGCACTCGGTTAACGCCGAATCCGAGGCAGACGATGTTATAGCCACTCTTGCCTGCAAGCTGGCGGCCAATGGCGGTGAAGCTATTATCGTGTCGACCGACAAGGGGCTGTTGCAACTGATGTCCCCCCATATCAGGCAGTGGGATCATTTCGCCGGCCAGTATTTTGATATCGAGGCTTTTGAATCCAAATTGGGTATCGAGCGCCATCAACTGCTCGATTACATTGCCCTGTGCGGTGACAGCGGCAATAAAATTCCCGGTATCCCCGGTATAGGTCCCAAGTCGGCCAGCGAATTGCTGCGCACCTATCGCAGCCTCGCCAATCTCTACCATTCCCTCGGCACCCTCGGCAGCAGGCAGGCCAATAAGTTACGCGAAGGCCGTGATATGGCACGCCTCAGCTACAAGTTGGCAAAACTGCAAACCGAACTGCCGCTGCACCTCAAACTGAGCGATCTCAGGGTCAATCCATCCTGATGGCACCATTCGATTTGGCTGGCCTTGTCCCACCAGTCATCTCTGCGTTACAGGCAATTTTGTAACAAATAACACAACTTATTTACCGCCTTCACGCCTTGCAGTATCTTTATCCGCATCTTCGGCGCAAGCCGAAAGCAGTAATGAGGAAAAGGGATATGAAAAGCAAGGCTCCCGTGGTGATAGGCTCCGTATTTGCGGCCTACCTGGCGTTTGTGGCTGTGGTGGCAATAGGGTACGAGCCAACACCTGAGAATATGGATTGGGAAGACAGGCAGGTATACAACAACAAGGCACTGGCCGAACTGGTGATAGGACAGGACATTGGCTCTGTGCGCCAACTGCTCGGTGCGCCGGACTTCAGCGAAGCCAAATCAATCAAAGACAGTGCTCTGCAGGTGCTCTTTTATCGCACCCACCATGAAAAATCAGATGGCGTGACCACCAAGAATGAGTGCACACCACTGTTATTCAAAGATAATTTGCTGGTTGCCTGGGGCTCAGATACTTACAAGCAATATCTGGATGAGGCCCCATCGGGCATCTGACACAGTAATAGCGTTAATAAAAAAGCCGCCTCTGGGCGGCTTTTTTATTGCTGGACGTGTTTAAGCAATCACGCCTTTCAGTCTTCTTTGGCGTACTCGCGATAGGGTTCGCCCTGCTCCAACCACGCTGGCGCCCTGGCACCTTTCAGGTAATGGTCGAAGTATTCCTTCATCCGAATACTGTAGTCAAGCTTGTTGCCGTATTGCTTAAGATGGTGAGGCTCACCCTCGTATTGCAGCAACACCACATCCTTACCGGCACGGCGCATGGCCAGATACAACTCAACCCCTTGCTCCCATGGCACCGCATCATCCTTGTCACCGAACATGATCATCATGGGCGTCTTGATACGGTCAGCATAAAACACCGGCGAGTTTTCCACGTATTTCAGCGGCGCCTGCATCAGACTCTCACCGATACGGCTCTGGCCGGTTTCATACTGGAATTGACGGGCAAGGCCGGTGCCATGACGAATGCCACTGTAGGCACTGGTCATGTTGCCAACGGGAGCCCCTGTTACGGCAGCGGCAAAGATGTGGGTCTGGGTCACGGCAAAGGCCGTTTGATAACCGCCCCAGGAGTGGCCCTGAATACCCACGGCTTTGGGATCGGCAATCCCCATTTCAATCAGCTTTTGCACGCCAGAGGTCAACGCCTGCACCGAGCTGTTACCCGGATAGCCCACCTCAAAACGAATGTCCGGCAGGAAGATGGCATAGCCCTGGTTGGCGTACCAGGCAAAGTTGGGTCTGTGGTTGATGTTCATCGCCGGGAAGGCATGCAAACGGTCGCTCATAAAGCGATAGAAATACACCAGCACAGGGTAACGCTTACCAGCCTCGTAACCTGCGGGTTTGATAAGAACACCATCGAGCGGCTCACCGTCGGTATTGGTCCAGTGCACCAGTTCGGCCTTACCCCAGCCAAACTGGCTGCGCTGCGCGTCAAGCTCAGTTAAACGGCGGGCATCATCCACCTCCAGCACATTGGCGCTGTAAAGGTCCGGGAAACGGTCGTAACGTTCACGGCTGAATACCAGGGTATCGGCGTGCCTGGCGCGTGCCAGTACGCTGAGTTTTTCCTCTTTGGCATGCAGGGTTTTAAGGCCTTCTTTGCCCAGGGTGATCCGGTAGAAACCATCGGCCTTGGTGCGCTCGTTGTAGCCTTTCACGAGCAGACTCTGACTGGCACTCGCGGTGGCAGGCGCCTGGTCTTTGTCCTGATACAGACCTTCAACCCGGTAGCTGATGCCTTTGTCTCTTCCCGAAGTCAGCTTAAGCGCCTTGGCATCTGCCGCAGCAAATTGCCAGATATCGTATTTGTCGTATACCAACAGGCCACTTTCATCAGCCAGCCAGGGGCCGAAACCATAACCCGGCGCATCGGAGGGATAGTCGTGGTCTTCATCGGCAAATGGCACGTCAAGATTGGCATTCAACGCCCTAAGCTGCTTTGAAGCCACATCCAGGAGCTGTACCTGCCCCTCACGGAAATACGCGGCGTAGCGACCATGTGGCGAAATGCTGGGCTCGCTGTTTGACGGCTGACGCAGCGCCACCGCCGTGCGCTCCCCGCTCAGGGTATCGATAAGGTAAAAATCGCTGTAAAACCCCGCCCAGGTGATTTCTTTCAGGTAAGGTTCACTGGAGCTGCCCAGCACAAAGCGGCCGTACTCTATGGATTTGGCTTCCGGCACTTCAGGGGTGGCAAGTTGCACAACCTGATTGCGCGCCAGGTGCCATACGGCCAGTAGTGTCTGCTTCTTCAGCTTGTCATAGGTCTTGATTTCATGGGGCTTAATCCGCGGGTCATCGCCATGCCATAGCTTAAGACCGCGGCTGTCACGTATAGTCGCAGTGTCATACAGACTCGCCTCATCACTGAACTTTTGCAGGCTAAGCACCTTACTGACTTCAGGCACAGTGCCAAAATACAGCCGCTCGCCGTCATCGGAAAACGACAGCCGCGAATATTGGTTCAGAACCCAGGCATCGGGATGCAGGGCAAAGCTGACGTCCCCCTTGCCATTCACAAGTCCGAGACGGTACTGACGCTCATCCACCTTGTCGGCGGCCACGCCGGCGCTGAAGGCAATCTGGCTGCCATCGTGGTTTATGGCGAGCGCCCCCAGTTGCTCGGTTTCGGCGCTGTACTTTTGCTGCTGGCTCAGGTCACTCAGGGTAACCGACAGCAGTTGATGCTTACCCTGCGCAGCATCATTTACCAACACCGCTGCAGTTTTGCCTTTTTTGTCAAAGGTATAGGCAGTGACATCTTGTAATTCGAGCTGTTTGCCGCTCTCGAGGGCTATCAGCGTCAGTGGCGATCCCTTGTCGGCCTTATCCACCTTGGGCTTTTTGGCGCTCTCTTCACCAGCTTGAGCTTTGGTCTCGGTCACGGAAGAGGCATCTGCCGCCTTATCGTCGGCCTTGTCCTTTTTGTCTTCCTCGGCATCAAACCAGACCGCGAGCACAGTACCGGCATCGTTGAAGGCAAACTCCTTCACCCGGGCAAAACGCTGCTCTTTACCGGTGGCGACTTCCACCAATACCATGCCGTCCTTCAATTTTTTACGGGCTTTGGCATCACTGGTTTCTTTTTCAAGCAGCGAAGGCTCCAGCACCATGGCCACATACCGGCCATCGGCACTGACGGCAGGCTTTGAAGCACCGGCAATGCTCAATTGGCGTTTACCTGTGGTTGAACGCAGCAAGGTATGGCTATCCCCTCTGTCGGGTGCAACTTCCACCGCCACCAGTGAGCCATTATCAGCAATCACAGGTTTTTTGAGAGATTCGAATTTCATGATGTCCTGAACTTGCATGTTGCCCGAAGGCGCTGCCAGGGCAGGCAAGCTCAGACTGGCGGCACTTGCCAGAGCGCAAAATAGAGCGGAAGGCTTCAAAGGTCGTCCTCTTTATAAGTTGTTATTCGACTAAAGTAGACTTTTTAAGGCTTAGGCTTTGAATCATCTTTCTTAGCCTTGATTTATGCATGTTAGCCTACAGAAAAAACCGAGTGTTTGCTCACCTTTTCCTGTGAAAAGTGTATAAAAGTGTTTAAACTAACCGAGACATAAATCACATAATTCCAGTCTTGTTTCCGCTCGCGGAAGCCGACAATTGCAGTAACCACCAACCGTGGAAGGAATATCCATGTCTAAAAGAACGATTACCGTAATCCCAGGTGATGGGATCGGCCCAAGCATCATCGACTCCGCTCTGAAAATCCTCGACAAGGCGGGTTGCGACTTCGAATATGAATTTGCCGATGCTGGCCTGACGGCTCTGGAAAAGCATGGTGAACTGCTGCCTCAGCGTACGCTGGATCTTATCGAAAAGAACCGTATTACCCTGAAAGGCCCACTGACCACTCCCGTTGGTGAAGGCTTTACCTCCATCAACGTTACCCTGCGTAAAAAGTTCAGCCTGTATGCCAACGTGCGCCCAGTGAACTCTTTCAAGGGAACCCAGGCCAGATACGAAAATATCGACATCATCACTGTCCGTGAAAATACCGAAGGCATGTACTCCGGTTACGGCCAGAAAGTATCAGATGACGGCAGTACTGCCGAAGCCACCAGCATTATCACCCGTCAGGGTGCTGAGCAGATCACCACTTTTGCCTACGAGCTGGCCCGCAAGGAAGGCCGTAAGAAAGTGACCATAGTGCACAAGGCCAACATCATGAAGTCCACCTCAGGCCTGTTCCTGAAAGTGGCCCGTGAAGTAAGCCAGCGCTATCCCGACATCACCACCGAAGAAATGATCGTGGACGCCACCTGCATGAAGCTGGTGATGAACCCAGAAAACTTCGACGTGATTGTAACCACCAACCTGTTTGGTGACATCCTGTCAGATCTGTGTGCCGGTCTTGTGGGTGGTCTGGGTATGGCGCCCGGAGCCAACATCGGTGCCAGTGCGGCCATTTTTGAAGCCGTACACGGCAGCGCTCCGGACATTGCCGGTAAAAACCTGGCTAACCCCACTTCCGTGATCCTGGCTTCTGTACAGATGCTGGAATATCTCGGCATGGCTGACAAAGCTGCGGCTATCCGCAATGCCGTTGCGGCTGTGATTGAAGAAGGCGACCGTACTACCCGCGATCTCGGCGGTACCCACGGTACCACCGACTTCACTCAAGCGGTCCTCGACAGACTCGCCTGAGTGCCCGGCGTCATCTGACGCGGCAAACACCATAAAAAAGGATGAGCCCAGGCTCATCCTTTTTTATTCCCCGCTGGAGCCAATACCCAAGGCTCACCCAAATTTCAGCCTAAGCTCAGTTGCCATCTCCCTTCATGGCCTGACGTCATCTCACCGGCAATATCGAGGCTGCATGCTGAGCATGGTTTCATCACCAGTTAAAACCCACTAAAGTAACAACCACTTAACCCACCATCCCCATCAAAGCCTTGCAGCAACAAACAAAAAGCCACTGTATCTCTTTGTATCAATTCATTATTTAGCCACCAATCGCAATTGCCCACGCATCAATTTGTGGTCACAATGCCTGCCTGCCACGTGCCCGGCAGACAGATAAAAGCAGTCGCACCCTGAGGTGCTGTAAGGGATATAAGATGAAAAAAATCATAGGATTGTTAATCGGCATGAACCTGGTCGCCTGTGGCGGTGGCAGTGATGACCCGGCGCCGGAAGTACCGGATACCCCGGTCGTATTTAAAGCCGATGCCTGTTATCTGATGAGCACCAATCTTGGTGACATAACACTTGCCATCGACACGACCAATACCCCCATCACCGGCAATAACTTCAAACAATATGTCGACAAAGGCTTTTACGATGGCACCCTGTTCCACCGCGCGGTAAATAACTTCGTCATCCAGGGCGGTGGATATACCAGCGGTCTCGTGCCAAAAGACACGGATGCGGCGATTAAAAACGAAGCCAGCGTGGGCTTCAGTAACGATCGCGGCACCCTGGCCATGGCTCGCACTGCTGCACCGGATACGGCCACCTCGCAGTTTTTCATCAACGTACTGGATAATCCCCAGCTTGATTATTCTGCCAGCAGCTATGGCTATGCGGTATTTGGCAAGGTACTGTCCGGAATGGAAGTGGTTGACCAAATCAGTATCGCCCCTGTCCACAACGTAAACGGCTTCAGCGATGTGCCTGTGGATGAAGTCGTGATTGAATCGGTAACCGAGATGAATTGCCCTGCCAGCTGATAAGATCAGTTAGCTGCCAATTCCGAGCCACCCTTCAGGGTGGCTTTTTTATTCAGTCTTGAGCACACTCAACCTGAGTTCCGGGCAAGTATCCCGGTTAACCATCCTTGCCCCGATATGAAAAAGCACTGCCACTCCTTGCGCGAACTCATCTGACTGAGCACACAGGGGGATCTGATATTCACAAAGGACAACGCCTTGATTAAGTTAGCCAAATCAAATGTAACCGAGGTAGACGTATTCGTAGCAATGGAAAGCACCCCGGACACGGCAATGTACGTGCTGCCCTACACCCGAGAGAAGCACCTGGCCGAAATGGTAAAAGACGAGGTTTGCTACCTGACTATCTATCACCGGGAGCGGGTTGCCGGCTTTATTATCCTGGCCATTGAGGGCTCCAGTGTGGAATTCAGGCGAATTGTGGTGCATCGCAAGGGGCTGGGCACAGGACAGCAAGCCATGCAGGCAATGGAGGAGTACTGCCTACGACATCTTGGGGCTGACAGGATATGGCTGGATGTATTCGCTGAGAACGAACCTGGTATACACATCTACAAAAAGCAGGGTTACCAGCAATTTGATGTTGTTGAGCACAATGGCAGAGCCTTGCTGCTATTTGAAAAGAAGCTATAAAAGGTCTGTTTGACTGGCCAGTGTTTCATCTCAAAATTAACAAAGGCGCCTCAGGGCACCTTTGTTAGACATGCAAGCCTTGTGGTGACTATCAAATCCAGGGAGAGCTGGGTCTTAGCCACAGATGTACAGTCACTTCATCACGATCGTGGTAGAGGTGCTTACAGGCCAGATGAAACTCGTGAATGCCGTTTTCCTTAAGGATGACATGCATATTGGCGAGGATCTGCGATACCTCTTTGTAGCGACTCTTCATTGGCAGCTTGAGGTTAAAAATCGCCTCTTTAAACCAGCCCTGAATCGCCCAGTATTCCATCAACTCAGCCACACGGGCGGGCTTTTCCACCATGTCACATACCAACCAATAGATATTGCGGCGAGCCGGCTCAAACTTGAAACCGTCGGCGCGGTGGTGCGTCACCTGCCCTGACTCCATCAGATCATGGTTCATGGGGCCGTTATCGATGGCATGTACCATCATGCCACGGCGTACCAGTTGATAGGTCCAGCCACCGGGACAAGCGCCCAAATCCACCGCATTGAGGCCACTGCGAAGACGGGTTTCATGCTCCTCGCGGGGAATAAAGTGGATAAAGGCTTCATCCAGCTTGAGCGTCGAACGGCTCGGGGCGTCGGACGGGAATTTGAGCCGCGGGATCCCCATAAAGTGGGGAGAGCTGTTGTTTGACAACGAATAACCGGTAAAGGCCTTGTTGGGCGCCACAAAGCACACATGCACTATGGGACGACGGCTGCTTTCTTTCTCCAGCAGCACGCCACGCTTTTTCAGCGCCTGACGCAGGGGCACGGTGAATTTACGGCAGAAGGCCGACAGCTCTTTGGCTTCGTTGGTGTCGGGGGTTTCTACCCGCAGTTCCCCTGCACGTTCAATTTCCGCCAGACTCTCAGTGATAGGAGTCACCCTGTCTTCCGGTGAAAAGTCATCGAGCAAATCGCCGCAGGCGAACATCTGCCGCGCAAAAATCAGCGAGTCCAGCGGCAGATCTTTGGCGAGACGATCGCCATCATCGGGGCTGAAGCCCTGAAACACCACATAGGCATCGTCGCGATTGGCTTTGACGAAACCACCAATACCAAGCTCGGCGGCCCGCTGCTGAATTTCGGCCGCGCAGTCTTTTTCGTAACCGGCACGGCAATATAAGAACAGGTTTTTCATTGCGATTCTTCGTTGGCGCTAACATAAAGCGGCCCACAGGCCGCAAAAACAGAAATTGGCGCCGAGTATATCACAGCGCGAACGTCTCTTGGCTATTTGCCATCAACGACCCGGCTGCGCCATACCGCCGCGCCGAGCAGCAACCATCCCAGCAGCAAACAGGTTCCGCCCAGCGGGGTAACAGGCCCCCACCACTTGGCTCCCGTCATGACCAGTGCATACAAAGAGCCAGAAAAGAGCGCCATACCAGCGATAAAAAAACCGGCCGCCCAGCTCAGTAATCGGGAGGCAATATGGGGCCAGGCGAGTGCGACGGCGAGCAAGGCAAAGGTATGGTAAAACTGGTATTCAACCGCCAATTCAAACACTGAAACCATCTCGGCACTCACCAGATTTTTAAGGCCATGGGCACCAAAAGCACCGAGGGCGACGGCGAGAAAGCCGGTCACAGATGCGAATAAAAACAAACCCCTATTCATTCATTTCTCCATAAATTCAAGGCAGGCTGAAGCAGCAGCCTTCAGGTTATCCGCTTCGGTAAGCCCTGACGACTTGCGTGGTGTCAGGCTGTGATCGCCATCGGCAATCCAGCAGAATTTCACGGCTGTTGGCACATCCCAGGCCGCAACCTGCGTCCTGGTGCCAAAGCTGTCGCGCTCACCCTGCACTATCAAAAGTGGCAGTTGGCAATTCGCCAAGGGCTCAAGGCGCACTGCTTTCCCCTTGGGCGGCAAAAAGGGGTAACCCAAACAAAGAATGCCTGCAATCTGCGCGACATCAAACTCAGCGCCCAGGATGGCAGCCATGCGCCCGCCCATGGATTTACCCATCAGAAACAATCGTTTTGGCCCGTAGGTCGTCTGAACCATGGCAATGGCTTCGCGAAAGCACTCGAGCAGCGCAGGGGCGCGGTTGGGAGGACGGCGCTTGCCGTCAAGCTTGCGCTGCTCCATATAGGGAAAGTTAAAACGCACCACAGCTACCCCCTGGCTGGCAAGCCTTGAAGCCATAGCCGCCATAAAGTCCGAGTCCATGTCGGCACCGGCGCCGTGGGCAAAGAGCACCATCACATCCCCGGGCTCGCCATCGAGCTTAAGCCAGGATGGCAGCGCTGTGTTTGTCTGGTTAAGGGCTTCAGGCGGGCAAGAGTTCACTGCGTGACTCCTCAGCAAACATGTCCAGCATCCATTCACGGAACGCCACTATTTTGCCAAGCTCGGCATGGTTTTGCTGGCATACCAGATAGTAGGCATCTTTACTCACCAACACTTCCTGAAAAGGCACTACCAAGCGACCGGCTTTGATGTCCGGGCGGGCCAGCACGCTGTACCCCAGCGCCACACCCTGACCATGGGCAGCGGCCTGTAATACCAATGACGAATGACTGAAAATCGGTCCCTGGTTCACGTTCACGTCGGTGACGCCACATTGGCGAAACCAGGCCTGCCAGTCGTGACGGCTCATGTCGTGCAGCAGGGTGTGATGCTTAAGATCTGCGGGCTTCTCAAGGGGCTTGGGGCCATTGAGAAGCATGGGGGAACACACGGGGATAAGTACTTCGTTACGCAGTTTATCGGCCCTGAGCCCTGGCCAACTGCCCTGCCCATAATAGATGGCCACATCCACGTCATCAGTGAGAGACCCCTCTTCGCTGTCCACCGCCTTGATACGCACGTCGATGTCGGGATTCTTCTCGCTGAATTTGGCAAGTCTTGGCACCAACCACTGAATCGCGAAACTGGGCGACATACTCACGGTCAACGAGCCAATGGCACTGCGGGCCAGCAAACGGTCGGTGGCGTCGGACAGTTGGGTAAAAATATCCTTGATGTCGAGAAAGTAGCTCTGCCCCTCTTCGGTGAGCAGCAAAGAACGGTTCTTTCGCCGAAATAATTTTAATCCCAGAAAGTCTTCCAGCGCCTTAATTTGATGGCTCACCGCCGCCTGGGTAACAAAGAGCTCTTCGGCGGCGCGGGTAAAACTCAGGTGCCGTGCAGCGGCCTCAAAGGCCTTTACGGCATTCAGCGGAGGAAGTCGTCTTGACATGGTGATCCCACTCTCATTTTTTAATTAGTTTTTCTAATCCGCATTGTTACATTTTATCGTTTGTTAATGAAAGGCTTTTTGCGTAAATTTTGCGCCAACAAACGAGATGGTCGGGCGGCTTTTAATCGGAGTAAGCATGCCTGACGAGTGACCCCGAATACGCAGAAAGATGAAGCGAAGGGGTGACCCAACTGATACGCCCGGAGGCGCTTACCATGATGAACCTGAAATCCGCTTTTGCCCTGATGCTGTTTGCTGCTTTTTGTGCAACCGCCAGTGCCAACCAAGAAACCACCACGCTGAGCGCTGATGCCATTGTCTTTGATACTGAAGCCCTGCATGAGTCCATCACCTCTGAGCTGACCCTGAGCATGGCCAAAATCCAGGACGAGCTGCGCGCCGATAACCAGGGCGCGACCCTGCTGCTGGCCAATCAGGAAGACGCCAAAAGCGACGCCACTGCGACCAAGGCCGAGTAACAAATCGCATTGATTGCCGGTTAACACGAACACACTGGTAAATAGAAAAAGCCGCAATAATGCGGCTTTTTTGTTGTCTGAATTTAGCCCCTGAACTGTGAAAGCCTGTCTTGCGGCGAACAGTCGGCTTGAGACCAGCAATCGGCTAGAGACCAGCAATCAGCTTGAGGCTGGCGGCATGTCGTTCGGGACACTGCTATTTTTATCGGTGCCCTTTGCGTAATGCCGCCTGAAGGTTCAGCGCCTGCTCAGGGACGATATACCTTCACGTTGCTGTAGCCCTGCTCTTGCAAATACAGAGCTTGCAGTTTACTCATCACGCCACGCTCGCAGTAAAGCAGGTAAGTTTTGTCTTTATCGAGCTCGGCAAACGCGGTGGCCAGCCTGAAGAAGGGGATCACCTTCACTTCAACGCCGTCCACATCCAGGGGTCTGGACTCTTCTTCTTCCGGCGCTCGGATGTCGATAATAACTTCATTTCCGGTCGCGCTGGAGACGGTTTCCGTTTCGGTCACTCGCTCACTGGTTGCAACGGCAATATCACGGATATCAATGACTTCGGCTTTCGCCAGCACGCGATCGAGCAAGTCTTCCGAGAACTTCTGCTCTTCGGCTTCCACCTTGGAGAGTACCGCTTTCACCGTAGGGCGCTGGGATATCACACCACAATACTCGGGCATGGACGCCGCAAAATCTTCAGTACCGATGCGACGGGCTTCGCGAATAATGTCAGGTTTATCCATGCTGATCAGTGGACGCAGGATCAAGAGATCGGTGCAGCGGTCAATCACATTCAGGTTGGTCAGGGTCTGACTCGACACCTGGCCCAGGCTCTCACCGGTAACGAGAGCCTGAATGCCCATGCGATCGGCCACACGGGTGGCGGCGCGCATCATCATACGCTTAAGAACCACACCCATCTGACCGTTTTCAATGCGCTCGAGGATTTCTGTTACCACTTCTTCGAAGGGCACAGAGACAAACTTCACCTTGTGCGACTCGCCGTAGGTCTTCCACAGGTGGTAGGCCACCTGTTTCACGCCAATTTCGTGCTGGGCACCACCAAGGTTGAAGAAGCAATAATGGGTACGGGAACCCTTTTTAATAAACTGGAAGCTGGCCACGCCCGAGTCAAAGCCGCCGGAAATCAATGACAGCACGTCTTCCTGAGCGGCAATGGGGAAGCCCCCCAAACCCTCGATGCGCTGGCTGACCATGTAAAGCTTGTCGCGGTCGATTTCAAGCTGAATGGTCACATCCGGGTTCTTCAGCTGCACGCCCTTGGCTTCGGTAAACTGGTTCAAACCACCGCCAACATAGCGCTCAACCTCGATGGAATTGAAGTCGTGTTGACCTGAACGCTTTACCCGCACACAAAAGGTTTTGTCTTTGAGCATGTCGCGATACACCGGCAGCGCGAGCTGATAGATATCATCCACGGTCTCAAAGTCGTACTCGGCTACCTGCAGTACATGATGAATACCCGGGATATGGGCCAGACGCTCGGCAAAAAGCGCTGTGAGTTCAGGCTTGTCCTTGGGTACCTTGACCATGATCTTGTCCCATTGGCGCTGTACCTTGGCATCCTCATCGATTTTTTTCAGCACGTTGCGGATGTTGGACTCGAGCATCTTGGTAAAACGCATTCTTACCGGTTTGCTCTTGATCATGATTTCGGGATACAGCTTAACGATAAACTTCATGGGACTTCCAAAAAACAGGCTTGCGCCGAGGGTTAAAGTTCAAACTAAAAGATAATCGCGGGAGTATATCAAAAAGCGGCCCCGAGGGGCAGAGGCAGCCATCACTGTCAGCTCAGTTGCACGCCTGGATAGAGTGAAAATGACGCCCGGCACCAACTCCCGCCATCAAATAGACACCTCAACGCCGGACACAAACACAAATAAAAAGCCCGGCGCAGTGGCCGGGCCTTGAGGGCGAAGGTTAATTACCGCTATCGGTGCCAACCTGTATTTCATCGGACTCTTTGGGTTTGCCCTGCTCAATGGCAATCTCCACCCGGCGGTTGCGGGCCCGATTTTCGGCTGATTCATTGGGTACCAACGGATTGTTGGACCCCATGCCCACCACCTTCATCCGGGATGGGTCAAAGCCTTTTACCTTTACCAGCTCGTGGGCAACCGACACAGCGCGCTTACTGGAGAGGTCCCAGTTTGAGCTGTAAAGCTCGTTGCTGATTTGCATGTCATCGGTGTAGCCCGACACGGTAATGATGCCGGGGACATCCTTTAACAATTCACCCACGGAGCGAATAACGGGTCTGAACCTGGGTTGCAGGAATCCCGAACCAGAGCCGAATGCGCCTTTCTCGCGGATACGAATAATGATTTGTTGGCCAAGAGATTCAATTTCAATGGCACCATCAACAATTTCCTCATTGAGCTGCTCAGCCATTTTCTTCACCTGCTGGTTGATAAGCTCTTGGGATGAAGAGGAATCGCTCTGGGTACTTTCAGCGGTTTCCTGTGCTGTCGATGAAGCTTCACCGCCGCGCTGCGAGCCCTGTTGTTGCTGCACGCCTCCGGCACTCTCGCTCTCCCCTTCCTGGAAATCGAGGATGGGTTCGGTCATCTCGTTGGTTTGCTGATTGATGATTTCAATGGGGGTGGGCTCGGGTTTGCCGGGACGAAACTCCAGAGCAATCACCGAGGTACCCTTGGGAATGTCTTTTACCTCAACCTTATTCTGCACCCCGAATGCATACTTCATGGAACCGGCTATCTGCTTGAATTTCATCACATCCATTTCGGAAAATGCCAGCAGCAGCACGAAAAAACACATCAAGAGCGACATCAGGTCGGCAAAAGTGGCAAGCCACAGAGGCGCTCCCGGTGGAGGACAGTTGCACTTGGCCTTGGCCATAGCGCTATTCTCCGTCCGTGGTATCTATCTTGCGGGATTTTTCCGCCAGATAGTTTTTCAGGAAGCCTTCAATTACCCTGGGGTTTTGACCGTCCTGAATCGCCAGCACCGCATCCATAATAAGGTTGCGGTTAAGCATTTCTTCACTCATACGCAGTGACAGCTTATCCGCAACCGGAATGGCAACCATGTTGGCCAACATGGCACCATAGAGGGTCGTTAACAGCGCCACCGCCATGGCGGGGCCAATGGACTTGGGGTCATCCATGTTGGAGAGCATGGCCACCAGACCAATCAGGGTACCAATCATGCCCATCGCCGGAGCCACATCACCAAAAGCCCTGAAGATGCCGATACCTGTTCTGTGGCGTTCTTCGGTGAGGGCAATGTCCTTTTCCAGGGCCTCACGCACCACATCGCCATCGTGGCCATCCACCAGCATATCGACTGCCTTTTGCATAAAGCTGTTGGAAATCTGTGCCTCTTCCAACGCCAGAAAGCCCCCTTTACGGGCTGCATCGGCCATGGCAACTGACTGCTCAATCAGCTCTTCGGGCTTGTCGATTTTGAACATAAACGCCTTGGCGGCAATCTTTACTGCTCCGAAAAATTGTTTGAGGTTGAATTTCATCATCACCACAAACAGAGAGCCACCAAATACGATAAATACGGAAGGAACATCCACGAAGATGGCCAGACCGCCGCCGGTCACCATCGCCATCAGCACAAAGGCAAAAGCGCCCAACAGACCAATGAGGGTTGCTAAATCCACAGATGCTCCTTAATTACGCAGTCATGAGAACCGAAGGCAAAGGAAACCAACGGCAAGCCAAAAATCCAGGGTCACTCTCAGGTATTATGTCAAAACCTATAACAAAGGACGGAGGTTAAAGACCCTGTCGCTATTCTCATTTATCGGACAGCGCTTCGGCAAGTTTAGCGCCAATTTATTTTTTCTAACAAAAATTCAGCAACAAAGCGTGCTCCAAGGCAAATATTCCCCCGCATAATTTGACCCTGTCAGCCTCGTGAGATACCTTGTGCACGCCGACACAGCAGGAAAAAATACCGTGGCCAAAAAACCGGAAAATTTGAGTTTTGAAGCATCTTTGGCAGAGCTGGAACGCATAGTCACTGAGTTGGAGCAGGGCGACGTCTCATTGGACGATGCGTTGAAACAATTCGAGCGGGGTATCGGGCTGGTGCGAGCCAGTCAGGCCAAGCTGGAACAAGCCCAACAAAAAGTGGCCATCCTGCTGAGCCAGGCCCCGGATGCACCACTCGACGACTTTTTACCCGAGGGAGAATAATGCTCAAACTTGCCCTCGCCGACTGCCAGACCCGGGTCGACGCTGTCCTTGCCGCACATATAGATGCATTGCCTCAAACCGCACCCGCGTTGAAGGCCGCCATGCGCCATGGTGCCCTGATTGGCGGTAAACGTATACGCCCCTTCCTTGTGTATGCCGTGGGTGAATTGCTCGGGGTGGATAAAGCCAAGCTGGACCGACTGGCAGCCGCCGTTGAATGTGTTCATGCCTATTCCCTTATCCATGATGATTTGCCCGCCATGGATGACGACAACCTGCGCCGTGGCAAGCCTACGGTGCATATTGCCTTCGATGAAGCCACGGCAATACTCGCCGGTGATGCATTGCAAACCCTGGCCTTTGAAATCATCAGCGAAGCCGATGCAGGCCTCGCCCCAAAAGCGCAGGTCGCCATGATTGCGGCGCTGGCAAAGGCGTCGGGATATCTGGGCATGTGTGGCGGACAGGCATTGGATCTTGCCGGTGAAGGTAAGAGCATCAGCCTCGACGAGCTGACCCGGCTGCACAACCTGAAAACCGGCGCCCTGATTCGTGCCGCCGTGGAGCTGGCGCTGATTGCCGCCGATGCCTCCGACACCGACACGACTGCACTTCGAGCCTATGCCGATGCCATTGGCCTGGCGTTTCAGGTACAGGACGACATCCTGGATATCACGGCAACCACCGAAGAAATCGGTAAGCCGCAGGGGTCTGATCTGGATGCCAACAAGAGCACGTATCCTAAATTGCTGGGGCTCGATGGCGCCCGGCAAACTGCCGATGCACTGGTAGCCGACGCACTATCAGCGCTGGCTAAAATGCCATACAATAGTCAGCTACTTGCAGACTTTGCCCGTTATATCGTCGCGCGACGAGTATAAGAAAGAAAAGAATCTCGCTATGAGTTTGGACATTTCGAATTATCCATTGCTTGCCCTGGCGAGCACCCCGGAAGAGCTGCGCCAGCTGCCTCAGTCGGCATTGAAACAGCTTTCAGATGAACTCAGGCAGTTTTTGCTGACCTCAGTGGGCATCTCCAGCGGCCATTTCGCCTCTGGCCTCGGCACGGTCGAACTGACCGTTGCGCTGCATTATGTGTACAACACTCCCTTCGACCGTTTGATTTGGGACGTGGGCCATCAGGCCTATCCCCATAAAATCCTCACCGGCCGCCGCGACAAGATGCACACCATTCGCCAGAAGAATGGCCTGCACCCTTTCCCCTGGCGCGAAGAGAGTCAATACGACACCTTCAGTGTTGGCCATTCCAGCACCTCGATTTCTGCCGCCCTTGGCATGGCAGTCACCGCCGAGAAAGAAGCCCAGGGCCGTAAAGTGGTTGCCGTGATTGGTGATGGCGCCATTACCGGCGGTATGGCTTTTGAGGCCCTGAATCACGCAGGTGATCTGCACAAAGACATGTTAGTGGTGCTCAATGACAATGAGATGTCTATCTCTGAAAATGTCGGCGCACTGAATAACCATCTGGCCAAACTCATGTCCGGACGCCTCTACACCACCATTCGCGAAGGTGGCAAGAAGGTACTCAAGGGCATGCCTGTGATTAAGGAAATGGCCAAGCGTACCGAAGAACACCTAAAGGGTATGGTAGTACCTGGTACCCTGTTCGAAGAGCTTGGCTTTAACTACATAGGTCCCATCGACGGCCATGATGTTAATGGACTGGTGGAAACCCTGAGTAACATGCGTGACCTCAAGGGCCCGCAGTTCCTGCACATCATGACCAAAAAGGGCAAGGGGTACGAACCCGCCGAGAAAGATCCTATCGGCTGGCACGCTGTGCCCAAGTTCGACCCCACCCAGTTCCGTAAGCCGGCGACCAAGCCCGGTTTACCCACCTTCTCCCAGGTGTTCGGCAAGTGGCTGTGTGATATCGCCGCCAAGGACGAGAAAGTGCTCGCCATTACCCCGGCCATGCGCGAAGGCTCTGGCATGGTGGAATTCTCCCAGCGCTTCCCGCAGCAATATTTCGATGCGGCCATCGCAGAGCAGCATGCCGTGACATTGGGCGCCGGATTCGCCTGTGAAGGTTACAAGGCCGTGGTGGCGATTTACTCCAGCTTCCTGCAGCGCGGCTACGACCAGCTCATCCACGATGTGGCGTTGCAACGACTGCCCGTGCTCTTTGCCATCGACCGTGGTGGTATTGTCGGTGCCGACGGGGCCACCCATCAGGGCGCCTTCGATTTAAGCTACATGCGTTGCATCCCCAATATGGTGATCATGGCGCCAAGCGATGAAAACGAATGCCGCCAGATGTTCTACACCGGTTACAGCTACAACGACGGTCCAAGCGCAGTGCGTTACCCAAGGGGCAGCGCCACAGGTGCCGAGCAGATTGAAGAGATGACAGCCCTGCCCATCGGCAAAGGGGTGATGCGTCGTCAGGGTGAGAAGATTGCCATCCTCAACTTTGGCACCACCCTGGCCGCCGCCTTGACGGCAGCAGAGTCCCTCAATGCCACAGTGGCCGATATGCGCTTCGTGAAACCACTGGATGAAGCCTTGCTGCTGGAGCTTGCCGCCAGCCACGATGTGCTGGTGACAGTGGAAGAGAACGCCATCATGGGCGGCGCCGGCTCAGGTGTGCTTGAGTTCCTTGCAAGCAAGAACCGCCTGAAGCCCCTGCTGCAAATCGGTATACCCGATGAATTTATCAAGCACGGTGGCCCGGAAGAAATCCTGAGCGAGCTGGGTCTGGATGCGGCCGGTATCGAGGGGCAAATCCGCGCATTTACCGCGAGCTGATATTAAGCCGCGACCAAAAAAGGACTGCCTCGGCAGTCCTTTTTGTTATCTGACAGTTCATCAGGCCTGGGTGTCTACACCGCCGCCCTGAGATACCATCACCATGGCTGGACGCAGCAAACGGCCATTGAGCTCATAGCCTTTTTGCAAAACCACCATCACATGATTGGCTGGCACCTCGGGGTTTGGCTGCATGCCAATGGCCTGATGCTGTTCTGGGTTAAAGGGCTGGCCCATGGGGTCCACCACTTTCACGCCAAACTTTTCCACGGCATTGACCAGAGTCTTCATGGTCAGAGACACGCCTTCGTACATGGCCTTGGTGGCTTCGTCTTCGGCGTTGGTGCCTGCCAGTGCGCGCTCCATGTTATCCAGGACCGGCAACAGCTCGTTGGCGAATTTTTCGAGGGCAAACTTGTTGGCCTTTTCCACATCCATGGCGGCACGGCGACGGATGTTATCCACTTCGGCGGCGGCACGGACAACAGAGTCCTTTTGCTCTTCCACCTTGGCTTCGGCAGCGGCCAGAGCCTGCTCCAACTCCTCGATACGGAAGTTTGCCTGGGTCAGCTCATCTACCAGCGCCGCCTCATCAGTGACGACATCGGTGTCCTGTACCTGTTCCAGGGGCTCTTGTTGGGGGTTGGTCGATTCGTTGCTCATCTCTACTCCAAGCTAAAAATGCTTTGTTTCTGCATACACAGGGCATATTATGGGGATCAATTCTGGCGTTTCAAGGCCTTGAAGGCGCAGTTTCCGCGATATGACATCCCAATTCCACACCATCGGCCTGATCGGCAAACCCCACCACAACGGTACCAACCTGACGCTCAAGCGTTTACATCACTGGCTCGGCAGTCAGGGCTATGAAGTGCTTGTGGAAGAAAGAGTCGCTGGGGAGCTGGGCGCCAAGGTGGAGGCGGTCGATTTATTGGCCATCGGTAATCGCTGTGATTTGGCGATTGTGGTGGGTGGCGATGGCAATATGTTGGGCGCCGCTCGGGTGCTGGCCCGTTTCGATGTGGGCGTGATTGGGGTTAACCGCGGCAATCTGGGATTTCTAACCGACCTGCCACCCGACGGCTTCGAAGAAAGTCTGGCGGCCGTGCTCGATGGCGAGTTCATCACTGAGCACAGATTTTTGCTTGAAGCAGAAGTGCACCGCCATGGCACCATGAAAGCCAGCAACACCGCCGTCAACGAGGCCGTACTGCACCCGGGCAAAATTGCCCATATGATTGAGTACGAAGTCTATATCGACAATCAGTTTATGTACTCCCAGCGTGCCGACGGCATGATAGTCTCCACTCCCACAGGCTCAACGGCCTACTCGCTTTCAGCGGGCGGTGCCATTTTGACGCCCAACCTTCAGGCGCTGATTTTGGTGCCCATGTTCCCCCATACCCTCTCCTGCCGCCCGATAGTGGTGGATGCCAATTCCACCATCAAACTGGTGGTCTCACCGGAAAACGGTGAGAACCTCGAAGTGAGCTGCGATGGTCACGTCACCCTGGCGGTCTTGCCCGGGGATGAGATTTTTATTCGCCAAAGCAGTGAACGCCTGCGCCTCATCCATCCCAAAAACTACAATTACTTCCACGTGCTGAGAAACAAACTGGGCTGGGGCAGCAAACTTTTCTGATTATCCCCTGAAATATAACCAGTCGCAGTTTCAAAACCGAAACTCAACAAGATTTTGGCCGGTGTAGCCCTACCCTGCAGCAGTGGCAGCGCTCAACCACGCGTCGAATTTTAAACGCAAAAATAACACTAAATATCAGACAATTAACATCAGTTGATGGCTTTCAATAAATTGGTCTTACCAAATTTTGTGACGAAACACTCATTAGCAGTAGCTGATTAATAACGAGTTAAACTACACAGCTGAAATAATAAGATCAGATTTTTCCGTTTATGCCATCATAGCGGGCTTTTTTGCACATAAATAAATAGAACCACCGGTTCTTATTACCTAATGCGATAAAGGATGGCAAAACAAAGCCGACGGAGATCACATTCCAGCCAAAAGACGACTGGAGCGAACTCCCAATGCCTGATATTGCTCGGGGGTTTGTTGTTACCAATGATCTGTATCAAGTTTTTGATCGGCCAAACAACGTTTATTTAGCCATGCAAATCGCCGCGCAAAACAATAATCAGGGCGATGGGTCGACAGCGATGTCGGCAACAACACGCAACCAAAGAAGAGGCAATCATGACATTCGTTCAACTTCTCGCCAGCTTGTCACCTGTGATCAGCGTTATGCTGTTCCTGGTACTGCTCAGGCTCCCTGCATCCAAGGCCATGCCCATTTCGGCGGTGGTCACGGCGCTCGCCGCTATTCTTGTCTGGCAAATGGATACCCAAATGCTGGCCGCATCCGTGGTAGAGGGCCTGCTGTCAGCCCTGACCCCACTGTCCATCATCTTCGGGGCGGTGTTCCTGCTGAACACCCTCAAGTATTCCGGTGCCATGGATACCATCCGCGCCGGTTTTACCAATATCAGTGCCGATGCACGGGTACAGGTCATCATCATCTGCTGGCTGTTCGGCGCCTTTATTGAAGGTTCTGCTGGCTTTGGTACTCCCGCCGCCATTGGCGCGCCCTTGTTGGTGCTGCTGGGCATTCCACCTGTGGCCGCAGCCGTGGTGGCACTGATTGCCGACTCGGCCTGTGTGTCTTTCGGTGCCATCGGCTTGCCGGTGCTCTTTGGTATGGAGCAAGGCCTGATTGAAGGCGGTACCAGCATGGCGGCAGCCCAGATTGCCGAACATGGCGGCCACTTCAGCGACTATGCCCGCTATATCGCCATGCACATGATAACCATCGACCTCATTACCGGAACCCTGATCCCTCTGGTCATGGTCAGTGTTCTGACAGGATTCTTTGGTCGTAAGAAGTCCTTTGCCGAAGGCCTCGCCATCTGGAAATTTGCCATCTTTGCCGGCCTTGCCTTTACTGTGCCTGCGTGGATCATCAACTTTGTCGCCGGTCCCGAGTTTCCTTCGGTAATCGGTGCCCTGATTGGTATGGCGATGGTCATCCCTGTTGCCCGCAAAGGCTGGCTGCTGCCCAAAACCTCCTGGCACGATTTTGAAGAAACCACCGAGAACGGTAACGATGTCCCCCATACCGAGGTACGTTTCAGTCAGCTGGCTGCCTGGACGCCTTACCTCGTGATGGCCGCCCTGCTGGTTGCCAGCCGCACCATAGCGCCACTCAAAGCCTGGCTTGGCAGCTTTAACATCAGCTGGACTCATTTGTTGGGCACAGATCTGAAAGCCAGTTTTGCGACCCTTTATGCACCTGGCGCCTTCTTTGTGCTGGTGTGTCTGCTGGGTTTTGTGCTGTTCAAAATGCGCTCTGATGCCATGCGCAACTCTGTGACCGTGTCACTCAAGTCCATGATCCCAACTGTGATTTCTCTTGGTGCCTCTGTGCCCATGGTGAAAATCTTCCTGAACTCAGGCGCCAATGAGGCGGGACTCGCCTCCATGCCTGTGGCACTGGCCGATATGCTCGCGGGCTCCATGGGCGCTGTTTGGAACTGGATGGCGCCAGTGGTCGGTATCTTCGGTGCCTTCCTGTCCGGTAGCGCTACCTTCTCCAACATGATGTTCTCTGGCCTGCAGTACAGCGTGGCCGACAACATCGGCGCCAACCACGCGCTGACCCTGGCGCTGCAGGGCATAGGGGCCAACGCCGGTAACATGATGTGCGTAATGAACGTGGTCGCCGCCGCCACTGTGGTGGGCATGGCCGGACGTGAGTCAGAAATTATTCGTAAAACCATGCCGGTTGCGCTTGGGTATGCCCTGCTTGCCGGCACCATAGCAACCCTTTGGGGCGGATTCTAATCCCGCTGAAGTCATAAGGGGCCAGCCTGGTTTGGCTGGCCCAATGGATTGACGACTCCAACTTGAGTCACCTGTGTAGAGAGCAAACTATGTCTGTCGATTACAAAGCGGTTATCGAGGCGCTCAAAAGCCGTTTGGGCCCCCAAGCAGTCAGTGACGATCCCGTCAGGCGTTTCGCCTGGTCAACGGACGCCAGCTATTTTCGTATTGTTCCCGAGGTAGTCGTGCATGCCGACTCCCTCGATGAGGTACAGCAGACTCTGGCTATCGCCAGAGACCATGGCGCTCCTGTCACCTTCCGCGCCGCCGGTACCAGTCTGTCTGGCCAGGCCATTGGCCCTGGCATACTGTTGATGCTCGGCCATGATGGCTTTCGTCAGCTTAACGTCAGCAGCGATGGCACCAAGGTGAGCCTTGGCGCGGCTGTGATTGGCGCCGACGCCAACGCCGCACTGAAGGCACTGAACAAAAAAATCGGACCGGACCCGGCAACCCTGGCATCGGCCATGATTGGTGGCATCGTCAATAACAATGCCTCCGGCATGTGCTGCGGCACCGCACAAAACAGTTATCAGACTATAGACTCTCTGCGCATGGTGTTGGCAGATGGCACTGTGCTGGACACGGGCTCTGACGCCTCCAGGCAGGCCTTTGAGCAAAGCCACGGCGCCCTGCTGAACGACCTGAGCAACCTTGCCGCCATGGTCAAAGCCAATCACGGCCTGGCCGCGCGGATCCGTAAAAAGTACGCCATCAAAAACACCACAGGTTACAGCCTTAATGCCCTGGTGGATTTCAGCTGCCCCTTCGACATCATCAATCACCTGATGGTGGGCAGCGAGGGTACGCTGGGCTTTGTCGAGCAGGTCACCTATCACACTGTGGATGAGGCCCGCTTTAAAGCATCGGCCATGGCGGTGTTTTTCTCTATGGAAGAGGCGGCCAGTGCCATTCCCTTCCTGATTGGCAAGAGCGTGGCGGCTGCAGAGCTGCTTGACTGGGCATCCATTCGTGCCGTCACCGGGAAAAAAGGCATGCCGGACTGGCTCTCAAGCCTGCCCGAAGGCGCAGCCATTTTGCTGATTGAATCCCGCGCTGCGGATGCAGATACGCTTCAGGCCTATACCGAAGAAGTGATTGGCAAGATTGCCCATATCCCCACCGAACGCCCCATAGTGTTCAGTACCGATCCGGCCGTCTACAGCAAGTACTGGGCGATGCGCTCAGGGCTCTTTCCCATCATCGGTGGCGAGCGTCCAAAGGGCAGCTCCGTCATCATTGAGGATGTGGCCTTTGAGGTGCAGCATCTGGCGGCAGCCGCCAAAGACCTCACTGCGCTGTTCCACGAGCACGGCTATCCGGAAGGCGTGATCTACGGTCACGCTCTGGCAGGTAACTTCCACTTTATCATCACCCCCACCTTTGCCAGCCAGGGCGATATCGACCGCTTCCACGGCTTTATGCAGGCGGTGGCGGAAATGGTGATCAACAAGTACGACGGCTCCATGAAGGCCGAGCACGGTACAGGCCGTGCGGTAGCCCCCTTTGTGGAAATGGAATGGGGCAGCGAAGCCTACACCCTGATGAAGAGCATCAAGTCGCTGTTTGACCCAAGCGGCCTGTTAAACCCCGGCGTGATCCTTAACGACGATGCCACTGTCCACGTGAAAAACATCAAGCCCTGCCCCGTGGTAGACGACCTGGTGGACAAGTGTATCGAGTGTGGATTCTGCGAAAAAACCTGCCCGACCTCAGCACTGAACCTGACCCCAAGACAGCGTATTGCTACCCTGAGGGAAATCAGTCGCCTCGAGGCCAGCGGAGATGAGGAAGCCGCCAGCCGCATGCGGGATGCCGCCAAGTACGACGTGGTGGACACCTGCGCCGCCTGTCAGCTATGTACCATCGCCTGCCCGGTGGACAACAGCATGGGCCAACTGGTGCGTAAGCTCAGAACCCCCTATATCAGCACCACAGAGCAAAAGGTGCTGGACTTCCAGGCCAAGCACTTTGGCGCCGTTAACCAGGTAATAAGCACAGGCTTTGATACCCTGGGCGTTATTCACAAACTCACCGGCGATACAGTCACCTCGGCACTGATGAAAGTGGGCCGCATGGTGTCCAAGGAAGTGCCTTACTGGGATCCGAGTTTCCCCAAAGGTGGGGCTTTGCCAAAACTGCCACCTCACAAGGTTGGCCAGGAAACCCTGGTGTACTTCCCGGCTTGTGGTGGCCGCACCTTTGGCCCCACGCCCCTGGACAAGGACAAGCGTCCGCTGCCGGAGGTTGTGGTGCAGGTGCTCGAGCGCGCCGGCTACAACGTGGTGATCCCCGAACATACCCGCAGCCTCTGCTGTGGCCAGATGTGGGAATCCAAGGGCGATTTCAAGAATGCCGATGGTAAACGCCGGGAGCTCATTGAGGCGCTCAAGGCCAAGTCGGAAAACGGTAAGCTCAAGGTGGTGGTGGATGCCCTGTCCTGTACCAAGCGTACTCTGGGTGGCGATCCGGACGTGGAAATCCTCGATCTGGTGGAGTTCCTGCACGATGACGTCCTGTCACGGCTGAGCATCCGCCAAAAGCCGCTGGTCACCCTGCACCTGGGTTGCAGTGCCCGCCATCTCAAGGTAGAAGCCAAGATGCAGGCCATTGCCGATACCTGCGCCAAAGAGGTGCACAAACCAGCAGGTATTGAGTGTTGCGGCTATGCCGGTGAAAAGGGCCTCTACAAGCCTGAAATCAATGCATCGGCGCTGAGAAACATCAAAAAGCTGCTGCCCGCTGCAGCCACCGAAGGCTACTATGCCAACCGTATGTGCGAGGTGGGCCTGTCGAAACACAGTGGTATTTCTTACCGCCACCTGGTGTATCTGCTGGAAGAATGCAGCCGCGGATAAACAGCGGTAAATCTGAATATCTCCATTACAAAAAGCCGTCAATACGACGGCTTTTTTATTTAAATAACATGACGTTGCAATATTTGCATTTTTGCAAAAAAGCGCCATCGCATTTACTGAATTACCACTATTTTATTAGGGGCATTAGGCCTATAGTGAAATGCCATAACAGGTATGCCTTAAAGGCATACTATTCTTTGCATGTCGGCACACATGGGACAATCAACGATGAAAATAGCCCTCTTCACGCCTTGCCTGGTAAACCAGATGATGCCCGAGGTGGCCATTGCCACGCTCTCGCTGCTGGAAAAACTCGGCCATCAGGTCATCTTCCCCCAGGGGCAAACCTGCTGCGGTCAGCCAATGACCAACTCTGGTTGCTTTAACGAAGCCAAAAACACCACCCTGAAACTGCTCAATGCCTTCAAGGGCGTGGAGTGTGATGCCATCGTCTGCCCGGCAGCCTCCTGCCTGGTGGCGGCCAAGGAAAACTTTCACGAGTTCGACAAGAGCCCCGAAGCCCAGGCCGTTATCGACAAGCTCTACGAGCTGACCGAGTTTTTACACGACGTGGCCCCTGTGACGCAGTTTAACCGTCCGGTTCCCAAAAAACTCAGCCTGCAACTGTCCTGCCACGGCATCCGAATGCTGGATCTGGCGGCGCCGAGTGAATACATGGGCCCACGTTACAACAAGATGGAAGCCTTGCTGTCGCGCATCGACGGCGTAAAGATTTGCTACCCCGAGCGTCTGGATGAATGCTGTGGCTTTGGCGGTACTTTCAGTGTCGATGAAGGCGCTGTATCGGCCAAAATGGGCAAAGACAAGGCCCAGGCCCACGCCAACACCGGAGCTGACTATGTGGTGGGTTTTGACCCCAGTTGCCTGATGCACCTGGACGGTACCATTCGCCGCAGACAATTGCCCATCGAGACCCGCCATCTGGCGCAAATTCTCAACGACGCTCTGTAACAGGGGAAACCGCATGCAAAAAGTCATTCAGACCCATGCCAAAGCCGCCGACATTTTTTGCCGCGACGAAAGCCGCGTAGATTGGCACTCCAAAGCCCTGTGGGTACTCAGGGAAAAACGCGACAGAGCCGCCTCCAGCCTGCCGGAATGGGAAACCTTGCGCGCCCTTGGCTCCCAGATAAAACTCCATACCTTGAGGGAGCTGCCAAGCTATCTCGAGGCCTTTGAAGCCAAGTGCCTCTCCCAGGGCGTACAGGTGCACTGGGCCAAAGATGGCGCCGAGCACAATCGCATAGTGCACGAAATTCTCTCCCGCCATGGCGTGAAAAAGCTGGTGAAGTCCAAGTCCATGCTTACCGAAGAGTGCCACCTCAATCCATTCCTTGAGGGAAAAGGCATTGAGGTGATAGATACGGACTTGGGTGAGCGTATTATTCAGCTCAATCACCAGCCGCCTTCCCACATTGTTGTGCCCGCCATTCACATGAAAAAAGAAGAAGTGGGTGACCTCTTCCACGAAAAGCTCGGCACACCAAAGGGTGAGAGCGACCCGACCCGGTTGACCCGCGCCGCCCGTGCGCACCTGCGTGAACAATTCCTCAGCGCAGATGCTGCTATGACAGGGGTTAACATGGCCGTTGCCAGTGAAGGGGCCGTGATTGTTTGTACCAACGAGGGCAACGCCGACATGGGCGCCAACCTGCCCAAGCTACAGTTGCATTCCATGGGCATAGATAAAATCGTGCCGGATCTCGACAGTGCCGCCGTGCTCCTGCGAATGCTGGCCCGCAATGCCACCGGTCAGCCCATCACCACTTATTCCAGCCTGTACCGTACTCCCAAGCCCGGTGGCGAAATGCACGTCATCATTGTGGATAACGGCCGCAGCGACATGATGCGTGACAAACTGCTGGGTGAAGCCCTCAAGTGCATCCGCTGTGGTGGTTGCCTCAATACCTGCCCCGTGTATCGTCGCAGTGGCGGCTACAGCTATGGCCATACCATCCCCGGTCCCATCGGCATTGCCGTGGGCGCCGACGAAGATAGCACCCATTCCAGCCCCTGGGCCTGTACCCTGTGTGGCTCCTGCAGCTTTGTCTGCCCCACCAAGGTGCCGCTGGATAAAATCATCTTCCACCGCCGCAGGCTCTACGCCGAGCGCAAGAGTTTACCCTATGGCAAGTCAGGTTATATGCCACTGGTGGGCCGCTTTATGGCCAGTCCCTTGCTGCTGGATACCGGCATGGCAGCGGCACGTGTTGCACTGAAAATTCTGCCACACAGCCTGCTTAAACCCATGAGCGGTGCATGGGGTAAATACCGCGAACTGCCTGCTGCGCCCGGCTCCAGCTTCGAAGGCTGGGTGAAAAAGAACAGACCCGAACTGTTGGTGAAGTCAAAGGGGGAGAAATAAGATGTCCAAACAAGCGATTCTCGAGGCCCTGAAATCCTCCGCCATGGAAAAAGTGGCCATGCCAACCATAGACATAGCGCCGGTAACAACCGACCTTAAGGCCTACCTGGCCCAGAGTCTGGCTACCGTAGCCGGACGTCTGGAAGATGGTGGTATGGCCGCGCTGAATGCCCGGGTTGAAGAGCTGATGTCCGGCGGTAACAAGGTACTGTCTACCCTGGCAGACATACCGGGTAACCATAAGGGCGCCGACGACCCACACGGCCTCGCCGATGTCGACTTTGCCGTGATAAAAGGTGAGTTCGCCGTTGCCGAAAATGGCGCCGTCTGGGTAGCGGAAACGGCGCTGAGTCAGCGTATCGCGCCCTTTATCTGCGAAAACCTGCTGCTGGTGGTGGAAAAGGATGCCATAGTCGCCAATATGCATGAGGCCATGACCCATCTTGGCAAATTGGATGCATCCCTGGGGTTTGGGGTATTTATTGCCGGTCCCTCCAAAACGGCCGACATTGAGCAGGCCCTGGTAGTGGGTGCTCACGGCGCCTGCAGCCTGAGCCTTTACCTGGTGTAGTGGCCACTTCCTATGCCAATAAAAAACGCCGCTTTTATGCGGCGTTTTTATTGATGTTATCGCTCTACCCGAAAGTCCAGCCTGACTGAGCTTTCTGCTTTCACCGGCTTGCCATCTTCAAACTTGGGGGCATAACGCCAGGCGCTGAGAGCCTCCATTGAGGCCTTCTCAAAACCCTTGCCGCCTTCTGAGTCGAGCACCTTGGGATCGCGAACCATACCCATTTCATCTACCGTAAAGCTGATTTCAGCCCAGCCACTCTTGCCGCGTCTGACAAGCTCCATTGGATACTCAGGATTCTTACGGAACAGCGGCGTCTGCTCTTGATTGTCATCCCAGGGCTTCATGCTGCCAATGGCAATGCAATGCTCAGTGGAAAGATCAGATTTGCCCATGCGCTCATACAGCTCAACCAGACGACTGTGGGCGCCCAGGGCATAGGGATGGGCATAGTCAAATATTTTATATTGCTCAATAACTTCGAGAAACAGAGGCTCGGCTTTTTGGTATTTACCATTGCCCATATGAGCACCGGCCAGCATGTAGGTCGCTTCAAGGCGCACGGCACTGTTGGCGGGGTGGTTTTCAACAAAATATTCATGAGCATCACGGATATAACCATACACTGCTGACGTGTAATACTCAGTTCTCGACAGCCGCTTGTAAGCGTTCATGCGGGTGTAGGCAAGCAAATCCGCCTTTCCAGACGCTTTGGCAAGCTTCAGTGCACGCTGATAGGCGTTTTTTGCGGTTTTACTGTCTTCAGTCACATCACCAAGCACAATGAGAGGCTCAATCAGATCTGCGGCATTCTCGCCAAATCGCGCTTCATAGCTCGTCAGGCTGAGTGTCGCAATCTCAGTGGCACGCTGACGATTGACCGCAAAATCACCCGAATTGTCTTTTCTGAGCGCCTTGGCCAGATTGAGGCCCAGATTGGCGTAATCCACACTGTCTTTACCAAATTTCGCCTCCCCAAGAACATAGGCCTTGTCGGCAAAACTGCGCGCATCAATGTGGTTGCCGCTTTCCCAAGCCTGTTGGTAACTGCGGTAGACATCAGAAAACTCGTCGGCTAAAACCTGGGGCGAAACAGCATGGAGGGCAAGTAGAAGCGGGGCAATTTTCCCTATTGTTTTCATTGTAATAATTTCCTTTTACCAGTTTCACTACAACACAGCGTTGGAAACTATCACAATCTCCACCGGCTACCAACCAACAATAGCCTGAGTCGTTGAATTGGTTGCAAATTTGTAATAATTGCGTTAATTTTCAGGCGATATCAATGGGTGATTAAAGGAATAAATATAATGCAATCAACGTGGAAGATTTTACCTCTGCTGGTCGTACTCAACAGCTTTTTACCGGTGGCAATGGCGAGGGAGTTTTCCCAGGTTTATGACAGTTATAGGCATGCGTTGGAGATTGGAAATCTGAGCGATGCGCGAAAGTTTGCAGAAGAGGCTTATCAATTGGGGGAGGCCAAGTTTGGTAAAGACAGCCTGAATTATGCGAATCTGGGGTTAAATTTTGCCAAAGCCCTGCGAGATGACTCATCCAAAAAGTACGTAGAGAGAAAAACTCAAGCGACTGAAGTTGCCAAAAACAGTCTGGCGATTTACAGGACGCACTTCGAAGGGACAGCCACCGAATTGATTGAGCCCCTGATGGTGGTTGGTGATGTGACGCAGGACAACAGATTGGCTCGCGAAAGCTATAAGAGTGCACTGGAGATTGCTGAGGACTCGGGTAAGCCTGATATCCTTGCTGTGACCCAAATGGGCGCGTTCAAGCGTCTTTCCCACACAGAGTTTTACGATCGTTCGTTGTTTTCCGGCCTTGAGGATGCCCATGAATATTTCATTAACTCCCTTCCTCCGAATGCAGTCGACCGCCTTGAGGCGACTTACTTGCTCGCCAGAGCCTATCACGGCCAAAAGAAATATTCCAAAGCAGAGCCTCTCTATCTTGAGGTGATAAAGGGCTATGACGTACTGGATTTCACTCACCCCTACAGTCTGTCTTCCCACAGTCGACTGGTTGAACTCTATGAGCATGAAGGCGAGCGTGATAAAGCGACAAAGCATTGCATTGCCATTGGCAGCATGACACCCTGGGATGACAATCAGGAGCAGACACCCCTGTTTCGTAAACCAGCTAAATATCCCATAAATCTTGCCAAACGAGGTAAGGACGGCTGGGTTGAAGTTCATTTTACCGTTGATGAGATGGGTATGGTTCGCGACCCCAAAGTAACGAGATCATCAGGTGGCCGGGCCTTTGAGGCTGCTGCTGTGGAGGCTGTGAGTGCCTGGCGTTTTGCACCCAAGTTTGAAGATGGCAAGCCGGTAAAAGCAAAAACAGCGGTCAAGATGGCTTTTGAAATAGCAAAGTAAATTGATAAAAAACGCCGCTTAAAAGCGGCATTTTTTATTGGCAATGGCAGTCGCAACCACACCAGATACACGCTCAGGCTGCGTCAATCCTGACCAGGCTGTAAACCATCCACAGGGTGAGAACGCTGCTGACACAGGCCAGCGACACCCAGACGCCGGGAACACCAAACAGCCAGGCAAAGCTGTAAATCACTGCCGCTATCAGCAGTAATTTGGTGCCGGTCAGAATAGAGGCTTCTCTTGGCCGGTTGATGGCCTGGAAAAAGCTCGCCCCCACCAAAATCAGGCCCTCAAAGGGCAGCCCCCAGAAATAGAGCCGCATCCCCTCAATGGCCACAGGGCTTAACACCGGATTGTCTCCGGCGAAAATGTACAAGGCCCACTCGGGTTTGCCGTAGATGAACAGCAGCCCCAGTCCTGCTGTCAGCAAGGTCACCATCATCGCCAGATTGCGGGTCTTGCGAACCCTGTCCATGCGGCCGGCACCGGCGTTAAAACTGAGTACCGGTTGAGAGCCAAGGGCGATACCTTCAAAAATCAGATAGAAAAACGCTTCTGTGTAACTCACGACCCCATAAGCCGCCACATGCAGCGGCGTTCCCACCCATAAAAGCGCAGTGTTGTGCAGCGTGAGCACGATGGACAGGTACAGGTTCATCAGCAGGCTTGGCAGTCCCACCCGGGCAATATTCAAGCAGTTGTCCAACTTAAGCCGCATCTGCTGTAAGTCGATTCGCAGCGCTGTCTTGCCCCGGAAGAAATGCTGCAGACAAAGAAGACCCGTCACTGCCTGAGACAGCATGGTGGCGATGGAAGCCCCCGCCAGACCAAAGTCCCACACCACAATAAAGAGGTAATCCAGCAGGGTATTTATCACTCCACCGGCGATCAGCACCCAGGTAACAAAGGCCGGCTTGCCATCGTTTCGCAAAAGCGTTGAAAACGCCATTGAGATCAGCGGGAAAATACACAGGGCAAAGTACCAGAACAGGTAGTCATGGGCACTTTCCAGCACCTCCCCTTCGGCGCCGAGCCAAATAAGAATATGTCTGGCGCTGATTGAGCCCACCAGGGTAAAAAACAGCGCCGACAGCAGTACCAGACTGAAGGCGTTACCGAGGAGCTCCCTTGCCTTGGCCGTTTTCCCCTCACCCAGCTTGATGGACACCAGTGCCCCGGCCCCCATGCCAATCAGGGCGCCGACCGCATACAGCAAGGCGCCCACCGGATAGGCCAGCATAATGCCCGCAAGCCCTGTTTCGCCGAGAAAATGTCCGACGAACATGCCATCAATGGTGACATAAATCCCGGTAACCAGCATGGACGCTATGGTTGGCAGGGTGTAGCGCCAAAAGAGCCTTGAGACTGGCGCTTCCAGCATAGCTTGGGTATGGTTCATGTTTTTTATTCTGAACTTTTGATTGTTATTTTTAACAAAAGAAGGCCGATTGTAGCCAGTTATCCCCCGCCCGGCCAGTGCCCGAATTCCAGATTTGCGAGCCCGTGTCCCGTGAGCCTGCCTCCGCGGAACCAGTGTCCCGTAACAAAGTGGCGAAAGTCCATGTAAAGGACGCTAAGGTTTCGCTGAATCCCGGGCTTGGCTCTGTGCGCCCCATCTATCAAACTACAGGGCTGCCACCTACAGTGCTGCCACTGGCCAGCAGCGCGCCTTCAATGGCATCCCAGTCGAGGGGCTCTGTGGCAATAAATTCGATGCGGGAGTCCATGGCATCATCCAGCTCCGCCAGACTCAATTCAGTTTCAAGCCGGTTAATGGCCAGGATGCCATCCGGGGTTATCATCACCGCCTTGAGTCTCAAACTCGGGTTGGCCTCGACTACCGCCATCAGGGCGTCGAAGTCAAATGTCCACCCGGCATTGAAACACCAGCCACAGGCAAAGATGCCATCGGCCTGATGGGGTTTACGAATAAAGCCCTGGTCGTTGAATGCCAAAGCCTCCAGGGCTTCCTCCTCATCAAAGAGGCCCATGGCGGCCGCAGGCTTGGTGGCAAAGAAGCCCCGGGGAGCGGACATCAGCCGCGGCGCCCGGGTCGATACTTGCATCATGGCCTTAAGCAGGGGCCCAGAGACGGGTGCGTGTGCAGAAAAGGGCAGCACAGGGGCGCCGGGATTGATGTCTGTGACATAAGCGCCAAGGGTAGCTAGAAAGTCAGGTGCCTGAATATCGGCCTTGCAGGCCAGCACCAGATCGGCCACCGCAAGCTGCTGATTGAAGATGTCATTTTGGGTATAACGGGTATCGTTAAGGTTTCGCGAGTCCACCAAACACAGGGTGCGCTGGATGGATAACACCCCCTGATATTCCGGTGCCATCAGGGTTTTGAGAATATTGGCAGGATGGCCGAGGCCTGTTGGCTCAATCAGGAGACGGCTGGGTCTGGCTTGTCTGAGCAGCTGGGCCACCGCCACCCTGGTGGGCACCCCTGCGGCGCAGCAAATACAGCCCCCGGGCACTTCACGGATAGCCAAACCCTCGCGGCTGCCCAGCAAAGCGGCATCCAGGCCGACTTCGCCAAACTCATTAACCAGAACGGCCCAGGTTTCTCCTTCAGGCTTTTGCGCCAGTAATTGTTTGATAAAACTGGTTTTACCTGCGCCTAAAAAACCTGTGATGACATTGACGGGGATATTCCCAAGCAGCATGGCAAGACTCCTTCGGCCCAACTGGCCCTTTGCCTTTTTCGGTGAGTAGCCTCTCGCGGTGGAATCACGCGGTAAAAGACTGCACGCTAAAATCCGGTCAGTGTACCTAAAAGCCCCGCCGCTGACACCCTCAGTCCCGTGCTTGCCGCTTTGGACCGCTCCCCTGACGGGCAGGCTTTCCTGATTGCCGCTGTGAGCCATTACTGCTGCCAGCCCGGCCACCGGCTGTTCGGCTTCCCGTGCGGCTGCCACTGCGATTGCCGTCACGGCTGCCGGGGCGATGCCCTGCATGTCGGCCAGACTTATTGGCAGGCTTACTTCCCGACGTTGATAAAGCGCTGTCGCGATACCTCTGGGGTAAGGGGTCTTTCGCACTGTATCCCTCTGGAGTTATTACCTCAGGCAATGCCGGGCAAAGTGCCTTCAGCAAGGGCAAATCGGCGCGCATCTCAGGTGACAGCACTATCACCGCCAGGCCTTCCCGCCCCGCCCTGGCACTGCGGCCAAGACGATGTATCAGGTCTTCTTCACCGTGGGGCAGTCCCAGACTTATCACCACGGGCAAGTCTTCGATGTCCAGTCCCCTGGCCGCCACGTCGGTTGCCACCAGCAATCTCTGTTTGCCGGATTTGAACTCATCCAGGCCACGCCGTCTGGCGCCCTGGGTTTTCTCACCATGAAATGCGGCCGCCTGCAGCCCATCGAGGGCAAGCTCAGCCACCAGGGTATTGGATTCTTCCCGGGATGAGACAAATACCAGTGCCTGACGCCAGTTGCGCTTTCCCACCAGCTCGGCGACAAATTCGGCCCATCGGGGCTTATCCAGCATAAAGACTTCGAGGGCGAGCTGCTGTGGGATACGGCCTGTGTCTTTGGCGGCCAGGCTTACCGCGTTGGCGAGCCAGCGCCCTGCCAACTCACGCTCCCGCTCGGCAAAGCTCGCTGAAAACATGGCGCTTTGGTGCTGCCCGAGCTGGCGGCGTATTTTTTCGATGTCGGGGGCAAAGCCCATGTCCAGCATGCGGTCTGCTTCATCCAGCACCAGGGTGCTGACACTCGCAAGGGACAGACCAAATTGACCGGTCAAATCCAAAAGCCGCCCGGGGGTCGCCACCAGAATGTCAACTCCGGCGGCCAGCGCCTGACGTTGGGGACGGATATTCACCCCACCGTAAACCGCGAGTGCTGTCAGCCCCAATCCGGCGCTGTAGCGCGTAAAGGCATCGGCTACCTGCACAGCCAGTTCCCGGGTTGGCACCAATACCAGCGCCTGTATCCCGCCACGCTGCCCCTTGTTCGAGATCTGCTGCAATATCGGCAAAGCAAAGGCCGCCGTTTTCCCGCTGCCGGTTTGGGCTACCGCAATCAAATCCCGGCCACTGAGGAGCACAGGGATACTCTGGGCCTGAATTTCTGTTGGTGCAGGATAGCCGCACTGTTTCAGCGTTTGCAGCAGAGGTGCTGCCAATCCCAGTGAATCGAAGGACATAAGTCTCCTGTGGTGGCGAGTTTTTCAGCACTGCCAGTGAACAAAAAAGAGCGCAGTATAACGGCGCACCACTCAAGGTCAAACGGGTTTAATCAGCAAGGCATGGAAATGGGTGACTCAGGCATCCTGCGCCTTTTTGGTTGCCTTGGCTTTGGGCCTGGCCTTGCTGGTTTCAGGCTTATCGGGCGGCGGCGCATGATTGGGATCCTCAGCCAGAAAACGCGCCTCGAATTCCGCCCGGGAGACAGGCGCCGAATACAGGTAGCCCTGGGCATAATCACAGCCCATGGCCGTGAGGATCTCTTGCTGTTTCAGGGTTTCAACTCCTTCGGCAATCACCTTCATCCCGAGTTTTTGTGCCATCACAATAATGGCCTCACACAGGGTTCTGTCGCTGGCGTCCTCTTCCAGATTGCGGGTAAAGGATTGGTCGATTTTAAGGTAGTCGATATCAAATTTTTTCAGATACGCCAGCGAAGAATAACCTGTGCCGAAATCGTCCAAAGACACCTGAATGCCGGCGTCCCTGTACGTGAGCAGTTTTTCAGCCACCCCGGAGGAGGCATCCAGTAACAAGCCTTCGGTAATTTCGATGCAGATCCCGCCGTTAGTCAGTTCCAGCTCCTCAAGCAGGGCGACCCAGCGCTCAAAGTTTTCCCCTTCATCGCGAAACTGCACCGGCGACTTGTTCACCGACAATTGTATGCTGGTGCCATACACACTGTGCCAGTCGCGGCATTGCCGCGCGGCATGCTCAAATACCCAGGAGCCAATTTCCATAATCAGCCCTGTGTCTTCGGCAACCGGAATAAACTCGGTCGGCGAGATATACCCCCGCTCGGGATGATGCCAGCGCAGCAGGGCTTCTGCCTTGTGCACCTTGCCGCTTTGCAGATGCACTATGGGCTGATACACCAGACTGAACTGCTGATGCTCAATCGCAAAGCGTAAGTCCTGAATAAGCCGCATCCGGTACCTGGCCTGCTCCTGCATTGAAGGCGTGAAGTAATTGAAGCGGTTACGCCCCTGCTCCTTGGCCGCATACATGGCCTGATCGGCATTTTTCAGCAGCGCCTCCCGGGTACTGGCATCCTCGGGAAACAGGGTAATGCCGATACTGACACTGATGTAGGCCGAATCCGACCCCAGCTGGAATGGCTCGGCAATGGCCTTGAGAATTTTGCTGGCCGCCCGCTCTACCCCACCCACATCGTGGATATCGCGGATCATTACGGTAAATTCGTCACCACCAAGGCGAGCCACCACATCCGAGTCACGCACACAGGCTTTGATTCTGTCAGCGCACTCGATGAGGAGCTTGTCCCCCATGTCATGGCCCAGGGTGTCGTTAACCTCTTTGAAAAAATCCAAATCCAAAAACAGCAGTGCAAAGCGCACTTTTTGCCGGGATGCCAGGGAAATCTCCCGGTCGAGGTAATCCAGCAACATGCGTCTGTTGGGCAACTTGGTGAGGGGGTCGTAGTTGGCCTGCTGCCAAATAATCTGCTCCTGGGCCTTTTTCTCTGTGATATCAGAGAACAGTGCTACCCGGCGATGGGGCCTGTGGTAAGCATCGTAAATGGTGTTCACGGTAAGCCAAATAAGGTATTCCTTACCATTTTTGTGCTGTTGCCACATTTCCCCCTGCCAACGGCCGGTTTCTTTAATGGCCTGATTAACCTCATCATAAAAAGCTGGCTTGTTTCGTGAGCAATAAAACTGGCTGATGTGAGCGCCCTGCACCTCCTTCGCCGAATAACCGGTGATATCGGCAAAGGCGGCGTTGACCGTGATAATGTTACCCTTGTGGTCCATTACGCTCATGGCTTCACTGGAGTTGTTATAAACAGAGGCTGCCAGCTCCATCTGCTCCTGGTTGTGGCGAACCTGGGTGATATCCAGATGTACACCGCACATCCTGAGCGCTTTACCACGGCTGTCTTTTTGCATCACCCGACCTGTGTCCCTAATCCACAGTATCTCACCGCTTTTACGAATAATGCGATATTCCATATTGTGACTGTCGCTGTGGCCCTGCAAATGTCGGTCGATGGACTTGAGCACTGCCATGCGATCATCCGGATGAATGGAGTCCATCCAAATCCTGTGGTTCTGACGCATTTCATCCACCGAGCATCCCAGCATTTCGGCGCAGCGCTCGTTGCGGTCAATCAGGTCACTTTTCAAATCCCAGTCCCAAAACCCCAGCTCGGCGGAGGCTAGCACCAGGGACAACTGTTCGCGACTGGCGCGCACTGACATCTCTGATTGGGTCTGTGCCGAAATATCCATAAAACCGGCAATCACCAACTGTACCCTGCCGGCACTGCGCTTACAGGCCACCGTCATATGGGTGTGGACTATGCTGCCATCTTTGGCATAAAAGCGTTTATTGAGTTCGTACTGTTCTATCGTGCCCGCCAACATCTTATTGAATTGGGCAAGATCCGTGGAAATATCGTCTTCGTGGGACATCTGCTCCCAGTTCATCGACAGCAGCTCTTTTTCAGAATACTTGAGCATCTGGCACAACCTGGGGTTAACCTTAATCCAGTGCTTGTCAACGGAGGTGATGGCAATGCCGATGTTGCCGACATTGAATTGCGAGCGAAACAGGAAATCATCCTGCAGCTTTATTTTTTCGTCCCGTTCAATCTCCAGCCGCCGGGCCAACAGCCTGGCGAGTAACAAGGTCGCCAGGGGACATACCAGCATTACGGTAGTGCCTATGGTAGACACCAGCTCCCAGGCCAGATCAAAGGGCATAATAAAGAAGCACAGCAAGCTGCCAATGTGAACCAGCACGCCAAGCAGCAATAACGGCCCCGTGCTTATCTCAATCAGATTTTTCTGCCAGGGGATGCGCCACAGGATCCCCATGACAGCGGCGAAGGCAATGCCGGCAATACCGGCCACCATGGCCGGACCGCCCATACCGTAGCGATAGATGGCCATCATGGCTGAGGCAATCAGGGTGGGAACTGCGCCGAAATAGAGACCGCTGACACTGAGCAGCACACCTCGGGTATCAAAGTAGATCCCCTCGGCAAATTCGTAGCGGGCAGACATGATGGTCATGCCGATGGCGCCAATCACCAATCCCAGCATGATGTGCCAAACCCACCGGATCCGCTGCTGTTTCAGCCAGGGGATGGCGTCATAAAGGTACACCAGCGCCAATAGCAGCGCGGCATTTTGGACCAGCGGAAAAAAAATACCCTGGGTCATTTTCTGCCTGTACTCTCCCGGGTTTGAATACCTGAGACTTTCTCCATCATGCCCTTGTTACACAAAGGATAAAAGCCCCAGTGATGAGAGAATTGTAGCAGAGGGTATCAGTATGTCCCGAGCAATGGCCGGTAGAGTTTATCCAGATAGGAAGCTGCGGCCTCTTCCCAGGTAAAACGCGTCTCCAATGCCGCTTTTGCAACCCGCTGCCAGTCTGGAGTGCCTGTGGTGTGCAGCAGGTAATCCAGCTTATTCAGCAAGGCCCTGGCCTGGGAGTCTGTGTCATCCCCATCGAAGCGCCAGCCATTTTCGCCATCCTTCACCGTGTCCACCAATCCCCCCACGCTTGAGACCAGACAGGGCTGGCCACTGCGCATGGCCAGCATCTGGCTGATGCCGCAGGGCTCAAAGCTGCTTGGCATCAAAAACAGATCCCCGCGCCGATAGAGCAGCTCCGACAGTTTCACATCAAAATGATTGATAAAAATGAAATTATCATACCTTGCTGCCAGTTGCTGGAACTCCCTTGCTATCCTGTCATCGCCATTGCCGAGCATAAAAAAGCGCGCCAGAGGGCTGAAGAGCCCGAGTCGCTGCAGTATCTGCTCCAGCACGCGCTTTCCATCCAGGCGGTGCCTGAGCAGCTCCACCTTTTGCGAGGTGAGCCGACCGACAAAGGTCAGTAAAAAAGCATGTTCGTCCATGGGTTGCCACAATCGCTGCGCGGCGATAAAGTCCAGCGCCCTGACCGTATCGCGGTTGGCCTGAGCTGCCGTCAGGGTGCGGTGACACCCCAGCACCAGTTGCTGTACCGAGGGTCTTATTTCCTGCGGCTCATCGGGATAATCACAACCATTGAGGATCCCCACCAACTGCTGTTTTCCATCACAGTGCTGAAGGTCTTCTTCCAGCCCCTCCCCTCCCACAAACCCGGTGGCGGGGTCGGATGGCCTGAGCACCTCACGGCAATAGTTGGGAGATACCAGATGCACCCTGTCACTCAGGCAAATGGCTGCCCGCAAAGGGTTAACGCAATTGGGATAGCGGCGGTCCAGTATCTGTGCTGGATATTGCCCAAGCCAGGGGTACCAGGCGGCCAGGGACGATGCCTCCTGAGCCAGGGGGCGGGTACCCTGCAGCGCCAGATTATGGATACTGAGCACCGAGGGGATGGCCTTAAGCTCCCCGTAGCGAGGGTCGATACCGCGCAGCAGCGCAAAAAAGCCCTGATGCCAGTCATGCAGATGCAGGACCTGTGGTTTTGGAATTATCCCCTGCAAGAGCGCTTCGGCCACCGCCACACCAAAAAGCGCGAAGCGGTCGGCATCGTCGGCAAAGGGACGGCCATCACCACTGGCCACATAGAGCTGACCCGGCGCCGTGTGCCACGCCGGATTGTCGAGCAGATAAATGCTTAAGCCCTCATCCCTTGGGTCGGGGAGCTGCTGCAGACTTATCTGCACCATACCGTGGCGAAAAGGCACGCTGAAAAAGCGGCGCGGCGCCTCATCGGTGCCATGGCCCTGACATCCAAGAAAACCATAACCCGGCATAACCACACTGGCCTGTACGCCTTTGGCCTTAAGCGCCGGCGGCAAACCCGCCAGCACGTCGGCCATGCCGCCAACTTTTGCTCCAGCGAGGGCGCCGTGTTCGGCGCACAGCATCAGTACCTGCACTGGGTGTGCTGACGCTTCTGTGTTGATTGCATTTGAAATTTGCAACGCAGTTCCACCTTATTCAAAGCCCACGGGCAAGCCGAGCATCTCACGGGTGATCAGCACCACGCCCTTGTCAGTCACCCGAAAACCCCTGGCCCTGTCGTGGTCGTGATTGTGGCCTATCACCATGCCTTCCGGGATAACGCAGCCGCGGTCGATAATCACGTTCTTGAGACGGCAATTACGCAGCACCACCACATCGGGCAAAATCACCGCTCCTTCCACCTCGGAATAGGAGCAAATCCGCACCTCATTGAATAGTACGCTGCGTTTCACTTTGGCACCCGAAATGATACAGCCACCGGAGACAATGGAGTCGGTTGCCATGCCGCGTCTGTCTTCATCGTCAAACACAAACTTGGCCGGAGGCAACTGCTCCTGATAGGTCCAGATGGGCCACTTGGCGTCATAGAGGTTCAGGTGCGGCTCAGGGGACAACAGCTCCATATTGGCCTGCCAGAATGTATCCAGGGTACCCACATCACGCCAGTAATCCTGCCCCGCGCCCAGACCGCTCTTGAAGGCATAGGCAAACACCTTGTGCTCGCGGATGATGGACGGAATGATGTCCTTGCCAAAGTCGCGTTCTGAAGACACGTTTTCCGCGTCTTTTCTCAGTTGGTCGAACAAAAACTCGGTATTGAACACATAGTTGCCCATGGACGCCAGGCAACGTTCCGGGTCGTGTGGCAAACAGGAAGGATTGGCCGGTTTTTCTTCAAACCCCACCACACGCATATCCTCGGCCACTTCCATCACCCCAAAACTCCCGGCCGCTTCGGCAACAGGCACTTCCTGACAGCACACCGTCATATCGGCGCCCGACTGGGCATGGGCCGCGAGCATGCCCGCATAATCCATGCGGTACACATGGTCGCCGGAGAGGATCATCACATACCTTGGCAGCTCGTGGCGGATGATATCAATGTTTTGAAACACGGCATCTGCGGTGCCCTGATACCAACTTTCCGAATAACGCTGCGAGGCAGGCAGAATTTCCACCGACTCCCCAAGCTCACGCTTAAAGTGACCCCAGCCGCGCATGACATGGCGAATAAGCGAGTGGGACTGATACTGGGTCACCACCCCTATCCGGCGTATGCCCGAGTTCACGCAATTGGACAGGGGAAAGTCGATGACCCTGAACTTACCGCCGAAATAAAGCGCCGGTTTGGCACGCCAGTCGGTCAGTTCAAACAGGCGCGAGCCACGACCTCCTGCGAGGATCAGGGCATAGGTTTCACGGGTCAGATTACTGATGAAGCGAGGGCTGTGATTGGGCATTAGAGGCTCCTTGGCTGCGTCAAATTCAGGCACCGGTCCAGATCTCATCCCGGTAGCGGGCTATGGTGGCGTCGGATGAAAAACGGCCACTGGCCGCGGTGTTACGAATACTGCAAAGGGTCCAGGCGTCCTTATTGGCATAAAGCGCCGCCGCCTGATGCTGGGCACTGAGGTAAGACTCAAAGTCGGCCGCAGTCATCCACTGATCCCATGGGCTTTCGATGGCACTGACAATGGGGTCGAAGATGCCCGGCTCCTGCAAGCTGAAATGACCGCTGCGGATAAGTTCGAGTACGCCTTCCAGTGCAACCGAATGGCGAATGTACTCATCGGGGCGATAGTGGGGTTTCAAGGCCGCCACCTCGTCGGCATTGAGGCCAAAGAGGAAGAAGTTATCCGGCCCAACGGCTTCAAGAATTTCAATATTGGCCCCATCCAGGGTGCCTATGGTGAGGGCACCGTTCATCATGAACTTCATATTGCCTGTGCCCGAAGCCTCCTTGCCTGCGGTGGAAATTTGCTCGGACAGGTCGGTGCCCGGTGCTATCACTTCCATGGCGCTGACGTTGTAGTTGGGCAAAAAGGCAAACCTCAGCCAGGGCGTCACATGGGGGTCACTGTTGACCATGTGGGCCACATTGCCCGCCAGCTTGATAATGAGTTTGGCCATGGCGTATCCGGGCGCCGCCTTGCCACCAATCAGCACGCAGCGGGGCACCATGCCGTGGGTGTCACCGCTTAAAATGCGCTGGTAGAGATGGATCACATGCAGAATGTTCAGCAGCTGGCGCTTGTATTCATGAATGCGCTTCACCTGCACATCGAACATCATGGCGGTGTCAAACTGCACATGACACTCACACTCAACCAGGGCCGCCAGCGCCTCTTTGTTGACCGACTTCACCTCCCGCCAGGCATGGATAAAGTCAGAATCTGAGGTAAAGGCATTCAGGCTTTCCAGGCGACTTAAGTCTTCGCGCCAGGCGTTGCCAAGACGCCGGTCAATCAGGGCCGACAAACGTGGGTTGGCATTCATCAGCCAGCGCCTCGGGGTGACGCCATTGGTCTTGTTGTTGAACTTGTGTGGCCACAGGGCATGGAAGTCTTTAAAGAGTCCACGGCGCAAAAGCTCGGTGTGCAGCGCCGCTACCCCATTTACCGAAAAGCTCGCCACTATGGCCAGGTAGGCCATGCGTACCCGAGGCTCAGCGCCTTCCTCGATGATGGACATACGCGCCAGCATCTCGCCGTCTCCGGGCCAGTGGTGGGCCGCTTCATCCAGGTGACGGGCGTTGATTTCATAAATAATTTCCAGCACCCGCGGCAGCATGTGCCCCAGCATGCGCACGCTCCAGCACTCCAGGGCTTCCGGCAGCAGGGTGTGGTTGGTGTAGGCCATGGTGTGGCTGGTGATATGCCAGGCCTCGTCCCACTCCAGACAATACACATCGAGCAGGAGGCGCATCAGCTCGGGCACGGCAATGGCGGGATGGGTGTCATTCAGCTGGATCACATTGTGGCGATGGAAGTCGGCAAAGTTGTCGCCGAAGCGGGCACAGTGGCGGCGCAGCAAGTCCTGCAGGCTGGCGGATGACAAAAAGTACTGCTGGCGCAGCCTCAGCTCCTTACCGTTTTCGCTGGCGTCGTTGGGATAGAGCACCATGGTGATCTGTTCGGCCAGATTTTTCCGGGCCACCGCTTCGGCATAGTCACCCTGATTGAATTCTTCCAAATCAAAGTCATCGGTGGCCTCGGCTTTCCAAAGCCTCAGGGTATTGATGCGGCCATTGCGATAACCGGGCACCGGCATGTCGTGGGGCACAGCCACCACGTCCTGGGTACCGACCCACTGCATATGACGACGGCCGTCCCTGTCTACATAGGACTGGGTATGGCCAAAGAAAGGCACCATCACCGCCTGTCCGTGCAAACGCACCTCCCAGGGGTTGCCTTCTTTGAGCCAGCGATCCGGTCTTTCTATTTGATAGCCATCGACAATTTTTTGGGCAAACATGCCGTACTCATAGCGGATGCCATATCCGGTGGCGGCAATGTCCATACTGGCGCAGGAATCGAGAAAGCAGGCCGCAAGACGCCCAAGACCACCGTTACCCAGCCCGGCATCGTGCTCTTCGGACTCGAGCTCCTCCAGGGTCACGCTGTAGGGCAGCAACGCCTTGCGGGCATCATCGCTTATCCCCAGACTCAGAAGCGCATTCCCCAGGGTTCGACCCATCAGGAACTCCAGCGACAAATACGCCACCTGACGTTGCTGACCAGCGGCATCCCGTTTGCGGGTTTCACGCCAGCTGTCCAGCAGCTGTTCCTTAACGCCATGGGCCAGTGCATGAAACAAATCCTGATGGCGGGACTCTTCCCGGCACAGGTTGTATCTCAGCTGCCGCTCCAGACAGGCCGGCAGTGCATCGCAGGGTTCACAGGGCTGGGGTCTGCCGGTATCCGTTTCGGGTCCGGCCGCTTTCAGTCGTTTGGTCGCCATGGTGTGGTCTCCGTTATTGAGTGCCGGGGTCGGCATCCCTGTGTCCGTGAAAAATCCAGATACTGACGCCGGGCAGCGTCAGGGTGTCGCCCGCCTCAATCCGCGCCGGCATGTCGCTGTTGCCGCACAGGCTGTGCAATTGCTCCCACACGGCAAACAGGGGCAGACTGATGTCCACCGCCGACTGACTGGGGTTTATCAACATCAGCAACAGCTCAGATCCCCGCAGTGGATGATGCTCACCCAGCGCAGCGATAAGCGGGCCGCAGCGATGCCAGTCGGTGCCCGCCATGGGCAGGCCGGACTCGTTGAACCAGGCCAGAAACGGGCCCTTTCGACCATCGTCCGGGTTATTGCCATGGATATAACGGGTGGCCGCGAGCAGCGGCAGCTTCCGCCGGATATGGATAAGCCCGGCCACAAAGTCGATGAGCTCAGTGTCGGCGCTTTCCCAATCAATCCAGGTGAGTGCATTGTCCTGACAGTAGGCATTGTTGTTGCCCTGCTGGGTTTGCCACAGCTCATCTCCGGCCCGCAGCATGGGTATCCCAAAGGAGAAAAACAGGGTAACGAGCATCGCCCTGGCCTTGTGTTTTCGGGCCGCCACCAGCTCGGTGGCCTCTCCTTCCACGCCGAAGTTGTGGCTCAGGTTTTCCTGATGGCCATCGCGATTGTCTTCACCGTTGGCAAGGTTGTGGCGCTGCTCGTAACTCAGCAGATCCCTCAGGGTGAAACCATCGTGACTGGCAATAAAATTCAGACTGGCCCAGGGGCCACGGTGGGAGGGCTCAAACAGATCCGCCGAGCCATGAAAACGGCGGGCAAATTCACCGAGAATTTGCTCATCGCCACGCCAGAGCCTGCGCATGGCATCGCGGTACTTGTCATTCCACTCGGCAAAGGCGGCGGGGAATTCACCGAGACGATAACCACCGGGGCCCACATCCCAGGGCTCGGCGATAAGCTTGAGCGCTTTAAGCACAGGGTCTTGCCCGAGCGCGGCAAAAAAGCCACTGTGGGTATCAAAGCCGTGGGGCATACGGCCAAGGCAGGCGGCCAAATCAAAGCGGAAACCGTCGACTCCGCCCACCTGGGCCCAGTACCTCAAAGAGTCCATCACCAGCTCAAGCACCCTGGGTTGCCCCAGATCCAGGGTGTTGCCGCAGCCGGTATCATTGATGTAATGGCCGCTGTCGGTGAGGCGGTAATAGCAGGCGTTGTCCAGTCCCTTAAAGCTGTAGACTGGCCCCATGGCATTGCCTTCGGCGCTGTGGTTATAGACCACGTCCAGAATGACCTCGATACCGGCGCCATGCAGGGCATCCACCATGGCCCTGAATTCACGGATGTCACCATAGGCATTGTGGGGCGCAAAAAAGCCGATGCTGTTATAGCCCCAATAATTGGACAGGCCTTTGGCATGCAAAAAGGGCTCATCGAAAAACTGCTGGCAGGGCATCAGCTCCACCGCCGTTACCCCCAGCCGCTTCAGATATTGGATAACGTCAGGCGCGGCCAGCGCGGCAAAGCGGCCCCTGTGCGCAGGCGTCACCCCGGGAAAGCCCATGGAAAAGCCCTTTACATGGAGCTCGTAAATCACACTCTCTTCCATGGTGTAGCCTGGCTTTGAATGTACAAAGGGTGGCAAGGCTGCCACATCCACCACCCGGCACCTTGGCATCAGGGCGGCATTGTCTTCCCCATCGGGGGTCGGGGCAAAATGCGGGTCCTGTGGACCGGCCGAGCCCTGCGCCGCCTGTGCCACAGCAAGCTTTGGCAAACCATCAATGGCCAGAGCGTAAGGGTCCAGGAGCAATTTGGCCGGGTCAAACCTGTGACCCGCCGCCGGGGCCCAGGGGCCATCGGCGCGGTAGCCATAGGCCTGCCCCTCAGCTATGCCGTCAAGGGTCAGTGACCAAAAGTCACCACGGCGTTTCATGGGATAGGAAAACTCCCGCCCCTCTTCATCGAAAAGGCACAGGAACACAGCGCTGGCATGGCGACTGAACACCCCGAAGTGCGCCTTGCTGACGCCATCTTCGCTAAAGAGCCAAACCCCGCATTGCCGGTGCAAATTGCTCATAGGCCCGGATCCTCAGCTTTGGTTTTTGCCGCCGCTTTGGACGGTGCTTTGGCCACCGACCTGGCACTGGCCTTTGTGCTGGGCTTGGTGCTGGGCTTGGTGCTGGGCTTGGTGCTGGGCTTGGTGCTGGGCTTGGTGCCGGACTTAGGTTTGGCGGGCGTTTTGTCAGTGGAAGACGCCTTTGCCTTGGCAGTGGACTTGGTCGCGGGCTTGTCCTTGGTGGCTGACTTGGCCTTGGTTGAGGCGGGGGCTTTTTTTACGGGCAGCGCGTTGTCGGCTGAAGACTCAGACGAAATCGCGGGTGATTTATCCCGGCTGAGCCCCAGCACCAAACAGCCCAGCGGCGGAATGGTGATCAGCGCACTTTGAGCCTTGCCGCTGGCGGGCTCTGGGGTGCACACAATCACGCCGCCATTGCCCTGGTTACAGCCACCGTAGCAGCTGGCATCGCTGTTAAGCAGCTCGCGCCAGTCACCCTCGCCAGGCAATCCCAGGCGATACCCCTGCTGCAGCTGGGGCGTCATGTTCACCGCAAATACCAGGGCATCGTCACCCTCGCCCCGGACAAAGGCATAAATCCCCTGCTCGGCATTGTCGCAATCAAGCCAGCAGAAGCGCGACAGGTCGTGATCCGTCTGCCCAAGTACTGTGTGGCTCTGATAGAGACGATTGAGATCCGACAGCCACAGGCTCAGCCCCTGATGGGGAGCGTACTGCAACAGGTGCCAGTCGAGGCTCTTGTCGTGGTTCCACTCATCCCGCTGGCCAAATTCGCCCCCCATAAACAGCAGCTTCTTACCGGGGAAGCCCCACATGTACCCGTAATAGGCACGCAGGGTGGCGAACTTCTGCCAGTCATCACCGGGGATTTTCGACAGCAGCGATGCCTTGCCGTGGACCACCTCGTCGTGGCTTAACGACAGGATAAACTGCTCGCTGTGGGCATACATGATGCCGAAGGTGAGTTGATGGTGGTGCCAGCGGCGATGTATTGGGTCTTTGCCCAGGTAGGCCAGGGTGTCGTTCATCCAGCCCATGTTCCACTTAAAGCCAAATCCCAGTCCGCCTTCACTGACAGGACGGCATACGCCGTCCCAGGCCGTGGACTCCTCGGCAATCATAACGATACCGGGAAACTCGCCGTACAGACGGCTGTTTATCAGCTTGAGGCACTCGATGGCCTCATGGTTTTCCCGGCCGCCATCGGCGTTGGGCAACCACTCGCCTTCGTTGCGACTGTAGTCGAGATACAACATAGAGGAGACTGCATCCAGACGCAGTCCATCGATATGGAAATCCCGCAGCCAGACGGTGGCGGCCGATAACAGAAAACTCTGCACCTCGGCGCGGCCATAGTTGAAAATCAGGGTATCCCAGTCGGGGTGACGGCCACGGCGGGGGTCCTGGTGCTCAAAGAGGCAGGTGCCGTCGAAACGTGCCAGGCCATGGGCGTCCGCCGGAAAGTGGGCGATAACCCAATCCATCAGAACACCGATACCGGCACGGTGGCAGGCATCAATCAGGTATTTCAGGTCGTCACTGCTGCCAAATCTCTGTGTCGGGGCGAAAAGCCCCACCGGCTGATAGCCCCAGGAGCCATCGAAGGGAAACTCCGACAAGGGCATCAACTCTATATGAGTAAAGCCCAGTGACTTCACATAGGGCACCAATTCATCGGCAAGCTCGCGGTAAGTGAGCCAGGTATCACCCGCCTCACCTTTACGGCGCCATGAGCCCAGATGCAGCTCGTAAATGGACATGGCCTGGCGATGCCAGTCTTTGTCCCGTGCCTGCATCCAGTCCTCATCCTGCCAGACAAAGGAGGACTGGGGAGCGACTCTGGATGCGTTATTGGGGGCCGCTTCCATGGTTTTGGCGAAGGGGTCTGACTTAATCAGCAGCTCGCCATCGGCGGTCAATATTTCGAATTTATAGTGGGCATGGGCATGAACACCTGGGATAAAGATGTCCCACACACCGCTGGCAGGATGAAAGCGCATCACATGGACACGGCCATCCCAATGGTTAAAATCCCCCACCACTGACACCCGGCTGGCATTGGGCGCCCATACGCCAAAGAGCACCCCGGCCACACCCTCAACCTCTTTCGGATTGGCGCCCAAAAAGTCCTGGGCATACAGCTGACGCCCCTCACCGAACAGGTAGAGATCGTAGTCGCTCAGCAGGCTCTCAAAGCCGTAGGGGTCGTACACATCTTCCACATGGCTTGGGTAGGCAACCCGCAGCAGATACGGAAAAGGCTTGACCCTGCGCCCCATTACCCCGGCAAACATGCCTTCCCGGGCTTCGGCACTGAGACTGGCGACTTTTTTACCGTCTTTGGCACTGAGCACCTCCACCGCCAGTGCCCCCGGCAGAAAACAGCGCACCACCAGCTGGTTATTGTCGGTGTGCATGCCCAGCAAGGAGAAGACATCCACATACTGGCCACGGGCCAATGCGCGGGCGGCATCTTCACTGATGAGGCTTGAGTCTTGGCTCTGGACGCTGGTCATGGGGTTCTCCAAGTCTGGTTGAATATCAAATCCGGTTATCTGGCTTCAGTTTTGGCGCTCATTGTCATCGGCCGATGCCATGGCTTCGCCGCGAACAGGCTGGCCGGTGCGCCCCCCTTGAGGCTGACTGCGCCCGGTACGAATCGCTTCCAGCCGGGCTCTGAACTCGCGGCTTTGCCACAGGCTCTCCAGTGACTGACTCATGCGCGCACGCCAATTGGGGTACTCAAAACTGGTGCCGGGAATATTGATGGGCTGTGACTCAAGGGCCAGATCCCAAAGGCTGACGGAAAACAATCTGGCACGACTGCCGGGCAGCCACTTGAGTAAGGCATCGAAAACGGCCGTCCCCTGACGAATGCTGTCGGCGGCGTTCGTTATTGATGTATTGCCTGCTTGCGCTGACACAGGCAGCAGTGCATCACAGGGCTGCCAGGTGAGGGCCTCCTGGCGCAGCCATCCGGCCTCCACCAGCTTATGCAGCAAACCGTGGCACTGTGCGACTCTGCTCGCCCGCGCCTCTTCCAGTGAGGGTAAAAACCCAAGCTGATTCAGTAAGCCGAGATCAATGCCGCGCCACCAGGACATGAAAGGCGGCACATCCTGATTGCCAAGCTGCAACATGGCGCCGGCTCTGTGCTCCCGGGGCGCGGAAAATCCGCCGCCATCCCGGCAGAAGTAAAATACGTCGTTGCCGAGAATGCCCCGCTCCCGCAGCAAGCCCTTGAGCAGCGGCGGCACTGTGCCGAGGTCCTCCCCAATCAGGAGACAGCGGTTTTTGTGGCTCTCCAGGCACAAGACCGCCAGCATCAGCTCCTGGGGGTAGTAAAGGTAACAGCCGTTGTCATCGCCTTTTGGCCAGCACCACAACCGGGTCAGGGCCATTACATGGTCGATTCTGAGGGCGCCACAGCTTTGCATGTTGCTTCGATAAAGGGATTTGAGATGACTGAGCCCGGAGTCCTTCAGGGCAACAGGGTCCATCGGTGGCATACCCCAGTTTTGCCCCTGGCGGGCGAAGGGATCTGGCGGCGCGCCGATATCGGCATTAAGGCAAAATACGCCACTGCGGCTCACTTCACTGCCGATGGCAAGAGCCCCCACCGCCAAATCCCGCACCAAACCCAGGGACATGCCCACCTGACGGCAGCGAAGCTGACACAGCGACAACTGCTCATCGGCGACAAACTGCAGCCAGGCATGGAATTCGGCGCATTGCAGCGAATCTGCCAGCACTGGCTCCCGGTGCCATTCTCGCTCAAGACTCGATGCCCTTTGGCTTAAATCGAGGCAAAAATCCATCAGCGCCGTCCCGCCCTCGGCCACAAAGCGCTCGAAACGCACACGCCGCCCGCTGAGTTCATCCAGCTTCCCAAAGGCTGCGAACAACTTTGCCAGTGCCCGATACTTCAGCAGTGCCAGTTTGGGGTAATCAATCTGGCTTGCCTGATTGAGAATAAGGCGTTCACGGCGCCAGTCGCCGCCATTGAATTCCTGCGCCAATTGGCTGTATTCGGTCACCAAATCGATGGCGATATAGAGTGGATTGAGGAAGCGTCTGTCCCAGGGGCTGTAAGGACTTGCGAGTCCGGGGTTGGCAATGTCAGGGGCATGCAGAGGCGTCAGGGTGATGAAATCGCAGCCAGCCTCTGCGGCAAGCTCTATCAGGGTCTGCAAATCCGCCAGGTCGCCCATGCCCCACTGCCGTTGGCTTCTCAGGGTAAAGAGGCTGATACCCAGGCCCCACGGGCGCTTGCCAAGGCTCGGTGGGCCTGCGTAGGCCTGCTCTGGGATAATCAGTAAGGCCCCCTTGCCCAGCCCAAGGACAGGATGGGCCAGCTGCAGCTGATACTCCCCCATGGCCAGATTCGGCAGCGGATAGCGACAACGAATGTATCTGCCATCGGCCCTTTGATAATCACCAATCGTCTCGGCATCCTTTGACAAAAGCGTCAGCTCTCGGCGTTCACCCTGCTCTGAAACCAGGGTTAACACCATGTCTTGTTTGAGATTTTCAGGCAGCTGACATTCAACTGACGGACGGGTTTCAAAACACCATTGCAGCGGCAGCAGCAGCTCAGTCCAGGGGATGCTGTCGAGGGTTTCCACTCTTAAGGCGATGTCGACCCCATCGGGGGCCCGTTCGATGCCCATCAGGGCTTTGAGCATCGCCAGCCGCGCAGATTCGGGTATGGCTTGCTCCCGGCCATCGCAGTCGATGAACCTGTCTCCCACACCTTGCAGATAAAAGAGCTTTTCCAATCCCATCTGCCACACTCCGTCCAGACCATAGAGGTCACTGAGCAGACAGCATGCCAGTCGATTGCTTCACTTTGGTTTCAGCAAAATGAACTTAAAAATGATTCACTTGGCACAGATTTGAAACACAGTGCGATAGATTGCAGCCCATTGATGTGCAACAAAAAGCACCAACAAGGTGCAGCTTGCACAAAAGTTGTTCAGTCAGCCTGCAGGTAAAAGCGACCCGGCAACGACATTTTCGCAGCAGACTGTTATCTGGTTACAACTTTTGAACTCATTTACCACTATTGGGGCGCGAAGGTGGGCTGAGATCACACTTCGGCCCCATTCTGACTGATATCGTTAATGGCAGAAGAAATTCAATTTCAGCTCAACGAGGTAGATATTATGGCTGCGAAATTTTTTATCCCGTCTGTAAACGTGCTCGGCCAGGGCGCCGTAGACGAGGCAATCGGGGACATAGTCACCCTGGGTTTTAAAAAGGCCCTGATAGTTACAGATAAGCCTTTGGTACAAATAGGTATTGCCGGGGAACTGGTGGAAAAGCTGGGTGAGCGGGGCATCACCGCCGTCGTGTTTGATGGTGTGCAACCCAACCCCACCACAGCCAATGTGGAGGCAGGCCTTGCACTGCTCAACGCCCATGGCTGTGACTTTGTGATTTCCCTCGGCGGCGGCTCCCCACACGACTGCGCCAAGGGTATCGCCCTGGTCGCCACCAATGGCGGTAGCATCAAAGACTACGAGGGGGTCGACAAATCGGCCAAGCCACAGTTGCCCCTGGTTGCCATCAATACCACTGCGGGCACCGCCAGCGAAATGACCCGCTTTTGCATCATCACCGACGAAGCCCGCCATATCAAAATGGCCATTGTCGACAAGCACACCACCCCCATTCTGTCGGTGAACGATCCTGAGCTGATGGTGAAAAAACCAGCGGCCTTGACCGCTGCCACCGGGATGGATGCCCTGACCCACGCCGTTGAGGCCTATGTATCTGTTGCCGCCAATCCCATCACAGATGCCTGCGCCATCAAGGCCATTGAGCTTATTCAGCAATACCTTGAGCGGGCGGTAAAACAGGGACAGGACATTCAGGCCCGTGAGCAGATGGCCTATGCACAGTTCCTCGCCGGTATGGCCTTTAACAACGCCAGCCTGGGTTATGTGCATGCCATGGCTCACCAGCTCGGTGGTTTCTACGACCTGCCCCACGGTGTCTGTAATGCCCTGCTGCTGCCCTACGTGCAGGAATACAACGCGGCAGTGGCGGCGGCCCGTTTGAAAGACGTCGCCAAAGCCATGGGTGTTGCCATAGACGCGCTTGATGACCAGGAAGGGGCCAAGGCTGCCATCGACGCCATCAAGGCGCTGTCCAAGGCGGTAAATATCCCGGAAAACCTGACTGTGTTGGGGGTGAAAGAAGCAGATATTCCCCTGCTGGCCGACAACGCCCTGAAAGATGCCTGCGGTTTTACCAACCCCAAACAGGCCACCCATGAGGAAATCTGTCAGATTTTCCGTAACGCACTGTAATCTTCCCTGACGCGAGTCAACACCAGGCCCCCGGTTCGTCCCCGGGGGCTATTTTGTTGCTGTTTCAGAATTCACGCCCTGGCAGCGCGCTCTGGCATAGCCTTGCTCAATGACGGTTCCTGCCTTTTGCCAAGCCGTTGAAGCCATCATCCGGGCATTGACGGGCCCTTTAGCGCATGCATACACCTAAGCTTGGGATCTTGCTCGCAAAGCCAGATAAATCCTCTTATCGAAGACCCGTAGAGTACAATTTTTTAACAGTTTTCAGGTTACAGCCTGATACAAATGTCTTACAATTCGCTTGTTCGCTTATTCCCTGCAAAGAACAGGCAAACACAGGCCCGGCACTATGTCGGGCCATTTTTTTCGCCTTGTTTTTGCATGCTGGTCGGCGATAAAAGCAGCAAGCGGCCACAAACTGAGATCCCGCACCCTTTCTTCGCTGCTAATGCCGTGCTACAAAAAAGGAAAGTTACATTGTCGCTGCAGCTTCAAATGCACCGACAGAAGTAACCCTTCTCCCAGCGCAAATAAGGCAGGAAAGCTATGACAGCCATTACTCACGTATACAACTACACGGTCCGCTGCCCCCACTATCAGGATCCCCAGCATGAAGTGAGCTGGAAGAATCATATCGAGCTGAACCACTCCAGCGAAATCGCCTTGAAACGTATCACCAAATGGCACAGTGAGTCCGGCGAACTGGCATTTGAAGACCAGGGTTTCGTGGTGCGTAAAGCCAGTGACGAAATGGCGTATTTTTCAGTACAAAGCTCCAGACTGAAAAACGATGGCCATGCGCTGGTAACCTTTAAGCTGTTTTTGGATGAATGCTGCGATGAGGCCGATCCGAAAGACATAGTCGAGCATTTGATAGGCGACTATCAGCAACGTCTGGACAAACTCTGACTTCGATGGGCGCCGAACCGCTATCGGCGCCCACCGCCTTCCTCCTCCCTCACGCAGTTAACTCCAGCCCATAACCACCCAATTCCCGCATCCGCTATCACGCCCCACCGCGACTTTGGCCCAGTAAGACAGACTTTTTTACCGACTCGGCGACTGAAAAATACAGGTAAAAAGGTAATGGATTTGTTATCGACTTTTGTCATTGAAGTGTGTCAGGATTGGCTTCGGCCAGCTTTCTCCCCTGTGACTCACGGGATTAAACCGGCCAAGCACAAGCAAAAACCAAGCAAAAATAAAGCCCATAACGGGCATCCGGCTCCCCGCCGGAAATAAAAATTATAAAGTTCAGGATGTAAAAATATGGCCTCTCAGAAACAGCCCAGCCTGGTGGATGCACTCATCCCCGTGGCGGCCCTGGTCACTATGCTCGCCGCCGCCGTCTATTTGTTCTCCTCCGACAGCTCCTCAGGGGCCAACCAAATCGCACTCATACTCGCCGCCTGTATCGGCATGGTGGTGGGCATTAAAAACGGCTATTGCTGGAAAGATATCGAAGAGGGCATGGTTCGCAGTATCGGTGTTGCCACACCGGCATTGCTTATCCTGTTCAGCGTCGGCTCACTCATCGGCGCCTGGATCCTCTCCGGCACCGTGCCCGCCATGATTTACTACGGCATGCAGGTGCTGAGCCCGGATTATTTTTATGCCGCCAGCTGCCTGCTGTGCGCTCTGGTGGCCCTGTCCATCGGCAGTTCCTGGACGGTAGCAGGCACTCTGGGTATTGCCCTTATCGGTATTGCTCAGGCCGTGGGCCTCAGTGTTGAAATTACCGCCGGCGCCATCATCAGCGGCGCCTACTTCGGCGACAAGATGTCCCCCATGTCGGATACCACCAATCTGGCGCCCGCGGTGGCAGGTACAGATATTTTCAGCCATATCCGTCACATGACCTGGACCACGGTGCCCAGCATAGTCATTGCGCTGCTGATTTTTCTGGTTATCGGGTTATCGGCAGACAGCAGCGGCATAGACACCAATCTGGATGCCACCCTGACACTGCTGTCAGATGAATTTCATATTGGCCCGCACCTGCTGCTGCCGCTGGTGGTGGTGATTTACCTTGCTTACCGCAAGATGCCCGCCTTCCCCACGGTGATTCTTGGAACCCTGGCCGGGGTGCTCAGCGCCGCGCTGTTTCAGTTTGATGGTGTGGTGAAGCTTGCGGATGACCCAAACCTCGGCGCCGCCATGGCACTGGTTAAGGGCTTATGGATTGCCATGTTCAACGGCTACAGCGCCAGCACCGGCAATGAAATGCTTGATGGCCTCTTAAGTCGCGGGGGCATGTCGGGCATGGTCAACACGGTTTGGCTAATCCTGTCGGCCATGGCCTTTGGCGGCGTGATGGAGGCAACCGGCCTGCTCAACCGTCTGCTGCAAAGCATGTTGTCCATGGTGAAAACCTCCTCCAGTCTGGTCATCACCACCCTGGGCTGCGCCATAGGTGCCAACGTCATTACCGCCGATCAGTTTATTGCCATTATCCTGCCCGGTCGTATGCTGAAACTGGAATACACCCGCCACAAGCTGGCACCGGTTAACCTGTCGCGTGCACTGGAAGACTCAGCCACGGTCACCAGCCCTCTGGTTCCCTGGAACACCTGCGGCGCCTTTATGGCGAGCACCCTGGGTGTGGCCACCATCGCCTACCTGCCCTTTGCCTTCTTCAATCTTATCTGCCCCGTGGTCAGCGCAGGCTATGCCTACTTCCAGATAAAGCTGCTGCCCCTGGAAGAATCTGACCTGCTGGACAGCGCCGACGAGCCGAGAAGCGCCGAAGCCTGATTATCGTAAGGCCTTTAATCCGGCAGCATCAAAAAACGCCCTCTCAAGGGCGTTTTTATTTGGTGGCTTGAAGATCAGCTCAGAGAGTCCACAAGACGGCCGTAATGATAAAAGGCCCACTGCCCCATACGCCTGAGTGGTGCCAGGGGGAAACCCGGCAAGGGTGTGCCATAAAGCGGCAATGACGGCGCAGCCTTACCACTTAACATGCCCGCAAGACGCCAGGCCGCCTGGCTGCTGAAAGACACACCTGCGCCGCAATATCCCAGACTGTAGCCTTCGCCACTTCGGGTATAGACATGGGGCATATCATCGAGAGATGCCGCAAGCCAGCCGTGCCAGGTGTAGCTTAAACCCACACCTGTCAGAGCCGGAAATGCCTTATCCATGGCTTCTTTCAAACGTGCCGGGTACACAGGATTGTCAGCATCACGGCCCCACACGGCACCGCGACCGCCAAAGAGCAAGCGGTTTTCCGGCAACAAGCGGTAATAGTATTTGAGGATGCGGGTGTCCATGGCCACCTGGCGGCTGTGTAGCCCAGCCTCTGCCAGCACAGCCGCAGACAGGGGCTCTGTCACTATCACATTGCTGAGAATGGGCAAAAAGCGCCCCTTGAGGATCTCGGTCAAACCGGGCTGGGTATAGGCATTGCCGGCAAACACCAGAGCATTGGCATCGATGCGCCCCGCTTGGGTTTCCAGACAGAAGCCTTTGGCGGTGCGCACACTGGTAAGCACGGTACTTTGCTCAAAGACTTGCACGCCAGCTTCGCGCGCCAGACGGGCATAGCCCAGCAACAGTTTCAGCGGATTCAGGCCAAATCCGTCGGCAAGACGCAGCGCCCCATAGGACTGATGATGATTGAGATAATCGCTTCTGAGCCTCGATGGACTGATAAACTCGGCGCCCTGCCCCATATGGCGGGCAATAAAATCGGCACCGGCCTGCAGGGTTTGCATGGCCTTGGGACTGTGGGCAATCTTAAGATAGCCCTTTTCCTGGGGGTTGCAGTCAATCTTGCCATCCTGGATAAGCCCTTCCACCCGGGCAACCGCCTCCGAGAACTCCTGATAAATCCCCTTTGCTGTGTCCAAATCCCACCGTTTGGCCATTTGACCATAGCCCAAACGACCCGAACCCTTGAGCACAAAGCCACCATTACGAGCGCTGGCCCCAAATCCAATCCGGTTGGCTTCGAGTAAGGTCACCTGCCTGCCATACTCGGTGGCGAGATAATAGGCGGTGAGAAGTCCGGTAAAACCGCCGCCAATCACCACCACATCGGTTTTAAGATGTCCCTGTAGCCTCGGCGACTCCGGTAACAGCTCAGTGGTACCCGACCAAAAGGTGGACGGCAACGCTTGCTGCGCCGCATTGGCGCTGATTAATGGGTCGTACAATTAAGACTCCTGAAACACCAGTAACATCTCGCACGCCGTGCAGTGGCAATCATTGCCACAAAGGGTGCACAGGTAATCCGGATTATCGTGGGACTGATTCCAACGGTCGGGGTGGGCCTTGATGAGTTTGCCACCGGCCTTGGTGAAATAACGCACCGCCGCATTATGGGGGCTTTCCTGCCATAGATGAGCAATACCGCCAAGCGCCCCCTGGGCCTTCACGGCATCGACGGCATGTTGCAGCAAGATGCCGCCAAGCCCTCTCCCTCTGGCCTCAGGGGCCAGTGTATTGGATTTGAAATAGCACACCCTGTCAGGAGCGATTCCCCACAATGAGGGCGAACACCAGCGGTCGGGTTGCCACTGCCCCGCCGCCAGGGTGAGGCGAAAGCCGAGCAGGCCGTTTTGGTCAAGCGCCACAAAACTCGCGTTGATGCCAGCCTTGATACCTGCTTGCCAGAGGGATTGCAAATGGGGTAAATCGAGATAGCCGTCGCCGTGAACGGCTTCGCCAAGGGCCAATACGGCGTCAAAGTCCTCTGGCTGCATCTGACGGATAATCAATTGGGGATGGGGCTTGGTCATGATTGGATATCGTTGCCTGAAGGCATCTTGTTATTGTTTTGTGAACAATAACACAGGAGCTCCCCATTGGGCACCGGTGACTTTTCAAGGAAAGCCGCCTGCTGCTATAGTGGGCGCCTTAAACCAAGGAGCAACCATGAAAGCCTTACTCGTATTGACGGCCATTGCCCTGCTGGGCGGCTGCGCAGAGCTGAAAGACGCTGGCCGGACCGTTGGCCACACCACCAAAGAAGTGACCCGCGACATAGGTCACGCCACCCGTGATGCAACCAAGGCCGTTGGCCATGCCTCCCGCGATGCAGTCAACTCAGTTAAAGAAGAGTTGAGCGAAGAAAAGAACTGATCAGGCCGCTGCCGCCCGCATCCCATGAGGTGCGGGCAGTCCCTTCTCATTCACGTGCACAAACACCAGCTTTTCCACCGTCACCACAGGCAACTGGGAAACCTTGTTGCGCACCATGGCCCTTACCGCGATGGAGCTGTGGCCGACACTGATCAGCTCAAAGCCAAACTCCAACACATCACCGGCTCTGGCCGGGGTGATGAAATTGATTTCAGCGATGATTTTGGTCACATGCCGGTCGCTCTTCATCTGACAGGCAGCAAAGATGGCCGCTTCTTCATCGAGCCAGCTGAGCAGCTGGCCGCCAAAGAGGGTGTTGGCAGGATTCAGGTGATCGGGTTTAACCAAACGACGGCTTAGGAATTTCATGGGGCGTCCTCCGTGATAGTGGGCCCCATGACTAAAGCAACCTCTAAGCCAATATTTTAAATCTTATATTTCAATAAATTAAAAATACCACCTGTTATAAATCACTGATTTCTGCACCAGGAATGCGCGTCATGCACATTAACAGCGCAATCAGAGCGCGTTTTTCAGCGCCGCCACGAAGGCCAGAACTGCGTCGCGACTGATGTCATTGTGGGTGACCAGACGCAAATTTTGGGAAGGGCTGATAATAAAGCCCTGGCTCGCCAACTCGGCGGCAATGCGCTTGATGTCGATATGCTCGGCAACCCTGGCGAACACCATATTGGTCTGGATTGAAGCCGTGTTGACCTCAAAACCATCAATGATCGACAACTCACGGCCAAGGAGCGCGGCATTGTCGTGATCCTCGGCCAGCCTTTGCCACTGAGACTCCAGCGCTATGATGCCCGCAGCGGCCAGAATCCCCGCCTGGCGCATGCCACCGCCCAGCATTTTACGCCAGCGACGTGCCTTTTTAATCAGTCTGTCATCCCCCAGCAGCAAAGAGCCCACTGGCGCACACAGTCCCTTGGAAAGACACAGGGAAACAGAATCAAAGTGCCCGGCAATCTCGGCCATTGGCCTGTTAACCGCCACCGCCGCATTGGCAAGGCGGGCGCCATCGAGGTGAATTTTAAGACCCCGGTTAAAGGCCAGCGCCTGTGCATCGGCCAGATACTCCACAGGCAGCACCTTGCCACCTATGGTGTTTTCCAGGCTAAGCAATCGTGTACGGGCATAGTGCACATCATCGGGTTTAATGGCGGCTTCTATGTCGCTAAGGGCGATGGTGCCATCGGCCTGATTGAGCAGCGGTTGGGGCTGAATGCTGCCAAGCACGGCGGCGCCGCCCCCCTCAAACCGGTAGTTGTGGGCATCCTGACCGCAGATATACTCATCTCCACGCTCACAATGGCTCATCAGTGCCAGCAGATTGGCCTGGGTACCGGAGCTGGTAAAGAGTGCAGCATCAAACCCCAGCATCTCGGCCGCCATGGCCTCCAGACGATTAACCGTAGGATCGTCACCATACACATCGTCCCCCACCTGGGCCTGTGACATAGCCTGGCGCATCGCTGCGGTTGGCTGAGTGACTGTATCGCTTCTGAAATCTGCCTTCATGCTAATCCCCCGGGGTAGTAATACAACTGACTGGCCGATTATCCAGACCTTACCACCTGAAGGCCAGCATCTTTGTGCCGTCCCCTGCTGACACCGGCTGAAACAACTCATTCACACATAACAAAAACTAATACTTCCAGAAAGTTAATCTTGATTGAAAAGCCCTGCAGTTAGGGCAGAATGCGGCTTTTACCCAAGAGACGTCTTCCTTTGGAACAAACAGAATTTATTATGCTGCTGTGGCTCATCGGTATACTGGCCGAAGCCATGACAGGCGCCCTTGCCGCCGGACGCAAACAGATGGATCTCTTTGGGGTGGTGATCATAGGTCTGGTGACCGCCATCGGTGGCGGCACCCTGAGGGATATGCTCCTTGGCAACTATCCGCTGATATGGATTGCCAACTGGCACTACCTGATTGCCATTGCCGCAGCCTCGCTGCTGACGGTGCTTATCGCCCCGCTGATGCGCTATCTTGGCCGTCTATTCCTGGCCATCGATGCCCTTGGCCTGGCGGTGTTTTCCATTACCGGCGCCCAAAAAACCCTGATGTTGGGCTATAGCCCCGTGGTCGCTGTGGCCATGGGGGTGGTCACCGGCGTCTTTGGCGGTGTGCTCAGAGACATTTTATGCAATGAGATCCCACTGATTTTCAGACGGGAGTTTTATGCTCTGGCGTCACTGCTTACCGCCAGCCTTTACGTGCTGCTGGCGCTCAGTGGTTTTGGCGGCTGGCCAAGCCTGCTGGGCTGTTTGATGCTGGGATTCGGGCTGCGCATGTGTGCCATCCGTTACCACTGGTCAATGCCCACTTTTAACTATCAGAGCGATGCTCACCACTGAGTCCCACATAAAAAACGCCGGCATTGCCGGCGTTTTCGTTATTGCTGACTGATGTCTTTCAAGGCTGCGAGGGCCGCATCGTAATCCGGATGATGACTGACTTCACCAACCAACTCTTTGTATCTTAAGGTGCCCTCGGCATCCACGATAAAGATGCTGCGGGCGAGCAAACCTCTATCTTCTATCAACAGGCCGTACTCCTCGGCAAAGTTACGCCAAACTGAGTCTGACAATACCTGAATATTCTCAACCCCTTCAGTCTTGCAAAAACGCTTTTGCGCGAAAGGCAGGTCGGTGCTCAGGGTCAGCATCACCACGGACTTGCCATCAAACTTACCCACTTCGTCATTGAAGCGCTTGGTTTGCAACGCACACACACCGGTATCCAGGCTGGGAACGGCACTGATAAGAACCGTTTTGCCTTTAAAATCGCTAAGAGCAACCGGCTTAAATGAAGCATCGACTACCCTAAACCCCGGTGCGGTTTCACCCACCTGCGGCAGGGTTCCCGACAACATCACCTGCTTGCCCCCCATGGTGACACTGTCTCTGTCCTGGGCCATACCCTGGGCAGCAACCAGGACCAAGCCTATGCATAACGCCTTTTTGAACATTGTTTTTCTCCCTGTCATCAACCGATAGCTGAGTGTTGCAAAGTGTGGCCAATACCGCCAGCCCTGGCATAAAAAAGCCGGCGATTGCCGGCTTTTTACATTGCTGCAGCTTACTTGGCCGCAGGCAATTCCTTCACATGGATATCCATCTGAGGATATGGGATACCAATGTTATTGGCATCGAGGGCATTTTTGATTTGCTCGGTCAGCTCAAACTTGGCGGCCCAGAAATCAGCACCCTTAACCCAGGGACGCACCACAAAGTTAATGGAAGAGGCACCCAGTTCACTCAGGGCAACGGTATAAGCCGGGTCTTTAAGCACGTACTGGTTGTTGTCCAGAATGTCGGTCAGGACTTTCTTGGTCAGCTTGATATCGGCGTCGTAGGCAACACCAATCACCATGTCCACACGGCGCTTGTCCATGGCAGAGTAGTTGGTGATGGTACCATTCATGATGGCAGAGTTGGGCGCAACGATAACCTTGTTGTCAGGCGTACGCAGCTTGGTGGAGAAAATGGTGATTTCATCCACGGTACCGGCGATGCCAGCCGCTTCGATGTAGTCACCCACGCGGCATGGACGGAACAGCACCATAAGGACACCGGCAGCGAAGTTGGACAAAGAGCCCTGCAGCGCCAAGCCAACAGCCAGACCGGCGGCACCGATAACGGCAACCAGAGAGGCAGTCTGTACTCCGATTTGCCCCAGGGTGGCGATAACGGTGAAAACAAACACCACAGCCCAGGCCAGGTTGGCCACAAAAGAAGTAACAGTGGGGTCAACCTTGCGGTTGTTCAGCATCTTGGTGGTTAACTTCTTCACTAAATTGGAGAAGTACTTACCGACCAGGAAAATGATAATGGCAAAAATGACTTTCAGACCGTAGGTCATGATCAGCTCTGGAGCCTGATCGATTAATCCTTGGATATTATCCATGAAATTACTCCCTTAACTTAAAAACACTGTGCTATTCAACGAGTATCAAAATATCGACACGGCGGTTTTGTTGTCGGCCAATCTCGGAGTTATTGGGGGCAACGGGCATTGACTCCCCAAAGGATGCTGTCGTTATTCTCGCTTTAGGGAAAGCAAAATCCATGGCGAGAGTGGCAGCAACATTGTCAGCCCGCTCGGCTGACAAGCGATAATTGGCCGCATCAGTTCCTATGTCGTCTGTGTGTCCCTGAAGCAGCAACGAGACAGGGTCTGCCTCGATACTCTTTGCCAACCACGCCAGCTTGGCGGCAGCTTCAAAAGGCACGAACGCCGATCCAAAATCAAAATAGATCGACAGGATTTCACCTTGGTGACAAGTGGATGGGTATGGATACATCTGTGACGTCATCAGACACACAGGAGCAGGCGCGCTGACCGGAATAATACACCCGTTGGCTCCCACTCTGCTGCCCACCGGCGTACCGGGACAGGCATCCTTGAAATCAGGTACTCCATCTCCATCTTTGTCGCTTACCGCATGCAAAGACGAACTCAAGAGTACCGCCAGCACACCAACGCAAAGCCAAGGGTTCATAGTGAAATCCCGGGATGTGTTAATCATCGCCGGACATTCCGGCAGTCGGGGTTATCAACCCCAATCAACAACGAGAGATATTTTACTGCTTAATTTGCAAAGAAAAAGGATTTTGTTCGACGTCAACCAAAAGCCTAGCAGCACTGCCCGGGAATTCAATCAATCGACTGAGATTCTGCGGCAGCGGATACCGGCATAGCCTGATTGTGCCACTGCTGCCAGAGAGTCAGGCGGCAACGGTCAGGATCCTCATCGGCAGCGAGGGCCCTCATACCGGCAAGCAGGCGCGCCAGCAGCGCCTTGTCTTCGTCGAGCCAGGAGTGATAAAGCGGGGTATAGAAACCATGGCGGCCACCCAGGTCGAGTTGGGTATCAAAACCACGGCGAATGCCATTGAGGCACAGGGCCCTGGCCTTGAAATGGCGACGTTCCTGATAGGGTAAACCCAGCTTAGCGGGTACCGCCGAATAAAGGAGGATAAGGGCCAGAGTGCCGGGCGGCGTTGCCTGCCAGTGTTCCAACTCCCCCTGATTTGCCTGCTCAAGCAACATGCCCCAGTAGGCTTGATGGCTCGCCATAGGCTCAGCAAATTCAAATGCACCCGCCCCGTGAGCATCGTGCGCCTGCTGTTCGGCAGTAAACCAAGAGGTCAGAAATGACTGCATATTTTTCTTATTCCCTATCGAAAAGCCACAGGCCAGGTAAAAGTTTGGCAGAGCCAAAGCTTATCAGCCGCGCGCCTTGCGGGCTTCTCTACTTTGGTCGTACGGCCATCTCATGCTCAAACCAGCGGTGTCTTATTTCATCGTACAGCCAGTAGAATACGAGCCCATAGAGAAGAAAAAACATCAAAAAGCCCGCCTCCAGCAGCAACGCCTGCCACAGGCTGATATCAAGAAACCAGGCTACCGAGGGTAAGGTCGCCAGCATCAGCCCCAGCTCGAACCCCAGAATATGGCCAACCCTGAGTACTGCGGTTTTGCGCAGCCTAAAGTGTTGGCAAAAGCGCTCGAATCCCTGATTGTAAAAATAGCTCCAGCAAACGGCATAAAGGCTAAGCGAGGCCGCGACAATCATCATTTCCCCGGGATGATGTCCACCAATCAAGGTTGACAGCGGCACCAACAGCAGCAGTGCTATGCCCTCAAACAGTAACGCCTGCAACAGCCTTTCACGGCGACTTTTAATGACTGTACTTCCCATGGAAAACCTCGTGATGAATAGGGCACTCACAGGATTACCCATCTGCTATTATGTGCAATAAAGTTAGCTACCATCTGGATATTCGATATGTTATCGAACGAACAACTCTTGTGTTTTGTCACCACAGTGGATGAAGGGTCCTTTTCAGCGGCCGCCCGAAAACTGAGTAAAGTGCAATCCGCTGTGAGCCAACAGGTGATTAATATGGAGATTGACTGCGGCCACAGTCTGTTTGAGCGCAGCGGACGTTATCCCACACTGACTGAGGCAGGCCAGCGACTGCTACCCTATGCCCGTGCCGTGCTCAGTCAGCAGCAGCGGCTTGAACGGCAACTGACGCTGCTCGATATGGCCCTCCCCAATCGATTGACGCTGGCACACGACGAAGGAATTGAGATAGATAAGACGCTGATGATATTAAGGTTACTGGCCGAAAAGCAGCCTGGGCTCAGCATCGAGCTGCTTTCGGCTTCCAGCAGCGACATTATTAAAATGGTCCAGCAGGGGCGCGCCAATGCCGGACTGGTATTCAGTGAAACCCTCTACCCCGAGGGAGTGGATTTCGAATCCGTTGGTGGCGTGCATTTTGAGCCCGTTGTGGCAAGTCACCACCCGCTTGCCGCTATGCGCCTTACCCACGTGGATGAACTTAAGTTGCACCGGCAGTTGGTGATTGGCTCAAGAGCCATGGGGCATTCAGTCTTCAGCGCTCCCCACTCACCTGACGTCTGGTATGCCGATAATTACCACGTGCTTTTGACCATGGTGCAGGAAGGGTTTGGCTGGGCACTGCTTCCGAGTCACCTGGTAAGAGACGGTTTAGCGTCAGCCACCCTTATGCCTCTGCCGGTGGACTTTGAGGCCCTCGGCTGGCACGCCAACGTGGATATTATTCAGCATCAGAGTCTGTCGATGCAGCCCCTCGGGAAAGAGCTCCGCGCTCTGGTAAGGGATGAGGGTGTTCGATGATTGCGATAAAAAAGCGCTGAAAAAGCGGCAATAAAAAAGCGACCCATGGTCGCTTTTTTATTGCACCGAGCCTTACTTGGCGTCGGGTTTTGGCGGGTAATTCAGCATCACACCGGCCACGGCTTCACGCACCTTGGCTTCACGTTCCTGTGGCGTGTTGCTGTCGCGAATGGTATCGGCCACTGAGCCGCGCCACACCAACTTACCGGATTTATTATCAATTAAATCAATAATTAGTGTACCAACTTCATACTCGCGCACCGTGGTTTGAGTCTGCACATTACCACCCCAGCCCCAACCCGGGCCCCAGTATGGGTTATAGCCATAGCTGGTGTTGAAGGTGTCGACATTGATTTTCTTATCGACCTTGGTGAGGTAGTTCACCAGCAGATCGGCACCGGCGGCCTCTGACTTACTGAATCCCTTTTGACCGAGTTCAGTCTCGATGGCATCACGCACCCTTTGATCCATCAGGCCATCGAGGTGATAACCGGCTTCATCGTCTTTCTTTTCTACCCAGGCATAGGTTTTGTATTGGTTGAAAGTCACTCCGGGATCGAAGTCCCAGCTGGTTTTCATACTGGAACAGGCACTGAGGGCCAGCAAGGCCGCCGCAACTACAATCTTTTTCATAAAGGGTCTCTCCGAAGCAAAGTCTTCTGCCCTTTCAGACAGATAAGAGGCAATTAGGTTCAGCTTAACTGTGCTTTTTGTGACTAACAACTGAAATTACCACAAATGCAAAATCGAATCTTGACCCATTGCCACCACTTGTTGATAATAATTATCAATTAGATTTAATTTCATTCAGGCAGGGAGTCTTATGTATTGGTTTATTGCAGCCGCCGTCATTGCATCCGTTATCGCGCTATTTGGTCCCCGCTCCGTCCCCGCAACAGGCCCGGTAAAGGCAGATTCCACACAGGTCGGTATTTCAGGCAGCCACTACAGCCTGTTACTCCTGGCTGTACTGGTTTCGCTGTGGCTGCTTTTTACCCAGTCTTCAGCGGATAAAATGTTGCCTGTTGCCCTGACGCTGGGACTGACCGCTACCTGCGCGACCTTACTGGTGACCAAATTGCAGTCGTTGCTGCTTCCCTGCGCCCTTGTTACCACCATTCTGCTTATCCTTAATTTTCTGAATATGTTTTAACCTCTTATCCAGACAAAACACCACCTTAAGGGTGGTGTTTTGTTTTTTATCGCCACAACATATATTTGCCGACTCTGGTAAACTGACTAAAAGAGACTGTGGCAGAGTGAACTATGAGAATCGATCCGAACGTATTACTGGTGTACAGCACAGATAAGGGCAGAATCGATGAGCCCACACCTGAAGTTGAAGTGCCCAAAGGCGACGGCGTGGTACGCATCCACAGAGACAGCAAAGGCCGCAAGGGCAAGGGTGTCAGCGTGATAAGCGGCCTGGGACTCGACCAGGCAGCACTCAAGGAGCTGGCTCAAAAACTGAAGAAGCAGTGTGGCTGCGGCGGAACTGTGAAGGACTTCGACATTGAAGTCCAAACCGACAACCGTGAACTGCTAAAGGGTCTGCTGGAAAAACAAGGATTTACCGTAAAGCTTGCGGGAGGATAACCATGTCGATGGAAAGCCTTAAAAATCATTTCCTGATTGCCATGCCAAGCCTTAATGACGGCTTCTTTGACAAGACGGTTGTTTACCTCTGTGAGCACGATGCCAAAGGCGCCAAGGGCCTGATTATTAACCGCCCCGTGGGCATGAGCGTGCGTGATCTCCTGTCACAACTGGATTTAATGCCCGACGAAGGCATATTGCTTGCAGAGAGTGCCGATCAGGTGCTGGTGGGCGGCCCGGTCAATCCGGAGCGTGGTTTTGTGCTGCATACCACTCAGGAAGGCTGGGTAAACTCCAGCAGGCTGACGGATGAGCTGATGCTCACCACCTCCCGAGACATCCTCTCTGCCATAGGCACCAGCAAAGCCCCCAGCCACTTTATGGTGGCTCTGGGCTACGCCGGCTGGAGCGCCGGGCAGCTGGAGGAAGAGCTGGCACAAAACAGCTGGCTGACCATTCCTGCCAGCGATGAAATCCTGTTTGCCATTCCCCACGAAGACCGCTGGAATCAGGCCAGTAAAGCCCTTGGTTTCGAGCTGTGGCAAGTATCCAATCAGGCAGGGCACGCCTGATGAGCACAGTGATGGGATTCGATTTTGGCACCAAGAGTATAGGTATTGCCGTTGGCCAGTCGATAACCGGCAGCGCCAACCCGCTCACCTCCGTCAAGGCGGTGGACGGCATTCCCAACTGGGAAGACATAGGTAAGTTAATCAACGAGTGGAAACCCGATCTGCTTGTGATAGGCCTGCCGCTAAACATGGACGGCACTGAGCAGGAGATGACCCAGAGGGCACGCAAGTTTGCCAACCGTCTGAATGGCCGTTTCGGGGTAAAGATAGCCACCCAGGATGAGAGGCTGACCACTGCCGATGCCAAGGCCAGATTATTTGAATTTGGCGGTTTTAAAGCACTCACTAAGGGCCAGGTGGATGCGGTATCGGCAGTATTGATTGTCGAAAGCTACTTTGAAAATCAATATGGCGCCTGATGGTGCCATGATAAAAAACGCCGCAAATTGCGGCGTTTTTTATTTCTGTTCCCTTTGCCTGAAACACTCAGAGTGCTTTGGGCAGAGCGGCCTCGATGGCTGCCTTGAGCTCAAGGCTGTCGGGCTTCACCCGTGAGTTGAAAGCCTTCACTTCATTGCCATCGGCTGACACCAGATACTTGTAGAAATTCCACTTGGGTGAACCTGCTTTTTCGCCCAAATACTCAAAGACCGGATTGGCGTCGCCGCCACGCACCGCCGAGGTTGCCAGCATGGTAAAGGTCACGCCGTAGTTGAGGTAGCATACCTTGGCAGTATCCTTCTCATCGTTTTCTTCCTGAAAGAAGTCATCCGATGGAAAACCCACCAGCACCAACCCCCTGGGGCCATATTCCTTGTTGAGCTGCTCAAGCGCCTTGAACTGTGGCGTAAAGCCGCAGTTACTGGCGGTATTGATAAAGAGCACAAGTTTGCCGGCGGCAATGTCGCAAAGGTTCACCGACTCACTTGAGTGCAGCTTGCGAAACTCATGGTTGAGATACGAAGGACAAGCAGCTTGAGTGCCCGCAGTGTGCTCTGCGGCGTTTTGTACCTCAACAGTTTCTGCCATTGCCGGATGAACACCGGCAACCAGTAGTAATGAACACAATAAGCTACGCATCCTGACTCCTGAATATCTCTGTCTTCAATGACTTTCCCCGTCCGCAATTGGCCAAATTGAGAAAGCATTCTTACTCATCAAATTACGCCACAAGTTGCCGATACGATCAAAAAACCAGGCATATGCCTGGTTTTTCTTTATGACTGAGTGTCAATCCATGTCCAGAGTCACGCCTTCCAGGAAGCCGGAACCCGTGCTTTCGGAGCCTGCGAGCTTGATCATCAAACGCAGATCGTTTGGCGAGTCGGCATGGTGCAAGGCATCGGCGTAGGTGATTTCACCTTCCTGATAGAGCTTGAACAGCGCCTGGTCAAAGGTCTGCATTCCCTGCTCATTGGACTTGGCCATGGTGTCTTTAAGCAAATGCAGCTCATTTTTCTGAATAATGCTCGACACACGGGGGGTGTTAATCAGAATTTCAATGGCCGCACGGCGCCCAGTGCCATCGGCCTTGGGCACCAGTTGCTGCGCCACAATGCCACGCAGGTTGAGTGACAGGTCAAACAACAGCTGCTGGTGCTTGCTCTCCGGCACCAGGTGCATGATGCGGTCCAGCGCCTGGTTGGCGTTGTTGGCGTGCAGGGTAGCCATACAGAGGTGACCGGTTTCGGCGAATGACAGGGCAAACTCCATGGTCTCCTGGCTTCGAATTTCACCGATAAGGATCACGTCCGGGGCCTGACGCAGCGAGCTTTTCAGCGCCGCGTCGAAGGAGTCGGTATCGATACCCACTTCCCGCTGAGTGATGATGCTCTTGCGGTGGTCGTGCACAAATTCCACCGGGTCTTCGATGGTCAGGATATGACCTCGCTCATGGGCATTACGATACCCCACCATGGCCGCCAGCGACGTCGACTTACCGGTACCTGTACCACCCACCATGATGATAAGACCACGCTTACTCATCACCAGATCTTTAAGCACAGGAGGCAGTTTAAGATCTTCCATCTCAGGGATTTTGGTCTCGATACGGCGCATTACGCAGCCGGGAGACTCCCGCTGCCAGAAGGCACTGACCCGGAAACGTCCCAGATCTTTGGCGGCAAAGGCGAAGTTACACTCACGGCTCTCGTGAAACTCCTTCTTTTGCGCATCCGACATCAGGGACTCAACAAAGTCCAGTGACTGGGCGGGGCTGAAGGCATTTTCCGCCAGAGGCCGTAACTCACCATCGATTTTGGCGCTGGGAGGAAAACCTGCGGTGATGAACAAATCCGAGGCTTTACGCTCGACCATCACCTTCAGAAAGGGACGTACATCCATCATCAATCCTTAAAAGTTTGCCTGTTTGTTGGAACTCTTGGCCATGGCGTCTTCACGGGTGATGAGGCCACGGTTCACCAGATTCTGCAGACACTGCTCGAGAGTTTGCATGCCATGGGCCATACCGGTTTGAATGGCCGAATACATCTGCGCCACCTTGTCCTCACGGATAAGGTTACGAATCGCAGGGGTACCCATCATAATTTCGTGGGCTGCTACCCGGCCGCCGCCAATCTTCTTGATCAGCGTCTGGGAAATTACCGCCTGCAAGGATTCTGACAACATGGTACGCACCATGTCTTTTTCACCGGCCGGGAATACGTCGACCACACGGTCGATGGTCTTGGCCGCCGAGGTGGTGTGCAGGGTGCCGAAAACCAGGTGACCGGTTTCTGCCGCTGTCATCGCCAGACGTATGGTTTCAAGGTCACGCATCTCACCCACCAGAATAACGTCGGGGTCTTCACGCAGTGCGCTGCGAAGGGCCGCGTTAAAGCTGTGGGTATGACGATGCACTTCCCGCTGGTTGATAAGACACTGCTTATTTTGGTGCACGAATTCGATAGGGTCTTCGATGGTCAGGATGTGGTCGTGACGGTTTTCGTTCACGTAGTCAATCATGCCTGCCAGGGTGGTACTCTTACCGGAACCGGTTGGGCCGGTCACCAGCACCAGACCACGGGGGAAACTGGCGATTTTTTTGAAGATGTCCGGGGCGCCCAGTTGCTCCAGCGACAGAATTTCGCTGGGAATGGTACGAAACACCGCAGCAGCGCCGCGGGATTGGTTAAAGGCGTTTACACGGAAACGGGCAAGGTTGGGCACTTCAAAGGAAAAGTCGATTTCCAGGTGCTCTTCATAGTCTTTGCGCTGCTTGTCATTCATAATGTCGTACACCAAGGAGTGTACGCCGGCATGATCGAGTGCAGGCAGATTGATTTTACGCACTTCACCGTCCACCCGGATCATGGGGGGAACACCGGCAGAGAGGTGTAGATCCGAGGCCTTGTGCTTTACACTAAACGCCAGTAACTCTGTGATTTCCATGGTATGGGATATCCATTCAACCGATTGATTACATGATGACAACAATAGCAGACAGACTCTCGCTCGCCCAGCAGCGAATCGTCCAAGCGGCGCAAATTTCTTCAAGAAACCCATCTGAAATCAAATTACTTGCGGTCAGTAAAACCAAGCCTGCCAGCGACATTCAGGCGGCCTACGACGCGGGTCAGCGTTTGTTCGGTGAAAACTATGTTCAGGAGGGAGTGCAAAAAATCACTGATCTCATCTCCCCTTGCCCGGACATCGAGTGGCATTTTATCGGCCCCTTGCAGTCCAACAAGAGCCGTCCCGTTGCCGAGCATTTTGACTGGTTACACACCTTGGACCGGGAAAAACTCGCCTTAAGACTCAACGAGCAGCGCCCTGCCCGACTGGCGCCTCTCAATGTGCTGATACAGGTCAACATCAGTGACGAAGAGAGTAAATCCGGTGTGCAACCCGGGGATATTGCAGCCCTTGCCGATGCTGTTTGCCGCCTGCCCCACCTGCGTCTTCGGGGACTGATGGCCATTCCCGCGCCAACCGATGACCAGGAAAGAGCCAGAAGCGAGCTGGCCAGCATGCAACGCCTATTTAAAAGCCTGCAACAGAGTCACGGTACACTCGGACAAATAGATACGCTGTCGATGGGCATGAGCGGTGATTTGGAGCTTGCCATCGACAATGGCAGCACCCTGGTGCGGGTCGGCAGCGCTATTTTTGGCGAGCGGGATTACAGTCGCTAAGGCCAACGCACTGCTGCAATCATTGTATTTACACGGCTTCGCCCCCATATTCTCGGTATCGCCAAGCCTTTAAATTCAAACAGGAATAAAGATGCAAACTAAAAAAATCTGTTTTATCGGCGCCGGAAACATGAGCCGCGCCATCATTGGCGGCCTAATCAAGAGCGGCTACAGCGCCGGCCTTATCACTGCAACCAACCCAAGCATGCCAAAACTCGATGCCCTGGCCGCCGACTACGGCATCAATACGTCCCAGGACAATGTGCAAAGCGCCGCGGCTGCCGATGTGATAGTGCTTTCAGTTAAGCCTCAGCTTATGCAGGCAGTATGTGAGTCGCTCGCCGGTGTGGTTGATGGCAAGTTGCTGATTACCATAGCTGCCGGTATTCCCGAAAGCCGCTACCATGATTACTTCTCCAAGCAGGTCAAACTTATCCGTACCATGCCCAACACCCCCATGCAGTTGGGGCTCGGCATGACAGGTCTTTATGCCCCTGCCGGCATGCCAGAGGAAGACAAGGCCTTTGCCGGGTCGCTGATGCGCGCCTGTGGTGATATCGTCTGGGTGGATGATGAATCGGGTATTGATAAAGTAATTGCACTGGCAGGCAGTTCACCGGCCTACTTTTTCCTCTTTATCGAGGCCATGATTGAAGCGGGTGTCGAAATGGGGCTGCCAGAGGCCGATGCCCGCACCCTGGCGCAGCAAGCTGCCGTGGGCGCCGCCGCCATGGTAAAACAAAACCCGGGCCTAACCCCGGCCGAGCTCAGGGCCAATGTTACATCCAAAGGGGGCACCACGGCCGAAGCCATCGCCACCTTTGAAGCAGGCGGACTCCGCTCTCTGGTAAAAGAGGCCATGGGCAACTGCATTAAGCGGGCCGAAGAGATGGCCCGGAATTTTTAAGCCACACAGTGGCAGTACTTCGTTGACAATTTAAGGGCAAACCTCATGAATGCGATGGTTTTTTTAGTAAACACCCTGTTTGATCTCTATCTGATGGTGGTGATTTTACGGATTTGGCTGCAACTGGTCAGAGCCGATTTTTATAATCCTTTCAGCCAGTTTATCGTTAAAGCGACCCACCCTATTGTGGCGCCACTGCGCCGCATTTTGCCTCCCATTGGCAAGCTGGACAGCGCCTCGCTGGTACTGGCGTTTGCGGTGGTGGTAGTGAAAATGTTGGTACTGACACTGATAGCCGGTGCCGCCGTTGACCTGCTCACCATATCTGCATACTCAGTGGTGGCCGTAATTAAAAATGCCGGTGTGCTCTTCTTCTGGATGCTGCTTATCCGCGCCATCCTGAGCTGGTTCAATCAGGGTTATAACCCCTTTATTATGGTGATTGCCCAACTGACAGAGCCTGTGCTGGCGCCGGTTCGCCGCGTTATTCCACCCATTGGCGGCCTGGACCTGTCTGTACTGGTGGTCTTTATCGGCCTTAACTTCATTAACATGCTGCTCGCCCAATACGTGCCTTTCTGGGCGTTTATCTGATGAGCGCCATCACTCGCCAGGACCAGGATTTACTGCTGGCGTTGTATGTGCAGCCCAAGGCCAGCCGGGATGAACTGGTTGGTCTTCACGGCGAAGAGCTTAAACTTGCCATCACAGCACCGCCTGTCGATGGCAAGGCCAACGCCCATATCTGTAAGCTGCTGGCAAAAGCCTTCAAGGTGCCCAAAGGCAGGGTGTCTATCGAGCGGGGCGAGCTTGGACGGCATAAATTGGTGCGTATTCAGGCGCCGGAAATAATCCCTGACGATTTCGCACAGTTTCTCTAGGCCCAGGGCAATCTTGATAAAATGCCTAATACGGCCATGGGGTTTATACTTATAACCGAGTTCCCTTGAGGAGGATAAGGACATGTTTCGTCAACTCTTTGCTGCGCTGCTGCTGACAGCAAGCCTGTGCGGCATCGCCAGCGCTGAGCAAAAAGAACAGGTAGGTCAGTTCGACATCCACTATATGGCACTGCCAAGTACCTTTCTGACACCCGCGATAGCCAAAAGCTATGGCATAGAGCGCTCCAACTACACAGGCATAGTCAATATTGCCGTGCTGGACACCGCTGAAGAAGGTAATCCGGCTGTGGCAGTGGAAATTTCAGGTATCGCCAATAACCTGCTCGATGCCAAAGTGGAGCTGAAGTTCCGTGAAATCCGTGAAGGTTCCGCCATCTACTACATCGCCGAGGTGCCCTACCGCAGCGATGAGGAGATAAACTTCCAAATTGCCTTAAGAAGTGGCAACAAGCTAAACACCACATTGAAATTCAAGCAAAAATTCTACATCGATTAATTTGCAAACCTTCTTCAAAGCCTGCATCTGCGGGCTTTGTTTTTTCTGTCTTTCCAAGGCTTCCTTGGGTATCATGACGCCGATTTTGAAAGGGCGCAGTGCGCCAACAGCACAGTGGTCAGGGGGTAATGATGAAGAAAGTGGTTCTCGCCAGTGGCAACAAGGGCAAACTGAAAGAATTCAATGAGATGTTTTCCGAATATTCACTCTCGGTAGTGGCCCAGAGCGAGTTTCAGGTGCCGGACGTGGAAGAAACAGGCACCACCTTTGTTGAAAATGCCATCATCAAAGCCCGCCACGCCGCGGCCATTACCGGCTTACCCGCCATTGCCGATGACTCGGGGCTGGAAGTAGACGCCCTCGAAGGCGCTCCCGGTATTTACTCTGCCCGCTACGCAGGTAGCGGCGCCAAAGATACAGACAATTGGCAAAAGCTGCTCTGTGCCCTCGAAGGCAAAACAGAGCGCAGTGCCCGCTTCCAGTGTGTACTCGTATATATGCGCCACGCCAAAGACCCAACCCCAATCATTTGCCAGGCCGCCTGGGAAGGACGTATCGGCCTCGAAGCCCGGGGCGATAACGGCCATGGATACGACCCTGTGTTCATTGCCGAAGGCGGCGAGCTGACCGCTGCTGAAATGTCATCGGATGCGAAAAATGCCGTGAGCCACCGCGGCAAGGCGCTTAACGCGCTGCTGGCTGAGTTCAGAAACAAAGGCATTATCTGAGGAAAGACCGTGAAGCTTGAACTGCCTCCTCTGAGCCTTTATGTCCACATCCCCTGGTGTGTACAAAAATGCCCCTATTGCGACTTTAACTCCCATGGAAAACAGGGCGATTTACCCCAGGAAGCCTACGTGGATGCGCTGCAGGCCGATCTCGATGCCGATTTGCGTTATGTTCAGGGGCGCGCGCTTTACAGCATCTTTATTGGTGGTGGTACCCCGTCGCTGTTTGATGCCAGTGCCATTGGCCGTCTCCTCGAAGGCGTAAAGGCCCGCATCCCCTTTTGTGATGACATAGAAATCACCATGGAGGCCAATCCGGGCACCCTGGAGCATGATGACTTCAAAGCTTATCGCGAGGCTGGTGTTACCCGCCTGTCGGTGGGTGTGCAAAGCTTCAGCAGGGACAAGCTTAACCTCCTTGGCCGCATTCACGGCCGCGATGAGGCAACCCGTGCCGCAGAGCTTGCCACGGCCGCCGGCTATCAGAGCTTTAACCTGGATTTGATGCACGGTCTGCCCAATCAGTCGTTTGATGAGGCAATGGCCGACATAGACACGGCGGCGAGTCTCAACCCACCCCATCTGTCCTGGTATCAGCTCACCATCGAGCCAAATACCCTGTTCCACTCCCGTCCGCCGCAACTGCCGGACGACGAAGCGCTCTGGCATATCTATGAGCAGGGCCAGAAAAAGCTCGCAGCCCTGGGTTATGAGCAGTATGAGATTTCGGCCTACGCCAAACCGGGCTTTCAATGCCGCCACAATCTCAATTACTGGCAGTTTGGTGACTACCTCGGCATTGGCTGCGGCGCACACGGCAAGGTCACGGTTCCTGCTGAAAACCGCATACTGAGAACGGTTAAAATAAAGCACCCCAAGGGCTACCTGGCGGCCAGCGATTATCTGTTTGAACTGACTGAAGTGCAGGAAGAGGACCGCCCACTCGAATTTTTGATGAACCGTTTGAGGCTGATGACTCCCATCGCCAAAGGCGAATTTGAGTCCCGCACAGGCCTTGATGCCAGCTTGCTCGATGAAGGTATGGCGCAGGCCAGCGAAAAAGGCCTTATCAGGCATAGTGAAGATAGCTGGACCCTGACCCCCAAGGGCCATATGTTCGTTAACGACTTACTGTCCCATTTCCTCTAATCCGCACAATCACCTGGATTGTTCCACAGGCAGGCCTATAAATGCCTGCCTGTGTAAGCCGGGAAACATTTACTAACACTAAACTCTGAAATTTAACCATGGCTTCTTTAGGATGTTCCCATTAACACGAGGAAGCCAAGTCATGCCAAATCCGTATAACAAGAAAAATAAAACCTCTCTCATCGCGGCCAGCCTGTTGCTTGCGCTGGGCGTAGCCCCCGGTTTTACCGCACAGGCACAGCCTCTGGGCGCAGCCCAGCAAGACACTGCGCAGCAAACGATGAGCGAATCCGCCAAAGCCAATGCCCTGTTCGAGACCCAGTTTATGGAAAACGTCATGGCAAGCCCTATCAGCCAAACCATGATGGGTATTAAGGGCGAAGACTATGGCAAATGGGATGAAATCAGTGAGGCGGCCGATGCCGAGGATTTGGCCCGTGCCAAACGCCACCTGGTGGAGCTCAAGGCCATTGATGCCAGTGCCCTGGATTCGCAAACGGCGCTCAGCCTGACACTGGCAGTGCAACGCCTCGAAAATAAGATTGCCGACCACAAGTGGCGCCTGCACAGCTACCCGGTCAATCAGATGTATGGCGTCCACTCGATGACAGCCTCCATCCTTATCAACCAGCACACCGTTGATAATCTGGATGATGCCAAGGCCTATATCAGCCGCCTCAATGCCGTACCCAAGCGTTTCAGGGAGCTGAAAGACGCACTGGAACTCAGAGTCGCCAAGGGCATTATTGCGCCCAAGTTTGTATTTCCCCACGTGATTAACGACAGCCGCAATATCATCAAGGGCGCGCCCTTTGAAGCCGGTGAAGACAGCACCCTGTGGGCAGATTTCAAGCGCAAAGTCGAAGCCCTGAATTTGGACTCAGCCACCAAAGAGAGGCTGTACAGCGAAGCTAAAACCGCTCTGAACACTGCAGTCAAACCCGCCTACGACGACCTGATTGCTTACCTCAATACCCTGGAGCAAAAGGCCGACACCCGTGATGGCGTGTGGAAACTGCCCGACGGCAACGACTACTACAACAATGCCCTCAAGCGCACCACCACCACAAACATGGATGCCATCGCCATCCATGAACTGGGCTTGAAGGAAGTGGCACGCATTCATAACGAAATGCGCGACATCATGAAAGAAGTGGGCTTCAAAGGTAGCCTGAACGACTTCTTTATCTTTATGCGCAACGATGAGCAGTTTTACTACCCCGACACCGACGATGGTAAAGCTGCCTATATCAACGATGCCAAGGCATTGATTGACAATATGTCTGCCCGTCTGGATGAGGTCTTCGCCATCAAGCCCAAGGCAGGGTTAATCGTTAAACCTGTTGAGTCTTTCCGCGAGAAAAGCGCCGGCAAGGCCTTCTACAATCAGCCTTCTCCGGATGGCAGTCGCCCTGGCACTTACTACGCCAACCTGTACAGCATGAAGGCCATGCCCAAATACCAGATGGAAGCACTGGCATACCATGAAGGCTTACCCGGCCATCATATGCAGATTGCTATTGCCCAGGAGCTGGAAGGGATCCCCAAATTCCGCCGCTTCGGTGGTTACACCGCCTACATTGAGGGCTGGGGTCTCTATACCGAATATTTCCCAAGGGAAATGGGCCTGTACCGCGACCCATACTCCAACTTTGGCCGCCTGGCCATGGAGCTGTGGCGTGCCTGCCGTCTGGTAGTGGACACGGGTATCCACGCCAAGAAGTGGACCCGCGAACAGGGCATTGCCTACTACAAGGACAACACCCCCAACGCCGAATCAGATGCGGTGAAAATGGTCGAGCGCCATATTGTGATGCCTTCCCAGGCGACCGCCTACAAGGTAGGTATGAACCGAATTCTGGATCTGCGAGCCTATGCCCAGAAGTCCTTGGGAGACGCCTTTGATATTCGCGAATTCCACACCCTGCTGCTGAAAAACGGCCCACTGCCATTGGACGTGCTTGAGTCCAAGGTGCAGGAATGGGTGAAAGACAGCAAACAGCAGTCTGCCAGGCTGTAACTCGCTTAAGACGAAAAAAAGCCACAACCTCGGGGTTGTGGCTTTTTTTCTTGGGGCTCTCCCCAAATTGGCTGCCTGTAGACCGCACTTGGTAATTTAATGGCGGTTTATGTAGGGTACAGGGCATCCGAAATTTTTTTTCATCCAAAAAAATCACCCCGGTACTATGTCCGGGGTAAACCAAAAAACTAGGATGATGGTTTCAAGGCCGGACCGGTTTTAATAATAAACTCTGCCGGCATTGTCTTGAGACTTGCTCTTCGCAGACCTGCGCATCAACAGCGGAAGGGGTCATTTCCCCTGTCAACACGGACTCAGATCATCTCAATCCAATTGCTGACCATTGTATGAATTTACGAACAGACTTCAAGCAGGCTTAGAAAAAGTGCTTAAGCAAGCACTAAAAAACCGGCTGTTCCAGCCGGTTTTTTATTATTTCTAAAGCACTGAATTTAAAAATGAAATATCAAATTTCAATACAGAGATCACACAATTATCCATTATCACAAACAATGAATTTTAAAATCATCGCCGCTCGTCATAGAGAGACTGATAAGGCGCATCCCAGTAAGGCGGCGTACCTATGTGATTTTTAATGAAGTCGATAAAGGAGCTTACCTTGGGTGCCAGATGTTTACGGCGCGGGTAAACCGCCTGCAGTGGCAGATGGTGAGTCAGCTGCCAATCACGCAGCAGAGGCACCAGAGTGCCCTTATTGATTTCATCTTCCATCAGATAACTGGCGAGATACACAACGCCGAGCCCGCTGACCGCTGCCGACTTGAGCGCCGGCGCATTGTCTACCCGGAAATTACCCGAGACGCCGATTTCACAGTAATCGTCACCACGCTTGAATTGCCACACGCTGTGTTCATGCCACTCACCGTGATACACAAGACAGTTATGGTCAACCAGCTGCTCGGGGCGGCTTGGCTCGCCATGGCGGGCAATATACTCGGGAGAAGCCACCAGCAAGAACTGACACTTCATCAGGGGTCTGGCGACCATACCAAGGGGCAGTTGCTCAGACATGGTCAGCAGCAAGTCCAGGCCTTCACTGACCACATCCACTTTGTGGTCCAGCAGGCTCACCTGCAGCTCAAGCTCCGGGTGTCTTGCCATAAACTCGGGCAAGGCCGGAATAATGTGCATGGTGCCGAAGGATTGGGAGATACCGACTTTCAACACCCCACGGGTGGCATCATTGAGGTTGTGAACGCTGGCAACGGCCTGATCGGCATCGCGCAGCAACTCTTCACCCTGTACATACAGCAGGTGTCCGGCCTCGGTCAGGCTCAAACTGCGGGTAGTACGCTGAATAAGCTGAACCCCCAGTTTATGTTCCAAATCGGCCACCTGGGTACTCACCTTGGATTTGGAAATCCCGAGTTTTCTTGCCGCGGCGCTGAAGCTGCCGGCTCTGGCTACATGGGTAAAAATAGCAATGGGTTCTAACAGTTCTAACATGAAGGTGGCCTTAAGCTATGTTCAGCCTGTCCTCGCCAAGGGAGGAAAACGGGACAAACCAATGATAATCAATCAGATATACCAAAAAAGCACGTTAGGGTAGAGTCAGGAAGCCAGTTTGAGTCTGGTTTTTTTGTTATTTTTTAGCAGTATAACAAAAATCGCCGCCGAGTCTCCAGTTTCGCCTTAATGTGGCGGCTCATTAAACTACAAATAAAAAAAGGGCCCCGGGGATGGGGCCAAACGTTCAAGGAAGAACCAAAGGGATGTAGGTTGGGTGTTGCATGGGTGCGGCCTGATTTACCTTGAGTGAGCCAAAGGCAGGCCCGGGTGTTACTTACTCACGAAGCTGAGCTTCTTTACGGTCAGAAATCTCAAGCTCTGACAGCGCAGGTACCTTGGTGCGAAGTTCAGATTCCAGTGCCAGCAAGGTTTCAAACTGGTCACATACTTTGGTGGCGCGCGCTTCCAGGGTCTTTGACTGACTTTCCATTTCGCGCTCAATCTGTTCGCCCATGGCTTCCATTTTCTTGCCAAAGGCTTCCATTTTGGCTTCAAAGCTATCGCCTTCTGACGACAGGATTTCGGTACCGAGTTTAATCATCAGAGTGCCCACGGAGTCCTGCACCAGATTTTCAATTTCACGCTCGAATTCCTTGTCGAACACCTCATCGATGGAGCCGTCGGTTACGCCAACGTAATAGCTGTCGCCATCCTTATGCATAACTTCGCCGAGGCGCTCGTTCACATTGTCCATCAGCTCTGCCACACGGGCGCTGGTCTCATCGCCCAGCAGCGGTGTAAGAGCTGTATTTACCGCGTTGCTGGCAAGGGTGATGGCATCGGTCACCAGGGCAACAAATTCGGGCACCTGATTGGCCAGTGAGTCGGCATAGTTGTCTACCAGGGCACGCTGCTCGGCATTGAGTTTGACCTCCTTGCCATCCACAAAGAGTTTGCCCGGCTCGAAGCGATAAAACTCATCACCTTTCTGGCTCAGCACCAGTTTTTTTGGCTCGACAGCAATGTCGTAGTTGAGGTTAACGTCACAGCTGTCGGTACTGATCCCCTGCGCTTTTGCAGGAACAGCTACTGTCACGCCAATCAGAGTGGCCAGGGCTACACCGGTGATAAGGTTTTTGGTTTTCATCGCATCTATCCTTGCATCTTGATTTATATGTCTTGATATTGCGAAGGATGTGCCAACTTTGCTAAGTGATTAATTTAAAATAAAATAAATACCATCACCGGATAAAGACGTAGTTTTACCTGGGGAGCATCAGGCTTGAAAGTGTGAGATATCACCAAAAAGTGAAGCTTTTCACCAATTGATGTTGGGAAGGATTGGAAATGCGGGAGATAAGTTGCCGAAATAAGGAAATGGCCTTCCTCATATCAGAAAGGCCACGGGGATAGAGCAAATCAAAAAGGCTTCAAGATCAAAATATTGAACGGCCAAGTTCCTGCGCCAACAACTCAAGCAAACGGGTACCCACTAAGCTGTTGCCACTGGCATCGAGGGCTGGCGACCACACACATACCGACATATCGCCGGGGATCACCGCAATAATGCCGCCACCCACACCGCTTTTACCCGGCATACCCACGCGGTAGGCAAACTCCCCTGCCCCATCATAGAGCCCTGAGGTGGCCAGCAGCGCATTCAGACGCCGCGTTTGGGTGGGCGATACCACCTCAGTGCCATCCAGGCTTATTCCCTGATTGGCCAGATACACCATGGCACGGGAAAGATCGGCACAGCTCATGGAGAGCGAGCAGTAATGGAAGTAGCTTCGCAGCACCTTGTCCACATCGTTATGGAAATTGCCGAAGGACTTCATCAAAAAGGCGATGGCCGCATTACGGGCGCTGTGCTGGTATTCAGAGTCTGCCACCACCTTGTCGTAACAGACCTTGTGGTTCTGGCTCAGCATACGCACTATTTCCAGCATCCGCTGTTTAGGCGCACCCAGGCGGCTTTGCAACAAATCGGCTATGACCAGCGCGCCGGCGTTGATAAAGGGATTACGTGGAATGCCCCGCTCAAGCTCAACCTGAACCAGCGAGTTAAAAGAGTGGCCAGACGGCTCTTTGCCAACCCGGGACCAGATCTCGCTCTCTTCATAGAGCATCATGGCGCCGGTGAGGCTGAATACTTTGGAAATACTTTGAATGGAAAAGGCTTCTTGCCAGTCGCCCGCCCCCAGAGTGGTACCATCGATGGTGGTTACCGCAATACCCAACTTATGGGGGGAGACCCGGGCAAGGGCCGGAATGTAATCCGCCACCTTGCCCTGTCCAAGCAAGGGTCTAACTTTGGCGACCAGGTCGTCAAGCAGAGCCTGCTCAAGCATGGATTAATCCCACCACAGATCGTACAGGTCGGATACTTCCACTTTGGTCACTTTCTGGCCTTCAAGGAATGCCTTCACAGCGGCGCGGTCTTCATCGGTGCACTTGCCCAGTGACTGGGTGGCAATGATACCTTCCCAATCCTTATGACCGCCGCCGTGGAAGCCCAGTTTACGGGGCTCAATCACTTCGTCGATAAACTTATCCACCAGGGCATCAATTTCAGCCTCAGCAACACTGTCATCAAACACCCAGCGTACATCGAAACCCAGTTCCTGAAACTCGTCCACACGCAGCTTTTTACGAAGACGACGGCTACGGTTTTTGGCCATGGTTATTTCCTCTTTCATGGATGGATAAAATTATTCAACACGCTCAAACATCAGATCCCACACACCGTGACCGAGGCGCTGACCACGGTTCTCAAACTTGGTCAGAGGACGATGGTCTGGGCGTGGCACATAGGTTTGGGTATCAGATTGATTCTTATAACCCGGGGCAGCGCTCATCACTTCAAGCATATGCTCGGCGTAGTTTTCCCAGTCGGTGGCCATATGGAACACACCACCAATCTTGAGCTTGCGGCGCAAAAGCTCAACAAACTCGGGCTGAACTATACGGCGCTTGTGGTGACGCTTTTTATGCCATGGGTCGGGGAAAAACAGCTGCACCCGCGCCAAAGAGCCATCGGGAATGGCGTTTTCCAGCACTTCAACCGCATCGTGGTGGTAAACCCGCAGGTTGGAGATCCCGGCGTTTCCGGCCTCGCCCAAACAGGCACCCACACCCGGCTTGTGTACCTCAACCCCAATAAAGTTGAGCTCAGGGGCATTGGCGGCCATTTCTACCAGAGAGGCACCCATGCCAAAGCCGATTTCAAGCACTGTACCAGCTTCGCGGCCAAATACTTCAGTAAAATTAATCGCCTGTGGGCTGTAGTCGAGACCCATGGTTGGCCAGAAGCTTTCCAGCGCCTTGGCTTGCCCGGTAGTAAGACGTCCTTCACGCAGAACAAAGCTGCGTACCTTGCGAAGATAAACGCCATCCTCGTTAAATTCTGCGGTGGTTACTTCACTCATTCTCGCCTCGCATGGCCCGCCACTGTGCTGCGCGCAGGCGCAAAAAGCAGGCTTCTAAAAACAGACAAATCAAAAAGAAGGGGCATTATCCAAAGTTATTCTTTGAGCGCAAGCCCCGAAGCTGAAAAAGTATACCAGTCGCAGCCCAAGCTGCCAGCGTCATGGCGCAACTTGGCGCCAACCCTTGTGACTGCCATCACTCACGGCTACACTGCCGAGCCATCAGTTTCAGATTGGTTCACTCTCTCCATGCCCGAGCAAACAGCCCGCATTCCTTTTGGTCAGCGCATCGTCCAGTGGTACGACAAACACGGCCGCAAGACCCTGCCGTGGCAGCAACACAAGACGCCATATAAGGTATGGGTGTCGGAAATCATGCTGCAGCAAACCCAGGTAGCCACCGTTATCCCCTACTTCGAGCGCTTTATGGCAAGCTTCCCCACGGTGAACGACCTTGCCAACGCCCATGAAGATGAAGTGCTGCACCACTGGACCGGCCTTGGCTACTATGCCCGTGCACGTAACCTGCACAAGGCAGCACAGCTCATCCGAGACGAGCACGGCGGCGAGTTCCCGACCGACTTCAACGCCGTGCTGGCACTGCCGGGCATTGGTCGCTCCACCGCGGGCGCTGTACTGTCATTGTCTCTGGGGCAGCATCATCCCATTCTCGATGGCAATGTAAAAAGGGTGCTGGCGCGCCACGGTGCCATTGAAGGCTGGCCCGGTGAGAAACGGGTCGATACCGCCCTGTGGCAGCTCGCCGAAGCGCTCACGCCCAGGGAAGACATACAAAAGTACAATCAGGCCATGATGGATATGGGGGCCAATATCTGCACCCGCAGCCGCCCCAAGTGTGGCGAGTGCCCGGTTGCCATCGACTGTAAGGCTCAGCTTGCCGGGCGTCAGAGCGAATTCCCCGGTAAAAAGCCCAAAAAGACCATTCCTGCCCGGGAAGGCTGGATGCTTATTTTGCAGCAAGCTGATACGGTCAAGCTTATCAAGCGCCCCCCCAGCGGCATCTGGGGCGGGCTCTGGTGCTTCCCCCAGTTTGACAGTCGGCAAGCGCTTCATGCCTTTGTCGAAGCCAATGGTTTGGATACAGAACATCTCACCCTGCTGGATGGCTTTCGTCACACCTTCAGCCACTTCCATCTGGATATTCAGCCGGTCAAACTGCGCCTTGGCAGCACACACACAGAGGCGCTTATCATGGAAGATAACCTGAGTCTCTGGTATAACCTCCTCCAAGGCGAAAATCTTGGGCTTGCCGCCGCCACCGAGCGCATTCTGGCAAGCCTTGTAAGCGAACTTAAGCAAGAACCCGGCGGCAGCACTGCCGCCCACAAGGAGTAAAACATGGCCCGTACAGTTCAGTGTGTGTATCTGGGTAAAGAAGCCGAAGGTCTGGATTTCCAGCTTTACCCCGGCGAACTCGGCAAGCGCATTTTCGACACCATCAGCAAAGAAGCCTGGGGCGAGTGGCAGAAAAAGCAGACCATGCTTATCAATGAGAAAAAATTGAACATGATGAACATGGACCATCGCAAGCTGCTCGAAGAGCAAATGCAGCTGTTCCTGTTCGAAGGCAAGGATGTGCAGATTGAAGGTTACGTTCCACCGAAACCTGAATGATTCAGGGATGAATCGGTAACATCCTTCCTGATGCCATCTCCACTATGGTGTCACTCGAATAAGGGCCCTCACGGGCCTTTTTGCTATCTGCGAACTTGGATGCAGGTGAAATCCTGCGGAATTTTTCAGTTTAAACCCTGCGGGTTTTATTGAGAGTGTCGCTTTGCCAGCGACTTAAGGTCGTGGGTCTCCTACCCAAACCCGGTTCAAGGCAACGCCTTGGATAAACTCTGCAGAGGAAGAAAGGATGGGAGAAAAGCCCGCAATCCCTTGCTGCCGCGCATCAAATCCACTGACGCCACAGTGGAAAAAGCATTACACAAGCAACACCTTAGCCATTGTTTTAATTTGCAATATAAAGCTAAAGACACACTACAGCATGGCGAAATAACCGGCAAGCTCTGGCAGCAATGCGATTGAAAAGGTAGGGCATACACAGAACACAAGAGAGAACGGAAAACAGATGAAATGAAACGTGAATGAATGCAGGTAAGTGCAGAGAAGAAACCGCAAACAAAGCCGCCCTGCCGTCGGCGATACGGCCCCATACGTCGGGGCACGCCTGTTTGATTGTTACTCCGTATAGCCTTTACGCACCAAAGAGAAACCAACCACACACTTGGTGAATTCCCCCTGGCCAGGCTGATACCTGAATGCCACCTTCACATTCGGGTTATCCAAGGCTCTTTGCAGCACAGCAACCTGATCATCATTCAATACCCGACTGCCGCAAGACGCACCACCCCAGCGGTATTCCTCATAAACACCCGAGGATATCTTGGTGAGAGCCTTACCGTGGTACTGCAGGTACTTATCTGCACTGGTGGTGTTTATCTCCAGAAATACCAGAGGAAAGTCCTCGGTATCAAAATCTTCAGCCAGCGCTGCGGTGGCGGACAATCCGTAAATCATCGCCGCCGACAAGCCCATCAGTTTTGCCATTTTCATCTTTGACCTCCATTTATATCAGCTTCCGTTAAATCAGATTAAAGGTAGGTCTGAAGTAGTAGATTCGCCAGTTTGCAAACGACTCTTCGCCGTCTGCAAAACCGGGAATTGGGTAGGCTCAGGACCAGTAAGACTCTGCACTAAAGGCGGCTTGAAGATACAGCCGCCATAACAGATTACTCCTTTTCAACCTTGTAGCCTGTGACCATGGCCCCGACCAGATCTTCCCTGTGCACACGGGAGGATACAATTACACCGGCTATGTGCAGCAGCACCAGAAAGACGGTGAAGTTGGCAAAAAACTCATGAATTTCTTCCCAAAACTCTTCATCCGGGTTTTCTTTTTCATGCTTGTTGCCATGCTCTTTTTCATGAGAGCTTTCGTTGTCGTAGCCATCCTCCAAACCCGCGGCAGGCAAAGACTCGGCCTGGGTCAGGCTAACTACGGCAAGCGGCCCTTTGCCTTCAAAACCGTAGGTTTTAAGCCCGGAAAATCCAGTCATGGCAATGCTTAACAACAGCGCTATCACCATGAGTCCACCAGCGGGATTATGGCCGCGGTAATGGGTTGCCTTTCCACCTGCCAATCCCTTGAGGTAAGCGATGGCGGTTGCAGGAGAGCGCACAAAGTCGCTGAATCTGGCATGCTTGCTGCCGATAAAGCCCCACAGAATACGTACCAGCAGCAGCGTCACTATCAGGTAGCCGCTGTATACATGCAGGCTTTCCCATTCGTCCCCGCTGAGGTAGCTGGTAAGAAAGGCTGCAACCAAGAGCCAGTGAAAACCCCGAACCACCCTGTCCCATACATATACTTTGCCATTCATCTCTTTCATCCCCATCGATTGGCCTTACGCCGGTTTAGGCCTATTATGGGGCGTGCAAGGCTATGAAGAAGTGGGCAAACGCCTGAAACACATGGTGTTAGGACATATGCCCAATAGCCGTTTTTCTGAATAAATCCGGAGGCCCCTTGAACCGGGACACTATTACCTTAGTCGTGCTGTTGCTCGTGATTATTGCCAGCGGCAGCGATATTTATATGGACCTGAGCCAGGGAGCATCCATGATGCACCTGATTGAGGAAGCCATAGTATTAGGCCTGGCAACCCTGCTGCTGAGCTGGTTTTCACTGAGCTACAAACGCCAGAAGCGCCAGATACAGGAGTTGTCTCAGGAGTTGCTGGAAGCCCGCAATCAGGCTCAGCCTACGGATGCGGCACTGCTGGAAGCCCGTCATCGCCTCGCTGATGTGATGGCTATTCAGTTTGAAACCTGGGAGCTTTCACCCAGCGAAAAAGAAGTGGGCATGCTGCTGCTGAAAGGATTATCGTTAAAAGAGATTGCCCTGCTCAGAGGCACCGCCGAAAAGACCATTCGCCAACAGGCCTCTGCCATCTATAAAAAAGCCGGCGTAGTCGGCAGGCACGGATTTGCCGCCTGGTTTATTGAAGACTTTCTCTGACCTTGAAGCCTTTGCACAGTGCCGTTCACCAGGGCAGCGCGTTACCAAGGGCAGCGTTTTACCAGGAAGTTTTACCAGGAAATAGTAGCGCCGTCATAAGCAAGGAAGCTGCCACTGTCACCTACCTCTGCCCTAGCAATAATACCCATTAAATCAGCGGCTACCCGCTCGGGTAAAAACAGCTTATCTTCGGGCACATTGGCCTGAAACGGCGCAGATAAGCGGGTCTTGGTGGTGCCGGGATGCAGGGCCAGCACCACGCCCCGTTGCAGGCTGCGCTGCCACTCCACTGCCAGGGTTTTAATCAGCATATTGAGGGCTGCCTTGGACGCCCGGTAGCTGTACCAGCCGCCCAGGCGGTTATCACTGATACTGCCAACCCGGGCAGAAAGCACGGCAAGTCGCGGCGAAGCGCTGGACTTCAATTTGGCGCTGAAGTGTTTGGCGAGCAGCAAAGTGGGCAAGGTATTCAACCTCATATTGTGCAGGAAAAACTCCCCATCAAACTGCGAAAGGGATTTTTCCGGCCCCTTGCTGGCTGTGTGCAACATGCCCACGCAGTTAATAAGCCAGTCCAGACTCTCGAAGCTTTCGCTTAATGCCTTTATCGCGGCCTCATCGGTCACATCGAGCCTGTGCCAGCTGACGCCGGGAATATGTGCGCTGCTGGCCATGATGTTTCTTGTGTAGAAGGTTGCGTGCACTTCGGCATCGGGAAAACTAGCCAACGCCTCTTTGACCATGGCGCTACCGATACCGCCGCTGCCACCCACTATCAGAATCTTCATCATAGCCGCTCCAAATCGGCAATATACTGCTCGGCGGTAGCCAGAATCGCGCTGCGCTGCGACTCAGCCAGCTTGTACCAGCTGGCGAAAATCATCCCCAGCCGATGGTTGGCACCAAGGCGCTCTTTATGTTTATGCATAAAGCGCCAATACAGGCTGTTAAAGGGGCACGAACCCGCACCGCTTTTGGCCTTGACGTTGTAATAGCAGCCCTGGCAGTAGTCACTCATTTTGTTGATATAGGCGCCGCTGGCGGCATAGGGTTTGGTGCCCACAATACCGCCATCGGCAAACAGCGCCATGCCACGGGTGTTGGGCATCTCGACCCACTCGATGGCATCCACATAGATGCCAAGGTACCACTCGTCTACCTGTGCGGGGTCGATGTCGGTGAGCAGGCAAAAGTTGCCGGTGATCATAAGCCTTTGGATATGATGGGCATAGGCGTAATCCAGCGACTGCCCTATGGCGCGGCTCATACACTTCATGCGGGTATCACCGCCCCAGAAATAGTGCGGCAGCCGCTTTTGAGCGCCAAGGGCGTTAAGGCCGGCGTAATCCGGCATATTGGCCCAATAGACGCCGCGCACATATTCCCGCCAGCCAAGGATTTGCCGCACAAATCCTTCTACCTGCGCCATATCGATTGCGCTGCTTATTCCATCTTTGCCGCTGGCCTCACAGGCGCTGATGGCAGCTTCTATCACCTCGGCTGGATGCAGTATTTTGCTGTTTATCGAAAAGGATAAGCGGCTGTGGTAAAGGCTCCAGGCGGATGGGTGGTTTGCCGTCATCGCATCCTGAAAGCGGCCGAACAGCGGCAGGCAATGACGACAAAAATGGGCCAGCAGCGCCAAGCTCTGCTGGCGATTGATGGGCCACAAAAGTGTGCTTTTTGTGGTCTGGGATGCACTGTCGATATCATGCTCAAGTTCAGGTTGAGTTAACGGGGCAAAGAGGCCACCGCTGGCGTAGAACTCACTTCCTTTTACGAAGGTTTGCTTCGCTCCGGTCTCAAGATGACCGAAGGTAACAATGCCGTGGCGCTGCAGGCGCGAGACTATCTCGCTGATATCATTTGTAAACAGCAAAGGCTGCGGCAAGTTTGCAATATCCGCCGCTTTTAATTTATTGCGGTTACTGGCATCGAAATTCCACTGGCCACCCATTGGCCTGGCGCCATCCATCAGTATGTGAAATCGCTTTCGCATCCGCCGATAAAAGCTTTCCATAAGAATATGTTTGCCTTTTGGAAAGAGCGTACTTATCTCATCGAACGGCAGTAAAAAGTGCTCGCTCTCCACCATCTCGACTTGCACCCCAGTCGGCTGAAAGCTGCCTAACTGTGAAAGCAGCCGATATTCATCCGGGCGCTGATATTCAAAGCGGCCGGCGCCTGTTATTTGCAGCACATGACTTAAGAGCGCTGGCAGGTCGGCAAAATCGGAGGTGTCGTCCAGGGTAAGGTGCAGCAACTCATGCCCCCCTGCCTTAAGGCTTGTGGCAAAGTCCGCCATGGCCGCGAAAAAGGCGCACACCTTCTGGATATGATGGGTGACGTATCTGTTTTCCTGCTTCAGCTCAGCGATGAGATAGAGCACGCCATCATCGCGCTCACTGAACCAGGAATGCTGGCTGTTAAGCTGGTCGCCAAGGAGTAATCGCAGTGTATGGAACTGAAAATCGCCCTTGGGGCTTTGGAGTAACATCAGGTTATGGCTCATTCCGGCTGGCTGGGAAAGGCCACGGCTACATTCGCTTTGAATGCATTGCTGCGAATGATGGTTACAAGCCGCAGTTGCCGTGGCAGTCAGCTCTGATTACGAAACAGCGGCGCAAAGCGATCATCAAAGCTCAATTAGATTGAGAAAGCTCCAAAGGTGCCAGCGTGAATCTGAAGGAGTAAGCCAGCGACATTTCGGCTATTACAAATCGGCTATTGCAAATCGTCAATTGGCCAACCGGGATGCTGTTAAAGCGGCTCCAGGCAACTAAATTGCTGGCTCAAGCGCACACAAATGAACGCCGGGCAGAGCCCGGCGTTAAGAGACAAAGCTAATCAGCGCCTGGGCTGGCTGGCATTTTCAGCCAAAAGCTCACTATCGGGCGTTTTGCGGTAGTGCGCAGGGCTCAACCCCAAAAGCTCAGGCAATACAGTCCCCACGGATACAGAGGAGAAGGTGCCAGTGACTATGCCAACAAACATGGCCACCGCAAAGCCTTCCAGCGGCGCGCCGCCAAGCAGCCACAAAGCGCCAACTGTGATAAGCGTGGTGCCCGATGTCACCATGGTGCGGGAGAAAGTCTGCACTATGGCCGCATCGTTAACCTCGGTGAGCCTGGATTTGGGCCTGGCTATCAAAAGCTCCCTTATCCGGTCGGCGATAATGATTGAGTCATTGAGGGAGTAACCCAGCACCGCCAGCACGGCCGCCAGCACAGTGAGATTGAATTCCATCCCCGTCAGGGCAAATACCCCCAGCACCAGAACCACGTCATGCACCAGTGCAAAGAGCGCCCCGGCCGCGAGGCGCCACTCAAAGCGCAGCGACAGATAGCCAAGGATACAGAGCATGGCGATGAGGAGCGCAAGTCCACCCTGCTCAAACAGTTCCTGCCCTACCTGGGGTGACACTGAGTCCCGGTCAAGCACCTGCATTGTGGGGTCGAGCTGCAACAAAGATTGATTGAAGTCGGCAAGGGTCTGAGTATCCAGGGTGGCCCCCATGCGAATTAAAAAGCGCCCCGGCTCAGTGGCGACCACAGAGATACTGCCATCACCAAGATGTGCCAGGGCAGTTTCGACCTGGTCAATGCGGGTGTCGGTTGCCATGGCGACTTCTGCAAAGGCGCCGCCGGTAAAATCCAGCCCGAGGTTAAATCCCCGGGTGGATATCGCCAGCACCGACAGCAGTAAGGCCACGATGGAAATCAGGCTCATCAGGTGTCTCATCCGGGTCAAATTCAATGTTTTCATGGTTATATCCTCACTGCCTTACGCTCGTCGCGACCATAAACCCAATTGATGATGAGCCGTGACATAAAAATACCTGTGATCATCGAGGTGATAAGCCCCAGCCCCAACGTCAGGGCAAATCCCTGAATGGGCCCGTTACCGATGGCGTACAGCACCAGTGCTGTGATCATGGTAGTGAGGTTGGCATCCATTATGGTGCCAAAGGCACTGGCAAACCCCTTGTCTATGGACAGAGCCAGGCTTCTGCCCTCCTTCATCTTGTCGCGGATACGCTCAAAAATCAGGACGTTGGTATCCACTGCCATACCAACGGTGAGCACCAAACCCGCAATACCCGGCAGGGTGAGCACTGCGCCGGGAATAAGCGCCAGCAGCCCAAGCAGCATCACCAGATTGGCCAGCAGCGCCACATTGGCCACCCAACCGAGGCGGCGATACCAAAGCGCCATAAACAGCAGGGTTGCCCCCATACCCAGCGCCAGCGCAGCAAAGCCATTGTGAATATTCTCGGCGCCGAGACTTGGGCCTATGGTACGCTCCTTCTGAATGGTTACGGGCGCCGTCATCGACCCTGCCCGCAGCAGCATGGCAAGTTCCTGCGCCTCTTCATGGCTGCCAAGTCCAGTGATGGAGAAACGGTTACCCAGTTGGCTGTTGATGGTGGCGACTGAAATCACCCGACTGTCTTTTACCGTGCCTTCGGCGCTGGCGCGGTACTCACTGTAACGGGTGGCCATTGGCTCACCGATATGGCCGCGGGAAAAGTCAGAGATGCGTTTGCCACCCTCGGTATCCAGCACAATATTCACCGAAGGGCGCCCCATTTCATCACTGCCGGAGCGGGCATCGGCTATGTGTTCACCGCCGAGAACCGGCGCAGGGTTAAGCCCGATACGACCTTCTCCAAAGACTGTTTGCAGCGCATTGCCGCTCTCACTGAGCTCATGGAAGGATAAGCTCGCCGTAGCGCCTATGACCCGTTTGGCTGCAACCGGGTCCTGCACGCCGGGCAACTCTACCAGAATGCGATTTTCCCCGTGGCGCTGCACGACAGCCTCAGTGATCCCAAGCTGCTGAATACGTCCGCGCATGATGCTGATATTTTCTTTAAGGGTTTGCGACACCATAGCGGCCCGTTCAGTGTCTTTCAGGCGCAAAAAAAGCGCGCCGTCCACAGACTCGGTCTGCCACTGGGGATAACTCCGCACCAGGTAGCTTTTAAGCTCAGCAATACTCTTTTCGGCGCCGGATAACTTAATGGCCTCGGGATTTGCAGCAAGTTTGCTTTCGTCTTTCAGTACGGCAACCGATCTCAGCCCCTTTTCTCTGATTGCCTGGCGAATAGCCCCGCTCAGGGCATCGCCCTGCGCCTTGAAGACTGGCGCCGTATCGACCTGCATCAAAAATTGCACCCCACCACGCAAGTCCAGCCCCAGCTTGATGGGGGATAAACCCAGCCTGCCGAGCCACTGGGGCGCCGCAGGTACCATAGAAAGCGTAATGGAGGCGGGGTCGTGGGCTTCTTCTGCCAATAACTGGCGTGCCGCCATCTGCTGATTTTCATCGCTGAGGGTGATTTGAAAGCCCTTGTCACCTGGCTTAATGGAAACCACGCCTATGTGGGCCTCTGTGAGGATTTGCCCGGCTTGCTCTGGCGCTATCCAGGCGTCTTTACCCAGAGTCAGGGCCGCCTTTTCACCAAAAAAGCTCGGCAGTGCAGAAAGCGCCAGGAGTATCAGCGCCACCAAAAAGGTCAGCGCCAGCCAGGGGGAAGTACGATTCAGGGTTTTGCGGGCGTTGCTACGCCGCCCGCTGTGAAGCAGTTGATCTGTCAGCATAATGTTCTCTTCCGGAAAAGCTCAGTTACAGTCCGCCTTTGCAGGTCAGACGGCTATGGCACTCAGGCCATGACAGGAAAAGAAAGGTCGCGGCTTTGGAGAAAACGAAAACGCAGGTTGGACTCTTTCCAGCCACCGGGACGCAGGCTTGCGCCGCGTTGATAGGTCAACGGCCAATCCAGCTGAGGCGGGAAATCTATATCGGTTCTGGGTAAGAGAGCGGGCACCTCGGGCTGGGGAAGTTCCAGCGCCAACACATATTCGGGGGTAAAGTCCCTGAGCCACTGGGCCGAGAGTAGCTGCCATCTGTATCCCCGGGGGATATTGAAAACATGATTATCGAGCGGTGATGGCTGTATACCCGATGATAAAGCCGTTGAAATCGACGCCTTGCTATCGGCCCCAGCCTGTGACCAGGAGTGCAAAGGGTTTGGCTCACCCGGGCTCATGAACTGACTCATGGGCTTGCTGATGGGCTGGCTCGTGGAAGCCTGCAGCTGGGATTGATTGTCGGCAGGACAGTCGCACTCTGATGCACTGTTTGATGCGCTGATTGACGCACTGTTTAGCGCTCGATTAAACGCGTTGCTGGTCGACACCTGCTCAGCCATGATGGGCGGGTTCGCCTCAATCACGCCTTCCGCTCTCTCAAACATCTCAGATACCGCAGACGCGTGCGTAAACGATGCCCAGCTTAGCGACAAAAGCAGGCATAAAAACATCCATTTAAACACGGCGTGAATGGCACTCATGGCTCAGATATGGGGGCGAAGTGGGATTAATCAAGCCTGCAACTGAATACATTCAGATGCAGGCCAAGACATCTCAGCTGCTAGAGCAGCCCCTGCTCCAGCGCGGTAAAAAAGAGGTCTTCATCATCGGCAAGGCGAGCCTTCAATGGCTCACGCAGTTCCCGCACAGCGGCGGTTTCATCATCGGCGCCCTGGCAAAGCACCTGAAAACGTTTCAAGTTGCCCAGGGTCATGGGCTGCTCAAGCAGATGCTTTGCTTCGGCAAGTTTACTGAGACTCATGGCGATTCCTCTTCTTGGGTATCCCTGTCAGTGGGACCCGTTTATAGGGGCCGACGCTCCTCCAGAAACTGCTTTGGTCCAAGCAAAACCTGCGGCCAGTGAATAATCAATAATGTTTGTGATTAACAGAGCTTTGATAGCACGCCAAATGCAGTGCGCCAATAACAAAAGCCCCGATATCCCAAAGGACAGACCAGCCATACAATGTCGGAGCTTGGATAATCAGAGCTTGAATCGACCTACTATACCACTGAGTTTACTGGATATTCCGCTGATGCCATTGGCCGAATTTTGCACCTGTTCACTACCTTGGGCATTCATCCGGGCCAGTCCACTTATCTCTTCCACACTTATATTGATGGTGCTCACCACGGTTGCCTGCTCTTCAGCTGCCACAGCAATCTGATGGTTCATATCACGAATGGCCATGACTGAATCTGCAATCGCCCCAAGGGCGGCAATGGCCTTATTGGCCTTATCTGACGTTTGAGTGGCCTCGGTGACACTCAATTTCATGGACTCAACCGAACGGCGAGATTCCCCCTGCAAGCGCCCAATGAGTGCCTGGATTTCTTCGGTGCTGTTTTGGGTACGACTGGCGAGATTACGGACTTCATCGGCTACCACCGCAAAGCCGCGTCCCTGCTCACCGGCCCGGGCCGCTTCGATAGCCGCATTAAGCGCCAGCAGGTTGGTTTGCTCGGCGATGCCCCGGATCACGTCCAGGATAGAGCCAACGTTTTCGGTTTCTTTCTCGAGATTCTCAATAATACCGCTCACATCCCTGATGTTATCCACCAACACCATGATGCTGCGACGGGTATCTTCCACCACGCCCATGCCTTCCTGGGCGTGGTGATCGGCCTCAGATGCCATTTCAGACGCGCGTTGGGCGTTTCGGGCAATGTCATCTACGGTGTGTGTCATCTCCTGCATAGCCGATGCGGTGTGCGCCAACTGATCGGCTTGGGATTCTGAGTTCCTCCGGCTCTCTTGGGTTACCCCGAGCATGCCACTGGAGGAATCACCCAGAGTACGGGATGCATCGTTAAGCTCGCTAACGATACGACGCAGATTGTCATTCATCTCCGCCATGGCCGCATAAATACCTGTACTGCCCTCACGTCGAAAATTCTGCCCCAGGTTTCCAGCGGCAATCTCACGGGCGATGGATGCCATTTCTCTGGGCTCCCCCCCTACTGGTCGACGAATAGCGCGCACTACGGTAATGGCCAGCCAAATAGCCAGCAGCAACGCCGCTATGGCGACCACGACAACCGTATCGATGGCGTTTTCACTTTTCTGCTGGGCGTATAGCCCAAGTTCATCCTGCTGCTGCTCAATCGCTTTATTGTATTCCTGGAGTACAGCGGCCACTTTGGGGCCGATAACATTCAGCCCCTCATTAATGCGCCCGTTCTGGTTTTGAATAATGCCGTAAACCGCTTTGAGCGCATCACGATATTGAGTCCGTCCTGTATCAATACCTTTCACCTTGTCAGCAATGACAGCCGCGCTATCAACACTTTTCAGACCATTAATGGTGCCGTCGAGGGCCGAGAGTTCCTGCAACGCCCGCTTATAGTCTTCTTCTCTGTTGGAAATCAAAAAATTGGAGGCAAAAAGCCGGGCAAGCATCAGTTTTTCCTGGCTTCTTGCTGCGACAAACAAGCCGTCAGGGTCCCCTTCCTGATACATGGCAGTAATCACATCGGTTACGTTTTCGCGCATGCTCAGCCCGGCAGGGTCCAGCAAATCCCGCACCACCTGGTCGCGAGCGGCAAAATCGCCGGTTACGGCCTCAAAGGTGGATGCATAGTTTTTTACCAGCCCATCAGCCTGCGCCAGAAGACTATCTCGACCGGCATCGAGCTCCAGCTCCTTGGCATGGGTAATATCTTGATTAAGCTCAGCTATATTTTTCTGAAATGACTGGTATGTCGTGTTATCGGGTGTATTAAGGTATCTGAATACGTCGACTTGAGCTCGGAGTAAGGTGGTTTCAGCTTCACTGGCTGCATTTGAGCTACTGGCCAGTAACCGATATTCGGTAAAGTTTTTAAAACCCTCAGTCAATCCCCGATATCCGGCCACAGTGACAACCAATAAGAGAACAATCACGACACCGAAAGAATAATAGAGTTGCTGAGAAAGCCTGAGGCTGGAAAACATATGGGATCTCCGTTTTTTGAGTTATAAGAATCCGCACATTCTTCCCTGACAGCCGGACTGGTTAAGCACTGCACAACAAAGAGAATTTACCATCCAAGCCCGCCGCAGCACCGCAACAACCCGTCAATCCTCGTTTCAATATAGTTGACCAGATGTAAAATAAAATCAACACCCTAACATAGGCGAAAACATACACCAGATAATACGTGCTCAGTTGTTCCTCAACATTAACGCCACTTAGCTGCCTGACCTCACTCAGCCAAGTGACAAAACCCGTGGGAAGATATGCGGCCTGCAGGCACTTTAGGTGTGATATAGAAACTCTGACCTTGCTTGAGAAGTCTGGCATCAAGAGCCTAAATAAAGCTCAAGAAACCGAATAGAAAAAAGCCACCCTGAGGTGGCTTTTTTTAATGGTTTATCACCGCTTGGCTATCAGCCCTGAGACTGCTTCACGCGTTCGTGCAGCTCTTGCACAGACGCAACCTTGTTGCGGTCATCGGCGTTGTGAGCCATGCAGTTGGCGAAGGCAGCGTTCAGGGTGGTGGTGTAGTTCACCTTGTAACGCAGCGCGGCGCGGCGCAGCTGACGTGAATCCTCGATGGCCTGACGGCCTTCGGTGGTGTTCACGATATAGGCGTACTCACCATTCTTGATGCGGTCAAGAATGTGTGGACGGCCTTCGTGCACCTTGTTCACCAGGCGTGGGTTGATACCGGCTTCACCGAGGATAACCGCAGTGCCGTGGGTAGCATCCAGCTCGTAGCCCAGCTCCAGCAGCTTGGCTGCAAGGTCGGCAACCTTGTTCTTGTCGCTGTTACGCACAGACAAGAGGGCGCGGCCAGAGCGTGGTACGTCCTTGATAGAGCCCAGTTCAGACTTGGCATAGGCTTCGGCGAAGGTATCGCCCACACCCATTACCTCACCGGTAGAGCGCATTTCAGGGCCGAGCAGCGGGTCAACGCCCGGGAACTTGTTGAAAGGCAGTACCACTTCTTTCACTGAGTAGAAAGGTGGGATCACTTCCTTGGTAAAGTTCTGCTCTTTCAGGCTTTGACCTGCCATCACACGGGCAGCGATTTTGGCCAGTGGCACACCGGTGGCTTTGGACACGAATGGCACGGTACGGGCGGCACGTGGGTTAACTTCAATCATGTAGATTTCGTTATCCTTCACGGCAAACTGCACGTTCATCAGACCCACTACGCCAAGCTCGAAGGCGAGCTTGCTGACCTGCTCACGCATCTGGTCCTGAATCGCCTTGGACAGGGTGTATGGCGGCAGCGAACAGGCAGAGTCACCAGAGTGAACACCGGCTTGCTCGATGTGCTCCATGATGGCACCGATAACCACGGTTTCACCATCACACACGGCATCGATATCCACCTCGGTGGCATCATCCAGGAAGCGGTCCAGCAGTACTGGCGAGGCGTTGGATACGCTCACGGCTTCGTTGAAGTAACGGCGCAGGTCCTGCTCGTCATAAACGATTTCCATGGCGCGGCCACCCAGTACGTAGGATGGACGAACCACCAGTGGGTAACCGATACGCTCGGCGGCAATCACAGCACCTTCCACTGTGGTCACGGTGTCGTTTTCCGGCTGCTTCATATTCAGGCGCTTGATGGCCTGCTGGAAACGCTCACGGTCTTCGGCGCGGTCGATGGCGTCCGGGCTGGTACCGATAATAGGTACGCCGGCGGCTTCCAGGGCACGGGCCAGTTTCAGTGGCGTCTGGCCACCGTAGTGCACGATAACGCCCTTTGGCTTCTCGATACGGACGATTTCCAGCACGTCTTCCAGAGTCACAGGTTCGAAGTACAGACGGTCTGAAGTGTCATAGTCGGTAGACACAGTCTCAGGGTTACAGTTCACCATGATGGTCTCGTAACCGTCTTCACGCAGCGCCAGGGCTGCGTGTACGCAGCAGTAGTCGAACTCGATGCCCTGACCGATACGGTTTGGACCACCGCCCAGTACCATGATCTTGTCTTTGTCAGACGGATTGGCTTCGCACTCTTCCTCATAGGTGGAGTACATGTAAGCAGTGTCGGTGGCAAATTCGGCGGCGCAGGTATCCACGCGCTTGTACACTGGGAACACGTTGAAGCGCTCACGCAGCTTGCGGATTTCGCCTTCGCTGATCCCCAGCAGTGCGCTCATGCGGGCATCGGAGAAGCCTTTACGCTTGAGCTTGCGCAGGAAATCTTCATCGATACCGGTTACGCCCAGCTCTTTGACTTTGGCTTCCAGCTGGATGATTTCTTCAATCTGCACCAGGAACCAGCGGTCGATGTTGGTCAGAGCGAAGATATCCTCCACCGACAGGCCGGCACGGAAGGCATCACCTATGTACCAGATGCGATCTGCGCCCGGCTCTTTGAGCTCGTGGCGGATTTTCTGCAGTGCGTCGGCATCGCTCAGGTCAACGATAGGATCGAATCCGTTGCGGCTCACTTCGAGGCCACGCAGGGCCTTTTGCACCGACTCCTGGAAGGTACGGCCGATGGCCATCACTTCACCCACTGACTTCATCTGAGTGGTCAGACGGTCATTGGCGCCGGCAAATTTTTCGAAGTTAAAGCGTGGCACCTTGGTCACCACGTAGTCGATGGACGGCTCGAAGGACGCAGGAGTGCGACCACCGGTGATATCGTTCATCAGCTCATCGAGGGTGAAACCCACGGCCAGCTTGGCGGCAACCTTGGCAATCGGGAAACCGGTTGCTTTGGAGGCCAGTGCTGAAGAGCGGGATACACGGGGGTTCATCTCGATAACCACCATACGGCCGGTTGTCGGGCTGATACCAAACTGTACGTTGGAGCCGCCGGTTTCCACACCGATTTCACGCAGTACCGCCATGGAGGCGTTACGCATGATTTGGTATTCCTTGTCGGTGAGGGTCTGGGCAGGAGCCACAGTGATGGAGTCACCTGTGTGCACGCCCATGGCGTCGAAGTTTTCGATGGCGCAGACGATGATGCAGTTGTCGTTGCGGTCACGGACCACTTCCATCTCGTACTCTTTCCAGCCGATGAGTGACTCGTCAATCAGCAGCTCATTGGTAGGCGACAGTTCGAGGCCCTGAGAACAGATTTCTTCGAACTCTTCCTTGTTGTAAGCGATACCGCCGCCGGAGCCACCCATGGTGAAGGATGGACGGATAATACAAGGGAAGCCCACCTGGTCGAGTACTGCGTAGGCCTCTTCCATGCTGTGAGCAATACCGGCGCGTGGACACTCCAGGCCAATCTTCTTCATGGCCTTGTCGAAACGGGCGCGGTCTTCAGCCTTGTCGATGGCATCGGCGGTGGCGCCAATCATCTCAACGTTGAATTCTTTCAGAACACCTTTGGCTTCCAGCTCCAGGGCACAGTTCAGTGCAGTCTGGCCACCCATGGTGGGCAGAATCGCATCAGGACGCTCTTTAGCGATGATGTTGCGCACCACTTCCCAGTGGATAGGCTCGATGTAGGTGGCATCGGCCATCTCAGGGTCGGTCATGATGGTGGCCGGGTTGGAGTTCACCAGGATGACACGGTAGCCTTCTTCGCGCAGGGCTTTACAGGCCTGGGCGCCAGAGTAGTCGAATTCACAGGCCTGGCCGATAACGATGGGGCCAGCACCCAGGATCAGAATACTTTTTATGTCGGTACGTTTTGGCATTGTTTCTATCTTCTCCAGCTCGGCTTACTTGGCGTTCTTGCGATACTCTTCAATCAGTTCGATGAAATGGTCGAACAGCGGGGCACAGTCGTGTGGACCTGGGCTGGCTTCAGGGTGACCCTGGAAGCTGAACGCAGGCTTGTCGGTGCGATGAATGCCCTGCAAAGAACCATCGAACAGTGACTTGTGGGTCACCTTAAGGTTGGCAGGCAGAGTCGCCTCATCAACCGCAAAGCCATGGTTCTGGCTGGTGATCATCACAGTGCCCTTTTCCACATCACCCACAGGGTGGTTGGCACCGTGGTGGCCAAACTTCATTTTCAGGGTCTTGGCACCGCTGGCGAGGCCAAGCAGCTGATGACCCAGACAGATACCGAATACAGGAATGTCTGTCTTGAGGATTTCCTGAATGGCGGCAATGGCATAGTCACATGGCTCTGGGTCACCAGGGCCGTTTGACAGGAATACACCGTCCGGATTCATGGCCAGCACTTCGCTGGCTGGTGTCTTGGCAGGCACGACAGTCACGTCACAACCACGGTCTACCAACATGCGCAGGATGTTGGTTTTCACGCCGTAATCGTAGGCAACCACTTTGAACTTGAGTTCAGATTCTGGGGTATCTGAAGGCAGACCGCCTTCCAGACGCCAGCTGCCACTGCGCCATTGGTAGCGCTCGGCGGTGGTCACTTCTTTCGCCAGATCCATGCCTTTCAAACCAGGGAAGGCTTTGGCCGCAGCCAGTGCCTTGTCGCTGTCCAGGTCACCCACCAGAATACAACCGGCCTGAGCACCCTTTTCACGCAGAATACGGGTCAACTTGCGGGTGTCGATGTCGGCGATACCCACCACGTTGTTGGCTTTCAGGTAATCGCTTAAGGATTGGGTGGAACGGAAACTGCTGGCGATTAAAGGAAGATCGCGAATGATGAGACCACAGGCATGAACAGCACTGGATTCAGTGTCTTCATCGTTGGTACCTGTATTACCGATGTGCGGATAAGTCAGTGTGACTATCTGGCGGGAATAAGAGGGATCCGTCAATATCTCTTGATAGCCTGTCATGGAAGTGTTAAAAACGACTTCTCCGACAGCAATTCCATCAGCACCGATTGCAGTGCCTGAGAACAGGGTTCCATCTTCGAGTACGAGTAAGGCAGACTTTGTCAACGCGACCTCCGAAAGAGCCAAGTTATTGTTATGTGTGGATTTTTTTCGATTAAATTACCAAGTTTCCGCTAAAACACGAAATTTTGACAAATTCCGATGATTTTATAGGAAAACCTGCATTTCGTCTATACATTCGGGGCAACCAACCTAAAAAAAACCGCCTAACGGCGGTTTTTTCGATCAATTGAGTCCCAACACCTGTTGCATGTCGTAAAGACCAGGTTTTTGTTCAGCAAGCCATTTGGCGGCACGCATGGCGCCATTGGCAAAGGTCATACGGCTGGATGCTTTATGGGTAATTTCCAGTCGCTCACCGATATCGGCAAACATGGCGGTGTGCTCACCCACCAGATCGCCGGCGCGGATGGTAGCAAAACCAATAGTGTCGCGTTCGCGCTCACCGGTAATGCCTTCACGGCCATAGACGGCCACTTTTTCCAGATCGCGCCCCAGAGCCTGGGCAATCACTTCACCCATCTTGAGTGCGGTACCGGAGGGCGCGTCTTTCTTGTGTCTGTGGTGCCCTTCGATGATTTCGATATCGGTGTAATCACCCATGACTTTGGCCGCCAGTTCCAGCAGCTTCCACATCAGGTTTACACCCACAGACATGTTGGGCGCCATGACCACAGGCGTTTCTTCGGCAAAAGCCACTACCTGCTCTTTTTGAGCATGGTTAAAGCCGGTGGTACCAATCACTATCGCCTTTCCTTGCCGGGCACACCATTCGAGATTGGCCAAGGTGCCTTCCGGTGAAGTGAAGTCGATAAGTACATCAAACTTCTCGGCAACCACATCAAGATTATCGACCAGTGCCAAACCAAGGTGGCCAATGCCAGCCATTTCACCGGCGTCGACGCCAACCAGGGTCGAACCGGCACGCTCAATGGCGGCACCAAGGACGATGCCGTCATGATTGTCACAAGCTTCAAGCAGTGCACGGCCCATACGACCGCTGGCACCAATTACGGCTACCCTTACTTGTCCTGTCATTTCTTGCTCCCTGATTGCAAAAAAACGCCCGAGCATTGCTCAGGCGTTTCACATCAAACGATATCCAGCAGCTCAACCTCAAAGATCAGGGTTGAGTATGGAGGAATAGAGGCACCGGCACCACGCTCGCCATAGGCCAGGTGGAAAGGCACGTACAGCTTGTACTTGGCACCAACATTCATCAGTTGCAGTGCTTCGGTCCAACCGGCGATAACGCCTGAAACCGGGAACTCGGCAGGCTGACCGCGCAGAACAGAACTGTCGAACACATCACCGCTGATGAAAGAGCCATGGTAGTGAGTACGTACAGTTGACTCGTAGGTTGGCTTGTCGCCATTACCTTCGGTCAGAATTTCGTACTGCAGACCGGATTCGGTCACAAACACGCCGTCACGCTTGGCGTTGTCAGCCAGAAACTGCTCGCCTTCGGCGATAGAAGCTTCGGCGGCCTCTTCCTGCGCTTTTTGCAGGCGGCGGCTGATTTCGGTGAAAGCGATTTGCAGTTCCTGCATGGAAACGGCGCTTTCTTTACCATCGAATGCATCGGCCAAACCGGCCTGTACGGCTGGAATATCCAGACCTTCAAAGGAGTTGGCAGCCAGCTGCTCGCCCAGCTGACGGCCTACGCCGTAGCTCGCCTGCAGCTCAACAGTGCTGAATTTATCAGACATAATTCGGTTTCTCTTGAACGTACGTGAAATTATCGGCGTGCATTCTATCACAAAATGCGCCCACGCGGCGAAAAAGGTCTGGCTTATTTAGTAATTTGACAGTTCTTCACACCGGAGGCCCTGGCTGTCTCGTAAAGTGGCATTACTTTTTGTTCCAGCCGGGCCAATTCCGCAATTCGGGTCCCGTGGGATGGGTGGGTAGACAAGAGCTCTGGCCCCTGGTCACCTCCGGCTTTGGCCATGTTTTGCCACAGCAGAGTACCGGCTCGGGGATCGAATCCGGCGCGAGCCATCAGCTCAAGCCCCATGACATCGGCTTCAGATTCCTGAGCCCTGCCGTAGGGCAGTATGTAGCCCACCTGAGTGCCAAGGCCGAGTGCGGCCATATAGAGGTTACGATTGGACACGCCGCCGGCCCCCAGTGCCACATCGGCCAGTTGCAAGCCGGTGTTGGTCAGCTGAGTGCGGGATACCTGCTCGTTGCTGTGCTGCGCCAGCACGTGGGCCACTTCATGACCCAGTACCACCGCCAGTTGGTCCTGGTTTTCGGCGACTTTCAGCAAGCCGGAATACACCCCAATGTGGCCACCCGGCAACGCAAAGGCATTCACCTGCGGCGAATCAAACACCACCACTTCCCATCCCTGAGTCTGATCCGGCAGGGCCGCTGTCACCCGCATGGCAACGCAGGAAACATAGGCGTTGAGTTTGGTGTCTTTGCTGATTTTTTGCTGTTTCTTCATTTCCTCAAAAGAGGCAGCGCCCAGCTGGTTCATTTCTGCGGCCGAAAACAATAAGGTTTGGCTGCGCCCCGTGGGAGATTGGGTAGTGACACAGCCACTCACCAGGCCGATCAACACCAGGGGAGCAAGTAGTTTTTTCATGTTTATTAATCCTTTAAAGCCGTGAAGAACGCTGTTTATTCCACATTTTACCCCCGGCACCTCACCAAGCCAACCGCACCGGTTCATCCACTGGCACTGGCAGGGCCAAAGCGGCGCCGGTATTGCTCCATGGTTACACCGGTTTGGCGCTTGAACAATCGCCTGAAGGAACTGGCATCCTCATAACCCACCGACCAGATCACCTCTGTACTGGCGCGGCTGGACTGCTCCAGCTGGCGCTTGGCAGCGTCCACACGCAATCGTTGCAGGTATTCGATGGGGGTAACGCCTGTGGCCGCTTTGAAGCGCCGTTTGAAATTGCGGGTGCCCATGGAAATGGCGTTGGCTGCCGAATCGACGCTGATCTGTTTATCAAAATGGTGCTTGAGCCACTGCTCGGCTTTGCGAATCGCCTCATCCTCATGGTTTCTACCACTTGGCTGCATAAAGGGTTGTTGCAGCTCGCGATTGGGCTCAAGCAGCATCACGCGGGCACACATCAGCGCCAGCTCCCGTCCGCCATATCGCTCCAGCAACTTGAGCAGTATGTCAGTAAAGGCGAAAAAGGCGCCGCCGCAAATCACATTGCCGTACTCGAGCAGCATCCGCTCGCCATGATAGCGAACACGGGGGTAACGACGGCGGAACACGGCTTCGAGTAACCAATGGGTGGTCGCCTCACGGCCATCCATTATCCCGGCTTCAGCCAGCAGAAAGGTACCGCTGCAGGCACTGGCCACCAGGGCGCCCGCATCCGACTGGGCTTTAAGCCAGGCTGCGGCCTCTTGCTGCGCCGCGAGGTAATTGTCGACTTCAGAGTGGGAGGCTGATGCGGCAAACAAACTGGTGACCAGAACGATATCAGCTGCCGTCGCCTCATTCATGGCCAGCTCCGGCTGTATTAATTGGCCGGATGCTGACTGGACAGCCCTGCCATCGGGAGAAACGACCTGAGCGATGAAATGCTCATTATCCATAAGCGCACTGCCAACGCGTTTTTCGAGGCAGCGGTTCGCCACATAAAACATATCCAGTGCAACCTGCACCGACGACGCCATACAGCCTGGCATGGCAAGCAGCAATATTTTGGGCATTTGTCACTTCTCGCATTTATTTGGGCAAATATGACCATTAATCGCTGCCAGCGCAAGCACTACACTGGGCGAAACCATCAACAAGGAGTTTGTATGATTACCCTCTATGGCACCCCCAATACCCGCTCTGTGCGCGTACTCTGGGCATTGGAAGAGACAGGCATCGCCTATGAATACCGCAAGATGGATCTTAAAGGGGGCGAATGCCGGCAAGCGGAGTATCTTGCCATCAACCCCAACGGCAAGGTGCCCGCGTTGGTGGATGGGGATCTGACTCTGCTGGAAACCAACGCCATCTGTCATTACATCGCCGAGCTGGGAACCGGTTTACTGCCGGAGGATGTAAAGGCCAGGGCCAAGGTACGTCAGTGGAATGATTTTGCCCTGTCAGAGCTGGAAGTTGCCCCCTGGATGCTGCTGAAAAATCAGCTGATTTATCCATCAGAACAACGACTGGACCCAGAGGCGCTTCGAAGCACCATGGTATGGGAGAGCGAGCGCGCCCAGGGAATTCTGGCCTTGGCGCTGGAACATCAGGACTATCTGCTGCCAACGGGTTTCAGCCTCGCCGATATCCATATTTGTGTTGGGCTGCTCATGCATTTTAAAACCGATTTACCGCTGAAGCCTGAGCTTCTGCCTTATCTCAAGCGCTGTGTGTCACGTCCGGCGATAGCCAGATTGCAGGCCATGGGCGAACTGCCCCCCTTGCCTCTGTAAGCTGCCGTTTAAAAGTGCGATGCACACAGGTAATAAAAAGCCCGGCATTTGCCGGGCTTTTCAGTGTCAGGATGGGATCAGTTATTCAGATCCTGAAAGAACTTTTTCACGCCATCGAAAAAGCCTTCAGCCTTTGGGCTGTGTTTTTTCGACTCGCCAGTGAGGCTGGCTTCAAACTCGCGCAGCAGTTCCTTTTGACGCTCGGACAGATTAACCGGCGTTTCCATCACCACCTTACACAGGAGGTCACCAACGGCGTGACTGCGAACCGATTTCACACCCTTGCCACGCAGACGGAACATGCGACCAGTCTGGGTTTCGGCCGGGATCTTCAGGCTGACTTTGCCATCCAGAGTCGGCACTTCGATTTCTCCGCCCAGGGCTGCCTTGGCGAAGGAAATAGGCACTTCACAGTAAAGGTTGTTACCGTCGCGCACAAAAATCGGGTGCTCACGCACGGTAACCTGAACGTACAGATCCCCTGGTGGTGCACCGAATTCGCCCGCTTCACCTTCACCGGCCAGGCGGATGCGGTCACCGGTATCGACACCGGCCGGAATTTTCACCGACAGTGTCTTGGTCTTCTCGACACGGCCATTGCCATGACACTTGCTGCAAGGATCTTTAATAATCTTGCCGCGGCCATGACAGGTTGGACAGGTCTGCTGCACGGCAAAGAAGCCCTGACGCATCTGTACCTGGCCCATACCGTGACAGGTACCACAGGTAGTGGCAGACGAGCCTTTTTTGGCACCTGAGCCATCACAGCTGTCGCAGCCAACCAGGGTTGGCACTTTCAGCTCTTTGGTCAGGCCGCGTACGGCCTCTTCCAGAGACAGCTCCAGGTTATAACGCAGGTCGGAGCCACGGGCTGCCTGACGCTGGCCACCACGGCGGCCGCCGCCGAAGATATCGCCGAACACATCGCCGAAGATGTCGCCGAAATCACCGCCACCACCGAAACCACCGCCACCGCGGTTGGGATCAACACCGGCATGGCCAAACTGATCGTAAGCGGCCTTTTTGTCGGTATCGGTGAGGATTTCGTAGGCTTCCTTCACCTCTTTAAAGCTTGCTTCGGCCTCTTTGTCACCGGGGTTACGGTCGGGGTGATACTTCATCGCCAGGCGCTTGTAGGCCTTCTTGATTTCCCGTTCGCTGGCATCACGGCCAACGCCGAGCACCTCGTAATAATCTCGCTTTGACATAGGTTCACGCTATCTGGGATTCGTTAGGACAAACGGGCGTTAGGGTTTCCCCTTAACGCCCGCCACTTAAGTTAATAGGCCGGGCCTATTACTTCTTGTCGTCTTTCACTTCTTCAAACTCGGCGTCAACCACATCGTCTGCGGTCTTCTCGGCAGAGCTACCCTGAGCGCTGCCCTGGGCGCCCTGCGCCTTGGCCTGAGCAATTTCTACCAACTTGGCAGAAGCTTCAATCAGTGACTGAGTGGCAGTGTCGATGGCTTCTTTATCGTTGCCCTTCACTGCTTTTTCAACTTCGGCAATGGCCGCCTCAATCTTGGCCTTGTCGTCGCTGCCCAGGGCTTCACCGGCTTCTTCTACCTGCTTCTTGGTAGCGTGTACCAGACCGTCGGCCTGGTTACGGGCCTGAGCCAGCTCTTCGAATTTCTTGTCTTCGTCGGCGTGGGCTTCGGCGTCACGTACCATTTGGGCGACTTCGTCATCAGACAGACCAGAAGACGCCTTGATGGTGATCTTCTGCTCTTTGCCGGTCTTCTTGTCTTTGGCAGACACATGCAGAATACCGTCGGCATCGATGTCGAAGGTCACTTCAATCTGTGGCATGCCGCGTGGAGCAGGCTCGATACCTTCCAGGTTGAACTGACCCAGTGATTTGTTGGCGCTGGCCTGCTTACGCTCACCCTGCAGCACGTGAATGGTCACGGCGCTCTGGTTGTCGTCGGCAGTAGAGAACACCTGGCTTGCCTTGGTAGGAATGGTGGTGTTCTTTTCAATCAGCTTGGTCATTACCTGACCCATGGTCTCGATACCCAGAGACAGTGGGGTTACGTCCAGCAGCAGTACGTCTTTCACGTCACCGGCCAGAACACCCGCCTGCACGGCAGCACCGACAGCCACGGCTTCGTCAGGGTTTACGTCCTTACGAGGCTCTTTGCCGAAGAAGTTGGTTACCGCTTCCTGCACTTTAGGCATACGGGTTTGACCGCCCACCAGAATCACTTCGTTGATGTCAGACACTGACAGGTCCGCATCGGCCAGAGCCACTTTCAACGGCTCCAGAGAGCGCTGAATGAGGTCTTCAACCAAAGATTCCAACTTGGCACGGGTCACTTTCACCACCAGGTGTTTTGGACCTGTAGCATCGGCCGTGATGTACGGCAGGTTCACTTCGGTCTGGTTGGTGCTGGACAGCTCAATCTTGGCTTTTTCAGCGGCTTCTTTCAAACGCTGCATGGCCAGAGGGTCGTTACGCAGATCCAGGCCCTGCTCTTTCTTGAACTCGTCAGCCAGATAGTTGATCAGACGGTTGTCGAAGTCTTCACCACCCAGGTGGGTATCACCGTTGGTAGCCAGTACTTCGAAGGTCTGATCGCCATCGTTGTTGTCGATTTCAATGATGGAGATATCGAAAGTACCACCACCGAGGTCATACACGGCCACAATGTTGTCGCCCTGCTTCTTGTCGATACCATAGGCCAGCGCCGCAGCAGTAGGCTCGTTGATGATACGTTTTACTTCCAGACCCGCGATACGGCCGGCATCTTTGGTAGCCTGACGCTGCGCATCGTTGAAGTAAGCAGGTACTGTGATTACCGCTTCAGTCACTTCTTCACCGAGGAAGTCTTCAGCCGTTTTCTTCATCTTTTTCAGCACTTCGGCAGACACCTGAGGAGGTGCCATCTTCTTGCCGCGGCTTTCTACCCAGGCATCACCGTTGTCAGCCTGAATGATTTTGAATGGCATGATGTTCACATCACGCTGTACTTCGTCATCTTTGAAACGGCGACCAATCAAACGCTTGATAGCGAAGAAGGTGTTGGTCGGGTTGGTCACGGCCTGGCGTTTTGCAGGCTGGCCCACCAGCGTTTCGTCTTCAGTAAAGGCAATGATGGAGGGCGTAGTGCGATCGCCTTCAGCGTTTTCAATCACTCGCGCCTTGCCGCCATCGAGCACAGCTACACAAGAGTTGGTTGTGCCGAGGTCGATACCGATAATCTTACCCATGGAGTCCTCCAAAAAATTCTGTCACGCAATAATTCGTTACCTGATGTCGATATGGGGATGGGATTTTGGGTTTTCAAGTCCCCAGTTCATCACTCGCCATATCATCCTTAACGCCTATATTGGGTCAGTCATTTCGATTACAAGGGCTGGATAAAAATTTTTGATCCTTTTTACAGAATCAAGGCCACAAACACGTATAATGCATGCAATCGAAGCGTTGACCCATTCGGGTTGACCGGTTTGTCTCGAGTCACAGGAATCTGTTCGTTGAAAACCTCAAATCTGGCCTACCTCTATGGAATGGCCGCGGTGCTTTTGTGGTCTACCGTTGCGACCGCCTTTAAACTGGCGCTGGCAGAGTATTCGCCGCTGCAACTGCTGTTTATCGCCGTAATTACCTCTATTCTGGCCCTGGGGGTCATTCTAGGGTTTCAGGGCAAGCTCAGACATATCACACGCCAGTGGCAGGAACGCCCGCTGTTTTATCTGCAAACGGGGCTGCTTAATCCCTTCCTCTATTATCTGGTACTCTTCAAGGCGTACGACCTCTTACCGGCGCAGCAAGCGTTATCACTTAACTACACCTGGGCGATTCTGTTGCCGCTGCTGGCCGTGCCTCTCCTTGGTCAACAGCTGCGTAAAACCGATCTGCTGGCGGCCCTGATAGCCTATGGCGGCGTATTTGTGATTGCCACCGGCGGCAGTTTGGCCGGGTTTTCCCTGTCTGCGCCAACCGGTATTGTGTTGGCACTGACCAGCACCCTGCTGTGGTGTCTTTACTGGATAGTGAACACCAAAGATAAGGGCGACCCAGTGGTGAGCCTGCTGCTCAGCTTTTTGGTTGGCTTACCCTTTGTGACAGTGGCGATGTTAATGACTCAGGGCCTGCCGACCTTTTCGGGTCAAGGTCTTGCCGCCGCCGTGTATGTGGGTCTGTTTGAGATGGGGGTGACCTTTGTGCTCTGGCTGATGGCCCTCAAAAGCAGCGAGCGCACCGCCAGCATCAGCACCCTGGTATTTCTCTCCCCCGTGCTGTCGATTGGCTTTATCGCGCTGGTGCTCGGTGAAGAAATCAGGCTTTCCACCTTTATTGGCCTTGGTCTTATCCTCAGTGCATTGGCCCTGCAACAATGGCTGCCGCGTTGGTTTGGTAATCAGACCGAAACCGTGAATTCATAAAAAAGGCCCTGAACAGGGCCTTTTTTCTGCCTAAGCCTTGAAAGCATATCAAAGCTGCTCGATACCGACTTCACCAACGCCCACGTCAACCTTCAGTTTGCCGCTTCCGCCACTATGAGATTGAAAACTCTGGCTCACCAGCGTCTGGCTGACCTGTTGCTGCTGACCATTGCGAATAAAGTTAACCTCACCGACCCCGGAGTGCAGTGAAATGCTGCCATAGTCATGGCTGTGGTTTACCTGCACCTCGCCCACACCCAAATCAATTTCCACGCTATTGTCCAAGCCGGAAGTGGCGATACGCCCAACCCCCATGTCCACAGAGACGGCGGCGTTGGCGGGCAACTTGATACGCCATTGCTCTTTCAGATCATCGTTATCGTTGAGTGACAACACCATACGTTTGCCCTCGGTGATCCTGGGACTGATTTCAACATCACTTAAATCCGTATTGCCGCCAAAGAGCCAACCGGCATTGGATGGGGTCAGCACCACTTCCACGGCCACTTCATCACCATCAACGGCTTCTATCTCTACCTCACCCACTCCCACGTCCAGATAAAGCGTCTCTCCCTGATAGGCGAAGGTTTGTGAAAGGGTTCTTTCCTCGGCAAGGGCAGGCACAGCCATCAGTAGGGTCGCGAGGGTCACAGCAGTCAGGACAGGTTTCATGTGCATTCTCCATTCAGTACACAAGTGCAGATTGATGTATGCACTCAGCAAAGAGGATGCCAACTATTTATAGCCATATTTTTCATAGCCTTAGAATGAAACATCTCTCAGTCATCAATCAAGCACACAACCAATTGGTGAATTTCACCACTCAGGCATCAAATTCAACATCACAAGGTTGAAAACCTTGATTAACAGGTTTATAACTTTAAACCTCAAGTGCAAAGGAGCGCGCAAGAGCATGAGCCTGGTTATCAACGGCACCCCAATACTCAATTTCTCACCCAAAGCTGAAAAACGCCTTCGTTTCAGTGCATTGGCTGTATGTATTTCGATGATTGTTGTCGACCATTACTACGGCAACATTTTTACCACCACAGCGTTATTGCTGTACGCCATGTTTGTGTTTCCGGCGATTTATTTAAATCGCAATGTACAACTCAAATACTTTTCCCACGCCCAGGACCCCATCATCGCTTTTCGCATTATGAGCCTACTGATTTGTGCCGCTCTGGTTGTGGTGTGGACCGTGGCTATTATCGACCATGTGTTGAATCCCCCCGTTTTTCCCAAGGAAGAGCGGCTAAAAGAGTTAATGGGGGAACATTATGAGTCTTCGCAGGCCATGACTCAGGCGCGGCTGTTTATGGATGATTCAGCGTAATCGTCAGTGGGTTAATCTCTGGTCGAAACAGCACATTTCTACCAGCCTGACCAAACCCAATAAAAAAGCCGCATAACGCGGCTTTTTTAAGTCTTGCTTCAACTGGGTTCGGCTGCTCATCGGCAGCTGTAATCCCCAACACCCAACCATTTATAGGTGGTCAGGGCCTCGAGTCCCATTGGGCCTCTGGCATGGAGTTTTTGCGTGCTGACCGCCACCTCTGCGCCAAGGCCGAACTGGCCACCATCGGTAAAGCGGGTTGAAGCATTGAGGTACACGGCCGCCGAGTTAACTTCATTCAAAAAGTGGGTCGCCGCTGCAAGATTGTCGGTAAGAATCGCCTCAGTGTGCCCGGATGAGTAGTGGCGAATATGGGCGATGGCCTCATCGATATCCGAAACTACCTTCACCCCCAGGGTGAGTGACAACCACTCGGTTGCAAAACTCTCATCGCTGGCCGCCTCTGCCTTGATTCCCGCAGCGGTGAGCAGGCTCTGGCTTTGCTCGCAGGCCACCAGCTTCACGTCTTTTTCCTGCAGCGCTCTGGCGAGTTCAGGCAACCAGTCGAGTCTATCCCTGTGAATAAGCAGGGTGTCCAGCGCATTGCATACTGTGGGGCGCTGTACCTTGGCATTGATAATCACATCAGCAGCGCGATTGATATCGGCGTCCTTATCAAGATACAGATGACAGATGCCAATGCCCCCCAGGATCACTGGAATGGTGGCCTGCTCAGCACAAAGCCGCTGCAAACCCTGGCCACCTCTTGGCACTATCATGTCGACGAATTTATCCAGCTTCAAAAGGCCAGTGACCAAGGCTCTATCTGGATTATCAATAAGCTGCACGCAATCTTCGGGCAGGCCTTCACCGGCCAGGGCGCGGCGAATAGCAGCGGCAAGTGCGATATTCGACTCACGGGTTTCTTTTCCACCGCGAAGGATGACCGCGTTACCGGTTTTCAGTGCCAGCACGGCAATTTCCACTGTGACATTGGGGCGGGCCTCGTAAATCACGCCAATCACACCAAGGGGAACACGGCGACGGCACAGGCGCATGCCGTTATCCAGCAGCCGACTGTCAAACTCTTCACCTATTGGGTCGGCAAGGGAGATCACATTATCGATATCGGCAATGATGCCACTCAGCCTGTCTTCATTAAGGAGCAGCCTGTCTATCATGGCATCCCCCAAACCCGACGCACGCGCTGCCGATACATCTTTGGCATTGGCGGCTAATATCTCATCAAATGCCGAAGTAAGCTCGGCGGCAACCCGACCCAGCAAGCGGTTTTTGGCCATCACGCCAAGGTTTGCCAACGAAAAACCTGAGCTTTTGGCGGCCTGACCCAGTTGCTGCAAATATGCCTGAGTGTCCATCACTTGGCCTCCCCAATCATTTCCAATACCACCATATCATTGCGGTGCACCACAGCATCGCCATAGTCGTAGCCAAGCAGAGGTTCAATCTCGTCGGAGTGCTTACCGGCTATCTGATGCAGTGCCTGAGACTGATAACGGGCAATCCCCCTGGCCACCACCCGGCCATCGGGACTCACCAGCTCCAGTGTGTCTCCACGCTCGAACTGGCCTTCAACCCCTGTGATACCTTTGGATAGCAGGCTGCGCCCCCGGCAGGTCACCGCGGCAACGGCACCAAGGTCCAGCAGCAGGCGGCCTTTCGCCTTGGGACCGGCCAGGATCCACTGTTTGCGACTTTCCAGTGGACTCTCAATGGCCAGAAAACGGGTACCCACGGCCTCGCGGCGGGCCGCCTTTTGAATTACCTCCGGGTGATGACCCGAGGCAATGATCACTTCCACGCCGGCACGGCGGGCAATATCAGCGGCCTGCAACTTGGTGGCCATACCGCCGGTGCCAAGGCCTGACACAGAGCCACCGGCCAGTAGACGCAGGCTGTCGTCGATGTGCTCAACCTCGGGGATCAAGCTTGCATTGGGCTCTTTGCGGGGATCGGCATCGAACAAACCTTTTTGGTCGGTGAGCAGCATCAAGAGGTCGGCATCGCACAGGAGCGCCGCCCGGGCAGACAAATTATCGTTATCCCCCACCTTGATTTCGGTGGTCGCCACCGCATCGTTTTCATTGATAATGGGGACAATCCCCTGCGCCAGCAGCGCATTGAGAGTATCGCGGGCATTGAGATAACGCTCACGGTCGTGCAGATCGGCCCGGGTTAGCAGCAACTGGCCCACATGCAGGCCGTAAATACTGAAGAGTTGTGACCAGGCGAGAATGAGCTGACTTTGCCCGACAGCGGCCAGGAGTTGCTTGTTGGCCATGGTGTCGGGCAATACCGGGTAACCCAGATGTTCACGTCCAGCGGCAATGGCACCCGAGGTCACCAACACCACTTCCACACCTGACTTCATCAGTCCTGCCATTTGCCTGGCAAGCTCCACCATATGCGCCTTATCCAACGACTTGCTGCCGGATGTCAGTACACTGGTCCCCAGTTTTACCACTACCCGTCGGTAGCCCTGCACACTCGAGTTCATCTTGATCCATGTAAAAAAGCCGAACTCACCTTATACCCAAAGCAACCGCCATTGCACAACGGCGCCGATGGATATTTGCCACAAAAAGCGCTCAAGTTAAAAAAATACACAAAAAAAGGGCCATACATTGTATGACCCTTAATCTGTTAACCAGCCCGGGGGCTATCAGGCAAAGGCAAACTTCGCCACAAACAGCAGTGCCAGCACCACAATACCCACGTTGAGGTCGCGGAAGCGACCACTGAGGGCCTTGATGGCGGCGTAAGAAATAAAGCCAAAGGCAATACCCGAGGCAATGGAGAAGGTCAGCGGCATCAAGAGACACACCACCACTACAGGCGCGGCTTCAGTGATGTCTTCCCACTCAACATGCACCAGGCCTGACATCATCAGAATGGCCACGTAGAACAGCGTACCTGCGGTAGCGTAAGCAGGCACCATGCCCGCCAGCGGCGAAATGAAGAGTGACGCCAGGAACAGGAGTCCTACCACTACGGCAGTCAGACCGGTACGGCCACCGGCACTCACACCGGCTGTACTCTCGATATAACTGGTTGTGGTTGAGGTACCCAGGCTGGCACCGGCAATGGTGGCCACACTGTCGGCAGTCAGGGCGCGGTTCAGGCGAGGCAAACGGCCCTTGTCATCGAGGAATCCACCGCGCTGGGCTACAGCAACCAGGGTGCCAGAGGTATCGAAGAGGTCCACGAACAGGAAGGCGAATACCACCGACAGCATGCTTACTTCGAGCACGGCCGAGAGATCCATCTTCATAAAAGTGGGGGCGATTGACGGTGGCGCCGATACCAAACCATGGTACTGCACATCACCAAACAGCAGTCCCAGGCCGGTAATGGCGAGAATGCTTAAGATAACCGCTGACTTCATGCCGCGGTTTACCATGGCAATAATCAGGAAGAAGCCCAGAACCGCCATCACTGCCGGGAAGGCCTTGATATCGCCCATTGTCACCAGGGTGGCAGGGCTCGCCACCACAATACCCGCGCTCTTAAGGCCAATCAGCGCCAGGAACAGACCGATACCGGCAGCAATGCCAAGACGCAGTGACATGGGGATGGAGTTAACAATCCACTCGCGAATGCGGACCAGCGACAAAATCAGGAAGCAGACACCGGACATAAACACGGCGCCCAGCGCCGTTTCCCAGCTGTAACCCATTTCACCGACCACTGTGTAGGTAAAGAAGGCGTTAAGCCCCATACCGGGTGCCAGCGCAATGGGATAGTTGGCCATCAGGCCCATGATCAAACAACCTACAGCAGCCGCAAGACAGGTCGCCACAAATACGGCGCCATGGTCCATACCAGCGTCGGCCAACATCATGGGATTGACGAAAATAATGTACGCCATGGTCAGGAAGGTTGTTAACCCCGCAACCACTTCCTGCTTTAAGGTCGTTTGGTTTTCTTTGAGTTTAAAGAGTTTTTCTAACATGGAACTGGGTTCCTTGATCTTGTTTTAGTATTGGGTACGAGAGGGTGAATGTAAAAATGCCTTAACATTCTCGATTCGGCGCAGATTATAGGGGCTTTCCCCTGGTCAGGCCAGAACAAATGCCCAAGGCGAGCGCTGGCGCAGAATGCAATCGATTGCGATGGTTAGAAAGGAAGCTTTCGATGGATAAAAAAAAGCCTGCTCAATGAGCAGGCAAAGACATGTTTCAAGCGTCCCGGATGGGAAAAGAATTACCGCGCTAGCGGAAACACCTTGGTATGTTGATGATGCGAATCAACATACTACTTGAGTCCAAAAAGTACCCAAAGGGGTAACACAAAGGTTGATGGATGATGGAAACTACTTCAAGAAGGGGTAGTTAAGCCCTTGAATCGCCATAGAGGGGACGATTAGCCCTTGAAAGTCATGGTGTACAGACCACCGCGCAGCAGAGTTGCGTTAAACCAGGTGTTCTGCCAAACGAAAGCGTTTTTACCAGTGTAAGACATAGTCATAAGCTCCAAATTAACAAGTCAGTTAGTACTCTAGCGAAGCTTGGCTCGGTTCCCTGGAGCTAGAGATTCTCATTTCCGTGGAGACAACTTGTCACTCGGTTCCCTGGAGAGGTATCCATCCTGGATTGACTAGAGGTGACAGGCATCTTGCCCCGTCAACGAGAGCAAGTATAGCTATCTGTAGTTTTATTACAAGCATTATTTGATAAATTTTTTATTTTGGCGAATTTCTGTAATTTTATTACACATTAAAACTGGGGTTATTTGTGACAGACATCGGATAAAAAAGCGGAACACCAATGGCATTCCGCAATTTTTCAACAAGTTATAAATTGTGTAATTATTTTGTAATGTAATGACACATTACTGCCAAAGGCGATGCGGTTGGCTTACCATACAAAGGGTCACCTTCGGTGGCGCTGCCCGCGATGTCCAGATGCACATAAGGCAGGGGTTTATCGCTGCCAAGTCCATGTGCCTCAAGGCCCGAGGCGCGGATAAGAAATGCCGCCGGGAACTGATGGCCGCGGGCGGTCACAGACGAAGGTGCATTGTTGGATGACAATATGTCTGACGCACCAGATACATCTTTAATCTTGTCAAAGTCTTCCCGGCGCAGTCTGGAGACTTCAAAGGGCTCACCAACGCTGTCACCGAGTGCGGCAATGGTCCCGGCCACATCGCCACTATGGGCCACCGAGTTGGCCACCGCCGCAGGATAACCGCCGTAGGCACGCACGACGTGGCCGGTAAGCGTTGCTACCGAAAATATTTCCGGGTTGACGGCGCCCACTGCCTTCTGCCGCAGGTGGCTTAAGATATCGGCCAGCACCAGGCGCCCCTCGGCATCTGTGTTGCCAATGCGCACCCGCACCCCGGCGTGACTTGGAATGATTTCATCGGTGACAAAGGCCTCTGAGCCAATGCTGTTACGCACCAGTCCAAGCTCAGCAATGACACGAATACCTTTGGGTTTCAGCAACGACAGGGTTTTCATGAGCCCTGCAACGGCAGCCGCGCCGCCCTTGTCACGGCTCATGCCTGCCATGGCCCCGCCAATTTTCAGATCGGCGCCGCCGGTGTCGTATACCACGCCTTTTCCGGCAAAGAGGAAAGTGCGCTCTATCTCGCCCTCGCCCACGTATTCGAGTTTCACGACTCTAGGCTGATGACGCCCCACCGCAAAAGAGGCGCGGCCTACGGCGCTCAAAAGCGGATAGTCGCGCTCCAGTTCATCACGGCCTTCAATCACCCGGGTGTGAATATCAGTGCCAGCAAAGGCCTTCACGCAGTAATCGGCAAACGCGGGCGCCGACATACGCTCAGGTTCGGTACCGCACAGGTCTCGGGCAAGATTGCGACCGGTTTCGAGGGCGCTGGCCAGTATGGCGAGCGACTCATCGGCGCCATAAAGGCCAATGGCTTCAATGCTGCAAGGGGCAGCGCCCTGCTCTCGGGCCTCGAGGCTGGTCCATAATTCCTGACCACAGCCAAGGGCGGCGGCCAGCATGGCTTCAACCTTATCGTCACGGCCAAACACCGCCAGCAGTGGCCGGGAGGCACCGGCATCTCTTGCCATGGCAATGGCGCTACGGGCAGCCTGGGTGACAGAACGCACGTCATCATAATCGCCATAGCTGCTGCCGATGGGGGCGTAAATCAAGCGGCCACCGGCGAGGCCCGGTGCCAGCAGTAAGGTGGTGGTCTTTCCCACCCGGTTGTCGATACTGGCGGCGTGACCTGCCAGCAGACGTACTTCATCGAGGGAAACTGCATCCAATGAGGGGCTCAGCACCAAGAGGGCATCAAAGCCCTCCCCGGCGAAGATGCCATTTTCATCCTGTTCAACAACAAATTGTGCCTGAAACATGACCCGTCCTATTCTTTTGATTGTGTATTGCAAGGCTCGGCTGATTATTCCTGCAATCAGCATCATTTGCCACCCGCTGCACGGCCTTTCGCTGGAAACTTTGGCTTCCACAAGAGGGATGTTTGCCCATCCACCCGGGGCCCACACTGTGGTAAACTCGGCGCAATCAAGGGCGCACCGCCCAGTCATGACAAAAAAGCCGGGAGTATTCCGTGACTGCTATTAATCAGCTCTACCCTCAGCCTCTATGGCAGTGGTTCGAACAAATCTGTGCCATTCCCCATCCTTCCAAACACGAAGCGGCCCTGAGCCAGCACATTCAGGCATGGGCCCGCGATAAAGGCCTGCCTGTGGTGGAAGATAAAGTCGGCAATCTGATTATCCGTAAAGCCGCCACTCCCGGCATGGAAAACCGCAAGATTGTGGTTATTCAGGCACACATCGACATGGTGCCGCAGAAGAACAACGACAAGGTACACGACTTTACCAAAGACCCCATTGAAGCCTATGTGGATGGCGAGTGGGTTAAGGCCCGTGGCACCACCCTGGGCTCAGACAACGGCATTGGTATGGCATCAGCCCTGGCCATTCTTGGCAGCGATGACATTCCCCACGGTCCACTGGAAGTGCTGCTGACCATCGACGAAGAAGCCGGTATGACCGGCGCCTTCGGTCTGGAAGCCGGTTATCTGGATGCCGAAATCCTGATTAATACCGACTCCGAGCAGGAAGGCGAAATTTACATGGGCTGCGCCGGTGGCGTAGACGCCGAAATCACCCTGCCCATGGTATGGGAAGCCCCGGCCGAAGGTTACAAGAGCTTCGCGCTGAACCTGTCTGGCCTCAAGGGTGGTCACTCCGGGGTGAACATTCACCTTGGCCGTGGCAATGCCAACAAGCTGCTGGCCCGTTTCCTGTTTGAAAACGTCGAAGCCCTGCAACTGGAGCTGGCCGATTTCAACGGCGGCTCGCTGCGTAATGCCATTCCCCGCGAAGCTGGCCTGACACTGATGGTACCTGCCGAGCACGAGCAAGGCTTGAAAGACGCCGTCAGCGCCTTCGAAGCCCTGGTGCGTGAAGAGCTGGCCATTGCCGATCCCGGCGCCGTTCTGACCCTGACTGAAGTGGCCGAGCCCAAGCGAGTGATGAGCGAGCACAGCCAGAACACCTTTATCGACCTGCTGAACGCCTGCCCCAACGGCGTGATGCGCATGAGCGATGAAGTAGCCGGTGTCACCGAAACTTCGCTTAACGTGGGCGTTATCACCACCAGCGAGCAGGATGTGAAAATCCTCTGCCTGATCCGCTCACTGATTGACTCTGGCCGCACCCAGGTTGAAGGCATGCTGATTGCGCTGTCTAACCTCGCTGGCGCTGAAATCGAGCTCTCTGGCGCTTACCCAGGCTGGAAGCCAGACAACAGCTCGCCTGTGATGGCCATCGTCCGTGAAACCTATCAGGACATCTACAACAAAGAGCCGGTGATTATGGTTATCCACGCCGGTCTCGAGTGCGGCCTGTTCAAGAAGCCCTACCCCGAGATGGACATGGTTTCCATTGGCCCCACCATCCGCTTCCCACACAGCCCGGATGAGATGGTGAACATCGAAACCGTGGGCCAATACTGGCAGTTGCTGCTGGCAGTGCTTGAGCGTATTCCTGAGAAGGCCTGAGCCTTAAATTAACCAAATAAAAAGGGCGACTCTTCAGTCGCCCTTTTTATTTGTTGCTGTAACCGGCATTTAAGCACTCACCAACGACTTCATCAGGCTGCGAAGCCAAATCAGCGCCGGATGCCCGCCAAGCGCCGGGTGCCAGACGCAGTTAAGGTGATACCCGGGCACATCCTCAGGCAGTTGAAGCCGCTTCAGCGGCCAGTGTTCGGCCAGTAAATCTGCGACCTTTTGGGGAAGCACCAATACATAATCGCTTCGACACACAATCGCCGCCGCCGACATGTAGCTTTGGCTGTTCACCGAAATACGCCGCGACAAGCCCTGGCTACCGAGCCAACTATCGAGCCTGGCTTCAGAGGTGCCAAGTGGCGAGTGAAACACATGGGCCATGGCGATAAGCTCGCTAAGCGCCATCTGCTCGCCAACCCCGGGTAAGTCTTTTCGCACCAAACCTGCCAGCGGCTCGGTGAGCCAGGTTTCTTTGCCAAGATAGGCCGGTACCTGCATATATTCATCAAAGCCCAGCACCAAATCTATTTCGCCGGACGCAAGCTCCGCCTCCGGTAGCCTGTCCCGCAGAATACGAATTTCGATGCTGACCCCGGGGGCAAGTTCATTCAGCCGCTGCATCAACGGCGGCATCAGCACGCACTCCACATAGTCGGTGGTGCAAAGCACAAAGCGGCGCCGTGAACTTTGGGGGTCGAAGGCTTCTTCTTCGCTGAGTTGCTGCTCCAAAAGCCTTAGCGCCTGACGCACGCCGCTGTGCAGATGCTGGGCCCGGAGCGTGGGCACCATCCCCTGCGGAGTGCGCACCAACAGCTGATCGCCAAAGGCGGTGCGCAGTCTGCCCAGGGCATGACTCATGGCCGGCTGACTGATAAACAGCGACTCGGCCGCGCGGGTCACACTGCCCTGGGTCATCAGGGCGTCAAAGGCAAGTAGCAGGTTAAGGTCGAGTTGATGCAGTTTCATGACCACTATTCACATTATTTATGGGCACATACATCTTATTCATTTGTTGTATGATGGTGCAACTTCTTACACTGTGAAAGCTTTGACTTTGACCCTGTGATGTAAGGCTTTTTCGATAAGGCTCAGTGATAAGATTTAACAGAGTTCGAAAAAGTCTCCAGGCTTGCCGGTGTAGCATTACCCACGCTGGGATTCTGGACGTTCGAAGCTAAGATTAATTCCACCGCGTTGCCACTTTGCTTGGTGGCGACGCAAGACATAACGGCATGCGCCATTTTCCCATTACCGTCCCTGCTTGGCTTGTTGCCGACACAGGGTCGCAAGGACACAGCGATGAGCATCAACACCATTAACTCTACTCCCGCCAGTGATGGCTTCACCATGCCAGCCGAATGGGCACACCAGCAGGCTGTTTGGATGATTTGGCCCTATCGCACCGATAACTGGCGCGAAGCCGGTCGCTTCGCCCAGGCGACCTTCGCCAAGGTGGCCGATGCCATTGGCGGCGCCACACCTGTGTTTATGGGGGTGCCAGCCGAGTTTATGGACAAGGCCCGCGCCATCATGCCCGCCCACGTGACCCTGGTTGAGATGAACAGTGATGACTGCTGGGCCCGCGACACAGGCCCAACCGTAGTCACCAACGCCGCCGGCGAGTGCCGCGGTATCGATTGGGGCTTCAATGCCTGGGGCGGCCACAAGGGCGGCCTCTACTACCCGTGGGATCAGGATGAGAAAGTGGCAGCCCAGATGCTCGCCCAGCACGGCATGGACAGATACCAGGCGCCGCTTATCCTCGAAGGCGGCTCTATCCACGTGGACGGTGAAGGCACCTGTCTCACCACCGCCGAGTGCCTGCTGAACGAAAACCGCAATCCACACCTGACCAAAGAGCAAATCGAAGCGCACCTGCGCGACTATCTTGGCGTGACCAGCTTTATCTGGCTGGGTGACGGCGTTTACATGGACGAGACCGATGGACACATCGACAACATCTGCTGTTTTGTGCGCCCCGGCGAAGTAGCACTGCACTGGACCGACGATGTGAACGACCCGCAGTACGAACGCTCTGTTGCCGCGCTCAAGGTGCTGGAAGCCGCCGTGGATGCCAAGGGCCGTAAACTCAAGGTATGGAAGCTGCCTCAGCCAGGCCCGCTGTACTGCACCGAAGAAGAGTCTGCCGGCGTCGAGAGCGGCACCGGCGTGCCCCGTGAGGCCGAAGGTCGTCTGGCCGGTTCCTACGTGAACTTCCTTATCACCAACGACCGTATCGTCTACCCGCTTTTGGACGAAGCCACCGACGGTGAAGCTCAGCGCATTCTGGAAGACATCTTCCCTGAGCATAAGGTTATCGGCGTCCCGGCCCGTGAGATCCTGCTTGGCGGTGGTAATATCCACTGCATTACTCAGCAGATCCCATCCGGCAAATAATCGGCCTGTTCATTCATCTTTTCGGAGTTACCCGTATGTTCGAAGTAACCGAAGTTTCCATTGCAACGCTTCGCGCCGCGCTCGAGTCCGGCCGCACCACAGCGGTCGAACTGGTTAAAGCCTATCTTGCCCGCATCGAGGCCTTTGATGGCCCCGATACCGACACCAAACTCAATGCGGTGGTGGTGCACAACCCCGATGCCCTTAAAGAAGCCGAAGCATCCGATGCGCGCCGCGCCCGTGGCGAGCCCCTGGGGCCGCTCGATGGCATCCCCTACACCGCCAAAGACAGCTATCTGGTTAAGGGTTTGACCGCCGCCTCCGGCAGCCCGGCCTTTAAAGATTTGGTTGCCCAGCGCGATGCCTTCACCGTAGAGCGTCTGCGCGCCAATGGCGCCATCTGCCTTGGCAAAACCAATATGCCGCCCATGGCCAATGGCGGCATGCAGCGCGGTGTGTATGGCCGCGCCGAAAGCCCCTATAACGGCGACTACCTGACCGCACCCTTCGCCTCCGGCTCCTCCAATGGCGCCGGTACCGCCACCGCTGCCAGCTTTTGCGCCTTTGGCCTTGCCGAAGAAACCTGGTCCAGCGGCCGCGGCCCTGCTTCCAACAACGGCCTGTGCGCCTACACCCCGTCCCGCGGCGTGATTTCGGTGCGTGGCAATTGGCCACTGACCCCCACCATGGACGTTGTCGTGCCTTATGCCCGCACCATGGCAGATTTGCTTGAGGTGCTGGATGTGGTGGTAGCCGACGATAATGATACCCGCGGCGATCTGTGGCGCATGCAGCCCTGGGTAAGCATCCCCAAGGCCTCTGAAGTGCGCCCCGAGTCGTATCTCGCCCTAGCCTCTGGCGCTGAAAGCCTCAAAGGCAAGCGCTTTGGTGTGCCCAAGATGTTTATCAATAAGGATGAACTCGCCGGCACCAGCGAAAACCCAGGTATTGGCGGCCCGACCGGTCAGCGCATTCATACCCGTGACTCTGTGATTGCCCTGTGGGAGCAGGCACGAGCGGCGCTGGAAGCCGCCGGCGCCGAAGTGATTGAAGTGGACTTCCCGCTGGTGTCCAACTGCGAAGGCGATCGCCCCGGCGCGCCAACCGTGTTCAATCGCGGCATAGTCACCCCAGAGTTTTTGCACGACGAGCTGTGGGAGCTCTCCGGCTGGGCCTTTGATGACTTCCTGCGTGCCAATGGTGACCCCAAGCTCAATAAGCTTGAGGACGTGGATGGACCCAAGATTTTCCCCCATGACCCTGGCACACTGCCAAACCGCGAGGGCGACCTTGCCGCCGGTATGGATGAGTACGTCAACATGGCCAAGCGCGGCATCAAGCCGTGGAATGAGATTGCCACAGTGCCCGACGGTCTGCGCGGCCTTGAAAAGACCCGCAAGCTTGACCTTGAAGACTGGATGGATGCGCTTAAGCTCGATGCCGTGCTCTTCCCCACCGTGGCCGATGTGGGCCCTGCCGATGCCGATGTGAACCCGGCTTCTGCCGATATCGCCTGGAGCAACGGCGTTTGGGTAGCCAATGGCAACCTCGCCATCCGTCACCTGGGCGTACCCACAGTGACTGTCCCCATGGGTGTGATGGCGGATATCGGTATGCCTGTGGGTCTGACGTTTGCTGGCCGAGCCTACGATGACAACGCGCTGCTGAGCCTGGCTTCGGCGTTTGAATCCACCGGTAACAAACGCCAAATACCACCACGCACCCCTAAGCTATCCTGATTAGGTAAAGTAACTCGCTGATACTGAATCAAAAGCCACCCAATGGGTGGCTTTTTGCTATTTTAGGCTCAATTTCCGACGTCAAGGAACATGACCGGCCGGGGCTTCTTTGCTATAACCATGGAACCATCAGTGACGGACTCAGTCATAAACCTATCTACATAAGATTCAAGGAAGACTCATGCGTTTACTTCCTGTGACACTTGCCACAGCTCTTACCCTGCTGCTGACCGCCTGCAGTGCCAATCAGGTAAGCCAATCCGGCTGCGCCTTTGTGACTGGCGTTTATGAAAACGACAACCAAAATCGCAGCAACCCGGATCACAGAGAAACTACGGCCAAAGAAAATGCCGCTGTTGGCGTGATAAATGCCCTTTTTGCCGGAATAGCTGGCCTTTTCAAAGATGAAGATAAAGAGGAAAACTGCCTCTAATACTCGGCATCACTGACATGGAGAGCAACAGATGAATTCCATTCTTCTCGGTGGCAATGGCAATACCCAGGTTGTTCTCAACGCGGCCATGGCAAACCGCCATGGCCTTATCTCCGGGGCAACAGGGACCGGCAAGACCATCAGCCTGCAGCTGCTGGCGGAATCCTTTTCCGAGCTTGGCGTGCCTTGCTTTGTGGCAGACGTAAAAGGCGACCTCAGTGGCCTGGCTGCAGCAGGTAAAGACAACCCCAAAATTTCAGAACGCTGCAATCACATTGGCATGGCCGTACCCAACTTTTCTGCCAAGCCAACGCTTTTTTGGGACATCTACGGCCAGCGTGGCCTTCAGGCCCGTACCACCATCAGTGAAATGGGGCCGCTACTGCTTTCGAGCCTGCTGGAGCTGAACGATACCCAAACCGGTGTGCTCTATAGCTGCTTTGCCTTTGCCGACGATGAAGGCATGTTGCTGCTCGATCTCAAGGATTTGCGGGCGCTGCTTGGGTTTATGGCCAACAAAGGCAATAGCCTGTCGGGCAATTACGGCAATATCAGCACTGCCAGCATAGGCGCCATTCAAAGAAAACTGCTGGTACTGGAAGAACAGGGAGCCGATGCCTTTTTTACCGAACCGGCACTGGAGCTCGGCGACCTGATGCAAAACGATTTTTCCGGCAAGGGGGTTATCAGTCTGCTGGATGTGACACGGCTTATCCATCAGGCTCCCAAACTCTATGCCACCTTCCTGTTTTGGCTGCTCTCTGAGCTGTTTGAAAACCTGCCCGAGGTTGGCGATGCCGACAAACCCAAACTGGTGCTCTTTTTCGATGAGGCGCACCTGCTGTTTAATGATGCGCCCAAGGTACTGGTTGATAAAATTGAACAGGTGGTGCGGCTAATTCGCTCTAAGGGTGTGGGGGTGTTTTTTATCAGCCAAAGCCCCATGGATATTCCGCCGAATATTCTTGGCCAATTGGGCTGTCGAATTCAGCACGCTCTCAGGGCCTTTACCCCCAAAGATCAAAAAAGCATTCGGGCCGTCGCCGAGAATTTCAGACCCAACCCGAATTTTTCCACCGCCGAAGTGATAACGACCCTGGGCGTTGGTGAAGCCCTGGTATCTGTGCTGGATAACAAAGGTGCACCAACACAGGTAGAGCGGGTACTTATCTGCCCTCCTGCCTCCCGCATCGGCCCCATATCCGATGAAGAGCGTCTGGCACTGCTTGCACGCTCGCCGCTGAAAAACAAATATCAGGAAACCGTGGACAGGGAATCCGCCTTCGAAATCCTGTCACAGCGCGTTAATGCAGCCCAAACGTCATCCAAACCGAACGTGGCGAAAAAGCCATCCTCTCGGCAAAGCGATAACGCAGCCGAAGCCTTTTTCAAGAGTCTCGCCCGGGCCGTGGGCTCGAAGCTTGGGCAGAGTCTGGTGCGGGGAATATTGGGCTCACTCAAACGCTGAGGCTTAAGCCACTTTTAAGCGAGGCACCCTAAGCTGCTGCGCTGTGGCATATGGCTTTACATTTTTGAGTATTTCCGATGTTTATTGGCTATCTGGTGGTCGCTGCCATCATTGTTAAAACCTCTTTGATGGGGCTTGGGGGAATGTCACTGGCCATTGCCTCCGTGGCGTATCTGCTAAACCGCCTCTGGATGCGCTCCCGCGCGCGGCCTTTCAAGGGCAAACAGGTGAGCGACCAGTCACAGACCAATCATCTGGGCAGCAAATTCGCCCAGCTGTGTGTAACCGCAGTACTGCTGCATCTGGCTGTGTATTTCGCCTTGGTGATAAAGCTGCTGATGATGGATGGCCTTGAGGATATACCGGCATTTCTGCTCAGCCACCTGGTACTGCATCATGTGCTGTGTGCCCTGATTGGCGGCATCATAGCCCTGATGACTATCAGGCTGTATCTCACCCGGCACGAATTGCCATCCTTGTCCCGAATCGATTGAGATAAAAGAATAAAAGCGCCCAGAGGCGCTTTTATCATAAGAGGTGAGTTGTGCGAGTAGCACGTGAGTTATGACTGACTCAGCCCTGCTGGCGATACCATTCACCCAATATCAGGCTGGCCGCCACACTCACGTTCAGCGACTCCACCAAACCGGTACCCGGAATTTGCACGCCAATATCGGCGCGGCTCGCCACCGCCTTGGACACACCGTCCATCTCTTCGCCAAACACCACAACCACCTTAGCGGGCAGCTTACTGCGATAGAGAGACTCACCACCATGGCTGGAAGTAGTGATGATGCTGTAACCGGCATCACGGCACAACTGCAGCGCATCGGTCAGCCTGTCACAGAGAATGCCCTCCACATGTTCCATGCCCCCTTCCGCGGTGCGGGCGGCAGCACCGGACTGAAGTAATCCGGCTTCGGTCATCACTATGCCTGCCACGCCGAAATGGGCACAACTGCGCATAATGGCGCCCAGGTTGTGGGGATTACCCACGCCGTCGAGGGCAAGTAAACAATCCCGGGATTTAGCAGTGTTGGCAGCCAAATAGGCCGCCATGTCCTGTACCGGTTTACGACGCACTACCATCACAACACCGCCGTGATGCTGACTGCCGGCAATTTTCTCCAGCTCATCGGCGTCAACCACATGGTATGCCTTGCGGTTTCTGGCGAGGTATTTCATCACATCGGCAAACTTGGGCGCAGTCTCCTCATCCAGATACAGCTTAATCACCTCATCGCTGCGCAGCTTGAAGGTTTCTCGGCAGGCATTAATGCCGTAGAGGCGGGTCTCGTTCAGGCGCTGATCCTTGCCATCGAAACCTGCCTGGGCGCCGGACGCTCTGTGCGCTGGCTCTCGGCGAGGAGCTTCTCGGCGCGTAGCTTCTCCGCGCATATCTTCTCTGTGTTGATAAGAGTCGCGTCGTTCGGTCCGGCCTGAACCTGGGTTGCGGTCAAAACGTCCCTTACCCGAGCTTCGGTCAGCGCCTTTTCTCTCGCGCCCTTCCTTGCCCTGAGCTTGCTCCACTGCGCTCCCCTTGTCGCCTTGAGTGCGCTCCTGTTGATTGCGGCCTTGATAGCGCTCGGCTCTGGCGGGTCGCATATCATCCTGCGCGTCGCTGCGCTTGCGCCCTGATGACGGCTTGCCGTGGGATTGCTTCTGCCAGGGAGAAGATGCGTTGGCCGATGGGGATTGACGCCTGGAAACGCGCTGTTGGGATTTGGGATTGTTCACGCTGTGCTCACTGTTAAACTCACGGCCCACTGGCCACGAAACAGCGCTATTTTAGATGCCCAGGCGCTGACTCACAACCACAGGCGCATCAAGAAAGTTTTATTCATCGCTAAAGGCTTAACGCCAACTGGGCGCTGCTCTCCTGTTCTGACTCACTCTGACACACGAGGCCCGCGGCAATTCCCACCAGGCGAATGCCCCTGCCCTCGGCACGCACAAAGGCCTGACTGAGCAGCGATTCGAATAATCTCACCGAGGGTTCTTCGGCGCGGCTTTCTATGGTCGTCTGACGAAAATCATCAAACTTGAGCTTTACCACCAGCTTGTGAATACGTCGCCCCGAAGCACTGCGGCCAAGACGACGATTAAGCTCCGGAATGAGTGATGAAAGCACATCCAGGCATGCCTCACGGGTGTGCAAGTCTTTGGGCAGTGTGGTCTCTACCCCCACGGACTTCCGCTCGCGATGGGAGACGATGGCCCGCTCATCCCGGCCATGTGCCCTTTCGTACAAAACGGCACCGAATTTACCAAAGTGCTCTGTCAGCAGCGTCAGCGGCACCTGCTGTACATCGGCGCAGGTTTTAAGTCCCAGCACATTGAGCTTTTCTTCGGTGACCTTGCCGACACCGGGGATCTTACCCAGGGGTAAGGCTCTGACGAATTGTATCAGGGTATCGGGCGACACCACATACTGGCCATTGGGCTTATTGAGATCCGAAGCAACCTTGGCAACAAACTTGATAGGACTCACGCCCGCCGAGGCCGTCAGGCCGGTTTCTTTGAATATGTCACTGCGAATCGCCTCGGCAATACGGGTGGCCGAGCCCTGATACAAGCTGCAGTCACTCACATCCAGATAAGCTTCATCCAGCGACAGAGGTTCAATCAGGGACGTATAACGACTGAAGATTTCGCGTATTTGTTGCGAAACAGCCTTGTATACCTCCATCCGGCCGGGAACCAGGAGCAGGTTGGGGCACAGTTTAAGGGCATAGGCCGAAGCCATGGCAGAGCGCACACCAAAGGCGCGGGCTTCATAGTTACAGGTGCTGATGACACCTCGCCGGTCGCTGCTGCCGCCTACCGCCAGTGGTTTGCCGCGGTACTGTGGAAAATCGCGCATCTCGACGGCTGCAAAGTAGCAGTCCATATCGATATGAATGATTTTTCGCATGGGTAAGCCCTGATATTACTGTATATAAAAACAGTATCAGAATTACAGGCAATAAAAAAGCGCCCTGAGGCGCTTTTTACCCGGCTTACACCCGGAACTGCGAGATATTGCCGGACAGTGCGTGGGTGAGCTGCTCAAATGCCTTGAGGCTGCCCGCCAATTCCTGACTGGCAGAATGGGAGTCATCGGACAGTCCGCGCACATTTTCCACGTTCTGCGCCACCTCATCGGCCACCACCGCCTGCTGGCCGATGGCCACGGTAATTTCAGTGGTTTGCTGCAATATGGCGCCAATGGCATCGGTGATCTTGCCAAGTGAATCCTGCACCTGACTGGTAAGCAATTGCCCACGCTTGGCGTCGTTCACGCCTGCCTCCATCACGGATTCAGCCTCCATGGCACTTTGTTGCAAGCGCTGGATGATGCCCTGAATGTTGGCGGTAGAATCCTGAGTACGGGACGCCAGGGTGCGCACCTCATCGGCCACCACGGCAAAACCCCGTCCCTGCTCTCCGGCCCTGGCGGCTTCAATGGCGGCGTTAAGCGCCAGCAGGTTGGTTTGCTCGGCAATGTTACGGATAACGCTGAGTACTTCACCAATTTTTTCTGAGCTGCCCCTGAGATCTTTTATCACTGCCGCGGCTTCTATCACCCTGGATGAGAGGGTTTCTATGCCGGTGGTAGCCTCAGCGACTATTTGTTTGCCGTCATCGGCCTGTGTCTGGGCAGTTTCGGCAAAGTCAGCCGTCCGCTGCGCACTGGCAGCCATTTCCTGACTGGTGTGAGCCATTTCGATAGCGGCGGCCGCTACCGAGTCGATTTGTGCCTTTTGCCTGGAAACGGCGCCAACAGCCACATCACAAATTTTACGGGCTTCGACAATGCCGTCATCCACGTCACGGGTCAGGTCGCGGGTCTGGCGCAGCATTTGTTGTACCTTGGCCGCAAACCGATTGAAGGCATCGGCCATGAGTCCCAGCTCGTCTTCCCGCTGAATGTCGATACGGCGGGACAAATCACCCTCACCACTGGCCATGTTGTCCATGGCACCGAGCAGCGACTTGAGCTGCCTGCGAAGCGGGAGTAGCAACAGCCAAACGGTCACGCCCACCAGGAGGATGATACCCAGGGACATCAGGCAGGCATTCCAGAATGCATCGCGCACCGGCGCCTCAATCACCTCGTGGGGAAGCATAAAGGCCAGGTGCCATTTTTGTTTGGGGTAGTCCCCCGCCACTTCAACGAAGGCCACGCGTTGGGGATTCCCCTGATAGACCACATCGGTAAATCCACTTGATTGACGCTGCATCAGCTGGCCAAGGGCAGTGAAACCTTCGCTGCCATTATTGTCGACCTTTTGAATGGCTGAGCCAGGAGGAAAGCTCTCGTTAAATCCGGGGAAGTACACCAGCTTGCCATCGCCAGTCATCAGAAACGCCTGGCCAGAACCCTGATATTTAATGGGTGCCAGCAGCGACTTGCCAATGGTATCGATAAGAATGTCCATGCCGCCAATACCCAACAACTGGCCGTTGGCACCATAAACCGGCGTTTTTACCGTTGCCGAGATAGAGCCATCATTGGCATCGACAGCCGGGTCGCCCACAAACAGACCGCCCTTGTCCAGAGCTTCCTGCCACCAGGGACGCTTGTTGGTGTAGTAATTGGGGTCGCCATCGTAACGGCCATTGAGGTCGAAATATTCAAAGGTATTGGCAGAGCCAAAGAATACCGACTTGATATCGGCATCCTTGTCGGAAAAATATCTGAAGTACTGCACTATGCGCTGATATTGGGCATCGCTGGCAAGATTGCTGCCCCTGGCCTTGTAATGGGTAAACCAATCCACCAGGCCGGGCTCGGCAAACACCGCATGGATGATCTGGCCCTTGGCAACGAAGTAGCCACGAATGTCGCGGCTTTTTTGCTCCATCAGCGCATTGATGTCGCCATCAATGGTGGCGCGGGTGGATTGGCTGGCATCACGCACCAAAAAGGTTGCGACCAGCGCCAGCAATATCGCCAGAGCGCCAACCAGCGTCAGTACAAGCTGTAGGCTCAAAGAACGTTTGATATGTCCCATCGGATTACCCTTTCGCAGTTATTGTTGTTGGGCGAAATAAGCCCACCAATCTAGCAACAATAGCCGCAGGATAACAGTGAAATCACAGTAAATTTAGGCAAATAGCTCCGTACAGCTGGGCGTCTTTAACATAAAAACGCCGGCGTACTTGCCGGCGTTTTCCATGGAGGTGAAGCAGAAAGTAAACAAATAGCTTCAGGACATTTTGGACTGGAGGTAATTGGGCAAACCAACGCGGTCTATCAAACCCAGTTGTTTTTCCAGCCAGTACAGGTGGTCATCTTCGGTTTCTTCCAACAGCTGCTGCAGCAGCTCACGGGTGACATAATCCCCCTTGGTTTCACACAGGGCAATAACCCGTCGCAGGTTGTCGGCCACCTTGTATTCATACGCCAGATCGCTCTTTAACATGGCTTCCACATCTTTGCCTATGTTGAGCTTTTCCCTGCTGGCGACATCCGGCGTGCCCTCCAGAAACAGGATACGGGACACCAATTTGGCCGCATGCTCGCGCTCGTCGTCTGATTCATGGGCGATGCGCTCGTAAAGCTCATTCAGTCCCCAATCCTCATACATTCTGGCATGCACAAAATACTGATCCATGGCCGATAATTCACCGGTTAGCAAACCATTCAGCGCATCTATAACTTCCTGATGACCTTTCATTTTGCTCTCCTTCAATCGTCCATTTGCGACTGCAAGTAATTTTGAATGCCGGTGAGGCGAATAAGCTCAAACTGGGACTCAAGCCAGTCGAGATGCTCTTCCTCGTCTTCAAGGATGTCCTCGAGGATGTCGCGGCTTACATAGTCCTGCAGTTTTTCGCATTCGGCGATGGCAGCACGCAGCAGAGGCAACTGCTCTTCCAGCATGCTCTTGTCGCAGCCCAGCATTTCTTCTGAATGTTCACCGATCCGCAGCTTGCCCAATGCCTGAAGGTTGGGCAATCCCTCGAGGAAAAGCACCCGCTCAATCAGTTTGTCGGCATGCTTCATGTCTTCGATGGATTTTTTGTAATCCTTGCTGTTGAGCTTTTCCAGCCCCCAGTTTTTGAACATCCGGGCATGGAGAAAATACTGATTGATTGCAGTAAGCTCGGCAGTCAATACCTTGTTGAGGTGGCTTACCACACTGGCATGGCCTTTCATAAGCAAACGTCCTTGGTTGGATGAAAATTGATCTACATCAATTTCAACCCTAGTACAGCTGGGATGAATAATCAACTTTTCCTTTAATATCAACAACATCTAAAGGTTAATTATTCTTATTGCGTTTATGCTTATCAACGAGCGGGGATTAAAACAGCTCTATATCGTCATCGATTTGCGTCGGCAGCAAATCGCCATGATTAAAGAGGTCATGATAAAACGCCCATCTGTTGCGGCCATTGTCTTTGGCAAAATAGAGGGCTTTGTCGGCTTTCATCATAACGGACATGGGGTTATCTTCCAGGGTGAGTGACGTTATCCCGATAGAAAGCGTGACCGGGCCGGTTTTTTCGTGCTGGATTTTACCGACGTCCGCCATCAGCTTACGGCAGATGTACTCGACTTCATGCTGAGATTTGTTGTCCAGCAGCACCACAAACTCATCACCCCCGAAGCGAAATAAGGCATCTTCGTCACTGAAGCAGTCATTCATCGCCCGGCTAATCCGAAGCAGGACTTCGTCCCCGTATAGGTGGCCAAGGGTATCGTTTATCTTCTTGAAGAAGTCAATATCAAAGGTCAGCATCCAAAAATAGGGTGCCCTGCGGGTCTCTGTCCGAATGTGGCTGAAAAGATGAAACAGGCGTGCGTCGTAGGCCTTTCGGTTAAGCAGGCCTGTTAAGCCATCGGTCTGGCTGTCGAGTACGACCCGGGCAAAGTTTTCGTAAATACGGGCGAATGCCTGCAGCATCATCAGGTTGGCATTGTTCAAGTCGAGGTCGTAAACCAGAAGCACCTTAACCACGGCATCATTCATTTTGACCGGCAGCGCCACCTTACAGCGCTCATCCTGATCGCAAATTGCGTTTTTACCGGTTTCTATGCATTGCTGCACACAGGGTGGTGGATTATCCAGTGCCAGCACGAAATCGGTTGAGGTGAGGAATTTTGGAAAATGAGGCAAATCGCCCACATTGATAACCGCAACCTGCTTTACCCCCAGTGTTTGCTCAATGGTTTCAATCAAACAGGTGGCAAGTGACTGCAACTGACGCTGCTCGGTAATAGAAGCAACAGAATTCAGTATATGTTCGGGTGCAGAACTCATAACACTTTCCCCCGTTTGGTGCTGAATGACCGACCCATGCCAGTATAGCCAGCATAGGTGTTTATTCGGGGAAATAAAACCGAGGCGGAAAACAATAAAGGCTCCCATGGGAGCCTTTATTTGATGCTGTCCTGCGTTAAAGGATCCTGTCCTTGGTCAGCTTTTCCTTGCGAGCCTCTTCGGCAGCCATTTTGGCTTTGCGCTTGTCGCAGGGATCATCACAGTCACAGGCTTTATCGATACCCAAGGCACCGAGGCCTCCGCAACTACCGGCAACGGCCTTTTTCTTGATGATATAACCAATTGACATCAAAAGGAAAAACACCATAAGCACCGCAAAAGCTGCGATAAAGGTACTCATACATCACTCCTGAGTGGACTTAACGAAGGGCAAAAATGCGTCGCTGTAGTGTACCACAAACTCTTCGCCCTGTTTTTCAATCAGCATTATCGCCAGTCCCTGCTGTTTGGCAAGTTCCAATGACGCTTCAGTGCCCAGTACCATCATGGCCGTCGCAAGGCCGTCGGCAGTCATACAGCTTGGGTGCAGCACGGTGACAGATGCCAAGGTGTGCTCGATGGGATAACCGGTTCTTGGGTCTATCAGATGCGAGAAGCGTTTGCCATTTTCTTCGAAGTAGTTGCGATAATCGCCCGAGGTAGCCATACCCATATTGCCGGGTTCGATTACCTGAGACACTGCGCGGCCTTCAGCCTGGGGCTTTTCAACAGCTATACGCCAGCTGCTGCCATCCCCCTTGGTGCCCTTGATGCGCAGTTCGCCACCAATTTCTACCAGATAGCCACTGGTGTGATACTTATCCAGCAAATCGGCAATTACATCCACGCCATACCCCTTGGCGATGGATGACAAATCTACATAGAGATGAGCATTGCGCTTATAGAGGCGGTTACCGTCAATGCTGATATTCTGAATACCGGTGCGTGCTTTGGCAGCTTCAATCTCTTCTTCGGTAGGAGACTTGATAGGACGCTTATCCGGTCCAAATCCCCAAATATTAACCAGAGGCCCAAGGGTAATATCCAGCGCACCATCGGTGACGTCATACAAACGCATACCTTCGCGAACCACCTTGATAGTGTCGTCCGACACTTCCACACCCTGCTCCAATGGCAACTGATTGAAGCGGCTCAGCTCAGAGGTGGGTCGGTACGTGGACATCTGGTCATTCACCCGCTCCAATGCCAGGTCAATCTCGGCCTGCAGAAGTTGGCTTTGGGGTAAGGCGTCACTGGGGACTACCTTGATGTGATACGTGGTGCCCATGGTGCTGCCTGACAGGCTCACCACCTCGGGTGCTTTAGAACAAGCTGAAATAAAAAAGGCCAGTCCGACAAGGACCAGCCAGTTTGATAAGGTCTTTTTCATTGGGACCTGCAATTCTCGATTCTTTACAGACACTGTTAAGAAACTTGGCCCCCTGAGCACCGGGGGCCAACACCATTATCCGCCGAAGTCATCCAACAGGATGTTTTCGTCTTCAACACCGAGGTCTTTGAGCATGGCAATTACTGCCGCGTTCATCATTGGAGGTCCACACATGTAGAACTCACAATCCTCTGGGGCTTCATGGTCTTTCAGATAGTTTTCGTACAGTACGTTGTGAATGAAACCTGTGTAGCCATCCCAGTTATCCTCTGGCTGAGGATCAGACAGGGCAACGTGCCACACAAAGTTATCATTCTCGGCCGCCAGACCGTCGAAATCTTCTACATAGAACATTTCGCGCTTGGAACGGGCACCGTACCAGAAGCTCATCTTACGCTTGCTCTTCAGACGCTTGAGTTGGTCGAAGATGTGCGAGCGCATTGGGGCCATACCGGCACCGCCACCGATGAAGACCATCTCAGCGTTAGTGTCCTTGGCAAAGAATTCACCAAATGGACCGGAAATGGTCACCTTGTCACCGGCCTTCAGGCTCCAGATGTAAGAAGACATCTTACCGCATGGCAGGCTCAGGTTACGTGGAGGAGGCGTCGCAATACGCACGTTCAGCATGATGATGCCAAACTCTTCAGGGTAGTTGGCCATGGAGTAAGCACGAATAGTCGGCTCATCAACCTTGGACTCCAGCTTGAAGAAACCGAAGTGTTCCCAGTCGCCACGATATTTCTCAGGTACGTCGAAATCGGCGTACTTAACATGGTGAGCAGGGGCTTCAATCTGGATGTAACCACCGGCACGGAAAGGTACAGACTCACCATCAGGGATGGCCAGCTTGAGTTCCTTGATGAAGGTTGCCTTGTTATCGTTGGAGATAACAGTACAGTCCCACTTCTTGATACCGAAGATTTCTTCTTCCAGCTCAATTTCCATGTCGGTTTTTACGTTAACCTGACACGCCAGACGACAACCTTTTTTGGCTTCGCCCTTGGAGATGTGGTCCAGTTCAGTTGGCAGAATGTCGCCACCACCAGACCTCACATGCACACGGCACTGACCACAAGAGCCACCGCCACCACAGGCTGATGATACGAAGATACCGCTGTTTGCCAATGCACCGAGCAGTTTGCCGCCAGCTGCAGTTTTGATGGCTTTTTCGGGATCGTGGTTGATACCAATAGTGATGTCACCGCTGGAAACCAGCTTGGATTTGGCGAACAAAATCACCAGCACCAACACCAGTACGATGGCGGTAAACATACTCACACCGAGGTAAACCTCGAGTGGAGTAGATTTAAAAATACCAAGAATATCCATTAATTTATCCTTAGAAGACCTTTACTTAACAGCCTTCTTGAGGTGCCCCTTACAGGGACACACCAGAGAACGACATGAATCCCAGCGCCATCAGGCCAGCGGTAATAAAGGTGATACCAAGACCACGCAGACCGTCAGGCACATCGGCGTACTTCATCTTCTCACGGATACCCGCCAGCAATACGATGGCCAGTGCCCAACCAATGCCCGAGCCCACACCATAAACCAGCGACTCAGGCAGGTTATAGTCACGCTCAACCATAAAGGACACAGCACCGAAGATTGCACAGTTAACGGTGATCAGTGGCAGGAAGATACCCAGCGCGTTGTACAACGGTGGGAAGTACTTATCCAACGCCATCTCGAGGATCTGAACCAGAGCAGCAATAACACCGATGAAGGTGATGAACTTCAGGAAGCTGAGATCTGCCTCTGGAACACCGGCCCATGCCAGTGCGCCAGGCGCCAGAATGCCCTGATAGATGATTTGGTTAGCGGGTACAGAAATCGCCAGTACCACGATAACGGCAACGCCCAGGCCCATGGCAGTTTTTACCTTCTTGGACACGGCCAGGAAGGTACACATGCCGAGGAAGAAGGACAGGGCCATGTTTTCAATGAAAACAGAGCGGATTAACAGACTGATATAATGTTCCATTGACCTTATCCTTTTGCTTCAACTTGCTCAGGCTTGTAGGTGCGGATGATCCAAATCAGAACACCGATCAGGAAGAACGCACTTGGCGGCAGCAGGAGCAGACCGTTGGGCTGATACCAGCCACCGTCAGAGATCTTGGACAGGATCTCTACGCCGAACAGCGAACCGTTACCGAACAGTTCACGAACGAAGCCTACAGACAGCAGGATGGCGCCATAACCCAGACCGTTACCGATACCATCCATAAAGCTCATCATTGGAGGCGTCTTCATGGCGTAGGCTTCGGCGCGGCCCATCACGATACAGTTGGTGATGATAAGGCCCACGAATACTGACAGCTGCTTGGCTACGTCATAGGCGTAAGCTTGCAGGATTTGATCAACCACGATTACCAGCGAGGCGATAATCGCCATTTGGACGATAATACGTACACTGCTGGGAATGTGGTTACGGATCATGGAGATGAACAGGTTCGAGAACGCAGTCACTGCGGTCAGCGCCAGGGTCATCACCAGTGCAGTTTCCAGCTTGCTGGTTACTGCCAGCGCACTACAAACACCGAGGATCTGCAGCGCAATCGGGTTGTTATTGATAATAGGTCCGGTCAGAACCTTTTTCAGTTCGTTGGCCATTAGCTCAGCCCTCCGTTGCGTGCTTTTTCAATGAAACTCGCAAAGCCTTCTTTACCCAGCCAGAATGTCAGCGAGTGCTGAACACCGTTACTGGTCAGAGTCGCACCGGACAGGGCGTCAACGCCATGTACAGACGCAGCTACTGCTGGGTTTTTGGTTACGCTGATTGCCAGCTTACCCTGCTCGTCGAACAGTTTTTTGCCGTGCCACAGCGCTTTCCACTTTGGATTCTGTACTTCGCCACCCAGACCAGGAGTTTCACCTGAACCGGTAAAGTCGTAGTAAACCAGACCCTGAATGGTGTTCAGATCCGGCTCCAGAGCGAGGAAGGCGAACATGGTAGACCACAGACCATAACCTTTCACAGGCAGGATCACAGTCTTGAGCGCACCGGCATCATCGCGCACCAGGTACACGACAGCCTGATCAGGCACACGCTTGATAGAAGCAATATCGTGCTCTGGCTTGGAAGAGGTTTTTGGATCGCGGGCAGCTTTTTCCTGGTCAAAGGTATTGCCATCCACGCCATCAACAAACTCACCGGTCTTCAGGTTCACCACGCGGGCTTCAACATACTTGTTATAGGTCGCCAGGATGTCAGCCTTGGTCACGTTAGCGGCCTTGGTATCCATCAGACTGGCGGCTTCCAGAATGTACTTTTGCTTATCCAGCAGCTTGTTTTCCTGCTGGGTTGGGCGCAGTAACACGGCCGCAGTCGATACGAAGATCGAGCACACCAGACACAGGCCAACAACGATAAACAGCGTTCTTCCGAACGAATCTTTATTCTTAGCCACGGGCAATCCTCCGCTTGATATTTGCCTGTACCACGAAATGGTCGAACAGTGGCGCAAACAGGTTGGCAAACAGGATGGCCAACATCATACCTTCAGGGAACGCAGGGTTGATCACACGAATGAACACCGCCATGGCACCGATCAGGATACCGTAGGCCCACTTGGCCTGGTTGGTGAAAGAGGCAGACACAGGGTCGGTTGCCATGAACATCATACCGAAGGCAAAGCCACCCAGTACCAGGTGCCAGTACCAAGGCATGGCGAACATGGGGTTGGTGTCAGAGCCAATCAGGTTCAGCAGCATGGAAACGGCAATCATACCCACCAGTACACCACCGACGATGCGCCAAGAAGCGATACGGGTATAGATGATGACCAAACCACCCAGCAGAATTGCCAGAGTCGATACTTCACCTACAGAACCTGGAATAAAGCCGAAGAAGGCATTCCACCAGTCCTGGTTCAGGCTGTAATCCAGGGCACCGGTAGCAGCCTGGCTCAGGTGAGTTGCACCGGAGAATCCATCAGCCACAACCCAGCTGGTGTCACCGGACATGTTCAGCGGATAGGCAAAGAACAGGAAGGCTCGACCGGCCAGCGCAGGGTTTAAGAAGTTACGTCCGGTACCACCGAACACTTCTTTGGCAACCACCACACCGAAGGTGATACCCAGGGCAACCATCCACAATGGGATAGTGGCGGGCAGGGTCAGAGCGAACAGGATAGAAGTTACGAAGAAGCCTTCGTTAACTTCGTGGCCGCGCACCATGGCGAACAGCACTTCCCAGATACCACCCACCGCGAAAGTCACGGCATAGATAGGCAGGAAGAAACAGGCACCATACCACATCAGGGTGGCCCAACCGGCATCGGCTGTCATTTCAGTACCGAGAATACCGAACAGACTAACCTGCCATACATCTGGAGTCGCGAAGCCGGCAGCCAGCGCCAGCTGAGCCTGCAGACCTACGTTGTACATACCAACAAACATCGCCGGGAAGGCACAGGCCCACACGGTGATCATCATACGCTTGAGGTCGAGGTTATCGCGAACGTGGGTCTTGCCCTTGTTCACCAGACCTGGCGTATAGAAAATAGTGGCGGCTGCTTCATACAGGGCATACCACTTCTCGTATTTACCGCCTTTTTCAAATTGCGGTTCAATACGCTCAAGAAAATCTTTCAAGCTCATCAGCCTTCCCTCTCAACCGTATCCAGGCAGCCGCGCAGATAGGAACCGTAGTCATACTTGCCAGGGCATACAAAGGTACACAGTGCCAAATCTTCTTCATCCAGCTCCAGTGCACCCAAGGCAACAGAGCCATCAACATCACCGGATACCAGGTCGCGCAACAGCATGGTTGGCAGAATATCCAGTGGCATCACACGCTCGTAGTTGCCGATTGGCACCATGGCACGGTCAGAACCGCCTGTACTGGTGGTCATGTTGAACAAACGACTTGGGGACAGGTGACCCAGGAAGGCACGGGTGATGGAGAATTTGTTCGAGCCTGGCAAAATCCAGCCAATAAACTCTTTCTCTGTATCTTCTTCCAGCAGGCTAACCTGCAGGTGGTAGCGACCCAGATAGGCATGAGGACCAGTAGCGGTGCGGCCGTTCAGAACAGAACCAGACACCTTGCGCACTTTGCCTTCAGCCACTTCACCGGCTGTGAGGGTTTCAATGCTGGCACCCAGCAGAGTACGCACCAGACGAGGCTTAACGGCTTTTGGACCGGCAACCGCGATCACGCGATTGTTGTTTAGCTCACCGGTGGTAAACAGTTGGCCGATGGCAATCACATCCTGATAGCCAACATGCCACACGGTACGCTTGGCAGACGCAGGCAGAATGAAGTGGATATGGGTACCTGGCAGGCCAGCAGGGTGTACACCACCAAACTCATGCACTTCGGCATTAGCGGCTGGGATATCGGCACCTGGCGCCTTACACAGATAAACCTTGCCCTCAGTCAGTTTTGCCAGCACCTTAAGGCCATTGGCAAAATCGTCTTTATGCTCGGCAATCACCAGAGCGGGATTGGCGGCATGGGGGTTGGTATCGATGGCGGTAACGAAAATACCGGCAGGAGACGCATCCACTGCAGGCACCTTGCTGAAAGGACGGGTACGCAGGGCGGTCCACATACCTGATTCAATCAGGTTGTTTCTTACTTGCTCGGCACTCAAGCTGTCCAGTTGGGCGGCATCGAACTTATCAAAAGCAACGGCATCGTTACCTTCGATTTCGATCACCACAGACTGAAGCACACGCTTGGCACCCCGGTTGATTTCAGTAACAGTACCACTGGCCAAAGCCGTATATTTAACGCCAGGATTCTTTTTGTCTTCAAAAATCACCTGACCCTTGGCTACCTTGTCGCCTACCTTGATTCTCATGGTAGGACGCATGCCAATATACTCTTCACCCAATGTAGCTACGTGTTTAATGGCTGGGCCATCATGGATAACTTGCTCTGGACCACCCGCAATGGGCAAATCCAATCCTTTCTTAATTGTAATCATATCCACATGCACTACGTTTGAAGGAAAGACAAAGCGCCGCGTTCCTGCGGGGCACCCGGTTTTAAACAACACCGTTCGCGTTGAGCTGGCGCAGATTTATCACAGAAATGCGATCGCAATCACGCTGGTCGCGCGCATTTTACCCCAAACGCCCTGCCATCGCCACGAAAATTATAAGTGATTTCAAACTTCCCGAGCGCCTGATTGCAGTGAATTTCAAGGTTTTCCTGCCAGCTTTTTCATCGCCGTGACAGATTTAAAAAAATGTCGCAACCATAAAATTATCCAATTGATAAATATCAATTTAAAACCATAAAAACCAAATGAGCCTGCTTAGTTTACCAGCAGGCTCATAAACAATTTGAGAGACAATAAGGTCTACAGTTCAACCGTGCCAGCGATATCCTAGACTGACTAAAACTTCACCGGATATTGGACCAAAGTCGGTGGGTGTTGACAGCGGCTCGGCGGACACATTATCCCCTCTGAGATACACCTGATGGGCACCACGTTGCCAACTGAGACTGACATCGATTCGGCGCTGGTTTTCATCAACAAATTCACTGTCACGGCCAATCACTGAGAGTGACCACTCACCTGCTGCCAACCCCATCGCCAGGGTCACTTGCCGCTGCGGCTGCCAGGGAACCCGGTCACCATCCTGCCAACACAGCGAGTACTGTTCAAGGCAGGCGCTTGACGCAAAACTGGCACGATTCTCCTCCAGTTGGATAGACAGGGGCATCTTTACCATGCCGAATTGCCCTGACCACTGCAGCCCCAGACTCAGCCCCTCAGCATCCACCTCGCCGGCATTGAGTTGAGACACGCCGCGAACCGTTTCGCAATCAGAAAGCTCTGTGCAATCAAAATGTAAGTTATCAAATGCCTGATACCAAAGCTCACCCTGGAGCATCAAGTCGCCCAAAGGCCAACGCGCCGTTAAACGCAGGTGATCGGCGCTTTGGGATAAGGCCTGGAGATTACCGGGTGATGGCGGGGCAAAGCGATGCTCTCCCCTCAGCACAACGCTGTCATTGGCAAACCACAGGCCAACACCGTACTGCCAGTCGTCAACCCTGAAGTCAGTGCCCGCTTCGGTGCTATCCCTTGTCAAATCGGCGCGGCGCCACAGTCCATCCACTTCGATATCGACCCAATCAAAGCCCAGGCGGCCACGAACACCGAGATCCAGCACACTGGCGCTGTCTTCTATGTGTTTGTCTGCCAGCAAATACTCTGCGCCTTCCCTTTGATAAGCGAGACGGTAGCCTATTGAATGGGCACCAAATCTGTCCAGGCTCTCACTGACAATGCCATAGGTATGATAGGCACTGTCACCAAGTTTACCGCTGTACTCATCGATCGGGATAATCGGCGGCGTTGGCGTCATCGTCATATTGGCCAGAAAGCTGTGAAACCCGGTTTCCTGATAAAACAGCCGGGTGTCGGTACGACGGCTTTCGCCGGTTTGAACGCTGTGACTGAGCTGCAAACGCTGTCTGTCACTCTGCTGTATCCAGTTGCTTCCGGGCAGGGTTGAAGTCGCATCTTTATAAAGCCAGGAGAGCTCGGTACGCTGTTTTTTTCTGGCGCCGGGTAAACTGGAGGCCCCAAGGCCAACAAAGACTTCGGTATCCTTGGTCTGAATCCACCAGTCGTCGCCTTCTTCACGTCTCAGGTGGCTGCCGGCAAAGCTCATATCGAGGGCATCATTGCGGGAGGCAAACGCCGCCCTGAGGCCGCCGGTTTTATCATCCCGCGCTTCAAGCCCTATGGAATTGCCACTGGTGCCTATCGACGGAACCAAGTAATCACCGCCGCTTTGGTTGCCGCAGTCAAGTAAAGCCCACTCAGAGTACGAGGCACAATTTTCCATGGCCTCAATACCAAAACGGCCGGCATCCAGCCACACACCCGGAGCAACATAGGGGGCTGCCGCAAGAGAAGTGCCCATCAAGTCTGGGATGGCGCCGTGACTGTCGGCATGGAGAAAGCGACTTTCGCCAAACATATCGCCCCGGCCGACCATCAGGCCGGACGGATAGAGAGGCAGTGCTGACGGGGTATTTAACCCGAGTCGCTCAATAAAGAAAGGACTGGTATCGGACGTTGTAACTTCACTCGCCCAACCTAGAGAACTTGTAACGCCCATCAATAGGCAGCCTACAAGCACAGGGGTTTGTTTCATCCATTCATCCCGGAATTACCACCTTGGGTGGTCTATTTGTAATTTTTTTGTGACATGGATGATTTTAGACGAAAAAAAAGCGGCTGGCGCCGCTTTTTTGACGTTCTGTCAGAGAAATTAGAGTTTGTGCAAAATTTCGTCTGCCAGTTTAAGTTCGTCGTTGCGGTTCACACTGACCCCGGCGGCGATCACGGCTTTGGCAATGTCTTGCGCCTGGGACAGTGAGTGCATCTCATAGGTGCCGCACTGATACTCGTTGAGCTCGGGTATGGCCTTTTGATCAACCACATTCAGCACATCTTCCATCGCGGCCAGCCAGGCATCCGCCACACGCTTTTCTGCCGGTTCGCCAATCAGGCTCATGTAGAAGCCGGTACGGCAGCCCATGGGAGAGATATCGATAATTTCGACACCATCACCATTGAGATGATCACGCATAAAACCAGCAAACAGGTGCTCGAGAGTGTGGATACCACGCTCACTGAGAATGTCTTTGTTGGGGGCACAAAAACGCAGGTCAAACACGGTAATGGTGTCGCCTTTTGGGGTGCTCATGGTCTTGGCCACGCGCACGGCCGGGGCGTTCATGCGGGTATGATCAACGGTAAAACTGTCCAATAATGGCATGGTGCTCTCCAGCCCCTTCTGTTGGGGCACAATTGGGTGGTGCAAAGTGACGCAAGCATAGCATCAAAGCAGGGCCTGCCAAAACTCATTCCCGTAAACGGGTGTAGGCGTCTTCCGAAATCAGATGGTATTTCCTGACACCGGCCTCGTACTCACGGTAGGCATCGTTCACTTTTTTCATCATAGGGTCCTGGCTCGACTGCTCAGAGATTACCTCCGCCGATACGCTTCTGAGTTGCGCCATTACCTCCTCGGGAAATTGTTTGAGCACCACACCATGTTCTTTCACCAGCGAATCCAGTGCCCCCACGTTGCGGGCGGTGTATTCATCCAGCATATCCTGATTGGTCGCCTTGGCGGCAATCTTCACTATGGCCTGCAAGTCCTTGGGCAATTTATCGAAAGCGGCTTTGTTAATCATAAATTCGAGCGTGGTACCCGGTTCATGCCAGCCAGGATAGTAGTAATACTTGGCCACCTTATGCAGCCCAAAGGCCAAATCGTTGTATGGTCCCACCCATTCGGTGGCATCAATGGCGCCGGTCTGCATAGCGGTATAGAGCTCACGCCCCGGGAGAGTAACGGGCACCCCTTCCAGGCGTTTCAGCACTTCGCCACCCAGGCCAGGCAGGCGCATTTTAAGCCCTTTAAGGTCATCAATGGTGTTGATTTCCTTATTAAACCATCCGCCCATCTGTACGCCGCTGTTGCCCCCCGGCAAAGGCAGAATACCGAAAGGAGCATACACCTCTTCCCACAGCTCCAGTCCGCCGCCATAGGTCAGCCAACCGTTCATCTCCTGGGCATTGAGCCCAAAGGGTATGGAGGTGAAAAACTGCGCCGCCGGCGCCTTGCCTTTCCAGTAATAAGACGCGCTGTGGGCCATCTGTACGGAGCCCTGACTGACCGCATCAAACACTTCCAGTGCCGGCATCAACTCCCCTGCCCCATACACCTTGATTTTGAGACGTCCGGCCGACATTTCATCCACCATCACCGCAAAGTGTTCCGGCGCTGTGCCAAGGCCGGGGAAATTCTTGGGCCAGGACGTGGCGAGCTTCCATTCTATCGGCTTGACGCTGACTATCGGCGCTGCCTCAGCGGCTTGTTTGTCGCCATTGCAGCCGGACAGCAGGCTCACGGCCATCAAAAGGCAAATTGCTATTCTTGTTTGCATTTTCCTTACTCCTTTAAACAGGCCTGGACATCATCAGCCATACAAAACCGACGGCAGCCAGGTGGCAAGTGCCGGCCAAATCCCAAGTAGTATCAACATCAGTAACTGCAGGATGACGAAAGGAATCACCCCACGATAAATTTGTCCGCTCGAAACACTGTCACCACTCACGCCCCGTAAATAGAAGAGGGCAAAACCAAAGGGCGGGGTTAAGAAGGAGGTTTGCAGGTTGAGGGCAATCATGATCCCAAGCCACACTGGGTCCAGCCCCATGGCTAGCAAAATGGGCGCAACCAGAGGCACCACCACAAAGGTGATTTCGATAAAGTCGAGGATAAATCCGAGTACGAAGATAACCGTCATTACCAGCAACATGGCCCCCACCACACCACCTGGCATATTGGCAAACAGGTTATGTATCAGCTCTTCGCCGCCAAGCCCCCTGAAGACCAGCGAAAACACAGAGGCACCAATCAATATCAAAAACACCATGGAGGTGATTTTGACCGTGCTTTGCATCACTTCCTTCAACGCCAGCATGCTCATTTGCCGCTTGAGCAGCGCAATCACCAGCGCACCTGCTGCCCCCACAGATGCCGCCTCAGTTGGGGTGGCAATACCGGCCAGAATGGAGCCGAGAACCAGAAAAATCAGCAGCAGCGGCGGCAGTAAGGCTGAAATCACCTTGGCAAGCGACGTAGGCTCAGCTTCCTGCACAAGAGCAGTGCCAAAATCCGCCGGAGAGCGCCATAAGCGAAACAGGGTGTAGAGCATATACAGGCTGACCAACATCAAGCCGGGAATAAGAGCTCCGGCGAAGAGATCGCCCACGGACACAGACTTGGGATTGAAAATACCCATCTTCAGCTGAGCCTGCTGATAGGCATTGGACAATACGTCACCCAGCAGCACCAAGGCGATGGAAGGGGGTATGATTTGCCCAAGGGTGCCGGTGGCACAGATGGCACCGGCGCTGAATTCGGGGCTGTAACCGCGCTTAAGCAAGGTTGGCAGTGACATCAGCCCCATGGTGACCACAGTGGCGCCGACAATGCCGGTGCTGGCCGCAAGCAGCACGCCCACAAAAAATACGCTGAAAATCAGGCCGCCTCGAAAACGCCCCAAGAGTTCGCCCATGGTGGTGAGCAACTGTTCGGCAATCCGGGATTTTTCCAGTACAACGCCCATAAACACAAACAGCGGCACCGCCATCAAAATTTGATTATTCAGAATGCCGAAGATGCGATTGGGCAGCAGGCCAAAAAGCCCCATATCGAAGGCGCCGAAAAAGCTGGCGACCAGGGCAAACAAAAAGGCCACGCCGCCCAGGGTGAGTGCCACCGGGTAGCCCAGCATCAATACCAGACAAATGATCAGAAACAGCAGCAGCGCCATCAGCAGGACTCCCTGCCAAAGAGCGCCTTGCCATGACGGTAAAGCTCACACAGTCCCTGCAATATCAAACTGGCACATAGCCCCAGCAGCAGTGATTTTTGCAGGTAAACCCAGGGCAGACCGCCAGCCTCTGCAGAGCTTTCATGAATACGCCAGGCATTCATCACATAATCAAAGCTGTACAGGCCTATGGCGAGAGACAGGGGAAACAGAAACAGCAGGCAACCAACGAAATCCATCCAATGACGGGTACGCTCACTGCACTGGCGATAAAACACGTCTACCCGCACATGGGCATCGCGTTTCAGGGTAAATCCCGCCGCCAGGGTAAACACGGCGCCATGAAGATACAGCGCCGTTTCCTGCAGCGCCGTGGCACCGGTTGAAAAGGCATAGCGGAGCACCACCACGGCGAGGGTCATCAGCACCATGCCAAGGGTAAACCAACCCACCAGCCTACCGACGGCCTCGGTTGTCCCCTCAAAAAATCCAATCAGTTTTCCCATAATTTAGCTGTAGTTATGTCGTTATTGTTATCGATGCAACCTATTGATAACAGAAAACCCACAGCGAGGAAACCGCCAAGGTCCATGGCAGAGGGTGAAAACCAAAACACCCGCCGGGGGCGGGTGTTTTAATGGTGCACAATAACCAGGTCAGCCACGGCACTTGGGCGATGCAGGTACCGTATCCATACCCTGCCACTCGTCGGGCGTATAGGTAAACATCGACAGGGCGTGAACCCCGTTGGCCAGCTCCTGCGCAAGCGCCGCATTCACGGCGCGGTGGCGGCCAATCAGACGTTGTCCCTCAAAGCTGTCACTGGCAATGACGACCTTGAAATGAGTTTCAGAGCCCTTGGGCACATTGTGCATGTAACTTTCGTTAATCACTTCAAGATGGGTGGGGGCAAAAGCTTCATTCAGCTTGGCGGAAATAATATCGGCAACAGACATAACAGTGTTCCGGTAATGGCAATTGGCGGCAGATTAGCGCCGCCCCGGTCAAAGATCAAACTCTGTGTGCCGCAAAGGCCGATTCCCGATAATGGACCCTGGCGTTGGGCTCCACCGCTTCCAGCGCCGAGGTCAGTGTCCCAATGTCCATCTCAGGCGGCAATGCCACTGATAAGCAGGCGTTAAACAGAGTGCGCCCAAGGCTTGTGACCTGCACCCTGTGGCTTTCCATATGGGAGACAGACACACCAAGATTGGCCAGAACGTCATTCACATCCCGGGTCAATCCGGGTCTGTCATTGCAGTCGAGTTCCACCTGTATCTGCTGCACAGGCCCTTCCACCGCAGCCACTGGTGCATAAACAAATCCCAGGGCAGGGAATTCCCGCGCCAGATTGTCTCTCAACGCGGCCTCTTTATCGTCGTCGATGCTGACTTTCATCATGGCGGCAAACTGACCATCCAGCATGATGAGCTTGCTGGAAAGCCACTCAGCCCCCAGCTCACGACTGACCTTGGCCAGAGACTGGAGCACGTCCGGACCGAGTGGCCCAACGACGGTGGCAATAAACTGAATTTTCATGGACTCGACTCCCTAAACACGACTGGGTGATGTCTCACTCTACTTGGGGCTGACGCCCGGGTCTGTGGTTAAGTGCACAGTTCAAACCAGGCCCCGCATAATCAGCAACTGTGAAAATCAGCGACCGTGAAAATAGGGCTTGAGGTTTCTGAAGGTGAAGCTTATCCGCGGTGGCAGCGACTTTTGGCTGCGTGGGATGGCATGCTCCCAGGTGGACTGCATAGGGGGATGCATCAGCAGCAGATCGCCACTTTGTAAGACCACCCGGTAACGAAGACCATCCACCCGACGGCGCATCACCAAGGGGCGTGAGGCACCCAGGCTGACGATGGCGATAACAGAATCCTCCACCAGCTCGGGTTCATCGTCTGCATGAAATCCCATGGCGTCTTGGCCGCCGCGATAATGATTGACGAGGCAACCATTGAAGGCGGCCCCACTATGCGCTTCCAGCGCCTGCTTGAGCCGCAATAAATAATGTGGCCAGGGCGTTGGAGAGATGAGTAAGGAAGAGTAGCGGTAGCTGCAGCCTTCATCGGCAAACCACACCTGCTGCCGGGGTATGGGGTGCCACTTGCCATAGACTTTAATCATGGGCGACTCGAAGGGGTAATCGGCGGCCTCGGCCATCAACAGTGCCTGTTGCCGGGGGCTCAGAAAGGCCGGTACATGGCTGACAGGCGGCTCTGACTTTGCCCCCTTGGCACCCGCCAATGCGAATTCAAGCTGATTGGTCACATCTGCCCCTATGCTTGAGGTAACAGGAAGAGTCGCAAGCGGCGCGACAATTTGCGATAATCGCGCCCCCACTGATGAGATACTCTGACATATGACGACCCGATTTTCAGCATTCCTTTCCGGTAACCCGTGTGAGCTGGACCTGCACAGGTATCCCGCCACCAGCGATCCCAACCTGCAAGCCTGGGACGCCGCCGACGAACACCTGCTGAAATACCTGGAAGAGTCCAACACCGGCTTGGCAGCCAAATTTCTGGCGATCAATGACAGCTTTGGCGCCCTGACCTGCGCCCTTGCCGCCGCCAGGCCCGATGCCGATATCGTCTTTGCTGCCGATACCCGCACCACACATTTGGGCTGCCAGGCTAATCTGGCTGCCAACGGGCTCGCAAACGCCAATGTCACTTACCAGGACTGCATCGATCTGGGCCGCTTCGCCCAAGGCAGGCAGATACTGATGAAACTGCCCAAGAATCTCAACTTCCTGACCGATACCTTAAACCAGCTGAGCCAAACCCTGAAAGCCGGGGATGTGATCCTGATGGGGGCAAAAGCCAAGCACATCAATCAATCGCTGCTGGCCCTGATTGCCAAAGCAGTGGGCCCGGCAACCGCCAGCCTCACCTGGAAGAAGACCCGCGTCATCACCATCGTTGCCGATGGCAATCCGCGGCCAGCCAGCAAGCCCAGTGTATGGGACGTGCCAGAGCACGGCTTAAAGGTGAGCAATCTCAGTAACGTGTTCGCGGCCAGCAAACTGGACATTGGTGCCCGCTTGATGATGGCGAATCTGCCAGCGGGAGATTTCAACTCGATTATCGACCTTGGCTGCGGCAATGGTGTGCTGGGCCTCAAGGCCGCCCAGCTTTATCCGGATGCAAGGCTCTACCTGGTGGATGAGTCGGCCATGGCAGTGGAAAGTGCCCGCCAGAACTGGGCTTTAAATAATCTGGATGCCGGCCGGGCTGAATTTATCTGGGATGATTGTTTAAGCCACCTGCCCCATGAGGTGCAGGCGGATTTGGTACTCTGCAACCCGCCGTTCCATCAGGGGGAAGCCATTACCGACCATATCGCCTGGCAGATGTTCAACGATGCCAAACGAGCGTTGAAGCCGGGGGGATTGCTGCATATAGTTGGCAACCGCCACCTAGGTTATCACATCAAACTCAAGCGCTTGTTTGGCAAATGTAAAACCGTGGCCAGCAACGGCAAATTTGTGATTTTGCAGGCGGTTAAATAGCGCACGCCAGTGCTGATAACAATTTGTGGTGACATCGCAAAAACGCCCCTGTTATGGGGCGTTTTCGTTATCGGATGACTGTGGTGAACAGGCCTGGAGGGTGTTGGCGCTAAATCGCCATAGCATCAAACAGCGCAACCTTGGTAAGCACTGCCACTTCATCTATATAGCGGCGAACTCGCTTTCCAAAGTTAAGCCCTTTCACCGCGGTGAGGTTTCTCAGCACAGGGAACAGCAACACATCGTCATAACCCAACTGATTGTTTCGCTCACTCGGCAGCGGCATAAATTCCAGTTCGGTAAAAAGTGGCTCCAGCGCAGCAATATACTCGGCCGACGCGGCAAAGGCCTCTTCGAAGCTCATACCGATGACCGCTGTTTTCTTCTCTGTGTACCAGCGGACGGCAGCTTCGGAGCCATACTCAGGCAGGTTCATTTGAACGTTGCGGGGGTGCAATAGCCGGCTGGTGTAATAACCAGTCTTATCCAGCCAGGCGGCGATTTGCTGCTCATGGTCGGCGGGCTTAAGCTGTGCCTCACCGCCCAGCGCGTCGAGAAAAGCAACAATATCCAGGCTCTCGGCCATATAGCTGCCGTCATCTTTTTGCAGAATGGGCACCATATTGGCACCGACCATGCGGATACGGCTATCCACATCATCGTTTTGCAGTATCACTTTTTCCAGCGCAATGCCCTTATAGCCCACTGTCATCATGGCGCGAACACAATAGGGACAATGTTCGAATACAAAGAGTTTCATAGGGTTCTCTTTCAGAATTGGACGCCCCAGCTTACTCCAAGCCAGAGGACTTGCGAAGGCTCAATCCTTATCGGTGGCGCTGGAAGGTGGCGCAAAAAGCTGACGCAAGCGCTCGCCGAGACTCAGCCCCGGCGCCATGGCATCCCTGAACATATCACGCCATTCGCTGAAAGTGACCGTGAGCGGGTTCATGCTGTTTAGCGGCTTGGTGATGCCGTAGCGCACGGTTTCTTCTTCTTTGACGAAGGTGCCAAACAGCCGGTCCCAAACGATAAGCACACCGGCGTAGTTTTTATCTATGTATTGGGGGTTTGAGCCGTGATGCACCCTGTGGTGGCTGGGAGTATTGAACACCCACTCCAGTGGCCCAAGCTTGTCCACCAGCTGGGTGTGGACGAAAAACTGAAACCCAAGACTGGCCAGCACCGCAAACACGACCCAGGCGGGGTCGAAACCAATCACAACCAGAGGCAGCCAGAATATCCACATTCCCGCCAGCGGATACATCAGGCTTTGTCTGAATGCGGTGGAAAAGTTCATGTTTTCTGAACTGTGATGGGCCACATGTGCGGCCCACATCCAGCGACAGCGGTGGCTGCAACGGTGGAACCAGTAATAGCAAAAATCCTGCGCCAGCAGCAGCAACACAAAATTCAGCCCATTCATTTCAATATCAAACAGCCGCCAGCCAAAGAAATACAGGTACAGTTTGGCGATCAGAAATCCGCTGAGCAGATCGGCAGCCTGATGCATTCCCGCCAGGCTGAGGTTACACAGAAGCTCTGCCTTGTTGTACCTGGCATTTTCCGGCAGTCGCTTACGCACATTGGCGACCACGAACTCCAGCGCCATGCACAGAAAAAAAATCGGCGCCAACACTATCAGCAGCAGTTCCGGGTGAGCGATTAGCTTGTCGAGGTTCATGGTCTTCCCTGTTGTCTGTATCCAAAAGCGTTGCAGCTTGCGGGCAACTTATTGTTGTTATGATTTCAATACTGATGCTGTGGGCACTTACCACTTGGCAAAATGATCTTCGGTAAGACCGAACACCTCGTCCAGGATCACTTTGTGCCCTGCCACATCACGAACCCATCCGGAAAAACGCCCCTGATATTGGCGAAAGTTGCTTTTCAGCAGTATCAGGTTAAGCCGCTCTGAGCGGCTGGCCAGTGGCGTAAATTCGAGCTCAAGCTCGTCCCTATCAGACCACAAGCGCCAGCGGCCATGCTCTGCCTGGCTGCGGTCAAACTCGAAATGCACAGGCTCCAGGTGCTTACGGACCCCGTCTAACCAAAGCACGTTTTCACTGCTGCCGGTTTCGTTTACCCCTGCAGCAATGTTGAGTCCAAACAGGCGATTACCAACATGGGCGTTGATGGAGGCCCAGCGCCAACTGGTTTCGCGTCGCATGTAGCCTGCAGAAAAATCGTACCCCGCCAAAGCCCGCCCAAGGGGCTGGGGCTCATGGTTGATGTACAGGCTGCCTTTTACACTCAAGGCATTGTGCTTTTGGGTGTACGTCCAGCCGCTGTAGCCGGTGGGACTGCAAAGTGCCATGGGCAGCGAAAGCGGCAACGGCTCCAGCTGCAACTCGGCCTTCAACGGCAGTGTGTCCAGCACCAAATCCAGCGCCACCGACCAGAGTCCATCCCGGCGGTGAATGCTGACCCCGGCCATGGCACTGGCAGCCGATACCGGCGAAGGGCCAAGGCTAAAGCTGCCCGGGGGCCTTATCCAGTGCTGCTCATACACCCGGTTTTTACTTTTATCGTAGACGTAGCAAAAACCGCTGCCGAGATAGCGAATATCAGCCAGGGCTATGCCTATCAGGTAATTGGGGGTATTGACGGCAATAAACTCGAACTGTTTATAGCCAAAATGGCGTTGTAAGCGGGAGGCAGGCTTATCCATGTCGTTCATCAGGATAAAGTTATCCAGCCCCAAAGACGCAACCGGGCCATCGAAATGCCCAAAACAGGGGCGTCCGCCAGCCATCAGGCTATCCTGGATCCCCAAGGTTTTGAATGTGGCTGAATTGGCCATCCCTGCTGTGCTTGTTGAATGTTCCATCGTGCAATTTATTATTATTTTGGTTTTTTACTCTAACGCCGATTGTCGGCAGATTAAAGCCCGGCGTTACCAATTTGTAAAAACACCGCGCAGGCTACAGGCACAAAAACGCCCTCGACTGAGGGCGTAGTGAAATTGCAGGGCAAAGCTGCAAGCGCCGAAGTATCAGAATTGCCAGGAGAAGGCGATATTAATGCTCTGGACTTCGAGCTGCTTCAGATCGGTGTACTGGTACTCAACCCCCAATCCAAAACCCGAGTGGAATCTGTGTTGCCAGCCGACTGCCCCAAAGAAGCCTTCGGCATCCTCTTTGATGCGGGAATCATCCAGATCATATGTGATATCGGAAAAGGCCATCCCTGCTTTTGCATAGACGCTGTTGCCACGGGAAAAATTGTATTGGCCGTAGAGGGCTGCGCGGTAGTTGGAGTACTCAAGCTCTCTCACGTCCGAGAGTATATCGATCATGGCACTGTACGCACCGCCAGTGCCCTGGCCATAGCTGAGTTCAACACCCCAGTTGCTGGAAAGCATGTACCTGTACCAGATATCGTACTTGAAGCCGTCTCCGGCATCCCAATGCTCGCCATCACGGCTTTCGTATTCCTGAGTACCATAACCCAGGTTGACCCCAGCGATATGGGGGCCGGCTTCTGCCCGCACTTCGGCACTGGCAATTCCCATCGCTATCAGTGTACTCATTACACTTAAACTGAATAGTTTCATTGATTTCCCTATGGTTGAATGCGATTAGCCATAGGAGCATGCCAGACACAAACTGAATGCTTACTGAACTGGATTTCATTGACTGGCGATGGCGGACAAATCTGGTATTCTGATGCGACTTTTGTCTCGTTTTGGATCCCAGATGAAGAAATCCTTAGCCGTATTGACTGCCATTCTGACCCTTAGCGGCTGCGCGGGCAGTCCATCCAATTACCTTGCTTTGAGTCCCGATGTGCCCGCCATCAGCAGCAGCGCCAGTGGACGCATCGCCCTGAGTACTCAGGATGCCAGAAGCACCAACACCGCTGTACGTATTACCAAAGGGGATGACCCGGCCAAACTGATGGGGACTGGCGAGTCGCCTGCCGTTCAGCTGGGCAATCTGTTCCGCCAGTCTTTCAGTAATAAGGGCTTTCAGCTAGACCCTGCCGCCACCAACGTCCTTGAACTGAAAGTGGAACGTTTACAGTCAGATATCAATGAAACCATGCTGGGTTACGAGGCCGCCAATGAAATCATTATCAGCGCCTACGCCCGCAACGAGCAGCAACTGTTCAGTAAGCGCTACACCGCCAGAGGCACCATGAAAGGACCTCTGAGCCTGGATTTGGCCACTCTGGAGCTGGAAATGAATAAGCTCATTACCCAGCTTGCCGGCGACATAGTCAACGACCCCGAACTGACCCAATTTCTGATGCAATAACAACGAAAAAGGAAATCACAAATGAAATGGATCATCGCAGCCCTGATGCTGGGCCTGTCGAACATGGCACTGGCGGCCAAAGTGGATATTCAGCCAGATAACCTCTATCCCCAGGTGGAAATGCAAACCACCATGGGCAAGATTGTGGTGGAGCTTGACCGCACCCGCGCCCCCATTACCGTCGATAACTTCCTGACTTATGTAGTGAAGGGCGACTACGACAACACCATCTTCCACCGCATTATTCCGGAATTTGTGGTGCAGGGTGGTGGCCTGAACCCCAAACTGGAAGAGCTGCCAGAGTCTGCCCCCATCGTTAACGAGTCAGGCAATGGCTTATCCAATGCCTTTGGCACCATCGCCATGGCAAGGGAAAACAATCCCCACTCGGCCACCCGCCAGTTCTACTTCAACGTGGCAGATAACACCAAGCTCGACCCCTCCAAGCGCCGCTGGGGCTATGCCGTTTTCGGTGAAGTGGTGGAAGGTCGCGAAATTCTGGAAGCCATGGCTGTCGTGCCCACTGAGCACAACAGCAAACTGAACTGGCCCGATGTTCCCGTTACCCAGATTGTGCTCAAGTCAGCCAAATTGTTGCCCAGAAAATAAACTGTGTTTTGAGTCAGCACTCTAAAGCTGACTATACTCAGGGAGCAAAACAAGGAGGCGATACGATGACACCAACGGATTTCATCGATAGCAAAGCGCCCCAACTGGCTCAGTATGGAAGAGCGTTCTTGAGTGACCAGCTCGATTACCGCGAAATCCAGCTGTATTTATGGGATACCCTCGAGGAGTGGCAACAGTTGTCACCCCAGGGTGAAGCGCAGTCTGACACTGAAAGGGTGTTTTGGCATTTGATGCACTGCTTTGACCGCTGGCCCGTTTGGGTACTTCGCGGCAACCTGTTCCTGCGAAAGCAGCTGCAGGACTGCTGTGATTACCTGAGCATCGGTGGTCAGATCCCGGGCGGCTGCATCGGAGTGCGTCCCGCATCCTGACTCTGTCCCCAAGACCCGCCATTGGCGGGTCTTTTTTATGCAGACGACAGATTAACTTTTGCCAATCCGCTTGACCCGCACTTGGCTAAGTAAGTTATTCTAAAGGCCCTTTTCGCTTGTCCGGCCATCATGTATTTACCTACCGCTGCCTTAATCAGACTCTGGGAACTCCTGGCGGTCTACCGCCATCGCCGGGTACTGGTGATGCTGTTCCTCGGCTTCTCCGCCGGTTTACCCCTGATGCTGGTGTTCTCGACCCTGTCATTCTGGCTGCGTGAAGCCGGTGTCGATCGTACCGCCATAGGTTATTTCAGCTGGATTGCCATCCTCTATGCCTTCAAATGGCTATGGTCCCCTCTGGTGGACCGCATGCCACTGCCGGTGTTCTCTAAACTCTTTGGTCGGCGCCGGGGCTGGATGCTGTTTGCTCAGTTAATGCTGATTGGCGCCATTGTGGGTATGGCCAGCAGCGACCCTAAAGACAGCCTCACCTATATGGCCGTCTGCGCCCTGATGGTGGCCTTTGCCTCGGCCACCCAGGACATAGTGATAGATGCCTTTCGCATTGAATCGGCGCCCCAGGAGATGCAGGCGGCCCTGGCGGCGGCTTATCAAATCGGCTATCGCTCGGCCATGATTATCGCGACCGCCGGCGCCCTGACCATCGCCGCCTGGGTCGCGCCGGAAGCCGATGGATATCGGCTCGCGTCCTGGCAAACCGCCTACATGGTCATGGCCGCCCTGATGCTGATTGGGGTGATAACCACCCTGTGTGCCAAAGAGCCAGCCGTCGACCAGGGCCAGGCAAATGCGCTGGAAGCCGAGATGCGCGAGCGCCTCAGCGAAAAATACTCCCCCCGCACGGCTGCGGCCCTATCCTGGACCTATAACGCTGTCGCCGCGCCCTTCATCGATTTTTTCAAGCGTTACGGCAAGAGTGCAATCCTGATATTGGCGCTGATTTCCTGCTACCGGATTTCAGACATAGTCATGGGGATTATGGCGAATGTGTTCTATGTGGACATGGGCTTTTCCAAAGAGGAAATCGCCTTTCTGAGCAAGGTGTATGGCCTTATCATGACCCTGGTAGGTGCCGCCTTTGGAGGCGTCTTGCTCGCGAAATTCGGCACCATGCGCATTCTGTTTTTGGGTGCCCTGCTGGTAGCCACCACTAATCTGCTGTTTGCCTGGCAGGCGGTGGTTGGGTACAACATGGAGCTGCTGACGCTGGCGATATCCATCGATAACTTCAGTGGCGGTATCGCCACCGCGGCCTTTATCGCCTATTTATCGAGCCTGACCAGCAGCGGCTACAGCGCCACCCAATATGCACTGCTGTCGTCTATCATGCTGCTGTTTCCCAAGTTTATTGCCGGTTTCTCCGGCGCCTGGGTCGATGCCTTTGGCTATGTGAACTTTTTCATCACCGCCAGCCTGATTGGTCTGCCGGTATTGCTGCTGGTGTGGCTGGTAGAAAAGGTGTCGCCCCCTGCCCACACCGAAGCACGGAGCGAGCAGGTGACAGACTGAGATAAGGCTTGAGTCAGTCGCGGAAGTTATTGAACTGAAATGGCTGGCCCAGCTCGGAAGTGCGGGCCAGCTGCATAATGGCCTGTAAATCATCGCGCTTCTTGCCGGTGACCCGAATCGAATCCCCCTGGATTTGCGCCTGCACCTTCACCTTGCTGTCTTTGATGAGCTTGATGAGTTTTTTCGCCACATCCTGCTCGATGCCCTGCTTGAATTTCACGTTTTGTGCAAAGGTTTTGCCGGTGTGGACTATCTTGTCGTCCACTTCCATGGCCTTGGCATCCACGTTGCGTTTGGCTAGCTGGCCTCTGAGGATATCCACCATCTGACGACACTGGAAATCCGACTCGGAACGCAGTATGACTACCATGTCCTTGAAATCCACACTGTACTCAACACCGCGAAAATCGAAGCGGCCATCCATTTCACGGCGGGTGTTTTCCACGGCGTTTTTCAGCTCGACGGCATCCACTTCCGAAACAATATCAAATGACGGCATTTTTTAACCCCTTGAAAAGCAAAACAGGCCTCTGACGAAACGGGCCTCAATCCGAATAGAGCATAGTGTAACGATCCGGCCAGCACAGGTGAAGCCCCAAGTCCGCCGGTGAAGACACAGAGTTTTACAGGCCGGTGAGTGACTTTGGCTGTACATTTCCCTATCATGGGCGCCTATGTCTACCAGCGAAAGTTCCATGTGAAGAATCGGCAGTTTCTGTTTAAAATCATTTTGGTGATTGCCCTGTGTATCACCAGTTATCTGGTCTTTTCCAAACCCAGCTATCCCCAGTCCATTCCTCATCTGGACAAGGTGGGGCATTTCGGCACTTTCTTTGGTTTGGCCTGGCTCACCCAACTGGCATTCAGGCCACGCTGGTACATCATGTTGCTGGCACTGGCTGCCTACGCAGGTTTGATTGAAGTCATCCAGTCGCGCCTGCCCTACCGCTCAGCCTCCTGGGGCGATATCGCCGCCGATCTTGCGGGCGTGGCCGCCTTCTTCCTCACCGCCTGGCTGTACAGTAAGTACCGCCGCGCATCCAGGCTTCAGGGCGCATGAGCCGAATTGGCATTCTGGGTGCCGGTGCCGTTGGCCAGTTAATTGCCCATCAGTTGGCGGCGACGGGTACCTTGCCCTTTCTGCTCGACCGGCAACTGAACGCCATTACAGAGCCTTACAGCCTCACCGACCTGAGTGGCAATCGCAGCACCCTGAGCTTCGCCAAACCCGGGGACAATCAAGCCCTGCTGGGCGAGCTTAAGCTTCTTATCGTCACAGTGAAGGCCTATCAGGTCGTTGAAGCCGTGACCCGGGTGCTCCCCGAATTATCACCGCGCTGCCATCTGCTGTTGCTGCATAATGGCCTTGGTCCCCACGAAGAGGTGGCGGCCCTGTTAGATGGACGGGGGCTGACGCTCGGCACCACCAGCCAGGGTGCGCTACGCCTTGGCAAACACGACCTTAAGCAAACCGGCAGTGGTCTTACGCAATTTGGTCACTGCATGGGGCCAGCCATGGCGCCAGAGCTTAAAGCCATGCTGCTCAGCGCCATTCCCGGCAGTGAGTGGGTGGAGGGCATACTGCCAGCCCTGTGGCAAAAGCTCGCGGTGAATGCCTGTATCAATCCCCTCACCGCCATTCACGGTGTCTGTAACGGCGAGCTGGCAGATAATGCCTATCAAGCGACTATTGCCGCTGTGCTGAGGGAACTGGTTCAGGTAGCCGGGACTCAGGGCATAGAATTGCAGGAAGAGTGTTTGTCGGCCCGGGTCTATGAGGTCATTCGCCTTACCGCCGCCAATCGCTCCTCAATGCGCCAGGATGTGGACCATAAGCGCAAAACCGAGATTGATGCCATCAATGGCTATCTGGTGAGCCTTGGCAATCGCCATGGCATAGCTACGCCCACCAACAAAGCCTTGGTCGAAGCAATTCATGCCCTGGAGCGACGCTTTTAAGCCACGCCCCTCTTATTGCGGCCACATCACCATGATGGCGGCAATCGCAATCAGCACCAGCGCGGCCATGTCCTTCACCTGTACCTTCTGTTTCAGGTATAGACTCGACACCAGCATCATAAAGAAAATTTCCACCTGCCCTAGGGTTTTCACATAGGGCACGGCGGTAAGCGACATGGCCGAAAACCAGCCAATGGACCCCAGACAACTGCTGACACTGATAGCCAGCGTCAGCCGGTTTCTGGCCATCATGGCCCTAAGCTCGTCAGGCTTTCTTATCAGCAGCCACAGCAGCAAAATCACCGTTTGAGTAACAATGACCAGCAACAGCACCCAGGCGGCGCGGTGGGGAAAAGGCACGTCGAGACAAAGGCTGGCCTCCCGCACCCAAAGGGACGTCAGCGCAAAGGCGCTGCCACTGGCTAGCCCCAGCAGCAAGGTTTTGGGCGACAGGGTCCTGAGCCCGCCCTTGCTTGAGAGCATAAACACCGCCACAGTGCCTACAATCACCCCAAGCCAGCCAAAGAGCGACAGGCTGGTGCCAAAAAAGGCCACCCCAAGGATAGCGGCCACCAGCGCCTCGCTCTTGGCAAGCCCGGCGCCAATGGCGAAGTTTTTAAGCTGAAACAGCTTTACCATTAAGGCGGTGGCCAGAATTTGCATCAGCGCCGCCCCGAGAATAAAGCCAAGCGCATCCACGCCGAAGGTGGGAATGGCCGCATCCTGCCACAGGTAGAGCCCGGCCAGATAAAATGCAGCCAGCGGGCCCGCATAGAGAAAGCGCGCCAAGGTGACGCCAAGCACGCCGACATCACGACTGAGCTCACTTTGAAAGGCGTTACGCCAGGCCTGCATAAAGGCCGCCATCAGGGTGAACATCACCCACATACTTTCTCCCCCAGATCTCAATTCCCCAGAACAAAAAACGCCCGGCAAAGCCGGGCGTTTGAGCATATCACAGCCAATTAACGCTGTGGTTTACTTGCTGGTGTCCAGAGCAGGAAAAGATTTCACCAGGTCATCTACTGCTTTCATCTGACTGAGGTAGCCTTCCAGTTGATGCAGTGGCAGAGCGCAGGGGCCATCGCACTTGGCGTTGTCGGGATCCGGATGCGCTTCGATAAAGAGACCGGCCAGACCCAGTGCCATACCGCTGCGGGCAAGCTCGGTGGCCTGGGCACGGCGACCACCGGCAGAATCTTCACGACCACCGGGACGCTGCAGCGCGTGGGTGGCATCGAAAATTACCGGATAACCGCTCTGCTTCATCTCATCCATGCCCAGCATGTCCACCACCAGGTTGTTGTAACCAAAGCAGCTGCCACGCTCACACAGGATAATCTCGTCGTTACCGGCTTCGTTGAATTTCTTCACGATGTGGCGCATCTCATGGGGTGCCAGAAACTGTGGCTTCTTCACGTTGATGATGGCGCCGGTCCTGGCCATGGCAATCACCAGGTCGGTCTGGCGTGCCAGAAACGCCGGCAGCTGAATGATGTCGACCACTTCGGCCACAGGGGCGCACTGGTGCGGCTCGTGCACGTCGGTAATGAGCGGCACATTGAAGGTGTCTTTGATTTCCTGGAAAATCTTCAGGCCTTCTTCCATCCCGGGACCACGGTAGGAGTTGATGGACGAGCGGTTGGCCTTGTCAAAAGAGGCCTTGAATACATAGGGGATCCCCAGCTTCTGTGTCACTTCCACGTACTGCTCGGCAATACTCATGGCCAGATCCCGCGATTCAAGCACGTTCATACCGCCAAAGAGCACAAAGGGCTTGTCGTTGGCAATGGCGATGTCGCCAAGTTGGATAGTCTTGATACTCATCTATGCCTCTCAAAGAATAAACCGGCGCAGGCGCCGGTGGAAAAATCAGCCCACTAGCTGCAACAGCTGGCCACAGAGCCACGCCATATAAGTGCCCAAAGCATAACCGAACACCGCCAAAAGCACACCTACAGGCGCCAATGAGGGATGGAAAGCTGCAGCGACCACGGGCGCTGAAGCCGCGCCGCCCACGTTGGCCTGGCTGCCCACCGCCATATAAAACAGTGGCGCCTTGATAAGCTTGGCCACCAGCAACATAAAGCCCGCGTGAACCAACATCCAGGTGATACCCAGCAGGAAGTAAATCGGCGTCTTGAGGATTTCACTCACGTCCATGTGCAGACCGATGGTGGCCACCAGCACATAAAGGAAGGATGACGCCACCTTGGAGGCGCCTGCCGCTTCCAGATGACGCAGCGGCGTGAACGACAACGCCAAACCGGCAGTCGTCACCAGAACCACCAGCCAGAAGAAGCCCGAGGTCAGGCTGTACTGCTTGGTCCAGGGGAAGTGCTCGGAAAAGAAGGGAGCCAGGAAATCCGCCGCAATATGGGCAAAACCTGTGACACCAAAGCCCACCGCCAGGATCAGCATCAAATCGGTCAGGCTGGGGTTGCGTTCATTTTCAGCCTTGTACTTTTCAACCTTCTCTTTAAGCGCTTCGATGGCACTGGTATCGGCACCGGTTTTGGCATCGATTTCTTTGGCGCGGGACGCCATAAACAGCAGCACCGCCATCCACACGTTGGCCACAATCACATCGACGGTGATCATCACCGAAAACACGCTGCCGCCCACTTCATAGATTTCTTTCATGGCCGCCTGGTTGGCACCACCGCCAATCCAGCTGCCGGCAAGCGTAGTCATACCACGCCACACAGAGTCAGGGCCCATATCGTTGGTCAACGAAGGGTCAATGGCAGACACCAGCAGCAGCGCCATCGGGCCGCCAATCACAATCCCCAACGTGCCGCAGAGGAACATGATCACAGCCTTTGGCCCCAGACCCATGATGGCCTTGAGATCCACCGACAAAATCAGCAATACCAAACACGCAGGCAGCAAATAGCGGGTCGCAACAAAATACAGCTGCGAACTGTGGCCATCGACTATGCCGAAGGTATTGAGCAGCGAAGGCAGGAAGTAGCACAGCAGCAACGCCGGGACGAATTTATAGAATTTTTGCCAGCTGGGGTGGCTGTGGGTGTAAAACACAAATCCCAGAATAATGGCCAAAAATCCCAGTACGGTTGCGTCGTTGGTAACCAATGGCGCCGTTGTCATCCTTTCTTCCCCCTGAAAGTGTTATTAATTTTGTAAGGTATGTAATTGTTAATGCAGAACTTCGTGATGTTCACCCAGCTCACGCAGCTGCATTTTCACCAGCTCCACCACAGGGTCGTGGGGACTGAGGTCGATAAACTGCCTGAGGTCGGCTTCGGCTACCCGAATGGCGCCAAGCTGCTGAGCGATAAAGGCCCTTTCACGAATGAGCATGGTGTCATCGGGATGCCAGTCCAGCAGCATATTGCTGCAGGCAAGCGCCACATCAAAGCGCTGCTGCACTATGGCGCCCGCCTTGATCTCTCCCAGCATACGGCTGATAAGCGCTTTCACACCGGACGTTTTCACATAGGCCGGCTTCATTGGTGCCCAGTTACCCAGCTCACCACGCACCAGCGCATGCACCCGCTTACGGTCGATAAGCTCGCCACTGAGTGGGTCCAGCAAGAGTTTTTTCTTGCCTTCCTTCAGGCAAAGCAAGGTATGGCCGGGCAATAAAATGGGTTCGAGTGGCAAATCCAGTTGCTTGGCGAGCAACATCAATACTGTGGCCAGCGTAGTGCTGTTCCCCTGACGAAACATCAGGGTGTGTGCCAGGCTCGCCGCCTCAAGACTGAAATAGTCATCCTTGGCCCGAAAGCCCAGATCCCGGTAAAACCAGCTAAGCAATGCCTTGAGTCTGGCGTCTCTGTCCACCAGATAATGGCTAAGCACGCCACCGGCGATTTCAAGCCAGGCCCACTCAGCTTTTTGCCTGTCGGCGAGCCCCAAATGCGCAAGTATATCCAGCGGCGTTTCCGGCAGGGAAACACCGTCTGCTAACGAAAATTCACTCATGATGCCAGCATTATGGCCTGTTTAAACACGGCGATTTTGGCCGCATACACCACCCAGGCGATGGCGCCGAGGAAGGCAAAAAAGCGGAAAAACTTATTGCGGTTGGACTTCATCGCCATGATGGCCAGCAAAATATAGGCAACCACAGCCAGGATTTTCTCGGTCAACCAGGGGTCAACGAAGGGGTACTGTTTGATAAGGAAACACATCAGCAGACCCGAGAGCAAAAGACAGGTGTCTATGATGTGGGGCGCAATGCGCATGACCTTTTTCTGCAGCAGGGCAGATTCTTTTAATTTGAGCACAAAACGCACCACAAAGAAGAGCACACTGGTTGCCACCAGTGTCAGGTGCAGATGCTTGAAAACGGGATAGAGGTTGTTGATGGATTCCATAGCCTGGCTGCCTTTTATAAAAGAGTCCTGAAACTAAATGCCCGAAAAACAAAGGCGCTAGTGTACCCGAATCCTTGAGCCCTTACCAATGCTGCCCGAACCTGGGCAGCCCTTGGCGATGTTACGCTAAATAAGGGTGCCCCAAATGCCCTCAGGCATCGTCACCATGCCACTGTCCAAGTGTGCAGCGATCGTTGGAGCCAAAGTCCCGCACAGTGGCGACCTTGTCATACCCAAGAGCCACCAGAGTCTCCCTGAGCTTCAACGCCTGGGCAAAGCCGTGCTCGAGCAGCAAATAGCCGCCCACCTTGAGGTGTTCCCGGGCATGTATGGCGATATGGTTCAGGTCCGCATAGCCTTCGTCGGCAGCGGTGAGCGCGCTTAAGGGCTCAAAACGCACATCCCCCATCGCCAAGTGCTCATCGTGCTCATCGATATAGGGCGGGTTGGAGACAATCAGATCGAAATCACCATCCTTCACCGCACTGAACCAATCGCTTTGGAGGATTTCCACCTGGGTTAAGCCCAGTTGCTCTCGATTGGCCCTGGCCAGAGCCACGGCATCATCCACCTTATCCAGCGCCGTAATGCGCCAGTTTGGACGCTCACTGGCCAGAGCCAGGGCAATGGCGCCGGTCCCCGTGCCCATGTCCAGCACCCTGGCGTTTTCAGGCAGTGGCAGATTGAGCGCCGTCTCCACCAGCATCTCGGTGTCAGGCCGTGGGATAAGGGTGGTTTCATTCACCAAAAACTTCAGTGACCAAAACTCCCGCTCGCCGAGGATGTGCGCCACAGGCACACCCTTGGCACGGCGGGTGACCAGCTGTTCGAAGTGTTTCCACTGCTCGCTGGTCAGTGGCCGCTCAGGCCAGGTGAAAAGAAAGGTACGATTTTTACCGAGGCAATGCTGCAGCAGCACCTCGGCATCCAGATTGGCAGAATCACTGCTGGATGCCAGGGTGGTGAAACCCCATTGCAAGGCTTCCCCTATGGTGGAATGAGCAGCCAAGGTTTACCCCTGCTCGTCCGCCAGTGCCGCCAACAGATCGGCCTGGTGTTCCTGTACTATGGGTTCGATAAGGGCGTTCAAATCCCCTTCCATCACCTCGTTCAGGCGATACAGGGTCAGGTTGATACGATGGTCGCTCACCCGCCCCTGAGGGAAGTTGTAAGTGCGAATACGTTCAGAACGGTCGCCACTGCCCACCAGGTTACGGCGGGTGGTAGCTTCGGCGCTGCGGCGCTTCTCGTCTTCGGCCGCCTGCAAACGGGCCACCAGCACAGACATGGCTCGTGCCTTGTTTTTGTGCTGCGAGCGCTCATCCTGACACTCCACCACAGTGCCCGTGGGCAAGTGAGTGATACGGATGGCCGAGTCGGTTTTGTTCACGTGCTGACCACCGGCGCCCGAGGCGCGGAAGGTGTCGATACGCAGCTCGGATGGGTTGATTTCCACCGCTTCGGCTTCGGGCACTTCGTGCAGTACCGCTACCGTACAGGCTGAGGTGTGTACCCGCCCCTGGGATTCGGTTTCGGGTACCCTTTGTACCCTGTGGCCACCGGACTCAAATTTGAGTTTGCCATATACGCCATCACCGCTGAAACGGGCAATCACTTCTTTATAGCCACCATGTTCGCCTTCGTTGGCGCTCATGATTTCCACCTGCCAGCGCTGTGTTTCGGCATAACGGCTGTACATACGGAACAAGTCACCGGCAAAAATCGCGGCTTCGTCGCCACCGGCGCCGGCGCGGATTTCCACAAAGGCGTTGGCTTCGTCGTTGGGGTCTTTGGGCAGCAGCAGGATTTGCAGCTCGGCTTCGAGCAGCTCCAGACTGGCTTTGGCGGATTTGATTTCTTCCAGGGCCATTTCTTTAAGCTCAGGGTCGTCCTCTTCCAGCATTTCTTTGGCGGTTTCCAGGTCGGCCACCGCCTGCTGATAAGCCTTGAAGCCTTTTACCACGTCTTCAAGCTGGGCGTATTCTTTGGACAGGGTGCGAAAACGGTCCTGATCGGAAATGATGCTGGCGTCGCTGAGCAGCGCCAATACTTCTTCATTGCGCTCGAGCAAGCCTTCCAGCTTGCGGATGACGGATTCCTTCATTTAACTCTCAAAAGTCTCAGTGTTTATCCAGGCCGAGCGCGGTCCGAAGTTGCCCCAGAGTATTGAGGTCCCCCTGACGACTGGCAGTCGTCAGGGCCTGAGTCGGTGCATGGATCAAGCGATTGGTCAGCTTGTTGGCAAGCTCCAGAATAACCTGCTCGCCATCGGCCCCCTGCGCCAGCTTGTTGAGGGCCCGTTCTACCAATTCATCTTTGATTGCCATACTGGCAGTGCGATATTCGCGAATACTGTCTACCGACTCCAGTGAGCGGATCCAATCCATAAACAGGAAAGATTGCTCCTGGGCGATTACTTCGGCTTGCTCGGCCGCCTCCTTTCGGGAGGCCATATTCTGTTCGATGATGCTCTGCAGATCGTCGACCGTGTACAGGAAGGCATCGTCGAGTTCACCGACTTCTGCCTCAATATCACGAGGAACTGCTATATCAACCAACAACATAGGTTGATGTCGACGCTGCTTGAGTGCCTTTTCTACCATGCCTTTGCCAAGTATGGGCAGCGGGCTGGCGGTAGAGGATATCACGATATCGGCCTTTGGGAGAAAATCCGGAATCTGCGAGAGCGTAATGGCGGTGGCGCCAAACTCTTCGCACATGGCTTGGGCGCGCTCCACGGTACGGTTGGCCACCACCATGGATGACACCCCATTTTCTTTGAGGTGTCTGGCTACCAGCTCTATGGTTTCACCGGCACCAATCAGCAATACCTTGGTGGAGGCCAGTGAGGAGAAGATGTGTTTGGCCATGCTGACGGCGGCAAAGGCCACAGACACGGCGGCGGTACCGATTTCAGTTTCGGTACGGACTTTTTTGGCAACCGAGAAGGTGCTTTGGAAAAGGCGGTCCAGGGTGACGGCCACAGTGCCGGCCTCTTTGGCCTTGGCAAAAGACTGCTTCACCTGACCGAGAATTTGCGGCTCGCCCAGCACCAGAGAGTCCAGTCCCGAGGCTACCCGCATCAAGTGCCGTACCGCTTCCTGTCCCTCATGATGATAGACACAGGGCATCAGCTCGTCGTGGCCCAGATTGTGGTAGCTCTCCAGCCAATGGATCACTTCCTCTGCACGGGCATTGTTGCAATAGAGTTCGGTACGGTTACAGGTAGAGACAATCACCGCCTCATTGGATGAGGTGGTACAGGCGAGGCTTCGCATCGCATCATGGATTTTGTCCGGGGAGAAGGCGACCTTTTCGCGAAGATCGACGGTGGCCGTTTTATGGTTTATCCCGATTGCTACAAGGCTCATCTGACTCTTTCTGGATCCTGTGCGGCGCTTGTGTGAATTACGCCATTCTACTGAATTGGGGCCATTAAAAACAGAATAGGCTTAACAAAACCGAATAAAGATCTCTGTTGTTATCCACTTTTTCCATTAATGCGGGGGTGAAACCCGTCCGCAGCCAAAAAGCGGGTAAGGCCATTGGTATAATTTTTAAAGCCCTCGTATCATAAGGACTTATTTAATTCAGTCATAGATGATTAACTTGCGCCGATTCACAAAATTCACTCTTGCTGGCCTCACCGCCCTTTCTCTGCTCGGTGGTTGCAGCCTCACGCCACAGGTCTCGCTGCAGCCTGTGAGTGTGCAAAACGCCAGTGATGCCAAGGCCTGGGAGCTTAAAGGCAAGCTGCTTATTCGCACCAATGGCGACAAGGTTTCGGCTAACCTCTTCTGGCTCAATACCCCCGACAATGCCGAACTCAGACTCACCAGCATGCTGGGCACCACTGTGCTGCTGCTGACTCAAAACCGGGATGGCGCCACTCTGGAAGTGGATGGCAAGCGCTACTCAGACCTGAGCCCACAGCGGCTGCTGGACGGTTTAAGCGGTTTTACCCTGCCCATCGATGCCCTGCCCTATTGGATAACCGGACAGCCGATGGCGGGTGACCAAGTCGAGTACGATAGCCTCAATCGCCCCAAGACCATTATCAGTGCCGATGGCCTGTGGACCATCAGTATTGCCGGTTGGCAAACCCAGAGTGGTGCATCTGTGCCGCGCACGCTGGACCTCAAACACGCCAGCGCCGCGATTAAGCTGCAAACCAACGAATGGCAGGCACTGGCCAGTGCCCAAGGTTCGAAAGGAGCCCAATAATGCCTGTATCCCTTGCCTGGCCTGCTCCGGCAAAGCTCAATCTGTTTTTGCACATCAATGGCCGCTTGCCCAGCGGCTACCATGAGCTGCAAACCCTGTTTCAGTTTATCGACCACGGCGACTGGCTGGATTTTAAAGTGCTGAGCACGCCAGAGTTGAAACTGCACTCCAACCTCGGCCAAGTTGTCCCCGACAGCGATAACTTAATTCTGAAAGCCGCAAAATCTTTGCAGAATGTCACAGGTTGCACCAAAGGCGCCGAGATCTGGCTCGACAAGCGCCTGCCCATGGGCGGCGGGCTTGGCGGCGGTTCATCGGATGCCGCTACCACACTGGTGGCGCTCAATGCCCTGTGGCAGCTGGGTTTGGATAAAAAAGCCCTGATGGAAATCGGCTTAACGCTGGGCGCTGATGTGCCTGTTTTTATTAACGGAATCGCGGCTTTCGCCGAAGGTGTCGGCGAAAAATTGCAACCTGTTACCGTGGCCGAACCATGGTATCTGGTATTGGTACCAGACGCCCATGTATCCACCGCCGACGTATTTCAGCACCCTGATTTACCTAGGAATACCCCCAAATTGGACATGGCCTCACTCGGCCCTGAACGCTGGTCAAATGACTGCCAGGCGTTGGTCTGTGCCAAATACCCCCAAGTTGCCAATGCCTTAAGCTGGCTGGTAGAATATGCGCCGTCCAGAATGACCGGAACCGGTGCATGCGTGTTCGGGGAATTCGACTCGCAGCAGGCCGCGCTGGAGGCGTTGGCTAAAAAGCCATCTGATATGCAGGGCTTTGTTGCGAAAGGACTGAATCGTTCGCCGTTGGAGTTGAGACTCGCTCAGCTTTAAACTACTTCTGCGCTGCACGCCAGGGAACGCGCGGCAGCAGCTACACTAAAATATCAAGCAAACGCCTGAGGTTCATACAGTGCCCGACATCAAGCTCTTTGCTGGGAATGCTACCCCCAGTCTCGCGAAAAAGATTGCCGACCGTTTATTTTGCAAACTTGGAGAGGCTGAGGTAGGCCGTTTCAGTGACGGTGAAATCAGTGTCCAGATCAACGAAAATGTACGTGGTGCTGATGTTTTCATCATTCAATCCACTTGCGCCCCCACCAATGACAACCTGATGGAACTCATTGTGATGGTAGACGCCCTGCGCCGCGCCTCAGCAGGTCGTATCACAGCCGTAATTCCTTACTTCGGTTATGCCCGTCAGGACCGCCGCGTGCGCTCTGCCCGTGTGCCTATCACCGCCAAAGTAGTTGCTGACTTCCTGTCCAGCGTAGGTGTTGACCGCGTGCTGACCTGTGACCTGCACGCCGAGCAGATCCAGGGCTTCTTCGACGTACCGGTAGACAACGTGTTCGGTAGCCCGGTGCTGCTGGAAGACATGGTTGCCAAGAAGCTGGACAACCCTGTGGTTGTGTCTCCGGACATCGGTGGCGTTGTACGCGCCCGCGCCGTTGCCAAGCTGCTGAACGATTCCGATCTGGCTATCATCGACAAGCGTCGCCCACAGGCCAACGTGGCTCAGGTAATGCACATCATCGGTGACGTTGAAGGCCGTGACTGCATCATCGTTGACGACATGATTGATACCGGTGGCACCCTGTGCAAAGCCGCCGAAGCCCTGAAAGAACATGGTGCCAACCGCGTATTCGCTTACGCCACTCACCCAGTGTTCTCTGGCAAGGCCGCAGAAAACATCAAGAACTCTGTGATTGATGAAGTGATTGTGACCGACACAGTACCTCTGAGCGAAGAGATGATGAAAGTAGGCAAAGTCAGCCAGCTGACCATGTCAGCCCTGCTTGCCGAAGCCATCCGCCGCGTGAGCAACGAAGAGTCTATCTCTGCCATGTTTCAGCACTGATAGCCCCGGCACCGGTTAATGAGCCGGCACCCGCTGTCTGCCCATGGCAAAAAACGCATCCTCAGGGGTGCGTTTTTTTATGCCTTGTCATTCTCGCCCAACCCCGTATGTGCTTTTCCTTTGAACTCTGCTTTTCCCTTAAATCCTGCTTTTCCTTTGCGATAGGACGTGCCTAGGTCTTTTACAGCACCCGCACCTTCTCTTAATGAAAAGACGCTGAATGAAAAGACTCTGACTAGCCTCTAAGCACATCGCACTGAGACAGCCATGAGTGGGCCACCACTGCAGCCGGAAACGGCCATAGCACGCCGCAGGCTTCTTCGCAGGAGCTTCACAGCAGCAAAACTGTTTACACGGGAGAATTGGCGTAAAAGCCGAGAAATGACCAAACAAAAAGCCCGTCCAAAGGACGGGCTTCATGTATGGCTGGGGTGCTAGGATTCGAACCTAGGTATGCCGGGATCAAAACCCGGTGCCTTACCGCTTGGCGACACCCCAATCTGGGTTCAAAAAATCCTGAATAATCGGACTCTTCGAGAATATGGTAGCTACGGCGGGACTTGAACCTGCGACCCCAGCATTATGAGTGCTGTGCTCTAACCAGCTGAGCTACGTAGCCATGGCTGGGGTGCTAGGATTCGAACCTAGGTATGCCGGGATCAAAACCCGGTGCCTTACCGCTTGGCGACACCCCAATTTTTTTGGAAGATGGAGAGATGGCTGGGGTGCTAGGATTCGAACCTAGGTATGCCGGGATCAAAACCCGGTGCCTTACCGCTTGGCGACACCCCAACAGCACTTACTTCTCCAACTAAGCGAAAGCTTAGTTCATGGTACGGGAGGAGAGACTTGAACTCTCACACCTTGCGGCACCAGAACCTAAATCTGGCGTGTCTACCAATTTCACCACTCCCGCTCCGGTCTCAATTTTACATCCTGACAAGATGGTAGCTATGGCGGGACTTGAACCTGCGACCCCAGCATTATGAGTGCTGTGCTCTAACCAGCTGAGCTACATAGCCACTACGATTTCTCGCATCCCTCTTGGCGAGGAACGGGGCGTATTATGCTGATTCACCGAAGACAGGTCAACAGCTTTTTTAGCACATTTCGCCCCAAAGATACCGTTCGCCTAATCCTTCATCAAAGCGGGTAACAGATAAGCAAAAAAGCCTGTTTCCCGCCCGACCAATGGCTTAGACGTTGAACAGGAAGTGCATCACATCGCCGTCTTTAACGATGTAGGTTTTACCTTCCACGCGCATCTTGCCGGCTTCTTTGGCGCCCTGCTCGCCCTTGAAGTTAATAAAATCTTCGTAGGAGATCACCTGAGCACGGATAAAACCGCGCTCGAAGTCGGTATGAATCTTACCGGCAGCCTGGGGCGCGCTGGCGCCAACAGACACAGTCCAGGCACGCACTTCTTTCACACCGGCTGTGAAGTAAGTTTGCAGGTTCAAAAGCTCATAACCGGCACGGATAACGCGATCAAGACCAGGTTCCGTCAGACCGAGATCCGCCATAAACTCGTCGCGCTCTTCGATATCCATCTCGGCCAGCTCAGATTCGATGGCGGCACACACAGGCACTACCACGGCATTTTCTTTGGCGGCGATGGCGCGTACTGCATCCAGATGCGGGTTGTTCTCAAAGCCGTCTTCAGACACGTTGGCGATGTACATGGTTGGCTTCAGGGTCAGCAGGTTCAGATAAGCCACTGCAGCCAGCTCTTCCTTGGACAGTTCCAAAGAGCGCAGCATCTTGCCTTCATCCAGCACAGGGCGCAGCTTTTCAAGCACATCCACTTCGAACTTGGCTTCTTTGTCGCCGCCCTTGGCACGCTTTTGCTGACGCACAATGGCACGTTCAACGCTGTCGAGGTCTGCCAGTGCCAGCTCGGTGTTGATGACTTCGATGTCGCCGGCTGGGTCAACGCGGTTGGCCACGTGCACAATGTTCTCGTTCTCAAAGCAGCGCACCACATGGCCGATAGCTTCGGTTTCGCGGATGTTGGCCAAAAACTTGTTGCCCAGGCCCTCGCCCTTGGAGGCGCCGGCTACCAGACCGGCGATGTCCACAAACTCCATGGACGTCGGGATAACACGCTCAGGCTTCACAATGGCGGCCAATTCGTCCAAACGTGGGTCTGGCATTGGCACTACGCCGGTGTTTGGCTCGATGGTACAAAACGGAAAGTTTGCCGCTTCAATACCGGCCTTGGTCAGCGCGTTGAAGAGCGTTGATTTACCAACGTTGGGCAGACCAACGATGCCACATTTAAAACCCATAGCTATAACCCTTTATTTGACTTACTTGCTTAACTGATTATTCGGCCTTGAAGGAATGCAATCTGTGCATTGCCTTGGTCATGTCTAGCTTGAACAGGACTTCGGTGCTGCGCACGGCTTCATCGATAGCCGCATTCATCTTTTCCTGTTCGGTCGCGGGCGCCTTACCCAGCACATACCCACTGACCTTGTTTTTGTCGCCCGGATGGCCAATGCCTATCCGCAAGCGGTAGAAATTTTTGTTGTTGCCCATCTTGGCAATGATGTCTTTAAGACCATTGTGGCCGCCGTGCCCACCACCCAACTTGAACTTGGCCACACCGGGCTCCATGTCCAGCTCGTCATGGGCAACCAGAATTTGCTCTGGCTCGATGCGGAAAAAATTCGCCAATGCCGCCACCGACTTGCCACTTAAGTTCATAAAGGTTGAGGGGATCAGCAAACGCACATCCTTACCACAGAGGATTGCCCTTGCCGTTAAACCGAAATACTTGGGATCCGGCGCCAGACTCACATTGGCTATGCGGGCCAACTCCTGGACGTACCAGGCACCCGCATTATGGCGGGTTTGAGCGTATTCCGCCCCTGGGTTAGCCAGGCCCACAATCAGTTTAATATCGCACATGGAAAACAGAACTCTTGTCCTGAACCCGTTTCAGGCTAGGCCAAAACCCGGGCACTGGTGTTGAAAACGGCGCATTTTAGCACCCAATTGCACGTCCCAACAAATAAAAGGCGCAACAAAGGGAAAGAGACAATGAAGCAAAGGAGCTTGGGGATTGCGAGTGGCATTTACACCAAGGCGCCCTGGGGCGCCTTGGCTGAAACCAGGAGCCTATTTCAGCCCCATGGCATATTTGAGCACCTGACGTTTGACAGGCCCATCCAAATTGGCCAGTCGCAGCGCCGCATTACGCAGCAACTTTACGGGCAATAGGTCGTTACTGAATGAGGCGTAGAAGGCATCCATGGTGGACATCATCAGCTGATTGTCGCGCCAGCGGCGGTGCTGATAACGCTCCAGAACCGGTTGGGCATGCCAGCTTTCGCCCTGTTTAAGTGCACTGACAATTTCATCCAGCAGCACATCAACGTCTTTAAAGCCCAGGTTAACGCCCTGTCCGGCCAGGGGGTTGATGGTGTGGGCAGCATCGCCAATCAGTACCAGGTTGGCATCGAAATAGCGCTGGGCGTGGCGGCGGGTCAGCTTGAAGTGGCCCTTGTCCAATACCCGAAAATCCGGGTCAAGACGGGCGGGGAAATGGGCCCGGATGGCTTCTGCCAGCTCGCTGTGGTTCAGTTTTGCGAGCCGTGCAATGGTTGAAGCATCGTCATACCACACCAGAGACGCATTGTTGCCAGGCAGTGGCAGCAGCGAGCGGGGGCCCTGAGGCGTAAACTGCTGCCAGGTTACATCCTGCTGCTCACAGGCGGTGGCGATATTGATAAGCATGGCCGACTGGGCATAGTCCCAACCCGTCACCCCAATATGAGCGAAGGCACGCACCTGAGAATTGGCGCCATCTGCGCCTACCAGCAATTTTGCTTTAATACGCTCACCCGAGTCGAGGGCGACACAAATGGCATCACCATCCACCAGGCGCTCGAAGCCCATGACTTTAACGGGTGCTTTTACGGTGACTGAATCCAGCGTTGACAGAAGATCCCAGAGCGCCAACTGCACCACACGGTTTTCAACTATGTGTCCCAAATGGTCGGCACCGACCTGGCTGGCATGGAAACGGGTGATGCAGGACTCGATTTCCCAGGTTTCAAGACCAAGATAAGGCACGGCGCGCCTGGAGAGTATCCCTTCCCAGGCATCGAGTCGCTCAAGGAGCGCTTCGCTGGCCACACTCAGGGCCGATACTCTGACATCCAGCGGCTGGCTCGCCTCAAACGCCGGTGGCATGTGGTTTTCAAGCACAGTGACGGACAATCCGGCGCGGCCAAGACCAGCTGCAAGGGCTGCCCCGACCATACCACCACCCACCACCACTACATCCTGCTCAATCATCTCAGTCAAAGAAGCTAAACCTCCGCCGTTTGTAAATACCTGTGCCCATTGGTGTGTAATTGTTTCTAACGCTGGGTTTGGCCACACCTGGTTACAAAGACCACACAAGCCATCAAGAAGTCCCACCTACACTGAAGCAGCCACAGTTGAGTTCCCGCCGGAAACGGCATTTTGTGAAAGCATCGAGAGGTAGACTATGAAAGCGTTACTCATGACCAGCGGCCTGCTGGGCTTAACCTTACTGGGCAATACGGCCCTGGCCAGCCCCATGGAAACCATGACAGTAATCTATCGAAGCCCAGTGGATTATGCCCTATATCAACAAAAGGCGGAAATGCTGGGCTATTTTCAGCTGGAATTGCATGAAGGGATACGTCTCGAAGCGAAAACTCAGCTAAGACAAATGGCGACACGATTCGCGCAAGCCGATAATAGGCTTGTTCGTCATTCTCCAACGCTTAGCGTGCCAGCGCGAGTGCTCAGTGCCCCAAGATGATTTTGACCTTAGCCTTTAAAAGGGTATTGCCTTGGGACGGCACCACTGATGCTGCCGCCTCGGGCCGTGACTAAAAAATGCCCCGATAATTGCAGGCCAACCCTAGCCACAACCGGTTTCAATGGGTAAAATGTCGCGCTATTTTTTATGTGGTTCCAAGAGCGACGCAAACTGATGAGTAAAAAACTCCATATCAAAACCTGGGGCTGTCAGATGAATGAGTATGACTCATCCAAGATGGCTGACTTGCTGGGCGAATATCAGGGCTACACCTTGACCGAAGAGGCCGAGGAAGCAGACATTCTGCTGCTGAACACCTGCTCGATTCGTGAGAAGGCGCAGGAGAAGGTGTTTCATCAGCTGGGTCGCTGGAAAACCCTGAAAGACAAGAATCCCGACCTGATCATCGGTGTGGGCGGCTGTGTGGCTTCTCAGGAAGGCAAGGCCATCAAAGACCGCGCCCAGTGCGTGGACATCATCTTTGGCCCTCAGACCCTGCACCGCCTGCCGGAAATGATTGACCAGGTTCGCGCCGGCGAAAAGGCCGTGATTGACGTGTCCTTCCCGGAAATCGAGAAGTTCGACCGCCTGCCGGAACCCCGCGCCGAAGGCCCAACCGCCTTTGTATCCATCATGGAAGGTTGCAGCAAGTACTGCTCTTTCTGCGTGGTGCCTTACACCCGCGGTGAAGAAGTGAGCCGTCCGATGGATGACATCATCCTCGAAATCGCCCAGCTCGCCGAGCAAGGTGTGCGCGAAGTGAACCTGCTGGGTCAGAACGTAAACGCGTACCGCGGCGCCAAGCATGACGGTGAAATCTGCACCTTCGCCGAGCTGCTGCGTTATGTTGCGGCCATCGACGGTATCGACCGTCTGCGCTTTACCACCAGCCACCCGATTGAATTTACTCAAGATATCATCGACGTTTACGAAGATACCCCTGAGCTGGTGAGCTTCCTGCACCTGCCGGTACAATCGGGCTCCGACCGTATTCTTACCGCCATGAAGCGCGGCCACATGGCGATCGAGTACAAGTCGATTATCCGCCGCCTGCGCAAGGCCCGTCCGGATATTCAAATCAGCTCTGACTTTATCGTGGGCTTCCCCGGCGAAACCGCCCAGGACTTCCAGGACACCATGAAGCTGATTGAAGACGTGAACTTCGACATGAGCTTCAGCTTTATCTACAGTGCCCGCCCCGGCACTCCGGCGGCCGATCTGCCGGACGATGTGGATATGGAAGAGAAAAAGCAGCGCCTTGCTGACTTGCAGGAGCTTATCAACCAGCAGGCCATGCGCTACAGCCGTCAGATGATGGGCACAGTACAGCGCATTCTGGTGGAAGGCCCCTCCGTGAAAAACCCGATGGAGCTGCGTGGCCGCACCGAAACCAACCGGGTGGTGAACTTCGAAGGCCTGCACAAGCACATAGGCACCTTCGTGGATGTGGAAATTGTCGACGTGTTCCCCAACTCCCTGCGCGGCAAGTTTATCCGCGGCGAAGACGAGATGGACCTGCGCAAGAGCCTGCGCCCGGAGGACATCCTCGCCAAGCACCAGAAGGCTGACGACTTGGGTGTAACCCACTTCAAGCCCTGATGGCACTCACTAACAAGGGCGACTCTGGTCGCCCTTGTTGTTTTCAGGCAACGCACTGCTTTGCATCGCAGCCGCGAAACGCAGTATATTTCAGTTATAGGCGTTGGGTATTTGCCCAACAGTATGGATATTGACGCCGGAGTATTGATTGGCCAGTAAACTTACCACCATGAACCTCTATCTGGAGCCCGCAGACAGCCGCCGTTTGGCCTCCCTCTGTGGTCCCTTTGATGACAACATCAAACAGCTCGAGCGCCGTATCGGTGTTGAAATCAGTTACCGCAACAACCATTTTCAGATTGTGGGTCAGCCACGCAACTGCCTGACTGCCAATAACCTGCTCAAATCATTGTATGTGGAAACCGCGCCGGTGAAGGGCAGTACGCCTGATCTGGAGCCGGAGCAGGTGCATATCGCCATTCAGGAAGCCATTGCCCTCGAAGCCGAAGACGAGCACGAGGATCTGAAAGAGCATTACATCAAGACCCGCCGTGGCGTGATCAAGCCGCGTAATCCCAACCAGAGCCAGTATGTGGTCAACATAGTGCGCCACGACATTACCTTTGGTATTGGCCCCGCGGGTACCGGTAAAACCTACCTTGCCGTAGCTGCCGCAGTGGATGCGCTTGAGCGCCAGGAAATCCGCCGCATTCTGCTGACCCGTCCTGCCGTGGAAGCCGGTGAGAAGCTGGGCTTTTTGCCCGGTGATTTGAGTCAGAAAGTCGACCCTTATCTGCGCCCACTGTACGACGCTCTGTTCGAAATGCTCGGCTTTGAAAAGGTAGAACGTCTGATTGAGCGCAGCGTGATTGAGATCGCACCGCTGGCCTACATGCGTGGCCGCACCCTGAACGATGCCTTTATTATTCTGGACGAGAGCCAAAACACCACGGTGGAGCAGATGAAAATGTTTCTCACCCGTATCGGCTTTAACTCCAAGGCGGTGATCACCGGCGACATAACCCAGATTGACCTGCCCAAACATCAAAAGTCCGGTCTGCGCCATGCCATCGAAGTGCTGGGCGATGTGAATGAAATCAGCTTTAACTTCTTCCAGTCCAAAGACGTGGTGCGCCACCCTGTGGTCGCCCGTATTGTCGAGGCATACGAAGAGTTCGAAGCCAAACAGCAGTCCAGCAAAGGCCGTCACGACAGCCAGTATCGTCTGGCAGATAGCCCACAGGCGGACACTGCCGAAGGAGAGCCCCATGGCGCTTGAGCTGGCGTTGGATCTGCAATTTGCCGTGAATCCCGGAAATTTGCCCTCAGAAGCAGAGTTTGAGACCTGGGTACGTGTCGCCCTTGGCGATACCCTCGATGAAGCTGAGCTGACCATTCGCATTGTAGATGCCGACGAGAGTCAGCAGCTTAATCGCGACTACCGCGGCAAGGACAAACCCACCAATGTATTGTCGTTCCCCTTTGAGGCGCCTCCCGGAATGGAGCTGCCTCTGCTTGGGGATCTTGTCATTTGTGCCTCTGTCGTTGAAAATGAGGCCCTTGAGCAACATAAGGCCCTCGAGGCCCACTGGGCTCACATGGTTGTACATGGTTGCCTGCATCTGCTAGGTTATGACCATATTGAAGACGCCGAAGCTGAAGAAATGGAAGCGCTGGAAACCACGCTTCTGACCGGCCTCGGTTACCCCGATCCCTATAAGGAGCAATAATCGGCCCTTTATTGAGCCGTGAAAATCACTATGAGTGACGACATACCCCCGAGTAGCAACGCCCAAAAGAAAGGCTGGTTTGAACGCGTTAGTCAGTTATTCCAGGGCGAACCTCAAAATCGTGACGATCTGGTGGAAGTGATCCACGATGCCGAGCAACGCGACCTCATCACCGAAGACACCCGTGAAATGATCCAGGGTGTACTGGAAGTCTCAGACCTGCGTGTCAGGGACATCATGATCCCCCGCGCCCAGATTGTGGCCATTAAAATCGACAGCACAGTGGAAGAACTGCTGGCCACCGTCATAGGGTCGGCCCATTCGCGCTTCCCCGTAGTAAACGACGATAAAGACCACATCGAAGGCATACTGCTGGCCAAGGATCTGATCAAGTACGGATTTAATAACAGTGATGAACCCTTCGCGCTGGAGAAGGTGATCCGCCCTGCCGTGGTGGTGCCCGAAAGCAAGCGCGTTGATGTGCTACTCAAGGAGTTTCGCTCCCAACGTTACCATATGGCCATTGTCGTGGATGAATACGGCGGTGTATCCGGTCTGGTAACCATCGAGGATATTCTCGAAGAAATCGTGGGTGAAATCGAAGATGAATTCGACCACGACAGTGTGGAAGAGACCGAAATCCGCAAGGTCAACAACACTGTGTTTATGGTCAAGGCGCTGACGGCAATTGAAGACTTCAACGAAGAATTCGGTACCGACTTCTCCGACGAAGAATTTGATACCGTTGGCGGTATGGTGGCCCATGCCTTTGGTCACTTGCCCGAACGTAATGAACAAATCAGTATCGGCGGCATCGAGTTCAAAGTGATCAGTGCCGACACACGGCGTCTTATTCAGCTGAGGGTCAAGTTTCCCGACCCGGAGCAGGCTGAGATAGCCGAGATCTGAGTTTCCCCGGAACGGGCCTTCAAGGCCCGTTTTTTCCTGTCTATGGATGATTGACTGCAATTGGACTTGAATGCAATCGCCGGCCGCCGCTGGCCCCGACTCCTGCTGGCGTTTCTCGCCGGTGCCTCCACCTCACTCGCTTTTGCTCCCTATTCGCTGTGGCCCGTTTATCCGGTTGCAGTAGCCCTGTCGCTGTGGCTGGCACAGGGGCTGTCTCCCAAGGTTGCATTTGGCCATTGGTTCAGTTTTGGCTTTGGCAGCTTTGCCTTTGGGATCAGTTGGGTACACGTCAGCATTGACAGATTTGGCGGTCTGCCGCTGGTCGTTTCGCTGTCATTGATGGCACTGCTGGCGCTCTATCTTGCACTCTACCCTGCGCTGGTGGGCATGCTTTACGCCCGATTAAAGACTGCCCATGCCTTGCCCAACCTGCTACTGCTGTTCCCTGCATTGTGGATATTGACTGAGTGGGCTCGGGGATGGGTGCTGACGGGCTTCCCCTGGCTCTGGGCCGGATACAGTCAGACCGATGGCCCTCTGTTGCCGCTGGCGGCTTTTATCGGTGTACAGGGAATAGGCGCGCTCATTCTGGTCTGTGCCGGCGCTATGGCACTGCTGGCTCAAAAACGCTGGTTACCGTTAACACTGCTTCTGCCACTGCTTGCCCTACTGGTGTACACGGCCAATCAGTTTCCTCAGGTACAGCGCAGTGGCGACACCGTTAAGGTGTTGCTGGTGCAGGGCAATATCCCACAGAGCATGAAATGGGAACCCGAGCAGCTTTGGCCTACCATGCTCAAGTATATGGATTTGAGTCGCCCACACGCCGATGCCGATATCATTCTGTGGCCCGAGGCCGCTATTCCAGCTCCCGAAGCCATGGTGGCGGATTTTCTGGATAACGCCAATCGGGTTGCCAACCTCAACAACAATGCCATTATTACCGGGATCATCAGCCATCAGGATAATCATTGGTATAACTCGCTCATCGTGCTGGGTAATCATCACGAAAAAGTGCAGCAGGAGCCTGATTATGAGGCCAATGGCACCAACAGGTTCCGCAAACATCATCTGTTGCCCATCGGCGAATTCGTGCCATTCGAGTCCCTGTTGAGGCCCCTGGCGCCTTTCTTCAACCTGCCCATGTCGTCTTTCAGCCGTGGTGATTATCAGCAGCCGAATCTGACTGCGGCCGGTTTTCAGCTGGCACCGGCCATTTGCTATGAAATTGCCTTTCCTGAGCAATTGCGTGAAAACGTGACAGCACAAACCGATCTGCTGCTGACAGTATCCAACGACGCCTGGTTTGGTGAGTCCAACGGCCCGCTGCAACACATGGAGATAGCCCGCATGCGCTCAGCAGAGCTGGGCCGCCCCTTACTTCGCGCCACCAATAATGGCGTTACGGCCGTGGTGGATGAATTTGGCCACATCGCTGCTGCTGTGCCGCAGTTTGAAACCCAGGTGCTGAAAACCGATGTTGCCCTGACCCGGGGCGTCACCCTGTTCGCCCGCACCGGGCACCTGCCTCTTTATCTGCTCTGTCTCTTCATCGTACTGGCTGCATGGGGTTACAGACGCAAACAAGCGTGCTGATACGTCGAACGCACGCCTTCCCGCCCTGAAAAGTGGGCTCCAATTAATTGGGGCCCACTGTTTCTCCCTAAAATCATTCTGTTTTGTGAAAACAACCAGGTTTTTTGCTTGCCTGAAACCACATCGGGACTAGGCTTATTTAAAGGTAAGTCTCCAGGGGGCAAAGGGACATGCTCGGGCAACAACAGATCCTGATAATCGACGATTCTGAAGCCATTTTGATGGTGGTAAAAACCATGCTTTCGCGCATGGGGTTTGAAAAAATCACCACCATGACATCGGCCACCAAGGCACTTGCCGTTGTGGGTCTGGAGCCTGCGCGTTTCCAAATCATACTCACTGACCTTCGGATGCCAGAAACCGACGGTCTGGATGTACTGAGAAAACTTGGCGAAATGGGCTTCAAAGGCGCCGTGGCCATCATTTCTGAAATGGACAGGCGCATCATCAACCTCGCAGCTGACATAGCCCGGCGCCATCGACTTCACATGATTGGCTGCATTTGCAAACCGGTGCAACTGGACGACCTATCGGCGCTGGTTGAGAAAGCCACTGAGCTGCGTGTCACCCTTGAACCCCCTGCGCAGCTTCTGACCCATGAGCAAGTTCAGGCCGCCTTTAACCAAATTCAGGTAATCCCTTATTATCAACCCAAGGTGGATTTGAACAGGTGTCAGGTTGTAGGTGTGGAAGCGCTGGCGCGCATTCGCTTACCGGGCGAAGTCAATGCCCTGAGACCCTGTCGCTTTATGCCGGTCATACAGGAATATGGCATGTTGCCGCAGCTGTCCCAACGCATGTTGCAGCAGGCATGCAAAGACTTACCCACCATAAAATCCATCCTCGGCAACGACATCAAAGTCAGTTTGAACATCAGTCCGGAAGAGCTTGAGAATACTTATCTGGCAGACAGTCTGGAGCATATCTGGCGCAAGAGTGGTGCCAGCAATGATTCGCTGGTGCTTGAAATCACAGAAGAGCATTACATACACAACAGTGCACAGCTCGAGTCCCTGAATCGGTTGCGTCTGAGAGGCTTTGGATTATCGTTGGACGACTTTGGCACCGGCTTTACCAATATCAATCAACTGCGAGATTTGCCCTACACCGAAGTTAAAATCGATCGTTCACTGATTATCAATATTCACAGAGACAGCTTTTGTCAGGCCATTTTGAACGGCCTGGTTGAAATTGCCCGCCAGTTGGGAATTACTCTGGTGGCCGAAGGTATAGAGCACATGGATGAACTCAAATACCTGATGCAGACCTACCCTGCACTGGTACTGCAGGGATACCTCATCAGCCTGCCCCGCTCACTCGACACCCTGAATACCTGGCACAAGGGCTGGCAGCATCAATTTGGCAATCGGGCCCATATCCACCGGCATCAGCCCCCCGCCAACGAAGACTGAAGACCCGCTGAAAACTAAGGCGCAAGCGCCTCGCGAATAAACTCATCGTTATCACACTCAGGGCAATCAGGCACGACCGACGGGAACTCGATGTCCATTCCATGGCCGCAACTGGTGCACACCATACGTCCCTGACTGATAATTTCCCCGCTCTGGTAATAGCCGTGATGTTTAAAATCCTGAGCCAGTTCATGCCATTGCACCTGACTTCTGTCAGTGATCTCAGAGAGCCAATGCCAGAGGGTGTTTTCGATGGCAATAAATGACGGACTGTGAGTCAGGGAGCTTTCGTTTTTTTCCTGTAAAAAGGCGGCTATATCGCGCCTCAAAAATTCCAGTGCCAGCGCCAGTTCTTCTTCATCGGCCTGGGCCTTAAGACGCCCAAACGCCTCGCCGGAGGTCATCAACCGGAACAGATTCTTGGCGTTCAGCTCGGGGTTTGCCTCAAAGTGGGTGGCCAAATCCTTAATGAGATCCTGATACAGGGCCAGTAATTGCGTGCTTCTGCTGGTCATCGTCAATACTCCTTCAAGGGAACCTTTTTAATGAACCGCTTCTGGTTTATTCTATGCAGATCCCGCAGCGCAGACCAAGCGCGTGATCAAACAAACAGGCGGCAATGCCGGAAAAATTGATGCAAGAGCAATACATCCATTCGGAAATCGAGGCTGAGGTACAAAAGTACTGGGCCGATAACAAAACCTTTGAAGTCACTGAAGATCCTGCGAAAGAGAAGTTCTATTGCCTCTCTATGTTCCCCTATCCTTCCGGCCGACTTCACATGGGTCATGTGCGTAACTACACCATAGGTGATGTAGTTGCCCGTTTCCAGCGTCTGCAGGGCAAGAACGTACTTCAGCCCATAGGTTGGGATGCCTTCGGCCTGCCAGCCGAAAACGCGGCCATCAAAAATGCCACCGCGCCGGCCCCCTGGACCTACGAAAACATCGATTACATGAAAAACCAGCTGAAAATGCTGGGTTTTGGCTACGACTGGAGCCGTGAAATCGCCACCTGTACCCCGGAATACTACCGTTGGGAGCAGTGGTTCTTCACCAAGCTGTATGAAAAAGGTCTGGTTTACAAAAAGACCTCAGCGGTGAACTGGTGTCCGAACGACCAAACTGTACTGGCCAACGAGCAGGTGCAGGACGGTTGCTGCTGGCGCTGTGACACTCCGGTTGAGCAAAAAGAAATTCCACAGTGGTTTATCAAAATCACCGCCTATGCCGAAGAGCTTTTGAACGACATCGACACCCTCGAAGGTTGGCCTGAGCAGGTCAAGACCATGCAGCGCAACTGGATTGGTCGCTCCGAAGGCGTGGAAATGACCTTCAAGGTCAAAGACTCTGACGACAGCTTCGACATCTACACCACTCGCCCCGACACCGTGATGGGCGTGACCTATGTGGCCATTGCTGCCGGTCACCCACTGGCTGAAAAAGCCGCGCTGAACAATCCAGAGCTGGCAGCCTTCGTTGAAGAGTGCAAGCAAAGCGGCACCTCTGAGGCCGAGCTTGCCACCATGGAGAAGAAAGGCGTGGCCACTGGCCTGTACGCCATTCACCCCCTGACCGGCGAAGAAGTGCCGGTATGGGCCGCCAACTTCGTGCTGATGAACTATGGCACCGGCGCCGTGATGTCGGTTCCTGCCCACGACCAGCGTGACTACGAATTTGCCAAGAAATACGGTCTGGCACTCAAGGCCGTAATCAAGCCTGCCGACGGCGAAGTGGATATCTCTGAAGCCGCCTACACCGAAAAAGGCGTTCTGTTTAACTCAGGTGAGTTCGACAGTTTGGACTTTGACGGTGCTTTCAATGCCATCGCCGACAAGCTCTCTGCCGAAGGCAAGGGCAAGCGTCAGGTGAACTTCCGTCTGCGTGACTGGGGTGTAAGCCGTCAACGTTACTGGGGCGCCCCTATCCCTATGGTCACTCTGGAAGATGGCACTGTGATGCCAACCCCAGAAGACCAGCTGCCGGTTATTCTGCCGGAAGATGTGGTAATGGACGGCGTGCAAAGTCCCATCAAGGCCGACAAAGAGTGGGCCAAGACCCAGGTGAACGGTCAGGACGCCCTGCGTGAAACCGATACCTTCGACACCTTTATGGAGTCTTCCTGGTACTACGCGCGCTACTGTTCGCCAAAAGCCAACGAAATGCTGGACCCAGCCAAAGCCAACTACTGGCTGCCGGTGGATCAGTACATAGGTGGTATCGAGCACGCCTGTATGCACCTGCTGTACTTCCGCTTCTTCCACAAGCTGTTGCGTGATGCCGGTCTGGTGAACTCAAGCGAGCCTGCCAAGCGTCTGCTGACCCAGGGCATGGTGCTGGCCGATGCCTTCTACTACAACAATGAGAAAGGCGCCCGCGTATGGGTATCGCCCCTCGATGTGACCGTGGTGGAGAAAGACGACAAGGGCCGCATCATCAAGGCCGTGGACAACGAAGGCCATGAGCTGGTGTACACCGGCATGAGCAAGATGTCCAAGTCCAAGAACAACGGTATCGACCCTCAGGTGATGGTGGAAAAATACGGCGCCGACACAGTGCGTCTGTTTATGATGTTCGCCTCACCACCGGAGCTGACCCTGGAATGGCAGGAATCCGGCGTGGAAGGTGCGCACCGCTTTATCAAGCGTCTGTGGAAACTGGCCTCTGAGTACAGTGCAGCCCCGGCCACCGAAGCCCTGGATGTAGCAGCGCTCAATGCTGATCAAAAAGCCCTGCGCCGTGAGCTGCACAAAACCATCGCCAAGGTGACTGATGATCTCGGGCGCCGTCAGATGTTCAACACCGCCGTTGCCGCCGTAATGGAGCTGATGAACCACCTGCAAAAGGCACCGCTGGAGTCTGCCCAGGACAAGGCGCTGATGAACGAAGCCCTGTCTGCGGTGGTACGTCTGCTCTACCCCATCGCACCGCACGTGTGTTTCAACCTGTGGCGGGAACTGGGTAACAGTGGCGCCATCGAAGACGCCGGTTGGCCGGCCACCGACGAGTCGGCACTGGTTGAAGACAGCAAACTCATCGTGGTACAGGTGAACGGTAAGGTACGTGCCAAGCTCACAGTCGCGGCCGATGCCACCAAAGAGCAGGTGGAGGCCCTGGGCCTTGCCGAAGACGCCGTGCGTAAATACACAGATGGCGTCACCGTGCGCAAGGTTATTTACGTGCCGGGTAAACTGCTCAACATCGTTGCCAACTGACCTGTAGCCTGCGACACTGTCGCCGGTTCAGGGGATTAAAGAAAAACCCGCTGCGGCGGGTTTTTCTGCTTAACAAAAGGAAGAAGCATTTCGCCATGGTTAGAACATTGCTTACCGCCATTTTGGGTTTGGCGCTGCTCACTGGCGTCACCGGCTGCGGCTTTCGTCTTCAGGGCAGTTATCAAATTCCGGCCTCCCTCAAGCAATTGAGTGTCGACAGCGCCGATGAATACAGCGAGCTGACCCGCTTGGTTAAAGATCGCCTGCGCCTGTCAGGTGTGAATGTGGTCGCGTCAGATGCCAAGGTACCCTCGGTGCGGTTGCTGCGTGACACCCTCGAGCGCACCACACTCTCGCTCTACCCCACCGGCCATGTCGCCGAGTACGAGCTGATATACCATGTCGACTTTGCCGTGGCTTTTCCCGGCGAAGAGGCCAAGCCATTCAGCGTGGAAATCCGCCGCGACTATCTGGATGACCCCCGCACCGCACTGGCCAAGAGTCGCGAAATGGAGCTGCTGCTCAAAGAAATGCGCCAGCAAGCCGCCGACAACCTTATCCAAACCCTCTCGTCCCTCGGGGAGCGCTGATGCGGGTTTATCCTGAGCAGCTGGGCCGCCACCTGACACCGCTGGCCCAATGTTACTGTTTGTTCGGTGACGATGCCTGGTTGATAGAAAACGCCCGCTCTCAGTTATTGATGGCCGCAAGGCAGCAAGGATTTGAAGAGCGTATCAGCCTTGAGCAGGATAACGGCTTCAACTGGCACGACTTGCAAAACGAGTGGCAGGCCTTAAGCCTCTTTGCCAGCCGCCGCATTATCGAACTCACCCTGCCCCAGGCCAAACCCGGCGCCGATGGCAGCGCCATGCTGACGAGCCTGATGGCGCAGCCTAACCCAGACCTGCTGCTTATCCTGCGCGGTCCCAAACTCGCCGCCGAGCAAACCAACAGCAAATGGTTTAAAACCCTCGACAACGCCGGTGTCTATGTTCCCTGCAATACACCTGAAGGGCAGCAATTTTTCCGCTGGTTAGATGGCCGCATTGCCGCCAACCGATTGATGCTGGACGGTGACGCGCGCCAATTACTGGCAACCCTGTACGAAGGTAACCTGCTGGCCGCTGAGCAGGCGGTACAACTACTGGCGCTGCTTGCAGCCAACCGACGGATCAGCGCCGAAGAACTGAGCCAGTATTTCGACGACCAATCCCGCTTCAACGTGTTTCAGCTCAGTGATGCCCTGCTTGGAAACCAACAGCAGCGCGTGGCCCATATATTGGCCCAGCTCAAGGCTGAAGGCACAGCCCTGCCCATTGTGCTCTGGGCCGTGTTTCGCGAACTTGCGAGTCTGCTGCAATTGAAAACAGCCATGGTACAAAGGGAATCCTTGGCACCAATGTGGTCAAGGCTGCGGATTTGGGACAAGCGCAAGCCGCTCTATGAGGCCGCACTGTCGCGGCTGTCACTGCCACAGATTGAAGCCATGCTCGCCCTCTCATCCTCACTGGAGCTTAAGCTTAAACAGGGCGGAGAAGAGGACTGGACACTGCTGACTCACCTTTGCCTGCTGTTTGATGCCGCTGCCCACAGTGCTCTGGTGGATACCCGGGGCTGATATGAGCAAGCAACATAATCCAAAGCGGCACACGGCACTACTTGGCGGCACCTTTGATCCGCCTCACTTTGGCCATATCAGGCCACTGCTGGATGTACTTGAACACTGGCCAATGCAGGATTGTTGGCTGTTGCCAAATCATATTCCGCCCCACAAACCCGGCACCCATGCCAGCCCGGGGGCAAGACTTGAGATGATTGACGCACTGTGCCGGGAGTTCCCGGCATTCAAACTGTGCGACATCGAGCTTCGCCGCGACGAGCCCAGTTACACGGTCAACACTCTCAGGCAGTTGAAGGAACTTTATCCCGACAGGGTGTTCTACTTTGTCATGGGGATGGATTCTTTTCTGTCGCTGGATAAGTGGTTTGAGTGGCAGCAACTGTTTAATCTCTGCCACCTGGTGGTGTGTGCCCGGCCCGGTTATCAATTGGCAGTCGACCACGCCATGGCAAAGGTGCTCGCGGACAGACAACACACGGGAGCCGACTTACCGGTTGAGAACAGCGGTAAGGTGTTAATCACTGACATCTGGGAGCAGGACATTTCCTCCACCGACATCCGCGCTGCGTTGGCCGAGCGACGGGATATTCGCCAGTTAGTGCCAGAGTCAGTGGCCTGGGTGATTGAGACCCAGGGGCTGTACCGCTAGGCGGTGTATTCTGCCACTGGCTGCTGCTATACTGTCGCGCTCTTTTTTTGGAAACACATGGGGTAATTTCGCGTGCAAAGCGAAGAACTGAAGCAATTTGTTGTCGATAAGATTGAAGATCTTAAAGCACGGGATCTGGTAGTACTGGATGTCAGCAAACACTCCAACATCACAGATTACATGGTGATCTGCTCGGGTACGTCAAAAACCCACGTCCGCGCCATCGCCGAGAACCTGCTCTCCAAGGCCAGAGAGGCCAACATCACCATTCTCGGCAGCGAAGGCCGCGACACCAGCGAATGGGTTCTGGTGGATTTGGGTGAAGTCATTCTGCACGTGATGCAGGAACAAACCCGCGACTTTTATCAGCTTGAAAAGCTCTGGCAAGAACCCGCCTGATGAAACTGCAACTCATCGCCGTGGGCACCAAGATGCCCGATTGGGTTACCCGCGGATTTGAAGAATATCAGCGCCGTTTCCCCCGAGACATGGCGCTTGAGCTTGTCGAAATCCCCGCTGGCAAGCGCGGTAAAAACGCCGATATCGCCCGCATCCTGCAAAAGGAGGGTGAACAAATGCTTGCAGCAATTCCCAAGGGTAATCATATTGTTACCCTGGATCTTCCCGGCAAGAACTGGACGACTCCCGAACTGGCGAGCGCCCTGTCCAAATGGCAGCTCGATGGCCGTGATGTCAGCCTCTTGATTGGTGGCCCCGAAGGCCTAGCTCCGGCGTGCAAACAGGCCGCAGCCCAGAGCTGGTGTTTATCGGCGCTGACTCTGCCCCACCCTCTGGTGAGGGTAGTCGTGGCGGAAAGCCTCTACCGGGCCTGGAGCATTAACAACAACCATCCTTATCACAGGGAATAGCGAGCCCTTGTCAGGCCGCTGATTGCACCGGAGACGTTGAGTGACACCAAGAAAACGGGTAGCCATGCATGACCACGCCGCTGAGGCAGCATTGTTCAAGCGGCGGGCGATATTTACCTTTCTCTGCGTGGTCGCACTTTTTGGTGTACTCCTGACCAACCTGTATCACCTGCAGGTCACCGCCTACACGGACTACACCACGCGCTCCAATGACAACCGCATCCGGGTAACACCGGTTGCTCCAAGCCGCGGCCTGATTTATGACCGCAATGGCGTGCTGCTCGCCGAAAATCAACCGGTGTATTCCCTTGAGCTCATTCCCGAAAAGGTTAAAAACATCCCCGAGACACTGACGCAGCTCTCGACTGTGATACCGCTGACTGAAGAAGCCCAGGCAGAGTTCCTCGAAGCCCTCAAATACCACCGCCGCTTTAAGCCCCTTACGCTCAGGGATAACCTGACTGAGGAAGAAGTGGCCGCATTCAGCGTAAATCAGCATCAGTTTCCCGGCGTACGGGTGGAAGCCGGCCTAAAACGTTTCTACCCCCATGGCGAGCTCCTGACGCACGTGCTGGGCTTTGTGGGCAAAATCAACGCCAAAGACAGGACCGCGCTGGAAAAAGCTGACCGCTGGCCAGACTATGCAGCCAGCAAGGACATAGGTAAGCAGGGTATTGAAAAGTATTACGAAAATCTGCTTCACGGCAAACCAGGGCACCTGGAAGAAGAGGTCAACAACCGTGGCCGAACCATTCGTACCCTGAAAACCGTACCGCCGGAGCCGGGTCAGGATCTCTACCTGACACTGGACATCAATTTGCAGAAAAAGGCCATGGAACTGCTGTCCGGGCGTCGTGGCACCATAGTGGCTATCGATCCCCGTGACGGTGGCATCATGGCGATGGTGTCGAGCCCGTCCTACGATCCCAACCTCTTTGTGCAGGGGATCAGCTCCAGGGATTACAGCGCCCTGCTCAACGACAAGGCTAGACCGCTGATTAACCGCGCCACCCAGGGGCTGTACGCTCCCGCCTCAACCATCAAACCCCATATGGCACTGATGGGGCTGGAGGAACAGGTCGTCACAGAGCGCACCCGCATCTGGGATCCAGGCTACTGGCAAATGCCCGGCGTCGAGCGAAAGTGGCGTGACTGGAAAAAGTGGGGCCATGGCTATGTGGATGTTTATCATGCCATTGTCGAGTCCTGCGATATCTTCTTTTACGACATGGTGCACAAGATGGGCATAGATAAGATTGCCGCCTTCATGCATCAATTTGGCTTTGGTGAAAGTACCGGCGTGGATATCTTCGAAGAGTCCGCCGGCATCATGCCCTCTTCCGATTGGAAGCGTATCCGCCACAACCAGCCCTGGTATCCCGGTGATACCATCTCGGTGGGGATTGGCCAGGGCTATTGGACAGCAACACCTATTCAGCTCGCCAATGCCACGGCAATTCTGGCCAATCGCGGTAAGCGCTTTGTGCCCCATCTGCTCAAGGCAATGAAAGACAACAGCGCCAAAATCGAGCGGCCACCCGAAGAGATGCCCCCGGTGGCGCTGAAGAATCCCCGCAACTGGGAAATCATCAACGAAGCCATGCGTCAGACGGCCCATAAGTCGCGCTTTACCGATGCCACTTATACCGCCGCCATGAAAACAGGTACCGCTCAGGTGTTTTCGGTGGCACAGGATGCCAAATACGACCACGACAAGGTGGCAGAGCACCTGAGAGACAACGCCCTGATTGTGGCTTACGCCCCCTTTGAGTCTCCCAAGATAGTGTTGGCTGTGGTATTGGAGAACGCCGGTTGGGGCGGTGCCAATGCCGGTCCTGTGGCCCGCGCCATGCTGGATGAATTTATGCTCCATGAGCAGTGGAAGGTGCAACCATGACAAGGGATCATGCCCGTAAGAATATCTGGCAACGGATGCACATCGACTTACCGCTTTTGCTTGGACTGCTGGCCATTATGGGGTTTGGCCTGTTTGTTATCTGGTCTGCCTCGGGTGAAGATCCCGCCATGTTGGAGCGGCAGCTGGTTCGCATGGGTCTCTCCCTCGGCATCATGCTGTTTATGGCACAGATAAATCCGGAAATTCTGCGCCGCTGGGCCCTGCCGATTTATATCGCCGGGATTATCCTGCTGCTTGGGGTGCACTTTTTCGGGGAAATCAATAAAGGTGCCCAGCGCTGGCTGAATCTGGGCTTTATGGAATTTCAGCCCTCTGAGCTTATCAAACTCGCCTTCCCCATTACCATGGCCTGGTTTATCAGCAAATTTACCCTGCCACCGAAGAAGCGGTATCTGGCAGCAGCGGCAGTTATCATGCTTATTCCAACCCTGCTGATAGCCAAGCAACCCGATCTGGGGACTTCCATCCTGGTGGCGGCCTCGGGCATCTTTGTACTCTTCCTGTCCGGGATGAGCTGGTACATAGTACTTGGGCTATTGGCTTCTGTGCTGTCGTTTTTGCCAATACTCTGGTATTTCCTGATGCACGACTACCAGCGCCGCCGGGTACTGACTCTGCTGGATCCGGAAAAAGATCCGCTCGGCGCCGGTTACCACATTATTCAGTCGAAAATCGCCATCGGCTCCGGTGGCGTGGACGGCAAGGGCTGGCTCCACGGCACCCAGTCGCAGCTGGAGTTTCTGCCCGAACGTCACACCGACTTTATCTTTGCGGTGATTGGCGAAGAGTTCGGTCTTATCGGCGCCATTCTGTTACTCGCCATGTACCTGTATGTGATTGGCCGGGGACTGGTCATCGCCTCGCGGGCACAAACCAACTTTGCCCGTTTGTTGGCAGGCTCTATCACCCTGACTTTCTTCGTGTACATCTTCGTGAATATCGGCATGGTCAGCGGCATTTTGCCCGTGGTGGGCGTGCCCTTACCCCTGATAAGCTACGGCGGCACCTCGATGCTGACATTGATGACAGGTTTTGGCATTCTAATGAGCATTCAAACCCACAGGCGCTTTGTCGACCGCTAAGGAATGCCGATGAGTTTTGCCCCGGGCCTTGCCTTGTTGCCAGGCCTTCTTGCCGCCAATCTTGTGCTCGCTGCCGAGACACAAATCGACACTGCCAGGGACAGCTTTATTTCCCGCCAGAGTGCGCTTGGTTTTTCCCAATCCCAAATCGATGCATTTCTGGCCGATGCCCAATATAACCCCAAGGTGATTGAAGCCATCAGCCGCCCTTGGGAGGCCAAGCCCTGGCATCTCTACCGGCCGCGTTTTCTCACCGAAGCCAGACTGAACGCCGGGCTCGAGTTCTGGCGTGCCCACGAAAGCACCATCGACAAAGCATCGGCCCAGTTTGGCGTTGAACCTCAGATGATTGTGGCCATCATTGGCATCGAAACCCATTACGGCCAAACCATGGGCAACTTCAGCGTGCGCGACGCCCTCTATACCCTTGGCTTTTACTACCCGCCCAGGGCCAGTTTTTTTCTGAAAGAGCTGGGCGAGCTGCAAAAACTTGAGCAGGAAGAAAAGCTCGATGTGAGCACATTGAAGGGCTCCTACGCCGGTGCCATGGGATTTGGCCAGTTTATGCCCTCCAGCTACCGTTACTACGGGGTCGATTTTGATGGCGATGGCCGCAAAGACTTGCTCGGCAGCCCCGCCGACGCCATCGGCAGTGTGGCCAATTATTTTCATCAGCATGGCTGGAAGGCGGGCGACCCTGTCGCGTTTCGATTGGAAAGCTACGGTGAAACGCCGCCAACGGCCTCACTCTGGAAGGGAGAGCCGTTAACCCTCAAGGCCTCCGATATACTCGGAGGCGGCTTCGGCCTTGCGGACAAACGGGATCTGGATATTGCCCGGCCTGCGATGCTGTTTAAACTGGAGCAGGAAACGCACAACGAATACTGGACGGGTTTTAAGAATTTTTTCGTAATCACCCGTTATAATCGCAGCCCTCTTTACGCCATGGCGGCCTATGAATTCAGTGAGCAGCTTAAACATGCCCATGCCAAGTAGTAAATCCTGTTGGCCTTTATTGGCTCTGACACTCGTTCTGGGCGGTTGCTCTTCCTCGCCTGAGCCCGGGGGCAACAACAAACCCAGCACCAAGGGGGACAGGTATCATCAAAAACACGATGCCTACCCAGACGCGGCGCCGGATGTCAGCCAGGTTCCCGATGCCATCCCACGTTACGAACCCTACAGCCGCGGCGGCAATAAACCCTACACTGTGATGGGCAAGTCCTATAACGTGTTGGCGTCTGCCGCCAACTTCCGTGAATCGGGTCTCGCCTCCTGGTATGGCACCAAGTTCCATGGATATCACACCTCCAATGGCGAGGTGTATGACATGTACAGCATGACCGCTGCCCACAAGACCCTGCCGCTGCCAAGCTTTGTCCGCGTACGCAATCTGGATAACAAAAAAGAAGTGATAGTCAGAGTGAATGACAGGGGTCCGTTTCATGAGGGGCGCATCATTGATTTATCCTACGCCGCCGCCTATCGCCTCGGCATGCTGAACACGGGTACCGCCCGCGTCGAGATTGAAACCATTTACATTCCTTCGCCGGAAAATGAGGCGTATACCAGCAGTCAGGATCCCAACCATTACTTTATTCAGGTTGTCGCATCCAAGGACAGAGACAGGCTGAACCGCCTGGGTAAAGAACTTGCCGCTAAATACCAGCTCGGATATCGGTTACAGGAAAAAGATACCCTCTATCGCCTGCAGCTGGGCCCCCTTGGCCACGAAGGTATTGCCAGTAAAATGCTGCAGCAAATGCGCCAACAGGGTTACCCTAGTGGCTATTTGGTTACTGAGCCCAAATCCTGAACATGAAGGAACCTTCACTGCAATCCCTTGTCAATTAATGTTAGACTCGACGGGTTTCATACCGTTTACTAAAACCTCCTGAGAAAACGTGTAGTTAATGATGAAAGTAATCAAACCTAGCGCCCCAAAATCGATGTTGCTCCTGGCCATTATGTCTGCCAGCGCCTTTGCAGCACCACCGACCGTCGTTCCAGATGCCCCTTCCGTAGCCGCCAAAGCTTATGTGTTGATGGACTATCACACCGGCCAAATCATTGCCGAAGAACATGCTTATGAGCAGCTGAATCCGGCCAGCCTTACCAAGATGATGACCAGCTATGTGATTGGTCATGAAATGAAAGTGGGAAACATCTCACCTGAAGATGACGTCACCATCACCAAAAATGCCTGGTCAAAGAACTTTCCCGATTCCTCAAAGATGTTTATCGAGGTGGGCAAAACCGTAAAAGCTGCCGATTTGAACCGTGGCATCATCATCCAGTCCGGTAACGATGCCTGTGTGGCCATGGCCGAGCACATTGCCGGTACCGAAGATGCTTTCGTCGATATGATGAATTCCTGGGCCAAGCAGCTCGGCATGACCGACAGCTACTTTGAAAACAGCCACGGTCTGGACTCTGACAACCACAAAACCACCGCCTATGACATGGCAATTCTGGGTGCCGCCCTTATCCGTGATGTGCCGGAAGAGTACCGCATCTATTCCGAAAAAGAGTTCACCTTTAACGGCATCAAGCAATACAACCGTAACGGCCTCTTGTGGGACAAGAGCATGAACGTGGACGGTATTAAGACTGGCCACACCTCTGGCGCGGGTTATAACCTGGTGGCCTCTGCCACACAGGACGACATGCGTTTGATTTCTGTGGTCATGGGCGCCAGCAGCGAGGCTTCCCGTAAGGCCGAAAGCAAAAAGCTGCTGTCCTATGGTTTCCGCTTCTTTGAAACCGTTACCCCCTACAAGGCCGGTGACAGCTTCGTAAACCAACAAATTTGGTACGGCGATCGTGAGAGTGTCGACCTGGGTGTTGCCACCGACACTCCTCTGACCATTCGTCGCGGCAAAGGGAAAGAGCTTCAGGCCAACTTTGAACTGACCAAGCCACTGGAAGCACCACTGGCCAAAGGCGAAGTCGTAGGCCGCGTGTATTTCCAGTTGGATGGCAAAGACATAGCACAATTCCCGCTGGTAACACTGCAGGAAGTGAACGAAGGCAGCTGGTTCTCCAAACTGATGGATTACTTCAAGCAGCTCTTCGCCAGCTGGCTGAGCTAAGCCAACTTGGATGAAAATGCCACCTTCGGGTGGCATTTTTTTCGCCCCCAGACCTTGATTGGGCTATAATCGCCGCCATATTTGAGGCCCAAGCCCACGACAGAGATAATCGACTATGCTAAACACCACTTTTGACCAATATCTGGAGTTTCCCTGTTCATTCCCCTTCAAGGTTGTGGGAGATGCCAGCGAGACTTTGGCCGATCGCGTGGTCGCTGTGGTTCAGCAACATGCTCCAGGTGATTACAGCCCAACCAGTAAGGTGTCCAGTAAGGGCACATATCTGTCTGTAACCATTCGCGTTACCGTCACCAGCAAGGACCACATTGAAACCCTGTACACGTCCCTTGCCGCCATCGACGGCGTAAAACGGGTACTTTAATTATTCTGGCGCGCCCTGTAAGCGCTTCTGTGTTACATTTCGGCATCCGCGGCGTATAATGCCGCCACGCTGAACCAGAGGGGAGAGGTAGCCCTTGCAAGCCAAGACTCTGCACATCAGACACCTGGGAAATCAGGATTATGAAACTGTCTGGCACGCCATGCAGCACTACACCGATAACCGCGATGAAAGCAGCCCGGATGAACTCTGGTTGGTTGAACATCCTCCGGTATTTACCCAGGGGCAAGCCGGTAAAGCCGAGCATATCCTCAATCCCGGCGACATTCCTGTTATTCAGGTAGACCGCGGTGGTCAGGTGACTTATCACGGCCCGGGTCAGTTGGTTGCTTACCCCCTGCTGGACATCAAACGCCTTAAAATCGGCGTTCGTCAGCTGGTCACCCACATAGAGCAAAGCATTGTGGATATGCTGAAAGCCTACGGTATCGACGCCTATGCCAAAGCCGATGCACCCGGGGTGTACGTTGATGAGCGCAAGGTTGCATCACTTGGCCTGCGCATTCGCCGTGGTTGCTCTTTCCATGGGCTGGCGCTTAATGTCGACATGGATATCTCCCCTTTCCAACGCATCAATCCCTGCGGTTATGCCGGCTTGGAAATGGTTCAGTGCAAAGCACTGGGCGGCCCCATTACCGTAAACGAAGCAGGTGAAAAACTCACCCTCACCTTTAGCCAGCTTCTTGGCTATGAGCACCTGGTCCATCACCAAGGATTAGCAGAATAAAATGAACAGACCCGAAAGATTGCAGCCGGGCGTCAAACTGCGTGACGCAGACAAAGTCGCCCGAATTCCGGTAAAAATCATGCCTTCCGAGCGTGAAACCATGCTCAGAAAGCCAGATTGGCTGCGGGTTAAGCTGCCTGCTTCCAATCAGCGCATTACCGAAATCAAACAGGCGCTGCGCAGCAACGGCCTCCACTCTGTATGTGAAGAAGCCTCCTGCCCCAACCTGGCGGAATGCTTTAACCACGGTACCGCCACCTTTATGATTTTGGGTGCCATTTGTACACGCCGCTGCCCATTCTGCGACGTGGCCCACGGCCGCCCACTGAAACCTGATGCCGATGAGCCGGTTAAACTGGCCAAGACCATCCGCGATATGAAGCTCAAGTACGTGGTGATCACCTCCGTTGACCGTGACGATCTGCGTGACGGTGGTGCCCAGCACTTTGCCGACTGTATCCGTGAAATCCGCGCACTGAATCCGCACATCCAGATTGAAACCCTGGTGCCCGATTTCCGCGGCCGTATCGACGTTGCGCTGGATATCCTGAGCACCAATCCACCGGATGTGTTCAACCACAACCTGGAAACTGCGCCGGCGCACTATCGCAAAGCTCGCCCGGGCGCCAACTATCAGTGGTCTCTGGATCTGCTCAAGCGCTTTAAAGAGCGTCACCCCAATATTCCAACCAAGTCCGGTTTGATGATGGGTCTGGGTGAAACCAACGAAGAGATCATTCAGGTGCTCAAAGATCTGCGTGCCCACGATGTAAACATGCTGACCCTGGGCCAGTATCTGCAGCCGTCCAAGTTCCACCTACCGGTAGAGCGCTACGTGAGCCCACAGGAATTTGATGAGCTGAAAGCTATTGCCGAAGATCTGGGCTTCAGCCACGCCGCCTGCGGCCCGCTGGTACGCTCAAGCTACCATGCCGACCTCCAGGCACAGGGCAAGGAAGTGAAATAAGCAGGTTTGCCATTAAGCCTGCTTTAAAACTGAAAAACGGCGCATTGGCGCCGTTTTTTATTGGGTTATCCCTGCAGAACAGGCTCAGCCGTGCTCCAGCCTTAAATCCATCAGCACCGCATCCTCGCGGCCTTCGGCCGTTGGGTAATAAGCCTTGCGCCTGCCAATCTCCGTGAATCCCAGGCGCTGATACAGGCTAATGGCGGCCATATTGGAGGCACGTACCTCCAACATCAGCACCTGTGCACCATGGCTGCATGCGTCGGCAATCACCTGCTGGAGCAGTAACTTACCCAGGCCTTCCCCCTGTGCCGAGGGCAGCACGCAAATATCAAACAGGGTTGCCTCATCCACAATCTGCTGCACTATGGTAAATCCCAGCAGCACATCGTCCCGATAGAGTCCGCTGCAGCGATACAGAGGACCGAAGCAATCAAGCAGCGCCCCCTCCGACATCGGATGGGAATGAGCCTCAGACTCAATGAGTGCCATTTTGGGTGCATCTTGCTGACGTAATGTCTCAATCTTCACTACAAGGCTCCGCAGGCGCTGAGCGCACGCCAGAGCGCTCGCTTACCTTCCGGCGTATCCAGTTGCCCCAGTAACACAGAGCGGCTTTCGCCGGAACATGGTATGAACGCAATGAAGGACTCTTCTATCTGGCATTCAAGCTCAGCGAACAGAGGATGATTAAACATGTTGTTAATCGCCCACTTGAGCTCAGGCGATAATGGCGCAGACTTGCCAGCCTCACGCCAACGGGCGATGCCCATGGCATCCAGATATGCCGTTTTTTCCATTGCCCTTCCTATTTATCGGATCGAACACTTTAATCTATTATTTCAATTTTAAACGCAATTTTTAATTGATTAATCTAGTTTAATCAAAACAGGAGGAGACTATTATGATCAACAACGGTATCGACCAACAAAATCGCCTCGCCATCGCCAAAGGTCTCTATAAGCTATTGGCTGACAGCTATGGCCTGTATCTCAAGACCCACAGCTTTCACTGGAACGTGACCGGCCCTATGTTCACCAGTCTACACCTCATGTTTGAGCAGCAGTATACCGAACTTGCCCTTGCCGTGGACAGCATTGCAGAGCGGGTTCGGGCCTTGGGTGTAAAGGCCATAGGTTCTTACAGCGCTTTTGCCGCAATAACCGACATCCAGGAAGACACCGGTGGCCTCAATGCCAGAGACATGATTGCCAGCCTGATAGAAGGCCAGGAAATCATTATCCGCAGTGCCAGAGCGCTCATTCCGCTTGCGGCAGAAAGTGGCGACGAAGCCTCTGTGGATTTGCTCACCCAAAGAGTCAGTATTCATGAAAAGAACGCCTGGATGCTGCGAAGCCTGTTGGAGGACTAAATCGCAGCCCGGTTGCAGTTTAAAGCGGGGAACCCAAATTAACCAAACGTCAAAAAGACGAAAGGCCGTTCATTTCTGAACGGCCTTTCTGGTATATGGCAGGGGTGGCAGGACTCGAACCCGCAACCATCGGTTTTGGAGACCGCTGTTCTACCAATTGGAACTACACCCCTGTTGACGGAGGGCATTATGCAAAAAGCCCCCTTAAAGGTAAAGCACTTTTTTAATGAAAACCGCTTGGTTGCGGCTTTTTCAGCCACAAAGGTCTGTTTATCAATACATGCAGCTTACTGCGCCCAGCGGATACCCGATTGACGACATAAGTTGTCTCTAACATCTGCAGATTAGCCCCGAGCAAAACGGCCTAAAACGCTGTTTAATGGCCGATTAGTCTATCAAGTACCATCGCCGAACGTAACTGGCATAATGCCACCTGGGACTGTGCTGAAGATGCCTAATGCTTACCCTGGTGCAAAGAGTCCTGGTTAAGCAGTGTTCCGCTCTGAAAAACCTTCAGCAACCAGTTAGAACATCGCAATGATATTTGCTTAGTTAAACGACCAAAGGGACAAACTGCATGCTCAGTTTAGATACCACACCTTTCAGTATCCACTTCACCCAATGCGCGTTAAAACGGTCACTCTGAAAGGTACCATCAAGGTTTCAACGCCAGAAAATGAGACGATAGCCAGACTCATGGTTCAAAGAGCATCCGAGGAATTTCGTCTTTAAGTTAGCAGAGCGTGTGGCAAAGCAATGTGTTTGTGAATGAGAGGCAAAGCCTTTTCGGCACATGCTGTCCTTCAAGGCTTCAAACGCCAATCTACCACTATCAGATGCCAGCCTGGGCTGCCAAAGAAGAATACGGCTGCACAAGACGCCACGCGATCCGGTGAGGCAGCCATTCGAAGCTCTCGAAAGTGCTGCGTACTTTCGGGCGCGATAAATACAAAAAAGCCCCGCTATTTCGGCGGGCACGCCCAGAGGAGGCTCTGTGTAAGTTGGCTGACGAGTATGGCGGGCCACAAGCTTACGGTAGAAAACCGTTCCAGACGTTTTCTACCTTCGCTACATCCGTGTAGATTAGCGCAAAGCTTTAGCGTAGCTGGGGCGGATTTATCCGAGGCGCCACAACACCAAGTGCAAATGTTGTAAAACGAAAAAAGCCTCTGCACGCTTGTTTACAAGAGCATGCAGAGGCTTTCGTCTTTAGTTGGCGGGCGAGTATCGCGAAACGATGTGCTTACGAGCGAGAGGCATGGATGCCGAACTGGGCTTTTAAGCAGGGATGCTATTGGACTGGGCCGCCCGCGACAAAGTACGCAGCACTTTCACGAGCGTTAAATACAAAAAAGCCCCGCTGTTTCCAGCGAGGCTTTATGTAAGTTGGCGGAGCGGACGTTAGTCAACGCACACGGCCAGTGTCGCGACCTGGAGGCCGTAGGGCTCTGTCGCGGGAAACAAAACGCAAAAAGCCCCATCCGAAGATGAGGCTTTTCACTTAAGTTGGCGGAGCGGACGGGACTCGAACCCGCGACCCCCGGCGTGACAGGCCGGTATTCTAACCAACTGAACTACCGCTCCTTTGGGCTAGGCCCAAATTAGGCGTCTGGCAATGACCTACTCTCACATGGGGAGACCCCACACTACCATCGGCGCTGCTCCGTTTCACTACTGAGTTCGGAATGGGATCAGGTGGGACCAGAGCGCTATTGTCACCAGACAAATTTGTTAATTCGGAAAGCTGCGTTTCGCAGAAATGATGGTGGTCGCTACTGGGATCGAACCAGTGACCCCCTCCTTGTAAGGGAGGTGCTCTCCCGGCTGAGCTAAGCGACCGGTATTCTGTGCTATTGAGTTATCACTTCAATCAAGTCTGGTCTCTTCAAGACTATCTACACCATCTGAAACCCATCTGGGTTGTATGGTTAAGCCGCACGAGTCATTAGTACAGGTTAGCTCAACGCCTCACAACGCTTACACACCCTGCCTATCAACGTCCTGGTCTCGGACGGCTCTTCAGTGGACTCAAGGTCCAAGGGAAGACTCATCTTGGGGCTCGCTTCCCGCTTAGATGCTTTCAGCGGTTATCGATTCCGAACGTAGCTACCGGGCAATGCCATTGGCATGACAACCCGAACACCAGCGGTTCGTTCACTCCGGTCCTCTCGTACTAGGAGCAACCCCCCTCAATCTTCCAACGCCCACGGCAGATAGGGACCGAACTGTCTCACGACGTTCTGAACCCAGCTCGCGTACCACTTTAAATGGCGAACAGCCATACCCTTGGGACCGACTTCAGCCCCAGGATGTGATGAGCCGACATCGAGGTGCCAAACACCGCCGTCGATATGAACTCTTGGGCGGTATCAGCCTGTTATCCCCGGAGTACCTTTTATCCGTTGAGCGATGGCCCTTCCATGCAGAACCACCGGATCACTATGACCTACTTTCGTACCTGCTCGACGTGTCTGTCTCGCAGTTAAGCTGGCTTGTGCCATTACACTAACCACACGATGTCCGACCGTGTTTAGCCAACCTTCGTGCTCCTCCGTTACTCTTTGGGAGGAGACCGCCCCAGTCAAACTACCCACCAGGCACTGTCCCTAGTCCAGATTCATGGACCGAGGTTAGAACACCAACACTACAAGGGTGGTATTTCAAGGTTGACTCCACGAGAACTGGCGTTCCCGCTTCAAAGTCTCCCACCTATCCTACACATGTAGGGTCAATGTTCAGTGCCAAGCT